>NZ_ATYX01000016.1 GCF_000427905.1 Thermocrispum agreste DSM 44070 | reverse complement strand
CCCTGGAGTACGTGCACAATCGGCGCCGAGCGGGCTGGCCGGTGCCGGTGCTGTTCCTCACCGCGCGCGACGCGGTGGCCGATCGCATCGCCGGCCTGGCCATCGCCGACGACTACCTGCTCAAGCCGTTCGCCATGCGCGAGCTGCTGGCCAGGGTGGGCAGCGTGTGCCGGAGGTCGGGCGCCGGGGTCGAACCGGATTCGGTGCTCCGCCACGGCGACCTGGTGATCGACGAGGCCAGGCGCGAGGCCTGGCGTGGTCAGCGGCAGCTCGCCCTGACCGGCAAGGAGTTCATCGTGCTGCGCACCCTGATCGCCGCCGGTGGGCGGCCGGTGCACCGCAAGGATCTGATCGCCGCGGCATGGGACGAGCTGGTGCCGCCGACGTCGAACGTGCTGGAGAGGGTCGTCGCCCAGCTGCGCCGCAAGCTCGGCGAGCCGCCGGTGGTGGTGACGATCCGCGGGGTCGGCTACGCCCTGGGGTGATCGCCGGCGCGCCGCCAAGAGGCGCTGACCTCCGGTCTCTGTGACGCTCGCTGAGTGGCGGCCCTCCCTTTGACCGGGCGTCTGCCACGCTCGCTTCGCGGCAACCTTCCCTCATCGGACGACTGCCACGCTCGCCTCGCGGCAACCTTCCCTCTTCAGGCGCCCGCCACGCTCGTTTCGCGGCGCCGCCCCGTTGGCGGCGCCAACGCTTCGGCACGACTACCGGCGCTGGCGGGCGGTCAGCCCCCGACCCCGCCTGCGCGGGAGCGAAACCTGGCCAGCCGCAACACGCCCCGACCGCCCCCTCCGCGAAACCAGGACCTGCCCCGCCGCAACACGCCCCGACCGTCATCTCCGCGGAAGCGGGCGCTGGACCGGGGGCTGCTCGGCCCCGACGTCGTCCGGTTTCCCGCGGCCCCGTACCTCACCCGTCCTCGGCGTACCTCATCCTTCCTCGGCTTGTCGCGCGATCCTCGCCTCACATGGCTTGCGGCTCGATCCAGCCCCGGTCCACCGCTTTGACCCCGGCCTGGAATCGGCTGCGCGCACCCAACCGGTTCATCATGTCCGCCATGGCACGGCGCACCGTGCGCACCGACACGCCGAGACGGCTGGCCGCGGTGACGTCGGTGCACCCGGCGGACAGCAGGGTGAGCAGGGCCCTTTCCCGTTCGTTCAGTCCGTGTTCGGACGGCTGCTCGGTGGCGTTCCAGGGGACCGCGGTCGCCCACAACCGGTCGAACAGCTCGACGGTGGTCGTCACGATGCTGGGCAGCTGGAACAAGACCAGCCCACACGGCCCCTGGGCCGGTGTCTCCCTGGGCAGCAGCACTCGTGACCCGTCCACCACGAGCGCGTCGACCGGCACCGACGGCGCGGTCCGGATCTCCGCACCAGCCGCGGCGAGCACGCCGAGCTGTCGGGCGATCCGGGGCATCGACCGTGCCCGGTCCGGGTACAGCATCCGGTAGCGCACGCCCCGGCGTAGGTTCTCCTCATCGCAGGGGCGTGGCAGGACCAACGGAGCTTCCGGCACGGCAGCGGAACATCCCACCAGAACGTCGCGCCTCGCGCCCATGACGGTCGCGTCGACGACGGCCCGCGTGGCCGGACGGGCTGGGTTGATGCGGCGAACGGAGGGAATCGGGCGCACAGTCGTTTCGATCGTCACAACGAGACTCCTCCCCTGAGCACCAGTGCGGCCGACTGTCCGGGGCCGGCGTGCGGCTCGCGTACACCACCGACTGCCGATCACTGTCGCGCAAGGCACATGAGG
>NZ_ATYX01000015.1 GCF_000427905.1 Thermocrispum agreste DSM 44070 | reverse complement strand
GTGAGGGCTTTGATCTGGGGACGTTCGTGGAGCTCATCAACCCGGTGATCAACACCTTTGAGATGCGAGATGACGACGGCCGGATCTCGAACGCGGGGATCTGGTGGAAGGCCGACGGATTGAAGCCCGCGGCGCGTCCCGTTGCCACGAAGCCGCCTGCGGGTTCGGGTAGCGCTGCGTCAGCTGCGGATAAGGCGAGCAAAGCGGCCTAGCGGATCTTCTAGCCCTCCCCAAATCGCGTGAGGTTGGCGGCCCGTTTCGAGTCGGGCGAGGGCGCAAATTTGCAGTTTGACAATTCCAGAGTGGGCCGATCTATGCCTAAAACACGCGCCAGCTGTGGTGGCGCGCCTTAATTCCCAAGTTCTCCTTGGGGATTTTGGGGTCTCACCACAGTCTGTTCGGGAGGTTGTCGAAATGATCGTTGATTTGCTGTTCTGGCCGATTGTTGCCGTGTTGCTATGGGCGCTTGTGGTCGCCTCCCCGGTGGGAGGGGTGGCGACGATCGCGGCCAGCGTCGCAGTGCTTATCGCGGCTGGCGGGAAGGAGAAGGCGAAGAGATGAGCAGGGTGAATGGTCGACGGTTGCGCAGGCGCTACGTCCAGCGCCTCGAGCGCGCTCGACGGGAGTTCGCGAACGACGCGCACGCACCGGCGGGATATCGCGACGGATTTTGTGCTGGTTTGGAGTTTGCGCAGACAGTGTTACGGAAGGGGTAGGGGCTCATGGAGTGCATCGACAACATCATTCGCGCCGCCTATTCGGCGCTCATCGATTTCGAGAAGCGTGCGGAGGTTAACCGCGAAGCGATGGTGGCAGTTGGTAACGCTGTCCGATTCCTGGTGGCCGATCTGGAATCGGCCAAGGGGCTCATCAAGGTCTGAGATTACGAAGGGTGTCGATGTGATTAACGCGATTGTGAACAAGGTAGCGATGGAGCGCTACCGCGACTTTTTGTCAGCGACCGACGAGGTGATGTTGGCGCTGATTGAGTGCGACCAGCACATCAAGCGCCTGGACCGGAAGAAGTCCCAGGGCAGCTGGGTGGCGTGCACGGCGCAGGAGCTGCGCTCCTTCCAGAAGAAGGCGATGGACCAGATCAGCGAGTTACGCAAGGTCGCGAAGAACCACGAGGCAGAACTAATTTCTCGCGAATGGAGGCTGTGACCGATGTCCGTTCAGCTGGACCGAATTCTCGACGGTATCTCGGCGTCGATGCGCCGTTTGAAGCGCGCGATGCGCGGTGTGCCGGTGAACAAGCACGGCTTCCGCAGGCAGCACGACGAGACAGCTATCGCCGTGGCGCGGCTGGTGGTGGGTTTGGAGGACTCCCGCATCGCCCTGAATTAGCGCCTATCCGGCGACAAGTGAACACAGCACGAGTTGGGGTAGCGACCGGCCCGAGCCCTTCTGCGATGAGGGGCGTGGGCCGGTCGCCCCCCTTTCCACGCACTGGAAGAAGGGGACAACAACCGATGCTTCGCACAACTACTCAACCCACGACCACCACGAAGCGACGGATGGGCCGGGAGATGAAAGCGGCTGCCTGGGCAGCTCGGCATCCCGGCGCGATCGCGCTACCGGGCGGGGTCGCGGCGAGCACGATCGAACTTGGCTACGCGCCGACTGGCGGCATCCTCGGCGGTGCCGTGCTGGGCATGGCCGCCTGGTACCGGGCGCACCCGGCGACTTTCGACACGCTTGCCGCGCCGTTGCTGCGCGGGTGGCGCCGCCGCTGGACCAGCTACATCGGTCCGCGCTGGTCGCACGCTTTGCAGGATTGCGAGCTGGTGCGGCAGCACCGCAAGACCGGTGAGCTGCTGGTGCCGCGCGTGCTGCGGGTCCGCGCCTACTCCCCGAACGTCGACACGGTCTACGTCAAGCTCGTGCCCGGCCAGCACGCCCGCCAGTGGGAACAACAACTTCCGGAGTTGGCGGTCGCGTTGAACGTTCAGCGCATCGCGATCGAACGCATCAAACCCCGGGTTATCGCGCTGATCATTGAGCGGCGTGAACCGTTCACCGAAGTCATCGACGCCCCGGAGATGGTGCACGACCCCGACGCGGTGGACCTCACCTCGGTGTATGTGGGAGAGACCGAGCAAGGTGGAGACTGGCGTGTGCCGGTCCTTGGTCAGCACGAGCTCGTCGCGGGCGCGTCCGGGGCGGGTAAGAACTCCCTTGCGTGGTCGAAGATGCGCGCGATGGCCCCGCTGATCCGCGACGGGATCGTGCGGCTGTGGGTGGCCGATCCGAAACAAACCGAGTTCGCTGCTCTGCAGCCGGTGGCTCATGGCTACGCCAACAACACCGACGACGCGGTCGATCTGTTTCATGCGTTTCGACAGGACATGGAACGCGTCCAGCACGCGACCGCAGAGCAGGGCAAGCGAGCGTTCACCCCGAGCCGGGAAACGCCGCTGAACGTCCTCATCGCCGACGAACTTGGCGCGTTGCTCGCCTACGGGGATTCGGCGCGGGAGCTGCGGAAACCGATGGCGTTGATCGGGTCGCAGGGCCGCGCCACCGGGCATGTCTTGTGGGGGTTCGTGCAGGAGCCCTCCAAGGACATCGTGCCGATGCGTGACCTGTTCACCTCGCGAGTGTGCCTGCGCGTAACGAGTGCTTCGCACGTGGACATGGTCCTTGGCGAGGGTGCCCGCGAGCGCGGAGCGCTGGCCGACGAGATTCCCAACACCCCGGACACCGCCGGAATCGGCTATGTCATCCGCCAGCGCACCCGCGCACCCCAGCGAGTGCGGGCCGCGTACGTCTCTGACGACGAGATCGACGAACTGATCCAGTTCCTCCGCCCCGGCCAACAGGCCGAGCAGCCGGGCGAGGTCGTCACCTTGCGGGGGGCGGCCTGACATGCGGACCACGCAGCAGCCGCCGGAGCTGCCCGACGGAGTGTGCGACGCGTGCGGCGGCTCTGGATTCGATCCAGCCGAGTTCTACCAGCCATACCCCGAGCTAGGGCACCTGAGCACGCCATGCCCTGCCTGTGACGGGACCGGCGAACAACCTACTAACGAAGGGAGCGAATAGCCATGTGGCGTCTCGGATTCAAGTTCTGGCGGGCATGGGTGTGGCTGCGCGTGCTCATCCCTACCGCGCTGCTGCTATGGGCAGTGCACCGCGTCTATGGGGCGGGCACCGAGTTCCGCATCGTTGCGCTGTTCCTGCTGGGGATTTCGCTAGGGACCGGGTTCGTCCTGGGCGACCTTGCCCGACGCGAACTCGGCGGCACCCTCGGTCGACAAGTCAGGGGGCTACGACGATGAACCACGAACAGCTCGCTCTATTCGGAACGGCACAACAGATACCACCCCAGCCGTCGACGTGCCCCACCGCGAGTCGCACACCACGGCCTCGGCGGCACACACCCGACGCGGCCATCGAGGTGCTATCCGAGGTTCGTGACGGTCGCTACGGGATGTTGGACGACACCGACTTCGTCATGGTGTTCACCGAGCCCGACCGAGTCCGTAAGGCCGTCGATGACGACCTCGTGCACCACCTCATCGCGGCCGGGCTCATCCGGTGCGGCAGCAAGCGAGACACCCTCGCCTGTCTGCACGGGGCGATACGCCGTCCCGTCACGCCACTAGCGCTCACCGCAAAAGGACGGACCCAGCTTGCCCGCTGGTGCGCGCTACACCCGCTCAAACGCAAGTGAATGTCTGGATCGGCTGGTCACCCCGGCCGATCCATGCGCGGGGTGGCCAGCCCCTTCGGTGAAAGGTCACCACCCCATGCTGACGCTCGATGATCACATCGCCGCCCGTGTGCAGCGGGCCGACTACATCCACTGGCGCCACAAAGTCGAATCCGTTGGCGGATGCGCCAAACCCATCCGCCTGACCGGCACCCACCGACTGGAACACAAATCCACCGGCACACCGATCTACCACGCGGAGGGCGACGTCTTCGTCGCGTGCGGCAACCGCCGGGAAAGTGTCTGCCCCACCTGCGCCGACCGCTACGCCGCCGACGCTTTCCACCTCATCCGCGCCGGGCTGGCTGGTGGCAGCAAAGGCATCCCCACCAGCGTCACCGACAAACCCCGTGCCTTCGTCACCCTCACCGCACCATCGTTCGGTGCCGTGCACAACGTCCGCACATCACGTCGGGGCCGCTCGATGCCCTGCACCGGGTGCGGCCAGTACCACCACCCGGCAAACCCGATCATCGGCACGCCCGTCGATCCCCACACCTACGACTACGTCGGCGCCGTCCTCTGGCAAGCCCATGCCGGCCAGCTCTGGGCGCGCTTCACCCAGCGGCTGCGCCGCGAACTCGCCAAAGCCGCTGGCATCCGAGTTCGAGAGGTTGGCGAGTACCTGCGCTTGTCCTACGGCAAGGTCGCCGAATACCAGCGGCGCGGACTGGTGCACTTCCACGCCGTCATCCGTCTCGACGGGCCGGACGGACCAGCTGACCCCACACCCGGGTGGGCCACCCTCGACGTGCTGGATGCGGCTATCCGAGCAGCCGCCGCCTCGGTCACCATCACCACCCACCGGCCCGACGGGCAGGCCCTGGACCTGGCGTGGGGCGAACAGGTCGACATCCGCCGAGTCAACCCCACCACCGTTCAACGGGTTGAAGGGCCGGACGGGTCGATCAGTGAAGCAGCGCTCGCCGGATACGTTGCCAAATACGCCACCAAAGGCACCGGCAAAAGCGAAGCCGCCGATCGACCCATCCGCAGCCAAGAAGACATCGACTACCTCGACGTGTCCGACCACCACCGGCGCATCATCCAGACCGCTTGGGACCTCGGCAGCCTCGACAACTACGCCGATCTCAACCTGCGCCGCTGGGCACACATGCTGGGCTTCCGCGGCCACTTCCTCACCAAATCCCGGCGCTACTCCGTCACCTTCGGCCAACTTCGCGCCGCCCGCCGAACCTGGCGACTGGCCACCAACCTCGCAGCCGCCGAACTCGACCCCAACGACGTCCTCGTCATCAACGACTGGCGCTTCGACGGTGTCGGCTACACCAACGAAGCCGAACGCGAGCTAGCCGCCGCCATCGCCACCCGCATCCGCCAACACCGAGCACTCAAACACCGAAAGGACAACGACCATGCCCAAGCTGCTTAGCGTCGAGGACCTCTCGGACATCCTCGGCATCCCCGTCAACACCCTCTACCAATGGCGCACCAAAGGCTACGGGCCACCCGGCTGCCGGATGGGCAAGTACGTGCGGTACCGCCCTGAGGACGTCATGCAGTGGGTGGCCGAGCAGGTCAAGAAGGCGGTGGCCTGATGCAGATCCGGCTCATGGGCACCCCGACCGAACTCACCCGCGCCGCTGCCGTGCTGGCCCAGGTGCTCACCGTGCACCGGGTCAGCGACATCTACCCCAACCGCGGCGCCACCGAGCAGGGCCGGCTCTACCTGGACGCCGCCCTACCACCGGAGCCGAAGGAGGTGCGCTGATGCCTCGGCCACCGCTGCCGCTCGGCACGCACGGCAAGATCCGGGTGTACAAGCTGGGCCCCAGGCGGGTCCGGGCTCGCACCAACTACCGCGACTACGACGGGGTGACACGCCCAGTCGAGCGGATCGGCAGGAGCAAGGCCGACGCGGAGAACAGGCTCAAGGAGGCCCTGCGGGACCGTACCCGGGCTGGTAGCAGTGAGGAGATCACCAGCCGGTCGAAGGTCGCGGCGGTGGCGGCGCTGTGGCTGCGGGATCTTCAGGAGTCAGACAAGGCACTGCGCACCAAGGAGACCTACCGCCAGGCGTGGGAACGGGATCTGGCCTCGGCGGTCGGCAATCTCCAAGTCGGTGAGGTCACCGTGGGGATCGCGGATCGGGTGCTGCGGGCGATCCGGGACAACACGGGGCTGGGCAGCGCCAAGCACGCCCGGGTGGTGCTCACGGGGATCTTCGACCTGGCGCTTCGGCACGAGGCCATCAAGAGCAACCCGATCCGCAACGTCCCGGGGCTCACCGCCGGCGGCAAGAAGGCCCCCGGGCAGAAGGCCGGGCCGGTGCTGTCGGCCGAGGAGCTGCCCAAGCTCCGCGAGCACCTGCGCTCCCTGCCTCCCGAGCGGCAGCACGACCTGGTCGACCTCGTCGACCTGCTGGCCGCGACCGGCTGCCGGATCGGCGAGCTGCTGGCGTTGGACTGGAGCCGGGTTGACCTCGACGCCGGCACGATCCGCATCGAGGGCACGGTGATCCGCGTGCCGGGCAGCGGGCTGATCGTGCAGCCGCACACCAAGTCCACCGCCGGGATGCGCACCCTGAAGCTCCCGGCCTGGGCGGGGGAGGTCCTGCGCCGCCGGGCGGCGGCCGGCACCAGCTCGTGGGTGTTCCCCTCGACCACGGGCACGCTGCGCGATCCGGACAACACCCGCAAGCAGCTCCGGATGGCGGTCAAGGGCACCCCCTGGGAGGGGCTGCACCCGCACGCCTTCCGCCACCTGGTCGCCACCCACCTCGATGAGGCCGGGCTGACCGCACGACAGATCGCCG
>NZ_ATYX01000014.1 GCF_000427905.1 Thermocrispum agreste DSM 44070 | reverse complement strand
GGGGGGGGCTGGAAGCCAAGCCTTGCAGCGGGCCGCGCGCAATCCGCCGCGCGAGACACTTCGCCGACCGGTCACGTCCATCAGCCGCGCAGCCCTTGCCGCGGCCGCCTCGTGCTGCCTGGACCGGCCGGCTGGAAACCGCCCACGGACGTCGGTAGCGCGGCAACGAAGAGTTCCAGCCGACGTCCGATCGGCGTCCGATCAGTTCTGCTGCATACCGGGGTGCGTGGGCGACGGATCGGGCGCGTACCGGTTCTGCTGCCTGCGCTGGCTGGCGGCGTGCGACTCCCAGGACAACCGCTGGAGGACCCACTCCTGGGCCAGTGCCTGCGGCGACGTCCCACGCTCCGCGGCGATCTGCTTGAGCTCGTTCAAGGCGACCAGGTTGAACCGCAGCTGCAGGACCTGCGCCTCGCCGAAGCGCCGTCCGCTCTGGGTCGTCTCCGGCCCGGTCTCCGGCGCCAGCGCGGCCAGGTAGCTCTCCAGCTCGTCGTCGTCCGCGGTCGGCGGGTTCGCGATGTCGCGATGCCTGCCCGCGGCGGGCGCACCCGGCTTCGGGGCGTTCTTCGGGTTCTTGGCTTTCGTGCTGAACAGGGGGATGGGCACGGCGGCCACGATAACGAAAGGGTCTCGACCGCGCCACCGCGGCATGGATCGATCATCTGTGGCGTTGATCGGGACGAGAGCACATCGGCGAGGAGCAGACCCGGAGCCGGACAGGGGAGAAATGGAGAGCCCCCGCGCCAGGGGGAGGAACGCGGGGGCCGGAGGGGATCTCCACAGGCGCTGACCGGGGGTGTGTCAGCACCGTCGATTGTGACACGAAACGTGGTCGGCGAGCGAGGCAAGGCCGCAGTTTCTGCCCGAAATCCGACCTCGCTGACCTTGACGAGGTCACGCTTTCGGTCAGTTGGCGGGCGTGCCACCGCGACCGTTTGGCGGAATCACACCGGCGATCGCCGCCCGGCTGACCAGGCGTAACGACCGGACACAGTGGAACGCAGCGAGGGGCGAGAAGGGCAGTTCACCCAGCGGGGGGCTGCCTAGCCGGCGCGAATGTGACTAGCCTCGCGCCAAGCCGTAGTTCGGACCGCCGAGGACGCACGCGGAGGGGCCATGAATGGATCACTCGAAGTCCGGCAGTTCCTCATGCGCTACGAAGGCGAGTCCGGCACGGCCTCGTCCGGGACGCTCCCCGCGCAACGCAACGGAGCGGCAGGCGACGCCAACCGGATCACCGACGACCAGGTCCGGCGGGCCCGGCTGGCGGTGGCCAGCAGCGCCATGGACGCGGACGACTGCACGCAGCTTCTGGACATGCTCGGGCTGCTCCCCGGCCCGGACGGGGTGACACCGGTACAGCGCTGAGGCGGCCGGCGGCGAGCAAGCGGCGGACCGCACGCGTCCGCGGCGCGGACTGCGGTGTGTGAAAAATCATGCCGACGAGGTCAGCTGGCACTGTTGCCGTCCGCGACGGACGGTCTCCCCTTCGCGGCCTCCCCTTCGCTGGTTCGCGTCACCGCGTGACTCGTGCGCCGCCTCGCTTCGCAGCCGACCGCGCCGAGCCACAACGGCTGGTCAGCGGCGCATGATCGGCCCGGGCACCGGTCCCACCTGCCCGCAGGGCCATCCAGTACCCTGGTTTCCGGAGGCCGACGGCAGCAAACCGACCCTCCCTGCGGACCCCGTTCGCGAGTGTCGTATGCTAGTCGCGGCTCCCAACGGAACAGCCGGGCTCCCATCGTCTAGCGGCCTAGGACTCCGCCCTTTCAAGGCGGCAACGCGGGTTCGAATCCCGTTGGGAGCACGAGGTATGATCACAACCGAACATGGCCCTGTGGCGCAGTTGGTTAGCGCGTCGCCCTGTCACGGCGAAGGTCGCGGGTTCAAGTCCCGTCAGGGTCGCTCGAGCAGCGGGCTCACGCTTGTGGGCCCGCTGTTTCGTGTCCGGACCATGGCGCACGTGGCCGCAAGCGCGTGACCGACGCGGTGGCACCGCCACGTGGGCCCGACGACAGCAGGCTCCCCAGAATGCTCTATGCTGTGGTCAGTTCGGCCAGGTAGCTCAGTTGGTACGAGCGTCCGCCTGAAAAGCGGAAGGTCGCCGGTTCGATCCCGGCCCTGGCCACCACACAGGACCAGCGAAAACGGCCCCCGTCACCTTCGACAGGGGCCGTTTCTCATAGCTCAGGGTTGCAGTTTGGGTTGCAGCTTGGGTTGCGATTGACCTTGCAGCTGGCTTCATCGGACTCGTCGCCAGCGCTGTCCACCCCGTCCTCCTCGCCCTCCGGCCGTGCATCCTGAGCCTCGTCCGGCCCTCGCCGGTTGGATTCGGCATCCCACAGGATCGGCGAAGAAGGCCCCGGCCAGTGGCCTGGCGGGGCCTGTTTCCTAGGCGATAGTTGCAGTTTTCGTTGCAATTGCCCCCGGCGGCGGGTCTCCTACGACTGCCAGAGGAAGCCGTTCAGACGGTTGGCAATGTCAGTTCGGATCGCTCCGGTGATGTGCCGGTGGCGCCATGCGACCGCCCCACAGGCTCCATCGCGACGCACTCCGGCAGCTCTAGGAGGAGAGGACCGTCACCCCGTCCGATGTGGTCACTCCCCACGCGGGTGTCCCAGCGTCGAACACGGCATCGAACGTGCCCGCATGCCACGGCCACTCGCCACGCGGGCGTCCCAGCGTCCACCGGAGCGGGCTCGTACCCGGCGAACGCCACACTCGGGCAGGTCAGTTCGCCACTGACGAAGATCCGTGCACTAGATCCGTGCGCTAACAGCGCCCACGACGTGGTCGACCGGGTCAGCCAGGGCCCCCGCGGACACCGGGATCGTCCGTTCGGCAACGCGGGTGTCGAACGTGGCCGCGGACTCGGGCCCGTGGACATCGGGATCGTCCTGTGGGTCGCCCCAGCCGGCCATGGTCGCGGCCTGGTCCACGACAGCCGCAAACCCGGGTACCTCGGTGACCGTCCCGCACCGAGGTCTTGAGAGGCACATCCGAATTTCGGTCGGCCGGGTGCCCCCACCCCGCCGACCAACGTCGGTCGAACCAGTCGCGGCTCGTGTGGCTCTTCCTCGCGCCACGCTGCCCGCGGCACCAGTCGGCCGACCTCGCTTCCTGGCCTGCCTACTCCTCGGCCTCTTCGCGCGGCTCGAGGAGCTGGCACAGCCGTGCATCGGCCTGGCGCTCGAACCGGCCACGGCAGGGTTGCCGCTTTTCCCCGCGCTGCCGGCCCAGGACGGGGTTTCGCCGACGACCGGCGCACCAGCCGATGCGGTCGTCTACCTCGCCTACACCTCCGGCTCGACCGGCGAACCGAAAGGAGTGCTGCACTCCAGCAACACGCTGCTGGCGCCGATCCGCGCGATGGCCGCGGACTGGCGGATCGGTGCGGACTCGGTCCTGTACTCGCTGTCGCCGCTGAGCCACAACCTGGGCTTCGGCGCGATGCTGATGGCACTGTGCCTGGGCGGCACCCTGGTCAGCCACGACCTGCCGCGCGGCGAGAGCGTCGCGCGGCGCATGCTCGAGACCAAGGCGACGTTCGCCTTCGGCGTGCCGACCCACGCCATCGACCTGCTCGGCGAACTCGCCGACGGGCCGATCACGCGGTTGCCCGGGCTGATCGGCTTCCGCGTCTCAGGGGCGTCGGTGTCCCCGCAGGTCGCGCAGCAGATGCTCGATCGCGGGATCGTGCCGCAGAGCGGCTACGGGATGACCGAGGCGGGCAACATCCACTACACGCGTCCCGACGACCCACCCGAGCTGATCACCGGCTCGTCGGGACGCCCGTTCCCCGGCCACCAGGTCAAGATCGTCGACACGGACGATCCGGGGCGCCCGCTGCCGCCCGGCGGAATCGGCCACATCCTGGCCCGTGGGCCGAGCGTCACCTTGGGCTACTTCGACGATCAACTTGCCACCGAGCGGTCGTTCACCGAGGACGGCTGGCTGCACACCGGGGATCTGGGCTGGGTGGACGAGGCGGGCAACATCAGGATCACCGGGCGGAAGAAGGACGTGATCATCCGGGGCGGGCACAACATCTTCCCGGCCCGGATCGAGAACCTGGCCAACACCGCACCCTCCGTGGCGCGGTCGGCCGCCATCCCGGTGCCGGACGAACGGCTGGGCGAAAAGGTCTGCCTCGTGGTCGCCCGCAAGACACCGGAAGCAGAAGTGGACGGTGACGCGCTGCTGCGGCATTTGGACGAGGCGGGCCTGTCGAAGTACGACATGCCCGAATACCTCGCCGTGGTGGACGACATACCGCTGCTGCCGTCCGGCAAGCTCGACAAGCTCAGCCTCATCGAGCTTCTCAACGCAGGCAAGCTGGAGAAGACGCCGATCCGGTTCCGCCCGGGGGCATGACGGGAGCAGCGATGCGGGCTGTACGGGTGTTCGCGTTCAACGACCGGTCCAAGGTCGCCGTGTGCGACCTGCCCACCCCGACCCCGCAGCCGGGGGAAGTGCTGGTCGAGGTGAAGGCCGCCCCGGTGAACTACGTCGACCTGGTCACGATGCGGGGCGAATACCAGTTCAAACCCGAGCTGCCGTACACCCCGGGGAAGGGGCCGGTCGGCGTCGTCGCCGCGGTCGGGCCGGACGTCGACCGGGTCACGATCGGCGACCGGGTGCTGGCCATGGCCGAGTACGGCGGCTACGCCGAGTACTGCCTCGCCCCCGCGGCCCAGACCTACCGGCTGCCCGACGAGGTCGGCTTCTTCGACGCGGCCGACATGTCGCTGGCCTACGACACCGCGTGGATGGCGCTGATCGACCGGGCCCGGCTGCAGGCAGGGGACCGCGTGCTCGTGCTCGGGGCGACCGGGGCGGTCGGCAGGGCCGCCGTGCAGCTGGCGCGCGCCTTGGGCGCCGGGCAGGTCGTGGTGGGCGTCAGCTCTGCCGACCGATTCCCCGAGCTGCGCAGGCTCGGCGCAGACGATTACGTGGAAGTTGCCGGCGATCGGCTGCGGGACACGATCCGCGACCGGGTGCTCGAGGTGACCGGCGGGCACGGCGCGGATGTCGTCGTCGACATGCTCGGCGGCGACGTCTTCGACGGGGCCGTGCGCGCGGTCGCGTGGCGCGGACGCCTGGTCGTCGTGGGGTTCGCCACCGGCCGCATCCCGACGCTGAAGATGAACTACCCGTTGTTGAAGAACATCGAGATCTCGGGTTTGCAGATCAGCGACTATCGCAAGCGGCTGCCCGAACGGCTCGACGAGTGCTTCACCAACGTCTTCGAGCTGGCCAAGCGTGGCGCGCTGACGTTCCAGCCCGCCGAAGCATTCCCCCTCGACGAATGGCACCGCGGCCTCGAGGCGCTGGAATCCAGGTCGGCGCGCGGGCGTGTGCTTCTCGTGCCCTGACCCGGCGCACGATACCCCGATCGGCTTCCCAGTCGGGGGAATCCGGCCTTCCCAGCCACGCTTCGTCACTACAATCCTCGCCGGGTGCCCGGGGTCGGCACCACTGGGGTTCTCACTCTCGATTCGTCGATCGGACAGGTATGACTCATCCTCAAGGCCCGTACGGTCCCCCGCCGAACATGCCGCCCACGGGCGGTCATCCGCAGCAGCCGGGGTATCCGCCCTACGGCTACCCGCCGCATCCGCCGAAGAAGTCGAACACCGCGGTGATCGTCAGCATCGTCGTGGTCGTGCTGGTCTTGGGCACGCTCGGCATCACGGGCTTCGTCGCCCCCGGCTTCTTCCTGTCCGACGACGAATCCTCCGGCGACGGCTCGTCCACCGCGAGCCCGGCGGGCGCCGTCGACAGCATCGTCGCCGCGCTGAACAGCAAGGACGCCAGCGCCCTCGAAAGCATCAAGTGCTCCCAGGCCAGCAAGGGGGTCAGCAACACGATCAGCCGCGTCTCGGAGATCGACTCCGCCCAGCTGAACGGCGAAGTGCGCACCATCGGCGACACCCAGGCGGAAGCGAAGATCACCGTCGTGTTCCGGCAGCGGCCGGTGGACGGCTTCTTCTTGGTGATCAAGAACAGCGACACCTGGTGTTGGAGCGACGTCGGCTCACAGAGCCACGCGGGCTCTGTCGGCGACGGCGCACCTCAGGCACCCCAGGTCCCTGCACCGCCGGAGGGCGCGCCCCAGATCCCCGCACCACCCGGGGGTGCACCCCAGCCCCCTGCGCGCCTCCCAGGCCCACCCGAAAGTGTGGCGGAGACCTTCGTCAGCAAGGTCAACAGCAACGATCTCGCCGGAGCCACCCAGATGGCATGCCGCGAACCGGAGACGTTGCGCCAAGCCATCGACCTGCTGGTTTCGCGGGCAGGCACGGTGACCATCGAGGACTATCACACCGACCCCGGCTTCCTCGGGGTCGTACTGCACGGCAACGACGGCATCAAAGCCGGATACCTCACCCTGAACAGCGACGACGAGACGACCTGGTGTGTCTCCAAACTCGAGGTGGATGGCGAGTAGGCGAGGAGATCCGCCCTCGGCCGTCGGGCAACCACTGCCGGATCAGCGCGAAGGTGCGGCAGATGTCCTGGCTTCGCGGTACCTGGTCGGCCCGTCGTGGCCGAGCTCGAGGCCGACACCCCTAGTGCCGTGAAGATCCACACCCACGTCAAGCTCAAGGCCGCGTGGGTGCCGGGGAGGACAGCGTCGAGATCGCCTCGCACAACCTGTCTACGGCCGCGGCCGTCGTCGTCCATGTCGAGCTGATGGCCTTCGTGCCCCCGGCGGGGAACCGCTGCTCGACACGTTCCTGGCAGTTGCGACGCAGGGGAACAGTCGTGATCATCCTGGGGCGCCTCGCTGGGGCTGCTGCTGGCAGCTGCGACGCAGGGGAACGGTCTCTGCCGACGCCTCGTGATCGCTATGACATAGGACACACATCAGTCCCCCTGGCAACCGCAGTGCGCCTCCGGCCCTCAGTACGGTCGAGCGAAGATCTTTTCCACTGGGGGACGAATGGCGAGCACCGGGAGCAGGCAGGCCAATTGGGACTTGATTCGCATCATCGCGGTGCTCGGCGTCGTCTCGGGGCACATCACCTTTCTCGGGCCACGCATCATGCCCGGCGTCGACGAGTACCCCGTGGAGCTGGGCGTGCGGATGGGGGCGAGCACGCTGCTGGTGCTGTCCGCCTACTTCGCGTGCGTGACGCTGCGCCGCGGCGCACCCGGCCGGTGGCTGGTCCGTCGCCTCGCCCGGCTGCTTCCCGCTTACCTGGCCACCGTGCTGATCCTCTACGTGGTCAGCCGGATCGCGGTGCCGTTGTTCAACGGCTGGGGAACCTCGGGCGGGGTGTTCGAGCGGCTGTTCGGCGAGCCGCAGGTGACCGCTCCCGAGCCTGGGGCACCCGCACCGTGGTATCTGCCGGACGTCGCCGACCTGATCTCCAACCTGCTGCTGGTGCCGGCCTGGCATGACGGCTGGGTGCCCCTCGACTACTCGTACTGGACGCTGCCGTTGCAGGTGCTGGCTTTCGTGCTGGCGGCGGTGATTTTCCGCTGGCGGCCCACCGTCACGCAGACCCGCATGCTGGCGAGGGGACTGGTGGCGCTGAGCGTCCTGACCTCCCCGCTGAAGATCGTGCCGAGCGTGATGGACAGCCCGGTGTCCAACGTGCTGAACGGGCTCGGGGTGTGGAACGCCTACCTTTTCGGGCTCGGCGTCGCGATCTGGCTGTGGTCACGCGGGCACGTCTCCACCACCGAACTGACCCTGCTGTGCGTCGTCGGCACGCTGACCCACTTCGGCTCGGCGAACTGGGAGCTCCCAGCGGGGCTGGCGTTCGGGGCGATGCTGGTGTTGATGGCTGTCGCGGCGCGCGGCAAGGACTGGCAGTCCCTGCAACCGATGCGGCGCCCGCTTGCCTGGCTCGCCGCGCTCACCTACTGCATCTACCTGGTCCACCAGCAGCTCGGCTACGTGCTGGCGCGCGCCCTCAGCGACGCGGATCTGCCCGGGTGGCCGCGGCTGATCGGGGTGGTGGCCGGCGTCGGGTTCGTCGCGTATCTGCTGCACGTCCTGGTGGAAAAGCCGGCTTACCGGGCGCTCACCCGGCCCCGTAAGCCAGGACGGCCTGCGCAGATCACGACGACCGCCACCGCTTAGGCAGCGCCACCTCCCGACGGCCTGCTCCCGGCTACCGGAACGGCTGGGCCTGACCGGGTCAGGCGACATGGTGCGATGCGCCTCGTGCCGCCAGACGATGGTGCGATGCCCCTAGTGCCGCCAAACGGTCCCGCGGCGCTCGTACTCCAGCACCATCTCGGTCCGCACAGCCACCTGTGGGCTGACGAACCGTTCCACCATCCACAGCGCCACATCCAGGCCGGACGTGATGCCACCGCCGGTGATCACGTTGCCGTCGTCGACCACACGCGCGTCGATCACGTTCGCGCCTTGCTCGGCGAGGTCGGCCTTCGCCATGTGGTGCGTGGTCACGTTGCGGTCCTTGGTGAGGCCGGCCGCCGACAACACCATCGTGCCGGTACAGATGCCCACCAGCACTGCCTTCACCCTGGCCAGCTTGGCGAGGAAAGCTTTGTCCTTGATCAGCTGGTGCACACCGGGCCCGTCCTGATCGTTGTAGCCACCACCGGGCACCACGAGGACGTCCGCCTTGTCCGGGGTCCAGCCGGACGGCACGGAGACCCGTGTCCCGTGACGGGCGGTGACCAGCCGCGGCCGGTCCGGCGTCACCTGGGTCACCTCGACGGCACCGTTGCTCAGCTGGCTCGCCAGACCGAGCACCTGGACGGGTGCGACGAAGTCCTGATCCTCGACGCCGTCGAACATCAGCACCTGCACCCGCAGCGTGGACCGCGGGCTGGACGGCGCCCGCTCCGCGGGTGGCGCCTGCTCCGCGGACTCGGAACCGGGTTCAGCGGCGGTGGCCGCGGCAGCACCCAAGCCCGCGGCTGCACCCAACGACAAGGCCGAAGCGCGCATGAAGGTACGACGTTCCATACCCGGATGCTCGGCCGATCACCGGGAAAAGTTCACGACGGCACGGCACATTGTGCATGTTGGCCACCGCGGAATGCCCGTTCGACCACCCGGTCAGCACATCGCGGCCGTGATGTCGCATCGGCCGGGCACCGGGCTCGTGCACCCGGGCGCACCCTGAGGTTGCCGCGAGCGCGACGAGCTCCCCTGAGGTTGCCGCGAGCGCGGCAAGGCAGCGAAAGCCCGGGGAACGCGTCGACTCGCCTGCCCGTAGCGGCCGCCGGAAAGACACCCGAACGAGGGGTGTTCGCGGCCCGCAGGCCCAGCGACCGCCGTGATTTCGGCCACCCCACGTGCCCGCCGGTTCGGCCTCCCACCGCGCAACGCAGTTGAGTCCCGCATAGTGGTGTAGCGCGGTCGCCGAGCTCGTCGTGGTTGTAGACGTAGACGCGGCCATCGCGTGATCCTTCGAGTGAACCTCTCACAGCACCCTCGAATGGAGTCATCACGATGACCGCTCCCCACATTGTCGACCCTGGCGGCATGCTCGGTGAAGCCCTCGCCGAGGCCAGTCCCGATCTCATGCGATCGCTGCTGCAGACCGTGATCAATGCCCTGCTGTCCGCTGATGCCGACGCGGTCGTGGGCGCCGAGTACGGGCGCTTGACCCCGGGCCGCATCGCCCAGCGCAACGGCTACCGCCACCGCGATCTCGACACCCGCGTCGGGACCATCGACGTCGCGGTCCCCAAGCTGCGCAAGGGCACCTACTTCCCCGAGTGGCTCCTGGAGCGCCGCAAGCGCGCCGAGTCCGCGCTGATCACCGTCGTGGCCGACTGCTACCTCGCCGGGGTCTCGACCCGACGGATGGACAAGCTCGTCAAACAGCTGGGGATCGACTCCCTGTCCAAGTCCCAGGTCTCGCGCATGGCCGCCGACCTCGACGAGCACGTCGAACAGTTCCGCCACCGTCCCCTGGACACCGCCGGCCCGTTCACGTTCGTGGCCGCCGACGCGCTGACGATGAAGGTCCGCGAGGGCGGGCGGGTGATCAACGCGGTCGTGCTCATCGCCACCGGCGTCAACGGCGACGGCCACCGCGAGGTCCTGGGCATGCGGGTCGCCACCTCGGAGACCGGGGCGGCCTGAAACGAGTTCTTCGCCGACCTGGTCGCCCGCGGCCTGACTGGGGTCCGGCTGGTCACCTCCGACGCTCACGCCGGCCTGGTCGAGGCCATCGCTGCCAACCTGCCCGGCGCTGCCTGGCAGCGCTGCCGCACCCACTACTCCGCCAACCTCATGAGCGTGACACCGAAGTCGATGTGGCCGGCAGTCAAGGCGATGCTGCACTCGGTCTACGACCAGCCCGACGCCCGCTGCCGCATCAACATCGTGACCACCACCGACCCCGAGATCGGAGCCGACCACCTGCCCGCACTCACCGCCTGACACATCAAGAAGGAGAACGCACCGCTACACCACTACCCCGGAATTGACCCGCAACGCGCCGACGGACAAGCTCCGTTCCGCCGCTCCACCGCACTACAGTGCTTCTCTGCACCGTATCGGGTGATCAACTTCAGTACACGGCGACCAGGTGTCGAGACTGGCGTGGCGACCCGGTATCAGTGTGGATATCAGGGAGGTCGTGACGGTGCGCGTGCAGTGTTTGGAGAGCAAGACCGCCCCTGCGGGTGGCGACGGAGCGACGGCGGACGCAGAGGTTCTGGAAGGCGCACGAAACGAACGGCTCCCGGACGCCCGCGGTGCGCAGGCATCGCGTGGCGCCTCGGCAAGCCGCGCCTGCTCGTCGACGCGGCCGAAGACCTCCCCCTCGAGCTGGGCAGCCGGTTCGCCGTGCGGCTGGGCGAGCGGCGCCAGTGCATCGGCACCTGGCACCTGGACGAGCGCAGGCCGTGCCCGTTCCAGGAGCCGCTGGACACGGCCACCACCAGCGCGCAGTGCCAGCCGTGCGCGGCGGCCGACCCGGGCCGCGCGGTGGCCAAGGACACCGTCCTGGACAACCGCCGCTTCCACCTGTACCTGGCCTGGTTCGGCCCCGGCCTGATCAAGGTCGGCATCTGCGCGGTGCATCGCGGCCTGAGCAGGCTGCACGAGCAAGGGGCGCTCGCCTCCACCTGGCTGGCCAGCGGCAGACACGGCCCGATCCGGCAGATGGAGAAGGCGATCGCCGAAGCGGGCATAGCGGTCGAGCGCTACCGGCACGACACCAAGACCTCCGCCTGGTGGGCGTACTCCACCCCGGAGCGGCGGCACAACGAGCTGCGCACCGCGCACCAGCGCGCCCAGGCGATCCCGAACTGGCCGAAGGACGTCGACCTGGCCCCGTGCCTGGTGGTCGACCACACCCACCTGTACGGGCTGGCCGATCTGCCGCTCGGCCTGGACCGGGCCGAGGCGCTGCAGCCGGGGGCCGTCGTCGCCGGGCGGCTGTGCTCGGTCATCGGCAGCAACCTGGTGCTGGACAACGCCAACGGCCCGGTGGTGGTGGACGCGCGACTGCTCGCCGGGTGGACGATCACCCCGGTGGAGGCGAACCGCGAGCACGGCGTGGAGCGCGCCAGCCTGCGCACCTCCGCCCAGCAGACGCTGTTCTAATCGCACGATGCGCGTCACTGATCGCACGATGCGAGTTCTGGTGATCGAGGACGACGAGGATCTGCGGCATGCGGTCGCCACGGACCTGGCGGCGGCCGGGCTGGAGGTGGACGAGGCGGGCGACATCGCGCAGGCTCACCGGGCGCTGGAGTCCGCCGAGTATCACTGTGCGGTCTTCGACCGGATGCTGCCGGACGGGGACGCGATCACCTACGTACACCGGCGGCGGCAACAGGGCTGGGCCGTGCCGGTGCTGTTTCTCACCGCGCGCGATCAGCTCGCCGACCGGCTCGCCGGGTTCGAGCACGGCGGGGACGACTACCTGGTCAAACCGTTCGCGGTGGGGGAGATGACCGCCCGGGTGCTGGCGCTGTGCCGCCGCGCCGGAGCTGCCCGCCCCTCGGTGCTGCGGCTGGCCGACCTGGAGCTGGACAGCGCCCGCAGACAGGTCCGTCGCGCCGGCGTCCTGCTGACGCTGACCAGCAAGGAGTTCGCGGTCCTGGAGTACCTGGCGGCGCGGCCGGACCGGGCGGTGCCGCGCGCCGAACTGCTCGAGCACTGCTGGGGCGCCGCGGAGGATCCGATGTCCAACGTGGTCGACGTCGTGGTGATGCGGCTGCGCCGGAAGCTGGGCGAACCGAACCTGATCCACGCGGTGCGCGGGCTGGGTTATCGGCTGACCGATCCCACGCGCGGCGGGCGGTGATCTTTTTCCGCTACCTTCGGTATGTGCGCGTGCTGGTCACCGAGGACGACGAGGACTTGCGGATTGCCGTGGAGGCCGCGCTGCGCGCCGCCGGATTCGCGGTGGACGTGGCCGCCGATTTGCCGGAAGCCGACGAGGCGCTGGCGGTGAACGCCTACGACTGCGTGGTCTTCGACCGGATGCTGCCGAGCGGTGACGCCCTGGAGTACGTGCACAATCGGCGCCGAGCGGGCTGGCCGGTGCCGGTGCTGTTCCTCACCGCGCGCGACGCGGTGGCCGATCGCATCGCCGGC
>NZ_ATYX01000013.1 GCF_000427905.1 Thermocrispum agreste DSM 44070 | reverse complement strand
TCGCCCGCCTCGTCCACCTCCAGCCCGGCCGCCGCCAGGTCCGTGGCGACCGCATGCCGCAGATCCTCGTCGTCCTCGATCACCAGAACTCGCATGGCGCCTTGCGTCCTCGTCGTGGGGTTCGCCTCGACAGTAGCCAGACAGTTGATCATCCCGCCAACGTGCGGGTCGTTCGGTCGGTCGGGGGAAGCCCGTTGCCAATCAAGTGAACTCGCGCTAGATTAAGTGAATTACTGCTAGATAGGAGGCGACATGGCGCGAGCGGTAGTCGCTGGGGTGGGCATGGTGCCCTTCGCGACGCCCAGCCGAAGTGACACCTACGACGTCCTCGCGGAGGGCGCGATCAAGTCGGCATTGGCGGACGCAGGGGTCGATCTGGAGCACGTGCAGCAGGCGTACGCCGGCTATGTGTACGGCGACTCCACCAGCGGGCAGAACGCCCTGTACCGGGTCGGCATGACCGGGATCCCGATCATCAACGTGAACAACAACTGCTCGACCGGGTCGTCGGCGCTGTACCTGGCCAGGCAGGCGGTGGTATCCGGGATGGCCGACTGCGTGCTGGCACTGGGATTCGAGCAGATGCAGCGGGGCGCCCTCTCCGCGCACTTCGACGACCGGCCGAGCCCGTTCGACCGGTTCGACAAGGTGCTCGACGCGCCCGCGGACGACGGCGTGCCGATGGCCCCGCGCTACTTCGGCGCCGCCGGAGCCACATACGCCGAGCGCTACGGCATGAGCGAGGACGTCTTCGCCCAGGTTTCGGTGAAGGCCCGCAAGCATGCGGCCAACAACCCGTACGCGGTGTTCCGCGACCCGGTCACGGTCGACGAGGTGCTGTCGTCACCCCGCATCTACGGTCCGCTGACCCGCCTGCAGTGCTGTCCGCCGACCTGCGGTGCGGCCGCGGCGATCGTGGTTTCCGAGGAGTTCGCCCGCAAGCGCGGCCTGCGTGCGGACGTGGTGATCGAGGCGCAGGCCATGACCACCGACCGGCCGTCGAGCTTCGAGGGTGACGCGATGAAGCTGGTCGGCTACGACATGGCCAAGGAAGCGGCGCGCCAGGTCTACGAGCAGTCCGGCATCGGGCCGGAGGACATCCGGGTGGTCGAGCTGCACGACTGCTTCACCACCAACGAGGTGATCAGCTACGAGGCACTCGGCCTGACCCCGGAAGGCACCGCGGAGAAGTTCATCGCCGACGGCGACAACACCTACGGCGGCCGCGTGGTCACCAACCCGTCCGGCGGACTGTTGTCCAAGGGTCACCCGCTGGGCGCGACCGGTCTTGCCCAGTGCGCGGAGCTGGTGTGGCAGCTGCGTGGTGAAGCCGGCCCGCGCCAGGTCGACGACGTCCAGGTGGCGCTGCAGCACAACATCGGCCTGGGCGGAGCGGCCATCGTCGCGCTCTACCGGAAGGTGGGCTGAGGTGCCGATCGACGCAGCTCAGGCCATGGCGCAGGAGATTCCGCCGCTGACCGTCGCGGTGGAGCGCGGGCGGCTGGCGTTCTTCGCGAAAGCTACCGGGCAGGACGACCCGATCTACTCGGACGTGGCCGCGGCCAAGGCGGCCGGCCATCCGGACCTCCCGGTTCCGCCGACGTTCTTCTTCAGCCTGGAACTGGAGCAGTCCGACCCGTTCGCGTGGATCACGTCGCTCGGCGTCGACCTGCGCACCATCCTGCACGGCGAGCAGAGCTTCACCTATCACGCGATGGCCTACGCGGGCGACGAACTGGTGCTGCAGCCGCGCATCGTCGACGTGACCAGCAAGAAGGGCGGCGCGCTCGAGTTGGTCACGAAGAAGACCACCATCACGCGCGGGGACGACCTGATCGCCGAGGCCCGGACGGTGCTGATCGCCCAGAACAAGGGGGTGTCATGACCGCGCTGACCAACGTGGAAGTCGGCACCGAACTGCCGCCGCTGGTACTGGAGCCGATCACCCGCACCACGCTGGCCCTGTTCGCCGGCGCGTCCGGTGACCACAACCCGATCCACATCGACCTCGACGTGGCGCGGTCGGCCGGGCTGGACGACGTGTTCGCCCACGGCATGTTGTCGATGGCCTATCTGGCCCGGCTGGTCACCAACTGGGTCCCGCAGGAGCGGATCCGCTCGCTCAGGACCCGCTTCGTCGCGATCACGCCGGTCAACGCGAAGCCGACCTGCACGGGCAAGGTCGTCGCGGTCGACGGCGACGAAGCGACGGTCGAACTCGCGGTCACTCTCCAGGACGGCACCACCACGCTCACCGGCGAAGCCGTCGTAGCGCTCGTTTGAGGAGGAGGAATACATGGGGAAGTTGGACGGCAAGGTCGCCATCGTCAGCGGATCCGGGCGCGGCATCGGTGCCGAGATCGCCCGCAAGCTGGCCGGTGACGGCGCCGCGGTCGTGGTCAACGACCTGGACGAGGGACCGGCCAAGGAGACCGTTGCCGCCATCACCGAAGCCGGTGGCAAGGCCGTCGCGTGTGTCGGCAGTGTCACCGAGGACGGCTTCGCCGAGCGGTTCGTCAACACCGCGGTCGAGGAGTTCGGCGGACTGGACATCGTCGTCAACAACGCCGGCTACACGTGGGACTCGGTCGTGCAGAAGATGACCGACGAGCAGTGGGACGCCATCCTGGACGTGCACCTCAAGGCGCCGTTCCGGATCCTGCGGGCCGCGCAACCGGTGATCTCCGCGGCGGTGAAGCAGGCGAAGGCCGACGGGGAGCCGGTGCCCTGCCGCAAGGTCGTCAACATCTCGTCGATCGCCGGATTGGGTGGCAACCCCGGGCAGGCCAACTACGCCGCCGCGAAGGCGGGCGTGACCGGCCTGACCAAGACCCTGTCCAAGGAGTGGGGCCGCTACAACGTCACGGTCAACACGGTGGCGTTCGGCCTGATCAGGACCAGATTGACCGAAGCGCCCGCGGACGCCGACGCCAAGATCGACATCGAGGGCAAGGAGATCAAGGTCGGCGTCAACCCGGACTTGCTGGCCATGATGGAGCGCTCGGTGCCGCTCGGCCGCGCGGGCACGCCCGCGGAGGCCGCCGGTGCGGTCTATCTGCTGTGCATCCCGGAGTCGGACTACGTCAGCGGCCAGACGCTGATTTGCGGAGGAGGTTTTTCGATCTGATGCTGGGGGCCGGCCGGTTGCGCCCGGCCGGCCCGCTCTCTACGCGCGAGGAGGCCGGCCATGCCCACAATCGCAGGATCGTTACGGATGACGGCGCGTCGCGTCCCGACCGCCGAAGCGCTCGTTTTCGGGGAGCGGCGCTACACCTATGCGGAGCTGGATGCCGCAGTCGACAGAGTCGCCGGGGTCCTTGCCGGTCTCGGCCTGAGCAAGGGGGACCGGTTCGCGTTGATGGCCGGGAACTCCGACCGGTTCGTGCTGGCCTTCTACGCGGCTGCGCGGCTCGGCGCGATCATCGTGCCGGTCAACCCGGCATCGGCTGCTCCCGAGCTGCACTACCTGCTGGAGGACTCCGGCGCCCGGATCTTGGCTTTTGACCCGGCGACCGAGAAGGCCGTCCGCGCCGCGGTGGACGACGGCCTCCCGGCGACCACACAGCATGTGCTGTCGCTGGGCGGGGTGGACGGCTTCCCCGACCTGATCGCGCAGTCGGCCGATGTCGATGCGGAGCCGCTGCCGGAGGTCGTCACCGAGCAGGACGATTCGCTGATCCTCTACACCTCCGGCACCACGGGTAGACCGAAAGGCGCGCTGTTCGACCACCACCGCACCATGTGGGTGGCGTTCAACTGCGTCGCGACCTGCGGGATGAAGGTGGGTGACCGGTTCCTGCACGTCGCGCCGCTGTATCACGCGGCTGAACTGTGCATCATGCTGATCCCCGGCACGATGCTCGGCGTCAAGCACGTGGTGCTGCCGGCGTTCGACCCGGACAAGGTGCTGCAGACCATGGAGTCCGAGCGGATCACCATGTTCTTCGGCGTGCCGACCATGTTCCAGTTCCTGCTGCGCATGCCGGGCGCCGACAAGCGGGACCTGTCGGCGTGGCGCACCGGCCTGTTCGGTGCGGCCCCCATGCCCGCCAGCGCGGTCGACAAGCTGCTGGCCATGTGGCCGGAGGTCAACTTCATCCAGCTGTGCGGACAGACCGAGGCCGGTCCCGGCGGCATCTACGCCGACGTCGACCAGGTGAAGCAGCGGCCGGACGCCAGCGGCGCGCAAGCCATCCCGAACACCGAGTACCGCATCGTGGATGCCGACGGCAACGACGTCGGGCCGGGCGGGGTCGGCGAGCTGCTGCTGCGCGGCGAGACGATCATGAAGGGCTACTGGAACAAGCCCGAGGAAACCGCCGAGACGCTGCGCGACGGCTGGCTGCACACCGGCGACGTGGCCAAGATCGACGCCGACGGCTACGTCACGCTGGTCGACCGGCTCAAGGACGTGATCATCACCGGTGGGCGCAACGTCTACTCGGTCGAGGTGGAGCAGGTGCTCGCCGGCCATCCGGACATCGCCGACGTCGCCGTTGTGGCGCGTCCGCACGAGGTCTACGGCGAAAGCATCGTCGCGGTGATCAGCCCGCGCGAAGGCGCGCGGGTGACGCTGGAGGACGTGAAGAAGTTCTGCGACGGGAAGATCTCGGCGTACAAGGTGCCGCACGATGTGGTGCTCGGTGACATCCCGCGCAACGCGTCCGGCAAGATTCTCAAGCACCGGCTGCGCGACAAGGTAGGCGCGCAGAGCGGGTGATGGCGCTGCGATGTCGTTGCTGAGGTGAGGTTGATGAGCACCGAGTGGGCGCGCCCGGTTGCGCCGCCGCCACGGGGGACGCGTCCGCGTAATCGGCGCCAGCTCATCATCACCGCGGCGGCTGATCTGTTCGTCACGAAGGGCTACGCCCAGGTGTCGATGGCCGACGTCGCCGAAGCGGTGGCCGTCGGCCCATCGGCGCTGTACCGGCACTTCCGCAGCAAGGACGACTTGCTGTTCGAGGTCGTCCGGGCCGCCTTGCACGCCATCGCGGAGACGGTGCGTGAGCTGCGCGGTCCGGCCGACCTCGCCGCCGCCGCCCTGACGCACCGTCGGCTCGGTGTGCTGTGGCAGCGGGAGTCGCGCAGGTTGCCGTCCGAGCGGCGCGAAGTGTTGCGGGCCGAACTGGTGGAGATCTCCCGTTCGGTGTGCAAGTTCGTCGCCTCACGTCGGCCGGACCTGCCGGAGGACGACGTGGAAGTGATCGCCTGGGCGATCCTGGCCGCGGTCACCAGCCTGTCGTTCCAACGCATCGAGCTCGAGACGGACGAGTACCGCGAGCTGCTGACCGCGATCGTCGAGGACGTCATCCGCGTGCGGCTGGACGAGCCGTTGACCGCGCTGGCTCCGCCACCGATGGGCACTCCCGACGACCGGCGTGCGGAACTGATCGATGCGGCCGGGAAGCTGTTCGCCGAGCGCGGGTATCACACCGTCGGTGTCGACGACGTCGGCGCGGCGGTGGGGATCGCCGGTCCCAGCATCTACCACCACTTCGCCACCAAGCTCGACCTGATGATGGCGGTGATGCACAACGGGACCGAGACGCTCCTCGCCGCCACCGATGGCGCGGTGACCGACGCCGCCGACGATCGAGCCCGGCTGGAAGGCCTGGCGCGTTCGTACGCGGGATTCTGCTTCGCGCACAGCGAGATCGTGGACGTGCTCGTCACCGAAACAGCAGGCCTGCCTCAGGAAAGCCGGGACGAGATGCTGCGGGCCCAGCGCGCCTACCGGGACCGCTGGCTTCAGCCGCTGGCCAGGCTGTATCCGGACCGGCCGAAAGCTCACTCCCGGGTGCGGTTGCAGGCCGCGCTCAATCTGATCAACGACATCGCGCGGACACCGCACCTGCGTGCCCGGAGCCGCACGGCCGATCTCGTCGCCACCATCGGCCTGGCCGTCGTCACCGGCTGAGCCGCACCAGCTCACCAACGCACCACTTTCGGGTGACACCCCTGCCGGACTAAGTGAAATCTCACTAGATTAAGTAAATCTTCATTAGGTTGACGGATCGAGCCGTCGCCTCCGCCCTGCTTCGTGATCGACTGCGAGGAACCCGACGATGTGTTCTTTCCGCCTTGTCCCCGGCCGTCGCACCCGTGCCTTCCTGGTTTCCGGGGTACTGGCCGCCGCCAGCGTCTTCTTCGGAGCCGATGCGCTCGCTGACTCCGCCGAGTCCCCGGCCACCACTTGTCGCAACGTGGCCGTTCCGGTGCGTGCCGGGACGCAGACGGGCCCGCTGTCCGGAACCTTGTGCGTGCCCCCGCGAGCCACCACCGTCCAGCTGCTCGTGCCGGGATGGACGTACAACCGCAACTACTGGCAGACGCCGTATCGGCCAGGAGCCGACAGTTACCAGCAGGCCGCGAACCGGGCGGGCTACGCGACCCTGGCCATCGACCGGCTCGGTACGGGTGCCTCGCTGCGGCCGCTGAGCGTCTTCGACACGATGCAGAACGACCTCGCGTCGCTGGATTCGGTGGTGCGGGCGCTGCGTGCAGGCGAGCTCGGCCCGCGCTTTTCCCGGGTGATCGGTGTCGGGCACAGCTACGGGTCGATCCTGGTCGACACCACTGCCCGCGAGTACGGCGGCTTCGACGCCTTGATCACCACGGGCTTCAGTCACGTGCTCAACTACGGCAATGCCGCCGCCGAGATCATCGGGCATGCGTATCTGGCGTCCGGGGACGAGAAGTTCGCCGGACTCGGTCTGGATCCGCTCTACGTGACCAGCCAGCCCGGCACGCGGGACATCTTCTACCACGCGCCGAACGTGCATCCGTCGGTGAAGAAGATCGACGAGAAGGACATGAAGGACACCGACTCGGTGATCAACGCGGCCACGCTGCTCAACTACAGCGTCCCCAATCGTGACCCGAGGCTGAACGTCCCGGTGCTGAACGTGACCGGTGACCACGATCAGTTCTTCTGCGGTGTGCTCAGCGCCGACTGTGTCAGCAGCGCCGCACTGCGTGAGTACGAACGGCAGTGGTATGCGCCGGGGACCGAGGTGGAAGCGTTCCTGGTGTCCGACACCGGACACAACGCCACGCTCGAGCTGACCGCGCCGCAGTCGTTCCGGCGCATGCTGGACTTCGCCGACCGGCACGTCGGCCGGGGCTCGGGTGTGACCGGCTCACCGGCGGGCACGCTGCCCAAGCAGCCCGCACCGCACCGAGGGAAGCCGGACGTGGCCGCGCGGTTGGCCAACGAAGCGCTGCTGCGCGCGGTGAAACCGGTCGTCGACACCTACCCGCAACTGGTGGCAGGCGTGCCTGGCCTGGGCACGACGCGGAATCCCTCGCCGGAGCTCGCCACGCTGCTCGCGCGGCTGTCCAACGCGCTGGGTTCGGTGACCTCGCGCTAGCCGCGGGTCGCTCAGAACTGGGCGCTGGCCGCGGGCCGTTCAGACCAGGGCGCTGGCCGCGGGCCGCACAGAACTGGGCGCTAGCCGCGGGCCGTTCAGACCAGGGCGCTGGCCGCGGGCCGTTCAGAACAGCGCCTGCTGGGCGGAGGCGCGCAAGCTGGCCCGTTCCACACCGGACTCGGTGCCTGCGTCGACCGGCTCGATCGGCCACCCGGCGAGCAGCCGCGCGTCGATGACCACCGGCCCGTTCGCGTTGTCCAGCACGAGGTTGCTGCCGACCACCGAGCACAGCCTGCCCGCCGCGACCGCCCCTGGCTGCAGCGCCTCTGCCCGGTCGAGGCCGAGCGGGAGGTCGGCCAGTCCGTACAGGTGGGTGTGGTCGACCACCAGGCACGGCGCCAGGTCCACCCCCTCCGGCCAGTCCGGGATGGCCTGCGCCCGCTGGTGGGCGGCGCTCAGCTCGTTGTGCCGCCGCTCGGGCGTGGAATACGCCCACCACGCGCTGACCTTCTTGTCGTGGCGGTACCGCTCGACCGCGATCCCCGCCTCGGCGATCGCCCGCTCCATCCGCCGGATCGGGCCGTGCTCGCCACTGGCGAGCCACGTCGAGGCCAGCGCGCCCTGTTCGTGCAGCCTGCTCAGCCCGCGGTGCACCGCGCAGATCCCGACCTTCACCAAGCCGGGCCCGAACCAGGCGAGATACAGGTGGTAGCGGCGGTTGTCCAGCACGGTGTCCCGGGCGACGGCTTTGCCCGGGTCCGCCGCTGCGCACGGCCGGCACTGTGGACTGGTGGCTTCCGGATCGATCCGGTGACCGAACGGGCACGGCCGCCGTCCGTCGCGATGCCACGTGCCGATGCATCGGCGCTCGTCGCCCAGCTGGACGGCGAACGGAGTGCCGAGGTCGAGCGGAAGGTCTTCACCACCGGTGACGATCAACCGTGGTTTGCCCAGGCGCCAGCCAATGCCAACGCATCGCCGCGCGGCATCCACTGCATCTGCTGTCGAACCGTCCGAGCCCGCGGGGGCAATCCCGCTCTCCAAGCACTGCAACCGCACCGTCACGACCTCCCTGGTACCTCCACAGATACCCGGTCGGCCCGACAGTCCTGACACCAGGTCGCCACGTGCGGACGTCGATCACTTCGAGCAGCGTCGCAGGTAGGGGTGATCGCCACAGGTCGGGGGTGGAATCGCGGGCGCTGGGCGAGCGTGGGAAAGCCACCCCATCGGGTTAGTTCGGGGTGAGACGGGTCGGTCGACATGCCGCGGCCCGCCGCCGGTTGCGGGCTCGGTGATCGAGCGGACCGGTGCTGCCGGGGCGGGTTGTGAGCGGCCGGTGCTGCCGGGGACGGGTTGTCAGCGGCCGGCGCTGCCGGGGCGGGGAGTGAGCGAGATGCACGCACCCCGGGGCGAGGCCGCCGATTTGGGTCGGCCGCCCGCTGCTGCCGTGCCCAGGGTTGGAGTTCCCGCGCGCCGGTTTGCCAACGCCGCGGAAACGTCCCGCCGCCGGACGCCACCCCAGCCAGCGCACCTATTCCGCGCTGTTGTCCCCGCCGCCCAGCACGAGGTCCTTCATCTGCTTCTTGGTGGAGAAACCCCGCACCTCGGTCATCGCCTTCTTCCAGACCTCGAGGTCTTCCGGTGTGAGCTTCGTGGTGAACTCCGGCACCTTGACGAATTTCTCGAACTTCTTGTCCACCCCGGTCTTGGCCATCAGCAGCGTGACCGCGTCCTGGGGATGCTCCTTCATCCAGGCCGACGCATCGTCCAGTGCGGCCTTGAACCGGCCGATGACCTCCCGGTTGTTCTCCGCCCATTCGCGGTGTGAGCCCCAGAACGACATCTGCACCCGGTCTCCGAGTGCCGTCACCGGCTCGGCGATCTTCACCCCTTGCGACGCCATCAGCCCGCCGTACGGGATCACGCCCTCGACGGCGTCCACCTGGCCGGTTTCCAGCAGGTCCGGCATGTTCGGTACCCCGGCGGCGACGACCTTCACGGAGTCGACGTCCACGCCTTCGGATGCCAGCCAGTACATCGTGGCGGTGTTGACGTTGCCGTTGATGCTCGGTGCGGCGATCCGCTTGCCGACCAGGTCCTTGGCCGACGTGATCCCGGAGCCCTCCCGCGCCACCACCAGCACGCCGTCGTCGCCCCGCTGGTTGACGTAGCCCGCGGACACGGCGACGACGTCGATCCCACCGTCGGCCGCGGTGATCATGTCCGAGGGAGTCATCTGCGCGATGTCGTACTGCTTGCCCAGCAGTGACGGCACCTGCGCGGCCACGGTGGTGGAGATCTCCTTCGTCTCCACCGTCACCTTGTGCTTGTCGAAGTAGCCCTGCTCCTGGGCGACCCACACCCCCAGCGCCGGGATCGACTTGGTCATCGCGACCCGTACCGGGCCGCCGTCGGACGGCGGGGTGTCCGAACCGCCGAAGCACGCCGAGATCAGCGCTCCGACGGCCAGTAGGGAGATCGAAGTGCGGATCCTCCGTCGCCTGACTGTGCTCATCACGGGCGCTCCTCTACCGAAAGGGCAGCATCGCCGGCGGGCGGTGTCTTACTTGAGTGAATTGAAAATGTATATTACTTAAGTAATGTATGCAAGTCGCACGTGTTGCCCTGCGGTCAAGGAGTTCGATTCCCCTCAGCGGGTGGAGTTGATGCGCTCCGCCTCCGAGCGAATGGCGTTGCCGATCGGTGATTCCTTCGCCACGCCGACGTAGAAGGCGAAAATCGACAAGGCCGCCAGCCGTTGCCGCTCGCTGATCTGCCGCTGGAAGTAGGCCACCTCGTGGTGCACCTCGTCGTCGATCTGCCGCAGCAGCTCGACTCCCTCGTCGGTCGCGAAGACGTGTGTGACGCGCCGGTCCTTGGTCGACGACTCCCGTCGAACGAGACCTTTCTGCTCCAGTTGGCCGACCAGGCGCGAGGCGAACGCGGCCGGGACGTCCAGGCGCTCGGCGAGCTTGCTGACCGTGAGTTGTTCGTTCTCGCCGACGCCGTAGATCTGCAACAGTGCCTGATGCAGCAGGGCGTCCAGGTCGTGCTTCTTCGCGCGCTCGTTGGCGATTCGGGTGACTCGACGCATCACGTAGCGGGCCTCGGCGATGTTGTACGCGTAGGCCTGGAAGTCACTGGCGCGTTGCTCTTCGCGGATGTCCACCCAGCGTTCGTACGCGAGTCTTGCCTCGTCCATCGGACACCTCCCGGCTCATTCTCTGCGTACGGTACTCGGGTTAGTTATTGCCAGTGATGTCACCCCAACGGTGAGTGATGTCCTCCATGACGTGCGCGGGCACGCCGACTCGCTGCCTGGCCTCGGCCGGCGCGTCGACCGGCAGTGTCGCGTCGATCCCGACCTTGGTGATGGTGCGATCGACCGACATCGGATCGACCGGGTTCGACTTCATCCCGGGCAGCACGACCAGGTCCTCGTGGCCGCGGGTCCGGGTGGCGACGGCCCACTCGACGTCGGTCGGGTTGTCCAGGTCGATGTCGTCGTCCACGACCACCACGTGCTTGATCAGGTCCTGATTGGCGAACGCCGTGACGATGGTCAGACGACCCTCGCCGGGGAACCGCTTCGCGATCGACACCACGGCATGGAAGCGGCACGTCCCGCCCTCGGTGAGCAGTACGCGACGCACGCCGGGAACCACCGAGCGGATGGCGTTGAACAGGCCTGCTTCGCGGGCGATCGCTCCGGTGACCAGGTGCTCCGGGTGCCGGCCGCCGACGATCATCTGGAAGATCGGCCGCTCGCGGGTGGACACGGCGGTCAACCGGATCACCGGATTCTTGCGCTGCGGAGCGTACGTGCCGGGGAACTCGCCGAACGGACCCTCGGTCTCCTCCTCCGCGGGATCGATCACGCCTTCGAGCACGATCTCCGCGCCGGTGGGTACTTCGACGTCGACCGTGCGCGCGCGGGCGAGGGGGACGGGCTGTTGGAAGATCCCGCCTGCCACGTGGGTTTCGTCGAGCGGGGTCAGCAGCTGCGAAGCGACCAGTAGTCCGGGGTGCAGACCGATGGCCACGGCGACGTCCATCTTCGTGCCGCGAGCCCGGTGCATCTGAAGGAAACCGCGCGAGTGGGTCGGCGCCAAGTAGACGCCGATCTGCCCTGGCCCCTTCACCTGCATGCGGCAGATCGCCATGTTGCGCCTGCCGGTCTCCGGATCCTTGCAGATCAGCACGCCTGCGGAGATGTAGCGGCCGGCGTCCCGCTCGCTGATCACGGGAATCGGCAGGATGTCGGTCAGGTCGACGTCGCCGGGGTGCTGCACGTCGAGCCACGGTGCTTCGTCGACGACGGTCGGCTCGATCGGGTTGTTCAGCGCGTGTACGACCCGCGGTTGTACCTCGTCGGGGCCGATGTCCAGGGCGATGGCGAGCTTGTCGCGGGTGTTCAGCAGATTGCCGACGACGGGGGTGTCATAGCCGTCCACGTTCTCGAACAGCACCGTCGGACCGTGCTGGAGCTTCCAGAGCACGGCAGCCAGCTCGTACTGCCAGTGCAGGCTCGTGGTGACCCGCTGCAGTGCACCCGCGCTCGCCAGCCGCTGCAGCGCGATCCGCAGATCGTCCATGGCTCTCCTGCTATCGATATGTCGACATTCGGTCAGCTGAAGTGGTCGGCGAGCAACACCGGCAGGTCGTCCGGCTTCGGGTAGCGCATGCGGTTGAGCAGCGGCCGGTACTCCCCCTGGAAATAGACCAACGGCTCGTGGGCCGACGCGGCCGGATTCAGGCCGATGCCGCGAACGGCTCCGATGAGCACAGCGTGCGTCCCCGCGGGTATGTCCTGCTCGACCTCGCAATCGAGGAAGGCGAGGGCGCCGCCCAGCGCGGGGGCGCGCCACTGCGAGTGCTGCACGAGCCAGCGTGGGTCGAGGTTCTTGTCCGCGCCGGCGCGGGCGCAGTAATCGGAGATGTCGCGGGCGACCGCGCCCAGGATGTTCACGCCGAACACCCTGCGCGCCGCGATGTGCTGGTACGTCCTGGTCGAGCGGTTGATGCACACCAGGATCAGCAGCGGATCGATCGAGACCGACGAGAACGCCGTGGCCGTCATGCCCAGCGGTCGTCCGTCGTCGTCGGTCATGGTGATCACGTTGACGCTGGAGGCGAAATTGCCCAGCGCGGCGCGGAATCCGTTCGCGTCCACGGAGACGGTCTGCAAGGTCATGTCTGCACCCCCTTGGGCACCACGACCTCGACCAGGGTCGGCCTGCGTTCGTCACGACAGGCCGCCACCGCCGTGGTCAGCGCTTTCTCGAACTCGTCCGGCTCGGTGGGCGACCACGACTCCACCCCCTGCGAGCGACCGAGCGCGGCGAAGTCGACCGCGGGCTCGTCGATGTCGATCCCCACGCTGGCGTGATCGAGTGGCCGCGAGCGCTTCTGGCCGTCACCGTTTGGTGCATGCGGTCCTGCGCGTAGGTGCGGTTGTTGATCACCACGGTCAGGATCGGCAGGTCGTATTTCGCGGCGGTCCACAGCCCGGACGGCGTGTAGAGCAGGTCCCCGTCGTTCTGCAGGTTCACGATCACGGTGTCGTCGCCGCGGTGGGCCAGCGCCGCACCGATGGAGACGCCGATGCCGTAGCCGAGCCCGGCGCCGACATTGCGGCCGAGGTGGCTGTTGAATCTGGTCAACTCCCACGTGGAGCGGACGGCCCCGCGCATGTGCCCGTTGGCCAGCTCCCACGGCCCGTGCCGAACCGCCTCGAACACCGACCGGCTCACCGACGGTTGGGAGAACTCGCCCGACTCGCCGACCGTAGCCGCCGGGGCTGGATGCAGGGTGCGGGTGTATGCGGCGAGCTTCTTCCGGCGGTCCTGTCGATCGCCGGCTCCCTCGGAAACCAAGTCAGCCAGCACGGGCAGGCACTCGGTCGTGTCCGCCAGCACGTCGAACGCGTCCCCGGTCGGGCCGCAGTAGTCGAGGAATCCGCGCAGCATCAGCTGGTTTGTGCTGATGCAGATCACGTCTGCTTCCGGGCGGACCAGCGGCCGGTAGCCGTGCGCGATGTGGTCGACAGCGCCGATCGCGTGCATCAGGTCTCGTGGGTCGAGCACCAGGACGACGTCGGCGTCCGCCAGGACCTCGCTGCGGGCAGGCGTGCAGTCCGCCCAGTGTCCGGTCGGGAAGTTGTGACGCGCCTGCAGGTCGACGACCGGGGCGGCGAGCAATTCGGCCAGCCGGACCAAGGCGTCGTAGGCCCGCTTGTCCTTACCGGTGTTGTCTGCGACCAGCACGGGATTGTCCGCGCGCACCAGCCGATCGGCGATGTCCTCCAGCTCGGTGGGCGGCGCGGTGAGGGCGTTGCCGCGCGCCTGGCCGGCTGGTGCCTTGAGCAGCGCGACCTGCTCGGGCGCGAGTTCGGCCTCCTGGAGCGCGATGTCGACCGACACGTAGGTCGGCCCGTACGGCACGGTCGTGGCGATGCGGTGGGCGCGGAAGATGCTGTCCGGCAAGGCCGCCAGGCTCGCCGGCTGGTCGTCCCACTTCAGGTGATCACGGGCTACCAGCACCTGTTGGCGAGCGCTGTGGACCCAGTCGATCCACGGCCGGCGGGTCGCCGCATCGGCGGGTCCCGAGCCGCCGATGACCACCATCGGTGACTGGTTGGCCCACGCGTTGAAGATGCCCATCGCGCCGCTTTGCAGCCCGACGAGGTTGTGCAGGACGACGGCCATCGGGCGCTGCGCGGATCGTGCGTAGCCGTCGGCCGCCGCCACCGCGACGTTCTCGTGCAGGGCGAGGATCAGTTCCGGCTTGCCCAGGGCGACGAGCGACTCGTGGATGCCGCGGAACGAGGCGCCGGGATTGATCGCCGCGTATTCGATGCCGAGCTCGGCGAGCGCGCCGACGACCAGGTCTCCGCCGAACCGTGTCTCGGCCACGTGTTTCTCCGTCCGCGATAGCACACTAAAGTAAGTTAGTAGAGTACTGGATTTTCCTCGCGACGGCTGCCACGGCCGGCCAGCACGCTGGAGACCAGCGCGCACACCACGAAGAAGCCGACGGAGATCATGCCGTTGCGGAACGCCAGCGAGTGCTGTGTCCGGCCATCGGTGGCGGCACCGGCGGCCAGCGTCAGGTGGTAGATGCTCATGGCGATGGCGACCCCGGCGGTGGCGCCCATGCGCTGCATCAGCTGGACCAGCGCGCCGGCGACTCCGCTCTGCGGTGCGGGCACGTGTCGCAGCACGAGCGTGAGGTTCGGTGCGATCACCAAACCGCTGAACACGCCCATGACCAGCAGCGGGATGACCAACCCGGGGATCCCGTAGCGGTCGGGCAGCGCGGTCGCCGCGGCGACGAGCCCGGTGCAGACCAGCACCCCGGTGAGTCCGATGGTCACCACGCGGGTTCCGTGGGTATGCACGAGCCGGCCGCTGCGCAGGGAGCTGAGCGCGCTGCCCAGTGTGAACGCCATGACGATCAGACCGGCGGCCACCGGTGTGCGGTGCAGGCCCTGCTGGAGGTACAGCAGCAACATCAACAACGCGGCCTGGAACGCGCCGAAGTACGCGCCGCCGACGAAGATCCCGTGACGGAACGGCGGCGACCGCAACAGGGTCATGTTCAGCACCACCGGCAGTCCGCGTGCGGTGGCGCGCAGTTCCCACCGGACGAACGCGGCCCCGGCAGCTGCCGCCAGCGCGAGCCACAACCAGTGCCAGCCGCCTGGGCCGAACGTGGAGGTGAGGACGAACGGCAGCATCAGCCCGAGCGTGGCCAGGCCCAGCAACGCCAACCCGACCAGATCGAAGCCTCCCCGCGCTGTGGGTCGACGGCGTGCCGGGAGCAGCGCCGTGGCGGGGATTGCCAGGGCGTACGGCGGCACATTGATCCAGAAGATCCAGCGCCAAGCAGACTCCGGCGGCCCGAGTGTCATCAGTGCCCCGGTGGCCAGCGGGAGGATCGCGTTGGTGATGCCGATCCCCGCCGCGTAGATGCCCAGCGCATGACCGCGAGCCCGGCCGCGATACAGCAGCTGGATGAAGCTCATGGTCTGGGCGATGACCACCCCGGCGGCCGCACCCATCACCAGCCGCCCGATGTCCAGCACCAGCGGTGACCAGGCGAGAGCGCACAGCACGCTGCCTGCGGTTGACGCGGCGATGCCGATGACGAACATCGCCTTGTGCGACCAGAGGTCCCCCAGCCGTCCGGCCACGGCCAGGGACAACGCGAACGCCAGCAAGTAGCCGCTGAGCACGATCTGCACGTCGACCTGGTCGGCGCCCAGGTACTGCTCGATGCCCGGAACGGCCAGCCCGATCTTGGCGAAATCGGCCGTGATCAGAGTGGCGCTGGATGCCACCACCACGAACGGCAGGTGGCGGGTGATCCGGGCTCGGAGGGGCATGGCGACTTCGCTCGAACTAGGTTCGCTGGGTGACGCGGTAAGCCACGCTCAGTGGCTGTTGATGGGGCATCGCCAGCGTCATTTCCCACTCGTGCCCGGCGACGAACTGACCGTCGAGCAGCGGAAGCGTGCCGCAGAACAGCACGACGTCGCCGTCGGCCGGGAAACGCTCGAGAGTCTCCACCGGCGGGAGCAGCTCGGTCAGGCGTCCCTCCTGGTAACGGTGCCCGTCGCACCGCGATGCGAGCTCGATGGAGTCCCAGTCGACGTCCGGCGACAGCGGCACGACCACCCGCGACACCGGCTTCGCGCAGGCCGCCTTCGCCTCGAACAGGCTGGTGCGCTGCAGGTCGCGATCGGTGTGGTCGGACCCGACCGTCAGATACAGCCGTCCGTCGTGTCGGACGAGCACCGGCTCGGCCTCGCCGGAGGTCCGCGCGCCGGCCACGGTGATCTCGGCCGAGTGGGTGAGCAGACCCGCTGGGATCGGGCAGAAGCTCGGCACCGACTCGGGTGCCGGGATACCGATCGCGGCCAGTTCGTTGACGTGGGCGCGCAGGGCGTCCTGGTCGCGTGCGGTGTAGCCGGCGATGACCAGCTGAAAGTCGGACAGGGTGACGGCAGGGCCGCCGATCACGTCGAACACCACGCCGGTCATGGAGGAACGCCTTTCGCAGTCCGGACAGCGACGAGCAGGGCGGGCGGACCTTACTCCTGCCGGGACCACAGCGGCGCGAACTGGGTCGCCACGGCCTGCGCGTACGACGGTCGGTGATCGAGCAGGCCGATGTCCGAGGCGAAAGCGTGCAGCGCGGTGACTTCGTCGTTGCTGATCGCCGGGAGGTAGAAAGTCCGATCACGCGCGATGAGGTCCGCGATCAGCGAGTTCTCCATCTCGGGGAACAGATCCTTGCCGGCCTGCGTGGCCAGCGACGGGTCGCGCCGCAACGCTTCTTGTGCCGCGACCAGGCCGCGCACCACGGCTGCCACCGTTTCCGGTTCGGAGTCGATCAAGTGCTCGGTCGTCGACAGCGCGGGAAATGTCTGCTGGGCCCCTGGGCCGCCGTCTCGCCGAGCATCCACCACCACGGTTCCGGCACCGGTGCGCACCGCCACTTCGGCGCCCATGCCGTTCGCCCAGGACGCGTCGATCGTGCCTGCCCGCAGCGCTTCCGCGGCGGTCACGCCGAACGACACCCCGGCCCCGCTGGTGCCCGGTACCGGCGCGATGGTGATCCCGGCCGTGTCCGGGTCGATGCCGTTGAGCCGGAACAGCCGACCCAGCGCTTCGCCGACTCCCGGGGCGGCCCCGATGCGCAGTCCGGACAGGGCTGACAGGTCGCCGCGGCCCACGCCGAGATCCGACCGCACCACCAGGAACCAGTACGTGTTGTGGGACAGGGCGGCGACCAGCTTCGCGCCGTCCCAGCCCGGGAAACCGTACAGCGGCGCGTGCGCCGCGCCGGCGAGAAAGTCGATCCGCCGCTCGCGCAGCGCCACCGCGGCGTCGGTGACCGGGAAGATCAGCTCGATCTCGGCGTCGATCCCTTCCTGTTCGAGGAAGCCGAGTTGCACGGCCGCGATCGCCGGGAAGTAGGAGTTGGACACCAGGTCTGGCAGGCCGATGCGCATCCGGGCTCCTCGCTACGCGTCGACGGTCTCGGCGGCTTCGACCTTCTCGACCTGGCCGTCGAGACGGCCGTCGGTCGGGCCGTTGCGGTCGTAGCCCGACATGAGGCTGTCCAGCAGGCCGCCCGCGCGTCGGAAGTCGTAGACCTGGGCCATCCGGGAGCGGACCAAGAACGGCGCGCCCGCGTAGAACATCTCGTACTGCTCGTGCCTGCCCGCGAACTCCGAACCGATCAGGTCCCACGCCAGCTTGAGGAGCTTGACGCGCTGCTCGCTCTCCCAGCCGGGCGACTGGACGTACCGGCGCAAGTCCGCTCCCGCCTCCGGGTGGTCGTAGTCCCGTGCCGACGACGGGAGCTGGATGAGCCCGCCACCGCACAGATCACGCAGCAGTTGCAGCAGTTTCGGGTAGAACTGCGACTGCAGCGTTTGCACCGCGAAGCACTCCGCGCGACCGGGCCAGGCGACGCCGAAGTCGTCGATCTCGCAGTTCTGTTCCTGCGCGGCGACCAGCCCGGACACCATCGCGGCGTGGGCGGCGATCTCGCCGAGCGTGCCGCGCACCGGGGGGAACTTCGCGGACCCGTTCATCTCCGCGATCCGCATGGCCAGCCCGGCAAGCAGGTCGAGCTTGACCGAGAACCGGACCTGCGCCTGGTTGTTACCGAGCAGGTGGGCCGGTGTCTTGTTCCATTGGTCGGCGGTGACCTGCCGGTTGCGGTAGATGAACACCCGCTCCCACGGCACGAAAACGTCGTCGAAGACGATCAGCGAATCGGTCTCGTCGAATCGGGTGGCCAGCGGGTAGTCGAACATGCTGGACGCGGCCGCCGCGTAACTCCGGCGTGAGTAGACCTTCAACCCCGGCGCGTTCAGCGGCACGGCGACCGAGATTGCGTAGTCGTCGTCGCCCTCCTGCAGCGGCACGATGCACGACAGCACCAGGTAGTCCGACACGGCCGCACCGGTGCCGAGCATCTGCGCGCCCTTGATGACGATGCCGTCCGCGCGCTCCTCTTTCACCCCGGCGTACAGATGCGGGTCTTCCTGCTGGTGCGCGGGCTTACTGCGGTCGATCTGCGGCGGAACGATGGTGTAGGTGCAATACAGATCGTTGTCCCGCACGTACTCGTAGAACCGGGTGATGCGTTCGCCGAACTCCTCTCCCGCGGCGGCGAAGACGTCAGGCCGGGCAGCCCATCCGCTGAGAAAGCCGGCCACGTGCTCGGGACCGCGGCCGATCAAGCCGCCGGTCACTTCGGCGAGTTTGCGCAGCGCGATCCGGCGGCGCCGCAAGTCGTCCTCGCTGCGGGGGATCAGGAACGACATGTTGACCGGCTCGCCGGTGGTGGGCGAAGGAAACGTCATCACGTCCCGGTTGGCCTCGTCATGCGCCATGTCGTAGACGCGTGCGATCGAACGCACCGCCCCGGCGAATGCCGGATGCGTGGTCACGTCCGACACGTATTCCCCGTCGACGAAGACACGTCGATCATTGCGAAGGCCGCGAATGTATTCCTTGCCTGACCGTGTCATCTCAATCCTCTGGCGTCCGACGAACGGCGGCCCGCTCGGCCGCCGTGGTGCCGCTTGTCCGCTCGCGCGGCTCCGCGTTCGCCGCTGGTCGCACCGAGACGCGGCGCCGGTCCCCGCTCCACGCCCGGGGCGACGGCCTCACTTACCTTACTCAGAAACCTACCTTAAGTTAATCATAAGGCACAAGCTTCTACCAGGGTCAGTGCTCGAAGGGGTGGACGGCGGGCACCGGCTCTCGGGCACGGCGAGGTCCGGTGACGCCCGCTGTCAGCGCCGTCGATGCCGGAACAGGCGCTCGTCGATCAGCCCGATCGCGATGTTCACCCCGAGCGCGACGACGGTGGTGATCACGATCAGGCCGTATGCGAGCGACGTCTGGTAGTACTGCTGCGCCAGCGAGAGCGAGCCGCCGAGGCCGGGGACCTGAGTGAGGATCTCCACGATCAACGTCACGATCAGCACTACCGGGGTCGCGATGCGCACGCCGGTGAGGATCGAGGAGAACAGCGAAGGCACGACGATCTTCCTGATCCGGTCGTAGCGACTCAGGTGCAACGTCCTGGCCACGTCGAGCAGCACCGGATTCATCTCGCGCATGCCGGAACGGGTGCTGAGCAGCACCGGGAACATCGCGGTGAGCACCACGACGGTGAGCTTCATCGACTCGGTGAAGCCCAGGATGAGCACGAAGATCGGCACCTGTGCCGACGACGGCATGGCTCGGACGAATTCCAGGAACGGGTTCAGCATGCGGTCGACGAACCTGACGCTGCCCACCACCACACCGAGGACGACACCGATGGCCGTGGCCAGCAGCAGGCCCACCGTGAACGTGACCGCGGTGCCGGCAAGAGCGGTGGCCAGTTCACCTGACTCGGCGAACTCGACGACCGCGGGGAGCCAGGTCGACGGTCGCGGGAAGAAGGTCGAGTCGTCCGTGCCGAACAACTGCCAGAGAACGAGCAGGGCGACGAACGGCAGCAGGCCGCGCAGGGGCGGTCGGGAGCCGATCTGCGGACCATCCGGTCCGACGGCCCGGTTTGCCCTGGTCGCGGGGCGGAACGCGGTCGTGGTCATGAGCCGGCCTTCGCGAAGCGCAGGTGGTGGCCGGGGGCGATCAGCCGGGCGAGGAAGACGAAGGCGGCGTTGAGCAGCACGCCGAGCAGCCCGATGGAGAGGAAGTAGAAGAACATCTGGTCGGCCTGCAACGCTTCCTGGGCCTCGACCAGCGCGTTGCCCATGCCCGCCGGGTTACCGAGCATCTCCGCGGCATCTCCGCGGCGACGGTCAGGATCAGCGACAGTGCCAGCGAGAGCCGAAGGCCCACGAGGACCTTGGGCAGCGCGGCCGGGAGGATGATCTTGCGTGCGGTCTCCAGCCTGCCGAGCCGCAGTGTGGTGGCGGTGTCGCGGAGGCCTTGCGGGACCAGGCGGACCCCGTCGACGGCGCTGACCATGACCGGCCACTGCGCGGAGACGATGACCAGCACCAGCTCCATCTGCACGGAGAAGCCGAAGACCAGCACGGCGATCGGCAACAGCACGACGGATGGCAGTGCGCGGAAGAGCTCGATGGTGGACATGGAGTAGACCCACACCCGGCGCGACATGCCGAGTGCGAAGCCGATCATCAGGCCCGAGCAGCTGGCGATCGCCCAGCCGGTCAGGGTCACGCTGACCGTGTGCCCGACGGTGGGTAGGAATGCGTTCTGCGCGATGAGCGTGGCGCCCGCGGAGAGGATCTCCGATGGTCGCGGCAGGAACATCAGATCGATGAGGCCCGCCCGGTCGGCGGCCTCCCACACCGCGAACAGCACGATCAGGAACGTCACGCCAGGTAGGTTGATCTTGGCGAGCAGACGCGGGCCGAGCGGTCTGGCGCGCTGCGCTTGCGTGGTCATCGCCGGCTTCCTCAGGAGTTCACGTGGTCGCTGACCGCGTCGTAGATCTCGTGGCGTAGCCGCAGGTACTCGGGGTGTTCCTTGGTGGTGACCTGGTTGCGCGGCGAAGGCAGGTCGACGTCACGTTCCAGCAGGATCCGGCCCGGCGAGCCGCTGAGCACGATGACGCGGCTGCTCACATAAACCGCTTCCTCGATGTCGTGCGTGATGAACACGACCGTGGTACCGGTCCGGCGCTGAATCCGCAGCAGCTCGTCCTGCAGGTTCGCCTTGGTCATCGCGTCGAGGGCGCCGAACGGCTCGTCCATCAGCAGGACGCGCGGTCGCATGGCGAGGGCCCTGGCGAGTTGCAGGCGCTGCTGCATGCCGCCGGAGAGCTGAGCCGGGTAGTCGTCGATGCGATCGCCGAGGCCGACCATGTCCAGCACCTCGCGGGTGCGCTGAGCGACTTCGGCCTTGGACAGCGAGTTCTCGATGCCGAGGGCGACGTTGCGGCCGACGGTGCGCCAGGTGAGCAGCGACGAGGCGTAGTCCTGGAACACCATGATCACGCCCCGCGGTGGGCCGTCGATCGGTGCGCCGTCGAAGTGGATCTGGGTGCCTTCGCTCGGCGCGAGCAGCCCACCGAGGATGCGGAGCAAGGTGGTCTTGCCGACGCCGGATGTGCCGAGGAGGGCCAGGAACTCGCCCTGGTGGACGTCGAAGTTGACGTCCTGAAGGATGCGGCGCCGATGCGCGCCGTGGCCGAACTCGATCGCGAGGTTGCGGCAGGAGAAGATCGCGTCCGTCGCCGGGGTCACCGGGTCGACCGTGATTTCCGACAATCCGAAACCTCTTCCGTGTCGTCAGCCGCGGTGCGACAGCGGCCGCGCCTGGGTGCCTGTCGCGGTCTCCGGGCGGCCGGCGTCGGGCAATTGATTAACTTAACTACCTGACTTGACAATCTCTTGAATGTAGCCCGGGCCTGCAGCAAGGTCAATAACCTGGGTGAACCAGTCGGTCCGTCAGAAAGGTGCGGTTGACCATGACGCTTCCCGTCGAAGTGCACACGGCGCTCCAGGGGTGGCCCGAGGCGGATACGCAGGAGCAGGCGTTCGTGTTCCTTACCGTCGACGAGCACGATTTCCCGCATGTTGGGCTGCTGTCACGAGCGGAGATCCATCCGGCGGATGACGAGGTTCTGGTCGCCGTTTCCGGCACGACGACGCGGGCGAACCTGCGGCGCGCGGGCCAGGCCACGCTGGTGGTCGTCGTGGCGGACACCGCGCACTACCTGAAGCTGCGCGCCGTCGACAGTCGAGAGGGCGAGGGGTTCACCGTGGTGGCGTTCCGGGTGGCGCACCACAAGGCCGATTCGGTCGGGATCCCGCTGCGGCCCGTGTCGTTCCGCACCTCGTCGGACCTGGCCCGCTTCGAACACTGGGAACGGCATCGGGAAGCCCTGCTGGAGTTCGCTCGGCGGCGCTGAACTGTTGCACGCCCATGACCTGGCGCGCACGGGGCGATGAACCTGGTCGGCCACCGTGTGCAGCATGAGAACTCGATCTGTCATCGTCGTCGTTGCCGCAGCGATGACGGCCGGCGCACTTTTCGCCCCGTCCGCGGCCGCGATTCAGGGCGGAGCGCCGGCTGAGGAGCCGTATTCGTTCATGGGCTCGCTCCAGCGGCCGACGTACCTTCCCGCGCCGCCCGGGCCGGACGGTCACGCGTGCGGCGCGATGGTGGTCGCACCGCAGTGGGTCCTGACCGCCTCGCACTGTGCGCGCAACCCGACCGGCGCGGCGGTCGGCACACCGCGCGAGATGTACGTCCGCATCGGTTCGCTGGACAACACCCGGGGCGGCCAGTTCGTCGAGGTCGACAAGTTCTACCGCCGTGGGGTGGAAGGCGACATGTGGGGCAAGGACATCGCCTTGCTGCACCTGAAGACGCCGGTCGACGGCGAGCCGGTGGAGCTGGCCGACAAGGCACCCGAGGTCGGCACCACGGCACGCGTGCTCGGTTGGGGCTCGACGTGCAGCGACGGCGAGAACACGCCGGACTGCTACCCGACGAAGCTGCGCGAGATCGACCTCGAAGTGCAGCCGATCGAGGCGTGCTCGCCTGCGGTCGACGGTGAGCTCTGCATCGGTGTCCGCGACGGCAGCATCGGCCCGCGCAACGCCGACTCGGGCGGCCCGGCGCTGATTCGCGACGACGGCAAGTGGAAGCTGGCCGGCGTCGTCAGTGGCTCGGGGAGCAACGAGCCCACCTTGTTCACCGACGTCACCCGGCATCGGGACTGGATCAACGGCATCGTCAGCGGCACCGACGTTCCGCCGGAGGAACCGATGCCGTCGGTAGCGGGCTCGGTGAACCTCGGCAACTGTGTCGGCTCCGTGGTGCGCACGTCCACCGCAAGGCCGGACGACCCTGCGTTGCTGCTCACCAACGGCCACTGCGTGGAGGGAAAGCCGCCTGCTCCTGGGTCCGCGCTGGTCGATCGACCCGCTGACCGAGACGTGCGGATCGCGGACGACGAGGGCTACCCGAAGGCCACGGCCACCGCTGTCCGCCTGGTGTACGCGACGATGACCGGCACGGACATCGCGCTCTACCGGCTGGACAAGACGTACGCGGAGCTCGAGCACGCAGGCGCGAGAATCTTCCGGCTCACCGACGAGCCGCCGAACGTCGGCGACCAGGTCGACGTACTGACCACCAGCACCCGCAAGAGCTGCGAGATCGAGGCGGTCGTGCCGCACGTTCGCGAAGACGGCTACCAGCTGGACCACTCGCTGCGCTACGCGGCAGCCGAAAGCTGCTTGCCCATGAAGGGGGATTCCGGCTCTCCGGTGCTGTCCGGCGAGACCGTGGTCGCCATCCACAGCTCCACGAACATCAGCGGGGAGAAGTGCACGACGGACAACCCGTGTGAGGTGGCCGAAGACGGCACGGTCACGGCGGAGAAGGGCAGGAGCTATGCGCAGCAGGTGGGTGGCATCCCGCCGTGCCTGACCAAGGACTCGCGGATCGACCTGCATCGGCCCGGTTGCGCTCTGACTCGGCCGTAAGACTTCGCCGTGTGTCGGACCGCCGTCCTACAGTGGCGCAATGCAGGTCGTCGAGGAGTTGGCAGCGCTGCGCAAGCCGCTCACCGGTTACTGCTATCGCATGCTGGCCTCGGCCGCCGACACCGACGACGCCGTTCAGGAAACCCTGGTGCGCGCCGCGACCCGCATCGAGCAATTCGATCCGGCGCGCGGAAGCCTCACCGCGTGGGTGTATCGCATCGCCACCAACGTGTGCCTCGACATGCTGCGTACGGCGAAACGCCGCGAATTGCTGGTCAAGCCGGCCTCCGCGCTCGCAGACGGTGAACTGGGAGCGCCGCTGCCGCCGGAGACGTGGGTGGAGCCGATGCCCGATTCCCGCCTGCTCAGTTCGGCCCCCGAGGAGCGGGCGGAGGCGCGGGAGTCGGTGCGACTGGCCTTCGTCGCCGCGTTGCAGCGGCTGACTCCGCGGCAGCGTGCGGTCCTGGTGCTGCGCGATGTGTTGTCCTTCTCGGCACGGGAGACTGCGGAAATCCTCGAGACGTCGCCCGCTTCGGTCACCAGTGCGCTGCAGCGTGCGCGTGATGCGCTCCGGGCTGAGCACTACGACCCGACCAAGCTAGCCGAACCCCGAGCCGGCGACCAGCGAAGGCTGCTGGAGCGATACGTCGCCGCCTTCGAGGCGCACGACGTCGCAGCGTTGACCAAGTTGCTCAAGGACGACGCCATCGCCTCCATGCCGCCGTTCGCCTGGAGTCTGCAGGGTGGCGTCCGCATCGCGCAGCTTGTCGCGTCGAACGATGCGTGCGTCGATGACCGGCTCGTCCCGTGCGGGTTCAACGGCGGGTTCGGGTTCGGCCAGTACCGACCCGACGACTCCGGCAGATTGGCCCCGTTTGCGCTGGTAGCGGTCGAGGTCGAGGACGGCCTGATCTCGCGCATCGTGACGTTCCTCGGCACCGGTGACCGGTTCGCGGAGTTCGGATTGCCTGCCCTGGTCGCCGCGGCCGATTAATTCCGCCCTCCGGCGTCGTATCAACCCGCGTAAGCGTCGACGACGTCGAAAGGAGTCAGCTCATGACGACCGAGCTGATCACGCACACGCAAGCCGAGCGGCAGCGTCTCGCAGGCCTGCTCGACCACCTCACGCCGCAGCAGTGGCATCACCCGTCGCTGTGTGCAGGCTGGCGGGTGTGCGAGGTGGTGGCACACATGACGATGCCGTTCCGCACCAAGCCATGGCGGTTGCTGACCGGTCTGCTCTCGGCCGGATTTCGGTTCAACAAGTTCGCCGACCGCGACGCCCGCGCGACCGCCGCGGCCATGGATCAGCGTGAGCTGGTGCAGATGCTGAAGGACAACATCACGCATCCGTGGAGGCCGCCGGGCGGAGGTGCGGCGGGCGCGCTGAGCCACGATGTCATCCACGGACTGGACATCACCGAGCCGCTCGGCTTGCCCGCGCCGCCAACCGAACGGATCGTCATGGTCCTGGCATCGGGTGACGACCGTCAGCTCCGGTATTTCGGCGTCGATCTCGGTGGGCACACGCTGGTCGCCACGGACGCCGACATTCGCGTCGGGAAGGGCGCCAACCAGATCGAGGTGTCCGCGAAGGACCTGCTTCTGGTCGTCACCGGCCGTCTGCCGCTGGAGCGCGTCGCAGGGTAAGGTCAGGCGGTCGCGGTCGCAGGCGTCTGCGGCGAGGGCGTGGCCGGCGTGCGGCGCTGGGTGAGAGCCCGGTACGCCGGTCGTTCGACCAGCACGTGCAACAGGTATCCGGCGAGGCCGACGGCGGCCAGCACGGCGATGAGTCGCGGCCAAGCAGGCAGGCCGGCGTCGCTGAGGACACGCGCCAGCACGTAGCCGAGTTGCTGGTGCACCAGGTAGACGCAGTAGGTGAGCCCGGCCAGCCACGCAAGCGGGCGACGAACCGGCTGCAGGAACGCCCAATCCGTGCCGCGCGCGGCGGCCGCGATCGCCGCCAGCATGGCCGCGAACGCCAGGCCGGCCGCGATCTCCCAGTGCACCGACCCGAAGTGGATCATCGTGCCGACCGCGCACAACAGCGTCAGCTCGCCGGTCGCCACGTGCCCGCGTGACCACAGCCAGATCGCGACGCCGAGCCCGAACAGGTAGGCGTTCCACACCCCGAGGCCGGTCAGCAGGCTGTAGGCCGGGCCATCCATCACGCTGGGCATCAGCTTCAGCGGGCTGGCCGCGACGCTGAGCGCCACCAATCCCCTGGCCAGGTTTCGGATGTGCGTGATGTTCGGCCGTCGGCTGAAGACCAGCGCCGCGGCGATGAAGGCCAGCACCTGCAGTGGAAGCGTCCAGTACGAGTAGTCCAGGGGAACCCAGCCGCGGTGCCACGCCGGTACGAGCAGCACGTTGGCCACGAGGTCGGCGACGTCCGGCAGGTACCACGGCGCGGGCGCACCTGGGCCAGGGTCGGTCACCTGCGGCTCGCCGAACAGCCGGCCGAACAGCCCCGAGGCCTCCCAGCCGTTGAACGACAGCACCGCGATCCGGCTGACCACGTAGACGATCAGCACGGCGGCCAAGTAGGCAGGGAGAAGTCGGGCGAGACGGCGGGCCAACCACCGACCGGGCGTGCCTCGGCGGAGCGTGACACAGGCGAAATAGGCCGACAGCACCAGCAGCGTGCTCGCCCCCATGCGGACTTCCAGGCCAATGGGGTACTCGTCGACGCCGGGCATGATCCGCGGCCCGAGGAAGGTGACGTGCCCGATCACGACGCCCAGCACGGCGACGATCCGGATGAAGTCCCAGTTGGCCTGCCTGGCCGCCGCGCTCGCCATGCCTCTCCCGGTCGCGAAGATCGTCGGACGACCGTACTGAGTTGCCGGGGTGGTGAATGGTTCCCAGCGGGAGCGCTCTGTGCGTCAGGTCATACCTTCCGTCCCGAGGAGCTCGCGCCGCGGCGAAGCGATGAGTTTTTCGTGCGGGGCCGGTCGGACCTGGTGACCGCCACCAAGCCAGGAGGCCCGCAATGTCCGAGGTCACCAGCGACCCCACTCGCACCTTCCGCCGCGTACTGGCCAACACCCTGCTGGCCGGGGTGACGACCACGTTCCTGTGGTTCGCGCTGACCTTCTGGGTGTACCTGGAGACGAGGTCCGTGCTGGCCGCCTCGCTCATCTCCGGCCTGTACATGCTGGTCTCGGCCGCCGCCGGGTCGTTCTTCGGTGCGATCGTGGACGCACACCGCAAGAAGACCTCGCTGGTGCTGTCCAGCACCAGCACCCTGCTGGTCTATCTCGTAGCCGGACTGATCTACCTGACCGTGCCGGTGGCGCGGCTGGTCGACTTCACCGACGCGTTCTTCTGGCTGTTCAACGGGCTGGTCCTGATCGGTGGCGTGATGGGGTCGCTGCGGTCGATCGCGCTCTCCACCACGGTGACCCTGCTGGTGCCCGCGGACCGGCGGGACAAGGCGAACGGCATGGTCGGCACCGTCAACGGACTGGCGCACATGGCCACCAGCGTCTTCAGTGGGCTGGCCATCGGCTTCTTGGGCATGGGCGGCACCATCGTCGTGTCGATCGTGCTCACCGCCGCCGCGCTGCTGCACCTGGCGACGATCCGCATCGACGAACCGCACGTCGAGCGGAGCGAACGTTCGCGCATGGATGTTCGCGGCACGTGGCGAACCATTCGTGCGGTGCCGGGACTGTGGGCGCTGATCTTGTTCGCCGCGTTCAACAACCTGGTCATGGGCGTGTTCATGGCACTCACCGACCCGTACGGCCTGACGCTGTTCTCCGTCGAGACCTGGGGCATCGTGCTCGGCGTGGTCGGCATCGGCTTCATCGCCGGCGGGGCGTGTGTCGCCCGGTTCGGCCTCGGCCGATCGCCGCTGCGGACGTTGCTGCTGGTGAACATGCTGCTCGCGGTCGTCGGGGTGGCGACGGCCATCCGGGGGTGGCAGCCGTTGCTGGTGCTCGGGATGTTCGGATTCATGTTCCTCATCCCGGTCGCCGAGGCCGCCGAGCAGACGATCCTGCAGCGCGTGGTGCCGTTCGAGCGGCAGGGGCGGGTGTTCGGGCTGGCGCAAAGTGTGGAAAGCGCGGCCGCACCGGTGTCGTCGTTCGTGATCGGACCGCTCGCCCAGCTGGTCATCATCCCGTTCATGACCACCGACGCCGGCCACACCACGTTCGGCTGGCTGCTCGGCGACGGCCCGGCCCGCGGGATCGCGCTGGCGTTCGTGGCGGCAAGCCTGATCATGCTGGTCACCGTGCTGGCGGCGTTCTTCAGCGCCGCGTACCGCAGGCTGAACCGGGCGTGCGCCGAAACTGAGGCAACAATCGCGCCAGTCGTGACACCTTCTCCGGTGCCCGTGGCGGCCTGACTCCCAGGTGGACAGGGGTTTTCTGCGTCAAATTGGCCACTGGGCCGAACGGTTGATTGCAACTGTGCAACCGCGTTCGCCGTGAGTGCGGATATACCGTCGACCGCGTGCTCGCGCAGGTGCGAGCCCTTGGGGGAACTGGGGGCGATACATGTCAGTACGAAATCGTCGAATCGGTCGTGCTGCCCGGGTGCTCGACCCCGCGGTCACGGGTGATGGCTCGCTCATTTCGCGGGCACGGTCACGGGTGACGGGCCGCTCGGCCCCGTGGCCGCAGGTGCCGCTCGCCTCCGCGGTCACAGGTGAGGGGGCAGCCGCCTCCGCGGCCACGCGTAGCGGGCCGCTCGGTCCCGTGTCCGACCAGCAGGATACGCGCCGCCCGACAGCCTCGCGCCAGGCCCGCTGAGGCCGCCGCGCCGCCCGACAGCCTCGCGCCAGGCCCCTGAGGCCGCCGCGCACCAACCAGCCGATCACCGGTCGTTGGTGCGCAGCCGCAGGTACTCCAGGTGCCGTTCGTACTGGTCGAGCACGTCCCCGATGAGCTGCTCCTTGCCGTACCCGAGGACGTCGTAGCCCTGTCCGCCCTCGGTAAGGAACACCTCGAACCGGACGTAGGTGTCGGCCCCGCTGACGCGGTGCAGCGCGTACGTCGGTGTCGGCGCCACCCGCGGCCAGAGTCGGTAGACGAAGTCGTCCTCACCGTCGACCGGCACGGACAACTCGACGTAGTCGATCCCGGCGTCGTCCGCGGGCGCCTCGGTGACCGTCGCCGGTACGCCGCGATCGCAGAGCTCTTCGCACACGTCGTCCAGCGCCGGGCGAGCCACGTCGGCGACGAACCTCCGCGCGTCGTCCGGATCGGGATAGGAGACCACGCGAGCAAGCCGCTGCCGCCAACTTCGGTGCACTCCGCGCGGCTCGATGCCCACGCGTTCGGACAGCGACGCCGGAAGGCTGCTGATCATGGCGTCCTCCCGGATGCCTTCGCGTTTGAGCGCCCGGTAGAGGCCCCACATGATCACGAACATCACGAACGAGAACGGCAGGCCCATCACGATGGTGGCGCTGGTGAGCGCGTCCACCCCGCCGGCGAGCAGCATGCCGAGCGTCAGCAGACCGGTCGCGGTGGCCCAGAAGATCCGCAGCCAAGGGGCACCGTCGGTCAACGGCGTGCGCAGATGAGAGCTGAGGTTGGACATCACCAGGGCCGCCGAGTCCGCCGACGTGACGTAGAGGAACAGGCCGACGACCACGGTGAGGCCTGCGCTGAACGTCAATCCGGGGTACTCGGCGAGCAGGGCGAAGAACCCTTGCTCCGGCGCCGACGCGGCCAGCTCGCCGAACTCCTCGTTGCCGTCGCGGATGACACGCAGCGCGGCGTTGCCGAACACCGACAGGAACGCCAGCGTGAACAACAGCGGGATGATCAGCGTGGCGGCGATGAACTGCCGGATGGTGCGCCCGCGCGAGATGCGCGCGAGGAACACGCCCACGAACGGAGCCCAGGCGATCCACCACGCCCAGAAGAACAGCGTCCAGTCGTTCAGCCAGTCGACCGGAGGGTCGAAGGCGAACGTGTTCATGGTCATCGACGGGAACCGGCTCACGTAGTCGCCGATGTTCATGACCAAGCTGTTCAGCACCCGGACCGGGCTCTCGTAGATCGAGACGTAGACCATCAGCGCGATGGCCAGCACCACGTTCAGCATCGAGATGAGGCGGATGCCCTTGTCCACACCGGAGACGGCGGAGAACGTCGCGATGCCCACGGCGATGGCGATCAGCGCGATCTGCACGGCGACGTTCTCCGGCAGATCGAAGATCAGCCGCAGCCCGTAGTTCAGCTGCACGACGCCGATACCCAGCGACACCGCGACGCCGAAGATGGTGCCGAGCATGGCGGCGCCGTCCACCGCGTCGCCCGCGGCCCCGTGGATCCGCTTGCCGATCAGCGGGTACAACGCCGACCGGACGGCGAGCGGCAGGCGGTGCCGGAACGAGAAATACGCCAGCGCCATGCCCATCAGCGCGTACATCGCCCAGCCCGTGATGCCGTAGTGGAACAGGGTCCACACCACCCCTTGCCGGGCTGCCTCGATCGTCTCCGGGGTGCCTTCCGGCGGCGTCAAGTAGTGCGTCACCGGCCCGGCCACGGAGAAGAAGATCAGGTCCACACCGATGCCCGCGGCGAAGAACATCGACGCCCAGGCGAACATGCCGTAGTCCGGTGTGGAGTGCTGCGGCCCGAGCTTGATCTTGCCGTAACGCGACAGGGCCACGTACACCACGAAGACCAAGAACAACGTCGCGGCCAGGAAGTAGTACCAGCCGAAGCCCTGGGAGATCCACCCGACCACGGTGCCGATGGCCGCGCCCGCGCCGCTCGGCGAGATGATCGCCCAGCCGGCGATCAGCAGGATGATGACCGCCGACCCGATGAACACCCGGGTCTTGAGGGCACGGTCCTTGCCGTCGGGCAGCAGTGCCGAGACCTCGGCGTTCGGCGGAGCGGCAGCCTCGTGATCTTTCGGCGGGGACGACATCGCTCAGCCCTCCTGGTCTCGGTGGCGGTAGAACGGGACGTCGGCGGGCGGCAGCGGAGTGTTGCCGCGGATGAGGTCGGCGGCCTTCTCGGCGAGCATCATCACCGGCGCGTAGATGTTGCCGTTGGTGATGTACGGCATGGCCGACGCGTCGACCACGCGCAGCCCCTCGACGCCGTGCACCCGCATGGATTTCGGGTCCACCACGTCGTTCGGCCCGATCCCCATGCGGGCGGTGCAGCTCGGGTGGTAGGCCGTCTCGGCGTCCTTGGCCACCCAGTCGAGGATCTCCTCGTCCGACTGCACCGACGGCCCGGGCGAGAGCTCACCCGCGTCGAACGGTTCGAACGCGGGCTGGCCGAGGATGTCCCGCGCCACGTGGATCGCCTCGATCCACTCCTTGCGGTCGTTGGGCGTGGACAGATAGTTGAACCGCAGCGCCGGATGTTCCTTCGGGTTGGCGGACTTGATCGTCACCGACCCGCGCACGTCGGAGTACATCGGGCCGATGTGCACCTGGTAGCCGTGCTTCGCGCCGACCGGTGTGCCGTCGTAGCGGACCGCGATCGGCAGGAAGTGGAACATCAGGTTCGGGTACTTGACCTCGTCGTTGCCGCGGACGAAGCCGCCTGCCTCGAAGTGGTTCGTCGCCGCCGGGCCCTTCTTGCCGAGCAGCCACTGCAGCCCGATCTTCGGGCGGTTGTACAGCTTGAGCGCGGGGTTGAAGCTGATCGGCTGCTTGCAGGCGTGCTGGATGTAGACCTCGAGGTGGTCCTGCAGGTTCTGCCCGACGCCGGGCAGCGCGTGCACCACCTTGATGCCGAGCGGTTCGAGCAACTCCGGGTCCCCGACGCCGGACAGCTGAAGCAGCTGCGGGGTGTTGATGGCGCCGCCGGACAGGATGACCTCGCCCGCGTCGACGCGCCGGACCCGGCGGCTGCCGAAACGCGTGTACTCGACGCCGACCGCGCGCGTGCCGTCGAAGACGACCCGGTGCACGTGGTGCAACGTCTTGACCGTCAGGTTCGGCCGGTCCATCACCGGGTGCAGGTAGGCGCGCGCGGCCGACCAACGCCGACCGTTCTTGATGTTGCGGTCGAAGCGCGCGAAGCCTTCCTGCCGGAAGCCGTTGACGTCGTCGGTGAGCGAGTACCCGGCCTGCGTCGCGGCTTCCAGAAAAGCGTCGAACAGTGGGTTCTTCGCCGGGCCGCGCTCCAGCCACAGCGGGCCGTCGCCACCACGCCAGTCGTCGGCGCCCGCGGTGCACGTCTCCATCTTCTTGAAGTACGGCAGGCAGTGCGCGTAGTCCCACGTCTCCATGCCCGGGTCGGACGCCCAGCGCTCGAGGTCCATCGGGTTGCCGCGCTGAAAGATCATGCCGTTGATGGAGCTGGAGCCGCCGAGCAGTTTGCCGCGGCCGTGGCTGACCCGGCGGCCACCCATGTACGGCTCGGGCTCGGATTCGTAGCGCCAGTCGTACAACGGGTTGCCGATCACCATGGTCAACGCCGCGGGCATGTGCGTGAAGATGTCCCACGCCCAGTCGGAACGACCGGCTTCCAGGACCAGCACGCGCGTGCCCGGGTCCTCGGTGAGCCGGTTCGCCAGGCAGCACCCAGCAGAGCCACCCCCGACAATGACGTAGTCGTACCGTTCGGTCATGCGGTCCTCCGCGTTGCGCATGCTGTACCGGTCTGCGTCACTAGGCTGGAGTTGACAGTAGACAGTCCGGCGAGATCGGGAACCGCAAGCCGTTGGCCGCGGAGGATTCGTGATGGCGATGTTGTTCATTGCGGGACAGTGGGTGGAGCCGGCCGAGGGCGGAACCCGCGACGTGATCAACCCGTTCGACGGCTCGGTGATCACCACTGTCGCGGAGGCTTCGCCTGCCGATGCCGAGGCCGCGGTGCAGGCCGCGCGCACGGCGTTCGACGAGGGCGAGTGGTCCTCGTGGAGTCCCGGCAAGCGCGGCGAACTGCTGTTGCGGATGGCGGACCTGCTGCAGCGTGACCGGGCCGAGATCGCTCGCCTGGAGACACTGGACACCGGGAAAACGCTGGTCGAGAGCGGGATCGACGTCGACGACGTGACCGCGGTGTTCCGGTACTACGGCGAGCTCGCGGACAAGGACCCGACGCGGGTGGTGGACGCCGGAAGCGAGTCGGTGCACAGCCGGGTGGTCTACGAGCCGGTGGGGGTGTGCGCCCTGATCACGCCGTGGAACTACCCGCTGCTGCAGGCTTCGTGGAAGGTCGCTCCGGCGCTGGCCGCGGGCAACACGATGGTGATCAAGCCGAGCGAGGTCACGCCGCTGACCACGGTGAAGATGGTCGAGCTTCTGGTCGAAGCGGGCGTGCCCGCCGGAGTGGTGAACCTGCTACTCGGTTCGGGCCCGGCAGCCGGGGCTCCGATGGTGGAAAGCCCGTTGGTCGATTTGGTGTCCTTCACCGGCGGGCTGCGCACCGGTCAGGCGATCATGAAGGCCGCCGCGGGCACGGTGAAGAAGGTCGCGCTGGAACTGGGCGGCAAGAACCCGAACATCGTCTTCGCCGACGCGGACTTCGAGGCCGCGGTCGACTACGCGCTGATGGCCGTCTTCCTGCACGCGGGACAGGTCTGCTCGGCGGGCACTCGGCTGATCGTGCAGGACGAGCTACACGACGACTTCGTCGCAGTGGTCGTCGAACGCGCGAAGCGGATCAAGCTGGGCAACGGCTTGGAAGAGGGCACCGAGAGTGGTCCGTTGGAAGAGGGCACCGAGAGTGGTCCGCTGGTGTCGGAGGAGCATCGCGCGAAGGTGGAGTCCTATGTGGAGCTGGGTCTGCAGGAGGGGGCACGGCTGCTGACCGGCGGCCGTCGCCCGGACGACCCCGAGCTGCAGAACGGCTTCTTCTACCTGCCGACGGTGTTCGACGACTGCCGGCGCGACATGCGCCTGGTCCAGGAGGAGACGTTCGGCCCGATCATGACCGTGGAACGCTTCCGGACCGAGGACGAGGCCATCGCGCTGGGCAACGACACCGACTACGGGTTGGCCGGGGCGGTGTGGACCGGTGACACCGAGCGAGGCGAGCGAGTGGCCGCGAAGCTGCGGCACGGCACCGTGTGGATCAACGACTTCGGGCCGTACCTGCCACAGGCGGAGTGGGGCGGATTCAAGCGGTCAGGCATCGGCCGCGAGCTCGGCCACGACGGTCTTGCCGAGTACCGGGAGGCGAAGCACATCTACCGGAATCTGGCGCCTGCCCCGCAGCGGTGGTTCGGCGGCTAGGAGCCCGCGCGGGGGTCACTCCCCGCCGCCGGCCGAAACTGCGCTGATGCACCACGTCTTTCGCCGTCGTCGCTGGTGACGGTGATCGACCCGGCGTCGGAGCCCTCGGCGGCTTGCCGCCACGTCCTTCGTGCGTAAAGGCCAGTGAGGAGACAGAACCGGAGCCCTTCCGCATGTCAGCCCCGCAGCCGCCTCGGCGCGGTGCCGATCGTGCGGACGAGGGCACGAAACCACCGGGTTAATCTTGCGCGGTGTCAGCGATCGCGTCCCGGGTTCTCCGCCCTGCGCAGCGCCGGTGGCGCCGTCTCGATGGCTTGAGCAAGGACTCCTTGCTGGCTGCGGTGCTGCTGGCGCTGGCATTCGTGCCGCAGTTCGCAGCGGTGGCGGCGATGATCGGTGACCTGCCGCGACGGCCGCTGGATGCGTTGGGCGTGATCCTGATACTCGCGCAATGCCTGCCTTTGGCGATACGGACGCGGTGGCCGGCTGCGTGCCTGGCGGTTGTCGGTTGTGGGTTCGCCCTTCACCAGGTGCTGGCTTATCCGGCGACGTTCGGCAGCATCGGCCTGTACGTGGCGCTGTACTCGGCTGGCGCGCATCAGCAGCGTCTGCGCACTGTGGTCGCGGTGGTCGCGGTGGTGGGATACGGCGTGCTGGCGCTGACCCTGAACGCTCTCGGCTCGCCCACTCGAGGACTTGATTTCGTTCTGTTCTTCGCGGCCCTGGCGGTGATCTGGTTCGCGGGTGCCGGGGTTCGCCGATGGCGGCGCGAAGAGGCCGAGCGGCGGCGCCTCAGCGCAGAGATGGCTACCGCCGCCGAGCGAGCGCGGATCGCCCGTGAACTGCACGACGTGGTCACCCACCACGTGACCGCCATGGTGGTGCAAGCCGACGCGGCGCAGCTCGTGCTCGACACCGCACCCGATCGCGCGGGCGAGAGCCTGTCCGCGATCAGTGTCACGGGCCGTCGGGCGTTGACGGAGCTTCGCAGTCTGCTCGGGGTCCTGGAGGCGAGCGGCGAGACACCGCCCGCCGAGCGAACCCCGAGTCTGGGCAAAGTCGCCGATCTGGTGGAGCAAGCACGCCATGCCGGTCAGCCCGTCGAATTCCTCGAAGAAGGAGAGCAGCGGCCCCGGACGGTCGACGTGGAGCTGACCGCCTACCGCGTGGTGCAGGAGAGCCTGACCAATGCGCTCAAGTACGCGGCGGGACGACCGACCACGGTGCGGCTCCGGCACGACCCGGAGGAGATCGAGATCGAGGTGATCACTAAAGGCCCGGCCACCTCACCGGGCGGTTCGTCAGGAGGTCGAGGGTTGACCGGATTGTCCGAGCGGGTGCGGCTGCTGGGCGGTGAACTACAGGCCGGACCGCGCGCCGACGGCGGCTTCGGTGTGCGTGCGCTCATCCCGTGCGGAAGGAACGAACCGTGACCGACGCCCCGATCCGGGTACTGATCTGCGAGGACCAGGCATTGGTTCGCGCCGGGTACGCCACCATCTTCTCCGCGCAACCGGACATGGAAGTCGTCGGCGAGGCGGCAGACGGCCGGGAGGCGGTGCAGGCGGCGCGGCAGCTGAGTCCGGACGTGGTCGTCATGGACATCCGCATGCCTGTGGTGGACGGTATCGAGGCGACCAAGCAACTTGCCGGTCCAGACGTGGCCACACCCGCGAAGGTGCTGGTCGTCACCACCTTCAACGTGGACGAGTACGTCTACGAAGCGCTCAAGGCAGGCGCGAGCGGCTTCCTGCTCAAGGACGCGCCCCCGGCCGAACTGGTCAATGGCGTGCGCACCGTCGCCCGAGGCGATGCGTTACTCGCTCCCGCGGTCACCCGCGAGCTCATCGGCCATTTCGCTGCTCGGCTCCGGCCCGCCGAAGGACCTCGTCCCGCGCGGGACGCGATCGTGCGTGCTCTGACGCGGCGGGAACTGGAAGTCCTGGAACACATCGCGGCCGGGCTGTCCAACGCGGAGATCGCCGAGGCGTTGTTCATCACCGCCGAGACCGTGAAGACCTACGTCTCACGGATCCTGACCAAGCTCGATCTGCGCGACCGAGTGCAAGCCGTCGTCCTTGCCTATCGGGCCGGGCTGGTGTCAGCCACCGACTGAGCCGGACCGGTCGCACCCGGCCATCCCCCGTGAGAGCTACCGCGATTGCTCATTCTCGTGGGATGTTTCGACGTGCTCGGCTTCCTAGCCTTCGTGGTGTCGCAAGCGTTGACCCCCAGAAAGGGAAGAGAGCAGACGTCATGGCACGCACGGAGACCTTGAACGGCTCAGCCCGGGCCGAGAAGATCGGGAACGGCTCAGCCCAAGCCGAACCATCCACCCGCCGACGTCGGCTGCGCGCGTTCCGGCTCCCCGTGCTCGTGCTGGTGCTGCTCGGTGCGACCGCGCTGTTCGCCGCCATCAACCAACTCGTCGCTCCGATCCCGATGCTGGCGCTGCCGGTCGGCATCGGTCTCGCTGTCGCCTGCGTGGCCGGTTACCGGCGACTGTCGCAGGTCGTTGAGCTCCGGGCCGACGTGCCGGAAGTCGCGCCGGACGGCGCCAGGTCAGCGTTGTTCCGCGGAGCGGTGCTCGGAAGCTGCTTGTTCACCACGGTGATGGTGTTCATTGCGATCTTCGGTGGCTGGCAAAGCCTGACCTGGGGCTCGATCGGTGGACTGACCGCCAGCGCCGGTGCGATGGTCGCCGTCGCAACGATCGAAGAAGTGTTGTTCCGCGGCGTCGTGTTCCGCATCGTGGAGGAGCGTGCGGGCACCGTGCTCGCGCTGGTGATGTCCACGGTGCTGTTCGGCCTGCTCCACCTGGTCAACCCGCACGCCTCACTGCTCGGCGCCCTCGCCATCAGCCTGACCGGCGGCCTCCTCACCGCGGCCGCTTATGTGGCGACCCGCTCGCTGTGGCTGCCGATCGGCGTGCACTTCGCGTGGAACACCGTCTCCGGCGGCGTCTTCGGCGTCGTGGTCTCTGGCGCGGAAACCGCGCCAGGCAGCCTGCTTCACACGACACTCTCCGGCCCCTCGCTGATCACCGGGGGCACGTTCGGCCCCGAGGCCAGCTTGTTCACCCTGCTGGTCTGCCTCGTTCCCATCGTGGTGCTGCTCCGACGGGCGGCTCGCACCGGCCAGATCCGCCGTCGCCCCGGTCGGGCCGCGGCCTGACCTCCCCACCGTGATGTCCCGAGGCTTCTGTGGCCTCGGGACATCTTTCGTGAACACCGTCACGACACGTGTCGGTTGCCTGCGCAGCGGCGGCTCGGAAGGCGAGGGCCGATTGATTGAGCGGGCGGAAAGGATTCGGGCGTGGTCGAGCTGCAGCCCGGCCTTGGTCGAGGCGCGGCAGAGTTGCATCTCAGCCTTTCGCCGTCTCGTCGCCCTCCGGACCCACTCCAGACCGTGCCGCCGCTCCGCGATCTCGGCATACAGCAGGCCGTCCACGTGCGCGACCAGTTCCCGGAACCGCCGCCACGGGCCGAACTTCCGCAGCGAGGG
>NZ_KE386604.1:958105-961179 GCF_000427905.1 Thermocrispum agreste DSM 44070 | reverse complement strand
CCCCCATAGAAAAAAGAAAAAAAGGGGGGGGTCGGGATTCAGCTGAACTCCCGACCCCCCCTTTTTTTTTGGCATCCCGAAGGATGTGGTTGTGTGGGTGTCCGGCGGTGTCCTACTCTCCCGCACCCTGGCGGGTGCAGTACCATCGGCGCTGGCAGGCTTAGCTTCCGGGTTCGGAATGGGACCGGGCGTTTCCCTGCCGCTATGACCACCGTAACTCTGTGAAACAACCACCCCGGGCGGGTGTTGCTGGTGGTGGTGTTTCAGAGTTGCAGAGTGGATGCGTAGCGTCTTTGTGGTCAAGTTATCGGCCGATTAGTACCAGTCAACTCCACCCATTACTGGGCTTCCATTTCTGGCCTATCAACCCCATCGTCTGTAGGGGGCCTCTCACCACATGATGTGGCGTGGAAACCTCATCTTGGAACGGGCTTCCCGCTTAGATGCTTTCAGCGGTTATCCCAACCGAACGTGGCTAACCAGCCGTGCCCCTGGCGGGACAACTGGCATACCAGAGGTTCGTCCGTCCCGGTCCTCTCGTACTAGGGACAGCCTTCCTCAAGTTTCCTGCGCGCGCGGCGGATAGGGACCGAACTGTCTCACGACGTTCTAAACCCAGCTCGCGTGCCGCTTTAATGGGCGAACAGCCCAACCCTTGGGACCTGCTCCGGCCCCAGGATGCGACGAGCCGACATCGAGGTGCCAAACCATGCCGTCGATATGGACTCTTGGGCAAGATCAGCCTGTTATCCCCGGGGTACCTTTTATCCGTTGAGCGACACCCCTTCCACCAGGAGATGCCGGATCACTAGTCCCGACTTTCGTCCCTGCTCGACCTGTCGGTCTCACAGTCAAGCTCCCTTGTGCACTTACACTCGACACCTGATTGCCAACCAGGCTGAGGGAACCTTTGGGCGCCTCCGTTACCTTTTAGGAGGCAACCGCCCCAGTTAAACTACCCACCAGGCACTGTCCCTGAACCAGATCATGGTCCGAGGTTAGATTCCCAATCCGGCCAGAGTGGTATTTCAACGGCGACTCCACGATCACTGGCGTGACCGCTTCCCAGTCTCCCACCTATCCTACACAAGCCGAACCGAAAACCAATACCAAGCTGTAGTAAAGGTCCCGGGGTCTTTCCGTCCTGCCGCGCGTAACGAGCATCTTTACTCGTAGTGCAATTTCGCCGGGCCTGTGGTTGAGACAGCCGAGAAGTCGTTACGCCATTCGTGCAGGTCGGAACTTACCCGACAAGGAATTTCGCTACCTTAGGATGGTTATAGTTACCACCGCCGTTTACTGGCGCTTAAATTCTCAGCTTCGCCCACCCACAAGGGGCAGGCTAACCGGTCCTCTTAACGTTCCAGCACCGGGCAGGCGTCAGTCCATATACATCGTCTTGCGACTTCGCATGGACCTGTGTTTTTAGTAAACAGTCGCTTCTCGCTGGTCTCTGCGGCCACCATCCCCTAGCCCGCACGGGGCTTCAAGAACAGTGGCCCCCCTTCTCCCGAAGTTACGGGGGCATTTTGCCGAGTTCCTTAACCACAGTTCGCCCGATCGCCTCGGTATTCTCTACCTGACCACCTGTGTCGGTTTGGGGTACGGGCCGCGTGCGCACTCGCTAGAGGCTTTTCTCGGCAGCATAGGATCACTCTGCTTCGCCTCAATCGGCTACGCGTCACGCCTCAGGCTTCATGAGCCGCGGATTTGCCTACGACTCGCCCTACACGCTTACACCAGTACTACCACTCACTGGCGGAGCTACCTTCCTGCGTCACCCCATCGCTTGGCTACTACAGGCTCAGGTCCCACGCTCCACCCACAACCCCCACACAAAGTGCAGGAGAAGAGGCTTCGGGTGGTTAGTATCACCTGCCTCGCCAGGGACGCGCACACGCGGGTACGGGAATATCAACCCGTTGTCCATCGACTACGCCTGACGGCCTCGCCTTAGGTCCCGACTTACCCTGGGCGGATTAGCCTGGCCCAGGAACCCTTGGTCATCCGGCGGCAGAGTTTCTCACTCTGCTTTCGCTACTCATGCCTGCATTCTCACTCGACCACCCTCCACACCTGGCTTCCGCCGGCACTTCACCGGATGATCGACGCTCCCCTACCCACCCACACGACTGCACCACACCCCCGAAGAGGCATGGCGGATCTCACGTGTGAGTGACACAGCTTCGGCGGTGTGCTTAGCCCCGCTACATTGTCGGCGCAGGACCACTTGACCAGTGAGCTATTACGCACTCTTTCAAGGATGGCTGCTTCTAAGCCAACCTCCTGGTTGTCTCGGCAATCCCACATCCTTTCCCACTCAGCACACACTTAGGGGCCTTAGCTGGTGTTCTGGGCTGTTTCCCTCTCGACGACGAAGCTTATCCCCCGCCGTCTCACTGCCGCGCTCTCACACCCTGGTATTCGGAGTTTGGTTGACTTCGGTAACCTGGTAAGGCCCCTAGGCCATCCAGTAGCTCTACCCCCAGGGTGAAACACACGACGCTGCACCAAAATGCATTTCGGGGAGAACCAGCTATCACGGAGTTTGATTGGCCTTTCACCCCTACCCACAGCTCATCCCCTCAGTTTTCAACCTAAGTGGGTTCGGGCCTCCACGCCGTCTTACCGGCGCTTCACCCTGGCCATGGGTAGATCACTCCGCTTCGGGTCTAGGCCACGCGACTCACACGCCCTATTCAGACTCGCTTTCGCTACGGCTACCCCCCACGGGTTAACCTCGCCACGCAGCACTAACTCGCAGGCTCATTCTTCAAAAGGCACGCCATCACCCCACCAAACAGCAAGGCTCTGACGGTTTGTAGGCACACGGTTTCAGGTACTCTTTCACTCCCCTCCCGGGGTACTTTTCACCTTTCCCTCACGGTACTCGTCCGCTATCGGTCACCAGGAGATATTTAGGCTTACCGGGTGGTCCCGGCAGATTCACAGCGAATTCCACGAGCTCGCTGCTACTCGGGAACACCAGCAAGACACCGCCACACAGTTTTCGCCTACGGGGCTCTCACCCTCTCCGGCACGCCATCCCAAGCGCTTCGACTAACCATGCACGG
>NZ_KE386604.1:543105-955605 GCF_000427905.1 Thermocrispum agreste DSM 44070 | reverse complement strand
CTTTTGGCGAAACCGCAGGTCAGAGCCATGATCGCGGCTCGGTCCCCGGCTTAGGGCCGCGATCGGCGGGCGACGGCGGGACCTGTCCTGCTGATCACACTCGCCGTCCGGCGCGGCGGCTTGCCCCGGCGAGCGCTTCGACGCCCTTCGCAACAGGTACCGGAGCCAATCGGAGCCCCCGCCCCGCCGAACGGCCCGGGCTACAGCATCGGCAGCAGCGTCCGCAGTTCGTACGGCGTCACCTCGCGGCGGTAGTTGTCCCACTCTTGCCGCTTGTTCCGCAGGAAGAAGTCGTAGACGTGCTCGCCCAGGACCTCCGGCAGCAGCTCCGAGCGATCCATCTCGGCCAGCGCCTCGCCCAGGTTCTGCGGCAGTTGCTCGTACCCGGCCGCCCGCCGCTCTGCCTCGGTCAGCTGCCAGATGTCGTCCTCCGCGGGCGGCGGCAGCTCGTAGCCCTTCTCGATGCCGCGCAGGCCGGCGGCGATGATCACCGAGTACGCCAGGTACGGGTTGCAAGCCGAGTCCAGCGTGCGTACCTCGACGCGCCGCGACGACGCCTTGCCCGGCGAGTACATCGGCACGCGCACCAAGGCCGAGCGGTTCGCCCGCCCCCAGGACACCGTGGTGGGTGCTTCCCCGCCCGCGGTCAAGCGCTTGTAGGAGTTGACCCACTGGTTGGTCACCGCCGAGATCTCCCTGGCGTGGGTGAGCAACCCGGCCACGAACTTCTTGCCGATGTCGGACAGCTCGTCCGGGTCCTCCGGGTCGAAGAACGCGTTCCGGTCGCCCTCGAACAGGCTGATGTGCGTGTGCATGCCCGAACCCGGCTGGTCGGTGAACGGCTTCGGCATGAAGGTCGCCCGCACCCCCTGGCGCAGCGCGACCTCCTTGATGACGTAGCGGAACGTCATCACGTTGTCGGCCATCGTCAGCGCATCGGCGTAGCGCAGGTCGATCTCCTGCTGCCCGGGTGCGACCTCGTGGTGGCTGAACTCCACCGAGATGCCCATGGCCTCCAGCGTCTCGATCGCGTGCCGCCGGAAGTGGGTGGCCGTGGCGTGCGACGCCTGGTCGAAGTAGCCGCCGTTGTCCGCGGGCCGGGGCGGGGTGCCGTCCTCCGGCAGGTCCTCCAGCAGGAAGAACTCGATCTCGGGGTGGACGTAGCAGGTGAAGCCCGCTTCGCTCGCCTTGGCCAGCTGCCTGCGCAGCACGTGCCGCGGATCGGCCCACGACGGTGACCCGTCCGGCATCGCGATGTCGCAGAACATGCGCGCGGAGTACGCACCGCCCTCCGGCGTCTCCCACGGCAGCACCACGAACGTGGACGGATCCGGCTTGGCCACCATGTCCGACTCGTACACCCGGGCGAAACCCTCGATGGCGGACCCGTCGAAGCCGATGCCTTCGCTGAACGCGCCCTCCAGCTCGGCCGGGGCCACCGCGACGGACTTGAGGAAACCGAGCACGTCGGTGAACCACAACCGAACGAACCGAATGTCGCGCTCTTCGAGCGTACGCAGCACGAACTCTTGCTGGCGATCCATGGCGCGAGCGTAGCCCGGCTTCGCGCGCCGCGACAGCACACGTGCTCCGGCGTGCCCAGTGTTTACCCGTCGTTATCCGTTCTTGCAGCGCAGGCCCTGCGGCGGGAGCTCGCCTTCGATGAGGTACGCCACACCGGCGTCGTCCACGCACCGCACCCCTTGCCCGAACACCGTGTGCTGCCTGCCCTCGAACGTCAGCAGCCTGCCGCCGAGCGCCTTGGCCAGTTGCACCCCGGCCTGGTACGGCGTCGCCGGATCCCCGGTCGTCGAGATGACCAGGACCGGCGGCAAGCCCTCCACGTCCGGCAGGTGGGGCTTGGCCGTGGGTTCGACCGGCCAGAACGCGCACACGTCCCGGTAAGTCACGGAAGGCCGGCCCGGGTCGAGGAACGGCGCGACCTTGAGGTATCGCCGTTCGGCCTCGGCCCGCTTCGCCCTGTCGGTCTCCCTGCGGTCGTCGACACAACGCACCGCCACCAGCACGTCCTGCGTGTTGGCGTACGTCCCGTCGTCCTCGCGGTCCAAGTACTCGTCGGCGAGCGCGATCAGTTGCTCACCCCGGTTGCGCTTCAGCTCGTTGAGCGCGGCGTTGAGGTCTTCCCACCTCGACTCGGTGTAGAGCGCGTAGATGGTGCCCGTGGTCGCGTCCTCGAAGGAGAGCTTCCGGCCGTCCGCCAGGTCGATCTTGTGATCGATCAGCGGGCGCACCAGCTTCTGGTAGGCGCGCACCGCGTGGGGTGCCGACCGCCCGAGCGCACAGTCCGGCCGCTCGACACACCACCGGGCGAACTCGGTGAACGCTCTGCCGAAGCCGGCGCCCTGCTTGACCAGCGAATCCACCACGTCCTGCGTGGGATCCAGCGCGCCATCCAACACCATCGCCCGGACCTTGTCCGGGAACTGCTCGGCGTAGGTGTAGCCGATCCGGGTGCCGTACGAGTAGCCCAGGTACGTCAGCTTCGCGTCGCCCAGAGCCGAGCGCATGACGTCCATGTCCCGCGCGACGTCCTTGCTGCCCAGCGTCTGCAGGAATTGCTTCCCGTACTTCGTGCGCTGCGCGCACTTGCGCGCGAAAGCCCGTGCTTGCCGCTCGGCCGCTGCAGCCGCCGCCTTGGTCCCGGCGACCTCGACGTCGTCCGCTCGGTCGGCGTCCCGCTCGGCGGGGGTGTAGCACTTCACCTGCGGACGGCTGGCTCCGACGCCGCGGGGATCGAACCCGACGATGTCGAACCGGGCGGCGAGTTCCTTCATGGCGGGAGACAGGGTCAGCGCGGCGGCCGCCTCCACCCCGGAGGCGCCGGGGCCGCCCGGGTTGACGAGCAACGAACCGATGCGCTTGCCCGGACCCCGTGCGGGTTGGCGCAGCAGAGCGACGTCGACCGTGGGCCCGTCGGGCTCGTCGTAGTCCAGCGGAACCTTCAGCCGCGTGCACTGCAGCCCGTTGGCCACGCGCAGCACCCGTTCGCCGAGGTCCGTCGAGGCGTAACCGTCACACGGTCCCCACCGGACCTGCTGCCCGTAGAAGCCGCGCAGCTCGGCCGGTCCGTCCGCCAGCGGCTTCGGCGTCACCGGAGCCGGCGTCGGCCGCTGCCCCTGCTCGTCGCCGGTACAGGCCGCCAGGCTCGGCACGGACACCAGCGCAGCGATCAAGACGATCGCGCGAATTCGTGGTCGCACGGGTAGATCGTGCCACCAAACGGTCCGCGAACCCCGCACGGTGGGGAACCCGGTGGAAGAATGCGTCGTTGGAGCTCGCAGGGCGGCAACCCCGTCGCGGGTCTCCGCTGAGACGTCGGACAGCGAACGAAGTACGGAGAGGTCGATGGCGCTCGCGCGAACACCGGTGACGAAGCGGATCGGGCAGGTGTTGCGCCGGTTGATCGAGCGGCCGGCCAGCGTCTCGCTGGCCAAGTACGAGAAGCTGCTGCCGCAGATCGAGCAGCGCGAGGACGAGGTGCGCGCGCTGAGCGACGACGAGCTGACCGCCAGGGCGGGCAAGCTGCGTGACGGGGAGCCCTCCGATTCGTTCAGCAACGAGCAGCTGATCGAGATCTGCGCACTCGGCAGGGAGGCGGGCAGGCGCGCGCTCGGCGAACGCGCTTTCGACGTGCAGTTGCTCGGGGTCATGGGCCTGCTGACCGGCCACGTGGTGGAGATGGCCACCGGTGAGGGCAAGACGCTGGTGGGCGCCTTGGCCGCCAGCGGCTATGCGCTGCGGGGCAAGCGGGTACACGTCATTTCCGTCAACGACTACTTGGCCCGTCGTGACGCCGAATGGATGCGGCCGGTGTTCGAGCTGCTCGGCGTGACGGTCGGCTGGGTGGAACCGTCGCGCACTCACGAAGAGCGGCGCAATGCCTACCACTGCGACGTCACCTACGGCGCGGTCTCCGAGATCGGGTTCGACGTGCTGCGCGACCGCTTGGTGACCGACGTCGAGCAGCGGGTGATGGCCAAAGCGGACGTGGCCATCGTCGACGAGGCGGACTCGGTGCTGGTGGACGAGGCACGCGTGCCGCTGGTGATGGCCGGCTCGGTGGACGCCAACGACGCCGACGAGGAAGTGGCCAAGATCGTCCGCCGTCTCCGGCCCGGCCTGCACTACGAGACCGACCCGGACGGCCGCAACGCATGGCTCACCCCGGCCGGTGCGTCCGTGGTGGAGAAGGCGCTCGGCGGCATCAACCTCTACGACGAGGAGGGTTCCGAGCGGCTGGCCGCGGTGAACGTGGCGCTGCACGCGCACGCGCTGCTGACCAGGGACGTCGACTACATCGTCCGGGACGGCAAGGTGCAGCTGATCAACGCGTCCCGCGGGCGGGTCGCCGAGCTGCAGCGCTGGCCGGACGGATTGCAGGCCGCGGTCGAGGTGAAGGAGCAGCTGCCGCCGTCCGACCGCGGGGAGGTGCTGGATTCCATCACCGTGCAGGCGCTGGTCGGCAGCTATCCCACGGTGGCCGGCATGACGGGGACCGCGGTGGCGGTCGCCGAGACGTTGCGCGAGTTCTACCGGCTGGAGGTCGCGGTCATCCCGCCGAACGCCCCGGTCGTCCGGGTCGACGAGGACGACCGGATCTTCGATTCCCCGTCGAGCAAGCTGCGCGCGATCGTCGCCGAGATCAAGCGGGTGCACGCCGAGGGCAGGCCCATCCTGGTCGGTACGCAGGACGTGGCCGAGTCCGAGGAGCTGGCGGAGAAGCTGCGCAAGGCGGGGCTGGAGTGCACCGTGCTCAACGCGCGCAACGACGCCGAGGAAGCCGAGATCATCGCCGAGGCAGGCAAGAAGGGCGCGATCACCGTCTCGACCCAGATGGCCGGCCGGGGCACCGACATCAAGCTGGGCGGCAGCAACGGCACGCCGGAGGAGCGCGCGGAAGTGGTCGAGCTCGGCGGGCTGTACGTCATCGGTACCGCGCGGTATCCGTCGTCCCGGCTGGACGACCAGCTGCGCGGGCGGGCCGGGCGGCAGGGCGACCCGGGCGGTTCGATCTTCTTCGCCAGCCTCAACGACGACCTGGTCGTCTCCGGCGCCCCGGACGTGCCGGACGGCCTGGTGCCGGACGACGACGGCGAGATCAGCCACCCGGCAGCCAAGCGCCACATCGATCACGCGCAGCGGGTGATGGAGGGCGCCAACCTGGAGATCCACCGCAACACCTGGCGCTACACCCGGCTCATCGAACGGCAACGCAGCGACCTGCTGGAGTTCCGCGAGAAGGTGCTCACCACCGACGTCGCCGCGGAGTACCTGCAGTCGGAGGAGTCCGAGGCAAGCAAGCACTACGACGACGTCGTCGAGAAGCTGGGCGAGGACAAGGCCCGGCGCATGGCGCGCGAGGTGCTGCTGTTCCACCTCGACCAGCTGTGGTCGGACCACCTGGCGTTCCTGGCCGACGTGCGTGAGTCGATCCACCTGCGCGCGCTGGGCAAGGAGACGCCGATCGACGAGTTCCACCGGGCCGCCATCCCCGAGTACCACAAGATCATCCCGACCGCGAAGGAACGCCTGGCGGAGACGTTCCAGGACGCCGAGGTGGTGGACGGCGAGCTGGACGTCGCCGCCGTCGGCGTCCGCCGCCCGACGTCGACGTGGACGTACCTGGTGCACGACAACCCGTTCGACTCCGACGCCGAGCAGGCGTTGAAGAAGGTGCGCGGACTGCTTCGCAAGAAGCGTTGGTGAGCCGAGCTGGCGTGCGACACCACGCCGTCCGGTGCACCCGCTGGTGAGGCACAGCACGAAACAGGTATCTGCACGTCGCACCCCAGGTGCGAAAGAATGGCGACGTGCCTGCACTGCGGATCGCTCTTGCTCAGCTCAATCCCACCGTCGGCGACCTGGCCGGCAACGCCGATCTGATCGTCGACGCCACCCGGGAAGCGGCGGCCGCGGGCGCGCATGTCGTCGTCTGCTCGGAGATGGTGCTGACCGGCTACCCGGTGGAAGATCTCGCACTCCGGCAGACGTTCACCTCAGCTTCCCGCGACGCGCTGCCCGACCTGGCTGCTCGGCTCGCCGCGGAGGGCTGCGGCGACGTCCTCACCGTCGTCGGATATCTGGACGACGAGGGCGGGCCACGCAACGCGGTAGCGGCGCTGTGGCGTGGTGAGGTGGTCGCCAGGCAGTTCAAGCACCACCTGCCGAACTACGGTGTCTTCGACGAACACCGCTGGTTCAAGCCGGGCGACGAGCTGACCGTCCTGCGGTTCCACGGTGTCGACATCGGCATGGTGATCTGCGAAGACCTGTGGCAGGACGGCGGCCCGATCGCCGCGCTCGGCGCTGCCGGGGTGGACCTGGTCGTCGCGCCCAACGCCTCGCCCTACGAGCGGAAGAAGGACGACGTGCGGCTGGAGCTGGCCGCGCGGCGGGCGGCGGAGGCGGGCGCGCCCCTGGTCTACTGCAACCAGGTGGGCGGTCAGGACGATCTGGTGTTCGACGGCGGCTCGTTCGTCGTGGACCCGTCCGGCGACGTGGTGGCCAGTGCCGAGCAGTTCGTCAGCAAGGTCGTGGTGGCCGACCTCGACCTCCCCACCGGATCCGGGCACCGCAGCGGAACGTTCGCCGGGCTGCGGGTGGAACGCAAGGTGCTGGTGCCCGATCCGCTCCCGCCGTACCGGAAGCTGGCCAATCCGCAGGCACCGCCGCTGTCGGACGAGGCCGAGGTGTGGTCGGCGCTGGTCCTCGGCCTGCGCGACTACGTGCGCAAGAACGGCTTCTCCTCGGTCATCTTCGGATTCTCCGGCGGCATCGACTCCGCCGTGTGCGCCGCACTGGCCGTCGACGCGCTGGGGCCGGACAACGTGCACGGTGTGGCCATGCCGTCGAAGTACTCGTCGGCGCACTCCCTGGCCGACGCCGAGGAGCTGGCCAAGCGGCTGGGCTGCGGGTTCCGGGTCCAGCCGATCAACGACATGGTGGCCACCTACGTGGAGACCCTCGGCCTGCACGGGCTGGCCGAGGAGAACGTGCAGGCTCGGGTCCGCGGCGTGCTGTTGATGGCGCTGTCGAACGCCGAAGGCCACCTCGTGCTGGCCACCGGCAACAAGACGGAGATCGCCGTCGGCTACTCGACCATGTACGGCGACGCGGTCGGCGCTTTCGCGCCGATCAAGGACGTCTTCAAGACGCACGTCTGGCAGCTGGCCCGCTGGCGCAACGCCGAAGCGGAACGGCGCGGCGAGACACCGCCGATCCCGGAGAACTCCATCACCAAACCGCCGTCGGCCGAGTTGCGGCCCGGTCAGCTGGACACCGATTCGCTCCCCGACTACCCGCTGCTGGACGACATCCTGGACGACTACGTGGAAGGCGACCGCGGCTACGCCGACTTGGTCGCGGCCGGGTTCGACCCCGCCGTCATCGACCGCGTGGTGCGCATGGTCGACATCGCCGAGTACAAGCGCCGCCAGTACCCGCCCGGCACCAAGATCACCTTCAAGGCGTTCGGCCGGGACCGCAGGCTGCCGATCACCAACCGCTGGCGCGAGCACCACTAGCCGGGCTCGGACCGGCGGCGAGCATCACGAGCCCGGATGCACGCCACAGCGGGCACCGCGTCACTGGCGCGAGTTCCCGCCGCGGCGGATTCACGCCGGAGCCGGCACCAGCAGCCGCCGGGCGATTGGAGCACGCGCCCGGGCCGCGCACACCAGCCGCAGCGGCCCGGGCGGCGGGTCTGTCAGTGGAACTCGTGCTCGGGACCGGGGAAGTTCCCGCTCCGCACGTCCTCGGCGAATGCCTTCGCCGCTTCGGTCAGCACGCCCGCCACGTCGGCGTACCTCTTGACGAACCGCGGCACCCTGCCGCGCCGGAGACCGGCCATGTCCTGCCACACCAGCACCTGCGCGTCGCAGTGCGCACCCGCGCCGATGCCGATGGTGGGGATCGTCAGCTCGTGGGTGATCTTCTTGGCCACCTCGGCGGTGACCATCTCCATCACCACGGCGAACGCGCCTGCTTCCTCCAGCGCCTTGGCGTCGGCGAGCAGCTCCTCACCGGCCTTGTCCCGGCCCTGCACCCGGTAACCGCCCAGCGCGTGTTCCGACTGCGGCGTGAAACCGATGTGCGCCATGACCGGGATGCCTGCCGTGACCAGCGCCTTCACCTGCGGGGCGATCGCCCGGCCGCCCTCCAGCTTCACCGCGTGCGCCAGGCCTTCCTTCATGAAGCGCACGCCGGTGGCCACGGCCTGCTGCGGGCTCTGCTCGTAGGAGCCGAACGGGAAGTCGGCCACCACCAGCGCGCGCTTGACGGCTCCGCTGACCGCGCGTACCAGCGGGATCAGCTCGTCCACCGTGACCGGGAGCGAAGTGGCGTGCCCGTAGACGTTGTTGGCTGCCGAGTCGCCGACCAGGAGTACCGGAATGCCCGCCTCGTCGAAGATCTGGGCGGTGTACATGTCGTACGCGGTCAGCATCGGCCACGGTTCACCGCGCTCCTTGAACTCGCGCAGGTGGTGGATGCGGATCCGTTTCGGCAGCGTGCTGGTGCCGGTGGACGAAGATCCGGTGCCGTACGGCGCGGGCTCCTCGGCCCGGTTCGGCACCGCGGCAGTTGTCGAGGTGTTCGCGGGCATGACATCCGTCCTTCCTCGAGGCCCTTGTCGGGTCCCCGGGTCGTGACCGAAATGCGCCGACGCCGCTTCACCGCCTGGCCGCCACCGGAGTGGTCGGCCGGCGTCCGCCGCGTCGTCGCGGGGTTGTTGCCCGTTCAGCGTGGCACCGCTGCGGCCCCCGCGCACCCACCATGGGACCAGAGTCACATCCGGAATCGATCACCCGCGCAGCGCGCGGTTCAGCGCTTCGTGCGCTTCCAGCAGCGACGGCCCGTACCAGGTGAGGTGACGGCCACTGACCAGCGCGTACGGCACACCGGGGAAGGCATCGGGTCCGTCCTCGTGGGTGAACTTCCACGGTTCGTCCGGCAGCACCAGCAGGCTCGCCTCGCCCGCCTGGAACCGCCCGCGCAGCTCCTCGAGCTTCGGCCGGGGGTAACGCTCGCGGTGGTCCGCGTAGGCGTGTGCGAAGCCGAGCCGGCGCAGCACGTCACCGCCGAAGGTGTCCCGGCCGAGCACCACCCACGGTTTCCGCCACACCGGCACGATCACCGTCCGTTCCACCGGCGGCACCTCGGCCCACAGCTCCTCGGCCTGTACCAGCCAGTCGGGCTCGGCCAGCCCGAACGCCTGGGTGAGCAACCTGCGCAGCGATCCGAGTGCCGCGGGCACCGTCGCCGGTGCCTCCATCACCCACACCGGGATGCCGTCCGCCCGCAAGCGGCCGACGTCCTCCGGCCGGTTCTCCTCCGAGTTGGCCAGCACCAGGTCGGGCCGGATCGCGCGGACGCGCTCGACGTCGGGGTACTTCGAGCCGCCCACCCTCTCCACCGGCAGATCGGCGGGGTGCGTGCAGTAGTCCGTCACCCCGACCAGCAGCCCCGGCCTGCTGGCTTCCAGCGCCTCGGTCAGGCACGGCACCAGGGAGACCACCCGCTCCGGCGTCTTGCGCAACCGGACTTCCTCACCCAGATCGTCGATCATCGGCGTCAAGCCCTTTCGAAACTCACCGTGCGCCGGTCGACGTCGACATCGACCAACCGGACAGCCACGCGCTGCCCTTCCGTCATCCCGGTCGCCGGGCACTTCGCCAGCACCGGCGGATCGTCCAGCAGGATCTCCGCCTTGCCCTTGCGCGGCTCGTGGTCGCCGCCGCCCGGTTCCGCACCCCGGGCCTTGTCGTCGTCCGACCCGTGGTTGCCGTCGACCCGCAGCACCACCGCCTCGAACGTCTCCCCCACGCGCGGCGCGAGCAGCCAGACCTCGGCCAGGTCGATGCAGGCTCGTTCCACCCGCCCGGCCAGCGTGTCCGAGGCCGACATCACCTCGGGCAGCCTGGGCAGCGCGGCCTTGACCCACTCCGGCACCTCCCGCCCGGCGTTCACCGCCAGGCAGATCTCCGTGCCGTATCGGTCGACCAGGCGCCGGATCGGGGCTGTGACGTGCGCGTACGGTCCGCCGATGCCGGCGTGGCCGTCTTCGGCAGGGGGCGTGCCGTCGAACGCGGTGTAGTCGGCACCGCGCAGCAGCCGGGTGGTGTCGGAGAACAGGGCGAGCGATTCCGGCCGGTCCGGGTCCAGGCTGGCCAGCATCTTCGCCGTGTCCGCGCCGTCCGGCCACGGAATTCCCAGCGCCTGGGCGGAACGCTGCAACCAGCGCACCGCCTCCGGCTCGGCGTCCGGCAGAGTGCGCAAAATGCCGACCCCGGCCTCGAGCATGATCTGCGCCGCGCACATGCCGGTCATCAGCGAGATCTCCGCGTTCCACGCGTCGACGTCCCCGCGTGGGCGCAGCGTGATCGACCAGCTGCCGTTGCCGTCCGGGACGACCTCTTGCTCCGGCAGCTGCAGCTCGATCGCTCCGCGCTGCACGGCCAGTTCGCGGCGCAGCGGCCCGAGCTCGGCGAGCGCGCGCACAGGTTCAGGAGCCGAGTCGGTGGCGAAGGCGCGTTCCACCGTTTCGTAGTCGTACTGCGCGGTGGACCGGACCAGAGCGCGGCGTACGTCGACGTCGACCGGCTGACCGTGGGCGTCGGTGTCGATCGTCCACAGCACGGCCCGGCGGACTTCGCCGGGCAACAGGCTGGCCGCCGACTCGGACAACGATGGCGGGTGCAGGGGCACCGAACCGTCCGGCAGGTAGACCGTCTGCCCGCGGGTGCCTGCCTCCTGGTCGAGCGCGCCTTCCGGCCGGACGAACGCCGCCAGGTCGGCGATCGCGTAGTGCACGCGGAATCCGCTCCGCCGCCGCTGCACGGCGAGCGCTTGATCGAGGTCCTTGGCGCCGGGCGGGTCGATGGTCACCAGCGGCAGATCCGTGGCGTCGGCGAGCGGCTCCGGCCCGGGCCGGTGGGCGGCTCGGGCGGCCTCCTCGGCCTCGGTCAGCGCCGCGGCGGAGAACCGTGCGGGCAGGTCGAACTCCTCGCGGATGGCCGAGAAGTCCGTACCAGCCACTAGTCGCCGTCCCACTCCCGATCGGCCCGGTCGGCTTCCTCGGTGCGCCTGCGGGCGATCTCCAGCGCCCGGCGCGCCGTCTCCTCGTCCGGGTACGGCCCGAGCAGGTCGATCGACCGGGACCGCTTGAGGTGCTCGACCTGACCGGTGCGGGTGTTGTAGTACCAGCCGCGGTCGGGATCAGGGTCGTCGTTGGTCATGGCGCGCTCCTCGTCCGGGCCCTTTGCCGACCACCTTAGCCATCGTCGCGGCATGACGCTGGTCCTCGCGGCGACGATCACCGGTCCGGCCGGTACGGCCGCTCGGTCGGCTCACCGGTCGGTCCGAACTCGAACGGTATGCCTCCGGGTGGAGTCTGGGGTGCGGGCACCACCAGCCCGTTCACGCCGCCGGGCGGAGTGTTCGGCGCAAAGCCACCCGGCGGGGTGTGCGGAGCGAATCCGCCCGGTGGGGTGTTAGGGGCTGCGACACCCGGTGGGGCCGCCGGGACGCCGCCGGGTGGCGTCCCCGGACCGCCGGGCACCCCGTTCGGCCCGGTGGACGCGGCGCTGTCCTCCGCAGGCCGTCCGGACCGCGCCGATGCCCCCGACGGCGGATTGCCGCGCGACGGGGCCGCCTGATCGTGCTGGGCGGGGCCCCGCTTCGGCTGGTCCTGACCGGCGGGCGCGAACGACGGCGGTGGTTCGTGGTGGGCCTTGTTCGGGACCGGCTCCCACACCGGCTCGGGGCCGACGTTCATCGCGGCAGGCCCGGCCTCGGCGGCCGGGTGCGCGCGGCGCGACTGGATCGGGTCCAGACAGGTGACCAGCACCCAGGTCTGTTCCGGGTTCTCCACCTTGCGACCGTTGCGCTCCCGGTAGACCAGGTCGCCGTTGCTGTCCATCTCCACCAGGTATCCGGCCTCGGCGAGCTGTTCCTCGTCCAGGTTGACCAGCAGCTCCTCCCGGGACGGCAACACCCGGTAGCGGGGCCAGTCGAGGTGCTGGTGCATGTGCTGGAACTGCGCCAGCACGGCGGCGGCCTGGTGCTGCCAGGGCAGCGGCATCTGCTCGGCCAGGGCACGCGGAAGGACGATGTAGTCCTCGGTCACGCCGGGCCCGCCCAAGCTGAGCTGATCGGCCAGCGGGGTGCTCGACGCGGGCGGGCCGGATGGCCGCGGCAGCGGGGCAATGGCGTACGAGCTGCGCGGATCGAACGGCTGCGACTGTGGCTTGCCGCGGCGGGCCTTGCCGCGCTTGCCGAAGAGTTTCGCCATGGTCAGCCGCCTCGTCGTCGTGTCGGTGCGCTTTGCTCTTGCTGTCGTTATACCCCGGGCCGCACCGCGACAGGCAGCAACTCGGGCTCGTTGAAGTCGATTTTCCTGGTGTGCACCGGGACACCGCTCTGCTGTGCCTCGACGATCCGCCCGTTGCCCAGGTACATCGCCACGTGGTGAATGGTGGCGGGGTTCGACTTGTCGTAGGCCCAGAACACCAGGTCGCCCGGTTTGGCTCGCTCGATCGGGAGCATCGCGCCCGCCTTGTACTGATCACGGGACACACGCGGCAGGGTGATGCCGGCCGCCTCGTAGGCGCGCAGCATCAGCCCGGAGCAGTCGTAGGCGTTCGGTCCGGTGGCACCCCACACGTACGGCTTGCCGCGCTGGGAGAGCGCGAACTCGATCGCCTTGGCCGCCCTCGGGTTGGGCGGCAGCAGGTTGCCGGTGCCGCGGCCGCACCCGCTGGCGTCAGAGACCTTGCCGAGGTTTTCCACCAGGTAGACGGCCATCGCCTCCCACCGGTGGTAGCGATCCGGGAAGGCCGACCGTTCGACCGCCTGGGCGGCGTCGCCGGGGCGCATGCTCTCCCAGTTCGGCACGCCCTGGAGCACGTTGTAGAACTTGTTGATCGCGTACTCGGGGTCGGTGACCTGCGCGGGCGTGCCCCAGCCCATCGACGGCCGCATCTGGAAGATGCCGAGCGAGTCCCGGTCGCCGTAGTTCAGGTTGCGCAGGCCCGACTCGGTCATCCCGGCCTGGATGGCGATCTGCCATGCGCGCGGGCTGAGATCGCGCTCCTTGCCGATGGCGATGATCTGCTGCACCGTGCGCAGCTGCTCGTCGTCCAGCTTGCTCGCGGCCGCCGCCCCGGCCTGCCGGTCGCCGGGATTGGTCGGGCCGATCATCGCGTCGCAGCTGGCCGGAGCAATGCCCTGGGCGGCGGCCCGCTCGCTCTGCGACACCACGTCGACGACCATCACCACGCTGGTGATCAGTGCGAACAAGACGGCGAGGCAGCCACCCATCAGGACGCCGGCGCGCACGTCTCATTCCCCCTCGGTGTACTCGTTGACGCGCCAGCCGTCCGGCCTCTTGATCACCGTGATCAGCAGCGTCGGGCCGTCGGTGGGCACGCGAACCTGAACCGAGCTGCGGGTGCTGTGCACCGGGCGCACCGTGCCGGTGACCTTGGTCGCGGGGATGTTGCGCAGGTCGACGGTGCGCAGTTGCGGCAGGTACTCCTCGGTGGTGAGCGGTCGCAGCCGCGCCAGCCACTTCGCCTTGGTGGTACCGCGGGGGTGTTCGACCCATGCCTCTGCCCACTTGCGGGCCGCCAGCAACGCCTCCGAGGCGGGCGGCGCCGACTTCGGGGTCAACGGCGACGCCGTGAGCCTGGTCTCGGTCACCTTGGGGGTCGTGGTCGTGGTGGTCTGTTCGACCGTTCCCGCGGTGTTCCTGGGCTCCTGCTGGCCGGCCTTGCCCGGCAGCACCTTGGGCAGCAGAAAGCCTGCCGACGCGATCAACGCCACCAGCACGACCACCGTGGCGATCAGGTGCTTCGGCGACCGCAGCGGTGCGCCCCAGATGCGCCGGTAGACCGCGGCCCGGCCCCTGTTGGTGCGGATCGGCATCTCCTCACCTCACCACCGCATCCGTGTCACGAACGGCCTGCCGGACCTCCAGGCCGCGGGAAGGCCGGTACAGCACGTAGACGGGTTTGCCGTTGACCAGTTCGGGATCCACCCGGCGCGGTTCCGGCCGATCCGGCGGGCTCATCGCCGCGGCGGCGCTCACGTACGGCTGCGCCTGCCTGCGCGGCGGCTCCACCTGGGGGGCCTGCGCCTCCGGCTGGTAGCCGTTCGCCGAGGACGCCCCGAGGATCCGCGAAGGCACGACCACTTGCTCCGCGTCGAGATAGCCCCGGCTGACCGGCTGGCTCGGGATCCGGGGCTCCCACGCCGTGGTCACGTCCGGCCGCCGCGGCGCCTGCGGCAAGGCGGCGCGGACCTGCTGGGCGCTGCCCCCGGTGGGCGGCCCGGTGAAGGCCATCCTGGCGGCGTCCGGGGTTCCCGCAGCGGCCAGGGCCTTCCGGCCGTCCAGGCGCTGCGCCGTCGCGGTGATCATCTGGCCACCGCCTTCCGGCCGCAGTCGGCGCCCGGACGCGGTCGCGGTGCCCAGCGCTCCCGGCGCCTCGACCGAGGTGTCGTCCATCGCACGCACGTTCTGCCAGAACTCGTCCTGTGGCGACGGCCCGTCCGGCTTGCGACGGAACCGCGACAGGAGGCCGGGCGATGCGGGCAGCGCGGAGCCCACGGCCCGCGTGGTGACGTCCACCATCTGCCACAGGCGGCGCACCGGGCGGCCGACGACGAACATCAGGATGGTGACGATGCCCGCGATGGCCACCTGGGTCAGCATCGACAGCGTTCCCGAGGCCGCGAAGATGGCGTTGAGCAGCAGCGCGTGGATACCGGCCAGCACGGACAGCACGACGAGGTTGAACGCGACCGTGCCGACCACCTTGCCGACTTTGCGCAACGTGTCGTGGTGCAGGATGGCGATCAGGCCGAGCAGCGGCGCGGTCAGCGTGAGCAACCGGATCAGCACCTGCGCCAGCAGCACCGCGGCCTTCGCCAGCAGCTGGAACAGCGAGTACGCCATGCTCTGCAGCAGCGCGATGAAGCCCGCCCCGGTTCGCGAGCCGTCCTCGCCGGTGAAGTAGCCCGCCGCCGGTCCCAGGTCGTTGGCCACCCGCTTGAACTCGGCGTTCTTCTGCCGGATGACCGCCTCGTCGCCGTCGTCGCCACGCGCCATCTCACGCCAGGTGAACGCCTGGGCGTCCAGCAGGGCCCTGCCGTGCTTGCGCGCTTCCCGGGAATCCACCTTGCCGAACTCGCCACGCAGCCAGTTCTTGTAGACGATCTCCCGGTGCAGGTTGGTCGGCAGCACGTGCCGCACCACACGCTCCTCGGACTCGTCGACGAAGCCGGCCTGGATGCCGGTGGTGGTGCGCACGATGGCCCGGTCCACGTCGTCGATGTACGACAACAGTGCGAACGACGACGACGCCAGCCACACTGCCCCGATGGCGAACAGCGCCTTCTTGCTCACCGTGGCCAGATCGCCGTTCCAGATGTGCCGGAACAGCCAGATCGCCAGCAGCAGCGCGGCCAGCCCGAAGAACTGGACGTAGATGTTGTTGTAGACCGCCTCGGTGCCCTTTTCGATCGCCTTGTAGATGGGATCGAACAGGCCACCTTCCATCACCGTGTAGTGCAGGCCGTTCGTCGCGCCGACGATGACCTTGGCGACGTTGAACAGCTGATTGCCCGCCCAGGTGTCCAGCGTGGTGTTGGCGTCGGTGACGCCGGACAGCGGCCCGCAATCGGTCTGGTAGACGTGCCACACCATGCCGGCGTAGCCGTAATCGCGGTAGGCGCTGCCCTTCTCCCCTCGCGCTTCGGCCGAGTCCAAGGCGCCGACCATGCCGGTGCCGGGACGCTCCGGGTTGGGCGGCTCACCACACTGCTGCGCCATCGCCGGCGTCGCGCCCAGCACGACGTTGAACGCCAGGATGGCGATCACCACCACCAGCGCACGCGAGCGGGGTGTGCCGGTCCTGGCGGCGCGGCGCGCCGCCCGGACTGCGGCAACGGCGGCGACCAGCGCCACCGTGACCAGCAGCCCGGTCATGCGGCATCCCTGCCGGGCCCGCCGGACTCGGTCCGGCCGACCTTCGCGTGAGCCTGCTCCGGACGTGCTTCGCCTTGGCCTGCGCGGACCGCACCGTTCTCCGCCACGGCCTCGACCTGGATGGCGTCCTCGGACAGACCCAGCTCGCGCTCCGCCGCGCGCTCGAAGTCCTCGTCCGCCACCGGCGGCGCAGGCTGCTGCGCCGCCGCCTGCGTGCCCTGCTCGGCGGGCGGCTGGTCCTCGCGCACGGGCGCAGCCGCCCTGGGCATGGCACCCGGGGTGGTGTCGAGCGCCGCGCGCAGGTGATCAAGATGCGGACCGGAGAAGTCGACCCGGATGCGCTCGATGCCACCCGCGCCGTCGTTGAAGATGAACTGCCGCGGCTCCCGGTCGCGTTCGGTGGACCGGGCAGCGCCCGGCCTGCGGCCGAGTGCCGCGATCACTTGCTCGTACCCGACGCCCACCGGCACCTTGAGCAGGCGCAACGCGTCCGCCTGGACTTCCTCGTCGTCCAGCCTGCCGACGAACACCGAGTCGAGGAGCGAGACGAAGCCCTGGATGCGCAGGAAGTCCGCTGGCACCTGTGAGCTGAGCAGCACTCGCACATTCCACTTACGGGAGTCACGGGCGAAACGGTTCATCAGGACCCGTCCGGTCGGCACCTCGGACAGGAAGAACGCCTCGTCGATCCAGACGCCCTTGCGCTCCTCCTTCGGCCGCTCGTACACCGACCGCTGGGTGAGCCAGGCCGCCAGATTGAGCATCTCCACACCGAGGGCTTCGGCGTCGGTCCAGTGCTCCCGGCCGACGCCGTCCTTCGGCAGCGTCAGCCCGGCCATGGTCAGCACCGTCAGCCGGTCGTCCCGCGCACCGGAGTACGGGTCGTCGTCGTCCGACTCCGGGATCAGCAACGTCATGCGCTCACGCAGCTCGTCGAGGAAGTCGGCGACCACCACCGCGTGGTCGTGGTGCTCGCTGGCGTCCCGGCGCAGCGCGTCGATGACCTGACCGGGGTTGGCGTCGTACCGGCCGCCAACCGCGCGGACCGCCCGCAGCAGCACGATGCGCGTTTGCGGCAACCTGGCCACTTCGTACGGCAGCACACCGGTCAGCACGTCCAGCACCAGGCGCCTGCGGGTGGCGCCCGCCAGCGCGCACTCACGGCGCCAGGCGCGCTCCGGATCCTCCTCGTCCATGAAGTGTTCCAGCTGCGGCTCGGCCACCACCCGGTACGGGTTGAGGATGCCCGGCTGGGCGTTGAGCAGGTTGATGGGCCGGGCGAACGGCCGCAGCTCCGGCAGGTCGCACAGCGCCGACAACGGACCGGACGGGTCCAGGATCGTCCAGTGCGCCCCGGACCGCAGCGTCTTGTACACGATGCCGCCGCCGAGGAACGACTTCCCGCCACCCAGGCCGGCCACCATCGCGGTCAACCCGGACCCGTCCCTGACCTCCTGGGCCATCCACGGGTCCCACGCCACCGGGCGGCGAGTGGCCGTGCACGTCTCGCCGAGCAGGATGCCGCGCCGGTCACCGACCTCGGCGGTCGCCGTGGGCACCGCGGCGGCGGCCCACACCACCGAGCCGCGCCGCTTGTACGCACTGGACGCGATCGGCTCGCCGGGGATGAACTCCCTGGCCAGCGCGTACTGCGCCTCGGGGTGCTCGATCGCGATCTTCGGCTTGTACAGCTCGAGCAGCTGCTGCGCGTACCGCAGCGCCTCCCGCTCGGTCTGCCCGGAGACCGCCAGCCGCCACCACGAGTACACCCTGGTGGCCAGCGCGGTGAAGCCGGAGGTCATCTCGTCGTCGATCTCCAGCACCCGGGACGCCTGGCGGGCCAGCGACTGCGGCGGCTCCAGCTCGTGCTCCTCGGTGTAGTGCTTGACCTGGGAGCGCACCTTGTTCATCTGCCTGCCGAGCTCGCCTGCGACCTCCTCCGGCCTGCGCACGTAGATCCGGGCGGACCACTCGACCGGGACCGGAAGCCGGTCGGCGTGCTGCACCCAGGGGTCGTCCACCTCCGGGATCTGCAGGCCGTGCATCTGCCCGACGGTCAGCACCACGACATGGCTGCTCACCCCGGCGTTGGACCCGGTGCGGCCGCGCACCGTCAGCGTCGGCGCATACGGCTCGGCGTAGAAGTCCGCCGCATCGGTGAACGAGGCGAGGTCCTCCGGCTCCCACGAGGTGCCCGGGACGGCGGGCATGCTGCGCGGCGCGGGCAAGCCCAGCGCACACGACCGGTGCATCAGCCAGGACATCTCCGCCGCGGTGGCCGGCCGACCTTCCAGCCCTGGGCCGCCGATGATCTGGTCCAGGTGCTCGATCTCGGAATCGAGCGCGATCAGCTCGGCGTCGACCGCCTCCGGCAGGATCTTGCGCAGCAGCGGCGCGGTGCGCTCCACCACCCGGTCCACGGTGCTGCGGGTCTGCACCTGGACGCCGAGGTAGACCTCCTTCTCGGCCATCGAGCGACCGAGCACCTGCTGCTGCTCGCCGATCAGGTAGTCGTCGAACGACAGCGCGCCCGGCACGTCCGGCAGCCGGTTGATCGCGTTGTGCACGTGCGCCTCGGCCCACATGCGGATCGGGTACGGGCGCGTGGTGACGCGCAGGTGCAGCCAGCGTCCCTGCAGTTCGGCGTACTGGCCGGCGATGGCCGCGATCAGGTCCCGGCGCTGCGCGTCCGACCGGAAGGACCACCGCTGCGGGGCGAGCCGGTACCAGGCATAGATCTCTGTCGACGTGCGCACCAGATGCCCGTCGATACTGCGGGCTGCGATCGACGGGGTGTAGGCGGGAATCTGCGCCTCACCCGGAAGCCGGCTGCTCTTGCGCCGCGCGGTATGTCTGCGCCCGGACTTGCCGCCCGAGCGCTGCCGTGGCGCCGGCTGCCCGGGGTCACCCCCTTGCCTCTTGCCGCGGCCGAACACGCGCTACCTCCCTGCCCACATCTGCTGCTGACCCCACTGCGGATAGTGCGACTGCTGACGGTGGTAGTGGTACTGGGTCGCGGGTACCGGCCCGCGGTGCGAGACCGGGGCCGCGGGACGCCGGGCGGTCTTGGGCCGCGGGCGCGGGCGCTCGGCACGCACCCGCACCTTGCTCGCGCTGACCGCGCCGCCTTCCCCGGACACCCGCTCCCGTGGTGTGTTCAGCTCGCGGAACGCCATCACCAGCACGGATCCCAACGGGCGCTCGTGCCCGATGCGCGAGGTGATCAGCCGGGTGATCGCGATCGTGATGACGACTGCCCACGCCGTGGAGAAGAACCCGAACTTGATGCCCAGCTGCCGTTCGGCCGTGAGCACCAGGAGGAACACCACGGCCCCCACGCCCCAGGCGACGTAGCGCGCACGCCAGGGGAAGGTAGCCTTGGGCGGCCCGAGCCACACCGCGTCGACTCGGTACACCTCGTCGTCGGTTCGTATGCGCACTCAGATCCCTGCTTTAGCCCGTGAACAGACCGGAGAGCCACTCTCCGATGTCCACCCCGGCGCCGGACACCGCGAACCCGATGATGGCCAGCGCGACCACCACGCCGCCCACCCGGCGCATCACACCGGCGTTGTCGCCCTTCCCTCCGCCGATCCACAGCAGCAGTACGGCCACGGCGAGCAGCAGCAACGGAACGACGTTCTCCTGCAGCCACAGCTGCAGCCCGCCGGTGCTGATCTCCTTGCCCTGCGCTACCACGTCGGCCAGGGTGGTCATGGTGCTCATCGTGAACTCCGTAGTGCGAGGAGTGTGTCCAAGCGGAGCATCGCACGTGCCCCGCTGCCGGTCCAGGTCGTCAGGGTCGCCAGTTCCGTCACCTAAGGTAGCCTTCCGATCCCGTTCTGTTAAGTCGTCGGCCCGCTCGAGCTGCTCGTCATCACTGCATTGTGACGACCCTCAGGCCGCATTCAATAGTGCGGACCACACCGCCACCATCAGCATCGGAGCCCGGAAACCACTGGATCGGAGCAGCACCTCCTCCCGCGAGCGGGCCGCGCGGTGCCCGCCGCGACATGCCGTCGCCCACCTGTCTCACCACCTCGCCAGTACCGAATCCGATACGGAGAGTAGCGGGCGGACGAGTTGGCATGTAAGCCGGATTCTGTACCCGAAGGTGTACTTCGGGTGGCGGCCATCCATCTGGGCCTGCCGTCGCCGACAGGCTCTAGCGGCCTACCCGCGAGCAGGACGGGCCGCCCTGTCGCTCGCGCAGGCGCCCTGGTGGGCGCCCTCTTGGCCTTGCTCCGGGTGGGGTTTACCGAGCCGCCCCGGTCACCCGGGACGCTGGTGGTCTCTTACACCACCGTTTCACCCTTACCTGAGCACCGGGCCCAGGCGGTCTGTTTTCTGTGGCACTGTCCCGCGGGTCACCCCGGGTTGCCGTTAGCAACCACCCTGCCCTGCGGAGTCCGGACTTTCCTCGACCGGGAGGAGCGCTCCCGGCCGCGGCCGCCCTGCCAACTCGTCCGCTACCTCAGAGTACGAGCCGGGCGTCCGGATGGTTCATTCCGGTCCGTGTCGCGGACCGACCGAGCGTCCGGCCACCCGCCGCGGGGCGCACCGGCCGCTGCACCGAACAGGCCGAGCCGGGCTACTCCAGATGGGCGGTGTCGTTGACCAACCGGACGCAGGCGTGCCCGTCCGGGTAGAACTCCACGACCGACAGGGAAGCGATGTCCAGGTGCAGCCGGAACATCAGCTCCGGCCCCACGTTCAGCGCCATCCGCAGCAGGCACTTGATCGGCGTGACATGCGTCACGACCACGATCGTGCGGCCGCCGTAGCGGGCGAGCAGCTCGTCGCGTGCCCGGCGCACCCGCCCGTGGACGACGTCGAAGCTCTCCCCGCCGGGCGGGGCGACGGAGGTGTCGCCCAGCCAGGCCGCGTGCAGCTCCGTGTCGCGCGCGGCCGCCTCGGCGAACGTCAGGCCCTCCCACTGCCCGAAGTCGGTCTCCAGCAGGCCGGGATGCTGTTCCACGGTCGAGCCGAGCGCGGCCGCGACCTGTTCGGCGGTGGCCACCGCCCGGGACAGCGGCGAGCTGATCACCGGCACCGGACCGTCGGGGGCGTCCTCGCCGGTGCGCCACCTGGCGGGGTTCATGGCGGCGAATCGCTTGGCCGCGGCTTGCGCCTGCGCCCGGCCGTGGTCGGTCAGCGGCACGTCGCCCCGCCCGCTGTACCGGCGCTCCAGCGACATCGCCGTCTCGCCGTGCCGCAGCAGGAACATCCGCGTCGGTGCGCCTTGCGCGCCGGTCCATTGCGCAGGCGCGGGCCGGGAATCCGCCTCGGTGGAGGCCGTCTCCAGCGGGATCATGGTCTGTTCCGGCTCGGGCCGCCGCTTCTCCTGCCGCGCGGACCCTCCCGCGGACTGGGAGTCCATGGCCTGATTGGCCAGCCGGTCGGCACGCGCGTTCTGCGCCCGCGGCACCCACTGGTAGGTCACCTCGTCGAACCGTGCCGCGAGCTGCCGCGCCTGCCCGGCCAACGGCTGCAGCGCCGGGTGCTTGATCTTCCACCGGCCGCACATCTGCTCGACGACCAGCTTGGAGTCCATCCGGACGTCCACCCGCGTCGCCCCGAGTTCGGCCGCGGCCCGCAGGCCTTCGATCAACCCGGTGTACTCGGCGACGTTGTTGGTGGTCACCCCCAGGCCGCCCTGCCGCTCGGCCAGCACCCGCCGGCCGTCGGCGTCCAGCACCACAGCACCGTAACCAGCGGGCCCCGGGTTGCCGCGGGACCCGCCGTCCGCCTCGACGATCACCTGCACGTGGTCACAACCCCGATTCGGCGGTGCGCACCAAGATCGCGCCGCAGTTGTCGCACGTCACGACCTCGTCGTCGGCCGCGGCCTTGACCTTGGACAGCGCCACCCGGTCCAGTTCCAGCTGACATGCCCCGCAGCGCCGGGCGCGCAGCAGGCCGGCGCCTCGGCCGCGCGCCTGCCGCACCCGGTCGTACCGCTCGACCAGCTGCGCGGGCAGCTCCTCGCGCAGCTTCGCCCGCTCCGCCTCGCACTTCTCCTCCGTCCGCGCCAGCTCGGCCTGCGCGGACTCCACGGCGGCGCGCGCCTCGGCGACCTCCTGCTCGGCGGCCGCCACGGCTTCGCCCGACTTGCGCTCGTTGATGCCGACGGCTTCCCGTTGCTCCATCAGCTCGAGCAGGTCGTCCTCCAGCGTCTGCTGCCGCTTCTGCAGCGTGCCGATCTCGTGCTCCAGGTCGGTCAGCTGCTTGGCGGACACCGAGCCGGATTCCATCAGCTTGCGGTCCCGGTCGGCGCGGGCCCGCACCGTCTCGATCTCCCGCTCCCGCCGCTTGACCTCGCGGTCCAGATCCGACGCCAGCATCTGAGCCTGCACCAGCGCGTCCTGCGCGGACCGCAACGCGGCCGCGCGCTCGTCCAGCACCTGTTGCTCGGGCAGATTCTCGCGCCGATGCCGGACGCGGTCCAGCTCACCGTCCAGCTCGGCCAGCTCGAGCAGCCGGGCCTGTGTCGCCGGATCAACCTTCACTGCGCCAATCCTCCCTGCTCGCCTGCCGCTCCGCGGATCGTCCACGGGTCGGTGTTGCGCCGCGAGACGTGAACTTCGACGGTACCCTCGCACGCCGCCCGGATGACGCCTGCCGCCTGCTCGCACCACGGCCATTCGCTGGCCCAGTGCGTGACGTTCACCAGCGCGGGCACGTCGCCGTCCGCGAGGTGCTCGCTCGCGGGATGGTGCCGCAGATCCGCGGTGACGAACGCATCGACACGCGCAGCGGTGGCCACTCCGAGATAGGAGTCCCCCGCGCCGCCGGACACGGCGACGGTCCTGATCACCCGGTCCGGATCCCCGGCGGCCACCACTCCCGGCTCGGTCGGCGGCAACGCGGCGGCCACCCGGGCGGTGAACTCCCGCAGCGTCATCGCCTCCGGCAGCTCGCCGATACGGCCGATCCCGACCGGCTCCTCCGGGGTGGCCAGCGGGTGCGTGTTCAGCGGGCGCAGCTCGGTCAGCCCGATGGCTTCGGCCAGCGCGTCGGACACCCCGGGGTTGGCCGCGTCCGCGTTGGTGTGGGCGCAGAACAACGCGATGCCGTTGCGGATCATCCGGTGCACCAGCGAGCCCTTGCGGGTGTCCGCGGCCACCGAGTTCACCCCGCGCAGCAGCAGCGGATGGTGCGCGACGATCAGCTGGGCACCGAGCTGTTCAGCCTCGGCCACGGTGGCACGGACCGGGTCGACGCACACCAGCACGCGCTCCACCTCGTCGTCCGGGTCGCCGCACACCAGGCCGACCGCGTCCCACTCCTCGGCCAGCTCCGGGGGGTAGGCGGCCTGCAGAACTCCGATCAGTTCACGGACCTTCGGCATGCCGGCGATCCTCGCACAGCCGCTCCCCGGGGGCGCGACGGCTGCCCGCCTGGTCACCACCCGTGTGCCCGCGGCCTCATCCGTGCAGGCGACGCCGCCCAGCGGCGGGACCACTCTCTAGGCTGGCAGGCATGCCAGATCGTGACGCGCGCCTTTCGGTCGTCTTCGTCTGCACCGGCAACATCTGCCGCTCCCCCATGGCCGCCGCGGTGTTCAGCGAGCACCTGCGCCGCGTGGGCCTGGCCGACCGGGTGCGGGTCAGCAGCGCCGGGACCGGTTCGTGGCACGTCGGCGAGCCCGCCGACCCACGGGCCGTCGCGGTGCTGAAGGAACACGGCTACCCGATCACGCACACCGCAGCACAGGTCGGTCCCGAGCATCTGTCCGCGGATCTGCTGGTGGCGCTGGACTCCGGGCATCTGCGCAGCTTGCGGCGGATGACCGAGGACCACGCCCGGATTCGCACGCTGCGGTCGTTCGACCCCGCCGCGGGCGACGACGCCGACGTCCCGGATCCGTACTACGGCAGCGACGACGGCTTCACCGACGTGCTGGAGATGATCGAGGCGGCCATGCCGGGACTGATCGACTGGGTGCGCGAGCGACTGTGAGGGTGGAACAGCTGCCCGACGGGCGTCGCGTGGTGGTCAAGCGCGATCCCAGCGCGCAGGCCGAAGCGGCCGGGCTGCGCTGGCTGGCGGAATCCGGTGACGTGGCCGTGCCGGAGGTGCACGCCGTAGACGGCGACATGCTGCAGACGCAGTACCTGCCGCCGTCGAGCCCGACCGAGGCGGCTGCCCGTGAGTTCGGCGCCGGGTTGGCAGCGCTGCATCTGCGTGGCGCGGACGCATTCGGCTGCCCCCCGCCGGGAGGTCCGGCCGATGCGTGGATCGGGCGGGCCCGCATGCGTAACGAGCCGCGCGAGGACTGGGCCACCTTCTATGCCGAGCTGCGCGTCGAGCCGTACTTGCGGCAGGCGCGCGACAGCGGGGCGTTGAGTTCCGGACAGGCCGCGGTGATCTCCCGGGCGTGCGACGTGCTGCGGGAAGCCGCCGGAGAAGAAAGCGCAGCGGAGCCGCCCGCCCGGTTGCACGGCGACCTGTGGAGCGGCAACGTGCACTTCTCCCAAGGGCGCGCGTGGCTGATCGACCCCGCTGCGCACGGCGGGCACCGGGAGACCGACCTGGCCATGCTGCAGCTGTTCGGCGCTCCCCACCTGACCGTCATCCTGGCCGCGTACGCCGAAGCGGCTGCACAGGCGGGCGCCCCGCTGGCCGACGGATGGCAGGAACGGACGCCGATGCATCAGCTGTTTCCGCTGCTGGTGCACACGGTGCTGTTCGGCGGCGGGTACGCGGCGCAGGCCGAGGCCGCCGCCCGGCGGACACTCGCGCTGGCCTGAGCCGTACGGTGGAATCGTGCGGTTGAGGTTCCTGCTGCAGCCCAGCTGGCTGGCGTTGACGGTGGCCGTCTTCGCCTTCGCCGCTGCCTGCTTCACGCTGCTCGCGCCGTGGCAGCTGGGCAGGCACGACGAGCGCCAGGCCACCAACGACGCGCTGCAAGCCTCGCTGGAGGCACCGCCGCGCCCGTTGGCCGAGGTGCTGCCCGGCGGGGCCGCGCCGGACTCCCGCACCCAGTGGAGCCGGGTGACCATCACCGGCGAATACCTGCCGGAGCACGAACTGGTCGCCAGGCTGCGCACGGTCAACGGCCAACCCGCGTACGAGATCCTCGTCCCGCTGCGCACCGACGACGGGGAGCTGGTGCTCATCGACCGCGGCTACGTGGAACCCGGGGACGATGCACAGTTCGCGAAGTTCCCCCCGGTGCCGGAAGGGCGGGTCACCGTCCAGGCCAGGGCGCGCATCGACGAGCCTCCGACCCGGCCTGCCGAGCCGCGCGGCGAACAGCTGCACGTCTACGGGGTCGGCTCCACGGTGGCGGAGCGGGCCACCGGCCTGGATTTCCGGCCCGGCTACTTCCAGCTGGAACGCAACCAGCCCGGCGCGCTGGAGCCGTTGCCGCTGCCGCAGCTGGAGTCCGGTCCGTTCCTGTCCTACGGCATGCAGTGGATCGCCTTCGGGGTGATGGCGCTCGTCGGCTGGGGGTACTTCACGTGGCGGGAGCTGAAGCCGGGCGGCGCCCTGCACGAAGCCGGTCAGCGGCCACGACGGAAGACGGTGGCCGAGATGCTGGCCGAGGACGACGAAGACACCGGAGAACGCGAAACCACCGAGGCACGCGAAGGCGCCGAGGCCGCACCAGGCGGCGAACAGCCCGCAACCCGCGGGCACCGGGCCAGTTCCGGCGAGGCCGGCGCCAGCGGTGCGGACACCACGAACGCGACCTCGCGCTGACGGTCCGGCAGCACGACCGCGCCGAGCACGGGTCGTCTGCGGGCACGCATTCTCACGGCTCCGCGGCCGCCCACGACTCCAGCATCAACCGGGCGATGGACGAGTTGGTGGGCAGCCGGAGCTCGGCGTCCCCCTCCTTCGGCGGCCGGTCCGCCCTGGCGAACGCGTCCCGGATCTCGTCCCTGGTGAACCAGCGCGCCGTCTCGATCTCCCCTTCGGCAAGCTTCAGCGGGGCGTCCCGATCGGCACGGGCGGCGAAACCGAGCATGATCGACCGCGGGAACGGCCACGGCTGGCTGCCGAGGTAACGCACGTCCCGCACGGTGATGCCGACTTCCTCCCTGATCTCCCGGACCACGCAGGCTTCCAGCGACTCACCTGCCTCGACGAACCCGGCCAGCACCGACCGGGCTCCCGCCGGCCAGCCCGCCCCGCGGGCCAGCAGCACCCGCTCGCCGTTGACGCCGACGTCGTCGTGCACCAGGCAGATGACCGCCGGATCGGTGCGCGGATACTCCTCCCGGCCGCATCCGGTGCAGCGCGAGGCCCAGCCGGCGTGGACGATCTCCGTCGCAGCGCCGCACCGGGCGCAGTGCGCGGCGCGCCGATACCAGCTGCGCAAGGCCAGCGCGGTGGTGAACAGGCCCGCCCCGGTGTCGTCGAGATCGTCGCCGTACTCACGCAGGCCGACCCATCGTTCCCCGTCGGCGAGGATGTGAGTCACCGCCACGCCGAAACGGCCCGGCACCTCGACGACCTGCCCCTCGGGTTCCGGAACGTCGAGCACCGCCCAGTAGTCGGCTTCCGGCGACCGGCCGAGAAAGATCGCACCCTCCGGTGGCTCCGGCGCGATGTCCATGGCTTTGCGGAGCGCCAGACGGCCGTCGTCCTCCAGTACCGGGGTGCGGCCACGCTTGTCCAGCACCAGCACCCGAGCGGTCGGCCACCCTTCGCGAAGGGCATCGCGGTCCTGCCGGAGCCACTCGCTCCGATCCACCGTCACCCGCGCCAGCGCGGGCACGCTGTGCAGCCGGAACGGCTCGGTGCTGCCCGCGGTCACGGCAGGACGACTCCTCCCAGTGCCGCCAGTCCGTCGGTGAGCGCGTCCGGGTCACCGACCACCACGCCGGTGAACCGCTCGGGGGCGAAGAACTCCCGTGCCGCCGCCACCACCTGCTCGGTGGTGACCTGCTGCAGCCGCTGCGGGTGGCCGGTCAGCCAGTCGACCCCGAGCCCCACCCCGGTGAGCGCGGCCAGCTGCGAGGCCAGCCCGGTCTGCGACGACGTGGAAATCAGCAGCGAGCCGACGGCGTACTGGCGCACCGCGGCGACCTCCTCCTCGCTGGGCGGGACGACCCGCAGCCGGGTGAGCTCGTACCGGGTCTCCATCAGTGCGGCCGCGGTCACCTCGGACGCGGTGTCCGCGTCGATGTCCAACGTCGCGGTCTCCCCGGTGAACTCGAAACCGGAGTGCGCGCCGTAGGTGTAGCCCTTGTCCTCCCGGATGTTCTCCACCAGCCGCGAGGAGAAGTACCCGCCGAAGACCAGGTTGGCCAGCTGCAACGCGGCATACCGTTCGTCGGTGCGCGGCACCGCCTGAGCGGACAGCCTGATCTGCGACTGCACCGCACCGGCACGCGGGACCAGCAGCACGTCGCCACCTTGCACGTCCGGAAGCGGCTGCAACGGGGTGGTTTCCTTCTCCGACGACCAGCCCCCGACCGCGGCGACGACGTCGTCGACCACCTTCTCCGGGTCCAGATCGCCGACCAGGACCAGCACCGACCCTCTGGGCAGCACCGCGGCCGCATGCAGCGCACGCACCGCGTCCGGATCCACGGTGGCCACGTCCTCGGCCTCGGGCATCTCGCGCACCACCGGGTGGTCGCCGTAGCGGCGTCGCTGCAGGGCCTCCCTGGCGATCACCCGCGGCTGGGTGCGGGCCACCGCGATCCGCTCGGCCAGCCGTTCCCGCTCCCTGGCCACCTCGTTGTCCGGGTAGGTGGCGTCGATCAGCACGTCGGCGAGCACGTCCAGCAGCGTCGGCAGGCCTTCCGCCAGCGAGCTGCCCGACACCGACAGCCGCTCCGGGTCGACCGCGGTGCCCAGCTCGCCGCCGATGAGCGCCAGTTCGGTGTCGATCGCCACCCGGTCCCGGCGCGTGGTGCCGGTCAGCAGGGTCTCGGCCAGCACCTCCGCCCGCGCCGAGTGCAGCGGGTCGGTGCCGCCGAACGGGATGCGCAGCCGCAGCTCCACCGTCGGCACGCTGGCGTGCCGCACCGCCAGCACCCGCAGTCCGTTCGGCAGCACCGTGTCCACCGACGCCAGGTCGGCCGCCGGGCGCTGCTCGCCCAGCTCCGGCACCGGTCGCGGGCCGAGGGTGGTGCGGCCGATCTCCTCGGCGCTGCGGTACGACTTCGCCACGGTCACTGGTCCTCCTGCTGGGTCCGGGGTTGCACCAGAAGCACGGCACGGGAATCGGGCCGGAGCGCTTTGGCGGCGGCGGAGACGTCCTCCGGGGTCACCGCGCCGAACTTCTCCGGCAGCTCGTACATCAGCCCGGCGTCGCCGTAGAGCAGTTCGAGCGAGCCCAGCGCAAGCGTGCGCGACATCAGCTTGTCGTGCTCGCCGTGCAGGTTCGCTTTCCACCGCGCAGTCACCTTGGCCAGCTCCTCGGCCGTCGGCGGCGTCGCGGCCAGCTTCTCCAGCTCGTCGTCGACCGCGTCCAGCACCTGCCGGTCGGTGACCTCGGCCGGGTGGATCGCGGTGATGGAGAACGTGTCCGGGTCCCGCGCCTCGAACGGCCCGAACAGGCCCGCGCCCGCGCTGATGTCGGTGACCAGGCCGTCCTTGTGCACCAGCCGCTGCTCCAGGCGGGAGCCGTCGCCGTCGGTCAGCACACCGGCCAGCACCAGGTGGGCCAGGTAGGCGTCCAGCTCCCCGATCGGGTCCGGCATCCGGTAGCCGATGGCCAGCGCGGGCAGCGGGGCGTGGTTGTCCACGTGCGTGCCGCGCTTCTCGGTCTCCGGCCGGGGCTCGGCGAACGACGGCCGCTCCGGCCGCGGCCGGGCAGGCACGTCACCGAAGTGCTTGACCACGAGGTCCTTGGCGTGCGAGACCTCGAAGTCCCCGGCCACCGTCAGCACCGCGTTCGACGGGGCGTAGTAGGTGTCGAAGAACTCGGCACAGTCGTCCAGCGTCGCCTGCTCCAGGTCGACGAAGTCGCCGTAGCCGTTGTGCGCGTTCGGGAACGTCTCGTACAGCACCGGGGGCAGCCAGATCCACGGGAAGCCACCGTAGGGGCGGTTGAGCACGTTCAGCCGGATCTCTTCCTTGACCACGTCGATCTGGTTGGCCAGGTTCTCCGCGGTGAGCTTCGGTGCCCGCATCCGGTCGGCTTCCAGGAACAGCGCGCGCTCCAGCGCCGCGCTCGGCAGCACCTCGTAGTAGTCGGTGTAGTCCGGGTGCGTCGACCCGTTGAAGATCCCTCCGCTGCCCTGCACGTGCCGGAAATGAGCCAGCTTCTCCAAGCTCTCGCTGCCCTGGAACATCAGGTGCTCGAACAGGTGCGCGAAACCGGTGCGCCCTTCCGGCTCGGAACGGAAGCCGACGTCGTAGTGCACGCTCACCGCCACCACCGGCGCGGCTCGATCCGGCGCGAGCACCACCCGGAGGCCGTTGTCGATGGTGAACTTTTCGATCTGCCCCACGGTTCTCCTTCGCATCTTGCGGTTTCTCGCTGCGCCGATGTACCTGCCAACGTACCTGGATCACCCCGGTGCGTGCCCATGGACGTCACGCGTCGGGACGCTGCCGTATGCTCCACCACCATGCCGGAGCCTGACGGATCCGAGTTGACCGGGAAGCCGGACCGTGTCCATCGGCTGGTCGTCGTCGCCGTCTGCGCAGCCATCATCGCAGCACTGGCGGGCGGGATCATCATGCTCGTCGACGTGCTCGGCTCCGACGACCACTCGCCGGCCGCGCAGCATGCCCGCAAGCGGGAGCCGGGCGGGGCGGGCGCGGCGGGGTCGAACCAGACCGCCGGGCCGGAGGCCGAGCCGCCGCGCAAGATCATCAAGCTCGCCGACCACCCGCTGGTGACCACGCCGGGCCTCGGGTTGCCGAACAACGCCTGCCGGTTGCCGGAGTGGGACAACTCGCAGGCGACCGCCAAGCGGTTCTTCCGGGCCGCGACCCGGTGCCTGGACCGGGCGTGGGAGCCGGTGCTGCGCGAACTGGGCCTGCCGTTCACCCCACCGCGGCTGTACTTCCCGGAGGGGCAGAGCTTCGCCAGCGATTGCGGCACCATCGAGGTCGGCATCCAGACCGCGGCCTACTACTGCGAGGGCGAACTGTTCCTGCCGTTCGCCGGGCTGCAGCTGGACCAGTACCAGGACAACCCCGGCGTGTACCTGGCGCTGATCGCCCACGAGTACGGCCACCACGTGCAGGAGCTGGCCGGGATCATGGACGCGGCGTGGCGGCAGATCTACCAGGCGGGCGAGGGCACGGCTCGCGCGCAGGAGATCAGCAGGCGCAAGGAGCTGCAGGCGCAGTGCTTCTCCGGGCTGTTCCTCGGCTCGCACGTGGACCGGGGCGGCTCGATCGACCGGCAGATGTACGACCGGGCCTGGCACGACCAGGAGACCCGCGGGGACGACACGTCCGGCGGCCACGACCACGGCAGCAACGAGAACTACGCGAAGTGGTGGCGCAAGGGCGCGCTGGACAACCGGCTGACCGACTGCAACACGTTCAAGGCTCCGGCAAGCGAGGTCAGCTGACCGTGTGCCGACGGCCCACGCGGCCTGCGACGGCCTACCGGGCTCGGCGCCGCCTGCGGGTGACCAGCCAGGCGTAGAGCCCGCCACTCATGCACGCCAGGCTCATCAACCCCAGCCCGATCGACCTCCGCACGCTGTCGAACCCGGTGACGGTCTGCGCGCTGCGCACCGTCAGCGCGCCGAGCGGAACCTGCGCAGGCACCACGACGTTGAGCTTCTCCCCCTTCTCGTGACCGCACGCGGACAGCGTCGCGTCCCGCTGCTCCTCGCCCAGGGTCACGGTGACCTTCTCGGTGGGGTTGGGCTCGGTACACGGCGTGGACTCGACGACCTTGGCGGGCACCACTCGCTCGGCGACCGGTTCCTCGGCGAACACCTCGTGCCCGTACGAGCCGGTGACGAACAGCACGACGAAGCCGACAACCGCTGCGAGCAGCACACCGCGCACGGTCGCCGACATCGAGCTCACCTCGCCCGCACCCGATCGCACGCCACGATCGTTCCAGATCGGCATCGGATTCTCAGCCCCCATTCGCCGCGACCTTCACCATCGCAGGCCGCGGCGGTTGCCGCTCACGCATCGCCGGCGGCGGGCACCGAGCGGAGCAGGTCGCGCAGCCCGTCGGCGTCCAGCAGGTCCACCGGGCGCACGGTGCGGTTCGACCGCACGTAGTGGAACGCGGCCCGGACCTTGCCGACCGGTATCCGGTTCAGCGACGCCCAAGCCACCCGGTAGGCGGCCAGCTGCACCGACAGCGCCCGCTGCTGGGATTCCGGTGGCATCTGCCCGGTCTTCCAGTCGACCACCGTCCACCCGCCGTCCGGATCGGCGAACACGGCGTCCATGCGCCCGCGAAGCAGTACTCCGTCCACCTCGCAGACGAACGGCACCTCCACGTCGTACGGCGTGCGATGGGCCCATTCGCTTCGCTCGAAGGCTTCCCGCAGCGCCTCGGCGTCGGCATCGGCCTCCGCATCGGTGTCGGCGGCACCGGGCAGGTCGTCGAAGTCCAGCAGCCGGGCGACGCCGAACCGGCGCTCGAGCCAGGCATGGAAGGCGGTGCCGCGCCTGGCCACCGTGTTCGGCGCTTGCGGCAGCGGCCTGCGCAGCCGGCGGGCCAGCGCGCCGGGGTCCGCGGCCAGGTCGACCAGCTGGCTGACCGACATGTGGTCGGGCAGCACGACCCGGGTGGTCTCCTGCTGGCCGCGAGCGCGCTCGGCCAGCAGCACGTCGGTGTCGGCGGCCCAGCTCTCCGGATCGTCGTCGGGGCCGTGTTCGGAACCGGGGACCTGATCTGCGGCCTCGTCCTGGGCGTCGAGCCGGGCCAGTTCCTCCAGCACCATCGCCGCCCCGGTGGCCACCGCTTCCCGCCGCTGCCCCAGCGGGTCGGCCGGCCAGTGCGCCTCGCGCGTCTGCGCCAGGTACGGGTTCTGCTCCTCGTCCGGCCGTTCCGCCCACTCGACCACCGAGCCGCGTGACGGGTCGTCGCGCAGCTTGTCGGCCACCTCGGTGAGGAACACCGACGGCCCGAGCGGCTTCTTGGCGGTCTCGCCCCACCAGTGCCCGGACAGCAGCAACGTGTGCTCGGACCTGGTCAGCGCGACGTAGCACAGGCGGCGCTCCTCGTCGGCGTGCCGCTGGGCGAAATCTTCCTGGTGGCGCTGAATGGCCTCGGCCACCTGCTTGCGGTCCTCGCCGCCGTGCAGCCGCAGCTCCGGCAGGTCGATCCGGTCGCCGCGCAGCGCGGCGGGCAGTTCGGTCACCGAGGTCAGCCAGCAACCACCCCGCCGCTTCGCGGGGAACACCCCCTCGACCAGATGCGGCACCGCCACCAGCTGCCATTCCAGGCCTTTGGCCGCGTGCACGGTGAGGATCTGCACCCGATCGGTGGCGACCACGACCTCGCCGGGTTCCAGACCGTCCTCGGCGTGCTCGGCCGCGGCCAAGTAGTCGACGAAGGCCGACAACGTCGGCGACGAGGACGATTCCGCGAACTCGGTGACCACGTCCGCGAACGCGTCCAGGTGAACCCGGCCGACGCTGCCCGGCCGGGCGGCCGCCTCCACGTCGAGCAGCATGGTGCGCTCGATGTCGGCGACCAGCTCCGGCAACGTCTGGTCCAGCCGCGAGCGCAGGCCGGCCAGTTCGCGGCTCAGCGCGGTGATGCGCCGGTAGCCCTCCGCCGAGTAGCGCTCGGCCGGGCCGGGGTCGTCGATGGCGTCGACCAGGCCGGTCAGCTCCGCCCGCTCGGCCACCGCCGCGTCCAGCGCCGAGTCCTCGTTGCCCTCCGGCACCGCGGCCAGCTCCCTGGCCCGGCGCCACAGGGCGGCCAGATCGGCCGCGCCGATGCGCCACCGTGCACCGGTGAGCAATCGCGCGGCCGCACTCCCGGCCAGCGGGTCGGCAAGAACCCGCAACGTCGCGACGAGATCCGCCACCTCGGGCTCGGCCAGCAACCCGCCGAGGCCGACGACTTCGACCGGAACCCCGCGCGCTCGCAACTCGGCAGCGATGGGCGCCATGTCCGCCCTGCGGCGGACCAGCACCGCCGCGGTCGGCGGCGATCCGGATGCGGTGGCGGCGTGCCAGCGCTCCGCGATCTCCTCGGCGAGCCAGGCGCGTTCGGCGCCGACGCTCGGCAGGAGAGCACATCGGACATCGGCGCGCGGGGCGCTCGGCAGCGGCCGCAACTCCCCGGCGCCGCTGCTCGCCCGCAACGGCGCCGACACCGCGTTGGCCAGGGCCAGCACCTGCGGTGGGTTGCGGAACGAGGTCAGCAGGCCGTACTTCGCCGCGGGGCGGCCGCCAGAGCGCGGGAAGTCGCTGGTGAATCGGGGCAGGTTGGCCGCGCTGGCACCGCGCCAGCCGTAGATCGCCTGCACCGGGTCACCGACGGCGGTCACCGGCATCGGCGGCGGCTGCGGCGTGCGCCCCGGCTGGGCGCCGAACAGTGCGCGGAGCAGGACACGCTGCGCGTGCCCGGTGTCCTGGTACTCGTCCAGCAGCACCGCGCCGAAGCGCTGTCGTTCGATCTCCACCACCTCGGGGTGTTCGGCGGCCAGCCGCGCGGCCAGCGCCATCTGATCGGCGAAGTCGAGCGCTCCTTCGGCGAACTTGCGCCGCCGGTATTCCTCCACCAGCGGCAGCAGCCGGAGCCGCAGCCGCTGCTGGTCGACGATCCGCTGCAGGTCGGACCGCAGCTGCGCCCGCTGTCCCTTGGCGCGCGGGGCGTTCAGGATCAGGTCGGTCAGCCACTCGGTGTAGGCGCGCAGCTGGTCGACGTCCACCAGGTGCTCACCGAGTTCCCCGGCCAGCTGCAGAACCTGCTCGGTGATGCTCTGCGGGACGTAGTCGGTCTCCAGGTCCTCGTCCCACGAAGCCACGACCTTGTGCGCCAGCTGCCAGCACGCCGTCTCCGACAACAGCCGGACGCCCGGCTGCACCGGAATCCGCAGGCCGTGCTCGGACAGCAGCCGTCCGGCGTAGGCGTGGTAGGTCAGCACCGTGGGCTCGCCCGCCACCAGTGCGGCTTTGATCCCGCCGCTCGGGTCCACCTCGTCGAGCAGGCCGGAGCCGGCCAGCCGCCGCAGCCGGGCCCGCACGCGCTCGCCGAGCTGACGTGCGGCCTTGCGGGTGAACGTGAGGCCCAGGATCCGCTCCGGCGCGACGTAGCCGTTGGCCACCAGCCACACCACCCGTGCGGCCATGGTCTCGGTCTTGCCTGCACCCGCACCGGCCACCACCAGGGCAGGCTCGGCAGGAGCAGCGATGACCGCGGCCTGCTCCGGGGTCGGCCTCGGCAGGCCGAGGGCTTCCGCGATGCGCTCCGGGCTGGCCTGTGCCCGGAGCCGCGGCGACGTGGTCGACGTGGTCATGACGGCACCTGCCTGCCTTCGGGCTGGAGCGGGCAGCAGGCCCGGACCGGGCAGCGGCCGCAGTCCGTGCTCGCCCTGGCGACATACACCGGGCCGACCCCTGCCCTGGCTGCGGACCGAACCCGATGCAGCCACTCCTGCCTGCCTTGCTCGTCCAGCGGCGGCTGGCTGACGACTTTCCCGGCACCGGTCTTCTTGTCCGGTTTGGCCAGATACAGCAGCTGGCCGCCGCCGGGCTCACCGCCGCTGAGCCACACCGCAAGCTGGTAGGTGGCCAGTTGGGTGTGCTCGGCCGCCTCCTGGGCGCTGACCGGTGACTTGCTCGTCTTGATGTCGACGACGACCTGGCGCCCCGAACCGTCCTTCTCCAGCCGGTCCACCCGCCCGCGGATGCGTACCCGCTGCACGCCGTCGGCCGCCGGGGGCAACTCGACCGTGATGTCGAACTCCACGGCCAGTTCGGTCAGCTGGTCGCGGCTGCGCCGCAACCATTCCAGGAAGGCGTCCAGCATGTGGTGCACCCGCTCGCGCTCGCGCCTGGCGAACCAGGGCGCGCCCACGTCCAGCTTGCGCCACGCCGTGTCCAGCTCCTTGCGCAGCTGCTCGACCGTAGCTCCGTCGGCTGCTCGCTGCGCCAGCCAGTGCACCAGCGAGCCGGTCACCGCGGCCAGCTGCGCGGGGTCGGTGCCGCCGTGCCGCTCCAACAGCCACCGCAGTGGGCAGCGATCCAGCAGATCGACGGTCGACGGGGACACGGTCAGCTGCTCGTCCGGCCCGGCAAGCGGCCTGTCGGTGGACGGTTCGGCCAACCCGTACCAGCTGTCCGGGTGCGCGCCGGGCACGCGGGCGGCCGCCAGCCGGGCCAGCTGCCGCGCCGCCCTGCGGCGGCGCCCGGGATCGGCCTGCTCGTCGCAGACGGCGGCACGGAGCTCGCCGACCAGCCGGGACAGCACCAGCGGCCGCTGCACGGCCTGCCCCGCACTGCTGGTCACCTCCACCGGTTCGACGCCCAGCTCGTCGATGAAGCGGGACGGCTGCTCGTCGTCTCCGGCACACGCGCTGACCAGCAGCCGGCTGCGCGCCCGGCTGCAGGCCACGTGGAACAGGCGCCGTTCCTCGGCCAGCACCGGCGCGATCGCGGAAACCGTGTCGGCGTCGACCCCGGACAGCACGTCGACCAACCGCTCGACGCCGAGCAGCGAACCGCGCGGGCGGAGATCGGGCCAGCTGCCTTCCTGCACGGCCGGCACCGCGACGACGGTCCACTCGCGCCCGGCCGCACCGTGCGCCGTGGTCAGCTCCACCCCCGCCGACGTCACCGCCGACGGCGCCAGGCTGTCCCCGGCGATCCGCTGCGACAACAGGTAGTCGGCGAACCCGTCCACCCCTTCCTGCGGGAGACGGTCGGCATACGTCGCCGCGGCGTGGAACAGCGCGACGACGGCGTCCAGCTCGGCGTCCGCCTGGCGGCCGAGCGATCCGCCCCGCTCGGACAGCCGCAGCCACCGCTGCTGCAGCCCGGAGGCCTGCCACATGTCCCAGAGCACCTGCTCGACGTCGGCCTTGCGGTCGATCGCGGCACGGCCTGCCGACAGCACCGCAGCCAGCCTGCGCAGCGGGCCCGCTTCGCTGTCGGCCAGCGCGGTGAGCGGGTCGTTGTCGCGGATGGCCTGGACCAGCAGCTCGTCGCTGGACCGGTCGCCGCCGGTGGTCAGCTCGAGGCGGCGCAGGCCGCGCCGCAACCTGCGCAGCGCGAGCGGGTCCGCGCCGCCGAGCGGTGAGGACAACAGCTCGTCGGCCAGCTCGGGGGTCAGCTGCTCGGGGTGGGCGACCACGCGCAGTGCGGTGAGCAGCGGGCGGACGGCGGGGTTGCGCGCCAGCGGCAGGTGATCGGCGGCCGACGCGATGGGCACTCCGGCCCATCGCAGTGCCCGCTGCAACACCGGGAAGGTCCGGCCGGGAGACCGGACGACGACGGCCATCTCGTCCCAGGGAATGCCGTCGACGAGGTGGGCCCGGCGGAGCTGGTCGGCGACCCATGCCGCTTCCGCGGCCGGGGACCGGAACAGGCGGACCGCGACACCCAGGTCCGGCTGATCCGGCGCGACGTCGGGCACCCGGTGCGGCCGCGGCGCCGCCTCGGCCAGGCGCGCGACGGCCTCACGCACCGAACGCGCCATCCGCCTGCCTTGCCGCAGCGTCACGGTGTGCTTGCCGTCCGGGTCGGCCTCGACGAACTCGACCGGCTCGGCTCCGCGGAAGGAGAACACCGTTTGATCGGCGTCACCCGCCACGACGAACTGCTTCGCGCCGGTGCCGATGAGCCGGATCAGCCGCCACTGCAACGGGGCGAGGTGCTGCGCATCGTCCACGAACAGATGCCGGATGCGCTCGCGCTCCCGAGCCAGCAGCTTGTCGTCGTCCATCAGCGACAGCAATGCCGCCGTCACCAGCTCCGCGGCGTCGTACGCGGCGGCAGGCGGCACCGCCAGCGCACTGCCTCCGGCCGCGCGCAAACGGGTGACCTGCTCGTACTGCTGCCAGAACGTCCCCGCGGCGACCCATTCGTCGCGCTTCTTCCGGCGCCCGAGGCGCACCAGGTCTTCCGGGCTCAGCCCCCGCTCGGCTGCCCGCATCAGCAGATCCCGTAGTTCCTCGGCGAAGCCGGGAACGGTCAGGGCCGGCCTGAGCCGTTCGGGCCAGTAGCTGTCGTGGCCGTCCATGGCGTCCGCCAGATCACCCGCGAGCAGTTCCCGGACCACGGCATCCTGTTCCGGCCCGGACAACAGGCGCGGCGGTGGCGAGCCCTCCTCGGCTGCCTGGGCACGCAGCACGCCGAAGGCGTAGGAGTGGACGGTGCGCACCATCGGCTCCCGGACCGCGCGCGGAGCGGAGGCTTGCTCTCCGGACAGGTGGGTCAACAGGCGGGCGATCTGCGAGCGAAGGGCCTCGGCGGCCTTTCTGGTGCTGGTCAGCACCAGCACACGGTCCGGCCCGTCGTCGAGCATGCGCCGAGCGGCCGCCTCGGCCAGCAGCGACGTCTTGCCCGTGCCGGGGCCGCCGACGACGCGTACGAACCCTTCGCGGCCGTCGAGCAGCTGCTGGGCTTCGCCGTCCCATTGCCAGCCGGCCGGCCGCGCTCGGTCCGCTCTGACGAGCGTCGGCGCCGGTCCACCCGTGGCGCTGGGCATGCCGGGCTCAGCGAGCAGGTGGGGGTCGGGCATGAGTTGATGGAACCATGCCGGGCCGACGGTGTCCGGAGCACACTCCGGGTACGTCCGAGGTCGGTGCCCGGCCGTAGGCTCGGCTCGTGGACGAGGAGCTGCACGAGCGCATCAGGCACGTCGTGGCGAGCATTCCTCCTGGCCGGGTGAGCACCTACGGCGACGTCGCGGCCGTCGCGGGCGCTTCGACGCCTCGGCTGGTCGGCAGGGTGCTGCGGGAAGACGGTCATGACCTGCCGTGGCACCGGGTGCTCCGGGCGGACGGCACCCCTGCCCCGCATCTGCGGCGCGAGCAGCTCGAGCGGTTGCGCGCCGAGGGGGTGCTGGCCGACCGGCAGCGCGTCGACATGCGCACTTATCGCTGGCTGCCCGCCGAGCCGGAGTCGTAGGCGGCCGCCATGCGGCGGACGGCTTCGGCCAGCTCGGCACGCAGGTCGGCGGGCTCGAGCACTTCGATCTCCGGTCCGAAGCGCAGCAGTTCGCCGATCGCCGACCTGCCCTGTTCGACCGGGAGCTCCACTTCCTGCCAGCCTTCGGCGTCGACATCGGCGCCTGCGGCCTCGGCCTCTTCCACGGCCTTCTGCCCGACCGCGCCGAGATACACCGGTGCCAGCGCGCGCCCCAGCTTCGACATCCGCACGCGCGCGGTGCGTGGGTAGAGCCGCTGCTCGAACTGTTCGGAGAAGGACGACCAGAACTCCGCGAGGTCGAAGCCGGCGGCCACCCGGTCGCGATCGAACTGGCCGAGGACTTCCACCGACTGAATCCGCCCGACACGATAGGTGGTCGCCGTGTTGCCGACCCGCGCCACCAGATACCACTGGCCGGCCTTGAGGACCAGCCCGAGCGGTTCGACCGTCCGCTCGACTTCTCGCCTGCCCCACTTCACGTACCGGATACGCAGTACGCGTTCGTTCCACACCGCATCGGCTACCGCGGCCAGGTGCGGCGGGCTCTCCACGTCGTGGAACCAGCCGGGCACGTCGAGGTGGAAACGCTGGGCAACGGTGTTCGCGCGCGCCCGGAGCTCGGGCGGCAGCGCCGCGCTGAGTTTGAGCTGAGCGGCCGCGAGCGTGGCGCCGAGTCCCAGCTCGGCTGCGGCGTCCGGCAGGCCGGACAGGGCCAGCGCCTGTGCCTCGGCTTCGGTCAGTCCGGTCAGCCTGGTGCGGAAACCGCCGACGAGCTGGATGCCACCGGAGCGTCCGCGCTCGGCGTAGACCGGGACACCCGCGGCTGACAGGGCGTCGATGTCGCGATACACGGTGCGCACCGACACCTCGAGTTCCTGGGCAAGTTGCTCAGCGGTGAGCCTGCCCCGGTTCTGCAGCAACAGGAGCACCGACAGCAGCCGGCTGGCGCGCATGTCGGCAATTCTCCCAGAAAACATGACAGAAGTTGTCAGGAAATGAGCGGACGATGAGCTCATGACCGACAACACCCTCACCGTGCAGACCTGGGACGAGCACATCGTCAGCGGCAGCAAGGGCACGCCACGAGTCGCTCATGCCCACGCCACGTACGAGTACGCCGGGCTCATCGAGGGCGCGTCGATCGCCGACGCTCTGCTCTACTACGCCGAGACCGGTGACGACGGCGACAGCACGTCGTTCGCCTTGGAGCGGATCGAGGGCACAGTGGAGGGGAGGAAGGGCTCGTTCATCGTGCGCCACGAATACCGCATTTCGGCCGCCACGCACCACGTGAGCAGCACGTTCACCGTGGTGCCTGGTTCCGCCACCGGTGAGCTCACCGGGATGACCGGCAGTGGCACGACCTCCGGGTCGTCGCAGACGATGAACTACACCTTCGAGCCCGTTTTCGGCTGAGACCACCGGGAGCCACCGTGTTGCACGTCGACCGCCAGCAGGTTCTGGCGTTCCGTATCGCCGCTCAGGAGTTGCATCGCCCGCACGACGAGCCGGGAAAGCTCGCCGTGCTGCGGTTGGGGGTGCAGGATGCCTCGCAGGTGGCTGCCCGCCTGGCGCTGGCCACCCGGCTCGCGGGAGACCCTGAACGGTTCGCCGGTGCGGGATTCGCCGAGGAGCTGCGGGCCGCCGACTGACGCTGGCGTGGTCGCACCGTGGTGCTCCGCATCTGCACCATGCCGCCGATCTTCCGTGGGTGGCCCAGTCGCTGGTGCCGTTGGACGACGGCGACGCGCAGGCCAGAATGGCGTGGCAGCGCCGGGACGTCGCTGAGGCCGGGATGCCGGTCACCGAAGCGTTGACGACGGCGGCCGAGCGGCTGCGCGAGGTCGTTGGGGCCACGATGACCAAGGGCGCGGCCAGCGAGGCGGTGACCAAGGTGTTGCCACCCGGACTGGTCCGCTGGTGCCGGAGATGTCAAGCCACGCACATCCACGAGCAGCTGATGCGGCTGGCCACGCTGCGTGCGGGTGTCCGGCTCGAACCGGACGTCTCACCGGCCACCTTGACCCCGATCGACGGGTGGGAGGACGTCACGAGGGAGCCCGATCCGGCGACCGGCAGGCGGGTCATCGAGGAGTATCTGCGCGTGCATGGCCCGGCGACCCCGGCCGAAGCGTCCGGCTTCCTGGGGACGACGCAGTCGGTGGCGAAGCGCATGTGGCCCGACGGGCTTGCCGCGGTCGACGTCGACGGGAAGACCGCGTACTTGCCCGAGGACGCGCTTCCGGCGTTGGAGAGCCCCGCCGAGCCCTCGTTCGTGCGGCTGCTTCCTCCGGCCGACCCGTTGCTCCAGGCACGGGACCGGGCGGTCCTGGTGCCGGAGAAGGAGAATCACAAGCAGGTGTGGCGGATCCTCGGCAACCCGGGGGTGGTGGTGGCCGACGGCGAGATCGTGGCCACGTGGCGCGCTCGGGCCCGCGGGCAGCGGCTGGAGGTGACGGTCAGCCCGTTGACCGGCAGGCACCGGCCGGACGTGAGCGAGCTGGAGGCCGAGGCGACGCGGACGGCACGCGCCCGCGGGCTCGACCAGGCGACCGTCGGCTTCGCCTAGCGCGGTGCTCGCGCGCCCACACCCGTGGGTGGCCAGTCAGCGTTCGGGCTGGGTTCAGAACGCCGGCTGGGTAAGGGTGGCTTTCAGGTCGGCAAGCGCTTTGCGGACGTGGTCGGCGGTGGCCGGGCCGCCGTAGAAGCGTTCGTCCCGTCCCTCGCCCACGGTGTAGGTGAGGAAGTGACCCCAGTCCAGCGCGGCGATGTGCAGCGGCCGCTCGGTGTGGATCACCTTGCCGCTGTCGTCGCGGACTCCCACCACGATCTCGATGGCGGGACCGGCTTGGGGACGCTGGATGAAGGACCGCAGCTGCTGGTGCTCGAAGCTCACCGGCGCCACGGCCCCGCGCTCGTTCGCCTCCTTGACGTCGTGCAGGTTCACGCTCACCAGGGGGCCGCTGCCGGGTTGCAGCTCGAGCAGGTCGAGCAGAGCGCCGATGAGGTCGTCGGGGTCGACCTCACGGAAGCGCACGATGTCCGTGCCGGCCTTCTGGTTGCGCTCCCGCACCGCGAGCACTCCGCTCCGGTTCTTCCGGGCGGCCAGGGCGGTGTACTTGCTGTCCTCGACCCGGAAGTCCGCCACGTACTCCAGCGACGGCTCGCACAGGGCAGGAAGCACGTCGAGGACGGCATCCACGGCCCGATTCTTGCTTTCCAGCAGACCGCGGTCGGCGAGTTCCTTGGCCGGATCGGGGCGTGCGTCACCGTCACCGTAGAACACCGCCACCGGCCGCAGGACCGGGTTGAGCCGGCCGGCTCGTTCCCACTCGGCGACCAGCTCGAGGGCATGGGGCGAGGCGGTCAGGATCGGACCGTACACGTCCTAGGCGTCCTTGTCCTTGTACTGGGTGTGCGGCTTCACTTGCCGCGACGACGGCGCTTCAGGCGCCGCACCGATCACCGGGTTGATGACAGTGTGGCCCGTCGTCTCGTCGATGGTCTTGGCGCCCAGCTCGTCGTACTCGACCTTCAGGCCTTCGTCGAACTCTTCCTTGACCGCGTACTTGTCCTTGTGCTCGGAGTCCTCGGCACCCTTGCCACGCTGGCCGGCCGCGCCGGCGACGCCGCCCATGCCGGGGCGAGCGCCGACGCCGCTCGCCGCAGCGCGGGCCGCCGCAGCACCACCCGCACCAGACCCGGGGCCGCCGCCACCGAGGACGCCCGCACCCTTGCCCGCCTGCAAGCCGGCCGTGCCGCCGGTCAACCGAGCCGTGGCGGCCGCACCACCACGGAGGATGGTGGGCGTCCTGCCCGCTCCAGGTGCACCCCCTGACGCTCCGCCGGCGGTACGACCCAAGCCACCCGTCGTCATCCGCGCGCCCGCACGCGAGCTGCCCGCCGGCGGCCTTGCACCGGGACGGGGCGGCCTGCGGGAATCGTTCGACTGACCTCCGCCCGCCGGACCGACGGGCGCGACAACCGGACCACCCGGTCGCGGACCTGGGGTTCCTCCGCCACCGGGGCCGCCACCGCCGGGACCGGTGACGGGCGCAGCGATACCGGTGGTCGGGCCGGGCGTCGCCGGATGCGGCACCGGGCTCGGCGCGGGCCCACCGATCGACCCACCACCTCCGGACAGGTTCGGGCCGGAACCAACCGAGCCGATCCCCGGACCGGGCATCGAACCGGTGTAACCAGGCTGGCCGAGGGTCGGGGTGCTGATGGTGGCACTTCCGCCGCTGCTGGACGTCTCGGTGCGACCGATGTAGATCGGAGCACCATCGTCCTCTATGATGCCGTAGTCCTTCGGCAGAAGGTCGGTGTTGTCCACGGTGAGGTCGCGATACTGCTCCATCACCCGCACGTTGTTCTCACTGGCCGCATTATGCGCCGCCAATGCCTTGCGGTACGGGACATCCGGGTCCGGAACACCCGGCACGATCGCCGCAACCCCACGAGCGAACAGACTCGGCTCTTCAGGCTCGGGTGGAACCGGCTCTACCGACCGCTTCCCCCACTTGTAGCCTTCCTCCTGCCGGTACACCGAGTCGTTCGCCATGGCGATCAACGGAGCACTCTCGGAATGCGCTTGAATCAACGGCTCGACACCGCGACCGGCTGCTTCTGCACTGTCCCCCTCCCAATACGTCAGCAATTGCCTGCGCGAGTCGTCGAGCTCCTTGACCTCCTCGCGGAACTTTTCGACCAGGTCCTCGATGACCTGGCGCGCAGCTTCGAGCGGGGTGATGTCTCCGGACATGAAGATCTCATAGATTTTCTCACCAGTGAGTTCCATCACTTACCCCCCGCCAATGTGTCGAGCACTGCGGCCGCCACCTTTTGAGCACCGTCACAAGCAGCCGACGGATCCGCCGAGTGGATCATGCGAACAGTAAAAGTCAACTCATCACTCAGGCCAACCGTCACTGGACACGACCCACGGTCGAGCTCACTGGATTGAGCAGCGATGACCGCCGGGTTCCCGGGATGCCCGGGCAAGCTCACAGGCTCCAGATGATCGATCCTGCCATTGGCTTTGGAGCGATATTCAGCTTCCAGCCCCCCAGAGCCGTCCGCGATGAGTTCGCTGCGCACTGTATTGATACTGACGCCGATCGTCGGCCCTCCCACATCGCTGGAAACCCAGGTACATCGCGGACCGATCATCTTCTGGGCGGCGGGGCTGTCGACGTCCGGCTCCCCTGGGTCGAATTGCGCAAGCGTCTCGAGAACAGCCGCCGGGACAAGCTCGCAGGGGTTCTGCAGATAAGCAGTGGGATCAAGCGGGGTCTGCACCTTCGGATAGTCAAGCGACTCCGAGCCCCCGGGTGCCACAGACCCGGAAGACGCCGTGTTCGCGGGACGCGGAGTACCTCGCTCCTCGCCACTGCACGCGGTCATGATGAATACGACCGCCAGCAGGGCGACCACTGACCAATGCCGTGCACGAACGCTCAACAGACCTACCTCGCTATACCACGAGCGTCGTTCTCTGCCGCTTCCTCTTGCTGAGCGTACCGCTTTCTGGCCGCCTCAATCTTCTCGATGTAGTTCTGGGTGTATCGCAGCGCCGAATCATTAAGTTGTCGAAGGGCCGCCACCGACGTCAAAGCTGTTTTACGATAAGATTCACTTGTCTCATCATAAGAGAACGTTTGATTGATACAGGACTCCAAAGTGTCGATGAGGTAGGCGCGAGCCCTGATGCTCTTTTCCCGTTCCTTGAAAGTATCGACCATCTTTTGCGCCGTGGCATCGTCCGGGAAGCGGAAGCCTTTGCCCGTGGCGTGCAGGTAGACCTTGTCGAGGAGCGTCGAACCGCCGTACTTCTTCCGCTCCAGGTCGAGGTAGTCCAGGATCTCGGCCCAGGCCTTCTCCATGAACATCCCGACGGTCATCGCGGCCCCTCCAGACGCTGCGTGTCGCTGGTCCGTGGCCTACGGTAGCAACAGACCGCGCGCGTGGTGCCACTTTCCGAACACTTCACACCCCGGACACCCACCCCTGGACCACCCACGACGAGGTGTCACCGCACCGCAGCGCCAGCCGGTCCCCGACTTGCCGACCGGGTCTAGACCTCACCGACAAGGACGGCTGCTCGGCGGAGACCGTCCAACGTCTCCTCCCCCGCACTTTCCGGGTCCAGGGCGTGCGCAGCGAGACGGAACATGGTGGCCCGGAGCAGCATCTGCCGCCAGTCGGGCAGATGCGACCACTGCTGGATAAGCGTGGCCCCCGCCGCATTGGCCACAACCGCGTCCACGACCACCAGCGCCGTAGCCCACTCCGCCGGGCGATAGTACGGCCGGAAGTCGAACACAGTAGGCACCCGATCCCCAGCAAGCCGCACACTGCGGAACAAGCTGCCGTGCACGACCTGATTGGGCAACTTCGTCTCCCGAGCCGCCCCAGCCAGGATCTCGAACCACCGGCCACCGTTCGCCTCGTCCAGCTCCACCTCCTCCTCGCCCCAAGCCACCCGGTCGGCACGCGCCAGCACATCCGTGCGCTTGTCGATGAAGTCCGGCCGCGGCACATTGATCAACGCCTGGTGAAGCTTCACCGACACCAGCACGATCTCCTCCACCGACGGCCGCTCCTCGGCCACCTCGTCACCGGATCCCGCAGCCAAGCGGTAAGCCATCCAGCCACCCACGATCGCGCGCCCATCGGTGGCCCGCGACGGCCGCGCAATCCGCACATCCGGCAACACGATCGAACCGAGCGCACGCGCCGCCCAAACCGCCTCCACCGAGTCGGTGGCAGGCCGCAGCACCACACCGTCACCCCGCCAGCCCGACCCGTCGGCAAGCGGCCGCAACGACTCGGGATCGACGTTGAATGCAGCGCAAACACGCAGCGGAGGACGCTCACGAGTGACCGGCACGGCGGCAGACTAACGCGCTCGATTCTCACTCCACCGGGTGACACTCCGCCGCCCGCGGGTCCCTGACTCCATTGGGCGCAACCTGCCACCCCAATGGGCGGCGCATGCCGACCCGCCACCGGGGAGATGCCTCATCCCCTGCCTGGGCCGGTCAGGTCACAGCCCACTCGTGCCGACTGCAAGTCGATATTCACGGCGTCCGTCAGGACACCACGACTCGGGTCCTGCGCACACCGGCCGGACAGCTGCAGTACCGCCCCATGCTGGACAAGTCGCGCCCTGCGCCCACCAGGAACGCCAGAAGCTGGAGGATTCCCCAGAACGGCACGCCAAAGGGCTCGAGTCCGGCCCCCAGGTCGGGACGCGGACTCGAGCCCCGGGTTCGTGCTCAGTACGTCGGCAGGCTCGGGTCGATCTGCTTCGCCCAGGCCAGGATCCCGCCGCCCAGGTGCACCGCGTCGGAGAAGCCGGCGCGGTGCAGCGCCGCCAGCGCCTCCGCCGACCGGCCACCCGACTTGCAGTGCAGCACGATCGGCTTGTCCTGCGGCAGCTCGGCCAGCGCCTCCCCGGACAGGATCCGGTCCTTCGGCACGAGCTTGGCGCCCTCGATCCGGACGATCTCGTACTCGTGCGGCTCCCGCACGTCGATCAGCTCGAACTCCTTGCCCGAGTCGAACATGGCCTTCAGCTCGTGCGGCGTGATGGTGCTGTCTTGCGCCGCCTGCTGCGCCTCGTCCGACACCACACCGCAGAACGTCTCGTAGTCGATCAGCTCGGTGATCTTCGGCGTCTCCGGGTCCTTGCGGATCTTCACCTCGCGGTAGCGCATCTCCAGCGCGTCGTAGGTGACCAGCCTGCCGAGCAGCGGCTCGCCGATCCCGGTGATCAGCTTGATCGCCTCGTTGACCATGATCGACCCGATCGACGCGCACAGCACACCCAGCACGCCGCCCTCGGCGCAGGACGGAACCATGCCGGGTGGCGGCGGCTCCGGGTACAGGTCGCGGTAGTTGACGCCCTTGCCGTTCGGGGCGGCCTCCCAGAACACCGACACCTGGCCTTCGAACCGGAAGATCGAGCCCCACACGTACGGCTTGCCCAGGATGACCGCTGCGTCGTTGACCAGGTACCGCGTGGCGAAGTTGTCCGTGCCGTCCAGGATCAGGTCGTAGCCGGAGAAGATGTCCAGGGCGTTCTCGCTGGTCAGCCGCTCGGTGTGCAGGTTGACCGTGACGAACGGGTTGACTTCGGCGATCGACTCCTTGGCCGACTGGGCCTTGAGCTTGCCGACGTCCGACTGCCCGTGGATCACCTGCCGCTGCAGGTTGGACTCGTCCACCGTGTCGAAGTCGACGATGCCCAGCGTGCCGACACCCGCGGCAGCCAGGTACAGCAGCGCGGGGCTGCCCAGCCCGCCGGCGCCCATGACCAGCACCTTCGCGTTCTTCAGCCGCTTCTGCCCGTCCACCCCGACGTCCGGGATGATCAGGTGCCGGCTGTAGCGGGCGATTTCCTCCTTGGTCAGCTCGGCCGCGGGCTCCACCAGCGGCGGCAGGCTGCCTGACATTCGACCTCCAGGTTCACGCCACGTCGGTTGTGCGGTGCCGTCTGACGTCGATAGTCCTCGCACTGCCAGCGTCCGTCCACATCATGACGTCACCGTCCACACTCTGGAACAACAGCGGCGTGGCATCCCGCATTCCCGCATCCCGGCCGTAAGGGCGGTCACGCCACCCTCGTCGGCGACTGCGCCGCGTCGCACGCAAGCGACAGCCCCGGCGTCACTGCGCCCCGGGATTCGGCCACGCGTTGGGCTTGCAGACCTTCCCGTCCCGCGGCACCGCGGCATAGTTCGTCGGGTCCGCCTTGTTCAACTTGGCCACGTAGTTGTTGGCCACGCCGAACGTCTGCTGCATCATCACCGGCGCCAGGGCACCGTTGCGCTGGCAGCCCACGTGCCCGTTGTTCAGCACATGGCCGACCTCGTGGTTGATGGCGTACTGCCGGTAGGCGGTCATGTCCGAGTTGAACGCCTTCGCGCCGCGCACCCACCGCGCCAGGTTGATGATCACGCGGTCCATCCGGCGCTGGTAGCACGACGACTCGTATCTGATCTGGAACCCGCAGATGTCCGCCCGGTGGGTGGTCCGCGGCGAGGTCAGGCTGATCCGGAAGTCGGCCTTCGCGGGGTCGTCCACCCGCTGGAAGCGCACCTCGCCGCTGCCGATCCAGCTCCGCGGATCCGCCAGGGTGGCCTCGACGGTCTGGGCGAACGCGTCGTCCCCGGTGTAGCTGGACGGGTCGAGGCCGTTCTCCACCTCGACGGTGTACTTGAGCAGCCGCGCACCCCGCTTGCCGACCGGCGGGCTGGAGCCTTTCACCACCCGCCAGGTGCCCCGGCCCTTCTCGGTGTACTTCCCGCCGGGAGGAAGCTCCGCGGTCGGAATGCGCAGGTCCACCGGCTTGACCGGGGTCTCCGTCGCGCTCGGCCCCTCGGGCTCGGACGGTGCGCCCGCTGCCAGCCCTTGCGGCGGCGCAGCTGCCGGCCCGGGCTGCGCACCGTCACGCGCGTCCAGCACCGCCAGGACGGTGACGACCAGCAGAATCGGCAGCGCGTAGATCCGCCAGCCGTACTTCTTGACCCAGCTGGCCGGCCCGGACCGGGGACGGGACCGGGACCGGGAACTCCGCCGGGCGGGTTCGCCCGGCTTCCAGGAAGCCTCCAACGGCTCGGCGGCGATCCGCCTGCCACCGGGGCGATACCGCGGAATGCCGCCCGACGTGCGATCGGGTGGCTGTGACCTGCGAAGCCGTGCGCTCCGCGGCCCGTTCGTCACACGCTCACCCACGGTTTACAGCCTGCCACATCGCGTATCGAATCCTGCGCCGACAGGCTGACATCCCGATCATCGTCGTCACCCTGTCGGCCTATCGTCCGGCCTCCGCCTCACGCCACAGCTCCACGGTGGCTTGCGCCACCCGCCGCGGCTGCTCCATCTGCGCTACATGTCCAGTATCCGGGAGCATCAACAGCCTGCCACGCCGCAGGGCGCGGACGGTCCGCACCGCCTTCCGCGCGCTGATCACCCGGTCCCGCTCGCCCCAGACCACCAGCGACGGCGCGGTGATCTCCTCCAGCGCCCGCCACAACGACCGCGGGCCCCTGGCCACCCAGTCGCGGACGATGCCGAGCGTCGACCGCCCCATCGCGGTGACCGCCCAGGCGTGGCCGCTGCGCTGCCGGTACTCCTCGACCATCTCGGCCAGGCGGTGCGGCGGCAGCCGCGACGGGTCGTGGTAGCACAGCTCGATCACCTGGCGCACGCGCTGCTCCGGGGTCATCGCGATCAGCTGTTGCCGGGCACGCGTCCCGATCACCGGCAGGTAGGCGAGCGCAAGCCGAGGGTCGGACAGCCGCTTGATGCTCGGCCGCAGGTCCGGCACCGCGGGCGAGACCAGCGTCACGGAGCGCACCAGCTCGGGCCACCGCGCAGCCAGCAGGATGGCGATCGCGCCGCCCATCGAGTTGCCCAGCACGTGGACCGGTCCGTCGCCGAAGCCGCGCACGAACCGGGCAACCCGGTCGGCGTGGGCGCGCAGGCTGTAGTCGAAACCGTCCTCCGGCTCGGAGAGCCCGAAACCCGGCAGGTCGACGGCGACGCCGCGGGCCCACGGGGCGAGCAGGCGGCCGAGATCAGTCCAGTTCGTCGACGAGCCGCCGAGCCCGTGCACGTACACGGCGGTCGGCGCGCCGTCCGGGGTGAGCTCGGGTTCGGTCCGCCGGACGTGCAGCCGCACGCCACCGGACTCCTCCACCGTGCCCGGCCACGGCGGCAGGTGCTCGTCCAGCTCCGGCAGTTCGAGGTCGTCCCAGGCGGAGTCGTAGCCGCCGCCCGCCACTCCCGGATCAGCCATGGCACCAAGCATGGCGTACGCCACGACCGCTGCGCCAACGGGCAGAGCTGACGCACCGCTGGTCAGCCGACCCGGCGCGGCTTGCACCACGGGTATTACTGGCGGGTACTGTCGGGAGCGGCGAGATCCGCCCCTGCAGCTACCGACGACAACGCGCGACACAGCGCACGACATGCGGAAGGCCGGCCATGACGGAAACGACGAACGCGCAGGCCACCGGCGTCCTCGCTCAGCTCAAGCGCGGGGTGCGCATGCCCAAACGCAAGCGCCGGGCACAACTGCTTTCGGTGGCCAGGGACGTCTTCGCCGCCAACGGCTACCACGCGACCGCGATGGACGAGATCGCCGAGCGGGCGGGAGTCTCCAAGCCGGTGCTCTACCAGCACTTCCCCGGCAAGCTCGAGCTGTACATCGCGCTGCTCGAGGACAACGTGGAGCAGCTGGTCGCCGAGGTCACCAAGGCCATGAAGTCGACGACCGACAACAAGCAGCGGGTGTACAACGCGGTGGCCGCGTACTACGACTTCGTCAGCGCGGACAGCGGCGCGTTCCGGATGGTGTTCGAGTCCGATCTGCGCGGCGAGCCCGCGGTGCAGGCGGCGGTCGAGCGGGCCATGTCCGCGTGCGTGCACGCGATCACCGACACCATCACCGCCGACGCCGGCCTGCCACCGGCCAAGGCGCAGTTGCTGGCGTCCGGGCTGGTGGGCATGAGCCAGGTCAGTGCGCGCTACTGGCAGGACAACCACACCGCGATCGACCGGGACGAAGCGGTCGCGCTCATCGCGCAGCTGGCGTGGCGTGGCATCGGCGGCGGCTTCCCACTGCAGCACCAGGCCGAGCACTGAGCAGCAGGGGGCCCGACGATTTCGCCAGGGGCCCCAAGCCGTCGCCCACCGGCGGACACCGCGGCGCGTACGGCCCGACTAGGCCGCGGGGACCGTGGCGCGGACGGCCCGGCTAGGCCGCGGGGACCGCAGCACGAATCAACGACATCAGGCTTCGTGCCACGTCGGTGGTGCGCTCGTGCATGAGCATGTGCCCGGCCCCCGGGTAGAGCACGAAGCTGGTCCCGGGCAGCTGCTCGGCGATGACCTTGGCGTGCTCCACCGAGCACAGCCGATCCCGGTCACCGGCCAGCACCACTGTCGGAATGCTGCGCAGCGCGCCGAGTACCACGGTCCGGTCGTGCGCGAAGATCGCGTCCAGCAACCCGCCGACGGTGGCCGGATGGGCGGCGAGCACCGCCCGCGCCGTGTCGTTCACGTGCTGCCAGCGGGCCCGCTTGCCGAACGCCAGCCACCGCACCACGGGACTGATCAGCTGCGGCACCGCGGGCAACGAGCCGTCCTCGCGGCGTTCCAGCAATCCACGCAGCACGGGCTCGGCCCGTGGCACGGTGCGGCCGAGCACCCCGCCCAGCCCCAGCGTGATGCGGTGCATGTTGCCGGACGAGGTCGCCACGAAAGCCACCCCGGCCACCCGGTCGGCGACCAGCCGCGGATGCCGCTCGGCCAGCGCCATGAGCGTCATCCCGCCCATCGAGTGGCCCACCAGTACCACCGGCCCCGAGGTGCGCGCAGCCAGCACCTCGGCCACGTCGTCGGCGAGCTGCTCCAGGGTGCGCGTGCCTGGGGGTGCGGGGTCCGAACCGCCGTGACCGCGCAGATCGACGCGGAGAACGCGGACATCCGGGGGCAGCAGCGCGCACACGCCGTCCCAGCAGCCGCTGTGCTGCGTCCAGCCGTGCACCAGAACCACGGTGACCGGGGCGGTGCTCGGCCCGCTGCTTCGGACCAGCAGGCGGGTGCCGTCACCGGCGGTGAACCGGTCGACCCGTTCCATCCCTGCACTGGACGCCGCCGGCAGCCACCGGCGCTGTGGCTCCACCAGGCTCACGCGCTCCGCCCCTTCGCCGAACTTACTGTGACGAACGGTAACAGTTACCTCGCGGTATGGTGACCGGCATGGCTGACGGTGTCAAGGAGGGCGCACGAGGCCGGGCCGACCGGGGCGACGCCCGGCGCGACCGCTGGCGGCGGCACCGCATCGAGCGCCGCAAGGAGTTCGTCGAGGCAGCGCTGCGGGTCATCGACAAGCAGGGGCCGGACTTCGGCATGGAGGACGTCGCCGCCGAGGCCGGGGTCACCAAGCCTGTGCTGTACCGGCACTTCACCGACAAGGCCGACCTGCTGGTGGCGCTCGGCCAGCGCGGGACCGAGATCCTCTTCAACCGGCTGATGCCCGCGCTGAACCAGGAGCTGGCCCCGGTGCCGCGCATCCGGCGGGCGATCGACGCCTTCTTCAGCACCGTGGAGGAGTACCCGAACCTGTATCGGCTGCTGGTGCACCCGCCGCCGCACGCCGCCGACTCGCCGAGCACCGCCATCGCCCAGGAGGACAAACGGCTCATCGCCACCGCGGTGACCGCCGTGCTCGGCGACTACATGCGCGCGTTCGGCATGGACTCCGGCGCCGCCGAGCCGTGGGCGCACGGCGTGGTCGGGCTGGTGCAGAACATCGGGGAATGGTGGCTGGAACGCCAGTCGATGAGCAAGGAAGCCGTGGTGGAGTACACCACGCAGATCATCTGGGCAGCGATCGACGGCGTGCTGCGCCAGCACGGTCACACGGTCGACCCGAACAAGCCGCTCGAACTGAACAAGGTGATCAAAATGCGCGACACCCGTGGCGACGCGGCCACAGGTGCCGAGAAAGCCGCCGAGTGAGCACTCGCGGCACTACTTGGCGTCCTTGGCGTCCTTCGTCGGCTCGACGACCGCGAACCCGACCCGGCGCGTGTCGGTCGGCGCGATCTCCACGTAGGCGATCTTGTCGGACGGCACCAGGTAGGTGCGCCCCTTCTCGTCGGACAGCCGCAGCAGGCCTTCGCCCTTGTCCAGCGTCTCGGTGACCAGCTTCTCGACTTCCTCCTGCGTCTGGTTGCTGGACACCACCAGCTCGCGGGGCGACTCATCGATGCCGATCTTGATCTCCACCCATGCCTCCTGCACAGCCTCTGCGGACGCGTCCGCTCTCCTGCCAGGCTATCCCACCGCCGGGCGGGCGCGTCAGCCGAGGCCGAGCGCCTGCATCCGCTTGTGGTGCCGCTGCTGCATCCGGCGGAACAGCGCGGCGATGCCCGAGATGTCGCCGGAACCGGAGATGATCAGCTCGGCCAGCCCGTCACGCTCGGCCGCGACGTACTGGGACTGGGTGAGCGCTTCGCCGAGCAGGCGCCGGCCCCACAGCGCCAGGCGGTCGCGCAGCTTCGGATCGGCCTCGATGGCCGCGGTGACCTCACGCTCGGCGAACGCCGAATGTCCGGTGTCGGCCAGCACCGTGAGCACGATCTCCCGCGTCTCGGGGTCCAGCCAGTCGGCGACCTCCCGGTACAGGTCGGCCGCCAGCTGGTCGCCGACGTAGGCCTTCACCAGGGATTCCAGCCACGTCTTCGGCCGGGTGCCTGCGTGGAAGGCGTCCAGCGGCTTGACGAACGGCCGCATGGCGTCCTCCACGGACACCCCGTGCTCGGCCAGGTAACGCTCGATGAGCTGGTAGTGCGACATCTCCGCGGCCGCCATGGCGGACAGCTGGGCGCGACCGGTCAACGTCGGCGCTCCCCTGGCGTCCTCCGCCAGCCGGTCGAACGCGGCCAGCTCGCCGTAGGCCAACACGCCGAGCAGGTCCACCACGCCCTCGCTGAGCGGCTCCTTGGCAGCCTGAGTACCTCGCTGTTCGTCGGTCTTCTCCGTCGCGGAGTTGGCCGATTGGTCGGTGCCGTCGGTCATGTTTAGACCCTAACGCCGATTTGGGCCGGTAGACTGCACCTGGAGAGCGATATCGCATCACGCGCGCCACCACCTGTTCGTGGGCGTGCGGTTTCGCGGAACATCGAGCGATATCGAGGCACTGTGCGTGCACGCGAGCCGATGCCGGTCGTGTCCCGATCGGCACATTGGGGATTCCCACCGTCAGCTGTGCGCGCTGGAACATCGAGAGAGGCGATCACGCTGACCATGACGAACACGCCTGGCGAGCGATCCGAACAGCCGGATGCCCCCGGGCCCACCGACCCCGTCACGCTGGAGCACAGCGAGGCCGGTGTCGACGAGAGCGATACTTCCCATCCGCTGCGTGCCGGCGCCCCGGTGCGGCCCGAGGCACCGAAATTCAGCGAGTTCGACATCAAGCCGGAAATCGTCCGGGCGCTGAAAGAAGCGGGCATCGAGCGCACGTTCGCCATTCAGGAATTGACCCTGCCGCTGGCACTGGCCGGCGAGGACGTCATCGGGCAGGCCCGCACCGGGACCGGCAAGACACTCGGTTTCGGTGTCCCGATCCTCAACCGGCTGACCCTGCCGGGTGACGGCACACCGCAGGCGCTGGTGGTGGTGCCGACCCGCGAGCTGTGCCTGCAGGTCACGCACGACCTGCACGACGCAGGCAAGTACCTCGGCGTCCGCACCCTCGCGGTGTACGGCGGGCGGCCGTACGAGTCGCAGATCAAGGCGCTGAAGAAGGGCGTCGACCTGGTGGTCGGTACCCCGGGACGGCTGCTGGACCTGGCCGAGCAGCGGCACCTGGTGCTGGGCAAGGTGTCCGCGCTGGTGCTCGACGAGGCCGACGAAATGCTCGACCTCGGCTTCCTGCCGGACGTGGAGCGGATTCTGCAGATGGTGCCGGAGCAGCGGCAGACGATGCTGTTCTCGGCCACCATGCCTGGCCCGATCATCACGCTGGCCCGCGCGTTCCTGCACAAGCCGACGCACATCCGTGCCGAGGAGGTCGACCAGGGCGCGGTGCACGAACGCACCGCCCAGTTCGTCTACCGAGCGCACGCGCTGGACAAGCCGGAGCTGATCGCGCGGGTGCTGCAGGCCAAGGACCGTGGGCTGACCATGATCTTCACCCGGACCAAGCGCACCGCGCAGAAGCTCGCCGACGACCTCACCGAGCGCGGCTTCGCCGCCGGTGCGGTGCACGGCGACCTCGGCCAGTCGGCCAGGGAGCAGGCGCTGCGCGCGTTCCGGTCGGGCAAGATCGACGTCCTGGTGGCCACCGACGTGGCGGCCCGTGGCATCGACGTCGACGACGTCACCCACGTGATCAACTACCAGTGCCCGGAGGACGAGAAGACCTACATCCACCGCATCGGCCGTACCGGCCGGGCGGGCAAGGCCGGTGTCGCGGTGACGCTGGTGGACTGGGACGAGGAGCAGCGCTGGCGGCTCATCTCCGACACGCTCGGCCTGGGCATCCCGGAGCCGGTGGAGACGTATTCGACGTCCGACCACCTGTACACCGACCTGGGCATCCCGCGGGAGGCGACCGGGCGGTTGCCGCTGGCCAAGCGCACCCGCGCCGGGCTGGCCGCGGAGGAGGCCGAGGACTTCGGCGGCAAGCGCGCTGGTGGCCCGCGGTCGCAGTCGCCGGGCAAGCGGCGCTCGCGCAAGCGCACCCGTAGCGGCCGCTCGGCATCGGCAGGCAAGCAGCAGGCCGACACGGCGGCGGGCCAGGCTCAGACGGCGCCGGAAGCGCGCTCGGACGAGCCGGCCAGCTCGGCGCCGGGCAAACCGTCCGGCACGCGCCGCCGCCGGCGTCGCCGCCGCAGCAGCGCTACCACGTCAGCAGGCGGAGACGCCTGACTCGTGCCCGGTTCGCGCGAGCCGCACAAGCGGACCGGTACCCGTTCGCCGTGGACACGTCCGCGGGACAGGATCGCCGCGGCGATCATCGTCGTACTCGTCGTGGTCGTCGGAGCGGTGGTGTGGGCGCAGAGCGACAGCAGGGCCACCAGCCGCTCCACGGCGCGGCCGGTGCCTGCGCTTCCCGAGCCGGCGCAGCCGCCGGAACGGCTGACCGAGGCGTGGCGGGCCCCCAGCCCGGCCACCGTGGTCCCGGTCGCCCACGGTTCGACGGTCGTCACCGCTGCCGACGGCGAAGTCACTGGGCGGGACGCCGAAACCGGGCGCGAGCGCTGGCATTACGCGCGTGACCTCCCGCTGTGCACGGTCGCCGAAGCCTGGGGCAGTGTCGTCGTCGTGCACAGCAAGTCGGCCGGGTGCAGCGAGGTGTCCCGGTTCGACATCACCACCGGCAGGCTGCGAGCCCAACGCAACGGCGACGCCGAGTTCGGCACTCGCCTGCTCAGCGACGGAACACACGTGCTGGCCACCGGCCGGAAGCTGCTCAACGTCTGGAGCAGGGAGCTGATCCGGACGATGGAGTACGGGCGGGTGCCGACACCGGTGGAGCCGAACCGGCAGCATCCGCCCGGCTGCACCGCCACCAGCGAGTCCGGTGGCGGGCAGGTGGAGACGTCGCCGCCGCCGGAGCAGGAGCGGCGATGCACACCCGATCCGGCCCGCCCGCCCCGCGCCGACTGCGTGCTGAACTCCATGACCCTGGCCGTGGGCAAGATCGCCGTCACCGAGCGCTGCGCGGGTGACCGGGCCGACTGGCTGACCGTCATCGGCACGACCAACGAGAAGGACGGCGAGAACAGGACCGACGAGCCCAAGGTGCTGCTGTCGGCCAAACTGCCCGGGCCGGACGGCCGCGTGGTCGCGGTGGCGCGGGACGACGAGCCCCGTGCCGCCGTCGTCCTGCCGCACTCGCGTCAGATGCTGATCTACGCCAAGCCGGGCAAGCTGGTGCACCAGTACCGCCTGACCATGCCGGCGGACGAGCTGCTGGCCGCGCACGACGCGGGGACGCCCCGGACCACCAACGGGGTCTCGTCGGTGTTGTGGGACACCGGGTCGGCGACTCTCGCGCTGGACGCCACGACATTGCAGCCCCGGTGGACACTGCCGGACACCCGCGGCACGGGGGTGCTGTGGGCGGGCAGCGTCGTCGTGCCGATCGACGGCGGTGTCGCCGTCATCGACGAGCGAACCGGCGTGGCGTCCAACACGATCGCCGTCGACCGAGGCGACTACCAAGGGCCGGTGCGGCTGGGACGGGTCGGTCCGGTGCTGCTCGAGCAGCGCGGCGACACGCTGGTTGCGTTCCGGTGATGCATCGGCCAGCCTTGACGCGCGGCCGCACCCGCTCGCGTACCGGGTGATCCGCTCAGGTGAGCCAGTAGAACCACAGCACGGCGGCCACGACGGCCACGACCACCGCCAACGCCGCCGCGACGATCCGCCCTCGCTGACGATCCGCCACCACCGCGGCAACCAGGGCGGCGAACGAGGCGACCGCGTGGCCCGTGATCGTGCCCGCACCCGGCCCATCCAGGCCGTTGGCCTCGGTCACCCACTCCGCCACCACCAGCACCGCGGTCAGGGCGACCAGGCCGGCGGCCAATGACCCGGTGAGAAATCGCGCGACGCCGGCGGCATCCCGGCGCGGCCTGCTCACCACCACCTCATCCGCCCTCATACCCGTCAGGCTAGTCTCAGCCGGAGCGCTGCCCCCGCGTGCGGTCGGTGATCAGCCACCGGCGATGAACCCGCGGATCGACTCGGCGACCAGTTGCACGGCGATGGCGGCCAGCAGCAGACCGGCGATCTTGGCCAGCAGGGTGATGCCGCTTTCCCGCAGCAGCTTGATCAGGCCACCGGCGAACCGCAGGCACAGGAACAGCCCGACGTGGACCAGCAGGATGGCCGCGGCCAGCGCCAGGTAGGCACCCAGGTGGCCCTCCGCCTCGCGGACGAACACGATGGTCGCCGCAATGGCGCCCGGACCGGCCAGCAGCGGCGTGCCCAGCGGCACCAGCGCCACGTTCACGTCGTCGGCCGGACGCGGCTGGGCGCTTTCCCGGCCGGTCAGCAGGTCCAGCGCGATCAGCAGCAACAGCAGGCCGCCTGCGCCCTGCAACGCGGGGATGCCGATGCCCAGATAGGCCAGGATGGCCTGCCCGGCCACCGCGAACAGCGTGATGACCAGCAGCGAGATCAGCACCGCCTGACGCGCCGCCTTGGCCCGTGCCGCCGGGGGCTTGCGGCCGGTCAGGCTGAGGAACACCGGCACCGTGCCCGGCGGGTCCATGATGACCAGCAGGGTGATCAGCGCGGACGTGAAAACCTCGAGATCGAAGTACACGACTCAGCCTCTCACCGGAGGGCGGCCGGTCGCACGCGCAACGAGCTGCTCGTACACCTCCGGGTCGGTGGTCTCCGCGCCGATCGGCGTCGGCTTGTTCGCGCCGTGGTAGTCGCTCGACCCGGTGGTCAGCAGGCCCAGCTCCGCCGCCAGCCCGCGCAGGCGCTGTCTGGTGGCCGGATCGTGGTCGGGATGATCCACCTCGATCCCGGTCAGGCCGGCCGCCGCCAGCTCGGCGATGACGTCCTCCCCGACCGTCGGGCCGCGCGAGTAGGCCCACGGATGGGCCAGCACGGTCACCCCGCCGGCTTCGGCGATCATCGCGACGGCTCGCCTCACCGGGGTGTCCGCCCGCCGCACGTAGTACCGGCCCCGGCTGCCCAGGTACTTGTCGAACGCCTCGCTCACCGAACTCACCAAGCCCGCCTCGATCAGCGCCCTGGCCAGGTGCGGCCGACCCGCGGAGCCGTCGGCGGGCAGCGACGCCAGCACCGCCTCCGGATCGATCGGGAGGCCGTCCGCGGCCATGCGCTCGGCCATCCGGCGCAGCCGCTCCCGCCGCTCCGCCCGGAGCCGTCGCTGTTCGGCGACCAGCGCCTGCGCGTCCGGATCGAACAGGTACGCCAGCAGGTGCACGCTGATCGGCCAGCCCTGCTCCGAAGTGCTGACGCAGGACAACTCGGCTCCCCGGATCAACGTCATGCCGGACGGCAGCGCGTCGACCGCCTCCTGCCACCCGGCCGTGGTGTCGTGATCGGTGATGGCCAGGACGTCCAGGCCCGCCGCGGCCGCCGCCTGGATCAGCTCACGCGGCGTGTCCGTGCCGTCCGACAGCACGGTGTGGGTGTGGAGATCGATGCGCACCTGTCGAGTGTGCCCGACCGGCCAGGGCGGCGCCGATGCAGGTGGCGGCCGGTGTGCGGCGGGACGGCTGGGTCAGCCGACCGGGCGCTTGCCCTTCGCCGCGCGCTGCGCCTTCATCATCGAGAACCGCTGGGCCTGGGCCTTCTTGTCGCCGAAGACCAGCTCGGAGATCGAGTCGTAGAACTCCTCGGGATGCGGGATGAAGTCGATGTTGTTCAGCGCCTGGATCTGACCGGCCGACTCGACGATCACCGTGCCGTAGCCGAGGATGCGGCCGATGAACGGCCGCTCGTAGGTCAGGTCGGTGACCTTGCTGATGGGCATCATCAGCACCTTGGTGGTGAAGATGCCGCGGGTGAGCACGAAGCGCTTGTCGGTGACCACCAGGGTCTCCACCCACCACTCCATGACCTTCCACGCGAACCGGAGCACCACCGCCAGCGCGACGTACCACAGCGCGCTCTGGATCAGCTCCGACGGCGGGAGCAGGTAGGACACCATGATGGTGATCGCCAGCAGCGCGGCGCTTTCGAACGTGTCCCACAGCAGGACCGCCCAATGCCGGCGAACGCGGATGACCCGTCGCTCGGTGTCGAGCAGGTACTCGTCCGGATCCCGGGGAGCCAGCAGCATGGTGAAGCGCGTGCCCTGCGTCAGCCGTTGACGACGTTGCTGACGAACGCGATCAACGACTCAGCCGCGTCCTGCAGCATGCCCAGGATGTTGTGCACCATGGCCGCGGACTGACCGGGCTGCGAAATCACGAAGAACAGCACCAGCAGGATCCCGGTCACAGCAGCTATTTTCTTCGCGTTCACTGGCGATCAGATCCCGTCTACTCGTCGCTCACGTCACCGGTTCGTTCATACCGCACCAGGTGCGGTATTCCGCAAGGGAAGTCCCGCAGACGGGCCAGCCCCGCCGGACATGCTACCGCTTCACTACTCTCTGTGGCTATGGCCGCGAAAAAGCCCACAGTGCGTTGCGTCGGCGCGGTGGTGCACGACGCGCGCGGCAGGCTGCTGATGATCAAGCGCGGCCACCCGCCGTCGCCGGGAAAGTGGTCCCTGCCTGGGGGAAGGGTCGAGGCCGGGGAGTCCGACGCCGCCGCGGTGGCCCGTGAGCTGCGCGAAGAGACCGGTTTGGAGGTGACTTGCGGCGCGCTGGCCGGCGTCGTGGTGCGCGGCGAATTCGAGATCCACGACTACTTCTGTTCGGTCATCGGCGGACTGCTCCGCCCGGGTGATGATGCCGCCGATGTTCGCTGGGTCACAGCCGAGGAATACACCCGGTTCGAGCAGGAGGGCGCTCTGGTGGAGCAACTGACCGACACCCTCCGTGGTTGGAATGCCCTTCCCCGCTGACGCGAGAGCCATCCCACAGCGAGAAATGCCCGACCGGGCATGTCCGGCGGCGGAACGGACCCCACAATTTCATCCGGCCGGGGATACCCCGTTCAGGTCAGGTCACCCCCCGGGAACGGTCCTTCCAGTGCGGGCATGCTGCGCCACGGGCCGCTGCTCGGCAGGTCACCCCGGGCGCGATGTTTCCAGGCCGTGGCGGTTGGCCGGCGAGCCGAAGGAGACGGACGGCCCGGACCGCCGCCGATGGTCGCCAGGAGCCGGGCAATCCGCCCTGCCTGCCGCCCCCGGCGGTCGATGCGAGCCGAGAAGGCCTCCGGCCGGCCCCGGCGATCGATGCGAGCCCAGACGGCCTCGCCGGTCCGCGCAGGCAGACGACACGAACGAGCACACCACCACTGGGCATCCCCCATCCACACGAGCCGAGGAGCGGCCAGCCCCGGGCCACGCTCGGTGCTCGATCCGAGCCGGGGAGACCACCTTGCGAACGGCGGTGCGCCGAGGAAGCCGGCGCTTCGGGCGCGAACTGAGCCGACGGACCTGCCGAGCCAACTTGCGACGAAGACCGAAGCCCTTCACCCCACACGACCCGAGCCGACGGGCCCGCCGAGCCACCCCGCGACGGTCAAGTCACGCCGGAAAGATGCCCCGGCCCCGGTCAGCCCAGCCAGGTCATTCGCTTGCCGTGGTGCGCGTGCTGGGCGAGCACCCGCCCACGCGGCTGCCCGTCCACCCACTCGGTCACCGCCAACGTGCTCAGCCCGCTGGCGCGGTAGCTCAGCTCGTCCCGGCCGGGCACGACCAGGTCGATGCCGCTCTCGTACGGGCCGCTGGCCACCCACCACAGCGGACGCTGCCGCGCCAGCTCGGTCAGCGTCGCGACGAACTGCTCGCGGCGCGGCCGCTCGAGGTAGGTGGTGGCGTGGCTGGTCAGCACCACCAGCGGCAGGTCCCCGGGCAGCCTGCCTGCCGCCGCGGACAGGTCGTCCACCGCGTCACCGGTCATCAGCTCGGGCGGATCCCGGCGCTGCACGGCGGCCGCGGTGTGCAGCAGCCGCACCCGTTCCAGCTGATCCGGCCACACGCATGCCTCCAGCCAGGCGAACTGCTCCTCGTCGGCGAGGTCGACCGGGGCCTGGTCCAGCCCCAGCCGGGCGCCGACGGCCAGCTTCTTCGGCGGCTGGGTGAACCCGTCACCGTCGACCGCGCAGCTCAGGCTCAACGCCGCCTTGGCCGGTCCGGCGGTGAACTTGTCCGCCCGGAACGAGTACTCGTACCGGTAGCGGTCCAACCCCAGCAGCAGCCCCGCGCTGGTGCCCACCTCCAGCAGCGCGATCGGCGAGCGCGCCCGCTTCGCGACCGCGGCGACGGCCGGATACAGCAGCGCCGACCGCTGCACCTCGTTGGTCTGGGTGAACCGGGTCGCGCACAGCCGACGCACCTCGTCGGCCCGTTCCAGCACGAAGGACCGGAACAACGGCCACGTCCGGTCGTCGACCCCGTCGAAACCCCCCATCGTCGGGTAGTACCGGCTGAGCGGGTGCACCGGCGCGGCCGCCAGGAGCCGGTGCACCGCCGCCAGCAGCAGCGTCGGCCGCGCGTGGTTGAGCGGCGCGGCCAGCAACAAGCCCGCCACCTCGTCGTCCTCGGCGGCCTGGCCCGCCAAGTGCGCGTACAGCGGCGAGGTCTGCGCCTCGGCCTCGGCGAACGTGCGCAGCCGCTGCCGGACGACCGCGAGCGGGTCGTCAGTCACGAGGTTCCGGCCTCCCCGGCTGCTCCCCACCGCGCGCTTCGCCGTACGACCGCTTCGGCACCATCACCTTCCGGCGGAACACGCACACCACCGTGCCGTCCTGCTTGTAGCCGCGGGTCTCCACGTACACCACGCCACGGTCGTCCTTCGACTTCGACGGCGTCTTGTCCAGCACCTCGGTCTCGCCGTAGATGGTGTCGCCGTGGAAGGTCGGGGCCACGTGCCGCAGCGATTCCACCTCGAGGTTGGCGATGGCCTTGCCGGAGACGTCGGGCACGGACATCCCCAGCAGCAGCGAGTAGATGTAGTTGCCGACCACCACGTTCTTGCCGAAGTCGGTGGTGTTCTCCGCGTAGTGGGCGTCCATGTGCAGCGGATGGTGGTTCATGGTGAGCAGGCAGAACAGGTGATCGTCGTACTCGGTCACCGTCTTGCCCGGCCAGTGCTTGTAGACGTCACCGACCTCGAACTCTTCGTAGTAGCGCCCGAACTGCACTGTTTCGGCCTCCTCATCGGGGGAAATGAGCACGCAGTACCACTGTTGGAGTACCCTCGATCATTGGTGCTTGTTGGTCAACGAGAGCCTCGACACGCTCGACCGGCCCACCCAGGAGGAGCCACGAACGCGAGGAGGTGAGGAACCCGTGAGTACTGGCGATAGTCCCGTGCCGCAAAGCCAGTCCCTTCTACCTGGCAGGAGTTCCTCATGCCCGCGATTCCTTCGCTCAGCGCGTTGCGTTCCCGCGCCAGGACCGTCCACGGCCCAGTGAAGCCGCGTGCCACCTCGCCACTCGACTCGTGCATCGTCGACTGCGCGGTCTACGTCGACGGGCGGCGAAAGCCCGGGCGGTGGACGCACACCGACGCGATCGCGGAGGTGCGCGCCACCGGAGAGGGCTTCGTCTGGCTCGGGCTGTACGAACCCGCCGAAGAGCAGATGGCCGCCATCGCCCGCACGTTCGAGCTGCACGAGCTGGCGGTGGAGGACGCGGTCCAGGCGCATCAGCGTCCCAAGCTGGACCGGTACGAGGACACCCTGTTCATGGTGTTCAAGACGGTCCGCTACGTCGAGCACTCGTCACCGACCACGGCGAACGAGATCGTGGCCACCGGTGAGCTGATGGCGTTCCTGGGCAAGGACTTCATCATCACCGTCCGGCACGGCGAACACGCCGAGCTCGGTCAGGTGCGCAAGCAACTGGAGGACGACCCGGAGCAACTGGCGCTCGGGCCGTCCGCGGTGCTGCACGCCATCGCCGACCACGTGGTGGACGACTACATGACCGTCACCGACGGTCTGGCCGAGGACGTGGACACCCTGGAGACCGAGGTGTTCGCCCCGGACTCGCTGGTCACCGCCGAGCAGATCTACTTCATGAAGCGCGAAGTGCTCGAGCTGCGCCGGGCGGTGCTGCCGCTGGCCACACCGCTGCGCAGGCTGGCCCAGGGCTACAGCAAGCTGGTGCCGGACCAGGTGCGGTCGTACTTCAGCGACGTCGACGACCACCTGACCACGGTCTCGGAGCGGGTGGCCGGATTCGACGAGATGCTCACCACGCTGGTGGACGCCACCTTGGCCAAGATCACGCTGCAGCAGAACACCGACATGCGCAAGATCACCGCGTGGGCAGCCATCATCGCGGTGCCGACCGCCATCGCGGGGATCTACGGGATGAACTTCGACTTCATGCCGGAGACCCACTGGCGGTACGGCTATCCGGCGGTGCTGTTGCTCATCGCCGTGGTCTGTCTGACCCTGTACTTCCGGCTCAGACGCAACCGCTGGCTGTGAGGGCCCCGTAACCTGGCGGTATGGCACGGGCATTGGTGGTCGCCGACGAGGTCGACCACGCACTCTGGTCGGACGTCGGCCGCGTCGGTTCAGTCGACCTGCTGCTGTCCGCCGGGGATCTGCCGTTCGACTACCTGGAGTTCCTGGTCGACGCGCTGGAGGTGCCTGCCGTCATGGTGCCCGGCAACCACGACCGGGAGCTCGGCGGCTACACGCTGCACGCCGGGCTGAGCGTGCGCGCCGGCTTCCCCGAGCGCTGGCCGGGCCCGCGCGGCTGGGCCAACGCCGACACCAGGGTGGTCACCGCGGCCGGGTTGCGGATCGCCGGGCTCGGCGGGTCGGTGCGCTATTCCGGCGGCCCGAACCAGTGGACCCAGCAGCAGGCCGCCCGGCGGGCGCGGCGGCTGGTCCGGCGGGCCAGGGGGCCGGTGGACGTGCTGCTCACCCACAGCCCGCCCCGTGGCGTCGGGGACGGCGACGACGACCCGCACCAGGGGTTCGACTGCCTGCACGACGTCGTCCGCCGGCTGCGCCCGCGCTGGCTGCTGCACGGCCACATCCACCCTTACGGCCAGCGCGTCGAAGACCACATACTCGGCACGACGACCGTGCGCAACGTCGTCGGCAGTCACATCATCGATCTCGAACCAGCTGAGCACTCCGCGGAGATCTCATGAGCAGGACCACCGGCTTCCCGAAGGCCGATGCCGAGAACGACTTCCTGCGCGCCCGCCGCAAGCAGGTGCGTGCCGCGCTGGCCGCGTGGCTGCGCCGCGAGCCGGACGACGTCAACGTGATGCTGCCGTTCGACGAGGTGGTCGAGGCGCTCGGACGCAAGGGGGAACGCCGCCTCGGGCTGCGTGTCATCCGGCTGGAAAGCATCGTCGGCAGCGTGGACCGCACCCGCGACTTCGACCGCTGGTTCCGGCCGACCAGCAGCCGGGTGCGCGCCCGCTGGGAGCGGCTGGCCGCGGCGCACCGGCGCGGTGAGCCGATCCCGCCGATCGAGGTCTACCGGGTCGGCGAGCTGCACTTCGTCAGCGACGGTCACCACCGCGTGTCGGTGGCGTGCGCGCTGGGGTTGAAGGAGATCGAGGCGTACGTCACCGAGGTGGAGACGGTGCTGGACGCCGACGGCATCCGCTACCGCGGCGACCTGATCGTCAAGGACTACCACCGCATCTTCGCCGAGCGCGTGCCGCTGATCCCGGAAGCCCGCGCGGACATGAAGCTGTCCGACCCGGCTCAGTACGCCGAGCTGGGCGAAGCGGTCGAGGCGTGGGGTTTCCGGCTGATGCAGGACGAAGGCCAGTTGCTGGACCGGGAGACGGTGGCCAACCGCTGGTACGCGGAGGAGTATCTGCCCGCCGTACGGCTGCTGCGGGACGCGGACCTGATCGGTGACATGACCGACACCGAGGCGTACCTGGCCATGGCGTCCAAGCGCTACCGGCTGATGCGCACCCACCGCTGGGACGACGAGGTCATCGAGACACTGCTCACCAAGGACTGACCGGACCAGCGGCCACCGGGCGGTGCATCCGGCCGGGCGCCGAGCGCTGCCGGAGCCGGCGCACGGCGCGCAGCGTTGCCGGGTTGCCCTACCGGCGATGGTATGCGCAGTACCTGGACTTCTACGGGATCGTCGGCAAAGCGCGCGCCAAACGGACCTACGACGCCTACGTCCACCTGCCGGTCGAGTTCCCCGCAAGTCCGACGGGCACCGGCCGGTGTCCGAGGAGTTCCGCCGATCGTCCGACTCACTGCTCGTCGCCACGCTCGACGAACTAGGCATTCCGTACCGCGTCGTCGGCGGCTCGGTCCGCGAGCGGATCCAACGCATCGTGGACCTCGTCGACCTTCCCCTGGTGATGCCGATCAACCAAGCAGTCACGAGTCCGCGCCACCACTCGCCGCATCGCTGAGGAGACACGACAACGCCTGGCGAACAGGACCTGTTCGACCTGGCAGCGAATCAAGGACTTGGCCCGGTTCTGACGGCTCGGGGATCGGCACCCGGACACGTCACCTCACAGCCACGCACCGGGGCACGACCAGGTGCCGGCAGGCCGCTGAATGGGCCAGCCCGGTGAGCGGCCCGCCGAGGCCACGACACGCCAGGCCCGGCGACATCACTGGTGGGGCTCCGTGGCGCCCGCCGCCGACGATCGCGGCGGGGCCCGGCCCGTCGCCCTGGACATGTGAACGGCAGACAGGCCGCCAAGGCGAGCGGACCGGGCCCTCTTCCGCAAGCAGCGCCGGGCGTGTCAGACCTCCCAAGCAGCGCCGGGCGTGTCAGACCTCCCAAGCAGCTCCGGGCGTGTCAGACCTCCACCAGGTTCTTCCCCGAGGACGGGTCGAACAGCTGCAGCTTGTCGGTGTCGAACCACAGCTCGATCGACTCACCGGCCTTGGCCCTGGTGGCCGCGGACAACCGCGCGGTGAACCCGGTGTCCGACCCGGTGTCGGTGCGGCCGGAGTCTGCGGCCAGCTCGGCCAGCTCGGCGGAATCGATCGAAGTACCCTGGTCGACGGTGAAGTGCGCGTACGCGTCCGAGCCCATCGACTCGAGCACGTCCACCTTTACCGTGATCAGACCGCCGCGCTCGCGCGAGGCGTCGTCCATCAGCGAGGCGTCCTCGAAGTGCTCCGGCCGGATGCCGACGATGACGTCCCGCTGCCCGGACCCGGACTGCACGGCCTGCTTCAGCCGGTCCGGGAGCGGCACCGTGCCCAGCGGGCTGCGCACGCTGCCCTCGGCGATCTGGCCGGGGAAGAAGTTCATCGCCGGAGAACCGATGAAGCCGGCCACGAACAGGTTCGCCGGGTTGTCGTACAGGTACTGCGGCGAGCCGATCTGCTGCACGTGACCGCCGCGCAGCACCACGACCCGGTCGCCCAGCGTCATCGCCTCGGTCTGGTCGTGCGTGACGTACAGCGTCGTGGTGCCCAGCTGCTTCTGCAGCTTCGACACCGACGTGCGCATCTGCACCCGCAGCTTGGCGTCCAGGTTGGACAGCGGCTCGTCCATCAGGAACGCCTTCGGGTTGCGCACGATCGCGCGGCCCATGGCCACCCGCTGCCGCTGACCACCGGACAGATTGGCGGGCTTGCGGTCCAGGTGCGCGGTCAGGTCGAGGATCTCCGCCGCCTCGTTGACCTTCTGGTTGATGGTGGCCTCGTCGACCTTGGCCAGGCGGAGCGGGAACGCCATGTTCTCCCGCACCGTCATGTGCGGGTACAGCGCGTACGACTGGAACACCATGGCGATGTCCCGGTCCTTGGGCGCCTTCTCGTTCATCCGCTCGCCGTCGATGCGCAGCTCACCGCTGGTGATGTCCTCCAGCCCGGCGACCATGTTCAGCGTGGTCGACTTCCCGCAGCCGGACGGGCCGACCAGGATGATGAACTCGCCGTCGGCGATCTCGATGCTGACTTCGGACACCGCGAGGGCGCCGTCCGGGTAACGCTTGGTCACCTTGTCCAGAACGATCTCAGCCATGACTTACCCCTTCACAGCACCCGAGGTCAGCCCCGCAACGATGCGGCGCTGGAAGAACAACACGAACACGATGATCGGAATGGTGATGATGACCGCGGCAGCGGACAGCGAGCCGGTCGGCGTCTCGAACTGCGAGGCCCCGGTGAAGAACGCCAGCGCGGCGGGCACCGTGCGGGCGTTCTCGGTCGAGGTCAGCGAGATGGCGAACAGGAAGTCGTTCCAGCAGAAGATGAACACCAGGATCGCCGTGGTGAACACCCCGGGCGCGGCCAGCGGAGCGATCACCTTCCGGAACGCCTGGCCGGGGGTGGCCCCGTCCATCTTCGCCGCCTTCTCCAGCTCCCAGGGGATCTCCCGGAAGAACGCCGACAGCGTGTAGATCGCCAGCGGCAGCGCGAAGGTGACGAACGGCAGGATCAGGCCCGGCCACGTGTCGAACAGCCCGAGCGCCCGCTCCATCTCGAACAGCGGCGAGATGAGCGAGATCTGCGGGAACATCGCGATGAGCAGCGAGACGCCGACCAGCGCCCGCTTGCCGGGGAACTCCAGCCGGGCGATGGCGTAGGCGGCCATGGTGCCCAGCACCACCGCGATCAGCGTCGCGATCACCGAGATGCCGATCGAGTTGATCAGCGGCCGGATGAACAGGCTGACGTCGGCCGAGAAGATCGTCTCGTAGTGCTCGAAGCTGATGTCGGTCGGGAAGAAGCTCTTGTCCGCCAGCGTCTCCGACGACTTCAGCGACAACGACAGGATCCACAGCACCGGGAAGAGCGCGTAGACGATGACGAAGATGTCGACCAGCGTCCACGCGGTCTTCTTGCCTGCCGGACTCTGCAGGATCGCCATGTCAGCGCCTCCCCTCGGTGTCACTGCCCGGGGCAGCCGTGCCGAACAGCTTGATGAAGACGAACGCGATGATCGCGACCGAGATGAAGATCAGCACCGACATGGTCGCGCCGATGCCCAGGTTCAACCCCTTGATCAGGTTGTTGTAGGTGATCATGGACACCGACGAGGTGTCGTTCTGCCCCTTGGTCAGCACGAAGATGTTGTCGAAGATGCGGAACGCGTCCAGGGTGCGGAACAACAGCGCGACCAGGATGGCGGGCTTCATCACCGGCAGCATCACCTTGGTGAACCGCTGCCAGGCGTTCGCCCCGTCCATCGCCGCCGCCTTCAGCAGGTCGTCCGGCACCAGCGCCAGGCCCGCCATCAGCAGCAACGCCATGAACGGCGTGGTCTTCCACACCTCGGCCAGCACGATGATGAGCAGCGACGGGATGGTCTGGGTCAGCGGCGCGTCGTCCGGCCCGGTGAAGTAGCCGTACACCTGGTCCCAGGCGAAGTACCAGGAGAACGCCGCCACCACGGTGACGATCCCGTACGGGATCAGCGAGACCGTGCGCACCAGGCCGCGGCCGACGAGCGCCCGGTGCATGACCAAAGCCAGCACCATGCCGAGCACCAGCTCGATGGCCACCGATACGACGGTGATCGCCAGCGTCACGCCGAAGGCGGTCCACCAGTAGCCGCTGGACAGCACCGCCACGTAGTTGTCCAGCCCGACGAACTCGGTGTCGTCCGGGAACCGCAGGTCGTAGCGCTGCAGCGACAGCCACAGCGAGTAGATGATCGGCCATGCGGTCACCGCCACCATGACGATCACCGCGGGCGCGCACAGCAGCCAGGCCAGCCTGCGCTCGGCCCGCTTGCCCTCGCTCAGTGCCGACTTGCCGTTCTTCTTGCCGTTACCGCGCTTGGCGTCCTCCGCCGGCTCGGCGACGGCGGTCGAACCAGCGGCCGTCTCGGCCGGGTTGGGCCCTTGTGTCGTCATGGCAGCACCCCTTGCGACTGGACCGCGTTGTTCAGCTCTTCCCGCAGCTCCTCAAGGGTGGCCTGCGGATCGATCGATCCCGGTGGCGACAGGATCTTCGACGTCACCGTGGACAGGTTCTGGTACACCGGGGTCAGCGGCCGGACCGCCGCCGTCTTCAGCGACTTCAGGATGTCGTCGCGCATCGGGTAGGCGTCCACCATCGACTGGCGCTTGCCGCTGGTGTCACCGTCGCACGGCGCGATCGGCTCCTCGTCCTTGTACAGGCTTTCCAGCGTCGGCGGCACACCACCGCAGATCGCCGCGTACTTCTGGTTCTTGGCCTGCCGCAGGCAGCGCGCGGCCTTGAACGCCAGGTCCTTCTTCTCCGAGTAGGCGCTGACCGCGATGTTGAAGCCACCGACGGTCACCCGGCCCGGGTTGTCGCCCACCCCCGGGTACGTGGTCCACGCCAGGTTCTCGAACCGCGGCGACTTCGCGTCCCGCGTCGCCGCGTAGACGAACGGCCAGTTGATCTGGAAGGCGGCCTGGCTGTCGCCGGGCGAGAACGAGTCGACCACCTGCTGTTCTTGCGCGTTGCTCAGCGACGGGCTGTTCAGCCCCTCGTCGACCATCTGTCGCATGATCTCCAGCGCCCGCCTGGCCTTGTCGTCCAGCGTCACCTCGGTGCCGTCGTCACTGAGCACCTGGCCGCCCGCGGAGTTCACCAGGCTGTTGAACGCCACCACCAGGCCCTCGTACTGGGCCCCGGTGTAGAGGATCTGGTACGGCTTGCCCTGCGCCTTCAGATCGCGGGACATCTCGATCATTTCTTCCCACGTCTTCGGCGGCTCCGGCGTGAGCGACTTGTCGTACCAGAGCAGCTGAACGTTGGTGTTCATGGGCGCCGCGTACAGCTTGCCGTCCCATGTCGCGGTCTTGAGCGGCACTTCCAGCGTGTCCTCTTCGACCGACGCCTTGTCCTCGCCCGTCCATTCGGCCAGCCACTTGGCCTCGGCGAACTCGGGGACCCAGGTCACGTCCAGGCCGAGCAGGTCCAGGTCGGTGTCACCCGCCGCGAGCCTGCGCACCATCTGTTCACGCTGTCCGTCGGCGTCTCGTGGCAACTGGCGATGCACGATCTGGTACTCGCCGTTGGCTTCCTCGTTACACGTCGCCACGATGTGCGGCACATACTGCTCCAACGCGTAGTACAGCGTTACGACGTTGTCAGCTTCCGAGCTGCAACCAGCCACCACCCCCGCCGCGGTCAGCAATGACCCGGCCATCGCCGCCGCTCGGGTGCGTGTGCGATCTCGGCGCACCGGTTCCTCCTTCTCCCGTGCCGCACGCAGTGCGACCGGGGCCCGGTAGGGCGGCCCGGGCTCGCACCGCAACGTGCGTCAGATCGGAACCCGGACCGCGTTGCTGGATCGATCCGGGCACAGGGGAACTTATTCCTGGCGATCACCGTCCGCAAGTGTTTCGCAGGAATAGGTAGACGGTCTAGACACGATCGGCACCGAAATTGCGACAACAGGACCAGCGCACGGCACCCGCGGCAAATTCGACGGCAAACCTCAGTCGTTTCGTTCTTCGTCGACGCCTGCCGGGCGATCCCCCGTTCCCAGCGCCAGCTTGGCGAGCAAATCCCGGCCGCGTTCGGCCGACCGCGGCAGGCACAGCACGTCGTACCGGCCCGCCACCAGCTGGCTGGCCGAGGAGAAGTCGCGCTTGCCCTTGGTCATGGCGTAGCTGATGCCCGCGAACACCGTGCCGAACAGCACGCCGGCGCCGAGGCCGACCAGCACCGGGGCGGCGCTCAGGCCCGGCCTGCTGCCGAACGCGCCGAGCAGCAGCCCGACCAGCAGGCCGAACCACGCGCCGGACAGCGCGCCGGTGGTGAGCACCTTGCCCCACGACAGCCGCCCCATGACCCGCTCGACCAGCATCAGGTCGACGCCGACGATGGTCACGTCACCGACCGGGAACCCGTCCGCGGCCAGGTAGTCCACCGCCTGCTGGGCGCCCTGGTAGGTGTCGTAGGAGCCGATCGGCCAGCCGGTCGGCGGCGTGGGCAGCCGAGGCATCCGCGCCCGGTCCCGGCCGGAAGCCTGTTCGCTCATCGCCGCCCCACTCGCTGCTGCCTGGATGCTTCCCACCATCCTGCCGTACCGGCCGAGGAGGTGCGAGCGGTCAGCCGGGTGTCAGCGGTTGCCGCGCACGCCACACCGGCGATCGCGGCCGGGCGGGGCGCTCGGGAGGGGTCAGTGGTTGCGGTACTCGCGCAACAGGCCGCGGCTGATGATGGTCTTCTGGATCTCCGACGTGCCCTCGCCGATCAGCAGGAACGGCGCCTCCCGCATCAGCCGCTCGATCTCGTACTCCTTGGAGTAGCCGTAGCCGCCGTGAATGCGGAACGCCTCCTGGGTGACCTCCATGCAGTACTCCGAGGCGAGCAGCTTGGCCATGCCCGCCTCGACGTCGTTGCGCTGGCCGGAGTCCTTCAGCCGCGCGGCGTTGACCATCATCAGGTGCGCCGCCTCCACCTTGGTGGCCATCTCGGCCAGCTTGAACGCGATCGCCTGGTGCTGCGCGATCGGCTTGCCGAACGTGGTGCGCTCCTGGGCGTACTGGATGGCCAGCTCGAACGCCCGGATGGCGATGCCACAGGCCCGGGCCGCCACGTTCACCCTGCCGACCTCGACACCGTCCATCATGTGCGCGAAGCCCTTGCCCGGCACCCCGCCGAGAATCTTGTCCGCGCCGATCCGGTAGCCGGAGAACACCGCCTCGGTGGTGTCGACGCCCTTGTAGCCCATCTTGTCGATCTTGCCGGGGATGGTCAGGCCCGGCGCCACCTCGCCGAAGCCCTCCGGCTTCTCCACCAGGAACGTGGTGAGGTTCTGGTGCGGCTTCTCCGCGCCTTCGTCGGTGCGGACCAGCAGCGCGATCAGGTTGGACGTGCCGCCGTTGGTCAGCCACATCTTGGTGCCGTCGATGACGTAGTCGTCGCCGTCGCGCTTGGCCCGGGTCTTGATCGCGGCCACGTCGGAGCCGAGGTCGGGCTCGCTCATCGAGAACGAGCCGCGGATCTCCCCGGTGGCCATCTTCGGCAGGAAGTGCTTCTTCTGCTCATCGGTGCCGTGCTGCTTGATCATGTGCGCCACGATGAAGTGCGTGTTGATCACGCCGGACACGCTCATCCACCCGCGCGCGATCTGCTCCACGACCAGCGCATAGGTCAGCAGCGACTCACCCAGCCCGCCGTACTCCTCGGGGATGGTGATGCCGAACAGGCCCATCTCCTTCATGCCTTCGACGATGTCCGCCGGGTAGGTATCGGAGTGCTCCAGTTCCTGCGCGTGCGGGATGATCTCCTTGTCCACGAAGTCCCGGACGGTCGCCAGGATCTCCTGCTGCACGTCGGTCAGGCCGGCGGTCTGGGCGAGACGGGCCATGGCACTCCTTCGGGCTCGAACCTGCTGGGGACAACTCCCGGTTGGTTACCGTGCAGTATCCATCCGTGACCGCGTGCCGAGAAGCCGTCGGCGCGGGTGAGTGACCGGTCTAACGCCTGCCCGCGCAGCCCGAAGCGACGCCGCCGCCTGCGCAACAAGCGTTCGGCAATGGTTATGCATGCGTTACTTTTCCCGGCGTGGCCATTTTCCCCCGACCGCATACCAGCAGTTGGAGCAGGCAATCTTCGTTCATTCGCCCCCGCCGGGAAAATTCGCCCGGACGGCCGCTTCATCACGGTCCGATTTCGTTTCCCCGCCGGGTGTTGCGGTGCGCGCGTCCAGGTATCGCACCAGCTCCACCGGAAATGGCAGCACCAGGGTGGAATTCTTCTCGGCGGCCACCTCGACCACGGTTTCCAGCAGCCGCAGCTGCAGCGCGGCGGGCGTGTCGGCCATCCGGCGCGCGGCCTGCGCCAGCTTCTCCGACGCCTGCAGCTCACCCTCGGCGGCGATCACCCTGCCCCGCCGGTCGCGTTCCGCTTCCGCCTGCCTGGCGATGGCCCGCTTCATGCCTTCGGGCAGGGCGACGTCCTTGATCTCCACTCGGTCGATGTGGATGCCCCAGTCCAGCGCCGGGCTGTCGATCATCAGCTCCAGGCCCTGGTTGAGCCGTTCCCGGTTGGACAGCAGGTCGTCCAGGTCGCTTTCGCCGATGATCCGGCGCAGCGAGGTCTGCGCCACCTGGGACACCGCGAAGCGGTAGTCCTCCACGCTCACCACCGCTCGCACCGGGTCGATCACCTTGAAGTAGACGACCGCGTCCACCCGCACCGTGACGTTGTCCCGGGTGATGCCGTCCTGCGCCGGGATCGGCAACGTGACCACCTGCATGCTGACTTTGCGCATGCGGTCGACGACTGGGACGACGAACCTCAATCCCGGTTCCCGCGGCTCGCGGTGGACCCGGCCGAAGCGGAAGACCAGCCCGCGTTCGTACTGCTGGACGGTGCGCAGGCCAGTGGCGGCCACGCCGGCGAGCACTACGAGGCCGATGAGAACGTACAGGATGACGTCCATCTCACCACCTGGCCTCGATGCTACGCCCGACTCGTAGCATGGGCCCATGACCAGCACTCAGCTGCCCAGCGACGACGACGTCCGCAGGGCCCTCTCCGGCGTCAAGGACCCGGAGATCGGCAAGCCGATCACCGATCTCGGCATGGTGAAGGACGTGCGGGTCGGTTCCGACGGCACCGTGACGGTCGGCATCTACCTCACCGTCGCCGGGTGCCCGATGAAGGACCGACTGACCGTCGACACCACCGAGGCGGTGCGGAAGCTGGGCGGCGTGCGCGACGTCCGGGTCGAGTTGGACGTGATGAGTGACGAGCAGCGCGCCGAGCTGCGTCGCAAGCTGCGCGGCGACACCAAGGACCCGCTCATCCCGTTCGCCCAGCCCGGCTCGCTGACCCGTGTCTACTGCGTCGCCTCCGGCAAGGGTGGCGTCGGCAAGTCCTCGGTGACGGTCAACCTGGCGGCGGCGATGGCCCAGCGCGGGCTGTCGGTCGGCGTGGTCGACGCGGACATCTACGGCCACTCCATCCCCCGCATGCTGGGCACCAGCGACCGGCCGACCAAGGTCCAGGACATGATCATGCCGCCGCAGGCGCACGGGGTGAAGGTCATCTCCATCGGTATGTTCACCCCGGGCAACACGCCGGTGGTGTGGCGCGGGCCGATGCTGCACCGCGCGCTGCAGCAGTTCCTGGCCGACGTGTTCTGGGGCGACCTGGACGTGCTGCTGCTCGACCTGCCGCCCGGCACCGGTGACATCGCCATCTCGGTGGCCCAGCTGATCCCGAACGCCGAGATCCTGGTGGTGACCACCCCGCAGCAGGCCGCCGCCGAGGTGGCCGAGCGGGCGGGCGCCATCGCGCTGCAGACCCGGCAGCGGGTGGCGGGCGTCATCGAGAACATGTCGTGGCTGGAGACCGACGACGGCCGACGCATCGAGGTGTTCGGCTCCGGCGGTGGGCAACGGGTGGCCGACTCGCTGTCGCAGTCGATCGGGGCGGAGGTACCACTGCTCGGCCAGGTTCCCCTGGACCCGGAACTGCGTGAGCACGGCGACGACGGCACGCCGATCGTGCTGGCCAACCCGGATGCCCCGGCGGCCCAGGTGCTGCGGAACGCGGCGGAGAAGCTGGCGGTGCGGGCGCGCGGCCTGGCCGGGATGATGCTCAACGTGACACCGGCCGGGCGGCGCTGATCCGGCACTCGGGCGCGGTGTCCGGCAAGCGGGCGGGGCTCGCCTGCCCGGCGGCAAGGTGCCGAGCGCAAAGATCTGGCGCGGACTGACGGACGAACGACCCCGGCGATGGCCCGGGGCACGCATCCGACGCTGCGAACCTGTCCGTGTCTGGTGGCGCCGCGAACCAGCCCACGCCCGATTCGACAACCGTCCCACCGCCCAGCAACCCGGCAACCGCCCCGCCACCCGACAGACCAGCCAGCCCGCCCTCCTAGATGGCATCCAGATCGACCGCGGACTTCTCCCCCAGACACAACGGTTCAATCGACCCGCGCTGCGGCATCAGCGCCGCGAACCAGCCCACGCCCGATTCGACAACCGTCCCACCGCCCAGCAGCCCGGCAACCGCCCCGCCACCCGGCAAATCAGCCAGCCCGCCCTCCTAGGTGGCATCCGGATCGACCGGGGGCTTCTCCCCCGGGCTCAACGGTTCGATCTCCCTGCGCTGCGGTTTCGGCGTCGACGAGCCGTTGATGTGATTCACCGTCTCGTTGAGGCCGAGCGGGTCGTCGTCCCCGTCGAACAGGTGCTGGGTGACGATCCGGCGCGGGTTGAAGTTGCGCAGCTGGCGCAGGTCCTCGATGGGCTGGCGGAACTGCTCGTACTCCGGCCCGATCTCCTGGCGGAGCTGCTCTCGCGCCCCCACGGCGAACTCCCGCACCTTGCGCACCGTGCGGCCGACCCACGACATCGCCTCCGGCAGGCGCTCCGGGCCGAGAATGAACAACGCCGCGACGATCAGCACGAGGACTTCGCCCCAGCTCACACTCTCGAACATCGACGCACCGTCCTTGCGCAGAAGGTGGCTGCCCAGCCAGCACCAGCCTAGCGGCCGGCGTTCGGATCGTCCGACCCCAGTTTGGCAGTCGTGACGATTTCCCGTCCGCCCCGCACCAGTTTGATCGGCACCCGCTGACCCACCTCGTGCGCTCGCACCGCCACGGTCAGCTCGGCGGCGTTGCGCACCATGCGCTCGCCGACCCGGACGATCACGTCGCCCTCCCTGATCCCGGCGCGGTCGGCGGCGCTGTTCGGGACCACGTTCTGCACCCGGGCGCCCTCCGAGGTGTTGGCCGCCACCGACGCGGCCTGCACACCCAGCTCGGGATGCGCGACCTTGCCGTCGGCGATCAGCGCCTCGGCGATCTTGATGGCCTGGTCGACCGGGATGGCGAAGCCGAGGCCGATGCTGCCGCCTTCCTGGCGTTCGTTGCTCACCGTGCGGATCAGCGAGTTGATGCCGACCAATGCGCCACGGGCGTCCACCAGCGCACCCCCCGAGTTGCCCGGGTTGATCGCCGCGTCGGTCTGGATCGCGTCGTAGACGACAGTCCCCTCGCCGCTTTCGCTCGGCGCGCTGATCGGCCGGTTGACCGCACTGACCACGCCGACCGTGACGGTGTTCTCCAGCCCGAAGGGCGAGCCCACCGCGATCACCGGATCACCGGGTGCCAGGTCGGCCGACTTGCCGATCCGGATGACGGTCGGGTTGCGCACGTTGACCTTGATGACCGCCAGGTCGGTCTTCGGGTCCCGCCCGACGATCTTGGCCGGCGCGCGGGTGCCGTCGGTGAACACCGCGGTGAGCTTCGCGTCGTCGTCCTCGGCGGCGGGCGCCACCACGTGGTCGTTGGTGATGATGTAGCCGTCTTCCTCGATCACCACACCGGACCCGACGCCGCCGGCCGACCCGGTCCGGATCTCGATGGAGACCACCGCGGGAACCACTTCCTGCACGGTCGCGGCCACCGAGCCGGGCGGGCGTTGCTTGCCGGAGCCCACTTGCGCCAGCGTGACCTCTTTGCCCAGCTCGTTGCTCTGGTCGGCGATGTACCAACCGACCGCACCGCCGATCGCGCCCACCAGCAGGACCACCACCACGCACACCACGGCGGCGCTGCGCCGCAGCCTGCCACCCAGCACGATCTCGCTCAGCGACAGCGCCGAAGCACGACGCCGCTGCGGCCTGTCGTCCTCGTCGTCCGCGTCCTCGCGCAATGCGGGCTCGCTCAACGCGACCGGTGAGCCGGGGTTGCGCCACGGATCATCCTGCTTGCCCCACAGCGTCTTCCGCGTCGGCCGATACGTGGCTTCGTCCTGCTCGCCTTCGTCATCCGGCGGGCGCTGCAGCACCACGCCGCGGTCGTCCGGGGTAGGGCCGAACGCCTCCGCCAACGACGGCGGAGGAGGGGCCGGCCTCGTGCCGGGGCGTTCCGCGGCCTGCACGGCGCGGCGACGGTACTCCTCGTCGAACGGACCGGTCACGCCCGCCGGACGGCCGAACACCGCGGCGGCATGCGGATCCACCGGGGGCCGCTCCAGCCCGCGCGGCTGCAGCCGCGGGCCTCCGCCGCGTTCCGGATCGCCCTGCTGGGGCTCGAAGGGATTGTCCGCCATCAGTGTTCAGTGTGCCGGGGCGTCGGTGAAGTCGGCGTTGGAACAGCGGGAGAACCACCGGCACGCTGGTCGCTCTCGCCGCGGATTCCCGCTCAGCGCTGCTGCACGCCCAGCTGAACCACGTTCGGAGCGCTGCTCGGCGCGGTTGTCGAGGTGCGGGCGGCCTCCTGCACCGCCTGCGGCGGCGTCACCCGGTTCGGCGCCGGCTCGTCGTCCTCCTCCACGGCGAGGGCGAACGCCAGCGCGGACAGCATCAGTCCGGACATCACCACGCCCGCGCCCTGCACCGCACGACGGCCACGGCGGCCGCCGATGCCGGGATCCGACCCGAGCGGAGCGGACGACCCGAGCGGTTTGCTCGCGCCCAGCCTGGCTGCCTGCTCGGGACGCTGCACGGCGACCAGCCTGCCGGACGAGTCCACCGCCAGGTTGTCCGGCATGACGGACAGCTCGGTGGTGTTCGGGATCGAGTACAAGCTCGCCAGCAAGCCGGCGGGAACGCTGGGCGCATCGCACGCATGCATGGCGGCCCGCACCTGCCGCTGCGCCTCGACCTCTGCGGCGCAGCAAGTGCACCGCATCAGGTGCCGCGCGGCACGTTCGTGCGCGTCCACCGACAGCTCACCGTCGACGAAGGCGACGATGGCGTCCGGCAACAGGTGCGACTCGGGCAACTGCCAGCCCGGCGACAAGCGCACGCTGGGGCCGAACCGCCGCGGACGGCGCTGCCCCGGCTTCTGGCGGGCATCGCTCATGCTGTCGACCTCACGTTTTGTCGCTCGGCTCGGCGCCGCTCCAGTGCTGCACGCAGCGCTTGGCGCCCTCGGTGGATCCTGCTCCTAACCGTACCGAGTTTGACCCCCAACGTGGCACCGATCTCCTCGTACGACAGGCCTTCCACGTCACACAACACCACGGCGGCACGGAACTCCGGGGGCAGCTCGTCCAGCGCCGCCTGCAGATCCGGATCCAGGTGCGTGTTGGAGTAGACCTGCTCGGGGCTCGGGTCGTCGCCCACGATGCGGTCGGTGTCCTCCGGCAGGCCCTCCATGCGCACCCGGGAGCGGCGGCGGGCCATGTCCAGGAACAGGTTGGTGGTGATGCGGTGCAGCCACCCCTCGAAAGTGCCGGGCTTGTACGACGACAGCGATCGGAAGACCCGGATGAACGTCTCCTGGGTCAGGTCCTCGGCGTCGTGCGGGTTGCCGGTCAGGCGGTAGGCCAGCCGGTACACGCGCGGCGCATGGGTGCGCACGATCTCGTCCCATGACGGCGGCGTCCAGGCCGCGTCCTCGGTGATCTCGGCGACGTCACCGGCCGGAGAGGTCATGCGGGCGTCCTGCTCAGTCGCGGTCGTGTGCAGTTGAGGCACCTCCATCGGGCTTGTCACTTCGGACAACGCCGCATCGTCGTGTTCTGTTCCCATCTGTGAGGTAGTTCCCGGATCGTGCACGGCCCACGCCTCCCCCACGGTTCTTCCTCCCTGTCGTCCAGGGTGACCTCCCTCGTTACGAGCCTGGTGAAAATCGGCTGAGAGCAGCCTGAGAACGACGGGCCTGCCGTCACCGGCGCCAGCCGGATGTGTTCGGCTTGCGCGCTTGCGCCGTGCCTTCACCGGTTTGCCCGGCCGCGGCGCTAGCCTGCACGAGTGACCAGTGCCGCCGAGACTGTCGACGACTACCTGCCGGATGACGACGTGATGCTCGCCGCCCGCGCCAGGGCGGCGGAGCTGGGGTGCCCCGCGGTCGCGCCGTCCACGGGTGCGGCGCTGCGGTTCCTGGCCACCACGGTCGGCGCCAAGGCCGTCGTGGAGCTGGGCACCGGAGCCGGGGTCAGCGGCCTGTACCTGCTCCGCGGCATGGCGGGCCGCGGCGACGGCGGGGTGCTGACCTCCATCGACATCGAGCCGGAGTTCCATCGGGCCGCCCGCACCACGTTCCGGGAAGCCGGCTTCCCGCCGGGCAGCACCAGGTTGATCCTCGGCCGGGCGGTCGACGTGCTGCCTCGGCTGACCACCGGCGGCTACGACATGGTGTTCGTGGACGCCGCCAAGGTCGAGTACGTCCACTACTACGAGCAAGGGGTCCAGCTGCTCCGGCCCGGCGGGGTGATCGCGTTCAACGACGTGTTCAGCCAGCCCAACCGGCCAGGCGACCGGGCGCGGCGAGACGCGGAAGCGACCGCGCTGCGGGAAGTCGCCCGGGCGGTGGCGCTGGACGAAAGGCTGATGCCCGCCCTGCTGCCGGTGGGCAGCGGGCTGCTGGCCGCCGCGCGGCTCGCCGTCTGAGCCGCGCTGGGCAGCCCGAGACGCCCGGGGGACGGACCGGCGCTGCAGCACTCCCTGGTGCTGCAGCACGTGGGCGGCCCGAGACGCCCCGGGACGGACCGCTCGGGGATCGGCAGGCACGTGCCTGCCCGCGCCTGAGAACCGGGCTCGAACCGGAAGCCCGGGCGCTTACGCGTAACCGGCGGCGAACTCCACCAGAGTCCGGGCGGCGAAACCTGTGCCGCCGGGGGTCACGTCGTCGTACGGCTTGTCCGCGCGCGCCGCGCCCGCGATGTCCAGATGCGCCCACGGCAACCCGCCCACGAACTCGCGGAGGAACAGGGCCGCGGTCACTCCGCCAGGTCCTTCCGGGGCCTGGCGGACATCGGCGATCTCGCTGCGCACCGCGTCGGCGTGGTCCTCGATCAGCGGCATCCGCCACCACGCCTCGCCGACCCGCTCCCCCGCCGACCGCACTCGCTCGGCCAGCTCGTCGTCGTTGGCGAACACCGCGCCGTGCCGCAGGCCCAGCGCGACCTTGATCGCCCCGGTCAACGTCGCCACGTCCACCACGACGTCGGGCCGGAACTTCTCCACGCCGTAGGCGAGGGCGTCGGCGAGCACCATCCGCCCCTCGGCGTCGGTGTTGCCCACTTCGGTCGTGGTGCCGCCGTAGTGCCGCACTACGTCGCCCGGTCGGTACGACGACCCGGACACGTGGTTCTCCGCTGCCGGGACCAGGCCGGTCACCCGCACCGGCACCTTGGCCTGCGCGATGGCCCGCACGGCGGCGATCACCGCGGCCCCGCCGGACATGTCGGTGCGCATCAGGTGCATGCCGTCGACGGGCTTGATGGACAACCCACCGGTGTCGAACGTGATGCCCTTGCCGACCAGGAGCAGATGCGCCGAGGCGTTCCGTGGCCGGTAGGCGAGCTCGATGAGCCGCGGCGGGCGGGTGGAGCCACCGCCGACGGCCAGGATCCCGCCGAACTTGTGCTCGGCCAGCCAGTTCTCGTCGCGCACCGTCACCCGCAAGCCGGGGACGTCCCGCGCGACGCGTTCGGCGGTGCCGGCCAGCCACGCCGGGTCCTTGACGTTCGACGGGCTGTTCGCCAGGTCGCGGGCCAGCGCCGTGGCCGCGGCGAGCCGCGCCGCCTCGGTCACCTGCTCGGCCAGCTCCTGCGCACCGAGCAGCACGACACCGTGCAGGCTGGGTTTGGCCCGTTCGCCGGTGACCGCGAAGCGGTACCCGCCGAGCGTCACGCCGAACACGAACGCGCGCACGCACTCCTCCGGCAGGTCCGCGGGCAAGCTGACCTGCAGCGAACGCTGCGTGCGGGACACCGAACCGGCGCGCTTGGCGAGATCGGCGTCGACCGCGCGGGCCAGCGCCCCGCCCGCGGTCCGCCACGCCGACGGCTTGTGCGGATCGCTGCCGATTCCCAGCAGCCACCGCGCCGGGTTGCCGAGCGCGTGCACCTCGCCCGCTTTCCCGGTCAGCGCACCGCCGGGCGTCCACTCGGCGGGCACCTGACGCGGGGTCCACAGCCCGCTCGCTCCCGCCTCCCCCGGCTCGCCGGACGCGGCGCCTGCGGCGCCGGGATTCTCGGTACTGCCGGTGCTGTCGCCCGCGTCGGCCTCGTCGTCGGCCGCCCGGACGAGTCGAACCACCGGCACACCCCGGCGTTGCCGGTCAGCGACGCTGATCTCGGGCAGCCGGGTGGGAAGCGTGGGCACGGGCACGCGCACGATCGAAATCCACTTCCTTTCGGACGTGATGGGCGCCGGGCTCGGCACAGCCTGCTGCCCGCGGTGGGACGGGCGACGAAAACTTCCCGGCGCACGAAAGAGGCGAAGCGGCTGCCCGCGCGCACCGCAGCGCGCAGGCGGCGGCTCCGCCTCCTGGCCGCACCGAGCCCAGGCCACCACGGCCGCCGGGTGTCGACGGTCGCCGCGGCGTGCGCCACGCTCGCGCGGCTGGCCGACGTGGCCTAGCTGGTGGCTTCTTGCAGGGCCGCGCCGAGGTCCTTGGCCTCTTCGGCGGTGAGTTCGACGACCAGCCGGCCGCCGCCCTCCAGCGGTACTCGCATCACGAGGCCCCTGCCCTCCTTCGTCACCTCGAGGGGACCATCTCCGGTCCGGGGCTTCATGGCCGCCATAGCGTGCTCCCTCCGTCTTCAACCACGTACCGGTGTGCCCACGAACACGCGGGCTGCGCCGGGTGTGAGCCTTATTCTCCCCTATTGCTGATCTAGCCTTCCACCGGAGGTAACTCACCGACCCAACGCAGGAGGCGCGCCGTGTCCACTGTCCACGACCAGGCGGCAGGCGAAGTGCTGATCACGTCCGACCAAGCAGGCGTTCGAACGATCACGCTGAACCGGCCGCAGGCCTACAACGCGCTCAACGTGGAACTGAAGGAGGCACTGCGTGACGCGCTCGTCGCGGCCGCCGCGGCGGAGGACGTCCGGGCCGTGGTGCTCACCGGCGCGGGCAAGGCCTTCTGCGCCGGGCAGGACCTCAAGGAACACATCGCGCTGCTCGACGCGCAGGACCCCGCTCCGCTGCGCACCGTCGAGGAGCACTACAACCCGATCGTGCGGGCGCTCGCGACCATGCCCAAGCCGACCGTCGCCGCGGTCAACGGCAGCGCGGCGGGCGCGGGCGCGGCCTTCAGCTACGCGTGCGACCTGCGCGTCGCCGGTCGCAGCGCGTCGTTCACCGGGGCGTTCGCCGGCGTCGGCCTCGGCCCGGATTCCGGCGCGTCCTGGACCTTGCAGCGGCTGGTCGGGTTCGGCAGGGCGATGGAGCTGATGATGCTCGGCCGCAAGGTCGGCGCGGACGAAGCGCTGCGCATCGGGCTGGTCAACGAGGTGGTCGACGACGACGCGGTGCTTTCCCGGGCCCAGGAGCTGGCCGCCCAGCTGGCCGCCGGTCCCACGGCCGCGTACCGGGAGATCCGGCAGGTGCTGATCGCAGCGAGCACGTCGACGTTGGACGAAGCGCTGGAGAACGAGAAGGCGGCGCAGACCCGGCTGGGCGCGACCCACGACCACCGGGAAGCGGTCGACGCGTTCGTGAACAAGCGCCGGCCACGGTTCACCGGCAAGTAGTGCGAGTGGCCCCGGGGCCTACCAGGGGTGCGTGGATCGGCTGCCGTCGAGAGCCCGCCGGTCCTCCCCCCGGGGGCCTGACGAGGGGTGCGGGGACCGGCCCCGGACGCCGACCCGAGATGATCGGCTTCGGACGGCCTGACGAGGGGCGCGGGGACCCACTGGTCACCGCGTGCCCGACTGCGACGCCCCGCCAGCCCACCTACCCGGCAAGCGCTCCGGGATCGGCTCGCCCGCACCGTGCCGTCGACGACCGCCGTCCGCCCCCCCCCCGCGGCTCCAAGCCAGCGAACCTTCCGAACCGGCACCACCGCATGCCCGCCGACGACGACCCACCAGCCGCCACACGCAGCGGCGCACCGGTGACCACATGCGGCGGCGACACCCTGAGTGGCATCTGCGGGCACCGGTCTCCACCGCGAGAACGATCCAGGTGCCGTACGCAGGATGCACCGGTGGATACCGGAACAGGGGATGTTCAGCGGCGGCCGTCGAAGGCTTGCCCGGCAGCTGCTTGTCGCGGCTGCGCCCTCGTGGCCGCCGCCCGAAGGCGGGCTTGCGCGCCCCGCGGCCCGCCCACCAGCCCACGGAGTACAACACGGCAGTCGCTCCGCCAGCCGGCACTGACCGGCGGCCGCGGCTGTCGCGGCGCCCCTAGGCGTCCTGCCGCAGGCGGCGGCTCGCACCGGCGCGCCAGCAATCCGCCACGTGGTCGTCCACCATGCCGGTGGCCTGCATCAGCGCGTAGCACGTCGTCGGGCCGAGGAACCGGAAGCCGCGTCGCTTGAGCTCCTTGGCCATCGCGTGGGACTCCGGGCTGGTGGCGGGCACGTCGTCCAGGGTCGCCGGGTTCGGCCGCGGCGGCGGCGCGAACGACCACAGCAGGTCGTCCAGCGGCTCGCCGAGGTTGACCACCGCCCTGGCATTGGCGACGGCCGCTTCGATCTTGGCCCGGTTGCGGACGATGCCGGGGTCGGCCAGCAACCGCTGGACGTCGTCCTCACCGAACGCGGCCACCCGTTCCGGGTCGAATCCCGCGAACGCCGCCCGGAAGTTCTCCCGCTTGCGCAGGATCACCAGCCACGACAGCCCGGACTGGAACGACTCCAGGCACATCCGTTCGAACAGGGCCCGCTCACCGCGCAGCGGAACACCCCACTCCGTGTCGTGATACTCCACGTAGTCCGGCGTCGTCGCCCACGCGCACCGCACCGGCTCACTCACCGTCATCGCGCTCCCGCTGCTCCCACTCCCGCTCGACCATCCGGGCGAACGTCGCCAGCGAACGCCGGAACCCGGCGCGCACCAGCGGACGCACCACTCGCCAGCCCAGGCCGCCGGCCGCGCCGAAGGGCTGCTCCAGATCCTCCGACCACCGCACCACCGAACCGTTCTCGCTCGGCTGCACCTCGATCAGGCCGGGGCCGCGCAGCAGCCCGCCGTCGTGCAGCACCTCGACCCGGTGCGGCGGCTCCCACACGGTCACGCGCATGGTGTCCAGCAGCCCGAACGGTCGCCATCCGGTGTAGGCGTGCACACGCGAGCCGACGCTGCGGCCGTCGCCCGCGACCACCCGCACCGTCGTGCCCAGAATCCACTCCGACTGCCGGGGCCAGTCCGTCACCGCCGCCCACACGTACGACACCGGAGCCGCCACCGGCACCGCCATGGTCAGCCGGATCCGGTGGTTCACCGCTGGTCGCCGCGCTCGGGGTGCGGGTAGCCGTGCGCCTGCGACGGATCGAGCTCGGCGAGCCTGGTGCGCAGCGCGTCCAGCTCCGCGCCGACGCGTTGCAGCACCCAGTCCACCTCCGACATCTTGTAGCCGCGCAGCACCGGCTGGAACCGCACCTGGGCGAGATCGGCGCCGGTGATGTCCCGCTCGGGCAACCGCGTCGGTGACACCCCGGGTGGCAGCGGCTCCAGCTCCTCCCCGCGCCCGAACACCAGCGAGGCGAGCAGGAACACCACGGCCGCAACCAGCAGCATCACGACCAGATACACCAGCGCTGTTCCCACGCCCCCGATCGTGGCACATCCCACCGACGAAAGGGATCGCAAGCGCTCACCGGGCGGCCGTGGGCAGCACGCCCGCGTCTCCGCGCGACCCGCTGGATCGACAGCGTCGCCCGTGCGTTCGAACAGACGTGATTCAGCTGAAGCGCACGCCCCCACAGGAGCGGCTGCCAGCGGACCACCTCGCCGGTGATCTCGCACGCCGGGGCACAACCCTCACGGGCGCGGCTGCCAGTGATCAGGTCCAGGCCATCGGCAGCGACGTGCAACACGACCCCCATGGCGCAGCTGCCAGGGTGTGGGAAGCGCCGAAGGGGTAGGCGCTCACGCACGCCCCAGGTACGGCTGCCAGCAGCCCGCCTCTTCTTCGCCTCGGAACAGTGCAACTCGGGCGCGGCAGTCAGCATCCGTCACGGCGACCGTGTGGGCAGCCGCCCACTTCCGGGTGTTCGGAGCAGCACGGCTCAGGCGAGCGCGCGCAGAACCCGCCCCGGCGGCCGGTCCCCGCGGATACTCGCGACGGTGTCCACCACGCGGCGCGTGGCCCGCACCTGGTGGGCACGGAACACACGTGCACCGGCCATGGCCGCCACGGCGGTGGCCGCCAAGGTTCCCTCCAACCGCTCTTCCGGCGGCAACCCGCCGAGCGTCTCCCCGATGAAGTCCTTGTTCGACAGCGCCATCAGCACCGGCCATCCGGTCTCCACCAGCCGGTCGGCGTGCCGCAGCAACGCCAGCCCGTGCCAGGTGTTCTTGCCGAAGTCGTGGGTGGGGTCGATCAGCACGCCGTGCCGGGGCACGCCGATCGCCACCATCCGCTCGGCGCTGGCGCACAGCTCGTCCACCACCTGCGCGACCACGTCGGCGTAGTGCACCCGGTGCGGGTCGGTGCGCGGCCGGACTCCCCCGGTGTGCGAGCACACCAGCCCGACCCCGAACTCGGCGGCGACCTCGGCCAGCCGCGGGTCGGCACCGCCCCAGGTGTCGTTGAGCAGATCCGCGCCGGCCGCGCACACCTCCCTGGCCACCTCGTGCCGCCAGGTGTCCACGCTGATCACCAGGTCGGGGTGCCGCTCCCGGACCGCGGCCACCAGGCCGACGACCCGGCGGATCTCCTCCGCCACGTCCACTTCCTCGCCGTGCGCTCCGGCCCGCACGCCGCCGATGTCGACGATGTCCGCGCCCTCGGCGGCCGCGCGATCCACCGCGGCCAGAGCCGCGGCCTCCTCGAACGTCGCCCCCCGGTCGAAGAACGAGTCGCGGGTGCGGTTGACGATGGCCATCACCGACGGGCGGTCGGATGGCAGGACGCGGCTGCCGAATTGCACGTGCTGCATAACGGCGATGCTAAGCGCGGTGAACGCTCCGTAACCTCTCACCTCGGCGGTGGGTCGCCGGCGCCGTTCGTGCCATCCTGGAAGGGGTACCCCTCAGCCGCAAAGGATGTGGTCATGGACGCGCGCAGCGCGCTGCAGCAAATCATCCGGAATGTTCTCGCGCCCATCGCCCGGTTCGTCTACCGGCCGGTCGTCGAAGGAGCGGACCGGGTCCCGCGCACCGGGCCGCTGATCGTGGCGGCCAACCATCGTGCGGCCATCGACACCTGGGTCATCCCGTTCGTCGCCCCGCGCCCGGTGAAGTTCCTCGGCAAGGCGGAGTACTTCCGCGGCAAGGGCCTGCGCGGCCGCATGTTCGCGGCGTTCCTGTCCGCGCTCGGCTTCATCCCGGTCGAGCGGGGCAACGCCTACGCCGGCCTGCAGGCCCTCAACGCGGCCAGGAAGGTACTGGAAGCTGGGGAGGCGTTCGGCATCTACCCGGAGGGCACCCGCTCGCGGGACGGCAAACTGCACCGCGGGCACACCGGGGTTGCGCAGCTGGCCCTGGTCACCGGCGCCCCGGTGATCCCGGTGGCGCTGATCGGCACCGAAAAGGTGCTCCCGGTCGGCAAGCGCATCCCGCGCCTGGCGAAGGTGACGGTGCGGTTCGGCGAACCGCTGGACTTCTCCCGCTACCGGGGCTTGGAGTCCTCGCCGGCGGTCCGCCGTGCGGTCACCGACGAGATCATGTACGCCATCCTCGAGCTGTCCGACCAGGAGTACGTCGACCGCTACCACAAGCGGCCGGACGAAGCCGCCGCGGCATAGACGCGAGACAGGCACGAGACGACTGCGAGACGACTGCGAGACGACTGCGAGACGACTCCGACGGGCCGGGCGCCTTGGCCAGGCGCCGGGCGGGGAGTTTCGCGCCGCAACCACGGTGCGTTCGTGGCGCGCTTGCACCGATACCCGCAGCACGCGTACCGGCAAAGCCCATGCGGTGCGTACGCTTCGCTCCCATGGAGCCGGCACTCAAGTACGCCCTCGAGCAGTGGTACGAGGCGGTGAACGCCGGGGACCTGCGCCGTGCCGCCGAAACCGTCGGTGACCCGGTCGTCGTCCTCGGACCGCGCGGAGCCGGCGGATCACACCGGACGAGTTCGCCGGGTGGGTGCAACGGTCCGGCATCCGGCTGACGCCTCGCAAGTGGCACAAGATCAGTCTCGCGGTCGTCGAGCAGGACGCCCAGTGGCCGGGCGATGCGGCTCCGATACCGGGGCGACGATCTTCCGCGTGACCGACAGCAAAGTCACCGCCGCTCTCCGGCTGCCGGACGCCGAATCAGCCCTGCAGCTCGCGCACATCCACCACGAGCTCGCCGCCACCGAGTAGCCGCCGGTACGACTGGCCAGCGCCACGCCACGACCCAACAGCCGGTCGCGCCGCCGCTACTACCCCAGACGTCCGCGCAGACGGCGCGTGATCCGCTACAACCGAGCGCCTCCGCACGGGTGACGACCGCGAGGGATCACGATGCCTCCCTGCACCAGCGACCAAGTGGTCGTGCCTTCGTTTCCGCCGTCCTGAGCCGCGTCGTGGCGCGGCACTCGGGTTTAGTGGGTCTCCTCCCACGCCCGGTACGCCTCCTGCACCACGCGCACCGCGTCGTCCACGTCGTCGGTCAGGTGCAGCAGGTCCATGTCCTTGAGGCTGATCTTGCCCTCGCCGAGCACCGTGCTCTTGATCCACTCGTACAGGCCGCCCCAGTACTGCGTGCCGAACAGCACCACCGGGAACTTGGTGACCTTCTTCGTCTGCACCAGGCACAGCGCCTCGAACAGCTCGTCCAGGGTGCCGAAGCCGCCCGGCAGGCAGATGAACGCCTGCGAGTACTTGACGAACATCGTCTTGCGGGCGAAGAAGTACCGGAAGTTCACGCCGAGCTCGACCCACGGGTTGAGCCCCTGCTCGAACGGCAGCTCGATGCCCAGCCCGACGCTCAGCCCGCCGGCTTCCGATGCGCCCCGGTTGACCGCCTCCATGGTGCCCGGCCCGCCGCCGGTGATGACCGCGAACCCCGCCTCGGCGACCGCGCGGCCGATCCGCATGCCCAGCTCGTACTCCGGCTCGTCCCGCTTGGTGCGCGCCGATCCGAAGACCGTCACCGCGCGGGGCAGCTCGGCGAGCGCGCCGAAGCCCTCGGTGAACTCCGCCTGGATGCGCAGCACCCGCCACGGGTCGGTGTGCACCCAGTCCGACGGTCCGCGCTGGTCCAGCAGCCGCTGGTCGGTGGTGGTCGCCTCGCGGCGCCGTGCACCGCGCAGCACGACCGGCCCCTTGTGCTTCTCCCGCGGGTGCTCGGGGTAGGTGTACTCAGCGTTCGCGCCTGGTTCTGCCACGCGTTTCTCCTCCGTCGAAAAGCTGTGATCACGGCGGGCGGCGGTGTCGGGTGCGAGGGTGTTGAAGCGTAACTTCGCGGCCGCCGTCGCCGGGTAGCGCCTCCACCGGACCGTGACCCGGTGTGCCGGCCCGCAGCGCAGTCAGCGACCGGTCAGGAACGTCCGCAGCACCTCGGCGACCTTGCCGATCTCGGCCGCGCGCACGTGCTCCTCCTTGGTGTGCGCCAGCGTCGGATCACCCGGCCCGAAGTTCACCGCGGGCATGCCGAGCGCGGCGAACCTGGCCACGTCCGTCCACCCCAGTTTGGCCACCGGCCTGCCCCCGGCGGCCCGGACCAGTTCCGCGGCCGCGGGCTCGCTCAGCCTGGGCAGCGCCCCGGCCGCCTCGTCCACCACGGTCAGCTGGTAGCCGTCGAACACTTCGCGCAGGTGCTCCAGCGCCTGCTGCGGGCTGCGATCGGGGGCGAACCGATGGTTGATGGTCAGTGTCGCCTCGTCCGGCACCACGTTGCCCGCCACCCCTCCCTCGACGGCGACCGCCTGCAGGCCTTCCCGGTAAAGCAGCCCGTCGATCTCCACCTGCCGGGGCTGGTACTCGGCCAGCCGGCGCAACGGCTCGGCCATGGCGTGGATCGCGTTCGTGCCCATCCACGCCCGCGCGGTGTGTGCCCGTTTGCCGGCCAAGCGCAGCTGCACCCGGAGCGTGCCCTGGCAGCCGCCCTCGATGACGGCGTTGGACGGCTCGCCGACCACGGCCAGATCCCCGCGCAGCCACTCCGGCCGGTTGGCCTGGATGCGGTTGAGGCCGTTGCGGGAGGCGTCGATCTCTTCGCAGTCGTAGAACACGAACGTCACGTCGTGCCGGGGCTCGGTGACGGTGGCGGCCAGCGACAGGAAGACGGCGTCCCCGGCCTTCATGTCGACCGTGCCCAGGCCGTGCAGGACCTCGTCCGGCCCGCTGCCGGTCCGCCGCAGAGGCAGGTTGCCGTTCTCCGGCACGGTGTCCAGGTGGCCGGCGAAGACCACCCGGCGCGGCCGCCCGAGCCGACTGCGAGCCAGCACCGCGTTGCCGTCGCGCACCACTTCCAGGTGCGGGGCGTGCTTGCGCAACGCCGCCTCGACGAGGGCGGCGACGGCCGCTTCCTGGCCCGATTCGCTGGGAACGTCCACCAGGGCGGCGGTGATCTCCACCGGATCGGCACGCAAGTCCAACTCGGGCATAGCCGAACCCTACCGGCGCACTACGGTGGTGGCTGTGAAGCCCGTAGGACGCCTGGTGGCCGGTGCCGCCGCGGTGGTTGCCGTGCTCGCCGGATGTGGCACCGACAGCGCCGAGGAAGAACCCGTCGACCTGCCGTCGCTGCAGCAGAAGGTCCGCGCCCTCGCCGTGGACACCTGCCATACCGACCCGCGCGGCCAAGCGCCCCGCTTGTGCGAGAAGTACGTCACGCAGATCGCCAACGCCGCCCGCACGGTGAGCGCCGCAGGCCGGATCAACCACGAGAGCTTGCGTGATCCGGGCCGCCAGATGACCCGCGCGGTGCGGGAGTTCAACCAGGGTCGCTGCGACAATCAGCGCCCGAAGTCCACCTCGGCCTGCTATCGCGCGCTGGAGACGATCGCGCAGGCCGTGAAGGATGTGCAAGCCGAACTCGAGGAGATCGTTCAGTGAGCCAGCTGCCGCCTGATCCGCAGACCACCGGCGCCACCGGCGTCGGCCTCGCCACGGTGACCACCGACGGCACGGTGCTGGACACCTGGTACGTCCAGCCGAAGCTGGTGCCTGCGTCCGAGGAGGCCGGGACCCAGCGCCTGTCCCGCGAGGAAGCCGAGAGCGCACTGGGGGCCTCGGCCGCGGCGCTGGTCGGCCCGGACACCGACCGCGGCGTCGAGGTCGTCGCAGTGCGGACCACGATCGGCAGGCTGGACGCCCCGCCCGCCGACGCGCACGACGTCTACCTGCGGTTGCACCTGCTGTCACACCGCCTGGTCCCGCCGCACGGGCAGAACCTCGACGGGGTGTTCGGTCTGCTGAACAACGTCGTGTGGACCAATTTCGGGCCGTGCCCGGTGGAGGGGTTCGAGGCGACCAGGATGCGGCTGCGCGCTCGCGGCCCGGTGACCGTCTACGGCGTGGACAAGTTCCCGCGCATGGTCGACTACGTGGTGCCCACCGGGGTCCGCATCGCCGACGCCGACCGGGTGCGCCTGGGGGCCTACCTGGCGCCCGGCACCACGGTGATGCACGAAGGCTTCGTCAACTACAACGCCGGGACGCTGGGCGCCTCGATGGTCGAGGGCCGCATCTCGGCCGGTGTCGTCGTCGGCGACGGCTCGGACCTGGGCGGCGGCGCGTCGATCATGGGCACGCTGTCCGGCGGCGGCAAGGAGGTCATCTCGGTCGGCAAGCGCTGCCTGATCGGCGCCAACGCGGGAATCGGCATCTCGCTCGGCGACGACTCGGTGGTGGAGGCCGGGCTGTACGTCACGGCAGGCACCAAGGTGAGCTTCGACGGCACGACGGTGAAGGCGCGGGAGCTGTCCGGCATTTCCGGGGTGCTGTTCCGCCGCAACTCCGAGACCGGCGCCGTCGAAGTGGTGCGGCGCGAAGGAGCCGGGATCGAGCTCAACGCCGCGCTGCACGCCAACGACTGAGCCCGCGCGGGGCGCGGTGGCCGCGCAGAGAGGCCTGGGGCCGCCGCGCCCGGCGCTCGGCGTTCCACTTCGGCGTCGACCCCTCCCGCCCGTCGGCGCGCTCCGGCTGTCCAGCGCCGCCGTCGGCGGGTCAGGACGCCAGCCGGGCCGCGGCCACCTGAGCGCCCTCGTCGGTGACGGTCAGCGACATCCGCACATGCTGCTCACCGCGGGGACCGTAGAACGTGCCGGGCGCCACCACGATGCCGCGCTCGGCCAGCCAGTCGACCGTCTGCCAGGCGTCCTCGCCTCTGGTCGCCCACAAATACAGGCCGGCTTCCGAGTGGTCGATGGAGAACCCGTTGCCGAGCAACGCGGACCTGAGCACCTCGCGGCGCTTGGCGTACCGCTCGCGCTGCGCCCGCAGCGCGTCGTCGTCGTTCAGCGCCACGCGCATCGCCTCCTGCACCGGCCGGGGCACGATCATGCCCGCGTGCCGCCGCACCTCGTGCAACGCCCGGATCAGCTCGACGTCGCCGACCACGAAACCGGCGCGGTAGCTGGCCATGTTCGCCGACTTCGACAGCGAGTGCACCGCCAGCAGACCCTCGTGCGAACCGCCGCAGACGTCCGGGTGCAGGATCGACAGCGGTTCGGTCTCCCAGCCCAGCGCCAGGTAGCACTCGTCGGACACCACGATCGTGCCGCGCTCGCGAGCCCACTCAACCACTTTGCGCAGGTGCTCGACCCCGAGCACCCGGCCGGTGGGGTTCGCCGGCGAGTTCAGCCACACCAGTGCCGGCCGCTGCGGGCCGATGGCGAACAGGCTGTCCGCGCGCAGCACCGTCGCGCCGGCCAGAACGGCCCCGACCTCGTAGGTGGGATACGCCAGCTCGGGGATCACCACCAGGTCACCGCCGCCCACGCCGAGCAGGCGAGGAAGCCAGGCGACCAGTTCCTTGGAGCCGATCGTCGGCAACACCGCCGCGGGATCTACGCCGGTGATCCCGTGCCTTCGGGCCAGCGCGCCGACCACGGCGGCGCGCAGTTCCGCCGTGCCGTAGGTGTACGGGTATCCGGGGATCTCGGCCACCGAGGACAGCGCGGCCTGCACACTGGCCGGGACCGGGTCGACCGGTGTCCCGATGGCCAGGTCGACCACCCCGTCGGGATGCCGCGCGGCCTTCTCGCGGTACGGGCGCAGCTTGTCCCACGGGAAGTCGGGCAACGCTACAGGCGTGCGGCGGCTCACCGGTCGGCCCACCCTGCCACGCCCGGGATCATTCGCCCTGCGGCGGCAGGTCCTTGATCCACTGCGGGTCGTCGGCCACCTTGCCGACCTTCGCCGCGCCGCCAGGCGACCCCAGCTTCTCGAAGAAGTCCGCGTTGGCCTGGGTGTAGGCCGCCCACTCGTCGGGCACGTCGTCCTCGTAGTAGATGGCCTCGACCGGACAGACCGGCTCACAAGCACCACAGTCGACGCATTCGTCCGGGTGGATGTAGAGCATCCGCTCGCCCTCGTAGATGCAGTCCACGGGGCACTCGTCGATGCACGCCTTGTCGAGCACGTCGACGCAGGGCTCGGCGATCACGTAGGTCACTGGGCTCTCCTTGAGTCACTGCGGAGTGCGGCACGTCCGGGTTAGCCGCAGATTACGCCGACCGCGACACTCTCGCGGGAGGAGGTCGGCTTTCCCTGCCGCGCCCACTCTCCGATTCGGCAAGGTCAACTGCACCTCTCGGGTCGATGTCCTGTCACCACGAAACGCCGCGGCGGCCCGGCGCGGCCCCGCTTCGTGAGCCGTCTCACGCTCGCGCATGCGACGGAGCACACCCGGCACAGCCGGCGGACCGGATCGGCCGAGCGCCCGCCGACCGCCTCTGCCGCGAATGCGGGTCGTACCAGCAACGGTACTTCGTCTTCCGCCAGCGTCCCGCGAAGTGAGCTGCCGACCCGCCACCGGCCCCGCCGGTTCGCCCGCCGTGCGAGGATCGGCAGGGTGAAGGTCACAGTCATCGTCGGCGGGGTCGGCGGAGCACGCTTCCTGCTCGGGGTGAAGGCGGCACTGGGCCTGCCTCCGGTCGGCGCCCCGGACACCGAGACAGAGCACCAGATCACTGCGGTGGTCAACACCGGGGACGACATCTGGCTGCACGGCTTGCGCATCTGCCCCGACCTGGACACCTGCATGTACACCCTGGGCGGCGGCAGCGACACCGAACGCGGCTGGGGCCAGCGTGACGAGACGTGGACCGTCTCGAACGAGCTGAAGGCCTACGGCGCGGACGCGGACTGGTTCGCACTGGGCGACAAGGACATCGCCACCCACCTGATCCGCTCGCGCATGCTGCGCGCCGGCTATCCGCTGTCCGCGGTCACCGAGGCGCTGTGCGACCGGTGGCGGCCGGGCGTGACGTTGCTGCCGATGAGCGACGACCGGGTGGAGACCCACGTGGTGGTGGATCTGCCGTCGTCCGGCGAACGGCGGGCGATCCACTTCCAGGAGTGGTGGGTGCGCTACCGGGCCAAGCTGCCCGCGCACGCGTTCGTCCCGGTCGGCGCCGACGAGGCCAAGGCGGGACCGGGCGTGTTGGAGGCGATTGCCGGTGCCGACGTGATCCTGCTGGCCCCGTCGAACCCGGTGGTGTCGATCGGCACCGTGCTGGCCGTGCCCGGGGTGAAAGCGGCGCTGCGGTCGGCGTCGGCACCGGTCGTCGGCGTCTCCCCCATCATCGGCGGGCGGCCGCTGCGCGGGATGGCGGACGCCTGCCTGGCCGCGATCGGGGTGGACACCACCGCCGAGGCGGTGGGCCGCCACTACGGCGCACGCAAGGACGACGCCGCCGAGGGGCTGCTCGACGGGTGGCTCATCGCCGAGGGCGAGCGCGCCGACGTCCCGGGAGTCGAGGTGCGTGACGTGCCGCTGATCATGTCCGGCCCGGATGCCACCGCGGCCATGGTGCGCGCGGCGTTCGATCTGGCGGGGGTGCGGCCATGAGCAGGGACGTCCGGGAACCCGCCGGTCAGCACACCGGCGACCACGCGGCCGACAAGGTGGAGATCCTGCCGGTGACCGGCTTGCCGGAGTTCCGGCCCGGCGACGATCTGACCGGCGCCATCGCGCAGGCCGCGCCGTGGCTGCGGTCGGGCGACGTCGTCGTGGTCACCAGCAAGGTGCTCTCCAAGGTGGAAGGCATGATCCACCGGGTCGACGGCGATGCCGAGCAGCGCGAGGCGGTGCGCAGGCGGCTGGTCGCGGAGGAATCGCGGCGCATCCTGGCCACCTACCGGCAGACCCACATCACCGAGAACAAGCTGGGCATCGTGCAGGCCGCCTCCGGCGTGGACGCGTCCAACGTGGCCACCGGGGAGATCGCCGTCCTGCCCAGTGACCCGGACGCTTCGGCGAAGGCGCTGCGCAACGGCCTGCGCGAACGGCTTGGCGTGGAAGTCGCCGTGGTGATCACGGACACCATGGGCCGCGCGTGGCGGGTCGGGCAAACCGACGTCGCCATCGGCGCATCCGGGCTGCGGGTGCTGCACTCCTACGCCGGGCAGACCGATGCGCACGGCAACGAGCTGCAGGTCACCGAGGTCGCGGTGGCCGACGAACTGGCCGCGGCCGCGGACTTGGTCAAGGGCAAGTTGCGCGGCGTGCCGGTGGCGGTGGTGCGCGGGCTGACCATCGTCGACGACGGGTCGTCCGCGCAGGACCTGATCCGGCCCGCCGAGCAGGACCTGTTCCGGCTGGGGACGGCCGAGGCGATGGCCGAGGGCCGCAAGCAGGCGGTGCTGGTGCGCCGCTCGGTGCGGGCGTTCAGCGACGAGCCGGTCGATCCCGATGCGGTACGCAGGGCAGTCGGCGCGGCGTTGACCGCACCGGCTCCGCATCACACCAAGCCGGTGCGGTTCCTGTGGCTGCGCGACGCGCAGCTGCGTACCCGGTTGCTCGACGCCATGCGCGAGGTATGGCGGGCGGACCTGGAAGGGGACGGGTTCACGCCGCAGCAGATCGAGAAGCGGCTGGCGCGCGGCGACCTGCTTCGCCGTGCGCCCGAGCTGATCGTGCCGTTCTTGGTGCCCGAGGGGGCGCACGCGTATCCCGACCAGCGGCGTGCCGCGTGCGAGCACACTATGTTCACCGTGGCGGGTGGTGCCGCCGTGCAGGCGCTGCTGGTGGCGCTGGCCGCCGAAGGGCTCGGCTCGTGCTGGGTCGGTTCGACGATCTTCGCCGCGCCGACCGCCCGCGACGTGCTCGGCCTGGGCGACGACTGGTATCCGCTCGGCGCGGTCGCGATCGGCAGGCCGGCGCCGGAGGCAGGGGACCTGTCCCAGCCACGGCCGCCGCGGCCGCACGAGGAGGGATTGATCGAGCTGTGAGCCTGCACTCCGCCGCCGTCGACCTGCTCGGTTCGTGGCATCCGCCGACGCATGAGCAGGAGTCGCTGCGCCAGGCGTACCTGGCGTTCCTGGCCGCACGCCCCGATGCGTGTGCCCGTTCGTGCGCGGCCGGCCACCTCACTGCGTCGGCGGTGGTGCTCGACCACGGCGGCGAGAACGTGCTGCTCACCCTGCATCCGCGGGTGGGCAGGTGGTTGCAGCTGGGCGGCCACTGCGAGCCGGGCGACGAATCGCTGGCCGCGGCGGCCGCGCGGGAGGCGGCCGAGGAATCCGGGATCGCCGGGCTGCGGTTCGCGCCCGAGCCGGTCCACCTCGACGTGCATCCGATCACCTGCTCGCTGGGCGTGCCGACCCGGCATCTGGACGTGCGGTTCGTTGCCTGGGCGCCGCCAGGTGCACAGCCGGTGCGCAGCGACGAATCGGACGACCTGCGCTGGTGGCCGGTGGACGGGCTGCCGGACGGGAGCGAGGACTTGCTGCCGTTGCTGGCTGCGGTGCGTGCCGCTCACCGGGCCGCGGGGGTTGGTGCCGGATGACGCTGCGGCTGCACATCGACCCGGACTCCCCCGTGCCGCCGTTCGAACAGGTCCGCAGCGCGCTGGCGGCTCAGATCGGCGACGGACGGCTTCCGGCGGGCACGAAACTGCCTACGGTTCGTGCGCTCGCCGCCGACCTGGGCATCGCTCCCAACACCGTGGCGCGCGCCTATCGAGAGCTGGAGGCGGCGGGCCTGGTGGACACCCGCGGCCGGGCAGGCACGTTCGTCAGCGCGCAGGGCAACGCGGCCAGGCAGCGCGCAGCGGAAGCCGCAGCCGAATACGTGCGCATCATCGACGGCCTCGGCCTCGACCGCGCGGAAGCCCTGCGCATCGTGCAGGCAGCCCTGGCCCGCGAGTAGATGACGGAATCAGCGCTCGCAGCGACCTTCCATACGGTGCAATAGCAGTGCCCCTCCCCGGGGCATCGCTGTGACATCGTCCGGCCTCACTTCGGCAAGTCACCGTAGCAGACCTACCGAGCGAGCTCGCCGCCCCGGATTACCGGGGCAGGCCAATTGAGTGGAACCCGAATCAAATATTGGACACGCTTTCTCTTTCGCTAGTATTACTTGTAAGAATAAGCTTTACCCAAAAAGGAGACATTGTGACCAACTCCCGCAACTATTCTCGCGCCGACCGAGCGGCATTACGCTATTGAGCGGAGGAACATGCTATTGGCCAGACTGCGGTGAACCATTGCTTAGAAAGGTAGACGGGAAGTTCAAGCTGGCCCTGGAGATTGCTCATATTCGAGCAGCAAAGCAACGAGGAGAACGGTACGTCGCCAGCATGACCGACGAGGAGCGCAACTCCTTCGACAATTTGATATTCCTCTGCACAGTCCACCACAAGACAATCGACGAACCCGGCGCGGCAAGACGCTATCCTATCGAGTTATTAGAGAAATGGAAACGAGACCGAGAAAAAGGGAAGGTGGCCACACTCCGAGGGTTGCGCGGGATCACGGAGGACAGGCTGGTAGATCTCATCACGCAAGCCATCAAGGACCGCGATCGTGGCATCAAAGAAACGCTAGAACGCCTCGAGAGGATCGACGCCGATGCAGCACTTTTGATGCGCGAATTACTCGACGAACTCAATCAATTGAGGCACGGAACACCGGCATTGGACCCCGACATAGTCGGTCTCCTCTACAGCGCATCAGACATTCTTTCAAATCTACCCGATTATGCATCAATGCTTTGCGAAGCTGCTGGAAGATTAGAATATCTAGGCGACCACACTTCTACACTGATGAATGCCGCCGACTTACTCACGTCACTTGACGACAAAATTTCCCACCTGCAGACTATCGTTCAGGCTGTCAGCGAGGCCGCAGACAAGATCGACGCGGCTCGGTGGAGTTGAACCCCGCCCACAGCTACGCTAATGCACGGCTTCCTGACACACGTCAGGCTCGCTCGGCTTGGCCCTCGAAGGCGCACACCATACACGCAGCTAAAGATCAGACGCCTTATTTGAGGCTGGCCGTTCACGCGTCGGAGGAGAACCGCACGCCCCCGTCCGGAAGCTCGACACCGGGCCACACTCGGACGCCGTCGAGCAGTTCGCAGTCCGCGCCGACATGCGCCCCGTCGCCGAGCACGGCACCGCGCAGCACGGTCCGCGGTCCGACGACGGCGCCCTTGCCCAGCACCGAGTTCACGACCACAGCGTCTTCGGCCACGTGCACGCCGTCCAGCAGCACCGAGGAGGTCACGCGCGCGCCTGCGGCGACGACCCCGTCGGCACCGACCGTCGATCCGCCGTCCACCACGGCCGACGGGTCGACCGACGCGGCGGGGTCCACCAGGCGCTCCGCGGGCACGTCGGTCAGCATCGCGCTCGGTGCGATGCCCCGGACCAGGTCGGCCGAGCCCTTGACGAATGCGGCGGGGGNGCCGACGTCGAGCCAGTACGACGAATCCACGTGGGCATGCAGGTGCCGTCCGGCGGCCAGCAGCTGCGGAAACGTCTCCCGCTCCACCGACACCGGCCGCCCGGCCGGGATCTCGTCGATGACGGACCGGCGGAACACGTAGCACCCGGCGTTGACCTGATCGGTCGGCGGGTTGGGTGTCTTCTCCAAGAACGCGGTCACCCGGCCGTCTGCGTCGGTCGGAACGGAGCCGAACCGACTCGGGTCGTCCACCTTGACCAGGTGCAGCGTGACGTCCGCGCCGGTGTCGCGGTGCGTGGCCAGCAGATCCAGCGGGCTAGCGGCGGAGAGGATGTCGCCGTTGAACACCAGGACGTCGTCGGCCCGCAGCAGGTGCGCGACGTTGCGAATGGCACCTGCGGTGTCCAGCGGCTCGGATTCGACCACGTACTCCAGCTCCAGCCCCAGCCGCGAACCGTCCCCGAAGTACTCGGAGAACACGTCGGCTTGGTAGGACGTGCCCAGCACCACGTGGCGGATGCCCGCCGCGCGAATCCGGGACAGCAGGTGGGACAGGAACGGCACACCCGCGGTCGGCAGCATCGGTTTCGGTGTGGACAGCGTCAGCGGCCGCAGCCTGGTCCCTTTGCCGCCGACCAGCACCACGGCATCCGCTCCGGGGTCGGGTTTCGCCTGGAGCGCGGCTGGGGGGTGGTCACTCATGCCAGCGATCCTGACACAATCGCTCCACAACGTTTGCACGAGCACCAAATGGGCGACACGTGGGCCGATACGGCGTGATTTCCCTGCCGGAGATCACCTGGACGGCCTACTCTTGAGGGGTGCACGGGCGCACCACCTCACCGTCTGGGCGCCCGTCGAGCAGGAGGTCGGGGATGGACCCTCTCGCCAGGGCAGAGGCGTTGCTCAAGCGGGCCCGGGAGCGGGGCGCGTACGTCGTCACGCCGGACAACGCGATCTCTCCGATGGACGCCGCCAGCACCCAGCAGATCCCCCGCGAGGTGGTGCGCGGCGCCGAGGCGGCCACGGTGGATCCGGATGCGACGACGATCCTCACCGACGAGGAGATCCGCGAACAGGACGAGGACTACTTGGCCGAGTCGACACCGACCACGCAGATCCCTGCGCCCGGTCAGCAGGCCGGGAAGGCCGGCGGTGCCGACGGTTCGGACAACGCAGGCGAGGCGGACGGCGAGCAGGCCGAGGACGAGATCGTGGTCGAGGAGCACACCGACGACCTGCTGCCCACCACCACGCAACGGCGGCGAAGCACCAACGTCGCGGACCGGCTGAACGGCTGACCCGGCGCGGCCCAGCGACCGGGGGCATCGTCGTAGGCCACTGCCCGTGACGCCTGCCGGGTCAACCGCTCACCCAGGTTTCGCCACGCACACCACCGACGGTCCGCCGCTTGCGGAGCGATCACCCCGGCCGCCACTCACGTGGCCGCGAACGCGGAGTCACGATGAGCGCGTGCGCTTGCGCAAGGCGATCCGCAAGCGCACGGCAAGCCCCAGCCGCAACAGCCACAGCATCGGCCGCAGCAACGGATGCGAGTACCTGTTGGCCAGGTACCGGTAGGCGCTGTCGTGGTGGGCGATCAGCATCGCCTCGGTCTCCCGGGACGTCGCGTGCCCCTGGATGTGCATCACCTGGGCGCTCGGCACGTACACGTTGAGCCATCCGCGCCTGGTCAGCCGCTCACCGAGGTCGACGTCCTCGAAGTACATGAAGAAGCGCTCGTCGAACCCCTCGACGTCCTCGAACGCCTGCCTGCGCAGCAGCAAGCAGGACCCGGACAGCCAGCCGGCGGTGCGCTCCCTCGGCTGGCTGGTCGTCTGCAGGTAGGCCTTGGTCCACGGGTTGTTCGGCCAGATGTCGGCGAAGATCGCGTGCCCGGCGCCGCGCACCAGCGACGGCAGGCTGCGCGCCGACGGGTAGATCGACCCGTCCGCCTCCCTGATCAACGGGCCGAACGCGCCACCCTGCGGCCACCGCTCGGCGGCCGCCAGCAGCTCGTCCAGCGACCCCGGCTCCCACTCCAGGTCCGGATTGGCGATGACCACCCACCCGAAGGAATCGTCCAGCTCGGCCACGCCGCGGTTGGCCGCGGTGCCATAGCCCAGATTCCCCCCGGTGGGCAGCACGCGCACGTTCTCCCGCTCGCGGGCGGCACGCTGCGGCGCCTCGTCGGACGACCCGTTGTCCGCCAGCACCACGGTGACCTCGCGCGACGACGCCTTCACCAGCGTGTCCAGGAACCGTTCCAGGACGTCGCCGGAGGTGTAGGTCACGGTGACCACGGCGACCCGGTCGCCGTAGCGGGTACTGGCAGCAGTCACGCGCGACATTGTTCTCGGCGGCCTCATCTGCTCCTCGACCGGGCTCGGGCGGCCCGCTCGTACACGTCACGATGACGTTGTGCGCTGGCCCGCCAGCTGAATTCCTTCGCCCGTAGCACGGCTGCGGCGGCAAGCTCGGCTCGTCTGCCCGGGTCGTCGAGCAGCTCGGCCAACGCCGCCGCGACGTCGCCGGCGCCCACCCCGCAGTAGGCCACCGCGTCCCCGCCGACCTCCGGCAGCGCCAGCCGCCGGGTGGTGAGCACGCAGGCACCGCAGGCCATTGCCTCCAGCACCGGCAGCCCGAAACCCTCGCCGAGGCTCGGATACACCACCAGCTCGGCCCCGCCGAGGTACCCGGCCAAGCACCGGTACGGCAGGTACCCGGCGCGGATCACCCGCACGTGCGGCGGGACCACCGCGAGGGCCTTGGCGATCCGGTCGTCCCATCCCGGCGGACCCGCGAGCACCAGCGCGGGCGGATCGGGCCGGTCGCGCACGGCTTGCACGAACCCGCGGATCAGCGCGGGCACGTTCTTGCGGGGCTCCAACGCCCCGAGAAAAGCCACGTACGGTTGCTCGCCCAGCCCGGCAGCGGCCCGCGCCTGGCGCACTTCCTCGTCCGACGGCGGGTGGAAGCTGTCGGTGTCCACGCCGTGCGGGATCACGGCCAGCCTGCCGAGATCGGCGTCGGCGACCGCGGCCAGCTCCCGCGCGGTCGCTTCGCTTGGCACCACGCAGCCGTCCGCCCGCCGCACCGAGATCGACGTCCATGCCCGGAAGAACCGGACCTTCACCGCCGAGTGCAGTACCGGCTCGGTGAAGAACGTCGCGTCGTGCAGCGTCACCACCGACGCCGCCTTGGCCGCCAGCGGCATGGTGTAGTGCGGGCTGTGCACCACATCGACGCCCAGCTTGGCGATCAGCCGGGGAAAGCCCACTTGTTCCCAGGCCAGCCGCACCGGCGGCCGGGCGATCGCCGCGGGCGCGGCGACCACGTCGGCGTTCGGCGCGATCTCGCCGTAGAAGTGCTCGTCCCGGGCCTGGCAGACCACCACGAGGGACGCCCCGTCGGCATCCAGCGCGGCGATCAGCGCATCGACGTACCGGCCGACCCCGCCGCGGTCGGCGGGCACGGCCGTGGCGTCGATGAGCACCTTGGGCTCGGCCAGCATGATCCGAAGACTACGACGAGCGTTCCCTGCGGTGGTCAGGAACCGGCAAATCCGCTTGCGTCCGTGTGCAGCCGCCACAAGGCTTCTGCGGTCCGCTGCCAGGAGAACTCCGCGGCGCGGCGGCGCCCGGCGGCCGCCATCTCCGCGCGCCTGCGCTGGTCACCGAGCAGCTTGCGGAGCGAGGCGGCCAGCGCGCCCTCATCCCCGGCGGGCACCACCTCGCCGGCGCCACCACCGACCTCGACCAAGGCGGGCACGTCGGAATGCACCACGGGAACCCCGGCGGCCATGGCCTCCAGCACCGGCAGGCCGAACCCTTCCGCCCGGCTCGGCACGACCACGATCGTCGCGCCGAGCACCGTGCCCGCCAGCGCGGCGTCCGGCACCGCCCCCAGCACCCGCACGGCACCTGTGGGCAGGCCGCGCCGCTCGGCCAGGGCAAGCGGGTCCAGCCCGCCCCAGCCCTGCGGGCCTGCCAGGACCAGCGGCGGCGGCTCCTCCCCCGCGCTGCGCAGCCGGGCCAGGGCACCGATCAGCACGTCGATGCCCTTGCGCGGCTCGATCGTGCCGACCGCCAGCAGATAGCGGCCGGGCAGATCGGACGGCCGGGCGTGGCCGGCCTGCGGATCGGCGAACAGATCCGCGGCGGCATGCGGCACGACTTCGATGCGTGCCGGGCCGCCGACCCGCATCCGGAGATCGTCGGCGACCGCCCGGGTCGGCACCACCACGGCGTCAGCCACCCGGAATGCCCGCGCGATCACCGACTTGTGCCAGCGAACGCCACGCGGCGTGAGGGTTTCCGGGTGCGTCCACGGCACCGTGTCGTGCACCGTGACGGTCAGCCGAGCACCCCGCGGTTTGGCGGGCGGCGCGAACGGGGTCGGGGCGTGCACGGCCGCAACGTCCCGCCCACCCGGCCAGTACCGCACGCCGTACTGCCACAGCAGCGTCATGGCCCGTCGCGGCAGCCGCAGCACTTTGGGCTCGCCTGCGCCCTGGAACCTCGCCCTGGTGACGTCCGCATGGCGGCACACCACCGTGCCCACGGTCCACCCCTTCGGCGCGGTGGCCACCAGCGCGGGGATCAACTGCTCGGTGTAGCGGCCGGTGCCACCGGGTACCGGGGCGAACAGTTGCTCCGCGATCACCAGCAGCTCCGGCATGCGCCTATTCTCCTGGTCGTGGCGGACACCGAAGTGTCGACCACCGTGGTGGTCGTGACCTGGCGCGGTGCTGCCCACATCGGCGACTGCCTGGACGCGTTGTCCGCCCAGCAGCGACCGCATCGGCTGCTGGTGGTCGACAACGCCTCCGACGACGGCACCGCCGAACTGCTCGCCGGGCATCCCGCCCGTCCCGAAGTGCTTCGCCTCGACCGCAACACCGGCTACGCCGGGGCTCTCGCCGCCGCTCTTCCCCTGGTGAAGACGCGCTACGTCGCCTGGCTCAACGACGACGCCGTACCAAGCCCGGAATGGCTGTCGCTGCTGGAGAACGCGCTCGACGGCGACGAGCGTGCGGCGGCGGCCAGCGCCCGCCTGGTCGATCCGTCCGGTCGCACGCAGTCGGTCGGCGTCGCGCTGACCCCGCTCGGGTACGGGCAGGACCTGGCCAGCACGGTCACCAGCGAGGTGTTCGGGTTCTGCGGCGGTGCCGCCCTGCTGCGCACCAGCTCGCTGCGCGCCGTCGGCGGCGTTCCCGCCGACTTCTTCTGCTACTACGAGGACACCGACACCTCGTGGCGGCTGCGGCTGGGCGGGTGGCGCGTGGTGTCCGTGCCGCACGCCACCGTGCGGCACCTGCACGGGGCCAGCGCGGCCATCGGGTCACCGGATTTCCACCGGTGGAACGAGCGGAACCGGCTCGTGATGCTGCTGCGCTGCGCCCCGGCGCGCGTCGCGGTCACCGAGCTGGCCAGGTTCGCCGCCATCACTGCGCTGCTGCCCTTCCGGCCCGCTCCACGCACCCCGAACTTCCGTCCGTCGTTGCGTTTACGAGTGCTCAGCGAGACGCTTCGGATGCTGCCGGCCGCGTTGCGGGCCCGCCGGGCGCTGCGCTCGGCGGGGGTCACCGCGGCCACGCGGCGCCGGGTCTGGCGCGCGTGGGTCGGCCGCTGAGCACAGCAGGCGCACGATGTTCCGCCCGGCAGGCACGACCGGCCGGGAGGGACTGCTCGAGGGCGGAGGCCGCCACCCATGGCGGCCGGAAAGGGACAGTCGATGACGCAAGCGCGCAGTCGCATCGCATTCAGGCTGGCCGTGGTGACGGCGGTGGTCACCACCACGAGCGCGGTCACCACGCTTCCCGCACAGGCGGCGTCGTGGACACCACCGGCGACGGTGTCCGCCCCGGACGGGGTGGCCAGCCAGCAGCAAGCGGCCATCGACGGCGCGGGCACGGCGACCGTGGTGTGGGCGGAACGCCGTACCGCCGACATCGACGTGATCAAGGCGGCGCGACGGGCGCCGGGCGGCTCGTGGTCGGCCCCGGTGACCCTGTCCAACCCGGAACGCGACGCCGACGAGCCGCAGATCGTCGCCGCCCCCGACGGCCTCGTCGTGGCGGCGTGGATGGAGAACGCCACGGCATCCGCCGCGGACGGGCGCCGGGTCATGGCGGCCACGCTGCGCCCGGGCGGGTCATGGGACGCGGCGCGAGCGGTCTCGGCGGCGGGCGGGGTCAGCAGGCCACGGCTGGCGAGCAACAAGCACGGGGACGCGATCGTGGCCTGGCATCAGCGCAACGGGCTGCGGTCGTCGCGGCTGAACGCGGGCGCCACCAGCTGGGGTACCCCGCAGCCGATCGCCGGTTCCGGCCGCCAGCACGAGGTCGCCCTGGATTTCTCGGGCACTGCGCACGCCGCGTGGAAGGACACCGACAGCGAGGGCATCGACCGGATCAAGGCGTCTCGCGCCACCCGCAACGGCGCGTGGGAAACGGCCACGACGCTGTCCCGGGCGGGCAGGCACGGCGAGCAGCCGGCCGTGGTGACCGGCAAGGACGGCAGCACGGTCCAGGTGCTGTGGGTGCTGCGGAGCTCCGTCCGGGTCGTGCAGGCAGCGCATCGAACCTCCGGCGGCTGGTCGCAGGTCCAGACGATCTCCGACAAGACCCGCAACGCCGTCCGGCCGGAAGGCGTGCTGGACGGGCAGGGGAACGCGACAGCCGTCTGGCAGGTCAACCTCGATTCCACCCAGTCGGGGGTGGCCGCGGCCGGTCGGCCCGCCTCGGGCACGTGGGGCACCCCGGAACAGCTGACGACGGCAGGGGCGGCCCCGCAGATCGGTGTGGACGACGGCCGCACCGTCCACGTCGTCTGGCTGGTCAACCGCACGACCGACGCGGACGACCGGGTGGAAGCGGTGCTCCGGCCGCCGTCCGGGACGTGGTCGGGGCCGGGCACGGTGGCCGCGGAGAACGAACTGTGGAGCGTCGGGCTGGCCGTCGACGGGAGCGGCCGGGCGGTCGCGGTGTGGCGGCAGACGGTGGGGCCCGGCGACACGGACCCCAGCAGGGTGCGGGCGTCCGTCGCGGAGTGAGCTCCCGCTAATCTTCGGACATCGTCCGCAAGAAGGGAGCCTTCGTGGCGCAGGTCGATCCGCTGCTCTCGGTCGTCGTGGTCAACTTCCGCCGCGCGGCCGACACCGTCAGGTGCCTGGAGCGGATCACCGGCGACCTGGACTACCCGGACTTCGAGGTCGTCTGCGTGGACAACGGCTCAGGTGGTAGCGACGCCGACGAGCTCACCGCGGCCGCCAAGCGGCTGCCCGGGGTGCGCGTGGTGCGCTCCGACACCAACCGTGGCTTCGCCGGTGGCTGCAACCTGGGCGCCGAGCACGCCCACGGCAGCGTGCTGGCGTTCCTCAACAACGACGCGCGGCCCGATGCGCGCTGGGCGCGCGCCGCGGTCGACGTACTCAAGACCGACCCGACGGTGGCGGCGGTGGCCAGCAAGGTGCTCGACGCCGACGGCACCCACGTGGATTTCGTGGACGCCGGGCTGACCTGGTTCGGCATGGGCTACAAGCGGCACGCCGGGCGCCCGCTGGCCGATCTGCCCGCCGAGGAGCACGAGCGGGCCAAGGACGTGCTGTTCGCCACCGGGTCGGCGATGTTCGTGCGCGCGTCGGTGTTCGCCGAGGTCGGCGGCTTCGACGAGCGCATGTTCATGTTCTACGAGGACGTCGACCTCGGCTGGCGGCTGAACCTGCTCGGCTGGCGGGTGCGCTACGAGCCGTCGTCGGTGGCCTACCACGAGCACCACGGGACGATGAACGCGCTGGACAAGCCTGAGTCCGGCCGCGAGACGTTCCTGCTCGAGCGCAACGCGCTGGCCGCCATGTACAAGAACCTGGCGGACGACACGCTGGCCCGTGCGCTGCCCGCCGCGCTCGCGTTGGCCGTGCGCCGGGCCACCGCCCGGGGCGAGCTCGACCCGACGCAGCTCGACCTCGCCGCCGGGGTGACGCCGCCGGAGACCTCGCCGGTGCCGATCCCGCGCAGCACGCTCGCCGGTCTGCTGGCCGTCGACCAGTTCGTGGAGCAGCTGCCCGGGCTGCGCGAGGACCGGGAGCGCATCCAGGCGAGCAGGCGGAGAACCGATGCGGACCTGCTGCCGTTGCTGCGCAACGCACTCGAGCCGGCTTACCCGTTGCCCCGCTACCTGGCCGCGCACGACGTGCTCGCCGAAGCGTTCGGCATCGCCGATGCCTTCGGCCGTCGCCGCAAGGTCCTGGTGATCACCGGGGACGCGCTTTCCGGCCGGATGGCCGGCCCGGCGATCCGGGCGTGGAACATCGCCCGCATCCTGTCCGCCGAGCACGACGTGCGGCTGGTCACGGTCAACCCGGCGAACGCGCTCGGCGAGCTGCCTGCCGGGCAGTTCCGGGTCTCCGAGGCCAGGCACCGCGACCTGGCCGAACCCGTCGAGTGGGCGGAGATCGTCGTCCTGCAGGGCCACGTGCTGGAGATGGCTCCGGCGCTCAAGGAGCGGCACTCGCACAAGATCGTGGTCTGCGACCTGTACGACCCGATGCACCTGGAGCTGCTCGAGCAGTCCAAGGACACCCCGGACGACCGGCGGGCCGCGGACGTCGCCGGGGTGACCAGGGTGCTCGACGCGCAGCTGGAGCGCGGTGACTTCTTCCTGTGCGCCTCCGAACGGCAGCGGCACCTGTGGCTCGGGCATCTGGCGGCGATCGGCCGGCTGTCGCCCCGGCTGTACGACGCCGATCCCACCACCCAGTCCCTGCTCGCCGTGGTCCCGTTCGGCCTGCCGGAGCAGCCGCCGGTGCGCACCGGTGACGGGCTGCGGGCCAGCATCGACGGCATCTCGGACACCGACCACGTGATCATCTGGGCAGGCGGGGTGTACAGCTGGTTCGACCCGCTCACGCTGATCCGCGCGATCGACCGGCTGCGCGAGCGGCGCGGCGACGTGCGCCTGGTGTTCTTGGGCATGAAGCACCCCAACCCCGAGGTCGGGGAGATGTCCATCGCCGCGCGCACCGTCCGGCTGGCCGACGAGCTCGGGCTGACCGGCAAGCACGTGTTCTTCAACCAGCACTGGGTGCCCTACGCCGAGCGGCAGAACTGGCTGCTGGACGCCGACTGCGGGGTCACCACCCACTACCAGCACGTGGAGACCACGTTCGCGTTCCGCACCAGGGTGCTGGACTACCTGTGGGCGGGGCTGCCCATCGTCACCACCGACGGCGACGCGTTCGCCGACCTGGTGCGCGCCGAGCAGCTGGGCGTGGTCGTCCCGCCGGAGGACCCGGTGGCGCTGGCCGAAGCGCTGGAGAAGTGCCTGTACGACACCGAGTTCGCGGCGGCGTGCACCGAGCGGATCGCCGCGGTGGCCCAGCGGTTCACCTGGCCGGAGGTGCTGCGCCCGCTGGTCGAGTTCTGCCGCGACCCCAGGCCCGCGGCCGACCGGCTGCCCGGCGCGGCGGACCTGACCACCGAACCGCAGCCGCGCGGACTGGCCAAGCTGCGTCGGGACGTCGCGCTGGCGCGCGAGTACCTGGCCACGGGAGGAATCCGCGAACTCGGCCGACGAGCGGCCGGGCGGCTTCGTAAGGTCGTCAGACGTGGCTAAGTCGTCGCAATCCTCCGCCGAGCGGGAGGCGGCCCCGCTGCGGGTGCTGTTCGACGGCACCCCGCTGATCGGCGAGCGCACCGGTGTCGGTCGCTACACGTTCTCCCTCACCGAAGAGCTGGCGTCCATGCCGGAGGTGCGATCCCGCGGCGTCGCATTCACCGTGCGTGGCTGGCGCAAGCTGCGCCGGATGCTGCCGCACGGCGTGACCGCCGCCGGGATGCCGGTACCCGCCCGCCTGTTGCGGGCGGCGTGGCGCCGCAGCCGCATCCCACCGGTGGAGCTGTTCGCCGGGTTCGCCGACGTCGTGCACGGCACGAACTTCGTCCTGCCCGGCACGCTGCGCGCCGCAGGCGTGGTGACCATCCACGACCTGGCGTTCCTCGACCGCCCCGAGTCGGCGGGCCAGCCCGACCTGCCCGCGCTGGTGCGGGTCAGCGCGCGCCGGGCCAAGGTGATCTGCACGCCGACCGCCGCGGTGGCGGACAAGGTGGCGGAACGGCTGGAGGTGGACCGCGACAAGATCATGGTCACCCCGTTGGGGGTGGATCCGTCCTGGTTCGCCGCCCAGCCACCGACCGAGCGGCTGCGCCAGCGGCTGTCGCTGCCGTCCAAGTACGTGCTGTTCGTGGGCGCGGCGGGCCCACGCAAGGGGCTGCGCTGGCTGGCCAAGGCGCATCAGGCGGATCCCGGCCTGCCGCCGTTGGTCTACGTCGGGCCGGGGACGTTCGAGGCATCGCCGCGCTCGCTGCACGCCGGATACGTCTCCGACGTCGACCTGCGCAGCGTGATGGCCGGGGCCAGCGCGTTGGTGCTGCCGTCACGGGACGAAGGGTTCGGGCTGCCCGTGCTGGAGGCGATGGCGTGCGACGTTCCGGTCGTGTGCACGGATGTCCCGGCTTTGCGGGAGGTCTCCGGCGGGCACGCCCACCTGGTGCCCTACGGCGACGTGGACGCCCTCATAGCTGCAATGAACGCGGCCGTGGCGGACTCGCGCACCCCGGAGGCGTCCGTCGCGCGACGAGCCCATGCTGCCACGTACACCTGGCGCCGCTGCGCGGAGCTGACCGTAGCGGCCTACCGCAAGGCAGCGGGCAAATAGCCACTACTCGGCCGCCCGCAGCTCGTCACGGTGCTTGCGCACGTACGCAGCCAACACCTCGCGCCATACCGGCATCGGGTCGAACCCGGCCGCCAGCCACGACCTCGGCGACAGCACCGCGCAGGCCAGCCCCGGCGCCGCCGTGCGGAGCTGACCGTAGCGGCCTACCGAAAGGCAGCGGGCAAATAGCCACTACTCGGCCGCCCGCAGCTCGTCGCGGTGCTTGCGCACGTACGCAGCCAACGCCTCGCGCCATGCCGGCATCGGGTCGAGCTCGGCCGCCAGCCACGACCTCGGCGACAGCACCGCGCGGGCCGGCCGCGGCGCCGGGCGCGGGAAGTCCTGCGTCGAGCACGGCTGCACGCGTTCCGGATCGGCGTCCAGCTCCTCGAAGATCGCCCTGGCGAAGCCGAACCACGTGGTGCTGCCTTGGCAGGTGCAGTGCAGGGTCCGCTGCTCGGGCCCCTGGCCGTCGGCGATGCGCTCCGCCAGCTGCAGCAGCCCGCCTGCCAGCGCCTCCGCCGACGTCGGTGACCCGTGCTGGTCGTCGACCACCCGCAGCGTCTCCTTCTCCCGCTCCAGCCGGGCGATGGTGTGCACGAAGTTCGAGCCGCCCACGCCGTAGACCCACGCGGTGCGGACCACCCAGGCATCGGCTCCGGACGCGAGCACCGCCACTTCACCTGCCGCCTTGGTGCGGCCGTACGCGCTGCGCGGGCCCAGCGGGTCGTCGGGCTCGTACGGCCGGTCGGACTCGCCGGAGAAGACGTAGTCGGTGGACACGTGAATCAGCGGCACCTGCGCCGAGGCGCAGGCGGCGGCGAGCAGGCGGGGGCCATCGGCGTTGACCGCGAACGCCTTGCGTTCGGCCGATTCGGCGGCGTCAACCGCGGTGTAGGCGGCGGCATTGATCACCACCGGGCGGCCGCCGCGCCGCCGGGCGTGCTCGGCCAGCTCACGCACGGCGGAGACGACCTGCCCCGCGCTCGTCACGTCCAGCTCGGCACGGCCGGGCGCGCGGACATCGGCACCCGCCTGCTGTGCCTGCCTGTTCAACTCTCGTCCCAGCTGCCCGGTCCCGCCCGGGATCAGCAACGTCAGCGCCGTCATTCGTCCAGTCCCGCACGTTTGCGCAACGGCTCCCACCAGCTGCGGTTGTCCTTGTACCAGCGCACGGTGTCGGCCAAACCCTCGGTGAACGGCACCGCGGGACGATACCCCAACTCGGTGCTGATCTTGGTGATGTCGACCGAGTACCTGCGGTCGTGTCCCTTGCGGTCGGGCACGTACTCGACCATGTCCCAGTCCGCGCCGACCGCCTCCAGCAACAGGCCGGTCAGTTCCTTGTTGGTCAGCTCGGTGCCGCCGCCGATGTTGTAGATCTCGCCCGGCCGTCCCCGGTCCAGCACCAGCTGGATGCCGCGGCAGTGATCGTCGACGTGCAGCCAGTCGCGGACGTTCCCGCCGTCCCCGTACAGCGGCACCCGCTTGCCGTTCAGCAGGTTGGTCACGAACAGCGGGATGACCTTTTCCGGGTACTGGTAGGGCCCGTAGTTGTTGGAGCACCGGGTGATGCACACCGGGAGTCCGTGGGTGCGGAAGTAGGCCCTGGCCAGCAGGTCGGACGAGGCCTTCGACGCCGAGTACGGCGAGTTCGGTTCCAGCGGATGGTCCTCCGGCCACGAGCCGTGCTCGATCGAGCCGTACACCTCGTCGGTCGAGACGTGCACGAACCGGCCGACCTCGGCCTCCAGCGCGGCTTGCAGCAACGTCTGCGTGCCGAGCACGTTGGTCGAGACGAACTCGGCCGCGCCCACGATCGACCGGTCGACGTGCGACTCGGCGGCGAAGTGCACCACCGCGTCCGCGCCGCGCAGCACCGCGCGGACCAGCTCGCCGTCGCGAATGTCCCCGCGCACGAACTCCAGCCGCGGCGAGTCCTTCACCGGGGCGAGGTTCTGTTCGTTGCCGGCGTAGGTCAGGCTGTCCAGTACCACGATCTGTGCGTCGGCCAGCGAGTCGTAGGCCCCGGTCAGTGCTTGCCGAACGTAGTGCGAGCCGATGAACCCGGCGCCGCCCGTGACGACCACCCGCATGCAATACCTCCAACCGCGCGACAGTCTAGGGGTATGTTCACGCGTTGGCGTTTTGCCTGGTTCACTAGAGCGTGATGATGAAGATGGCGAGGCGGGTGGGCTACCTGGTGGTGGCCGTGATTTCTGCTGCCACCGTCGTCGCGGCCGGGTACACCTACCTGAAGGTGGACGACTTCCGTGACAACGTCACCACCACGCCTGCGCTGGACGAGATCCCCAACTCGCCGCCGGAGGACGACGGCGCGGAGGACATCCTGCTGGTCGGGTCGGACAGCCGCACCGACGCCAAGGGCAAGCCGCTGTCCCGCGAGATGCTGGCCAAGCTGCGCACCACGGCGAGCGTCGGGGTGAACACCGACACGTTGATCATCGTGCGGTTCCCCCACGACGGCGGGCCGCCGCGCGCGGTGTCGCTGCCCAGGGACAGCTGGGTGCGCGTGCCCACCGGCGGCAAGGCGAAGATCAACTCGGCGTACGGGGTCGCCAAGGCGGCCGAGGCCGCGCGGCTGCACCAGCGCGGCGGCATGTCCGCCGAGGAGATCGAACGGGCCTCCGACGAGCGCGGCCGCCGGGCGCTCATCCAGACGGTGCAGGACTTCACCAAGGTGCACATCGACCACTACGCCGAGGTGAGCCTGCTGGGCTTCTACCTGCTCACCGAGGCGCTGGGCGGGGTCGAGGTGTGCCTGAACGCGGCCACGTCGGATGCCGACTCCGGGGCCAACTTCCGGGCCGGACGGCAGACCATCAGCGGCAGCGAGGCGCTGGCCTACGTCCGGCAGCGCAAGAACCTGCCGCGTGGGGACCTGGACCGGATCGTCCGCCAACAGACGTTCCTGGCGTCGGCGCTGCACAAGGTGCTGTCCACCGACACGCTCACCGACAACCGCAAGCTGCGCAGGCTGGTGAACGCCGTCGAACGGTCCGTGGTGCTGGACCCCGACCTGGACATCCTGGAGTTCGCCCAGAAGGCACAGAGCCTGTCGTCCCGGCAAGTCACGTTCGTCACCATCCCGGTGGAGAACATCAACGGCCGCAGCCCGGACGGCAAGCAGAGCATCGTGGTGGTCGACGAGAAGAAGGTGCGTGCGTTCGTCCGCGACCTCATCCGGCCGAAGGGGAACCCGGCGGGCACCTCGAGCGGGCCGAGCGCGCCCGGCGCTTCGTCGAGCCAGGCACCGCGGGGCGGCGGCAGCTCTCCGGGAGCGGCCTTGGGGGTGCTCACCGCCCAGGAGGGCGAGCCGATCAGCGGCGGCCGCGCGCCCTGCGTCAACTGACGCGCCGGACGAAGCGGGCGGGGTCGCGGTGACGAAGGGCCCGGCATCGGTGGATTCGCTCGGCTGGTCCGTCGCCAGGCACTCCGGCAGACCGCCGTCAGCCCGGGAGGCTGGCGGCCGTCGGCAGCTGAGGGCGATCGACACGGGACGTTGTGGTTGTCCGGAGGTTCGACGCCGGATCGCCGCCACCCCGGCCGTCGAGCAACCGGCCAGGAAGATCGACGCCGCCACTGCACAGAACGCGGCGGGCACGAGAAGGCACCATCTGACGCCGCACGTCCTGCCACGGATTGGCGGGCCACCCGGGCAACGGCGCCCGGATAGCCTGCTCGGTGTGAACGTCACCGAGTCCTTGCTCCACCCGCTGCTGTCGACAGCGTCCGCCCGTCCATTGCTCACGCACTATGACGACGCCGCCCAGACCCGCATCGAGCTGTCCGCGGCCACGCTGGCCAACTGGGCGGCGAAAACCGCCAACTGGCTGGTGGACGAGTTCGATGTCGAGATCGGTGATCCGGTGTGCGTGCGGCTGCCCACGCACTGGCAGACCGCGGGTGTGCTGCTCGGTGCGTTCTGGTGCGGCGCGCACGTGGTCACCGAGGCCGACGACGCACGCGTGGTGTTCCTGCCACCCGGGGATCATGACGTCGCTGCTCCGCAAGCGATCGTCGCTCTGGATCCGCTGGGCCGGGGCGTGCCCGGCGGAGTCACCCCACCGGCCCTCGACTACCTGGTCGAGTCCCGGGCGTGCGCCGACGACTTCATGCCGCTGGAGCCGGTGCCCGGCGACTCCCCTGCCCTGATGGGGCTCAGCGCGCAGGAAGTACTCGACACGGCTCGCCGGAACGCCGAGAAGACTGGCCTGGACCGCCGAAGCAGGGTGCTGTCGACACTGGAGTGGACGCTGCCGGACGGCCTGCTCCGGGGCCTGCTGGGACCGCTGGCGGCAGGCGCGTCCGTCGTGCAGGTCACCAACGCCGACCCCGCGAAGCTGGACGCCCGCAGGGACGCCGAACGCACCACGGCCGACCTGCTCGCCTGACGGCAAGCGCGGGCGACCACTGCTCGCGCAAGCCTGCCGCGAGCAGTGACGCCTGCGTCAAGCCCCGTTCGCGGGCAGGTACGCCCACCGGCGCCCGGCCGGGCGACTGCTCCTACTTGAGCAGCGAGCGGGCCATCACCAGCCGCTGGATCTGGTTGGTGCCCTCGTAGATCTGGGTGATCTTGGCGTCGCGCATCATCCGCTCCACCGGGAAGTCCCGCGTGTAGCCCGCGCCGCCGAAGATCTGCACCGCATCGGTGGTGATCTGCATGGCGGCGTCGGAGGCGAACGTCTTGGCTGCGCTGGAGGCGAACGACGCGTCCGGCTCGCCCCGCTCCACCTTGGCCGCCGCCGCGTACACCAGGTGCCTGGCCGCCTCCACCTTCATGGCCATGTCGGCCAGCATGAACTGGATGGCCTGGAAGTCGGCGATCGGCTTGCCGAACTGCTTGCGCTCCTTGGCGTAGGCGACCGCCGCGTCCAGGGCGCCCTGCGCGATCCCCAGCGCCTGCGCGCCGATCGAGTGCCTGGTGTGGTCCAGCGTGCGGAACGCCAGCTTCAGACCCTGCCCCGGCTCGCCGATGATCCGGTCCTCCGGGATGGTGCAGTTCTCGAAGTAGATCTCGTTGGTCGGCGAACCCTTGATGCCGAGCTTGCGCTCCTTCGGGCCGACCGTGAAGCCCGGATCGTCCTTGTGCACCACGAACGCCGAGATGCCGCGCGCCGGGCTGGGCGCGTCCGGGTCGGTCACCGCCATCACGGTGAACCACTCGGACATCGCCGCGTTGGTGATCCAGCACTTGGTGCCGTTCAGCACCCAGGTGTCGCCGTCCTTGACCGCGCGGGTGCGCATCGACGCCGGGTCCGACCCCGCCTCCCGCTCCGACAGCGCGTAGGAGGCCATCGCGCCCGCCGCGACGTCGCCGAGCACCTTCTTCTTCAGCTCCTCGGAGCCACCGAGGATGATGTTCATGGTGCCGAGCTTGTTCACCGCCGGGATCAGCGACGAGGACGCGCACACCCGGGCGACCTCCTCGATCACGATGTTGGTGGCGATGGCGTCGGCGCCCTGCCCGCCGTAGGCCTCCGGGATGTGGATCGCGTGGAACCCGGCCATGGTGAGCGCGTCGCGCGCCTCCACCGGGTAGCGCTCGTTCTCGTCGACATCGGCCGCGTGCGGCGCGATCTCCTTCTCCGCGAGCGCCCGCACGGCGGCACGCAGTTCCTCGTGCTCGTCGGCCAGCCGGTACAGCTCGGACACCTGGACCTCCCGTTGCCACACATCGACCCACGTCGGGGTCTGCCGCCCCTTAGGTTAATCGCCATTTACTAGGACGTCCTAGGAAGTGTCCGTGAAGCTGCTCACCGGTACGATGCCCGCACCCACCGAATCGATCATGAACGACGAGCACCCGGCGAGGGTGCGTCAGGAGAAGACGAGGCCAGGTCGATGAGATTCGCCATGTCGCGCCGCAAGGCCATCGGGGTCGGGGGAACGCTGGCTTCCGGGGCGCTGCTCGGCACCGGAGTGGTGGCCGCCCGGTCGCAAGCCGAAGCCACCGCCGCTGCCTCCCCCGCCGACCGCATCGCCCGCACGTACCGCCGCGTCACCAAGGCGGCGGGCGGCACCTGGTCGTCGATGATCTCGATCGCCGACGGCGACACGGTGCGACCGGTCGTGCTCGATCAGCCGGACCGGGTCGTCGAGGCATACAGCGTCAACAAGATCGCCGTCGCGGTGGCGGTACTGGACAAGATCGACCGCGGCGTGCTGAGCCTGGACCAGCGGGTGGACGTCACCGAGGACATCGTCATCCGGGACACCGACGGCATCTTCGGCCTGGACGGCGCCTACCCGTCGTCGGTCACCCTCGGCCACGCGCTGGCCACGTTGCTGACGGTGTCGGACAACACCGCCGTGCGGCTGTGTGGCCTGGTGTGCCCGGCGGCGGAACTCAACGAGATCCTGCGCGCCAAGGGCTTCGAGCACACCCAGGTGGTCCCGGTGGAGAACCCGAACCGGTTCTTCCTGGGCAAGACCACGCCCAGGGAGACGCACACCCTGCTGCGCAAGCTGGTCACCGGGGAGCTGTTGTCGGCGAAGTCCAGCCAGTACCTGCTCACCGTGCTGCGCTCGCTCACCTCGTTCACCGACGGGTTCCGGCTGTATCTGACCTCGCCGGAGCGCCTGCGGGTGGCCACGAAAGCGGGTTGGTTCGCCGACGGGCGCAACGAGGCGGGCGTGGTGTTCGGCCAGGACGGCACGCCGCTGGCGACGTATGCGCTGTTCGCCTCCGGGCAGTTCACCGGCGGTGAAGCGGTCGACGACGACTTCAGCACGAACCATCCGGCGGTGCGGGCACGTGCCCAGCTGGGCCGGACGGTCATGGATGCGGTGGCGGACTCCGCTGTCGGGGCGAGGTCGGCTCGGCTGCGGTTCCCGGCGCCGGCCTACCGGCCGTCCAACGGCGGCTAGGGCGCCGGGCGGGGAAGTACCCGGCCTGCTCGACCCTCGACGCCCGGCGCTGCGTTTGTCCGCGCCCTGCCCGGGGTTCACGCGGGGCGCTGCCGTTACCCGGACACAGCACTGTCTCTGGCCCCACGGTGCATGGCGGCTGGCAATGATCCGGCCTACGGGTTCGCCACTGGCGGTCTGCCCCGCGCCATGCATGGCGGCTAGGACGCCAGGTGGAGAACACGGCGGCTCCGCTCGACGCCCAGCACTGTGCCTGTGCCTGTTGGCCCGCACCCTGCACCGGCACGGGAATCGCGCACGCTGCCGTGCCCGGACGCGCAGCGCCCGCGCCCGCCTGCCGCCCGTGGGTCAGCTCAGCGATTCGCGCAGCTTGGCGTCCTTGTCCAGGACCTTCTGCTCGAGGTCGCGCTGGAACTGCGCCATCCGCTCCCGCAGTGCCGGATCCGAAGCGGCCAGGATGCGCACCGCGAGCAGGCCGGCGTTGCGCGCCCCGCCGACCGACACCGTGGCCACCGGCACCCCCGCGGGCATCTGCACGATGGACAGCAGCGAGTCCAGCCCGTCCAGGTGCTTCAGCGGGACCGGCACACCGATCACCGGCAGCACCGTGGCCGAGGCGACCATCCCCGGCAGGTGCGCCGCACCGCCCGCCCCGGCGATGATCACCTGCAAGCCCCGGTCGGCCGCGCTCGCCGCGTAGTCGAGCATGCGCTGCGGCGTGCGGTGCGCGGAGTACACGCCGACCTCGTAACGGACGCCGAATTCGTCCAGCGCCTCGGCGGCGGCGGAGAGCACCGGCCAGTCCGAGTCGCTGCCCATGATCACGCCGACCGACGGCTGAGCTGCCTGCATCCGAGTGGTCTCCTTCAGTGCACTTGGTAGCCGTCGAGCCAGACGGCGTGGGACAGCCAGTGGGCGGCCAGCCGGCCGCGCTCGCGCAGCTTCTCGACGTCGTCGCCGAGGAAGTTCACATGCCCCAGCTTGCGGCCGGGCCGTTCCTGCTTGCCGTACAGGTGCACGCGCGCCGACGGAAACCGGGCGAACAGGTGGTGGAGCCGCTCGTCCGGGCCCATCGCCGGCGGCTGCTCGGCGCCCAGCACGTTGGCCATCACGCACACCGGGGCCAGCGGGTCGGTCGCGCCGAGCGGGTAGTCCAGCACCGCGCGCAGATGCTGCTCGAACTGCGACGTGCTGGAACCGTCCATGGTCCAGTGGCCGGAGTTGTGCGGGCGCATGGCCAGCTCGTTGACCACCACGCCGCTGTCGGTCTCGAACAGCTCGACGGCCATCACACCGACCACCCCCAGATCCGCCGCGATGCGCAGCGCGAGCTCCTGGGCGTCGTGCGCGGTGTCGGCCGACAGGCCGGGCGCGGGGGCCAGCACCTCGGTGCAGATCCCGTCGCGCTGCACCGTCTCCACCACCGGCCAGGCGGCCCCCTGGCCGAACGGCGACCGGGCGACCAGGGCCGACAGCTCGCGCCGCATCGGCACCTTTTCCTCCACCAGCAGCGGCGTGCCGGCGTCGAGCAGGTCGCGCACCAGCGTGCCGGCTTCCTCCGGCGTCTCCGGGATCCACACGCCCCGGCCGTCGTACCCGCCGCGAACGGCCTTGACGACCACCGGCCAGCCGTGCTGGTCACCGAACCGCCGCACGTCGTCGGGGCGGGTCACCGCCGCGAATGCGGGCACCGGGCACCCCGCCTCGGCCAGCCGCTGGCGCATCCGCAGCTTGTCCTGCGCGTGCAGCAGCGCGTCCGGACCCGGCCGCACGACCACACCGGCGTCGACCAGCTCACGCAGGTGCTCGTTGGGGACGTGTTCGTGATCGAACGTCACCACGTCGACCCCGGACGCGAACGCCATCAGGGCATCCAGGTCGGTGTGGTCGCCCTGCACCACCTTGCCCGCGACCAGCCCGGCGGAATCCCTCTCGCCCGCCACCATCACGTGCAAGGACTGCCCGAGGGCGATGGCCGCCTGATGGGTCATCCGGGCCAGCTGTCCACCGCCGACCATGCCGACGATCGGCAGCCCCGTGTGCGCATCCATGACGACCAAACCCTACCGTCGCGACCACAGCAGGCCGCCGAGCACCAGGGGCACGTAGAGATACAGATTACCCAGCAGGTGGTCGACCACCGACCAGCCGAGATCGGGGTCCCGGCCGCCGGGCAGGATGAGCAGCAGATAGCTGGCGAAGACCGCGGTGAGCACCACCGCCGGCCACCACCGGCGGCGCCCGCCGTGCGCGAGCACCACGACCAGCAGCGGCACCGCCCAGACCCAGTGGTGGGTCCAGGACACCGGGGAGACCAGCAGCCCGTAGAACGCGGTCACCAGCAGCGCCTGCAGCGGCTCGCCGCGCAGCTGGTAGCGGCGCATCAGCAGCACGGCGAACGGTGCCAGCACGGCACCGACGGCGATCGCCGCGGCCAACGACCACGACGCCCCGCCGGTGAGCCGGAGGAACAGGCCGTTCAGCGCCTGGTTGTCCGACCAGTGGATGGTCCCGATCCGCTCCGGGTCACCGAGCGCGTGCGTGAAGTAACGCACGACGTCGTAGGGGCTGATGAGCAGCAGCACGCCCTGCAGCCCGGCGAAGGTCGCCACCGACCGGATCGCATCGCGCCACCGGCCGATGAACACCAGGTGCGCGACGAAGATCAGCGGGGTGAGCTTGATCGCGGACGCCACGCCGATCAGCACCCCGCCCCAGCGGCTGCCCCGCGCGCCGACGACCAGCACGTCCACCATCACCAGGGCCATCAGGACCAGGTTGATCTGGCCGAGCGAGATGGTCCGCCACACCGGCTCGAGCAGGATCGCCGCCGCGGTCAGCGCCGCCGTGGCGGTGGCCGTGGTGGCGAAGAGCCGCGCCCCGGTCGCGCGCAGGCTCAGCCACACCACGACGGCCAGGCACGACACCGAGACCGCGCCCAGCACGCCCCAGGCCACCGGGATGGCCAGCGGGGCCAACGGGACGAACAACAGCGCCGCGGCAGGCGGGTAGGTGAACGGCAGCAGCGCCCACTCGGGCTCGTACGCGGGCAGCGTCGGGGTGTCGTAGAGCGGGTCGCCGTCCAGCAGCGTGTTGGCGCCCGCCCGGTACACCACGCTGTCCATGCCCAGCGGCCACCCGGCCAGCCAGCCGATGACGCCGACGGCCAGCGGCAGCGCGGCCAGCAGGCCGATCAGCACCACCGCGCCACGGTGGGCGCGGAGCCGACGCTGCAGCGATGTGGGCACGCAGCAAGAGTAGGGCGTGGCGGATCAGGCCCGGCCGACGGTGCTCAACACCGCACACGACTCGGCGAACGTCGGCGGGAAGCGCAGCATGCGCAACGCCGGTGGCGGCAGCCCGTGCAGCTGCTCGTCACGGGACAGCCGGGCGGTGATCTCCCGGCGCGCCGCCATCATCCTGCGGGGCAGCTCGTCGTCCCGGCCGGTCAGCACGGCCAGTGTGGACGGACCGAGGCAGGCCACCGTCTCCCCGCCGTCGAACACCTTCCGGAGCGCGTCCGCGGTCAGGATCATCCCGGTCAGCCGGGCCCACCCGGTCATCGCGCTCGCGTCGACCGTGGCGACGATCAGCAGGTGGGTCGCGGGCACCGGCCGCCCGGTCCGGGCAGCCGCCCGGTACACCTCGGCCAGCCGGGTGCGCAGGTACGAGCCGGTCGGCAGGCCGGTCAGCGGATCGATGACCTCCGGATTGGCCAGGCGGTCGAGCGCGGCCTCGGCCCAGGCCGTTGCGGTGATGCGGACCAGCCGCACCGGGGTGGCGTCGATGTCGGGCGTCACCCACCCGTCGCCGTCGGAACCGGCCAGCACCGCGTGCAGGGCGGCCAGATCCGTCAACGTCTCCTCCAGGCCGGCCCCCGAGGCCGCCCGTGCGCGCCCCAACGCCGACAGCACCGACTCGGTCGCGCCCCCGGCGGTCAAGGCCGCGCACACCATGTCCACCTCGGGCACTCCCCAGTCGCTGGGAAAGCGCCATCCGGCGGCAAGGCTCGCCGAGCGCCAGCGCGCCCGCAGCACCCGGGGATCGAGGTCGAGCGGCCGAAGCACCGGCCGCTGTTCCCTGCCCGGGTCATCCGCCCCGGCGAAACGCGCACCGACAGTTGGCCCGTCCGTCACTTGCCGCCCCTTCCCCGGCATTGTCGCGTCCACCGGAGTGACGAGTTCAGCCACGGATTGTGACGCCATTTAATAGATCACGGTTCCGGGTGACCGCGGAAGCCGGTGCGACACTCCACCGGCCCTTGGAGCGCAGCGCTACCCACGGTTACGCTTGCCAGCCTCGTGGTGACGTAGCGACTTAGGTCCGTCACACTGGTGCGCGGACGGCGTCTGAGGAATGCGCCGCCTGACTGGGACCGCACCGCAGGACTGGGGACAAGGAGGGCCCGTGACCACCGCACCGACTGGGGGCACCGAGCAGCACGGTCCCAGTGATGCCGAGTTGATCGCCGCGGTGCGCAACGGGAACACCTCCGCCTACGGGACGCTGTACGAGCGGCATGTGGGCGCGGCGTACAACCTGGCACGACAGCTGGCGCGGTCCAACGCCGAAGCCGACGACCTGGTGGCAGAGGCGTTCGCCAAGCTGCTGGACACGCTGCGCGCCGGCAAGGGCCCGGACTCGGCGTTCCGCGCTTACCTGCTCACCTCGCTGCGGCACGTCGCCTACGACAAGGCGCGCAGGGAGAAGCGGATCGACCTCAACGAGGACATGTCCGAGGTCACCGGTGCGCTCGGCGGCGCGCTGACCGTCCCGTTCTCCGACACCGCCGTGGCCGGGCTGGAGCGCTCCATGGCCGCGCAGGCGTTCGCCCGGCTGCCGGAGCGGTGGCAGATGGTGCTCTGGCACACCGAGATCGAACAGCAGACGCCTGCCGAGATCGCGCCGCTGCTCGGCCTGTCCCCCAACGCGGTGTCCGCGCTGGCCTACCGGGCCAGGGAAGCGCTGCGGCAGGCCTACCTGCAGGTGCACCTGACCGAGACGGCCGCGGAGCGGTGCCGCGCCACCGCCGATCGGCTGGGCGCGTGGACGCGCGACGGGTTGTCCAAGCGCGAACGCGCCCAGGTCGAGAACCACCTCGACAACTGTGCGGACTGCCGCGCCCTCGCCGCGGAGCTGGCCGACATCAACGGCGCCCTGCGCGCCGTCGTCGCGCCGCTGGTGCTGGGTGGGGCCGCACTCGGCTACCTGGCGCTGGCGAGTTCCGCGAAGGCCGCGGCCGCCACGGCAGGCGCCGCCGCGGCCACCACCGGAGTCGCGGCCGCTTCGTCGTCGGGCGGAGCCGCGGCAACTGCCGCGGCATCCGCGCCGCGGCAGTTGCTCGGCGTCGGCGCGTCCGGAGCGGCAGTGGTCGCGGCGGTGGCCGTGGCGCTCGCCTCCGGGGGTCCCCAACCGGTTCCGCACGCGCAACCGCAGGCCCAGCCGACACCACCCGCGGTGCAGGCGCCGAACAACACCCCCCAGGCGAACGAGCCTGCACCGCCACCGGAACGCCCGCAGCCGCAGCCGCCGGCGCCGCAGACCACACCGGGGCCGCGACCGGATTCTCCGCAGCCACCACCGCCGGCACCCCGGCCCAAACCGCCACCGGCCGAGCAGCCGCTCCCCGCGGACATCACCGTGGAACCGCCGGGCGGCAGCATCGAGCTCGTCCCGGGCGGCGGACCGACCGACCTCCCGATCACGGTGCGCAACGACGGCGGACGCAAGTCCGAACCGGTGACCGTCACGCTGACCCTGCCGCGCGGTGTCTCGGCCGTCGACCAGCCGGGCGGGGGCGGCACGCCCGGCGGGGCGACGTCGGCCGCCCTGCCCCGCCTGGCAGCGGCGAGCGCCCCCGGCGACGTGGTGAAGTGCCCGGGCGGCACCGGCGAGGTCACCTGCCGCACCCCCGACGGCCTGGCCCCGCAGGCGTCGGCGACGCTGGTGTTCCGGCTGGTGGCCGACGAATCGGTGCGGGACGGTCAGATCACCGGCACGGTGTCCAGCGGGACCACCACGACCTTGAAGATCCGCATCCCGGTGCGGGTCGAGGCCAAGGACGGCGTCGCGATCGACGTCAGCGCACACCTGTGGTACGTCTCGGCCACGGTGACCAACACCGGTCGGACGACCAAGCAAGCCACGGTCACGATCGACCACCCGATGCTGGTCGACGACTGGTCGGCGCTGGGCTTCGACTGCCTCAGCGGCGCGAGCGCCACCACCTGCCGCAGCCATCGCCCGCTGGCTCCGGGCACCAGCGCCCGGCTGCTGGTCCCGCTGCTGCACAGCGGCTTCCCGGCCTCGGTCACCGTCACCGCGCGCATCGGGGACGCCAGGGCGTCGCAGACCGTCCGCCCGTGGTGCCTGTTCGCCTGCGTGCCCAACCTGGTCCCGCAGCAGGTTCCTGGCACCGGGACCACCACACCGGCCGAGTCCGGCACACCGGCCCGGCCCACGGTTCCCGCTCCCGCCGCATCCGGCAAGCCTTCGTCGCCGGTGCGGCCCACGCCCCCAAAGCCGCCGAGCTCCCGGCCGCCGTCTCCGCCGGAGCTGAAGCCGGACGGGCCGAGCAGCACCAAGCCGAGCTCACCGGCGCGGCCGCCGAGCTCGTCCCGTCCGGGCTGGCAGCCGACGTGGGAGCGCCCGAATCCCAAGCCGCGCTCCGGTCACGGCACGGACTTGTTCGACCGCTGGCTGCCCTGGTGACTTCGACCACGCGCCGGCACCCGATTCGTCGTACAGGGCGACGTTCCTGGTGCCGGCACGGACGTCAGGGAACGGTGGCCGAGACGTCGGCCACCCTGCGCCCGGCCCAACGCGCGTCACACCACCGGGCTCATAGACTGCCCGCGTCAGGCGTTCGTTGGGAGTCGTGAGCCGTGACCGTGATCGAAAGCTTGCTCGCGCGCGTGCCCGAGCCGCTGCGCGGCGTGCTCATCAAGCACCGGGAGAAGCTCAAGTTCGCGGTCGTCGGCGCGATCACGTTCGTCATCGACAACGTCATCTGGTACGCGCTGAAGCTCACCGTGCTGGAGGAGAAGCCGACCACGGCCAAGGCGTTCGCCATCGTGGTGGCCACCATCGTCTCCTACGTGCTGAACCGGGAGTGGTCGTTCCGCACCCGCGGCGGGCGGGAACGCCACCACGAGGCCGCGCTGTTCTTCCTGGTCAGCGGGGTGGCGCTGGTCGTGAACCTGATCCCGCTGCTGGTGTCGCGGTACGTGCTCGACCTCGAGGTGCCGCACGTCGAGCGGTGGGTGCAGGAGGTCGCCGACTTCACCAGCGGATCGATCGTCGGGATGCTGCTGGCCATGGTGTTCCGGTTCGTCGCGATGCGGAAGTGGGTCTTTCCCGACGAGCTCGGCGGCCGCCGCCACGACCTGCCGTGACGGCCGCGCTCACCGCGGGTTGCTGCTCCGCAGCGGCCGCTCGGTCACGTCGGTCGGCTTGGGCACCAGCAGGAACAGGCTGAACGTCGCCGGACGCTGGCTGGCCAGCTCCAGTCGCCCGCCGTCGGCTTCGGCCAGTGCCCGGGCCAGTGCCAAGCCGACACCGGTCGAGCCCACCCCGGACACGCCGCGGTCGAAGATGTGCGGGGCGAGGTCGTCCGGCACGCCGGGGCCGTTGTCGCTGACCGACACCACGACGCTCCCGTCGCCCGGGCGCGCCGACAACGTGACGGTGCCTGCACCGTGCTTGATTGCGTTGTCCAGCAGCACGCCGACGACCTCGCGCAGCCGGGCGGGTGTGGCCCTGGCGATCAACCCGGACGGGACACGCAGCTTCAGGCCTCGGTTGCCTGCCGCGAAGACCGCTCGCCACTCGTCGGCGATCTCGCGCAGCTGCGCGCCCACGTCGACCGGCTCCGCCCCGGCTTCCCGCGCCGCGCGGGCCGCGGCCAGCAAGTCGTCCAAGGCGGCGGTGAGTTGATCCGCCTGGTCCTGCGCGGCGCGCGCCTCCGCGACCACGCCGGGGTCCTCGTGCGCGGTCAGCGCGTCCAGCCGCAGCTGCAGCGCGGTGATCCGGCTGCGCAGCTGGTGGGACACGTCACCGACGAACTGCCGCTCCCGCCGGATCAACGCCGACAGGGCCTCCGCCGAGGTGTCCAGCGCCTCGGCGATCATGTCCAGCTCGCGCATGCTGTACCTGGCGGAATCCGGCCGGAAGTCCCCGGCGCCCAGCCGCGCCGCCCTGGCCGAGATGCTGCGCATCGGCCGGGCCAGCCTGCGTGCCGTCACGCTCGCCACCACCATTCCGGTGCCCACCGACAGGATGGCCAGCAGCACCACCGCGAGCGTCACTTGCGTCTGCCTGGTGCGCACCGGGCCGGCGGGAATGGTCAGCTGCACCTGGCCGCCACCACCCAGGTTCGCCGTTTCGGTCAGCACGTCGCCCCGCGGTTTCGTGCCATGCCGGTACTCGCGTCCGTCCTGCCCGCGCACCAGCAGGTACCCGTCGTCCGGGATGGCCAGGCGAACCTGCCGGGTGTCGATGACCTCACCGGCGGCGATGGTGGTGTCCAGGCTCTTGGCGATACGCTGCGCCCTGGTGGCCAGGTCTTCCTTCGCCAGGCTGGACACCAGTTCCCACGCGGTGAAGCCGAGTGGGATGCCCAGCGCCGCTGCCGTGACCGCGACGGCCAACAGGATGGCGAGCAGGATGCGGCGATGCACGGCGCTAGTGTCGCCTCACTCCACGTTGAACCGGAAGCCGACGCCGCGGACGGTGGAGATTCGCTCGGTGTCGGTGGCCTGCGCGGGCTTGGTACCGCCCTTGCCGTCGATCTCGCCGGACGCGATGGCCAGCTTGCGGCGCAGCCAGGAGATGTGCATGTCCAGCGTCTTGGTGGTCTTGGAGTCCAGGTCGTTCCACACCTCGGCGAGGATCTCCTCCCTGCTGACCACCTGCCCCGCCCGGCTCATCAGCACCCGCAGCAGCTCGAACTCCTTGTTGGCCAGCTGGACCTCGACCCCGTCGACGGTGACCAGGCGCGCACCGAGGTCCATCCGCACACCGTTGGCCTCCAGCACCTCGGGCGCCTGCCTGCGCAGCAGCGCGCGGATCCTGGCCAGCAGCTCGGCCAGCCGGAACGGCTTGGCCACGTAGTCGTCCGCGCCCGCGTCCAGGCCGACCACGAAGTCCACCTCGTCGGTGCGGGCGGTCAGCATCAGCACCGGCAGCTCGGCACCGCGGGCGCGCAGCCGCCTGCAGACCTCCAGGCCGTCCATCTTGGGCAGGCCGAGGTCGAGCACGAGCAGGTTCACCGGCCGTTGCTGGGTCACCTCCAGCACGCTCGGGCCGTCGGTCACGACCTCGACCTCGTAGCCCTCCCGGTCCAGCGCCCGGGACAAGGGCTCGGCGATGGCAGGATCGTCCTCGGCGAGAAGAACCTTGCTCACGGTCTTTACCATACGGCGACCTGCCGATTACTCCATGCGAGGATCACACCGTGACACGCCCGTATGCCGACGACATTCACCTGGCCAAGCGTCTTGCCGACACCGCGGACGCGATCACCGTTCCACGCTACTCGGTACGTGATCTCACCGTGCGCACCAAACCGGACCGCAGCCCGGTGACCGATGCCGACCTCGCGGTGGAGGAGGCCATCCGCGGCGTGCTGGCCACCGAACGACCGCAGGATCGCATCGCCGGGGAGGAAGGGGGCGGCGAGATCGGCTCCGGCCGCACCTGGGTCCTCGACCCGATCGACGGGACCAAGAACTTCCTGCGCGGCGTGCCCGTCTGGGCCACGCTGATCGCGTTGGTGGACGACGGAGTGCCGGTGGTCGGTGTGATCTCCGCGCCGATGCTGGCCCGCCGGTGGTGGGCCGACGCCGGTGGCGGCGCATGGGTGGCCGACGCCTCGGGTGAGCGGCGGCTGCGGGTGTCCCAGGTGAGCGACTTGTCGGACGCCTACGTGTCGACGACGAACCTGAACACGTGGGACGAGTACCACTCGAAGCAGGCCTACCTCGATTTGGTGGCGGCGTGCTGGGAGAACCGGGCGGTCGGCGACTTCTGGTCGCATTGCCTGGTCGCCGAGGGCGTGATCGACATCGCCGCCGAACCGATCGTGAACCCGTGGGACGTGGCCGCCGTGCAGGTGCTGGTGACCGAGGCCGGTGGCCGGTTCACCGACCTGACCGGCGCCGAACGGTTCGACGGTGGCAACGCGCTGTCCACCAACGGGGTGCTGCACGAAGCGGCGTTGCGGATCCTCTCCCGTTAGGTCGTTCCGCGTGCCCGGTTCCCGTCGCTCCTGCGCGTCACCGGTCTCCTGCGCGTCACCGGCCTGCGGTGCTCGGTGCCCGGCGTCACGACTGGTCGACAGGTGACCGGCCGGGGTCCCGCTCCGGCAGCAGACCCACCGCGCCACGGGCGACCTGCGACCAGGCCAGCCGCCCGAACAGGTAGTGGCAGGCCACCTGCTCGTTGGTGAAGCTGGCCCAGTCGTACCGGATGCCGTGCTCCCGCCAGAACACCTCCCAGGTCACCACCGTCTGCTCGGCCGGCTGCGGGTCGCCGGGCTGGGCGGCGGGCTGCACCTGCTCGGTGCGCAGCACGCACCACGTGTTGTCCGCCTCCTTGCCGATCGAGATCACCTCGTGCGGGACCCCGATCGCGTCCAGCCAGCTGGCCAGTGACTCCAGGTTCATCGCGTGCCTTCCGTCTGCTCCGCGGGCGCCTGCCCGCTGCCGCCGCCCGCGCCGGTGTCCGCCGCGGCGGCCTCGCTCGCGGCGCCGCTCGCTTCCACTCGATCGCCGGCCTGACCTGCCGCGCCCGCGCCGGTGGCCTGCCCGGTGTCGTCGCCGGTGAGCTCGTCGGTGATCTCCCGCAGGTACCCGAGCACGACGAGGTCGTCCGCGGGATACACCGCGCGCAGGCGCTCGGCACCGCCCGGCTGGCCGAACCACGGCGCCACCGTGCCGCGCCACACCGGCATCGGCCGCAGCACCCGGTAGCGCCGGTAGCGGGTGTCCGGGCCGGGCGGAGGGAGGGACCGCAGGCGATAAGCGGTGCCGCCGGGGTGGAAGACCCGGCCCCGCGGCGTGCCGAAGCGGTCGATCACCGTGCCTTCGCCGAGCATCACCGCTTCCCCTGGCTCGTGGCAGCCCTCCGGGCACGCCTCGGCAGGCGGCCACGCGTACTCCGGTGGCTCGCGGTCGGCGACCAGGTAGCGACGCTGCCACTCGTCCGAGTCCATGCCCGCCAGCGGGTCGTACCGCTCGAACAAGGCCGTGAGCGCGGGATGATCCCACGGCAGGCCCGGCGAGGGGACCGCCCGTTCCGGCAGCACCTCCGCATCGTCGAAGACCGACGACCTCGGGTGGTCGTACGGCGGGAAGCGGGACAGGAACTCGTCCGGATCGTGGCGCCGGGGCGGCAGCTGGCGGCTCGGCTTGCTGGACGCCACCGGCAGATGGCCGAGCGGGAACATGTGCACCCGGAACAGCGCCACGATGCTGGCCCGGTCCTTGCGCGGGGTGCCGTACGCGGGCTGCTCCTGCGGCGGGCCGGGCCGGGGGTGCGGCTCGGGTTGCGGCTGCACGACGCCGGACTTCAACCCCGTGGCGGGGACGTTCGGCGCCACCGGCCGGCCGGTGATCGGTCCCTGCCAGCCTGCAGGGGGCGGGGCGGGACGGTTCGCGACGTTGCCGTCCGCCGCACGCGCACCCCCTCCCGGCGGCCTGCCGGGTGGTTGCGCCGGATGCGGCTGCTGCCCTGGCTGGCCAGGGGTGCCCCCCACCACGCCGGGATACCCGCCCGCGGGCGGTGCCGCCCCGGGCGCGGCCAACGGCGGACCGCCCAAGCCGGTGACCGGCGCGCTGCCGAAGCCGCCTGCCGGTTGCGGTGGCCCGCCTGCCGGCGGCACGAGCGGCGGACCAGGCGCGGAAACGCCTTCCACGAACCCGGCGAGCGATGTCTGCCCAGGAGGACCCTGGTGCGGATGCGGCGCGGTGAACCCCATCGGCGGTGTGGGTGCGCTCATCCACGCGGGCACCTGATTCCCCATCGGCGGGGTGGGCACGTCGCCACCGCCGGGCTCGACACCGTGTGATGGCTCATGGCCCCCTCCGGCATCGTCCCGCGACACGACGTCGTCCGGAACGGCACGCTCGCCTGCATCGACGACTTCCCGGCCGTGCAGGACGTCAGCGACGCGGCCGGCGACCCGGTCGTGCACGTCACCGATCCGGTCCGGTGCCTCCCTGACCCGGTCGGCGACCTCGTCGACCGATGCGGGCACATCGGAGAGGCGGTCGCGCACATCGACGGCCCGTTCGGAAACGTCGGCCACCTGGCCTGCCACGTCGGGAACCCGATCACGCACGAGTCCCAGCGGGCCGTCGTCGAAGTCGGCAAGCTCGTCGAGCGCGTCGGCGGCCTCGTCCGTCCAGCGATCGGCCGTGCGGTCCACGGCGTCCAGCGAGCCGGACACCACATCCGGCACCCCGCTGACCGCCGCCAGCAACGACCCGGGCCCACGGCTCCCGGTCAGCGGATCCAGCACGGGCGAGGCATCCACCTCACGCGCGGTGTCGGCCACCGCGCCGGCCAGCGACTCGGTGATCGCGGTGACGTTCGCGGCGACCGCGGTATGCAGGTTCCGCACGGTCAACAGCGCCTCCGGATGCCCGCCGTCGGCCGCAGCGGCCGCGGCCTCCTCGGTGCGCGCGGCGTCGGCCAGCTGCCGAATGATCTCGACCTTCGCGGCGCCCACCTGCCGCGCGGCGTGCTCCAGCCGGTCGGCCGCCTGCTCCGCTGCCCGAGCGGTACCGGTCAGCAGCCCGGCGTCCGGTGCGACGAACTCCGACCAGGCCCGTGCCGCTTGCTCGGCCGCCTCTCCCGTCATGCTGGCCACGGCGGCGGCCGCGGTGGCATCCGCCTCGGACGCCAGCGAACGGAGTCCCCGCGCGGCTTCCCGCCAGGCGTCGGCCTGCTTCTGCATCGCGTCCTCGTCGGCCTCCGGCCAGTGCGCGCCGACGCGCCGAGCGATGCCGGCCAGCTCCGCAGGAAGCTCGATACCCACGCCGCTAGCCCTCCCCCAGGCCGTGCCTGATCCGGTCCGCGGCGTCCGCCGACGCACCGTCGGTGGCTCGATACGTCCGTGCGGCCTTGGCGAACGCGCTGCCCATGTCAGCCAGCTTCGCGCTCAGGTCCGTCAGGCGCTGCACGGTCTGCTCGGCGGCATCGGCGTGCTGGTCGGCGAACCGCCTGCCGATGTCGTCGTTCCCCCACGGGGCTGGACCGTCCAGGGCCGCGCGCAGGTCGTCGGCGAGGTTTCTTGCGCGCTGTGCGTGCTCGTCGAACTCTGCGGCGCGCGCCGCGAGCCGTTCGACGTCGGCACCGTGGTCGGCGGTCACCGGCTCGCCCCTTCGGCCGGCTCGGCGGCCCGGTCGTCACCGGCACGGATCTCGGCCGGGGAGAGGTCACCGGTGCCGAGCAGCAGCGCCTCGGGATCCACCCCGGACGGCAGCGCGGGCGCCAGCACGGCGCCGGCCTTGGCGACCGCCGACGCGGCGGCCTGCCCGGCCAGGCGGACGATCTGCTCGGCAAGTTCCGCGGGCGTGAAGCGCTGGTAGGCCTGCTCGGTGATGGTCAGTCCGGTCAGCGTGCCGCGGGGCCCCACCGTGGCGCTGACCGAGCCGTCGGGAGTGCTCGCCGTCGCGGTGATCGAACGCAGCGTGCGGTGCAGCCCGGCCAGCTGCTCGCGGCCGCGCCGATACTCGCCGAGAAGTTCGTCGACCCGTGCTCGGTACTCGGTCACGGCGCCCTCCCGGTCCAGTGCGTCCTGCAGCACAGCGTCGGTCATGGCGCCCCGCACCCGGGTACGGCGCGGTGCGCAAGCGGTTAGACGCTAACGCACCCGGGACGGTTCCCACCGATTCGTCGTCGTCCCTCGATCGTGATCGAGCGCACGGCGCTGCCGGGCCACGTCTTCGCCCGCACGCCCGCTACCAGGCCGAACTCCGCAGCTGGAACCTCGGTGCCAGGCCGCGGGACCTGGCGGCCACGCTGCCTGCCCAGCCGCGCAATGGCGAAGAACCGCCCGGCGGCGACGGAGACCATCGCAGCGCCGATCCAGGCAAGTGTCTCTCCCGGACGACCCAGCTCCCCGTACGGCTGTCGTTCCGGTGGATCGTGGCGGCGGTGCGTCGACCGCGCTCTGCAGCTTGGCCCGCTCCGACCTGGTGCCCCGTCCACGGCGAGTTCCTTGACCAGGTTGCGCGTGGTCTTGCTGAGCCTCGATGAAGCCCTCGACGTGCACCCGGCCGGAGGCGAACGACACAGCCGACGGCAGACAGTCCAGGACGGCACCGTCTTCGACCCGGACATGCACGTCGTGTGCGTCGTCGCAGCCGACTCCCGGCACGATTCCGACGACGTAGACGTCGTCGATGCGGTGGTGCTGTGCGAGCCCCACGAGCAGCAAGATCGATCCGCCGACGAGCATGCCAGCCATCAATGACCCGAGCACGAACAGCGTGATCTTCGTACCCTCGGTCGTGACGTGGGCTCACTCGGCCAGCGCACGCACCACGCGAGAAGGCGCCGGCCTGCCCAGCTGCTCGGCCATCCACGTGCTGACGCCGACAAGGGCGTCCACATCGACCCCGTGCTCGATACCCAAACCGTCGAGCATCCACACCAGATCCTCGGTGGCCAGGTTCCCGGTCGCCGACTTCGCATACGGGCAGCCGCCAAGTCCGCCCGCGGACGAGTCGACCGTCGTGACACCTTGCTGCAGCCCCGCCAGCGTGTTGGCCAGCGCCTGACCGTAGGTGTCGTGGAAGTGCACCGCCACCGCGTCCACCGGCACGCGCTGGGTGACCGCGGCCAGCACCGCTTCGACGTGCCCGGGCGTGGCCACCCCGATGGTGTCGCCCAGCGACAGCTGCCAGCAGCCCATGTCGTACAGCCGCCCGGCGACCTCGGCGACCTGCTCCGGCCGGACGTCACCCTCCCACGGGTCGCCCCAGCACATCGACACGTAGCCGCGCACCCGCATGCCCGCGTCCCGTGCCCGCGCGACGACGGGCTCGAACAACGCGAACTGCCCGTCCAGGGTGTTGTTCAAGTTGCGCTTGGCGAACGTCTCGGTGGCGCTGGCGAACACCGCGATGTCCTCGACCCCGGCGGCGAGCGCGCGCTCCAGCCCCCGCTCGTTGGGCACCAGCACCGGATAGCGCACACCGGCGCGGCGCTCCAGCCGCTCCAGCAGCTGCTCGGCGTCCGCCAGCTGCGGCACCCACTTCGGGTGCACGAAGCTGGTCGTCTCGATGGTGGTCAGCCCCGCGTCGGCCAGCCGCTGGACGAACTCCAGCTTGACGTCCACGGCGACGGTCGATTTCTCGTTCTGCAGCCCGTCCCTCGGTCCGACCTCCCAGATCGTGACCCGCTCCGGCAGCCGCCCGGACCGATGCACGGACGGCAGACCGACGTCACGCGCACCGCCCACGCTTACCGCCCCCTGCGCGGCAGGCGCTGCGTACCCTGCTGACCCTGCTCGGGATGCTCGGCGTCGTAGTCGTCGTACGGGTTGTCGTTGAGCTGCCGGTAGATCCACGTGTGGACCTTCTCCACCTGCGGGATGTCCGAGAACTCCAGCGGCTCCTCGGACGCCGACTCGATGATCAGCGTGCCGCAGCCGAAGATCCGGTCCACCAGGTCGTGCTCGAACCGCACGCTGTGGATCCGGCCCATCGGGATGTCGATGCCGGTACGCCTGATGACGCCCTCGCGCGCGATCACCCGGTCGGTGGTGACGATGAAGTGCGTGGTCCGCCAGCGTACGAACGGCGTGAGCACCAGCCAGATCAGCAGCACGGCGGCCACCGCGACGATGGCCACGAGCGCGACCATGTCCCACGGTGCGGCGGCGTCACTGGCCAGCAACCCCAGCCAGATGGCGGCGGCGACCACGATCGCGCCGATCAGCAGCGGGAAGATCAGCATCTTGAAGTGCGGATGCTTGTGCGCGATGACCTGCTCGCCCTCACTCAGCAAGCCCTTGGGGTAGCCCACCTCAGCACGCTCCTGTGTCGTTTCCTGCCGGCCTGCTCACCGTAGCCGTTTCCGGCCCGATGCAGCAGGTGATCGGCGAATTATCCCGCCGTGGGCATGATCACCGCACGTGCACCACGTCGCCCGCGAAGACGGTCGTCGCGGACCCGTCCGGCTTGCGCACGATCAGCTGCCCGACGGCGTCGATGTCCACCGCCTCGCCCTCCAGTTCGCCGTCCGGCAGCAGGACACGGACCGTGGTGCCCAGCGTCGCGCACGCCTGCCGGTAGGCGTCGAGCAACCCGGCGGCGGACAGGTCGCCGCCGGCGGCCCGCCACGCCGCTTCCCGCACGTGCAGGGCTTGCAGCAGGGAGACGGCCAGGGCCGTGCGGTCCGGGTTCCGCGCCCCCGATTCCGCCAACGACACCGCGGCCAATCCCCCCGGACCGGCCGGCACGTCGCCGAGCGCGAACACGTTCAACCCGATCCCCACGACCACGGCGGGCCCCCCGGCGTCCGGGACGAGCTCGGAGAGCACGCCGGCGAGTTTGCCGCCGCTTGCCAGCATGTCGTTCGGCCACTTCAGCACCGCGTCGACGCCGGCGCTCCTGGCCACTTCGAGCAGAGCCAGCCCGGCCACGATGCTCAGCGAGCCGACACGCTGCGTCGGCACCCCCGAGGGGCGCAGCAGCACGGACAGGTAGATGCCCGCCCCGGGCGGCGACACCCAGGTGCGGCCCCGTCGCCCCTGGCCCGCGGTCTGCTCTTCGGCGAGCAGCACCGTGCGGTCGGCCGCGCCGGCGTCCGCCGCGGCACGCAGATCGGCGTTGGTGGACCCGGTGGACGCCACCACGTCGACGGCGGCGTAGCCACCTGCCGGAGCGAGCAACGCGGCGCGCAACGCCGCCGCGTCGATCGGCCGGGCTGCTGTGTCGTCACGGGAATCCGGCATGCCGCCAGCCTACGGTGAGGTGGCCGACTTCACGTGCTGACAACGCCCGATCAGCCGTTAGGCTCGCTGGCTATGAGTTCTGCGACGGAACCGATCGGGAGCGCGCCGGACGAGGCCCCGGACATCCACACCACCGCGGGCAAGATCGCGGATCTGTACCGGCGCAACGACGAGGCGGTGCACGCCGGGTCGGCGCGGGCGGTGGCCAAGCAGCACGCCAAGGGCAAGAAGACCGCCCGCGAGCGGATCGACATGCTGCTCGACCCCGGCTCGTTCGTCGAGCTGGACGAGCTCGCCCGGCACCGGTCGACGAACTTCGGCCAGGACCGCAACCGGCCCTACGGCGACGGCGTGGTGACCGGCTACGGCACCGTCGACGGCCGACCGGTCTGCGTGTTCTCCCAGGACGTGACGGTCTTCGGCGGCTCACTCGGCGAGGTGTACGGGGAGAAGATCGTCAAGGTCATGGACCTGGCGATCAAGACCGGCAGGCCGATCATCGGGATCAACGAGGGCGGCGGCGCGCGCATCCAGGAAGGCGTCGTGTCCCTCGGCCTCTACGGCGAGATCTTCCGTCGCAACACGCACGCATCCGGCGTCGTCCCGCAGATCTCGCTGATCATGGGTGCCAACGCGGGCGGCCACGTGTACTCGCCCGCGCTCACCGATTTCGTGGTGATGGTCGACCAGACCTCGCACATGTTCATCACCGGCCCGGACGTGATCAAGACTGTCACCGGTGAGGAAGTCACGTTCGAGGACCTGGGCGGCGCGCGCACGCACAACACCAAGTCCGGCAACGCGCACTACCTGGCCTCCGACGAGGAAGACGCCATCTCCTACGTCAAGGAGCTGCTGAGCTTCCTGCCGTCGAACAACCTGGACTACCCGCCGGTGTTCGAGCACACCCCGGCCGTCGGCCAGTCGGTCGCCGACGACATCACCGACTCCGACCGGGAGCTGGACACCCTCATCCCGGACTCGCCCAACCAGCCGTACGACATGCGCGAGGTCATCGAGCGGGTGATCGACGACGGCGAGTTCCTCGAGGTGCACGAGCTGTTCGCGCCCAACATCGTGGTCGGGTTCGGCAGGGTGGAAGGCCACTCGGTGGGCATCGTGGCCAACCAGCCGACGCAGCTGGCGGGCTGCCTGGACATCAAGGCGTCGGAGAAGGCCGCGCGGTTCGTGCGCACCTGCGACGCGTTCAACATCCCGGTGCTGACGTTCGTGGACGTCCCCGGGTTCCTGCCGGGCACCGACCAGGAGTGGAACGGCATCATCCGCCGCGGCGCGAAGCTGATCTACGCCTACGCCGAGGCGACCGTCCCGCTGGTCACCGTCATCACGCGCAAAGCGTACGGCGGCGCGTACGACGTCATGGGGTCCAAGCATCTCGGCGCGGACATCAACCTGGCGTGGCCGACCGCGGAGATCGCGGTGATGGGCGCGCAGGGTGCGGCGAACATCGTGCACCGCAAGACGCTGCAGAAGGCCGCCGAAGAGGGCAAGGACGTCGAACAGCTGCGGCAGCAGCTCATCCAGGAGTACGAGGACACGCTCTGCAATCCGTACGTTGCCGCCGAGCGTGGATACGTCGACTCGGTCATCCCGCCGTCCTACACGCGCGGCTACGTGGCGCGTGCGCTGCGGATGCTGCGGGAGAAGCGTGAGTCGCTGCCACCCAAGAAGCACGGGAACATCCCACTATGACCGGTGAGAAGAGCAGTGCGAAGGACGACGAGAAGCGGCCGTTCCTGCGGGTCGTCCGAGGCACGCCGGACGACGAGGAGCTGGCTGCGCTGACCGCGGCGCTGGTTGCGGTCAGCGCAGCCACCGCGCAGCAGAAGGACAAGCCAGCGGCGCGGTCGGCGTGGGCGGACGTCGAGCCACGGCTGCGGCAGCCGCTGCGGCCGGGGCCCGGAGCCTGGCGGGCCTCCGCCCGGCTGCGGTAGCGAACCTGCCTGCCGGGGCGGCGTGCCGGGCGGCCGGAACGGGCTCTGTCCTGGGCACGGTGGCCGCCGCGCACACGCTGAGACGAGCAGCCCCTGGCCCTCGCACAGCTCGGGAACGCGACGGCCCGCCCACCCGGACCCGGCACCACGCCACCACGCACACGCGGAGACGAACAGCACCTGACCCTCGCACAACCCGAGGACACGACGGCCCGCCCACCCGGACCCGGCACCACGCCACCACGCACACGCGGAGACGGGTTGGGCGGTAGTGCTAGAGCTTGGGGATGATCCGCACGCCGCCGCGCACATGCGGAGACGGGGGTGCAGCAGGCACGCGAGAAGGCGCTCGCTGCACGGCCGCTGCGCACACGCGGAGACGAGCGTGCTGCCGCATCGAGGTTTGCCATGCGGTCAACGGCCACTACGCAGTCGCGGGAACCTCGTCGCGGGAACGGTGAAGCGATCACGAAGCACCGGTGTCCCGGCCATCGTCCGCGGCCATGCCGATCGACCAATCCGGAAGATGATCGACGGCCGCGCCGGGGATTACCCGGTGATTTGTCGACAAATCACCGGCGCAGCGGCACGACTCGCGGGCAGGAGCCCGACAGTGAGCATCACCGTCCCGCAGCTGTGAGCATCACCGTCTGAGCATCACCGTCCCGCACCCATTCACCACGGCACAGCAGCGGGCGGCCTGCACCGGTGCCCAGGCAAGTTCGGCCTAGACTCCGCAGTCATGCGGTTCGTGCTGGCTTCCGCCTCCCCTGCCCGCCGCGCGGTGCTGCGCGCCGCCGGGATCGACCCGGTCGTGCGGGTGTCCGGCATCGACGAGGACGCCGTGGCCGCGGAGCTGTCCGACCCCACTCCGGAGCAGCTCGTGGTGCGCCTCGCCCAGGCCAAGGCCGCCGCGGTGGCCGACGAGCTGACCGCCGAGGGACACACCGGCGAGTCGGTCGTCGTCGGCTGTGACTCGATGTTGTCGTTCGACGGCGAGGTGGTGGGCAAACCCGGCACCGCCGACGTCGCCAGGCAACGGTGGCGGCGCATGGCCGGCCGCTCCGGCACGCTGATCACCGGGCACGCGGTCGTCCGGCTGGACGGCGATGCGCGGGTCAAGGAGGCCTCGGCCAGCGAGTCGACCGTGGTGCGCTGGGGCCGTCCCAGCGAAGCCGAGCTCGAGGCGTACGTGGCCTCCGGCGAGCCGCTGCGCGTCGCGGGGGCCTTCACCCTGGACGGCCTGGGCGGCTGGTTCGTGGAAGGTGTCGACGGTGATCCGTCCAGTGTCATCGGCATCAGCCTGCCGCTGACCCGCCGGCTGCTCAGCGAGGTCGGGGTGCGCGTCACCGACCTGTGGCGACCGGACGCCGACGACCTCTGACCCAGCATCCACGCCAGGCACGCGCGATCGTCGCCGGCGTCAGGAATTATTCCCGTTCCCGCATAGTGGGCGAACTGTCCACGACCACCCGATCGGAGGACCCTCGTCCGGGGGCGCCTACCGGCGCCGATTCACCTGGAGGGCATCGTGTCACAGACATCCGACCGGGAAAGGTCGTTCCTGCGTACCTACACGCGCCCGCGCGTGTTCGGCAGCGCGGTCATCGCCGCATTGCTGCTCGGTGTGCTGGCCGGCGCCATCGCGCGCAGCACCGAAACGGCATGGCTGAGCGACGCGCTGGACGCCGTCGGGTCCACGTTCACCACCCTGTTGCAGCTGGCCGTGCTGCCGCTGGTGTTCACCGCGATCGTGGTGGGCATCAACTCGCTGCGCCAGCTGGGCGGGGGCAAGGAAGCCGCGCGGCTGGGCGGCAAGACGGTGCTGTGGTTCGCCATCACCTCGTTCATCGCCGTGCTGATCGGCATCGCGGTCGGTCTGCTGATCGACCCGGGCGCGGGCGGGCTGAACGCGGCGCCGACCGAGGAGAACACCGCACGGGCCGCGGAGAGCGTGTCGAACTGGGGCTCGTGGTGGAGCTTCCTGGAGAGCCTGATCCCGGGCAACGTGGTCGCCGCGTTCGCCGAGGGCGGCACGCTGCAGGTGGTGTTCCTGGCGGTGATCGCGGGGGCTGCCGCCTACTCGCTCGGCGAACGGGCCAAGCCCTTCGTCGACCTCAACGCGAGCGTCTTCGAGATCGTCCAGCGGTATCTGCGGTGGATCGTGCTGCTCGCGCCGCTCGGCGTGTTCGGCCTGATCGGGGCCGCGGTGGCCACCTACGGGGACGAGCTGTTCCGCCCACTGGCGTCCGCCACGCTGGCCGTCTACGCCGGGACGCTGCTGGTGTTGTTCGTCGTCTACCCGATCCTGCTGCGGCTGGTGGCCAAGGTGTCCCCAGCCAGGTTCTTCAGCAAGGCGTGGACGACGCTGCAGTTCGCGTTCGCCTCCCAGTCCTCCGGCGCCACACTGCCGCTGACCAGGCAGACCGCGGTCAACCTCGGGGTCCCGCCCGCTTACGCCGGGTTCGCCGTTCCGCTGGCCAGCACCACGAAGATGGACGGCTGCGCGGCCGTCTTCCCGGCCGTCGGCGTCATCTTCATCGCCAACATTTCCGGGATCACGCTGAGCATCGGGCAGTACGCGGGCATCGTGGCGGCCGCCGTGTTCGGCGCGCTGGCCACCGCGGGCACCACCGGCTGGCTCACCGCCCTGACCCTGTCGGCCACCGTCGTCGGCCTGCCACCGGAACAGATCGCGCTGGGGATCGCGCTGTTCTACTCGATCAACCCGATCATCGACATGATCCGCACCGCGACCAACGTGGCCGGCCAGATCGTGGTGCCGGTCGTCGTGTCGCGCTCGGAAGGGTTGCTCGACGACGAGGTGCTGCAGGCGCCGAGCCGTCCGCCGCTGCTGGAGGACACCGGCGAGCAGCCGTCACCTCGACCGGAAACCCCGCACAGGACGGCCACCGAACCGGCACGAGCCTGAAGTGCCGGACACGGCCGCGGCCTGACACCACGGCCACGCACGAGGCGCCCTGGCAAGCAGATCAGCCGGGGCGCCTCTGCTCGTCAGCTGCACCGCACGCTTCGGAGCATGCGACCGTCGCCGAAAGCCGTCCCCGGCCCGCGGCAGCTGGCTCGGACGTCAGGCACAGGACCTCAAGGGCTCCTCGGCGAGGTCGATGTCCGGCCAGCCAGGGATCCGGGTGATCGACGAGTAGGGCCCTCCACAACCGAGCGACGAGCCGTCCAGGCGGAAGACTTCCACCTCCACCCAGGACTCGTCGCACGCCCCGCTGGAGGGAGCCGCACAATCGGGGAACTGGGCCAGCACGACCTCGGGAGTGGCGTCGTCGGTGACCTGGACCAGCTCGATCATCTTGGCGGTCGAGAAGTACGGCCTGGTGACCGCCGCCCATCCGCTGCCGCGCGACACGAAGACCTCGCCGACCAGGCCGCCCTCCAGCGTTCCGCGCACCACACACGCTTTGGTCGGGCCGTCGGCGCACGACAGCGACTTCTGCGTCACGTGTACGCCCAGGTCCCCCAACGCCGTCTTGCGCAACGACGGCCCGTTGTCGTCGCGGAACCGCAGTCGCCCGTGCTTGCCGTCGGGATCGGCCAAAAGCTCGACGGTCGTCGAGCCCACCGGGACGCTGGTCAGCACCTCGCACGGGAGTTCCCCGCACCGCTCGGCAGCGTTCTCGACAGCGGTCGACGATCGCGTGGAGGAACCGTCGTCCGCACGTTCCGCGCGGACCATCCGCAAAGCGACGGCAGTCCCCAGCGCCGCGATAGTCACCACGACCGCCACCACGAAGGTGACTTTCACCGAACGCGATGTCGATTGCACAGCGTGACGATAGACGAGCGACGGCTGCTCCGCCCGGCACGACGACGCCGGACACCCCGCGCATTCGACACTTGTGCCCACCGGTGTGACGAAGATCGTTCTCGGCCGCCTTGCCCTTCCGGATCAGGTCGTTCCGCGACTGCCGTCCTCACCGTCGCCGCAGATCACTACGCCTGTCCGAGACGTCAGGAAACACCTGAGGCAAGCCTGCGGTCCGGAATGCACGCTCGCCTGAGCGTGAGCCGTCTTACAGCCACGACGGGCGCAGGGATCCGTACACTGCACGCAGGCCACCAACCGGCTGCTCCGGTGAGCGGCCGGCGCAACGTTGCAGGAGGTAGGCGTGCCGCAGAGCACAGCCAGCACGCGACCGGGTCTCGCCGGCCCGGTCACCAAGGTGCTCGTCGCGAACCGGGGCGAAATCGCCGTGCGGGTCATCCGCGCCGCACGGGACGCGGGATTGGCATCGGTCGCGGTCTACGCCGACCCGGACCGCGACGCGCCGTTCGTCCGGCTGGCAGACGAAGCGTTCGCACTTGGCGGAAGCACCGCCGCGGAGACCTATCTGGTAGTCGAGAAGCTGCTCGACGTCGCCAAGCGGTCCGGCGCCGACGCGGTCCACCCCGGCTACGGCTTCCTGTCGGAGAACGCGGACTTCGCGCAGGCCGTCATCGACGCGGGCCTGACCTGGATCGGCCCGTCACCGCAGGCGATCCGTGCGCTGGGGGACAAGGTCACCGCCCGGCAGATCGCCATGAGGGCCGGCGCGCCGCTGGTGCCGGGCACCAAGGACCCGGTGAGCGGCCCGGACGAGGTGGTGGCGTTCGCCGAGGAGCACGGGCTCCCGGTGGCCATCAAGGCGGCGTTCGGCGGCGGCGGCCGTGGGCTCAAGGTGGCCCGCACCCTGGACGAGATCCCCGAGCTGTTCGAGTCGGCGACCAGGGAGGCGGTCGCGGCGTTCGGCCGCGGCGAGTGCTTCGTCGAGCGCTACCTGGACAAGCCGCGGCACGTGGAAGCGCAGGTGCTGGCCGACCAGCACGGCAACGTCATCGTGGTCGGCACCCGGGACTGCTCGCTGCAGCGAAGGCATCAGAAGCTGGTCGAGGAGGCGCCCGCGCCGTTTCTGACCGACGAGCAGCGGGAGAAGATCCACAGCAGCGCCAAGGCCATCTGCCGCGAGGCGGGCTACTGGGGCGCGGGCACGGTGGAGTACCTGGTGGGCCGGGACGGTGTGATCTCGTTCCTCGAGGTCAACACCCGGTTGCAGGTCGAACACCCGGTGTCGGAGGAAACCACCGGCATCGACCTGGTGCGGGAACAGTTCCGCATCGCCGCCGGCGAGAAGCTGCGCTTCACCGAGGACCCGCAGCCGCGCGGCCACAGCATCGAGTTCCGCATCAACGGCGAGGACGCCGGGCGGAACTTCCTGCCCGCCCCCGGCACGGTGACCAAGCTGCGGCTGCCCAGCGGTCCCGGCGTGCGGGTGGACACCGGGATCGAGGAAGGCACGGTCATCGGCGGGCAGTTCGACTCGCTGCTGGCCAAGGTGATCGTCACCGGTTCCGACCGGCAGAACGCGCTGGAGCGCAGCCGCCGGGCGCTGGACGAGATGCAGGTGGAGGGCATGGCCACGGTGCTGCCGTTCCATCGGCTGATCGTCCGTGACCCGGCCTTCACCGCCGAGGACGGTTTCGCCGTGCACACCCGGTGGATCGAGACCGAGTGGAACAACACGGTCGAGCCGTTCACCGCGGACGGCGAAGGGACCGAGGACGCCGCGGACGAGGGCGAGCGGCAGACCATCGTCGTGGAGGTCGGCGGGCGCCGGCTGGAGGTCTCGCTCCCGGCCGGGCTGGCCGTCGGCGGCGGCCCCACCGCGGCTGGTCAGCGCACGAAGCCGCGCAAGCGTGGCGGCGGCAAGAAGGCCGCGGTCTCCGGTGACGCGGTCACCGCGCCGATGCAGGGCACGATCGTCAAGCTGCCGGTGCAGGACGGCCAGCAGGTCGAGGCGGGCGAGCTGGTGGTGGTGCTCGAGGCGATGAAGATGGAGAACCCGGTGACCGCGCACAAGGCGGGCACGGTGACCGGCCTGAGCTGCGCGGTCGGCGACACGGTCAGCCAGGGTCAGGTGCTGTTCGAGATCAAGGACTGAGTGCGCGAACGGCCGGCCTGTGCGGTGCGGCGGCGGAATCGGTGCAGCCAAGGCGGCGCCGGGGCCCGTACGATCGATGGTGTGAACCCGGACAGGCCGGAGTTGCGGATCAGCGACGCCGAACGTGAGCAGGCCTTGGAGGCGTTGAACGTCCACATGGCCAACGGGCGGCTGGACATCGACGAGTACGGCGAACGATCCGCGCAGATCGTGGCCGCCAAGACGCGCGGCGACCTGGTGCCGATCTTCCGCGATCTGCCGGATCCGCATCCGGAAGTGCTGGTCAGCAAGCTGCCGGAGCCGGAGCGCACCGCACCGCCCGCCGCCTCGCGGCCGCGCGGGCTCGCCGACCGCTTCGTGACGTCCGCGGTGCCGATCGCGGCCATCGTCGCCGTGGTGCTGTTCTTCTTCGTGGCGCGGGGTTTCTGGCCGGTCTTCCTGCTGCCCGCCGTCACCATCATCGTGATCAGGGCGATCGGCAAACAGGGGTATCGCTGACAGACGGCAGGGCTGAAAGGCGGCACATGGAACCGGTGGAGATCAACGCGGGTACCTGCTACCTGCGCGCCTTCCGCGCCGACGACCGGCTGGACGACCGGCCCGCGCTGGTGAAGGCGTTTTCCGACCCGGCGATGCGCCGGTTCGTGCGCGCGTACCGGATCGAGACCATCGACGAGGCGGGCGACTACATCGCGACCCGGGCCAGGGAATGGAAGCTGAACCAGCGCGCGTCCTGGGCGATCGCGGAGCCGACGACCGGGTTCCTGCTCGGCGAGGTCGGGTTGAAGAACCTGCACCCGTCCGCCCTTTCGCCGCCGGAGGCGGCGATCTGGGTCCATCCGGTCACGCGCAAGCGTGGCGTCGGCGCAGCGGCGCTTTCGGCCGCCGTGCGGTTCGGTTTCGGCGCGCTGGAGCTGGCCCGCATCGACTACGTCTGCGACGAGGACAACACCGCCTCGGCTGCGCTCGCCGCCCGGTGCGGGTTCACCTACACCGGCACGACGACCGGCGTCGACGGCCTGCCGGCGCAGCGCTGGACGATCACCAGCGGCGCGCAGGAAGCAGCACCCGGGCGCTGATCCCCCGCGGCCGGCCATCAACCGGCCGGGGCTGCCACCCCAGCCCGCACACCCGGCACCGCCCGCTGGCAGGCCACCTCGTCGACAACCCACCAGCCCAACACCGCACGACCACCAGCACACCACGCAGCAACCACTACCCCGCGGCCGCCAGCCAGCCATCAACCGGCCGGAACCACCACCCCGGCCCGCACATCCGGCGCGGCACGCCGCCGCTTGTCGGCTGCTTCGTCGTCCGGCTGCTGCTGCGCCTCCCGCTCGGCGGTGACCCGCGCGTTGTACAGCTCGACCTCGCGCTTGATCGTCTGCTGCGACCAACCGAGGGGCTCCGCGATCAGCTCGGCCACCTCGTCCGCGCAGGCCGTACCCCGGTGCGGGTACTCGATCGAGATCCGCGTCCGGCGGGCCAGCACGTCCTCCAGGTGCAGCGCGCCTTCGTGGGTCACCGCGTACACCGCTTCCACCCGCAGGTAGTCGGGTGCTTCGGCGATCGGCCGCAACAGGTCGGGCCGGCCGTTGGCCAGATCCAGCACCTCGTAGATCAGCGACCCGTAGCGGTCCAGCAGGTGCCGGACCCGGTACGGGTGCAGGCCGTGCCGCACGGCCAGCTGATCGGCCTGGTTGACCAGCGCGTGGTAGCCGTCCGCGCCGAGCAGCGGCACCTTGTCGGTGATCGACGACTGAACCCGGATCGGCAGCTCGTTCGCGGCCGCGTCGACGGCGTCGGCCGCCATCACCCGGTACGTGGTGTACTTGCCGCCCGCGATGGCCACCAACCCCGGCGCCGTCCGCGCCACCGCGTGCTCCCGGGACAGCTTCGACGTCTGCTCCGACTCCCCGGCCAGCAGCGGCCGCAGCCCGGCGTAGACGCCTTCGATGTCGTCGGTGGTCAGCGGGGTGTTCAGCACCGAGTTGACCTGGTCCAGGATGTAGGCGATGTCCTTGGCGGTGGCCGCCGGGTGCGCCAGGTCGAGATGCCAGTCGGTGTCCGTGGTGCCGATGATCCAGTGACCCTTCCACGGGATGATGAACAGCACCGACGTCGGCGTGCGCAGGATGACCCCGGAATCCGAGACGATCTTCTCCCGGGGCACCACGATGTGCACGCCCTTGGACGCCCGTACCCGGAAGCGGCCCCGGCTGCCGGACATCTGCAGCACCTGGTCGGTCCACACACCCGCGCAGTTGACGACCACGCCCGCCTGGACGTCGGTCTCCTCACCGGTCTCCACGTCACGCACCCGCACACCGGACACCCGGTCCGACTCGTGCAGGAAGTCGACCACCTGGGTCGACGTGCGGATGACCGCGCCGTACTGCGCCGCCGTCCGCGCCACGGTCAGCGTGTGCCGGGCGTCGTCGGCTTGCGCATCGAAGTACCGGATGCCGCCGACCAGCTTGTCTCGCCGCAGCGCGGGCACCATGCGCAGCGCTCCCGCCCTGGTCAAGTGCTGCTGACCGGGCACCGACTTGGCGCCGCCCATCCGGTCGTAGAGGAACAAGCCGGTCGCGGTGTAGGGCCTCTCCCAGACCCGGTGCGTCAGCGGGTAGAGGAACGACACCGGCTTGACCAGGTGCGGCGCGATGCGGGTGAGCATGAGCTCGCGCTCCCGCAGCGCCTCCCGCACCAGCCCGAACTCCAGCTGCTCCAGGTAACGCAGGCCACCGTGGAAAAGCTTGCTCGACCGGCTGGACGTGCCCGACGCCAGGTCCCTGGCCTCCACCAGGGCCACACGCAGGCCCCTGGTGGCGGCGTCCAACGCGGTGCCCGCGCCGACCACGCCGCCACCGATGACCAGGACGTCGAACTCTTCCTCGCCCAGCCGCCGCCAGTTCTCTGCTCGCTCGTCGACTCCCAGTCGCCCCGAGGGTGCGGTGGATCCCGTCGCGTTCATGCCTTCACGGTACCGTCGTCGAGCGGGAACATCCCGTGCGAAACCGGGCGCGTCCCGGCATCGTCGAATATCGACATGACACGAGCGCGATGGAGCACGGTTGCCACGGCGCTGCTGGCCGCCCTGGTCGTCAGCGGGTGCCAGACGCCAGGGACACCGGCTCCGACCCCGCCGCAACCGACGACGTCCACCTCGACGCCGGCCCCACCGCGGGACGCCACGAACCCGGTCGACGTCACCTTCGAGGACGTGACCTTCACCCTCCGGATCCCGGGGTACTTCGGGGACGGGTCGCTGGAGGAAGACGACCCGGAGTGCCCGGCGCACCGCTACACGTGGGGCAAGCTGGACAAGGACAGCCCGTGGAAGCGACTGACCGTGGCCATGGTGCCCGCCGGAGGGCAGGCCTGCCCGGACCGGGAGGCGGTCAACCGGCGCTATCCCTCGTGGACCAGCAGCGAGCAGTTGCCCGAACGGACACAGCGGGTGGCGACCCCGGCCGGCCGCGGGCACCAGTTCACCGTGGGCTACCTGGAATGCACCAACGAGTGCCGCTCCACCAGCTACACCGTGATCTTCGTCGAACGCGGCCAAGGACCCTTCTGGCTCGAGGCCGAAGAGCTGAGCAGGGACGAACTGTCCGCGGTGACCCGCTCACTGCGGGTGTCCTGACGCCCGGGCGCGCTAGTCCAGATCGTCGTGCCGCATCAGGCGCCGACCGGCCTCGGTGATCGATCCGGTCAGCGACGGATACACCGAGAACGTGGTGGCGATCGACTCGACGGTGAGCTGGTTCTGCACCGCCAGCGCGATCGGCAGGATCAGCTCACTGGCCCCCGGTGCGACCACGACGCCGCCGATCACCACACCGGTGGCCGGGCGGCAGAACAGCTTGACGAAACCGCGGCGCAGGCCTTCCATCTTCGCCCTGGCGTTGGTGGCCAGCGGCAGCATGATCGTGCGTGCGGGCACCTCGCCCGAGTCGATGGCCGCTTGCCCGATGCCGACCGTGGCGATCTCCGGGTGGGTGAACACGTTCGCCGCCACCGTCTTGAGCTTGATCGGCGAGACGCCTTCGCCGAGCGCATGCCACATGGCGATACGCCCCTGCATGCTGGCCACGGACGCCAGCTGCAGCACCCCGGTGCAGTCCCCCGCGGCGTAGATGCCGGCCACGCTGGTGCGGGACACCCGGTCGACGGTGATGTAGCCGCGCTCGTCCGGCTCGATACCGACCGTCTCCAATCCGATGTCGGAGGTGTTGGGCACCGACCCGACGGTCATCAGCGCATGGCTTCCCTCGATCGTGCGTCCGTCGGTCAGGTGAACTCGCACGCCCTTCTCGGTGCGCTCCACTCGGTCCGCCCTGGCTCGCTTGACCAGCGTGGCGCCACGCTGGTTGAAGACCTCCTCGAGCACCACCGCGGCGTCCGCGTCCTCGTGCGGCAGGATGCGGTCGCGGCTGGACACCACGGTGACCCGCACGCCGAGCTCCAGGTAGGCGGAGGCGAACTCCGCGCCGGTCACCCCGGAGCCGACCACGATCAGGTGCTCGGGCAGCTCCGGCAGGTCGTAGATCTGCCGCCAGGTGAGGATGCGTTCGCCGTCCGGCTCGGCCCCCGGCAGGACCCGCGGCGTCGAGCCGGTGGCGATGAGCGCGACGTCCGCCTTGAGCACCTGCCGGGCGCCGGAATGCTCGATGACCTCGATGTGGTGCTCGGCCAGGCCGGGTTCCGGATCGCAGAACCGGGCGGTGCCCATGATCACGCGCACGCCCTCGCGCTGCAGCCGGGCCCGGATGTCCGCCGACTGGGCCAGCGCCAGCCCCTTCACGCGGCCGTGCACCTTGCGCAGATCCACGCCGGCCGAGTGCGTGTCCAGGTCGATGCCCAGCTCGCCCATCCGGTGCAGCCCCGCGCGCGCTCCCGACGAAGCGAGGAACGTCTTCGACGGCACGCAGTCGTAGAGCACGCACGCCCCGCCGAGGCCGTCCCGCTCGATCACCGTGACATCAGCCCCCAGCTGCGCGGCCACCAATGCGGCCTCGTAGCCTGCAGGCCCTCCGCCCATGATCACGATGGTCGCCACCAGGTTGCCTCCTCACCGCTTCGCCTCGCGTCGGAGGTTACTATCTCGGGCGTGCCTCTCTACGCCGCGTACGGGTCCAACATGGATCCCGCGCAGATGATGGAGCGCGCACCTCATTCCCCCATGGCCGGGACCGGGTGGATCGAGGGCTGGCGCCTCACCTTCGGTGGTGAGGATCTCGGCTGGGAAGGCGCGCTGGCCACCATCGTGCCCGACCCCGACTCGCGCGTGTTCGTCGTGCTCTACGACGTGTGCGAGACCGACGAGCGGCAGCTGGACAGCTGGGAGGGCGGCGAGCTCGGTCTGCACACCAAGATCCGCCTGCGGGTGCAGACGCTGGACGGACCGGTTCTGGCCTGGCTCTACGTGCTGGACGCCTACGAGGGGGGCCTGCCCTCGGCCAGGTACCTCGGGGTGCTGGCCGACGCCGCAGAGGCGGCGGGCGCGCCTGCGGATTACGTCAACGACCTGCGCACCCGGCCCTGCAAAGGCATCGGTCCGTGAACCGGTACGAGCAAGGCACCGGCTGGTGACTCACGCACGGGCACCGGCCCGTGACTCGGGCATGACAACGGCCGCCCCGGTGACCGAGGCGGCCGCTTTCACGTCTTCGCATCACCTGCGCGTGTCCGACACCACCGGAGTGCCCGCCGGTGCCGACCTGGCAGACCGATCCGCACCCGGCGCACACCAGCTTCCGGCAGGCCGACCGGGTCCCTAGTCCCTGCTACCGGCCAGCGCGGACAGCGCCGTGTGCACCATCACCCTGGTGCCGGTCAACAGTGCCCGCTCGTCCAGCACGAACGTCCCCTGGTGCAGGTCGCGCTGCGGGCCCTTGCCGTCCCACACCCCCAGCCGCGCGAACGCTCCGGGGGCGTGCTCGAGGTACCAGCCGAAGTCCTCCCCACCGGAGGACTGCTCGGTGGAGGTCAGGCCACCCTCGCCCAGCGCGGCGTCCACGCCAGCCGACAGGTACGCCGTGCTCTCCGCGTCACACACCACCGGCGGCACGCCGCGGCGGTAGTTCAGCGTGAACCCGACGCCGGTGGGCGCCAGCAGCGACTCCACGGCCGGGTTGACCAGCGACTCCATCTTCAGCCAGACGTCGTGGTCGGCGGTGCGCAGCGTGCCGAGCAGCACACCCTCCTCCGGCACCGCGTTCGCCGCCTCCCCGGCGTGCACCGCGCCCCACACCAGGATCGTGCCGGAACGCGGGTCCACCCGGCGGGAGATCACCGCGGGCAGGTTCGTGATGACCGTGCCGAGCGCGTGCACCAGGTCCGCGGTCAGGTGCGGCCGGGACGTGTGCCCGCCCGGTGAGGTCAACCGCAGCTCCAGCAGGTCCGCCGCCGACGTGATGGCGCCGACCCGGACACCGACCTGGCCGACCGGCAGCCGCGGGTCGCAGTGCAGGCCGAAGATCCGGTCCACGCCGTTGAGCACGCCCGCCTCGATGGCGTCCAGCGCGCCGCCCGGCATGACCTCCTCGGCGGGCTGGAAGATCAGCCGCACCCGGCCGGGCAGCTCGGGCGCGGCGGCCAGCGCCGCCCCGGCGGCCATGAGGATCGCGGTGTGCGCGTCGTGCCCGCAGGCGTGCGCCACACCGTCGACGGACGACGAGTACGGCAGACCGGTCGCTTCGGTGATCGGCAGCGCGTCCATGTCCGCGCGCAGCGCCACGCACTTCTCCCCGGTGCCGATGTCGCACACCACGCCGGTGCCCAGCGGCAGCACCTCCGGCTTGAGGCCGAGCGAGCGCAGGTGCCGCACGACGAGCTCGGTGGTGCCGTACTCGCGGCGCGCCAGCTCGGGGTTGGCGTGAATGTGACGACGCCACGCGACGACGTCCGCCGCGTGCCGCTCGAGCCACCCGTCGAGCCAGTCGGGGCCGCGGCCCGCACCGAGGTCTTCCACATCAGCCATGGTGACGCCGTCCGGGGTGATCAGCCCGTCGAGACGCTCGTCGGTGATGGTGGGTTCCCCGATGGGGTTGTCGTCGCGACCCCCAGCATCGGGCATCGACTCGAGGACGTCCGCCTCGACGCGCTCAAGGCGACGGCCTGCCGAGCGCGGGTGCGGGGACGTCGTCGTCATAACTCACCTCCAAGCTGGGTCGACCGCAGGACGTGCGCCGCCGCAAGAGGTACCAACACATGCACGGACCGCAGACCGGAAACGACTCACACAATGCGACTGCGCGTGAGCCTAATCCTGCCGGACACGGGATCGAACCACGTCCTTGCAGGTGAGACGCCTAGCCCGGCGGTTGGGTTCCTGCGGCAAGCGGTGACCGGATTTCGGTCCCGCTGTCGTCGGTCGTCGCTCGCGCCGCGGTGAAGAGTTACTGCTTGCTCTTCGCGGCTCGTACCCGGCGGCCCCACAACACGATCAGCAGCAGGCCGACGGCGACACCGCCGACTATCAGTTTACGCCTGGCCTGTTCGGCCTCTGCACGCTCGGTGGCCTCGTCGGTGATGATCGGGCCCAGACCTGCGGTGTCGGCGGCGGGTTCGCGCGATTTCCGGGTCGTGCTGGAGGCCGGCTTGGAGCGCGTGGCGGACGTGCTCGCCCGGGGTTTGCGGGTCGCGGATTTCTCCGTTTTTTCCTTCGATCGAGTGGTGGTCGTCGTGGTCTGCTCGGCCGCTTGCCTGGCCGCCTGGGAACTCGACGACTGCTGATCCGAGGCCAGGCCGAGGATCGGCACCAGCGCCGCGAGCACGGCGACCACCAGCAGCGCGTAGCCGGCCACCCGCAGCTTGTTGATGCTGCGCCGTTCCTTGCCACCACCCGGTGCCTGCACCGGCTGCGGCGCGGACGGCTTCGGTGGCTGGATCGGCGCCCGCTCACCCGCTGCGGGCTGCTGCGCGGCCTCCGGCGGTCGGCTGCCTGCATCTGGCCGGGTCATGCCTTCCTCGGGGCGAGGCGGCTGCTCTGAGTCACCACCGCTAACCGTCATGGGTGACAAACTTACTCGTCGACGGCGTCCAGAATGCGTTGCGCCGCGAGACTCGCCGTCATCTCACCCGCGCGTACCAGCTCTTCGACCTCCTGGGCGACCTTGCGGACCGCGGGCCGCTCGGTCAGCCGGGCCAGCAGCTGCTCCCGCACGATCGACCAGGTCCAGTCGACCTGCTGCCTGCCGCGCTTGGCCACCAGCTCGCCGGAGTCCCGCAGCCGGGTGTGGTGCTCGACGACCTTCTCCCACACCTTGTCCAGCCCGGCACCGGTCAGGCCGCTGCAGGTGAGCACCGGCGGGATCCACGGCGCGCCCTTGCCGAACAGCATGCGCATCGCTCCGGACAGCTCCCTGGCGGCCTTGCGGGCGTCCGGTTCGTGCTCGCCGTCGGCCTTGTTCACCGCGATCACGTCGGCCAGTTCGAGGATGCCGCGCTTGATGCCCTGTAGCTGGTCTCCGGTGCGGGCCAGGGTCAGGTAGAGGAACGTGTCGACCATGTTGGCCACGGTGACCTCGGACTGCCCGACGCCCACCGTCTCCACCAGCACCACGTCGTAGCCCGCGGCTTCCATCAGCACGATGGACTCCCGGGTGGCGCGGGCCACCCCGCCCAGCGTGCCCGCGTTCGGCGACGGCCGGATGAACGCCGCCGGGTCGTTGGCCAGCTTGGCCATGCGGGTCTTGTCCCCCAGGATGCTGCCGCCGGTCCTGGTCGACGACGGGTCCACGGCCAGCACCGCGACCTTGTGCCCGGCGCCGGTCAGCTTGGTGCCGAGCGCCTCGATGAACGTGGACTTGCCCACCCCGGGCACGCCGCTGATGCCCACCCGATGCGCGCCGCCGGAGTGCGGCAGCAGCTCCTGCAGCAGCTCGTGCGCCTTCTGCCGGTGATCCGCCCTGGTGGATTCGACCAGGGTGATCGCCCGGGACAGCATCCCACGATCGCCGGCGCGCACGCCCTTGGCGTACTCGGCGACGTCGATGGCGCGGCGCGCAGCCATAGGCAAGCCCACTTCCGTTTCCGCGTCGACCCGTGTCGGACTCTGTCGGACTACTCCGCGTGCAGCTGGGCGGCGAGCTTGTCGAGCAGGTCGACCGCCGCGTCGGCGATCACCGTGCCCGGCGGGAAGATCGCCGCGGCCCCTGCCTCGCGCAGGGCGTCGTGATCCTGCGGCGGGATGACGCCGCCCACCACGATCATGATGTCGTCCCTGCCGAGTGCGGTCAGTTCCTCCCGCAGCGCGGGCACCAGGGTGAGGTGCCCGGCGGCCAGCGAGGACACCCCGACGATGTGCACGTCGGACTCGACCGCCTGCCTGGCCACCTCGGCCGGAGTGGAGAACAACGGGCCGACGTCGACGTCGAAGCCCAGGTCGGCGAACGCGGTGGCGATCACCTTCTGGCCGCGGTCGTGGCCGTCCTGGCCCATCTTGGCGACCAGGATGCGCGGCCTGCGTCCTTCGGCGGCCGCGAACTGCTCGACCTTCTCCCTGACCGTCTCCACGTTCGGCGCGTCGCCGACCTCGTGCCGGTACACACCGGAGATCGTACGAATCTGTCCGGAATGCCTGCCCCAGACTTTCTCCAGGGCGGCCGAGATCTCCCCCACCGTGGCCTTGGCCCGCGCCGCGTCGATGGCCGCGGCCAGCAGGTTGCCGCCGGATTCGGCGGCGCGGGTCAGCGCGTGCAGGGTGCGGTCGACCTCCTCCTGGTCCCGCTCGGCGCGCAGCCGCTCCAGCTTGGCCAGCTGCTGGGCCCGCACACCGGCGTTGTCCACCTTGAGGACCTCGATCTCCTCGTCCTGGTCGACCCGGTACTTGTTCACCCCGATGACCGGCTGCCTGCCGGAGTCGATGCGGGCCTGGGTGCGCGCGGCGGCTTCCTCGATGCGCAGTTTGGGGATGCCCTCGTCGATGGCCTTGGCCATGCCGCCCGCCTGCTCGACCTCGGTGATGTGCCCCCACGCCTTGCGGGCCAGGTCGTAGGTCAGCCGCTCCACGAACGCCGATCCGCCCCACGGGTCGATCACCCTGGTGGTGCCGGATTCCTGCTGCAGCAGCAACTGGGTGTTGCGGGCGATGCGCGCGGAGAAGTCGGTGGGCAGCGCCAGCGCTTCGTCCAGCGCGTTGGTGTGCAGCGACTGGGTGTGGCCTTGGGTGGCGGCCATGGCCTCCACGCAGGTGCGGATCACGTTGTTGTAGACGTCCTGGGCGGTCAGCGACCAGCCGGAGGTCTGGCAGTGCGTGCGCAGGCTGAGCGATTTGGGCGACTTCGGGTCGAACTGCTTGACCAGCTTCGCCCACAGCAGCCGGGCCGCCCGCATCTTGGCGACCTCCATGAAGAAGTTCATGCCGATCGCCCAGAAGAACGACAGCCGGGGAGCGAACTTGTCGATGTCCAGCCCGGCGGCCAGGCCGGCGCGGATGTACTCGACGCCGTCGGCGAGCGTGTAGGCCAGCTCCAGGTCCGCGGTCGCCCCGGCCTCCTGCATGTGGTAGCCGCTGATCGAGATGGAGTTGAACCGCGGCATGTGCTGCGAGGTGAAGGCGAAGATGTCGGAGATGATCCGCATCGACGGCTGGGGCGGGTAGATGTAGGTGTTGCGGACCATGAACTCCTTGAGGATGTCGTTCTGGATGGTCCCGGTCAGCTGCTCCGGCTTGACCCCTTGTTCTTCCGCCGCCACCACGTACAGCGCCATCACCGGCAGCACGGCGCCGTTCATGGTCATCGACACCGACATCTTGTCCAGCGGGATGCCGTCGAACAGCTGCCGCATGTCATAGATGGAGTCGATCGCCACGCCCGCCATGCCGACGTCACCGGCCACCCTGGGGTGGTCGGAGTCGTAGCCGCGGTGGGTGGCCAGGTCGAAGGCGACGCTGAGGCCCTTCTGCCCGGCGGCCAGGTTGCGACGGTAGAACGCGTTGGACTCCTCTGCGGTGGAGAACCCGGCGTACTGGCGGATCGTCCACGGCTGCGTGACGTACATCGTCGGGTACGGGCCGCGCAGGTACGGGGCGATGCCGGGGTAGGTGCCGAGGAAGTCCAGCTCGGCAGTGTCCGAGGCGTCGTAGAGCGGTTTGATCTCGATGCCCTCGGGGGTTTCCCAGGTCAGCGCGTCCGGACCCTTGCCGGTCGCGGCCTGCACCGCCGCCGCCCACTGGTCGGTGCCGGCCGGCTCGGGGCACCCGAGGTCGACACGGGTGAAGTCGGGGATGGTCATGCTCACGCCACCTCCAAATGCTCGAGCGTGGCGGTCAGCACCTCGAGCGCGTTGCATCCGGCGTAGACGAAACCGTCGATGCCCTGATGGGCGTCGGAGGGCTTGCCTGCCAGCAGGATCCGGGTGGCGCCCGCCTTGCGCAGCGCCGCCGCGACCTCGTCGGCCTGCTCCTGGTAGGCCAGGTCCGTGCCGCACAGACAGGCCACCGTCGTGTGGCTGCGCAGGAACGCGGCCACGACGTCGGCGACCGAGGACGTGGCCCCGGGGTTGACCGCCTCGATGCCACCGGCCGCGAACAGGTTCGCCGCGAACGTGGCTCGCGCGGTGTGCTGGGCGACGGTGCCCAGCGTCGCCAGAAAGACCCTGGGGCGGCCGCCCGGGTTGGCGTCGGCCCGATCACGCAGCCGTTCGAACTCCTGCCCGTAGCGGATGGACGGCAGCCCGCCCGTCCGGGCAGGCGGCAGCGGTTTGCGTTCGATGGCCCGTTCGTGCAGATCCGGGAACTCCGAGACCCCGGTGAGCGGGTCCTTGCGGGTCGCCAGGTTCTGCGCGCGGGCCTGCCAGGTCGCCTCCAGCCGCTCGGCCAGCGCGCCGCTGTCCAGCGCGGCCACGATGCCGCCGAGCCCTTCCAGTTCCTGGAACTCCCGCCACGCGGCCGTGGCGAGGTCGTCGGTGAGCTTCTCGACGAACCACGAGCCGCCCGCCGGGTCGATGACGCCGGCCAGTTTCGACTCCTCCGCCAGGATCGTCGAGGTGTTGCGGGCGATGCGGCGGCTGAAGGTGTCCGGCAGGCCGATGGCGGCGTCGAACGGCAACACGGTCACGGCGTCGGCGCCACCGACCGCAGCGGCGAAGCATGCCACCGTGCCACGCAGCATGTTCACGTACGGGTCGCGCTTGCTGACCATCGCCGAAGACGTGACAGCGTGCTGCACTTGCGGAACGCCGACCGCGCCGGAGACCTCGCACACCCTGGCCCACAACCGGCGGGCCGCGCGCAGCTTGGCGATGGTGAGGAACTGATCCGCGGTGGCAGCGAAGCGGAACTCGAGCTGAGCGGCGGCCTGCTCCACCGGCAGGCCGGCCTCGGTGAACGCGCGCAGGTACGCCACCGCCGCGGACAGCGCGGCGGCGAGTTCCTGGGCGTCCGAGCCGCCTGCCTCGTGGTACGGGGTCCCGTCGACCACCGTGCTGCGAGCCTTCGGGTACCTGGCGGCGATGCGTGCGGCGAACTCTGCGGCCGGGCGCAGTTCGTGCGGCTCGCCGGTGCGGGCACGCAGCCCGATCGGGTCGGCACCGAAGGTGGCGACGACCTCGGAGTCCGGGACGTTGCGCTCCGCGAACAGCTGCAGCAGCGCGTCGGCCGCCTCGGCGTAGCGCTCGCCCATGTCGAGCACCACCGGCGCCATTTCCACGTAGACACCGTGCAGGATCTCCGGCAGCTGCGCGGGCGGCAGGTCACGCAGCCAGACGCTGGTGGCCCCGTTCTCCAGGTCGGTCAGGATCGCCGCGTTCGTCGCGCCGACGTCGGGGTCGGTGTGCAGGGTGCGGTTGTCCCAGCCGCCACGACGCCCCTCGGCACGGCTGCCCCGCACATACGGCGGCAGGCCGGGAACACCGGCCGGAGGCAGGCCCTCGACGTCGCGCGCCGTGTAAAGCGGCTTGATGGTGATGCCGTCGTACGTCGTCGACTCCAGAGCCCGTTCCGGGACGTCCCCGAACTCGCGACCCAGCTTGCGCAGTACCCCGGTGACCAGCTCCTGCCACTCCTGGTGGCTCGGCGTGGGGAAGTCCGCGGCCAACGTCAGCGTCGCCGGCTCCGCGTTCGACTGATCAGACGGCCCTGTCATACCCAGCAATGCTAGGCGTCACGGCCGCGGTCGCGCTGTGACGCTAATCGCGATTCACCTGTGCTTCGACGCCTTGTCGCCGGAATAGCCGAATCGCCTGGCCGATCGATCGATCTGGGCCACGCGCCGCATGGCGGACATCAGCGCGTCACCGAGCACCGTGCCGGCGACGACGATCTCCACCTGCTGCTCCAGCGACTTGCCGTCGAGCAGCGAGACGTCCAGATCCGCGATCCGGCCGATCAGGTCGGCCCGGTCGTCGATCTGCTCCAGCAGCACCGGCTCGAGCTCGGCGATGGTGGCCACCACCTTGGCCAGCGCGCCCACCACCGGCGAATCCAGCGGGACGAGCCACCCGTGGTCGGCGATCAGCTTGCGCACCCGCTCCCGGGCGGCGTTGGCGCTCTCGCTGTCGTCGTCCGGGTCCAGGCCGGGCTGGGTCACCGTCTCCTGCGCGACGCCGAAGATGTCGTGCTGGCCGAGCTCGTCCGAGTCCACCGCGGCAAGAACCCTGGTGACCTGCGCCAACGACAGGCCGCCCACGTCCAGCATGGCCCGGATGAGGCGCAGCCTGCGCACGTGCGCCTGGCTGTAGCGGGCCTGGTTGGGGCTGGTGCGTTCGCCGGGCGGCAGCAGGCCCTCGCGCAGATAGAACTTGATCGTCGCCACCGGCACCCCGGACTCGCGGCTCAGCTCGGCCATGCGCATGGGCTGCTCCTTCCGCCTTGACTTATGGATAGCGTAGCTATCTAATACGGATAGTGCTGCTATCTATTTGATGAGGTGATCGTCGTGAGTACTGTGCCTGTGGTTCGCCGATGGCGGGACGTCACCCGCGGCTGGGACCCGGCCATGCTGGCGTTGGCCGGGTTGATGGCCGTGATGACGGTGGTGTCGCTCGGCGGTCTGGTGCTGGACGACCGGCTGCTCGGCGGCCAGCCGATCTGGGCGAAACCGCTGAAGTTCTCGATCTCCATCGCGCTGTACGCGCTGACCTGGGCCTGGCTGAACTCGTTGATCACGCGGGCGCCGCGGCTGACGCGATGGGGGTCGCGGATCGTGATGGCGTTGCTGTTGCTGGAGATGGTCGCCATCGTGGGCCAGGTCGTCCGCGGCCGGGCCAGCCACTTCAACAACGAGACCCTGTTCGACAACTGGGTCTTCCGGATCATGGGCGCGGCGATCACCGGCGCTTGGATCGTGACGCTAGTGCTGACGGTGCTGATCTCGCGCAGCGAGGTGTCCGACCGCGCGTCGCGGGCCGCCGTGCGGCTCGGCCCGGCGATCTCCCTGTACGGCATGGCCGTGGCGTATCTGATGGCGGTGCCGACCGCGGAGCAGGTGGACCGGATGCAGGCGGGCCAGCGGCCGTCGATGATCGGCGCGCATGCGGTGGGAGTGCCGGACGGCGGGCCCGGCTTGCCACTGCTCGGCTGGAGCACGACCGGTGGCGACCTGCGCATCCCGCACTTCATCGGGCTGCACGCCCTGCAGGCCCTGCCGCTGCTGGCCATCGCGCTGACCGCGCTGGCCGTCCGGTGGCCGGTGCTGCGGGACGAGCTGGTCCGGCTGCGCCTGGTGCGCATCGGTGGCGCGGCCTACTTCGGGTTGTGCCTGCTGGTCACCTGGCAGGCGCTGCGCGGCCAGCCGATCGTGGCACCGGACGCCGTCACGCTGGTGGCCTTCGGCCTGCTGGTCACGGCGACGGCGTTGGCGGCGGCCTGGGCCGTGCGTGCCGGGGTGCCGCGGCATGAGCCGCCGCAGTCCGGGCAGCCGGAGCAGCCGGAGCAGTCGGAGCAGCCGCAGCGTGAGCGGGTGGCGGCATGAGCGAGACGATGTTCGGCCTGGCCTTCTGGGTCACGGTCCCGTTCTGGGCGGCAATGATCTTCCTGCCGCGGTGGAGCTGGACTCAGCGGGTGATCGGCTCGCCGCTGATCATGCTGCCGACCCTGGTGGTGTACTTGGTGCTGGCCGTGCCGGTGCTGCCGGAGCTGTGGGCGGTGGTCAGCACGCCCGAGCTGGCGGAGTTCCGTGGCTTCGCAGGCGGGGCCGACGGCGCGGCCCTGCTGTGGGCGCAGGTCATTGCCTGGGACCTGTTCATCGGGCGGTGGATCTATTTCGACGGCCTGCGCCGCGGGGTGCCGCCGTGGGTGATGGCGCCGGTTTTGTTGCTGACCGTCCTGTTGTCCCCGATCGCGGTGCTGATTTGGTTCGGATTTCGTGCCGTACGCCCCGCACGGCCGGGACATGATCGGCGAGAATACGAGAGTGCCGTCGGAGCATGACCCGGAAACCGCGGAGCGGCTGGTTGCAGGCCGGTACCGGCTGCGGTCGCCGCTGGGCCACGGTGCGATGGGGACGGTCTGGGCGGCGTTCGACGAGTTCCTGCGGCGGTCGGTGGCGGTCAAGGAAGTCCGGCTGCCGCCCGGCCTGCCCGAGCTCGAGGCCGAGCAGCTGAAGGAGCGGGCGCTGCGGGAGGCCAGGGCCATCGCAGCGCTGACCCATCCGAACGTGATCACGTTGCACGACGTGATCCAGCAGGACGGGGCGCCGTTCGTGGTCATGGAGCGCTTCCCCGGCGTCAGCCTGGCGGAGCTGCTGGCCCGCCACGGCCCGTTGACCGCGGGACAGGCCGCCACCGTGGGTGATGCGCTGGCCGCCGCGCTGGAAGCCGCGCACGCGGCAGGCATCACTCACCGGGACGTCAAACCCGGCAACGTGCTGGTGTCGGCGGACGGCCTGGTCAAGCTCACCGACTTCGGCATCGCCCGCAGTGTCTCGGAACTCACCATGACCGCGTCGGGCATCATGCTGGGCTCCCCGGCGTACATGGCGCCCGAGGTCGCCAGCGGCAAACGGGCCACCCCGTCCGCGGACATGTGGAGCCTGGGCGCGACGCTGTTCGCCGCCGTCGAGGGCCGGCCGCCGTACGACGCCGAGGGCGACCCGCTGAAGACGGTGGACGCGGTGATCCATGACGAAGTGCCGCAGCCCAGCCCGGGGCCGCTTGCGGAGCTCATCAGCACCCTGATGACCAAGGACCCGGACGCTCGGCCGCTGCCCGCCGACGTCCGCCGCACCCTGCACGATCTGCGCGCGGAGCCGGGTCCGCTGTTCCCAGCGGCGCTGTTCGACGACCTGTTGCCGGAGGACGTCGGCGGCAAGGCAAACGAGAAGGCAGGCGGAAACGCAAGCGGGAACGCTGGCGGCAATGCTGACGAAAACACCGGCGACGATGATGCCGGCTCTGCCGTGAGCGTCGCCGGGAATGGCCTCGAGGCCCGTGAACAGTCGGATGGTGCGGGTGACCCTGCCCCACTGGCAGACGACCCCGGGCCGTTGCCATTCGCGGTCACGGAAGCCGCCGAGCGCGAGGCCGTCGAGGAAATGTCGACGGCGCTGCCGCAACCCCGGCGACGTTCCCGATTGGCCACGGCCGGGCTTGGCCTCGCTGCCGTGCTGCTCTTCGTGGCGACCCTGGCGGGTGGTTTCGCGGCATCTCGGGTGCTGGCCGGCGAGCCGGTCCTGCCGCCACCGCCCCGGCCGACTCCCGAGCGGGCGCAGCCCCCCGCGACGGCGACCTACGCCAAGGCGATGCCGCGAACGGACAACGCCTCGATGCTGGTCGGCGAACCACCCGCCCAGTTCACCATCGACGTGCCGGTGGACTGGACCAAGTTCGTCACCCAGCAGTCCCTGGGGCACCTGCCCACCAGCACGTTGATCGAGTACGTCTCGCCGGACGGCAGCAAGGTGCTGAGCGTCGAGCGGTTCCCCGAGTTCTTTGCCGAACCGCTCGATGGCACCTTCGACGAGTACGTCGACGCGGTCGTCTCCATGTGGCCGGAAGGCGACGTGGTGGTGGTCCAGTACGAGACCGAGCGCACCCGCGGCCGCCTGACTTACCGCACGGTGGATTCTGGCTCGACCACCGATGACGCGCCGGACACCAGGATTGCCCGGACGACGTTCGTCGCCCTGAACCGGCTCGACTCGGACCTGTGGGTGGTCTCAGTGACCGTTCCGGCGGAGGAGGAGCGCGCCGGACGCGTGCAGCTGTTCGAACGGCTGGCCAAAACATTCGCCGCGCAGTGAGGACGTCCGCGGTACCGGCGCGCATGAGCGGGCCCCTGCTCGGCACCATCAACGGCCACGTGTCTGCCCGCGGTACCGGTGCGCATGGGCGGGCCACTCTGACACTCCTACTCGTACCGGGCCGCGCTACCCGAAGCGTCGAGCATGCCGTATGTTTCGCGCGGGGCGCACCTGTCGCCCGAAGGCGTCTCGTTACCCTCCCCGACAAGCAAGGCGATGCTCTCGCACATAAGGCCAGTTCCGACCAGGCCTCGTTGCTGACGTCAGCCGCCCCCTGGACACAAGGCGCTGCAGCTGACCGGCTTGCCGCGCGCACTCGGACATGCCCGACACAACCTACGCCCACCTCCACCAGTGCCACCGCGCAGTCACAGGTCCTGCCGAGGTCCGCACGACACGGTGACCAGAGCCCCCGGACGCTCCCGCCCTGTTGACCACGTCAAGCCACAACGAACAACCGCGCACGCCTCGGCTAGCACACCCACCCACGGAACAGCCGGGGCCATGATCCTCCCCGCACGGCCCAGGCCCAGCGCAGCGCACCAGCAAACCACCTTCACCCAGAAGAACGTTCGCACAAGGGAACCCACAGCCAAAGCCCGCCGTCTCAACCACAAGCCGAGGTGACAGCGCGTTTCAGGGATCCGCTGACACCCCACGTGAGCATCGGTACCCTTGACCGCGCATGACCACTGCAGGGGAGGACGACAGATGACCGACACGGGCCCGGCTTCATCGGGGGCAACCGGCACCGAGTCGCAAGAAGAGCAGGCCCCGCGTTACAAGAGCCCTACCGAACAGTTCCTGGAGAAGTTCCCCATCTTCGGTCCCCTGTTCAACGCTGTCTCCACGGCAGGGCAGGCCAGCTCCGGTTCGGGCGAGTTCCGGTTCAGTCCCGAGGAGGTCAAAGCACTCCGCGATGAGTTCGAGAGCGAAGTCGACGAGATTGACACCGTGCTGACGGACTTCGACACGATGTCCATAAACCTACAACCGCTCGCCGATGACCCTGCTAGTCGCTCTCATCTCATGGCTACAGAGGATCATTTCAAGGTGGCCTATGCGGCAATCATGCAGCAACGCGAGTTCGCCGCAGACTTCGTCGCCGCATTGAGCGCTGCACTCGACAGGAAACAGCAAGAAGACGACGCCGCCGCCGCCGACTTCGCGAAGCACACGAAAGAAGTGTCCACATGACGAGAGCGTTGATGCTCGTGGCTGCCGTCTGCATCGGCCTGACCTCAGCCGCCTGCTCCAACGATGAGGATGGGATCCCGGTTGGTGGGGACAACATCGACTCAACACCGTCCAGCACGCCAGGAAACGGTGCCGACGACGGCGTCCCTCAGAACGCACCAAAGGTCTCCAATCCTATTCCCAACCTTGAGAAGTACCTGCAAAAACCTTGCGATGCAATTCCGAAGGAGCAAGCAAGGCAGCTCGGCTTGAGCACAGCCACCCCCAACCCGGACCACGACAACGGCCCCATGTGCGAGTTCGCCGATGAGCAGGGCAACAGAGTAACCATCAACTTCAACAACAAGCAACCGCTCGGGATTGCCGGTGTTTACCGCAACCACGAACAGAACCCCCAATTCTACGAGTATTTCGAACCGACCGAAGTAGCCGGTTTCCCGGGAGTCTTCGCTAACTCCTTCGACGGTCGCGCGAATGGCCGGTGCAACCTCGCTGTCGGCATCACCGAGAACCAAGTACTCACTGTTAACGTGTCGATCAGACAGGCGACCGGCGAATCGGATTCATGTAAATTTGCCAAGAAGGCCGCTGAAACCGCTGCAACGACAATGAGTCGGGGATAAATCGGAGGGGACGATGGGGCTCACCGCGGAACAAATAGCCCAGTACATGCAAGCGGGAAACCCTGAACGCTACCGCACCGCTGAGGCCACCACGACAAAAATGACTAAGGCGTTCAAGGAACGCACATCGAACTTCAATAGCCTTGTAGCGAAGATGAAGTCAGCATGGACTGGCGAGTCCAGCGACGCAGCGGTGACCAGCCTAACTGCCCTACAAGAAGCTTTCACAGTATCCGCAGATAACCTGCACACGGTGTCCAAGCAGCTGGACGGGCAGGCCGAGAACTTCACGAGGACGAAGAATGAGATCGGTCCTGGTCCTGGGCCGAAGCCGGAGCTCGACTTCTTCGGGAAGTACCTGCCGATCTTCTCCGACCAGGACGAAAAGCTCGAGAAGTGGAACGAGGAAGCTGCTCGTGTGGTGGAGGTGTACAACAAGTACGTCGAGGGGACCAACGAGAACGCTCGTTCCATCCCGACCAACTACGGTGAGCTGGTCGGCAGCCCCGAAGGCCTGAAGTTCACCGTCGAAGACTCCGGCGGCGGGGGCGGCAAAAAGGTCGGTGGCGGGTTCAAGGGCGGTAGCAACAACTACTCCGGCCACACCACGACCTCCGGCTACACCGGTGGCCCGATCTCCTCGGACCCGACCGGCCTGGGCACCTACGGCGGTGGATCCGGCACGTCTGGTACCGGAGGAGGTACCGGAACGTCCGGCACCGGTGGCGTCGGTGGCGTCAATCTGCCCGGTGGACCAGGCGGCACCGGAGGCACCGGCAGCAGCACCCTGCCCTCCGGCGGCCAGTCCGGCTCACTTCCCGGCGGCCTGCCACCCGGCGCGGTACGGCTGCCTGACGGCAGCATCCGCTACCCGGACGGCACCATCCGCACCCCGGACGGTCGGCTCATTCCGCCTGGCGCGACGCGCGCGAGCTCGCGCGGTGGCGGCTTCCGCAGCAGCAGCGACGGCGCCAGTGGCTTCGCTGCCGGTGGCGCGGCGGCGGCCGCCGGCATGATGGGCGGCGGCATGATCGGCGCCGCGGGTGGTGGCGATCACGCCGCGCCTGGTGCGCGCAGCGGGTTCGGCCCCGGCGGTTCCGCGGGTGCGGGCCCGGGCGCCGGCATGGCCGCAGGCAAAGGCATGGGCGGCATGGGTGCCGGTATGGGCCGCGGCGGCATGATGGGCGGCATGATGGGTGCCGCCGGCCGTGGCGGTAAGGGCGAAGAGGACAAGGAACACAAGGACGAGTACTACGTCAAGCAGGAGATGGACCCTGGCCTGAAGACCGAGGTGGACGAGTACGGTGAGAAACTCATCGACGAATCCACCGGTATGACGGTCGTTCCACCAGTCATTGGCGAGTAACCCGTGCTACTGCCCAACCCAGTCTGGCTGACACCCGACACACTCGACTATTTCGCTGCTCGCCAGGGGCTCCGGCTGCCCGCGACGCTGCGGCCGGAGCCCATCTGGCGCGACGAGGAGGAGCTGCGCGCCCTCAGCGGCCAGGCGCACGCCGAGCTCGAGGAGCAAGGCCTGCTCGACCGCGGAGCCCCAAGCGTCGAGCTGGTCATCGCGCTGCGTGCGCTCTGTGCTGCCGAGGAGGAGTGCTACGTCTACGCAGCGACGAAGGAAAAGCAAATCCGGCTGCACAGCGGCCTGAGCGGCACCGACAGCGTGATCGCCCGGCTCGTCGTCGGCGAGGAAAAGATCGAGCTGCGCGACATCCGCGCCGACACGCTGATCGACGAGATCGTCAACAACCTCGACCCGTGCCCGCCGGCGAGGGAACAGACCCATCACCTGCCGGGCGCAGGAGCTCACCCAGCGCAGCTCGGGCATCGCCGTCGAGCGCACCCTGACCCGTGAAGCTCGCCGCATGCAGGCGCTGCACGATCCCAAATCCCGCCTGGCCGTGAACAAGATCATGCTCGCCGTGCGGGACAGCCTGGGGCGGCGCCACACCAGCGGCACGCGGTCGCCCGTCGTGCTCGACGTCGAACCGGGCGTGCGGTGGATCACCTACGTCACCGGCGAGGACAACGATCTGTACCTCAACGCCAGAGGTGCCGATCGTGCGGTGATCGTCGAGCACGTCGGCCGCGAGCTGAGCCTGCTGAAGTCGCAGCACAACTAGGTGGGCGCAATGGAGTCCGGACGGCGTAGGACGACCCCGTGGGAGCGGCTGCCGACCGATCCGGACGACGCGGTGATCTGGGATCGGGAAGGTGATCGGTTCGTCGGCTACCTGCGCCCATGGCATCTGGCGATGGTGCGCGCCCAGGTCGAGTTCATCAGCGCGCTCACCCAGTACCGGCTTGCCGAACACTCCGTCGGCGGCCCGCTCGCGCCGATCGACCCGCGGCTGGACGCCGTCCTGGAACTGCGCAGGCAAACCTGGGCCGGGGAGCGCACCGAACTCGAGCTGCTCATCCCCATGGCCAACCGGTACCGCCGGGTGCTCGACCTGCTACCCCGGGGAGGCACACGGCTGTACCTGCCCGACTTCACCGCGCGCCATGACCTCGGCGTCACCGCACTCGACCTGGTGCAGCTCCTGGATCGCTGGTTGCTCGCGCTCTACACCGGGGAGACCCTGCACGAGCCGATCGGCCCGTCCGCCGTGGACGACTTAGCGTCGATCCGGGACTGGCTGACCCACCAGATCGTCACCCAGCTGATGCCGGACGAAGGCGATCCCCTCCCCCGGTACGGGATCTCCTGACGCAGCGGGCGAAACGCACCCGCCGCCGGACGCAGTGGTGCGGACCGCCGCCGAAAGCGGTGGACAAGACCCCACCGAAGGCAATAGACAAGACCGCTACCGGACGCGGTGGACAGGACCGCCGCCGAAAGCGGTGGACAAGACCCCATCGAAGGCAGCAGACAAGACCGCTACCGGACGCGGTAGACAAGACCGCCACCGGAAGCGTAGGCCAGCACCCGCCGCCACCAGCCGCCGACGGACGAACTCACCAGGCAAGCGACTGGTACGTACCCGAGACCAGCAATCTGCGAGCGCGAAGTGCTCGGCGTATCTTGCGCCATCCGTGGCGGCGACCACGGTTCCAAGGACACCGATGCACACAAGTAGGTGCCTGCCGGTTTGAGAGTGGCAGATGCTCGTGCCGGGCACAGCACCACCACGCCAGCGGCGGCCCCGCTGGAGACATCGCCCGGGCCCACCTTGTGGTTGTCAGGTGGTCAAGTAGCCATGGCTATCGAGGTCCACCATCTGCGGCCGGCACCCGGTGCGAAGCGGGACAAGGTCCGCGTCGGCCGGGGGTGACGGCTCGGGCAAGGGCCACCCCAGGACCAACGCCGAACCGCACCCACGACCGACAGCCAACCCCACCCCACCACCAACACCGGACCGCACCACACGACCGAAACCGGACCGCACACGGGATCAACGGTGGACCTCGCCCCCGGGTTGGCGGTGGACACCAGGACCTGGGTACCGGTCAGCATGGCGGGCTTGGCGGGCCGAAGCGAGGACGGGTCGCTGCGCGACCGAGCGACTTGTCACGCACTCGGGACACATGCCGCCACCGGCGTCGGCCGAACATCTAGGCTGCAATCCGTGACAGCTGACAACGTTGACAACGTGGACAACGCAGCGGCCGCGGCCCACGAACTGGCCCGGCGCACCGGAGTGGCCAAACACGACTTGGCGCTCATCCTCGGCAGCGGCTGGCGTCCTGCCGCCGACGTGATCGGCGCCCCCACCGCCGAGATCCCGCTGCACGAACTCCCCGGCTTCGCCGCGCCGACCGCCATCGGGCACGGCGGCACAGCGCGGTCGGTCGAACTCGGCAACGGCCGTCGCGCGCTGGTGCTGCTCGGCCGCACCCACCACTACGAAGGCAAGGGCATGGCGGCCGTCGTGCACGGGGTGCGTACCGCTGCCGCTGCCGGTGTGCGCACGGTGCTGCTGACCAACGCCGCCGGTGGCCTGCGCGAGGACATGCAGGTCGGCCAGCCGGTGCTGATCAGCGACCACCTGAACCTGACCGGGCTGTCGCCGCTGGTCGGCCCGCACTTCGTCGACCTCACCGACCTCTACTCCCCCAGGCTGCGACAGCTCGCCAAGGAGATCGACCCCACCCTCACCGAAGGCGTCTACGCGGGCATGGTCGGGCCGCATTACGAAACCCCGGCCGAGATCCGCATGCTCCGCACCCTCGGCGCCGACCTGGTCGGCATGTCCACCGTGCTGGAGGCCATCCAGGCCCGCGCGCTCGGGCTCGAGGTCTTCGGCCTGTCCCTGGTCAGCAATTTGGCCGCCGGCCTGTCCGGTCAGCCGCTCGACCACGAAGAGGTCGTCGAAGCGGGCCGGGCGGCCGCCAACCGGATGGGTTCGCTGCTGCGCGAGCTCATGATGCGGGCATGAGCATCCCGGCAGAACTGCGCGACGCCGCCTACCGGTGGATCGCCGACGACATCGACGAAGCGACCAAGGCCGAGCTCCAGCAGGTCCTCGCCCGCGCACTGGGCGGTGACCCCGCCGCACGCGACGACCTCGCCGACCGCATGGCCGGGCCGCTGAAGTTCGGCACCGCGGGCCTGCGCGGCCCGGTGCGTGCCGGGCCGAACGGCATGAACCGCGCGGTGGTCGTCCGCACCACGGCTGGCGTGGCGTCGTGGCTCCAGGCCAACGGCCACGGCGGCGGGCTCGTCGTCGTGGGGCGCGACGCCCGACGTGGCTCCGAAGCCTTCGCCGCGGACGCCGCGGGAGTCCTCGCCGCTGCCGGGTTCGACGTGCGGCTGCTGAGCCGCCCGCTGCCGACACCGGTACTGGCTTTCGCCGTGCGGCACCTTGGTGCGGTCGCGGGAATCCAGATCACCGCGTCCCACAATCCCGCGCCGGACAACGGCTACAAGCTCTACGACGCCAGCGGGGCACAGATCATCCCACCCGCGGACACCGAGATCGAAGCGGCCATCGCCGAGGTCTCCTCGGCACACGCCGTTCCTCGCGCCACGACGTACCAGACACTGGCCGACGACGTCGTGGAGGCCTACCTGGAACAGGTCGCGCAGGTGCCTCGGCTCTCGGCGCGCGACATCCGGATCGCGGTGACCGCGCTGCACGGAGTCGGTGCGCAGACTGCGGCCGAAGCCTTCCGCCGCGCCGGCTTCACCGACGTGCACTTCACCCAGGACACTCCCGACCCCGACTTCGGCGGGATGACCTTCCCCAACCCCGAGGAGCCCGGCGCCTGCGACGAGCTTCTCGCCTTGGCCAGGCGCATCGACGCCGACATCGCGATCGCCTTCGACCCGGACGCCGATCGCTGCGCGGTCGGCGTCCCGGACGGCTCGGCTGACGGTGGCTGGCGCATGCTCTCCGGGGACGAAACCGGCGGGCTTCTGGGCGAGCACGTGCTGGCGACCGAACCCACCACCGAGGGGGTGCTGGTGGCCACGACCATCGTTTCCTCCTCCTTGCTGAAGTCGATCGCCGCCGCGCACGGCGCGCAGTACACCGAGACGCTGACCGGCTTCAAGTGGCTGGCCCGTGCCGGCGACAACCTGGTGTTCGCCTACGAGGAAGCGCTGGGGCTGTGCGTCGACCCCGCCGCGGTGCGGGACAAGGACGGGATCTCCGCGGCGTTGATGGTCGCCGGATTGGCCGCTGCCCGGAAGGCCGCAGGATCGTCGCTGCTGGAGGGACTTGACGAGCTCGCGCGCCGCCACGGGGTGCATCTGACCCAGCAGATCTCGATCCGGCTGGGATCTCCGGCGCAAGCGGCCGAGCGCGTGGCGCAGCTGCGCGCCGAGCCACCGGCAACCCTCGCCGGCACGCCCGCCGAGCTGGACGATCTCCGGCCCAGGACCGACGGGATCCGGCTGCTGGCGGACGGGCTGCGAGTGGTGGTCCGGCCCTCCGGGACCGAGCCGAAACTCAAGGCGTACCTGCAGGTCGTGCAGCCCGTCCCGGCCGACGACCAGCTTGCCGCGAGCCGCCGGGAAGCCGAGCGGAAGATGTCAGCACTGCGCGCAGATGTGCGGCAGTTGCTCGGTGCGTAGCGTGGTCGTCGCGCGAGCCGCGCGACGACCGACGGGCACGAGGTGACGACGAAAGGACGACATGGCGCGACTGCTGATCGTTCACCACACGCCTTCGCCCAATGTCGCGGCGATGTTCGAGGCCGTGGTCGACGGCGCCACCACCGACGAGATCGAGGGCGTCGAAGTGGTCCGCAAGGCCGCCCTGGCCGCCACGCCGACCGATGCACTCCAGGCGGACGGCTACATCCTCGGCACGCCGGCCAACCTCGGCATGATGAGCGGCGCGCTGAAGGTCTTCTTCGACACGATCTACTACCCCTGCCTGGATGACACGCGCGGCCGCCCGTACGGCCTGTACGTGCACGGCAACAACGACACCACCGGCGCCATCCGCGGCATCGAATCGATCGTCACCGGGCTGGGCTGGCAGCGTGTCACCGAAACCGTCTCGGTGACCGGGGAGCCGACCAAGGACGACCTGGAAGCCTGCTGGAACCTGGGCGCCACGGTCGCCGCCAGCCTCATGGCGTGACCCGATCGGAGCACGGGACGGCCGATGATCATGATGATGTCGTGACGTTCGCAGCGGACACCTGGTGGCAGAACCCGTTCGGCGGCCAGGCCGAGCCGGACGCCGTCGTGCCCGCCGTCACCGGCATCATCGCGCTGTTCGTGGTGCTGTCCGGCCGTCCGTGGCGAGTGGCCCGGCACGTGGTGACCCTGGTGCACGAGGGTGGCCATGCCCTGGCCGCGGTGCTGGCCGGCCGCAGGCTGGAGGGCATCCGCCTGCACTCCGACACCTCGGGCCTGACGTTCTCACGCGGCAGGCCGACCGGTCCGGGCGTGGTGTTCACCATGCTCGCCGGTTACCCCGCTCCCGCCGTCCTCGGCGTGGTGTTCGCCGGACTGGCCGCCGCCGACCGGATCTCCGCCGTGCTGATCATCGCGGCCATCGGCATCTGCGGCATCCTGGTCATGATCCGCAATGTCTACGGCGCCTTCGTGGTGCTGCTGACCGCCTTCGTGCTCGCCGTCGTGGCGTTCACCGGGCCGACGAATCTCATCTCCGTCTTCGTCTACACCATCACCTGGCTGCTGCTGCTCGGCGCGATCCGCCCGCTGTTCGAGCTGCAGGCCAAACGCCGCCGCGGCGCCGCCTACAACTCCGACGTGGACCAGCTGGCCAGGTTGACCGGTGTCCCGGGGTGGCTGTGGATCCTCATCCTGGGCGTCATGGTCACCTGCACCCTGGTCGTGGGCGGGGCCTGGCTGCTGGAGCCGATGTTCCGGCGCATGTGAACCGGCTCGCGCTCAGCAGCGCCGAACAAGACCCCGGGCCGCAGCGTAGTCGTGGCCGCTCCCGGCCGGCATCAGCTCTTCCGGTGCACCGCCAGCCCGGCGAAGCTCTGCACCACGGGCATCAGCTCGATGACGTTGATGTTGACGTGCGGTGGCTGGCTCGCCGCCCAGATGGCCGCCTCGGCGACGTCCTCCGGCGTCAGCGGCTCCGTGCCCTCGTACACCGCTGCGGCCTTCTCGTCGTCCTGCAACCGCACGTTCGAGAACTCCGTGTTCCCGGACAGCCCCGGCTCGATGCAGGTCACGCGCACCCCGGTGCCGTGCAGATCGCTGCGCAGGTTGAGGCTGAACTGCCGCACGAAGGCCTTCGTCGCGCCGTAGACGTTGCTCCCCGGGTACGGATACGTCCCCGCGATGGATCCGATGTTGATCACGTGCCCGGAACCCCGCGCGACCATGCCGGGCAGCACCGCCCGCGTGCAGTACACCAGCCCCGCGCAGTTGGTGTCGATCATCTGCTGCCAGCCGTCCAGGTCGGCCTCGTGCGCAGGCTCCATCCCCTTGGCCAACCCGGCGTTGTTCACCAGCACGTCGATGGTGGCGAACTCTTCCGGCAGCGTCTCGATCGCATGGTTGACCTGCACCCGGTCCCGCACGTCGAGCTCCAACGGGAGCACCGACGGACCCAGCTCGTCGGCGAGCGCTTGCACCCGCTCACGCCGCCGCGCCGCGGCGATCACCCGGTCGCCGCGGGCAGCCCAGCGGCGGACCATCTCGGCTCCGAACCCCGCGCTGGCACCGGTGACGAACACCGTAGACGTCATGATCGACCTCCTTCGCGCCCGAGGGTAGCGAGCCAGCCACGACATGCGCCGTCGACCAGCCGCGTGCGCGCGAAGCCGGGTCACACGCCCATGGGATGCCAGACCGTCTTCTCCTCCAGGTACGGGCGCAGGCGCTCCAGGCCGGGGGTCGCGGTCCAGTCCGGCTCCTGCCGCGGAGCCCGCACCAGGCGCTTCACCGTGTCGGCCGCGGCGCGCTCCAGCTCGGCCCGGGCCGACGGTTCGACACCGGTGAGGTCGAGGGCGTTGACGTCGGCGTGCGAGGCCATCCACGGCGCCAGTTCCTCGGCCCGCCCGGTCAGCACGTTCACCACACCACCGGGGACGTCCGAGGTCGCCAGCACCTCGGACAGCGTCACCGCGGGCAGCGGACGTTCGGCGCTGGTCACGACCACCGCGGTGCAACCGGTGGCCAGCACCGGGGCCACCACGCTGACCAGCCCCAGCAGCGACGACTTCTGCGGGGCGAACACCCCGACCACCCCGGTCGGCTCGGGCACGGTGAACGAGAAATACGGCCCGGCCACCGGGTTCGCCGCACCCAGCACCGCGGACAGCTTGTCGGTCCAGCCCGCGTAGTACACCCACCGGTCGATGGCCGCGTCCACCAGCGCCTCCGCCCGGCGCGGCTGCACGCCCTCGGCGGCACGCACCTCAGCGACGAACTGATCCCGGCGACCCTCCATCACTTCCGCCACCCGGAACAGCACCTGCCCGCGGTTGTAGGCCGTCGCGCCCGACCAGCCCGCGAACGCCTTCCGCGCGGCCACCACGGCGTCCCGCAAGTCCTTCCGGGACGCGTGCGCCACGTTGGCCAGGAACCGGCCGCGCGTGTCGGTCACCGGGTAGGAGCGGCCCGACTCCGACCGGGGGAACTTCCCCCCGATGTACAGCTTGTAGGTCTTCGCCACGGCAAGTCGGGTGTCAGACATCGAGGTAAGCCTCCAGCCCCGCGCGGCCGCCCTCGCGACCGAATCCGGATTCCTTGTAGCCGCCGAACGGTGCGGTCGGGTCGAAGCGGTTGAACGTGTTGGCCCAGACCACCCCGGCCCGCAGCTGGGCGGTCATCCACAGGATCCGGGAGCCCTTCTCGGTCCAGATCCCCGCGGACAGCCCGTACGGGGTGTTGTTGGCCTTGGTCACCGCCTCCTGCGGGGTACGGAACGTCATCACCGACAGCACCGGCCCGAAGATCTCCTCCCGCGCGATCCGCATCGACGGATGCACGCCGGAGAACACCGTCGGGGCGAAGAAGAAGCCCTTCTCCGGCAACGGGCACGGAGACGTCCACCGTTCGGCGCCCTCCGCCTCGCCGGAGGCCACCAGCTCGCGGATCTTCGCCAGCTGCTCGGCGGAGTTGATCGCGCCCACGTCGGTGTTCTTGTCCAGCGGGTCGCCGATGCGCAGCGTGGACACCCGGTAGCGCAGCTTCTCCAGCAGCTCCTCGGCGATCGACTCCTGCACCAGCAGCCGCGACCCGGCACAGCACACGTGGCCCTGGTTGAAGAAGATGCCGTTGACGATGCCCTCCACCGCCTGGTCCAGCGGGGCGTCGTCGAACACGATGTTCGCCGCCTTGCCGCCCAGCTCCATGGTCATCTTCTTGCCGCTGCCCGCCAGCTGCCGCTGAATAATCTTGCCGACCTCTGTGGAGCCGGTGAACGCCACTTTGTCGATGCCCTGGTGGCTGACCAGCGCGGCACCCACGTCCCCGGCTCCCGGCACGATGTTCACCACCCCGGGCGGCAGCCCGGCCTGCTGGCACAGCTCGCCGAAGACCAGCGCGGTGAGCGGCGTCGTCTCCGCCGGCTTGAGCACCACCGTGTTCCCGCACGCCAGCGCGGGCGCGATCTTCCAGGCCAGCATCAGCAGCGGGAAGTTCCACGGGATGACCTGGCCGGCCACTCCCAGCGGCTGCGGATCCGGCCCGTAGCCCGCGTAGGACAGCTTGTCCGCCCAGCCCGCGTGGTAGAAGAAGTGCGCAGCGGCCGTCGGGATGTCGACGTCCCGCGACTCCTTGATCGGCTTGCCGTTGTCCAGCGTCTCCAGCACCGCCAGCTCACGCGCCCGCTCCTGGATCAACCTGGCCAGCCGGAACAGGTACTTGGCGCGCTCGCTGCCGGGCATCCGGCGCCACACCTTCTCGTAGGCGTTCCGGGCCGCCTGCACCGCCCGGTCGATGTCCGTGGTGTCCACGGTGGAGACCTCGGCGAGCACTTCTCCGGTCGCCGGGTTGATCGTCTTCAACGGCTCGCCGTTGCCGTCCACGAACTCGCCGTTGATGAACGGCCGGTAGTGCGGCTTCAAGTTGGCGATGTCACGGTTCTCCGGCGCCGGGGCGTAGTCGAACAGGGCCATGGTCAGTTCACCGTCACGTAGTCAGGGCCCGAGTAGTGGCCGTCGAGCTGGGTTCTCCGCTGCAACAGCAGGTCGTTGAGCAGGCTGGACGCCCCGAAGCGGAACAGCCGCGGGGTCAGCCACTCCTCGCCGGCGACCTCGTTGACCGCCACCAGGTAGCGGATCGCGTCCTTGGCCGAGCGAATGCCACCGGCCGGCTTCACGCCGCGCAGCTCGCCGGTGGCGGTGTACCAGTCGCGCACCGCCTGCAGCATGACGTGCGTGACCGGCAGCGTCGCCGCGGGCTGCACCTTGCCGGTGGAGGTCTTGATGAAATCGGCGCCGGCCAGCAGCGCCAGCCACGAAGCCTTGCGCACGTTGTCGTAGGTGACCAGCTCGCCGGTCTCCAGGATCACCTTCAGGTGGGCGTCCCCGCACGCCTGCTTGACCGCCCTGATCTCGTCGAACACCGCGCCGTAACGGCCGGAGAGGAACGCCCCGCGGTCGATCACCATGTCCACCTCGGTGGCGCCCGACTCGACGGCCAGCTTGGTGTCGGCCAGCTTGACCGCCAGGTTGGACCGGCCGGACGGGAACGCCGTGGCGACGCTGGCCACGCCGATCCCGGTGCCTTCCAGCGCTTCCACCGCCGTGGCGACCAGGTCCGGGTACACGCACACCGCGGCCACCCTCGGCGTGTCCGGTCGTTCCGGGTCCGGCTGGCGGGCCTTGGCGCACAGCGACCGGACCGTGCCGACGGTGTCGGCCCCCTCCAGCGTGGTCAGGTCGACCATGCTGATCGCGGTGTTCAACGCCCAGAGCTTGCTGGCCTTCTTGATGCTGCGAGTGGCCAGGCTCGCCGCGCGTTGTTCGACACCGACTTGGTCGACGCCGGGCAACCCGTCCAGGAACCGGCGCAAGCTGGATTCGTCCCGTGTGGCCTCGTCCAGCCCGGAGAGTGCTGCTTGTGGCATACGCCGAGTCTAGGCCCGCACGGCCGATGGCGGCGCCCGCCGTCGTCAGATCATGCGGTGCTTGTCCGGCGGGTCCTTGCGCGGCTTGCGCCGGACCGTCACCCCGCCCATGATCGCCACTCCGCCGATGGTCACGCGCGGCCCGTTCGGATCGGGGTCGGGGCGGGCGTCGCCCTTGCTGTCGAACGCCCCCAGCACACCGAAGCCGGTGACTTCCACGTAGATGTCGTCGGGCACCACGATGTCGATGCCGCCCATGATGGCGACCGCGGTGATGGTGGTCTCCCGCTCGGCGAAGCGCGCCCGCCGCAGGTCGATCTCCACGCCGCCGCACAGGGCGAAGCTGTTGTGCTCCGGCGGTACCACCCAGTTGCCCTTGCGCGCCGTCCCGGAAAAGATCGCCACCGAGGTGGCCGAGCCCGGAGTGCCGCCGATGAGCTCGTGGCCGGTGGTCTGCTGGGCCGCCGTGTTCGGCGTGCCCAGCTGGACGACGCCCTGCGCGTTGGGCAGGTCGGCCGTGATCGGCGCCAGCTCCTCCAGCGTCTTGGCCGCGTACACTCGGTCCAGCCGCTCTTCCAGCTCGCTCACCGTCAGCCGGCCTTCGCCAAGCGCCTGGTGCAAGACCGCGGCGACACGTTCACGATCCGCGTCGGACGCGCGCAGAGCAGGCTGCTTGGCTTGCTCGCGGGCATTGTGCTGTTCGGCGCGCTCGTTGCCGGGATGCTCGCTCACCCACACGAGGGTAGCGGCAGGCTAGTCTCTCCCATCATGGACGTAACCGTCGTCGATCACCCGCTCGCCCGCGTCCGGTTGTCCAAGATGCGCGACGCCCGGACCGACAACGCCGCCTTCCGTCTCGCTTTGCACGACCTGACCCAGATGCTGGTCTACGAGGCGATGCGGGAAGCCCCGGTGCGCAAAGAGCCGATCACCACGCCGGTGGCGGACACCGACGGCTACAAGCTGGCCGAGCCGCCGCTGCTGGTGCCGGTGCTGCGCGCCGGGCTCGGCATGGCCGATCAGGCGCACCGGATGATCCCGGAGGCGCTGATGGGCTTCGTCGGGCTGGCCAGGGACGAGCAGACCCTCATGCCCACCCCCTACATGGAGTCGTTGCCGCCCTCGCTGGCCGGCCGCCCGGTGTTCGTGCTTGACCCGATGCTGGCCACCGGCGGCTCGATGGAGTACACCATCCGGCTGCTGACCGGGCGGGGCGCCGCCAACGTCACGGCGATCTGCGTGCTGGCCGCGCCGGAGGGCCTGGCCCGGCTGGAGAAGTCCGGGCTGCCGGTGCGGGTGGTGACCGCGAGCATCGACGAGCGGCTGAACGACGCCGGTTTCATCGTCCCGGGCCTGGGTGACGCCGGCGACCGGCTCTACGGCAAGCGCTAGGCCCGGTCCGTGCGGACCGCCGCGCTGAGGTGGGCCACGACCCCGTCGAGCGGAACCGACGTCTGCTCACCGGAGGTCATGTCGCGCACCGTGACGGTGCCCGCTTCCTGCTCGGCGGGCCCGTAGAGCACCGCGTACGCGGCGCGCTGGGCGTTGGCCCACTTGAGCTGCCTGGCCAGCTTGCCGGACGAGCCGAGGTACACCCCGGTGCGCAGACCCGCGGCCCGCAGATCCGCGGCCAGCTTGAGCACCCGCTCCTCGGCGCCGAGCACGGTCACCGCGACGTCGAGTCCGCGCGCCTCGGTGGCCTCGGCCTCCTGCTGCGACAGGATCCGCTCGAGCCCGATGGATCCGCCCACCGCGGGCATGTCCGGGCCGCCCAGCGCGGCGACCAGACCGTCGTAGCGGCCGCCCGAGGCGATCGAACCGGTGAACCCGGCTGCGGTGACCTCGAAGATCATGCCGGTGTAGTAGTCGAGCCCGCGGACCATGCGCGGAGCGAACCGCACCGGCAGCCCGGCGGTGAGCTCGAGCAGCCGGTCCACCTGGGCCAGCCCCTGCTTGCCCTGCTCGGAGTCGTCCAGCCGGGCGCGGACGACCTCGGGATCGCCCGCGGTGAGGTCGTCCACCAGCGCTTGCGCGTCCGCTTCGGCCAGACCCCGCTCGACCAGCTCGGCGACCACCTGCGCCGGCTCCAGCTTGTTCAGCTTGTCCAGGGTGATCAGCACCGGGCCGCCCAGCTCGGCGGGCACCCGGTAGGCCTGCAACAGCCCGAACAGCACCTGGCGGGAGTTCAGCTCGATGGTGAACTCCTCCACCCCGAGCGCCCGCACCCCGTCGTGCACGATCGCCAGCACCTCGGCGTCGGCCAGCTCGGACGACGAACCCACGATGTCGAAGTCGCACTGGGTGAACTCGCGGAACCGGCCCTTGCCCGGGCGGTCGGCACGCCAGACCGGGCCGATGGCGTACCGCTTGTACGGCGACGGCAGCTGGGAGCCGTAGGTGGCCACCACCCTGGCGAGCGGGACCGTCAGGTCGTAGCGCAGCGCCAGGTCCGCCTCCCCGGACGCCTCGTGCTCGCCCCGCTTGAGGATCTTGAAGACGAGCTTGTCGCCTTCGTCGCCGTACTTGCCCAGCAGCGTCTCGATCCGTTCGAAGGCGGGCGTGACGAGCGGGTCGAAGCCGTACCGCTCGAACACCTCCCGCACGGTGGCGAACGCGGCCTCACGACGGCGGACCTCGTCTGCCAGGAAGTCCCGGGTTCCGGACGGCGGCTCAGCGGCCTGCGCCATGAAGTGTTTCCTCCCTGGTGACCGGCGACGGCCGGCCTGGTGATCGGCAATGTCGGGTGATGACCGGCAAAGCTGCCGGTGCCGGGCGAGGTGAGGCACTGCTGCCCGCCCCTGGCGACGGCCCGCCCGGCGGACACGTCAATGGGCTAGCCCTATTCTGCCCGTTCGTCCTCGGCGGCCGTGCGCCGGTGCGACGCGACGAACACCGCGAGCAGCGCACCCGCCAGGCAGATGAACACGGTGATGGAGAAGATGTCGGTGTACTGGGCGAGCAACGCCTCGTTGCGCCCCTCGAGAAGCGCCTGCTCGATGCGCTTGGCCTCCTCCGGCGGCACCCCGATGGGCAGGCCGACCTCGGACAGCACCTTGTTGTAGTCGGTCCAGAACCGGTGCAGGCCCCATGCGGTCAGCGCCGCGACACCCACCAGCATCCCGACCATCCGCGCCACCACCACGGCGGCGGAGGCGATGCCGTGCTGCACGGAGGGCACCACGCGCAGCACCGCCGAGGACAGCGGCGCGATCACCAGCCCGAGCCCGAAGCCGACGACGGCGAGATCGGTGTCCAGCACCGGCAGGTCGATCAGGCCCAGGTCGTGCCGCGCGGCCCGGGGATCCTTCGGCCAGCGCGACAGCAGCGCGAAACCGCCCGCCGCGACGACCATGCCCGCCACGGCGACCCAGCGATCGGTGAGCCGGGTGGCCAGCCAGCCGCCCAGCACCGCGCCGACCGGCAGCGCGACGAGGAAGCGCAGCAGCAGCATGATCGCGCCCGCGTCGTCGGTGCCCAGCAGCGACTGCGCGAACAGGTCCACGTCGACCAGCGTCACCATGAGCGCGGCGCCTGCCATGGCGCTGGCTCCCAGCGTGGCCAGGAACGGTCCGATCCGGACGCCGGTGGTGTCGATGATCTTGGTGCGGGCCCGCAGCTCCCAGCCGACGAACGCCAGCAGGGCCACGCCGGCGCAGGCCAGCAGCAAGCCACCGTCTTCCGGCAGCACCTGCTTGCCGGGGTCCGAGTTGTACAGCCCGGTCACCAGCAGCCCGAGCACCACGGCGAGCAGCACGCCGCCGACCACGTCGACCTTGCGGCGCTGCTCCGGGTCCCCTGCCTGCGGACGTCCCGGCAGCGCGAAGTGCACGGCCACCATGGCCAGCAGCGCGAGCGGCACGTTCACCCAGAACACCCCGCGCCAGCCGGCGAGCGCGGCCAGCGCCAGCCCGAACAACGGCCCCAGCACGCTGCCCAGCTCCTGGGCGGCCCCGACCGCGCCGAGCACCGCCGCCCGGCGCCGCGCCGCCCACAGGTCGGCGGCCAGTGCCATGGTCACCGGCAGCAGGGCACCGCTGGCGACTCCCTGTACCACCCGGCCGACCACCAGCATCGTCACGTCGCCGGACAGCGCGGTGATCACCGAACCCGCGGCGAATCCGCCGAGGCACAGCTGCAGCAGTGGCTTGCGCCCGAATCGGTCGGACGCCTGCCCCAACAACGGCATCGCCGCGATGTAGCCGAGCAGGTAGCCGGTGACGATCGGGGTCAGCCGCTGCAGCTCGTTGATCGGGATCCGCAGCTCGTCGATGATCTGCCGGAACAACGCGACGACCACGTAGGTGTCCAGCGCGCCCAGCAGCACGGCGAGCGTGCCCGCGCCGATCGCGCCGACGCGGGCGCGGCGACTGATCGTCCGGGTCATCAGGCGGGAGGTTCGACGGTGACCGGCTCGTTGATCTTCGACAGCGTGACCGTGAGCTTGCCTGCCGGCTCACCGGGGAAAGTGGCGGTGGCCTGCACCGGCTGGTGCCCCTCGGCGGTCACCCACAGCGACACCGGCACGTCCGCAGCCGCCTGCGGGACCAAGCCGGCGATGGACTCCTTGGTCGCCGTGCCGTCGATCTTGTAGGCGCTGACCTCGCCGACCTTCTCCTGCTTGACCGTCTTGGCGTCGGCCAGCTCGCCGATCAGCTTGGCCACCCCGCGCTGCGGGTCGAGCACCGCCGAGAAGTCGTAGACCAGCTTGGCCTGCGCCTCGGGGATCTCCTGGTACTGCCCGCTTCCCGGATCGAGGTACAGCGTGCCGCCGGCCAGCACGAACTTGGCCTCGACCCGGTTGCCCATCAGCGTCATGGTCGCGGTGCCCTTGGCCGCCACCCGCTTGTCCTGCAGGCTCAGGTCGCCGTCGATGTTCTCGAAGGCCACCCCGGGCACGTTGCCCGACGTGCGGACGACGAAATGCGTGCTGGTGATCTCGGCTGCGGCCTTCGCCGCGTCGTCCAGCAGCCCCTTGGCCTCCGGGAGCGACCCGCTCGGCGCGGGCTCGTCGTCACCGGTACACGCGGCGGCCACCAGCGCAACGGCAGCCAGCATCACCAGAGCAAGTCGTCGTAGACGGAGCATGCCTGCATCGTAGAGCGTGCCCGTGCCGCGGTGGCCGCGATGCTGAAAGTGTCCTGAGGAGCCTCACCAGCACCGGATGCGCCGAGTCGCCGAGTACGGTCGGATCATGGCACGACTGACCCGCGCCGAGCGTCAGGCACGCACGCGCGCCCAGCTGATCGCCACCGCCAAGGAGCTGTTCCTGCGCGACGGCTACGGGCCGACGTCGCTGGAGAAGGTGGCGGAAGCGGCCGGGTTCTCCAAGGGAGCGGTCTACTCCAACTTCCGCAACAAGAACGAGCTGTGCCTCGCCGTGCTGGACGCCATCCACGCCGAGCAGATCGCGCAGATCACCGAGGCGGTCAGCTCGGCGGCCTCGATCGAGGAACGCATCGCTCGGCTGCAGCGCTGGGCGGAGGAGAACATCGGCGACGAGGCCCGGACGACGCTGGAGGTGGAGTTCGCGCTCGCCGTACGGCACGACGAGCACCTGCGCCGGGAACTCGCCGGCCGGGACAAGGGCATGCGCGACGTGATCGCCGATCTGGTGCGGGAGAGCACCGAGCGGTTCGACGTGGACGTGCCGATGCCCGCCGACAACCTGGCGGCCGTGTTGCTGAGCCTGGGGATCGGCCTGAGCGTGCAGCGGTTGCTCGATCCGGGGATCCCGGCGTCGTTGCTCACCGATCTGGTGCGCACGTTGATCACCGTCACTCCGCGTGCCCAATCCGGTACGGGCAGCAATGACGTCGGCGGCGGGGCTACCATCCGGCCGTGATCGACTCGTGCTCCGACAGTGCGGGGATCAGGCATGGTCGACGATCCCGGCACCGAGCTCGAGGCCTGGCAGACCCCGGATTTCCTCCCCGGATGTCGTCGAGTACGACACCCCGATGGAAGTGACCGCGTACGTCGCGCGCATGGACGACTGACCCGGTAGGAAGTGGCGGATCCGCCCAGGCGGCAGGTGCCGCACGGCCGGTCCGCCTTGTCATGACAGGCAGGAAGGAGCGACCTGCTTGATCAGCGCCACCAGCATCGCCACCAGCACCGCCAGCAGCACCGCCAGCAGCACCGCCACCGGTGCGGCCACCGGCACCGCGGTTGAACCGCCGCTGCTACGGAAGCACTCGACCGTGCGCTGGGCGTACACGCATCTGAACAACACCAATCCGGTGCTGTACAGCACGTCCGAGCAGCATGCGCGGGTGCGCGCCGCCGGGGTGGAGCTCCCGCCGGACGGCACCGTCCTCGAGCTGTGATGCGCTAGTCCGCACGAGCAAGAACCGGCGGCCGACGGCGGCTCGTGGTACGGGGCTTCCAGCGGGACACAGCCACGCCGGCCAGGCACAGAGCACCCCCGAGGAACGCCGTGAACGAGGGCAGCTCGCCCAGCATGATCCAGGACATCGACACCGTCACCGCGGGTACCGCGTACAACGTCACCCCGGCCTTGCCTGCCGTGGTCCGCGACAGGGCGTAGGCCCACGTGGTGAACGCGATCGCCGTCGGGAACACGCCCAGGTAGACCATGTTCGCCGTCGCCGGCCACGGCGCCGAACCGACGTCGCTGATCAGCTCACCGGAAAACGGCAAGCACGCCAGGGCACCCACCAGGCAGGCGAGAGTGGTGACTTGCAGCGCGGACGCGTACTGCAACGCGGGCTTCTGCGCGACCACTCCGCAAGCGGCACTTATCGCAGCCACCAGGCACAACAAGGCTCCGAGAATCGACGCCGCACCGTTGCCGGACATCGACGAACCGACCACGACCGCACCGAGGAACGACACCAACAAGCCGGCAAGCAACCGGGGCGGGAAGCCCTCGCCCAGCAACCATCCGCTCAGCAGCGCGGTCACGATCGGCCCGACGGCGACGATCATCGCCGCCGTCCCCGCGTCGACCTGCTGCTCGCCCCAATGCAGCGCCACCATGTAGCCGGCGAAGTTCAACACGCCGAACACCACGATGCCCGGCCAGGCGCGCCGCGGCGGCCACCCCTCCCGGCGGACCAGCAGCACCAGCACCAGGACCACGGCCCCGGCAAGCAGCCGCCCCAAGGCCAGCGCCCCTGGGTGATAGTGCTCGGCCGCGCTCCGGATCGCGACGAACGCGGACGACCACAGCAAGACCGACACGACGACCGCCGCCACGGCCTTGCGGCGCTCGGTCAGCACATTCGCCAACGACGACACAAACCAGCCTTTCCCAGACTCGCGCATGCCTACCGAATGCTCATCGACTGACTACCGCGACCGACTGCCCGCGTTCCCGGAGCCGCTAGTCCATCTCCGCCAGCGCGGGCTCACGCCGCTTCGCCGCGGCGCGCGGACGCGAGCGGGAGACGGCTACACCGGCCAGGCAGAGGGCACCCCCGACGATCGCGAGCAGGGCAGGAAGCTCGTCCAGCAGCACCCATGACATCAGCACCACGAGCGCCGGCGCGGCGTACGTCGTCGCCCCCATCTTCCCCGCGGTGGTCCGCGACAACGCATAGGCCCACGTGGTGAATGCAATCGCCGTCGGGAACACGCCCAGGTAGACCATGTTCACCGTCGCCGGCCACGGCGCCGTACCGACGTCGCTGATCAACTCACCGGAAAACGGCAGGCACGCCACCGCGCCCATGAAGCAGCCGTACGCGGTGATCTGCAGCGCCGAGCCGTGCCGCAGCGCAGGCTTCTGCGCCACCACACCCGCGGCGTACGTCGCCGCCGCGACCAGGCACAGCAGCACGCCGATGATCGAATCCCCGCCGTCGCCGGACATCGACACGCCCACCACGATCGCGCCGGCGAACGACACGGCCAGCCCGGCCATCAGCCGGGGCGGGAACCCCTCGCCGAGCAGCCAGCCGCCAAGCAGCGCGATCAGGATGGGCCCGATGCCCACGATCATCGCCGCCGTGCCGGCGTCGACCAGTTGTTCTCCCCAGTTCAGCGCCACCATGTAGACGCCGAACCACAGCACCCCGGACAGCACGATGCCCGGCCAGGCGCCACGCGGCGGTATGCCCTCCCGGCGCACCAGCAGGAAAATCACCAGCACCAAGGACCCGGACAGCAGCCTCCCCAACGCCAGCGCCCCTGGGTGATAATGCTCGGCCGCGCTCCGGATCGCGACGAACGCGGACGACCACAACAGGACGGTGATCGCGGCTGCGGCGAACGCTTTGTGGCGTTCGGTCAACGTCGGCACTCTGGCAGCCTCCCTCGGACAGCTTGTCGGCGCCAGCGATTTTGCCGACCGCCACCGACATTCCGGATGCATCAGGCAGGGCGGGCAAGCAGAACCCCCGCCGACACGCACCGCGAAGCCCTGACCGGGCGGCACACGCACCAACCGCCCCGCGACGGCGCCTGCCGCCGGGGACCGGCGGCGTCGGGAAGCCAGGAGATCAGATCTTGCTCAGCGCCTGCTCGAAGTCGGCAACAAGGTCGTCGGCCGCTTCTATTCCGCAGGACAGCCGCACCAGGTCGTCGGGCAGCCCGATTCTCGCCCGGTGGTCGGCGCCCACGCTGGCGTGCGAGGTGACCGCGGGTTTGGTGATCGTCGTTTCCACGCCGCCCAAGCTTGGTGCCACGTACGGCAGCCGCAGCGCGTCGAACAACGCGTCGACGGCCCGTTCTCCCCCGACGAGCCGGAAGCTGAGCATTCCCCCGAATCCGTCCAGCAGCCCGGCCGCGTACTCGTGGTCCGGATGGCCAGGCAGGCCGGGATAGTGCACCTCGGCCACTTCCGGCCGGGCGGCCAGGAACCGTGCGATCGCTCCGGCATTGGCGTTCTGCTGCCGCACCCGCACGCCGAGCGTCTTGATGCCCCTGGCCAGCAGGAATCCGGTGTGCGGGTCCAGGCTCCCGCCGAACAGGTTCTGGGTGGCCCGCACCTGCCGCACCAGGTCGGCGCGGCCGACGACGCACCCGGCGACCAGGTCGGAGTGGCCGCCGAGGTACTTGGTGGCGCTGTGCAGCACCAGGTCGAAGCCGAGCCGGATCGGGCGCAGGTTGACCGGGCTGGCGAACGTGTTGTCGACGATGCTGACCAGGCCGTGCCGCCGGCAGAAATCGGCGACTTCCCGCACCCGGCTGACCCGGATCAGCGGGTTGGAGATGGTCTCGACGTAGAGCGCCTTGGTCCGCGGGGTGAGCGCGTCCTGCCACGTCCCCGGCTGCTGCGGGTCGACGAACGTGTAGGTCCAGCCGAGCCGGTCGGCGAACTTGGCCAGCAGGCTCGCCGTCCCGCCGTAGAGGACGTTCGCCACCAGCAGGTGGTCGCCTGCCCGCAGCACGCTGAGCAGGGTCGCGGAGATCGCCGCCATCCCGGACGCGGTGGCCACCGCCGCCTCGCCCTGCTCCAGCTCGGCGAGCTTGTCGGCCAGGTACTCCTGCGACGGCGTCGTGCTCATCCGCAGGTACTGGATCTCGTCGTACGATTCGCCGGACCTGCTCTGGTAGACCGTCCCCTGGTAGATCGGGAAGACCAGCGAGCCCTCCGGGCCCGGCCTGCGCTCCCCCGCGTGCACCGCTGCCGTCTCGATGGATGCCATGCCGCTGAACCTACCGGCGCATCCCGGCGGCACGGCAGGGTTGGGACGCTTCCCACAGCGAGCGGTCAGCCCGCGACGATGTCCCCTGCCTCGGTGACGGTGACCTCGCGGGCAGGCAACGGATCCCTGGCAGGCCCCTTGGCGACGCGGCCGTCGAGCGTGAACTGCGACCCGTGGCACTTGCAGTTGATCAGGCCGTCGCTGACGCTGTCCACCAGGCAGCCCTGGTGGGTGCAGATTGCCGAGAACGCCTTGAACTCGCCTTCGGCCGGCTGCGTCACCACGGTTTCGGCGTCCTTGAAGACGGTGCCGCCGCCGACCTGGACGTCGGACGCCTTGCCGATCACGGTGCCCTTGGCCGGGGCCTCACCCCCGCCTCCGCCCCCGCCGCCGTCTCCGCAGGCCGCGAGGGCCGCGCCGGTCACGGCGAGCACACCGGTTCCGGCGATGGCGGTCCGGCGCGGGACGCCCGATGCGCGCCCGGCCGGCGTGGTCGAACGGTCCATGGTGGATCTCCGATCGCGTGGTGGGTTCGGCATGTTCGTCACAACGGATCATGCCCGCGCGGAGTTCAACACCGTGTTGGGTTCAGTACTCGACCTTGTCCGGGCGTTCCTGCCACGCCACGAACGGCCCGGTCTCGAAGCCGGTCCGGACCTGCCGGATGGACAGCCTCGTCCATTCCTCGCGCGGCCGGGTGAACAACTCGTACAACGCGCTGTCGTCGAATCCGGCGGCCGCGGCGTCGTGCCGGTCGGCCGCGTAGACCACCCGTTCGACCCGCGCCCACAGCGCGGCCGACAGGCACAGCGGGCACGGCTCGCACGAACAGACCAGCGTGCACCCGTCCAGCCGGAAATCGCCGACGGCCTGGCAGGCCCGCCGGATGGCCACCACTTCGGCGTGTGCCGTCGGGTCCAGGCTGCGGGTCACCTCGTTGGCCCCGGTGGCCAGTACCTCGCCGTCCCGGACCACGAGCGCGCCGAACGGGCCGCCGCCCTCTCCGATGCTCTCGATCGCCAGGCGAACGGCCTCGTCGAGCAGCTTGGCGTCATCCGGCCGGCTTGGTTCGCTGTTCACGGTCCCATCTTCGCTCCCCGGCCGCCGGCCGTCAGCGCCGGGCCCCGTCCGAGGGGCGTCCCCGGGTCACCGACGACGCCCCTCGGAACCAAGCGTCACGGAACGAGCGCAGGCCGCTGCTCGCGCGGATCCCAGTCGTCCAGTCCCGGAATGTGCCTGCCGAGCTCACCCGCCGCGGCCGCGCGAGCCGTCTGGGCGTCGACACCGGCCCACCGCCGCAGCATCGCGGTGGCGGCTTCGGCGTCCTCCGGGCGCAACGCGGCGATGTTCGCGCCGTGGTTGGCGCCAGGCGCGACGAACGTGGCCGAATCGCGGCCGCTGTCGGTGAACGGCTCGGCACCCCACGGGTCGTTCTCGCCGTAGACGAACAGCATCTGCTTGGACTTGCGCTTCACCCACCGGTCGACGTCGATCATCGGCCGGGGGTCGTGCTTGGCCCGCAGCTCCGGCGGCAGGCTCGAGTTGGCCTGGTACAGCTTCGGGTACCGGAGCAGGCCCTTGAGGTGCTTGAACTTCAACGTCGGCCAGCCGAGCTGGGTCGCCGCCTGGTAGTAGTACGGCGCGTACGGGAGGATGCCCTCGTCGGCGTAGAAGTCGAACCCGGCGACCAAGTCGATGAACTCCCAGATCTCGTCGGTGCTCGCCGTGGGCTCGGGAACGATGTCGCAGTCCTCCTCCAGCCAGTACTGCCAGAACGCCCACGCCACGTCCAGCACGGTCATCTCGAACGCCTTGTCGGCCGACCCGAAGACCCGGTCGAAGTGCAGACCGTGCTGCCGGGCGTAGTCCTCGTAGCGCTCGACCAGCTCGTCCCGCCGCTTGAGCGCCTCACGCTGCAGCGCCTCCAGCGCGTCCTGGCACTGCCGGCTCGAGCCGACCTGCTCGAAGAACTTGTCGTAGGCGCGGTCGGCGTTGTTGTGGACGTCGTTGGGGGCCACGTAGGCGACGACACCGTCGACGTCCTCGGGGTGGAACCGGCGGTGATAGACCGAGGTCATGCCGCCCTTGCTGGCCCCGGTGGCAATCCACTTCTTGTGGTAGATCGGCTTCAGGGCCTGCACCAGCCGATGGTGGTCGGCCGCGGCCTGCTTGATGGTCAGCTTCGTCCAGTCGGCGTTCTCCGGCCGGGACGGGGTGAAGAACCGCTGCTCGACCGAGATCTGGTTGCCGTCCAGCAGCACGGTCGGCTCCGCCCGGAACGCCCGCTCCGGCATGCCGTAGCCGGTGGTGTGCAGGATCATCGGCCTGCTGGTGTCCCGGTGCAGCAGGGAGAAGCGCTGCTGGAACGTGCCGAGCCACGGACGCTCGTGGTCGATCGGCTGCTCGTAGGTGAGGAAGAAGAACCGGAAGCCCGGCGCCGGGGGTGGCTCCTCCTTGACGATCGTCAGCCCGTCGACCTGCTCGAGCCGGTCGACGATGTCTTGTCCGGCCTGGTGGGCTTGCCACGTGGCGGCCGCCGACCCCGGCTCGGCCAGCGCGGGCGCGGCGAGCCCGTACGCCGCCATACTCGCGGCGGCGGCCACCACCGCCACCGCGCGTCTGATCGTGATACGCACCTGAAATCTCCCTTGCGCCTGTCGCGTCACCGCATGTCACGCGGACAACCCGCGCATTCTGGCCGAGCGCGACGGGGTTCGGAAGATCCGAATGTCGGGTATGTGACAGCGGCGCAAACATGCCGCGATCTCACGCGGCGACGACACCGGCTGCGGCATGCTGGAAAAGCGGGAGCGAGCACTCGGGAGTTCACCAACGTGGCAGAAACAACCGCGGCACCGGCATCATCGGCCGTCGAACAGGTCCCCGTCGGCAAACGCGTCTATCTGCTGCTGGAATACGCCGTCCTGTTCTTCGGCGTCATCGCGGTATTCGACACCGTGGCCGACGGAGTCAGCCCTATTCCGTTTCTGGTCGTGCTCGGCGTGGGCTGCGCGACCTACCTGTACCGGCAGCCGGGCTTCGACCGGGAGGACCTGATCCGGCTTCCTGCGGTGCGCGAGCATGTGCCGTCGATTCTCGGCCTGTGGGCGGCCGCCACCGTCGTCGCGCTGATCTGCGTCGCGCTGCTGCTGCCGGAAGACCTCTTCGGCTTCCCGCGCAGCGACCCGGCCAGATGGGCACTCGTGGCGATCGCCTACCCGGTGTTCAGCGCCTATCCGCAGGAGCTGATCTTCCGCGCGTTCCTGTTCCACCGGTATCGCCACGTGTTCGGCACCGGGCCGGGGATGATTCTGGCCAGCGCGGCGGCCTTCGGGTTCGCGCACATCATCTTCAGCAACTGGTTCGCGGTCGTCGCCACCACCATCGGCGGGCTGCTGTTCGCCTACCGCTACCAGCGCAGCCGGTCACTGCTGGCCGTCTCGATCGAACACGGCCTGTACGGCCTGATGATCTTCACCGTCGGGCTGGGGCAGTTCGTCTACCACGGCGCGGGCTGACCGGCCGTCACCGCTTGCCGCCCGGCCGCGGGGCCAGCATCCTGGCCAGGACGCCGACCATGACCGCCAGCAGCCCGACCGCGATGAGCTCCGGCGCACGCGGCTGCGGCTTCTTCGGTGGCAGGGCGTGCGCCTGGCCCGGTGAATCCGCCCGGTGCGCGACCGGGTCGTCCGGCCCGGCCAGGCCCAAGTCCGGGATGGGCGACGCCTGCTCCGGCACGTCCACCTGAGGCAGATCGCCGGGAAGGCCGTCGAAACCGGGGACCTCGCCCCGATCCGGCCAGCCGGTGCCGAGCGGATCGGACAGCTCCGGCGGCGGGATGTGCGTCAGCGGTTCCGGCGGCGCGGGCAGGTCACCCGGCGCCTGCTGCGGAACGTGGTGCCGACGCGCCGATCCTTGCCGAGCGGACCCCGGCGACGTGTCCGATCCGGCACCGGAGCGCTGCTCGGCGGCCGCGCCCCCGGTGGATCCGGAGGACCGGACCCCCGGGCCGGCCGAGGGTGGCTCGTCCGCACTCGCCGACGGTTCCGTGGACTCCGTGGACTCTGGGGGCTCGGTGGGCTCGGTGGAACCCGTGGGCTCGGTGGACGTCGATGTCGTCGGTGGCGAGCTCGTCTCCGTGGTTTCCGTCGTCGTGGGTGATCCGGGAACCGGCGCCGTGGAGGACTCGCACGGCGGCGAGGACGACGGAGACTCGCCCGGCGGCTCGCTGCTCTCCGACGTGGGCGTGGTCGGCGTGGTCGCCGACGGGGCTTCGGTCGTCGTCGGCTCCGAGCTGGGCGCCGACGACTCCGACACCGTCGGGCCCGGGCTGCCACACGGCGCCGATGGGACACCGTCCCAGCCGGCGCCCGCTGCACCGCTCCACAGCGCGACCCCGAGCACTCCTACGCTCACGGCGAGGCCGCCCGCCACCGCCACAGCGTTCGCCATCCGGCGAAATCCACGCGCCCGCATGTCGCCCCTCTGCTCGGGTCACCGTGCTGCCCCGACATGTCACCGGGACCCACCCCTATCGTGACGCACATCCGGGGGTCTCCGCAGAGCCTTTCGTCGTTTCCTGCACGTTCGGGTCAGCCTCGGTAGCGTGACGACAACGACCGCCGAAGCCCGCCAGGAAACGTCGTGATGGAGAAGGATTCGTGAAAATCGTCATCGACACCGACGTGTGCACCGGTCACGGCATCTGCGAAAGCATCCGCGACGACATCTTCCAGGTCGGCGACGACGGCCTGGTCCACCTGGTGACCACCGACTTCACCGAGGCCGACCGCGAGGACCTGATCGACGCCGTCGACCAGTGCCCGACGCAGGCGCTGCGCCTGGTGGACTGAGCGCCGGTCAGCTCGGCGGGTCGACGGAGCGGTCCATGAGCACGCCTTCGATCCGTACGCCGTCCGGCATGGTGATGACGGATCGTTCCAGCTCGCGGAAGCCGTACGCCCGGTACAGCGGCTCGCCCGGCAGCGTGGCCATCAGGATCAGCGTGCGGAAACCCTCGTCGGCCGCTGCTTTGCGGGACGCTTCCAGGATCGCCCTGCCGAGCCCGCGGCGAGTCCAGTCCGATCGCACGAACATCGCCCGGATGCGGGCCGATTCGGTACGCGGGTCGAGCAGGCGTTTGTCGTCGGCGCGGCTGCCGCGGCCGGTGAACAGCTTGGCGCGCCTGCTCCACCCGCCGCACGCGACGATCTCGCCACCGGCGTCGTAGACGTAGTAGGTGCCGTCGTCGATCAGCTGCGGATCGACCTGTGCGATGTGCACCGCCGCGCTCGCCGTCTGTTCGGCGTCGTAGAACCGGGGGAACAGATCCAGCACCGACCTTTCCGCCAATGCGGCGATGCGCGGGATGTCCGCCCGGGTGGCCACCCGCAGCATCAGCTGCCTCCCCGCACGACCGGCCAGCCCGCCGCCGTGCGCGGCTTGTTCCACCGGAACGCTCGAGCACTCATGTCGCCAAAATAGTGACACCGGAAACCCGTTTGTCGTAGGCGCAGGCCCGGCAACCGGCGCCGCGCCATCACCCGGGCGGCGCCAATCGATCACCGACGACTGAACCGGCGGCCCCGCCAGGAACGTTCACCGCGGCACGGCTCGTCGCACCGGCCGTGTCACCTACCCACCACCCCCAACCGGCCGCCGACCGGCTGACCGCGCTGGTCGCCACGTTGACCCCGCAATTGCGGGACCACGTGCGTCGCTTCGCGGTGGGCCCGCAGGATTGCGACGACATCCTGCAGGACGTCTGGATGCTGTACCTGCTGCACCGGCATCGGATCGCGGACCAGGAACGCACGGCCGCCTGGCTGCGCACCACGGCATCGCGGCGTGCCCTGCGCCGCCGGCTCGACTCCGGCGCCGAGCGTGCCGACCAGGCCGCGGTGGAGCAGGCGCTGATCGACACCGCAGGCCCCGCCCACCACGCCACGGCGGCCGAGCAGCGCCGAGCCGTGCGGCGCGCCGTGGCCCGACTCGACCGGCGCGACCGGCTCCTGGCGGGGATCATGGCCACCCGCCCCGACCTCGGCTACCGCGCCATCGCCGAGCTGCTCGACGTGGCCATCGACAGCGTCGGCCCGCTCCGCCGCCGATGCCTGAACCGGCTGCGTGTCCTGCTGGCCGCGGAGGGCATCACCGACCCGGCGCCGTGACCGAAATCCGTTCGACACCCCCGGCGGCCGCGGCTACGTTGACGGCGGGACCGTCAACCTGTCTTGCGGAGGCCACGTGCGTACCCTGACCTACCTAGTCGCGTCGAGCATCGACGGTTACATCACCGGCCCGGACGGCGGCGATCCCACCGGCTCGATCTTCGCCGTCGACGGCGATCACATGCAGCCGCTGCTCGAGGCTTTTCCCGAGGTCGTGCCGACCCATGTGCGCGAACAGCTGAATTTCCACCCGGAGAACAAGAATTTCGACACCGTGCTGGAAGGCCGCAACTCGTATCAGATCGGCCTCGACTTCGGGGTCACCAACGCCTACCGGCACCTGGAGCACTACGTCTTCTCCACCACCATGACCGAGGCGCCGGATCCCGACGTGCATCTGGTGCGCACCGACCCGGTGGCGACCGTGCGCGAACTCAAGCAGCGGGACGGCATGGGCATCTGGTTGTGCGGGGGCGGCAAGCTGGCGTACACGCTGCGGCACGAGATCGACGAGCTGGTGATCAAGCTCAACCCGGTGGCACTCGGCTCGGGCATCCCGCTGTTCGACGGGCCGTTCGACAAGCTCGGCTTCACGTTGGCCGGCACCCGCTCGTTCGGCAGCGGGCTGGTGCTGCTGACCTACCGGCGTGCGTGACGACGTCCGTCACATCATCACGGCGAGCATCGCGCCCATCCCGGCGCTGCCGGCGACCCTGCTGACCGCCCTCGCCCGTTCGCCCCCGATGCCTTGCCCCGCGGGCGCCCGCAGCACGCGCGGAACGCCGACCGCGATGTCCACCGCGCAGTACGCCAGCGCCGCAACGGCGAGCGGCCAGTGTTCCAGTGAGCCGCCGTGTCCCGACATGGTCAGCCACGGATCCGCGGAATGATCGTCGTGCGGCACGGCGATGAGCATGTACGCCATGGCTGCGGCCATCACCGCGTGGTGACCGCATCGCGTGCTGCCGGACAGGCTCCGCCGGCGCCGCCACCACGCGGCGCCGAGCGCAACCGCCGCGGCCACGAAGATCGCCCGCCACCCGGCCAGCGGAACCGGCCCGCCGAGCGGGCTGACCATGGCCAGCATGCCCAGGCACATGAGCAGGTCGGCGGCCTCGTCCACGCGGTCGATCCCGGCCCGACGACCGGCAAGGTCGCCGGCGAGTGCCAGCCGATACGCCGACGACGCCGCCATGATCGCGAAGAACACCGACCACACCCACAGCACGGCGACAGGTGCGTCCATGATCTTGACCGTGCACCGGCGAAGCGCCGTTGTCAGCCCGCAACCGTGTGACTACGCAGAGTGTTGGCACTGCGGTTGACACGGGCGCGTGACCCCGCGACGACAGAGGGGCCTACGCAATCTGACGTACGCGGATATCCGTTCCTGAGCGGACGCGCGGCTGCAGCGGGAAGCGCGTGATCGCGAGCAGGCGGAGGCGGTGCGCGAGCGGGTCGCCGGGGAACGGCTCCGGATCGCCCAGGAAGTACACGACGTGGTCGGGCACGGGCTGGCCGCGATCAAGATGCAGGCCGACGTGGCCCTCCACCTGCTCGACCGGGACCCGGACCAGGCACAGCGATCACTGCAGGCGATCAGCAGGACGGCCACCGAGGCGCTGAGCGAGGTGCGCAGCACGCTGGCCGTGGTGCGCCGGAAGGACACCGACCGCGCGCCCACGCCGGGCCTGGACCGGCTGGACGACCTGCGCCGCCGGATGACCGAGGCCGGCCTGCGGGTCGAAGTGGAAACCACCGGCACGCGGCGTGAGCTGCCGGACGCGGTCGACGTCGCAGGCTATCGGCTGGTGCAGGAGTCGCTGACCAACGTCCTGCGGCACAGCGAGCAGAAGATCGCCACTGTGCGCTTGCGGTACGACCCCGACGCAGTGGTCATCGAGGTGTCCAATCCGGACGCAGGGGACCACACCGGCGACGGAACGGGATTCGGCATCCGGGGCATGGCCGAACGGGTCGGCTCGGTGGGTGGCGAGTTCTTCGCCGGACGCACCCCGGACGGCCGCTTCACGGTCCGGGCCAGCCTGCCGACGGGAGGGAAGGCATGACGTCCGTGCTGGTCGCCGACGATCAGGAGCTGGTCAGGCTGGGGCTGCGCGCGCTGATCGAGAGCGAGGACGGGCTGGAGTTCGCCGGGGAAGCAGCCGACGGCACGGCCGCCGTCGCCGCGGTGCGCCGGCTGCGGCCGGACGTCGTGCTGATGGACATCCGCATGCCCGGCATCGACGGCCTGGAAGCCACTCGCCGCATCACCGCGGACCCCGAGCTGGCAGGCACCCGGATCATCGTGCTGACCACCTTCGAGATCGACGAGTACGTCTTCGAGGCGCTCCGCCACGGCGCCAGCGGATTCCTGCTCAAGGACACCCCGCCCGCCGACCTGCTGCGGGCCGTCCACACCGTGGCGGACGGCGGGGCGCTGTTGTCTCCGAGCGTCACCCGCACCTTGATCAGCACGTTCGTCGAGCAGCAGCGGCGGCCACGCAACCCGCATCCGCTGCTGGACACCTTGACCGAGCGGGAAAAGGAGATCGTCGGCCTGGTCGGCGAGGGACTGAGCAACGACGAGATCGCCGACCGGCTGGTCATCAGCCCGGCGACGGTCCGCACCCACGTGGGCAGAGCCATGACCAAGCTCGGCGCACGAGACCGGGCCCAGCTGGTCGTGGTGGCCTACCAATCGGGGCTGACCGGCTGATCAGGCAGTCAGTACGCTGGTGATCGTGATCTGTCCCAAGTGCCAGAACCTGATGCGGACCGTCGACAAGAACGGTGTGCACATCGAGCAATGCGAAGGCTGCAAGGGCGTCTTCCTGGACAGAGGGGAGCTCGAGCAGATCGCCGCGGCCGAGGCCGCGTACTACTCGGCGGCTCCGCCGCCGTACACACCGGACGGTCCGGGCACGGCCCCGCCCCCGCCGCCCCGTCACCAGCAGCACTCGCCCTACTACCCGGACAGCCCCCGGCCCTACCACGGCGGCTACTACCCGGATTCGCCGCGCCCGTACGGCTACCGGCACCACAAGCGCCGCCGCGCCCGCAGTTTCCTCGAGGAACTGTTCGACTGACACGTGCTCGACCCGCTGATCTGCTCGCGGTGCGGCGAGCGCACCGAGCGGCCCGACGTACGCGGCACGCTGCTGCTCTGCGGGTATTGCGGTCACCAGCGCCCGTTTCTGCGTCTCCCGTTGTTCGCGCTGACCGGGCCGAGCGCGGGCGGCAAGTCGACCATCGGGCCGCTGCTGGCACGCGCGCTCGGCGACAAGGTCGTGGTGCTGGAACAGGACGTGCTGTGGACCGCCGGCCTGCGCGACCACGAGGACGGGCACCCGCGCTTCCGGTCGGCATGGCTGCGGTTGGCGGCGATGATCCACCAGTCGGGCCGCCCGGTGGTGCTGTGCGGCACCGTGGTTCCGCCCGAGCTCGAGCCGCGCCCGGAACGGGCGCTGTTCTCCGCGGTGCACTATCTGGCCCTGACAGCAGAACCGGACGTCCTCGCCGCGCGGCTGCGGGCTCGCCCCAAGTGGCGCGCATGGGACGACGAGGAACGCATCGCCGAGATGCTGCGGTTCGCCCGGTGGCTGAGCGAATCCGCGGCGTCGCTCGAGCCGCCGGTGGAGCTGGTGGACACCACTCACCGGCCGGTCGCCGAGACGCTGCGGATCGCCAGGGAGTGGGTGCTGGCACGGCTGTGACCCGACCTGCTGTTTCGTGCGGCCGCCCGGCCGGGTAGCCGCGGGTGTGAACGCAACCAACGACGTCTGCGTGGCGGTCATCTACTACAGCGCCACCGGGACGACGCACGAGATGGCCAAGGCCGCTGCCGACGGTGCGGAAAAGGCCGGGGCCCAGACGCGGTTGCGGCGGGTGCCGGAACTTGCGCCGCAGGAAGCGATCGAGGCCAACGAGGACTGGGCCGAACACCTCGAGCAGGTTTCCGACGTCCCGGAAGCGACGCTGGACGATCTGGAGTGGGCCGACGGCGTCCTGTTCGGCACGCCGACCCGCTTCGGCAACGTGGCCGCGCAGCTCAAGCAGTTCATCGACACCACGGGTGGGCTGTGGCAGTCGGGCAAGCTGACCGACAAGGTCTTCGGCGGTTTCGTCACCACGGGCACGAGCACGGCGGCCACGAGAGCACGCTGTTGACGCTGTTCAACGTCATCTACCACTGGGGCGGCATCGTGGTCACCCCCGGCTATACCGAGGACGACCAGTTCGTGCAGGGCAACCCCTACGGTGGCTCGCACACCAGCCAGAACGGTGAGATCCCTCCGGACGAGAAGGCGCTCGCCAGCGCGGCGCTCACGGCTCGCCGGGTCGTCGACGCCGCCTCGGCGCTGAAACGTGCCGCCGGCTGACCACCGGACGGCCGTCGTCTGGTTCCGTCGCGATCTACGGCTGGCCGACCAGCCGATGTTGATCGCGGCAGCGGAACGCGCATCGCGAGCCCTTGCGGTCTTCGTGCTCGATCCGGTGTTGCTGGGGCCGTCAGGAACGGCCCGGACGGCGTTCCTGTACGGCTGCTTGCGCGAACTCGGCGAATCGCTGCGCGGCCGGCTGCTGATCGTGCGTGGTGAACCCGCGCAGGTCGTCCCCCAGGTGGCATCCGCTGTGAATGCCGGTTCCGTTCATGTCGCCGCGGACTACGGCCCGTACGGCACACGGCGCGACCAGCAGGTGAGCGAAGCCTTGAACGCCCGAGGTGTCGAGCTCGTCTCCACGGGATCTCCGTATGCCGTGGCTCCTGGCCGCGTGCACACCGGCAACGGCGAGCGATTCAAGGTGTTCACCCCGTTTCGTCGTGCCTGGCTCGACCACGGGTGGCCGCACCCTGCGCAAACGGGTGCCGGCACCCTGCGGTGGATCGATCCGGCCGACGTCGGCGTCGAGCGTGCCGACGTGCCATCGGCGGACTCACCGGCCCGGCTCCCCGAGCCCGGTGAGCGAGCAGCGCTGCGGGCGTGGCGGTCCTTCGTCGATGATCAGCTGGCGGACTACGGATCGGAGCGCAACCGTCCGCAGCCTGTGGGCAGCTCCCAGATGTCGCCGTACCTGAAGTTCGGGTGTATCCACCCGCGCACGATGCTCGCCGACCTGTCCGACGGACGCCGAGCAGGCGTGGCCGCCTACCGCAGCGAGCTCGCTTGGCGCGAGTTCTACGCGGACGTGCTCTTCCACCGCCCGGAGACGGCGCGGAGGAATTACGACAAGGCCTTCGACGTCCTCCCGACGGCGTCAGGCGTAGCTGCCGAGCGTGCCTTCGCGGCCTGGTGCGACGGGCGGACCGGCTTCCCGATCGTGGACGCGGGCATGCGCCAGCTGAAAGCCGAAGGATGGCTGCCCAACCGGATCCGGATGGTCACCGCATCGTTCCTGGTCAAGGATCTGCACCTGCCGTGGCGGTGGGGAGCCAGGCACTTCATGCGCCTGCTCGTCGACGGCGACCTGGCGTCCAACCAGCACAACTGGCAGTGGGTCGCCGGCTGCGGCACCGACGCGGCGCCCTACTTCCGGATCTTCAACCCGACCACGCAGGGGGAACGTTTCGACCCCGACGGCGACTACGTACGGACCTGGGTACCCGAGCTGGCCCATGTGCCTGGCAAGGCCGTTCACCAGCCGTGGAAGCTGTCTCGGGGCGAAGCCGGGGACTATCCCGCGCCGATGGTGGACCACGCTGAAGAACGTCAGGAAGCGCTGGCCGCCTACGACCTGGTCAAAGCGGCACGCGGCTGATCGTTCGTGGTGGGCGCGCCGGGGACGGCTCGAGGCAACGGCGCGAGGGGGATGCGTAGGCTGAATCGGCTCCACGATCACCGTCCGCTGCTCGCCTACAGCAGCAGCGCGGTCGGCACCGCGAGGAGCAGCAGCGCCGCAAGCCTGACCGCGACGCGCGCTGCCAGCGGTAGCGGCGGTGGGCGGTCGTGCACCCGGGCCAGCCGCTGCTCGGTGGCCGCGGTGAACACGGTGTGCGTGGCGCCGTGGGCTCCGCCGCTCACAGCCTGCAAGGCTCTTCCGAGCGCCTCGTCGCCCACTTCCCTGGCGGCCACGTCATCCGCCCGCATCTCGATCAATGCCGCCACTGCGCGCTGCGCGGCAGTCAACCCGGGCACGCCGCGAACGGTCGCACCCCACGCGACGAACGGCAGCACCACCAGATCGTGCCGCTCACGCAGGTGAGCCTGCTCGTGCGCGAGCACCGCGGACAACTCCGTGCGCTCGAGCGTGGTCAAAGCGCCCCGGCTGACCACGACCCGGGACTTCGGCCCCGGCAGGCAGTAGGCCACCGGAACCGGGTGATCCAGCACCAGCGCGCCGGGGACCGCAGGCCACGGCGTCGCCAGCACGTCGAGCAGGCCGCGATGCCTCCGGCGCGCACGCAAGGTCCGCACTCCGACGACCGCGAGCACGCCCAGCAATCGAGCGGCGATTACGACGGTGATCGCCAGTACGACCCACCGCCAGGCGTCCAGCTCCGCCAGCCGTCCGTCCAGTACCGCTCCGGCGGCGTCCCACAGGCCGTCGCCCAGCGGCGCCAGCGCGGCCGTGACTCCCGCGCCCAGCAGCGCCAGGCCACCGGCGAGCCCGACCGCCTGCCACAGCAACAGCGCTCCGACCGGGTCCCGGTGCGTCCAGCACGCTGCGGCGAGCCAGCGGCTCACCGGATCGGCCAGTGCCACCCCGAGCACCAGCAGCACCGGCCAGGCCCACGTCATCGCAACAGGTCGCGCAGCGTCTTGCGGTCGTCAGGCGGAACGGTGCCGAGGAAGCTGGCCAGCGCAGCGGCGCGATCCGGTGCCGCGTCCAGCACGTCCCGCATCAACTCGGCGATGTGTTCCTCCCTGCTCGACCGCGGCCGGTACTGGTACGCCCTGCCCGCTTTGGCGCGGCTCACCAGTCCTTTGCGCTCCAGCCTGCCGAGCACGGTGAGCACGGTGGTGGTGGCCAGCGCGCGATCGGACAGCGCCTGCTGCACGTCCCGCGCGGTCAGCGGGCGATCGGCGGACCACAGCACGTCCATCACGGCACGTTCCAGATCGGGCAAGGGTGGCATGCCTGTATTCTACAGCACGTAGAAATTCTACGTGATGTAGAAGTATGGTGGTGTCATGCTCGACGACCTGACCGCGGCCCGGGAGCAGATGGCGTTGTCCCTGGGCTTCCACATCGTGTTCGCCGTGCTCGGCGTGGGCATGCCGTGGCTGATGCTCTGGGCCGAGTGGCGGGGACTGCGCACCGGGGACGTCCGCTGGACCGCACTCGCCCGCCGCTGGTCCAAGGCGGTGGCGGTGCTGTTCGCCGTCGGCGCGGTGTCCGGGACCGTGCTGTCGGTCGAGTTCGGCCTGCTGTGGCCGCACTTCATGGAACGCTTCGGCTCGGCGTTCGGGGTGTCGTTCACGCTGGAGTCGTTCGCGTTCTTCCTGGAAGCGATCTTCCTGGCGCTCTACCTGTACGGGTGGGACCGGCTCAGCCCGCGCAAGCACCTGCTGTGCGGGATCCCGATCGGGCTGTCCGGAGTGGCGTCGGCGCTGTTCGTCACCACCGCCAATGCGTGGATGAACGGCCCGGTCGGCCTGGTCCGCGGCCCGGACGGCGAGCTGATCTCCACCGAACCGCTCGGGCCGTTTCTGACCCCGACGACCGGAACCCAGCTGACGCACATGCTGCTGGCGGCATTCATGTGCACCGGGCTGGCGGTCGCCGCGGTGTACGCCACCGCCATGCTGCGGGACCCGGCGAAGCGGGACGGCTACCACCGCCGAGGGCTGGCGGCGGGCGCGACGCTCGGGCTGAGCCTTGCGGTGCCGCAGGCGCTGGTCGGTGACTGGGCGACCAGGGTGGTGGCCGACGAGCAGCCGGCCAAGTTCGCGGCGATGGAGGGTGTCGAGGTCACCCAGGACGGTGCGGCCTTCTCGTTCGGGCCGTTCGAGATTCCCAAGCTGCTGTCGCTGATGCTGCGGTTCGACCCGGACGCGCGGATCACCGGGCTGGACGCCATTCCGGCGGCCGATCGGCCCCCCGCGGGCATCACCCACCTGGCCTTCCAGGTCATGGTCGGCATCGGTGTCGCGTTGATCGCGCTCGCGGCCTACGCGGCGTGGCGGTATCGCCGCGACCGGCGGCGCGGCGGTCATCCCACCGACGACCGGCGATTCCTGCTCGCGCTCGCGGCCGCCGGGCCTGCGCCGTTCGTGGCGCTGATCGCGGGCTGGATCGTCACCGAGGTCGGGCGGCAGCCGTGGATCGTCTTCCAGGTGATGCGCACCGCTGACGCGCTGACCAGCCAGACCGGGCTAGCCATCTACCTGTACGTGACGATCGCGGTCTACCTGGCGCTGTCGGTCGCGCTGGTCGCGATCCTGCGGCGCATCGCCCAGGGGCCGCGGCCGACCGATCCGGCGCCCGTCGAGATGGAACGGAGTGCGGCATGACGGTGACCGAAGGCCTGGGATTGCTGGTCCTCGTCGGGCTGACCGCCTACGCGGTGCTCGGCGGCGCGGACTTCGGCGCCGGGTTGTGGGACCTGTCCCGGCAGCGGCGGCAACGCGAGCTCGTGGTGCGGTCCATGGCGCCGGTGTGGGAGGCGAACCACGTGTGGCTGATCTTCGTGGCCATCGCGTTGTTCTCCGGCTTCCCCGAGGCGTTCGCCGCGCTGTCGCGGTCACTGACCGGCCCGTTGTCGATCGCGCTGCTGGGCATCGTGCTGCGCGGTGCCGCGTTCGCGTTCCGCCAGTACGGCGCGCCGTACGGGGGCAGGCCGGTCCGTGGCACCGGGCTGTGGGCCCGGATCTTCGCGGTGTCCTCGCTGGTCACGCCGTTCGCCTTCGGCGCTGCGGCCGGTGGGATCACCACCGGCAGGGTGCGCGCCGACGGGTCGGCGGGCTTCCTCGCACCGTTCCTGGCGCCGCTGCCGCTGGTGAGCGGGCTGCTGGCGGTGGCGGCGTGCGGTTTCCTGGCCGCGGTCTACCTGACCGCCGACGCCGACCGGGAAGGCGACGAGGAACTGGTGAACCGCCTGCGGGTACGGGCCTTGGTCACCGGGGTGATCGCCGGTGGCCTGGCTCTGGCGGCGTTGCCGCTGCTGCCTGCGTGGTTCGCCCGGCAGCTGTCGCTGCCCGCCATGGCGATCAGCGTGGTGTGCGGGGCGCTCGCCCTGGAACTGGTCAGGCGCGGGCACTACCAGCTGGCGCGGGTGGCGGCCGCCGGTGCGCCCGCCGCCCTGCTCGGTGGGTGGGCCCTGGCCATGCAACCGTGGGTGCTGCCGGGCGAGGTTCCGCTGCGCGTGGCCAGTGAGGGCACCGCGAGCCTGATCCTGGGCATCCTGATCTGCGGGCTGATGATCGTGCTGCCCAGCTATTGGTACATGATCCGCGTGCTGCGCGCGCCGCGAACGACGGCCGAAGCGAGGGCCACGGATCGGAACACCGTGGCGGGCCGATGAGGCCGCGGACACGGTAGTCCGCGTGAACGAGTGGGCGGGCGTCGACGGTGCGCGGCAGGCTGTGTGACGCCGAGCTGGCCGCCCGGTTGCCGGTCAGTGCTCGGCGCCGAGCGCGAACGCGGCCTCCAGGTCGTGCTTGGAGTAGGTCTGGAAGGCGATGTGCGTCTCGGTCGACCGCACGCCGTCGACCTTGTTGATCCGGCCGGGGATGACCTGGGCCAGCTCCTCGTGCCTGCGCACCCGCACGATGGCCAGGATGTCGAACTGCCCGGTCACCGAGAAGACCTCGCTCACACCGTCCAGCCCGGCCAGCGTCTCGGCGACCTCGGGAATGCGATGGGTGTCGGCATTGATCAGCACGATCGCAGTGATCACGTCAGGCTCCTCGCAGCGTGTCGGTCGGCTCGGGCTTCAGTCTCGCATTCCGGTCACCGCGGTGGCGCCCAGGCCGCTCGCGCGCGTGTGCACGTGGCTGCGGGGTCGCGACCCGGCGGCTCGGTGGCGGAGTGCACCGCCTCGCGCGTGCGCACGTGGCCGCGGGCCCGCGCATGTTACCGATGGGGCCAGGCCACTCGCGCGCGTGCGCGCGTCGGCGCCTGCGCACCGGCAGGCCGGTCGTCTGAGGCCAGGCCACTCGCGGCCACTCGCGCGCGTGCGAGCACACGTGCGTGCGGGCGTACGGGAGGACGTGCGCACGGGAGCACGGCAGCAGGGAAGCGCGCGGGCGCCCCAGCACCCCAGCCCGCCAGCGCCCCAGCACCACAGCACCACAGCCCGCCAGCGCCGGCCGGTCACCGAAGCCCCTGCACGACCGGCCCGCTCTGAGCCAGACTGTGGGCGTGATCGTTGCATTCAGCATCAGCCCGGCAGCAAACGACGAAACCGGCGGCGTTGGCGAGGTGGTCGCCGAGGCAGTGCGCGTGGTTCGCGAGTCCGGTCTCCCCTGCGAGACCAACGCCATGTTCACCAACATCGAAGGCGAGTGGGACGAGGTGATGGCGGTGATCAAACGCGCCGTCGACGTGGTCGCCGCCCGCTCGCCGCGCGTCGGACTCGTGCTCAAGGCCGACATCCGCCCCGGCTACGACAACCAGCTCAAGGCCAAGGTGGAGCGGGTGGAGAAGTACCTGGCCGAGGGTTCGTCCCGCGCGGACCAGCAGGACTGACCGGCCGGCTCGGCAGGCGCCTGCCGGGACGAGCAGCGGACCGGCTCGACCACGACCGTCACCCGCTCGGCCGGGCCACAGCCGTCGCCGCGCTCGACCGGCCCGGTGGCGCTACAGCCCCGGCCAGTCGTAGGTGATGGTCAGCGGCGCGTGGTCCGACCACCGCTTGTCCCACGCCGGGGCACGCTCGACCCGCGCGCTGACCGCGGACTCGGCCAGCTCCGCGGTGGCCACCTGCAGGTCGATACGCCACCCCGCGTCGTTGTCGAACGCCCTGCCCTGCATGGACCACCACGTGTACGGCCCCGGCCCGTCCGGCACGAGCTTGCGGTGCACGTCCACGTACCCCGCGCCCTCGTACAGCCTGGTCAGCCACTCCCGTTCCTCCGGGAGGAAGCCGGAGTTCTTCCGGTTGCCGCGCCAGTTCTTCAGGTCGTTCTCGGTGTGCGCGATGTTGAAGTCGCCCATCATCACGGCCTGCTTGCCCGCGGCGGCCACCCGCCGCCGCAGCTGCGCCAGGTACAGCAGGAACGCCCCCATGAACCGTTCCTTCTCCGCCTGTTTCGGCGTGCCCGCCTCACCGCTGGGCAGATAGACGCTGCCGACGACGACCCGCTCGAACTCGCACTCCACGTACCGGCCCGCGGTGTCGAACTCCGGATCCCCGAAGCCGACCCGGACGGCCTGCGGCTCGCGGCGGGACAGCAGGGCGACACCGGCCCGCCCCTTGATCGCCGACGGGGCGAACTGGGCGTGCCAGCCCTCCGGCCGCAGTACGTGGTCGGGAAGCTGCTCCGGCTCGGCGCGCACTTCTTGCAAAGCGACCACGTCGGCGTCCGTGGCGGCGAACCATTCGACATATCCCTTGCGCGCAGCGGCGCGTAACCCGTTGACGTTGATCGTGGACAGCCTGAGCACGGCGGCAGGCTACCGCGCGCGCCGGACACCCTCGCGGGCACGTCGCGCCGGGTGTGGGCACGACCAAACCCGGTGCTCGGCCGAGCGGCGCGGCAAGCCGGTCAGCGGCAGGTGGCGTCCTCGACCGGGGTGATGTATTCCTCGTACACCCAGCCGTCGTCGGCCAGCTTCCGGAAGCCGTTGCGCACCGTCGGCCTGGCGTCGACGGTCTCGTCCTGGGTGAGCTGCCGGATCACCTTCGACCGGATCGACGGCTCGGCCCGGACGTTGAGCACGTCCGCGGAGACCGTGAACTGACAGCCGGGACCGTTGGTATGGGTGCTCCCGCCGCCTGCCGAGCCGCCCGCGCGCGGCTCACCGCCCATGATGTAGATCACCGAGACGCCGACGAGCACTGCGGCGATGATCAGTGCCCGCTTCGGTAGTCCCAAAATCACCCGGTGCTCCTCGCCGTGCTCTGCCGCGAAACGCTGCGCCTAGATATAGCAACGTAACCCCGGTCAGTCACGTCCGGGACACGCGCCACCCGGATGGCCGTCCGATCGCGGCCCTGCGACGGGCGATTTCAGCCGATCGGGGGTGACTGCCATCCGGGCGGCGCGGCCGATCAGGCCGATCAGGCAGCGGCCATCTTCCGCTGCAGGTTCTCGTCCAGCGCGGCCAGGAACTCCTCCGTGGTCAGCCACGGGGTGTCGTTGCCCACCAGCAGCGCCAGGTCCTTGGTCATCTTGCCGCTCTCCACGGTCTCGATGACCACCTGCTCCAGCGTGTTGGCGAAGCCGATGACCTCCGGGGTGTTGTCCAGCTTGCCGCGGTGCTCCAGGCCCCTGGTCCAAGCGAAGATCGAGGCGATCGGGTTGGTCGAGGTCGGCTTGCCCGCCTGGTGCTGCCGGTAGTGCCGGGTGACCGTGCCGTGCGCGGCCTCCGCCTCCACGGTGCGGCCGTCCGGGGTGCGCAGCACCGAGGTCATCAGGCCGAGCGAGCCGAAGCCCTGCGCGACCGTGTCGGACTGCACGTCGCCGTCGTAGTTCTTGCAGGCCCAGACGTAGCCGCCCTCCCACTTCAGCGCGGCGGCGACCATGTCGTCGATCAGCCGGTGCTCGTAGGTCAGGCCCGCGGCCTCGAACTTGTCCTTGAACTCCTTCTCGTAGATCTCTTGGAACACGTCCTTGAACATGCCGTCGTAGGCCTTCAGGATCGTGTTCTTGGTCGACATGTAGACCGGGTAGCCGCGGTCCAGGCCGTAGTTGAAGGACGCGCGGGCGAAGTCCTCGATGGACTTGCGGTAGTTGTACATGCCGAGCGCGACGCCGCCGCCCTCCGGGAACGTGGCGACCTCCAGCTCCATCGGCTCGGAGCCGTCCTCCGGGGTGTAGGTGATGGTCACCGTGCCCGGGCCGGGCACCTTGAAGTCGGTCGCCTTGTACTGGTCACCGTGCGCGTGCCTGCCGATGATGATCGGCTTCTTCCACCCGGGCACCAGGCGCGGAATGTTGGAGATGATGATCGGCTCGCGGAACACCACGCCGCCGAGGATGTTCCGGATGGTGCCGTTCGGGCTGCGCCACATCTTCTTCAGCCCGAACTCCTCCACCCTGGCCTCGTCCGGGGTGATGGTGGCGCACTTGACACCGACGCCGTGCTCCTTGATGGCGTGCGCGGCGTCGATGGTGACCTGGTCTTCGGTGCGGTCCCGCTCCTGGATCGACAGGTCGTAGTAGGCCAAGTTGACGTCCAGATACGGGTGGATCAACTTGTCCTTGATGAACTTCCAGATGATGCGGGTCATCTCGTCGCCGTCGAGCTCGACGACGGTTCCCTGGACCTTGATCTTCGACATGAGCGGGGACGCTCCTCTCAACGGAGGTTCTGCGGGTTGTCGTCGCTAACGGTACAAGCGTACTGGTATACGGGCGACCGGTCGCAGCGTACCCTCGCGGGCCCGTGACCCGGGCCCCTGCCGCCCGCGGCCGAGGGTGGTCGACAGCATGACGTTGCCGATGCGGAAGTCCGGGCCCCTGCCGCCCGCGACCCAGGGGGCATCACGCCGACTTCCGCGACAGCTGGGCCACCGCTCCCCGGCCCCGGCCGCTTTGCCTGACGTGCGCGACAGCAGGGACCCCACCGCTCCGCTGCCGTCCGCGGCCCGGCCTCGCCGACGAAGACGGCCAGATCGCCGCTGGCGCCGACATGGGTGCATGAGGCATACACCGAGGACGCCGGTGCACGGCCTGACCACGGCGACAGCGCGGACTGACCTTTGTTTCGACGTGGCTCAGCTGAAGTCCCGTGCCTGAGCTCCGGGACAGCGCGGACTGACCAGCCTGGAAGCGGTACGCAAGCGGCCCGGAATGCCGACCTCCGCGACGACGCGGACTGACCCATCCCTCTGCTCCGCACCGGGGTCATGGCAAGACTCCCGCGATGTGCCGGACGGCCATCCCCGGCCCCGGCCCCTCGCGCCGGAGCCGGGATGCGGCGGTGTCGAAGTAGGCGCCAGGGTGCTGGGCCCCGGCCCCTCGCGCCGGAGCCGGGCTGGCCGGCGCGTGCCAAGATGGGCGCATGGCGCTGTGGCTGACGACCGACGACGAGGCGAACCGGCTGCTGGACCGCGACCCGTTCGCCCTGCTCGTCGGCATGACCCTGGACCAGCAGTACCCGATGGAGCACGCGTTCGCGGGGCCGAAGAAGATCGCCGACCGGATGGGCGGCTTCGACATCCGCGCCATCGCGGAAGCCGACGAGGCGGAGTTCGAGCAGCTGTGCGCCACTCCCCCGGCGATCCACCGGTACGGGCGCTCGATGGCCCGCCGCATCCAACAGCTGGCGAAGGTGATCGTCGAGCAGTACGACGGCGACACGGCGGCCATCTGGACCAGGGACGACCCGGACGCCGCGGAGGTGTTCCGCCGCCTCAAGGCGCTGCCCGGGTGGGGCGAGATGAAGTGCAAGATCTTCCTCGCCCTGCTGGCCAAGCAGCGCGGTGTCCGGCCGGACGGTTGGGAGCAGGTGGCCGGCGTCTACGCCGAGGAGTCCGCCCGCCGGTCGGTGGCGGACGTGACCGGCCCGGAAAGCCTGCAGGAGGTCCGCGCGTTCAAGAAGGCGGAGAAGGCAGCCGCCAAGCAGGCGAAGGGATGACGAGTCCGGCATGAGCTCAGCCCACCCGCGACCCCGCGCCCTGATCACCGGCGCCAGCAAGGGCATCGGCACCGCGGTCGCCCGTGCCCTGGCGGGCACGCACAGCCTGCTGCTGGGCGGCCGGAACCGACAAGCGCTGACCGCACTGGCCGGCGAGCTGCCCGATGCCACGGCGTGGCCGGTCGACCTCACCGACCAGGAAGCGGTGGCGGAAGCCGCGGCAGGCATCGACTCGCTCGACGTCCTCGTGCACTCCGCAGGCGTCGCGGCGCTGGGCAGGGTCGAGGAAGCCGCCGCGGAGGTGTGGCGGCACAACTTGGAGATCAACGTGGTCGCGGTCGCCGAGCTCACCCGTTTGCTGCTGCCTGCGCTGCGGGCGGCGGGCGGCCACGTCGTGTTGATCAATTCCGGCTCCGGGCGGAACGCCCGCCCCGGCTGGGGGCCCTACGCGGCGAGCAAGTTCGCCCTGCGCGCGTTCGCCGACGCGCTGCGCGCCGAGGAGCCCGGGCTGCGCGTCACGTCGATCTACCCCGGCCGCACCGACACCCCCATGCAGCAGGCCATCGTGGCGGGCGAGGGCAGGCCGTACCGGCCCGAGGAGTTCCTGCGGCCGGAATCGGTCGCAGCCGCGGTGCAGGCGGCGGTGAGCGCGACGCCGGAGGCCCACGTGACCGAGGTGATCATCCGGCCGCGCAGATTGTCAGCCCACACGTGACCGAGGTGGTCATCCGGCCGCGCTGACCGTCAGCCGGGGTGGGCGCCGACCGTGTCCCGGATTTTCTCGCCCTCGCCGCCGGCGTGCCGGGCGCAGTGCGCACAGCAGTAGAACCGGCCGCTCACCTCGACACCGTGGCCGAGGATGCGGCAGCCGCAGTGCTCGCACACCGGCGCGATCTTCTGTGCCGCGCATTCGATCGAGTCGAAGGTGTACACGTCGCCGCTGGTGGTCGTGACTTCGAACGTCATCCAGTAGTCGTTGCCGCACACGTCGCAGGTGGCCATGGGCCTCACCTCCCGATGCGGGCGGGTTCCCGAGGCCGCCCACCGGCAAACGACCCGGGCGGAACCGCATCCCGGCGGCCGACACATGGCCCGGCCGATGGCACGCACTGCCATGACGCGAACGCCTTCCCCGCCACAGCCGGTCGCTGACCGTGGACGCCGCTCGCAACGGCAACCACCGCAACGGGGCATGGCGGCCGGGCACCGGATCGGATTGTCGACCGTGGCGCCCGGAATTTCCTAGTCTGAAGGTGGAGGTGATCTGACGATGCGAGCCTCAACCGGTGACAAGATCCTCGTCCACGGCCCGAAGGTCGGTGTTGCCGAGCAGGAGGCTGAGATCATCGAGGTCCGTGGCGAGAACGGCAAGCCGCCTTACCTGGTGCGTTTCGACGACGGCAGGGAGACGTTGATGTTCCCGGGGCCGGATGCCGTCGTGGTGCACAAGAACTAGATCGGCCCCTTGGTGATGGTCAGCGCGACGAACAGGATCATCGCCCCGAGTGCCGTGTAGGCGAGGACGTCGACGCCGCGGCTGCGGATGACGATCAGCCCGGCCTGCTCGGGGGTCAGCACCGCCCGCAGCAGCGCCGCGACCAGCAGCGCGACGGCGACCAGCACCGACCCTTCCCGCCAGTGGTACTGCGCGATCCGCACGAACCCGGCCGCGACGATGGCCAGGACCACGGCGAACGGAAGGTGGGCGCGCACTGCTGCGTTCACGGCGCTGCTGCCTCGGCGGCCTCGACCACGTTGGTCACCAGCATCGCCCTGGTCATCGGCCCGACACCACCGGGGTTGGGCGCCAGGTAACCCGCCACCTCGGCGACGTCGGGATGCACGTCGCCGACGAGCTTGCCGTCCACCCGGCTCACCCCGACGTCCAGCACGGCCGCACCCGGCTTGACCATCTCCGGGGTGATCAGGTGCGGTACCCCGGCGGCGGCCACCACGATGTCCGCCGAGCGCGTCTCGGCCGCCAGGTCCCTGGTGCCGGTGTGGCAGGCGATGACCGTGGCGTTCTCCGACTTACGCGTCAGCAGCAGGCCGAGCGTGCGGCCGACCGTGATGCCGCGGCCGACCACCGCCACCCGCGCTCCGGCGATCGGCACCTGGTAACGGCGGAGCAGCTCGATGATGCCGCGCGGCGTGCACGGCAGCGGGCCCGGCTCGTTGAGCACCAGGCGGCCCAGGCTCAGCGGCGCCAGCCCGTCGGCGTCCTTGGCCGGGTCGATGCGCTCCAGCACCTGGGAGGTGTCCAGGTGCCCGGGCAGCGGCAGCTGCACGATGTAGCCGTGACAGGCAGGATCGGCGTTGAGCTCGTCGATCACCGCGTTCAGCTCGTCCTGCGTGGTGTCCGCGGGCAGGTCACGACGGATCGACGTGATGCCCAGCTTCGCACTGTCGGCGTGCTTCATCTTCACGTAGGAGTGCGATGCGGGGTCGTCCCCGACCAACACGGTGCCCAGCCCGGGCACGACGCCGCGCTCGGCCAATGCGGCCACCCGCGGCGCAAGCTCGGCGAAGATCGCGTCCTTGGTCGCCTTGCCGTCCAGTACCTGTGCTGACATACCACCCGCATCCTCGTGTCGATCCGGTACGGCCGGAACTCTAACGGTCAGTCCCGGTCGGCGGGCAGCCGCTCCTGCTTCCCCGGCCCGGCTCGGCACCTCGTCCGCACCGGCCCCGCCTGCCTGCCGCACCGGCCCCGCCGATGCCGCCGTCGGTCAGGCCACCGGCGTTCGCTCCGGCCGCGGGAGCACGCGCGGCCTGCGGCGGAAGACCGTGACCGCGATGGCCACCATCGCCAGCCCGACGCCGAGCACGGTGGTGAGCGTGACCGGCGCGTCCCTGGTGGGCAGCACCAGGTCCAGCACCAGCGAGCCGGAGAGCTGGCCGGCGATGGTGGCCAGCCCCAGCACCAGCACACCGGTCCAGCGCACCACGAGCGCCATCAGCGCGATGAACGCCACCCCGATGAGCCCGCCGGTGTAGAGCACCGGGTTGGACGGCAGCGGACCCGGCCCGCCCTGCACCATCAACGACACGGCCCAGCCGAGCAGCAACGCGGCGGTGCCCACCACGAAGTTGACCAACGTCGCGGTCATCGGATTCGCCGCGGCCACGCCCACCCGGCCGTTGATCGCCTGCTGGACGGCCACCGCGGCGCCGCCGAGCAGCGGCAGCACCAGCAGCCAGACCCGGCCGTCCACGGCGGTCAGCCCACCGCCGGTGGTGATCACCACCGCGATCAGCATCACGACCGCGCCCGCCAGCCGCTGCGGGGTGATCGCCTGCGGGCCCGCGGGCCCGAGCCCCGCCCGGTCGACCAGCAGGCCGCTCACCGTCTGCCCGGTCACCACGCCGACGGTGAACATCGCCACGCCGAGCACGGCGACGGTGACCGCCTGCCCCGCGACCAGCGTGGCGCCGCCGAGCCCGCCGAGCAGATGCCACCAGTGCAGGGTCCCGTCGCGCAGCGCGGTCCTGATCCGCGGGACACCGGACCGCATCCGGGGCATGACACACAGCAATGCGAGCAACACCACAAGGCCCCCGCCGAAGGAGACCACCGCGGCGAAGAACGCGTCCCCCACCCGATCGGCCAACCGGCCGTTGATGCTGGACTGACCGGCAACCGCCAGTCCGCCCAGGAAAGCGAGTGCGATTCCCAGTGCCTTCCGACGCCCGTTACTCAGCTCGTCCGCCCTTCATGTCTTCCCGTACTGCCAGTGCGAAATCGCCGAAATCGAGTCAAGATGTCTGGGTGGCATACCCGACGCAGCTGAGCGCACCCGAGCAGGACACCCTGGTCAAACAGATCGGTCTTGCTTTGTTGCGGGCCGCACCGCGGGACTGGAAGCGAATCGTCGTTCACTACCGGACCGTCGGCCGGTACCACGAGCTCGATGGCGAGATTACCCTCGCCGACGGCTCCGTGACGGAATGGGTGGCCACGCACGACATCGCGACGCTGTTCGCCAGGCTGCGCAGCGGCATGTATCGCGAACAGCGGGGCACGTGGTTCAACGCGCACTACACGCTGGAGGCTCCGGCCAGCTACAACCTGGAGTACGACAGGGAAGAGCCGGAGTGGAAGCTGCTGCCGCCACCCCAGGCCTACGCCGACGAGCTCCGCATGTTCCCTCGCTCGGAGGAAAACGTGCCGGAGTGGCTGATGCGGCGGCTGGCCGGGTTGGGGCCCGAGCGGCCCGGCCCGCGGTTGCACATCGCGCGCGTGTTCGACGGGACGGACTCCTCCGGCCGCCCGGTGATCGACCGGGACGAGCTGGATCCGGAGGAGCAAGCCGACGTGCTGGCCTACCTGGAGGACGCGCCGGTGGTTCGTCCCGGCCGCGGCTTCGACGTCGACCAGCTGGCGGAGAACCCGGAACCTGCCGTCCCGGTCGGCTTCCACAGCGACGGCGAGTGGATCTGGCCCGCTGCGGTGCCGTACTACCTGCGCAAGTACGGGGTGACTCCGGAGCCTGCGCTGCTGGCGCACATCCGGGACAACGGCTATCGCGTTCCCGAGGTCAGCGAGGAGCAGCGCGCGGCGGCCGCCGACTACCTCGCGCGCGGCAACGCGGCTCCCGAGCAGCCCGCGGCGCTGGGTGGCCCGCCGATGCCCCGCCCGGGGGAGGGGCCCGGCAGGCTCGCCGGACCGCCTCCTGCCGGCGCTCCCGGCGCGTCCGGCACCGCCGACGTACCAGGGGCTTCTCCCGGTCCCCGGTTCGGTGACGCGGGCGGCCAGGGGCGGTTCGGACGGCCGGGAGGCTTCGGCCAGCCCGGCGCCTCGGCAGGCCGGGGCGGCCCGATGCCGCCCATCCCGGGTGGTGCTGGTCAGCCCGCAGCGCCGGGTGCGGCTCCGCAAGCGCGTGACCAGGCAGGCGTCGGTGCGGGCCTGAACGGAGTCGGCGGCCTCGGCGCTCCCGGCGAGCCGGGTACCGCAGGTCCCGGCCGTCCCGGCCAATCGAGCGGTCCCGGTGGCCGTCCGGACGCCTGGTCGGCGGGTGCGGAACGGCATCGGCCGGACGCCGACGAGCCGGACGGGCAGGAAACCACCGACGAGTTCAGCAGCTTCCAGCCGGTGGACGAAGACCCGGCGGTGCCAAGCGGTGCCGTGGGCGGGCAGCCGAGCGCGAGCCGCGAGGGCGGGCCCGGCCGCACGGACGAGCCGCCCGCCGGTTCGCCCGGCCCCGGCGCGGTGGCCGGAGCCGCGGGGGCGGGTCTGGGTGCCGCAGGCTTCGCGGCGCGATCCCCGTTCGGTCGTGAGGACGACCGCGACGCGGGCGGCACGCACCGGGAGCCGGGCAACGAGCCGGAGGCGCCGGAAGAAGTCACCCAGCTGTGGACGCCGGATTTCGCGCGCTCGCAGCCCGGCGCGCAGGACGCGCCCTCGGACGAGCGCGCGGAGCGGCCCGGCGAGGACGAGGATGCGCACCGCCAGGCGCAAGCACGCGTCAGCACCCAGTACTTCACGCCGGGTTTCGCTGACGACGAGGCCGACGACGACAGCGAGGCCCCGGCCGAGTCGGCGGAGGATGCGCACCGCCGCGCGCAGGAGCACATCAGCACCCAGTACTTCAGCCCGGTGCTGGACGACGACCCGGACGCGGACGACCTCGCGGATGCCGACATCCCGGTCACGTTCCAGCCGCACGAGGGGCCGGAAGCCGAAGACACCGCGGACGACGGTGACGAGCACGAGCCGATGGGCATGGCGGAAGGCCCACCGGGTCCGGGCGACGAGCGCGCCGACGGCGGCTTCGGCGGCGGGACCGAGACGGCAGCCAGGGATCTCGGGGCGCCCGAGCGGCCCCACGAAGACTTCCGGACAGCCGACCGGCCCCACGAAGACTTCCGAGCTGCCGACCGGCCCCACGAAGACTTCCGGGCAGCCGACCGGCCCCGCGGCGACTTCGGTTCCGAGCAGGCGGACGCCTTCGGTGGTGCCGAGGGATTCGCCGAGGGCGCTCGCCCCGGTCTCGGCGCTCGACCGGAGCTCGGTGCCGACCACTCCCCGTCGCCCGAGCCGATGGCCGGCCAGCACGGCTTCGCGCCCGAACACCAGCGGACGCGGGACGATGCCGCCGCAACCGGCACGCCGACCGACCCTGCCAAGGGTTTCGCAGGTGCCGAGTCGCGCGGCCAAGCGCCGGGACTGCCCGGTCCGGGGGGCTTCGCGCCGCCCGAGTTCGCCAGGCAGGACCCCGAGCCGATCGGTGCGCCGCCGCGGCGGCAGCCCGAGGCGGCGGCACGCGCCGAGGCTCCGTTCGGCGAGCCCGCGTTCGCCAGGCTGCAGCGCAAGCTCGAGGAGCTGGGTGTGCCCGGAGCCGCGTACCGCATCGGCGAGCCGATCAAGGTGGGCTGGAGCCTCGAGCAGGTGCCGGAGGGCTGGCGCGTCGGCCGGTACGACGACAGCTTGTCCGATTCGTCGGTGTTCGGCGACGCCGCGGACGCCGCCGCGTTCATGCTCGGCAAGATCCTGCTGGAGCCGAACGGGCGAGCGGCCGCGGAGCAGGGCGACGAGGGCGGGCGTTCCGGAGACCGGGGTGAGCCCCCTGCCGAACCCGGCCGGGCGCCGGCCGGCTCGCTCCCGACGGCCAGGCCGGACGTTTCTCCGGCGGCCGAACCGCGTCCGGTCCCGCCGCCTGCGGCCGGGCCGGTGCCGCCGCCCTCGATCGCCACATCGGCCGCGGGCAGCGCGGGCGCGGCGGCCGAGCCGAGGGATTCCGGGGCGCCGCGGCCGCACCCGAACGTGCCGTCGCCGGGGATGCCGTCGGCGCCGGGCAACTGGCCCATTCAGCCGCTGCCGGGAGAACCGCCGCTGACCCTGTTCCGCGGCAAGAAGCTGGCCGACCTGCCGGTCGGCAGCGAGCTGGACCGGTTCGGCGACCCGGACGGCAACCTGACCTACGTGGCGGGTACGCCGTTCCCGGAGCGGTCGCTGGTGCCCGAGTGGGTCAACCGCCCGTATCACGTGTACCGGGTGCAGCAGCCGATCGAAGCACTCACCGGTGTGGCGATCCCGTGGTTCAACCAGCCCGGTGGCGGCACGGCGTACGTGCTGCCCGCGTCGATCGAGGAGCTGCTGGCCGAGGGCGTGCTGATCGAGCTGGAGCCAGGTGAACCGCCGGTCGCCTGACATCCAGCCGGGGCCGGCCCCGGGGTCGGCTAGTCTCGGCCGGGTGAAACCGCGTCTGGTAGCGCTGGCCGCCGTGGCCCTGTGTGTGGTCACGGCGTGTTCCAGCAAGGAAGCCGGAACACCGATCGGTGCCGAGAAGCAGCAGAACCCCGCGGCACCGTCGGCCGGGCCGTCGGCACCCGCGCCGGGCCCGTCGGCAGACGCCCCGCCGCCGGTGAGCGATCCGGAGCAGATCGAGGGGATCCGGTTCAAGCACTTCCCCAGCTTGGAGCACACCGCCCCGGGCCAGCGGGTCGCGTACGAGGAGACGCCGCCGTTCGGCGGCCCGCACGACACGGTGTGGGCGGAGTGCAACGGCAACGTCTACGACGTGCCGGTACGCAACGAGCACATGGTGCACTCGCTCGAGCACGGCGCGGTGTGGATCACCTACGAGCCGGAGAAGGTCGACCCCACCGTGATCGACGCGCTCGCGGCCAGGGTCAAGGACCGCCCGTACACGATGATGTCGCCCTACCCCGGTCAGGACAGCCCCATCTCGCTGCAGGCCTGGGGGTATCAGCTGAAGGTCGACGACCCGCAGGATCCGCGGATCGACCAGTTCATCGCCGCGTTGCGGCAGAACCAGAAGACCACGCCGGAGCCGGATGCTCCGTGCACGCACCCGGAGTTCGACGCGGCTGCTCCTCCGCCCTTCGAAGCCTCGCCGCCCGGGCCGAACGCCATGCCGGAGGACGGCGGCCGGTGACCGGGCGGGACACCGCCGGGGAGAACTACCGGGACGCGATCCTGGCCGGGCAGGAGTGGTCCGGCAGGCGCTTCACCGCGTGCGACTTCACCGACGCGGACCTGCGTGGGCTGCGCACCGGGAACTGCGTCTTCGTGGAATGCGACTTCACCCGCGCCGACCTCGGCGAGTCACGGCACCGGGCGTCGGGATTCCACAGCTGCACGTTCCACCGGACGGTGCTGGCCGACAGCGCATGGCGAGACTGCTCGCTGGTCGGCTCGACGTTCACCGAGTGCCGGATGCGGCCGATCTCGCTCCTGGACACCGATCTGACGCTGGTCTCCCTGGGTGGCGCATCCCTGCGCGGAGTGGACCTGCGTGGCCTGCGACTGCGCGAGGCCAACCTCACCGAGACCGACCTGCGCGATGCGGACCTGCGCAACGCCGACTTGCGCGGCACCCGCTTGTCCGGCACGCGGCTCGAGGGAGCCGACCTCCGCGGCGCCGCGGTCGAGGGCTCGTCCTTGGCGGTGGCCGTGTTGAGCGGGGCGCGGGTCGACGTCGACATCGCGCTGGCGTACGCGGCAGCCATGGGCCTGCGGATCGAGTTCGGCTGACGGCTTCGCACCGGCTTGTCTGCCGCAACCATCTCAGTTCGAATTCAACCGACGGCATCGCACCGGATTGCCCGCCGCGTCCATCCCATTTACTCTAGCGATAAACATTTGAACTACAGACATCGTGGGAGCGGCAGACGATGCACCTCGGGCACCCGGACTGGTGCGACCTCGACGAGACACTGCTCCACCAGACCGCGTTCCCGATGCGCCATGCGGCGACCTCCGACGTGCGGTTCTTCGACCGGTACTGGCTCAGCGCCGTCGACCCGGCCGGTTCGGCAGCGTTGATCGCCGGCATCGGCTGCTACAAGAACACCGGCAGCTGCGACGGCTACGTCGCGATGCAAGCCGGGTCGCGCCAGTACAACGCCCGGTTCGCACGCCCGTTGGACGACGATCGTGACGCGATGACCGTGGGCGACGTGCGCATCGTCGTCGCGGAGCCGTTCCGGACGATCCGCCTGACGGTCGATCCGGTTTCCAGCCCACTCGCTGCCGACCTGACCTGGACGTCGTCGTTCCCCGTGCACCTCGAACCGCACCACTTCGACGCGCCTGCGGGCCGCACGATGCAGGACATGACCCGCTACGACCAGGTCGGGCGCTGGCACGGGTGGATCGACTACGGCGAGGGGCGCGTCGAGGTCGACGACTGGTGGGGAGCCCGTGACCACTCGTGGGGGGTCCGGCCGGGCGTGGGCGGGTTCGAGAAATCCCACGGCGATCCGAGCATGACGGCCGACATGCCCACCGCACCACGGCAAGCGATGCTGCACGTGGTGCTGTTCGCCGAGGCCGGCGAGACATTCCTGGCGCTGCAGTATCGCGAGAACGCCGATGGCAAGCGCCTGGCGCTCGACGGAGAACTCGTCGACCGCGACGGCACCCGGCGGCGCGTCGGCGACCTCGTGCTCGACATCGAATTCGTCGTAGAGCCCGGCAAGGCGTTGCTGGTCGACCCGGTCGCGCTCGGCGGCCAGCAGCGCGGCGAGCCGTTCCCGGCCCTGGGGCGTGAGCCGCGCGCTCGTTCCCTTCTGCACGCAGAACCCGTCCGTGACGGCGGAAGCCAGCAGGGCGGCGCACACGTCCTCCGGGCGCCGCAGCGAACCGGGCAGATCGTCCGGCTTGACCCGTCCTTTCAACCGCAGCAGTTGCAGCAGCGACAGCTGGAGCTCGTCAGCATCCTGGGGCATGGACGTGCGCGCCATCGGGAACCCGCTCCTCATCGAAATAAATCTAGTGCATAAATATTTATGATAAGATCTTCTGGTCCAGCGTGCCGGACGACGCGAATCGCTCCTTGAGCGTGCGTTTGTCCAGCTTGCCCATGGCCGAGCGGGGCAATGCGGCCAGGAAGGCCACCGAGCGCGGGCACTTGTAGTGCGCAAGGCGATCCCGGCAGAAGGTCAGCAGCTCGGCGGGGTCCGGCGGCGACTGCGGGTCACGCGGCACGACCACCGCCTTCAGCTCCTCGCCCATCTCCGGGTGGGGCACTCCGATGCACGCCACCTCCACCACGTCCGGATGCGCGGCGAGCACCTGCTCCGATTCGGCCGGGTAGATGTTCACCCCGCCCGAGACGACCATGTCCGAGAACCGGTCGGTGATGTAGACGTAGCCGTCCTGGTCGATGTAGCCGACCTCACCGAGGGTGAACACCCCCGGCGCGAGATGAACGCTGCGCTCCTTCTCCGGGGCGCGGTGGTAGACGATGCCGCGCCAGGTGGTGTCCCGGAAGTACAAGCGGCCCTGACGGCCGGGCGGGAGCTCGTTGCCCTGCTCGTCGACGACCAGCGCCTCGAACGGCGGTATCGGCCTGCCGACCGAGCCGACGTGCGCCAGCCACTCGGTGGCACTGATCAGGCACGTGGTGCCCACTTCGCTGGCGCCGTAGCTCTCCCAGATGACCTCTCCCCACCATTCGATCATCGACCGCTTCACGTCGACGGGGCATGTCGCGCCGACCTGCAGCACATAGCGCAGGGACGACACGTCGTAGCGCGCACGCACTTCCGGCGGCAGCGCCAGCAGCCGGATGAAATGCGTCGGCACCATGACCGTGCTGCCGATCCGGTACTTGTCGATCGAGCTGAGCACGGTCTCGGCGTTGAACCTGCCGAGCACGGTCACCGGCACCCCCGCGACCAGCAGGCGAGTGCTCACCAGCGGCCCGCTGTGGTACATCGGCCCGACGACCAGATGCGGACCGAATTCGGCCCAGCGGTTCCGCTTCAGCCGTTCGACGTGGTCGGCGATGTCCGCCCCGCCCACGAAGGACGTCGGAGGAAGCGGCGTGCCCTTGGGCTTGCCCGTCGTGCCGGAGGTGTAGACCAGCGGGGGCAGCGGCGGATGATCGACCGGTGGTTCGACGTCCGACGCCGAGGCCAGCCAGTCGTCCCAGGAGCGGGCACCGGCGACCGCCTCGCCCCGGACGACGACCAGCCCGGCTCCTGCGACCCTGGCCGCCTCGACCGCCCGCCTGCCGGTCGCGGCGTCGGCCAGCACCACGTCGACTCCGGCGTCGGCGAAGATGTAGGCGGCCTCGTCGGCGGTGAGGTGGAAGTTCACCGGCACCGCCGAGCAACCGGCCAGCATCGCGGCGACGTAGCAGAGCAAGGTCTCCGCCGAGTTCTCCGCGAACACGGCCACCCGCCGATCCGGGCGGAAAGGAACCGCCAGCAGCCCGTTGACCATGCGCTTGAGCAGCCGATCGACCTGCTCCCAGCTCATTTCCCGGCCCGCGGAACGGAGCGCGATCTCCCCGGGTCGCTGCCGGGCCAACACCGCGGCGAAGGTCATCCCATCTCCTCGTCGATCGGAACCACCGCACGATGTTAGTCTAGCGATGAAATATTTTCCACTGGATGTTTTCCTGTGGCGGCCGGGACGGCACGCCGCCGCCCGGCGGTACTGCGGAGAAAACGACGCGGAGTAAACTGTCGAGCGACAGACCACCGCCCCTACCGAACCGACTGGGGGAAACGACGCCCATGGCCGCACGCAAAGCCGGTACCGCCACACCGGACACCATCTCCGACCCCGTGGACTGGGCGCACCACTACTGGCAGGAGCAGGGTCTGCAGGGAGACGAGCAGCGCTTTTTGGCCATGACGTCCCTGCTGCGGTATCAGCGGCTGGTCGTGGACGCCGTGGAAGAGGCGCTGCGCGCCCACCGGCTGAACCTCACCGACTACCTGGTCCTGATGACCTTGCAGCTGTCGGAGAATGGCACCCGGCTGATCAGCAATCTCGCCCGTAGCCTGATGGTGCACGCCACGACCGCCACCCTGGCCACCGACCGACTGCAGAAGCGCCGCCTGATCAGCCGCACCCCGCATCCCACCGACCGGCGGGCCACGTGCATCACCATCACCGCCACCGGCCGCAAGCTGGTGCACAAGGCGACGATGACGCTGAGCGAAATGGGCTTCGGCATGGGCGACGCGAAGCCGAAGGACGTGGAGAACCTGGTCGGCCTGCTTGCCGACCTGCGAGCAGCAGCCGGCGATACCAGCCGCTGATCACGACGCCTGATACACCATCCGGCAGCGGCACCCGGTGACCCTGCGGCTGCCGCGCTCGTCGCCCCGGCCAGGCCTGCCCGCCACAGCTGGAGAGGACGACACTCCCCTGTCCGCCCGACACGATGGCGAATCACGACACAGCCGCGACCTGATCGCACCCGCCACCGAAGCACGGCGATACCCATCCGCCATTCACCGCGAGCGCAACCCATCGGTCGCACGGCCCCCTTGGGGAGCATCCGGTCTGGTGCGCGTCGAAAGCTGGGAGCTCGACGGAGCCGCGCACCGCGACGAAGGTCGTGACGACGACTGAGACAGAACCCGACTCAGGGCGCATCCCCGCGGCCGCACCCGACCGCATCGGCCGGGATCTCGGCAGCCGGGCCGGTACCAGCAGGCCGTACCAGACTCGGCCGCCATGAGCATCAGTCGCCGCCGAGCTGCGCCACAGGCTGGAGCCGATGAACGCGTCGATCAGCTCGCCGGCCAGCTTTCGGAGCCGGCCCGCTGCCGACGGCGAGCACTCCCCACGCAGCCACAGCCGCGGCAGATCCACCTCCGGCCGCCAACGCCCAGCAGCCGGCGCCGCTGCGGAACCACTCTCCGGCAGGCCGACCCTCCGTCCCACTCCGCCACCCTGGCACATTAGTCTAACGTCAATTACTCTGACATTAGAGTAAATGGGAAGGAGTGGCCGGTGGACGCACAGCTGTCGGCGGAACGGGAGGCCACCGCAGCGGTCGAACAAGCACTCGCGCTCGAGCTGACGGCTGTCCCCGCCGAGAGCGATCAGTCCGCCGCCATCCAGGAACTGGCCGCAGCCCTCCACCATCGTGCGTCGCTGGACGACCAGGTGGTGCGACGACGGGAACAGCACGCCGACGCCCTGCGGGCCGGTGTCACCACCTTGCTGCCCGAGGTCTGGGGCGGGACGGATGCCTTGCTCGGGGCGCTCGGCGAGCACGCCGACGACCTGGCCGTGCGCGCGACGAGCGACCGCGACGCCGCAGCAGCACTGCGCGACATCGCATCCGTGCTGGTCGAGACCGACTTGCCGGATGTCACGGCGCATCGCACCGGCCCTCCCGAACGGGACGCATCGACCGCATACCGCACCGCACCACCGCCACCCGTGACCGAGGAACAACTCCTGGCATGCCTGAGTGCACACAGTGGGCCAGGGGTCACGGTCCACCGCATCACCGACGTGCGCATGCTCTCGGGCGGCTTCTCCAAGGAGATGCTGGCCGTCCGGGTCGAGCATTCCGGCGGCGCCGACGACATCGTGATCCGCAAGGTGGCCTCCGGAAGGACGGCGCACACCTTGGGCGGGGAGTTCGCCGCGCTCTCGTTCGCATGGCAGGGTGGCGTCCCGGTGGCAGAGCCATTGTGGCTGGACGAAGACATCCTGGGTGCGCCCGCATTCGCCACCCGGCGGGTCCCCGGGCAGCCACGCGGTGACGTCTGGGGACCAACCGCACCGATCGAGCTCCCAGCCGTCACCGCCATCGCCGCCGCACTGGCTCGGCTGCACTCCCTCGACACCAGCGGCCTCACGGACACGCCGCTGCCGCCGATGGTCACGCGGCAGGAAATCGTCGCGGCGATCGAGGAGCGGCAGGCCGTGCTGGCCGCCGTTTCCACGCCGTCGATGCCGTTCGCCACGCTGTTCGCCCTCGTGCTGGGATGGCTTCGCGCCCACGCGCCGGGCGACGTGCGCGATCCCGTGCTGGTCCACGGCGATTACGGTCTGCACAACCTCTTGCTGGACGGGTCGACGCTCACCGCGGTCCTGGACTGGGAGCGCTCTCACCTGGGTGACCCCGCAGAGGATCTGACGTACGTGCGCCCGAGTGTCGAGGCGGTCGCCGGTTGGGACGCGTTCCTCACGGTCTATCAGGACGCCGGCGGGTCACCCCCGGATGCCGATCGGCTCACGTTCTACACGGTGTGGCACGACGTGTGGCGCGGAATCTCCGCGTACCGGATGCGCGCCAAGTTCCTTGCCAACCCCAACAAGATGTCCGACGCGATGGCAGGGCTGCTCATGACCCCACGATTCCTGCTGCGCGCCGTCCGCACCGCATTCCGCCTCTGACGTCGACGCGCCCTGAACGGAACGACACGACGTACATGCTCCACAGCTCCGACGACCGGGAGGCGACCTCCGGACCTTTCTCGGGGCGATCCTGTCACCGAAACGCGGCGCTGGATCGCCGGTGAGCCACGGGTTCACGCTGCTCGTCCAAGGCGGTGTCGGCTCCCCGGGTCCGCCGCGTACGCACGGCCCGTCACAGCCGCCGCCGTTCGCCACTGGCCGCCGCCACACAAACGGCGTCGATCACCCTGTGCAAACGAACACCGTGATCGAAGTCGGGCANGAAAGTACCGCCGCCACGGAGATCCNGGAGNANGGCCGCGTACGCACGGCCCGTCACAGCCGCCGCCGTTCGCCACTGGCCGCCGCCACACAAACGGCGTCGATCACCCTGTGCAAACGAACACCGTGATCGAAGTCGGGCANGAAAGTACCGCCGCCACGGAGATCCTGGAGTATGGCCGCGTACGCGTTTGCGAGATTGCCCCACGGAACCTCGCGGTTCACCGGAGCAAGGTGGTACTCGTCCGGCACGACAAGTTCGGTGAGTTCGCCATCCCCGCCCCGGGCGCCACGCAGAACCAGGGGCGCCAGCTGCACGTGGCCGTGATCACCGCTGATGACAAGGTCACCTTCGGTGCCGTTGATCTCCCAATGGAAGTTGGTCGCACGCGACCGGCCGCCTCGCATGTGCACCGACACGACCGCGCCGTCCTCCAGCGTCGCGTGCACAGCGATCTGGTCTTCCGCCGACTTCGCGACGATCTCGCCGGTCTCTCGGTCCCGCACTCGGGGGCGCCGGTTCGCCATGAGCGCGCCGACCTCCGCGAGGTCGCCGAGGCAGTAGGTCACCGCGTCGATCACGTGGCCGAACGGGATCGTCACCATCGTCGAGCCGCCGTCCCGATCGAGCACGTACGACGTGCGGGAATCGACCTGCTCGCCCCATGCCATGCCCGAGGCCACCACGGTCGTGGACAGGACATCGCCGACCCAGCCGGAAGCGACGAGGTCTCTGACGTAGCGGATCACCGGAGCCGAACGTGCCTGCAGGTTGACGATTCCGCGCACCCCCTTGGTGCGGGCCGCCCGCGCGAGCGCATCGGCCGCCGAGGTGGAGACAGTGAAGGGCCACTCACAGTAGACGTGCTTGCCCGCGTCGATCGCGGCGAGGACGGCTTGCTCATGCTCGGTTGCCCGCACGGCCACGACGACAAGATCGACATCAGGGTGATGCGCGAGTTCTGCCGCGGAACAGAACGTCGCGGAAACGCCGTAGCGTTCACCCGCCGCTTTCGCCGCTGCGGCTGAGCTGGCGGCGAGGGCCGTCAGCCGGAAGTCTCCCACGGCGGAGAGCGCGGGCAGATGAGCCCGGGCGGCCCAACCGCCGGAAGCGCTCAACCCCACGATGCCCACCCCTACGGGCAGCATGCCATTCGCGCTAGCCATCGCCGACGGGCTCACCGATGCGGCGCCGCAGCCTGGTGGCCTTGCCAGCCATCCCCGCGGCGACCACAGCCGTCAACCGTCCGTCTACCGCGCACGTCGCGAGGAAGCGTCTGCCGTCGTCTTCTTCCACGCGGACCTTTGCCGACGCCCGAACATCGCCGAAGACCTGCAAGCGCAGGCCGTACTGGTCACTCCAGAAATAGGGCACCGCGGGCTCGTCCGGAGGCAGGCCGAGTATGTCCCTCGCCACCACCCGTGCGTGCTCTCCCGCGTTCGTCCAGTGCTCGGTGCGCCGGTGACGGCCGCCCGGTCCCCGCCACGCCGCGACATCTCCGACCGCCCACACGTCGGTGACGCTGGTCCGCCCGCGCTCATCGCAGAGCACGCCGTCACCTACCTCGACCCCGCTGCCGGCCAGCCAGCTCACTTCGGGAACGGACCCGATGCCGACGACCACGACGTCGGCCGCAAGCTCGGCACCATCGGTCAACGTCACGCGCAGCTTCCGATCCGACTGCTTCAGTTCCGCCACCCCGCAGCCGCATCGCAGGTCGACCCCGGCCTTCAGATGCCAGCGCGCAACCAACTCGCCCAGCGTCTCGCCGAGCACACCCGCCAGCGGCGCCTGCTGCTGCTCGACGAGATGGACCCTCAGCCCGCACACCCGCAGGCTTGCCGCCACCTCGCAGCCGACGAAGCCCGCTCCCACCACGATCGCCGAGTCCGCTCCGTCCAGCCGCCGCCGCAGGGCGAGGCAGTCGTCCAGGGAGCGCAGCGTGTGTACGCCGGGGACGGATTCGGTTCCGGGAAGCGTCCGAGGCCGGAGGCCCGTCGCGATCACCAGGCGGTCGTAGCCGATGGTCTCCCCCGCTGCCAGCACGATGCTCTTCCGCTGCGGATGGACCGCGGTCACCCGCGAACCCAGGCGCAACGTGATGCCGTGATCGGCGAAGAACGCATCGTCGCGCAGCCGGATCGCCGCAGGCGAGCGGCGACCCTGCAACACCTCCTTGGACAGGGGCGGCCGGTCGTAGGGCGGCGTGGGCTCCGCTCCGACGAGCATCAACTCGCCGTCGTAGCCGGCTTTGCGCAGCTCTTCCGCGACGCGGAGGCCGGCGAGGCCCGCACCGGCGACGACGACCGTCACCGCGCACCGTCCGCGTCGAACCGGCACCGGCCGTTGGTCAGCACGACCGTGCCGTCGTCCTTACGGGTCCGGAACAACGCCTCGCCCGCGCCATCGGTCCAGATGTCGATGTGCAGGGTGTCGCCGGGCAGAACCGGAGCGGCGAACCGTGCGTCCATGCCGCGCAGACGCCCTGCCTCGCCACCGGCCAGGGTGTGCAGCAGCGCTCGGCCGGTGAAGCCGAAGGTGCACAGGCCGTGCAGGATCGGCCGCTCGAAGCCGGCGCGGCGGGCGAAAGCCGGATCGGAGTGCAGCGGGTTCCGGTCACCCGACAGCCGGTAGAGCAGCGCTCGCTCGGGCCTGGTCGGATACGTGACGGTGTGGTCGGGCACCCGGTCCGGCGCCTGCCAGGTCGCGCTCGGGCCGCGGTCGCCGCCCCAGCCACCGGCGCCGCCGATGAAGAACGCGGACCGGGTGCGGAACATCGGCTCCCCGGTGTCCTCGTCCACCGCCTCGGAACCGGTCACGACCAAGGCGGCCTTGCCCTTGTCGAACATGTCCACGATGCGCGTGGTGACCAGGACCGCGCCCTGGGTGGGCAGCGGCCGGAGCAGTTCGACGCCCTGCTCGGCGTGCACGAGCTTGGCCCAGTCGAACGTGCCGAACCGCTTGAAGATGCCCGGGTCGATGCCGAGCACCACCGGGTAGGTCGGCAGCACCTGCTGCTCGACGCCCTTGGTGTTGTCGGTGGTGTAGGCGAGTTCGTCGACGCCTGCCCCCACCCCGAGGGCGTACACGATGCAGTCCTTGCTCTGCCAGGTGACGCGCCGCGGTCCCGACTCGGCGCCGACCGCGTCCGGATCCAATGCCATCGAACCTGCGTCCTCTCCGTCGTGTCGTCAGCCGCGATCCACCGGACCGAGGTGGTCGCACTCGCCCGGCTCGAGCCGGCGCACGATGCGCGGCTTCTCCCCCACATACATGCGCTCGCCCTCGATCAGCCCGTTGGCGTCGATCGGCCACAGGATCAGCGCCCGGTACTCCACGAGGTACCAGGCGTCGTGCTCGACGTCGGCGGCGGCGAACCCGCGCCGCGTCAACAGCTCGCCGTCGTAGGCGTGCCGGAAGATCCCTTCGGTCGCCACCAGGCCGTGCTCGACCAGCACGGCCGAGATCTCGAACTCGAGCCGGTTCTTGCCGATGGCGATCGACGCTTCGTAGAACGCCTCGACCTCGTCGTAGCCCTTGGGGCCTGCCGAGTCGGACGCGCCCCAAATCTCGTAGACCGGCTCCGGGACCAGGGTTTTCATCAGCGCGCCGACGTCACCGCGCACTTCTTCCCGCACGTGGCGCGCGACCACCTCCAGGTTCGCGCGCTTGCGCGGGTCCGGTTCGGACGCCATCCGGTCGGTCAGCAGCTGCCAGCTTCGCTCGGCCGCGGGCCGGAGTTCGACGATCATTCGCCCACCTCACGCGAAGCAGCGCTCATGCCGGGGTGAACCGCAGTGGCAGCCGGACGATGCCGTGCTGCGCGAAGCTCGGCAGGTACTCGACGTCGTCCGGATCGATGTCGAACGTGATCTCCTTCGTCCGCCGCAGCCAGGTGGTGATCCCGACCCTGGTCTCCAGGCGGGCGATGGGCGCCCCGAGGCAGAAGTGCTCGCCCTTACCGAAGGCGAGATGCGGGCCTTCGCTGGCCCGGTCGACCAGCAGCCGGTCCGGATCGTGGAAGGCCTGCTCGCGAGGCACGGATCCCCCACCACAGCGGATCACGGGATCCACGCATCCAGGCTCTCGGCCCACCCAGCGTGCCGCGGAGATCAGCCCGATTGCCGAACAGATCACCCCCCGAACAGGTCTGCCCATGGCCGAACAGGTTCCGGCACGGTGCCACCACAGCCGGCTCGGTGCCCCCTACGGCCGACCGGTGCCCTTGCAGCCGGCCCGGCCCCCTACACCCAGCCCGGTAGCCTGCAGTCTGCCTGCCCCGGCACGAGCGGACCGTGCCTCCAGAAGCCGGTCCTTGTGGCCTCACCACGACTTGGCCAAGTAGGCAAGCGCCTCCACACCGGCTGACGTGAGCGAGACCCCGTTGCGGGCTGGTGATCGCGTCACGAGGCCCAGCTGCTCCAACCTCCGCACGGAGTCGGCGCTGACGGATGCGCCAGCGTTCCGTTGCGGGGTGGGCTCCGCCAGGTCGGCCCAGATGTCGCTGTGCGCGACCAACTGGGTGATCGCGATCTTTTCCAGCTCGAGAACGTCGGCTGCGTTCATGGTGACCTCCTTGCCAGCGTCGATGCTGCCGTGGAGGCGGAAACCAACCCAATTGGTCAAACCACCTACTTCGATACCTATGTCGTGGGTCACACCGAGGTGCTTCCCGCCGTAATCACCCCCTCCCGTCACCTTCTCGTGGTTCGCCGATCAAGGAGCGGTGGTTGCCGGGTTCGGTACGACTGATGCCCTGGATGGCAACGGCCGCACGATCCGGCACTCGGCCTGCTCAACCGAGTCCGGCATCCGCCCTGCCCGACAGAACCCCACCCGTCCTGCTCGGCGGAGCCCCACGCGTCCTACTCAATGGAAATCACGCGACTTGGTGCGGATCCGCACGTCGAGGTGCTGCAGTTTGTCGGCCAGCACGCTCACCACACCCGCGCCGCGCGCGGCATGTTCCACCACTCCCCGGACCAGCAGCGCCGGGCTGGAACGAGCGATCGTGGCGTAGCGCGCCCACAACCCCTTGGTGCACACCACGTTGACCATCCCCGTCTCGTCCTCGAGGTTGAGGAACGTGATGCCGTTGGCAGTGGCCGGTCGCTGTCGGTGCGTCACCGCCCCGCCGATCAGCACCCGGGTCCCGTGCGGGATCTCGACCAGCTTGGCCGCAGGCACCGCACCCAGCCTGTCCAGCCTTTCCCGGTGGAACTGGATCGGGAAGCTGTCCGGCGACAACCCGGTGGCCCACACGTCGGCCATCGCAACTTCCACCTTCTCCATCCCGGGCAGCGGCGGCGCTTCCACACCCACGCCGCTGTCCGGCAACTTCTCCGGCCGCTCCTGCGCGACCGCCCCCGCGGACCACAACGCCTTGCGCCGATCGGGCTCCAGCTCGCGGAACGCGCCAGCGGTGGCCAGGGCTTCGATCTTCGGCGTGGTCAGTCGCACCCGCCTGGCCAGATCGGTCATGCTGCGGTACGGCCCGTGCGCCCGGCGTTCGGCGACGATGCGCTCGGCAGGCTCCGTACCGAGCGTGCGCACCGACGACAGCCCCAGCAGCACCGCAGGCTCGCCACCATCGGGGTCCGGGCGCAATGTGGTATGCGCCAGGCTGGCGTTCACGTCCGCCCCCAGCACCGTCACGCCGTGCCGGCGGGCATCGGCCACCAACGACTGCGGCGAGTAGAAGCCCATGGGCTGCGCGCGGAGCAGCGCTGCGCAGAACGCCGCGGGAAAGTAGCACTTCAGGTACGCGCTGGCGAAGACCAAGTACGCGAAGCTCAACGCATGGCTTTCCGGGAAGCCGAAGTTGGCGAACGCGACCAGCTTGGCGAAGATCCGCTCGGCGGTGGGCTGGTCGACACCGTTGGCCGCGGCACCGTCGTAGAAGCGTTGCCGCAACGCCTCCATCCGGCGCACGGATCTCTTCGCGCCGATGGCTCTGCGCAGCTCGTCGGCCTCCGCCGGGTCGAACCCGGCGACGTCGATGGCCAGCTGCATCAACTGTTCCTGGAACAGCGGCACGCCGAGCGTCTTGCGCAGCGCCCTTTCGGTCAGCGGATGGTCGTAGGTGACCTTCTCCACCCCGGCGCGGCGCCGGATGTAGGGGTGCACCGACCCGCCCTGGATCGGCCCCGGCCGGATCAGCGCGACCTCGATGGCGAGGTCCTTGATGGTGCGCGGCTTCAGCCGCGGCAAGGTGGCCAGCTGCGCCCGGCTCTCCACCTGGAAGACACCCACCGCGTCGCCCCGGCACAGCATGTCGTAGACCTTCGGGTCCTCCAGCGGCAACTTGGCCAGGTCGATGTGGATGCCCTGGTAGTCGCGCACCATCTCCACGGCGTACTTGATGGCCGAGAGCATGCCGAGCCCCAGCAGGTCGAACTTCACCAGGCCGACCGCGGCGCAGTCGTCCTTGTCCCACTGCAGCACGCTGCGCCCGGGCATCCGCGCCCACTCCACCGGGCAGATCTCGCTCACCGGTCGGTCCGCCAGCACCATCCCGCCGGAGTGGATGCCGAGGTGGCGCGGAAAGTCACCGAGCTGATTGGCCAGGTCGACGACCTCGTCGGGCACGTCGTTGTCCGCGTTCGCCGCGTGGGTTGTCCACCGGTCGATCTGCTTGCTCCAGGCGTCCTGCTGCCCCGGCGCATACCCCAGCGCCCTGGCCACGTCCCGTACCGCCGACCGGGCCCGGTAGGTGATGACGTTGGCCACCTGGGCGGCCTTCAGCCTGCCGTACTTGCGGTAGACGTACTGGATCACCTCTTCGCGGCGATCGGACTCGATGTCGACGTCGATGTCCGGCGGGCCGTCCCGCTCCGGCGCCAGGAAGCGCTCGAACAGCAGGCCGTGCGCGACCGGGTCGACGTTGGTGATGCCCAGCGCGTAGCACACCGCCGAGTTGGCCGCCGAGCCGCGCCCCTGGCAGAGGATGTCGTTCTCCCGGCAGAACCGCACGATGTCGGCCACGATCAGGAAGTAGCCGGGAAAGTTCAGCTCGGTGATCACCTTGAGTTCGTGCTCGATCTGGGCGTAGGCCTTCGGGTTCTGGTAGCGCGTGCCGTAGCGCGCCACCGCGCCTTCGTAGGTCAGCTGGATCAGCCAGCTCGTCTCGTTGTGGCCGGGCGGCACGTCGAACGGCGGCAGGTCCGGCGCGATGAGCTCGAGATCGAACGCGCACTCCACTCCCAGCAAAGCGGCGCGCTGGACGGCCCCCGGATACCGCGCGAAGCGCGCTTGCATCTCGGCACCGGAGCGCAGGTGGGCCCCCGCCGACGGCGGCAACCATCCGTCCAGCTCGTCGAGGCTGCGCCTGGCCCTGATCGCCGCCAGCGTCGCGGCCAGCCTGCCCCGGGACGGGGTGACGTAATGCGCGCCGGTGGTGGCCACCGTGGGCAGGCCGAACTCCGCGGCCAGCGCCGCCATGGTGTCGTTGTGGGCCGTGTCGGCCGGAAGGCCGTGATCGAACAGCTCCACGTAGACGTTGTCCTTGCCGAACAGGGCAGTCAGCTCCCGCAAGCGCTGCGCCGCCCGCCGGTAGCCTTCGACGCGTGCTTCCCGCGGGGCGTCCGGCGACGGCAGCACCGAGCGCAGCGGGCCTTTCCGGCACCCGGTCAGAACCGCCACCCGCCCGGCGACCCGCTCGGCCACCTCCGGCAGCGAATACCGCGGCCTGCCCTTCTCCGCCAGCCGGTTCTCCGGGTCCTCGTGACCGGCCAGCTGTCCGTCGGTGATCGCCGCGCAAAGCGCGGAATAGCCCTGCGCGTCCCTGGCCAGCAGCACCAGGTGCTCCGCGGCGGGATCGGCGGGCCCGGAGCGGGCCTGCGGCTGCGGCGGGAGCTCACGCTCCTGGCCGGCGGGCCACCGGCCGGCCTGCCCGGCTGGCTCGTCCCGCCTGCCGAAACCGAGCTCGGCTCCGTAGACCGTGCGCACCCCTAGCTCCTTGGCCGCCTGAGCAAAGCGGACCGCGCCGTACATGCCGTCGTGATCGGTCAGCGCGATGGCGTCCAGGCCGAGCCGGGACGCCTCTTCCACCAGCTCCTCCGGGTGGCTGGCACCGTCCAGGAAACTGAAGTTGGAGTGGCAGTGCAGCTCGGCGTACGGCACCCGGGGCCGCGCTCCCGCGTCGTCGTCGAACTGCAGCTCCGCCAGGTCGTCCGGGCGGAAGTAGCCCTCCCGGCGCCGCGTCCATGCCGGGCTGTCTCCACCGTCGCCTGACTGCTGCGTGGGGTGGCCGGAGAGCGTGCGCTCCATCTCCGACCACGGCAGCGGCAAGTTGAACCAGCCCATTACGTGTACTCCCCTTCCACCTGCCAGCGAGGGCTCTGCTGCTCGCGGCAGCGCAACAGCAGCGCTCGGCCGGCCGCAGCGGGCCCTTCCGACACCACCACCTGGATCCGTGCGGCAGGCCCGGCCGCGCGGGGATCCCACCACCGTTCGTCCAGCGGCCACGGCCCCGCCCACGCGGTGACCTCGCGCAACGGCCCACCGTCGACCGCCACCCGGGCAGGCGGTGCGTTCAGCACCCCGCGCTCGGTCATCCGCACCGGCAAACCCCGGCGATCGACCACCGCCGCGCGCACCGGCTCCGGATGCACTGTCGCCGGCGACGGCGCTGGAAGCCTGCCCGGCCAGGTCGGAACTTCCTGCTGCGCGCCCGCACCACGCCGCAGGGTTTCCTCGTCGCCCCTGGCCTCACCCCACGGCACCAGCCGCACCCGCTCGGCCGGGCCCCGCCCGCCGCCCAGCACCGCGGTGACCACGGCTTCCGGCCCGAGCAGCCGCTGCACCTGGACAAGCGCCCGGCCTGCCCGCTCGTCTGCATCGTCGTCCGCCGGGTTGTCCCCAGCTCCACCACGCCACAGGTGCAGTTGCAGCAGGGAGGCCTCGACCACCTCTTCCGGCTCCAGCCGGAGCGTCACCACACCGCTCTGCGGCCGTTGCTCACCCTGCAGCCAGCTGTCGAACTGCCAGCGCACCCTGTCCGCGATGCCGCGTGCGGCCACCGGAACGCCATTGGTGCCGCCGTCCGTCCCGCCGCAGCGCCACACACGGGACAGCTCCTCACCGCTGAGGGTCCGCGCATAGATGCCCAGCCGGGTGCAGGCCAGGTTCCGGCCCGCCAGCTTCGCGTGCAGCTTCCCGGCCATCCGCTCCGCCACGTAGGCGGCCTCCTCCACCGTGCCGACCGGGACGTCGAACGTCTCCTCCACCGCCAGCTCGGCGGGCGGCTTGCGCCGGTCCAGCGGCCGCTCGGACAAGCCGCTGGCCAGCCGATGGGCCAGCATGCCGAGCCTGCCGAACCGCGAACTCACCGTCCGCTCCGGCAGCTCGGCGAACTGCCCCAAGGTGCGCAGCCCCAGCCTGCGCAACAGGTCGACCAGATCGGCGACCAGATCGGCACAGCCGTCGAACTCGGCCAGGACGCTGCCCGGCTGATCGAGCTCGGTCACCGGCAGCGGCGCCAGGAACCTGCGGCTGCCGCCCGGCTCCACCACGCACGACCGGCGAGCCGCCGCCAGCGCGGCGAACAACCCGTCGGCGATCCCGATCTGCACCTCGACCCCCGCCATGGCCGACACGTGGCCCACCAGGCTTTCCACCAGCCGATGCTCGTCGCCGAAGTAGGTCAGCGCCCCGTCCACCGGGGCGGCCACCACCCCGGGACGCACCACGTCCACCCCGACCACCAGCTCTTCCACCGCGGCGGCCACCGGCTCGAACAACCGCGCGTCGCGCGCCGGGTCGACCGCAAGCACCGCCAGCTCCGGACATGACGCCTGCGCCTCCCGCCTGCGCATCCCGCGCCGGACCCCGTTGCGCCGCGCCACCGCAGAGCAAGCCACCACCCGGTTGGCCGCGAACACCGCCGCGGGATGGTGCAGGGGAACACCGGCGGCCACGCACGCGGCCGTCACCGGCCAATCCGGACACCACACCACCACCAGCCGCGCCGCCTGCTGCGCATCCGCCGCGGATCGTTCGCCGGAGCCGGAGCTCCCAGCACCGGCATCCCCGGGAAACGCGCCTTGCGCACCGGCCGCGCCATCCGGACTCGCCGCGGCTTTGCCTCCTCCGGACTGCCCGGCATCCGCATCGCTGGGACGGGTATCCACCGATCGCGCCGCCTCCCGCTCCGGCACCGCCTGGCCTGCCCGCGAAACACGCCACCGCCTCGTCACTCGCTGCCGCATCAGCTCGCCACCTCGAGCCTCCGCGCGTGCTCGCCCGCTTCGACACCACCGCTGGGCCCGGGCAGCAGCACGGTCGTCTCCAGCACCCGGGCCGAGGACTTGCCGCGCCCCTGGATCCGCATGGTGCGGGCCGACAGGTAGCCCCGCCCGAATTCGTCCACTCCGTCCCAGGAGCCGGGCGTGCAGACCAACTCCACGTCCGCCCCAGGCCATCGGCCTTCGGCGACGAGCACGCCGCCCCGGTGCCGCACCCGGGCGGTCAGCCTGCGCGCGGACGCCGCCGCCATGCTCGTCCCGCCCGGCACCACGACGATGTCCACCCCGTCCAGCAACGCCGCAGCCACCCGCACCACGTCCGGACCCGGGCGCGGGACCAGCGCCGTCCTGCACAGCTCGACGCCCAGCTCGGCGGCGGCGGCCAACCCGACGTCCGGAATCCCCACCACGGCGGCCCACGACCCCGCCGCGGTCGCCCTGGCCAGCAGCGCGAGCAACACCGACCGCGCCCCGGTGACCGAAACCGTGCTGCCCCTCCGCAGGCCCCTGAGGGGCAGCACGGCCTCCAGTTCGGGCACCACCGGAAGGAGCTTCCCCGTCGCTGACGCTCCCGCAACGTCAGCTGCCACCTCACTCGCGGTGGTCAACCCCGGCAACGACGCCAGCCGAGCGACCGCATCCACGGTGTCGGCCACCTCTGGCACCGTGGACGTGCGCGCGCCCGACATCCCATCACCTCCCGGAAACCACGACCGGGCGGCAGCTCCCGGTCATCGGCCACCGTGGAGCGACGGTGGCTTCGTTCTCGAACATATGTTCGATAGTGATAGTGAACGCCACCTCCGGGGCACTTGTCAAGCGCACCGTCACCGGCCATTCCATCGAGTCAGCTGGCCGAGGAAAACCACAGGTCGGAGTGGTTGAGAACGCGCCAGGCACCCCTCGCCCGACGAATTCGGCACCAATCGCAGCAACCTGTAACCGACGGCATCCGAAACAAGCGCAGGCCCCTGCTGGCGCAAGGACCGCCGGGCAGGGTGGTCCGCTCGGTTCGTCGGGGCGTGAGAACCGTCGTTCGCCCGGTGGGCCAACGACGGAAGGCAGCCGTGTCACGCCGTCGGCATCGACCGCAGAGCCCGGGCCATCGCAAACCCCGCAGAACGGTAGGACGTGGTGTGGGCGGGAGGGTACCTGGTGCGATGCAGACGCACCGAACCCTCACCGACTCACCGTGCGTCGGCGAGCAATTCGCGGCCCACGGCGACGACCAGCTTCTTCAGTCGCTCGGCAGGCACGGCGACATCCTCCGATTCTCCGAGCAGTCCGCTGAAGAAGGTCTTGTCGGAGCCAGCCAGCTGCACCGCGACGACCGTCCGTCCACGGCGGGCCACGAGTTCGGCGTTCCCGTCGACGGCGCGCACGAACGCCTCGTCACCCACATCGCTCAGCTCGCTCATGCCACCCCGCCCGGCCGTCAGCTCGACGACCGCTTCCTGCGCGGCGGGCTTGGCGTGATAACGGTCGACCTCCACGCTCAGCTGCCGCTTACGAACATGCTCGTCCGGCCCGGCGACCCAGCGACAGGAGACACCCTCCACGCCGTCACGCATGTGCAACGGACCGCTCTGCCAGCTCGGCGTACCGGCTTCGGCGAGCAGCTCGGCGGACACCGTGCACTCCTCGGGCACCGGATCCGCCAGCGGTGCAACACCGACCGAGCTGTAGAAGACCAGCGCAAGATATCCGCCAACCAGCGCCACCGCACCGAGCACGACACCGATCAGCACGAACGGCCAGCGCGGCCGAGGAGGCCGCGGCCGACGGGGTGGACCAGCCGTCGGCGGGCGCCGGTAAGCGGCCGTAGGCGGCGGTTGCCGATACGCAGCCGGAGACGACGGACGTCCTGGGCCGGACGCCGCCTGCCACGTCGGACCCTGCGCGGTCATGCGGGGAAACTTACCCCAGATTCGCGGTGCTCACCGGTGATCACTCACCCGCTGTCTGCGTCGTTCCCGCCGCTCGTACCTGGCCCGCGCGATCCGACACGCCTCGCCGAGCAGTTCCCGCACCGCCGCCTCGGTGCGCGGGCCCGGATTGACCACGGCCAGCCATCCGAGCGACCCGTAGACCGGGTGCGCGAAGATCACGTCGAACCGACTCACGTCCACCTTCTCCACCGCGGCCTCGCGGGGCGAGCGACCGGTCCAGCGCTCGAAGGCCTCCCGCCCTGCGAACACGTTCACCCGGAACACGCCGGAACGATCCAGCCGTGAGTCCTCGTCCCCCGGGTAATCCTTCGTCACGACCGTCGCGAACGGCTGCCCTTTCGCCGGTGGCACCCCGTCCGGTGCGTAGTAGAAGAAGGCGTCCCCCCCCCCAGCTGATCTCCGGAGAGCCATCACCAGGGCCAGGCAGCACAGTCAGCACACCGGGAAACCCCGCAACCAGCTCGATGATCTCGTCTTTGTCCATGCATGAAGCGTTTCATTGAAGTGCTTATGGCGACTTTCGTCGATAATCGCCCTGGTCAGGAGCTCCCGACTCGAAAGTGGGGGTTGTGCGAACGGTCGACGTGGCGCGCCGCAGCGGGTACTCCGTCCAGCAGATTCGCCTGCTGGAACAGGGCGGAGTGATCCCGCCAGCGGAACGCACGCCGGCCGGCCACCGCATCTACCAGGACAGGCACATCCACGCCGCGCGGGCCTACCGCGGATTCGCTGCCGGAATGGGGCCGACGGAAGCCAAGGAGGTGCTGCGCGCGGTCAACGCGGGCGACATCTCCGGTGCCCTGGCACGACTGGACGCGGCGCACGCCGACTTGGACCGCCAGCGCCGGCAGCTCGCCATGGCCAAACAAGCCGCCGAAACGATCACCCTCGAACCGATCACGGACGTTCGTCCCTCGGACGCCATGACGATTTCCGAGCTGGCCGAAGCGCTCGGCGTGCGCCCGTCGACCCTGCGGCACTGGGACGCGGAAGGCCTGGTCGTTCCCAGCCGCGACCCGGGCACCAAGGTCCGGCGCTACACACCGGCCCAGGTGCGCGATGCACGCATCGTCCATCAGCTACGGCGAGCGGGATATCCGATCACGCTGCTCGCTGAGGTGATGCCGCAGCTTCGCAGGCAGCACGAGCTCGACGACATACACCGGATGCTTGCCGCGCGCGACGAAACCCTCGACGCACGCTCGAAAGCGATGCTGGCAGGCACCGCCGCACTGGCCGCGCTGCTCGGCGACGACCGAACCGAAAGCCCGGCCGGCACGCTCGACGAGGTCAGTGGGCGAAGTGCCGGACCCCGGTGAAGTACATCGTCACGTTCGCCGCTTCCGCCGCGGCGATCACTTCGGCATCCCGCACCGAGCCGCCCGGCTGCACCACGGCCCGCACGCCACCCTTTGCGAGCACTTCCAGACCGTCCGGGAACGGGAAGAAGGCGTCCGAGGCGGCGACCGCCCCGACGGCACGGTCACCGGCACGCTGCACCGCGAGCCGACAGGAGTCGACCCGGTTGACCTGACCCATGCCGACACCGACGCTCGCCCCGTCGTGCGCCAGCAGGATGGCGTTGGACTTCACCGACCGCACCGCCCGCCAGGCGAACTCCAGGTCGGCCAGCGTGGTGGCGTCCGCGGCCGGCCCGCACACCAGCTGCCAGTTCGCCGGGTCGTCGCCCTCGGCGTCCACCGCGTCGCGCGACTGCAGCAACAGGCCGCCGGACACCGCGCGCATCTCGGCTCCGGTGCGCTCCGGCGGCGGACAGACCAGGATGCGCACGTTCTTCTTGCGCTGCAGCACCTCGACCGCGCCGTCTTCGTACGACGGGGCCACGATGACCTCGGTGAAGATCTCGGCGACCTGCTCGGCCATGGCCACCGACACCTCGGTGTTCGCCGCGATCACCCCGCCGAACGCCGACAGCGGATCGCACGCGTGCGCCTTGCGGTGGGCTTCCGCGACGTCCGCGCCGACCGCGATGCCGCACGGGTTGGCGTGCTTGATGATCGCCACCGCCGGCCGCTCGTGGTCGTAGGCGGCCCGCAGGGCCGCGTCGGCGTCGACGTAGTTGTTGTACGACATCTCCTTGCCGTGCAGCTGCTGTGCAGCCGCCAGGCCGGAGCGGCCCGAGACGTACAACGCCGCCTGCTGGTGCGGGTTCTCGCCGTACCGCAGCATGTTGGCCCGCCGCCAGGTAGCTCCCACCCACGTGGGAAACGCGGTGTCCGGCTCGGGTGCCACGACGCTGTTCAAGTAGGAGGCGACCGCCACGTCGTAGCTCGCCGTGTGCGCAAAAGCCTGCGCAGCGAGCTGCTGCCGCTCGGCCAGCGTGAACCCGCCCGCGGCGACCCGGTCCAGCACCCACTCGTAGCGAGCGGGATCCACCACCACGGCCACGCTCGGGTGGTTCTTGGCCGCCGCGCGCACCATCGCCGGTCCGCCGATGTCGATCTGCTCGACGCACTCGGCCGGCGCGGCACCCGAAGCCACCGTCTGCTCGAACGGGTACAGATTCACCACCAGCAGGTCGAACGGTGCGATGCCGAGCTCGTCGAGCTGCCGGACGTGCGCGGGTTTGCGCATGTCCGCCAGCAGCCCGGCGTGCACGTGCGGATGCAGCGTCTTGACCCGGCCGTCGAGCGATTCGGGGAACCCGGTCAGCTGCTCCACCGGGACGACCGGCACGCCGGCCTCCGCGATGGCCTTGGCCGTGCCGCCGGTCGACACGATCTCCACGCCCGCCTCGTGCAGGCCGGTGGCCAGCCGGGCCAGCCCGGTCTTGTCCGACACCCCGATGAGGGCGCGCTTCACCGGACGCGTACCAGTCATGGAATCTCGACCCTCCCGTCGACGATGGTGCAGCCGCGCCGGATCAACGTGCTGACCACGTCGACCAGCAGCCTCCGCTCGATGACCTTGATCCGCTCGTGCAAGCTCTCCTCGTCGTCGGTGGGCAGCACCTCCACCGAACGACGCGCGATGATCGGCCCGGTGTCCATCCCGGCGTCGACGAAATGCACCGTCGTACCGGTCACCTTGACCCCCGCGGCCAGCGCGTCACGGACCGCGTGCATACCGGGGAACGACGGCAGCAACGCCGGATGGCTGTTGATCACACGCGCGCTGAACCGCGCCAGGAAACGCGGGCCGAGCAGCTTCATGAAACCGGCGGAGACCACCAGATCCGGACGGTACGCCGTGACGGCGTCGGTCAGCGCCGCGTCCCACTCGGCCCGGTCGGCGTGGTCGGCGAGCCGGACCACGAAGTCCGGCACCCCGGCATCGCGCGCTCGCTGCAACGCCATGGCCTTCGACCGGTCGGACCCCACCGCCACCACGTCGGCCGGGTAGTCCGGTGACGCCGCAGCATCCAGCAAAGTCTGCAACAGCGTGCCCGATCCGGAGGCCAGGACCACCAGCCGAGCCGGGTTCGGGAGCGTGACCCGCACCCCGTCCGTGGCGGCTGCTGCGGGGGATTCCGACTCGCTATGCACCTACGGGCCTCGTTCTCACCGGGATGACGACACCAGCAACCCTAGAAGACGTCACGGCTGCGCGTCTTCTTCGGGATCGTCACCTGTGGGCTTGCTCTCCGCTGGCTTGCCCGCACTCGCCTGCGCCTCGTTGGCGTCCTTCGGCTCTGGTGGCTCGTCATCCGCCTGCCGATCATCTGCCTGCTGCTGGTCCGCTGGGGGCTGTCCGGGCTGATGCTCGGCCGCCTCGCGGTCCTCCTGCTGCTTTTCGGGTTGCTCCTGGTCCACGGCCGCTGCTTGCTCTGCCTCGCCGTCCACCGTCGGCTGATCCGCGTGCTCGCCCGCGGTTTCCGGCGACGATGTCCCGGCGCCGGCTCTCTTCCGCCGTTCGACCTTCGGCGGGCGCTCGCCGGCGAAATGCGCGACGAGCCCCGCCGGAATGACGATCCAGCAGAACGCGGCCGCCGACACCGCGGCCAGATCCAGCGCCAATCCGCCCCTGGCGCCGATCCGGCCGCTCGCCAGCGCACCGAGCACGACCATGCCGAACCCGACGACCGCACCAGCGACGACGACCGACCGGGCCCGGTGCAGCGGGCTCGGGGAGGACGTCCGCAGCCGCATGCCGACGGCCATGCCCACGCCGAGCGGCAACACCACCAGGGCGCGCCACCAGGAGGCCGGTTGTTCGGGAAGCGCGGCCAGCAAGGGCACCGCGGGCATGTCGGCCGCCGTGTACGAGTAGAGGCTCAGCCGCAGGTCACCGAACGCGAATCCCGGCCCGACCACGAATCCGACCGATGCCAGCACGGCGTTCGGCACGTAGGCCAGGCACAGCAGCAGCATGCCGAGACCGCTGCCGAAACCGGGCGCGCCCGCGGCGAACAGTCCTTGCGCCTGCGGAGCGGACAACACCGATGCGACCGTGAAAACGACGCTTCCCACCGTCAGCAGCCCGACGAGCCCCAGCATCCCGGCGCGAATGCCCGCGGTGGCCGCCGGAACGAGGTACGGCCGCACGGCGGCCGCGAGCCCGCAGGGCCGGATCAGGCCGATCGTCGCCGCTGCCGCCGCGATGAGACCGGGAATGAAGAAGGACTCCAGCGGGTCCGCGGACAACCGGGCTCCGTAGGAAGCGATGGCGATGCTCACCCCGGCGATCGCATGCGCCGCCGCGATGGTCCCGACGATCACGGCGGCCCGATGCGTCCTGCGTCCGCCCAGCCGTTCCGCCGCGCCCGCCGCCGCCCGCGCCACGAGAACGCCGACCAGCACGGTCAACCCCATCGGCAGCATCGCCAAGGATCTGCCGTTCAACGTCAACGGCACCTGGTGCGCACCGAGCCAGCCCGGCGCGGCGGCGAGCAGGATCTGTTCCGGCTGGAACGACGCCTGGGTGGCCAGTGCGGCGACCACCGCGAGCAGCGCGGCCACGGCCGCGTACCCTGCCGCCAGCGGCAAGATCGCCGCCGCCAGCAGCACGCGGATGCGCTCCGTCCTGGCGCCGCGGGCGATTGTCTGCCTCACCATCGTGACTGCAGCTTGACATCCGGATTAGCCCGTCCGGGGGTAGGCGCGCCGCGATGTGTCGACACCCACCCGGCTGAGGAACCGGCGGGCGGCAGCACAACGGCCGGCATTCCGCCCGGAACGCCGGCCGTGGACGTGCGTCGTGCGGTCAGCTCTGCGGGGGCTGCGAGAACTGCCCCTGGTGACCGGTGTAGGTGGTGGGCTGCTGCGCCTGCTGCTGGCCACCCGGCTGGCCGAACTGCTGGTGTTGCTGCGGCTGCTGCGGGCCGAAACCCCCGGGCTGGCCGAAACCGGGCTGGCCGAAACCGGGCTGGCCACCCGCCGGGAGCTTGATGATCTGCTCGCCGAACAGGTAGGCGGCGACCGCCACCAGCGTCTGCAGGATGCCGAAGATCAGCACCAGCACGCCGCCCGCCTGCATCTCGCCAGTGATCTCGAAGACCGTGAAAAGGAAGCCGAACGTGGCCGTCAGGGAGACCGCCGCAGGCCACGCCCCGGTCTTGGCGTCGCCGGGAAGAATGCCGATCAACGCGGCCAGGCCGGCAAGTAGGTAGAGCCCCGGCACCCAGCCCAAGCTGTACTCGTAGAAGCTCCTGTCACCCCCGAGGTTGATGAACCCGAAGAACAGCACCAGCAGGCCGAGGAAGGCCACGACGAGGTTGAGGATCATCCCGATGTCGATCTTCTTGCCTGCCATGTGCTGTTGCTGCTGTGGGTAGAACTGGCCGCCCTGCTGCTGTTGCTGCGGCCCCTGCGCAGGGAACCCACCGCTCGGGAAGTTCATCCGTCTCTCCTGTTGTGTCTGGGGATCTCGGGCCGACACCACGCGCCGCGTGGACCTGGCACGTCGTGCGCGGACACTAGCCGACTTCGCCGCTCCGACGTGCGCCGAGGCGCGTCGGTTTCACTGCGTTCGCCGGACGCCTTGGCGAAGAATACGCCGAAGGGCGTTCCCGCCACCCACACGGTGGCCGAAACGCCCTTCGATCAGGCGATCTTGAACCGACGCCTGGCGGTTCAGAGCGCCTTGTACAGTTCGCGCGCGATTTCCGCGGTCTCGCTGGGGGTCTTGCCGACCCGCACGCCCGCGGCCTCCAAGGCCTCCTTCTTGGCCGCCGCGGTACCGGACGATCCGGAGACGATCGCGCCCGCATGGCCCATCGTCTTGCCCTCCGGGGCAGTGAAGCCAGCGACGTAGCCGACCACCGGCTTGGTCACGTTGGCCTTGATGAACTCCGCGGCCCGCTCCTCGGCGTCCCCGCCGATCTCGCCGATCATCACGATGAGCGAGGTCTCCGGGTCCTGCTCGAAGGCCTCCAGCGCGTCGATGTGCGTGGTGCCGATGACCGGGTCACCGCCGATGCCCACCGCGGTGCTGATGCCGATGTCCCGCAGCTCGTACATCAGCTGGTAGGTCAGCGTCCCCGACTTGGACACCAGGCCGATCTTGCCGGGACCGGTGATGTCGGCGGGGATGATGCCCGCGTTGGACTTGCCGGGGCTGATCACGCCCGGGCAGTTCGGCCCGATGATGCGGGTCTTGTTGCCCTTCGCCTTGGCGTGCGCCCAGAAGTACGCCGAGTCGTGCACCGGGATGCCTTCGGTGATCACCACGGCCAGTTCGATCTCGGCGTCGATCGCCTCGATCACCGCGTCCTTGGCGAACTTCGGCGGCACGAACAGCACCGACACGTTCGCGCCGGTTTCCGCCATGGCCTCCTTGACCGTGCCGTACACGGTGAGCGTCTTGCCGCCGATCTCGACCTGCTGGCCCGCCTTGCGGGCGTTGACGCCGCCGACGACGTTCGCACCGGAGGCCAGCATGCGGGCGGTGTGCTTGGTGCCCTCCGAGCCCGTCATGCCCTGGACGATGATCTTGGAGTTCTCGTTGAGGAAGATAGCCATCGCTGTCAGACCCCCGCGTTCGCGAGCTCGGCGGCTTTGTCGGCCGCTTCGTCCATCGTGTCCACCCGCTGCACGCCGGGCAGCTTCGCCTCGTCGAGGATCCGGCGGCCCTCGTCGGCGTTGTTGCCGTCCAGCCGCACGACCAGCGGTTTGTCGATCGTCTCGCCGCGCTCCTCGAGCAGCTTGAAGGCCTGCACGATCCCGTTGGCCACCGCGTCGCACGCGGTGATGCCGCCGAAGACGTTGACGAAAACGCTCTTGACGTCGGGGTCGCTCAGGATGACCTCGAGGCCCGCCGCCATCACGTCCGCGGAGGCGCCGCCGCCGATGTCGAGGAAGTTCGCCGGCTTCACCCCGCCGTGCTTCTCCCCGGCGTAGGCGACCACGTCCAGCGTGGACATGACCAGGCCCGCGCCGTTGCCGATGATGCCGACCTGCCCGTCCAGCTTGACGTAGTTGAGGCCCTTGGCCTTCGCCTTGGCCTCGAGCGGATCCTCGGCCTGGACGTCCACCAGCTCGGCGTGCCCCGGCTGCCGGAACGCGGCGTTGTCGTCCAGCGTCACCTTGCCGTCCAGCGCGATGATCCTGTCCTGCGGGTCGCGCACCATCGGGTTGACCTCGACCAGCGTGGCGTCCTCGGCCACGAAGGTCTCCCACAGCTTGACGATGACTTCCGCCGCGGCGTCCCGGATCGCCTCCGGGTAGTTGGCCGCGGCCGCGATCTCCCGCGCCTTGGCCAGGTCGACCCCGGAGAGCGGGTCGATCGGGATCTTGGCCACCGCTTCCGGCTTCTCCTTGGCGACCTGCTCGATCTCCACGCCGCCTTCCGCGGAGGCGATGCACAAGAACGATCGGTTGGCGCGGTCCAGCAGGAAGGAGAAGTAGTACTCCTCCGCGATGTCGGAGGCCTGCGCGACCAGAACCTTCCGGGTGATGTGGCCCTTGATGTCCATCCCGAGGATGGCTTCGGCCTTCTCACGGGCTTCGTCCGGGGTGTCGGCCAGCTTCACGCCACCGGCCTTACCCCGCCCGCCGGTCTTCACCTGGGCCTTGACCACCACCTGGCCGCCGATCTTCTCGGCCGCAGCGCGTGCTTCTTCCGGGGTAGCTGCCACGGATCCCGGCAGCACCGGGACGCCGTGGGCGGCGAAGACATTCCTCGCCTGGTACTCGTAGAGGTCCACCGTGGAGCATCTCCTGACGACACGTCGTTGTGGAACGACTGTCGGAACAACTGCGGGACAGCTTCCGGACAGTTCTGTGACACAGTGACCCTAGCGACTCGCCCGGTAAACCTGCAGCCGGAGGCCGGTGAAGTGGGTCACCGATCACTCTCGGCGTGCATTCGGCGCACCACCAGCACCAGCAGGACGATCACCAGCGCGGCGCAGCCGCACGCCAGCCACACGCCCACCCCGGCGGCCGCGGAAACCAGCAGCGGTTCCAGCGCGCGGAGCAGGAGCACGGACAGCACACCGACCAGCGTCCCGACGGCGCGTGCCGCTCGGCTCCACGGGACCAGGATCAGTGCACCCGCCGCGACCGCCACGGCGACCAGCGTGCCGCCGAACGCGACGTCGACGGGGTGCAGCAGGGCGGCACCCCGGTACTGATCGGCCGACTCGGCCGTTGGGAAAACGAAGGCCCCGACGGCCAGGGCCGCGGCAGGCAACACGAGCCATCGTTCTGCCGCGGGGCTCGTGACACCGGGCACCCCGTCCCGTTCCAGCACTCCGGCCGCCGCCGCACACCCGCCGGCCAGTGCAGCGGCTCCGGCCGCGAGCGCCGCGTACACGGCGCCGGGCCCTGCCGTCGCGTCCACCAGGACGTCCGGCGCGGCAACGGCCAACTGCAGCGCGGGTCCGACGGCCAGCACGACACCGGCCCACGCCACCGCGACGGCCGGGCGAACCGGCTCGGCCAGCCGCGGAATCAGCAAGCCGACGCCGAGCACACCGAGCACGATCCCCGCCGGAATCAATACGGCCTGCGCATCCGACAGGACGGCCGCCCCGCCCGCCGACGTCTGCACCAGCGGCTGGCGGGCCGCCACCACCGCGCCGACGGCAGCCGACACGGCGAACGCGCCGCCGAGGACATACAGCCATTGCGGGCCCGAGCCCACGCGGTAGGCATTCCGGCCCGCGCTCTTGCCGACATCCCTCGGAGCGCTGTCGGTCTCGGCATGCGGCGCGCCCGTGCCGGCGATTCCGACCGAGCCCGCGATGGGAACGGCCAGCAGGACGACGGCCGCGCCGACGACCAGGATCGGTCCGGCGGCCAGGGACAGCCAGGACTGCATTGCCACCCCGACGAGGTTCGGCAGTGCCAGCGAAGCACCCGCGACGGCGACGCCGGCCAGCACGCCGGTGAACCGACCCCATGACGGCACTGTGAGTGCGGTCACGACCGCTCCGATCGCGGCGAGCCCGATCGCCAGCGATCCGAGCACCACGAGCGCCGGACCGTCCAGCGCCGAGCCGTCCAGCAGGTTCGCATCGGCCGAGTCGTACGGCGGCATCAGCACGCCGACGGCGAGCGCCAACGCCGCCCCGACCGCCAGGACACCGAGACCACGAACACCCCGGTCCGGACCTTGCGCATCGTCGGGCAGGGCCACAGCCGCGCGCGCCGCCAGCACTCCGGCGACCACCGCCGCCGCATGGCCGGCCAGCAGCAGGAGGAGTCCGCCGAAGGCGGGCTCGGCGCTCACCGAACCAGGAACGAGGAACTCCGGCCGCATGGCCCGGGAAGCGTCCACGGCGAACTGCGCGTCCACGATCGCCCGGCCCGGGGCCAGCGCCGCCACGCCGATCAGCAGCCCTGCGGCCGTCGCGGAGCGGCCGCGGACCACCAGCAGCCAGGCGGCTGCCGCGGGCGCGACGGCGAGGACCACCAGCAGCGGCCACGAAGTGAAGGCCGGGCGGCCACTCTCCGGACCCTCGTGCACGACTCCGATCAGCGCGCCGCCAGCCAAGGCCGCGGCCGACACCCCGGCGGCAGCCAGGACGGGGACAGACAGCCGGGAGCCGGTGGCTGTCCCAGCCGTCTCGGCCGACGGCCCCGCCGTCCTCGCGGTGCTGGAGCGCGATGTAGCAGGCATTGCTTGCGAACGTAGCAAGCCTTCGGCACAGTCTCCGGCGCCACGCGGCGCGGGTGCCCGATCGGACCAGCGCACGGGTGGGGCCATGGCAGCTCGCTTCGCCCGCGGCTACCTCCGCACGGGATCGTGACTCCGCATCCGCACCCGCGGGCAGCTCTCCCGGCGCGCGGCTACCTCCTGCCCCGCCCAGGCCCGCTCGGCCGGCTTCGCCCCCTGCCCGATCGGCTTCGCCCCCTGCCCGGTCCGCTTCGCGCCCCACGTGCCTCCCGCTCGGCGTAGCTCGACCGGCTCTGCGCTGAGCCTCGCTGACAGAGTTCTCTGCGTGCTCTGCACCTCGTTTTCTGCACTTCGACGACACAGCACTGCAACGCTGCCTCGACGACACAGCAACGCCCCACGCGTGCGAACAACCGCCTGTTCGACGGAACAACCCGGGCCTGCCGCCCCGTAAGAAGGCCGTTGGCGCCCCGTCAGAAGGCGACCGGTCGACCCGCGAGAAGGCGACCGGCGGCGACCGGTCGGCCCGCCAAAAGGCAGCCGGCCGACCCGTAAGAGGACGGGTGCGAGCAGGACGGCGAGCCACTTCGGCCGCCCCTTCGGGCAGTCGAATACGTGACGCGCGTCACCTCAAACGGCGTAAATCGGAAACTACCGTCGGTGATCACCCCAGCTTGGCCCGCGATCTTCGCCACTCACTTGGCCCAGACCGCCGAGGGGATCTTGCACCGAGCGGTACCGATTCGTTACAGTCGCGCGGTCCCCATTACAAACCGGTCACGAACGGGACGGGCCGTCCTCCGGGACGACACGGAAGCGGCGCCCCCGACGCCGTTTCACCGGGATCCCCCGCCCGGTTCCCCGGACGCGACCGGCACCCCGAGTACTGGAAGGCCCCGCCTTGGCACGACACCGCTCCCCCGGCGGTACTGCGTCCCCGGCCCTGCAGGCTGCATTGGAGAGCGCCGCCAACCGGCCGCGCACTCACCACCGGCTCGCGCCGCCGTCGTCGGCGTTGCGTGGCCGGATGGTCGTCGCCGCCGTGGCTGCAGGCGCGTTCGCCGCAGCAACCGCAGGGCAGACCCTGCAGGGCGCTGCCAGCCAGACCGCCGATGATGTGTCCCTTGCCAGCTCACGAGGTGCCTACGGCGCCAGTGGCGTCGGTGGCGACGTCGCCCCGGCCGCACCGGTTGCGCCCGTGGTCGTCGACGTCAGCAAGCCGAACCAGGCCGCTTCCGCCCGCGCCGAGGCCAAGAAGCTGTCCGGCGCCCAGCGCTTCACCGACGCGCGCAAGGAGCGCGAGGCCGAAGCCGCCCGCAAGGCGCGAGAAGAAGCCATGCGCCCGGACGTGGTCCGGCCCGCGGCAGGCGTGCTGACCTCCGGCTTCGGCGCCCGCTGGGGCACCACGCACTACGGGATCGACATCGCCAACGCGCTCGGCACGCCGATCGTCGCGGCTGCCGACGGCGTCGTCATCGAGGCCGGCCCGGCCAGCGGGTTCGGCAACTGGGTACGCATCCAGCACGACGACGGCACCGTCACCGTCTACGGTCACATGTTCACCTACAACGTGACCGTGGGACAGCGCGTCAAGGCAGGCGAGAAGATCGCCGAGATCGGCAACGCCGGTCAGTCCACCGGGCCGCACCTGCACTTCGAGGTCTGGCTTGGCGAGCACGGCACCAAGATCGACCCGCTGGCCTGGCTCAACAAGCACGGCATCAGCTACTGACCTCCGGCTGATCCCTCCCCCACGGGATCTCACGATCCGACCGGCACGTCGTCGACGTGCTGCGACCATGCCACCGATGGGCAGTCGTGCTGCCGTTGCCGGCTGCCCATCTTCGGCTGCCCGCTTTCCGGCCAGGCCTTTGGCCATGCCTGAAGTCGGCCGATCTCCAGCGCTGGCGGCCCCCTCCAACGCTCGACGCCTGCTGACGACTTCATCGCACACCACCCCCAGATGAATCGAACACCTGTTCGAATCAACTGTAGCATCGAACGCTTCGCCGTGCACCGTCCCGCGCACCGGAACGATCAGCCAACCATGAACCGAGCCTTGGGCGAGTACGTGATCACCACAGGGGACACCCGGTGCGCCGCGGACGTCATCGCCAGGGGACAGTCGGTCACACCGCGGCTACCACCTCGCAGGGAATACCGGGAGTGAACCCACGTGGCGCTGCTGTCGGGGTTTGCGCAGCGCTGCACCAGGCAGTCCCAGCGAGCTCTGCTTCGTGGGTACGTACTGCTCGCTGGGGCTGCCCCTCACCAGCTCCGCAAATCCACGTCGGCCCTCTGCCGGGGCGGTCACCGGGCCCGCGCGGCCGTGCGCGGCGAGTCGATCACAGCCTCGTTCCGGGCACAGCTGCCGACCAGGGCGAACGGGGAGCGCGGAGGTCGATCGATGCGGAGGACCCGGCCGCCGCGCACGACCGACAAGCACCCAGGGACCCACAACCACCGACCACAACGGACGGAACGTGCCCGGATCGGTCACCGAGCGCCGAGGACCAGCAATCCAACCAACCCCACGCCGATCCCCCGGTAACGCGGAGGACCAATCAAACGAGCGGACCCGGCCGCCGGGCACAAACCGAAGAGCGCGTGGGGCCAACAGCCGCCGAGCAAGCCCAACGGGCAGTACGGGCAGTACGGGTAGCACGGCACCGATGAACACCGACAGCACGTACCGGCGCAGCCGGGCACGCCGTCAGCTCGCGCAGGCCGCCACCAATCACAGCTTCGTCATGGGCACGCTGCCGATCAGCATCAGCCGCACCGTGCCCGCCGAGCCGAAGTCGATGGTTGCGGTCGCCCGCGGCCCGGACCCGTCGGTCGCGATCACCCTGCCCAGGCCGTACTTGTCGTGGTTCACCCGGTCGCCGACCTCCAGCTGCAGCGCCGGCTTCGCCGCGGCTGCCTTCCAGCCGGAGAACGACGTCGTACGCATACCACCCGCGGCGATACGCGCCTGCGCCGAATCGCTGCCCCAGCCACCGCCACGCCCCCACCTGGTCGCGGCGCGCGGCCCCGCCGGACTCTCCACCGGTTCCTCTCGCCGCCACTCGACCAAATCGGCCGGGATCTCGTCCAAGAACCGGGAGGCCGGATTGTGCACCGGCGAGCCCCATGCGGCGCGCACCAGCGCCCGCGACACGTACAGCCGCTCTCGCGCCCGGGTGATTGCCACGTAGGCCAGTCGCCGCTCCTCCGCCAGCTCCGTCGGGTCGGACAACGCACGCATGTGCGGGAAGACACCGTCCTCCCACCCGGTGCAGAACACCACCGGGTACTCCAGACCCTTGGCAGTGTGCACGGTCATCAGCGTGACCACACCGCTCTGCTCCTCCGGGTCGCCGTCCGCGTCGGGGTCGGGCACCGAGTCCGCGTCGGACACCAGCGACACCCGCTCCAGGAAACCGTCCAGCAGGCTCTGCGCGGGCGCATCGGCCGCCGCCGCGGCGTCGGCGTCCACCGGCTCCCCGACCGTGTTTTCGGCGAACTCACGCGCCACGGTGACGAGTTCGGTGAGGTTGTCCACTCTGGTGGCGTCCTGCGGGTCGTCGGACTCGTCCAGCTCGGCCCGGTAGCCGGTGCGATCCAGCACCGCTTCCAGGATGTCCGCCGGGTCGGCATCGTCCAGCACCATCTGCCGCAGCTCGTCGTACAGCTCGACGAAGGCGGCGATGGCGTTCCGCGAGCGCGGGTTCAGCGACTCGATCTTGCCCTCGGCAGCCGCACGCAACGCCGCGTAGAAGGAGATGCGCTCGCGCTCGGCGTAGGCGGCCACCGTGGCCTCGGCCCGCTCGCCGATGCCGCGCTTGGGCACGTTGAGGATCCGCCGCAGGCTGACCGTGTCCTCCGGGTTCGCCAGCACCCGCAGGTAGGCCAGCGCGTCGCGGACCTCGCGCCGCTCGTAGAACCGCACACCGCCGACCACCCGGTACGGCAAGCCGAGCCGGATGAAGATCTCCTCGAACGGCCGGGACTGGTTGTTGGTGCGGTAGAAGACGGCAATGTCGGAGTACTTGGCTTTGCCGGAATCGACCAGCGCGTCGATCTCACCGGCCACGAAAGCCGCCTCGTCGTGCGCGTTGTCAGCCACGTAGCCGACGATCTTGTCGCCGTCGCCCGCGTCCGTCCACAGCCGCTTCTCCCTGCGGTTGGGATTGCGGGAGATCACCGCGTTGGCCGCGGACAGGATGGTCTGGGTGGACCGGTAGTTCTGCTCCAGCAGGATGGTGCGGGCGTCGGGGAAGTCCCGTTCGAATTCCTCGATGTTGCGGATCGTCGCGCCACGGAAGGCGTAGATGGACTGGTCCGCATCGCCCACCACGCACAGCTCCGCGGGCTCGACGTCCGAATCGGCCGAGTCGGGCCCGACCAGCTCCCGCACCAGCACGTACTGCGCGTGGTTGGTGTCCTGGTACTCGTCCACCAGCACGTGCCGGAACCGTCTGCGGTAGTACTCCGCGGTCTCCGGGAACTGCTGCAGCAGGTGCACCGTGCGCATGATCAAGTCGTCGAAGTCGAACGCGTTCGCCTGCTCCAGGCGCCGCTGATACTCCGCGTAGACCTCCGCGGCCACCCGCTGCGCACCGTCCGCCGCCACGGCAGCCGCCGCCTCGACGTCGACCAGTTCGTTCTTCCAGTCCGAGATCTGATGGGCCAGCGCCCGCGGCGGATGCTTCTTCGGGTCCAGGTCGAGGTCCCGCACCACCAGCGTGACCAGCCGCTTGGTGTCGTCGGCGTCGTAGATGCTGAAGTTCGACGACATGCCGAGCGTCTTCGCCTCCCGCCGGAGCACCCGCACGCACATCCGGTGGAACGTCGACACCCACATCGCGTTCGCCCGGCGGCCGCACAGGTCGACGACGCGTTCGCGCATCTCGTTGGCCGCCTTGTTGGTGAACGTGATGGCCATGATCTCGCCGGGGTGGACGTCCCTGGCCACCAGCAGGTAGGCGATCCGCCTGGTCAGCACGCGGGTCTTGCCCGAGCCCGCGCCTGCGACCACCAGCAGCGGGCTGCCCTGGTGTTGCACCGCGGCCCGCTGTGCCGGGTTGAGGTCGGCAAGCAGCTCGTCCACCTCGGCCGCGCGGCCGGCGGGGGTGTGGTCGTTCAGGTCGAAAAGGGTGCTCATCGACTGTCCACGGTACTTGCTCCCGCCCACATCACACCGGCGCGGCTACCGCGGTTCGGCAACGATGTGCAACAATGGCCCCATGCGGCATTTCGACGGGCGATTTTTTTACGGGAACCGGACTCCGGCTCCCGTGATCGCCTAGTGCCGAACAAGCCATCACAAGCCCCGGAGTCCTCCGACCCCGGGGCTTTCGTCGGCTCTGGGGCCGGGTGGCAGGACGGAGACGAGGAAACCGTGACCACCGACACCACACAGCCCACGGAGCAGGACAACATCGACCGGCTGCGGGAAGAGATCGACCAGATCGACGCCGAGATCCTGCGGTTGGTGAAGCGGCGCGTGGAGGTCTCCAGGAAGATCGGCGCCGCCCGCATGGCCGCAGGCGGGCCCCGCATCGTCTACAACCGCGAGATGGACGTGCTCGCCCGCTACCGCGAGCTGGGCCCGGACGGCAGGCAGCTCGCCCTCGCGCTGCTCAACCTGGGCCGCGGCAGGCTGGGCCGGTGACCACGTCGATCCGGCACCCGGCGCGCGACGCGCCGCAGGCGACCGGGTGCCGGCGCCGACATCTGGGGGAAAATCCCTGAGGTCCTGCGCGCCCAATGCGCGCACACTCGACTCATGGGCACGATCGTCAACATCATCGCCGTCGTCGTCGCCATCGCGGGTGTGCTGGCCACGGTCGGCCACGGCGCATACCTCGCGCTACTGAACAATGCAGCGCGCCGCCGTGCCGGTGGCGCACCGGTTGCCACATACGTGCGCAGCCGCAGAGCGCTCGCCGTGGGCACCACGGTGGCGGCACTGCTGGGCCTGGCGATGACCGGCGCCGAGTCCGTCGCCGTCGACGTGCTCGCCATGCTGCTGGCAGGCTGCAGCGGCGCGGTGGCCGCGCAGTCCTTGCGGGAAACGCAGGAGCGTTACCGCATCGAGCGCTGACCGGCAAGGCTCGTCGCGGCCACTCTGACATCAAAGCGTGACTTCACCCGGAAGGATGCCCGCACCCGGGTGACATTCAGGGCAAATCGAGCCCCCGACTGGGGTAACGCGCAGTAAGTTCCTACGCTGATGCACGTGAAGATTCGCGCGCATCGGTCGAGACGCACCGCGCACGCGAGATCACTCTCCGCTACTCCATTCGGCGGAATAACCCGGGATGTGCCGTCAGCTACACCGGCAAGGGGGGTCACTGGGGCATGAGCCACGCGGGTTCTGCACACACCACCCCGCCCCACCGTCCGGGACGGCACAGGCGCACAGCGAACAACGAAGCCGCATGGACCCCCACGGTCGACCCGGAGGCCAGCGGCGGCAGGCACCGCGCCCCGGACGCACCCACGGAAGAGATCCCGCCGGTCGGCTCACTGTCCGGCACACTCCCCACCACAGCCCCCGCGATGCCGTCGGCCGGGGAGAACGTCAGCCGTCGGCCGCGAGGCGACGAGCGCCCACGAACCGCGGCACGGTCCGCCGCGACCGCCCGGCGGCCGCGTCGAGCATCTGCTCCGGCCGGGTCGACCGGTGAACCGGCGGCCGGCCACCCGGACCTTCCGGCCCAGGTCCCGGCCGAAGCCGTGCCACCGTCCCACAGCGACGACCAGCCGGACATCCCCGCCCAGAAAACCGGCAGCCGCGAGGCGGCGACGTCCGATGAGCCCGGCCAGACCGCGGGCAGGAATTCCGCCGAGCCGGACGCCCCCAAGCCCCCACAGCGCACCCGGGTCACCCTGACCCCCGCGACAGAGGAGACCGAGGACGTCCGGGTCTACGTCGCCCCACCCCCTGGCGGCCTGAGCAAGTTCGACCTGGGCAACGTCCCGGCGTCGGTCACCCCGCCGCGCAGCTGGCGCAAGGCCGCCTGGTTCGCCACGATGTCGTCGTGCGGCGTCGCCGTCGCACTGGTGCTGGCCGGCTCCTACCTGGTCGGTCAGTCGCCACACACCACGGACGTGGAAGGCTGGACCGGTTTCCGCGGTCAGCCGCCGGTGATGCACGACGAAGGCATCGCCGACCGCGACCCGGACGACGGCGGGCCCACCCGCAGCGCCCCCGGAAGCAGTTCGAGCGAGCCGCAGCGCATCGCCGACATGGCCGACATCACCGACACCAGCAACTCGGGCAACACCACCCCGGGCGGCACCACACCCAGCGCCAAACCGTCGACGCCGGACACGCCGACCAGCCCTGGCGACTCGACGAAGCCGACCAGCCCGCCGGAAAAGCCGCCGCCGGTGACCGCCCCGCGGGAAATCCGGCGCGACTCGATCTTCAACTTCCCGCCGGATGCGAAGACGATGGGCGACCGGTCGGAGACCTTCCTCAACGAGATCACCGAGCACCCGGAAGTGGCGCACGCGCAGACCGGCGGCGACCTGTACGCGCAGGGCCCGGAAGCACTGGCCAAGCGCTACGCCGACATCGCCTACTTCGAGGTCAAGCACATCTACATCGACCAGAAGAACCGGGTCACCGTCAACACGGTCAACGTGGTGTATCAGGACGGCACCAGCGAGACCCAGCAGTGCACTCTCCGGTTCGAAGAAGGGGACAAGATCACGCAGGATTGCCGGTGAAATTTCACCTGCATGTGCATCTTTTAACCCGTTCGGACCATGATCGAACCGCTTGTCGACAATGAGCGTCAATTTACCGACAATCACTGGCTCTCCCGCCGGTCCTCGTCGTTGGCTGTAGGTGCGTTTCCGGGCGCGGCGACGCCGCCGCCCGCAAGTTGTCGGACTGCACGCGCCGAGGTGAGGCGATGCCGGTGGTTGGCTTCACTCGTGGCAGCGACCACGCCATGCGGTCGCCCAGCCGCATCGAGGAGGTCCGCTACCCCGCTGGGTCGGGCGCATCCGACCCGGCCGCCGACGAACCGGCCGAGCCTGCCGGGGAAGCAGGTTCGGCCGGCGACGACGACATCTCCCCCGCGCAGCCGGAACCGGAGCACGCCGCGATCCGGGTGGCCAAGCTCGCCGCCCTGGTGACCGCCGTGGCGCTGCTGTGCGCCGCCGTCGTCGCGGCGGCGTTCTTGGACCGGCAGCGGCGGGACGCACCTCCCCACAGCGGTCCGCAGCAGGTCTCCGGGCTGCCCGCGCTGGCAGGCATCGAACACGACGGCGAAGTGGCCGCCGCCCCGTCACCGGCGGCGCAGCGGCCGGGCGGCGCCGCGTCGTCGGCAGGCGGAGCCAGCGTACGGTACCAGGAACCCGAATCGTCACATCGAGCGATGTGGACCCCCGACCCGTGCGAGCTGGCGATCATCTTCTACCGAAGGCTGGCCGACGAACCCGCCCGCGCGCTGGCCATGCTCGGCGGGCGCCTGTCGGACGACGAACGCCAGACGCTGCTGACCGTGTGGCGCACCCTGGACCGGGTCGAAGTCCGTGACCTGCGTCAACTCACCGACGACCGGGTGCGAGCGAGTGTGACGATGACCACACTCGGCGGCGGTGCCTACCGGGTCGACCACGAACTGCGGGTCGATCCGCCCGCGATCGTCGACGTCATCCTGCTGTCGTCGCAGCGCTTGGCCGGCGGCCCCCGTGCGGTGGAACCCGGTACCCCCGCCGTGTGCGGACAGTGACGCCCTAGTCTGGGCAACAACCCTCCACTGGGGCATGCGTGTGGGGTAGAGTTCCGCCGCGCCGTGCTTCGCCGAGAACAACAGGGGCAGCAGTTTTGAGCGACGAAGGTCGTGTTGTCGCGGGCCGATACCGCATCGTCAGGCGGATCGGCACCGGCGCCATGGGTGCTGTCTGGCAGGCGCATGACGAACTGCTTGGCCGGACGGTGGCCGTCAAGCAATTGATGTTGCAGCCCGGCCTCAACGAGGCCGAGCAGCGGGAAGCCAGGCAGCGGGCGATGCGGGAAGGCCGCATCGCCGCGCGGCTGCACCACCCGAACGCCATCACGGTGTTCGACGTGGTCACCGACGACTACGGGCAGCCGTGCCTGATCATGGAGTACCTGGAGTCGACCAGCCTGGCGGCGGTGCTGCAGGCACGCAAGACGCTGCCGCCGATGGAGGTGGCGCGGATCGGTGCGCAGGTCGCATCGGCGCTGGCCGCCGCGCACCAGGTCGGCGTGGTGCATCGGGACATCAAGCCTGCGAACATCCTGCTGGACCGCAACGGGACGGCGAAGATCACCGACTTCGGGATCTCCCGCGCCGTCGACGACGTGACGGTCACCAAGACCGGGATGATCGCGGGCACGCCCGCCTACCTGGCCCCCGAAGTGGCCATCGGCCAGCCGCCGGGGCCGGAGTCGGACATCTTCTCGCTCGGCTCCACGCTGTACGCGGCCACCGAGGGCCAGCCGCCGTTCGGGCTCAGCGAGAACACGCTCAGCCTGCTGCACGCGGTGGCCGCGGGTCAGATCAACCCGCCGCGCCGGTCCGGGCCGCTGACCAGCGTGCTGGCCGTGCTGCTGCATCCGGAGAAGGAGCGCAGGCCGAACGCAGCCGAGGCGGAGCGCCTGCTGGCCGCGGTCGCCCGTGGGGAGACACCGCTGGGCGGCCCGGTGGACGACGGCCCGACCGCGATGGTGGCCGGTGCGGTGTCCGGCGATCTCCGCGACGAGTTCGACGACGCACACACCCGTCCCATCGAGCGGGCGGAGCCGACGACCGCGCTGCGCACCGCAGACGAGCCCGAACCGGAACCGCACGAGGACGACGACACGCGTCCGCGTGGCTGGCTCAAGCCCGCGGCAGCGGCGGCCCTGCTGATCGGCGGGATCACCGCGCTGGCGCTGTACTTCTCCGGCGGCACCGACGAAGCGCCACCGGTCGGCTCGCACACGAACTCGTCAACGGACTCCTCGGCCCGTCAGGTCAAGCAGGACACCTCACCCAGCAAGGAGGACGTGAAGCCGCCGCCGACGACCTCCACCACGACGAGCACGTCCAAGCGGTCCGAGGAACCCGAGCCACCCCCGCCGGGTTTCACCACCGAGGTGCCCGAGCCCGAGGACGAGCCGACGGCCGAACCGGAGGAGCCGCCGGAGGGCCCGCCGTCGACCGACGACGGCGGCAGCGGCGACGACGACCAGGAGCCACCAATCCAGCCGTCCGACCCACCGCCGTCGACGCCTTCGTCGCCTCCGTCGAGCGGGGCGTCCGGCGAGGCGTAGCGGGCCCCGGCGATGGAAGGCACGCTCATCGGCGACCGCTATCGGCTCAGTCAGCCGATCGGTCGCGGGCGCGCCGGTTTCGCGTGGATCGCCCAGGACACCCGGGTGCATCGCACCGTGGTCGCCAAGCCGGTGGCGGTGTCCAACCCGCAGGACATCTCGTTCGCCCTGGAACAGGCCAAGCACGCCGCGCGGCTGCGGCACCGCTGCGCCGTCACGGTCTACGACGTGTTCCCGGAAGGGCCCGAGGTGTGGCTCATCACCGAGTACGTGCCGTCCCGTTCGATGGCGGAGTTCCTCACCGGCCACGTCAGGCTCGGCGTCGCCGACACCACGATGCTGGGCACGCACGTCTCCGCGGCGGTGGCGGCGGCGCACGAGATCGGGCTGCTGCACCGGGCCATCGAGCCGTCGAACATTTTGCTGGCCGACGACGGCGGGGTGCTGATCACCAACTTCGGCATCGGCGGGCTGGATGCCGACGCCGACTACCAGGCGCCGGAGGTGGTCGGCGGCAGCCATCCGACGCCCGCATCGGACGTCTTCTCCCTCGGCGCCACCCTGTTCTACGCCGCCGAGGGGTACGTTCCATTCACCGCGGGCCACGAGACGGCGACGTTCCAGCACCTGGCCGGGACCCCGCTGCAGCCGCTGCTGGCCAGGATGCTCTTCGTCGATCCGACGATACGGCCGGCGATGGCGGAGGTGTGGTCCGAGCTCCGCGGCTCCGCCCGGACCAGCCGGACTGGGCAGGCCACCGCGGGCCAGCACACCGGCACCGTCCCGCTGGTGGGTGGGTCGGGGACGCAGCCGTTCGCTCAGCAGGCAGCACCCGCGCCCGGGGCACCGGAGCGGTCTGGGCAACCCGCCCAGTCGGAGGCCACCCACCAACTCGGCGGCCATCCGGCCGATCCCCGCGCGACGCAGCAGCCCGGTGGATCGCCGGTTTCCACCGGTGCGGCCCACCAGCTCGGCGGCCAGCCGATGCCTGCCGGGGTGCCTCAGCAACTCGGTGAGCAACCGGCGTACGCCGGGGCGACTCGGCAGCCCTCGAGTGGCGCGGGCGCGATCCCATGGCCGCATCAAGACCTCGACCTGGCCCAACCACGGCAACAGCCGCCCAGCGGTCTGCGCGCCCTCGGATTGCCGTCTCCGGCGGTCATCGCCGCCGCGGTAGTGCTCGCCGTCCTGGTCGGCATGGCATTCGCCGAACTGGTCCTGATCCGGTCGTGACCGCACCGCAGGGGCCGCACACCGGCCGATGCGCGACCCCTGTCCGGCAAGTCACGTGCGGGTCAGCGCGAAGCCGCCGCCGGCGCCCCGGCTGCCATGCGCTCCTCCGCCAAGCGGTTCGCGGCCGCCAGCGGTGTGACGTTCTCCTTCTCCGTCAACGTCAGCACCTCGCGCATGGTGTCGAAGATCCGTGCTGTGCGCTGCCTGACCCGGTCGGCGTCGTAGCCGTGCAGCTCGTCCGCGACGTGGATGACGCCACCGGCGTTGACCAGATAGTCCGGCGCATACAGCACACCGCGCCGGTGCAGGGCGTCCGCCAGGCCGGGATGCGCCAGCTGGTTGTTCGCCGCCCCACAGACGATCTCCGCCGCCAGCGCGTCCACGTTGCCGTCGTGCAGGACACCGCCCATCGCGCACGGCGCGAAGACGTCCAGCTCGGTGCGGATCAGCTCGTCGGTGTCCGCAGCCACCGCGATGTTCGGATACAGGCGCCGCACCGCGTCGACGGCTTCCTGCCGGACGTCGGTGATGACCACCTCGGCGCCTTCCTCCAGCAGGTGGCCGAGCAGCAGGTGGCCCACCTTGCCGACCCCCGCAACACCGACGCGCTTGCCCGCCAGGCTCTCGCTGCCCCAGCGGTGCGCCGCCGCGGCTCGCATGCCTTGGTAGACGCCGAAGGCGGTGTACGGCGAAGGGTCGCCGATGCCGCCGGCGGCAGCCGACCGCCCCACGACGTACTTGGTCTGGGTGGCGACGATGTCCATGTCCGCGGCGTCGGTGCCCACGTCGACCGCGGTGATGTAGCGGCCTGCCAGCGAGTCGACGAAACGCCCGTAGGCCTCCAGCAGGGCCGGGGTCTTGGCCACCGCCGGGTCGCCGATGATCACGGCCTTGCCGCCGCCGAGCGGCAGCCCGGCGAGCGCGTTTTTGTACGCCATGCCGTGCGACAGCCGCAACACGTCGTCGAGCGCTTCGTCCTCACTGGCGTAGGGGTAGAAGCGGGTGCCCCCGAGGCCGGGGCCCAGTGCGGTGGAATACAGCCCGACGATGGCCTTCAAGCCGGTTGCCCGGTCGTAGCCGAACACGACCTGCTCGTGGCCAGTCCCTCTCTCGAATACTCCCAGGGTCATGAGTGATGACTCCTTCAGCGATGGGGCCGCAGCGCTTGTGGCGCGTCGGCCCGTCACGTAAGGGTGGTGCCCTCATCCTGGCTTGAAATCGCCGCGGAATCACCATCGGAAAGCGACAAATCTGGCCGCACCCCGCTCGTGGGCCGGTCACGGGCGCGACCGAGGACGGCCAGACCCGGGGCTCAGACCAGGCGCCGATCCGACGCCCAGCGCGACAGCTCGTAGCGATTGGACAACTGCGTCTTACGCAGCACCGACGACACGTGCGTCTCCACCGTCTTGACCGAGATGAACAACTCGGCGGCGATCTCCTTGTACGCGTAGCCGCGCGCCAGCAGCCGCAACACGTCCCGCTCGCGCGGCGTCAGCAGGTCCAGCTCGGGGTCGGAGATCGGCGCCGCTCCCGGCCGGTCGGCGAACGCGTCCAGCACGAACCCGGCCAGCCGCGGCGAGAACACCGCGTCGCCGTCGGCGACCCGCAGGATCGCCTGCACCAGGTCACGCGAGGAGATCGTCTTCGTCACGTAGCCACGGGCACCGCCACGGATGACCGAGATGACGTCCTCGGCGGCGTCGGACACCGACAACGCCAGGAACTTGATGTCCGGGTACTCGGGCCGGATCCGGCGCAGCACCTCGGAGCCGCCGCCGTCCGGCATGTGCACGTCGAGCAGCACCACCTGTGGCTTGGTGCGGGCGATTCCGGCAACCGCTTCCCGCACCGAACCCGCCTCGCCGACGACGCGGACCTTGTCGGAGAAGTTCTCCAGCTCGGTGCGGGCACCGGTACGGAACAGCCCGTGGTCGTCGACCAAGAACACCGTCACCGGTTCACGTGCCTGGGTCATCCCATTCGCCTCTCAACCTTGCCCACGTCGCCGCGGTGGCGATTCGACCAGGTTAGTACAGCCGGGCGGGCGCGGCGGGCACGTTGCCGCACCCCACCCAGGTGATCCGTCCTCATGCCTGCTCCCGCACCGGCATCTCCAGCCGCACCTCGGTGCCTTCGCCGATGGCCGTGCGCACCTCGCAGCGTCCCCCGTTGCGGGTCATCCGGCCGCGGATGGAATCGGCAAGGCCGTGCCGGTCCGCCGGGACGGCGTCCGGGTCGAATCCCTTGCCCCGGTCGCGCACGAACACCGACACCTTGCCCGGTTCCACCTCGGCGTAGACGCTGACCTCCTGCACCCCGGCATGCTTGGCGGCGTTGACCATGGCCTCCCTGGCCGCCTGCACCACGGCGACGATCGGCTCGCTGAGCTCGACGTCGCCCACCGTGACGTGCTGCACCGAGATGGCGAACGTGTCCTCCACCTCGCCGCACACCTCGGCCAGCGCCTCGGACAGCCGCTGTGCCGAGCCGCCGCGATCCGATTTCCCCGCGCCGTAGCCGGACGCGCCGTAGAGCCAGGTGCGCAGCTGCCGCTCCTGTCCCCTGGCCAGCCGCACCACCTCGCGCGGCGCGTCCGCCTGCTTCTGGATCAGCGCCAGCGTCTGCAGCACGGAGTCGTGCAGGTGCGCGGCGATCTCCGCCCGCTCCTCCTGCCGGATGCGCTCCCGCCGCTCCTCGACCAGGTCGCGGGTGATGCGCAGCCAGAACGGCACCGTCAGCACGGCCACCCCGATCAGCGTCGCCACCACCGCGACCAGCGCGAACTGCACCTGTTCGAACGTCCCCTCGCGCAGCAGCACCACGCCGAGCCCGGTCAGCACCAGCGCGGCACCGGCGACGATGCGCAGCGCCGCCTGCCAGCCGCCCCCACCGAGAACCGCCCCGACCGGTCCCCGGCGCCAGCGGCGGCGCTGCGACTCGTCGGCCTCGCGCCACACCAGCACGGCACCGACCAGCGCAACCGCCAGCGGAACCGCCACCCAGGCGCTGAACGATCCGCTGAGCGTGCCCCCGAGCACCCCCAGCGCGCCGCCCAGCGCCAGCAACGCGATGGCTTGCTGGCGTTCGCGCGGGGTGACTTCGACGTCGTCGTCGGCCGCCCGCTGCGGCACGAAGATCCACAGCAGGCCGTACAGGATCACGCCGACCCCGCTGAGCGCGCACAGCAGCGTGAACACCAGCCGGACCGTGCTGACCTTCACGCGGAGGTGGTCCGCCACCCCGCCGGCCACGCCGGCCAGCACCCGGCCGTTGCGCCTGCGGGTCATGCGAGCCACCGGCTCCGGTTCGGCCACCCCCGACGGCTTGATCCGGGCAGGCACCTTCACACCCGCCGGTGCGCGCACCACCATCGGGCTCACCGACGTCGCGGTGGGCCCGGCGGCGGCTGGCTGTTCGCGTCGTGTAGTCACCAGGGCTCATGCTCACACGGCCCGCATCGGGGCCGCATCCGGGATTCCCCCTGAATCGTGCCGCGGTGCGATATCAGGGTTGTTCCCGGATGTGTCCGGCACCGCGGGCGGAGCATCATCGACGGCATGAACACCGAAGCACCCCACCGATCCGGCGGCATGGACGTCGCCGAGACGCTCCGGGACTTCTGGATCAGCCGCCCGCGACGGGTCCGCCGCGGGCGCAAGATCGCGGGTGTGGCGGCAGGCGTGGCCGCCCGGTACGGCATCGATCCGGTGGTGCCGCGCATCGCGCTGGTCGTGGCGACGTTCTTCGGCGGCTTCGGTGTGCTGCTCTACCTGCTCGGCTGGCTGCTGCTGCCGGACGAGCGGGACAAGGTCTCCGCGCTCGAGGCACTGCTCGGCAAGGGCCGCAGCTCCACCCCGCCGCACATGACCGTCGGCCTGTGCATCGCCTTGTTCCCCGCGGCCAGCTGGACGTTCGGCGGCTGGTGGTTCAACGGCACCGGCGTCGTCCTGGGAGCGCTGATCCTCATCGGAGTGTTCATGCTGCATCACAACCGAGGTGACCAGAACCGGCCGATCGCCCCGGTGGCGGAGGACGCGGCTCCCGCGTCGTTCTCGGCGCAGCCCACCTCGCTGTCGCCGGACGAGTCGACCGAAAGCAACTACCAGCCCCCGCCGGGTGCGTGGGATCCACTCGGCGCCGACCCGCTGGGCTGGCAGTTCTCCGACGAACCGGTGCACGCCGGATCGGCCGAGCCGGACTCGTGGTCCGAGCCGGCTGCACCCGCGCGCCGGATGCGACCGGTGAGCCCGGGGATCACGCTGGGCGCGACGCTGCTGACCGCGGCCGTGGGGACCACGCTGGCGATCCTCGGCAACGGGTGGTTCACCGTCAGCACCGTCATCGGGCTCTCGCTGGCTGTGCTCGGGCTCGGCATGGTGCTGAGCTCGTTCGCAGGCACCGGGCGCCAGCTGCTCGGGCTGGCCGTACCGCTCAGCGCAATCGGCCTGCTGGTCACCGTGCTCCCCATCGCGGATCTGCCCGGGGGCGGGTTCGGCGAGCTGGACGTGCGGCCGGTGAGCACGGCCGAGGTGCTGGACGAGTACGAGCGCACCGGCGGCCGGGTGGAGCTCGACCTCAGCGGGCTTCCCGCGGATTCCGATCCGGTGAAGACCAAGGTGGCGGTCGGCCTCGGCGAAGCGCTGGTCGTCGTGCCGGAGAACGCGGACGTGACCGTGACCTGCGAGACCTCGGTCGGCGAGGTGCAGTGCCTCGGCCGGACCGTGCACGGCCTGGGCACGGACGGCGTCTCGCTGACCGACGACGGCATCGGCGACGGACCGAAGATCACCCTGGACGTGTCCAGCGTGGTGGGCAGAGTGGAGGTGACCCGTGGCTGAGCCGGCCCCTCGACAACGACGCGTCGATCCCATCGCCCTGGCAGGCGGTCTCGGTACGATCCTGGTCGCGGCCTACATCCTGGGCGGCAAGAACCTGCTGCCCGACCTGGATCTGCGGTGGTTCCTCGCCGTGCTGGCCGGGCTGATGGGGATCGGGCTGATCGCGGCCTCGCTGCGCCGCTAGCCGGTCACTCCCATTCGATGGTCCCCGGCGGCTTGGACGTCACGTCCAGCACGACCCGGTTGACCTCGGCCACCTCGTTGGTGATGCGGGTGGAGATCCGTTCCACCACGTCGTAGGGCAGCCGGGTCCAGTCCGCCGTCATGGCGTCCTCCGAGGACACCGGGCGGAGCACCACCGGATGCCCGTAGGTGCGGCCGTCACCCTGCACACCGACACTGCGCACGTCGGCCAGCAGCACCACCGGGCACTGCCAGATCTCCCGGTCCAGGCCCGCCGCGGACAGTTCCTCTCGGGCGATCGCATCGGCCGCACGCAGCGTCTCCAGCCGCTCGGCGGTCACCTCGCCCACGATGCGGATGGCCAGGCCAGGCCCGGGGAACGGATGCCGGTGGATGATCGTCTCCGGCAGGCCGAGCTCGGCGCCGACCCGCCGCACTTCGTCCTTGAACAGCAGCCGCAGCGGCTCGACCAACTCGAACTGCAGGTCGTCCGGCAGCCCGCCGACGTTGTGGTGCGACTTGATGTTGGCCGCGCCCGCTCCGCCGCCGGACTCCACCACGTCCGGGTAGAGGGTCCCCTGGACCAGGAAGCGGTAGTCGCCTTCGGCCTTCAGGTCGCGCTCGGCCTGCTCGAAGACCCGGATGAACTCGCGGCCGATGATCTTGCGCTTCTGCTCCGGGTCGGTGACGCCCGCCAGCGCGTTCAGGAACCGGTCCCGGGCGTCGACGGTGACCAGCCGGACACCGGTGGCCGCCACGAAGTCCCGTTCCACCTGGGCCCGCTCCCCGGCCCTCAGCAGCCCGTGGTCGACGAACACGCAGGTCAGCCGGTCGCCGATGGCGCGCTGCACCAGCGCGGCCGCCACCGCGGAGTCGACGCCGCCGGACAGGCCGCAGATCGCCCTGCCGTCGCCGATCTGCTCCCGGATGCTGCTCACCTGCTCGTCGACGATCGACGCGGTCGTCCACTGCGGCCGGACGCCCGCGACGTCGTGCAGGAACCGTCGCAGCACCTCCTGCCCGTGCGGGGAGTGCGCCACCTCCGGGTGGTACTGCACGCCCGCCAGCCTCCGCTCGAGGTTCTCGAACGCCGCCACGCTCGCCCGGGGGCTGGCCGCGGTCACCGTGAAGCCTTCCGGCGCCTTGCTCACCTCGTCGCCGTGGGACATCCACACCGGGTGCCGCGCGGGCAGCTCGGCGTGCAGCACACCGGGGTCGACCACCGTCAGCTCGGTGCGGCCGTACTCGCGGTTGCCGGTGTGCTCGACCTCGCCGCCCAGCGCGCGGGCCATCGCCTGGAAGCCGTAACAGATGCCGAAGACCGGCACGCCTGCCTCGAACAGCTCGGGGTCGACCATCGGCGCCCCCGGCTCGTAAACCGACGACGGGCCGCCGGAGAGCACGATGGCCGACGGGTTGCGGGCGAGCAGCTCGGACACCGGCGTGGTGTGCGGGACGACTTCCGAGTAGACCTGCGCCTCGCGCACTCGCCGGGCGATCAACTGTGCGTACTGTGCGCCGAAGTCGACGACGAGCACCGGGCCGGATTGCTGCTGCGACATGACGTCATCATCGCAGGTCGCCCGTACGGCACCGGCGCGGGCGACGGTGTTGCGCGAAGTGCGACACAAACTGCCGTGACCGCGCGGCGGGCACCACCGCGGCCGTCCGCGCCGCACCTCGTCGGATCAGGTCTGCACAGCCCGCTCACGGGTCTTCCCGCCCACGGGGGGCGTCAGAACGCCGCGGAGGCCGCGGAGTCAGCGGACCTCGACCAGCGGCAGCCGCAACGCGCCCGGCGCGCCATCGGGAACCGCTGGACGGCGCGGCGGCACCGGCTTGATCCTGCGGTACGGGCTGCCCGGTGCCGGCCGGGGATCCTCCTCCCCCTTGTTCGGCCAGAACGCCATCGCGCGTTCGGCCTGCGCGGTGATGGTCAGCGACGGGTTCACGCCCAGGTTCGCGCTCACCGCCGAGCCGTCCACCACGGACAGGCCCGGGTGGCCGAACACCCGGTGGTACGGGTCGATCACGCCCTCATGCGGGGTCGCACCGATGACGCACCCGCCCAGGAAGTGCGCGGTCATCGGGATGTTGAACAGCTCGCTCCACGTGCTGCCCGCGATGCCGCCGATCTCCTCGGCGATCAGCTGGTTGGCCTCGTAGCCCGCCCGGATGAACGCCGGGTTCGGTTCGCCGTGCCCCTGCTTGGACCGGTACCAGCGGCGGCCGAACCGCTTGGTGGTGTAGGTGGTCAGCGAATTGTCCCGGCTCTGCATGACCAGCAGGATCATGGTGCGCTCGCTCCACCGGTACTGGTGCATCAGCCGGGCGGTGGTGACCGGGTGCCGCAGCAGGAAGGACAAGAACTGCCGCCAGCGCGGCACGTCGCTGTCGCCCTCGGTGGCCAGCGTCTGCAGCAGGCCCATCGCGTTGGAGCCCTTGCCGTAGCGCACCGGCTCCAGGTGCGTGTTCTCGTCCGGGTGGATGGACGAGGTGATCGCGATCCCCCGGCTGAAGTCCCGCTGCGGGTCCACGGCGAACCGGGACGAGCCGATGATCGCCTCGGAGTTGGTCCTGGTCAGCTCGCCGAGCCGAGCGGACAGCCGGGGCAGCTGCCCGGTGTCCCGCATCCGGTGCAGCAGGTTCTGGGTGCCCCAGGTGCCCGCGGCCAGCACGACCTTCTCCGCGGTGAGCGTGTGCCGGAAGCGCTTCGACCGCCGGTCGGTCTTGCGGATGTCGACGTCGAAACCGCCGTCGGTGCGCTGGCGCACCGCGGTCACCGTGGTCATCGGGATGATCTTGGCGCCGTTGCGCTCGGCCAGGTACAGGTAGTTCTTGGTCAGCGTGTTCTTGGCGTTGTGCCGGCAGCCGACCATGCAGTTGCCGCACTCGATGCATCCGGTGCGCGCCGGGCCGACGCCGCCGAAGAACGGGTCCGGCACCGTCTGCCCCGGCTTGCCGAAGAACACCCCGACCTGGGTCGGGTGGTAGGTGTGCGCGATGCCCATCCGCGCCGCGACCTTGCGCATCACTTCGTCGTGCGGGGTGTCCAGCGGGCACTCCACCACCCCGAGCATGCGGGACGCCTGGTCGTAGTACGGGGCCAGCTCGGACTCCCAGTCGGTGATGTGCGCCCACTGCTTGTCCTGGTAGAAGGGCTTGAGCGGGCGGTAGAGGGTGTTCGCGTAGTTCAGCGAGCCGCCCCCGACGCCCGCCCCGGCAAGCACCAGGACGTCGTCCAGCAAGTGGATGCGCTGGATCCCGTAGCAGCCCAGGGCCGGGGCCCACAGGAACTTGCGCAGGTTCCACGACGTCTCGGCGAAGTCCTCGTCGGAGAACCGCCTGCCTGCCTCGATGACCGCGACCCGGTATCCCTTCTCGGTCAGCCGCAGGGCCGAGACGCTGCCGCCGAACCCCGAGCCGACGATGATGACGTCATAGTCGTAGCTGGTGGGCATAGCGGCCAGGGTAACCGCGGCGGCCGCTTCTGACTACGGGTAAGTTACCTACGAGTCACCGCGATCGACCGGTGGAGTTCACGCGCGCACCGTGAGCCCGACCTTCTGGAACTCCTTCAAGTCGGAGTAGCCCGTCTTGGCCATCGCCCGGCGCAGCGCGCCGAACAAATTGATCCGGCCATCCGGCTCGAACGACGGCCCGTAAAGCAGCGTCTCCAAATCGACGTCGACGTCCGGGCCCATGGCGATACGCGACCGCGGCAACGACGGGTGCGCCGCGGCAGCGGTCCAGTACAGGCCCCGGCCGGGAGCGTCCCGGTAGCCAGCCAGCGGGGCGCCGAGCATCACGGCGTCCGCCCCGCACGCGATGGCCTTGGCCAGGTCACCGCTGCAGCTGATGCCGCCGTCGGCGATGACGTGGACGTAGCGGCCGCCCGTCTCGTCGAGGTAGTCGCGGCGAGCCGCCGCCGCGTCGATGATCGCGGTGGCCATGGGCACGCCGATGCCCAGCACCCGGTCGGTGGAGGTGACCCCGGGCGCGTAGCCGTGGCCGACCAGCACCCCGGCGGCTCCGGTGCGCATGAGGTGCATCGCCGTGCGGTAGTCGCTGACCCCGCCCGCGATCACCGGGATGTCCAGGTTGGCGATGAAGTCCTTGAGGTTCAGCGGCTCGGTGTCCTCGCCGCTGACGTGCTCGGCCGACACGATGGTGCCCTGCACCACCAGGATCTCCACCCCGGCGTCGAGCAGGTGCGGGGTCAGCTCGGCGGCGTTCTGCGGGCTCACCCGGGCGGCCACCGTCACGCCGGCGTCCCGGATCTTCTTCAGCGCGGCCGTGATCAGCTCCGGGCGGATCGGCGCGGCGTGCAGCTGCTGCAACTGACGGGTCAGCGCCGCCGGGTCCTCCATGTTCTCCGCCGCCACCAGCAGCGTCTGCAACGCCTCGTCGACGTCGGCGTGCCTGGCCCACAGCCCTTCGGCGTTGAGCACGCCGAGCCCGCCGAGCTTGCCGATGGCGATGGCGGTGTCCGGCGAGACGATCGCATCCGTCGGATGGGTCACCAACGGCAGCTCGAAGCGATAGGCGTCGATCTGCCAGGCGGTCGAGACGATCTTCGACGACCGCGTCCGCCGCGACGGCACGATCTCCACGTCGTCCAGGTCGTAGGCCCGCCGGGCGGTCCTGCCCATGCCGATCTCGATCACATCACGCACGGGCTAGAGCCTAGCTTTCCCGGCCAGCGCGTGCCCGCGGTGGCCGGGACGCACCGCGAGCAGCGCCACGCGCCGGCCGAGCGGTCAGCTCCGCATGGTGTAGTTCGGCGCCTCCGCCGTCATGATCACGTCGTGCGGGTGCGACTCCTTCAGGCCTGCCGAGGTGATCCGTACCAGCTGCGCCTGCTGCAGCTCGGCGATGGTACGCGCGCCGGTGAAGCCCATGCCCGAGCGCAACCCGCCGACCAGCTGGTGCACCACCGTCGCCAGCGGCCCCCGGTACGGTGTGCGGGCCTCGATGCCCTCCGGAACCAGCTTGTCGTCGCTGAGCACGTCGTCCTGCGCGTAGCGGTCCCTGGAGTACGACTTGCCGCCCGCACGGGACTGCATGGCCCCCAGCGATCCCATGCCGCGATACGTCTTGTACTGCTTGCCGTTGACCAGGATGACGTCGCCCGGCGACTCGTCGGTGCCTGCCAGCAGGCTGCCCAGCATCACCGTGTCGGCACCGGCTGCGATGGCCTTGGCGATGTCACCGGAGTACTGGATGCCGCCGTCACCGATCACCGGAACCCCTGCGGGCTTGCACGCCTGCGCGACCTCGTAGATGGCCGAGATCTGCGGCACCCCGACACCCGCGACGACGCGCGTGGTGCAGATGGACCCCGGGCCGACCCCGACCTTCACCGCGTCGGCGCCCGCGTCCACCATCGCCTGGCCGCCCGCCCGCGTGGCCACGTTGCCGCCGATGATGTCGACCGTGTCGCCCAGTTCCTTCTTCAGGACGGCGATGGTCTCCAGCACGTTCTTCGAGTGACCGTGCGCGGTGTCCACCACGATCGCGTCCACGCCCGCGTCCGCGAGGGCGTGCGCACGCTTGCGACCGTCCACGCCGACGCCCACCGCGGCGGCGACCAGCAGCCTGCCGTCCGGGTCCTTGGTCGCGTTCGGGTACTGCTCGGTCTTGACGAAGTCCTTGACCGTGATCAGCCCGCGCAGCTTGCCCGCGCCGTCCACGATCGGCAGTTTCTCCACCTTGTGCCTGCGCAGCAGGCTCAGCGCGACGTCCGCCGACACCCCGACCTGCGCGGTGACCAGCGGCGGCTTGGTCATCACCTCGGCGACCTTGCGCGAGTGGTCCACCTCGAAGCGCATGTCGCGGTTGGTGATGATGCCCACCAGCGTGCCGTCCGGATCGGTCACCGGCACACCGGAGATGCGATACCGCGCGCACAGCGCGTCCACCTCGGCCAGCGTGTCCTCCGGTGAACACGTCACCGGGTCGGTCACCATGCCCGCTTCGGAGCGTTTGACCACCTCGACCTGCGACGCCTGATCGTCGATGGACAAGTTGCGCTGCAGCACGCCGATCCCGCCCTGACGGGCCATGGCAATGGCCATCCGGGCTTCGGTCACGGTGTCCATCGCCGCCGAAACCAGCGGGATTCGCAGCGTGATGTTGCGGGACAGGCGCGCGGTGGTGTCCACCTCGCTGGGGACGACGTCGGTCTCCGCCGGAAGCAGCAGCACGTCGTCGAACGTCAGCCCGAGCGGCGCGAACTTGCTGGGAAGGAACTCCTCGTCAGGCCGAGTGTGGGGGGTCATGCGTCGATGGTATCTGGACAGCCACCGGAGCCGACCCTGTACCGTTTTCGATGTGCACTCGCAGGAAATGCCGCCCGACCCATTCGCCGACGACCCGGACGACCCGGCGCGGAGCCTGGCAGACATGGACGACGAGCCCGCACCTCCGCTGACCGAGGAGGAACGGGCCGAGCTGCTGGCCGACTTGCAGGATCTGCAGCTGTACCAGCGGCTGCTGGAACCGCGCGGGATCCGCGGGATCGTGGTCGACTGCGCCGACTGCAACGAGCCGCACTACCACGAGTGGCACCTGCTGCGTGCCAGCCTGGAGCAGCTGCTCACCGACGGTCAGGTGCGGCCGCACGAGCCTGCGTTCGCCCCGAACCCGATGGACTACGTGAGCTGGGACTACTGCCGCGGCTTCGCCGAAGGAGTGCGCGCCACCCAGTCCGCACGCTGATTTCCGACCGCATGCCGCGGACGAGGCGGTCCGCATGCATCGCACGGCGCCGCTGCGCGCCCGAGCGGAGCCGTGCACAGGCGACCGAAGCCCAACCGAAGGTCAGCCGAAGCCGCGATCTGCGGCTTCATGCTTGCGCGCCGTCCCGGCCCGAGCGGTCACCAGGTGTGATGCATCTCGCCCCAGCCGGATGTGACGCTTCTCGCCCGCTCGTTTCCGGGCCGGGCGCTTGCTAGCCGCCGTCTTCGCCCCGTGGCTCGGTGGCGCTCTCCGCGCCGTTGGTCCGCGGCTGTGACGAGTAGTGGTCCTGATCGGACTCCGCGCTCGACGGCGGCGCCGACGGCGTGGACGGCTCGGTGCTCGGCTCGCTCGGCTCGCTGCTGGGCTCGCTGGGCGGCTGCTCGCTCGGCTGGTCGCTGCTGCCACCTGGCGAAGACGGGTTGCTCGACGGCGGGTCGTCGCCCTCCGGCGTCGTCGGCTTGTCGTCCGGCGCGCTTCCGCCCCGATCCAGCTCGTCACGCAACTTGTCGTGCTCGCGCTGCAGGCCGTCGTGGTCGTCTTCCTCGGCGACGTTCTGCAGCGACTTGCGAGCCTTCTCCAGCGCGTCCCGCGCGACGTTCAAATCGCCGTCGTCGAGCGCCTCGCGAGCGCGCTTGAACTCCGCCCGCACGTCGTAGGAGGCCTCGACCGACGCCGCCTTGTCGGCGTAGAGCACCTGGGTCAGGCCCCACAGCGTGTCACCGGGCTGTGCGTCCCTGGCGGCGATGCTGGCACCACCGAACGTGACCCCCAGCACGGCCGCAGCCGCCGCCACCGGGATCAGCATGCGGCGCCGCCGCGCCTTGTCGTTGCGGTGCGACTCGCGCGCCGCGCGGATCGTGGCCAGCGCCGTCTCGGCGTCCACCAGCTCCGGCATCGGCTCGCTGTCGACTTCCCGGCTCCAGGCCAGCAGCAGCGAGTTCAGCTCGGCGGAGCCGAGCTCGTCGGCCACCTTGCGATCCGAGCCACCCAGCGCGTCCAGCAACGCGTCGTCGGCGTGCACGGCCGCCAGGTCAGGCGTCGACGACTCGTCGTGTGAGTTCGACACTCAGACCACCTCCTCTGCGGCCAATGCTTTGCGCAGCCGAGCCAGCGCCCTGTGCTGCGCCACCCGCACCGCACCCGGCGTCGAGCCGACCGTTTCCGCGGTCTCCTCCGCGGACAACCCCACCACGACGCGCAGTACGAGGATCTCGCGCTGCTTCTCCGGCAGGATCTCCAGCAGTTTCGACATGCGTTCGTTCAGCTCGCCCTGCAGCGCGTGCTGCTCGGGGCCGATGTCCCGTTCCACGTCGTCCGGCACATCGGCCACCGGGTCCGCCTTGTTGCGGGACGCGGCGCGGTGCGCATCGGCGACTTTGTGCTGCGCGATGCCGTACACGAAGGCCAGAAACGGTCGTCCCTGATCCCGGTACGTGGGCAAAGCCGTCAGCACCGCGAGGCACACCTCCTGGGCCACGTCGTCCGCCGAGGCGAACGACCTTTCCTGCCTGCCGACGCGCGCTCGGCAATAGCGCACAACCAAAGGACGGACGGCAGCCAGCACCCGCTCGACCGCCTCGGGATCCCCCTCAACGGCAGCGGCGACCGACTCGTCCAGTCCGTCCCCCACATTGGCCATCGCAGACAACTGTCCCAGTGTTACTCATTGACGACAAAGTGCTGGTAAGTGCTCGGCGCGTGGCTAGTTCCGGATCACCCGAGCCGCTTCGTACCACCGTACCGGTCGAGTCCACCCGGCATCGCGCGCATCCGGGCAAACGAACAAGGGCCCCGCGTTCCGCAAGGCCCTTGTTCGCTCCACGCACCTCAGGAAACGAGCCCGCGCCGGAATCCGTGCGCCACCGCCTGCGCCCGGTCGCGCACGCCCAGCTTGCGGAACAGCCGGCGCGCGTGCGTCTTCACCGTGTCCTCGGACAGGTAGAGCTCGCGGCCGATCTGCCCGTTGCTCTTGCCCTGGCTCATTCCGCGCAGGACCTGCAGCTCCCGCTCGGTCAGCTGCACGCCCGGGTCGGACGGCTGCCGCTGCGACGGCACCGACGTGCTGGCCAGCGTGTGTGCCAGCGCGGCGACGAGCTCGGGCCGCGAGGCGTCCCAGCGCAGGTAGCCACGCGCACCGCCGGCGATGGCGGCGGCGATGCTGCCCGCGTCGTCCGGGGCGCCGAAAACGATCACGTTCGCCTGCGGGTGGGCGGCCACCAGGCGCCGGGTGGCCTCGACTCCGGTCGGCACGGCGCGCTGCGTCCCCACCAGCACGACGTCCACCGGCTGTCGGGAATAGCGCGCGAGCAACTCGTCACCGTGCGCCACGCAGTCAATGCGACTGACCCCTGGCACAGCTGACATCACCCGCGTCAGCCCCTCGCGAACACTGCGCCGGTCGTCACAGATCAAGACCGTCGTCACGGGAGTTCCTCTCTCATCGTCCATCACACGCTACTCACAGTCACCAGCCAGCAGCCAGTCCTCCCGGTGCACCCCACACCGGAGGGCAACCAGCCAGTCCGGAACGGTCAAGCTGTCCGGCAGCCGGGTGACGTCTCATAACCCCCTATCGGACGCTTTTGGGCCGACCTTGACACGATCTGGTGGCCTATTTTGCACAAGATCGTCCCCCAAATGTCCTCGTTTGGGCGCGATCGAGAAGTTTGTCGACATTTGGTACCCACGGTGAGTGCTCTGCGATGCGCCGTCCGGCGGCATCCGCGGCCCGTAACACTCTGTGCAGATGATCTCCGGCCCGGCGGCGGAGCCAGGCCGCCGACCGCCCGTCCCCGGCATCGGCGGAGGCGTCCGCTGCCGCCAGTGCCGCCGGCCAGCAGAGCGAGTGCCAGCCCGCCCCTTCCGTCGCCTCCAGTGCCTGCAGGGCCAGGCGCCGGGCCCGCTCCCCTGCCGACCCGGCCGTGGCCAGTGCGACGGCGAGGACGATGTCCGACTTCACGGCGTGGCGGGCCGCGCCGTGTTCGCGAGCCAGCGCCGCGGCCCGCTCGGCAGGCGCGACGGCGGCGGACGCCCGGCCGGATGCGAGCACAAGCTCCGCGCTGACCCAGGCATGCCGCACCCTGGTCCGCCAGCTCCCCCGCGCCGGGGCCGCCGCGCGGTCGACGAGAGCTGCGGCCTCGGCGAGCCGTCCGACCGCCAGCGCATCGGCGGCCAAGCCGAGCAGCGCATCCGCCAGCGCGCCCGTGGGACCGATGCCGTCGGGATCTGTGCCGACGCCGTCGCTGCGGGCGCGCGCCGCGTGCCGCGCGGCAAGCGCATCCCACCTGCGAGCCGCGTGATGCCCGCCGAGCTGGCGACGGTGAGAGCCGATCGTGCTGCATGCCAGTGAAGCCAGCACCGGGTCCGTGGCCACCGACAGCGGCTCGAGCAGGGCGTAAGCCGCCGCGTAACGGCCTTGTGCGCCCACGGTCACGGCGGCCAGCCACCTGGTCGCAGGATCGGCGGTGGCGGCGGCAGCGAGGGCACGGTTGTCGATCGGTGCCCCACGGAAGGCCATTGCCCGCAGGTCGGCCGGCAGCGCATGCACCGGATCAGTATCGGCTCCGACACCGGCCGACCGGCCCGTGGGCGAGCGTCAGCCGAGCAGGACGTAACTGACCCGCTCGACGACGGCGGCCAACGTGGCCAACGGCTCGACCGTTTCCGGAAGCTTCACGTCTTGCCAGCCAGGGCCGCAGGCGAACAGCCGGCCACGGGAGCGTCCGCGGGCAAGCCGCCGGAAAAGCGTGGCATCGGCGTTCTCAGCGCGGTGCGCGCACAGCACCACCGCGGCGGGCCTGGTACGCCGGGCGACGCTGATCACGGCGTCAGCGGACAACCCGGTGCCGAACGTCATCGGGTGGATGCCGCGCCGGGCCAGCTCCGCCGCGAGCGCGGGAACGGTCAGATCGGATCGCGCACCGGGCATGTCCGCCAGCAGCACCGGGTGGTGGTTGCGCGGACGGCGCGCGACCGGCGTCGCCCGGTGCAGCGCCGCCAGCATCAGCCCGTTCAGCAGCTGTTTCGCCTCCGGCCCCGGGTTGCTCGCCCGCCACTGGTCGCTGATCGCCTCGGCCACCGGCCGGACCACGTCCTCCCACGCGACCGCCGGACCGACGGTCGCGACGGCCTCCTCCACCAGCAACTGAGCCTGATGGCTGTCCAACCGCAACACGGCCGCACTCAGGCCACGGGCGAGCCGGGACGCCCGCGGCGTCTCCTGCTCCATCTGCCCACCCCGCCGGGGCTGGGGCAGGACCTCGGCCGCCGCCGGGTCGGTCACCACCGACTCGAGCGCGTACTTGGCCGCCTCGGCGGTCGACGCACCCGCCAGCAGAGCCCGCTGCATGATCTCCAGCCGAGCGATGTCGAACGCGGTGTAACGGCGATGCCTTCCGTTGATGTGGCCGCTCGGCCCCACGCCATAGCGGCGATCCCATGTGCGCAGCGTCGCCGGGGCCACGCCGAGCCGACGTGCCACCGCGGACACCGGGAGAGTCGGTTCGGCGGTGGTGCGTGCGGCATGCCTGGTATCCGGCTCCGACATCGGTGCTCGCACGCACCCAATATCGCGGGCACCGGCCGCCCCGGCAACTTCAGCCGCCGGATCGTGAATAGTTGCCAGCCGGTGTGGGTAAACCTCGCCTGACCAGGCGATCACGTCCACTTGGGGTGCGCGAAATGGAGGTGTCTAACTTGCGCGGGGGATATCTAATGAATGAAATGACCTTGCTCTGTTGAACAACTATTGGCGCGGTTCTAACGTTACGGCCACCGCGCCGAATGGAGCATCCGGGCAACCCGGCTCCGGCGCACGACCAGCCGGAACACACGGCGAACGTGAGGCGGATCACCATGGCAGACACACGCAGGCTACCCGGCCCGAACGCCGATTTCTGGGACTGGCAACTGGAGGGCTCATGCCGGGGAATGGACAGTGCCTTTTTCTTCCACCCGGACGGGGAACGCGGTCCAGCGCGAGCCAGACGGGAAGCCCGGGCAAAAGCGGTGTGCCAAACCTGCCCGGTGCTGCAAATCTGCCGTGCGCACGCGCTGGCGGTGCATGAGCCGTACGGCATCTGGGGCGGGCTGTCGGAGTCCGAACGCGAGTCGATCATCAAGGCGCAGAAGAAGAAGGAGCGGGCGCTGGCCATGGCTGCCGGCGGCTGACCAGCTCACGACCACACGCCAAGGGGCGGCTCCCTGCGGGAGACCGTCCCTTTCGCCTGTCCGGGCACCGGGCAGGCGAAAGCAGAGTACCGGCCGTTCGAGCGTTGCAGGCAGAACGCTCCCGCGGCCCGCCGAACAGTGACACACCGGCCCGCGTCCCGCCGGACAGTGACACACCGGCCGCTGACTCGGTGGGCGACAGCAGCACTGGTTCCGGCGGAACCGGCAGCACTGGTTCCACCGGAGTCGGCAGCACTCGGCCGACGAGCGATGGCACGCTTCGTCACAGCGGCCGCGCAGCACCGGCCCAGGCAGCCGTCAACGAGTACGACCGACCAGAACGGGGCCTGCGCAGCGCGAACACGGCGAACCGCACTATCCGGGTCAACCGGGCACGCCCGGTGCGCCGAACCACACCCGCTTGATCACAGTCTCGCCCCACCGCCAAGAGCACCTGACCAGGCCAACGGTCTTCCCCAGTAGGGAACGAGTCCCGCGCGGACGGGTCGGCAGGCTGCACTCGGCCAACCCGGCGCCGAGCCGACGGTCATCCGCTCCGGTCGCGACGATCCGGGACACCTGCCCGGCGCCCTCTGCCTCCAACGAACCCGAGACACCAACCCGACACCCCCCGCCTCCAACGAAAACGGGGGGGCGGCCCCTGGTGGAGCCGCCCCCGGTGGGGACATTCCAGTGACAGTCCTCGTGGGACGTGACCGTGATCAGTGCTGGTGGCCGTGGTCCTCGTCGTCGGACTCCTCCGGCTTGTCGACCACCGACGACTCGGTGGTCAGCACCAGCCGGGCGATCGAAGCCGCATTGGCCACCGCGGACCGGGTGACCTTCACCGGGTCCACCACGCCGGCCGCGACCAGGTCGGTCATCTCACCGGTGGTGGCGTCGAAGCCGCGGCCCCACTCCTGCTCGGTCACCTTGGAGACGATCACCGAGCCCTCGTATCCGGCGTTGCTGGCGATCCAGTACAGCGGAGCGGTCAGCGCCTCGCGCACGATCGCCACACCGGTCGCCGCGTCTCCGGACAGGCCCAGGTCGTCGGTCAGCTCCTTGGCGGCGTGCGCCAGCGCCGAACCACCGCCGGGCAGGATGCCCTCCTCGACGGCCGCCTTGGTGGACGCGACGGCGTCCTCGATGCGGTGCTTGCGCTCGGCCAGCTCGGTCTCGGTGGCCGCACCGACCTTGATGACCGCCACGCCACCGCCCAGCTTGGCCAGGCGCTCCTGCAGCTTCTCCCGGTCCCAGTCGGAGTCGGTGGTCTCGATCTCGCGCCGGATCTGCGCGATGCGGGCCTGCAGCGCCTCCTTGGTGCCTGCACCGTCCACCAGCGTGGTGTCGTCCTTGGTGATCACCGCGCGCCGGACCTTGCCCAGCACGTCCAGCCCCACCTCGGACAGCTTGCGGCCGATCTCGGCGGACACCACCTGCGCCCCGGTGACCACCGCCAGGTCGTCCATGAACGCCTTGCGCCGGTCGCCGAAGAACGGCGCCTTCACCGCCACCGCGCTCAGCGTCTTGCGCAGCGTGTTCACCACCAGGGTGGACAGCGCCTCGCCCTCGACGTCCTCGGCGATGACCAGCAGCGGCTTCTTGGTCTCGACGACCTTCTCCAGCAGCGGCAGCAGGTCCGCCAGCGCGGAGATCTTCTCCCGGTGCAGCAGCACCCAGGCGTCCTCCAGCACCACCCGCTGGTCCTCGGCGTTGGCCGCGAAGTGCGCGGAGATGTAGCCCTTGTCGAACTGCACGCCCTCGGTGATGACCAGCTCGGTGGCCAGCGTGGAGGACTCCTCGACGGTGATCACACCGTCCTCGCCGATCTTCTCCACCGCTTCCCCGAGCAACTCGCCGATCCGGGCGTCACGCGAGGTCACCGTGCCGACCTGGGCGATTTCGTCGCGGCCCTTCACCGGCGTCGCCTTGGCCTTGAGCACCTCGATGACCTTGTCGGTGGCCGCCTGGATGCCCCGGTTCAGCTCGGTCGGGTTGGCGCCCGCGGCGACATTGCGCAGGCCGTGCTTGACCAGCGCCTGCGCCAGCACGGTGGCCGTGGTGGTGCCGTCACCGGCCACGTCGTTGGTCTTGGTGGCCACGCTCTTGGCCAGCTGCGCGCCGAGGTCCTCGAACGGGTCCTCCAGCTCGATGTCGCGAGCCACCGTGACACCGTCGAGCGTGATCGTCGGGCCGCCGTACTTCTTGCCCAGAACGACGTGGCGTCCGCGCGGCCCGAGGGTCACCTTGACGGCGTCGGCGAGCTTGTTCACACCCCGTTCCAGCGCCCGCCGCGCGTCCTCGTCGAAGTTGATCTGCTTAGGCATTGCTCGCCTCGAGTCCCTTTCTGGTCACAACAAACCGAACGCCCCGGCCCCTTCTTCCGCGGGGCCGGGGCGTCTGGCTGACAGAAACCACGTCAGGCCGGGGACATCCGGCCACGCGGCCGAGGTCAGTTGACCACCGCGAGCACGTCGCGGGCCGAGAGAATCAGGTACTCCTCGCCGTTGTACTTGACCTCGGTGCCGCCGTACTTCGAGAAGATGACGACGTCGCCGACCTTCACGTCGAGCGGAATACGGTTGCCTTTGTCGTCGATGCGGCCCGGGCCAACGGCAAGGACCTTGCCCTCCTGGGGCTTCTCCTTGGCGGTGTCGGGGATGACGAGACCGGAAGCCGTCGTTTCCTCGGCCTCGCTCGCTTGGACAACGATCTTGTCCTCAAGCGGCTTGATGTTCACGCTCACCGGGTTGACCTCCACGGTCGAGAAAGCGTTGTCGGAATTGGGGTCACGACTCCCACCCCCGTCGTCGCGGGTGCCGGGCGTGTTCATCGCTTGCACTTAGCACTCTAACCATGTGAGTGCTAGCCGTGCAACCGGGCCCCCTGTGACCTGCGTTGGCCACCGTGACCTGGGGCAAACGACCAGGTCACCGGGTAAGTCGCGGACGAAGGTCACGCCGTGCCGACCGTCGGCGACACATCGCACCGAAAGCCCGCCCGTGCCGTGACGAGCAAGCGTCCAGTGCGCCGGGGCGCGCTCGCCGACGGCAAGGACTACCGGTGACGTCGATCTACCGCACCCAGCGCTCAGGCACCCGCCCGCCGGCGACAAGGACTACCGTGGCAGGCACTCGGCGGACCGTCGTGGCCGCCCGCGGAAAGAGAGCTCGACTGTGACCGGCGCACCCGACAATCCGGCGGCAGCCCCAGCGGAGGCGACATGGCCGCGGTGGTCGCAATGGTTCGGCATTGCCACCGCCGTCGCCGCCACCACCTTCTCGTTCCTCACCTGGTCGTCGGTCAGCACCCACCTCGACGCCACCAGCCCGGCGGGCATGGCCGGGGCGGCGGCCAACGCCATCGAGGCGGAGTCCGGGACGGCCTGGGCGTCCCTGCCTGCCGCGGTGGCGGTCCTGCTGCTGGTGGGCAGCGGCGTCGTGGCCGCATCACCACTGTCGGCGCGGTGGACCACCGTGCGCTGGCTGAGCTGGCTCGGACTGGCCGCTGCCGCCTTGGTGTCCATCGTGCTGGCGTGGGTCACGCTGCCGACCGTCCGGGACGTGATGAATGCACTGGCCGACCGGTTCGGTGTGCCTCGCTCGACCATCCACGACGAGGACGTGGCCACTGGGGAGCGTTTCATCGACATCGAACCCGGGGTCGGTCTGTACGCGAGCCTGGCTCTCACCGTGCTGTCCGTGGTCGCGTCGATCCTGGCCGCGCGCGCGGCCGTCCGTCCGGCGAGCGGAGCCACCCCGCCCCCGGCCTGACCGCGTCCGCCTGCCGTGCTTGCCCGCCGGTGACAAGCGTCATACCCCTTTCGGCTGACGTCGAAAGTGAGGAATTCACCACCTGCAGACCACTGCCGGTTGCTCTGTCCCCCTTCCCTCGCCACGGTGATGTGCGTCACTGCACACACCGCGTTGAAGGGGGTCCCGGTGTCCGACACGACTACGCCTGTCACCCGCAGGGCGGTCCTTTTGGGAGGGGCCGGTGCGCTCGGCCTGGCCGCGATCGGCGGCGCCTTGGCCCGCGCACAGGCCACCCGAGGCGCAGGGGTGCGCCTGCCGAGGGGGCCGTTCTTCAACCTGGGAGTCGCGTCCGGTGATCCGCTGCCGGACAGCGTCGTGCTGTGGACTCGGCTGGCGCCGAACCCGACGGCGGCAGACGGCTACGGCGGGATGCCGGACAAGACGGTGACCGTGGAGTGGGAGCTGGCAGCCGACGAGAAGTTCACCCAGATCGTGCAGCGCGGGTCGGTGGAGGCGGTACGGGCCTACGCCCACAGCGTGCACGTGATCCCGGAAGGCCTGGAGCCCGGTAGGGAGTACTTCTACCGGTTCCGTGCCGAGGGCAACCTGTCCGACGTCGGCCGCACGCGCACCGCGCCTGCCCCGGGCACGCTCGGCGAGCTGACCATGTGCTTCGCCTCGTGCGCGCACTACGGCGAGGGCTACTTCACCGCGTACCGCAGGATGGCCGAGGACAACCCAGACCTGATCCTGCACCTCGGCGACTACCAGTACGAGTACAAGGCCAAAGCCAAGGACGTTCGCAAGGTTCTCGGGCCGGAGACCATCACGCTGGCCAACTACCGCCAGCGACACGGGCAGTACAAGACGGACCTGGACCTGCAGCGCGCGCACGCGGCCGCGCCGTGGCTGGTGGTCTTCGACGACCACGAGGTGGAGAACAACTGGGCGAACCAGACCCCGGAGAAAAACACCGACACCCCGGGCGAGGCGTTCCTCGACCGGCGCAGGGCGGCCTTCCGTGCCTACTACGAACACATGCCGCTGCGGCCGATCAGCAAGCCGAACGGCATCGACATGCAGCTCTACCGCCGCTACCACTGGGGCTCGCTGGCCACGTTCCACATGCTCGACACCCGGCAGTACCGGTCCGACCAGGCGTGCGGCGACGGCACCCAGGTCGGCTGCGAAGAGCGGCTCGACCCGAACCGCACCATCACCGGTGCCGACCAGGAGCAGTGGCTCATCGACGGGTTCCGCTCCTCGACCGCGCGCTGGGACGTGCTCGGGCAGCAGGTGTTCTTCTCCCGCCGCGACCTGGTCGCCGGTGCCGACAAGGGATACAGCATGGACGCCTGGGACGGCTACGCCGCTTCTCAGCAGAAGATCACCGCGGCGCTGCGTGACTCACAGGTGCGCAACGGGATCGTGCTCACCGGTGACGTGCACCGGCACTGGGCCGCCGAGGTCAAAGCTGCCTACGACGGCTCGGCCGGGGACGACGTGGCCGTCGAATTCGTCACCACGTCCATCACCAGCGGCTTCGACGGGGACGACAGCACCAACGAGAAGGTGCTGCGCGAGAACCCGCACATCAAGTACTTCCGGAACCGGCGCGGCTATGTGCGGACCAAGTTCACCGCGGACGAAGTACGCGCCGACTTCCGGATTCTGTCGAAGGTGTCGCAACCCGGCGCGAATGCCGTCACGGACGCGTCGTTCGTCGTGGCAGACGGGGATCCCACGCTGCATCGCGTGTGAGAGCGCTCCGGACCGACGGACGACGCGCCGCGTCAGACCGTGACGGTGGACACCGGCAGGCCGGGGGCCGCCGAGAAATCCAGGGAGGATTGCGGCACCCCGGCCGCCACCACGTGCGCTCCCAGCGCGGCGATCATGGCGCCGTTGTCGGTGCACAACCGCGGCCGGGGAATCCGCAGCCGGACACCCGCCGCCGAGCACCGCTCACGGGCCAGCCCGGCCAGCCGGGAGTTCGCGGCCACGCCACCGGAGATCACCAGCGTGTCGATCCCGGTCTCGGCCGCTGCCGCCACCGCCTTCGCGGTCAGCACGTCGGCGACGGCTTCCTGGAAGGACGCGCACACGTCGGCGACCGGGATCTCGTCGCCGCGCCGCTCCGCGGCCTCCACCCAGCGGGCCACCGCCGTCTTGAGCCCGCTGAACGAGAAGTCGTACTTGGCGTCGCGCGGCCCGGTCATCCCCCGCGGGAACGCGATGGCCTCGGGGTCGCCCCCGGCCGCGGCCTTGTCGATCGGCGGGCCCCCGGGATACGGCAGCCCCAGCAGGCGGGCCACCTTGTCGTAGGCCTCACCGGCGGCGTCGTCGACCGTCGAGCCGAGCTCGGTGATCTTCCCCGCGATGTCGTCCACCCGCAGCAACTGGGTGTGGCCGCCGGAAACCAGCAGGGCCAGGCAGGGCGTGGGGAGCGGGCCGTGCTCGAGCGTGTCCACCGCGACGTGGCCGGCCAGGTGGTTCACGCCGTACAGCGGGACGCCGAGGGCAGCCGCGTAGGCCTTGGCCGCGGCGACTCCGACCAGCAACGCCCCGGCCAGCCCGGGACCGGCGGTCACCGCCACGGCGTCGACATCCTTCAGCGTCAGGCCGGCCGCATCGAACGCCCGGCGCACCGTCGGCGCCATGGCCTCCAGGTGGGCACGACTGGCGATCTCGGGCACCACGCCGCCGAATCGGGCGTGCTGCTCCACGCTGGAAGCGACCTCGTCGGCGATCAGCTCGACCGTGCCGTCGTCGTGCAACCGCACCAAGCCGACCCCGGTCTCGTCGCACGAGGTCTCGATGCCCATGATGATCTTCGCCATCAGCCCGTCGCCTCCTCGGCGCGGGCCCGGGCGCTGCGTGCCTCGCGGCGCATCGTGTAGGCGTCGACGCCGACCGGGCGGTAGTAGCGCTTGCGCACCCCGATCTGCTGGAAGCCGTTACGCTCGTACAGCCGCAACGCCGGTTGGTTGTCCACCCGTACCTCCAGGAACACCGGGGCGTCGAGCTCGTCCGCCTTGCTCAGCAGCGCGGTCAGCAGCGCAGTTCCGATGCCCCGGCGCCGCGCCCTCGGGGCCACCGCGATGGTGCGGACCTCAGTCTCGACGCCACCCGCGTCGCCTTGCCGTCCCAGAACCGCCAGCCCGGCATAGCCGACGATCTCGCCGGACGAGTCGACCGCCACCAGGTAGTGGGTGTCCGAGCTCAGCTCGGTGCGGAAGGCCTGGGCGCTCCACGGGCCTTCCTCGGCGAACAGCTCGCGCTCCAGCACCAGGCATCGGTCGATGTCCTGCCCGGTCATCGGCCGGAGCGTGACGGCGTTCTCGGCACTCACGGCGCTCATACCAGCACCCGCTTCGGCCGTCCGGGTTCCTGCGCGTCCGGGCGGCGCAGGTAGCGCGCGGTCAGCGGTGCCGGATCCGCGCCGGAGCGCAGCTCGTCCGCCGCCGCCAGCACCAGGCCACGTGGCGACGGGTACCACGGTTCCACCGCGGTCAGCTCGAACGCATCCGGATACACCTGGACCCCGTGCCCGGCGACGTACTCGACGCCCGTCAGGTCGATCTCGTCCGGCCGGTCCACCGCCGGGCCGTGCAGCCGCGTGCCGTCCGCGTCGTAGACCGCCCAGTACACCTCGCGCCTGCGGGCGTCCGTGACGACCAGCAACTTCGCCTGGACCGACGCCTCCGCGGCGATGGCGTCCAGCCCGCACACCGGATACACCGGGACGTCGAGCACCTGGCCGAGCGACGCCGCCGTCGCCAGCCCCGCACGCAGTCCGGTGAACGGTCCCGGACCCGAGCCGCAGACCACGGCGGCCAGATCGTTCAGCGCGATGCCGGCGGCGCCGACCGCCTCCAGCAGATGCGGCGTGAGCAGTTCACCGTGGGCGCGCGCGTCGACCGTGACCCGCTCGGCGCGCGTCTCGGCGCCGTCCGGGCCCAGCTCGACCACACCGGCGGTGACCGCAGGGGTCGAGGTGTCCAGGGCGAGAACCAGCATGACCTTCCCAGCGTACGACCCGCTGGCCGGGCGTGAACGCGCGGTGTCGGCGAGCCGGACGGACGGGTCAGCCGGGCAGGCTCCTGCCCTTCCAGGAACCGTGCGGTTCCAGCTCGGCCACCCGCACGTCGTCCGGCCGCCGCTCCAGCCGGACCAGCAGGTAGTCCGGGCCGAACCGGTCGGCGACGAACTCGCCCCATTCGACGACCACCACCGAGTCGTCCGCGGCGGTGTCGATCCCCAGGTCTTCCAGCTGATCGACGTCGCCACCCAGCCGGTAGGCGTCGATGTGCACCATGCCGACCCCGCGCGGGCCGGGCTCGTGCACCCTGGCCAGCACGAACGTCGGCGAGCTGACCCGCCCCTGCACCCCGAGCGCGGCCGCGATGCCTTTCACCAGCACCGTCTTGCCCGCACCGAGCGGACCGGTCAGCAGCACCAGGTCGCCCGCCCTGGCCTGGGCGCCGATGGCCTTGCCCAGGTCCACCGTGTCCTCGGGCGTCGGCAGCTCCAGCTTCACCGCAACCACCTCCGCGTGCGTTTCCGCCCCCGGCTCGTACCCGCCGTGCGCCGCGAGGGCGCACGGCCCACCCCGGCACAGCGTTGCACCAGGTCGATGAGGTGGCTGCTGACCACCTCCGGCTGTTCCAGCTGCACCATGTGGCCGGCGCCGGGGATGCACACCAGTTCGGCCTCGGGCAGCTCGGCCACGATGCGTTCGCTGTGCGACATCGGGGTGATCCGGTCCTTCTCCCCGCCGATGACCATCACATCGGTCTCCCGGAGCGCCTGCAGTGCGTCGTAGCGGTTGTGCTCGCCCAGCGTGGCGATGAAGTTCACCAGCTGGTGCACCGGCGTCCCGTCCAGCTCGGCCAGCAGGAACCGCTGCACGCTCTCCGGCACCCGGTTGTCGCCGAACGCCAGCCGCCGCACCGCTTGCCTGGTGATCCGACCGCCCGCCGAGCGCAGCAGCTCGACCAGCTTCGGCTGCAGCGTCGCCAGGCCGCTCAGCCTGCCGATCGGGCTGTAGCGGGCCAGCACCGACCGAGCCACCCCGGTGCTGCCGACCTCCCCGGCGGCCGTGGTGATCAGGCACACCCCGCGGACGCGGCCGGTGAACAGCTCCGGTGCCTGCTCGGCCAGCGCGATGATGGTCATCCCGCCCATCGAGTGCCCGGCGAGCACCACCGGCCCCTCGCCGGCCACCGCACGCAGCACGGCGTGCAGGTCGGCGGCGAGCTGCTCGATCGTGCCGGTCTCGCGGGTGCTGGAGCCGGACCGGCCGTGGCCGCGGTGGTCGTAGTACACCTGGCGCACCCGGGGCAGCCGCAGCGCGGCCAGGTCCCGGCGCTGGAAGTACCAGGTCGCGCTGGACAGCGCGAAGCCGTGCACACCGACCAGCGTGATCTCCGGCTCACCGCCTTCGTCCGGCAGGATCTCCTGAACCGCAAGCGGGGTGCCCTCGTCGGCCGCCACGGTGCTCACCCGGTCCGGAGCCAGATCCCCCAACGGCTCGCCGGCGTACGGATCGGCGTCGCGGCGTTCGCCGCGGATGGACAACCGCCTCAAACCGCATCCCCGGTTCCGGAGCCGACATAGCGCCGGACCACGCGCGGCCGGTACATGCCGGTGACGATCTCGTAGTCGATGGTGCCGAGGGTGTCCGCCCACTCCCGCGCCGTGGGCTCCCCCGCCCTCCCGTCGGAGAACAGCACCACCTCCGCGCCGAGTTCGGGCTGGTGGTCACCGCAGTCGACGACGATCTGATCCATGCACACCCGGCCGACGACCGGGCGACGCTGCCCGTCGAGCCAGACGTCGAGGCGCCCGGACAGCGAGCGTGGAACCCCGTCGGCGTAGCCGACCGGGACCAGGGCCAGGAACGTGTCGGTGGCCGCGGTCCAGGTGTGGCCGTAGGAGACCGACTCCCCGGCCTCGATGCGCTTCACCAGCGCCACCGCCGACCGGAAGGTCATCGCGGGCCGCAGGTCGTCGTCGGTGCCGACCGGGTTCAGGCCGTAGATCGCGATGCCGGTGCGCACCATGTCGTAGTGCAGATCCGGCCTGGTCAGGGTGGCCGCGGAGTTGGCGATGTGCCGCTTCGGATCCAGCCCGGCCGCCCGCGCCACCTGGTACGCCGCGTCGAACCGCTTGCCCTGCTCGTCGATCGACGGGTGCCCGGGTTCGTCGGCGCACGCCAGGTGGGACCAGATCGCCACGACCTCGACGTCGTCCGCGGCGGCGGCGTCCGCGCACAACCACGGCCACTCGTCTTTCGGGCAGCCGTTCCTGGACAACCCGGTGTCGATCTTCAGATGCACCCGGGCTCGCTTGCCCGCCCGCTCGGCGGCCGCGGCGATGCGCGCCAGCTCGCCGCGCGAGCTGGCCGACAGGTCGACGTCGGCCGCGATGCCCGCGGCGTAGTCGACGTCCGGGGTTTCCAGCCAGCTCAACACCGGTGCGGTGATTCCCGCCGACCGCAACACCAGCGCTTCCTGCAGCGAGCAGGCCCCCAACCAGCTCGCTCCCGCGCTCAGCGCGGCACGGGCCACCGGGACCGCGCCGTGGCCGTAGGCGTCGGCCTTCACGACCGCCATCGTCGCCGCGCCCGAGTCCGCCGCGCGCCCGGCAAGCAGCGCGACGTTGTGCCGGATCGCGTCGAGATCGACGACCACCTCGGCACGGGGTGCACTCTTGTGGGGGGACATGCGGGTCATGGTCGCACGAAGCCGCGCAGCGCGCGGACGGCCTCCGGGATAGCGGCCGCGATCGAGGACGCGGACGTGGGAGCGTTCGCCGCGGCACGGGCAGCCGCCTCGTCATGCGCCAGTGCGGCACAGGCCGCCGCGAACGCCGGTTCCAAGCCTGCGGCCAGCAGCGCGCCGATCATTCCGGACAACACGTCGCCCGATCCGGCAGTCGCCGGCCAGGACCGACCGGAACGCTGCACGTAGGTGTGGCCCTTGTCGTCGGCGATCACCGTGCAGTGCCCTTTGAGCAGCACGACGGCGTGGTAGCGCTGCGCCGCACGGCGAGCGGCAGCGATCCGGTCGGTGCCGACGGAGCCGGCCAGCCGTTCGAACTCGCGCTCGTGCGGGGTCAGCACCAGTGGGGTGTCCGGGTCCCTGGCGAGCAGCAAGTCCGGGTTCTGGGCGATCATCGTCGTGGCGTCGGCGTCTGCGCACACCGGGACGCCCGCGGCCAGCACTTCCCGCAGCATTTCCTGGGAATCCGACCCGGTTCCGCTGCCCGGCCCGACGACCCACGCTTGCACCCGGCCGCTGTCGGCCAACGATCCGGTGGCGATCACCTCCGGCCACCGGTTGCGCACCGCGTCCGCTGCGTAACCGGCGTAGCGCACCATCCCGGACGTCGCCTGCACCGCGCCGCCCACCGCCAGCACCGCCGCACCCGGGAAACGGCTCGACCCTGCGACGACGCCGGTCACGCCCTGGGTGTACTTGTCGTCGGCCGACCGCGGCACCGGCCAGGCCAACCCGACATCGGCGGGGTCGAGCGCGACGAAATCAGGATCACCGAGCTCCGGGCGGATTCCGATGTCGACCAAGCGCACGTCCCCGCACAGGCCGGCCGCGGGTTCGAGAAAGTGCAGCGGTTTGTACGCGCCGAATGTCACGGTGGCGGTGGCGTGCACCGCCTCGCCTTCGACCGCACCGGTGTCCGGTTCGACACCGCTGGGGAGATCGACGGCGAGTATCGGCGCGCCGGCCTGCGCCACCAGCTCGGCGGCTTGCGGCCGCAGGCCTCCGCGGGCGGACAATCCGACGATGCCGTCGACGACCAGGTCCGCCCTGTCCAGCGCGGGACCTGCCTGCGCCGGTTCGACCACTCGCCCACCGGCGCGGCGCAGCGCGGCAAGCCCTTCGCGATGCGCCCGCTCCGGGTTCAACAGCACGGCCGTCACGGCGACGCCCCGGCGACGCAGCATCGCGCCGGCCCACAGCGCGTCCCCTCCGTTGTCGCCGGATCCGACGAACAGCACCACGTGGGTGCCCGCCACCCGACCGGCGTGCTCGGACAGCAGCTCAGCGGCCCGCACGGACACCGCGAACGCCGCACGGCGCATCAACGCCCCGGGCGGCGTGCGGGCGAGCACCTTGGCCTCCGCGGCGCGCACTCGCTCGGTCGTCCATACCTCACGCATGTCAGAAACCGTACCGACGACCGGGGCCGCCGATGGTCACTCGACGGTGACGGACTTGGCGAGATTGCGCGGCTTGTCGATGTCGAACCCGCGCTGCCTGGCGATCTCGGCCGCCAGCACCTGCAGCGGCACCGTCGCCACCAGCGGCTGCAGCAGCGTCGGCATCGCCGGGATCTCGATCAGCTCGTCGGCGAACGGCCGCACCGCCTCGTCGCCCTCCTCGGCGATCACGATGGTGCGCGCCCCGCGCGCCTGGATCTCGCTGATGTTGGACACCAGCTTCGCGTGCAGCACGCCCCTGCCCTTCGGCGACGGCATCACCACGACCACCGGCAGGTCCTGTTCGATCAGCGCGATCGGCCCGTGCTTGAGCTCACCGGCGGCGAAGCCCTCGGCGTGCATGTAGGCCAGCTCCTTGAGCTTGAGCGCGCCCTCCAGCGCCACCGGATAGCCGACGTGCCTGCCCAAGAACAGCACCGCCTTCGACTGCGCGAACCGCCTGCCGATCTCGCGCACCTGATCGACCGTGCCGAGCACCTTGCGCACCGCGGCCGGAGCGGCCTCCAGCTCGGCGAACTCGCGCGCCACCTCGTCCGGGTACTTGGTGCCGCGCGCTTGCGCCAGTGCCAGGCCGACCAGGTAGTTCGCGGCGATCTGCGCCAGGAACGTCTTGGTGGCCGCCACCCCGATCTCCGGGCCCGCGTGGGTGTAGAGCACCGCGTCGGACTCGCGGGGAATTTGCGCGCCGTTGGTGTTGCAGATGGCCAGCACACGGGCCTTCTGCTCGCGGGCGTGCCGGACCGCTTCCAGGGTGTCCGCGGTCTCCCCGCTCTGCGAGATCGCCACCACCAGGGTGTCGCGGTCCAGCACCGGGTCGCGGTAACGGAACTCCGAGGCCAGCTCGACCTCGACCGGCAGCCGGCACCAGTGCTCGATGGCGTACTTGGCGACCAGCCCGGAGTGGTACGCGGTGCCGCACGCCACCACGAAGACCTTGTCGACGTCGCGCAGGTCCTGGTCGGTCAGCCGCTGCTCGTCCAGGACGATCCGGCCGCCGGAGAAGTGGCCGCGCAGCGTGTTGGCCAGCGCCTCCGGCTGCTCGTCGATCTCCTTGAGCATGAAGTAGTCGTGGCCGCCCTTCTCCGCGGCGGACAGGTCCCAGTTCACCGTGAACGGCTTGCCCTCTGCGGGCTCGCCGGCGAAGTCGGTGACCCGGTACCCGTCGCGGCTGATCTCGACCACCTGGTCCTGACCGAGCTCGACCGCTTCCCGGGTGTGCTCGATGAACGCCGCGACGTCGGAGGCGACGAAGTACTCGCCCTCACCCACGCCGACCACCAGGGGCGACGAGCGCCGCGCGGCCACGATCACGTCCGGGTGATCGGCGTGCGCGACGACGAGGGTGAACGCGCCTTCCAGGCGGCGGCACACCGCGCGCACCGATGCGGGAAAGTCACCGGCCGTCGGCCCTTCGGCGTACTCGAGCGCGATCAGGTGAGCGGCCGTCTCGGTGTCGGTGTCGGACGCCAGCTCGATCCCGGCCGCCTCCAGTTCCGCGCGCAAGGTCGCGAAGTTCTCGATGATGCCGTTGTGCACCACGGCGACCTTGCCGGAGGTGTCCCGATGCGGGTGGGAGTTGCGGTCGACCGGCGGGCCGTGCGTCGCCCAGCGCGTGTGGCCCATGCCCGCCGAGCCGGCGAACGCATCCCGGCCGACGGCGTCGAGCTGCTGCTCCAGGTTGCCCAGTCGGCCCGCCTTGCGTTCGACGGCTAGCCCGCCGTCCCCGTCGAGGACCGCGACCCCGGCGGAGTCGTATCCGCGGTACTCCAAGCGCCGGAGGCCACCGATGACGACGTCCAGCGCCGAGCGGTGCCCGACGTAACCCACGATTCCACACACGGGCAGCCAGGGTACTAGGGTCGGTGCATGGCCAAGCCGAAGGTGCTGTTGGAGGAGCTGAGCTACCCGGGCCCGCACCAGGTGTCGCTCGGCAACCTGGCACTGGTCGGGCTCCCCGGCGTGGTGTTCACCCCGCGCGCCGGGCTGGGATTGCCCGCCGTCGCGTTCGGGCACGGCTGGATGCAGCCGCCCCGCCGGTACGCCGGGCTGCTCCGGCACCTGGCGTCGTGGGGCATCGTGGCGGTGGCGCCCGCGACCCAGACCGGCCCGGTGCCGTCCCACCGTGCCTTCGCCGCGGACCTGCGCACCGCGCTGCGACTGGTCGCGCACGTGCGGCTGGGACCGAGCGGGATCAGCGTCGACCCGGAGCTGCTGGGCGTGGCCGGGCATTCCACCGGCGGCGGTGCCGCGGTGCTGGCCGCGGCCAACCGGGACCCGAAGGACCGGCCGAAGGCGGTGGCCACTGTGGCCCCGGCGCAGACCCTTCCCTCGGCCGCGGACGCCGCTCGGTCGGTGGAAGCTCCCGGCTTGCACCTGGCCGTGGCGGACGATGTGGTCGCCCCGCCGATCGGCCATGCGCACGCGATCGCCCGCTCCTGGGCCGGGCCGGTGCAGGTCCGGGAACTGGAGAAGTCGTCACACCTGGCGGTCACCGAGGGCTTCCACTGGACGCAGCTGTTCCTGCAGGGCAAACCGCAGCGCGCGACCCAGCGGCTGGTCTATGCGCTGTTCACGGCGTTCTTCCTCGCCGAGCTGACCGGTGCGGACAAGTACCGGGAGCTGTTGCAGGCGAGCGTCAAGCGAGCGCCGATCACGTTCGAGCGGTCACCGGACAAGGAGAAGGCTCACCTGCGGTAAGGCCGCCGTGGAGCGGGCACCGCAGGAGCCACGGCATTTCCCGCTCCCATCACGAACGCGCCGCACATGGTCCGAAGCGACTACCGATACCCGCCCGGCGGCGGGCCGAAGGGCTGCTGGCCTCCCGGCATGTGCTGCTGCTGCCCGTACGGAGCACCGGGAACCGGCGGGCCCGGCTGGGGATATCCGTAACCACCCGGGAAGCCGGGGCCCCACCGGGGGACCTTCGGCCGAAGCCAGCTCTTGCCCGCCACGGCGAGGATCGCAGCGATCACCGCGGCACCGACCAACCCGTACGCGGCGGCGTCCTCGAAATCGAGCGCGCCGAGCGAGAAGATCGCGCCGAGGATGATCAGCACCCGCCCAGCGCGGGAGCGCCGGCGGAACAGGATCGCGCCCAGCGCCAGGAAGAACCCGCCGACCGCCGCCGCGGCGGCGAAGCCGCCTTCACCCCAGCTCTTCTCGAGCATGTTGTCGACGGCTTCGTAGCCGTACTTGCCGAGCAGGACGAGCCCGGTGATCAGCGCGATCCCGAACACCACCCAGGCCAGCTCACGAACGCTGAATGCCGGGAAGGGACCCTCCTGACCACCCGCACCTGGTGCGCCCGGGCCGGCCACCTGGCCCGGCGGAGGCGGCGGGACGGGCTGCTGCCCTGCCGCCTGACCGGGGTTGGCGTGCTGACCGGGGTATGGCTGCTGCCCCTGCCAGTCGCCCGGCTGCCACCCGTGCGGGTTGGTCATCGATCGCTCCCTGCTCGGCCGCTATCCGCGGAGAAAGTTGCCCTGTTCGAAGTCCTCGTCGTCGTCCGGCGCCCACCGGCTGCCGGACGGCTGCGCGGGCTCCGGAGCAGGCGGCGTGGCCGGGGCCGCCTCGGGCTGCGGATCGACCGCAACCGGCCTCGGCGGCGGAGCCGGAGGGGACGGCGGTTCCTCAGGGACGTCGTACTCGTCGTCCTCGATCTGCCCGATGCGGGCTCCGGCGTCCGGCAGCCGCGGACGCTGGGCCCACGGGTTCTCCGGCTTCTTGTCCTGTTCGGCGTCCTTGGCCTTCTCTTCCTTCTTCTCAGCCTCGCGCGCGGCTTTCCACTCTTCGAGTTCCTTCTGCCGCTGCTCCTGCTCCTTCTTCATCTCGGCGGCGCGCTGGCGGGCCTCCTCGCTGATCTCCTCGGCCCTGGCCCGGTACTCGGCGCGAATCTGGGCGAACTCGTCGAGGATCGCCGGCCGGGAACTGCTTTCCGGCAGAAAGACCACGGGTTACGCCTCCTCGTCGTCCAGGCTGCCGCTGATGCGTGCCACACCGAACGGCCCTTCGGGCACCTCCGGCTCGAACAGCGCGGTGTCCGGCACCTGGTACTGCGCGGACGACGAACGGGACTCGTCGTTACCGCCCGCACCCGCGGCTCCGGCCATCATCGGCGCCGCGCCGCCCATCATCGGTGCACCACCGCGAGGACCGACCGCATCCCCGCCACCTGGCAAAGTCCCGACGCCCGGCCCGCCAGCCGAAGCACCGCCAGGAGCACCAGCGGGCGCACCGCCGCCCGGCACAGCGCCACTGTGCGCGCCGGCGTTGAGGTTCTGAGCACTGCCGCCGATGCTTTCGCCCCCGGCGCCGCCACCCATGGTGGATGCGCCACCGCCGCCTCCCCCGCCGGGGATGGACGCGCTGGCGCCACCGCTGCTACTGCTGACACCGTGGCCGACACCGGGTCCGCCACCGTCGGCCTTGAGCTCCGACATCGCGGATCCACCGATGGAGGAACGCCCCGCCTGCCGTTCCTGCTCGGCGGCATCGAACACCGACCGCGGCGCGGACCTTTCCTCAGCAGACTCGACAGGCGACGAGACCCTGACCGCGTGGCGTTCGCGCTCCGCGGCGTCGAACACAGACTGCGCCGGCGACCGTTCCTCGGCGGACGTGGCGTGCGAGGCCCCCTTGCCGGAGCTGACGTCGTCGCCGGGCAGCATGCCGCCGCGCTCCCGGAAGTCCTGCTCCTTCTTGGACAGCTCCTCCCATTCGCTGGACGGGACGTTGTCGCGGGCCTCCAGCGCTTCCCGCTGGCTGATCAGAGTCTGGCGTTCCTCCGCGAGCTGCCGCTTGTACTCCTCGACGGCCTCCTCGTCACCCAGGATCTGGGTAACCGGCTCCCCGGAACCGTCGTCGACCCTGACCACCGTGACCCCGTCGGCGCCTTCCGGCTGCTGGGCGACGATCTCCACATCGCCGTCCTTGATCCGGATCTTGCCGTCCTCACCCGGCGTGTGCACGGTGTCCTCGGCGCCGGCCTTGCCACCCGGCACGTCCCGCGCCGCCGAACCCTGCGGCCCGAAGGCCCCGGACGCCGTACCACCGACGGACTGCCCTTGGGCGTCCTTGTCGCCCTTGGCGTCCTCCGGGCCCCTGGTCGGGTCGAAGTCGAGGTTGTAGGTCTTCGTGCCACCCTTGCCGTCATCGAGGGTGACCTTCATCTCGCCGGTGGCACTGGGCTCAGTGACCGAGATCTCCCCGTCACCCTGCCGCACCGTGGTGGTGTCCTGGTCGTCGTAGTCCTTGATCGGCTCACCGGTTTCCGGATCGATCGGGTACGGCTTGCCCGTGCGCGGATCGATTTCCAACGGCTTCCCGGTCACCGGGTTGGTGCCGTCCTCCGGCTTCTTGATGTCCGCGTCCGACGGAGTAGTCGTCGACGGTGTCGAGCTGCTGGGAGTGGATACCGACGGCGTGTACGACCCACCCGGGTACGACCCGCCGCCTCCGCCGCCGAACGACCCGCCACCGCCGCCGCGTGAACCGCCGGAGTCGCTGGGCGAAGTGGAGCCGTTGTCCTGACCGCCCCCCCTGCGTGGCTTGTCCGACGCCGGGCGAACCTCGATAAGCGGGTTGAGGTCCTGCAGCGCGCTGCTCGAGTGGTACTTGTCGCCGAACGTGTTCAGCAAACGCTCGAACGTATCCCGGGCGTTGTCGAGCTGCTGCCGATACGTATGCATGGAGTGGCTGTACCAAAAGGCGTGGTCGTCCAGCCACTTCACGTGACCGGCAACCTCTCCTCCGGCCACCATCCAAAGAAAGGAATTAAGTTTGTCGTCGGCGAGTTCTTGCGCTTGTTCCGGAGTGATTCCCGGGTATCCGTGCAGCTCCAGAAAATATACTACCTCTGAAAGATTATTGTTGAACTTTTCTTCGTCTTCAGAGTTGAGATGGTTGTAATATCCGATATAGTCGGATATCGGCGACTCGTCAAGGGTACGAATAACGTCCTCGAGCGTCCGCCGCATCTCGTCCCGAAGGGCAGTCGCCGCCTGCGCGAAATTCTTCCAAGCATCCGCGGCTTCCGTGCTGTACTGCACGAACCGTTTGAGCGAGTTCCGCGCGGCGTCTCCGCTGTCCCCCTCCCAGACCGGGGCCAGCGCGCGCATCGCGTCATGAGCGCCGTTGGACATGGCCTCCGCCACGCCCTCCAGCTTCTGCAGTCGCTCCACGGACGCGTCTATCGCGCCGAAGTGGAAGTACTTCAGATCCTCGACCTTCTGCTGATCCGCTTCACTCCACGGTTGCACCCAGTCCGTGGTACCCGACCGCGCCTTGCTGTCTCGCCACATCGTGTAGATCTTGGTCCCGCGACCGCACATCAGCTCCCGGAACCTGGCCAGCTTGTTGTCGCCTTCCAGCTTCCTCTTGCTGACGTCGTTCTGGTCTACCTCGGGTTCGTCGGCGAGAATTTCTCGGATGTGGTCCGCGTTTTCACTCATCGGTCGGCTCACACACCCTTCGCAGTCTTGATGTATTCGTCCTCAGCGGCACGGTCGGCCTTTTGATGAGTCTCGATCGCGGACGTAGTCTTCGCCGTGAACGCCCCGAGATACGCGATGGCGTCGTCGAGACCTTCGGTAATTGCCTCGACCGCTTTGCGGAAACCCTCTCCCGCGTTGTTGCCCGCGTTCAGCCGCTCGGAACCGAAGTGCTCTGGACCTGCATCTGCGCCGCCGACGTACCGCTTTGCGGCCGTCTCGAGAGCCTCTTTCAGATCGACGAGATCGTTGTTGATCTCCTCGATCTCGTCCCACTCCTGCCTGAAGCCTTTGCCGCCCTTCGGCGCCATGTCGTTCCCCCTAAGTCAGCGTCCCGTCTGCACTTCGACGTGCGTCGGGCGCTTCCGGTGCCGTTCACGTGCACATCGAATCTACCCACCGCGCCCAGGCCGCGCAGCCGATTGCGTGTTTTGCACACGCACAGGGGGGGTGGGCCTGTGACCAGGGATTACGAGTTGGCCGCGACGACTCCGGCCAGCCGGTCCGCAGCCGCCTGGGCGACGGTCAGGTCGGTCGCCTCGACCATGACGCGGATCAGCTGCTCGGTGCCGGACGGCCGCAGCAGCACCCGGCCGTTGTCCCCCAGTTCCCGTTCGACATCGGCCACCACGGCGGCCACCGCCGACGAGGAGGCGACCGCGGCCTTGTCCGCGACCGGCACGTTGACGAGCACCTGCGGCAGGCGCTGCATGACACCGGCCAGGTCGGCCAGCGTGCGGCCGGTGCCGGCCATCCGGCTCATCAACCGCAGCGCCGTCAACAGCCCGTCACCGGTGGTCGCGTAGGCAGGCATCACCACGTGGCCGGACTGTTCCCCGCCCAGCGCGTAGCCGCCTGCCCGCAGCTCCTCCAGCACGTAACGGTCGCCGACCGCGGTCGTCTTCACCTTCACGCCGTGCTTGCGCATGGCCAGGTGCAGGCCCAGATTGCTCATCACCGTGGCCACCAGGGTCTGGTCGGTCAGCTCACCCGACTCGGCCATCGCCAGCGCCAGCACCGCCATGATCTGGTCGCCGTCGACCTCGTTGCCCTCGGCGTCGACCGCCAGGCACCGGTCGGCGTCACCGTCGTGCGCGATCCCCAGGTCGGCGCCGTGCTCCACCACGGCCGCCTTCAGGCTGTCCAGGTGGGTCGACCCGCAGTTGTCGTTGATGTTGATGCCGTCCGGCTCCGCATGGATGGCGATCACCTCGGCGCCTGCCCGGCGATACGCCTCCGGAGCGGCGACCGAGGCCGCGCCGTTCGCACAGTCCACCACGACCTTCAGGCCGTCGAGCCTGGTGGACACGGCACCCACCAAGTGCGCCACGTACCGGTCCATGGCGTCCTCGAGATCGACGACCCGGCCGATGGCCGCCCCGGTCGGCCCGTCGACCGCGGCGTTCATGCCGGCCTCGATCTCGTCCTCGATCGCGTCCGGCAGCTTGTGCCCGCCGGCCGCGAACAGCTTGATCCCGTTGTCGGGCATCGGGTTGTGCGAAGCGGAGATCATCACGCCCAGGTCCGCCCCAGTCTCCGCGACCAGGTGCGCCACCGCGGGCGTGGGCAGCACACCGAGTCTGCGCACGTCGGCGCCTGCCGACGTCAGTCCCGCCACCACGGCCGCCTCCAGCATCTCGCCACTGGCGCGGGTGTCGCGGCCGACGACCGCGACCGGGCGGTGCGACCGGTCGTGCGCCGCCAGCACCCGGGCAGCGCTGGCCGCCAGCGACATCGTCAGCGCGGGAGTCAGATCGCCGTTCGCCAGCCCGCGCACACCGTCGGTTCCGAACAGCCGTGCCATCTTGAGCGGGACCTCCTCGTGCCTGAAAACCCGACCAACGGTAGCGGCTGTCCGCCGGGAAGACCGCACGGGGGCTGCGGTTGCGCCGTCACACCCTGGGCGCGATCCGCATCAGCTTGGCGGGTTCGACCACGCCGGGCATTCCCACGATCACCGGGAACCCGGCCTCGCGCCGCACGTCCGTGGCGAAGCGGCCGCTCGCGTCGGCGTCGAAACACATCGCGCAAACACGAACGCCCACCCGGCTCGAGCCGGATGGGCGTTCGGGCACGACGAACGTCAGCGCTTGCTGTACTGCGGCGCCTTGCGGGCCTTCTTCAGGCCTGCCTTCTTCCGCTCCTTGACCCGGGCGTCGCGGGTCAGGAAGCCCGCCTTCTTCAGCGCCGGGCGGTCGTCCGGGTCGATCTCCACCAGCGCACGGGCGATCGCCAGCCGCAGGGCGCCCGCCTGGCCGCTGATGCCGCCGCCGCGGAGGTTGCCGAAGATGTCGAAGCTCTCCGACTTCTCCACCAGCTCCAGCGGCTCGCGGATCAGCTGCTGGTGCACCTTGTTCGGGAAGTACTCCTCCAGCGACCGGCCGTTCAGCTTGAACTGGCCGCTGCCGGGGACCAGACGCACCCGCACCACGGCTTCCTTGCGGCGCCCGACGGTCTGCGCGCTACCACCGGCAGCGCGGGACGGACGCGGAGCGGCGGGCGTCTCGCTGGTGATGACGGCCGCGACGGACTCGCCGGCAGCCGGGGACTCGGTGGTGGTCACGGTTTCCTCGCTCACTGTGCGCTCACCTGCGCGACCTTGCTGATCTTGAACGGCTGCGGCTGCTGTGCCGCGTGCGGGTGCTCAGGCCCTGCGTACACCTTCAGCTTCTTGGCCTGCGCACGACCGAGCTTGTTCTTCGGCAGCATGCCCTTGACGACCTTCTCCACCAGCCGCTCCGGCTTGGTCGCCAGCAGCTCGCCGTAGGTCCGGCTGCGCAGGCCGCCCGGGTAACCGCTGTGCCGGTAGGCCCGCTTCTGGTCGCGCTTGTTGCCGGTCAGCACGACCTTCTCCGCGTTGACAACGATGACGTAGTCACCGGTGTCCACGTGCGGTGCGTACGTTGGCTTGTGCTTGCCGCGCAGCAGGTTCGCGACCTCGGTCGCCAAACGGCCGAGGACGATCCCCTCGGCGTCGATCACATGCCAGGCGCGCGTGATGTCGCCGGGTTTGGGCGTGTACGTGGACACGGTGCTACCTCGTCGTCAACTGGTCTTGCAGGCTTGTGGATGGGTGTACGGGCCGCGCGCTCCCCATATCCGGGCGCGCTGCATCGCACAACGACGTCCCAAGATACCCGGTTGGTGCACGCCGCTTCGCAGCGGGGTGGGGTCTTGCCCGGCGCCCGGGTCGCGACACGGCCTTCACCGGCCGCGACCCGCGCTCGTGCCGCCGGATCCCGGGCAGCACAAAGGGTGTGGCCCGGACCCACCCGGTCCGGGCCACACCCGCGACGTCTCGCCGATGGAGAGGTCAGCCGCCGAAGGACTCGGTGATGCCCCGCTCACCGCTCATGTAGCGCTGCTTGGCGTCGATGATCGCGGTCTCGATCTGGGCCAGCACCTGAGCCAGTTCGGCCTGCGCCTCGTTCTGCTTCTTCTGCGCGGTCTGGTAGGCGGTCTGCGCCTCACCTTCCCAGCTGGCGGCCAGCCGGCGAACCTCGGCCTCGACCTCCTCCAGCTTGGTGTTCATCAGCTGCTGGGCCCTGTTCACCTCGTCGGCGGCCCGCTCCAGCGCGGCGTAGTTAACCTGAATGGTCATTGCGAGTTCCCCTTACGTCAGATCCGTGGTGTGCCTGTGGTGTGGTTGATCAGCCGTCCAGCGCGGAGAACGACCCGCCGCTGAAGCTGCCGGCGCCCTCCTCTTCCATCTGCTGGTAGGTCGAGCCCGCCTTCTCCAGCAGGACCGCCAGGTTCTCCAGCGAGGCGTTCAGCGAGCGACCCTTCTCGTCCACGCGCTCCATCAGCTGACGGAAGGCGTTGGCCGCGGTGCCCTGCCACTGGCTGAGCACCTCGCCCATCGCGGCCTCCAGGTTGTTGACCGCGGTGTCCAGGTCGGCCTTGACGTCCATCAGGTTCTTGTGCGCATTGGTGATATCTGCGACTTCACCCTTGTAACCGCCCATGAGAGGCTGGCCCCCTTTTCTGTGAGCTTCTCTTCCGGCGTACTTCCTTCTGCCTTCGTACGCCCCCTACGACGCTGACCCTGCCATGACTGGTTCCGCCCCGTCAGCGAGTATGCGCAAGTAGTTGCAGTAGTGAACGCCGCGGGCGGAACCGAGCGCCGCCGACAGTCGGCGCGAGACCGTCACCGCGCCCGCCACATAGGCTCTGACCTGCGAGTTCGCCCCGATCAACGATCGGGACGCGGAAACGTTCACGCCCGCGAACGCCGCGCATCGACATCACCCGACCGGGCCGGGGTGGCGTTCACTCGCCGGTGAACCGGATGGTCCGCACCACCTGTTCGCACGCGGACTCGACCTTTTCCCTGGCGTCTCCGCCCCACTGGCACCCGATGCTCAGCTGCTTGTCGTCCTTGGCGATGACCAGCCACACCGTGGCGGTGTCGCCGGACGTTTCGATGTAGGTGATGACCGGGCGGCCGGCGAAGACGTCGTCGGGTTTGAACCGCTTGATGTTCCGGCCCGTCTCCTCCAACCGGTTCTGCAGCTCGGTGATGAACCGATCCCGGTTGTCCTCGTAGTCGTAGCCGATGTCGAACCGCTGCACCGACACGAAGTTGGGGCCGTCTTCCTCACCTTCCGGCCGGATGGCCACCTGCTTGTCCTCCTGGACCGTGTCGGTCTGGGTCCAGTTCTCGGGGTAGGTGAACGAGTAACCGAACGCGGAGATGCGGTTCTCCTCGGCTTCCCCCTGGTCGTCGTCCTTCGGCTGCATCAGCAGCACGACGCCGGCCACCACCACCGCGACGAGAGCGAGCACCCCGGCGCCGATCAGCGCCTTCTTCCTGACCCCGTCCTTGCCGCCGTCGGAGCCGGCGGACACCCGCGCGGGATAACCCGCCACGGAAACCGGGGCATAGCTTCGTGCGGCGGCCGGCTGGGCGGCCCCGGACGGGGAGGCCGGTGGTTGACCGGAACCGGACGACACCGGCGGGCGGTGACCGCCGGACACCGCCGGCCGGGGACCGGTGGCGGGCTGCGCGAACCCGCCACTCGGGGTCGTCGGTGTCGCCGGCGCGGTGGCTGGGAGCGTCGGGGCGGCCGCCGAACCGTGCCCCGGCGGCACCGGCGTGGTCGCCGGGACGGTCGCATCCGCGTGTGCAGCCGACGTCGGCTGCGTGATCGTCTGCCGCGAGCGAGCCGGTTCCGCCTTCGCGCTCAGCACCGTCAGCATCGCGCCGCGCGCCACGACGGTCTCCGGCTGGTCCCACGTGATCGGCACGATGCCGAGCCGTTCGTGAATCAGCCGAGCCACCATCGGGATCCGGCTGGTGCCGCCCACCAGGAACACGCCGGTGAGCTGCTTGGGCCGCAGGCCCGCCTCGTCGATGGCCATCGCGGTCATCTCCACCGCGCGGCCGAGCGGGCCTGCGATCAGCCGCTCCAGATCTTCCCGGGTGACGTGTGCGTCGGCGAACGGCGGCGGCATCGGCACGTCGGTGTAGGCGTGCCGGGAGAGCGTCTCCTTCGCCCCGCGGACGTCCTGCCGAAGCACCCGGCGCCGCCTGCGGTCGCCCAGCGTGCGTGCCTCCATCAGCGCCCGCCACGCTTCGGGGTCGGTGTGGGCGACCTGCCCGCCGATGAACTCCAGCAACGCTTGATCGATGTCCGCGCCGCCGAAGCTCGGGTCTCCCTTGGTGGCCAGCACGCGGTACCCGGCCTGGCTGCCCGGGCCGCTCTCCTTCTTGACCACCGACACGTCGACCGTGCCCGCCCCCATGTCCAGCACGGCCAGCACGTCACCGGCCGAATCGCTGAACTCCACCGTGCGGTCGTTCGGGGACGGGGTGAACGTGGCCGCGTGGAACAGCGCAGCGGCCACCGGCTCGGGCAGCAGGGTGATCTCGTTGCCCAGCCCGGCCGCAGCCTGCCGCAGCACCCTGGTGCGGAGCACACCCCAGTCCGCGGGGTGGGTCAGCACCAGCAGGTCGACGTCCGCGCCGCCGCCGAGCCGGCGCGCCTCGGACACCGCACGCTCCAGCACGGCCCGGATGGCGTCCAGCACCGGCACCACGGTGGTGCCGAGCAGCAGCTCGCCCTCGTCGATCCGGCGCTTCGGGTTCGGTTCGTAGCGCGCCGGATCGACGGCCGCTTGCCGCTCCGCTTCCCGGCCGACGAACAGCGTCCCGTCCTCGGCGCAGAACACCGACGACGGCAGCAACGGATGTCCGTCGATCATCACCACCTGCGGCTCACGGCCGTACAGCGATGCGACCACACACGTGCTCGACGTGCCGAAGTCGACGGCCACCCGCAGGCTCATGCAACGACCCTAGCGAGCCTCACTCCGGGTCGATCCACGAGACCTGGATCAACTGCTTGCCCGTCTTCCGCGAGACGAAGAAGCCTCGGCCGGGCGGCATGGCCTGGGCACGCAGGTTGCCGATCAGCTGGCCTTCGTCGCGGGAACCGTTGCCCAGCAGGCCGGGCATGGACAGCTCCTTGAGCTTGCCGAGCACCGGGTCGAACATCGCCCTGCTGGCACCACCGACGCGCCGGGTGATCACCAGGTGCAGGCCGACGTCCTTGGCCTGCGGCAGGAACGGCGCGATCGGCTGCAGCGGATTGCCGCTCTGGGTGACCACCAGGTCGTAGTCGTCGACGATCAGGAACAGCTCCGGGCCCTTCCACCAGGACCGGTTCTTCAGCTGTTCCTGGGTGACGTCCGGACCGGGCAGGCGCTTGGTCATCGAGCCCGCCGCCTGCTTGATCACGTCGGTCAGCTGGTTGGCCGACACCGCGTAGGCCAGCAGCTGCTCGCCCTCCATGAAGCCGAGCAGGGTCCGGCGGAAGTCCACCAGGATGACCAGCGCTTCCTTCGGCGTGTAGCGGTCCTGGATGCCGCGGATGATCTGGCGCAGCAGGTTCGTCTTGCCCGACTCGCCGTCCATCAGCGCGTAGAAGTGCGGATCGGCGTCGAAGTCCAGGTACACCGGCGCCAGCTCGTCCTCGTTGAGGCCGATCGGGATGAGCTTGGAGTCGCGGTGCTGGTCCTGCGCCAGCAGCTCGGAGTAGTCGAACTTGCTCGGCAGCATCCGCACCGCGGGTGCGTGCCTGCCCTTCCACGCCGCGTCGATCCGCGCGATGGCGTCTGCGACGCCGTCACCGACCGTCTCGGGGTCGCTCGAGCCGTCGATGCGCGGCAGGCCAGACAGGAAGTGCAGCTTGTCGTGCGTCAGGCCGCGGCCGGGACGGCCCTGCGGCACGTTGGCCGCCACCCGCCGGTCGATGTCCGACTCGCTCGGGTCACCCAGCCGCAGCTCGAACCGGGTACCCAGCATGTCCTTGATCGCCGGCCGGATGTCCGCCCACCGGTTGTTGGCGATCACCACGTGCACGCCGAACGCCAGACCCTGCTGGGCCAGCCTGGTGATCTGCGGCTCCAGTTCCTCGAACTCGTCGCGCAGCGCCTTCCACCCGTCGACGAACAGGAACGCGTCACCGAACGGATCCTGCTCCGGGGTGATCTTGCCCTGCCGCTTGAGGTTGCGGAACTCCGCCATCGAGTCCACGCCGAGCTCGCCGAACCGGGCCTCGCGCTCGGTGATCAGCGTCGACATCTCGGCCACGATGCGGCGCGCCTTGTCCGGCTCGCGCCGGGCCACCGCGACGCCACCGCAGTGCGGCAGGGCCTCCATCGAGGCCAGCGTGCCACCACCGAGGTCGACGGCGTACATCTGCACTTCTTCCGGCGTGTGCGTCAACGCCAGCGCCATCATGATGGTGCGCAGCATCATCGACTTGCCGGACTGCGGACCACCGACGACCGCGCCGTGCCCGGCGCCGCCGGAGAAGTCCGCCCACAGCGGGTCACGCCGCTGCTCGTACGGGCGGTCGATGATGCCGATCGGCACCTGCAGCTTGCCGTTGCCGAAGAAACCCACCGGGCTCAGGCCGCGGTCCTCGGTCGGGTTGAGGTTCGGCAGCAGCGTGTCCAGCGAGTTCGGCTCGTTCAGCGGCGGCAGCCACACCTCGTGCGCGGGCGGGCCCTGGCCGATCAGCCGGTTGACGATGACCTCCAGCTCGGTCGGCTCGTCCACCGACTCCTCGTCGTCCTTCTTCTTCTCCTCGACCTCGGGCTCGGGTTCCGGCTCCGGCTCCTTGGGCGGCTCGACGTAGTCCGGCACGAACAACCGCGGCCGCTTGTCCGCCCGCACCACGTTCTGCTTCGAACCGGGTGCGGTCTTGATGCCAGCCGGCCGGTACGGCCCGGAGACGTAGGCCGCCTTGAACCGCTCCAGCGTGTTGGTGTCGTACTTCAGGTACCCGCCACCCGGCACGTTCGGCAGTTCGAACGCGTCCGGCACACCGATGGCCGCCCGCGACTCGGCGGCGGAGAACGTCTTCAGACCGATGCGGTAGGACAGGTGCGAGTCCAGACCGCGCAGCTTGCCTTCCTCCAGCCGCTGCGAGGCCAGCAGCAGGTGCATCTGCAGCGACCGGCCCAGACGGCCGATGGCGACGAACAGGTCGATGAAGTCCGGCTTGGCCGACAGCAGCTCGGAGAACTCGTCGACCACGATGAACAGCGCCGGCATCGGATCCATCTCGGCGCCGTTCTCCCACGCCTTCTGGTACTCCCAGGCGTTCTTGAAGTTCTTGTAGTTCTTGCCGTCGCCGCGCTTGAGCGCCTCCTGACGGCGGTTCATCTCACCGGCCAGCGCGTCCTTCATACGGTCGACCAGGACGACCTCGTCGGCCAGGTTGGTGATGACCGCCGACACGTGCGGCGCGGCCTCCAGGCCGAGGAACGTCGCACCACCCTTGAAGTCGACCAGCACGAAGTTGAGCTGGGTCGACGAGTGGGTGCACATCATCGCCAGCACGATGGTGCGCAGGAACTCGGACTTACCGGAACCGGTCGCACCGATGCACAGGCCGTGCGGCCCCATGCCTTCCGCGGCCGCTTCCTTGATGTCCAGGTACACCGGCTGGCCGTGCTCGCCGACGCCGAACGGGACACGGTACCGGTCGCGGATCGGGCGCGGCCGCCACGCCTGCTGGACGTCGAACGTCATCGCGTCGCCCGGGATGCCCAGCAGCTCGAGCAGGCCGGGGTTGGACATCAGCGGGTGGTCTTCTTCCTCCTCGCCCTGCGCCGTGGTGCCGATCCGGTACGGCGAGATGCGCCTGGCGATCGCCTCCGCCTCGGCCAGGCTGAGCGAGTCCGGGGTGCCGAACCACTCGACGCCGCCCGCGTTGCGCGCGCCGAGCTGGCCCTCCTTGACCTCCAGCCGCAGGCCACGCCGGGCGGCCAGCCGGTTCAGCTGCCCGGAGATGTCCAGCACGGTGACCCCGGCAAGGCCCTCGTCGATGACGATCCGCTCTTCCCGGCTGATGTCCGCGTCGTCGACGATGATCACGATGTGCGGCCCGTCGGTGTACGGCGCCTTGCGCTGGAACCGCGGGCGTGGCGCCAGCTCCTCGGCCAGCCAGTCCTCGATCTGCTGCAGCGAGCTGGCCATCATGCGCAGCTGGCCGATGCCGTCGGTGAGCGTCGGGTGCTGGGCGTGCGGCAGCCACTTCACCCACTCCCAGTCCCGCTTGGCCTTGCCCGCCGAGGCCACCGCAACCAGCACGTCCTCCGGGCTGTGCAGGGTGACCAGCTGGGCCAGCATGGCACGGGCGAACGACAGCACGTGCTCGCGTTCGCCGTTGAGGCTGATGGCGGCGAAACCGCGCACCGAGATCTGCGTCGGCAGGTTGCGCACCAGCGAGTTCGCCCTGGTGAACCGGCGCAGCGCCAGCGTGGAGATGGGTTCCAGCTCGTCCACCGGCCCGGTCTGCGGCGGCACCAGCCGGGTGGCCAGCCGGTGCGAGCTCAACCCCACCCGCAGGTGCATGAAGTCCTTGTCGCTGGCCCGCCGCTCCCACATCCGGCGGCTGCCCGCGATGGTCAGCAGCGTGCTGGGGTGCGGGTGGACCCATTCCAGCGCGGCGTGCTGCTCGCGCATCGCCTGGTGGGCCCGCTCCCGCATCTGCCCGAGGTACCGCAGATAGTCCTTGCGGTCCTCGTTCATCTCGGCCTTCTTCTGCGCGCCGCCGCGGCCGCCGCCGAGGAACATGCCGCCCATCGACACCAGCATCATCACCGGCATCATCAGGAAGAACGGGTTGACCCCGCCCCGGTCGCGCATCGCGGTGAACATGAAGGCGACCATGCCGAGCGTCGCCAGAATCATGACGAACGGCAGGATCTTCTGGACGACGTTGCCCGGGATGTTGCGCGGGATCTCCGGCGGTGGCTCCAAGTGCACTTCGCCGCCGGGCGTGCGCGGCGCCGGCATGCGTGGTGGCCTCTTGAACTGAACCGTGCTCACCGATGAACCCCTCTACACCTCGGCGACTGGACGCGACTGGGCCGCAACCGTCTGACACGGTAGCGAACCTCGACCTGCCTCGGGTGCCAGGTGACCGAAATTGATCCGGTGGAATCCTGGGTTGCCGCTGTGCGAGCAGGCGAAGTCCGATATAACAGGGCCGACGACCGACGAAGTAGGGGGCATCTGCAGTGGCTTCGGGCACGACGGTATTCAGCCGGGTGACGGTGGTGGCACCGCGCACCAGGATCGACGTGGCGCTGCCCGCTGACGTCGCGGTGGCGGACCTGCTGCCGCTGGTGGTCGACATGGCCAGGGAGACGTCCAGCGACGGTGGTTCCCGGCACGGCGGCTGGGTGCTGGCGAAGCTGGGCGAGTCCGCTCCGCTCGACCCGAGCCGCACGCTCGCGTCGCTCGGGGTGCTGGACGGCGAACTGCTGCAGCTGCGCAAGCGCAGCGAGAACCCGCCGCCACCGCTGTACGACGACGTCGTGGGCGCCATTGCGGAAGTGACCCCGGACAACTTCCGTCCGTGGACGCCGGAGACGGCGCGGCGCATGGGCCACATCGGTGGCGGACTGGCGCTGGCCGCTGCGGCCGTGGCTCTGTTCTATGGCGGGCGGCTGTTCCCGGGTGGCAGCGGTCTGGCGGCAGCCATCATCGGCGGCGTCTTCGCCATCGCCTGCGTCGCGCTCGGGGCCACGCTGTCGAAGGTGTACGACGCGGCGTCCACCGGGGTGGTGATCGCCGCGGCAGGCGGTCTGCCCATGGCGTTCGTGTCCGGCTTCTACACGGTGCCGGGCGCCCAGCTGCCCGCGAACTTGGCGTTGGCGAGCGTGTTCATGCTGATCGTCGCCGCCGCGTCGATCGCGTTGATCGGATCCGGTATCTCGACGTTCATCGCGGCCGCGACGGCAAGTGCGCTGGGCGCGGTGACGTTCGTCTTCGCGCTGATCCTGGACGACGACATTCCGACGGCCGGGTTCGCCGCTGCCGCGGCCGCGGTCGCGCTCGCGCTGATCTCCTACCTGCCGCGGGCCACGATCCTGCTGGCCAAGCTGCCGTCCCCGGTGGTGCCGAGCACAGCGGAGGAACTGAAGGAGGACAGCGGCTTCCCGGACTACGAGCTGATCGAGCGTCGCACGTCGGTGGCGCACGAGTACATGACCGGTCTGTTGATCGGCTGCGGCTCGGTCGTGGCGATTTCCTCGGTGCTCGCCGCTCCGGCGGGCACGTTCGGTTTGCTGCTGTCCATCGCGGCGACCCTCGCCCTGCTGCTGCGGGCGCGCACCTACGCCAACGGCAGCCAGGCGATCGCGCTGCTGACCGTCGGCATGGTGGCCGCCGCCGGCATCCTGCTCAGCTGGCTGTGGGCGGCCACTCCGGAGGAGCGGCTCATCTGGGTGTTCGGCACGCTGGTCCTGGTCGGCGCCGCCGCGCTGGTGGTCGGTGTGGTGTTCCCCAAGCAGCGCTTCTCGCCGCCGCTGCGGCGCACGGTGGAGATCCTGGAGGCGGTGTGCATCGCTTCGGTGCTGCCGCTCGCGCTCGGCGTCCTCGGTCTCTACGACCACGTCCGCTCGGTGGGCTCGAGCCTGCTCGGCTGAGCGTCCGGAGCGGGGCCGGGGCCTGGCAGGGCACGCGGTCGGCGATGAGCCGGTTCGACCACGGTCCGGCCCGGTGGCACGACACAGTGACGCCAGTCGTGACGGCAGTTTCGAGCATGGCGTCGTCCGGGCCGGCGAAGTTGACGAGAACGCGCACCGGTGCATGATCCGGCGGGTAAGCTCCCGCAGGGGGTTAGCCGTCGCAACGGATGGGGAGACGAGTGGCTACGCGACGTACGGCCATGGCGGGCGCTGTCGCGCTCACGTTCTTGTTCGGCACCATCGGTTCCGGGCTGGCGCCCGTGCCCGCTGCGGCACAGCAGGAGGAGAAGCCGCCGTGGGCGCCGCAGGGCCCGATCTCGTCCTCGGTCCCCAAGGACACCGGTCGCCCGGCCAAGCCGCACGAACAGGTCACCGAGTGCATCGAGTCCTCGTTCACCCAGCGGGAGATCCCGTCGGAGCAGATCCTCAAGGAAGGCCCGTGGGCGCAGCGGTTCCTGCGCATCCACGAGGTACAGCAATACGTCCGGCAGCGCAGCCCGCACGGCAAGGTCGGCTGGAACGACGAGAAGAACAGGCCGATCAAGATCGCGGTCATCGACACCGGGGTCACCCCGAACGACCATCTGCCCGCGTCGCGGCTGGAAGCCGGCGGTGACTACATCGAGGGCGCCGACGGCGCGCAGGGCCTGGAGGACTGCGACGGGCACGGCACCCAGGTCGCGGGCATCATCGCGGCCAACCCGAAGGACCCGAGCATCGGTTTCACCGGCGTCGCGCCGGACGCGCACATCATCTCCATCCGGCAGTCCAGCCAGAACTGGACGGAGAAGTCCGACGAACAGATCGAGCGCGAGCGGGAAGAACGCCGGGAGGCGGAACGGCAACGCCGCAAACAACAAGAAGCGGAGCAGCGGGCGCGGGAAGCCGAGCAGAAGCTGGAGCAACTCCAGGAGGAGATCAGGAAGACCAGGGAAGAGGCCAAGCGCAACAACAAGACCAGCTCCAGCCAGCAGGCCCCCAACGAGCCGCGCGCACAGGACAACCCGGCGGGCGCGGGCAATCTCGACACCCTCGCGCAAGCGATCGTGCGCGCCGTGGACAAAGGCGCCGATGTCATCAACATGTCGGTCGACGCATGTCGCCCGCTCTTCCCCAACGACGACCATGCGTTCCGTCCGCAAGGTGACGAGGTGAAAGTCCGCGCGGCACTCAAGTACGCCGCGGACCACAACGTGGTCGCGGTGGCCGCGGCCGGGAACGCGGCCCCGCCGAATTCCGGCGGCACCTGCCTGCAGAACGACGCGCCCCTCCCCGAGGACCCGCGCGTTCCCCCGAAGCATCAGCCGCGCACCCTGGTGATCCCGCCGTGGTTCTCCGCGGACGGCACCGTGCTCGCGGTCGCCGCGATCGGCAGGGACGGCAGCGTCGCCGATTTCAGCATGCGCGGGCCGTGGGTGAGCGTGGCCGCTCCGGGCACCGAGATCATCTCGATCGACCCGGCGGGCACCAACGCCATCATCAACGCCACGTTCAACGGCGACCGCACCAAGCCGCAGCCGCTGCAGGGGACCAGCTTCGCAGCGCCTTACGTGGCCGGCGTCGCCGCGTTGGTCAAGCAGATGCATCCCGAGCTCACGGCCAGGGAGATCATCGAGCGGATCCAGCGCACGGCGCAGCACCCCGGCGCGGCCGCGGGACGTGATCAGTTCGTCGGGTACGGCGTCATCGACCCCATGGCCGCGGTGTCGGACGAGCTGCCCGATGCGGGCGACCTCGAGCACGCCGAGGACAGGGCGTTGCCGTCCGACATGCCGCCGCTGAACGAACCCGATCCGGTGCCGATGTACGTGGCGCTGGGCGGCACAGGCGGTGCCTTCGCCGCCCTGGGGATCACGTTGTTCGTGGTCCGTTCGGTGCGACGGTACAAGGCCAAGAAGGCATCCGCCTGACGGCGGTTCCCTGCCGACGCCGGAGGTGCGTGCCGACCAGTACCTGCCATCGCACCGGAGTCCGGCACCGCCGAGGGCATCGTGCTGGTCGGAACGCCATGCCTCCGACCGCACATGCCTTGACGCCGGCCCGGTGCCAGTCGCCATCGGCCGAAGCCGACCGCGATGCCGCAGGGCCTTGGACCCGGCCGGGATCAGGCCGGTGTCCCTCGGGCCTCCGAGCCGCCGGACACCTTCTCTCGGTCCCGGTCGCCTCGTGACGGTTTTCTCGGTCCCGGTCGCCTCGTGACGGACGAGCAGCGACACCGCCAGGATCCCCGGATCTCACCGCGATCAGCCCGCTGCCGCTCCGCCTGCCAACCGCCCGACAGCTTGAGCGCCAGTCACCTGCCGACGAAACCGGCCACAGCGCTCTGACGTCACCCGGCGGGGCCGGAGCGCACGTTCGGCCCGTGCCACCTGTGCGGCAAACGTTCAAGGGCACTGCCCTTGCCCGGAGTCCGCCACGAAAAGGGAGCGGCCCCTCTGACGGATGAACGTGGCGGGCATCCGCGAACGACGACCAGCAGTGGTAGCAGCCGAACTCTTGGCGACACAGCCACGTCACCCGACCGCAGCCCGCAAGTCGCCGGCACCGAACCATGGCCGCCGAACACCGCCACCCGGCCACAGCCCGCCGACCGGACGACCCACGGCCACCGTCCCCCGTCCGGCTAGCCGCCCGTCTGCACCGGAATGTCCTGGCCGAGCGGGCTTTCGCTGCCCGGAGGAGGCTCGAACGAGTCATACGTCATCTGAGCGTCCTGCACGTTCAGCGACGCCCCGGTCGGCAGCAGCTTCACGATGCTCGCCGGTGCCGGTCGCAGCGGCTCCAACCCGAGCGCCTTCGCCGTCGCCAGGTCCGGCACGCCGAAGCGCAGCCCCCGATCGGAGATCAACTGGATGGGGCCGGACTCGAACCCGGCCTCGCTGGTCGCCACGTGCACCGCGGCCGCGCGCCCCGGCGGCATGTAGAAGTAGTGGATGGCGATCCGCTCTTCGTTCGCCTTGCCGACCTGCACCCGCAGTGGCTGCCCGTCGGCCCGCTTGGGGAACGGCAGGCCCTCGTTGCCGACGTACAGCGTCGTCCGCCCCTTGCCGTTGGCCAGCTCCCAGCCGAGGCAGGTGGTCGGGTAGGTCTCCATGTCGATGACCGTCGGCATGGTCACCGGGTAGTCGTCCAGGTCGAGCCGCTCGTCCTCCGGCGCGTCCGGGATGTCGTCCAGCCGGTCCGGCGACACCTGCTGCAGCTCCTTGGTCACCGAGTACTTCAGCCGGATCAGCTCGGCAGCCGCCTGGCTGATGCGCTGCTTGCCGTGCCGCAGCACCACGAAGAACTGCGCGTTGCCCGCCGGGTCGGCCACGAAGACCTCGCCGATCGTCGTCTTCGTACCCGCCTGCAGCTCGACCATCTCGCTGGGCTCCCCCCGGCCTTCCGGCTCCGGCGGGACCAGCTGGTCCACCTTCTCCACGGCGTTGAGCAGGCCCAGCGACATCGAGCGCGGCTGACGGTCGTTCAGCCGCAGCGCTTCGGCGATCACCCTGCCGTCCGGCTCGTTGGGCCGCGGAATCTGCGCCCGCACGATCCCGCGCCGGTTGTTCACGTCCTCCGCCGGGCGGTAGAGCAGATAGCGTTCCTGCGTCCCCGGCGTCTCGACGTAGATGGCCTCGTTGGGCGCCAGCGGCTTGCCGAGCTGCGACGACGGCAACCCGGCCAGCACGGCCGTCTCCTGCTCCTCCATCGCCCGCTTGATCCGCTCTTCCGGCGCATAGTTCGGGTTGAGCGGGAGGTTGTGGCACACCGCCCAGTTGTCCGAGATGCGCTGGTCCGCCTTGGGCAGCTCGACGTCCGCGCCCGGGATGCCCTGCAACCTGCCGCGCGGGATGTTGGCCAGCCGTTCGTCCGGGACGATGGTTGGCTCGACCACCTCGATGTTCTCCGGGCCGCCCTGCCCCTGCCCCTGCGCGGCCTTCTGCTGCTGGCCGAGCAGGATCAACCGGGCGGACGCCAGGTTGAACGTGGGGATGAGCATTTCCGGGTTGTCGGTCTTGACGTAGATCTGGCCCGACTCCCTGCCGATCACGATGCCGCTGTCCGGCGGCTGCTGGTTCGGCTTGAGGATCCCGAAGATCAGAAACCCGAGCAGGCCGACGATGCCCAGCACGACACCCACCACGGTGGCCCGCGAGTGCGTCCGTAGCGGGTCGTGCAGCATCACCGGGTCGCGCCGTACCAGCGCGGAGTTCATCCGGCGCACTTCGAAGCTGTAGGCCTGGACTTCGGTTTTCCGGGTCGGGTTCGATGCCATCAGGTTCGACCAACGTCCTCTTCACTCGGGAGGGTTCACTCCGGCCGACGGCGGTGGGCCGACTTCGGCGAAATGCCCCCGGCAACTCTCCCCATCGCGGTACGGTTCGCAGGATAGCCGTCCACGACCCATCCGGTGTTGGGTTCCTCCCAATTGCCGATAGGGTTCGTCAAGTGGGGAGCAGGTAACGTGCCCGGCGTACGGGCACGAGGGGAAGAGAAACGAGCGGATGGCAGGTACTAGACCGCCTCAACGCCCGAACGGGCGTGGCCAGGGACCACAGCAGCCCGGGCGTCCACAGGGACCGCCGACCGTACCACCACCGGGCCGCGGCACGCCGGCTTCCGGCCCTGCTCGGCCACCGGCGCCGCCCCCGGGACGGCCCGACACGATGCGTCCGGGCACCGCACAACCTGGGGGTACGCAGCAACCGTCCGGCCAGCCACCCGGACCGCCGCCGAACCGGCCCGCCGGCCAGCAGCCCGGCGGCAGGCAAGCGCCGCCCGGCGGCCCGCGCCCCGGCCAGCAGCCGCCTGCGCCACCACGCACATCTCCGCCTGGCAACCAGCGCCCGCCCGCGCCGCCGGGCGGACAACGTCCTGCCGGATCGCCGCCAGGCGGGCAGCGGCCGCCCGCGGGCGGCGCACCGCAAGCTCAGCCCGCGGTGAAGCCGTCGGCTCCTGCCGGGCCGCCGTCCGGTGGGGTGCCTGCGCAACCGGCTCCGCAGCCGCCCGCGCCGCGCCGCCCGGCACAGCCCGCGCTGACCAGGACGCCCGCGGTGGCCGGTATGCCCGCGATCCCCGGCATGGCACCGCAGCCGCCGGTGGCGGGCCCGCCGCCGCAGCGGCCGCCCCGGCCCACGTCGGTCGGGCCGGCCCGGCGCAACGCCACGACGATGAACCTGTTCGGCCTGCCGGTGGCCAACCTGGTCACCATCGAGCTCGGTGTGGCCATCGGGGCCATCGTCATCGCGGCGATGCGCAACAAGGCGTCCGTGTTCATCGCCATCGGCATCGTGCTGGTCGCGCTGGTCCTGGCCATGCTGCGGTGGCGTGGCCAGTGGTTCACCCAGTGGCTGGGCTTGGAGCTGCGGTACGCGCTGCGCAAGCACAACATGCCCCGGCCGCCGGTCCGGCAGGCCTCGCTGGAGGAACTGTCCGAGGAGAGCGAGGACTCGGTCATCGGCCCGTCGGATCCGCGGGTCAACGTGCTGCGTGCGGCCATCCCCAAGCTGGTGGTCGCGCGCGGCCGGGATCACGACCGCAAGCCGGTCGGCCTGGCGTGGGACGACGGCTGTTGGACCGCCGTGCTGCTCGTCGAGCCGACCCCGGCGCTGATCAGCAACGCCACGGACTCCTCGTCGCTGCCGCTGTCGGTGTTGCAGCCGTGCCTGGAGGACCGCGGCGTGGTGCTGGACTCGATCCAGGCGATCTGGCACTCCTACCCGGGCAGCGCGGCGCTCCCCGCCGACTCGCCCGCGCTGAACTCCTACATGGAGGTGCTCGGCCCGCTGCCCGCTGCCGCGCGCCGCACCACGTGGATCGCCGTGCGGCTGGACCCGCTCCGCTGCCCGGCGGCCATCCGCGAACGTGGTGGTGGCGTCGTCGGTGCCCACCGTGCGCTGATCGGTGCGCTGTCGCGTGTGCGCAGCGCCCTGGAGTCCCGCGGGGTGCCGACCCGCCCGCTGGACCCGGACGAGCTGCTGCGCGCCGGGGTGACCGCGGCCGAGCTCAACGCCGCGGTGGCCGCCGGTGGCGGAGTGAAGCTCACCGAGCACAAGATGCGGGTCACCGCCGGTGGTGTCCGGCACTCCAGCTACGCGATCACCCGGTGGCCGAAGGGACGCGTCAACGCCACGCTGAACAACCTCACCAGCTTGCGTGCGTTGTCGGCCACGGTGGCCATCACCATCGTGCCGTCGCCGGACGAAGGCACCATCGGGCTGCGCGGCGTGGTCCGCATCAGCGCGCGGAACGAGCGTGAGCTGGCCGCTGCCGACAAGCACCTGACCAAGCTCGCCGAGAGCGCGGACATCGCACTGACGCCGCTGCGCGGTCAGCAGGTCGCCGGTCTGACCGCCACCTTGCCGCTAGGAGGGGCCACGTGAGTTCACGGTTGCGGGACACCGCACACAAGGCGGGTGTCGCTCCGGAGTTCACCGTCGATCCGACGCTGCTGGACGCGATCAGCCCTTCCGGCGACCGGGGCGGGATCGTGCTCGGCCAGGACGCCAACGGCACGCCCCTGTCCGTCGCCGCGCTGCGTTCCGAACCGACCAGGATCGTGCTGGTCGGCGGGCTCTACCTGGCCAGGCAGGTCACGCTGCGGGCGATGGCGGTCGGCGCGTGGATCATCGTCGCCACCGGTCGCGAGCAGGCCTGGTACCCGATCCAGCAGGCGGCGGGCACCCAGCCGGACGGGCGCCCGCTGCCCCACGTGCAGATTCGCCGGCTCTCCCCGGTCGAGCTGCCGAGGGCGTCGGAGAACGCCCCGCTGCTGGTGGTGCACGACGGTGGCCCGACACCGCAGGATCTCTTCCCACCGCGGACGCCGTGGCACACCACCATCTACGTGCTGCCGTACCTGCACCCGCAGGCCACGTCGCTGGCCAACTCGGCGGACCTGGTGCTGATGCAGCGGCTGCCGGTGGGCCAGGCGGAGCTGGCCGGCCGGATCTGGAACCTGCCGCCGCAGATGACCAACCAGCTCACCGGTCTGCAGGACGACCAGGTGATCGCGCTGGGCCGGAACTTGTGGCGGCCGTTCCGGCTGGTGACCAACTCGCAGCGGGAAGCCCACCTGCTCGGGCCGGTCACCCGGGACTAGGCGGCAATCGGCCCTGGGACAACAGCACTCTGCGAACGGGCAAGTGCTCCACGACGCCCGAGCGCGACGCCGACAGACCCGACCTCGAGCCGGTCACCCGGGACGAGGCGCCCCATCAGCTCGGGAGCAACAACGCTCGTCGAGAGAAAGAGCCCAGGGCACCCTAGGGCGCTGCGAGACGGCCTGTCGCTCCAGGCCGTCCCGCCACCGCTGCCCGTAGCGGTCGCGGCTATCTCGACGACAATCCGGGCGAGGCGGACGTCAGCTAGAGAACCGCTGCCCAAGCGGATGTTCACGACGCCGCGGGCCGCGCCGCGACACGAGCCGAAGTACACCGTGTGGGTGATCATGGACGGCAGGTGGGGAGCTGCCCACCCCAGCTGCGCCGCGGCCTGAAGTGGAGCGAGCGCCACGACTCGAAGGCGAGCGAGCGCCACGACCCGAAGTGGATCGTGCGTGACACGGCCGCACTTCAGCGTCGTCGCGCCCAGACGCCGCTGAAGGGCTCATCCCGCGGAGACTCGCCCGTGGTCGTCCGCAGGCATGATCAGCGGCCGGCCGCACCGCTAGCTGTGCTGTTCCCGCGGCTCCACGGCGGCGCGTACGTTCCTGGTCTGCTCGGCACGCGCGGCCAGCTCTTCGTCCGGCGGGTAGTCGACCCCGACCAGGGTCAGTCCGTGCGGCGGGGCGACCGCGCTGTCCCGCTGCTTGCGGCGCAGCAGCTCGGCGGGCCACTCCACGTCCCGACGGCCGTCCCCCACCAGCAGCAGCACCCCGACCAGGCTGCGCACCATCGAGTGGCAGAACGCATCGGCCGCCACATGGGCACGCAGCAGGTGCTCACCGGCCCGCTCCCACCGCAGCTCCTGCAGCTCGCGGATGGTCGTCGCCCCCGGCCGCTGCTTGCAGAACGCCGCGAAGTCGTTCAGCCCGAGCAACGCCTCCGCCGCCGCGTTCATCCGCTGCACATCGAGCGGCTTCGGCCACCCCAGGGTGTCGAACCGGCGAAGCGGATCGACACCCCACGGGGCGTCGGAAACCTGGTAGACATAGCGCCGCCGGATCGCCGAGAAGCGCGCATCGAAACCCGGCGGCGCGGGCCGGATGTCCAGCACCCGGACGTCCTCGGGCAGCGCACGATGCAGCCGGTACAGCAGCCGTTCGACATCCACCGGCGGCAAGTCGACGTGAGCGACCTGGCCGCTGGCATGCACGCCTGCGTCGGTACGACCCGCCACGGTGAACCGCACCGGCTCGGACATCCGCAACACCTGCGCGGTGGTCTCCTCCAGCACGCCCTGCACCGTGCGCCTGCCCGGCTGCTTGGCCCACCCGGAGAAGTGCGTGCCGTCGTAGCTGATGTCCCAGCGCAGACGGACGAGCCCGCCACCGGTGTGATCGGCAGCGGGCTCGTCGGGACGATCCGGTCGAATCAGGATTCGCCGTCCTTGTCGCTCTTGGCCTCGTCCTTGGCTTCTTCCTTGGCCTCCGGCTCGGCGGCCTGCTCGGCAGGCTCCTCCGCCTGGTCGGCCTGCTCCGACGCGGCGTCCTCTGCCTTGGCCTCCTCGGCGGCTTCGGTCGTGGCCTCCGCGTTGGTCTCGGCCTGCTCCTCGGCGGCCTCCGCCTTGGCTTCCGCAGCCTCGGCCTTGGTCTCCTCCGCGGCAGGCTTGGTCTCCGCCTTGGCGGCCTTCTTGGCGGTGCGCTTGGCCTTCGCGGCGACCTTCTCCTGCACCAGCTCGATCACGGCCATCGCAGCGTTGTCGCCCTTGCGCGGCAGCGTCTTGGTGATCCGGACGTAGCCACCGGGGCGGTCGGCGAAGTGCGGGCCGATCTCCGCGATCAGCTTGTGCACCACGTCCTTGTTCCGGATGACCTTCATGATCTGCCGGCGGTTGTGCAGATCACCCCGCTTGGCCTTGGTGATCAGCTTCTCGGCCAGCGGCCGCAGCCGACGCGCCTTGGCCTCCGTCGTGGTGATCCTGCCGTGTTCGAACAGCGAGGTGGCCAGGTTGGCCAGCATCAACCGCTCGTGCGCCGGCGAACCGCCGAGCCGCGTGCCCTTGGTTGGGGTAGGCATTACAGCTGCTCCGTCTCTGCGTAATCCTGGCCGTCGCCAAGATCGTTACCGATGTCTTTCCCGGCGCTCGCCGTCGAGCCGGACGACCAGCCCTGGCCCTCGTAGGACACCGCGGCCGCACCCGGGTCGAATCCGGGCGGGCTGTCCTTGAGGGTGAGGCCGAGACCGGCGAGCTTCATCTTGACCTCGTCGATCGACTTCGCGCCGAAGTTGCGGATGTCCAGCAGGTCGGCCTCGCTGCGGGACACCAGCTCGCCCACGGTGTGGATGCCTTCGCGCTTGAGGCAGTTGTAGGACCGCACGGTCAGGTCCAGGTCCTCGATCGGCATCGCGTAGGCGGCGATGGTGTCCGCCTCCTGCGGCGACGGGCCGATCTCGATGCCCTCGGCGTCCACGTTCAGCTCGCGGGCCAGGCCGAACAACTCGACCAGCGTCTTGCCCGCCGATGCGACCGCGTCCCGCGGGGTGATCGACGGCTTGGTCTCCACGTCGAGGATCAGCTTGTCGAAGTCGGTGCGCTGCTCGACACGGGTGGCCTCGACCTTGTAGGAGACCTTCAGCACCGGCGAGTAGATCGAGTCGACCGGGATGCGGCCGATCTCCGCACCCGCCTGCTTGTTCTGCATCGCGGGCACGTACCCGCGGCCGCGCTCGACGACCATCTCGATCTCGAGCTTGCCCTTGCTGTTCAGCGACGCGATGTGCAGGTCCGGGTTGTGCACGGTGACGCCGGCGGGCGGCACGATGTCCGCCGCGGTGACCTCACCAGGGCCCTGCTTGCGCAGGTACATGGTGACCGGCTCGTCTTCCTCGGAGGAGACGACCAGTTCCTTGATGTTCAGGATGATGTCGGTGACGTCTTCCTTCACCCCGGGGACCGTGGAGAACTCGTGCAGCACCCCGTCGATGCGGATGCTGGTCACGGCCGCGCCCGGGATGGACGACAGCAGCGTGCGGCGCAGCGAGTTGCCGAGGGTGTATCCGAAGCCCGGCTCGAGCGGCTCGAGCACGAACCGGGAGCGGGTCTCGTTGACCGGCTCCTCGGTCAGGCTGGGACGCTGAGAAATCAGCATTGACCTTCTCCTTTTCTCCCGATGCCCGCCATATGACATCGGTTTTCTTTGTGGTGCCCCCGCAAGGGCCTGTGCGTGCCGCTGCGGAGGTCTTGAGGACGCGCCGCAGTGCCGCCCCGGTGGCTGCTGCGCCACCGGGGCGACCACGGGCTACTTCGAGTACAACTCGACGATCAGCTGCTCCTGCACCGGAACGTCGATCTGCTCCCGCTCCGGAAGCTGGTGCACCAGGATGCGCAGCGTCTCCGGCACCACCTGCAGCCAGCTGGGCACTGGCCGCTCGCCGTAGGCTTCCTTCGCCGCCACGAACGGCAGCATGTTGCGGGACTTGTCGCGGATGTCGATGATGTCGAACTTCGACACCCGGTAGCTGGGGATGTTGACCTTCTTGCCGTTGACCAGGAAGTGGCCGTGGCTGACCAGCTGGCGGGCCTGGCGCCGGGTGCGCGCGATGCCAGCCCGGTAGACCACGTTGTCCAGCCGCGACTCGAGGATCTGCAGCAGGTTCTCACCGGTCTTGCCGGGCTTGCGGTGCGCTTCCTCGTAGTAGCGGCGGAACTGCTTCTCCAGCACGCCGTAGGTGTAGCGAGCCTTCTGCTTCTCCTGCAGCTGCAGCAGGTACTCGCTCTCCTTCACCCGGCCGCGGCCGTGCTGACCGGGCGGGTACGGGCGCCGCTCGAACGCCTTGTCTCCGCCGACCAGGTCGACCTTGAGCCGGCGCGACTTCCGGGTGACAGGTCCGGTGTAACGGGCCATGGTGTGCTACTCCTCCCCTCGCCTCAGACCCGGCGCCGCTTCGGCGGGCGGCAGCCGTTGTGGGGCTGCGGGGTCACGTCCTGGATGTTGCCGACCTCGAGCCCGGCGGCCTGCAGCGAACGGATCGCCGTCTCACGGCCGGAGCCGGGGCCCTTGACGAACACGTCGACCTTCTTCATGCCGTGCTCCTGGGCCTTGCGCGCGGCGTTCTCGGCGGCCATCTGCGCGGCGTACGGCGTGGACTTGCGCGAGCCCTTGAAGCCCACGTGGCCTGCCGACGCCCAGGAGATCACCGCACCGTTGGGGTCGGTGATCGACACGATGGTGTTGTTGAACGTGCTCTTGATGTGCGCGTGTCCGTGCGGGACGTTCTTCTTTTCCTTGCGGCGGCCCTTCTTGGCCCCCGCGCGGGACTTGGGTGGCATGCTTGATGACTCCTAGCGCGAGTTCTCTTGCGAAGCTGCTGCTGCGGCAGCGGCCGCGGCTTCCCGCTGGCCGCGCCGGATGAGGGTGCCTGCGTCGGTGTACAACTGCCGCAGGGCCATCGGCCGCGCGTACAGCGACCGCGGCGACACACAGGTCCCGTAGCGCTGGGCCTGGCCCATGCGCACGATCTTCCTGCCTTGGATGCTCACGGTTACCTGGCCTTCTTCTTCCCTGCGACCGTCTTCTTCGGCCCCTTGCGGGTGCGCGCGTTGGTCTTGGTGCGCTGACCACGCACCGGCAGGCCGCGGCGCCAGCGCAGACCCTCGTAGCATCCGATCTCGATCTTGCGCCGGATGTCCGCCTGCACCTCCCGCCGAAGGTCACCTTCGACGGTGTAGTTGTCCTCGATGTAGCGGCTCAGCTTCGCGATGTCCTCGTCGCTGAGGTCCCGCACCCGGATGTCCGGGTTCAGCCCGGTCGCCGCGATCGTTTCCTTCGAACGCGTACGGCCGATGCCGTAGATGTAGGTCAGCGCGATCTCCAGCCGCTTGTCGCGGGGAAGATCCACGCCGGCGAGTCGTGCCATTGGCGCGGTACTCCTTGTCTGTCGTTCTTCAGGTCTGCTCCCCATCCGCTCCCGGGACCGACTCGCTCGTCAGTCACGCCCGCTTGCGCTTCGGCGTGTCCCGGCCCCGGCCTGAAGTCCGGGGGTCGACCTCGGCGGAACGCCGAGGCAGGCATGGGGAGATGTGTTCAGCTGTCAAATATCTGGCGCTGGTGCGCGGTGATCAGCCCTGACGCTGCTTGTGCCGCAGGTTCTCGCAGATCACCATGATCCGCCCGTGCCGGCGGATCACCCTGCACTTGTCGCAGATCTTCTTGACGCTCGGCCTGACCTTCACGTCTGTCGTCTCCTGCTCGTGCCCTGCTCAACCGCTCACTTGTAGCGGTAGACGATGCGGCCTCTGGACAGGTCGTAGGGCGAAAGCTCCACGACGACTCGGTCTTCGGGCAGGATGCGGATGTAGTGCTGCCGCATCTTGCCGCTGATGTGCGCCAAGACCTTGTGTCCGTTTTCCAACTCGACGCGGAACATCGCGTTGGGAAGCGGTTCGATTACGCGGCCTTCGACCTCGATGGCCCCGTCCTTCTTAGCCATGTCCTCCGCGTTTCGTGATGGTTGAACAGTGTGAAAGTGCGCTTATGATCGACGCACACCGTGCCGCATCCCATGAGCAGATGAAGGCACAAAGGAATGGACGTGGTGAAACGCCAGTCTCCAAGTGTACGCATGTCCGATTCCGCTGTGAAACCGGGGTCACCCTGGGACGATGCCCCAAGGCTCCACGGTCGGCATCCGCGAGCCCTTTCACACCCTGAGTGATCAGTTGACTACTCTGCGGCGCAATTTCGGCCGGGATCGCGCGGAATCAGTGCTTGCCCTGTCATCAACGCACCGGCCTGGCGGATGATTCCCGGCGGCTCAGGCCGCCTTCGGCTCGTCGAGCGCGGTCAGCACCCACGGCCCGTCGTCGGTGACCGCCACCGTGTGCTCCCAGTGCGCGGCCCGTGATCCGTCGACGGTGACCACCGTCCAGCCGTCGTCCAGCTCCTTGGTGTCCGCCGAGCCGCCGGTCAGCATGGGCTCGATGGCCAGCGTGACACCCGGCTCGAGCCGCGGACCGCGACCCGGCTTGCCCACGTTGGGCAGGAACGGATCCATGTGCATTTGCCGCCCGATGCCGTGGCCGCCGTACTCCTCGATCAGCCCGTAGCGGACGCCGTCCCGCTCGCGCGCCTGCCGCGCGGCGGTTTCCACCGCGTGCGAGATGTCGGTCAGGTGACCGCCGGGACGCGCGGCCTCGATCCCCGCCTGCATGGCGGCCTTGGTGGCTTCGGACAGCGCATGATCCGCGTCCGCCACGGAACCGATGCCGACGGTGACCGCCGCGTCGCCGTGCCAGCCGTCCAGGATCGCGCCGCAATCCACCGACAGCAGGTCGCCGTCGGCCAGCACCTGCTTCCGGCTCGGGATCCCGTGCACCACCTGCTCGTTCACCGACGTGCACAGCGAAGCCGGGAAGCCGTGGTAGCCCTTGAACGACGGCACCGCACCGGCGTCGCGAATCGTCTGCTCGGCCAGCTCGTCCAGCTCACCCGTGCTGACCCCGGGCCGCGCGGCCGCCACCACCGCCGCCAGCGTGCGCGCCACCACCAGCCCGGCGGCCCGCATCGCCTCCAGCTCGCCCGGCGTCTTGCGCTCGATGCGCTTGCCACGCCGTTTGCCGAACAACCCGGTCACGACCGCTGCTTGAGCGCTTCCAGCACCCGAGCGGTGACCTCGGCGATCTCGCCCTCACCGTCCACGGTGACCAGCCGATCGGCGTAGTACTCCAGCAGCGGGGCGGTTTCGTCGCGGTACACCTGCTGGCGGTGCCGGATCACGTCCTCGGTGTCGTCGCTGCGGCCGCGCGCCAGCAGCCGCTTCACCAGCTCGTCCTCGTCGACCCGCAGCTCGACCACGGCGTCCAGTTCGTGCCCTGACTCGGCCAGGATGCGCTTGAGCTCCTCGGCCTGCCCGACGTTGCGGGGAAAGCCGTCCAGCAGGAACCCGTTCGCCGCCTCGGGAGACGCCAGCCGCTCGCGCACCATGGCGTTGGTGACCTCGTCCGGCACCAACTTGCCGGAGTCGAGGTACTCCTTGACCTGGCGACCCAGCTCCGTCTCCTGCGCGATGTGCGCGCGGAACAGATCACCGGTGGAGATGTGCGGGATGCCCAGCTCTTCGCTGAGCCGGACCGCCTGCGTTCCCTTGCCGGCTCCCGGAGGGCCGACCAGCACGAGCCGGTTGGTCATCGGAGGAACCCTTCGTAGTTGCGCTGCATCAGCTGGCTCTCGATTTGCTTCACCGTGTCCAGCGCGACACCGACCATGATCAGCACCGCTGTGCCGCCGAACGGGAAGTTCTGGTTGTTGCCCTCACCGGTCAGGTCGAGGAAGAAGTTCGGCAGGATCGCCACGATGCCGAGGTAGATCGACCCCGGAAGGGTGATCCTGTTCAGCACGAAGTGCAGGTATTCGGCGGTCGGCCTGCCGGGCCGGATGCCCGGGATGAAGCCACCGTACTTCTTCATGTCCTCGGCTCGATCGTCCACGTTGAACGTGATCGAGATGTAGAAGTACGTGAAGAAGATGATCAACGCGAAGTAGATGGCGATGTGCACCCAGTTGGACTGGTTGGTGACGTACTCCGCCATCACCCGCTTGAACCAGCTCGTCTCCGTCTCCGGCGTCACCAGCCTGCTGATCAGGTCCGGCAGGTAGAGCAGCGACGAGGCGAAGATGACCGGGATGACGCCCGCCTGGTTCACCTTGATCGGCAGGTAGGTCGACGTGCCGCCGTACATCCGGCGCCCGACCATCCGCTTGGCGTACTGCACCGGGATGCGGCGCTGGCCCTGCTCGACGAACACCACGCTGGAGATGATCGCCAGCACGAACACGCACACCACGGCGAACACCGCGCCACCCTGGTTGCTCAGGATGATCTCGCCCTCGATCGGGATGCGGGCGGCGATGTTCAGGAAGATCAGCAGCGACATGCCGTTGCCGATGCCGCGCTCGGTGATCAGCTCACCCATCCACATCATCACCGCGGTGCCCGCGGTCATGGTCAGCACGATCAACGCGGTGGATCCCACGCTGCTGTCCGGAATGACGTCCTGCGGGCAGTTGGCGAACATGCCCCCGCGGGTCGCCAACGCGATCACACCGGTGGCCTGCAGGACGGCCAGCGCGATGGTCAGGTACCTGGTGTACTGGGTGAGCTTGTTCTGCCCGGCCTGGCCTTCCTTCTTCAGCTCCTCGAAGCGCGGGATGACCACGGTGAGCAGCTGGACGATGATGCTCGCCGTGATGTACGGCATGATCCCGGTCGAGAAGATGGACAGCTGCAGCAGCGCCCCGCCGCTGAACAGGTTCAGCAGAGAGAAGACGCCCTGTTCCCCTTGATCGGGCTGGCAGGCCTGGACCGCCTCGTACGACACACCGGGAGCCGGGGTCACCGCGCCGACCCGGTACAGCACCACGATCATCAGGGTAAAGAGGATCTTCTTGCGCAGGTCTGGCGTCGCGAGAGCCGAGCGAATGACGCTGAGCACGCGGGGGACCTCCTGTTGCATCGTCGGTACGGCCCGACGATGGGCTCGGCCGCCGGTGGCGCCGGCGGATGTCTGGACTACTGGTGTCGTGCGGCGCACGGGCACGCCAGAGAGCGCAACGTGGCACTTCGGCCCCGCTGGGCTTCCGCGAAGCCTAACAGCCCTGCGAAACCCAGCTGCCCGCCAGGGCGGATTTCCCGACGAAAGTCAGCTGGCTCACCGGCATGCCGTACCCGTCGTGTGCACACCCTCTGACGAGTCAACCCCTGCTCACAGCGTCCTTGGCGCCGTGACCAGGGGTTGACTGCCTCCGGCTGGTTACAGCGTGGTGGCGCTGCCACCAGCGGCGCTGAGCTTCTCCTTGGCGGACGCGGAGAACTTGTGCGCCGTGACGTCCAGCTTGACGTCGCCGACCTCACCGTCTCCGAGCACCTTGACCAGGCTGTTCTTCCGCACCAGGCCGGCCTGCACCAGGTCGTCGACGCCGATCTGGCCGCCCTGCGGGAACGCCTTGACGATGTCGCCGATGTTGACCGGCTGGTACTCGACGCGGAACCGGTTGTTGAAGCCACGCAGCTTCGGCAGCCGCATGTGGATGGGCATCTGCCCACCCTCGAAACCGGCAGGCACCTGCTTGCGTGCCTTGGTGCCCTTGGTACCGCGGCCGGCGGTCTTGCCCTTGCCCGAGCCGTCACCCCGGCCGACGCGGACCTTGTCCCGCTTCGCACCGGGTGCCGGCCGCAGGTGGTGGACCTTGATGGCCATGGCTACTTGACCTCCTCAACAACCACGAGGTGGCGCACGGTGTGCACCAGGCCGCGCACCTCGGGGCTGTCCTCACGCACCACGGACTGCCGGATCTTGCGCAACCCGAGGGTGCGCAGCGAGTCCCGGTGGTTCTTCTTGGTGCCGATCGTGCTTCTTACCTGGGTGATCTTCAGCTTGGCCACGTCACACCCCCTGCCCCGCCATGGTGCGCAGCATGCGAGCCGGGGCGACGTCCTCCAGCGGCAGGCCGCGGCGGGCGGCCACCTCCTCCGGACGCTGCAGGCTCTTCAGCGCCGCCACCGTGGCGTGCACGATGTTGATCGCGTTGTCGCTGCCCAGCGACTTGCTCAGCACGTCGTGGACGCCCGCGCACTCCAGCACGGCACGCACCGGGCCACCGGCGATCACACCGGTACCGGGGCTGGCCGGGCGCAGCAGGACCACGCCGGCTGCAGCCTCGCCCTGCACCGGGTGCGGAATGGTGCTGCCGATGCGCGGCACCTCGAAGAAGTTCTTCTTCGCCTCTTCCACGCCCTTGGCGATGGCCGCGGGAACTTCCTTGGCCTTGCCGTAGCCGACGCCGACCTTCCCGTCGCCGTCGCCGACGACGACCAGCGCGGTGAAGCTGAACCGCCGGCCACCCTTGACGACCTTGGCGACGCGGTTGATCGCGACCACGCGCTCGAGGTGCGGGTTCTTCTCCTGGGCCGCCCCGCCACGGCCACCGTCACGACGGTCCCGCCGCTCCCGGCGCTCGCGGTCGCCGGAGCCCGATCCGCCGCCTTGCCGTGTACGTCCCGGCATCAGGCTTTCCTTCCGTTGTCGTTGACCTGCATCAGAACTTCAACCCCGCCTCGCGTGCCGCGTCGGCAAGGGCGGCTACCCGTCCGTGGTAGTCGTGACCGCCCCGGTCGAACACCACCGCGGTGATGCCCGCCGCCTTGGCGCGCTGGGCGACCAGCTCGCCCACCTTGGCGGCCTTGGCCTTCTTGTCGCCTTGCACCGCACGCACGTCCGGCTCGATGGACGAGGCCGCGGCCAGCGTGTGACCGGCGATGTCGTCGATCACCTGCACGTGGATGTGCCGCGACGTCCGCTTCACGTTCAGCCGCGGACGCTCCGGCGTGCCCTTGACCTTCTTGCGCAGCCGCGCGTGGCGCCGCGCCAGGGCCAAGCGGCGGCGGGTGGACACGTCCCTGCCGACGGGCGTGCGCTTCGTTGTCGCCTGCTGTGTCGCTGCCATCACTTACCCGTCTTTCCGGCCTTGCGGCGGATGCGCTCACCCGCGTACCGCACGCCCTTGCCCTTGTACGGATCGGGGCGCCGCAGCCGGCGAATGACCGCCGCGACCTGGCCGACCTTCTGCTTGTCGATGCCGGAGACCGAGAACTTCGTCGGCGACTCGACCTTGAACGTGATGCCCTCCGGCGCCTTGATCAGCACCGGATGGCTGTAGCCGAGCGAGAACTCCAGGTCGGAGCCCTTGGCCTGGACCCGGTACCCGACGCCGTGGATCTCCATCTTCTTCTCGTAGCCCTCGGTGACGCCGATGATCAGGTTGTTCACCAGGGTCCGCGTCAGCCCGTGCAGCGCACGGCTCTGCCGCTCGTCGTCCGGCCTGGTCACCCGGAGCGTGCCGTCCTCGGCCTTGCTCACCTTGATCGGCTCGGCGACGGTGTGCGTCAGCGTGCCCTTCGGGCCCTTCACGGTGACCTGCTGGCCGGAGATCGTGACGTCGACGCCGGAGGGGATGGCGATCGGCTGCTTGCCAATACGGGACATCGTGCCTTCCTCCCCTCTCACCACACGTAGGCGAGGACTTCCCCGCCAACGCCGTTGCGCTTCGCCTGCCGGTCGGTCTGCAGACCGGAGGACGTGGAGATGATCGCCACACCGAGGCCACCGAGCACGCTCGGCAGCTCGGTGGACTTCGCGTAGACCCGAAGGCCGGGCTTGGACACCCGGCGCAGACCCGCGATGCTGCGCTCACGGTTCGGGCCGTACTTCAACTTCACGACCAGGTTCTTGTGCTTGTCCCCCTGCTCGGTGCGGTAGTCCGCGATGTAACCCTCGCGCTTGAGGATCTCCGCGATGTTCTCCTTGAGCTTGGAGTGCGGCACCACGACCTCGTCGTGATAAGCCGAGTTGGCATTGCGCAGACGCGTCAAGAAGTCTGCGATCGGGTCGGTCATCGTCATGATGAGCCTGTCAACCTTTCTCACCTGGTTCCCGGCGTTGCCTCCGGGCCTGTGGCGATCTCGAAGTCGTCGTCTTACCAGCTGGACTTGCTCACGCCCGGCAGCTCGCCGCGGTGCGCCATCACGCGCAGGCACACCCGGCACAGGCCGAACTTCCGGTACACCGAGCGCGGCCGACCGCACCGCTGACACCGGGTGTAGGCCCGCACGCGAAACTTCGGCTTGCGCTTCGCCTTGGCGATCAGTGCCTTCTTGGCCATGGGATCAGCTCTCCTTGAACGGGAAGCCGAGGTGCTTGAGCAGCGCACGGCCTTCCTCGTCGTTGTTCGCGGTGGTCACCACGGTGACGTCCATGCCCCGCTGCCGGTCGATCGAGTCCGGGCTGATCTCGTGGAACATCGACTGCTCGGTCAGGCCGAACGTGTAGTTGCCGTGCCCGTCGAACTGCTTCGGCGACAGCCCACGGAAGTCCCGGATACGCGGCAGTGCGATGGTCAGCAGCCGGTCCAGGAACTCCCACATGCGGTCCCCGCGCACCGTGACCCTGGCCCCGATCGGCATGCCGGCACGCAGCTTGAACTGCGCGATCGACTTACGCGCCCGCCGGATCTCCGGCCGCTGGCCGGTGATCGCCGCCAGGTCGTTGATGGCGCCCTGGATCAGCTTCGAGTCGCGAGCGGCGTCACCGACGCCCATGTTCACCACGACCTTGGTGACCGTGGGGATCTGGTGCACGTTGGTGTAGCCGAACTCGCGCTGCAGCGCTGGCCTGATTTCTTCCCGGTAGCGCACCTTCAGCCGGGGCGCGACCTTCTCAACGGTTGCCGTCATCAGATTTCCTCACCGGTGGTCCGGGCGATGCGCACCTTCTTGCCGTCCTCGGTGAAGCGGTAACCGACGCGCGTGGGCTTGCCGTTGGAGTCCACCAGCATCACGTTGGAGACGTGGATCTTCGCCTCCTGGGTGATGATGCCGCCGGTCTGCCCACCGCGCTGGGTCTGGCTGATGCGCGTGTGCTTCTTGACCCGGTTCACGCCTTCCACGATCACCTTGTTCTCGCGCGGGAAGGCCTGGATGACCTTGCCCTTGGCGCCCTTGTCCTTGCCGGAGATGACGAGAACCGTGTCGCCCTTCTTGATCTTCATCTACAGCACCTCCGGTGCCAGCGAGATGATCTTCATGAACTTACGGTCTCGCAGCTCGCGGCCGACCGGGCCGAAGATACGGGTGCCGCGCGGCTCGTTGTCGTTGTTGCGGATGAGCACCGCGGCGTTCTCGTCGAACCTGATGTACGAGCCGTCCGGACGACGCTTTTCCTTCTTGGTACGCACCACGACCGCGCGCACCACGTCGCCCTTCTTCACGTTGGCGCCAGGGATGGCGTCCTTGACCGTGGCCACGATGATGTCGCCGATGCTCGCGTACCGGCGGCCGGAACCACCGAGCACGCGGATGGTCAGGATCTCCTTGGCACCCGTGTTGTCGGCGACCCGCAGCCGTGACTCCTGCTGAATCATTTCGCCTTCTCCACGATCTTCACCAGCCGCCAGCGCTTGGTGGCCGACAGCGGGCGGGTCTCCATGATCACGACGCGGTCGCCGATGCCCGCGGTGTTCTCCTCGTCGTGCGCCTTGACCTTCTTGGTCGAGCGCACGATCTTGCCGTACAGCGGGTGCTTCTTGCGGTCCTCGAGTTCGACCACGATGGTCTTGTCCATCCGGTCGGACACGACGTAGCCCTCACGCACCTTGCGGAAGTTCCGGCCCGAGGCCGGGTTCTGCACAGGCTGCTTGGCGACCGCCTCCGCCTTGTCGCTCATGCCTTCGCTTCCTCTCCGACCTCGTCATCTTCCGGGGCGACCGACAGACCGAGCTCGCGCTCGCGCATCACCGTGTAGATCCTGGCGATGTCCGAGCGGACCGTCCGCAGCCTGCGGTTGTTCTCCAACTGACCGGTGGCCATCTGGAAGCGCAGGTTGAACAGCTCCTCCTTGGCCTCCTTCAGACGGAGCACCAGCTCCTCGGTGGTGAGCTCACGCAGCTCGGACGCAGACGTTCCTGCGGCCATTCAGAACTCACTTCCTTCCCGAGAAACGATGCGGCACTTCATCGGCAGCTTGTGGATCGCCCGACGCAGCGCCTCGCGGGCCACCGCCTCGTTCGGGTAGGTCATCTCGAACATGACCCGGCCCGGCTTGACGTTGGCCACCCACCACTCCGGCGAACCCTTACCGGAACCCATACGGGTCTCGGCGGGCTTCTTGGTCAGCGGGCGGTCGGGGAAGATGTTGATCCAGATCTTGCCGCCACGCTTGATGTGCCTGGTCATGGCGATACGCGCGGCCTCGATCTGCCGGTTGGTGACGTACGCGTGCTCCAGAGCCTGGATGCCGTACTCGCCGAAGTGCACCTTCGTGCCGCCCTTGGCCATACCCTTGCGCCGCGGGTGGTGCTGCTTGCGGTGAGCCACCTTGCGCGGAATCAGCATGGCTCAGCCCTCCGTCTTCTTCTCAGCCGCCGGCTCCGCCGCTGCGGGCGCAGCAGCCTCGGCGGCGGCACTGTCGGCCTTCTGGCTGTCGGCAGCCTGCGCCGCCTGCGCCTGGGCAGGTGCCGCGGCAGGCGCGGGCCTGCGCCGCGACGGGCGCTCCCGCCGCTGGGCACGCTCGGCCGCCTGCGCCTCACGTTCGGCCTTGGCCTTCAGCCCGCCGACGAGATCGCCCTTGTAGATCCACACCTTCACGCCGATCCGGCCGAACGTGGTGCGGGCCTCGAAGAACCCGTAGTCCATGTCGGCACGCATCGTCTGCAGCGGCACCCGGCCGTCCCGGTAGTGCTCCGACCGGGACATCTCGGCGCCGCCGAGGCGCCCGGAGCACTGCACCTTGATGCCCTTGACCAGCGGCGACCGCATCGACGTCTGGATCGCCTTGCGCATGGCGCGGCGGAACGCGACACGGTTGGACAGCTGCTCGGCGATGCCCTGCGCCACCAGCTGGGCGTCCGCCTCGGGGTTCTTCACCTCGAGGATGTTCAGCTGCACCTGCTTGCCGGTGAGCTTCTCCAGCGAGGCACGGATCCGGTCGGCCTCCGCGCCGCGGCGGCCGATCACGATGCCCGGCCGCGCGGTGTGGATGTCCACCCGGACGCGGTCGCGGGTCCGCTCGATCTCCACCTTGGAGATGCCTGCCCGCTCCATGCCCGCGGTCAGCAGGTCGCGGATCTTGACGTCCTCACCGACGTACTCGGCGTACTGCTTGTCGGCGTACCAGCGCGACTTCCAGCCGGTGGTGATGCCGAGCCGGAAACCGTGCGGGTTGATCTTCTGGCCCACTACCGGCCACCTGCCTTCTTCTTAGCCTGCTTCGGTCGGGACTCGACAACCACCGTGATGTGGCTGGTCCGCTTGCGGATCCGGTACGCACGGCCCTGCGCACGCGGGCGAATCCGCTTCAGGGTCGGACCCTCGTCGGCCGTCACGCTCTTCAACCACAGGGTCTCCGGGTCGAGCCCGAGGTTGTTCTCGGCGTTCGCCGCGGCGCTCTGGATGACCTTCGCCAGCTGGTAGCTGGCCGCCTGCGGCGCGTACTTCAGGACCGCCAGGGCGTCGGCGACGCTGCGGCCCTTGATCAGCTCGATCACCCGGCGCACCTTCGTCGGCGAATCCCGGACGAAACGAGCCCGCGCGACAGCCGTCGGCAGCTCCTGCGCCTCGGCCGCGTTCGTTGGGGCGTTCATCGTTGCTTCCAATCCCTCTTAGCGCCTACGCGACTTGCGGTCTTCTTTCACGTGACCCTTGAAGGTCCTGGTCGGGGCGAACTCGCCGAGCTTGTGCCCCACCATGTGCTCGGTGATGTACACCGGCACGTGCTTGCGGCCGTCGTGCACCGCGATGGTGTGGCCGATCATGTCCGGTATGATCGTCGACCGGCGGGACCAGGTCTTGATCACCGTCTTCTTGTTCGCCTCGTTCAGCGCGTCCACCTTCTTGAGCAGGTGGTCGTCCACGAACGGGCCCTTTTTCAGGCTGCGTGGCATCTCGAACTCCTTCCTCCTGCTCAGCGACGCTTACCGGTCTTACGACGGCGAACGATCATGCGGTCGGACGGCTTGCGGCGGCGAGTACGCCCTTCCGGCTTGCCGTTCGGGTTCACCGGGTGACGGCCACCGGAGGTACGGCCCTCACCACCACCGTGCGGGTGGTCCACCGGGTTCATCACGACACCGCGGACGCTCGGGCGCTTGCCGCGCCACCGGTTGCGGCCGGCCTTGCCCCAGTTGATGTTGGCGTGGTCGGCGTTGCCGACCTCACCGACCGTGGCCCGGTTGCGCACGTCCACGTTCCGGATCTCGCCGGACGGCATGCGCAGCTGCGCGTACGGGCCCTCCTTGGCCACCAGCTGCACGCTGGCGCCCGCGGCCCGGGCGATCTTGGCGCCGCCACCCGGGCGCAGCTCGATGGCGTGCACCACCGTGCCGACCGGGATGTTGCGCAGCGGCAGGTTGTTGCCCGGCTTGATGTCCGCGGACGGGCCGGACTCCACCACGTCGCCTTGCTTGAGCCGGTTCGGCGCGATGATGTAGCGCTTCTCGCCGTCGGCGTAGTGCAGCAGCGCGATCCGGGCGGACCGGTTCGGGTCGTACTCGATGTGCGCGACCTTGGCGGGCACGCCGTCCTTGTCGGCGCGCCGGAAGTCGATCAGCCGGTACGCCCGCTTGTGACCGCCACCCTTGTGCCGGGTGGTGATCTTGCCCGAGGAGTTGCGGCCGCCGGTCTTGCTCAGCGGCACCAGCAACGACTTCTCCGGTCGGCTGCGGGTGATCTCGGCGAAGTCCGCCACACTCGCGCCACGGCGACCGGGGGTCGTCGGCTTGTACTTGCGAATACCCATTGTTGAACCCCTACGCCGTTGAGCCGAAGATCTCGATCGGCTTGCTGTCCGCCGACAGCGTCACGATCGCGTGCTTACGGTCCTTGCGCTTGCCGTAGCCGTACCGGGTGCGCTTGCGCTTGCCCGGCCGGTTCAGCGTGTTCACCTTGACGACCTTGACGTCGAAGATCTTCTCGACGGCGATCTTGATCTGCGTCTTGTTCGCGTCCGGCGCCACCTCGAAGGTGTACTTCTTGTCCTCCAGCAAGCCGTAGGACTTCTCCGAGATGACCGGCTTGATCAGGATGTCGCGGTAGTCCGGGATGCTGATCGCGCTCACTGCTCGTCACGCCCTTCCACTTCGCTCGAGCGGGCGGTGGCCTTGGCGCTCTTGCCCTTGGCCGGGCCGGAGAGGAACACGTCCAGCGCAGCCTTGGTGAACACCACGTCGTCGTTGACCAGCACGTCGTAGGTGTTGAGCTGGTCCGGGGTGATCAGGTGCACGTTCGGCAGGTTGCGCGCGGACAGGAAGCCCAGCTCGTCGTCGCGGTGCAGCACGAGCAGCACCCGCTCCGCGTCGGTGACCGCGGCCAGCGCGGCCTTGGCCGCCTTGGTCGACGGCTTCTCCCCGGTGACCAGCTCGGTCACCACGTGCACCTGGCCGGCGCGCGCCCGGTCGGAGAGGGCACCGCGCAGCGCGGCCTTCTTCATCTTCTTCGGAGTGCGCTGGTCGTACTTGCGCGGCGTGGGGCCGTGCACGACGCCACCACCGGCGAACTGCGGCGCCCGGATGGAGCCCTGGCGGGCCCGGCCGGTGCCCTTCTGCCGGTACGGCTTGCTGCCGCCGCCGCGGACCTCGCCGCGGGTCTTGGTGTCGTGCGTGCCCTGCCGAGCCGCGGCTAGCTGCGCCGTCACCACCTGGTGCATCAGCGCCACGTTGGCCTGCACGTCGAAGATCTCGGCGGGCAGCTCGACCGTGCCCGACTTCTTGCCCTCAGGGGTCTTGATGTCCACGGTGGTGGTCATTCGGCGGCACCGCCCTTCACGGAACTGCGGACGAACACCAGGCCGCCCCGCGGGCCCGGAACCGCGCCCTTGATCAGCAGCAGGCCCTCGTCGGCCTTGACGTCGTGCACGGTCAGGCCGAGCGTGGTCACCCGCTGGTGGCCCATCCGGCCGGCCATCCGCATGCCCTTGAACACCCGGCCCGGGGTGGCGCAGCCACCGATCGAACCCGGCGCGCGGTGCTTGGCCTGGTTGCCGTGGCTGGCCCCCTGGCCGCGGAAGCCGTGCCGCTTCATCACACCGGCGTAGCCCTTGCCCTTGCTGGTGCCGGTCACGTCGACCTTGCTGCCCGCGGTGAAGATGTCGGCGGTGATCTCCTGGCCGACCTCGTAGTTCTCCGCGTCGGTGGTGCGCAGCTCGGCCAGGTGGCGCTTGGGCGCCACTCCCGCCTTCTCGAAGTGGCCGGCCAGCGGCGAGTTCACCACCCAGTTGCGCACCTTGCGCGCGGGCTTACCGGACTTGCGCAGCTCGCGACGCGCCGACGGGCTGTTCACCTTGCGCGGGTCGACGTCGCCGTAGGCCAGCTGCACCGCGGTGTAGCCGTCCTTGTCCTTGGTCCGGATCTGGGTCACCACGTTCGGCCCCGCCTTGACGACGGTGACCGGGACCACCCGGTTCTTCTCGTCGAAGACCTGGGTCATACCGAGCTTGGTGCCCAGGATCCCCTTCACTTGCCTGTCAGACATGTCGCTGAGGCCCTCACTGGATGTTCACGTCGACGCTGGCGGGCAGGTCGATGCGCATCAGCGCGTCGACCGTCTTCGGCGTCGGGTCGACGATGTCGATCAGCCGCTTGTGCGTACGCATCTCGAAGTGCTCGCGCGAGTCCTTGTACTTGTGCGGCGAGCGGATGACGCAGTAGACGTTCTTCTCGGTCGGCAACGGCACCGGCCCGACCACGCTCGCCCCGGTGCGCGTGACCGTCTCCACGATCTTGCGCGCACTCGAGTCGATGGCCTCGTGGTCGTAGGCCTTCAGCCGGATGCGGATCTTCTGTCCCGCCATGGTGGCAGCCCGTTCCTTCGTATCGTTTCCGCTGGTCAACGGCTTGCGCTCCGGTCCACGCGGTCGGGTGTGTCGCGCTTGTGGGACACAGACCGGGGCACAACAGTCGTCGTTGCGGGTGGTCTTGTTGCGCGGGCCGCCGATGCAGCGGCCCAATGGCTTGCGGATCAGCCGCAATCCCTTGGCAGGTACTCACGCCGGAGCGGCCGATTTGCACAATCGGCCGCTCCCACGTCGAGCAACCCGTCTAGTGTTGCACAGGCGATTTCACGCCCGCACACCGGGGGGCGGTTTGGCCTGGCCAGCACGGTGAAACCGGCCCCCAGCGCGCTGAGGCGGTCACCGCCTTCCGCGAACGCTTCCGAGCACGGATGCCGTTCGCGTCAGCGCAGCGACCGCCTCAGCCGGGAAATCACTTGATGATCTTGGTCACCTGGCCGGCGCCGACGGTGCGGCCACCCTCACGGATGGCGAACCGCAGGCCCTCGTCCATCGCGACCGGCTGGATCAGCTTGACCTGCAGGGTGGTGTTGTCACCCGGCATCACCATCTCGGTGCCCTCGGGCAGCGTCACCACACCGGTCACGTCGGTGGTGCGGAAGTAGAACTGCGGACGGTAGTTGGTGAAGAACGGCGTGTGCCGGCCACCCTCGTCCTTGCTCAGGATGTAGACCTGGCACTCAAACTCGGTGTGCGGGGTGGTGGTGCCGGGCTTGGTCACGACCTGACCACGCTCGACCTCCTCACGCTTCACACCACGCAGCAGCAAGGCGGCGTTGTCACCGGCCTGACCCGAGTCGAGCATCTTGTTGAACATCTCGATCGAGGTCACCGTGGTCTTCAGCGTCTTCTCGCGGATACCGACGACCTCGACCTCTTCGTTCAGCTTGATCTCACCGCGCTCGATACGGCCGGTGACGACCGTACCGCGACCGGTGATGGTGAAGACGTCCTCGATCGGCATCAGGAACGGCTTGTCGATCTCACGCACCGGGTCCGGCACGTTCTCGTCGACCGCCTCCATCAGCTCGAGCACGCTCTTGGTCCACTCCGGGTCGCCCTCCAGTGCCTTCAGGCCGGAGACCTTGATCACCGGGGCGTCGTCACCCGGGAAGTCGTACTCGTTGAGCAGCTCCCGGACCTCCAGCTCGACCAGCTCGAGGATCTCCGGGTCGTCGACCATGTCGGCCTTGTTCAGCGCCACCACGATGTAGGGGACGCCGACCTGGCGGGCAAGCAGCACGTGCTCCTTGGTCTGCGGCATCGGGCCGTCGGTCGCGGCGACCACCAGGATCGCGCCGTCCATCTGGGCGGCACCGGTGATCATGTTCTTGATGTAGTCCGCGTGACCGGGGGCGTCCACGTGCGCGTAGTGCCGCTTCTCGGTCTGGTACTCGACGTGCGAGATGTTGATCGTGATACCGCGCTGCTTCTCTTCCGGCGCGTTGTCGATCTGGTCGAACGCCCTCGACTCGTTCAGGTCCGGGTACTTGTCGTGCAGCACCTTGGTGATCGCCGCGGTCAGCGTGGTCTTGCCGTGGTCGACGTGACCAATGGTGCCGATGTTGACGTGCGGCTTGCTCCGCTCGAACTTGGCCTTGCCCACTGGAATGTCCTCCTGGACTGTTTTCGACTTGCGTTGCTTTTGGTCGTAGTGCGGACCCTGGGGAGACCCCATGCCCGCGGGCGGCGGGGACTACTCCCCGGTCGCCTTCGCGATGATTTCCTTCGCCACGTTCTGCGGAACCTCGGCGTAGGAATCGAATTGCATGGAGTAGTTCGCGCGGCCCTGGGTCTTCGACCGAAGGTCGCCCACGTACCCGAACATCTCCGACAGCGGCACCTGTGCCCTCACGACACGGACGCCCGCGCGCTCGTCCATGGCCTGGATCTGACCACGACGGGCGTTCAAGTCACCGATGACGTCGCCCATGTACTCCTCGGGCGTGGTCACCTCGACCGCCATCATCGGCTCGAGCAGCACCGGCTTCGCCAGCTTCGCGGCCTCTTTCAAGGCCATCGAACCTGCGACCTTGAAGGCCATCTCCGAAGAGTCGACCTCGTGGTACGCACCGTCCAACAGGGTCACCTTCAACCCGACCAGCGGGTATCCGGCCAGCACGCCGTACTGCATGGCGTCCTGCACACCGGCGTCCACCGACGGGATGTACTCCTTCGGGATGCGGCCACCGGTGACCTTGTTGTCGAACTCGTACAGCGCACCGTCCGCGGACGAGGTGTCCAGCGGCTCGAGCGAGATGATGACCCGCGCGAACTGCCCGGCACCACCGGTCTGCTTCTTGTGCGTGTACTCGTACCGCTCCACGGTCTTGCGGATCGTCTCGCGGTAGGCGACCTGCGGCTTACCGATGTTCGCCTCGACCTTGAAGTCGGACTTCATCCGGTTCACCAGCACCTCGAGGTGCAGCTCGCCCATCCCCGAGATGATCGTCTGGCCGGTCTCCTCGTCCTGCTTGACCTGGAACGTCGGATCCTCTTCGGCCAGCTTCTGAATCGCCGTGGACAGCTTGTCCTGGTCGGCTTTCGTCTTCGGCTCGATCGCCACCTCGATGACCGGCTCGGGGAACGTCATCGACTCGAGCACGATCGGGTTCTGCGGGTCGGCCAGCGTGTCGCCGGTGGTGGTGTCCTTCAGGCCCTGCACCGCGTAGATGTGGCCGGCCCTGGCGATGTCGACCGGGTTCTCCTTGTTGGAGTGCATCTGGAACATCTTCCCGATGCGCTCCTTGCGGTCCTTGGTCGCGTTGACGACCGAGGCACCCGAGTCGATCTGGCCCGAGTAGACCCGGATGTAGGTGAGCTTGCCGAAGTACGGGTGCGACATGATCTTGAACGCGAGCGCGGCGAACGGCTCGTCGCTCGACGGCTTGCGGCTCGCCGGCGTCTCACCGTCCTGCAGCACGCCCTCGATGCTGGGGATGTCCAGCGGCGACGGCAGGTAGTCGATCACCGCGTCCAGCATCGGCTGCACGCCCTTGTTCTTGAACGCCGAGCCGCACAGCACCGGGTAGACCTCTTGCGCGATGGTGAGCTTGCGGATGCCGCGCTTGATCTCGGCGGGCGTCAGCTCCTCGCCGCCGAAGTACTTCTCCATCAGCTCGTCGTCGGTCTCGGCGACCGCCTCGATGAGCTGCTCCCGGTACTCGGCGGCCTGCTCGGCCAGCTCCGCCGGGATCTCCTCGATCTCGTAGTCCTGGCCCTTGCGGACCTCACCGCGCCAGGTCAGCGCGCGCATCTCGACCAGGTCGATGACACCCTGGAAGTCGTTCTCCGCGCCGATCGGCAGCTGGATCACCAGCGGACGGGCGGCCAGCCGCTCCTGGATGGTCCGCACCGAGAAGAAGAAGTCCGCGCCCAGCTTGTCCATCTTGTTGATGAAGCAGATGCGCGGCACGTTGTACTTGTCCGCCTGGCGCCAGACCTGCTCGGACTGCGGCTCGACCCCCTCCTTGCCGTCGAACACCGCGACCGCGCCGTCCAACACGCGCAGGTTGCGCTCCACCTCGACGGTGAAGTCGACGTGGCCGGGGGTGTCGACGAGGTTGATCTGGTGGTCGTTCCAGAAGCAGGTGGTAGCAGCCGAGGTGATGGTGATCCCTCGCTTCTGCTCCTCCTCCATCCAGTCCATCGTCGCGGCGCCGTCGTGCACCTCGCCGATCTTGTAGTTGATGCCGGTGTAGAACAGGATCCGCTCGGTGGTCGTGGTCTTGCCGGCATCGATGTGCGCCATGATGCCGATGTTGCGGACCTTGCTCAGGTCGGTCAGCACGTCGCGTGCCATCGAAAAAACCCCTTGTCGGTAAGCGTGTGGGTTCCGACCTACGCGGGTGGGCGCGGGCCGGTGCCGGCCGTCACCAGCGGTAGTGCGCGAACGCCTTGTTCGATTCGGCCATCTTGTGGGTGTCTTCGCGCCGCTTCACGCTCGCGCCAAGACCGTTGCTGGCGTCCAGCAACTCGTTCTGCAGCCGCTCGACCATCGTCTTCTCGCGGCGCGCCCGCGCGTACGTCACGATCCAGCGCAGCGCCAGCGTGGTGGCACGCCCCGGCTTGACCTCGATCGGCACCTGGTAGGTGGCGCCACCCACGCGGCGGCTCTTCACCTCGATGGACGGCTTGACGTTGTCCAGCGCCCGCTTGAGGGTCACCACCGGGTCGGTACCGGTCTTCTCCCGGCAGCCCTCCAGCGCCTGGTAGACGATGCGCTCGGCGAGCGAGCGCTTGCCGTCCTTGAGCACCTTGTTGATCAGCTGGCTGACCAACGGGGAGTCGTAAACCGGGTCGTTGATCACTGGCCGTTTGGGGGCCGGTCCCTTACGAGGCATCAGCCCTTCTCCTTCTTCGCGCCGTACCGGCTGCGCGCCTGCTTGCGGTTCTTCACGCCCTGCGTGTCGAGTGCGCCGCGGATGATCTTGTAGCGAACACCGGGGAGGTCCTTCACCCGGCCGCCACGCACGAGCACCATCGAGTGCTCCTGCAGGTTGTGGCCTTCGCCGGGGATGTAGGCAGTGACCTCGATGCCGCTGGTCAGCTTCACGCGAGCGACCTTGCGCAGCGCCGAGTTCGGCTTCTTCGGGGTCGTGGTGTACACGCGCGTGCAGACGCCGCGCCGCTGGGGGCTCCCCTTCAGCGCCGCGGTCTTCTGCTTGGCGGCCTTGTCCTGGCGGCCCTTCCGGACCAGCTGCTGGATCGTGGGCAATGGACCAGCTTTCTTCTCGTGTTGCTACTGCTCGCGTCTGTCTTGTCTTCGTCTCGCCCGGTCCCCGAGGTCGGGCGTGTCGCCCGGCGACAAGGCACACAAGCCCTGCAACTGCTCCATCGGGTTGGCCGAGGATTGTCGCTCCGCCTGGCCGGACACGTTGCTGGCAACGTGTATGACGAGCACACGGAGCAGCCCGACAACGTCGGGCACAGACGTCAAAGATACTCGCCTGTTTTCAGGCTCCACAATCGGGGGTGGTCTTGGCGCATCCGACCGCGCACGGCGCCAGCCACCGCCTCCTTGTACTTCAAGGTGTACCCGCTCGGCCGACCCACGTCAACGAGCGCCACGGGCTGGGCGGGTCTCGGCGACGACGAAACACCGGCGCAGTCCGGGCACGTGAGGCCGTGAAGCGCCTGCCGCGGTCTGCCGAGCCGTCCCGGCACTGGCGGCTCCATACCCACAGGCGTGACCGTCCGACCCTGCCGCGCTCAGTACGGCACCCACCGACCCGGCCCGACACCACCGAACCCAGCCGAACACTGCCAAACGACCACCAGATACTGCCGCACCAAAGGCTCCGGCTCTGCTTGCCGTATGGCACAGACGCCCGACCACCGCACACGAACAACAACAGCCGGACACATGCCGATCCCCCGCCTCCGCCGAGCCGCCCCCACGCGCAACCCCCACAGGCGTGACCGTCCGACCCTGCCGCGCTCAGTACGACACCCGCCGACCCGACCGGACACCACCGAACCCAGCCGGACACATGCCGATCCCCGGCGGCCTGGCCGTGTGGATCGGCACGCTGCTGGGTGCAGCCGCCGGACATGGCGGTCCCCCGCCGCCCAAGCAGGCGAACCCGTGCAGCCTCGCACGCCCGAGCACGGTGAAATCCGCCGAACGAGCCCCGCGAACGCCGGGAGTGCACCATGATGGGCACAACCACAGCCGTCGACTTCAGGTGAGGGGTTCGCCGTGTCAGCCGAGATGGAGCAGCTGCTGAAGGAGTTCGAGAAGTTCCAGTCGAGAATCCAGCAGGCGCAGCAGCAGTTCGCCGGGCTGGAACGCATGAAGGAAGAACTCGGCGAGCTCGAGTCGGTGGCGACCTCTCCGGACGGGTCGATCCGCGTGGTGGCGGGCCCCGGCGGCGCCATCAAGGACATCCAGCTGAGCCAGGAGGCGCTGCGCCAGCAGGCCAGCTCGCTGTCGGCCGGCATCATGGCGACGCTCAACCGTGCGGTGGCCGCCGCGGCGCGCAAGCAGGCGAAGGTGGTGGAGTCGCACATGGGCGACATGGGCGGCGCCATCAGCGAGCAGGTCCTGCAGGCACAGGCCGAGGCGTTCGGCGTCTCGGTGGAGGAACTGCGCAGGGCCGACGAAGAGCCAGCCCCGACGACGCCCGCCGGGCAGCCGCAGGAGATGCAGTTCGGGCCGACGGACGAGCCGGCGCCGGAGCCGTCCCGTCCGGAGCCGCCGCGTCCGCAGGCGCCGCCACGCCCAGCTCCACCGCCGAGCGCCCCGGGCCCGTACGGCGCCGGCCCGACCCAGGGCCGTCCCGCAGGCCCGCCGCCGCAGCAGCGTCCGCCCGCTCCACCACGCCGCCGCGTCGTGGACTTCGACGACGACGAGGAAGAAGGTTTCGGCTCGGTCTTCGAGCGCTGAGCCCGAGCCCAGCCAGGCCGGGCCGGTTCCGGGTACCGAGCCGACGCCGCCGACGACCAGGCGCGTAGCGGCTCACTTACCCTGCCCGGCCGGCTCGCTCGTGCCGTGATCGGCGTCGCGACGTGAGCGCTTCACCAGGGCGCAAGCCACGGGACGTACCTGACACGGCACCCGGCTGCCACCGCATTCGCCATGCACGGATACCAGGGGTTGCTCCTTCTCGGCGGCTACGCCGCGGCTGTGGCCTGCCTGTCGCTCGGCGTTCGATGGCAGGACAGGGCCGCCGCTCACCAGGACCCGCGCCGGCGCACGTGGGCCCGTTTCTCCTACGCCGCCGCCGGCCTGCTCGCGTCGGCCACGACCTACTACTGGTTCTCTCTGGCGTGGAACCCGGTGGTGCTTGCGCTCCTGGTCGGCGGCGGTTCGGCGCTGCTGGCGTGGTGGATCTGGTGGCGGGGCTTCGCCCAGCTCCGCTGGATGGACCGGCTGGCCGCGGGCGGCCGCGCGCAGTACTACCACGGACGGTTGCACGACCGGCCGGCCTTCGGCCTGCTGCCCGGCGCGGGACGCGCCCGCCAGCCGGACGACCCGGGCGCCGGCTTCGAGGCGGCGATCTCCCTCCGCACGCAGGGCATCGACGTCCTGGGCGTGCAGTACCTGCACCTGCAGCCACCTGCCGACCAGGTGGAACCGTGGCGCGGGACGCTGGCCAAGCTCTCCGACCTCGACGGCACGTTCGCCATGGTGCAGGTGCGCACCCCGGAGATCCCCACGCTGATCATCCGTCCCCGCAGCGGCCAAGAGCGGCACGAGTCGCACGGCACGGACGCCGGCCCGATCAACCCGCTGGACGACGCCCGCTACACCCGCAACATGACCGGGGCCATCCGGCCGAGCAAGGCCACCGAAACCGTGGCCTTCAACGGCGAGTTCGGCAAGTGGTTCGAGGTGCAGGCGGCGGACCCGCAGCTGGCGGCGCGGGCGCTGACCCCGCAGGTGCGGCGGGCCCTGCTGGCCGACCCCTGGTTCCGCCTCGGTGACGTGGTGTTCAGCGACGGCGTGGTGTGGACGACGCGCTGGGGCAGGCTGACCGAAACCCGGCTGTTCGACGCTTCCCGCAGGCTCACCGCGCTCGCCGCGCTGCTGCCCTCCGGCATCTGGGCGGACGACACGTTCGCCACCGCACTGCGTGCCGCGGACACCTCGGCGGAGGGATGGGGCAGCGACACCGCACGACGCCCACATCGCCGAACGCTGGTGGACGCCGTCAACGAGCGCCGGACGATCGCCCTCCGCACCCCGGTCAGCGCGGGTGGTCTCGTGACGCGCCTGATCCTGGCCCTTGCCATCGCGGGTCTGGGCGGGTACATGGCCACCGACGCGATCTTCGGCTGGTCCGAGCCCACGCAGGCGGCCCGTGACACCCTCGACGCCATCGCGTTGGCGGTGTTCGGCGCGGGTATGGTGCTGCTCGCCTACCTGATGGTGCGGCCGCTCTACGCCACCAGGAGAGCCGCGGCCGCGCCACGTCGTTCCAGCCGAGCCTGATCCGCGCTTCGCCGGAAAATTCCGGGAACCACCCTTCGCGCCTGTTCCGTCACAGACAGCGAACAGGCGAAGATCATGATGAGGGGATCGTCCATGGGGTCCGGAGTCAAGGTCGACATACCGGCATTGCAGACCTATGCGAAGAATCTCAGCTACTACACCAGCGAGGCGGACAAATTCGGCGCGCTGATCGACCAGGCCGACGTCAGCAACGAGGCGTGGGGAATCATCGGCTCCCATTACAAGGAGCAATACACCAGCAAGCTGGCCGAGTTGCGTGATCTGCTCGGCGTGATGAAAGAGGGCGTGGAAGCGCTGGCCGACAAGATCACCACGGCCGCCAAGGTCTACCAGGGCATGGAGGACGACACGTCGATGACGTTCGGCCGGTTCGAGGCCAAGATCGACGGTCCGCGCGAAGGGGGCAAGCGGTGACCGAGACGAAGAGCATCGCGGACTCGCTGGACGTCCGGCCGCACGACGAGGGCCTGAAGGCCAGCGCGGAACGCGCGCTTCTCCGGGTACCGTTCGCGGGCGACGCCTACAAGCTGGTCAGGGACATCAAGCAGGACCTTGGTGAGGTCGACGGGCTCAGCGACCTGGATCAGGCGGCCAAGTCCATGGCGGCCAACGGCGCGAAGTTCGTCACCGGGTGTCTCGCCGATGCCGTGTTCTTCTGCATGGACCCGATCGGCAATCTGATTCTCGCCGGGCTGGACATTCTGCTGGAGCTGGTCCAGCCATTGCAGGACGCATTGCACTACGTGTCCGGCGACGGGCCGAGCCTCAGCAAGGCGGCGGACAATTTCGCCACCATCGCCAAGGGATTCGTCGAGCTGTCGAACGACTTCGACGACACCGCCGACAAGGCGTTGAAGGACTGGCAGGAGGATGCCGGCAACGCCGCGCGGAAAGCGATCGCGGAATTCTCCAGGGGCATCGCGGGGCTCGGTTCCGTCGCGGGCTCCATCTCCGAGGTACTCAAGACCTGGGGAATCATCATGAAGGTAACCGAGGAGGTCATCAAGGCGATCATCACCGAGGTGGTGGCGTGGCTGATCACCATCTGGCTGCCCGCGCTGGCCACCTCGGTGATCACCTGTGGCGCCTCGGTCGCCGCGGCGACCGCCGCATCGGCGCACCGGGTGGCGGCCGCCCTGACCAGGATCGGCCGCTACCTGTGGATGCTGGGCAGGCTGCTGGACGAGCTGGGCCGGTTCCTGGTCACCTGCACCGAGAAGCTGCTGAAGCTGGCCGAGCAGTTCCGCATCGGCAAGCTGGTCAAGGCGGGTGAACGGACGATCCCGCTGATCGGCTCCAAGGCGACGCACGACATGTTCCAGGTCAGCAACCGGGTGCTGACCACGATGGGCGGCCGCCTGACCAACGGCGTCAAGGAGAAGTTCGGCTTCATGGTCTCCAAGGAGAGCCTGCAGGCCCTCGGCAAGGGGGCGGGCGTCAAGTCCGGAATCGGCACCAGCAAGGCGCTGTACCAGGAGGGCAAGGACGCCTACCAGGACACGCGCAGCCACGAGCAGACGTGCGACAAGAGCGTGAAAGAACCGGCGTTCGACAAGAGCAAGATCGGCGGTGACCGGGATCCCGCCCAGGTCCGCAGAGACCTGCAGATGTGACCGACCGCAACAGCGGACGTCCGTCCCGGCACAAGCGCCGCGGGAGCGCATGAGTTCCCACCACGGGGCCGTAGCCGTCACCTTCGGCGGCTACGGCCCCGCCGTGTCCGATCGAGTCTCGGAAAAATCGTTCAAAACCTTCCTCGCCGTCGGGGTCGTCCCGGACAATATCTGCGCGAAAGCCACGGCGACGGGGGCACTACATGGGCTCTGACATCAACGTCAACACACCGGAACTGCGCACGTACGCGAAGAACCTCAGCTACTACACCAGCGAAGCGGACAAGTTCGGCGCGCTGATCGACCAGGCGGACGTCACCAACGAGGCGTGGGGCATCATCGGCTCCCACTTCAAGCACCAGTACACCGACCGGCTGGCCGAGTTGCGTGACCTGCTCGCCGAGATGAAGGAAGGCGTGGAAACGCTGGCCGACAAGATCACCGCGGCCGCCAACGTCTACGACAGCAACGAAGAGGCCAGCGTCATCCAGTTCGGCAAGCACGAGGCCACCATCGACGGCACGGCGGACGATCCGAAGGGCGAGGAGGGTACGCGGTGACCGAGAAGAAGAGCATCGCGGACGCCTTGGACGTCCAGCCGCACGACGAGGGTCTGCAGGCCAGTGCGGACCGTGCGGTCTCCCGGATACCGGTGGTGGGCAAGGCCTACGACCTGGCCAAGAACACCGCGCAGGACCTCGGTGAGATCGACGAGGTCAGCGACCTCGGGCAAGCGGCCAAGTCGATGGCCCTCAACGGCGCCAAGTTCGTCGGCGGCGCCTACGCCGACGCCTTGTTCTTCACCATGGACCCGATCGGCAGCCTGGTGGCCGCCGGGCTGGACATGCTGCTGGAGCTCGTCCAGCCGCTGCAGGACATGCTGCACTACGTCTCCGGCGACGGTCCGAGCCTCAGCAAGGCCTCGGACAACTTCGCCACCATCGCCAGCGGATTCGTCGAGCTGGGCGAGGACTTCCACCGCACCGGCCAGCAGGGGCTGCAGAGCTGGGACGGGGAGCCCGGCGAGGCGGCCAAGAACGCGGTGACGGATTTCAGCCGGGGCATCAAGGGCATCGGCTCGGCCGCAGGCGCCGTGTCCGAGGTGCTGCAGACCTGGTCGATCATCATGACGGTGATCGAGGAGGTCATCAAGGCCATCATCTCCGAGCTGGTGTCCTGGCTGATCACCATCTGGCTGCCCGCGCTGGCCTCCTCGGTGATCAGCTTCGGCAGCTCGGTCGCCGCGGCCATGACCGCCACCGTCGGCAAGGTGGCGTCGGTGTTCGCCAAGATCTCCCGCTACCTCGGCAAGCTGGGCAAGCTGCTGGACGAGCTGGGCCAGTTCCTGGTCAAGCTGAACGGCCGACTGGTGCAGCTGGCCGAGAAGTTCCGCCTCGGCAAGACCGTCGCGGCAGGCAGCAGGCGGATCCCGCTGATCGGGTCGAAGGCCGCGCACGACATGTTCGTCCCCAGCAGGCGGGTGGCGACCACGCTGGCGAGCACGCTGGCCGGCACGGTCGACGGCAGGGCGGGACTGATGATGTCCAAGGAGGCCCTGACCACGCTGGCGACCGGAGCGGGCATCAAAGCAGGCATCGGCGCGGCCAAGGGCGGTTACCGGCAGGGTGTCAAGGAGCCTTTCGAGGACTGGAAGGAAGACCGGGAGCCGATGTACGACAAGAGCGAGATCGGCGGCGACCGGAGCACCGCGGAGACCCGCGAGGACCTGCAAATGTGATCAAACAGGTGAGAAATCGCCGGAATCGGGGGCGGCCGCCCGGCGGAGAGCGCTATAAGGGAGCGCATGAAGTTCTCACCGTTGGACGTGGCCATCATCTTCGGTGGCTACGGCCTGGCCGTGCTGTTGCTCTTCGTCGCCACGCGGACCAAGGACACGGCGCGGCGGCTCCTGGTCAGCGCGGCGGGGTTGGCCGCCTCCACGGCCACCGTGTGCATGCTGACGTACGGCACGTTCAGCGGCCCGTGGATGTGGGCGTGGGGTGCGGTGCCGGTCGTCATCGCCGCGTGGTTCTGGCTGCGGAAGTACCAGCAGTCCTCCTGGGCCGACCGGCTGGCGGGCAAGACCGGGCGGATCTTCACCGCGGACATGCCGGGCCGGCCCAGCTTCGGCGTGCTGGCCGGGCCCGGCCGGGCCGTCGGTCATGACGACCCTTCCGGTGGCTTCGACTTCGCGGTGGAGTTCGACTTCAACGGTCAGCGGGTGCTCGGCATGCAGTACCGCGACCGTGTCGCGGCGCCCGCTCGGGGGGTCTTCGACCAGACCAGGACCGGGCAAGTCGTCGAGGCGATCGACGCCACGCACAGCCTGGTGCAGCTGGCCTGCCCGCCGACCCCGGCGTTGCTGATCAAGGCACGGGCGCTCCCCGAGCAGCGGGGCGCCGGCGGCACGGCCAAGGCCTCGATCTTCGAGGACTACCGGCTGGCCAGGAACACCATCGGCGCGTTGCTGCCGAGCGCCCGGTTGACGCCCGTGGCCGAGGGGTGGGAGCCGGAGTTCGCCGCGCAGTTCGCCGTGGAAGCCGAGAACGAGGCGTTCGCGCGTGCCGTACTGACTCCCGAAGTGCAGCGCCTGATGGTGGCGGATCCGTGGTTCCGCATCCGGTTCGTGGCCATGCACCGCGGAGCGCTGTGGACCAACGACAACGGCTCGCTGTCCGAGTGGACGGTGCTCAGCAACGCCGCCCACCTCGTGCGGCTCGCCGCCGCCATCCCCGCACACACGTGGCGCACGGTCTTCCCCGGGTACCAGGTGGAACAGTTCATCGGCAGGCTGCACGCGCAGGGACCAGCGGCGTGGCAGCTGCCCCGCCGCAGTCTCGTCGCCCGGGTGAACGAGCGCCGGATGGCCGCAGGCCGGGTACCGCTCAGCCCCACCAAGCTGGTGGCACGCATCGGCCTGGTGGCGGGCCTGGTGGCGCTGGCCGTCCTCCCCGTCGTCGCGGCCAGCGTCTCCAGCGCCGATTCGGGCGAGGAGACCGCAAGTCTTGGGTCGATGGCCATCTTTCCCGCCGTGATCGCGATCGTCCTGGTCAAGGTCACGTTCTTCCCCAGCCGCAAGCCGAGCATGTTCCAGCGGCTCATGCAGGACAGTTCCCACCGGACGGCCCGGCCATCGTGAGCCCCGGTGGGCGCGTCATGCCGATCGAGCGGGTTCTTCCTCGCGGCCGGCGCGCAGCTGACGGCGATAAGCCGCGGGAGAGACACCGATCTGGCGCTTGAACGCGTTGCTGAACGCACTTTCCGAGGCGTAACCCAGCCGCGTGGCCAGCGAACCGATCCGCGTCTCGTCGTCGGCCAGCGCACGCTGCGCCAGCATCATGCGCCACTTGCTCAGATACGTCAGCGGCGGCATCCCGGCGACACGCCGGAAGCGCTCGGCGAACGAAGCGCGGGACATGGCGCACGCCCTCGCCAGCTCGGCGAGCCCCCACGCCCGTCCCGGCTCCCGGTGCATCATGGTGACCGCCGGCCTCAGCCGCTCGTCGGCCAGCAGCCGGAGCCACCCCGCAGGCGGTTGTTCCGCCTGCTCCAGGTACGCCCGCAGCATCTCCAGCAACAGCAGCTGACCGTATTGCCGGACGGCGAACGCGGACCCGAGCCGCTGGCCGGCCAGCTCCTCGAACAACCGGCGCACCGTGATGCGCAGCCCCTCCCCGCCGGGCGCGGACGCCCGCACGTGCGAAAACGGCGGCAGGGCCTGGCGAAGCAGCGCGGCACCAGACTCGTCGACGTCGATGCGCCCTCCCACGTAGACGTCGTCGTGCCGCAGATCGGCGCCGATCAGTGCCGACGGCGGGAAGTCCAGCTGCGGCTCGACCCGCCGCGGCGTCTCGTCCAGCGGCCCGCCACGCAGCTCCACCCAGCCGCGCTCGTTGAAGATGCCGACGTCGCCCTCCTGCAGCTCGACCGGCTCGGGCACGCCGTCGGCGGTGAGCCTGGCCCGCCCGGACAGCATCACGAAGAACTTCAGCGCATGCGGAATCGGGCCGCTGGCCACCCACGCCCCGCGGGCGATCACCGCGCCGGAGAACACCCCCTCGACCTCGACGAGGGAGAACACCTCGGACAGCTGATCGCCGGACATGGCCATACTCTCGCGCAACAAATCCGGACGCGCAAATATTCACAGTCCACAAGGCGGGCGAAACCATGAAGGCATGACCGACACGATCGCTCGCCAGAAGCCACTCGGAACGCCGTTCACGGCCGCGTCGACCGTCGACGACGTGCTGGCAGGCATCGACCTGACCGGCCGGCACGTGGTCATCACCGGCGGCCACAGCGGTCTCGGCAAGGAGATGACCAGGGCACTGAGCAGCGCCGGAGCGGACGTCACCGTGCTGGCCAGGGATCCCGGCCGGGCCGCAGCCGCGCTCGACGGGGTCGCGACCGTCGAGACGTACCGGGTCGACCTGGTCGATCCGGCGTCGATCGACGCGTTCGTGCGGCACTATCTCGGGTCCGGGCGGCCGCTGCACATCCTGATCAACTCGGCCGGGGTCATGGCGGGCCCACTGCGACGCGACGCACGGGGCTACGAGTACCACTTCGCCGCCAATCACCTGGGCCATTTCCAACTCACCACCGGTCTCTACCCCGCCATGCGCGCGGCGGGCGAGGCACGGGTGGTGACGTTGACCTCCGGGGCGCATCGGGTCACCGACATCATCTGGGACGACCCGAACTTCCACCGCACCCCGTACGACGGGCATGTGGCCTACGGGCAGTCGAAGACGGCCAACGTGCTGTTCAGCGTCGAGCTGGACCGCCGGTGGTCGGCCGACGGCATCCGCGGATACGCGGTGCATCCGGGGATCATCCTGGCCACCAACCTGGGGCCTGCGCGCGAGCCCGGCGCTCCCCCGCAGTACGACGACCGCTGGTACGAGATGATCCGCGCGATGGGCGCGGCCGACGCCGACGGGAATCCGGTCATCGACCCCGGACGGGGGTTGAAGACGCCCGCGCAGGGAGCCAGCACCGCCGTGTTCGCCGCCACCAGCCCGTTGCTCGACGGCATCGGCGGGGTCTACCTCAAGGACAACGACATCACGCCGGTCGACGACTCCCCGCTGCCCGGCCGGATCGACCGGCCGCCGTCCACGGACGTGGCGCCGCACGCCATCGACCCCGATTCGGCCAAGCGGTTGTGGGAGCTGAGTGAACGGCTCATACGCGCCTGACGCCGCAACCGCGGGTGCGGGGCGGCATTCCGGGCACGTGGCGCGCCCGGCGGGCCGCGGCCGCGGTCACGGCCGCCGCTTCGGGCGCAGCGGTCGCGGCGCGAGACGCCGGACGCGGGGGTCAGGGAGCGACCCGTTCGATCCGCCACTCGTCGTCACGCCGCACGTAGCGGAGCCGGTCGTGCAGCCGGTCCTCCCGGCCCTGCCAGAACTCCACCACGTCCGGCTTGATCCGCCAGCCACCCCAGTGCGGCGGCGGCGGAACCTCCTCCACGTCGGCGAACCTGCGCTCGACGGCACGCAGGGCGTTCTCCAGTGCGCGGCGGTCCGGAACGATGCCCGACTGCGGGGACGCCCACGCGCCCAGCTGGGACCCGCGCGGCCGGGACGCCCAGTACTTGGCCGTCTCGGCGGCCGACACCTTCTCCACGCTGCCCCTGATGTGCACCTGCCGGTGCAGCGGGTACCACGGGAACGTCGCCGAGGCGTACCAGGTGCTTTCCAGCTCGTGGCTCTTGGCGGAGGTGTAGTTCGTGTAGAACGACACCCCCCGGCTGTCCAGTCCCTTGCACAGCACGGTGCGTGACGACGGCCGCCCCTCCGGGTCCGCGGTCGCCAGCACCATCGCGTTCGGCTCGGCCACGCCGGCCCGGATGGCGTCGTCCAGCCACCGCTGCAGTTGCTCAGTCCACGTCGGAGCCAGATCGGACTCGTTGAGGGCCTCGCCTTCGTAGGAGACCCGCATCCCCGGCAGGGCAACGGCGATGTCGGGTACTTCGCCGTGATCTGTGGTGGTCTGGGACATGCTGCAGCGCCTCCGGATCTTGCGGAGCGGACAGGTCCCAACAGACGTTAAAGCGTGCGCAGACGGAAAGGGAAGTCCCCGGACAGCCACTGGAGCTCGAGCACCGGCGGGACCATTATCGATAGCAGCACGACGTGACAAATCACACGACCGCACGTCGACCACACCAACCGACCCAGCCTTCGCCCGCCGCGCCGGCACCACCGCCGCGAAGCGCATCGTCCGCCGGGCCGGTACGGCGAGAAGGGCTGGGCCATGACCTCCGACAGGGCATCCGACACGACCACCGACGCCGGCGGCTTCGTCCCCGGCCTGGAAGGGGTCGTCGCGTTCCGCACCGAGATCGCCGAACCGGACCGGGACGGCGGCGCCCTGCGCTACCGCGGAGTGGACATCGAAGACCTCACGGGCCGGGTCACCTTCGGCGACGTCTGGGCGCTGCTGGTGGACGGGGAGTTCGGCCGCGGCCTCCCGCCCGCCGAGCCTTTTCCCATCCCGGTGCACACCGGCAACGTCCGGGTCGACGTACAGGCCGGGCTGGCGATGCTGGCTCCAGTGATGGGGTACCGGCCGCTGCTGGACATCACCGACGAGGAGGCCCGCCGGAACCTGGCCCAGGCGGCTGTCATGGCGTTGTCCTACGTGGCGCAGTCCGCGCGTGGCATCCACCAGCCCGCGGTCCCGCAGGAACGCATCGACCAGTGCTCCACCACCACCGAGCGATTCATGACGCGGTGGCGGGGCGAGCCGGACCCCGCCCACGTGCGGGCGATCGACGCGTACTGGGTGTCGGCCGCCGAGCACGGGATGAACGCCTCGACCTTCACCGCCCGCGTCATCGCCTCCACCGGCGCGGACGTGGCGGCCGCTCTCTCCGGCGCCATCGGGGCCATGTCCGGCCCACTGCACGGCGGCGCACCCGCGCGGGTGCTGCCGATGCTCGAGGAGGTCGAACGCACCGGCGACGCCCGCGGCCTGATCACACGCCTGCTGGACCGCAAGGAACGCGTGATGGGCTTCGGTCACCGGGTGTACCGGGCCGAGGACCCGCGGGCCAGGGTGCTGCGGCGTACCGCGCGCAGCCTGCGCGCCCCCAGGTACGAGGCGGCCGCGGAGTTGGAGCGGGCGGCACTGGCCGAACTGCGCGAACGTCGCCCGGACCGGGCGATCGAGACCAACGTGGAGTTCTGGGCGGCGGTGGTGCTGGACTTCGCGGACGTGCCGCCGCACATGATGCCCGCCATGTTCACCTGTGCCCGCACCGCCGGCTGGTGCGCGCACATCCTCGAGCAGAAGCGCACCGGGCGGTTGGTCCGTCCGTCGGCCGACTACGTCGGACCGGGCCCACGCGGCCCCGAGGAGGTCGACGGCTGGGAGACCGTCACCCCCATCGGCCGGGGCCCTGAGCATTCTTGAGCGCAGCGCGGCCACTGTCGCAGACGTGCCGGTGGCACAACTGAGCGTGCGCTGGGCGTTCGTCCCGTTCCGGACCGCTGGCCGGGCACTACCAGCGACGTCGATCCGGCGCCGGGCCGCCTCCAGCCGAGCTGCCCGATGCGCGTCCCGTCCGGTCCTTTGTGGTCAGCGGCAACATTGGGCACCCAGCCCGCGACCTGATTGCAGAATGTCACGCATGCTTCCCACCACCGAGTACGCGCTGCTGTCGAGGCTCGCCACGGAACAGGTCCGTGGCCGCGCGCCGTCCCTCGTGGCGGGTGTGGTTCGCGACGGTGAGCTCGTCTGGTCGGCCGCGCGCGGCTTCGTCGACGGATCGCCTCCGGACAACGACACGCAGTACCGCATCGGCTCGATCACCAAGACGCTGATCGCGGTGCTCGTCATGCGGTTGCGCGACGAGGGCAAGCTGGCGCTGGACGACCCGATCGGCGCCCACCTCGGCCAGTCGCCGTTCGGCCACCTGACCGTGGCGCAGCTGCTCTCGCACACCGGCGGGCTGACGTCCGAGGCGCCCGGGTCGTGGTGGGAACGCAGCCCGGGCGGCGACTGGGCGGAGCTGGCCGCCGGACTCACCCCCGAGCAGCTGAAACTGCGGGCCGGCAAGCAGTTCCACTACTCCAACGTCGGCTACGGGGTGCTCGGCGAGCTGGTCGGCAGGCTCCGCGGCAGCTCGTGGCTGGAGGCACTGAAGGCGGAGGTGCTCGACCCGCTCGGCATGACCCGGACCACCCCGCACCCGGACGACCACGCGGCGCAAGGCTGGGCCGTGCACCCGTTCGCCGACGTGGTGCTGCCCGAGCCCGCACCGGACACCGGCGCCATGGCGCCCGCCGGGCAGCTGTGGTCGACCGTGCACGACCTGTCCCGGCTGACCTCGCTGATCAGCGGGCACACCTCCGGCGTGCTCTCGGCGGACACGGTGGCGGAGATGCGCGCCGTCGCCACGGTGGAGGACGGCGCGCAGTGGCTGTCCGGCTACGGTCTCGGGCTCCAGCTGGCCCGCCGCGACGGGCGCGCCTACGCCGGGCACACCGGGTCCATGCCCGGCTTCGTGGCCTGCACGATGGTGGACACCGAGTCCGGCACCGGCGCGCTGGCCATGGCGAACACCACCTCCGGCGTGCCGATCCTGGCGTTCACGCTCGACCTGATCGCGCTGGCCGACCAGCACGAACCGCCGCTGCCGCAGCCGTGGCAGCCCGCCGAGGTGGACACCGCGCTGCTGGAGCTGACCGGCCTGTGGCACTGGGGCCCGACGCCGCACCTCCTGCGGATCCTGCCGAACGGCTGGCTGTACCTGGCCCCGGTGGGCGACGGCGGGCGGCGGTCGCGCTTCCGGCCCACCGGGCCGGACGAGTGGGTGGGCCTGGACGGCTACTACGCGGGCGAGACGCTGCGGGTGGGCCGCGACGCGGACGGCAAGCCGCGGTACCTGGACCTGGCGACGTTCATCTTCACCCGCACCCCGTACGACCCGGAAGCGCCGGTGCCCGGCGGCGTGGATCCGAAAGGGTGGCGCTGACCCGGCGGCAACCGGCACTGTCCCGCACCGCAGCAGGCGGCCCACTGGACGTTGCGCCCGGCCTGTGGCGGCCACCGACCCCCGGAAGCCGTACCCGCGCGGTCTCAACGCGCTGGCCACCCTCCGTGGCGGCCACCGGCCCGCGGAAAACGTGCGCAATCCAGCGTCGTCTCCCACATGCTGGACGCCCGGTGTGACGTTGTGGCCTCGGTGTCCCGGCGTCGTGCGGCCACGACTACCGTGAGCAGCATGAGCGAGCTGCAGATCCCGTCAGACCTCAAGCCATCCGACGGCCGCTTCGGCTGCGGGCCGTCCAAGGTGCGGCCGGAGCAGTTGGCGAACCTGGCCTCCGCCGGGGCCAAGGTGATGGGCACGTCCCACCGTCAGAAGCCGGTCAAGTCCCTGGTCGGCAGTGTCCGCAGCGGTCTGCGCGAGCTGTTCTCGCTGCCCGACGACTACGAGGTGGTGCTGGGCAACGGCGGCTCGACGGCGTTCTGGGACGCGGCCGCGTTCGGCTTGGTCCGCGAACGGGCGCAGCACTTCGCCTACGGGGAGTTCTCCACCAAGTTCGCCAAGGTCACCAACGGCGCGCCGTTCCTGGCCGACTCGATCGTGGTCAGCGCCGAGCCGGGCACCGCGCCGGAGTTCCGCTACGCCGAAGGTGCCGACCTGGTGGCGTGGGCGCAGAACGAGACCTCGACCGGGGTGGCCGTGCCGGTGCAGCGACCGGAAGGCAGCGAGGGTGCACTGGTGGCCATCGATGCCACGTCCGGGGCGGGCGGCCTGCCGGTGGACATCACCCAGGCCGACGCCTACTACTTCGCCCCGCAGAAGTCCTTCGCCTCCGACGGCGGGCTGTGGGTGGCGATCCTCTCCCCCGCCGCCATCGAACGCATCGAGGAGATCGGTAATTCGGGCCGGTGGGTGCCGGAGTTCTTGTCGCTGACCACCGCGCTGGACAACTCGCGCAAGGACCAGACCTACAACACCCCCGCGGTGGCCACGTTGTTCCTGCTGGACGACCAGATCCGCTGGATGCTGGACAACGGCGGCCTGGAGTGGACCACCAAGCGCACCGCCGACTCGGCGAACCGGCTGTACACGTGGGCGGAGAAGACCTCCTACACCACGCCGTTCGTCGCCGACCCGGCGCTGCGGTCGCAGGTGGTGGGCACCATCGACTTCACCGACGAGGTGGATGCCGCCGCGGTGGCCGCCACGCTGCGCAGCAACGGCATCGTGGACGTGGAGCCGTACCGCAAGCTGGGCCGCAACCAGCTGCGCATCGGTATGTTCCCGGCCGTCGAGCCGGACGACGTCTCCGCGCTCACCGCGTGCGTGGACTGGGTCGTCGAGCGGCTCGGCTGACCTCGGCCTGACGTTTTCGCCGCATCAGCGATCGCCGGACCTGGCACCCAGGTCCGGCGTTTCACTTGTTTCGGACTTTTCGGGCAAAAGGATCGCCCGATTGCGTGATCGACTCCACCAACCTGTGGGCGCGTCGGCGAGTCTCGCCCGTCAAGCCGCCACGCCGAACTACGGTTGACACCCAGACAGGTGACGTCGTGGGAGGCGGGATACATGCGAGCACTGCGGATCGTCGGACTGCACGAGGACGGCAAGTCCGTCGTGCTCGTTGACTCCGCAGGCGAGAAGTACTCGGTCCCCGTGGACGAACGACTGCGCGCGGCAGCTCGGGGCGACCTCAGTCGGCTCGGTCAGGTGCAAATCAGTTTGGAGAGCCAGATGCGCCCACGCGAAATCCAGGCCCGCATCCGTGCCGGCGAGACGGTCGAGCAGGTCGCCGCCGCGGCAGGCATGCCGGAGCACCGGGTCGAACGCTTCGCCTACCCGGTCCTGCTGGAGCGATCCCGGATGGCCGAGCTGGCCCAGCAGGCCCACCCGATGCGGGAAGACGGCCCGGACGTGCAGACGCTGGGCGACGTCGTGGCGCACGCATTCGCGGTGCGCGGCCAGGACTACAGCAGCGCGGAGTGGGACGCCTGGCGCGGCGAGGACGGCAAGTGGGTGGTCTGCCTGCGGTGGAAGGCGGGCCGCTCGGACAACCGGGCGCACTGGTCCTACTCGCCGGGGGCGCACGGCGGCACAGCCGTCGCGCTGGACGAGCCCGCCGAGGATCTGCTCGACCCGGAGGGCAGGTCGCGCGAGCTGCGCCCGGTGGTGGAGGAGACCGCCCCCGCGCCGCGCGAAGAGGACGTGCAGGGCACGCTGGAGGAGGCCTACCAGGAAACCCCGGCGCGGAGCGCGGAGCGCCACGCGCCGAACCGCGAGTCCGAGCCGGAGCAGAACGAGGACGACACCACCGAGATCCCCAAGGTCCCGGCTTCCAACAACCGGCGGAAGGGCCGGAAGAACCACCCGGTGGTCCCGGCGTGGGAGGACGTGCTGCTGGGGGTCAAGAGCCAGCGCGGCTGAACCGGTGTGCCTACGGCGGCCGGCCACGGCCCCGGCAACACCCTGGGCCGCTTGGCTGACCTCGGGGCGGCGTCCTGAGGTAGTTGGCTGACCGCGGGCCCGGCGGAGTCCCGATGCGCACCACTACACGGGTTTCAGCGGCTGGTGCGGTCCGGCGGGCAGCTCGATCGTGATCGCATCCCCGGGCCGGACGACGCCGCCGACGTCCACGGTGGCCATGACGCCCGCCTTGCGCACGATCTCGCCGTCGGCGTCGCGGTACATCACCGCCTTGAGCATGCCGCGCTGGAAATCGTCGATCTGCGAGCACGGATTCCGCAGCCCGGTCACCGTGACCACCACTTCGTCGCCGAGACGCAACCGGGTACCGGTGGGCAGCCCGAGCAGGTCGACGCCGCGCGTGGTGACGTTCTCGCCGAGGTCACCTGCTTTGACGCTGAACCCTTGGGCGTTCAGCTCGTCGTGCAGCTCGGCGTGGATGAGGTGGACCTGCCGCAGGTTGGGCTGGGTCGGATCGCGCCGCACGCGTGACCGGTGCTTGACCGTGGTGCCGCGGTGGGCGTCACCCGCCACGCCTTCGCCGGCGATCACGGTGATCTCCGGCTGATTCTGCTTGCTGAACGAATGGGTCGGGCTGGAGCTGACCGCGGTGACCACAGGGCGCATGGGGCCAGTCTGCCGGATCAGTCGAGCTGAGCCAGCAGCTTTTCGGGGGCTACGCAGCGATACGCATCACGCACAATCTCCGCGATCTCGTCCCAGTCCTGCGGCACGTCCAGGTAGACCCCCAACCAGCCGCGATGGCCGACGTACGGCGGACGGAAGAAGCGCTGCGGGTCGCTGCCGACGAGCGCTTCCTGCGCCCCGGGCGGCGCGGCACACCAGAAACCGAGCCGGTCGTCGTGGTGGTGGTCGGCATAGGTGACGAACATCTTCCGGTCCCGCACGAACCAGGCAGGTTCGCCATGGCTGACCCGCTCGGTCGTCTCCGGCAGGGCCAGGCACAGCGCGCGCAGGCGCGGGAGCGGGTCATCGGGCATGGCGACCAGGCTAGAACACCACGATCAGCACGCCCAGCCAGGAAATGGCCAGTCCCCCGGCGGCACCGAAGCACACCCAGCGCATGGTCGGCACGTTCCGCCCCAGCCACAGCGACGGTGCCATGCCCCCGCTGACGATCGACGCGGCGAGCAACGCCGCCCAGCCGGCGACCGCCTCGGCGATGGTCGTGGTCAACGCCAGCATGCCGACCAGCACCACCGCGCCGATCATCACCGACACCGTCAGGCCCGGCCCCCACGGCGTGGGCTCTCCGGGCGAGCGCCGGAACCACCGGGTTCCCTCGTCGGGCCGTGGCACCCGTCGTACCGGTTCCCGGGGAACGACGACCACGGTCGAGCCGGTGACCGGGTCGACGTAACGCACCGGGCGGCGCAGTTCGGCGGCCACCCGGCCGGCGAGCTGATGACCACGGCGGCTGACCACCCCGACGGTTTCGGTGTCGGATCCGTCGTCGCGCCGCGTCGCCCGGATGGCCGTGGCGACCCTGGCCCACTCGTGCAGCGCCGCCGCCAGCTCGTCGTTCAGCGGGAATTCCTCGGGCGCCAGGCCGGCGGCATGCCGCCCGTCGACGAGCACCGCGCGGTCGCCCCGGACACGCAATTCCACGATCGTCGGCGCGCGGCGGTCCTCGGCGGTCATCGTTGGCCGAGCCTAGCTCGTTCGGCCATCTCGTAGCAGGCGATCGCGCCGGCCACCGCGACGTTCAGCGAGTCCACGTGCTTGGCGATCGGGATACGGACCGCGACGTCGGCCACCGACAGCACGTCCTCGCTGAGCCCGTGCCCTTCCGATCCGAGGAACAGGATCGCCCGCTCGACGGACCGGGCGAAGTCCCGGACCGGCACGGCACCCGGCCGGGGCGTCAGTGCCGCGATGGTGAAACCCACCGCACGCAGCTTGCTGGCCGCCGCTCCGATGTCGTCCACCCGCGCGAACGGCACATGCAGCACGTGCCCCATCGACACCCGGACGCTGCGCCGATACAGCGGATCCGGGCAGCCGGGACCGACCAGCACACCGTCCACCCCGAAGGCGGCGGCATTGCGGAACAACGAGCCGATGTTCTCGTGGTCGTTGACGCCTTCCAAGCCGAGCAGCACCCGTCCGGACAGCAGTCGTTCCCAGCTCACCGGGGCGGCCCGGTCGGCGACCGCCAGCACCCCGCGGTTGAGGTGGAACCCGATCACGGCGTCCATGACCTCCGCGGACGTGACGTAGACCGGTACGTCGAGCGCGGCCAGCCGCGCCGCCAGATCGTCGACGCGCGGGCGGATGCCCAGCACCGAGCGCACCGGATACGGCGAGTCCAGCAGCCGCTGCACGGCGTTGGTGCCCTCGGCGATCACTAGACCGCGGCCGCCGGGCCGATCCGGGCGGCGGTCGGCACGTTTGAGGTCGCGGTAGTCGTCCAACCGTGGGTCGGCGGGATCGCCCACGTCCACGAACACAGCCACGTGGCTGAGTCTGCCGCAGCGCCCGGTCCCCGGCGCACCAGGTCGACGACCAGGCACGATCGCGGAGCGTCAAGTCCGCCTCACCCGTTGTACCGGTTTGGCCGCTAGCCGCTGCGGCAATTCCCGTGTCACCGTTACAGGCCGGGGTTCGCACGAGAGCCACAAGACGAACGGGGCGGGGAGCGCACAGCATGACCGACGATGGGCTGGCGAGCGCGAGCTCGTCGGATCGCGCTCGCTATCGGCGCAAGGTGCAACGGTGCCTGGACACCCTGGCGCAGATGCTGGCCGAAGGCAGTTTCGTCGCCCAGCCGCCACGCATCGGACTGGAGATCGAGCTGAATCTGATCGACGAGCAGATGCGCCCGTCGATGACCAACGCGGAAGTGCTCGAGTCGCTGGACGACCCGTCGTTCACCACCGAGCTGGGCAGGCACAACCTGGAGCTGAACGTGCCGCCCCGCAGGCTGGACGGCGAATCGCTGTTCGAGCTCGACCTGGAACTGCGCACGTTCTTGTCCGACGCGGACACCAAAGCGGGCGAATGGGGGTCCCGGCTGGCGCTCATCGGCATCCTGCCCACGCTGGGCGCCGAGCACTTCGAGGCCAAATGGCTGACCGCCAATCCGCGCTATCTGACGCTCAACGACAAGATCCTCGCCGAGCGCGGTGAGCACACGCTGCTGACCATGGACGGGGTGGCGCTGCCCGGCCGCCAGCCCGAGCGGCTGCGCGCGTACTCCGACACCATCCTGCCCGAGGCCGCCTGCACGTCGATGCAGCTGCACCTGCAGGTCAGCCCGGACAAGTTCGCCGCGTACTGGAACGCCGCCCAGTGCCTGGCCGGGGTGCAGCTGGCCGTGGCGGCCAACTCCCCGTTCCTGCTGGCCAAGGCGCTGTGGCACGAGACGAGGATCCCGCTGTTCGAGCAGTCCACCGACACCCGCCCCGAGGAGCTGAAGAACCAGGGCGTGCGGCCGCGGGTGTGGTTCGGCGAGCGGTGGATCAACTCGATCTACGACCTGTTCGAGGAGAACGTCCGCTACTTCCCCGGGCTGCTCACCGACACCGACCCGGAGGATCCGCTGGACACGCTGGCGTCCGGGCGCACGCCGAAACTGACCGAGCTGCGCATGCACAACGGCACGGTGTGGCGGTGGAACCGCCCGGTCTACGACGTGGTGGACGACCAGCCGCACCTGCGAGTGGAGAACCGCGTGCTGCCCGCCGGGCCGACGGTGGCCGACATGGTGGCGAACGCGGCGTTCTTCTACGGCGCGCAGCGTGCGCTGGCCGAGGCCGAGCGCCCGGTGTGGACGGCGATGTCCTTCCAGGCCGCCGAGGACAACATGCACCGTGGGGCGCGGTTCGGCATGGACGCCGAGCTGTACTGGCCCGGCCTCGGCTGCGTGCCGCCGGACGAGCTGGTGCTTCGTGAGCTGCTGCCGCTGGCCGCCGAGGGGCTGGCTGCCGCCAACGTGGATGCCACGGTCGCCGACCGCTACCTGGGCATCATCGAGCAGCGCTGCCTGACCAGGCGCAACGGCGCCGCGTGGCAGCGTGCGACGGTGGACAAGCTGGAGCGGGCGGGCATGGACCGTGAGCACGCGTTGCGCGCCATGCTGGCCGACTACGTCGGCTTGATGCACGGTGGCGATCCGGTGCACGAGTGGCCGGTGTAGGCCTCCGGACGATCGGGTTTCGTCGCGGGTGCAGGCGGCCGGGGCGCACGCTGACCGGTGTGCGCCCCGGCCCGGGTTCACGCGCGCCGGCTGCATCGCGTGGTTGACTTGCCCGCCGGGTGGGTACGAAGTGGTCGTGACCACACCGCGTTGACCTCCACCGTGGTGGAAGTTGCATCGTGGCTGGTAGCTCTTGATCACCCGGTTCGACCGGGGTAGTGATCCGGACTAGGTTGAATAGCGGAATTCCCACCCGTGTGAATTGAGGGAGCACAGATGGCGCTCTACGAGCTTCCCGATCTCGACTACGACTACGGCGCACTCGAGCCGCACATCTCCGGCGAGATCAACGAACTGCACCACAGCAAGCACCACGCGACCTACGTCAAGGGCGCGAACGACACGATGGAGAAGCTGGCCGCGGCCCGCGACGCGGGTGACTACGGGGCGATCGTCGGCCTGGAGACCACGCTGGCGTTCAACCTGGCCGGGCACGCCAACCACGTGGTGTGGTGGAAGATCCTGTCGCCGGAGGGCGGTGACAAGCCGACCGGTGAGCTGGCAGCCGCCATCGACGAGAGCTTCGGTTCGTTCGACAAGTTCCAGGCGCACTACAACGCGGTGGCCACCACGATCCAGGGCAACGGGTGGGCTGCGCTGTCCTGGGACCCGCTGGCCAAGCGGCTGGTCATTCAGCAGCTGCGCGACCACCACAACAACATGGCGCTGCCCACCACGCCGATCCTGATGACCGACGTGTGGGAGCACGCGTTCTACCTGCAGTACAAGAACGTCAAGGCGGACTACGTCAAGGCGTTGTGGAACGTCTACAACTGGGCGGAGATCGCCAAGCGGTTCGAGAACGCCGTCAACGGCGGCAACGGCCTGCTCGGCTGACGCCACCCGTGCTTTCCCGGCCCGGTCCGGCCATGTGCCGGACCGGGCCGTCACGGCAAACGGGGTGTTCATCGGCGAACGGACGGTTCACCGCGGGTGCGGCGGGCAGGAGGAGCCAGGCCTGACCAGCGCACCGACCGCACACCAGACGACGGCAGTGACTGTGCGCGCCGACCGCAGAGTGGCAGTCGCATCGCGACCGGGTGGCAGCACGCTGATCCGGGACACGCGACGACTGCGGGGAACGGCCACCCACCTTGCCACGGCAAGCCGACTCGACACGCGCCCGGCCCGACCACGGAACGCCAGACGCTGCCGGACCACCGCGACGACCTCGACGACCTCGGTGACCCGCGACCAGCCGGATCACGCCAATGGCCGCACACCGCCCGGCACGGCCCGGCTCAGGCCCCTGGGCACCCCCCCCCCGCCACCGCCCACCGCGACACCGACCCAGTGCCCGCAGGCCCACGAACCTTCGTAACCAGCCACAGCACCGCACCACAACAAGCCAGCCCGGCATTCGCCCACCCCGGCCCCAAGCGACGCCAGGCACCACCACGCCACACCACCCCGACCCCGACGACCTCAGCGACCAGCCGGATCATCCGCGCATCACCAGCAGCCCGATCGACAGGTGATGTGGCCCGACACCACCGACGGCATCGGCCGGACGCCGCCCGACATCACATTGATCGACAGGCCTGCCGGAGTATCCTGACGACGCGACGAGGCCCCGTGGCGCGTCCTCCGCCACGGGGCCTTCGTGCGTTCCCGAACTGACTGCCGCTCCCACCACGAAGCGACGCGACTGAGGTTAGCCTAACCTCACCTGCCGTGCAACACGGGGTCCGGATCGTGGGCGCGAACACGCTACTGTTCAGCCATTCGCTGGATCAGTTCCGCCGCCTGGTCGAGGATCTGGCGCTCCTGCGGAGTGAGCTTGGCCAGCTGCTCGTCCAGCCACGCTTCCCTTGCGGTGATGGTCGCCTTGACGTAGTCCACGCCGCGGCGGCTCAGCTCGACGATCGCTTGCCTGCCGTCGGTGGGATGGGCCCGGCGCTCGACGTAGCCCATCTTCTCCAGCGCCGCGATCACCCTGGTCATCGACGGCGGCTGCACCCCTTCCTTGGCCGCCAACTGCCCCGGCGTCATCGGCCCGCACTTGTGCAGCGTCGACATCGCCGACAGCTGCGTCAGGGTGACGTCGGTCGGCGGGTTCTGCGCCCGCAAGCGGCGGTTGAGCCGGACGACGGCCAGCCGCAACCGGGCGGCCAGCCCACGATCACTGGTCCGCGGCACGGTGTCCATTCCGCCAGCCTACCGAGTCGGCACCGCCATGACGCAGGTCGGGAGCGGGATCCGGCAGGCAGCACGGTGCCGGCGGCGGACCGGGACGGGCGTGGGTAGGCTTCGGTCATGACCACCGACCGGAACCCGGATGGCGCCGCCACCGCGGACGGTCGGCGCACCCCACCCGACCTGCCCAAGAGCTTGGTGGACCTGCGGCCGCCGCTGCTCGTCGGGACCGGGGCATGGGCCGTCGCCCTCGGCGTCTCGCTGGTGCTTCGCTACGCGTTCGACGCCGACGTCGGCATCTGGCCACAGACCTCGCTGGCCGGGCTCGTCCTCGGATTCGTCGGGATGGGCGTCGTTTCCTGGCAGCGCTGGGCCTCCCGGCGCGGATCGCGCGGGGCTCAGCGCGGGCTCTGACCGCGGTCGTCCGCGTTCGACCCGAGCGGCACCACGTCCAGCTGGGTGTCGTCGTAGACCAGCTCGGCCACCGGCACCCCGGAACTACGCTGCACCTTGATCTCGGAATGCGCGCCGCAGCCGTACTCGACATGCACGACCCGGCCGTCCGCGGGCGAGTACTCGTTGCAGCACGCGCCGAAGGCCGCCCGCAGCGCGCCCGACAGCGGGTAGTAGAACCCGCAGGTGCCACAGGTCTCCCGCACGCTGCGTGCCATGTCCGACCGCGGGCCGAACTCACCGGAACGCCAGCGCTTCGCGGCCCGCATCCTGCCCTCGAAGGACAGCACCCGCACCCGGCCGAGCCCGACCTCGCGCGCCACCTCCTCGACGGCAGGATCGTCGCTGTGCAGGTAGCCGGGAACCAGCCGCTCGTCGTTCGGGTCGGCGGGCAGCAGGTCGCCGACCCCCAGGTCGCCCGGCCGCACCCGCTGCTCCCACGGCACCCACGGCTTGGCCACCAGCGCGTCCGGGCCGGGGCGCAGCACCGCCTCGCTCACCGTGACCGGGAAGCCCTCCCCGGCCGACGCCAGCGTGATCTCCCAGCGCCAACCGCGGTAACCGGGCACGTGCGCCTCGAAGCGGTACGTCACCGCCGCAGCGTCCTCGACCACCTGGTCCACGTAGTCGCCGACCGCGGATTCGTCGTAGCCGCGGTCCGCCGCTTCCTCACGGGCGACGGCGCGGGCGGTCTCGACCGCGTCCAGCAGCTCCGGTGCCGGCCGTGGTGGTGCCTCGGTCGCGCTGGTCATGGGCTCGAGAATAGACGTCGGGGAATCTGGCAGGCTGGGCCGGTGCACCGCGGACGTCGTCTCCTCCGGCTGGACCTGCTCGGCGCCGGACGCCGCCTGCTCCGGCGCGCTCGCGGCCCCGCTCGCGGACGGCGGGACGGGTGCGGCTGGCTCGCTCGGCGCACGGTGCCGCTCAAGCTGCTGCTCTCGCGGCTGACTGCCGTCGTCGGCTGCATGGCCGTGCTCGCCTGCGAACCGGGCGATCCGGGCACGGAGGGTGCTCGGGACGCGCTCGTCGCGCAACAACCGCCCGAGCGCCTGCGCGTACAGGTCCTTGAAACGCTTCGCCATGATCGGAACGCTTTCACACAGGGGTTCGAGATCGCGCGCGGGACACTGTACGAGGGCACCGGCCGGGTCGGCCAGTCGTACGTGCGTGCGATCGATCTGACCACGGGCAAGGAGCTGCGCCGGATCATGCTCCCTTCCCCGATGTTCGGCGAAGGGATCACCGTCACCGACACGGACCTGTGGCAGCTTACCTGGCAGGACGGAGTCGCTTTCCGCCGCGATCCCCGCACGCTCGAGGAGCGCGAGCGGGTTCGCTACTCCGGCGAAGGCTGGGGACTGTGCCACCAGCCGGAAGCCGAACGGCTGGTGATGAGCGACGGCACCGACGTGCTCACCTTCCGTGACCCGCGGACGTTCGCCGAGATCGGCCGGGTGCGGATCCGCTCCGGCGGCATGCCGGTGGACGACCTCAACGAGCTGGAGTGCGTCGACGACGTGGTCTACGCCAACGTCTGGCAGACCGACACGATCCTGCGCATCGACCCCGACGCGGGCGTCGTCACCGGCGAGATCGACGCATCCGGCCTGCTGAAGCCGCACGAGCGGGCGCACGCCGACGTGCTCAACGGCATCGCCGCCATTCCCGGCACGGACGCCTTCTTCATCACCGGGAAGCTGTGGCCGAAGACGTTCCGCGTGCGCTTCGTCCCCGCCGGGTGACCACGGTCCGCAGTGCGTGGGCGCACCCGGCCGCCGCGGCCGGCCACAGCGCGAGCGAGGCCACGGTCCGCAGCGCGTGGGCGCACCGCATGCACCGGGTCCGGGAACTCCTCGGTCGTCTCACCGAAGTGGTGGCCCGGGCGCACCGCATACACCGGGTCCGGGACCTCCCCGAGTTTCACCTCATCTTGCAGCGGTGTTGCGCGCACGACACGAGCCGATGAGGCAGGATGAGAAGAGTGATCGGTTCCGGTTCCGACGACAGGAAGGGCCCCTCGGTGTTCGGGGGCCGGTCCCGTCGCGGCCGCAACAAGCCCGCCCGCAAGTGGGTCCCGGATCCCGAGCCGACGCGCCGCTCGCGGGGCGCCGTCACGCCCCCGCCGACCAAGCGATTCGCCGAGCCGCCCGCTGCCAGGCCGCCGGTGGAGGATCCTCCGCACCGGATCACCGCCGACCAGGCCTACACCGTCGAACTGGAGCGGGAGCAGCGCAGGCAGCCGCGTGAGCAGGCCGAGCCGGGCGCGCCCGGCTGGGAGCGCTACGGAACGGACGGCTACCTCCGGCCTCCGGGTCACCGGTCCCGCGGCTACGAGCGCCAGGCCCCGCCGCCCGGTGAGCGGCCCTACGACGAGCGGAGGCAGCGGTTCTACGACGGGCCCGCAGGGCGGCCCTACCCGGAGCGCGGCGGGTATCGGGGCCGCGACGAGCATGGCTACCCGCATCCCGGCGGCTACGACCAGCGGGGCCGCGCGCACTACGAGGGGCCGGGGCACGAGCCGCCTGGCCACGCCGGCGGGCACGGTGGCCAACCGCCGGGCGGCGGGCACGTGCCTCCCGGCGGCGGCCAGGTCCCGCCCGGTGACGGTCCCGTCGGTCCGGACGGGCGGCCGTGGCCGAAGAAGCTCACGGTCACCAGGGTGGCGGCCATGCGCGGCCGGGAGCTGTCCGAGCGCGCGGTGCGGCTGTTCCAGCGGGTGCACCGGGCCGACGGTGCCCACGAGTCCGGCCTGACGTCGCTGAGCTGGTCGCTGATGCTCAACTACGCCAGCGACGCGGCCTTGGCCGTCGCGCTGGCCAACACGCTGTTCTTCTCCGCCGCGACCGCCGAGTCGAAGTGGAAGGTCGCGCTCTACCTGCTGATCACCATCGCGCCGTTCGCGGTCATCGCGCCGCTGATCGGGCCTGCGCTGGACAAGATCCAACGCGGCAGGCGGCTGGCCATGGCCGTCGCGTCGGCCGCGTCCGCCGTGATGTGCATGGTCATCGCGCTGAACTTCGACAACTGGGCGCTGTATCCCGCGGCGCTGGGCAAGATGGTGCTGTCGAAGTCGTACATGGTGCTCAAGTCGGCGGTCACCCCGCGGGTGGTGCCGCCGGAGATCACCCTGTCGAAGACCAACGCCCGGTTGACCGTGTTCGGGCTCGGCGCCGGTGCCGTCGGCGGTGCCATCGCGTCGCTGTTCAGCTGGATCGCCGGCTCGCCGGGCGCGGCCTGGGTCGCCGCGGCGATCTGTGTCGCCGGAACCGTGCAGGCGATGCGCATCCCGTCCTGGGTGGAGGTCACCGAGGGCGAGGTGCCCGCGACGCTGAACTCGCAGGCCATCCGGCGCAAGCCTGCGGGCAAGCAGCCGATCACCGTCGGCGTGCTGGTGGCGCTGTGGGGCAACGGCACGATCCGGTTGCTGACCGGATTCCTGATGCTGTTCGCCGCGTTCGCGGTCAAGGCGTCCGCGGAGCAGCACGACCAGAGCCCGTTCGTCCAGCTGCTGCTGCTCGGCGTGCTCGGTGCCGCCGCAGGCGCGGGTGGCTTCGTGGGCAACGCCATCGGCTCCCGGCTGCACCTGGGCGGCACCGACCAGGTCACCACGGTCGCGGTCGCCACCACGCTCGCCGCCACCGTGCTGGCCGCGCTGCTGCCGGGGATCGCCACGGCCGCGCTGGTGGCCTTGATCGGCGCGACCTGCAGCGCGCTGGCCAAGATCAGCCTGGACGCGGTCATCCAGCACGACCTGCCGGAGGAATCCCGCGCGTCGGCGTTCGGCCGGTCGGAGACCGTGCTGCAGATGGCCTGGTGCTTCGGCGGCGCGATCGGCCTGCTGCTGCCGCCCACCTACTGGCTCGGCTTCCTGGTGATCTCCGTCCTGCTGGTGCTCGGCCTGGTACAGACGATCCTGGTGCGGCGCGGCAAGTCGTTGCTGCCGAGCCGGGAGATCTTCAGTCGCCGCAGGGCTGCCGCAGCGACGTCCGGAACGCCCGCGGGATCGGCGCCGTCTTCCGGCTCAGCGGAGCCCGCAGGCGCGGCGCCCGCCACCGGTGGCCCGTCCGGTTCGGACGGAACCAAGCGGCGGCCGCGCACCACCAAATGGACGCCCCAGTAGGCTTCGGCGCATGCCGCGACGTTTGCCCGCCGTGTTGCTCGCTGCCCTCGCGTCGACCGTCGCCGGTTGCTCGGCGTCCGGCCCTCCGGAGCTGACGGTGTACGCCGACGGGAAGACCATGCAGCTCGCACCGGTGCAGTACTGCGACGTACGGGTGACCGAATGCGAGGCCAACCCGCAGGCCGCAGGGCTCATGACGGTGCGTCCCGACCGGCCGATGCAGATCTCCGTGCCGCCCGAGGTCGCCGAATCTCCTTGGCTCGTGTACGTGCAGTCGGTGGACGCGCAAGGCCGTCCCCAGCCGGTACAGCACGAGTTCTTCAGCCCAGGTGAGGCCTACGCCTACACCGCGCGGCCCGCGCCTGGCCAGCGGCTGCTCACGGTGGAGATCCAGCAAGCCGGGGCCGCGTTCGACGACAGCGGCGTGATCGTCGCCAGGGGCGTGTGGTCCGTGCAGCTGCGCGGCCGCTGACCGTCAGGCACCCGGCACCCGTGGGGCGCGGACTGGATCTTCCGCCCGGCCACGCCGTTCGCCTTCCCGGCACCCCACCGCGTGGGGCGCGGGTCCGGACAGGTGCGGCAGGAATCCGGAGCCTTCCCGGCACCCCACCGCGTGGGGTGCGCGGACACCACGACTACGGATCGAGATCGTCCGCAACCGCCCGCAGCACTTCGGCGATCCGCTTGGCGTGGCGGCGTTCCGGATACCGGCCACGCCGCAGCCCGGGCTGCACCCTGGCCTCCAGCAGCTTGATCATGTCCTCGATCACGCCGTGCAGCTCTTCGGCGGGGCGGCGGCGAGCCTCGGCGACCGACGGCAGCGGGTCGATCAGCCGCACCGAGAGGGCCTGCGGACCGCGACGTCCGTCGGCGATCCCGAACTCCAGGCGCTGTCCGGCCTTGAGCGTCTCAACGCCACGCGGCAACGCCGATTTCCGGACGTACACGTCCTCGCCCCCGTCCTGGGAGACGAACCCGAAGCCCTTCTCCGCGTCGTACCACTTGACCCTGCCGGTCGGCACCGAACTCACCGTTCCTTTTCTGCTCGAGCGCGCGCACGAACTCCTCGAGTACGCGCGTACGCGCGCAAGCCTGCTCGCACGACGAACGCGCCCCGGGGGGTCGCCCTCCCGACGCGCGTCAAGTACAGCGTAGCGAGTTTAGAAGGCCCGGCGCGAAGGTTTCTCATGCGCCTGCGGTGCGCGACACAAGCATCCGTACCCTTTGTCCTCGTGACCGCTTCGCACCGTCGACCGCACCGGATGGTCCAGGCCGCGGTGGCTTGTTTCGCCGCCGGGATCCTCGGGGTGCTGGTGATCCTCGGGTTGTACGCCGCGGGCCAGACCGAGCTGCCGTGGTGGCTCAACGTCGCGGCGATCGGGCTGACCACGATCGGGTTCGCCCTCGGCCTGGTGGCGCTGCTGCGGGAAGCGCGCGCCCGCGGCTGACCAGCCGGAAAGCACCGGCCGCACGCGCTTCGGCCTGCTCCGGCCGTGCGGCGACGGCTAGAGGTCGCGCAGGCCGCGCAGCACCCGTTGCATCAGCTCCAGGTCCGGTCCTTCCGCACCGGAACCTGCCGGATGCACGGTGATCAGGTTCTCCTCGACCATCGAGGCGAGCAGGGTCTTGGCCACGCCAAGCGGCACCGACAGCATCGCAGCCACCTCGCTGACCGAGCGAGGCTGCGCGCAGAGCTCGAGGACACGCCGGTGCTCGTCCTTGACCGCCGCGGCGGGGCCGGCGGCTTTCGCGCTCACCAGGGTTTCCATGGCGAACGTGGGCGGGGAGGTGGTCTTGCCCCCGGTCCAGACGTAGGGGCGGACCCAGGCGACCTCCCCTAAGTCGTCCGTCTCCTCACGCACCGGCGTCGGCCCGGTGTCCGGCTGCTGCGGCGTCGGGCCTGCTGCGCCGTGTGCGGCCTCGGCGGGCTTCGCACCCTCCGACTGCCCCGCTGCCTCCTGCGCCATGACGACCTCAGCCGGCTCGGCCTCTTCTGCTCCGTCCGAAGCGTCGGATTCCGCCGGGGCCGCACCTTCTTCGCGCGCGTAGCCTGACTGCTCGGCGTCCACGCTGGCCGCGCGCTTCGACTCGGCATCACCGCGCGCAGTGTCTTGGTCGGACTCGGAGGGATGCGCGACCGTGTGTTCGGTTCCCCGACCGTCGTCAGCCACCGCTTCCGCATCCGACGCAGCGTCGGCTTCGTCAACGGCGTTCTGCTCGCCGACGCCCGTGACCTGCGCTTCCGTCTGCAGGGGATCGGCATCTGCTGGGTTCTCGGCGTCCGGCGACTCGCCGGCGATCACCGGCTCCCCGACGACCTGCTGGGCCGGGCCTTCTTCGTCGGGCCCCTCGTCCGGCCAGGCGGGCTCCGCCACCTTCGCGGTGGCCGCGCTGTCGTGCGCGTTCCGATCCACCGCCACGCGGCTCTCGCTCTCGTCGCTCTCGGCTGATGCCGCGGGCACCTGGGTCACGGCAGGCGTCCGGCGACGACCGCTCCACCGGAACACGCCGCGGGAGCCGCCCATGATTGGTTCCTCCCTCGAAGCTCCTCACCTGCCGTCGGATCAAGGGCTCACTCTAAGGCCTGCCTCCCGGCGGGCGCAGTCCACCGCCACGGTGCGAATGCGTCCCGGTCGTGGGACGCGCGGGCAGGTCATTCGGCGTCGCGCGGTTCCGCGTCCCCGCCCGGCTCTTGGTACGGCAAAGACACGACGAGCATCGGCCCGCCGACGAACACGCCACCGTCGATGCCCAGCACCTTGCCGCCCGCATACAGCAGCGGCCCGGTCACGTCCTCCGGGGCGACGCCCATCTGGTCGGCGATCACGCTGTGCCCGTGCACGATGCGCTGCCCGCCCAGCCGCTCCAGCAGCAGGCCGGCCACCTCCGGCCCGTCCGGCCCGCGGAAGGCGTAGCGGGTGGTCATGCGGCTCCACACGTCCCACCACTCGACCAGGTCGTCCCCGGCCAGGATGTCGCGCACCGCTTTGTTGATCGAGTTCGCGTCGTCGCCCCACTCCAGGTAGGCCGTGGTGTCGGAGTGCATCAGCAGGTGATCGGCCGCGTGCGCGATCACCGGCCTGCTGGTCAGCCACTCCAGGTGCCGGTCGGTCAGTCCCTGGATGTCCCGGATTCGCCCGCCGTTGAGCAGCCAGCTGCGCGCGAAGCTGCGGATGCCGAAGTCCGACGGCACCGCGGTGTCGCCGAACGTGTACATGCCGAGCATCAGGATCTCGTGGTTGCCGAGCACCGAGTCGACCGCACCACCGGCTTCGCCCGCCTGGTCGGCCAGGCTCATCACCAGGTCGATGACGCCGATGCCGTCCGGGCCACGGTCGACGAAGTCGCCGAGAAACCACACGCGCGCGTTCCCGCCTGCCCACCGGTCGTCGTCGTCGAGCAGGCCGGCGGCGCGCAGCGCGTCGGCGAGCTGGTCCCGGTGGCCGTGTACGTCGCCGACGACGTACGTGGGCCGCTGCCTGTCACTCATAGTCGTTTCAACTGTAGGCCCGTGCGGGGCGTTGTGGCAGCTCAGGCCGTCGAGCCGGTCAGTTCAGGCGGACCGGGCGGCCGAAAGGGACGATGCCGGGTGCACATCGACCGCGGTGGCTTTCACCACGACCGTGACGGGTTTGCCGGGGTCCAAGGCCAGATCGGCGACGGCTGCGGGGGTCAGATCGGCCGTCAGCCCACCGGCCCAGCCGCCACTGGCGCGGGTGCGTACCCGGATCACCGGCCCGTGCGGCTCCACCGCAGCGACGACCGCTTCCGCGGTGTTGCGGGGACTGCCCGGCACCGACTTGCCGCGCGGGTACACCGACACCGCCGACGGCGCGAACACCGCGACGGCGGGCGTATGCGGCTCGAGCCCTTCGGCGTGCAATCCGCTGAGCAGGTCGCCGTCCGGCGTGCGCAGTCCACCTTCGACGGCTTCGCCGGCCACCAGGTTGAGCCCGGCCAAACGCGCAGCGTATGGAGTACGCGGCGCGGACAGGACGCGCTGCGTCGGTCCACGCTCCACCACCCGGCCATCGGCCAGCACCAGCGCGGTGTCTGCCAGCGCGAGCGCATCGAGCGGGTCGTGCGTCACCAGGACCGTCACCCGTTTCGATGCCGAACGCAACACCGTGCGCAGCAGGGCACGCATCGCCGGGGCGGCATCGGCGTCCAACGCGGCCAGTGGCTCGTCGAGCAACAGCAGCTCGGGCTCGGTCGCCAGCGCGCGGGCCAGCGCCACCCGCTGGGCCTGGCCGCCGGACAGCTGGTCCGGCCGCCGATCCGCATACTCCTCGGCGCCGACGGCGGCCAGCCACCTGCCTGCGATGGCCCGCGCCTGGCGTCGGCTCGCCCCCGCCGCCCGTGGGCCGAAGGCCACGTTGTCCCGCACGGTCAAGTGGGGAAACAGCAACGGGCGCTGCCGCAGGAGGCCGACCCGCCGTCGATGCGGCGGCAGCGAACCGAGTTCGCGGCCGTCGAGCCGGACGGACGTCTCGTCGGACCGCAGCAGCCCGGCAAGGCAGTCCAGCAGTGTCGATTTGCCTGCACCGTTGTGCCCCAGCACGGCGACCACGTGCCCACGCTCCGCGGACAACTCCACCGACAGCCGGAACTGTCCGCGCGCCGCCCGCACGACGGCCCGCAGCGTCATGGCCGGGCCCCCTCGGTCACACGCGCGGTCATGCGCGGGCCCGCGGCCACGATCACCGCGATCGCCACCACGATCAACAGCAAGGACAACGCCACCGCGCTTTCCACGTCCGCCTCGGCCTGCGCGTAGACCTCCAGCGGAAGCGTTCGTGTCACCGCCTGCAGGCTGCCGGCGAACGTGATCGTGGCGCCGAACTCGCCGAGAGCGCGGGCGAAGCTGAGCACCACACCGGACGCCAACGGCGGCAGCAGCAACGGCAGCGTCACCCGGGTGAACACCACCCACGGCCCCGCGCCGAGTGTCGCGGCCACCCGCTCGTACTCGTCTCCCCCGGCGCGAATCGCACCGTCCAGGCTGATCACCAGAAACGGCATGGCCACGAACGTCTGCGCCAGCACCACCGCAGCGGTCGTGAACGGGACCCGCACCCCGGCAACCACGTCCAGCAGGTATCCGGCGAAGCCGTTGCGGCCGAGCAGGTACAACAACGCGAGCCCGCCCACCACGGGCGGCATGACCAACGGCAGCACCACCACAGCGCGCAGCACACGGCCACCTCGACGAACCCGGGCCAGCACGACAGCAAGCGGTACGCCGAGCAGCACGCACAGCAGGGTCGACAGTCCCGCGGTGACCAGCGACAGCTCCAGCGCGTCAAGCGAAGCCTGCGAGGTCAGCAACTCCGGCAGCCGGGCGAAGTCGACCCGGAACAACAGCCCGGCCACGGGCAGCACGATCAGCGCCAGGCCAGCCGCCGCAGGAATCCACAGCAGCCGCGGCGACCGAAGCCCGCTACGGAGCGTCGAATCCCGCGTCACGCAACACCCGCTGTCCTTCGTCACTGAGCACGAATTCGACGAACTGCCTGGCCAGATCCGGCTCCGCGGCTTCCCGGGTCGTGGCGATCGGGTACGCATTGGCCACGGCATCAGCGCCGGTGATCGGCACCGCGTCGACCTTGCCAGCGGCCGCCCGCACGTCGGTGACGTAGACCAGGCCCGCATCGGCCTCCCCGGCCGCGACCTTGCCGAGCACGGATTTCACGTCGGGTTCTTCACTCGCGGGTTGCAGACGCACGTTGGCGTTCGCCGCCAACGCCTGCGCCGCCCGGCCGCATGGCACTTCGGGAGCGCAGGTCACCAGCACCACGTCGCCCCGAAGGCCGGTCAAGCCGTCGATCTTCTTGGGGTTGCCCGGGGCCACGGCGATGGTCATCCGGTTCCGCGCGAACCGTTGCGGTTCGCCGTCGATCACCCCTGCCTGCACCGCCTTCGCCATCGCCTTGTCGTCGGCCGCGGCGAACACGTCCGCCGGTGCCCCTTCGGCCAGCTGCTCCGCCAGCCGGGACGATCCGCCGAAGCTGAGCCGCACGTCCACGCCCTCGCGGCGGGCTTCGAACTTCTCCGCGAGCTGCTCGAAAGTCTCGGTCAGCGAAGCGGCCGCGAACACCGTGACCGTGCGCGTCGCCTCCGCCGTCGCGCACCCCGCCAGCAACAGGGCGATGGCAGCCGCTGCGACCACCCTCGTCAGCCTCATGCCTGCCTCCGCTGCGGGGTCTCCACCACGACGGTGGTGGCTTTGACGACCGCGACCGCCAGCGAACCGGGGCGGAGCCCGAGTTCCCGCACCGCTTCCGAGCTCATCAGCGACACCACCCGATGCGGACCGCACTGCAACTCGACCTGTGCCATCACGGTGTCGGACACCACGTCGGTCACCAGGCCGACGAAACGATTGCGCGCCGACCGGTTCACCGCGGACGGGTCGGCCACCTCGGCCGCGTACGCCCGCGCTTTGGCCGCCAGCTCCGCGCCGTCGACCACCGCACGCCCCGCGGCGTCCGTGCTCGCGGTCAGCTCGCCCGCCTTGACCCAGCGGCGCACCGTGTCGTCGCTGACGCCGAGGAGCTGAGCGGCTTCCGAAATCCGATACAGCGGCACGATTTGAAGTCTAGATCCGCACGTACGTCAGAATCCAGCTCGTGGCTCCGCATGTGCAAATTCACGCGCTGAACCGCGGAATTGGTGGGCGCGCAACGGTTGCCCCCACGGCTACCCTGGGTGGTGTGACGGCGATCAACCTTGGACTCCCTCGCGTGATGCGCGACTACGGAGGAGCCGACATGGCCGGCCGCCCGGACACCCCGGGGTTGATCGACAAGTACGGCCGCGTCGCTACCGATCTGCGCGTTTCCCTCACCGATCGATGCAATTTGCGCTGCCAGTACTGCATGCCCGCGGAAGGGCTGGACTGGCTTCCCAGTGCGGACATCCTGACCGACGAGGAACTGCTGCGCGTGCTCCGCATCGCGGTGCGCGACCTGGGCATCACCGACATCCGCCTGACCGGCGGTGAGCCACTGCTGCGGCGCGGACTGGAAGACCTCGTCGCCGAGATCACGGCGCTGCGCCCGCGCCCCCGGGTGGCCATGACCACCAACGGCATCGGCCTGGCCAAGCGGGCCGCCCGGCTGGCCGCAGCCGGTCTCGACCGAATCAACGTCTCGCTGGACACGATCGACCGGCAGACGTTCGTCGAGATCACCCGGCGCGACCGGCTGCACCACGTACTGGAAGGGCTGCGCGCCGCCCAGGAAGCCGGGCTGCGCCCGGTGAAGGTCAACGCCGTCCTGCTGCGCGGGGTGAACGACCACCAAGCCTGCTCGTTGCTGCGGTTCTGCCTGGAGCACGGCTACCACCTGCGGTTCATCGAGCAGATGCCGCTGGACGCCCAGCACCAGTGGAACCGCGCGGAAATGATCACCGCCGACGAGATCCTGGCCATCCTCCGCACCGAGTTCACGCTCGAGCCCAGCCCGGCGGAGCGCGGGTCGGCACCCGCGGAACGCTGGCTGGTCGACGGCGGCCCCGGCGAGGTCGGCGTCATCGCCTCGGTGACCAAGCCGTTCTGCCAGGCGTGCAACCGCACCCGGCTGACCGCGGACGGTTCACTGCGGTCGTGCCTGTTCAGCACGGACGAGACCGACCTGCGGACGATCCTGCGCAGCGGGGGCTCCGACGAGGACGTCGCCAACGCCTGGCGGGCCACCATGTGGGCCAAGGGCCCCGGTCACGAGATCAACTCCGCGGGATTCGCCCAGCCGCTGCGTCCGATGAGTGCGATTGGTGGGTGAGATGCTCAAGGTCCAGGTCAACTACTACGCATCGGCCCGCGCCGCGGCGGGCGCCGACTCGGAGGCGGTGGCCATGCCGGACGGCGCCACCCTGGACGATCTCGTCGCACGGCTGGCCGCCGACCATCCCGGCAAGCTCGCACGGGTGCTGTCCATGGCCAGCTTCCTGATCAACGGGGTGGCCACCACCGACCGCAAGCGGGCCCTGGCGGACGGCGAACAGGTGGACGTGCTGCCACCCTTCGCGGGCGGCTGAGCCGCGCCGCAGGACCCGGCCGGACCGGCCCGCCGAAGCGGCGACGAGCCCTGCCACGAACGTAGTAGCGGTCACAGTACACGTGAGCCAAACCTCACCCTGGGTAATTGATCTCGGCTTGGACACGGGTCGATAACAAGCCTCTGACCTGCGAAAAGGTCGCAATCTCAGGCGAAAAGCTCGCGTTACTGTGAGGTAGATCACACATCGTTTCATTTCCGTTATCGAACGCGATTACGTACCGTCGATGCTCGGTCGGCCCCGAACCGGCCACAGCACGGGGTTCCGCTCGCCATGCCCTGTCCGGTGGGACCCCGCAACCCATCCCCCGATCCGAAGGAACTCCGGGACAGGGACGCGCGCAGGACGACCCCTGCGCAGTGCGGTGGCGCGGAGGTACGAGTACGTCCCCATGTCTTATCGAGGCAAGCACCGAAAGCCGTCCACCATTCGCCGCAACATCGCCCGCGTTGCCGCCACCGGCATGGCCATGGGCGCCCCGCTGGCGATCGCCGCCGCTCCGGCCAACGCTGCCGGGTACAACCCGAACTGGGACATGCTCGCGCAGTGCGAGAGCAGCGGGGACTGGTCGATCAACACCGGCAACGGCTACTACGGCGGTCTGCAGTTCTCGCCGAGCACCTGGCAGGCCTACGGTGGCCAGGGCATGCCGCACCAGGCGTCGCGGGCCGAGCAGATCCGCATCGCCGAGAAGGTCCTTGCCGCGCAGGGTCCCGGCGCATGGCCCGCGTGCTCGGCGAAGACCGGCTGGTACAACGCCGGTGGCAGCGGCCAGAGCTACCAGGGCACCAACACCGAGGGTGGTGGCGCCCAGGAGCAGAAGCAGCAGCAGGCCAAGCCTGCTCAGCCCGCCCCGAAGGCCGCCCCGGTGCGCGCCAGGGTGACCAAGTCCAACCCGAACGGCGACTACACGGTCCGCAAGGGCGACACGCTGTCCGAGATCGCGGCCGAGAAGAACATCAAGGGCGGCTGGAAGAAGCTGCACCAGCTGAACAAGGAATACATCAGCGACCCTGACCTGATCCTGGTCGGCCAGAAGATCGCCACCAAGTGATCTGCTCGGTGGCCCGGTGAGCTGACCGGTGATCCGGCCGGTCGTCCGACCGGCGATGCGATGCGACGGGGCCTGCGGCGCGTGCGGTGCACGCGCGGCGGGCCCCACCGCGCTCCCCCATCCCCGGCTGGTTCCCCCACAGCCGGTTCGTCGGCCCGCTGACCGCCTGGCGGGCCGACCCCCTACCTTCCGCGATCGGGTGTGAAGGCCGGGGCCTGGCGGCGGCGCACCGCTGCGGGTGCACCGCAGTGGACGCAAACCGCCAGGCCCCGGCGAACCCTTCCTTGACCCGGCGAACAGGCCGCAGCTGACGGCGGGACGCCAAGCGGCAACAAGCCACCGCGACAGCGCCCCGAAAGCACACGACGAACCCTTCATACGGCACAGCAGGCCACGACGCACAAACACAGCAGCACCAAGCCATCGCACCTGCCCTGCCACGACCCTGGTCAGCCCGAAGATGCGGCCGCTGCGCGTCTGCTGGATGCCCGAGCCGTGATAGGGCGACCAGGCCGGGGCCACGCCCTCACAGCAGGCAAACCGCAGCCAGGCGCCGAGCACCCATGGCCAGATCGCGGCCATCCGAAGCGCGCCGGCTCACACGGACCATCCCCGGCCACGAACACTCGGCCAGCAGGCCGCAGCTGACAGTGGGACGCCGCGAGCCGGCCCGGAAACCGGAACACGGCGGCCGGAGAACCGGTCACCGCCCCCACGTCGACGGTTCAGTTGTCCCCAGGCCTGTGGACAACTGCCGCGGAGGCCACCGGAGCTGCCACTGTCACGGCGAGTTGACCCACTCGTCGGTGCCGTCGGTGAAGCGCTGGTGCTTCCAGATCGGCAGTCGCGCCTTCGCCGTGTCGACCAGGTCCGCGCACGCGGCGAAAGCCTCCCGCCGATGCGGCGCCGACACCGCGCAGGCCAGCGCCACGTCCCCGATGCCGAGGTCGCCGATCCGGTGGCTGATCGCCACGGCCCGCATCTGCGGATGCCGCTCGGCCACCTCGGAGACCACCGACCGCAAGACGTCCTTCGCGGTGGGGTGCCCCTCGTAGTGCAGGGCGGCCACCGACCGGCCACCGTCGTGATTGCGCACCACACCCGCGAACGACACCACGGCACCAGCCGCTTCGTCGGCGACCAGCCGTTCGTGCTCCGCGACGTCCAGCTTCTCCTCGGTGATCTCGGCAAGCACGACCCGAACGGCCCGCTCGCCGGATTCGCCACCGGTACCGGCGGCGGTCTTGCTGGACATGGCCTGCTCCTTCACTGCAGCGGCGGCCGAGGCGTCCTGCTCGCCCGCTCGTTCGTGGTCTCCGCCCGCGATCTGCGAGAGCGCGTGGTCGAGAACCCCCTCGAGAACCCCGAGGCCGTCCATCACGCCGCCGCGTGACCCGGGCAGGTTCACGATCAGCGTCCGCCCGGCGACCCCCACCGTTCCCCGGGACAGCACCGCGGTCGGCACATGGGGCAGGCCTGCGCGGCGGATGGCATCGGCCAACCCGGGCACGTGGTAGTCGACGACCTCGGCGGTGACTTCCGGCGTGCGGTCCGTCGGCGAGATCCCGGTCCCACCGGTCGTGATCACCAGGTCCAGTCCCTTTTCGGCGGCGTCCTGCAGCGTGGCACCGACCGGGTCCCCGTCCGGAACGACCACCGGGCCCTCCACGGCGAAGCCGCGGGCGGCCAGCCACTGCGCGATGATCGGCCCGGTGCGATCCGGGTAGATCCCGGCGGCGGCGCGGTTCGACGCCACCACCACCCGCGCGGTCCGCCGCTGACCGTTCCTGGCGTGCCGAGCTTGCTGGTCAGTCACGGGTCCATACCCCCCGTTTTCCGCCTTCTTTGCGTTCCAGCCGCACCGCGTCGAGGGTGGCGGCGGGATCGACGGCCTTGATCATGTCGTGCACCGTCAAACCGGCCACCGCGACCGCGGTCAACGCCTCCATCTCCACCCCGGTGCGATCCGTCGTGCGCACGGTGGCGGTGATCCGCACCTCCGACTCGGCCAGCTCGAAGTCGACCTTGACGCCGGAGATGGCCAACGGGTGGCACAACGGGATCAGCTCCGGGGTGCGTTTCGCGGCCATGATGCCTGCCACCCGCGCGGTCGCCAGGGCGTCCCCCTTGGGCAGCCCGCCTTCGCTGATCAGCCCGATGACCTCGGGCGTCGTCCGCACCACACCGGTCGCCACTGCCGTGCGGGTGGTCGCGGCCTTCTCGGAGACGTCGACCATGCGGGCCGCGCCGGACGCGTCGAGGTGACTCAACTCGCTCACATATGCAGGCTACTGCCGGTCACCCGGACCGGCTGCCACCAGATCGTGCGGCACCGGGGCCGTGACCGCCGACGACCGGTTGCGGCGGCAGGCACCGGCGTGCGACGTGCCGGATCAGTCGCGCTTCTCGCCACGCGCCACCGCGCTCACCGCTTCGGCGACCGCGGGCGCCACGGCGGAGTCGAACACGCTGGGCACGATGAACGACGGGTTGAGCCGGTCGCCGTCCACCACGTCCGCGATCGCGTTGGCCGCCGCGATCAGCATCTCGTCGGTGATGTTCTTGGCGTGCGCGTCCAGCAGACCGCGGAACACCCCGGGGAACGCCAGCACGTTGTTGATCTGGTTCGGGTAGTCGCTGCGGCCGGTGGCCACCACGGCGGCGTGCTTCTGCGCCTCGATCGGGTCGATCTCCGGGTCCGGGTTGGCCAGCGCGAACACGATCGGGTCCTTGGCCATGGTGGCGACGTGCTCGGCGCCGAGCAGGTTCGGCGCGGAGACCCCGATGAACACGTCGGCGCCCACCAGGGCGTCGTGCAGCGTTCCGGTGAGCCCGTTCTTGTTGGTGGTGCGGGCGATGCGGAGCATGTTCTCCGACTTGTCGTTGGTCTGCTCGGTGACGATGCCGTCCCGGCCGACCGCCACGATGTTGCCGGGGTTGTTCAGCTGCAGCAGCCGGATGATCGCCGAGCCCGCGGCGCCGACGCCACACACGACGATGGTGACGTCCTCCAGCCGCTTGCCCACCACGCGCAGTGCGTTCCGCAACGCCGCCAGCACCACGATCGCGGTGCCGTGCTGGTCGTCGTGGAACACCGGGATGTCCAGCTTCTCCCGCAGCCGGGCCTCGATCTCGAAGCACCGCGGGGCGCTGATGTCCTCCAGGTTGATGCCCGCGTACTGCGGCGCCAGGATCTCGCAGGTGCGGATGATCTCCTCGGTGTCCTGGGTGTCCAGCACGACCGGCCAGGCGTCCACCCCGGCGAACTTCTTGAACAGCGCGGCCTTGCCCTCCATCACCGGCAGCGCCGCGGCCGGGCCGATGTTGCCCAGGCCGAGCACCGCGGAGCCGTCGGTCACCACCGCGACGGTGTTGCGCTTGATGGTCAGCCGCCGGGCGTCTTCCGGGTTCTTGGCGATCGCGGTGCACACCCTGGCCACGCCCGGCGTGTAGGCGCGGGAGAGGTCGTCGCGGTTCTTCAACGCGACCTTCGAGGTGACCTCGATCTTGCCGCCCAGGTGAATGAGGAACGTGCGGTCGGAGACCTTGCGGACCCGCACGCCCTCGAGCTGGTCCAGCGCGTCGGTGACGCCGTTGGCGTGCTCGGCGTCCCGCACGTTCGCCGTGATGTCGACGACGATCGAGTCGGCATGCGACTCGACGATGTCGAACGCGGTGATCACGCCGCCTACCTGGCCGACCGTCGTGGTCAGGTCACCCGCCGTGCTTGCCTTCGCAGGGGCTTCCGCCCGGACCGTGATCGAGTAACCGGGGCCAGGGACAGCCATGGAACACTCCGCAGTCGAAATCGTCGAACGTCGTCAGTCGCGAGGGCGGCCGGAGCGGATCACGGAGTCTTGTTGATCTCGGTCTCCGGATGCTCGTACGGCACCCGCTCCTGCGGGAAGCTGACCTCGCCGAACGGCGACAGCGACCCCTGCCGGTCCGCGGCCAGCTCGCTCACCGGGATCCCGCCGTCGGGCACCTGGGGCCAGGACGGATCGATGCGCTCCTTCTTCAGCTTCTTGCCGCCAGCCACGTCATCCTCCGCTGTCCACACCGACATCTCACCGGCGTTCGACAGCCTAAGGCATGCGGGTGCGTTTCCACCGCCCGGCCTGCGCATACCGGCCGGTCACCTGGTCGTGACGCGTCGCACGGCGTCTTCCGTATTGTGGCCATGATGCTTGCCGACGTCTTGCGTTCCGCCTCCGACGAGCAGCTCGCCGCGCTGCTCATGGCTCGGCGCGACCTGGCGACCCCGCCGCCCGCCGACACCGAGGTGCTGGCCAGGCGGGCCGCCACCGCCGGATCGGTGGCCAGGGCGTGCGAGCAGCTCAACGCGCGCCAGCTGGCCGTCGCGGAGGCGTTGCTGCTGTTGGGCGCGGACACCGAGCCGGTTGCCAAGACCGCGGTGGACGACCTGCTCGGCGTCGACGCGGCCGACGATCTGGCCGCGCTGGAACGGCTGGCCCTGTGCTGGTCGGCCGACGAAGGGGTCAGCACGCTTCCGGCCGTCCGCGAGGCCCTCGGGCCGTTCCCCGCCGGGCTGGGGCGCAGCCTGCCTGCCCTGGCCGGCCAGGACGTGGCGGAATTGCTCACCGGGCTGCCCGACGACGAGCGGAAGGTGCTGGACAAGCTGGCGTCCGGCCCGCCCATCGGCCGCACCCGCGACGCCGCCGTGGACGTCGACCTGGACTCCGCCCGCACACCGGTGCAGCGCCTGCTCGCCCGCGGTCTGCTGATCCGCCGCGACACGCAGACGGTCGAGTTGCCGCGCGAGATCGGCTTGTACTTGCGTGGCGGACGTGCCTTCACCGAGGAGACGCTGCGCGAACCCGAAGTCCGCACCCGGTCGTTCGGCCAGGAGTCGGTCGACCGCACCGCCGCGGGCGAGGCGATGGAGTTGTGCCGCCAGGTCGGCGCGCTGCTGGCGTCGTGGTCGCAGAATCCGCCACCGGTGCTCAAGGCGGGCGGGCTCGGCGTGCGCGAGGTGCGCCGGGTGTGCCGCGAGCTGGAGGTCGACGAGCCGCGCGCGGTGCTGCTGGTGGAGGTGCTGCTCGCCGCGGGCCTGGTGGCCGACAGCGGCTCGACCACCCCGGAGTTCGTGCCCACGACGCTGGCCGACAGCTGGCTGGCGGTCGGACCGGCCGCGCGGTGGACCACCCTGGCCGCCGCATGGCTGGACATGCCCCGGATGCCGGGCCTGGCGCACGACCGGCCGGACGCCACGTCCGACGGCGCGAACCCGGCGCGGCGGGGCGATGCTCCCGCACCGCTGTCCGACCGGCTGCACCGGCCGACCGCGCCGTCGGTGCGGCGCAGGGTGCTGCGGGCGCTGGCCGACCTGCCGCCAGGAACCGGGATCGTGGACGACGCCGAGCTGATCGCCCTGCTGGCGTGGCGGAATCCTCGGCGCGGCGGCAGGCTTCGCGACGACGCGGCCCGCTGGATCCTGGCGGAAGCCGCGGCCCTCGGCGTGACCGCGCTCGGCGCGGTGTCCTCGGCCACGCGCGCACTGCTGGCCGAGCCGGAGCAGGGCGAATCACTCGAGGACGTCCGGCGGCGGGCCACCGTGGCCATGACGCAAGCGCTTCCCGAGCCGGTCGACCACGTGCTGGTGCAAGCCGACCTCACCGTGGTGGCGCCCGGCCCGCTCGAACCGGCGTTGGCCGACGAGATGGCCGCGATCGCCGACATCGAATCGGCCGGGCACGCCACGGTGTACCGGATCAGCGAGCAGTCCGTGCGCCGCGCCCTGGACAGCGGCCGCACCGCGGGCGAGCTGCACGAGTTCTTCCGGAAGCGCTCGCGGACTCCGGTGCCACAGTCGCTGACGTACTTGATCGACGACGTCGCCCGCCGCCACGGCAGGCTTCGCGGTGGGGCGGCGTCCTCGTTCCTGCGCAGCGACGACGAGGTGCTGATCGCCGAAGTGGTGTCGCATCCGGCCGCCGAGGACCTGCAGCTGCGCCGGATCGCCCCCACGGTGCTGGTCAGCCCGCTGCCGCTGGCCGAAGTGCTGGACGGGCTGCGCGCCGCGGGCTTCTCCCCGGCGGCGGAAGGCGTGGACGGCCAGGTCGTCGACCTGGCCCCGCGTGGTCGCCGGGTGGCACCGCCGCGCAACCCCGGCAGGCGGGCCCCGGCGGCGCGCCCGCTGTCCGAGGAACAAGCCGCCGAGGTGGTGGCGCGCATGCGTGCCGGGGACGCTGCCGCCGCGGCGCGGCGCAGCGAGGGAGTTCGCAACGCGGGCGGTACCGGGGACACGTCGGCGACCGTTCAGCTGCTCACCGAGGCGGTCCGCTCCGGCAGGCAGGTGTGGATCGGTTACGTCGATGCCAACGGAACCGCTGCCCAGCGGGTGGTCACCCCGGTGCGGGTCAGCGCCGGAATCCTCGACGGCGCGGACAACGACCGGTATCCGTTGCACCGCATCACGTCAGCCGCATACGTGGACTGACACTCGTACCAGGAAAGGAGCACTGCATCGCCGGCCCGGCGGCAACGAATTCGCGCACGGCTGCGCATTGCCGGCGACGGCCCGCCCCACAGCGCGTGCAAGCTGGTCCCGCACGCCGGTGTCCGGGTTCGGCTCCCGGAAGCCCGCCCTACAGCGCGTGCAAGCTGGTGAGCAGCCGCTGCATGAACTCGCGGGAGGAGCGGTCACCGAACGCCAGGCCGGGCTGATGCACCAGTACCAGCCCTTCGGCGGCCATGTCGGCCACGATCACCTTGACCACGCCGAGCGGCAGCTGCAGCTCGGCCACGATGTCCGCCAGGGTGCGCGCGGAGGTGCAGAAATCGCAGATCCTGCGGTGCTCCTCGGTCCGCGCACCCTCGTACCTGCGGCCCTGCTCGCTCGTGGTGACCAGCGCTTCCAGGGACAGATCCTGGCCAGGCCTGGTCCTGCCACCGGTGCGGGCGTACGGCCTGGCCAGCGACACATGCCGCTGGGCAGGGGCCCCGGCGGCACCGGCAACCGGATACCTGGTCGGTCCGTCCATCCGCGTCACGCTCCTCACCACGTCTGCCCGGAGCCGAGCCGCTCGTTGATCAGGTCCACCAGCGTGGCCATCTCGTAGGCCACGTCACCCAGGTCGCAGTTGGGTGACGCCAGCGCCACGAGCGCCGAGCCGTCGCCGATCGACGTGAGCAACAGGTACCCGAGCTCCATCTCCACTACCGTCTGCGCGACCGCCCCGCCCTTGAACGACGTGGCGGCCTCCTCCGTCAGCCGCATCAGCCGTGCCGCGATCGAGCACAGCTGCTCGGCCCGCTCCGGCCGCAGTCGCGGGGACCCGGCGCGCAAGCGCCCGTCCGGCGCGACGATGACCGCATGAGCGACTCCTGCGACCCGCTGGACGAAATCCGAAACCAGCCAGCCGTACCCGGCCGCGGCCTGCCCAGCGGACGCGGTCACTGACCCTCCTTCTCGCCTCCCGTTCCTGCGCCGTTCGCCGGCCACTGGTGCCGCGGGGATCCGGCGGTCGCTGAACGTCCCGACTCAGGGTATTCGTCGCGCCCGGCCTGTCGAGCCCTTCGGCGACCTTCGGCCAGACTTTTCATGCGGACGCGTACCGCGTCCGGAGCACGGGAGATCGGCCGATTACGCACCGTCGCGGACGTCGTCCGATCGGGGTCGCCGCCCGCCCGGAGCGCACCGTCGGCCGCCTGGTCCCCGGCCGACTGCTGCGAACGGTCACCGTGGTGGGTGTGCCCGGCGCCGTTCGGCCCGTTGTCCCGCCCGTCATGAGAGACGCGGTCGGACTCGGCGTGGGTTCGCCCCGCCGCCGCTCGCTGTTCCGCGAGCTGCGCGCTCACTTCGATTGCCGCGTGTTGCCGCCGCGTCATGCGGACCGTGCGCGCGTCCAGTTCCGGCCCGCCAGACGGTCGCCCGGCCAGCCGATCGTCGATGTCCTGCCGACGGGTCCCCGCGTCCGAGCCGGCGTCGTCCTGCTCGGTGACCTCACCGCCGGAGGGCAGCCGCACCGGATGGTACCCGGGCTTGGTCGGCGGTTCCGGCGATGGCGGCCGGGTGGGTTCGCCACGGCGTTCTGCCTGCTTGCCCGGGGTGGCCAGGTCCGGCTCGGCGAGCACGCCCAGCTGATTCTCGTCCACGGAGTCGTCCCCGTCGTCCGCGTCACGTGCCCGTTCGCGCAGCCCGGATTGCACCTGCTCGAACCACTTGGTGAGCAGGTCCCGGTACGCGGGCATGCGTTCGGTGGGGCCGTCCTCCTCCAGCGGGCTGTCCTGCACCAGCTTCGGGCTGGGCCGCTGTTCGATCGGCGCGACCCGCGGCGGCGCAGACGCATCCCGCACCGGTCCGGAGGTGTCCCGCACCGCACGGGACGAGTCCCGCATCTGCGCGGTGTGCGCCTCCCGCACGGCCTGCCTGCGCGACGCCGTCTCCAGCCAGTCCAGCGGTCGGTTCGGATCGTCCTCGTCGCGGCGCCGGGTGCCGCTGGGCGGCACCTCGCTGATCAACCGCGCAGGCACCACCACCACGGCGGTCAGGCCGCCGGTCGGCGCGTGCCGCAACCGCACTTCCAGCCCGTTGCGGCGAGCGAGGCGGGCCACCACGTACAGCCCCATCCGACGGGACGCCTCCACGTCGATCTCCGGCGGGTTGGCCAGCCGGGCGTTGGCCCGCTCGAGCTCCTCGTCGGACATGCCCTCGCCGCGGTCGGTGATCTCCACCATCCAGGCGCCGTCCCGGGTGATCGAGCTGACCACCGACACCGGTTCATCTCCGGACTCGTTGGTGGCGTTCTCCAGCAACTCGGAGATCACGTGCACCACGTCGCCGACCACGTCGCCGCGCACCGCGATCTCCGGGATGGTGGACAGCTGGACGCGTTGGTAGTGCTCGATCTCCGACAGCGAGGCGGCCATCACCTCGGACGCGGGGATCGCGCCCGGCAGCATCCTGGCGAAGTCGTTGCCGGTGAGCACCAGCAGGTTCTCCGCCACCCGGCGCGACCTGGTGGCCAGGTGATCCAGCTCGAACAGCTTCTCCAGCCGGTCCGGGTCCTGCTCGTCGGCTTCCATGCCGTCCAGCACGTCCAGCTGCCGCTCGGCCAGCTCCTGCCCGCGGCGGGCCAGGTTGAGGAACATGGCGTTGACGTTCTGCCGGAGCTCGGCCTGCTCGGCGGCCAGCCGTACGGCTTCGGCGTGCACCGCGTCGAACGCCCGCGCCACCTGTCCGACCTCTTCCGTGCTGTCCACCGGCACCGGCGCGACGTCGGTCTTGCGCGGGCCGCGCGGGCTGGCCAGCAACCCGTGCACCGCCGCAGGCAGCCGGAACTCGGCCACCTCCAGCGCGGTGCTGCGCAGGGTGCGCAGCGGGCGGAGCAGTGAACGCCCGATGACCACGGCCAGCAGTGCGGCGAAGCCGAGCAACACGAGCACGATGCCGCCGTCCCGGAGCGCGGAGGTGCGAGCCTCGTCGGCCAGCGCGTCGGTGCGTTCCTGCATCTCGGCCTGCAGCGCCTGCTCCACCTCGAAGACCAGGTTCGACGTGTAGGTCGCCGCGGTGTCCCACTGGGAGCGGTCGATGCCCTGCAGCGAGCGGCCGTTCTCGCTGCGCGCCACCACCGTGTCCAGCAGCTCGTTGCGCTGGTCGACCAGCATGCCCGTCACTTTGTCGGCATACATGCGCTTGTGCTCTTCGGTGGCGAACGTCTCGAACTCGCTGCGCCATGCCTCCAGGTCGGAGTTCGCCCCGGCCAGCTCGCGCCGGGCGTCCACGGACAGCTTGCCGACCGCCAGCGCCTCGTCGACCAGGCCGCGGGTGATCGACAGCTGTTCCTTGATCCGGCTCACCGCGGTGGCGGCCAGCTGCAGCCGCACCAGCTCCGGTTCGCTCACCGCGGTCACCGTGCGCCCGCGGGTGGCCAGCATCTCCGCGATCAACGCGCTGTAGCCGGCCAGCACCTTGCTCGCCGGGTACTTGTCGTGCTCGGCACCGTAACGCAGCCGGGACAGGCCGTTGAGCTCCTGGCGGATCCGGTCCAGGTCCTGCACGGCCGCGTCGTCCATCTTCGATTTGACCGAGGCGTAGACGCGGCTGAAGGTGCCGACCCGGATGTTCACCCGGCGCCGCTGCTCGGCGATCTCGTCGGCCTCGGCGGACCTGCGCCCGTTGGCCACGTAGCGCACGGTGAGATCTCGTTCCCGCTGCAGCGCGTGCACCACGTTGGACATGGCCCGATCTGCCGTCACCCGCGCCGACAGCTCGGTGAGGCTGTTCGCCGCGCGCAGCTTGCTGTCGAAGTGCACGCCCATCAGCACCAGCGCGGTCAGCGTTGGGATGAGCAGGACCGCAACCAGCTTGGTGCGCAGCGACCAGTTCCGCAGCCGCCACGGCGTCCCGGAGCGGGTACGGCGCATCTGTGCGATCTTGGTGCCCAGCCGATCGCGTCCAGCACGCTCAGGTTCGGGTGCGCGCGCCACCGCATCACCCTCCTGGCCGTTCTGCCGCACTACGCCCCTTTCGGTGGTGCCTCGTCACGCTCCGCGATCCCCCGCGCCCCCGACGGGTTCGCGAACACTGTGGTTGTTCATGGGAACGAGTGAGAACGCCTGGAGAGTAATGCCCAAACGAAGGCGAGGAAAGCAGCCCGCACGTGCAGCCGCGCGTGCCGACGCACCGTGCATGACGTCCGATTTGCCCGATCATTCGCCCGATCGAACCGCCGATGAGCGGCTGATTCGCCACCGCTCAGCTGGCTAGAATCCGCCAAGACCTGCACGATCCCGGGTTTGGACGGCGACGATGCACGTGACGCTCATCCGGCGGCTCCGGCGGTGGCCGGCGATCGGAGCGGGCTTGTGCGTGGCGTTGCTCGCCGTCTCGTGTTCGGTGATCTCACCCGAACGGCCGTATCAGCCCGAGCAGCACACTCTCCGTGTCGCCGCGACGTCGTCCATCGACAGCGTGCCGCTGCGGCTCGGGGTGAAGCGCGGAGTCTTCGCGGCGGAGGGCCTGGATGTCCAGGTGGTGGACAGCGCCACCGACGACGAGGTGCTGCGGGCCGTTCTGGACGGCAGCGCGGACGTCGGACTGGCAAGCAACTACGTGATGCTGCGCCGGGCCGCGGGTGGTGCCCGGTTCGAGCTGCAAGGCGAGGCCTACGCGTGCGGGCCGGACACGATGGCGCTGGTGGCGTTGCCGGGGCGCGACTACGAAGCGCCCACCCGCAGGCCGAAACCGGTCATCGGCATCGCGCCCGGCCACCCGTTCGGCAAGCTGGCCACCCGGTTGCGGCTGGCCACCGAGGGCGTCGACCCGGAGCGGATCACGTTCGTCGAAATGCGCTATGCGGAGCAGATCTCGGCGCTGCGCAGCGGGCGGATCGACGCGGCCTGGATGACCGAGCCGGACATCAGCAAGGCCCAGAAGGAGTACGGCGCCGAGGTCGTCATGGACACCGCGCGGGGCGCATTGCTCGATTTCCCGCTCTCGTCATATGTGGCGGCGCATGATCACGCGCGCCAGCAGCCGGAGGTGTATGCGGCGTTCCGTCGTGCGCTCGTCAAGTCTCAGGAACTGGCCACCAACGGCGCCGTCGTGCGCGCGGAGCTGAGCGAGCTGACCGGGGTGGATCCGACCACCACGCAGCTGGTGGCCCTCGGCACGTTCCCCACGTCGCTGAACGAAGTCCGGCTGCAGCGCGCGGCCGACTTGTTCTACCGGGCAGGCGTGGTGTCCGAACGGGTCGACGTGGCCTCGATGCTGCCTCAGCAGGACGGGGTCGGCGCCGTAGCATGACGCACCGGACGCAGGCTGCCCGGCGCACGCGGTTATAAAGGACGGATGAGCACTGGTCCGTTGATCGTCCAGTCGGACAAGACCGTACTGCTCGAGGTCGACCACCCCGGCGCCGAGGAAGCTCGCATGGCCATCGCGCCGTTCGCCGAGCTCGAACGTGCACCTGAGCACGTGCACACCTACCGCATCACGCCGCTTGCGCTGTGGAACGCGCGTGCCGCCGGGCACGACGCCGAACAGGTCGTGGACGCGCTGACCCGGTATTCGCGCTTCCCGGTCCCGCAGCCGCTGCTGATCGACGTGGTCGACACGATGGCGCGGTTCGGCCGGCTGCAACTGATCAACCATCCGGCGCACGGCCTGGTCATGACCACCACCGACCGGGCGGTGCTGGAGGAGGTCCTGCGCAACAAGAAGATCGCCCCGATGCTCGGGGACCGGATCGACGAGGACACCGTCGCCGTGCACCCGTCCGAGCGGGGCAGGCTCAAGCAGGCGTTGCTCAAGATCGGCTGGCCCGCGGAGGACCACGCCGGCTACGTCGACGGCGAGTCGCACCCGATCAAGCTGCGGGAGGAAGGCTGGCAGCTGCGTGACTACCAGCGCCAAGCGGCGGACGCCTTCTGGGCGGGCGGCTCCGGCGTCGTGGTCCTGCCGTGCGGCGCGGGCAAGACGCTGGTCGGCGCCGCCGCGATGGCCAGGGCCGAGGCGACCACGTTGATCATGGTCACCAACACGGTCGCGGGCAGGCAGTGGAAGCGTGAACTGCTCGCCCGCACGTCGCTGACGGAGAACGAGATCGGCGAGTACTCCGGCGAGCGGAAGGAGATCCGCCCGGTCACCATCGCCACCTACCAGGTGCTGACCCGCAAGACCAAAGGCGCCTACCGGCACATGGAGCTGTTCGACTCCCGCGACTGGGGCCTGGTGATCTACGACGAGGTGCATCTGCTGCCCGCGCCGGTGTTCCGGATGACCGCCGAGCTGCAGTCCCGGCGCCGACTGGGGTTGACGGCCACGCTGGTGCGCGAGGACGGTCGGGAGGGTGACGTGTTCTCCCTCATCGGCCCGAAGCGGTACGACGTGCCGTGGCGGGACATCGAGCAGCAGGGCTGGATCGCCCCGGCGGAATGTATCGAGGTCCGCGTGACCCTGACCGACTCCGAGCGGATGGCGTACGCCACGGCGGATGCCGACCAGCGGTATCGCATCTGCTCCACGGCGCGGTCCAAGATGCGGGTGATCAAGTCGATCCTGCAGCGGCACGCCGGCGAGCAGGTGCTGATCATCGGCGCGTACCTGGAGCAGCTGGAGGAAATCGGCGCTGAGCTGGACGCCCCGGTGCTGCAGGGGTCGACCCGCACCGCGGAGCGGGAGCGGCTGTTCGACGCGTTCCGCTCTGGCGAGCTCCGCACGCTGGTGGTGTCGAAGGTGGCGAACTTCTCCATCGACCTGCCGGAGGCGGCGGTGGCCATCCAGATCTCCGGCACCTTCGGGTCACGGCAGGAGGAGGCGCAACGGCTGGGCAGGCTGCTGCGGCCCAAGGCGGACGGGCGGCAGGCGCACTTCTATTCGATCGTCGCCCGCGACACCGTGGACGCCGACTACGCAGCGCATCGGCAGCGCTTCCTCGCCGAACAGGGCTACGCGTACACCATCCGCGACGCGGAAGCCTTCGACGGCTGATTTCCGCAGGTCACGTGACCCCTTAGCGATCAAGCCCGGCAGGGTAAGGGATCATGCGAGGCCGGTCACGTCGAGCTACGTAATCCCTTACCTGTCGCCGCGGCCGGCGGCGGTGTGCCCGGCATCTCGGGGTGAATGACCGATGCCAGGGGGTGGGCCTTACCGAGAACCTGGTAGCAGACCAGAAGTAGGAGGCCCGCAATGCACGACTACATCTACCAGCAGCTCGCCGCCGACCGGGCCGTGACGTTGCGCGCGGAGGCCACCGCCCAGCGCGTCGGAAAGCAGGCGCTTGCCCGCCGCGCGGAGCGCAAGGCCCGCAAGGAGAGCCGTCGGGCGCACCGTACGGCGCGTCCGACCCACTGACCCGGGCACCCGGACGCACCGAGGTGTCTCGCAGTCCCAGTCGGTTTCTCCTAGCCGCGTCCGGGTCGCCCCGTCAGCGAGGTCGCAGCGGATGGGGGTGATCGGGGATACCGCCGCTGCGGCACAGCTGAAGAGGCCCTGCCGATCCCGAGAGGGGACGGCAGGGCCTCGTTCTTTGTGGTCTCGGCGCCCTTCTCGTTGTGCCGTTCCCGTGCCGTGTGGGTCGTGCGGCATTCGGCGTCGTCCGGATGTCGTCGCTTGCGCTTGCGCGACTGTCGACCGATGGGAGCCGGCGGCTCAGCCGGCGTGCCCGGCGGCACCAGGCCAGGTTCGCCCCGCGCCAGGGACGGCCGCGGCTTCCGGACGTGACGGTGTCGGCCTCGACCGGCTAGGCCCGGTCCGGCAGGTCGCCCGGCTCGATGGCCGCGGCGTTCTGCCGCTCGGCGTGCGCGATGATGGCCGCCCCCAAGCGGCAGATGAGCTGGCCGTAGTGGTGGAGTACTTGTGGCGGCGGCAGCGGCCCGGCCCGCAACTGCCCGTCGAGAGCAAGCAGCGTGGACACCATGCCCGGGTTGACACTCGCCACTTGGGTGAGCAACTCCCGGTTCTGCTCGATCACGGCTGGTAGAGCCCCCGTTCCACGCGCGGAAAGCCGACGCTTTCGTCCAGCACGACCCGCTGCCGCTCCGCTTCGTCCGCGTACCCGCCATCGTCACTCATCTGGTCCGCGCGGACGTCCTCGTCACTGATGCGGATCACCCCTTCCGGATAGGCGTCGGTGATCACGTAGGCCGCGCCGTAGGTGGACGAGCACGATCCCGAAAGCCATGTCATGCCGAAATTGTCGGTGGCGTCGACTACACTGTGAAACGGACCACACACCCACGGTGGTTGTGTGGTCAACTGTGGGGACCAGAGTCTTGGGGGTGTGACCGACGTGATGGGATTGCTCGCCAGCGAGCTGCGGCGCGCGGGAACGTGCCGGCCTCACCCGCGAGCAACTCGCCGAAGCCTCGGCCTTCTCGACGAGCCTGATCGAGAAGGTCGAATGCGGCGACAAGCCGCCGAGTGAGCAGTTCGTCCGGGTGATGGACGACGTGCTCAAGACGGACGGGCTGCTGACTCGTCTGCGTCAGTACGCGCTGACGTACGACCTGACGCCGGAGTGGCTCAGGTCGTGGTTCGACGTGGAGCAGCAGGCCAGCCACATCTTGTGGTTCGACCTGTCGTTTGTACCTGGCCTGATGCAGCTCGAGGATTACGTACGTGCGCTGCTCGACAACGAGAACAAGGTAGTTGCCAGACTGAAACGACAGTCGGTACTGAGTAAGGACATCGATTACGTAGCCCTGATCGATGAGCGGGCTTTACGCAACCTCGTGGGCGGCCCGGAAATCATGGCGAAGCAGCTTGAGCACGTGGTCGAGCTCGCCAATCGGCTGATCATCCAAGTGATTCCTATCAATTGCGGCATCTACACGCATTTGGACGGGTCATTCGGCATCGCCACCGTCGAGGGCCAGGAGTACGCGTACGCGGACTCACCGGTGCACGGCGTACTGATCAACGATCGTGAGATCGTTGAATACACCAAATATCGGTGGAATCTGATCCGCGCTGAGGCACTGTCGCGTCGGCAGTCAGTTGAACTCATACAGGAGGTAGCAGAAGAATGGAGCAGCAAGGGCTGACCTGGCGCAAGTCGTCCCGGTCGTCTGCCACCGGCGCGTGCGTCGAGGTCGCCTTCGACGGTGACACCGTGCTCGTCCGCGACTCCAAGGATCGCGAGGGGCCCGTGCTGCGCTTCACCAAGACAGAGTGGGAAGCCTTCAAAGACGGCGTCATCAAAGGCGAGTTCTGACACTGTCTGACACGGAAGACCTCTGGCTCCAGGGTTCCTGGTAGCCAGAGGTCATTCCGCAGACGTCGGGCGTGACGAAGCCTCAGCGCCCGGTGGTGTCGTTTGCCGAGCCACGCACCCGGTCCGGTCTTCAGCAGGCGTACCGAGCCGGAATGCGGAGCACGTACCGACCACCACCGCCTCAGGGCTTGCCTCAGGTCAGGGCTTGACCTCAGGGCGTGGCCTCAGGTCAGGGCTTGACCTCAGGGCGTGGCCTCAGGTCAGGGCTTGCCCTCAGACATGGCGCCCGGCCCTGGTCGTCAGGTCTTGGCCGCGGCTGCTCCGCTGGCTTGGCCGGCGTGCTTGCCTTCGGCGAACTCCTCGACCATCTTGGCGCAGAACGCCTGCAGGTCGCCCGGCTTGCGGCTGGTCACCAGGCCGTTGTCCACCACGACTTCCTCGTCGACCCACTCCGCGCCCGCGTTGATCAAGTCGGTACGCAGGCTCGGCCACGAGGTCAGCCGACGGCCGGGTACCACGTCGGCCTCGATCAGCGTCCACGGCGCGTGGCAGATCGCGGCGACCGGCAGCCCGCGGGAGAAGAACTCGCCGACGAACCGCACCACCGCCGGGTTGGTGCGCAGGATGTCCGGGTTGGCGACCCCGCCGGGGAGAACCAGCCCGTCGTAGTCGTCCACCGAAGCGGCTTCCACGCTGTCGTCCACCGAGAACTCGTCGGCGGGCTCCAGGTGGTCGAACGCCTGAATGGAACCGGGCTGGGTGGACAGCAGCTTCGGCGTACCACCTGCCCGTTCGACCGCCTGCCACGGTTCGGTCAGTTCGACCTGTTCGGTGCCCTCCGGGGCGGCCACGAAAGCGATCGTCTTGCCTTGCAGGGTGTCGGCCACTGCTACCTCCTCGAATCGGTACCAGCGGGGTTGCACGGCCACCGGGTCGGTCAAACCTCGCCGCCGTCTTGCCGTCGTGCCGGGCAGCCCCGAGGCGTGGCCAGGTCGGATTCAGGGTCGACTCAGGGTCGCTCCCCGATGTGCGCCGGACCGATGTCGGCGAGGGTGGAGCCATGACGACCGAATCGAACTCCGCCGGCCCGAAACGACTGCGCCGGAGCGAGACCGACCGGATAGTGGCCGGCGTGTGCGGGGGCTGGGCCCAGTACCTCGGCATGGACGCCGCCCTGCTGCGCATCCTGCTGGCTGTTGCCACCGTCGTCGGGATCGGCACACCGGCGGTGGTCTACGCCATCTGCTGGATACTCATGCCCAGCGAGTGACCGGCGCTGCCCTGGCATCGACGCCGGGGGTGGCACGACGGTCACCGGCCGAGCAGGCCGACGACCGGGAACCACCTGGAACAACGGGAGCGGCCGCCCCGTTGAAGGCCTTGACGCCGTCGGCCGACCAGGAGGTACGTGGGCCAGCTCCCCTCGATGCCGTAGCCGAGTTCGATCGCCAGGTGCGGAAGCTCGTCGACAAGGGGTATCCGGCGGCCGCCGGGCTGACCGAATCCGAATTCCGCGAGCTGGTTGCGCCGCACAAGCCCGAGCCACTCGCACCACCGCACAAGCCCGAGCTAGCCATACCACCGCACAAGCCCGAGCTAGCCATACCACCGCACGAGCTCGAGCTGGTCACGCCGCTGCGTGAGTCCGCCCTACCCGGCGAGCCCACTCGCGCTCGGGTGCCCTTCACCCTTGTCGTCAGCCCAAGCTCGTGCCGATCCCCGATCAGATCGCCTGCACCGAGCTCGGCGGCAAAGCGGAATTCAGCGTCTTCGAGCCGGAGGACATCGACCGCTTCCAGCCCATCGACGACGTCGCCGTGCCCGCAGGCGACGCCTACCTGATCACCGATGTCCACCAGGGTGCGGCGACCGTGAACGTGACGCCGAACAAGGCCCTGCCGCTGCTCTGATCCTGGAGCAGGGCGGATCGCCGCTGACGGTCGCCGTACGCATCGCGTTCATCACCCAGTACCCCGCGTCGCTGGAGAGGACCAACTGCTTCTTTTTGCTGGCATCTCGTGGCAGGGACAAGTCGAGGGCCTGCGCGGGAACAAGCGGGGCCTGCGCTGTGGATCAGCAACAGGCCCCGAAGCTGGGCTGATGCTGGGCGGGCAACCCGCACACCTGGCCCCGGCTCGGCCTCGTGCGCCGAACGCATCGGACTCGCCTAGCAAGCCCCCAGGACGTGCCGGGCAGCCACCCGGGCCGGTCGAAGACTGCCCGGACCACGACGAACGCCCAGCCGACGCATGACCACTCGAAACCTGCCGGACAGCCCGCAGCCGTCGACCAACACCCAAGACCCGCCAGACGCCCACCGAGCCCGTGCCAGCACGCGTAAAAGGTCGCGGAGACAGCACCAGCGTGGGATTCCGCCGTGGATGCCAGGAGGAGCCAACCCACTCCCACGAACACGTTCGGTGTCGGCACGCGAAAAAGGCCCGGGTGCGCGCACCCGGGCCTTTTGCGTGGTCGACCTTGACGGCCGCCGGAGGTTCACACCTCGCGTGACCGTCAGAAGTCCATGCCGCCCATGCCACCGGACGGGTCGGCGGCAGCCTTCTCCTTCTCCGGCTTGTCGGCGACGACGGCCTCGGTGGTCAGGAACAGCGCGGCGATCGAGGCGGCGTTCTGCAGGGCAGAACGGGTCACCTTGGCCGGGTCGATCACGCCGGCCGCGATCAGGTCCTCGTACTCGCCGGTGGCGGCGTTCAGGCCGTGGCCCTCGGGCAGGGTCTTGACCTTCTCCACCACGACGCCGCCCTCGAGACCGCTGTTGATGGCGATCTGCTTGAGCGGGGCCTCCACCGCGACCTTGACGATGTTGGCACCGGTGGCCTCGTCACCCTCGAGCTTCAGCCCGTCGAACGCGGCCTTGGACGCCTGCAGCAGCGCCACACCACCGCCGGCGACGATGCCCTCCTCGACCGCGGCCTTCGCGTTGCGCACCGCGTCCTCGATGCGGTGCTTGCGCTCCTTCAGCTCGACCTCGGTGGCGGCACCGGCCTTGATGACGGCCACACCGCCGGCCAGCTTGGCCAGCCGCTCCTGCAGCTTCTCACGGTCGTAGTCGGAGTCGGAGTTCTCGATCTCGGTGCGGATCTGGTTGACCCGGCCCTGGATCTGGTCCGCGTCGCCGGCACCCTCGACGATGGTGGTCTCGTCCTTGGTGATGACCGCCTTGCGGGCCTTGCCCAGCAGCGACAGGTCGGCGTTCTCCAGCTTCAGGCCGACGTCCTCGGTGATGACCTGGCCGCCGGTCAGGATCGCGATGTCCTGCAGGATCGCCTTGCGGCGGTCGCCGAAGCCCGGAGCCTTCACGGCAGCGGACTTGAACGTGCCGCGGATCTTGTTGACGACCAGGGTGGCCAGCGCCTCACCCTCGACGTCCTCGGCGATGATCAGCAGCGGCTTGTTGGTCTGCATGACCTTCTCCAGGATCGGGAGAAGGTCCTTGACGTTGGAGATCTTCGACCCGTACAGCAGGATGTACGGCTCCTCCAGGACGCACTCCTGGCGCTCCGCGTCCGTGACGAAGTAACCCGAGATGTAGCCCTTGTCGAAGCGCATACCCTCGGTGAGCTCCAGCTCCAGGCCGAAGGTCTGCGACTCCTCGACGGTGACGACGCCTTCCTTGCCCACCTTGTCCAGGGCCTCGGCGATCAGCTCACCGATGGTGCGGTCGGCCGCGGAGATGGACGCCGTGGCGGCGATCTGCTCCTTGGTCTCGACCTCCTTGGCGGACTTGTGCAGCTGCTCGGTCACCGCCTCGACGGCCTGCTCGATGCCACGCTTGAGGGCAACCGGGTCAGCACCAGCGGCGACGTTGCGCAAGCCTTCCTTCACCAGGGCCTGAGCCAGCACGGTGGCCGTGGTGGTGCCGTCGCCGGCGACATCGTCGGTCTTCTTGGCGACTTCCTTGACCAGCTCGGCCCCGATCTTCTCCCACGGGTCCTCGAGCTCGATCTCCTTGGCGATGGAAACACCGTCGTTGGTGATGGTCGGCGCGCCCCACTTCTTCTCGAGCACGACGTTGCGGCCACGCGGGCCCAGCGTCACCTTGACGGCTTCGGCGAGGGTGTTCAGGCCGCGCTCGAGACCGCGGCGGGCGTCCTCGTCGAACGCGATCAATTTGGCCATGTCGGTACGGTCCTCCGGTATTGGGCGCCGTGACGGCAGCTTCCACGGCCGCACGGCAGGACTCTTACAGCTTGGCCAGGCTCGGTGCCCGCGACGGACGACCGGCTCCTCAACGGAAGCGGCCTCACCGTCCCGACCTAGCACTCTCACGGTGAGAGTGCCAACTCCGTGTTTAGCACTCTCGGTCTTCGAGTGCAACTTCGGGGTCCCGTGTTGAGAGGTCTCCCACCGAGCCGGTGACAACGGCCCTCGACGGAGATCGGACACCACCCACGCACGGCCCTGCGGCAGGCTGGAGCCCCTGATCCATGCACCCGTCCAGCACGGGCCCACACGCCCGCCGCACGCCGTCGACTCGCCCGATGGCGAAGCACCCGGACCGATCGATTCGTACGGCTGAAGGTGTCCCCACTGGACCATTCGGTCCGAGGCATTGGTTGGTTTCCTCACCGCCCCTGCGGGGCGCGGCGTCGCGCGCTGCCGCTCTCGAGCTCACGAAGCCGCGGACGCCTCGGCGGCCCGCGGGTACCCCTCGCGCGAGCCGGGCCTTTCAGCCGGTGATCAGCAGGACGACGATCACGCCGACCAGGACCGCGATGATCCCGCACAGCACCGGGATCACCCACCCCGGCGGGCCGCTCTTGCCCGCGGTCACCGGTGGCGGACCGGCAATCGGGCCGCCCGCGGGGGGCTGCGGCGGCCACATGCCCATCGCCGGGCCGTAGCCGGGCGGCATTCCCGGGGGGCCTCCCTGCGGCTGCTGCGGAGCAAACCCGTGATGCGGTTGCTGCGGGTGCTGCGGCGGCTGTGGCGGGATCCGGTGCGGGCCACTGACGCTGGGCCCGTTCGGCGGCCCGGCAGGCGGGCGCGCCTCCTTCGGCTTCTCCAGCAGCACCTCCCGCGCCGCGGAGATCAGCTCCACGCAGCTGCCGAACCGCTCCGTCGGGTTCTTCGCCATCCCGCGCGCCAACACGCCGTCGATCGCGGGCGGCAGCGTGCGCGCGTACCGCGTGACCGGAGGCGGCGGCGTGTTCAGGTGGCCCTTGATCACCGTCGGCACGTCTCCCATGAACGGCGGCCGCCCCGCCAAGCAAGCGAACAACACACACGCCAGCGCGTACTGGTCGGTCCGGCCGTCCAGCGGCTCCCCACGCAGATGCTCCGGCGCCGCGTACGTCGGCGAGCCGAGGAAGTCCCCGCCCCGCGTGCGGTGCCCTGTCGCGCCGCGCCTGGTCAACCCGAAATCGGCCACGTACACGTGCTCTCGGATCGACTCGCGCTGGGTCACCAGCACGTTGGCCGGTTTGACGTCCAGGTGCACCAGCCCCCGCTTGTGCAGTGTGTCCAGCGCGTCGGCCACCTGCTCCAGCAAGCTCAGCGCGCGCGACGGCTCCATCGGCCCGCCGGAGATGATGCTGGCCAGATCGGCCCCGTCGACCAGCCGCATGCCGATGTAGTGCATGCCGTCCAGTTCGCCGAAGTCGTACAGCGGCACGATGTTCGGGTGGTCGATCGCCGCCGTGTTGCGCGCCTCGTCGACGAACCGCTCGCGGAACTCCGCATCGGCGCCCAGATGCTCACCGATGACCTTCAGCGCCACTTTGCGCCCCAGCCGAACGTCGGTGGCGCGGTACATGACGCTCATGCCGCCCTTGCCCAGGACACCGTCGATGCGATAGTTGCCGAGCCTGCGGCCCGTCAGGTCGGTAGCGTCCTTGGCAGGGCTCTCCCCCGCCGCCGGGTCGGCAGTCGCCTCGTCCGGCATGCTCATCCCTTCTCTGCCGTGCTCGCCGACAGCCTAGACCGAAGCGCGTGACGCGCGGGCGCGAGACAACACGGTTCCCGGGCCTGCGAAGTCGAGCAACAGTCCCTCGCCGGTGCGCAGCGACTGGTGGCCCGCCGGGTCGATCGCCCGCAGCCTGCACTGCATGCCCTCCGGGTAGGCCAGCAGGTAGGCCGGGTTCATCGAGATCAGGTCGCCGTGCGCGAGCTCGAACGCGTCGATCGGGCCCGCGCAGGTGAGCACCAGCGTGCCGACCCCGCTGCAGTACTCGAGGAATCCCGTCTCCGTCCCGAACAGCGGGGCGAACCCCGGCCACTGGGGGTTCCGGCGCACGCCCGGCGGCTCCGCCAGCACCGCGTCGCGCGCCACACACCAGCCACGCTGGCCGTCCAGCTCCAGCGCATAGACGTCACCGGCGGCGGCGGGCGCCAGATCGATCCACCCGCCGTCGGAAGGGGCGGTGAACACCACGCGGTTGCTCTTGCCGCGCCCGTCCGGCGCGATGGTCACCCCGAAACTGCAGGCCAGCAACGCGTCCCGATCAGCGCGCACGGCCTCGCCGCCGCGCAGTCCCAAGCGCGCGACCCCGAACGACGGCGTGTGCCGGGTGTGTACCTCCACCAGGTTCCTCCGTTCGCGCGATCAGCGTTTCCAGCGAGTGCAGAGTGTGGCATGGCCGGTGGGCGCGGGATGATGTGCTCACCATGAGCACTGCGAACTCACCCTCCCGGGCAGGCCGTTCGGTCGACGAGCACCGTGCGGCGATCGCCGGCCTGATGCCGCCGCCGCGGGCAGACGCGCTGCCCCTGCAGGCCTGTGCCGGCCTGGTGCTGGCCGCCGACGTCAACGCCGATGTGGACCTGCCACCGTTCGACAACTCCGCCATGGACGGCTACGCGGTCCGCGCCGAGGACGTGGCGGCGGCGGGCGAACGGCCGGTGACCCTGCCGGTGGCCGCGGACATTCCCGCGGGCCGCACCGACGTTCCGGCGCTACAGCCGGGCACCGCGCATCGGATCATGACCGGCGCCCCGATGCCGGCAGGCGCCGACACCGTGGTGAAGGTCGAAGACACCGACGCCGGCACCGAGCGCGTGACCATCCACGCTGCTCCCCCGCGTGGGACGAGCGTGCGGCACGCCGGCGAGGACATCCGCCGCGGCACCACCGCGTTGACCGCGGGCACCCGGCTCGGGCCTGCGCAGCTCGCACTCGCCGCCGCTATCGGCCGCGGCGAGCTGCCGGTCTACCTGCCCCCCAAGGTCCTGATCGTCGCCACGGGCTCGGAACTGGTGGTGCCGCCCGCGCCGCTGCGGCACGGGCAGATCTACGAGTCCAACTCGGTGTATCTGGCCACCGCCCTCGGCTCGCTCGGCTGCCAGGTCGACGTTCTCCGCGCCGTCGCCGACGACGTGGACGAGTTCATGCGGCTGCTGACGCCCCGAGCCGCCGAGGCCGATCTGGTGGTCACGACCGGCGGGGTCAGCGCGGGTGCCTACGAGGTGGTCAAGGACGCGCTCACCGCGCGCGGTGTGGAGTTCACCAAGGTCGCCATGCAGCCGGGCGGGCCGCAAGGCTGCGGACGCATCGGCTCGACACCGATCGTGACGCTGCCCGGCAATCCGGTCAGCGTGGCGGTGTCGTTCGAGGTCTTCCTGCGGCCTGCACTGCTCAAGCTGCTCGGGCACCGGCAGACCGAACGGCAGCGGGTGCGGGCGCGGCTGCTGGAGGCCCTGCGGGCGCCCGCGGGCAAGCGGCAGTTCCGCCGCGGGTACTTCACCTGGGACGAGGGCAGCGTCACCGGCACGGTCGGGCCGCGCGGCGGACCGGGTTCGCACCTGCTGGCCGCGTTCAGCCAGGCGAACTGCCTGATCGACATCCCCGAGGAGGCCACCGAGCTCGCCGAGGGCGACCTGGTCGACGTGCTGCTGCTCGGTTGACCGGCTCGGACGATCACTACCATCGCGGCCATGGGATTGCTCGCCTGGATCGTGTTCGGAGCGCTGGCAGGCTGGGCCGCCAACGTGGTGGTCGGTGGACGCGACCGGCCTCGGCGCGGTTGCCTGGTCAGCGTGCTCGTCGGCATCGTCGGTGCGGCGCTCGGCGGGCTCATCTACCGGCTGGTGACCGGGCGGGAGAAGGTCTTCGAGTTCGACTTCGGCAGCTTCGGGGTCGCGGTGCTCGGCGCGATCGTGCTGCTCGTCCTGCTCAAAGCCGTCGATGGGGCGGTGCAACGCAGGCGGTAGCGTAAGGGCGTGGCCAGACCGGAAACGCCTGCGCCCGAGTCGGGCATGCGCGGCACTGTTCGGCACGCGGCGGAACTCGCACGCCAGACCATCCCCCCGATGCACCCGGCGGGGCGCCCGTTCGTGCTCGGTGCACTGGCGAGTGCCTTCGTGTTGCGCAAGCTCGCGCGGCCGCTCGGCACGCTCGGCTTGCTCGGTGCGGCCGCGACGGCGTGGTTCTTCCGTGAGCCCAAGCGGGTGCCGCCTGCCCGGGACGACGTCGCGGTTGCGCCGGCCGACGGCGTGGTGTCGCTGATCGAGGAAGCGGTGCCGCCGCCCGAGCTGGGCATGGCCGACCGGCCGCTGCCGCGGGTGAGCATCTTCCTGTCGGTGTTCGACGTGCACGTCCAGCGTGTCCCGGCCACCGGCCACGTCCAGCGAGTCGCCTACCGGCCAGGCAAGTTCCTCTCCGCCGATCTGGACAAGGCCAGCGAGGAGAACGAACGGAACAGCGTCCTGCTGCACACCAGCACCGGCCACGAGCTCGCCGTCGTGCAGATCGCCGGGCTGATCGCGCGCCGCATCGTCTGCCAGGTGTCCGAGGGGCAGGCCGTGCGGGTCGGCCAGACCTACGGGCTGATCCGCTTCGGGTCCCGCGTCGACCTGTACTTGCCCGCGGGCAGCACGGTGACAGTGCGTGTCGGTCAGCGCACCATCGGCGGTGAGACCACGCTGGCCGAGCTGCCTGCTGACCATCGGGAGTCGACGAAGGCATGAAGCCCGCCAGCGGGGTCCGCCTCCTGCCCAACGCCATCACCGTCCTGGCGCTGTGCGCCGGGTTGTCCTCGGTGCAGTTCGCACTGCAGAAGAGCTTCCAGTTGGCCATCGCCTGCGTGGTGGTGGCCGCGGTGCTGGACAGCCTGGACGGCCGCATCGCGCGGCTGCTGGACGCCACGTCGAAGATCGGCGCGGAGCTGGACTCGCTGTCCGACGCGATTTCCTTCGGTGTCGCGCCCGCGCTGATCCTGTTCGTGTGGCAGGCCGACGGCAGCCGGTTCGGCTGGGTCGCCGCGCTGATCTTCGCGGTGTGCATGGTGTTGCGGCTGGCCAGGTTCAACACCCTGCTGGACGATGCCGATCAGCCGCCGTACGCCAACGAGTTCTTCGTCGGCGTGCCCGCCCCCGCCGGCGGCCTGCTGGCGTTGATGCCGGTCATGGCCACCTCCGCGTTCGGTCCCGGCTGGTGGTCGGACGGCCCGGTGGTCTGGGGGTGGATCATCGCCATCGCCATGCTGGCCATCAGCCGGATCCCGACGCTGTCGGTGAAGGCGGTCAAGGTGCCCGCGAAGGCCGTCGCCCCGCTGCTGGTCGGCGTCGGGCTGCTGGCGGCCGCGGTGATCCAGTTCTCGATGACCACGCTGATGGTGCTGCTGATCGGCTACCTGGCGCACATCCCGTACGCGGTGCACCGGCACCATTGGCTGGCCAACCACCCCGAGGCGTGGGACGTCCCACCGCGCGAGCGGCGCGCCATCCGGCGCAGCACGCGACGGGCCCGCCGCCTCAGCCTCCGCAGGCCGCGGGTGGCGCACATCGCCGGTGGCCGCATGCGGCTGCCCCGCGCCGGCTTCACCCACGGCGAGGCGAAGCGCGCCGCCCAATCCGCCAACGGTCGTCCCCGCGCGGAGCGTCAGCGCAACTGGCGGCGGATCGGGCTGCGCCGGAACAACCCGGGGCGCTGATCCCAGCGTCGTGCTCGCGTCGTGCTCGCGTCGTGCGGCACGGGCGCGGCGGTGGGCGATTAGGCTCACGGACGAGCCGCCGCACATTCCCACCGGGGCTGGAAACAGGAGACTCGTGTGACCGAACCGCAGCTGGCCCTGACCCTCCGGCTCACCCCGTCCGCACTCGACGCCCGCCGGGGTGTCGTGCGGCTGCATCGCGAGGTGATCGACGCACTCGGGTTGCGCGCCTGGGATGCTGTGCGGTTGATCGGGTCGCGGGTCAGCGCGGCGTTGGCGGCCCCTGCGGAGTCCAGCCAGCCGCCGGGTGTCGTGCTGGTCGACGACGTCACGTTGTCCAACGTGGGGCTGACCGAGGGCTCCGAGGTGGTCGTCGCGCCTGCCACCGTCGCGCACGCCCGCACGGTGACCGTCGCCGGTTCGCGGATGGCGACGCTGTCGCTGCAGGCCGACACGTTGCGGCTGGCCCTGATGGGCAAGGTGTTCACGGCCGGTGACGCGATTTCGCTGCTGCCGCAGGATCTCGCGCCGGAACCCGGGGTCGACCCGGCCGACGCCCGCACCCGCCTGTCCCGGGCCATCGGCGCCACGTGGACCACCGAGCTGCTGACCATCACCGCCACGGATCCCGAGGGGCCGGTGTCGGTGGGCCCGTCGACGGTGATCGGCTGGCGGCACGACCCTCCCCGGCCGAGCCCCAGCCAGCCCGCCACGACGACGGCGACGCCTGCCTCGAGCGGACCCCAGACCACGCAGGCAGCGCAGCGGAGCGAATCGGTGCGCGTTCTGGTCGAACAACCCCAGCCGGAGCTGCCCGAGCCGATCCCGGTGGCCGACCTGGCCGGTGCTCGCACGGTCGCGCAGACGTTGACCGAGTGGTTCGAGCTCGCCTTCCGCCACCCCGAGCTGCTGGCGAAACTCGGGGCGTCCGGACAGCTCGGCGTGCTGCTGGCCGGACCGGAAGGGGTCGGCAAGACCACTGTGGTGCGGTCGGTTGCGCACGCGCTCGATCTTCCGGTGTCGCTGCTGGCCGGACCGTCGGTGGCGGTGCTGGAACCCAACGCGGCGGTGTCGGCGCTGGAGGCCGCGGTCGAACGGGCTCGCTCGCAAGGCCCTGGCGTTCTGCTGGTGACCGACGTCGATGCGCTGCTTCCGGCCAGCCAGCCGCCGCCGGTGGCCACCGTGCTGATCGATCGGCTGCGCGCGGCACTGGCCAACCCCGGGCTGGCGATCGTCGCCACGACTGCGCACCCGGAAGCGGTCGACCCCCGGTTGCGTGCCGTCGGGCTGCTGGACCGGGAGCTGGGGTTGCCGTTGCCCACCAAGGAGGTGCGCACCGAGCTGCTGAGGATCCTGCTCCGGGACGTGCCGTTGGAAAGCGGTATCGACCTGGGCGCGATCGCGGAGCAGACGCCGGGGTTCGTTGCCGCCGATCTCATCGCCTTGCGGCGGGACGCGGCGCTGCGTGCGGCCGTGCGACAGCGCGACGCGGAGAATCCGGTGGTTTCGCAGCAGGACTTGCTCGACGCGCTGCAGACCGTGCGCCCGATCTCCATGTCGGAGTCGGACACGCTGGCCACGGGTGGTCTGACGCTGGACGACGTCGGCGACATGGCCGAGGTCAAGCAGGCCCTGACCGAGTCGGTGCTGTGGCCGCTGCGGTACCCGGACTCGTTCGCCCGCCTCGGAGTGTCGGCGCCGCGCGGTGTCTTGCTCTACGGGCCACCCGGGGGCGGGAAGACCTATCTGGTACGCGCGCTGGCAGGCACGGGGGCGTTGAACGTCTTCGCTGTCAAGGGCGCGGAACTGATGGACAAATGGGTCGGCGAGTCCGAGCGGGCGGTGCGGGAACTCTTCCGCCGTGCCCGGGACGCCGCGCCGTCGCTGGTCTTCCTGGACGAGGTCGATGCGCTGGCGCCGCGGCGTGGTCAGTCGTCGGATTCCGGGGTGGCGGACCGCGTGGTCGCCGCGTTGCTCACCGAGCTGGACGGCGTGGAACCGATGCGCAACGTCGTCGTGCTCGGCGCGACCAACCGCCCCGAGCTGGTCGACCCCGCGCTGCTCAGGCCAGGGCGCCTGGAACGGCTGATCTACGTGCCGCCACCGGACACCGAAGCCCGGGCAGCCATCCTGCGCGCCGCCGCCAAACACACACCCCTGGCCGAGTCGGTGGACCTGGACGCACTGGCGGCCGAGCTCGACGGCTACTCGGCAGCCGACTGCGCCGCCCTGATTCGCGAAGCCGCTCTCACCGCCATGCGCGAATCCCTGGATGCCACCGAAGTCACCGCCGCCCACCTGGCGAAAGCACGCGAGACCGTCCGCCCCTCACTCGACCCGGAACAACTCGCCGCCCTAGCCGCATACGCCGCGTCACGCAGCTAGGCCAGATCTCAGCCGGCGTCGGCTTCGGTGGCGCATTCGACGATCTTGTGCCCTCGCGACACGCGGACGAGCGCAGCCGTCTCCTCCAGCAACATTGCCAGCTCCTCGGCACGGACTGTGGTGAGGCTCGCGACATCGCGGGCTACGCTGTCCAGCGCCCACTGGAGCTGACGCAACACAACAGCTAGCGCCGCATCGGTGCACGTCACTGCGACTGACTCCGGTGGACATCGGCCCCGGCCACAGGCCGCATCTGGCACAGGGATAGCGCTTGTGCGAGTAGTCATACGGGTGCGGCGTACGCATCCACTCCTCTCGGCTCGGCGGCACATCAAGGTCCCCAAGTCGTGGCGCGAACGCGAACCGTTCGAAAGCTCCATTGCCGACGTCCGAGTAGCTAGCCGGGAGCGGCATTGCAACAATGCCTCCAATCGAGTGCCGACTCTGCGCACTGTTTTGACTAATCTCATGAAATCGCGAAAATGGAGGACGAGAAACGGCCTGCCGGGACATCTGCGGACGTCCTGGGACGCACAGAACTCGGTGGGACGTCCCATGAAGTACCAAGGGGGTGCGGTGCCGAACGAACGGCTACGTGGATGTATCTCAGCAGCCGGACTGACAGTTGCCGAACTCGCTCAGCAAGTAGGCGTGAACCGCAAGACGGTGGAGCGGTGGATCACCACGAACCGGTTGCCTTACCGCGAGCATCGTTGGAAGACGGCCACCATTCTCGGCCGAGACGAAACCTATCTTTGGCCAGAGCTGAACGACGATCCCGTGACCCAAAGAGGGCATGGAATGCCGAGTTCGTTCAGATCTATCCGAATCGTGGATGCGTTCCGTACACGACGTGGGTTCGACTCATCGACGGCGCAACAGAGGCCCTCGACATCCTGGCCTACGCGGGAAAGTTTCTCTTCGACAGCCGACCAGATCTTGCTGACGTACTGATCGAGAAGGCGAAGGCGGGGACTCGCATTCGCCTTCTTTTCGGCGATCCCGACTTCAGCGAAGTTCGTCGTCGCAGCGAAGAGGAAGGCCTACCCGCTTCCGCACTGTCCACCCGGATAGATATCGTCTTGAACTACGTGCGCAAAGCCATCAACGCACCGGGCATCGAGGTTCGGCTCCATGACACACCCTTGTACAATTCGATCTTTCGCAGCGACACAACGATGCTCGTGAATCTCCACACGTACGGCTCAGGTACTCCGTTCAACCCCGTGCTTCACCTGCAGCACGTTCCCGGTGGGCGAATCTTCGACCACTACCAACAGAGCTTTCACAAAGTTTGGGACGCCGCCAAGCCTTTCGGAAGTGAGGTAAGCAGCTGACGTGGCACGAGTCGACTACTACTACGATCCGAAAGCTCCCGAAGCCAACAGTGTGGTGCCGTCGGTCACGGTGGCCGTGCAGGACGACGAGGGGCGAATCCTGCTCGTGCACAAGACTGACAACGACCTCTGGGCACTGCCGGGAGGCGGCCACGAGATCGGCGAGTCGATCTCGGCAACGGCGGTCCGGGAAGTCGAAGAAGAGACGGGCGTGACCGTCGAGCTGACGGGCATCGTCGGGCTCTACACGGACCCGAACCACGTCATGGCCTACGACGACGGCGAGGTCCGGCAAGAATTCTCGATCTGCTTCTCGGCGCGGCTGGTCGGCGGTCATGCGCGCGAGGACGGCACGGAGACGAAAGAAGTGCGCTGGGTCGATGTCGACCAGCTCGACCGGCTGAGCATCCACCCGTCCATGCGTCTTCGCATCCAGCACTATGTGGAGAGGAGACCGAAGCCGTTCATCGGATGACGGCGTATGCGCTCCTGGGTTCGCACCACGCACGCCTTCATCGGGTCCGCGGCCCGAAGCCACGCCCGATGAACCGGGTCCTCGGGTGGGTAGCGCCGAAGTATCTCTGCGATTCGCTGCTGATAGCTGACCTGCTCGCCCGCGGGGCCGGTCGTGAGATCCGCCGTGACCAAAGCGTCCATGACCGGGGTGTCTTCGAGCTCGAACTCGGCCAGCTCCGTTCTCAAGTCACGCTCGGCCGCTTCGAACCGCGCCCCTGAATGATGTGCCACCAGGTCGACGACACGGTCCGGACAACCCTCGGCACGAAGGTAGCGGGCACCATCGAGGGGATGAAATCCTGTGTCGACCAGCTCGGCGGCGTATCCGATGTCGTGAAGCCAAGCGGCGGCGATCAGCACCGGCCGCTCTTCGGGCGCCAAGACCGATGCCCACTGAGTCGCCGCACGGGCCACTGCTTGCACATGAGCCCAACGACGCCCCAGCGGCCGCATCAACTGCTCCGCCAGCCCGGCAGACTGGCGCACGAGGTCGGTCATGCTCGTCGCCACTCGCTCGACGTTACCTGCAACATGAAGCGGATCAACCCCGCCGTTCGCCTGAGCCAACCACCGCCGGTGGCCACTGATCCATCGGCTGCGAGCGGCGCCGGCCGACCCGCTGCTGACGATCGTCGGAACTAGTTGGCTGGTTCCGGTGTTTTGGGCTCGACCACCTCGGCCGCCCGATCAGCAATCTCGCAAGCACGCTCTACTGAGTCAGCCTCCACCACGACATCGACTCGCCCCTGCTCGGCAGCGAACGTCACAACACACTCGCCGGAATCATCCTTGATTTGCTTGGCCGGCCGCCCACCGACTTGGCCGTCGACGACCTGATCATTGGGTGTTGTCTTGTAGTTGTCGATCGTCAGCTTCGACCAGATGGCAATCCCCACGACAACGGATCCTCCGGAGGAGTCGCTGCTTTTGGACTGCCTTGTACATGTGTCACTATTGGGACCAACCGAACCTTGATCGACGATCTCACAACTCTTGTAATTCTTATCCAGTTGATTGACTTCTTCGGTCGTGAGCAACTCGCACGCCACGGCCTTGTCGAGTTGCCCTTCTGGGCTACCCCGACCATCGGATGACTGCGGAGCCAAGCTGGCTGGCGGGGGACTGCTCGGGGTATTCTGACTACCAGCGACAGCCCGTCCCTCTTCGGTGGAGCAAGCCGAGCTCATCGCCAACAATCCTGTCGCCACGGTTGCCGAAACCAGCCGAGCAGAACGGGCCCAGCACCTCATCAAGTCTTCCCTCCGAACGATGTTGCCGCAGAATCATCGAGGCGCCGGTAGTTTTTCATGGCAGCGTCGATGCCTTCTCGATAGTATTGAAGCACTTTCCTCGTCGCCTCGAGTGAATTCTTGGCGGACTGTCCAGCCTCCGCGTAGGCGGGCGCGGCGCTGTTGGATGCGAACGGCGTGTTCCCGATAGGCAGCTGTGCCAGGTACTCGGAGATGGCGCTAGCCTTCTTCAGGCTGTCCTCAGCGTCTTCAAGCTGCCTGATTGCCTTCTGTGCCTGGTCGGGATCGACGGCGAACTTGCCTGCCTTGGCGGCGCCCCGGAATGCCTTGGCTCCTTCGACGGCTGCCGAGTTCTTGGCGCTGGAGCCGAACAGTGCTGCGACGCTACCTCCGATTTTCCGCCAGCGGGAACGGCCGGCCCGGTGGGGACGAAAGCCATGCGTACAACCCCCCTCACACTCAGTACGCGGCGGCCAGCTTACCAACGCTGACCAGGAGAAATAGGCACTTCGGACGAGCATTCGCCCGCCCGTACCATCAGCTGGCACCTGCTCCCAGCGCGGCACACCCCGCCTGGACTTCCGCACCTGGACGTCGACGGCGCCGAAACCCAGCCGCGGTCGCGCGAACAGCCGCAACACACCACGCCCTCGCAGGCCCGGCACGACCGCACCCGAGCCACCGGACCGAACTCGTCCTGCCCGTGATGCGGCTTCTCCAACGAACCGTCGCCAGAACGCGCCCGCCTCGGCACCGTCGCGCTCTTCGGCGCCACGGTCGCCTGTCGCCCACACGCGCCCGGATGACCTCGCAGCCTGGCGGCCGACGCGTGGCCCGGCCGCCCGTCGCCAGCACGCGCCCGGATCGCCTACTTGCCGCCCACGTAGTCCTTGGTGACGATGACGATCACGCCGGGACTGGAGTCCTCGATGCCCGGGAACCGCGGCTCGACCCGCATGCCGAACTCCGCACCGATGGCTTTCGCGGCCGCCTCCTCGCTGGTGCCCGGCCGGTAGTACACCGTGGTCTCGTAGATGATGCCCTGCGAGTAGTTCCCGACCGCGACCACGTTCCAGCCGCGGGACCGCAGGTCGTCGGCCGCGTGCGACGCCAGCCCCTTGATCTTGCTGTTGTTGTAGACGCGGATCGACACCCACTTGTACGCGTCGCCCTTGGCGCCGCCTGCAGGCCGCGCCGAACCGTCGGACGTCCCGCCCCGCGTGCCGTCCCCGGCCCCGCCGGGCTTGCCGGACTCGGGCGGGCGAGCCGACGACCGCGGTGGCTCGGACACCTCCGTGGACTGCTCCGGAGGCCGGCTCGGCTCCGGCTCTTTCGGCGTTGTGCCCGGCTCCTCGTCAGGAGCCGGCGTCTGCGACGTCTCCGGCCGGTCCGGCCGAGGCGAGGCCTGCTCGTCCTCGTCGCCGCTGATCGCGCTGGCCACCCCGATGACGGCCGCGACCGCGGCGATTCCCAGCAACGCCATACCCCCGAGCCGCATCGGCCGAGCTGGTCCCCGATGTGTCATCACAGCTCGATCCCCAACCTGCGGGCACTGCGCTTACGCCTGCGTTCCGCCCGCGTCTTGCGCAGGCGCTTGACCAGCATCGGGTCCGCGCGCAGCGCACGTTCGGTGTCCAGCAACCGGTTCAACAGCTGGTAGTAGCGAGTCGACGACATGCCGAACTGCTCGCGGATGGCCTTCTCCTTGGCGCCTGCGTACTGCCACCACTGGTTCTCGAACGCCAGGATCCGGCGTTCCAGATCAGACAGTTCCGCGGCCGCCGGACCGCGCGGGTCGCCGACAACCGGTGCGACCGCGCCCTCATCGCCCCGGGACATCGACTCCGCAGCGTCCATCCTCCTCCGATCGACTCACCGGCATGCGCCTGAGCTCCACGGCGAAATCACAGGCATGTGATTCCCCACCCGGATTCATTAGATCATGCGGGACCGGCACCCGCCCGGCTCCGGGCCCGGCGCGTCCCGCTTACACTCACCCGCTGTGACCATTCACCCCATCCGCATCGCCGGCGACCCCGTGCTGCACAAGCCGACGCGTCCGGTGGAGAAGTTCGACGAGTCGCTGCGCACCCTCGCCGACGACATGTTCGAGACCATGTACGCCGCGGAGGGCGTCGGCCTCGCCGCCAACCAGATCGGCGTCGATCTGCGCATCTTCGTCTACGACTGCCCGGACGAGGAGCTCGGCGAGCGGCGCAAGGGCCTGGTGGTCAACCCGGTGCTGGAGACCTCCGAACGCCCGGAGACCATGCCGGACCCGGACAACGACTACGAAGGCTGCCTGTCCGTGCCCGGCGAGTCGTTCCCGACCGGCCGCGCCACCTGGGCCAAGGTCACCGGCTTCGACCTGTACGGCAACCCGATCGAGGTCGAGGGCAAGGGCTTCTTCGCCCGCTGCCTGCAGCACGAGACCGACCACCTGGACGGCTACCTCTACCTCGACCGCTTGGTCGGCAGGTACGCCCGCGCGGCGAAGAAGATGATCAAGCGCAGGGGGTGGGGCAAGCCGGGCTTGAGCTGGGACCCCAGCAAGGACAGGCCCGAGGACTGACCGCCCTGCCACGACCGCACCGCGGCCCCGCCCGCCACGACGTCGGCTTCGGCTCGTCCGGCCGCCCGACGGCGTCCGACGCCGTGACTCGGCACCCGGCCACCTCCCGGGCCGCCGTGTCGGCCATTTCTGCTCGCTGACCGCGAACACCGCTGACACCGGGCATCATTGCAACCCCGCTCACGTTGTAACGGTGTAATCGGCGTTGTGGAGGTGGTCGTCATGCCGGACAGCCGCCGGCCCGATGAATCGCTCGACGAACAAGCACTCGACGCCTACTCGCGCGTGGTCACCTCGGTGGCCCGGCGCCTCACCCCCCAGGTGGCCAGCGTCCGGCTGCCGCACGGCGGTGGGTCGGCCGTGGTGTTCGATCCCGGCCACCTGATCACCAACGCCCACGTCGTCGGCAGCTCCCGGCACGGCACGGCGACGTTCTCCGACGGCTCCGAGGCACCGTTCGAGGTCGTCGGCTCGGACCCGCTCTCCGACCTGGCCGTGCTGCGCGCGGACGGCACGCTGCCCTTCCCCGCCGAACTCGGCAACGCCAACGACCTGGTCGTCGGCCAGCTGGTCGTCGCCGTCGGCAGCCCGTTGGGCCTGTCCGGATCGGTGACCGCCGGGGTCATCTCCGCGCTCGGCCGGGCGTTGCCCGCCCGGCACGGCCGCACCACCCGGCTGATCGAGGACGTCATCCAGACCGACGCGGCGCTCAACCCGGGCAATTCCGGCGGCGCACTCGCCGATTCCGCCGGGCGCGTGGTGGGCATCAACACCGCGCTGGCCGGCATCGGGGTCGGGCTGGCCGTGCCGATCAACGACACCACGCGCCGGATCATCGGCACGCTGCTGGTCGAAGGCCGGGTCCGGCGCGCGTACCTGGGCATCGTGGGCACCCCCGCTCCGCTGCCCGACGACGTGGCCGAACGCACCGGGCAGCGGGCGGGCCTGCGCATCGTGGAGACCGTGCCCGGTGGCCCTGCCGATGTGGCCGGGCTGCGCGCCGGGGACATCGTCCTGACCGTGGCCCGCACCCCGGTCAGAGACGCGCAAGGCATCCAGCGTCAGCTGTTCGCCGAGGTCATCGGCACCCGCCTTGCCGTGACCGTGCTGCGCAACGGTGCCATGGTCGACGTCTTCGCCACACCGACCGAGCTCACCGTCGGCTGACGCTCAGCCGCGCGGGCGACCTGCTGGGTCGATCCGGAACACCGGGAACCCGGGCGCGGCCGACCGCAGCCGCTCGTCCGGGGCGTCCTTGGTCAGGTCGCCGAGGAAGCCCTTGACCTCCCACGCCCAGCGGCGCAGGTACTCGCGCAGCACCGGCAGCTTGTCCTCGTCGGCCACCTCGCTCGCGGTGAACACCTCGGTCCGCTTGCCGACCCGCAACTCGGCCCGCCCGGCCACCCGCAGGTTCTTCACCCACTGCGTCTGGCCCCGCGGCGCAACCAGATACCTTCGACCGCCCACCTTCAGCGGATTGACCGGCACCCGCTGGATCCTGCCGGTCTTGCGGCCCGGCACGGCCAGCTCCCGGCTGCCCGCCACGCTCACGCCCAGCCGGGTCAGCCGGACGACGAACCAGTTGAACACTCGCGTCGCCCGATCCGGCGCGACATATCGCTCGGCCATGCGTCCACCTTTCGTGGGCCTGGCCACCACGCTAGCGCCGACCTTGAACCGATGCAGGAGACCATGGCAAGGTCGAAAGCCGACAACTGCACAAAACCACGCGGGAGCTCGCGCCGTACTCGTACCAGCGGGCTGAGAGGGCGGCTGATGTCCACGCGGACTCGGTGCCGCCGACCGCACGAACCTGTCCGGGTAATGCCGGCGTAGGGAGGAAAAGCGTGTCAACGCTGAGTGATTCGACGCGGCTGAACGACGTCAAGCCCACCATCACCACCGGACCGATCCCGGGATCGCGCAAGCACTACATCACCACCGAACGGCGTGGCTTGCGCGTGCCGGTGCGGCGGATCGACCTGACCAACGGCGATCACTTCGACGTCTACGACACCTCCGGCCCGTACACCGATCCGGACGCGGAGATCGACGTGCACCGGGGACTGCCCAAGCTGCGTCAGCCGTGGATCGACGGCCGGGAGCACAACACCCAGCTCGGCTACGCCAAGGCCGGGATCGTCACCGAGGAAATGGAGTTCATCGCCGCACGCGAGCGGGTCAGCCCGGACTTCGTGCGGGACGAGGTGGCCGCGGGCCGCGCGGTCATCCCGGTCAACCGCAAGCACCCCGAGTCCGAGCCGGCGATCATCGGCAAGAACTTCCTGGTGAAGGTCAACGCCAACATCGGCAACTCGGCGGTGTGGTCGTCGGTGGAGGAAGAGGTCGAGAAGATGGTGTGGGCCACCCGCTGGGGGGCGGACACCGTGATGGACCTGTCCACCGGCAAGCGCATCCACGAGACCAGGGAGTGGATCCTGCGCAACTCCCCGGTGCCGATCGGGACCGTGCCGATCTACCAGGCGCTGGAGAAGGTCAAGGGCGACCCGGCCAAGCTGAGCTGGGAGGTGTACCGGGACACCGTCATCGAGCAGGCCGAGCAGGGTGTGGACTACATGACGGTGCACGCCGGCGTGCTGCTGCGCTACGTCCCGCTCACCACCAACCGGGTCACCGGCATCGTCTCCCGCGGCGGGTCGATCATGGCCGCCTGGTGCCTGGCGCACCACAAGGAGTCGTTCCTCTACACCCACTTCGAGGAACTCTGCGAGATCTTCCGCGAGTACGACATCACGTTCTCGCTCGGCGACGGCCTGCGGCCCGGCTCGATCGCCGACGCCAACGACCGCGCGCAGTTCGCGGAGCTGGAGACGCTGGGCGAGCTGACCAAGATCGCCCGTGAGCACGACGTGCAGGTGATGATCGAGGGCCCCGGCCACGTGCCGATGCACAAGATCAAGGTCAACGTGGAGCTGGAGGAAAAGCTCTGCGGGGAAGCGCCGTTCTACACGCTCGGCCCGCTGGCCACCGACATCGCCCCGGCCTACGACCACATCACGTCGGCCATCGGCGCGGCGCAGATCGGCTGGCACGGCACCGCGATGCTGTGTTACGTCACGCCGAAGGAACACCTGGGCCTGCCGAACAAGGACGACGTGAAGACCGGCGTGATCACCTACAAGATCGCGGCGCACGCGGCCGACCTGGCCAAGGGCCACCCCTACGCCCAGGAGTGGGACGACGAGCTGTCCAAGGCGCGGTTCGAGTTCCGCTGGGAGGACCAATTCAACTTGTCGCTGGACCCCGAGACGGCGCGCGCCTACCACGACGAGACGCTGCCCGCGGAACCGGCCAAGACCGCGCACTTCTGCTCCATGTGCGGACCGAAGTTCTGCTCGATGCGGATCACCCAGGACATCCGGGAGTACGCCGCCGAGCACGGCCTGGAGACCGTGGAAGCGATCGAGGCAGGCATGGCGGCCAAGGCACGCGAGTTCACCGAGAAGGGCAGCAAGGTCTACCTGCCGGTGGAGCCGGTGACCGGCGACGGTGCGGCGGCAGGCGCGGAAAGCGGCAGGCCATGACCGGGCGGCCGACGCCGAAGAAGGCCCTCACCATCGCCGGTTCCGATTCCGGCGGTGGCGCGGGCCTGCAGGCGGACTTGCGGACGTTCTTCGCCAACGGCGTGCACGGCATGTCGGCCGTCACCGCCGTGACGGTGCAGAACTCGGTCGGGGTGACCGGTGTCGCGGAGATCCCGCCGGAGACCGTCGCCGCGCAGATTCACGCGGTGGCCTCCGACATCGGGGTGGACGCCGCCAAGACCGGCATGCTGGCCACCGCGGAGATCATCACCGCGATCGCCAAGGCGGTCGACGAAGTGGGCATCGGCCGCAACGGCAGCGTTCCGCTGGTGGTCGACCCGGTGGCGGCCTCCATGCACGGCGACCCGCTGCTGCGGGAAGAGGCGATGGAGGCCATCCGCGGGTTGATGTTCCCGCGCGCGACGCTGGTGACGCCGAACCTGGACGAGGTCCGTCTGCTGGTCGGCATCGACGTCCGCACCCGCGAGCAGCAGCGCGAAGCGGCCAGGGTGTTGCACGAGCTCGGCCCGCAGTGGGTGCTGGTCAAGGGTGGCCACATGCGCGACGCCCCGGAGTGCACCGACCTGCTCTTCGACGGCACCACGTTCACCGAACTGACCGGCCCGCGCTACGACACCGACAACACCCACGGCGGCGGGGACACCCTGGCGGCAGCCATCACGTCGGCGCTGGCCAAGGGCGCGTCGGTGCCGGAGGCCGTCCGGCACGGCAAGCAGTTCATCGAGCGCAGCGTGCAAGCGTCCTACCCGCTGGGCGCCGGGGTCGGCCCGGTGTCGCCGCTGTGGGTGCTGGACGACGTGCACGGCCGCTGACCATTCGGCGGCGCCGGCGACGGCACCGGGCATCCGGCGGTCCTCGCCGGCGTCGCCACGCTCAGCGAGCAACGCGTCACAGATGTCCGCCATCCGATGATCATCGGACGTTACGGCCGTTACGATGCGGACATTCACCACGCAGCCGATGACGTAGGGATCCCCGGGTGACGCCACGCGAACGAGTCAGTGCGCTGGTCGATCACCCGTACTTCCAACGGTTCATCGTCACGGTGATCGGCATCAACGCGGCGCTGCTGGCCGTGCAGACCTCCGCATCGCTGGAGCGGCACTATCACGACCTGATCGCCGCGCTGGACACCATGGCGCTGGCGATCTTCGTCGTCGAGCTGGCGTTGAAACTGTACGCGCAGCGGTCGGCGTTCTTCCGTGACCCATGGAACGTGTTCGACTTCGCGATCGTGGCGATCGCGCTGATACCCGCCAGCGGGCCGTTCGCGGTCCTGCGCGCCCTGCGAGTGCTGCGGGTGCTGCGCCTGGTGTCCGCGGTCCCGCCGCTGCGCCGGGTGGTGAGCGCGTTTCTGCGCGCCATCCCCGGCATGGTGTCGATCATCGCGCTGGCCACGCTGGTGATCTTCGTCGCGGGCGTGATGGGCACCGCCCTGTTCGCCGAGGCGTCCCCGCACTATTTCGGCGACCTGGGGCGTTCGCTGTTCTCCCTGTTCCAGACCATGACCGGGGAGTCGTGGCCGGACATCGCCGAGGAAGTGATGGCTGCCCAGCCGCTGGCGTGGATCTTCTTCGTCGTCTACATCCTGGTTTCCAGCTTCGCGGTGCTGAACCTGTTCATCGCGGTCGTGGTCAACGAGATGGAACAAGAGGTGCGCGCCGACATCCGGGCGGAGGAACAGCAGCACGCCGACGAGCTGGCCGCCGCCCACGAGCGCATCAGCGCCGAGCTGGCGGCGATCCGCGAGGACCTCGCCGCGCTGCGCAACCGACTCAGCGGATGAGCCGTCTCAACCAAGACGTTCAGCTGGAGCGAGCGACCGCACGCTTCATGCCGACACAGTGCACCCGGGAGGACGCAGATGCAGTGGCGTGACCGCCTGGCCGCGGCGGTGGAGAACCGCCGTTTCCAGCAGTTCATCATCGCGGTCATCATGTTCAACGCGATCACTCTGGCGATGGAGACGTCCGAGTCGATCATGGCGGGCAGCGGCGACCTGCTGCACGTGCTGGACAAGATCGTGCTGGCGATCTTCGTCGCCGAGCTGGTGGCCAAGCTGGTGGCCTTCGGCCCGCGCTTCTTCTCGGACGGCTGGAACGTCTTCGACCTCGTGGTGGTGGTGATCGCGCTGGTTCCGGCCAGCGGCCCGTTCGCCGTGCTGCGTGCCCTGCGCGTGCTGCGGGTGCTGCGGCTCATCTCGGCGGTGCCTGCCATGCGCAAGGTGGTCTCCGGGCTGCTGTCGGCGATCCCCGGCATGGCGTCCATCGTGGCGCTGCTCGGCCTGGTGCTGTTCGTCTCCGCGGTGATGGCCACCAACCTGTTCCGCGACGTGGCCCCGCAGTACTTCGGCGATCTGGGCACGTCCCTGTTCGCGCTGTTCCAGATCATGACCGGGGAGTCCTGGCCGGACATCGCCGACGCCGTGATGGCCGAGATGCCGCTGGCCTGGATCTTCTTCGTGATCTACATCCTGATCTCGACGTTCGCGGTGCTGAACCTGTTCATCGCGGTGGTGGTCAGCGCGATGGAGGCACAGCTGCGTGAGGAGATGCACCAGGAAGGCGAGCAGCACCACCAGGAGCTGGCCGATTCGAACGCGACGATCCTCGCGGAGCTGCAAGCGCTGCGGGCGGAGGTGGCCCAGCTGCGCGCCGGGCTGGACGGCCAGCGGGTGTCCGCCACCGACGGCGCGAACTGACTCCTGCGCGCCCCGTGACCGACGGCGCGACCCGCGAGCCCGGCTTCCTACCGACGAAGTGACCGCCTGCGGCCCCTCCGATCGATCCCGGCCGGGGAGTCCCCTGGAATGTGCGTCGTGTCGCTGACGCGGTGAGTCGCCGCGCCGGAGTGCCCGGCGGCGGTTGCCCGAGCATGAGCCCGGCCCGACCTGGTCGAGGCGGTGCCGGCTGGACGGCTCACGCCGGCGGACGAGCAGACGAGCCCTGCGGGAAGGTGCCCGGGTCGTGCCAGGTGCAGCGCAACCGGCACCGGCTGCGGCAGCCGATGACGAGTTTGGCATTGTTGATCTTCCGGACGACGACCCCGAGATCGAGCGTTTCGCGCGTTTCGACCGGTCACTGCGCCGCCTGGCACCGCTGTTTGCCGACGTCTTGCCTACCCGTTCCGGAGCCCTTGTCCGGGGAGCACACCGGCCCGCCTCGTCCCCGCCTCTGCCCGGCAGGCCGGTGCGTTGTCCCGGGCGCCGAGACGACGAGAAAGGGGAAGTGTGCATGTCGAACGTGCGCAGGATGGTGGGCACGTTGCTGGCGGCGGTGGTGGCCGCGGTCGTTTTCTGGGCGTCCGGCCAGACGGAGGAGCAGGGGCCGGTTTCGGCGCCCGGCGAGGTGGCGGTCTCCGAGCAGTCCGCTGACGTGGCGGCGTTGCTCGACGAGATTCCGACCCGGCCGGAAACCGGCCACCGCACCTACGACCGTGAGGAGTGGCGGCACTGGATCACGGTGACCGGTGATCCGCGCTGGCGGGCATGGGTCGGGGATCGCACCGGCTGCAACACCCGCGAGGCGGTGCTGATCCGGGACGGCTGGAAAGTGCGCACCGGCGAGGGCTGCCGGATCACCGACGGCACCTGGCGCACCAGCTACGACAACCGCAGGCACCCCTCCCCCGAGTCGATCGACATCGACCACCTGGTGCCGCTGGCCGAAGCCCACCAGTCGGGCGCAGCGAACTGGCCTGCCGAGAAGAAGGAGCGCTTCGCCAACGACCCGCGGAACGTGCTGGCCGCGAGCGGCACGCTCAATCGCGCCAAGGGCGACAAGGACCTGGCCGAGTGGCTGCCCGAGCGCAATCGCTGCACCTACGTCTCGGAGTGGGTGTCGATCAAGAAGGAGTACGGGCTGGCGATGGACGCCCGCGAAAAGGACACCGCCCGGCGGATCTTGTCCAGCCCGGCCTGCTGGAAGGACCAGCCGAACTGACCGGCAGGGCCCGGAACACCGTCGTCGACCTTGCCGGTGAGCCGGGACTCGATCTTGCGCGCGGGGTGCATCGGCGGCCTCTTCGCCCTGACGATTCCCAGTGGAGCGCCACCTGTGGCGATCGCGGCCCAGCCGCGCACAGGCAGCGCCATCGCGCTCGCGGCGGGCGTGGTCACATCGCGACCGGCGCACGCACCCGACAAGATCGAAACGTCACCGCGGCCGGACAGATCGCAATCAGACGCACGCAGCCGGCCAGAACACGAACCCGCCGCGCACGCCCGGCCGGATCACGGTCAGGCACACGCAGCCGGGCGAGAACGCGCACCCGCCGCGCGCGGCCATCGCGGTCAGCGCGGCGGGCTGGATGCCTGCGCCCAGAACCGCTTCGGCACGCGGCCGGACAACCTGGCGTAGCGTCCCGCGATCACCGCATGCCGCATCGCCGTCGCCATGCCCACCGGGTCCTCGGCACGCGTCACCGCGGTGGACAGCAGCACGGCGTCGCACCCGAGCTCCATGGCCAGCGCGGCGTCCGATGCGGTGCCGATGCCCGCGTCCAGGATGATCGGGACCGATGCCCGCGCCACGATGAGCTCGATGTTGTGCGGGTTGCGGATCCCCAGCCCGGTGCCGATCGGCGCGCCGAGCGGCATCACCGCGGCGCACCCGGCCTCTTCCAGCTGCAACGCCAGCACCGGGTCGTCGTTGGTGTAGACCAGGACGGTGAAGCCGTCCGCGACCAGCCGTTCGGCTGCCTCCAGCGTCTCCACCGGGTCGGGCAGCAGCGTCCGGTCGTCGGCGTGCACCTCGAGCTTGACCCAGTTCGTCTCCAGCGCGTCCCTGGCCAGCTGGGCGGTCAGCACCGCGTCCGCGGCGCTGCGGCACCCTGCGGTGTTCGGCAGCACCTTGATGCCCAGCCTGCGGATCAGGTCCAGCACGCCCGACCCGCCCTCGGCGTCGGCGCGGCGCATGGCCACCGTGGTCAGCTGCGTGCCGGACGCTTCCAGGGTCCGTTCCAGCACGCTGAGGCTGCTCGCCCCACCGGTGCCGATGATCAGCCGTGATTCGAACTTCTCGTCGCCGATCACCAGCGGGTCCTGCGGCGTGGAGTCCACCGTCAGCCTCCTTGCACGGCGCTGAGGATCTCTACCCGAGCGCCATCCGACAACGTCGTGTCCGCCCACGTGCTGCGGGCCACGACATGACCGTTCATCGCCACCGCCACACCGGGGCGCGCGGCACCGAGCTCCTCCAGCAGCGCGGCGACCGTCGTCTCCGGGGCGACCTGGCGCGTCTCGCCGTTGACCTCGACCTCGATCACACCGATGCCTCCTTCCTGGCCCTGGCCGGATCGGCCGCGCGGGCAGCGCCCGGCGGCTCGTCGTCCTCCAGCAGCGCGACCACGGCGTCCGCCGTGACCGGTGCGTGCAGCAGACCGTTGCGGTAATGACCGGTCGCCACGATCACGCCGTCGGACAGCCTGCCGATCAGCGGCAGGTTGTCCGTGCTGGCCGAGCGCAGCCCGGCGGCGGCCTCGGTCAGCTCGTACTCGGCCACGCTCGGGTAGACCCGCTCCGCCGCGTCCAGCAGCTCGCGCACGCCACCGGCGGCCACCGTCTCGTCGAAGCCGGCCTCGTACTGGGTGGCGCCGACGACGACCTCGCCGTCGGTGCGCGGCACCAAGTACAGCGGCCGATTCTCCACCACCGCCCGGACGGTCAACGGCGGGGGCGGCAGGCTGGTGCGGCGGGCCCGGAGCCGCAAGATCTCGCCCTTGAGCGGGCGCACCAGGTCCTTCAGCTCGCGGTGCAGCATGCCGGTGCGGGCCCCGGCGGCCAGCACCACTTCGTCGTACGCGAACTCTCCGCTGCCGGTGCGGACCGTGGCCGGCTCCACCGCCTCGACCCACTCGTGCCGGAACCGCACTCCGCGGTGATCGCACGCGCGCTGCAGCGCGCGGAGCAACTTGCGGTTGTCCACCGCCAGGTCGCCGGGCACCCACAGCCCGATCCGCAGCCTGCTGGACAGCCCGGGGACCCGTTTCCGCAGCTGGCGCCGGTCGACCAGCTCGGCGCCACGGCCCACCCGACGCAGGTATCCGGCCAGCACCTCCAGCTGCGCCGCGTCGCCGGGGTCCCATGCGGCGATCACTGTGCCCGCGGTGTTCATCACCGGGTCGGCGCCGTCGGCGGTCAGCTCGCGCACGAATCGCGGCCAACGGGCCAGCGACTCCTCGCCGAGTTCCAGCACGGCTTCCTCGCCGGGCCACGCCTCGGCCACCGGGGCGAGCATGCCCCCGGCCACCCACGAGGCGCCCGCGGCGGGCTTGGGGTCGAACAGCGTCACCGCGTGGCCTGCCACGGCGGCTCGCCACGCGACGGAAAGCCCGATCACCCCGCCCCCGACGACGGCAACACGGGCTCCATTGCGGGTGTCGGTCGTCATGATCACGCTCCCTGCGCCGGCATGACCCGGATCAGGTTCCACGGTCGGAGCCGCAGCTCCCTCTCAGCCCGCATACGCAGGCTCCCGTGCGGACGCCTCAACCGTAGCGTGACCGGACGCACCGGCGCCAACTTCGCAACCGTGGCACTTCCCACGTTGCGGTGCGCGGCGCGCGCCGGAAGCCGCGGGATGCACGGGCGTGGCCTGCTCCGCAGCACATACCGGCGGCCAGGGCCGCTCGTGGCGGGCCAGGTACCGTGACGACGTGCCTGGAGCAAACGGCGATCAGATCCGCGCCCGGTTGGCCGAGGCCCGGCTGTACTTGTGCACCGACGCCAGGGGCTCACGCAGCGAGCTGGCCGAGTTCGCCGATGCGGCGCTGGCCGGCGGGGTGGACATCATCCAGCTGCGGCACAAGCCCGGCGGCGTGCCGCTGGAAGCGCGCGAGGAGCTGGCCGCGCTCGAGGTCCTGGCCGAAGCATGCGAGCGGCACGGTGCGCTGCTGGCGGTCAACGACCGCGCCGACGTGGCGTTGGCGGCCGGAGCCGACGTCTTGCACCTGGGTCAGGACGATCTCCCGGTGGCGCTGGCGCGCCGGGTGGTGGGCGACGAAATGGTCGTCGGCCTGTCGTCCCACTCGGTCGAGCAGGCGACGGCGGCCGCCGCGGCCGACGGCGTGGACTACTTCTGCACCGGGCCGTGCTGGCCGACCCCGACCAAACCAGGACGGCCTGCGCCCGGTCTCGGCCTGGTTCGCGCGGTGGCGGAGGCGAATCCGGCGCGGCCGTGGTTCGCCATCGGCGGCATCGACCACCAGCGCTTGCCCGCCGTCCTCGACGCCGGCGCCCGCCGCATCGTCGTGGTGCGGGCCATCACCGAGGCCGAGGATCCGACGGCAGCCGCTCGCACGCTCAAGGACGCGCTGCTCTCGCACTGATTCGTTCCCCGGCCGGGTCGCCAGCACACTGCGGCGGAGCTACGCAGCGCCACGGGCGCCATCGGCCGGCTACGGCAACGGGCGGCCGGCTCACGGCCCAGCACACACCACCCGCCACAACCCCTGCTCACTCGACCGGCCGCCACAACGGCCAGCCGACCCACGCGCCCAGCACACACNNCCCGCCACAACCCCTGCTCACTCGACCGGCCGCCACAACGGCCAGCCGACCCACGCGCCCAGCACACACGNCCCGCCACAACCCCGTGCTCACTCGGCCGGCGGCTGCTGCTGGGCCGGGCGCTCGTTCTGCCCCTGCTGTGGCGGCAGCTCCTCCTCGGGCTGCTCTTGCGGCGTCGAAGGCGGCGCCGGTGCGCTGGACGCCGGCGGCTCGCTCGTCGCAGGCGGCTGCGGCTGCTGAGGGTTCTGCGGAACCTCCGGCGACTGCGGCTCCTGCTCGTCCTCGGTGCTCTCGTCCTGCTCCGGCGGAGCCTCGGGTGTGCCGGACTCCTCGGTCTTCTGGGGAGCCGGACGCTCCTGTTGGTCATCACCGTCGGGCTGGCCGCCGAGCACGTTGGTGATCGTCCGCCCCTGCTCCCCGGACAGCGTGTTCCCGGTCAGCATCTCGATACCGGTGATCACCGCCATGCCCAGCACGAACGCCGCCACGGATCCGCCGATCACCACACCCCAGCGAACACGGCGGCGCGGCTTGGACGTCTCGTCGGCCTCGTCCGCGTCCGTGGTGTCGTCGGAAACGCGCGGGAGGTACACCGTGGGCGCATCCGGGTCGACCACATCACCCTGCGCCCCCATGCGGCGCGTCGGGTCCGGATCGGCTGACTGCCCGGGCCGCATGACGCGGGTGGAGTCATGCGCCCACTGCTGCTGAGCAGGCAGCACTTTGGTGCCGTCCTGAGCTGCGCCCTGTTGCCGGGCCAAGACCCGGGTGCGCTCATCTTCGTGCCGGGCAGGCATCACTCGCGTGCCGTCCTGCCCCCAGCGCCGCTGCTCGGGCAACGCCTGGGTGCGTTCGTCGTCCCGGCCGCGCACGTAGACCCGCCCCGCCACCTTGGCCAGCGCGGCATGTTTGGTCCGCTTGGCCGCTTCCTTGGTGCGCTCCAGCGAGCGCAGGTAGAGCTCACTGCCGATGGTGGTGCCCAGACTGAGCAGGCCCGCGCCGATGACGGTGCCGTACACCCCGATCTGCGCACCGATGAACGCAGCCGTGACGGCGGCCAGTGCGCCAGCCACGACCTGGGCGGGCCGGAGTCCGTCCCGTTCCCTTTCCTTCGACACTCGCCAACATCCCAACGAATCGCGGCTGCACTCTCCACACCGTCAACGTTCCGGTCCCGGCAATAGTTGCCGGACGTAACGGACACCACGCACATCCGTCCACAATGGACTCAATTTGCCAACGCCGCCCGCTCGTCCCCCGCGCTGCCTTACGCTTGCCCGCGCAGCGAAGGCAATCTGGAGGACATGCGCTTGATCACCATCGACGACATTCGCGCCGCCGCCGACCGGATCGGCGACAAGGCCGTGCACACTCCCCTGCTCCGCCAGGTGTGGGACGGCCGCGAGCTGTGGCTCAAACCGGAGAACCTGCAGCCGGTCGGCGCGTTCAAGGTGCGCGGCGCCGTCAACGCGCTGGCCGCGCTGGACGAGACCACGCGGGCACGCGGGGTGGTCAGCTATTCCAGCGGCAACCATGCCCAGGCGGTCGCCTACGCGGCGCGGCAGTTCGATGTGCCTGCCACCATCGTCGTGCAGGAAGGCGCGCCGGAGGTGAAAGTCGCCGCCACCAAGGCCTACGGCGCACAGGTCGTCGAAGCCCCGATGGCGGAGCGCAGCGCGGTCGCCCATCGGCTGGCCGAGCGGCTGGACCGGGTGATCATCGCCCCGTTCGATCACGCCGACGTCATCGCCGGGCAGGGCACCGTCGGGCTGGAGATCGCCGAGGACCTGCCGGACGTGCGCACCGTCCTGGTCCCCGTCTCCGGCGGCGGGCTGGCGTCCGGGGTCGGGGTCGCCATCACCACCTTGTGCCCCAACGCCCGGGTCATCGGCGTCGAGCCGGAACTGGCAGGTGACACCGCCGAGTCCCTGCGCGCCGGGCGGCTGGTGCGGTGGGACCCCGCCGATCGCGCCCGCACCATCGCCGACGGCCTGCGAGCCGAGCCGTCCCAGCTGACGTTCGCGCACCTGCGGGCGACGCTGGACGGCGTGGTCACCGTGACCGAGGACGAGATCCGGCAGGCGATGCGGGTGCTGGCCACCCGGGCCAAGCTGGTCGCCGAGCCGTCCGGCGCGGTCAGCACCGCGGCCTGGCTGTTCCACCAGCACGAACTGCCCGCCGGGCCGACGGTGGCGATCGTCAGCGGGGGCAACGTCGATGCTCGTCTGCTGGCCGAGGTGCTGACGGAGCAGACTCAGTGACGGGGTGCCGGATGCCCGGATGCCCGTCCGGCAGCGCCCGGTGCAGCACCCATCCGCTGACCGCGATGACCGTAGCCACCAGCGGCCAGCTCAGCACCGTCCTGGCGACCCCGAGCGCCACCACGTACCCGCCCCACCACAGCACGCCGAACACCACGACCCGGATCACGTACTGCGCGACCCAGACCCAGCTGGCCAGCGAGTAGGCGCGCAGCAACGCCGGATCCCTCCGCCACCGCGTCTTCTGCCCCAGCAGCGTTCCGACGACGACACCGAGCAGCGGCCAGCGGATCAGGATGCTCGCCGCCCAGGTCAGTGCGCTGGCGATGTTGGCGAGCACTTGCAGCAGGAAGAAGTCCTGGGCCCGGCCGGTGTACAGCGCGATCAGCGCGGCGGCCACCACGGCCGTCAGGCTGACGACCACGGCGGCGACCCGCTGGCCGCGGACCAGCCGGACGACGCCGAGCAGCACGGCGACGGTGATCGCGGCCGCGGCGCCCCAGCCGATCGAGTTTCCGGACACCAGCCACCCCAGCACGAACGCGACGGGCGGAATGCTGGCGTCGAGGGCACCCCGGCGGCCACCGAGCACCGTCGCCAACGACTCCGGACGGACTGCGGCACTCACGCGTCCAGCCTGCCGCAAAAAGCCAAGGAAGGTAAGCCTTACTTTCCTTGCCGTGATGCGTCGAACGTCCGTGTGATCAATCCGGCAGCATGACGTGCGCCGGCGTTTGCCCTCGTCAGGGTCGTGCGGGGAGCTGGACAGGCTACTATGGCGATGTTCGTCCGGATTACTGGTAGTGGCGAAAGTCGCGTTCAATCCGGCATTCTCGTCTTGATCGGTGCACGCCCCGAAGGGGTCCCGTGGCGTGCTGCCTTGCCGTGAACGTCGTCGCGCAGTGACCCGCCGGGAAGGAGAAGGGAGACTCTGCATGCATCGGTTCACCAGCTTCATGGCCTTGGGCGACAGCTTCACCGAGGGTATGAACGATGAACTGCCTGACGGCACCTTCCGCGGCTGGGCCGACCGCGTCGCAGAGATGCTTGCCAAGGACAATCCCGGATTCTCCTACGCCAACCTCGCGATCCGCGGCAAGACGCTGCGCCAGATCATCGACGAACAGCTCCCGGTGGCGCTGGAGGCGCGCCCGGACCTGGTGACCGTGTGCGCAGGCGGCAACGACATCATCAAGCCGGGCTCGAACGTCGACCTCGTCGCCGAGATGTTCGACGGCATGATCCGGCAGCTGGTCGAGGCGGGCATCGATGTGCTCATGTTCACCGGTCCGGACCCCCGCCAGGTCTCGGTGGTCAACCGGCTGCGCGGCAAGGTGGCGCTGTACAACGCGCACCTGCACGCCATCGCGCAGAAGTACCGCACCCGCGTGGTCGACTTGTGGGCGATGGACGTGCTGCGGGACCCGCGTGCGTTCAGCGAGGACAGGCTGCACTTCAGCCCGGAGGCGCACCGCCGGATCGCGCTGCGGGTGGCCGAGGAGCTGGGCCTGCCGGTGGAGGAGGACTGGCGGGAGCCGTGGCCGAAGCCGGCCCGCCGCCGGGACTGGCTGCGCGCCCGCCGCGACGACCTGGTCTGGGCGCGCACGCACTTCTGGCCGTGGCTGGTGCGGCAGATCCGCGGCGTGTCCACCGGCGACGGCCTGCAGCCGAAGCGGCCGAAGCTGATGCCGCTCAAGCCGCCCGCCCAGCTCACCGGCGACAGCGAGATGGTGAACGCGGCAGGCTGACGCCGACGCCGCCGCGGGCCGGGACAGCACTCGGCCCGGCCCCGAGAGGACCATTTCAGCCCCGCCCTGCACGGCGGGGCTGACGCATGTCGGGACAAGGACGCGGCCTGCTCCTGCCGGTCGATCCGCGGCCGAATCACCCTCCGCGTGGTGCTCCGGTCCATTACCCTGAGCCTGCTGGGAACCAGGGCGGAGAGCCGGGCGTCCGATCGGATGTCGCGAGCGACGGACCCGAAGGGAACAGGGGACTCCATGACGGTCAAGGATCAGGGCTACGAGATCGACCCGGACAAGATGCGCCAGGCGATCAAGCTCGCCGAGGACATGCTGGAGGAGCTGGAGAACCGCAACGAGCAGATCGCCGAGATGCTCGACCTCCCCGCGGCCGCCGCAGACCAGGTGTCCACCCAGTACCACGCCGGCCAGAAGGTCGCCAATCGCAACTCGCAGCTGCTCACCAACCAGGCGTATCAGCAGGCGTTCTCCGCGCAGGTGGCATACCTCAACCAGCTGATCCCGCAGCTGCGCAACGCGTTGACCACCTACGAATCGATGGAGCAGGCCACCGCCGACTCCATGCGGGACCCGGGACGGCAGCTGTGACCGGCCGCCCGCTCCGGGGAGCTTAGGGGGATTCCATGGACTGGAAAGAAGTCGCCACCACCGTAGGCAACACCGCGCTCGCGATCAACCCGATCACCGCCCCGTTCTATCTGGGCTGGGCCATCTTCGGCAGCGACGACCTGACCGAGGTGCACAAGGCGCTGCCGATCTATCTCGCCGTCAAGGAGGGGACCCCCGAGCCCTTGTTCACCGCGTCGCGCCTGGCCGACGAGCATTCGCGCAAGCAGGACGAGTTCGCCGTGAACGCCGACAAGCTTCGCCTCCTGCTCGACGGCGCGTGGCGTGGCGAGGCCGCCGAGAAGGCGAACAAGAAGATCAAGAAGCTGGCCGAGGAAGCCCGCAAGACGAGCCAGTCGCTGCAGCAGAACGCGCAGAGCTTCCACAACCAGGGCAACAACTTCTCCGACTTGCGGAAGAACATGAAGCACATGGACGACCCTCCGCCGGAGGGTGCGGGTTTCCTGGACCGCCTTGCGCCGTGGGACACCGCGGCCGAGGAGGCGGTCGAGCGGAACCAGGAAGCGGCGCGGCACAATCTCGCCCTCTACGAGAAGTACGAGAAGACCACGAAGTCCAACGCCGAACAGCTGACCGACAAGTACGGCAACGCGGGCAACCCGGGGCAACAGAACAACCCGTACCAGTACGACCCGAACCAGCACGACGAGCAGCGCCGCCGCATGGAAGAAGAGGCACGGCGCCGTCAGGAAGAGGCGCAACGGCAGGCCGACGAGGCCAGGCGTCGCATGGAGGAAGAGGCCCGCCGCCGTCAGGAGGAAGCCCGGCGGCAGGCCGAAGAAGCCCGCCGCCGCATGGAAGAAGAAGCGCGGCGCCAGCAGGAGGAAGCGCGCCGCCGCCAGGAAGAAGCCCAGCGGCAGGCCGAAGAAGCCCGCCGCCGCATGGAAGA
>NZ_KE386604.1:0-543085 GCF_000427905.1 Thermocrispum agreste DSM 44070 | reverse complement strand
GGAGGAAGCGCGCCGCCGCCAGGAAGAAGCCCAGCGGCAGGCCGAAGAAGCCCGCCGCCGCATGGAAGAGGAAGCCCGCCGCCAGCGGGAGGCCGCCGAGGAGCAGGCGCGGCGTGCCCGCGAAGCACTGAGGACCAGCTCGTTCTCGCCGGGCGAGTTCAAGCCGGGTGAGTTCAAGCCGGGCAAGTTCGGCGGCACGTCGGCCTCCAGCTTCTCGCCGTCGGACTTCGCCGGTTCCGGTGTGGGCGGTGGCGCAGGCAGCCTGTCACCGGGGGCCTTCGGCGGCAGCGGGGCGGCGTCCGGGGCACCCACCGGCGACGGGCGTGCCAGTGGCGCGGTCGGATTCGGCTCGGGTGCGGCCGGTGGTGCCGCTGCGGCCGCGGCCGGTCGCGCGGCAGGCATGGGCGGCATGCGCGGCGGCATGCCGATGGGCATGATGGGCGGCGCGGGTGCCGCGGGCAACAGGGGCGAAGACAAACAGCACAAGCGCAAGTACATGGCGACCGAGGACCCGAACAAGTTGTTCGGAACCGACGAGAAGTCCGTCCCCCCGGTGATCGGTGACAAATGAGCATCATCAACGACATCGTCCAGCTGCCGCTGATCGGCGTGGACTGGCTGTGGAACTCGCTCGACCCCGGCCGGCCTCACCCGGCCCTTGGCCTGGGTGACATGTACGTCTCCGAGGACGATCGGCCCCGCATCGCCGGCGTCGTCGACGACGTGCTCGCCAAGCAGCAGCTCGGCTCGCTGGACGAGCCGGCGCCGGAGCTGGTGGAGACCCTACGCCTGCTGGCCACGGCCACCGACGAGTACTACGCGTGGGTCAACGGCCTCACGGTCGGCTTCACGGGCGCGATCCTGGTGTCCGGCAACGGCAAGGAAGCGGTGCGGATGGTGCGCGACCAGCAAGCCATGGCGCTGGCGCCGGTGCCTGCGGAGAAGCTGCTCGACGAGTTCCTCGACTCGATCAGGCCGGCCGAGGGAGCGAAGATCCCCCAGCTGAGCGTGCCCAAGGCGGGCTTCTCCGTGGAGGAGGACACCGCGGTCGACGAAGTCGTGGACGACGAGTTCTCCATCTACGAGGGCGGCGACGACGACGTCGACCCGGCCGCCCGGCTGCGGGAGCTGATGCGCGCCAAGCGCGAGGCGATCTTCCAGGTCTACACCGCGAAGCGTTCCGGCGGCTCCGGCCGCAAGAAGGTGGGCCCGTACGCGGTGGTCGACATCGTGGACGAGGGGCGCGTGGTCACGTTCGTGGACGAGTCGGGCGCGGAGCCGACGATCAAGTGCCTGCCCGGCGGCCGCGACGATCTGGTCAAGGTGCTGAAGGAAGCGAACGCGGCGCTCGGCTGAGTCACAAGCCGGGAAGTCGTGCGTCGTGGGCAGGCGCGCCCTTGTCGCGCGTCCCGGACAGCCTGGCCAGCCCGCCGACGTCGAGAAACGCCTCGTCGGTCGAGATGCCTTCGACCACCGGGGTGATGTCGCGGAACACGTCGAAGGCCGCCTCGCCGGCGGACACGTAGGCCTGCATCCGGGGTGGCACCACCACCGCGCGGTGCGGTGTGGATGCCTGACCGGCCAGCACGATCCGTCGGTACGGGCTAGGCCGGGAATGTCCGCGCCGCGGGCCGGCGCCCGAGACCCGGCGTACCCGCACGCACTGGCACCCTCCCACGACACGACACACCGCGACCAGCCAGGCCAGGCCCAGGCAGGCACGCCCCAGACCAGCACCCAAGACCCGACGTGCCCGCACGCACTAGCCCCCTCCCACGACACGACACACCGCGACCAGCCAGGCCAGGTCCACGTAGGCGCTCGTCTGGTGTGATCACCGGGCAGGCGCCGAGTGGGCGCGTGCCTGAGACAGGCCGTGCCTGATCGTCCGATCCGGGCAACTCCGAGTCGTCCTGGTATGTCGCGGCCGGGAGGACCGGCGTGTGCCTCCGCCACATCGAGGGTGGCCCGTGCACGCGCCCAGCCCCACGACAACCCCGGACACCCGTTGAGCGTGACTGCCCGGCCCCGCGCCGACACCTCCTGATGTTCGGCCGTGCGGTCGTCATGTCATGACTGCTTCGAACTCGCGGATCATGGCCACGGAGCCGACGCCACGGTCGTCGTGCGCGTCACCCGGGACAACCTGCACACATGGGAAAGCGGCCGGCACATCCCCTACGTGCCGGCCGCTTTCGGACCCCCGGTCGTCGCCTGTATCCCTCCGTGCACGGTGGTTGGCCCCCAGGGCCACACCGTGCCACGGCGTCCTGACCCCCTCCGTGCTCTGCAGGACCGCCGTGTGCGACGTCCGTTCACTCATTAAGAGTCGCGAGGGGGGCCAAAGGTTCCCTCGCCACCCGAACTTTTTTCCCGCGGTGGGCGAAAGCCCCCGCTCAGGGGCAGAAAGAAGGTCCGCTCAGTCCTCTTCGACGATGAGCGGGTAGACACCGTTCTCGTCGTGCACCTCACGGCCGGTCACCGGCGGGTTGAACACGCACACGGTGCGCATCTCGGTCTTCGGCCGCAGTTCGTGCTTGTCGTGGTCGTTGAGCAGGTACAGCGAGCCCGGCCGCAGCTGATGGGTCTCGCCGGTGCCCAGGTCGGTCAGCTCCCCTTCACCGGAGACGACGAACACCGCTTCGATGTGGTTGGCGTACCAGAATCGGTTCACCGTGCCCGCCTTGAGCACGGTCTCGTGCACCGAGAACCCCGCCTTGTCCCTGGCCAGCACGATGCGCTTGCTGCGCCAGTTCTCCGTCTCCACGTCGGCGTCGGTGCCGGTGATCTCGTCGAGGTGGCGGACGATCACGCCTCTGCTCCGTTTCTCTTCGGTTCCTTCTTCAACTGCTCGGGCCGGATTCCCCTCCAGCGCCGTCCGCGGTCAGGCGGTCAGCTCATCACCGCGTCCACCGAGGCACGCAGGATGTCCAACCCCTGCTCGACCTCGGCTTCGGTGACGGTCAGCGGCGGCAGCAGCTTGACGACCTCGCCCTCCGGGCCGGAGGTTTCCATCAACATGCCGCGCTGGAACGCTTCCCGGCACACCGCGCCGGCCAGCTCGCCGCCACGCTCCCCTTCGCCCATCTCGATGCCGCGGGCCAGTCCCTTGCCCTTGGCGACCAGCCCGGCGCCGGGGTAGGACTCGGCGATCTCGCTGAGTGCGTTGCCGATCCGCTCCCCCTTGGCCTTGGTGGACTTCTCCAACGTGTCGTCCCGCCAGAACAGGTTCAGCGCCTCGGCGGCCGTGACGAAGGCCGGGCTGATCCCGCGGAAGGTCCCGTTGTGCTCACCGGGCGCCCACACGTCCAGGTCGGGGCGGATCAGGGTGAGGGCCATCGGCAGCCCGTATCCGCTGATCGACTTGGACAGGCACACGATGTCCGGGGTGATGCCGGCGTCTTCGAAGCTGAAGAACGGCCCAGTGCGGCCGCAGCCCATCTGCACGTCGTCGACGATCAGCAGGATCTCGTGCCTGCGGCACAGGTCGGACAGCGCGCGCAGCCACTCGGCCCGCGCCGGGTTGATGCCGCCCTCCCCCTGCACCGTCTCGACGATGATCGCGGCGGGCTCGTTCAGCCCGCTGCCGGAGTCCTCCAGCAGCCGCTCCAGGTACAGAAAGTCCGGAATCTCGCCGTCGAAGTAGTTGTCGTACGGCATGGGGGTCGCGTGCACCAGGGGAACCCCGGCGCCGCCCCGCTTCATCGAGTTCCCGGTCACCGACAACGCGCCGAGCGTCATGCCGTGGAAGGCGTTGGTGAAGTTGATGACCGACTCCCGTCCGGTCACCTTGCGGGCCAGCTTGAGCGCGGCTTCCACCGCGTTGGCGCCACCGGGACCGGGGAAGATCACCTTGTACTCCAGCTCCCTGGGGCGCAGCACGATCTCGTCGAACGCCTCCAGGAAGCGGCGTTTCGCCGCGGTGTACATGTCCAGCGAGTGCGTGACGCGGTCGGAGGAGATGTAGTCGAGCAGGACCCGCTTGAGGTCCGGGTGGTTGTGCCCGTAGTTGAGCGCACCTGCCCCGGCGAAGAAGTCCAGATACGGTGTGCCGCTCTCGTCGTACAACCAGCTGCCCGTGGCCTTGTCGAACACCACCGGCCAGCTACGGCTGTAGCTGCGTACCCGGGATTCGAGTGCTTCGAAAATACTCACCTTCGCTCCGTTCGCGATTCGGGTTCGTCGTGCATGAATAGCCGGAATCAGCGCCGGATACGCAGGGGTCCGATCCGGTACAGGTCCTCGGGCTCGTGCTCGTCCGGGAAATCCTCCGCGGCGAACAGCGGGCTTCTGCCGACCTGCGCGTCCCAGCGCCTGGCGAATGCGGCGAACAGCGCAATGGAGGCCTCGTTGTCCGGCGTGATCGTGGTCTCCAGGTAGCGGACCCCGTCCGCGACCAACGGCGTGACCAACCGGTCGAGCAGCCTGCCCGCCACGCCACGGCCGCGCGCCCTCGCGTCCACCGCGACCTGCCAGACGACCACGGTGTCCTTGGCGCGCTGCTTGCGGTATCCGATGACGAATCCGACCGGCTCCCCGTCGAGGCGCGCGATCACCGACGTGTCGGCGAAATCGTGCGCCCACAACAGGTACGCGTAGGAGGAATTGAGGTCGAGCTTGCCGGAATCGCGGGCCATCCGCCACAGCGCCGCCCCGTCGGACTTCCGGACATTGTCGATGACTAATTCGCCGGCGGCGGCATAGCCACCGTCGGCGGAGGTGGTGCTGTTCCCCGACATAAGGGTTCCCAACGTAACCAGATCTTCCCGGTGAGTCCAGGGCTACTGACCGTAATCACCCGCCTCACCTGCGCAGACGATCCGCAGGTTGGTGAACGACTGTGACCATCCCAACCTTTCGCACCCGGCGGCCCACCGAGAGCGGCCGGTCAGGAACCGGGCTCGTCGAGGCCGATCCGGCGACGCAGGAGCGCCACGACGGCGTCGGCCGACTCGACCGGCAGCACCCAGTCGTGCCCGTAGACGCGGAGCCCGACGGCGGGCCCGGAGACTTCGTCGATCTCACCGCGGATGGCCCTGGGCAGGTTGGCGGGCGCCGTTCCGCTGATCGAGGCGTCCCACACCCAACTCACCGCCGACAACGGGTACTTGGTGGCGCGAGAACTGTCGAGGTCGAGCAGCTCGAGCAGGAACGAAGCGTCCTTGCGCACTTCGAGCGACGTGGTGCCGACCGTCAGCGCCACCCGGCGCATGCCCCGCACCGGGATCGCCCACTCGTAAGCGCTGTCGGCCATGTCCGGCACGAGCGGCATGGTCAGTCTGCGGGCGGCGCGTGCCGCCAAGGCGGGAACGCCGACCACGATGAAAGGCACCGGCACCAACGCGGCAAGCACCAGCGGCAAACTCTGCTCCGCACCGACGCTGCTGACCAGTACCGAGATCACCAGCGCCAGCGTGGTGGCCACCACCACGACGCGGGCGAAGACCGGCCACCGGCCGGGCCGCCGGCGAAGGACGATCCACAGCAGCACGCCCAGCGCCGCGACCACCCAGCCGGCGTAGGCGGCCCGGGCACCGCCCAACGGCCGATCGACCAGCAACGCATCGACGACAAGGCAGTAGGCACTCACCACCACCGGGACGCCGACGAATGCGAACCCGAGAAGTGCGTGCGCACGGACTTCACGCTCGCGGACGACCTGCGCGGTCACGTGCCACCCCCAAACGAAAAGCGCCGCGTCGCCGATGGTCCGACGATACGGCGCTGGAGGCGTCGAGGAGGAAGCTTTGCGTGATCCCGGCGGATCTCAGTCGCAGAACGGGCACGTCGGCGCGTGGCTTCCGGCCACCGCGGCGGCGCTGAGCATCCGCAGCTTCCCGCACGCGTCACAACGCGCGTAGATCACCTCGCCGGTACTGGTGTTGTGTCGGGAAACGACGGTGTAGCCGGTCCTGGTCTCGGTCGTGCCGGAAGGCAAGGTCGCGGTGCTCATACCTCCATTCTGGAGCCGTCCACTGTTGAAGTCCATTGCATGTTTCTTTGCAATACTGTCTAATCTCTCTTCATGATTGACCTTCGTCGGCTGCAGGTCCTGCGGGCCGTGCACCAGCACGGCACGGTCACCGCCGCGGCGGCCGCGCTCCATCTGACCCCCTCGGCGGTGTCGCACCAGATCCGCGAGCTGTCCCGGGAGCTCGAGGTCCCCCTGCTCGAGCCGCAAGGGCGCGGAGTGCGGCTCACCCCGGCCGCGCTGGTGCTGGTCGAGCACGCCGACGAACTGCTGGCGCGCTGGGAGGAAGCCAGGGCGGCACTGCAGGCGTATCGCGCGGGTGCGGCCGGGATCCTGCGGCTGAGCGGCTTTCCCACCGCGATGGCGCTGCTCGCCCCGGCGGCCGTGCTGCTGCAGGAGCGCAACCCTGGGCTGCGGGTGACCGTGCGCGAGTGCGAGTCCGAGGAAGGCTTCAAGCTGCTGCTGGCCGACGAGACGGATCTGCTGCTGTTGACCCCGACCGACAACGGCCCGGCGCCGGACGACCCGCGCTTCGACCAGCAGCCGATGATGTCCGAGCCGTTGGATCTGCTCGTGCCTGCCGATCACCCGCTGACCGGGAAGAAGAGGCTCGCGCTGGCCGACGCCGGATGCGAACCGTGGATCCTGCCGGTGCCCGGCACGTGCGATCACCACGACCGGGCCATGGTCGCCTGCGCGGTCGCTGGGTTCACGCCGCACGTGGCGCACTTCGCCACCGACTGGAGCGCGGTGGCGGCACTGGTGGCCCACGGGCTCGGCATCTCGCTGATTCCCCGGCTCGCCGAACTGCCCGCGAGCTTCCAACTGCGGCGCCTGCCGCTGACCGTCGAGCCGCTGCCGACCAGGCAGATCATGACGTGCGTGCGGCGCGGCAGCAGGAACAGCCCGCAGATTCAGCAGGCGCTGCAGGCCCTGCGCGAAGTCGTCGAAAAACGCGGGACGCTGGCCGCGGCCAGCTAGGTACTTGCCACGGCGCAGGCACACGCCTGCACCACGGGAGGCTCGCTTTCGTAGCGCGCCGGAGCGTAGGCCGGTCAGCGCGCGCTGTGCTCGGCGGTCGCGACCATAGCGCGCTCCACCGTGTGCTCGATGTACTGCACGTACCGCGCCCACAGCGCCGGCGGCAGCTCGTGACCCAGGCCGTTGATGACGTGCAGCTCCGCGCCGGAGATGGCTCGCGCGGTGGCCAGGCCGCCACTCACGTCGATCACGTGGTCGTCGGTGCCGTGGATGACGGTGGTGGGCAGGCGGAGCGTACGCAGCCGCGACGTCCGGTCGGTCGCGGCGAGGATCGCGGCGAACTGCCGTGCCCGGCCCGCCGGGTTCAGCCCCCGCTCGTACGTCTCCACCGCGCGGCGGCGCACCCGCTCTTCGTCCACCGGGTAGCACGGGGAGGGCAGCCTGTGGGCCACCCGCACCTGATGCTCGATGAATCCCTCACGGGTCTGCGGCGCCGGCTTGAGCAGCGTGCGCCACCCCGTCAGGGACGGGCGACCGACCAGCCTGCTGCCGGTGTTCGACATGATCGAGGTGAGCGACCGCACCCGGGAGCGGTAGTCGAGCGCCATCAGCTGGGCGATCATCCCACCCATCGAGGCCCCGACCAGGTGTGCCTGCGAGATGCCGAGGTGGTCGAGCAGGCCGACGGTGTCCTTGGCCATGTCCTCCAGCCGGTACGGGGACTGCCGCAGCAGCAGGGCGCGCAGCAGGTCGGCCGGTTCGTCCAGCCAGGTCGAGCGGCCGCTGTCCCGGTTGTCGAACCGCACCACGTAGAAGCCGCGGTCGGCGAGCATGTCGCAGAACTCGGCGTCCCACCACGTCATGGGAGAGCCGAGCCCGATGATCAGCAGCAGCGGCTCGTCACTCGGGTCACCGAAGGTCTCGTAACAGAGGTCGATTCCGTTGTTGACACCGCGCGCGAATTGCTCTGCCATGCCACCTCCCGAAACATCCCGGCGACCCGACCGGTCGGTTTCCCTACCACGGAGGATACGGTCATGCGGGTTCGCCCGGCACGCGTCGCACGGAGTATTCCCGATCACGGCCGGTACGACGACGGCAAGCGAGGTTACGTCGGACGGGTGCCGCACCGGCCGACCTCGGCCGCATGCGGGACCCGGCCTAGACAGGTTCGCTGCCGACGTGCCGACCCCGACGCCGGGAGAACATCGCCATGTGACCTTCCCGTCCCAGCGCTCCGCCGCACACCGGCTACCGACACCATCTGCCCCGCCGAGGCCCGGCAGGCACATACGACGCCCGAGTAGACGCCCCGGATGACCGGGACCGACCGACTCGCACACCGGCCGGGGTGCGAGCCACCGACGGCCCGGCGACATCCGCAGCCGCCACCAGCCAGCCCACCCAAGCCCACCGGCACACACACCAGCCACCAACCGACGCACAACGCCCCGGCAGGCAGCCACGTCAACCAACCCAGCTCACCCGCAGCCCGGGCGGCCAACCGAGCTCGCCCCGCAGCCTGGACGGCCGTCCTCCGCTCGCTGCCGAGCGACCGGTGCCGGGCCCGCCGTCGGCGAGCCCGGCGCCCGGGGCGTCAGCTCTGCGTTCCGACCACCGGCAGGTGGACCTTCATGTTCTTCAGCACCATGGCGCCCGGCACCCGGCTGCCGTGCCCGAACGACATGTCGGAGATCGGCGTGACCAGCAGGTACAGCGTCTGGCCCGCGGGCACGTCGATGGCCACCGACGGCAGCTCGATGTCCCGCCGCGGCTTGTCCACCACCAGGCCCGGCTCCCGCAGCGGCAGCATGTTGTTCTGCACGATCTTGGCGTTCAGCGGGCTGCTGCCCACCGCCAGCGCCAGGAACATCCTGCCGTCCAGCGCCAGCGAGGTGACCTTGGCGTCCAGCGTCGGCGTCCCGGCCACGGTGATCGGGCCCGAGGTGATCGGCACGGCCACCGGCAGGCCGACACCCACCAGGTTCGCGGTCTTGCCCAGCTCGATCGTCGTGTTCGCCTCCGTGCTGGTCACCGTCTGGCACCGGCCGCCCGCGGTGGCCAGGTGGTACTGGCCGAGCCCGGGGATGCTGACGTCCTCACCCAGCAGCTCACGCTTGAAGAACGCCAACCGCAGCTGGTTGAACGACCCACCGAGTTCCTGCGAGCACGGGTCGGACTCGGTCAGCCCGCCCGCCAGTGCCTTCAACGCGTCGTTCGTCCCCGGCGGCACGACACTCGGCAGCGTGTGGCCACCGTTGTAGCCGATCAGCAGGCTGCGCTCCCGCGCCTGCGGGGTCAGCAGCTTGTCGTAGGTCTTCAGCGCCTGATCCAGTGGGAACAGGTTGTCGGTGATCCCTTGCCGGATGAGCACCGGAACGTCCAGCTTGCGGCCCTGGGCGACATGCCAGGCCGGGCCGTTGCGCTCGAGGAACTTCTCCAGCGACACCGGGATGTTGCCCGTCACCAGCGCCTCGAGCAGCGCCGTCGTCACCGTCGTGGTGTGCGCGTCCGACGGCAGGCCGGCCAGGTAGAGCAGCAACGCCCACTCCGTCCTAGCAACGCCTTGCGGTGCGAGGCTTTCGCTCAGGCTGTACCAGGTGATCTCCGGCGCGAGCGCGTCGAACCGGGTGGTGCCGGTCTTCATCACCTCGCTGAGCGCTCCGACGTACTGGTAGCCGCCGCCGTACGAGCCGCCGATGGCACCCAGCACCGGGTCACCGGGTGCGTCCTTGGCCACCCACGGCTGCTCGGCGACGAAGTCGATCAGCCGTTGCACGTCCTCCCCCTCGACGTCCGGACGCATCAGGTGGGCCTTGCCGCCGCTGTCGCCGAAGCCGCGCTGGTCGAAGCTGAGCACCCCGAACCCGGCGTCGATCAGCCCGCCGAACGACGCCGACGGGTCGGTCTTCCTGCTGCCGCCCCAGCCGTGGCCTTCCAGGATCATCGGCACCGGGTTGTCCGCGCTGGCACCCGGCGGCTTGTAGAGCGTGTAGCAGATCGAGACCGGTTTGCTCGTGCCTGGATCCGGAACGCTTTCGATGCAGCCTTCGGTCACCTCGGTTTCCGCCGACGCCGCGGGTGCGGCCACCACCCCCAGTGACATCCCGGCCAGTACGGCCAGCACCGCGGACCCGACTCTGCGCACGCTCCCCATGAAGCCACCTCGCTCCGTGTCGATCGAGTACGCGAGAGTAACGATCACAAGGACGGTGAGGATGCGCGGAAGTGCACGACGGCGAGGACGGCTGGGGCAGACTCTCGCCGCCCGAGCGTGATCGGCGCCACACAGGACCCGTTGTCGACCCACACTGACAGGCACCCCTGCACTTCAAGGAGTCGACATGCGAGTACGAACGAAGGTGTTCGGCGCGCTCGCCGGAGTGGCCGCCGGGATCGCGGCGACCACGGTCGCGGTCCTGCCCGCGGCGTCCGCGCAGAACGCCGCACCGGACAAGCTGCCGATCACCGTCACCAACAACAGCGGCCGATCCGAGCCGGTCCACCTCTACGTCACGGGCGTCCGGGACGGCAGGCTCGGTTACGTCAATCAAGCCGGTGACTTCTCGGCATGGCCACCGGGATCGATCCCGCCGTCGCCCGCACCGGACGTGTCCATCCCGGGGCCTGCCGCGGGCCAGTCGACGACCCTGTACGTCCCGAAGAACATCTCCGGCCGGATCTACATGTCGTTCGGCGAGAAGATCCGGTTCTTCCTGACCCCGGACGGCCTGGTGCAGCCTGCGCCGTGGAACCCGAGCGATCCCAACCACGACATCCTGTTCGACTTCACCGAGTTCACCTACAACGACGCGGGCCTGTGGCTGAACAGCACGCAGGTCGACATGTTCGCCGTGCCGCACTCCGTCTCGGTCACCGGCGCCAACGGTCAGACCATCACCCGCGGTGAGCTCAAACCCGGTGGCCGTACCGCGGTGATCAACGGCCTGCGCAGCACACCCGGCTGGGAGAACACCGTGGTGACCCGCGGCGACGGGACGATGCTGCGGGCACTGGCGCCGGGCAAGGCGGCCGAGGTGGGCAGGCTCGACCCCGGCTACCTGCAGCCGTACATCGATCAGGCGTGGAACACCTACACCGGCAGGGACCTGACGGTGGTGCCGTTCGGCGATCGGCCGGACGTCCGGTTCACCGGCCGCACCTACGGATCGACCATGGTGTTCACCGACACCAGTGGCGCGCAGGTCGCCACGTTCGAGAAGCCGACCTCGAGCGACGTGTGGGGCTGCCACGGCAGGCTGCACGCGCCGAACGATCAGGTGATCGGGCCGATCGCCCGCACCCTGTGCGCGGCGCTGCACCGCGGCACGCTGCACTCGATCGACGTGCAGCCGGGCGGCAACCCGGCGACCGACTTCTACCGGGTGGAGCGCACCAACCACTACTCGCGGCTGATCCACGAGAACATGGTCGACGGGCGGGCGTACGGCTTCCCGTTCGACGACGTGATGGCGCAGGAGTCGCTGGTGCACGACGGCAACCCGCAGTCGGCCGCCATCACGCTCACGCCGTTCAGCTGATTCCTTCCCTTCACCAGCCCGCGGGGCCGCGTGCCCCGCGGGCTGTCGTATTCCGGTACCGTGCCGCGGCACGGAGTAGTCGATCTTCCGGCGCGGCCGGGGCGGAAGCGGAAAGAACGCCTTGCGCCTAAGTGCACCGTGACGGGAAGACCGGGCAGATCTTCACCGGCCGGCGTTGCGTGACGGACCGCACAGCGAGTGCAGTCGACACCCACAGACTGTGCGCTCTTCCGCCCAAGGAGTCGACATGCGAGTTCGAACGAAAGTGTTCGGCGCGCTCGCTGCGATAGCTGCCACCGCGGCCGCTGTCCTGCCGACGGCGACCGCGCAAAGCGCCGCACCGGACAAGCTTCCCCTGACCGTCGTCAACAACAGCGGTCGTCCGGAGCAGGTGCACCTCTACGTGGTGGGCCAGCAGAACGGCCAGCAAGGTTACGTCACCCAGGCGGGCGACTTCGTCCCGTGGCAGGGCGGCGCGGTCCCGCCGGTCCCCGCCCCCGACATCTCCATTCCCGGCCCCGCGCTCGGCCAGTCCACGACCCTCCAGCTGCCCAAGCACGTCTCCGGCCGGATCTACATGTCCTTCGGGGACAAGCTGCCGTTCAGCCTGACTCCCGACGGCCTGGTGCACCCCGCGCCGTGGGCGCCCGGCGACCCGAGCCACGACATCCTGTTCGACTTCGCCGAGTTCAACTACGACGACAGCGGCATCTGGATGAACACCACCCAGGTGGACATGTTCGCGGTGCCGCATTCGGTGTCGGTGACCGCGCCGGACGGGCAGACCATCACGCGCGGTGAACTCAAGCCGGGCGGGCGGAACGCGGTCATCGAGGCCGTGCGCAACACGCCCGGATTCGAGAACACCGTCGTGACCCGCGCCGACGGCACGGTGGTGCGGGTGCTGTCCCCGATCAAGGCCACCGAGCACGGGCTGATGGACCCGAACTACCTGCAGCCGTACATCGACCAGGTGTGGAACACCTACATCGACCGTGACCTGGTGGTGAAGCCGTTCGCCGACCAGCCCGACGTGGCGTTCTACGGCCGCAGCGACGGCGCGACGATGACGTTCCGCGACGCCAACGGCCAGCCGGTGGCGACGTTCGAGAAGCCGACCTCGGCCGATGTGTGGGGCTGCCACGGCAGGCTGTTCGCCCCGAACGACGCGGTCATCGGTCCGATCGCCCGCACGCTGTGCGCGTCCCTGCAGCGCGGCACCCTGCACACGACCGAGGTGCAGCAGTACGGCGCGCAGCAACCGGACACCTTCTACCACGTCGAGCGGACCAACCACTACTCGCGGATGGTCCACGAGAACATGGCCGACGGGCGGGCGTACGGCTTCCCGTTCGACGATGTGATGGCGCAGGACACCCTGGTCCACCACCCCACCCCGCAAAGCGCCGCGATCACCTTGACGCCGTTCGAGTGATCGCGGTTGGTGTCCTCGCAAACCGGTGACGGGGCGGCTGCGGCACGCGGCCGCCCCGTCGCTTCTGCGGTGGGACAAGATGCCGAGCGGCCGTGCGCTCACAAGGTGCGGTCGAGGGGTGGTGTGTGCGTGGGCGAGAAGGCGGGGATGAGCTGTCCGGCGAGCGGGAAGTGGCCGTGCGCCTAGGAGCCAGCCTTGCATCGGTCAAGCTCGTGGTGCACGTGCCGTGTGCGCGGCATGCACGGCAGCGACTCTTCCGACCGCGGGTTCGCCGGGCACGCCCAAGCATCGAGCACCGGCGACTCACCGTCGGAAACCTCGGCGCACGCCCAGCGGCAACCGTCGACCGGCCCACCGCCCACCTCGACACACCCCCAACCGCAACCACCGACCGGCGGTTCGAACACCATCGTCGGCTCGGACAACGACCACATCGCGACCCTGTCGTCCGCTGTCGTATCCGCTGTCGGCACGCACGACGGCTGCTCCCACCGTGGCCGCAAGTCGCGCGCACAGGAATCGATGAACGACGTCGCCGCCGGGCCGGGTACGGCGGCATCTTCCGGCTCCGACCTCCACACGGTGGGCAGGCACCAGCCGACGGCCACGTTCCGTCGCATCTACCTCGGTGTCGGCGCGCACGGTGAAGGACCGGTTACAACACGGACAGTGGCGTGGTGGCGGTGGGCCGGTCAGGTACGGTGACCTAGCTGACATCGGCTCGTCCAGAGTCGCAAGGGGTGGAGTGGTGTGGTACGGGCTAGGCGTTGATCTTGGGACGTCGTTCTGCGCCGCCGCCGTGGCGAGCCCGAGCGGCGTGCGCACGGTGTATCTCCCGCCGGACGTCGTCACGCCCTCGATCGCCTACCTGACCGCCGAATCGAAGCTGGTCACCGGCGCCGCAGCGCTGGACGGCACGGATCCGAAGCGCAGGGCCACCGAGTTCAAACGCCGGCTCGGTGAGCCGAGCCCGATCATCCTGGGCGGGCAGCCGTACTCGGCGGCCGCGCTGATGGCCGCCCAGCTGCGCGACATCCTGGCCGAGGTCGAGCGGATTCACGGCGGCCCGCCCGCCACCGTGGTGCTGACCCATCCGGCGATCTGGGGCCCGTACCGACGGGAGCAGTTCACCGAGGTGCCCCGGCTGGCCGGGATTACCAACTACCGGCTGATCACCGAACCGGAAGCCGCGGCCACCCACTACTGCCGGGAACGCCAGCTCTCCGACGGCGACGTCATCGCGGTCTACGACCTGGGCGGCGGCACGTTCGACACCACGATCCTGCGGGTCAAAGACGGCGGCGCGGAGATCCTCGGCACCCCGGAAGGCATCGAGCACATGGGTGGTGTCGATTTCGACGAGACGCTGCTCGCCGAGGTCGACAAGCGCGTGGACGGCGCCATCTCCCGGCTCGACCGCACCGACGACGAACAGGCCGGGCTGCACGAGAAGATCCGCGCGCTGGTCGTCAAGGCCAAGGAGGACCTGTCCATCGAACCGGACGTGACGGTGTCCGTGCCGTTGCCGGACGGTGCGCGCGAGGTGTCGATCTCCCGGCTCGAGTTCAACGAGCTGATCAAGCCCAGCATCGCGCTGACCGTCGAAGCGGTGCACCGGGCCGCGGCCTCCGCCGAGCTCAAGCCGGAGCAGCTCGACGCCATCGTGCTGGCAGGCGGCTCGTCCCGCATTCCGCTTGTCGCGCAGCAACTTGCCCAGGAGTTCGGCAAGCCGGTGCGCACCGCGATGCACCCCAAGCACACGGTCGCGCTGGGCGCCGCCCACCTGGCGCAGCGCCACCAGCCGAGCGAGGTCATCCGCCCGGCCGCCAGCCGGGTACTCGCCGCGCACGCCGCTCCCCCGGCTCCGGGCGCAGCTGGCCAGGCCACGCCGGTACCGCCGCCCTCACCGACGGCCACTGCGGAAACGACCCCACCCGCTGCCGCCGACGCCGGCTCTCGCGTGCCGTGGCTGGCGGTCACCGTGAGCGCGTGCATCGCCGTGGTCGTCGCCGTCCTGCTCACCATCGCGCTGCTGCCGTCCCCACCACCACCTGCCCAGCAGGCCCACCCGGAGGACGACAGCCACCGGGCGGACCTGTTCACCGACGGCTCCATCCGGCCCCCGTGGCGTGGGTACCTCGGCTCGGTGGCGAACTACTGGGCAGGGGTGCCGATCGGGTCGAAGGGCAACAGCACCGACACGGTCGCCGCGAGCATCGACGGGCTCGGCAGGCTCAACGTGACCTGGACCGGCAAAGGCCAGGTCTACCTGCAAAGCGGCGAGCCACAGCCGATGGACGACTTCTTCGCCCACTCCGACGCGGCCATGGTGTTCGACGTGCTGGTGCGCACCCCGCCCACGGACGAGACGACTCTGCAGGTGCAGTGCGAGCACCCGTGCTTTGCAGGCGTCCCCGTCTCCGACCTGTTCAAGCGCCTGCCGGTGAATCAGACCGTGACGGTCGCGGTGCCGCTGCGCTGTTTCGCCGAGAACGCGGGCACGCTGTGGCGTCCGGAAGCCATCGACACACCGTGGCTAGTGCTGTCCGAAGGCACGTTCGCCGCGTCGTTCTCCAACATCTACTGGTCCACCGACGTCGCGGAGGTGGAACCGGTGCCGTGCGATCAGCTCAGCTGACCCCGCGCGACCGCATCAACCCGAACACCGGCCCGGCACCGACATCGGCGCCGACACGACGCCCGTCACCGGAACCGAGCCGATCCCCCAACCAGCACAACTGACCCACGCGACCGCACCACACCCGACACCGGCCCGACCACCGACACCAACACGACGCGACACCCGTCATTGGAACCGAGCCAATCCCCAACCAGTACACGACCGCATCAACCCGAGGGTCGTGGTCCGAACACCGACACAGCAACACCGACGCGACAGCGTCGACCCGACGTCGGACCGATGCCCCGCGACCAGCTCAGCCGAGCTCGGCCAGCGGCCGCGTCGAACCGGGCGCAGGCCCGAGCACCGGCTCGAGCGCCGACAGGACCGGGCTGCCCGTGACGATCAGCGCGCTGCGCCTCCGCGGCTGAGCAGCCTTTGGGCGCGCAGCACGACCGGCCGGTCGATCATCTGCCCGTCCACCACACTCACCCCGCCGTTGGCGGCGGCCACCACCCGCCGAGCCCAGTCGAGCTCGGCATCCGACGGCCGCAGCGCGGCATGCACGTGCTCGATCTGCCGCGGATGGATGCACAGCTTCCCGGTGAAGCCGAGCTCCACCGCGTGCACGGTGTCCGCGCGCAGCAGCCCAACCTCGTCCAGCGACGTGGTCACCCCGTCCAACGGCGGCGCGCACCCGGCCGCGGCCGCCGCCAGCACCAACGCCGACCTGGCGTGCAGCAGCGCGTAGTACGAACCCGGATCGACCCCCAGTTCCGCGGCCAGGTCGACGCTGCCGAAAGCCGCGCGGATCACCCCGGGAGCGGCGCAGATCTCGCGCGCGTTGGTGATCCCCGCGGCCGTCTCCACCAGCGGAATCAGCTCGCCCGGCGGCAAGTCCGCTGCCCGCTCGGCCTTGGGCACCATCAGCGCCGTGGCCAGGTCGCGGACCGCCGCGACGTCGTCGTCGTGCCACGGCGTCCCGGCCGCGTTGATCCGCACGACCGCGCGGTTGCCGTCGGCCAGCCAGCGGGCCACATGCTCCCGCGCGGCCGCCTTACGTTCCGGCGCGACGGCGTCCTCCAGGTCGAGCACCACGGCGTCGGCGCCGCTGGCGGCCGCCTTGCCGAACCGGTCCGGGCGATCACCGGGGACGAACAGTAGGGTGCGGGCGCCTGCCAGGTCGGTCATGCCATCACCACCGTGAAGCGCCAGTCCAGCACGGGCTCGGCGGCGCTCGTGACCACCCGCAGGTCGACCAGCCCACCGCCGTCGGGCAACGCGTGCACTCCGGTGACCTCCAGCTCGCTGGTCAACGAGTCGTTCTCGTGCACCGGTGCCAGGTGGTCACAGCCCTCCCACGCGGTGACCGTGACGATGTTCGGCAGCGCGCGGCTGACGTGGCTGAGCGCCAGACCGATGGTGTGGCCACCGTACACCAGCCGCCTACCGCCTGCGGCCTCCGCGTCGTGGTGGGCACGGGCGATGTTCAGCGTCAACCGGGCCAGCTCGGGCGCGCTGGAGACGACGTCCGCCCCCTCCACCCGCCACTTCCGGCCGACGGCCATGTCGGCGAAGTGCTCGCCGGGCACCCGGTCCCGGAACTCGGCCAGCCGCCACCCGTCCACCGGCGGGGCTGGCCGCGGGACGTTGCCCAGGTCGGAGAAGTCGTCGCGATGCCCGGTCTCCCGCTCGGGGTCGCGCAGCGGCAGCATCGCGCACCGCCAGAAGTCCAGCACCGGTCGATCGTGCTGATCCACCGTGGTGATGCGCAGCGCAGCCATGCCGGTCGGCTTTCGCCCCGGCCGCCGGCTGTTCTCCCGCAAGCCGACCACTTCGGTGACCGTGCGCAGCGTGTCCCCGATCACGGGATACCGCCGGAACGCCAGCCCCCGGTAGAACAGGTTGGCCCGCACGTGATGCGTCACCAGGGTCGACTGCCCGATCGCGACGTCCCACACCAGCGCCGGGTGCGCCAGCGGCGCACCGTTACCGGTCACGTCCGCGCACAGCGCATGGTCCAGCGGCAGGCGCAGCCGGTCGCCCACGATCGCCTGGTGAACCGCCGCATGACCTTCGGTGAGCGTCACTCCTGGCGCGCCGGTGAACTTCTGACCGACGGTGAGCTCGTCGAACCACGGCCCTTCTGCTTTATCCGGCCATTTCATGCCGACAACCCTAGAACAGGCTTGACACCAGAGGCAATGCCACGAGATATTGGCCGTACATTTCACTCCACTCGCGTCACGAGCAACGTGCTGCGGCACCACAGGGAGCGCCGATGACGACAACCGCCGAGCAGCTGGCGGCGTGGGCGAGCGGGTATCGGCCCACCGCAACGGATCGGGACCTGGCCCGCCGGGCCCTGCACGACACGGTGGCGGTGACGCTCGCCGCTGTCGATTCCCGGATGACCGACCTCACCAGCGACTTGCCCGCGGCGGCGCGCTGGGCCGCCGTCGGGCACGTGCTCGACTTCGACGATCTGCACCTTGCGTCGACGGCGCACATCAGCGTCGTGTGCGTGCCCGCAACGCTTGCCGTCGGCGGCGACGAACGGGCCTACCTCGCCGGGGCCGGGGTCATGGCCCGCCTCGGCACCGCGCTGGGCTGGCAGCACTACGCCGCCGGGTGGCATGTCACGTGCACCGCAGGCGCACCGGCTGCCGCGGTCGCGGCAGGCGTCGCGTTGGGACTGTCGGAGGAGCAACTCGCGCACGCCATCGCGCTGGCCGTACCGCAAGCCGGGGGCGTGCAAGCCGCGTTCGGCTCGGACGGCAAGGCATTGCAGGTCGGCCTGGCCGCGGATGCGGGCGTGCGCGCGGCGAAACTCGCCGCCGCCGGAGCCACCGCCGATCCGGCTGCGCTGGACCAGTGGCTTCGGCTGGTCGGCGCGGGAGGACAGGTCGAGGTGTCCGGGCCCGCGGTGCCGTGCGGGTTGGCGATCAAGATCTTCCCGTGCTGCTACGCCTTGCAGCGCCCGATCGCGGCGCTGCGTGAGCAGATGCCGGACGTCGTGGCCGCCGATGTCGTCGGGATCGTCGTGCGCACCCCGGCTTCGGCGGTCCAGCCGCTGCACCACCACCGGCCGCAGACCGGCCTGCAGGGCAAGTTCAGCCTCGAGTACGCGCTCGCGGCGGCCTTGCTGGATCCCTTCCCCGGCTTCGCCAGCTTCACCGACGACGCGGTGCGCCGACCGGAAGCACGCCGCCTGGTCGAACTGGTCGACGTGCGGACCGAGCCAGGCGGGGAAGGCCTGCTGCACGGCACGTTCGAGGTGGACGTCCAGCTGCGTGACGGCTCGAGCAGGCACGCCTCGCTGGCCCTGCCGCCCGGCGCGCCGCAGCGCCCGCCGACGGAGCTGGAGTTCGCCGAGAAGCTGGCCGCCTGCGGAGCCAGCGAAGTATCCACCGTGGACTGGCAGCAGGCCGCCGGACTGCTCGCGGCCAGGCTGCCCGGGAGGGCGTCATGACACCACCACTCGCCGGAATCACCGTCGTGACCCTGGAGCAGGCCGTCGCCGCCCCCTACGCCACCCGGCAGCTCGCCGATCTCGGTGCCCGGGTGATCAAGGTCGAGCGGCCGGACGGCGGCGATTTCGCCAGGCACTACGACCAGACCGCGCTGGGCCAGTCCAGCTACTTCGTCTGGCTCAATCGCTCCAAGGAATCGATCACCCTCGACGTCAAACAGCCGGAGGGCGCGGCGATCCTGGACGACCTCGTCGCCCGCGCGGACGTCGTGGTGCACAACCTCGGGCCGGGAGTGGCCGACCGGCTGGGTGTCAGCGCGGCCAGGCTCCGCGCCAAGCACCCGCGCCTGGTGCACTGCACCATCTCCGGCTACGGGACCACCGGGCCGTGGGCCAGCCGCAAGGCCTACGACCTGCTGGTGCAATGCGAGACCGGCCTGGTGTCCCTCACCGGCACCGCGGACGACATGGCCAAGGCGGGCATCTCGGTGGCGGACATCGCCGCGGGCATGTACGCGTACTCGGGGATCCTCGCGGCGTTGTTCCGCCGGGCCACCACCGGCGAGGGCTCGACCGTGGAGATCTCGCTGTTCGAAGCGCTCGGCGAGTGGATGGGACAGCCGGTCTACTACACCCGCTACGGCGGCTCCGCGCCGAAACGGGTCGGCGCCCAGCACGCCACCATCGCCCCCTACGGCCCCTACACCACCAAGGACGGCGACGTCGTGGTGCTGGCCGTGCAGAACCAGCGTGAGTGGGTGGCGTTGTGCCGCATCCTGCTCGAGGACCCGAACATCGCCGAAGACCCCAAGTTCGCCACCGGTTCGGCGCGGGTGGCCAACCGCGACGAGTTGAACGCGATCATCCAGCGGAAGTTCGACACGCTGGACACCGAGACCGCGCTGCACAGGCTGGACGAAGCGCGGGTGGCCAACGGCCGGGTCAACTCCATGCAGGACTTCATCGAGCACCCGGTGCTGGCCGCGCGCGATCGATGGCGCACCGTGCCGAGCCCGGGCGGTGAGCTGGCCGCGCTGAAACCTCCCGCAGACATCGCGGGCGTGGAGCCCGTCTTCGGCCCGGTGCCGGCACTGGGCGAGCACACCGAAGCCATCCTCCGTGAACTCGGCCGCACCGACGACGACATCGCCGCTTTGCGTGCCGCCAACACCGTGTGAGAGGACACCATGCTGAACGAGGAAGAGCAGTTCATCGTCGACACCGTCCGGGAGTTCGTCGACCGGGACGTCAGACCGGTGGCACGCGAGCTGGAGCACAGCAACACCTACCCGGAAGAGCTGATCGAGCAGATGAAGCAGCTCGGCATCTTCGGGCTGATGGTGCCCCCGCCGTACGGGGAGGTGGCGGTGTCCACCCCGTGCTTCGCGGCGATCACCGAACAGCTGGCCAGGGGGTGGATGAGCCTGGCAGGGGCGATGGGCGGGCACAGCGTGGTGTCCAAGCTGATCGCGCGGTACGGCACCGAGGAGCAGAAGCAGCGCTACCTGCCCAGGATGGCCACCGGCGAGCTGCGCGCCACCATGGCGCTGACCGAACCCGGGGGCGGCTCCGACCTGCAAGCGATGACCACGGTGGCGCGGCGGGACGGCGACCACTACGTGATCAACGGCGCCAAGACCTGGATCTCCAACGCGCGCCGGTCCAAGCTCATCGCGCTGCTGTGCAAGACCGACCCGGAGGCCACCCCGCGCTACCGCGGCATCAGCATCCTGCTGGTCGAACACGGCCCGGGGCTGACCGTCTCCCGCGACCTGCCCAAGCTCGGCTACAAGGGTGTGGAGAGCTGCGAGCTGCACTTCGACGACTACCGGGCGCCCGTCGACGCGGTGCTCGGCGGCGTGGAGGGCAAGGGCTTCGGTCAGATGATGAACGGCCTGGAGACCGGCCGGATCCAGGTGGCTTCCCGGGCGCTGGGCGTGGCGCGCGCCGCGTTGGACGATGCGATGCGCTACGCCCAGGAACGGGAAACGTTCGGCAAGCCCATCTGGAAGCACCAGACGATCGGCAACTACCTGGCCGACATGGCCACCCAGTACACCGCGGCCCGTCAGCTGGTCATGTTCGCCGCGCAGCGGCACGACACCGGCCAACGCTGCGACATGGAAGCCGGCATGGCCAAGTTGTTCGCCTCCGAGGTGGCGATGCAGATCGCGCTCAACGCGGTGCGCATCCACGGCGGGTACGGGTACTCGACCGAGTTCGACGTCGAACGGTACTTCCGCGACGCGCCGCTGATGATCGTCGGGGAAGGCACCAACGAAATCCAGCGCACGGTGATCGCCGAACAACTCATGGCGCGCGGCCTGCCATAGAGTCGGGTCATGACCGCCCGCCCAGAAGCGGCCTACGCCCGCCTGTCCCGCGCCCTGCGCGAGGACATCCTGCGCGGCCGCTACGACGGTGACACGCGACTGCCCACCGAGGCCGAACTGGCCGCCAAGCACAAGGTGAGCCGCCAGACGGTCCGGCGCGCGTTCCACGACCTGGTGTCCGAGGGCCTGGTGCGCCGGATCCCCGGCCGCGGCACCTACGTCGCCAAGCGCAGCGGCGAGTACTTGCGGCAGTTCGGCTCGGTGGAGGACCTGCTGGCCCTGTCGGAGGACACCGAACTCGTCGTGCTCTCCCCGCTCCGTCGGCTGGTGGACGTGGAAGCCGCCGGCAGGCTGCGGCTGAGCACCGACGCGGTGTACCGGACGTCCTTCCGGCGCGTCCACCAGGACGAGCCGTTCTGCCTGACCACGGTGTGGCTGCCGCCGGACATCGGTGAACGGCTCGCCGACCTGCCGGAACTGCGGGAGACCGGGGCGGTCAGTGACGCCACCGTCATCGGCCTGATCGACAAGCACGCCACGCGGCCGATCGCCGAGGCGGAGCAGAGCATCACCGCCGTGGCGGCGTCCGACACGGTCAGTGAGCAGCTGGGTTGTTCGCCGAACGAACCGCTGCTGCGCGTCGACCGGATGTACCTGGACACCGAGGGCGTCCCGGTGGAGCTGGCGGTGAGCTACTTCCACCCGGAGCACTACTCGTATCGGGTACGGCTGCGACGCAGTTCGGCGTGACACGCTCGCCCGGCCGTGGTCGCCGCCCATGTTGTGTCACCCTGGCTCGCATGAGCTCGGACCGCATGCCGGAGCGCTACCGGGACGACCCGGCCACGCCGGTCCCGGCCGACATCCCGACCGGCACGCTTTTCGCGGCCTTGTACGCGGACAGCCCCGTCGAGGTGGGCCCTGTTCCGGAAGGTCAGCAGGACCACTTCTCGCTCTTCGTCGCGTACTCGGCGGCGATGGGGTGGCTGAGCGACGACGACCACCGTGGGTTGTGGAGCATGAACGACGCGGGCGGTCCACGCTCCGGCGGTGACAAGCGTCTGTGCGCGTGGTTTCAGGTGGGGATCAGCCAGGTCCCGGCGAGCCGGCCGCTGCCTGTTCAGCCCTTCCTGCAGTGCACAGGCACCGTCAATGCTCGACTGGGCGGGCCGCCTGCCGCCGAAGTCCTGCTCCTTCTTCCGGTGCAGTGCCTGGGCACGCGCTCGCGGCACGCGGTCCCGGCGATGCGAACGGTGGGCTGGTTCGAGGCGGTGCCGCCCGAGGCACGGGTGTCTGCCGAGGTCCAGGTCTCGATCGGCCGGGCCGGGTCACGCGAAGCCCTGAACGCGGCCGTCGCGGACTTCCTGCACCTGGACCAGCCGGTGCTGACGTCACCGACGACAGCCGCTCCGAGCGCGGCGCCCACCCCGCCGTTCGACGACACGTTCTGGGACGGCCCGGCAACCACGACGAGTGCCCTGCACGGCACCCTGGTCTCCTGGGAGCCGGTGACCTTGGGCTGGGTGGCCCAGGCGCTGGCCGAATGCGCGGCGGCCAACGACCTCGGCGGGTCCCTGCTCGTCACGTTCCTCCGCCGCCAGTGATCCGCCAGTGATCACTGCACCCCGGCGAAAGCCGAGGGGTCAAGGGACAGTGACACGCAGGCCGATCGTGGCCACGTCGATCGGTCCGGCGAAGCTTGCGGACGCTGCCTGCAGCGCTTCCATGTCGTCGACTTCCGGCATCAGGTGGGTCAGCACCACCCGCCGCACGTCGGCGATCGCGGCGAGCTCCCCCGCCTGGCGGGCGCTGAGCAGCGTGCCGCGCGTGTCTTCGGGCACTTCCTCGGCGTAGCTGGAGTCGATGATCAACACGTCCGCGTCTCGGGCCAGGGTGGCCAAGTGCGGGCTCGGCCCGGTGTCGCCGGTGAAAGCCAGCACCACGCCGTCGGCTTCCAGCCGCACGCCGGCGTTCGGCTTCGAGTGCGGCAACAGCCACGTGCGGGCCCGGAACGGACCGATCGTCAGCGACTCGCCCGGCTCGAAGTCATGGCGAACGTAGCCGGGATCGAGCATGCCCGGGCGATCCAATGCCAGCACCACGTCCAAAGCCCCGCGCGGTGCAGACAGCGGCAGCGGTGGCACCGGGTCGTCACGCAAGACCCGGGCGCGCAGCAGCGGGTTCAGGTCCGCGCAATGATCCGGATGACCGTGCGAGACGTAAACGGCGTCGACGTCCTCGGCCTTCGCCCACCGCTGCAGCTGCGGGAACGTGGCGTAGCCGGGGTCGAGCAGCAAGCGGTAGCCGGCATGCTCGACCAGGTAGCCGCTGCATGCCTGACCGGGACCGGGCCATGCGCCCGTCCCACCCAGCACCGTCAGCCGCACGATCGCGCAGCCTAGTCACCCTGTCCAGCCCCCGGCCACTTCACTTCGCCGAGCACGGCCAACGCCGCCGCGGCCTGGTTGCCGCGGCGGCACCCGTCGCAGTCCTGGTGATCCGGCGGCTAGTTCTTGTCCTGGTCCAGGCCCAGAATCTGCACGGCCATCTCGCGCATCTCGACCTTGCGCACCTTCCCGGTGACCGTCATCGGGAACTGGTCGACGACGTGCACGTAGCGCGGGATCTTGTAGTGGGCCAGCTTGCCCTGGCAGAACTCGCGCAGCTTCTCCGCGGTCAGTTCCTCCGCCCCTTCGCGCAGGATCACCCACGCCATCAGCTCTTCGCCGTACTTCTCGTCCGGGACGCCGATCACCTGGACGTCCTGGATGTCCGGGTGGGTGTAGAGGAACTCCTCGATCTCGCGCGGGTAGATGTTCTCGCCGCCGCGGATCACCATGTCCTTGATCCGGCCGGTGATCTGCACGTACCCGTCCTCGTCCATCACCGCGAGGTCACCGGTGTGCATCCAGCGCGCCGAGTCGATCGCCTCTGCGGTCTTGTCCGGCTGCTCCCAGTACCCGAGCATCACCGAGTAGCCGCGGGTGCACAGCTCGCCCGGCTGGCCGCGGGGCACGGTCAGGCCGGTCTCCGGGTCGATGATCTTCACCTCCAGGTGCGGGTGCACCCGGCCGACCGTGGACACCCGGCGATCCAGCGAGTCGTCCTTGCGGGTCTGGGTGGACACCGGCGAGGTCTCCGTCATCCCGTAGCAGATGGTCACCTCGGTCATGCCCATCCGCTCGATGACCTGCTTCATCACCTCCACCGGGCACGGCGAGCCCGCCATGATGCCGGTGCGCAGGCTGGACAGGTCGTGCTCCTCGAACGTGGGGTCGGCCAGCTCCGCGATGAACATGGTCGGCACCCCGTACAGCGACGTGCACTTCTCGGCGGCCACCGCCTTCAGCGTGGCCGTCGGGTCGAATCCGGGCGCCGGGATGACCATGCAGGCGCCGTGGCTGGTCGCCGCCAGGTTGCCCATGACCATGCCGAAGCAGTGGTAGAAGGGCACCGGGATGCAGATCCGGTCCTGCTCGGTGTACGAGCACAGCTCGCCCACGAAGAAGCCGTTGTTGAGGATGTTGTGGTGGCTGAGCGTGGCACCCTTCGGGAAGCCGGTCGTGCCCGACGTGTACTGGATGTTGATCGGGTCGTCGGCGGACAGCTTGATCTGGTCCAGCGTCGAAGGGTCGCCCGCCTTGCCCGTGTCGAGCAGGTCGTCCCAGTCCTGGGAGTCGAACAGGACCACGTCGGTCAGCTTGGGGCAGTCGGGGCGCGCTTCGCCGATCATCGCGGCGTAGTCGGACGTCTTGAACGACTGCGCCGAGATCAGCATCTTGATGCCCGCCTGATTGAGTACGTAGGTGAGCTCGTGCACCCGGTAGGCGGGGTTGATGTTGACCAGGATCGCGCCGAGCTTCGCGGTGGCGTACTGCACCAGGGTCCACTCCGCCCGGTTCGGTGACCAGATGCCCACCCGGTCGCCTTTGCCGATGCCGCGCGCGGCCAGCCCGAGGGCCACCACGTTCACGTCGTCGGCGAATTCCCGATAGGTCCAGCGCCGCCCCGATGCGCAGTCGACCATCGCCTCCCGGTCGGGGAACGTGGCGACGGTGCGATCCAGGTTCTCGCCGATGGTGTCGCCGAGCAGGGGAACGTCGGAGGTTCCGGAGCTGTAGCTGAGCTGGGCAGGGACCGCCATTGGCTTCCTCCTCACGCGTCGCTGCGGGTGCCCCGAGTCTGGCACCGGTGAGCGGCGAACTGAATACCGTTGCGAATGACGCACCTGGCCGGGCCACGCACTCGGGCGAACGACGCGCACCGTTTGCCGGGCACTGCCCCCACCACCATGCGAGTGCCGACGGCTCCGGCCGAGCCGGCTCTCCGGAGACGACGGCATCCGGCCGCGTACTGCCGTCGGCCTCGCAGCCGAAGCGGTGTCAGCCCTGGTAGCTGCTGAGATCCCGCTCGACCACCCGGTTCCTGAGCACACCGAGTCCGCTGACCTCGGTGACGATGTCGTCGCCCGGCTTCAGGAACACCTGAGGGGTGCGCGCATTGCCCACGCCGGGTGGTGTCCCGGTGAGGATCACGTCCCCGGCGTGCAGCGTCATCCCCCAGCTCAGCTCGGCGATGATCCGCTCGAACGAGAACGCCACCTGCCGCGTGGACGCCTCCTGCAGCACCTCCCCGTTCACCGTGCAGCGGACCGTCAGGTCATACGGGTCGGCGACCTCGTCGACGGTGGTGATCCACGGCCCGAGCGGCATCGTGCCGTCCAGGCTCTTGCCCTTCAACCACTGGCCGCCGTGCCTGCGTTGCAGATCGCGCTGCGAGACGTCGTTGGCCACGCACAGGCCGAACACGTGCTCCCAGGCCTTCTCCTCCGGGATGGACCGCCCGGTCCTGCCGATCACCAGCGCCACTTCGGCCTCGTAGTCCCACTTCGCCGACACCGCCGCGTCGTAGGCGATGTCGTCGCCAGGGCCGATGACCGTGTCCGGTCCTTTGGTGAAGAAGGTCGGGTGTTTCGGCCGCTCGGCCGGGTCCTGCCCGTCCCGCCTTCCCTTCGATTCCTCGAAGTGATCCCAGTAGTTCCAGCCGGTGCACAGGATGTCGCGGTTGAACCTGTGCAGCGGAGCGCCCAGCCGGACGTCATCGAGCGCGCGGCGTTCCGCACTGCCGAGCTCACGCCGGACCGACTCCATGGCCTCGGGTCCGCCACGCACCACGTCGTCCAGCGTCCGGTCACTCGGCAGCACCGCGATCGTGGCGTCGTCCTCCACGACACCCAGCCGCGGCCGGCCGGCCACCACGACCGTTGCCAGCTTCACCGCGACCCCTCTTCCGGCAGCACGGCGATCGCGTTCATCTCGATCAGGTAGTCCTTGTTCACGAACTTGGACACCTCGACCATCGTCGACGCCGGCGGAACGCCCTTGAAGTACTGCATGCGCACCTCGTGGATGGCCGCGAAGTCCTCCATGTTCCGCACGTAGACGTCCACCCGCACGATGTCGTCCAGCGTCCCCCCGGCGGCCCGGACCGCCGCGTCCAGGTTCTGACAGACCTGATGCGTCTGCGCGGTGATGTCACCGACGCCGGTCACTCCCCCGGCGGCGTTGCGCGCGGTCATCCCGGAGATGAACACCAGCCGTCCCGCGGGGACCGTGATCGCCTGGGCGAAGTGGCCGTTGGGCTGGGCGAGTTCCGGTGAAACGACTTCCTGCTTGAACAAATCGCTCTCCTATCGGCAGGTGCTGACGTTGCTGAGCGGGCCTGCGGCCAGATACCGGCCTACCGGGCGTCGTCGGGGCTGGCGTACCAGTCGGGCTGGGTCGGGTAATGCGGGCCGTCGTAGATCTCCAGCAGGATCGACTCCTCCTCGGCCCTGGTCGGCCCGTGCAGGCTGCCCTTGGGGTTCCAGTAGAACGAGCCGGGGGTGAGGGTGATCTTGGTCGGCAGATACGTGTAGCGGCCGGACAGACAGAACATGAACTGGTTCGAGGCGTGCGCGTGCCGGGAGGGAATGCCCGCGCCCTTCTCGAACCGCACCAGCGCGATCGAGGCACCGGTCTCGTCGTTGCGCCACAGCATCTTCTGGGACAACCCGGCCAGCGTCTTCTCCACCCAGTCCAGGTCCTGGGTCTGCAGCAGGATCTCGCGGAAGCGGCCCCACTGCTCGCCGTCCGGCCCGGTCTCGGTGTGCTCACGGGACCGGTCCGGCGCCTCGCCGGAATACCTGGCGAGGTCGGAGACGTTGTTCGCCCACTCCTCCTCGCTGACGCCTTCCGGCCGCGGCGGCCGGGGCACGACCTGTCCGGTCGACGTGGTCATCGGTTCTCCCCCAAGTACTTCAGTTCGATCAGGCGGCTGCGGTAGCGCCGGTTGCCGGTGTTGACCAGCGCTTGCACGTCCCCGGGCTCGTGGTAGCTCACCGCGCCGTCTTCCTCGGTCCGGCTGGTGCCCTGCTCGGTGAGGCGATCGACGCGGATGTCCGAGCCCTCCAGGGTCACCACGACGTACGGGTTGATGTGCCGGTGCCAGGTCAGCGTGGCGCCGGGATCGAGCACGATCTCCCAGACCCGCACCATGTCGGCCTCGAACACCACGTGGTGCCCCACCGGCCCGGTCTCGGTCTGCCTGCCGTCCGGGGTGGTGATGGTCTCCGGCCCGGGCCGCTCGGGATTCGGCACCAGCTTGGGCCGGACGTCGCCGACCGCATGCTCACCGAGGTCGCGCAACTCGACCAGCCGGTTCCGGTAGAACGTGGTGCCGATGTTGGTGAGCATGTGGATCGGCGAGACGTTCTGGTAGACGATGCCGCCGACGTACTCGCTGACGTAGCGGGGCGGGGCGCCGTCCAGCCAGTCCATCCGGCACGGCGACGCCTGGATGTTGACCACCAGGTACGGGTTGTGGTGCAGGTGCCACGGCTGCGTCTCGCCCGGCGCCAGCGCGACCTCCCACAGCCGCACCCGGTCGTTCTCCAACAGCATCTTCTGCCCGATCTCGCCCAGCACGACCTGTGTGCCGTCGGGGGCTTGCACGGTGGTTCCGGCTGTCATGCCAGCGCTCCTTCCCTGGTGCGGCGTCCGGTGATACGTGCGTAGGCGTCGGCGACGGGATCCTGCTGCGGATCGGCCGGGTCGAACGCGGCGATGGCGGCGACGTGGCCGTCCGGGCGCACCAGCACGGCGGTGTCCGGCGGGACACCGATGCGGCGGGTGGCCCGCTCACCCGGGTCGAACAGCGCGATGTCGCGCAGCCCGGAGTTCAGCGGGGCGTCCCAGCGGCTGATCACGTAGCGGCGCAGTCCTGGCTCGGCGCCCTCCGGCAGCCGCGGCCTGCGCCGTGCGTCGGTGAAGTACAGCGCCACGAACGCGTCCGCACACAGGTCGTGCAGGTAGACCTCGCCATCGGGGCCGAAAACCCGCACGTCGGGGATGCGATCTCCAGCGCGGACCGGCCGCGGCGAGTCGCCGTGGACGATCATCGACCAGTCACCGGAGCCGTCGATGTCGAGCCGGACGCCGAGCAGCGAGCGGGTGACTGCGACGCCCCAGCCGCCACCGGCCATGGCCGCCATGCCGTCGTCCCGCCGGTCCATGTAGGCGCGGGCGGCTTCGGCCATTTCCCCTGCGCCGCGGATGGCGACCGGCGCTTGCTCGCGTTCGTAGCCGTCCAGCAAGGACTCGTCGGCCCAGCCGCGCAACACCCAGGCGAGCCGCCAGGGCAGGTTGGAGGCGTCCAGCACCCCGGTGTTCAACCCCAGCGCCCACATCGGCGTGATGAGGTGGGCGGCGTCGCCCATCAGGAAGATGCGGCCCACCCGCCAGCGATCGGCGACCCGGTGATGGACCGTGTAGACGTTGGTGCCCAGCACGCGCAGCCCGGTCACGTCGCCGATGAACCGCTTCGCCTTCGCGGTTAGCTCGGCCTCGTCCGGCTCCGGGCGGCCCGGGTCGAGCGGGTACAGGAACCGCCAGCAGTGCGGCTGGCGCACCAGGATCATCCACTCGGACGGATCGCCGAAGTACGCCAGGTACGGGTAGTCGCGCGGGTTCGTCACGTCCAGGTCGACTTCCAGGTCGACCAGCATGTAGCGCTGCTCCAGCGTCCGGCCCTCGACCGTGATGCCGAGCTTTTCCCTGGTCTGCGACCGTCCGCCGTCACAGGCCAGCAGGTACCGGGCCTTCACCCGCTGTTCGCCGTCCGGTGTGTCCAGCAGCAGTTCGACGTGGTCGTCGTGCTGCACGAAGTCGGTCACCCGGTGCCGCATGCGCAGCACGCCGGGCGCGAGCATGTCCAGCCGGTCCCGCAGCACCGGCTCCAGGTGGTGCTGCGGGATGTTGATGACGAACGGGAAGCGGGTGTCGTCGGACAACGTCCCGGTGCGCACGCTCTCCCTGGACTGGTTGGTCGCGCGGTCCAGATCGCCGATCTCGTCGATGCGCAGCGAAGCCCCCAGCACCGCGTCGACGGCGCCGTAGCGGTGCAAGACCTCCAAGGTCCTGGTGAGGATCGTCCCGGCCTTGGTGTCCAGCGACAGCTGCTCGTCTTCCTCGAACACCGTCACCGGGACGCCGTAGTGGACCAGGCCCAGCGCGGTGATCAACCCGACCGGCCCGCCGCCGACCACGGCGACCGGCAACACGTCCTCGCTGCTCGTCGGATGGGTCCCTTGCGTCATGCCACTGCCTCCTGGCTGAAGGCGCGCTCGCGGGTCAGCACGGAGCCGGTCATGGTGGCGGCGTCGGACAGCAGGAACAGCAGCGGCCCCACGACGTCCTCCGGCTTGCCGATCCCGGTGGTGGCCTCCCAGTGCTCGCGCTGGCCACCGGGCGGATTCGCGGCGCGGAACTGCGGGGTGTCGATCACCCCGGGGAAGATCGTGTTGACCCGTACGCCGTAGTCGGCGACCTCGGCGGCCAGCGACTTGGCGAACGGGATCAGCGCTCCTTTGCTCGCCGCATACGCCGCCGCCCTGGCGTGGCCGGCGTTGGCCAGGCCGGAGGAGAACACCACGATCGCCCCGGACCGGCGGGCGATCATGCCGGGCAGTACGGCTTGGCAGCACCACACCACCCCGTCCAGGTTCACCGCCAGCGTTTCCCGCCAGGTGTGCGGGTCCAGGCCGACCACGTCGCAGCGCGGCTGGATCGCCGCCCCGGCCACCAGGGCGTCGATCCGGCCGTGGCGGTGCAGCACGGCGTCCACCGCGTCGACGACCGCATCGCGGTCGGAAACGTCCACCCGGACCTGCTCGATGCGGTCGAACTGGTCGAGCCGGTCGGAGCGCGCGACGTCGAAGACCACCGCCGTGCCACCGCGCTCGGCGAAGGCCCGCGCCGTGGCCTCGCCGATGCCGTTGGCGCCGCCGGTCACGACGAGCACCTCACCGTGCGCGTCGAAGGTCGATTTCATGGTTGTCTCCTGCGAAGACGGCGATTGATCAGGCGTTGTGCGACCAGGTGGCCGGAGCCGCCGCCGAGGCCGGGCCCGGGATGCGTGGCCGCGCCGATGTGCCACAGGCCGGGCAGCACGGCGTGCCTGCCCCCGGCGGGCGTCGGGCGCCACAGGAAGTTCTGGTCCAGCTCGGCCGACCCGCCGTAGGGATCACCGTGCACGGCGTTGACGTTGTAGGCGGCCAGGTCGGCGGGCGTCACCACGTCGATCGCGCGGACCTTCTGCTTCAGGTCGGGCGCGTGCGCGGCGACCCGGTCGAGCACGCGCTGCGCGAACGCGTCAGCCAGCTCCTTGCTCCACCCGCGGCCGACATCCACCTCGCCCGCCGCATCACCGGCCGGGGCGAACGGCACCTCCTGCAGCTGCAGCCACAGCGCCGCGGCGCCCTCGGGAACCCGCGTGCGATCCAGCACGTACTGCTGGCCGACCACCACGGTCGGCTTCGCAGGCAGCAGTCCCGCCTCCGCCTGGGCGCAGGCGATCCCGGTGCTTGCCGAACCGTCCGAGATGTGGATCAACGGGACTTCGCCGAGTTCCTCCTCGCGCCAGGACAACGGCGCGGAGAGGGCGACGTGGATCTGCATCGCGCCGCGCCCGTAGCGGTACCGCTCGGCCTCGTCGGCGAGCCGTGTCTCGACCGCCCCGGCCGGGAGCAGATCGCGCATCAACGCGGCCGGCGAGCAGGAAGCCAGCACCGCCCTGCGCGCGCGCACGACCTCGTTGCCCGCAACCACCCCCACCGCACGACCTCGCTCCAGCAGGATCCGCTGGACCTCGGTTCCGGTCCGGACGGTCACGCCGAGCTCGTCGAACAGCGTGCGGAACGCCTCGACGAAGCGGGCGGCGCCACCGGCCACCACGGGCAGTCCGAAACCGTGCATGGTGGCGGCGAAGACCGGGATCATCAGGCCGCCCGAAGCGTGATCGGGCGACAAGCCCGCGTGCAGCAGCCACGGCGACCACAGGTGATCCACCTCGGGACCGGCGAACTCGCGCCGGCAGTACGAGCGCCCGCTGGTCACCGCGTCGCGCAGCAGCTCACCGGCACGGGACCGGCCCACGGCGCGCAGCAGCTTCCACCCGGTGCGCAGCGTCGCCGGCGAGTGCAGCTCGGTGCTCATCACCGTGCCGAACTGCTCGGCGATCGCGCCGAAGGCATCGAGCTTGGCCAGGTAGGTGTCCCGGTCGCGGTCGTGGGTGAACCGCTCCGCGGTGGTCTTCGGGTCGCGGTGCGCCATGGTCACCCGACCGTCGTCGGCGACGCTCGCGGTCACCCAGCCGTCGGTGTTGCGGTACTCCAACCCGTGGCGGTGCAGATCGTCACCCAGCACCGCGTAAGCGGCGCCGGAGACGAACAACGGGTGCCACGACGAGTACGTGTCGTGGCGGTAGCCGGGCAGAGTGCGTTCCTCGGTCGCGATGAATCCGCCCAGCTCGTCGTTGCGCTCCACCAGCGTCACCGACCATCCGGCCTTCGCCAGCTCGGCCGTGGCGACCAGGCCGTTGATGCCGGAACCGATGACGATCGCGTCCACTTCGGTGCTCACCGGACACCTCCTGCGGGAGTCAGTTCGATGTCGACCCCCAGGTCACGGGCGACGTCGGTGAGCTGCTTGCGCACCGCAGGCTCCAGGCGAACGCCCTCGGTGCGCGCCCGCTGGTATCGCAGCGCTTCCGGCTCACCGGGCAGAAAGACACGCTCGACGCCGGGTGCGGCCGACGAGGCGGCGATGGCGTCGGCGAAGCGGCACATTCGCTCGGCGAACTCCCCGGGGTCGCCGAACGCGGTCGGGTCGAGCGCGAGAAAGAAATGTGCGCAGTCGTTCGGCACGCTCGTGTCGGCATACAGACCGGCCACCCCGGCGCCGAAGGCCCCACCGGAGAGCACCCCGGTCAGAACGTCGACGAAGACGGCGAGGCCGTACCCCTTGGGGCCGCCGATCGGCAGCAGCATGCCCGCCACCGCGGCGGCGGGGTCCGTGGTGGGTCTCCCTTCGGCGTCGGTGGCCCAGGTGTCGGGGATCGGCCTGCCTTCGGACGCCGCGAGGCGGATCTTGCCCAGCGCCACCTCGGACAACGCCATGTCCAGCACGATCGGCGGCCGGCCCGGGACCGGGACGGCAAGCGCGAGCGGATTGTTGCCGACCACCGGTTCGGCGCCGCCGGGGGCGGGCATCATCGGGCGGGTGTTGGCCGCGGCCAGGCCGATGCACCCCTGGTCGGCGGCCGCGAGCACGTAGCGGAACGCGCCGCCGAAGTGGAACGCGTGCCGTACGGCGACGGCACCGACGCCGAACCGGCGCGCCTTGTCCACCGCCAGTCGCATCGCCTGGTCACCGGTCAGCTGGCCGAGCGCGTGCTTGCCGTCCAGCGTGGCGACGGCGCCGAAGTCGGAGATCACCTCCGCTTGCTCCGCCATGCTCACCGAGCCTTTGCGCAGGCGCTCGACGTACATCGGGACGAGCATCGCGCCGTGCGAGGGGATGCCGCGGCAGTCGGCGTCCACCAGCGCCTCGGCGACCGTGCGCGCGGCACGCTCGCTCAGGCCGGCGGCCACGAAGATCCGGCGGATCGACTCGATCAGCTCGCCGACCGGAACCGTCTGCTGTTCGGTCACCGGCTCTCCCGCTCCTCGATCACTGCCTGTGTGTGGTCAGCCACCGTAGGAGCGGGATCTTCGCGGAACTATCCGTTCCGCGAGCCGACTATCCGGGGTGATCCGCGCAGCGTGGTGGACGGCGTCTCGCCGAACCGCTTGCGGTACTGCACCGAGAACCGGCCCGCGTGCAGGAACCCCCACCGCATGGCCACTTCGGTGACGTTGGTCTGTGTCGGGTCGGACACCTCCAGCTCGGCGCGCACCCGCCGCAGGCGCACCTCGCGCAAGTAGTTCATCGGCGTGGTGTCGAGGAACCGCCGGAACCCTTCCTGCAGCGCACGCACGCTGAGGCCGACCGCCTCGGCGATGTCCTCGACGGTCAGCGGCTCGGCGGCGTGTTCCTCGATCAGCTCGGCGGCCCGCCGGATGACCTTCGGTGCGCTGGTGGTCGGCTCGCGGTGCAGCGCGGCACTGTAGTTGTTGGGCTGCGCCAGCAGCAGCTGGCTGAACAGCAGCCGCTGCAGCTCGGTCATCGCCAACGGCTCGGACGGCAGCGCCCCGCCGGTGTTCACCTCGTGCCGCAGCAGCTCGACGACCCGGCGCCAGGACCGCACCGCCTGCTGGGTCATGTCCATGCCGAGGTCGAACCGCAGCGGCTGGGTGAGCGGTTGGCCGAGCATCTTGCTCAGGTGGGTCTCCAGCGCCTGCCGGTCGATCCACAGGATGAGCTGCGGATTCCCCTCGCCCCAGCGCATCACCAGCTCACGGTCGGGGTCGGGCACCGAAGCCACCGTGCGGTCGGAGATCACCGAGTCGTTGCCACAGGTGATCTCCGCACAGCCGTCCAACGGCATCTGGATCAGGAAGAAGTCCTCCAGCTGCTTCGGCGCGATGCGAACTTCCGCACCGTAGTCGAGATAGTGCAGGCCCACCTGGCCCAGCCGCACCGAGTGGAATCGCACGTCGAGGGAGCGGTGGCCGTTCAGCGGCAGGAGCTGGTGCGCGCAGAAGGCGCGGGCCACCTGCTCGCGCGCCTCGTCGACGTCCCGAGTGCGGATACGGTCACCCTGCGCCAGCGGCGCCGCGGCTGATCGGGGTTCGTCACCTTCCCGGTCTTCGGCCATGTGCTCACCTCCATCCTCGCCGTCGCGTGCTCACTATGCTGCAGATCACGTTGCATACGCGAGACCAGCAGCGATATTGCTTCGTATTCCGCACAGTCGGTTCGTCTCACGGATAGTGAGTGGCACCGCCCGGCCGTACCGTCTCGCACCAACCCGAGACCCCGGGAGGTGCGATGGGACGACTCTCCGGCAAGAGGGCCGTGGTCACCGGCGGTGCCACGCTCATCGGGCAGGCCGTGGTGCGCACACTGCACCGCGAAGGCGCCCGGGTGGCGATCGCCGACATCGACGAGGCAGGCGCGAAAGCGGTCGCCACCGAGTGCGGCCCGGACGTGCTGGCCATCCCCACGGACATCACCGACGACGACGCGATCGCCCGGTGCGTGACCGAAACCGTCGACCGCTTCGGCGGCATCGACATCCTGGTGAACCTGGCCTGTTCCTACGTCGACGACGGCGCGGACTCCACTCGTCAGCAATGGGCCGAGGCGCTGGACGTCAACGTGATCAGCGCGGCCATGTTCGCCAAAGCGGTTCGCCCGCACATGGTCGCGGCAGGCGGCGGCGCGATCGTGAACTTCACGTCCATCTCGGCCAAGGTCGCGCAGACCGGACGCTGGCTGTATCCGGTGAGCAAGGCCGCGCTGGTGCAGCTGACCAGGAACATGGCGCTCGACCTGGCGCCGGACCGCATCCGGGTCAACTCGGTCAGCCCCGGGTGGACCTGGTCGAAGGTGATGGACACGCTCACCGGCGGCGACCGGGCCAAGACCGACCGGGTGGCCGCGCCGTTCCACGTCCTCGGCCGCGTCGGTGACCCGGAAGAGGTCGCCGAGGTCGTGGCCTTCCTCTGCTCGGACGCCGCCTCGTTCGTCACCGGGGCCGACTGGGCCGTCGACGGTGGCTACTCGGCGATGGGCCCGGAGCAGGCCGTCCCCACCATCCCTCAGCTGTCCGACCCGGAAAGGTAAGCCATGCGCAAGATCACCATCGTCGGAGCGGGCCAGTCCGGCCTGCAGCTGGCACTCGGCCTGCTGCACCACGGCTACGAGGTGACCGTGGTGTCCAACCGGACGCCGGAGGAGATCTACCACGGCAAGGTCATGTCCAGCCAGTGCATGTTCGGCGCCGCGCTGGCCCGCGAACGCCAGTACGGATTGAACTTCTGGGACGACGAGTGCCCGCCGGTGGAAGGCATCGGGTTCACCGTGCCGGACGGCAAGGGCGGCAAGGCCATCTCGTGGGCGTCCCGGCTCGACCTGCCCGCTCAGGCGGTCGATCAGCGGATCAAGTTCCCGCGCTGGATGAAAGAGGTGGAGCTGCGCGGCGGCAAGGTGGACATCGTCGACGCCGGCGTGGAACACCTGGAGTCCTACGCGCGCGAGTCCGACCTGGTGATCGTCGCCGCGGGCAAGGGAGAGATCGCCAAGCTGTTCGAGCGGGACGCCAAGCGCTCCACGTTCGACAAGCCGCAGCGGGCGCTGGCGCTCACCTACGTCAAGGGAATGGAGCCGCGCAAACCGTTCTCGGCGGTGTCGTTCAACATGATCCCCGGTGTCGGGGAGTACTTCGTGTTCCCGTCGCTGACCACCACCGGCCCGTGCGAAATCATGGTGTTCGAGGGCAGGCTCGGCGGGCCGATGGACTGCTGGCACGACGTCACCACGCCGGAACAGCACCTGGAGAAGTCGCTGTGGATCCTCAACGAGTTCCTGCCGTGGGAGGCGGAGCGGTGCCGCAACGTCGAGCTGACCGACGACAACGGCATCCTGGCCGGCCGGTTCCCGCCGACCATCCGTAAACCGGTCGTCGAGCTGCCGTCCGGGGCGCTGGTGCTCGGCATGGCCGACGTCGTGGTGCTCAACGACCCGATCACCGGCCAGGGCTCGAACAACGCCAGCAAGTGCGCTGCGTCGTATCTGGCCAGCATCCTCGAGCACGGTGACCGGCCGTTCGACCGGGAGTTCATGCAGACCGCCTTCGAGCGGTACTACGACTACGCCTACTACGTGGCGACCTGGACCAACGCCCTGCTGGGCGACCCGCCGCAGCACGTGCTGGAGCTGCTCGGCGCGGCGGGCAAGTACCCGCAGATCGCCCGCCGGTTCGTCAACGGCTTCGACGACCCGCGCGACTTCTTCCACTGGTTCATGGACCCGGACAAGGCCAAGGCCTACCTGGACGCCGTTACCGGCGCTGCGGCCTGACCCTGTTCCCCTTCGGAGTGACCATGACGAGCACGTTGCCCAAGCAGCCCGTGACCGCATTCGACTCCCGCGAGCTGCGGAAGGCACTGGGCCGCTACGCCACCGGCGTCACCGTGATCACTGCGCGGGCGCCGGAGGGGCGCCGCATCGGCGTCACCGCGAACTCGTTCACCTCGGTGTCGCTGGATCCGCCGCTGGTGGCGTGGTGCCCGGCCAAGAGCGCGCCCAGCCTGCCCGCACTCAGACAGTCGACGCACTTCGCGGTCAACGTCCTGGCCGCCGACCAGCACCACCTGTCGAGACAGTTCGCCACCCCGGCGCCGGACAAGTTCGCCGGGGTGACCACCACCGAGGGGCTGGGTGGCGCGCCGTTGATCGAGGGTGCGCTGGCCCGGTTCGAGTGCCGGACGGTCCGCTGGGTCGACGCCGGCGACCACGTGATCTGCCTCGGCCATGTGGAGCGGTTCGACACCTCCGACGGCGAACCGCTGGTGTTCCACGCCGGCGCCTACCACGTGGCCACTCCCCATCCCGACGTGTGAAGGCGGTCCGACATGCTGCTGCCACCACTGCGTTATCTCCGCCCGGAAACCCCCGAGGACGCCGTCGCCATGCTGTCCGACGTGGACGGCAGCGTCGTGCTCGCCGGCGGCCAGACGCTGATGAACATGCTCAAGCTCGACCTGGCGCACCCGGATGCGCTGGTGGACGTCCACCGCATCGACGCGCTGCGGGGGATCGAGCACGACGCCGACGGCACCCTGGTCGTGGGCGCGGCCACCACCTACGCCGAGTTGGCCAGATCGCCGGAGGTTCGGCGCAGCCACCCCGCGGTGGCCGAGATGGCGGCCGGCCTGGTCGACCGGCAGGTCCGCAACCGGGGAACCATCGGCGGCAACTGCTGCCTCAACGACCCGACCAGCAACTACCCGCCGCTGATGGTGGCGCTCGACGCCCGGTTCCGCGTGCTGGGCCGTGACGGCGAGCGCCGGCTGCCGGCGAGCGAGTTCTTCCGCGGCACGCTGGCCACCGCCGTCGGCCGCGGCGAGCTGCTCACCACGATCGAGATCCCGCCCATGCCGCAGGGCTCCGGCGTGGCGCACGAACACCTGCAGGTCGGCGCCGACTCGTGGGCGATCGCCCGTGCGGTGGTCCGCCTCGACGTGGCCGACGGTGTCGTCGCCGACGCCCGAGCGGTGCTCGGCGCGGTGTACGGGTCGCCACTGCGCCTGCCCGAAGTGGAACGGCGCCTGATCGGCCAGCGAGCCACGCCGGATCTGGCGGAGGCGGCCGACGCGCTGCAGGACGTCGACGTGCAGACAGCCGACGACGTGCACTGCTCGGCGGCCTACCGCCGGGAAATGGCCGAAGTCCAGCTGCGCCGGGCGATCCGGGCGGCGGTGGAGAGGAGCGTGCAATGACGACGAACGACACACGCGAGATCACGGTCACCGTCGACGGCAGGCGCGAAACCGGTGTGGTTTCCGATCGCACTCTGCTGGTGCACTGGCTGCGCGACGCACTGGACAAGCGCGGCCCCAAGATCGGCTGCGACACCGGCAACTGCGGTGCGTGCACGGTGCGCTGGAACGGCACGCTGGTGAAGTCGTGCATGGTGCTGGCCGTCCAGGTCGACGGCGACGAGATCGAGACCGCCGCCTCGCTGGCCGAGGAGGACGGCACGCTCAGCAGGTTGCAGCAGTGCTTCGCGGACCATCACGCGCTGCAGTGCGGCTACTGCACCTCCGGCATGCTGATGACCGCCGCCGACCTGCTGGCCTCCGGCGAAGAGATCACCGAACACTCGGTGCGGCGCGCGCTCAAGGGCCACGTCTGCCGCTGCACCGGCTACCACAACATCGTCAAAGCCATCCGCGCCGCGGCGGGCCAGGAGGTGCCGCCGCCGCATGGCAGCGAACCCCGGGAGGCGGAGGTTCGATGACCATAGAGCAGACCCGTCCCGACACCCGCCGGTTCACCGGCAAGGCGATGCCGCGCAAGGAAGACGCGCGGCTGCTCAAGGCGCAGGGCGAGTTCGGCGACGACACCCCGGTGGCCAACCTCGCCTACATGGCGTTCGTGCGCTCGCCTTACGCGCACGCGCGCATCGTCGACATCGACGTGTCCGCCGCCGAGAAGGTCGACGGCTATCTGGGCTGCCTGCTCCCCGACGAGGTCGCCGAGCTGACCGATCCGTATGCGGAATTGCAGGGCCCGCCGGGAGATGCCGAGGTCGACCGGTGCCTGGCGGCGGGCGGCAAGGTGCGCTTCTCCGGCGAACCGGTCGTCGCGGTTGCCGCCACCTCACGCGAAGCTGCCCGCGACGCCGCGGCCGCGGTGGTCGTCGACTACGAACCGCTTCCCCATGTCGTCGACACGCGCAAGGCGGTGGAGCCGGACGCGCCGCTGGTGCACGACCAGGTCGGCTGCAACGTCGCGTTCGAGTCGACGTTCGACTGGGGTGACATCGACTTCGCGCTGGAGAACGCCGACCACGTGATCGAGGTCGACGAGCTGCACTTCCACCGGTTCTCCTCCACGCCGCTGGAGTGCACCGCGATCACCGCGGAGTACGACGCGGGCACCGACACGTTCACGTTCACCGGCGGCTTCGCCACCCCGCAGCTGGCGACGCTGAATCTGGCGGGCGCCTTGCGGCATCCGACGAACAAACTGCGGGTGCTGAGCAAGGACATCGGCGGCTCGTTCGGGATCAAGCTGAACACGCACATCCCGGCGACCGCGGCCGCGTTGCTGGCCCGCAAGCTGGGCCGTCCGATCCGCTGGACCGAGACCCGCACCGAGTCGCACCAGATGGGCGGGCACGGCAACGAGCGGTGGTTCCGCAACGTCAAGATGGCGCTGCAGTCGGACGGGACCGTGCTCGGCCTCAGCTACGAGGCGCTGGACGACGTCGGCGCCTACACCCGCTACGAGCCGTTGGGCGCAGTGATCTGGACGCAGGTGGCGAATGCCTGCTACCAGCTGAAGCACCTGCGGGTGCACTACCGCTCCGTCTACACCAACAAGTGCCCGACGCACCCGAACCGCGGGTACTCGCGGACACAGCATCTGTGGCTGGTCGAGCGGATGATGGACATCGCCGCACACAAGCTCGGCTTCGATCCGGTCGAGTTCCGGATGAAGAACTACATCCAGCCCGACCAGTACCCGTACACGACGGTCAACGGCTGCGTGTACGACTCGGGCAACCTGCCGGAGTCGTTGCGCAAGGCACTGGAGCTAATCGACTACGAGGAAGCGCGGCAGCTGCAGCGGGCCGCGGCCGGGACCGGCAAACGGATCGGCATCGGGATCGGCTCGACGCTGGACTCCGGCACGAACAACTTCGGCCAGGCGAGGCTGCTCAATCCGCATCTGCCGTTCGGCGGCAACAGCGAAGCCGCGCTGGTGCGCCTGGGCATCGACGGCGCGGTGTACGCGACCACGGGGGCGGTGGCCTTCGGTCAAGGCCACGAGACCACGATCTCCCAGGTCGTCGCGGACGAACTGGGCGTGTCCTACGACGACGTGCACGTCCAGCGGGGAAGCGACTCCGGGTTGTCGGCGCAGATGGGCCTGTCCGGCTCGTATGCGTCGCAGTTCGCGGTGACCGGCATCGGCGCGATGCTCAACGCCACGCGGAAGCTCGCCGCCGAGATCAAGCAGGTCGCCGCGGCCGTGCTGGGCGTCAAGCCGGAGGAGATCGAGCTCGCCGACGGCAAGGCACGCGTGGTGGGTGACGCCGAGAAGGCGCTGCCGCTGTCCGACGTCGCCGGCATCGTGCACTTCTCCCCGGCCTCGCTGCCCCGGGAAGTTGCCGAGAACGTCGGTTTGGTCGGCCGCGCCGTCTACAGCGCCCCGTTCGACCTGCCGGACCTGGAGCGCAAGTACGGCAACCTGACCCTGACCTATGCGACGCAGATCCACGCGTGCGTGGTCGAGATCGACGAGGAAACCGGTCAGACGACGCTGCTGCGGTACGCAATGGTCGACGACTGCGGCACGCCGATCAATCCGATGGTGATCGAGGGGCAGGTGCACGGCGCCACCGCGCACGGCATCTCGGCCGCGCTGTTCGAGGACATGGCCTACGACGAGAACGGCCAGCTGCGCGCGGGCAACTTCTACGACTACCACGCGGCGACCGCCTTCGACCTGCCCAGCTTCCGCTACGCGAACGTGGTCAGCCCGTCGCCGTTCACCCCGATCGGCGCCAAGGGCATGGGTGAAGGTGGTGGTGCGCCGCTGCAGGCGATCAGTGCCGCGATCCAGGACGCCGTCGGAGACAGCGCGGCAGTGCTCGACTCGTTCAACCCGCCCGAGCGCGTGCTGCGGCTGCTCCGCGGGCTGAACGCCGAGAAGGTGAAGGTGATCCGATGAAGCTGACCGGACAGTTCTCCTCGCCCGCGGATGTGGCGAAGCTGCTGGCCCTGGACGGCCAGCTGGACCAGCTAGAGCGCGTGCCGAGCCTCGACGACGTCCGGCGGGACAGCTCCGGCAGGATCCGGGCGATCTTCACCCCGCGCGCGACGTTCGTGCCGATGCCCTTCGCGGTGGTCATCGCCGTCGAGCACGCCGGGCAGTCCGACGCCGCGCTGAAGGTGCACGCCAGCCGCGGCCCCACAGCGGTCGACGTGCAGTTGAAGCTGGAGTTCGACCAACGCGACTCGGGTACCTCGGTGTCCTGGCACGCCGAGGTGGCCGTTCGCGGTCCGGGCGCCAGCGTCGGGCAGCGGGTCGTCCGTGACCTGGTGTCCGCCGCCATCGACGAAGTCCTGCGCGAGACCGCAGCGGTGGCCGCATGACGGCGGTCGATTTCCACGTCCATCTGGCTCCCGCCCTGGACCCCGGCTCCCTCCGCGAGCGTCCGGGTCCGCCCGCGTTGTACCGGCCGGAAGAAGCCGAGAAGTACCTCGACCGGGCGGGCCTGGACGCCGCCGTCGTGTCCATCCCCCCACCGTTCTTCCAGCAGGGAAGGACGGACACCGCCCAGTGGGCGCGGGCGGTCAACGACGGTCTGCTTCGGGCCGTCGCCGACCGCCCGCGCCTGCGTCCCCTGGCGTATCTGCCGCTGGAGAACCCGGAGTGTGCGGCCGCCGAGTATCGGAGGGTTCGGGACCAGCCGGGATTCGCCGGGGTGTGCGGCTCGGCCGGGGGCGGCTCGGCGTCGTTGGCCGATGCCCGCTTCGAACCGCTGTGGGAGCTGCTGAGCGCGGACGAGCGTCTGCTCTTGCTGCACCCCGGGTTCTCCCCCGATCCCCGGTTGGGCGATTTCTACCTGCACAACCTGCTCGGCAACCCGGTCGAGACGGCCGTAGCCGTCGGGCAGCTCGTGTTCGGGGACGTGCTCGGCCGGTATCCCGGGCTGCGCGTGCTGCTGGTTCACTGCGGCGGATGCGCTCCCGCGGTCGCCGGGCGCTGGCAGCACGGGGTGCAGACCAAGCGGCCCGGCCTCGCCCCGTTGACCGAGGAACCGCTGACCGCTTTGCGGCGAGTGTTCGTCGACTGCCTTGCCCACGATCCCGGGCTGGTGGATCAAGCCGTCGCGGTGTTCGGCGAAGACCGCATGGTGCTGGGCAGCGACTGGCCGTTCGCCATGGGCACGCACGATCCGCGCGAGCAGGTCGCCCACCGCGGGCCGGAGTTCGTGGAGAAGGTCGCCGTCGGCAACGCGGCGACTGCCCTGGGCGCTACTTGGACAACAGGAGCGTGAGGGTGGCAGTGACGATGGAGACCACGCCCCCGGTCCAGATGGTGCGCCGGTTTTCGACCCGCAGCAGCTCCGTCCTGACCTTGTAGCGGAACTGCAAGAACGTCGGCCTGACGTCGGTCTTCCGCTTGATGCGCAGTCCGCCCGAGCGCATTCGCCGGACCACGACGATCGCGGCCCTGATCAACAGCAGGATCCACGTGACGAACGAGACGTCGGCCCAACCCTTGAGCCACCGGGGAAACGGCAGATCGGCCACAGGCCCCAGGAGCCGCCAGTGCGTGAAGGAGTCGCGGAAGGCAGGGGCGGCCGCCACCCCGGCCAGTACTGCGAGGTAGACGGAGAAGAAGGCCAGAACGGGGCGAGAAGCGCGGTGACCGTGGACGACGTGAACCTGGCCGCGCCGACCTTGAGTTTCGCGGAGAACTCCTCGAACCGTTCGTCCGTCGTGGGCGACGGGGTGAGGTTTGTCGTCACTCCGCCTGGTGGGTCGATCCCGCCGCCGGACCACGTGACCAGCAGGCACACCTGGTTGGAGCTGACGAGCCGCTGACCGAGCACCCTGTCGAATTCGACCTGGTCACCGTGGTCGATGACAACGCTTGGATCACGCCGCTCGCCCGTCCTTCAGTCGAGTTCGGACCGGGCGAAGGAGAACCTCCAGGAGTCCGCTTTCCCGAGCAGCTGCCGGACGCCCTCGCGGAGCACGTGCGGATCGGTGAACCCGGTGTCGAGCCTGATCGTCACCGACTTCCCCACAACGGGCGCAACCCTCGATGAACCTCGGCCGGCAGGCCGAGCTGCCGCGCCGCCCGCCCGCCCTCGCCGGGACCGGCCGCGCTGTAGGTGGTGTCGTGGCCGAGGGTGACGTGTCTCCCGCGCTCGCCGGGACCGGCCCTGGGAACCCGTGACCGCGCCAGCAGACCGCCGGACGGTCAGACGAGCAGGACTGTAGGGCGAGTCCGGATACGCAGCGGCAGGGGAATCACGCCGGGCTGCGCCAGGGGAACGACTCACCGGGGCGCCCGCCCCGGACGGCGCCCCCGGCCGGGCGTGATACCGCAAGGAGCACGATCGGAGCCGACAAGGGGACTCGAACCCCTGACCTGCTGTTTACAAGACAGCTGCTCTACCAACTGAGCTATGTCGGCAGCTGGCCGGGTGGCCACGTCCATCGTATGCGGCGACGATCCGGCCCGGCAGGCAAGCCCCCGTCTACCCCGCCGGCCGGTGCACGGACCGAGCACCAGCTCCGCTCCTTCGTGCCGACCGGCACCGGCACACCTGCCCCGGTCAGGAGTCCACCGGGCCGACGTGGCCGGGCCGGGTACCGGGTCGCGGCGCCGCTGACCGTGCCTCCGCGGCGTCGCTGACCCGGCGCCCGCAGCCTCGGCTCGACTGGCGAGATCGCCCAGGCCGGTCAGACTGGAACCGGAGGGTTGATCGACGCTCGATCCGCCGGGTACTCGGCCGGATCGGCACCGGGCGCATCCGGCGGCAAAACGGCTGTTCAGAGGCCATTCGGCCGGCCGCGCGGGACGTCACGACCGCCCCGGTTCGGCGGTGCAAGAAATCGTGACCGACGTTACGGATCAAGCGTGCAACGGTTGCGCATACGGCGCCGATGGACTCGCGGGACGGCGCACAAGAGCGCGGGACGACGTGGGAGGTGGACGACGTGAAACTCTTGGCGAGGCAGCATCGGGTACGCGTACCGGAACAGCCTGCTCCGCCCCGGCCGATCGGGCCGAAGCTGCTCGACGAGGGGTCGATCCATTTCGCACTGGACACCGCGCTGCGGATCGGTGAAGTGCAGATGGCCACCGGCGCCGGTGCCGCCGACGTCACCGCCACCATCCTGGCGGTCACCGACGCCTTCGGCCTCCCGCAGTGCGAAGTCAACGTCGTCGGCACGTCCATCACCGTCACCTGCCACCGCGGTTCGGAAGCTTCTCCCGTCACGGCCGTGCGCGTCGTGCGCAGCCGCAGCATGGACTACACGCGGCTGAGCGAAACCGAGGACCTCGTCACCAAGATCACCCGCGGCCGGACCGACCTGCACACCGCCGCCGCCGAGATCAACCGGATCAGCAACGCCCCGCACCCCTATCCGCGGTGGGTCGCCACGCTCGCGCTCGGTGCCATGGCCGCGTCGATCACCGTCCTGATGGGTGGCGGTCCGCTGACCGCCACGCTGGCCTTCGTGGTCAGCTCGTTGATCGACCGGATCGGCCGGGTGCTCAACAAGCGTGCCCTGCCGCTGTTCTTCCAGCAGGTCGTCGGCGGGCTGATCGCCACACTGTTCGCGGTGCTGGCACTCAGCAGCGACCTGCCGTTCGAATCACCGAGCCTGGTCGCGGCCGCGGCGATCACCGTGTTGCTGTCCGGCCTGCACACCGTCTCGGCCGTGCACGACGCCGTCACCGGCTACAACGTCACCGCGGCAGGCCGGACGATGGAAGTGATCATGATGACCACCGGGCTGGTCACCGGTGTGGTGATCGGCCTGCAGCTGGCCATCACGCTGGGCTTCCCCCGGGCCCCGCTCCCGGCACTGCCCGGACCGAGCGCGATCAGCCTCCCGGTGGAGATCATCGCCGGGGCGGCCGCCGCGGGCTTCTTCGCGCTGGCCAGCTACGCGCGCCTGCGCGCCCTGCTGCTGGCTGCTATCGCCGGTGGTGTCGGCACCACCGTCTACAGCGTCCTGCGGCTGGCGCACGCGGACAAGATCGCCGCAACCGCGGTCGCCGCCGTGCTGCTGGGGTTCTGCGGCGGCGTGCTGTCCCGGCGGCTGCGGGTCACCCCGCTCGTGGTGGCGGTCTCCGGCATCACCCCGCTGCTGCCCGGGCTGTTGGCCTTCCGCGGCCTGTACGAGGCGGGAGTGGAGCCGGTCGGCCAGTTCAGCACGCTGATGCAGGCGTTCGCCGTGGGCCTGGCCCTCGCCGCCGGTGTGGTGTTCGGCGAGTACCTTGCCCAGCCGGTGCGGACCCAGCTCGGCCGCCTGGAGCGGAAGCTGGCCGGCCCGCGGATGGCCGGTCCGCTGCGGCCGTCTCGCCGCCGCCTCCAATAGGGCCGTCGAGCCGCCGAGCCGCCGCCTGCACCAGAGCCACCGAGCCGCCTGCACCAGGGCCGCCGAGCCGCCGTCTGCGGCAGGGCACGGGCAGACTCGCCTGCTCGCTGACGCCGCGCACCCCGGCTGTCTCGTACCGCCTGAAGGGCCCTGCGGGAGTGATGGGGCACGCCTACCGGCCAGCCCGCTGCGCCTCCGCATGAACCAGGCCCGCAACGACACCGCCGACCGGCAGGTCCCGTACGGCGAGCTGCCACCGGCGGCGAGCCCGATGCGCTCGTCCCGCCACCGGCCCGACGCGGCCCAGCACGGGGCCAGTGCCGGACGGCACGCAGAGCTCTACCCCACGGTGCGCAAAGCTGTGCCCCACGGTCCGCAAAGCTGTGCCCCACGGTGCGCCGAGCACTGCCCCGGGCCCCTCGGCCTGCCCGCGGGCCCGGCTCCGTTGCGCGACCTGCCGCGGCCCGCTGCGGGAATCACGGTCCGTGCTCGCCCCTCCGGCGCAGCAAGACCACCCGGACGCCACAAGATCGAGAGCCTGCTCACAGGATTCGCACAGTAGGCTGAACCACATGAGCGACCCCGATTTCGTCGTGGTGGCCAACAGATTGCCGGTGGACCTGGACCGGGCTGCGGACGGCAGCCAACGCTGGACGCAGAGCCCGGGCGGTCTGGTAGCGGCCCTCGAGCCGTTCCTGCGCAGCCGGAAGGGGGCGTGGGTCGGCTGGCCCGGGGTGCCCGACATCGAGGTCGACGAGTTCACCGACGAGGGCTTGGTACTGCATCCGGTGTCGCTCAGCAGCGCCGAAGTCCGGGACTACTACGAAGGTTTCTCGAACGCCACGCTCTGGCCGCTGTACCACGACGTGGTGCAGCCTCCGGTGTTCGAACGCCGGTGGTGGGACGCCTACGTGCGGGTCAACCAGCGTTTCGCGGAAGCGAGCGCGAAGGTGGCCGCGCAGGGCGCGACCGTCTGGGTGCAGGACTACCAGCTGCAGTTGGTCCCCTCGATCCTGCGCGAGCTCCGGCCGGATCTGCGCATCGGCTTCTTCCTGCACATCCCGTTCCCGCCGGTGGAGCTGTTCATGCAGCTGCCGTGGCGGGCGGAGATCGTCCGCGGCCTGCTCGGCGCGGACCTGGTCGGCTTCCACCGGCCGGGTGGGGCGCAGAACTTCCTGTGGCTGGCCGGCCAGCTGATCGGGCTGGAGTCCAGCCGTGGCTCGGTCGGAGTGCGCTCCCGCTCCGGCATCGTGCGGGTGGGTGACCGCACCGTGCGGGTCGGCGCCTTCCCGATCTCGATCGACTCCGCGGGGCTGGACGCGCTGGCACGCACCGCGGAAGTCGCCAAGCGTGCCGCCGAGGTCCGCGCTTCGCTCGGCAACCCCAAGACGATGCTGCTCGGCGTCGACCGGCTCGACTACACCAAGGGCATCGATCTGCGCCTGAAGGCGCTGCACGAGCTGCTGCGGGAAGGCGCCATCGATCCGGCGGAGGTGACCTTCGTGCAGCTGGCCACCCCCAGCAGGGAGCGCGTCGAGCACTACCAGCGCATGCGCGGCGACATCGAGCGGTTGGTCAGCCGAATCAACGGCGAATTCGCCAGGGTCGGTCACCCGGTCGTGCATTATTTGCATCAGTCGGTCGGGCGAGCCGAACTCGCCGCGTTTTACCGGGCCGCCGACGTCATGGTGGTCACGCCGCTGCGCGACGGCATGAACCTGGTGTGCAAGGAGTACGTGGCGTGCAAGCACGACCAGACCGGTGCGCTGGTGCTCAGCGAGTTCGCGGGCGCGGCAGCCGAGCTGACCAGCGCTTTTCTGGTCAACCCGCACGACCTCGACGGCGTGAAGCGAACGTTGCTCGCGGCGATCAACGTGGACCCGGCGGAGGGACGCAGGCGCATGCGGGCGCTGCGCCGCCAGGTGCTGACGCACGACGTGGACCGCTGGGCCCGGTCGTTCCTTGACGCGCTGGACGGCTGACAAAACGCGGGAGTTATTGTGCCGTAGCCCGGCACATTCAACTCCGTGAAAACCTTCCTGGAGGGGCGTTGACCGCCGAGTCCCTACCCGCCGAACTGCGCAGGGCGATCGTGCACATCGCACGCACGCCACGGCTGCTGGTGGCCTGCGATTACGACGGGACCCTCGCGCCGATCGTGGAGAACCCGGACAACGCGCGCCCGCGACCGGAATCGGTCGGCGCGCTGCGTTCGCTCGCCGCGTTGCACGAGACCACCACCGCGGTGATCTCCGGGCGTGCGCTGCGTGACCTGGCCACGCTCTCCCGGCTACCCGCGGAAGTGCACCTGGTCGGCTCGCACGGGTCGGAGTTCGACATCGGCTTCGTGCACGAGATCGACCCCAAGGCCAAGGCGCTGCACCGCAGGCTGGAAGAAGAGCTGAACCGCCTGGTCGACGGCGTTCCCGGCGTCTCGCTGGAGGTCAAGCCGGCGAGCATCGCCGTCCACGTGCGGAAGGCGTCGCAGGAAGACGCCGCGCGCGTGCTGGACGCCGTGCACCAAGGACCGGCCACATGGGAGGGCATCACGGTCACCGACGGCAAGGCGGTGGTCGAGCTGGCCGTCGTGGCCACCGACAAGGGCCACGCGCTGGACGTCGTCCGGCACCAGGCAGGCGCCACCGCGGCCATGTTCCTCGGTGACGACGTCACGGACGAGAAGGCGTTCGCCCGGCTCTCCGGCCCGGACGTGGGCATCAAGGTCGGCGAGGGCGAAACGCTCGCGCAGTACCGGATCCGCGACACCGAGGACGTCGCGACGGTACTGGCGTTCGTGCTGGAGGAGCGGCGCAACTGGCTGTACGGGGAGCAGGCACCGCCGATCGAGCGGCTGACCATGCTGGCCAACGAGAGCTCGGTGGCGCTGGTGACACCGGACGCCCGGCTGACCTGGTTGTGCCACCCGGGTCCGGACGCGCCCGCGGTGTTCGCCGATCTGCTGGGCGGACCCAGCGCCGGGCATTTCAGCATCAAGCCCACCCGTAACGGCCTGCCGCTCGGCCAGCGCTACCTGCCCAACACCATGACGGTGGAGACACGCTGGTCGCGCCTGCTGGTGACCGACTACCTGGAGCCGGAGTCGGCCAAGCACCGAACCGATCTGGTGCGGGTCATCTCCGGTGACACCGAAGCGAGCATCACGTTCGCGCCGCGGCCGGAGTTCGGCGGCGTCCCGGTGCGGTTGGTGGCCGAGCAGGAGGGTCTGCGCGTACTGGGCACCTCGGAGCCGTTCGTGCTGCGCGCCCCCGGCGTGACCTGGGAAATCACCTCGGACGGCCTGCACGACACGGCGAAGGCCGTGGTGCGGCCGAAGCCGGACGAGCCGATCGTGCTCGAGCTGCGCTGCGGCACCACCGACTTGAGCCCGCACGAGCTGCCGGAAATCGACCGGCGCACGCGGGCGGGCGAGTACTGGAGCAAGTGGGCGGCCGGGCTGAAGCTGCCCGGCGTGGAAACCGAGCTGGTGCGCCGGTCCGCGCTGACCCTGCGCGGCCTGTGCGACGCCGGGACCGGTGGTGTGCTGGCGGCGGCGACCACGTCGCTGCCCGAGGAGATCGGCGGCGTCCGCAACTGGGACTACCGCTATTGCTGGATCCGGGACGCCGCCATGACGGTGCGCGCGCTGGTCTCCCTCGGTTCGACCGAGGAGGCCGAAGGGTATTTGCGGTGGTTGCACGGTGTGCTGAGCCAGCTGGCGGGCCCTGAGCGGCTGCACCCGCTGTACACCGTCTCCGGGCAGCAGCTGGGCGCCGAGGCGGTCATCGACTCGCTGCCCGGGTACGCGGGGTCGCGCCCGGTGCGCGTCGGCAACCTGGCCAACCACCAGGTCCAGCTGGACGTGTTCGGCCCGGTCGTGGAGCTGATCGCCGACCTGGCCGAGGTCCGCGGCGAGCTGCGCGACGAGGACTGGCAGCTGGTGCGGGCCATGGCGGAGGCGGTGAAGCGCCGCTGGCGGGAGCCGGACCACGGCATCTGGGAGGAGCGGCACGTCCCACGGCATCGGGTCTACTCGCGGGTGATGTGCTGGGTCACCATGGACCGCGCGGTCCGGCTGGCCGAGCGCTACAACCGGGAACTGCCGGTGGCGTGGCCCAAGCTGCGCGACGTCATCGCGGCCGATGTGCTCGAACACGGATGGAACGACGAGGTGCAGGCGTTCACCACCGCCTACGACGGCACCGACCTCGACGCCGCCTCGTTGTTCGTCGGGCTCTCCGGGCTGCTCGACCCGTCGGACGAGCGGTTCCAGTCGACCGTGACGGCGATCGAGAGCGAGCTGCGCAGCGGCTCCACGGTGTACCGGTACCGGCGGGACGACGGCCTGCCCGGCAACGAGGGCGGCTTCCACCTGTGCGCGGCATGGATGGTGGAGGCGTACCTGCTCACCGGGCGCCGCACCGAGGCGGAGGAGCTGTTCCAGCAGATCGTCGACTGCGCGGGTCCGACCGGTCTGCTGCCCGAGCAGTACGACCCGATCGCCGAGCGGTCGCTGGGCAACCACCCCCAGGCGTACTCGCACATCGGACTGATCCGCTGCGCGATTCTGCTCGACCAGTAAGCCGACGGCCCCGCGGCGCGGTCAGGTCGTCCCACACACCAGGGATGCTTCTGTGGTGCGCTCGGTCCGGCCAGGGCTGCTGCTGATCGGTCCGCCTGGCGCGGGCAAATCCACCCGGCTGCGCCAAGAAGTTGGTGACCCCGGGTCCCGTCGGCCGGACGATACGGCCCGCTCGGTGCTGCAGGCCGGTGTCTGCGGTGCCGAGCGGTGAGTCCGGCCTAGTACAGAGTCGTGCCCAGCCGTGAGTCCTGGCCAACGCTGAATTCTGCTCGGCACTGGGTTCCGCTCAGCGCTGGGTTCTGCTCAGCGCTGGATTCTGCTCAGCACCGGGTTCCGCTCAGCACCGGGTTCCGCTCAGCACCGGGTTCTGCCCAGCATTGGATCCCGCTCAGCGCTGGGACCTGTGGAACGGCAGTGACCGCCTGCTGCGCCCCGGGCGGCTGTTCCGGCATCTGCGAGCATCAGGCCACGGTCGGCTGCCGCGCCGCCCGGCTCCGGAGGGCGCAGTTGGGTCGGCGTGCAGCCGAACACCTCAGCCCGCGCCGAGCCAGGCCTCCGGCGGCCGGTTGCTCGGCCGCGAGGCGCTGCACGTGTTGTGCCAGGACCTTGCGGAGACCGCTCGGTCGCGGTGCATCGGTCGCCGCACGCCCGGGCATCGGCGACGCGCTGGTCACCGAACTGATCAATACGGCGCGGGCCAATGTCGGGCATCGGACCGCTCAGGCAGCGACGGCGCCGGGCCTCGGATGGGGCAGGCAGTTCGCGGCAACGCGAGCATGCCTGCGGCGGACCGTCACTGGGCGATCGCGCCACGGCTCGGGGCGGCACCCATCGGCCGCCTGGGCTGCAGCCACCAACCGCTCCGCGACGACTCGCCACCCCCGGGCGCCCAAGCCGCAGCCGCCGCTCACGCCAAGGCCACCCACCCGGGGCACCCAAGCCACGGCCACCGCTCACGCCAAGCCACCTACCCCGGGGCGGACCCCGCCACTCCGGAGCCGCCGGCCTCCACCCGGCCCTCCGCCCGGCGAGCGGGCCGTCGCCATTCCAACGCAAGCTGCAGCGCGCTCGGCAGGTCGGCGACCTCCCGCACGGCCAACCCCGCGGGCACCGGCCCGCAATCCGGCGGGACAAGGGCGTGCGTGAAACCCATCCGCTGTGCCTCGGCCAACCGCCGCTGCACCCCGGTGACCCTGCGCAGCTCGCCGGCCAGCCCGACCTCCCCGACGGCCACCAGCCCGCTCGGCAGCGGAGTCTCGCTCACCGAGGACACCACGGCCAACGCGACGGCCAGATCCGCGGCAGGCTCGGTCAACCGCATGCCACCGACGGTCGCGACGTAGACGTCCCGCTCCCCGAAACGGATCCGGGCGTGCTTCTCCAGCACCGCCAGGATCATTCCGATGCGCGACGAATCCAGCCCGCTCGCGGCCCGCCTCGGCGTCGGCAGCGACGACGTCGTCACCAACGACTGAACCTCGGCGAGCAGCGGCCGCTTCCCCTCCACCGTCACCGTCACGGCCGTGCCCGCCACCGGATCGCCCCGCCGGTTGAGGAACAACCCGGACGGGTCGGCCACACCCACGATGCCGTCGTCCCGCAGCTCGAAACAGCCCACCTCGTCGGCCGGGCCGAAGCGGTTCTTCACCCCGCGCACCATGCGCAGCGTGGAGTGCTTGTCCCCTTCGAAATGCAACACCACGTCGACCAGGTGCTCGAGTACCCGCGGCCCTGCAACCGTGCCGTCCTTGGTGACGTGGCCGACCAGGATCACCGGCAGGGCGCGCTCCTTGGCCAGGGCGACCAGCGCCGCGGCCACCGCCTTGACCTGTGTGACACCACCGGGCGAGCCCTCCACCTTCGGCGACACCATGGTCTGCGCCGAGTCGACGATCAACACCCCCGGCTGCACCGCGTCGACGTGCCCGATCACGGCGGACAAGTCGCTCTCCGCGGCCACGAACAGTGCATCGTGCACCGCCGACGTGCGCTCGGCGCGCAGCCGAACCTGCCCGGCGGACTCCTCGCCCGTCACGTACAGCGCTGGCCCCCGCGTCTCGGCCCACCGGCGCGCCACCTCGAGCAGGAGCGTCGACTTCCCGACGCCCGGCTCGCCCGCCAGCAGCACGACCGCACCCGGCACCAACCCGCCGCCAAGGACGCGATCCAGCTCGTCGACACCCGTCGGCTGCGCCCGAGCGGCATCGAGGTCGACCTCCACGATCGGCCGCGCAGGCGACGACGGCGCGCCCGCCGCGATCGTGGCCAGAGCCGCGTGCGGCACGCCGCGCTCCTCGACCGTCCCCCACGATTGACACTCCGGGCAGCGGCCGACCCATTTCGCGACCTCGAGGCCGCACTCGGTACAGCGGTAACCGGTGCTCTTCTTCCCCACGCCTGGCACCGTAGCGGGCGGAACCGACATTTTCGGGGCTGCCTCGCGGCACCGCACGCCACGCACCACATCCTGGCGAAGATCACGCCGGATGCCACGGCTCGATCAGCAGCACGCCGAACGGCCGGCATCGCCCGGCGTCACGGCCGCCACGACAGATGCCGCAGCCGCCACGACGGATCGCAAGCGATCAGCGCTACGGCATACCGCGCAGAAGGATCACGCCGTACTCGCCGCGCGGCACGCGCCGACAAAGCACCAGGCTCGGCCGTGGGGTGCTGCGCGCTTGTCAGTGCCCGGCTGCGGCGGCTTCCTCGGTGCGCGCCCCGTCCGGAGCGGCGATCGGCACCCGCAGCTTGACCGGCCCTGCCTCCCGGAAGGTCAGCGTCACCTCGACCACCATGCCGGGGAACAGGTTCTTGTTGATCTTCTCCAGCGTCACGGTCGCGGTGCCGACGTCACCGGCATCGGCCGCCGCGGCCGCTTCGCCTGCCGGCTTCGGGGCCTCCATGCCCACGTACAGCGCGCGCTGCGACGGGATGACGGTGTCGCCCTCGACCTTGACGCTGGCGCTGACCGGGCTGCTGACCTGCTCCAGCTCGTCGCCCCGCGGGGCGGTGTTGGCGATGGCCATGCGCAGCGGAACGTCGGAGCCCTCCGCCCAGTAGCCCGGCTCCGGGTAGGCCAGCACCGCGTTGTTCACTCGCACCGCGCCCGCTTCCGCAATGTCGCCGTTGACCGCGGGCAGCTGGGTGTCGGTCTGCGTGATCTGACCCGCGCCGCAACCGGCCGTGCCTGCCAACGCGGCGGCGAGAGCGACCGTGGCGAAGCCGAGCTTCACCCCGCGCCTACCGGAACTGCTGGGCATACCGGAATCCTTTCGTGTCCCGCAAGCCTGCGCTGGCAAGACTATCCGGTCGGCCGAAACACCGGTACGCGGCCCGCTGCCGTCTTCGCCACACCGTCCACAGTGGACACTTCGAACAGTGCGCCGGATGCCCCGCTCGTCACCTGCGTGAGCATGCCGACGCCGCGTTTGTCAACCCCCGCTGCCGCACCGATTATGGCCTTGACCTGCGATGACGGGCACGGGCCGGTGTCGGGGGGACCCTTGCGCGTGCTAACATGGACAAAGCGAAAGGGGCAGAGGACACATGGCTTTCAAGGTCGGAGAGACCGTCGTCTACCCGCACCACGGTGCAGCACTCATCGAAGCGATCGAGACCCGCGTCATCAAAGGCGAGGAGAAGCAGTACCTCGTGCTCAAGGTCGCCCAGGGCGACCTGACGGTGCGCGTCCCCGCCGACAACGCCGAGATCGTCGGCGTGCGTGACGTCGTCGGCCAGGACGGGCTCAATCGCGTTTTCGACGTGCTGCGCGCTCCCCACACCGAAGAGCCCACCAACTGGTCTCGTCGGTACAAGGCCAACCTGGAGAAGCTCGCCTCCGGCGACGTCAACAAGGTGGCCGAAGTGGTGCGCGATCTTTGGCGACGCGAGAAGGACCGTGGCTTGTCCGCCGGCGAGAAGCGCATGCTGGCCAAGGCACGGCAGATTCTGGTCAGCGAACTCGCCCTCGCTGAGGGCACGGACGAGGAGAAGGCCGAGGGGCTGCTGGACGAAGTCCTCGCCACGGCCGACGAGACGTCCGATGCCAAACCGGTCGGCGCAGGCATCGACAGTTAGTTTCCCCGTTGCCCGGTCCTGACGACCGGCTGACAGTCGTCGCGCTGGTTCCCGCCGCTGGGCGGGGTGAACGCCTCGGCGCGCGCGTTCCCAAGGCTCTGGTTCCGGTGGCCGGGGTACCCCTGGTCACCAGGGCGACGCGCGGGCTGTTCGACTCCGGAGTCGTGGACGCGGTGGTCGTCGCCGCGCCCCCGGAACAGCTCGACGAGTTCACCTCCTGCCTGGTGGAGTTCGGTGCGCGGTGCAGCGTCGTTCCCGGCGGCGTGGACCGCACCGAGTCCGTGCGCGCGGCGCTGTCGTCGGTAGCCGACGGCGCGTTCGACGCCGTGCTGGTGCACGACGCCGCGCGGGCCTTCACCCCTCCCGAGGTACCCCGTGCGGTGGTCGAAGCGCTTTCCAGCGGCGCGGAAGCGGTGGTGCCGGTTCTCCCCTTGGCGGACACCGTCAAGCAGGTCGACGCGAATGGCGTGGTGATCGGCACACCCGATCGCAGCTCGCTGCGCGCCGTGCAGACACCGCAGGGCTTCGCCGAGCCGCTGTTGCGGCGCGCCTATGCGGGCAGGCCGGACGGCCCGATCACCGACGACGCGTCCCTCGCCGAGCACCACGGCGCGAAAGTCACCACCGTGCCCGGTCACCCGCACGCCATGAAGATCACCACCCCCTTCGACCTGATGATCGCCGAACGCCTTCTGGTGGAGCAGCCATGACCCCACGCATCGGCCAGGGTGTCGACGTGCACCCCGTCGAAGCCGGCCGGGAATGCTGGATCGCCGGCATTCGCTGGGAGGGTGTGGACGGCTGCGCCGGGCATTCCGACGGTGACGTCGCCACCCACGCCCTGATCGACGCCATGTTGTCCGCCGCAGGCCTCGGCGACCTCGGCGCACTGTTCGGCACCGGCCGGCCCGAGTACGCCGGAGCCTCCGGACTGCGGCTGCTCGCCGAAGCACGTGACCGCGTGGAGGCCGCCGGGTGGCGGCTGGGCAACGCCGCGGTGCAGGTCATCGGCAACGCACCCAAGATCGGCCCGCGCCGCGAGGAAGCCCAGCAGGCCCTGTCGCAGGCGGCGGGAGGGCCGGTCAGCGTCTCCGGCACGACCACCGACGGGCTCGGCCTCACCGGCCGCGGGGAAGGCATCGCAGCCATCGCCACCGCCCTGCTGTTGCCCGCCGAGTGAGCGGTCCGGCTCGGCTTCCGCGTGAGCGGTCCGGCTTGGCTTCCGCGCTGGAATCGGTAGCGTGTCCGGCGTGACCATCCGAGGGGTGTTGTTCGATTTCGCCGGGACGCTGTTCAGTGCGGAACCCAGGTTCGACGATCTGGCCGGGGTGACCGACGCCGACGGCAACGAGCTGACCCCGGAGGGGTTCGGCGAGCTGGTGCGCGCGGTGATCGCACCGACCACGCACTTCGCCTCGGACGAGGAGGAGTTCGCCCACGCCTGGCAGAACCGCGACCTCGACCCCGTCCTGCACCGCAAGGCGTTCGTGGAAGCGATCCGGCGGACCGGCCTCACCGCCGGCGAGCACGCCACGGTGCTCTACGAACGCATGATCGACACGGCGAGCTGGCGACCGTTCCCGGACGTGCCGGAGGTGTTCGCGGCGCTGGCTGCGCAGGACATTCCGATCGCGGTGGTCAGCAACATCGCCTTCGACATCCGCCCGGCGTTCACCGCCGCAGGCATCGACCAGTACGTGACGGAATACGTGCTCAGCTACGAGCACGGTGTGGTCAAGCCGGACCGGCGCATCTTCGAGATCGCGCTCAAGGCCATCGGGGTCGATGCCGAGGAAGCGCTGATGGTCGGCGACAGCAGGCGAGCTGACGGCGGCGCACTGGCGCTGGGCATGAAGTTCAGCCTGGTGCCCGCCACCCGCCCGGCGGAGCGGCCCACGGCGTTGCGGGACGCGCTGGCCGAGCACGGCCTGCACTAGCTGCCTGCCGCTCCCCCGACCGGGTCCGGCCACGGCGGGTGGCGTCTCGCAGCCAGGGACGCCGTGCCGGTCGCCGATGGCTGGACCCGTACCATTCCTGAGTGGCCCTTCAGCTGTACGACACCGCATCCCGCAGTGTGCGGGAGTTCACGCCCGTGCGACCCGGGGCGGCGTCCATCTACGTCTGTGGGCCGACCCCGCAAGGCCCCCCGCACATCGGACACGTCCGCAGCGCATTGAACTACGACGTGCTGGCCCGGTGGCTCGAGCACAACGGCCTGCACGTGACGCTGGTCCGCAACGTCACCGACATCGACGACAAGATCCTGGTCAAGGCCGCCGCGGAAGGCCGCCCGTGGTGGGAGCACTCGGCCCGCTACGAGCGTGAGTTCGAGTCCGCCTACGCCGCGCTGGGCTGCCGTCCCGCGGCGATCTCCCCGCGCGCGACCGGGCACGTGACCCAGATGATCGAGCTGATGCAGCGCTTGATCGACAAGGGCCACGCCTACGCCGCCGAGGGCGACGTGTACTTCGACGTCCGCTCCTTCGACGCCTACGGCTCGCTGTCCGGGCAGCAGCTGGAGGAAGTGCAGCAGGGCGAATCGGCCGCCGCCGGCAAGCGCGACCACCGCGACTTCACGCTGTGGAAGTGCGCCAAGCCCGGCGAGCCGTCCTGGCCGACCCCGTGGGGCGCCGGACGCCCCGGCTGGCACCTGGAGTGCTCGGTGATGGCCTCCACCTACCTGGGCGCGGAGTTCGACATCCACGGCGGCGGCTTGGACCTGGTGTTCCCGCACCACGAGAACGAGCTGGCCCAGTCGCGCGCGGCCGGTGACCCGTTCGCCCGGCTGTGGATGCACAACGGCCTGGTGGGCATGGCCGGCGAGAAGATGTCCAAGTCGCTGGGCAACGTGGTGTCCATCCCGGCGATGCTGCGCAAGGTACGCGCGGCGGAGCTGCGCTACTACCTCATCCAGCCGCACTACCGGTCGTTTATCGAGTACTCCGACGAAGCGCTGCACGAAGCAGCCCAGGGATACCGCCGGATCGAGGAGTTCCTGCGCCGCACGGCGGCCCGCGGCGAGGTCACACCCGGCGAGCTGCCGCGAGAGTTCGTCGACGCCATGAACGACGACCTGGCCACGCCGAAGGCCTTCGCGGTCATCCACAACGTGGTACGTGAGGGCAACGCGGCGCTCGACGCCGGTGACGACGACAAGGCCAGGCAGGCGGCCGCTGCGGTACGCGGCATGACGGGCGTGCTCGGCATCGACCCGCTGTCCGAGCTGTGGGCCGGCACCGGCGCCGACGACAAGGCTCGCCAGGCGCTCGCCGCGCTGGTCGAGGCCGTCCTGGAGGATCGTGCACGGGCCCGCGCGGTGAAGGACTACGCCACCGCCGACCGGCTGCGCGATCGGCTGCTCCAGGCGGGCATCCTGGTCAAGGACACCCCCGACGGTCCCCAGTGGACGGTGGCGGATGGCAGGTAACTCTCGGCGCCGCGGCGCCGTCCGCAAACCGGGCACCAAGAAGGGCGCAGTCGTCGGCTCCGGCGGCCAGCGCAGCAAGGGCCTGCGCGGCAAGGGGCCGACGCCGAAGGCCGAGCTGCGGCCAGGTCATCCCGCCCAACGCCGGGCAGCCAGGAAGGCGCGTGCGGAGAAGGCGCGGGACCATCGCACGTCCGGCCCGGAGATCATCGCCGGCCGCAATCCGGTGGTCGAGGCACTTCGCGCAGACGTGCCTGCCGACGTGCTGTACGTGGCGCTCGGGGTCGAAGCGGACGACCGGGTGACCGAAGCCGTCCGCATCGCCGCGGACCGCGGTGTCACCATCCTCGAAGTCCCGCGCACCGAGCTGGACCGCAAGACGCAGAACGCGGTGCACCAGGGCCTGGGCCTGCAGGTTCCCCCGTTCGACTACGCCGACCCGGACGACCTGCTTGTCGCGGCGGCGGACTCGGCGGAACCGCCGCTGCTGGTCGCGCTGGACGGAGTCACCGACCCGCGCAATCTCGGCGCCGTGGTGCGCTCTGCGGCGGCTTTCGGGGCCCACGGCGTGCTGCTGCCCAGCAGGCGCAGCGCGGGCATGACCGCCGTGGCCTGGCGGACCAGCGCGGGCACCGCAGCCAGACTGCCGATCGCCATGGCCACGAACCTGACCCGGCAGCTGCGCGACTACGCGGCCAAGGGACTGATGATCGTCGGGCTGGACGCCGACGGCGACACGATGATCGACGACCTGCCGCTGGCGGCCGACCCGCTGGTCGTGGTGCTCGGCTCCGAGGGCCGCGGGCTGTCCCGGCTGGTGCGGGAAACCTGCGACATGACGGTCTCCATCCCCATGGCCGCGGGCGTGGAATCCCTCAACGCTTCGGTGGCCGCGGGAGTGCTGCTCGCCGACATCGCCCGGCGACGGCGTGAACGCGGCCGGATCTGACCGACCTGGACGATCGCCCGAGGTCACGGCACCGGCCCGCGTTGCGACCGCTGGTGCGCCGCCGGTCGGCGATCTCAGGCCGGTGGGCCCCTGTCCGGTCATGCCAGCCGTGACACGGCATGATCCGTCCGGTTTCCCCGCCCGGGCCAAGGGCGGATCATCTGGCCTCGGCGGTGGTGCCGATGCCTTCCTGACCGTCGTCGTCCGCCGACGCCGTGGCAGGTGCCGCATCCGACGGGGCGACGGGCTCGTCCGGATCGCGGCGCGCGAACAGCACGGCGACGACGACGGCAGCGAGGACGCTGGCCGCCAGCCCGGCATAGGTCAGCGCGAACGCCGTGTGATCCAGGAGCAGCTCGAGATTCAGGTACGGCAGCTGCGGGGTGAGGAAGAAGTAGGCGACGTAGCCGGCGACGGGCACGATCGCCAGCGCGGCTCCCCGCGCGATCCGCAGCTGAGTCACCGCGAGCAGGCCGATCACCACCATCGCGACGATGAGGAACAGCTGATACAGCGGCACGCTCGCGGTCATGCTCGCAGGCGAGTGACCTACCGGGTCCAGGGCTCGGCGCACGAACGCGTCCCCGCCCGGCGTCACCAGCAGCCCGGCGATCTGCAGCGCCCCCGCGGCCGCGATCACGACACCGGCGATCGGGTAGGTCACGTTGCGCACCCGCGGGTTGCGATCGTCCCGGGCACGCGCCATGAGCAGCAGCACCACCACGCCGATCACCAGACCGGACACCCTGGTGACGATCAGCCACGGCCCCTCGTCCTGTTCGACGAAGCCCGCGCGGTAGTCCGGGTCGAACGCCCCGACGGCCTCCCGGACCGAGACCACGAGCATGCCCACGGCAAGTGCCGCCGCACTACCGCGGGCCGCCCGCCTGCGCGCCAGTGCGCACGCGCCCACCACGATGAGTGAGACGGCGAACGCCCACTCGTAGGGCGTCATGGCCAAGACCAGCTCGGTCTTCACCGGCCAGACGACGCTGCGCAGGAACTCGCCGAGTGGTGCGTCACGGCTCAGGAAGGCGTACGTCGTCCAGCCGATCGGCACGAAGCCGTAGAGCACCAGCAACAGGCCCGACACCCGATAAGCGTTCACGTGCCGTTCGTCCGCAATGCGCGGATCGTTGATCACCGCCGTGAGCTGCGTCTTAGTCATGTGCACAGGGACGTTACCCGATCCGTGCCGGTTCCCGGCTCGGCTTCGGTAGTGTCTGACTGCTTCCGCCGCTCGCAGGGGGATCGAGAGGATGTCGTTCGCGTCACCACTGTTCCTGTGGTACTTCATGCCCGCGGTGCTGCTCGCCGTGCTGGTGCTGCCGCGGGCGTGGCGCAACGGCATCATCGCCATCGCCAGCCTGATCTTCTACGCCACCGGGGCAGGCGCGACCACACTGCTGCTGCTGGCCTGCATGGTGGTCAATTTCCTGGCAGGCCCGCTGCTGGAGCCGGACGAGTTCGGCAGGCCGCGACCGCACCGGCGAGCCGTCCTCATCGCGGTGGTGTGCTTCGACGCGGCCGTGCTGGCGGTGTGGAAGTACGCCGGGTTCGCCACCGAACAGATCGACGCGATCGCCGAGCTGCTCGGCGGCCATTTCCCGGTGGTGGAGCTGGTGCTGCCGATCGGCATCTCCTTCTACACGTTCCACCACATCTCCTACGTGGTGGACATCTACCGCGGCGAACGCAAAGCGCTGCGCAACCCGGTCTCGTTCGCCACGTACATCTCGATGTTCCCGCAGCTCGTCGCGGGTCCGATCGTGCGGTTCAAGGAGATCGCCGACCAGCTGCCGCAGCGCCGCCTGCACCGGCTCGACGACATCGCGGCCGGCTTCCCGCGGTTCGCGCTCGGGCTGTGCAAGAAGGCGATCGTCGCCGACTCCCTGGCCCCGCTGGCCACCGCCTGCTTCCGCACCCCGGCGGACGAGATGACGTTCGCGATCGCCTGGCTGGGCGCGATCACCTACACGCTGCAGCTGTTCTTCGACTTCTCCGGCTACTCGGACATGGCCATCGGCCTCGGCCGGATGCTCGGCTTCCGGTTGCCGGAGAACTTCGCCCGCCCGTACGCGTCGGTCACCGTCACGGAGTTCTGGCGCCGCTGGCACATGTCGCTGTCCCGCTGGTTCCGCGACTACGTCTACATCCCGCTGGGCGGCAACCGGGCCGGAGCGCGCAAGACCTATCGCAACCTGTGCATCGTGTTCGTGCTGACCGGCTTCTGGCACGGCGCGGCGTGGACGTTCCTGCTGTGGGGCATCTGGCACGGCGCGCTGCTGATCATCGAGCGCAGCTTCGGCCTCACCACGGCCCCGGCCAACCCGGTGGCCAGGGCATGGCGACGGGCGCTGACCATCGTGCTGGTGATCTTCGGCTGGGTGCTGTTCAACTCGGCGGACCTGGGCTCGGCGCTGACCATGATCGGCCACATGCTGCTGCCCGACTTCAGCGGCGTGACCGACGTGGTGGACGAGGCACTGACCAACCAGCGGCTGGTCATCCTGCTGGCGGCGGCGAGCATCTTCTTCCTGCCCGCGCACCCGGTCACCGGCCCGCTGCTGGAGTCCTCCCGCTCCACCCCGGCGAGCGTGCTGCGGGTGGGCGTGATGACCTGCGGGCTGCTCTACGCCGCGATCCTGGTCGCCACCGGCACGTTCAGCCCGTTCTTGTACTACCAGTTCTGAGGGCCGCGGCTGATCGCGCCCGCGAGGACGGGTCAAGGCCCAGCCACTACCTCGTCGGAGTCGCCGACCTCGACCTGATCCGGCTGGGCACCGAGGCCCTGGGACCCGGCCAGCCCGGCGACGGCGGCCGGTGACACCGGTGTACCGCCCACGCCGGCGTGCAACGACTCCGATGGCTTCCCCGGTGCAGCGGTCGCCTTGGTACCGCCCCCGGTGGCGTGCAACGACTTGTCACGGGGCCGAGCGCACGAACAGGTCCCGGCGCACCTCGGTCGTTGCCCTCGCCACCCCGTTGTAGCAGCTGCACCGGCACAGCCCCCTTCCTCGCCTCGGTGACCATGCCGCGGGGAACGCAGCTCCCGGCGAACGCCGATGGCGGCTTCGATGCGCGACCGCCGCAGGTCGGATACCGGAGAGCGACGAGCCCCGCCCGCACAGCCGACCGGGCCGTCGATCGCAGCAGTGGGAAGAGCTCGTCCACGAGGCGCCGCTCCGGCACCGCCTGGCCCACCCCAGGGGCGGCACTGCCGCTCGATCACGGCCTCACCGGCCGGCTCGCCGGTTCGTGCCGCGCCGTCGCTCGGCGCGCTTGATCGGCCGGAGGCATCCACCGTTGGCGAACCACCCACCGCAGCCGGGGAGCGCCACGCGCCGCCGGCCATCGACGAGGAGTCCGAAAAGGCCCCGGAGACAGGCAAGCTGCGCGGCAGGCGCCGGTCGCCCGTCCCCCCGGCTGCTGCCTCGGCACGGAGTGGAGCAGGCGATCGCGGCGCGCAGCACGCATTTCCCGTCGTGCGCCCTGTCCGGCACGCTCGCGCCGTGAAGGAATACTCATGCGCGTTCTCTACATCTGCCCACTCAAGTACGGTGAGAACCCGTCGATCGACGCGATGACCCACGCGATCGACCACACGCTCGCCGAGGCCGGGCTGGAACTGCGTGTCGGCTACGCCGACTTCCGTGACGACGACTGGCTGCAGCGGACCAACACCCTGATCGAGGAGGCGGTCGCCGCCGGCGTGCGGGCGATCGTGTTCTACTCGATCGACGTCGACGAGCCTGCCGAAGCGGTGGCCGAGGCACGCAGGCAGGGGGTGTCCGTCGTCGCCGTCGAGCGTCCTCGCTTCCCAGTGGACGCGTCGCTGGTGTACCCGAACTTCAACCACGGCGTCTACATGGCCGAGTACCTGGCGAGCCTGTTGCCGGCCGGCGCGAAGGTCGGCATCGACGGCGGACCGGGCACCGCCGACGACACCGAGCTCGTGCTCGGCTTCGTGCACGGATTGCAGGTGTACGGACTCGACCTGGTCAACGACCCGATGGACGAGCGGTACCGGAACACGCTGGACGTCCGCTCCGGTGGCTACGAGAAGACCAAGAACCTGCTCGCCGACTTCTCCCACCTCGACGGCCTGATCCCGTACAACGACGAGACGGCGCTGGGCGCGATCGACGCGCTCCGGGAGACCGGGCGCCTCGGTGAAGTGAAGACGGTGTCGCGGAACGGGACGCCGAACGCCGTGCGGCTCGTGGCCGAAGGTGTGCATCACGGCACGTGGGATTTGCACGCGCTGGGTATCGGCAAGCAGGTCGGTGACCTCGTCGTGCGCCTGGTGCTGAACGAAGAGAAGCTGGACGGCCTGTGTGTGGCCAGCGCGATCGGCCACATGATCACCCCGGAGCTGGCGAGAAGCTGGGTGCCGTGGGACAAGCGCATCCCGTTCCACCCGCTTCGCGAGTGGTAGGGGCGTCCCGGTAGCTCCGCGCAAGCCGAAGCACACCCGGGCCGCCGCCCACATGCCAAAGCCGTCGCGGATGACTCCGCGCGAGCCGAAGCGCACCCCCATCCGACTGGCCCCCGCGACCAGGGGCGTGTCCCGTTCCGGCCCCCGACGGACCGTTCCGGTACTTCGGGAGCGACAGGGTGCGCACCTGCATGTCGCCGCGCTGGGCACCGGACTTCCCGTCGGTGTCCGCACGGCGAACGGCCGGGCCATACGGACGACCGCCCCTTGGCCTCGAAGCCGAACAGCCCGATGTCCCTCGGCCGCACCGCCGAGCCTTGGTGGCGGGCACGTGCCGGCGCAGCGCTACCGGCGCCTGCACCGCGGAGGCGTTCCGCGCACACACCATGACGGCCCGGTGCCGCGCGGGCACCGGGCCGTCCATCTGCCGACCGGATCGCGTCAGGCAGGCTGCTTGACCTTCGACGCCGAGCCGTTGCTTGCGGCCTTGTCGCTCGCGGAGCCGGTGGCCTGCCCGTTCGGGCCGCCGTCGAACTCCGGCATCTCACCGAGCTTCTCGATGGCCTCCTGCAACGCGGCGTGCGTGGCCGACAGCCGCTCGGCGACCGTCTTGCGGAACTCCACCGCGGCCTTCTGCTGCCTGGTGGCGTCCGCCAGCCGGGCCTCGGCGTCGGCGATCATCGCCTCTGCGCGCGCCTTGGCGTCGGCGGTCAGCTCGGCGATCTCCTTGTCCGCGGCGGCCTTCTTGGCAGCGATCTCCTCGGCCGACTGCTGCTGGGCCGCCGCGATCCTCTCGGCGGACTCCTGCTCGGCCTTGGCGCGCCGCTCGGCGGCCTCCGCGTCGAGGCGTTCCCGCTCCGCCTTGGCCTCGGCGGCCAGCTGCTCGGCGACCTCCTCCGCCTTCTTGCGGGTCTTCTCCGCGTAGGCGTCGGCGGCTTCGCGCGTGGCCGCGGCGTCCTGCTCCGCCTTGGCCTTGTGCTCGGCGATCTCCTCCTCGGCGAGCTGCATCATCGACTTGATGCGCTCGGACATCGCCGCCGGACCGGTCGGGTCCTCGGCCAGGCGGGCCAGGGCCGCCTTGGCTTCGTCGAGCTCCTTCTGCGTATAGGCCAGCGACCTGGTGAGCTCGGCGACCGACGCCACGGCCTCGTCACGCTGCTTGGCCGTCTGCGCCAGCTCGCTCATCAGCCGATCGATCTGCTGGTCGACCTCGGCCTTGTTGTATCCGCGATACGCGGTGCCGAACACGGGTTTCTTCGTGGATACGGGGGATGGATCGGGGTTTGGCAATGTTCTACTCCGGTACACACCTGCAACCGTGCCTACCACGACCTCGATCACCAGGGTGAACAGGACTGGAGGACCCGGTGAAGATGGTTTGCGGTCATGGCAGTGCTGGTCGGACTCTGACTGGCTGCTCCAGCGACGACGAGCATGAGGTCGGCATCACGCAGTTCCGCGCTGACATGCACGCCTCCGGATACACGCCGGGACAGTACACCAAATGGGGTGACATGGAAACCTTGCGCGAGCGATCTGCGTTGCCAGTCATGAAGTGTTCGTCGACCACATGATGACTTCCTGGAGCTCGCCGGGACACTCGCTCGCGGGCAGGTCATTGTCGGGCACTTCTGCCCGGATCGGGCCGATGAGTTCGGCGAGATCGAGAAGACGTACGAGGCGACCTGGTCATCGAGTCAGGGTTTGAGGTGTTCACGAACTGAGCTGGCGCACAAAAAAGGACCCCAGCTCTCCGGGGCGGGAGAGGCCGGGGTCGAGGTTGTGTGCGTCGCCGGCGAACCGGATGCCTTGTCAGAGGTCGAACTCGCCCTTGCGCGCGCCGTCCAGGAAAGCGTCCCACTCTTTCTGCGTGAACCGGAGCACCGGGCCCTGCCGGTCCTTGGAGTCACGCACGTAGACTCTGTCACCTTCGAAGGCGACTTCGACACACGCGCCGTGAGTGTTCGACTTGGTCGACTTCCTCCACCTCAGGCTTTGCTGTTCCATTCTTCCGCTACCTCCCGCATCAGTGCGATCGACTGCTTCCTCGACAGCGCTTCGGCTCGGATCCGGTCCCATCGCTCCTTGGTCTGGTGAATCAGCTCGGCATTGTCGAAGAGCACGCCCTGTACCGCGGAGTCGATGTAGACGTATTCGCGCCCGTTCACTGTAGCCAGGGAGAACGACCCATCGAGGTGTAGGTACGTGTCGCAGCCAAACGGAATGACCTGGATGACGAAGCGCTCGGTAGCGGTGATCAGGTGCTCGGAGCTGCTTGGCCATGATCGACGGATCGCCGACGGGGTACCGCAGAGATCGCTCGTCGATCAGGGCCACGTAGGAGGTCCCACGCTCGAGCACTGACTGTCGCTCCATCCGTGCGGCCAGCTTGGCTTCGTCACCGTGCAGCAGCTCGCGGGCATACTCTTCGGTTTGGAGCAGCCCGGGCACGAAGGACAGCTCGAAGCACAGGATGCGCTCGGCTTGCTGCTCGACGTCCAGCCATGACCGCAGCCACTCCGGCGTTGCCTTCTGGGTCATCGCGAACTGCCGGATACGGCTGAGCAACCCGCCCGTCTCGAGCACCGCATCCATCGCCTCAGCGAACTGCTCGCTCGGCAGGCGTTGCCCGGTCTCGACCTTCTCGATCAAGCTGATTGAGAATGCCGACCGCTGGGCCAGCTGCTCCCGGGTCATCTGTGCTTGTTCTCTGGCACGCCTCAGCTCTCCGGCAAAAAGCTCGATCATACCACCCACACCTTGGGGAGCTTGACTCTCACACTGCTCGCACACAACCGCCGAACGAGCCGTGCGGCTGCTGTCAGTACGTGTCCGGTGTCACAGCGTAGTTGGTTGATCCCAGAATTGCCCCATGACTTGGAACTCCAGCCCTTGCCTGCCGACACCTACGGGGGCGCAGATCGTCGTCACTGACGCCTATCCGGAGCACGCGATCTACATCAGTGACGACGAGGTGCGGGCGGACGAGGCCGACATCGAGCGGGGTGGAGAGCGTGAGACGACAAATCGTGCTGGACGAGAGAGCGGGGTATCCCTACGTGGCGAAGGGCCTGTTCGAGCCGAACATCTCGGTGCCCCACGACGGGCAGCTGTTCTACGACGTCTCTCTGACCAACCCTGGGCTGGTGTCGACGCTTGTAGCGCTCGAGGGACATCTGAAGACAGGCCCGCTCCCGCCGCCCCAGGTGTTACACCGCTACGGCCGGTACCTGACCAAGCTCGGCGCCGCGGTCATCGACTACGTCGACCGACAGGCCATGACGATCATTGACCCAGACGACACCGCCTGACACCTAAGCAGGAAGCCCCCGGCCTCTCCACGGAGGAGAGAACCGGGGACTGACTTCGACGCGTGATTCGGGGACGCTGGCCATGAGCATCGCTTGGGATGTGTCCGTACTCGTCACCGGACTGGGTGCGGTCATCGGTGTGCAGCAGAGACGTATCTGCAACCTGCGCGAACGCTTGGGCCATGCTCGCGAGCAGCTGGTTGACAAAAGCCAACAGCTCGAAGCCTTGCTGCTCTACGCCAATGTCGTGTCAGGCAATCGTCGGCCACCATAATGAGTCACCGGGCTCGAGCTCATACCTCCAAACGGAGTAATCTTGCGGACCGTTTCTCCGCACCGCCCGTAGTGGCCGCCGGGTACGCCATCCGACCGGGTGTCACCCGTGGTCGCGGCCATGGATCCGCCGTCGCTCAGCTACCGTCACAGCGTCGGGGAGCGCATGCCGGGCGTCGGGCACGGGCAGGACGGCAAGCAACCGGAGGGGGCGGCGATGGTCGACTGGAACACCATCGTCGCCGACGTGTCCGACCGCTGGCCGCTGTACGTCTCGATCCCGTTCATCGCGGCGCTGATCGGCTACGTCACCAAGCGGGTGGCCATCGAGATGATGTTCCGGCCGCTGGAGTTCGTCGGGATCCCGCCGCTGCTCGGCTGGCAGGGCGTGCTGCCGGCCAACGCCGAGCGGATGGCGAGCATCGCCACCGACACCCTCACCCGCAACCTGGTCGATCCCAAGGAGATCTTCTCCCGGCTGGATCCCGAGCAGATCGCCAAGGAAGTCGAACAACCGCTGTTGCAGGCGGTCGACGAGATCACCCGCGAGGTGATGGAGGAGTACCAGCCCCAGTTGTGGGAGCGGCTGCCCCCGGCGGTGCGCGAACTGCTGCTCTCCCGCGTGCGCGCGCAGGCGCCCCGGGCGATCGCCTCGATCATGAAGCAGTTCGCCGACAACATCGAGGACGTCTTCGACCTCAAGCACATGGTCGTGACGAACCTGGTGCGGGACAAGGAGCTGCTGGTCCGGCTGATCCGGGACATCTCCCGGCCGGAGATGCGGTTCATCGCCCGGTCCGGCATCTTCTTCGGGTTCGGGCTGGGCATCGTGCAGCTGGCGGTGTGGACGCTGACCCACGAACCGCTGGTGATGCCGCTGTTCGGCTTCTTCATCGGCTGGATCACCGACTGGCTGGCGCTGAAGATGGTGTTCCTGCCCAGGGAGCCGAGGAAGTTCTTCGGGGTGTTCACCTGGCAAGGCGTGTTCCAGAAGCGCCGCGACCAGGTGGCCGCCGACTACGGCGACATGATCGCCAAGGAGATCATCACCATCCCCAACATCGTCGAGGCGGTGCTCACCGGACCGAAGTCGGACCGGCTGTTCCAGATCGTCCAGCGGGAAGTGCAGCGGACCATCGACGAGCAGGCCGGGGTGATCAAGCCGTTCGTGGTCGCCGCGGTCGGGTCGACCCGGTTCCAGCAGATGAAGGCGTCGGTGGCGGAGAAGACCGTGCAGCGGGTGCCCCAGACGGTCCGCCACGCCGAGGACTACGCCACCGGGGCGCTGGACGTGCGCAACACGGTCGTGGAGCGGATGCGGCAGCTGAACCGGCTGGAGTTCGAGCAGCTGCTGCGCCCGGCGTTCCGGCAGGACGAGTGGAAGCTGATCGCCGTCGGCGCGGTCATCGGCGGCATCGTCGGCGAGATGCAAGTGCTGCTGATGCTGCACTGACGCGTCCTGCGGCCGCACGCTGCGCTCCAGCGGTCCCGCGACCGCGCCACCCAGCCAAGCCGCACGCTGCGCTCCGGCGGTCCCGCGGACGACCCGGTCCGGCGTCCGCGAACCGCGGCCGTCATCGGCTAGGGTTCAGCCGTGCACTGGGCGGTCCTGCTGAGCATCCCGCTGACGGCGGCCGCGGTGGGCCTGGCCACCCGGGCACTGATCGTGGTGCTGCTGTTCAAGCCACGAAAGTTCCTCGGGGTGGGACCGCTGGGCTGGTATGGCGCCGTCCCCCGGTCCGCGGGCAAACTCGCCGCCGTCAACGCCGACCTGCTCACCGGCCGCATGCTGACCACGCAGCAACTGTTCGCCGACGTCGACCCGCAGCGGTTGTTCGCCGAGGTCGAGCAGCCGCTGCTGCGCACCATCGACACGGTGGCGCACGAAACGCTGGCCAAGCACCACCCGACGGTGTGGGAAGCCCTGCCGCTGTTCGTGCAGGACATGGTCGTCAAGCGGCTGCAGGCGGCGGCGCCGTGGATCGTGCGCGAGCTCGTCGACCGGCTCCGCGGGCACGCCGACTGGGTCGTCGACATCCGCGACATCGTGCTGCGACGGCTGTCGGACCCGAACCGGATGAGCAGGCTGATCCGCGCGATGACCATCGCCGACCTGCGCCGCAGCTCGGTGGTCGCACTCGGGGCCGGTCTGCTCGCCGGGGTCGTCGAGGCCGCTGTGCTGGCCGTGGTGCCCTGGAAATTGCTGCTTCCGGTGTTCGGGGCCGCGGTCGCGGTTTCGGCGTGCTGGGTGGCCGCTGAGTGGATCTTCCGGCCGCGCCGGCCGCACACCGTCGGCCGCCTTCTCCTGCGGGGGCCGTTTCATCGCCGTCGCGCCGCCATCACCAAGATCTACGCCGGGCTCGTCGCGGAGGAGGTGCTGACCCCGGCGGTGCTGCTGGACGCCCTGGCCAACGGCGTCGAACGCAGGCAGGCCCGCGCCGTGCTCGAGGACATCGTCGACGAGCTGGTCGACGAGCAGGTGCGGGCGCTGCGCACCCTGGTCTCGGCCACCATCGGCACGGATCAGCTGCCTGCCATGAAGCGCACCGCGGCCGCGCGGGCGCTGGAGAACCTGCCCTACACCGCGCGCCCGGCGCACCGGTACCTCGGCGAGGCCATGGCCGTGCAGCGGAGGGTGTCCTACGGGCTGGCCGAACTGACCGACGCCGAATTCGAGCTGCTCGCCCGCCCGGCGCTGCAGTCGGCGCGGTGGGCGCTGACGGTGATCGTCGCGGTGGCGGGCGCGGCCGTCGGGGCCATCCAGATGATGCTTCCCCTCACCTGATGGCACCGTTCGGGCTACCCGGTGCGGCCTCGCCCGGTACGGTGATGGCCGTGGTGACGGACTCGTCTCGGCTGCCTCCGGTCCATGAGGCGTGGCTGCCACGAGAGCACGCGCTGCACCGCCCTCGACACGGCGGCCGCCAGCTGGTCGCACTGATATCCGCGGTGGTCTTCTTCCTCACCCCCACCGCACTGTGGGTGTTCGGCATGCGACCCGCCGAGATCGAGAACCGCAAGCTGACCGAGTTCCCCAGCATCAGCGACGGCTGGGGCATGTTCACCAAGCTGCCGCAGTGGGCGATCGACCAGCTCGTCTTCCGGGGCGCGGCGATCGACGCGGCGGACGGCATCAGCCGCGGCATCTTCGGCGAACCACCCCCGTTCGGCACCGAGCAACACCAGACCGGTCCGCTGCCCGGGACCACGCCGTCGGGGCCGCAGAACGACGAGTCCCCCGAGGTCGCGGCCGGCTTCCGCCGGGTGATCGAGGGCGACGACGGCTGGCTGTACCTGGGCGACGACGTGCGCGGCAAGTGCCATCCGCGCAAGCCGCTCGGCCGCACCATCGCGGCGCTGAACAAGCTGCGCAAGGCGGTGGAGGACTCCGGGCGGAGGTTCGTGCTGATCGTCGCGCCGGACAAGACGACGATGGTGCCCGAGCACCTGCCGGAGCGCTACGCGGGCAAGGAGTGCGCCGAGAGGTTCACCCGCACGCTGTGGCCCAAGCTGATCGACGAGGCCAAGGCCGTCGACATACGCCCGTTGCTGGAGAAAGCCGAGCAGAACGTCGGCCGTCCGGTCTACTACCCCAACGACACCCACTGGACCGACGAAGGCTCGGTGGCGATGACCATGACGCTGGTGGAGAACCTGCAGCCGGGCTTGACGCAGAACTGGCAGGTGGTGCCGGGTGGCATGTACTCGTCGTCGGCCGACCTGCCGAAGATGATCGGCCGGTCCGGGACGAAGACCTCCGTCCGCTACGCGGTGATGCCGGACGGGCAGACCAACCGCACCACCCTGCTCGCGCTGGACATCGACCGCCCGGTGCGCAGGCAGCTCCCGCCGGTGCCCGGGTCGATCTCCGAGCCGACGCTGGTGTTCGGCGACTCGTTCACCAAGGCGGCCTCCGGCTACCTCACCGCGGGTTTCTCCGACGTGACGATGCTCAGCTACTCGACGGCGAACGACGACCTGGACGCGACCATCGAGGCGTTCGTGCGGTCGGAGATCGTCGTGGTGGAGATCGTGGAGCGGGCGCTCGCGGCGGGAACCGCCGGGTTCCTCTACGACGGCTTCATCGACCGGCTGGCACCGAAACTGGCTGAGCAACCCGTCCGCTGACCCGGCCGCGGGCCGCCGCAATCGCCCGGCACACCAGGTAGATCACGAACGACAGGGTCGTGACGAACGCGCTGATCGGCGCCCCCGGCGCGAGCGACAGGACGATGCCGCCGAGCACGGCCACCTCGGCGAACACCACCGACAGCACGGTGGCCAGCAGCGGGCTCGACGTCACGCGACAGGCAGCGGCGGCAGGCGTCACCAGCAGCGCCAGCACCAGCAGCACCCCGACGGTCTGCACCCCCAGCGCCGTCGTGATACCGATCAGGACGGCGAACAGCGGCGTCAGCACGCGCACCGGAACTCCGCGCGCCGCCGCCACCACCGGGTCGACGGAAGCGAACAGCAACGGGCGGTAGATCACCGCAAGCACGCCGAGGACGAGCACCGCAGAGCAGGCATACACCGCCAGGTTGGTCGAATCCACCGTGATGACCTGGCCGAACAGCAAGCCGAGCTTGCTGGACGCCCGCCCCTCGTAGAACCACAGCAGCAGCACGCCCAGGCCGAGGCCGAACGACAGCACCACGCCGATGACCGAATCGCGCTCGTCGGCCTTGGTGCCCAGCAGGCCGAGCGCCAGCGCAGCGATCACGGCGCCGGCCACCGCGCCGTACTCGACGCCGACGCCGAGCAGCAGCGCCGCGGCCGCGCCGGTGAACCCCAGCTCGGCCGTACCGTGCACCGCGAACGCCATCTGGCGCCGCACGATCAGCGGGCCGATCACGCCCGCCACCACACCGAGAATCGCCGCCGCCAGCAGTGCCGACTGCACGAACGGCAGTGCAAGCAAGTCGAGGGTCAGCCCGACGTCACCGAACTTGTCCATCAGCCCGCCACCCGTTGCTGCACGTGATGCGGCTCGTCCTCGCACACCGCGCTGTGCGCGCCCGCCACATGAAGCTGGCCGTCCAGCTCGACCACCCGCACCGGCGCCCGGTACAGCTCCGACAGCACCGCCGAGGTCATCACCTCGCGCGGGGGACCGACCCGGAACCGCCCGTCCACCAGATAGAGCACCTTGTCCACGTACGACAGGATCGGGTTGATCTCGTGCGTGACGAACAGCACGGTGGTGCCGGCTTCCCGCCGCCTGCGGTCGATCAGCTCGCTGATCGCCTGCTGCTGGGCCACGTCCAGCGACAGCAGCGGCTCGTCACACAGCAGCACCGCGGGCTCCCCCACCAGCGCCTGCGCCACCCGCAGGCGCTGCTGCTCGCCCCCGGACAGCTGGTTGAACGGCTTGCCGGCGAACTGCTCCGCACCGACCGCCGCCACCGCCTCGGCCACCCGCTGCCGCCGTCGGCGCATGCCGCGCAGGCCGAGGCCCCAGCGCTGGCCGTCCAGCCCCAGGCCGACCAGGTCGACCCCGCGTATTCCGGTCGCCGCCCCGGTTTCCACCGCCCCCTGCTGGGGCACGTAGCCGACCGCATCCGGGCCACCGGCGACCTCGGCCGCGCCCGTGGACAGCCGCAGCCGCCCCAGCAGCACCTTGAGCAGGCTGGACTTGCCCGACCCGTTGGGCCCGAGCACCGCGACGAACTCCCCCGGCTGCACCGACATGGTCAGCCCGGACCACAGGGTGCGCCCGGGAAAACTCAGGCCCGCGTCCACGAGCCGTACCGCTGGTCGTGTCGTCATGGTCTGGCCACCGCCGTCTTGAGTTCCTCGATCTCCGCTGCCAGCCAGCGCAGGTAGTCGCTCTCTCCCTCCGGCAGCGTCTCACTGATCTCGACCACCGGCGTGCCCGACCGCTCGGCCGTCGCCACCAGCTGCTGGGTCACCTCGGTCTCGGTCTGCGGGTTGTGCACCACGGCGGTCACTTCGCCGCGCTCCACCAGGCGGGTCACTTCGGCCTGGGCCGCCACCGGCACGTCGGAATCGCCCTCGATCGCACTGCTGAACGCCTTCGGCGTGACGTCGTGCAGCCCGGCGGCGTCCAGCAGGTAGAACGCCACGGGCTCGGTTGCGATCACCCGCTGCCCCGCCGCGGCTTTGCGCAGCGCGGTCAGCTCCTGGCGCAGCTTGGCCAGGCCTTGCGCGAACTTCTTACCGTTGGCCTCGAACTCCGCCTTCCGCTCGGGCGCCAGCGCGCCGAGGTGTGCGACCACCTCGTCAGCGACCGCTTCGACCGTGTCCAGGTCGAACCAGACGTGCTCGTTCACCGCGCCGTGCTCGTGCGCGTGTCCGTCGTGGTCCTCGGCATGGTCGTCGCCGTGGTCGTGGTCGTGCTCCTCCTCGGAGCCGCGGCCGGACACGGCGAACGCGTCGATGACCGGGACATCGGGCGCCTGCTCGGCCAGCTTCTCGGCGAACGCGTCGTAACCGCCGCCGTTGATCACCACCAGGTCGGCCTTGGTGAACGTCAGGGCGTCCTCCGCGGTCGACTCGTAGGAGTGCGGATCGGCGACCGGGTCGTCGATCACTGCCGAGACAGTGACCGAATCACCGGCGACCGCACGCACGACGCCGGCCCATGCACTGGTGGAGGTGGCGACCGAGAGCTTGCCGTCGGCATCTCCGGCCGCGCTGCCTCCGCACCCCGCGGCGACCACGGCGACGGCGCTGGCCACGACGGTCGGCACAAGGCGGCGCAGGCTCATCCGGTTCTCCGTTCGTGATCACTAGTAGAAAATGGAATCCGTTATCAATAGCGTACCGCAAACGAGTGACACGGTCCGGCCGTAGACGGGTCTTCGGCCTGGCGCAACAGCGCCACTGGCGAGCGGAGTGTCGTGGCCGCACACGGACAGTGTGCGGACGGCGCGGGCGCGGCGAGCACGGCCCAGGTGGTGACGCACAGCCGTCGCCTCGGCCGGGCTGTGCGACGTTCCGTGATCATTTCCCGGCTCGGGTTCCCGCCGAGGCTACTGAACCGTTAACGTTCCGAACATGGGTCGTCCGATGCGCACCCGGCGGCAGGCCACACTGGCCTCGCTTGCCGCCGAACTCGGCGTGTCCAGGACAACGGTGTCCAACGCCTACAACCGCCCGGACCAGTTGTCCCCGGAGCTGCGGCGCCGCGTCCTGGAAACCGCACGGAAACTGGGCTACCCGGGGCCCGACCCGGTGGCCCGCTCGCTCCGCACGCGTAAGGCCGGGGCGGTCGGCCTGCTGCTCACCGAGGCGCTGTCGTACGCCTTCCGCGACCCGGCGGCGCTCGGGGTGCTGGAAGGGCTCGCGCTGGCGTGCGAGGACGCCGGGGTCGGCGTGCAGCTGGTGCCCGCCAGCCCCGGAAAGGACAACATCGACGCGGTGCACCGGGCGGGGGTGGACGGTTTCGTCGTCTACTCGGTGCCGGACGACGATCCGCACTTGGAAGCGGTGCTGCAACGCCCCGTCCCGACGGTGATCATCGACCAGCCGGTGGTGGCGGACGTGGACCGGGTGGGTCCGGACGACAAGGCGGCGATGGCCTCGCTGGCCGACCACCTCATCGAACTCGGCCACCGGGACATCGGCGTGCTGTGCATGCGGCTGTCCCGGGAGCGCCGCAACGGCTTCGTGTCCCGGGAACGGCAGGAGAAGGCGAGCTACCACGTGCAGCGCGCCCGGCTGGCCGCGCTCGCCGAGGCGTTCGAGGCGGTCGGTGTGGACTGGTCCACGGTGCCGGTCGTGGAGCGCTTCGAGCACACCATCGAAGACGGCGCTTCGGCCGCCCGCCAGCTGCTCGACGCGCACCCGCACGTCACCGCGCTGGTGTGCACGTCGGACATCCTGGCGCTGGGCGCGTTGAAGGAGGCACAGCGACGCCGGTTGCAGGTGCCCGCGGACCTGACCATCACCGGTTTCGACGGGGTGCCGGAGGGCGAGCGGGCGGATCTGACCACGGTGCGCCAGCCGGTACGGGAGAAGGGCCGGTGTGCGGGCAAGCTGCTGCTGGACCCCAACCGGCGGGTGGGCTCGGCCGCGGTCACCCCCGAGGTGATCACGCTGGAGACCGAGTTGCGCATCGGCCGGACGTCCGCTCCCCCACGCACGGCGGAGCAGCGCTGGTTCGGTCCATGATCGTCTGAGTGATGTTTCTCCCGCCCGCTTGTCGCGGGCACGCCGGGCACGCTCCAATGACCGAAACCGTTGTCGGAGGTGCGCGGTGAGCAACATCGATCTCCTGCTGAAGCGCCATGTGGACGGTGTCGACCACGGCGCACCCACCATCCGGACGCCGGTGCCCAGTCTCGGCATCGCCGTGCTGACCTGCATGGACGCCCGGATCAAGGTCTTCGACGTGTTCGGCCTGCGGCACGGCGAGGCGCACATCCTGCGCAACGCGGGCGGCGTGGCCACCGACGACGCCATCCGGTCGCTGACGATCAGCCAGCGCAAGCTGCAGACCCGGGAGATCATCGTCATGCAGCACACCCAGTGCGGCCTGTCGATGATCACCGAGGACTCGTTCAAGGACGAGGTGGAACAGGCCACCGGGATCCGGCCGCCGTGGGCGATCGAGTCGTTCCGGGACGTCACCGAGAGCGTCCGACAGACCCTTCGGCGCATCCGGCAGAGCCCGTTCATCCCCTACACCGACAACGTCCGCGGCTTCGTCTACGACGTGAACACCGCCGCCATCACCGAGGTGGAAGCCTGAGCGCTACCGTCTCAGCGTGGACCCCGAGCTGCTGCTGGACTGGTTCGACGCGAACGCCCGCGAGCTGCCCTGGCGCGAGCGGGAGCCGGTGGCGAACCGTGGCTGGCGGGTGCTGGTCAGCGAGATCATGCTGCAGCAGACGCCGGTCAACCGGGTGCTGCCGGTGTACGAGGAGTGGATCCGCCGGTGGCCGAAGCCGTCGGCTCTGGCCGGCGCCAGTCAGGGCGAGGTACTGCGAGCCTGGGGCAAGCTCGGGTACCCGCGGCGCGCGTTGCGACTGCATCAGACGGCGACGGTGATCGCCACCGAGCACGGCGACGTCGTCCCCGCGGATGTCGAGACGCTGCTGCGCCTGCCGGGCATCGGCGATTACACGGCTCGCGCGGTCGCAGCCTTCGCCTACGACAAGCGGGCTCCCGTGGTCGACACCAACGTGCGCAGGGTCGTGGCTCGGGCAGTGCACGGCGCCGGGGATGCCGGACCGGCCTCGATGACCCGTGACATGGCCGACGTGGAGCAGCTGCTGCCGGACGACGAAGCGCGCGCAGCGCGGCTGTCGGCGGCGTTGATGGAGCTGGGCGCGCTGGTGTGCGTCGCGCGCACTCCGCGGTGCTCCCGCTGTCCGCTGGTGCAGACCTGCGCCTGGCAGCGCGCCGGATGTCCCGCCTACACCGGTCAGCCTGCCCGGCCGGTCCAACGCTATGCCGGGACCGACCGCCACGTGCGCGGGCTGCTGCTGGACGTGCTGCGGGGATCGCCGGAGCCGGTGGACAAGACACAGCTCGATGCGGCATGGCCGATCGACGGGCAGCGCGACCGGTGTCTGCACTCGCTGCTGGAGGACGGCCTGGTGGAGCAGATCGCCGACGGGCGCTTCGCGCTTCCCGGCGAGCACTCAACTGTGAACGGTAACTAGTTCGCAAGATGCGCATACCGTTCGTCAATGATTGTCGGCGTCCCTGGCGCGGAGTTACCTTCGGTGCACTTCCGCTCACCGACCGATGACATCCTGGTGAGCCGCCCTGCGCGCGAGAGGGGAACCACCGATGGCCGATGTCGAATTCCACCGAAGGACGCTGCTGAAAGGTGGACTGGCGGCCACCGTGATCGGCGGCATCACGGCTCCGGGGGCACTGGCGGGCACCGCCGGAAGTCCGGGCAGCCGCGGCCGCACGGTCGAGGCCCCGGAGATCTTCGGCACGGCCGACTGGGGAGCACGACCGCCGAACGGCCAGATCGTCGTGCTGGACCACGCACCCACCTACATCGTCGTCCACCACACCGTCGAACCGGGCAACAGCGACGATTTCAGCAAGGAGCGCGCGTTCGCCATTTCCCGCGCGATCCAGAACCACCACATGGACAACAACGGCTGGATCGACTCCGGCCAGCAGTTCACCAACTCCCGCGGCGGTTACATCACCGAGGGACGGCATCGCAGCCTGGAGGTGCTGCGCGTCGGCACCCAGCACGTCCAAGGCGCGAACGTGGCCAACCACAACAGCGAGGTCATCGGCATCGAGAACGAAGGCAACTACGTCTCCGCCGACGTGCCGCAGGCACTGTGGGACTCGCTGGTGCAGCTGGTCGCCTACATCGCCTCCCAGTACGGCATTCCGGTGGAGCACATCATGGGCCACCGGGACTTCAACTCCACCCAATGTCCCGGCGACGTGCTGTACGCCCGGATCCCCGAGCTGCGCGAGGCGGTCGCCGAGGTCCTCGGCGCCCCGGCACCCACCCACCGGCCGCAGTGGCCGCTGCTTCGGGTCGGCGACCGGGGCGAGGCCGTGCGGACCGCTCAGCGACTGTTGCGCAGGCAAGGGGTGCAGGTCCCGGTCGACGGCTACTACGGGCCGCGCACCGCGGAGGCGGTGGCCGCGTTCGCCGCCGAGCGCGGGGTGCCGCAGCACACGTGCATCGCGGCGGCACGGGCCGGCGAACACGGGCTGCTGGGTGCCGACATTTGGCCGCTGCTGATCACCGGCGAGTACTCGACCGCCGAGTGGAAGGCCATGCTGCAGGGGTGATCGCAGTCGTTCGGGCCATACCGGCACGGTGATGCGGGCAAAAATCCGGGCCATGCCAGCACGGTGACGCGGGCAAGAATCCATGCCATGCCAGCACGGTGACGCGGCAAGATGGAAGACGTTCACCGTGATCACCGTGCAGCACCTGGCGAGCAGATGACTGACCTCACCCCAGCAGTCGGCACCGACGGCATGGTCGACTGGATCCAGCAGGCGCTGGTCGAGAAATACGACGTCAGGTCGTTGGTTCCTGAGGTCTTCGAAGACTATGCGCGCCTCTTCCATCCGGCGATGGACATCGAGGGACGGCCCGTCTCGTGGTCAGCGGTCGCACAGTGGAGCGGCCGGGTCATGCACGCGCGCGCCCAGTGGGCCGCCATCGCCAACCCGGTCGATCCGGAGCTTCCGCCGCCGTTCACCGAAGAACCGGAAACCGGATCGATCACCCGGCCGATGGCGAGCAGGCTGGCGAAGCTCCTGAAGCCGTTCACCACGAACCCCGGCCGGTGCTGGTTCGCGGTGTGGGACGGGGGCGACTTCCGCCCCGAGTGGTCTCGCGGAGCACGGTTCACGCTACCTCTGGACCGTGAACTGATCCTGCTCACTGGGAGCCTGGACGCTGTCACGACGTCCATGCGGGACGACACGCACGACGGTCACTATCAGTCACCGTACGCGTGGTGGCCCGATTGCCGCTCGTGGTGTGTCGCCACCGACATCGACCTGGCGGTGACGCACGTCGGCGGCAGCCGCGCATGCATCGACGCGATCCTGGCGGACTCGGAGCTGGAAGCCTTTCGTGTCCCGAGCACATCGCCGGTCACCTACGACTCGGACGACAAGAACCCGCTGCCGTCGGGTGACGACGCGGTCGTCTCGGCAGGCTCGAGCTGGAAGGACCGGTGGCGGAAGCTTCGAGGCCGCTGACCGCGCCGTGACCGTGGTCAGAGCGGGAAGAGCAGGCAGGTGGCGATCGCGTGCGCGACCACCTTGCCGCGGCCGTCCACGATCCGGGCTTCGGCTGTCGCGGTGCGGCGGCCCATGGTCACCACCTCGCCACGGCACCGCAGAACTCCACTGTCGAGGTTCGCAGGCCGGGTGAACTTGATGGTCAGGTCCAGCGACGTGTAGCCGGTCCCGGCGGGCAGTTTGCTGTGCACCGCGCAGCCGAGGGCCGAATCGGCGAGGCCGGCGAGCATGCCACCGTGCACCGAGCCGATCGGGTTGTAGTGCCATTCGGCCGGCTGCATCCGGAACTCGGCCCAGCCGTCGCCGACCGCCACCGGAAGAATCTCCGTGGTGACGCCTGCCGGGACCATGGGCAGCTCACCGCTGCCGATCTGGTTGAGGAATTCCAGGCCGCTGAGTTGACGAGCCGGGTCGGCGAAGACCTTCGGATCCTCCCAGCTGTAGGTGCGCGTCCGGTTCATCGATGCCTCCTCGGTTGCCGGTGAGCGGGCGTCCACGCCGCCGGCGCGCACGGGGGCGTCGGCGGCCGTGGCAGCGCCGTAGTGCCGCTCCAGGTGGGCGATGTGCTTTTCCAGGCCGTTCCGAAGCAGGTCGGCCCAGGAGAAGCCGGCCATGTCAGATCCGCTCGATGATCGTGGCGTTGGCCATCCCGCCGCCTTCGCACATGACCTGCAGCCCGTAGCGGCCGCCGGTGTGCTCCAGGGCGTTGACCAGCGTCGTCATCAGTCGGGCGCCGGATGCACCGAGCGGATGACCGATCGCGATGGCACCGCCGTCGACGTTGACCTTGGCCAGGTCGGCACCGGTCTCCCGCTGCCAAGCGAGCACGACCGAGGCGAAGGCCTCATTGACCTCGAACACGTCGATGTCGTCGAGCCGCAGGCCGGCCTTGGCCAGCACCTTGTGCGTGGCCGGGATGATCCCGGTCAGCATGAACACGGGATCGTCGCCGGTGACCGCGAACGCGTGCACCCGCGCGCGGGGTTTCAGGCCGAACCGCCGTACCGCGTCCTCACTGGCCACCAGCACCGCAGCGGAACCATCATTGACCGGCGAGCTGTTGCCCGCGGTGACCCGCCACTCGAGATCGGGATACCGCTCGACCCAGTGATCCGCCTTGAACGACGGCTTGAGCCCGGCCAGCACGTCCACGGAGGTGTCGGGCCGGATGCTCTCGTCGATCACCAGGTCGGTGATCCGCACGACCTGGCTGTCGAAGAGCCCGTCTGTCCACGCCTTCGCCGCGCGCTGGTGCGACTCGGCGGCGAACTCGTCGTTCGGTGCGCGACAGGTTCCAGCGCTGGGCTATCAGCTCGGCGCTGACGCCCTGCGGGACGAGGCCGTCCGGGTAGCGGTCGCCGACGCGGCTGCCGACGAAATTCTTGCCTTGGGACTGCGAGCCGATCGGGATGCGGCTCATCGACTCGACCCCGGAAGCGATGACCACGTCGTACGCCCCGGCGAGCACTCCCTGCGCGGCGAAGTGCAGTGCCTGCTGGGACGAGCCGCACTGACGGTCCACGGTCACCCCGGGGACGGATTCGGGGAACCCCGCGCCGAGCAGCGCCCAGCGCGCGGTGTTGCCGGACTGCTCGCCGATCTGGCCGACCGCACCACTGATGACGTCGTCGACGTGGGCCGGGTCGATACCGACGCGCTCGACGAGCGCGGCCAGCGTGCGAGCGTGCAGGTCGACCGGGTGGATGCCGGTGTACGCGCCGCCCGGCTTGCCCTTGGCAATCGGAGTGCGGACGGCGTCGATCAGGTAAGCGGTGCTCATGGGCGGGTCCTTTCGCAGCGGGAAGCCTTCTGGCTATGGAAAACCATAGTTAGAAGCTACACCTCTGACTTTGGAAAAGTAAAGCTAGAGGTAGGATGAGGACATGAGCGAGGACAGTGCGCAGGCTCCGTCGGAAGGTGTTCTGCAGCGGCTGGGCGAGTTCGCGGCGCGGGACAGGTGGCCGGCCAAGGGGTGGTGCCGCATCGAGCGAGCGCTGGAGGTGATCGGCACCCGGTCGGCGATGCTGGTGCTGCGCGAGCTGTTCTACGGCGGTACGCGCTTCGACGAGTTCACGCGGCGCACCGGCCTGAGCGAAGCCGTGGTCGCGGGGCGGCTCAAACAGCTCCACGCCGACGGCATCGTCGAGCGCCGCCCGTATCGGGAAGCAGGCAAACGTACTCGCGACGAGTACGTCCTGACCGAGCGCGGCCGTCAGCTGTTCCCGATCCTCGTCGCACTGATGCAGTGGGGCGAGACGCTACGCGACGACCACCGCACCGGAGTGGAATTGATCCACCGCGACTGCGAAGCGCCGCTCACCGTCCAGGTGCGGTGCACGGACGGCCACCGGGTGCCGCTCGAGCAAGGAGCGGTCCGGATCAAGGACGAGGACTACGTCAAATCGGCACTGGGCCGGAAGTAGGCGGAGCGGCGACCTCAGCCCCGAGACGGCGATCAGATCTGGTCGCCGATGCCCGGCGCCCATCGGCTGTCAAGCCCGCTCAAGCACCCCATCAGCTGTCAGGCCTCATCACTCGCACCCGGCGCCTCATCGGCCGTTCAAGCCTGGCCACCCGCACCCGGCGCCCCATCGGCGCCGCCGTCCTCCGGCGGGTTGCCCGGAGTCACACTCAACCCGCGCAGCAACAGGCTCGCACCCCTGTCCCGGAGATCCGCATGATCAGGGTGGCTGACCGGGTTCAACCCGTGTTCGCGCAGGACGCGGCGAACGTCGTCGATCAGCCGCTGCGGGTCGTAGTACTGGCCGTTGGGATCCCAGTGCACGGTGGCGGGCTCACCGTCCTTCGGCCGCCAGCGAAGGCCGGTGATGCGCTCGTACGCCTCGATGTAGCGATCCCGGGTGGCCTTGACGATCTCGTCGGGAATCTCCGGCCCAGGTGGCGTCTTGTCCCACCCGGTGGACAGCGACCAGTCCCGCACGAACTGCTTGTCGAACGCCTTTTGCGGACGGCCAGGTTCCCACTCCGTGACGCGCCAGAACCGCGACGAGTCGGAGGTCAGCACCTCGTCCCCGAGCGTCAGAACGTCACCGTCCCACCCGAACTCCAGCTTGGTGTCCGCGATGATGATCCCCCGCTCCAGCGCCTTCTCGGCCCCTGCGGTGTAGATCTGCAACGTCAGGTCGCGCAGCCGCTCGGCGACCTCCCGGCCTTCCTGGGCCACCACGTCGTCGAACGTGATGAACTCGTCGTGGCCGGTGTCGGATTCCTTGGTGGTCGGCGTGAAGATGGGCTCGGGAAGCTTGTCCCCCTCCCGCAACCCCGGCGGCAGCGGAACGCCCGAAATCGAGCCGTGCTGCTGGTACTCCCGCCATCCGAGCCCGGCCAGATATCCGCGGGCGATGCACTCCACCTTGATCATGCGCAGCGGCTTGCAGCGGATCGCGCGCCCGGCGAATTCCTCCGGCACGTCGGTGGTCGAGATGACGTGGTTCGGCACGATGTCGGCCAGCTGCTCGAACCACCACGCCGACAGCTGGGTCAGCAGCGCACCCTTGTCCGGGATCAGCGTGGGCAGGGACACGTCGTAGACGGACACCCGGTCCGAAGCGACGATCAGCAGATCGTCGCCGTCCTGGTAGATGTCCCGCACCTTGCCGGCGTGGATGTGCTTCATTGACCGTCCTTTGCTGCGCTCGACTCGACGAAGACCCACTGGTCCGCGAGTGCGGTCGACTCGCCGTATTCGATCACTCCGCCGAGGGCGTCGACGAACCGATCCCGGCTGACGAGCACCGGCGAGCCCGGCGCGACACCCAGCTGTTCCGCCGCCGCACTGTCTGCCGAACTGGCCGCCAGCTGCGTGTACACCTTCGCGAGTTCGCGTCCCGTCTGCTGAGCAACGTAGGCGAACGTGCCCTGAGGGATGCGTTCGGCCTCGAGCAGTCGTGGCGCATGTGGGGCCAGCACGCCGTCGAACCACGACACCGACGTGGCCACCGGCACGTCGCCGGGGCGGTAGGTGGTTCTGGCCCGGCGGATCACGATGGCGCCTTCCGCTGTCCCGAGCGCATCGGCCACCCGCTCCGGCGCGGGAACCAGCTCGACGCTCCGGATACGGGCGTAGTGGCCGTCCGGGTAGATCTTGCCGGTGCGCACGACGGTCAGGCTCCGGTCAGCCGCATGCGGGTGCATGCCCTTGGTGTCCACGACCGTGCCGACCCCAGGCACGGCCCGAACCAGACCGTCCGCCCGCAGCGCGGAGTGCACCTTGTTGGCCGTGGCGAGCGCGACACCCCATTCGCGCATGATCTGCCGAGCGGACGGCACGCGGTCCCCGTCCTTCAGTTCACCGGAGACGATCTTCTCCCGGATCGCCCCGGCGATCTGCAGGTACGGCGGCGCTGCGCGCTCGTCGTTCGTCATCATGTACTCCTCGTCAGCCGCATGCGTTCTAGCACACCGGCTGACTTGCAGGCAATTCTCACCGCTTGCAGGCATACGTGTACTAGGTCACACCGTGCTTTCGTTCTAGAACGGTAACCGTCGGCGACCTGTGCGGCTCAGGCATCGTTCGCGCCAACCGCCCCGTTCGCCGGCGAGAGGGGAAGGCAGATGAATGCGGTGTGGGTGACGGCCACCCATGGCGGGGTCGATCACGCCGTTTCGACAGTCGAACTTGCGGCGGCCCTGCAACGCGGGGACGGACGGCTCACCGGTGTCTGTGGCTGCTCATTCACGGCCGCGTCCATGGCCGCCGGTCCGGACACGTCGTGTTCCGCTTGTGCTCGCGCCGTGCGCACCGAGCACAGCCACGCCCGACAGCCCACCGACCCTGGCCGTTCACGCATGTCCGTCATCGGGTACGTGTTGTCTTCGCTGTCGGCGACTCCTTCCGCCAGCTCGCCGAAACGGTCCGTGTGCGCAGAGGGCACGGCGCGCGGCGCCATCAGGTGGATCACCGAACTCAGGGCGACCGCCCCGGCGCCTCGGCGCCACATCGTCCGACTGGAGCCGACACCGTAGCCGGCCCCCAGGTCACCATCCGCACTTCCGGCAGGCCATCGCGAACCGGCGGCGCACAGGCGGCACAACTGATGAGCCGCAGACGGCACCTGGTTCGCGTCTTCTGCCGGCTAGTCGGCAAGGTCGGCAAGGAACGCCTCCAGGGCCTCGCGGTAGGCGTCGGGGGCGTCGACGTGCACCACGTGGCCGGTCCCGGGGACGCGCACGTAGCGCCCGCCGGCGCGGCGAGCCAGCTCGGCCTGCTGCCCCGGCGGCATCGCGGTCCGTTCGGCCTCGATCACCAGCAGCGGGCAGCGAAGCCGGTCCACGTAGGGCCAGTACGACCGCTCGCCCCATTCCGCGGCGATGCGATACATGACGTCCAGGTCGGCGATCAGGTGATAGCCGTCGGCCCGCTCCTCCACGCACTCGATGAAGTAGTCGCCGTAGGGCGCGAAGAACTCCCGCACATGCGCCAGCGACGTGAACACGTCGGGCCACGAGTCGAAATACGGCCGCCACGCCTCGACCGTCCTGCCGCGCTGATCAGGGGCCATGTCCTCCACCACGACCCCGCGGACCAGCTCCGGGTGCCGAGCCGCGGCCACCATCGCGTGCAGGCCACCCATCGAGTGCCCGATCAACACCGCAGGCCCATCGGCCTGCTCGCGCACCCACGCGGCGACGTCGTCCGCGAACTGCTCCGTCGCGACGGCCTCCCGGTGTGGGTTACGGCCGTGCGCGCGGGCGTCCAGCCCGACCACCCGGCCGTGGGCCGTCAGCCACTTCGCCACCGGCCACCACGTCGTCGCCCGGCCCATCAACCCGTGCAGCAGCACGATGGGGCGGCCGGCCCCGCCGAACTCAACGACACCGCGACGGCCGCTCACCTGGGCTCCTTCTGTGCGAGTGTGACCACGAACTGGCTGCTCTGCGGCTTGATCAGCACCCTAGTGGCTCGCCCCGCCCGGGACACCGCCGACCAGCGGCTGCGGACGGCGAACGGACTCGCACGTCGAACCGGCAGCCGGAGAAGCAAGACTGGCGCCCCGCAGGCTCGGCCGGGACAACGAGCCTGCGTCACCCCACCGGCCGAAACAAGCACCCCCGGCAGGCCCGACCGGGACAACAAGCCAGCGAGCACCCCACCGACCGAAACAAGCACCCCGGCAAGCTCAGCCAAGAACGGGTGAGCTGGGCGGCACACACCGCGCAAGTCCCGGATCGGTCAGCCCGCGCGCCGCGCCACCCATCCGAGCAGGTGCCCCATCGGGATCACCAGCAGCCAGGACAACTCGGCGAGGGTCGGATCGACGAACGCCAGCGGAATCGACGGGACGAACCCGGTGACGACCGCGGCGCCTCCGGCGAGGCTCTGCCGAAGCTCTTCCCGATCGAGATCCGAGCGGGTCAGTACCCGGCCGTCCGCACGAAGGCGGGCCCGTCCCACTGCGGCGTACCACCACATACCGGTGGACGAAAGCCCAGTGAGGATGATCGTGAGGGCGTACAACACCACCGCGGCGGCGGTGTCACCGTGCTCGCCCAGCACCGCGGTGGGGAACGGAAGCAACGCCACCCAGAACAGGAACAGCAGGTTCAGTCCCACCAACGCGGCGTCGGTCCGCTCGATGCGCGCATACACCCGATGGTGCACTCGCCAGTACCGGCCGATGACGACGAAGCTCAGCGCGAACGCCAGCAGCTGCGGAACGACCTCGAGCAGGCTCTCCGCCACCTCGCCGGCACGGATGTCGGCGTCCACGAGCGGCAGCGCGAGCAGCGTGAGGGCGATGGCGAACACCCCGTCGGACAGGCCGACGATGCGATCGACCCCGTTCGAGTCGTTCACCTGGCCGTTCGTAGCAACCACCACCAGCTGACAATCCGCACCGGAAACCACCAGGCGCCGCCGGGATCCGGCGACATGAGACTTGTCGAACGAAGAGCACCAGCTATTTCCGTTTCCCGGACGGAATCGCGGCCGCTCTACGCCGAACGGCGCCACGGCTGACGCAGTGAACGGCGCGTACACCCCATGCGGCCAGTGCGGTAGCAGTGGCTCGATGCCTGAGGCAGCGGCTCGGTACCGGAAGCAGCGACTCCAAGTGCCCGCGCCAGCCACTCAAAACCGAAAGCAGCGGCTCCGATCGCCCCCAGCCAGCCACTCCATGCCAGAAGCTACGACTCCAAGTGCCCGCGCCAGCTACTGCATGCCGGAAGCTGTGGCTCCGACGGTGGCGGTGGTCGTTCCAGCCCCCCGAGAACGGCGAAAACCCACGCAGTCCGGCAAGGCGTGCCCGCAACCGCTGCGCTGCCCTCAGGACACCGCCCCTAGCCGCTCCAAGCCGACCCGGGCAGCCGCACGGTCGCCAGGATCGCGCGGTGATCCGAGCCGGGAAGGTCGACGACCTGGAAGTTGCGCACCGCGGCCCGGGAGTCGATCAGAACGTGGTCGATCGTCACCGGCGGCAGGCTGCGCTCCCGCGGCCACGTCGCCATCATGCCCAGCCCGAGCTGGTCCGCCGCGTCCACGTACCCGCGGGTCAGCAGCCTCCGGAACTCGGCGTGGTCGAGCGTGGCGTTGAAGTCCCCGGCCAGCACCCGGACCGCGCCCTCCTTGTTGGCGCGCGGCAGGCTGCGCAGGTCCGCCGCCCATGCGCGGGAATCGTCGACCGGCGGCATGGCGTGCACCGCGACCACCTCCACCACCTGGTCCTCGACGTGCACGGCCGCACTCGGTTGCCGGAAGCTCGACGGTCCGGCCAGATCGATCGCCACCAGCGGATACCGGGACGCCACGCCCGAGCCCGCGGCCGCCGCAGCCGGCTGGAAATGCTGATGCGGCAGCACCTCCCCCAACCCGGCCTGCTCGAGCCGCTTGGCTGCGGCAGGGGTCAGCTCCGTCACCGCAAGAACGTCGACTGCACGCTGACGAACCAGCGACACCACGGCGGCCGCGTCAGCCTCGCCGTAATACAGATTCACCGCCATCACGCGCAGCACCGGGCCACCGGTGCCTGGCTGACCGTCGGCGAAGTAGCGGGGCACGAGGGTCAGTCCCAGTGCGGCGCTCAGGGCGAACACCACGACCGCTGACCCCCACCGGCGGAACAGCGCCACGAACAGGCTGAGCACCACGCCGGTAGCCGCCAGGTACGGGGTGAGAGCCAACGCGGCGACGGTCAGGCCGTTGCCGTCCAGGTCGTACAACCCCGAGGCGACCAGCCGCCACAGCGCGAACGCGGCATACAGCGTGGCCAGCGCCACCAGGACGACACCGAACGGCTTTTCGCCCGGGCGCCGCTGACGCCGCGTCCGGGTGGTCTCGTCGAAGTCCCCGGGGAGCACGGTCACGGCGTCAGCATGCCGCACTCACCGTGCCCACGCAGGCCCGGACGATCATTCGATGCCAGGCTGCAACCGCACCTTGGCGGGACCGCACCCGGCCGCCCGCGGCGCACCCGACCGGCCACCACACCGGAACCGGGCGCCCGGCGTTGCACGAACGAACGGCGGGCCCGCAGAACCCTGCGAACCCGCCGTCGTTCAGCCCGGCGTGCTTACTCGCTCTCGGCCGCCTTCTCGCCGCCTTCGCCACCGCTGGCCGCGGCCACGTCGACCGGCGGAGCGTCCGGCACGGCCTTCGGCTTCGGCTCACCGCGGAAGGTGAACTTGGCCTTGTCGATGGGCGAGTCGGACTTGCCGTCCCAGCCCTCGACGTCGACCACGATGATCTGGCCCGGCTTGACCTCGCCGAACAGGATCTTCTCGGACAGCTGGTCCTCGATCTCGCGCTGGATCGTCCGGCGCAACGGACGGGCACCCAGCACCCGGTCGAAGCCCCGGCGGGCGAGCAGCCGCTTGGCCTTGTCGGTCAGCTCGAGACCCATGTCCTTGTTCTTGAGCTGCTCCTCGACCCGGCTGATCATCAGGTCCACCATCTGCACGATCTGGTCCTCGGTCAGCTGGTGGAACACGATGATGTCGTCGATCCGGTTGAGGAACTCCGGCCGGAAGTGCTTCTTCATCTCCTCGTGGACCTTCTGCTTCATCCGCTCGTACTGGCCCACGTCGTCCGTCTTGGACGAGAACCCGAGGCTGACGGACTTGGAGATGTCCTGCGTGCCCAGGTTCGAGGTGAAGATCAGCACCGTGTTCTTGAAGTCGACCGTGCGGCCCTGGCCGTCGGTCAGCCTGCCGTCCTCCAGCACCTGCAGCAGGGTGTTGTAGATCTCCTGGTGCGCCTTCTCGATCTCGTCGAACAGCACCACGGAGAACGGCTTGCGGCGGACCTTCTCGGTCAGCTGGCCGCCTTCCTCGTAGCCGACGTACCCGGGCGGGGCACCGAACAGCCGCGACGCGGTGTACCGGTCGTGGAACTCGCCCATGTCGATCTGGATCAGGGCGTCGTCGTCGCCGAACAGGAACTCGGCAAGCGCCTTGGACAGCTCGGTCTTCCCGACACCGGACGGGCCAGCGAAGATGAAGGAACCGCTCGGCCGCTTCGGGTCCTTCAGGCCCGCACGGGTCCGGCGGATCGCCTGGGAGACCGCCTTGACGGCGTCCTCCTGGCCGATGATCCGCTTGTGCAGCTCCTCCTCCATCCGCAGCAGGCGGGTGGTCTCCTCCTCGGTCAGCTTGAACACCGGAATGCCGGTCCAGTTGGCCAGGACCTCGGCGATCTGCTCGTCGTCGACCTCGGCGACGACGTCCAGGTCACCGTCCTTCCACTGCTTCTCCCGCTCCGCCTTCTGCTGCAGCAGCGACTTCTCCTCGTCGCGCAGCCGCGCGGCCCGCTCGAAGTCCTGCGCGTCGATCGCGGACTCCTTCTGCCTGCGCACCTCGGCGATCTTCTCGTCGAACTCGCGCAGGTCCGGCGGCGCGGTCATGCGGCGGATCCGCATCCGCGCCCCGGCCTCGTCGATCAGGTCGATCGCCTTGTCCGGCAGGTAGCGGTCGTTGATGTAGCGGTCGGCCAGCGTGGACGCGGCCACCAGCGCCGAGTCGGTGATGGTCACCCGGTGGTGCGCCTCGTAGCGGTCGCGCAGGCCCTTGAGGATCTCGATGGTGTGCTCCAGGCTCGGCTCGCCGACCTGGATGGGCTGGAACCGCCGCTCCAGCGCCGCGTCCTTCTCGACGTACTTGCGGTACTCCTCGAGCGTGGTGGCGCCGATGGTCTGCAGCTCGCCCCTGGCCAGCATCGGCTTGAGGATCGACGCCGCGTCGATGGCGCCTTCGGCGGCACCGGCACCGACCAGCGTGTGCAGCTCGTCGATGAACAGGATGATGTCGCCGCGGGTCTTGATCTCCTTGAGGACCTTCTTCAGCCGCTCTTCGAAGTCACCGCGGTACCGCGAGCCGGCCACCAGCGAGCCGAGGTCCAGCGTGTACAGCTGCTTGTCCTTCAGCGTCTCGGGAACCTCGCCCTTGACGATGTTCTGCGCCAGACCCTCCACCACGGCGGTCTTGCCGACACCCGGCTCGCCGATCAGCACCGGGTTGTTCTTGGTCCGGCGGGACAGCACCTGCATGACCCGCTCGATTTCCTTCTCCCGGCCGATGACCGGGTCAAGCTTGCCTTCCCGTGCGCTCTGCGTCAGGTTCCGACCGAACTGGTCGAGCACCAGCGACGAGGACGGCGTCTCGCGGCCGCCAGTACCCGCCTCCGCGGGCTCCTTGCCCTGGTAGCCGGACAGCAGTTGCAGCACCTGCTGCCGCACGCGGTTCAGGTCCGCACCCAGCTTCACCAGCACCTGGGCTGCAACGCCTTCGCCTTCCCTGATCAGGCCGAGCAGGATGTGCTCCGTGCCGATGTAGTTGTGGCCGAGCTGCAGCGCCTCCCGAAGCGACAGCTCGAGCACCTTCTTGGCGCGCGGCGTGAACGGGATGTGCCCACTCGGCGCCTGCTGCCCCTGGCCGATGATCTCCTCGACCTGCTGACGCACGCCCTCCAGCGCGATGCCCAGCGACTCGAGGGCCTTGGCGGCTACGCCTTCACCCTCGTGGATCAGGCCCAAGAGGATGTGCTCGGTGCCGATGTAGTTGTGGTTGAGCATCCGGGCCTCTTCCTGGGCCAGGACGACCACCCGCCGAGCGCGGTCGGTGAACCTCTCGAACATCTCTACTCCCTGACTGCGTTGGCGGTGTCTGGGCCACCACGCCTGAACAACGTGATGTGTGCAGCACCGTAATGCCACTGTAGTAGCCACACCATTGCCGCGGCGTAACCACTCAGCTGTATTCCACCCTGCGGGCTCGCCCGAGACAACGAGTCTGCTCGTCACAGGATTCCTGCCTACGCAGCGTGTCCGCTAAGCGCGAACACACTGGTCCCGACGGCCGTACGCTCACCCGCCTGCCGAAGCAGCCGAGTGCGCCCAGTAAGGTTAGGCAAGCCTTACTCCCGTTCGTTTTCCACAGAGGGGCTCGTCACATGACGGCCGACCGTCTCGCGACCCGCACAGCGGCTCCCCCGGCGGCTGGCCCAGCTCGCGCGGCCGCTCCGCAAGCGGCGGGTCCGGCGCCACGTGACCCACTTGGGCTAGCCGAGTCCATCAGGCAGCTCCCGCCCGCGTGGCTGCGTTTGGAGCACGGCCTGCCGACGGGCCAGGGGTGGCATCGCTGCGACGAACTGTTGTCACCGGGCAGTCCCGGCCTCGCCTTGTGGCATGAGCAGATACTGCGATGGCTGCGGGAGGAACACGGCGAGGCTCCCGAGCGCACCGCAGCCGGCTACCTGCGCTGGTGGTATCTGTCCGCGATCGCCATCTACGCGGCGATGCTCTTCCATCACCGACGCCGGGTGCCGTCGCTGCGGCCGTCCGATCTTCACGTACGGATCTCACCGCAGGGGCGGCCGGACGTCTCGGGCGTTGCGGTGACGGCTGACGAGTTCGTCTGCCTCCCCAACGACCCTGCGGCGGGCACCCGCGCCGCCACGACCGTCGCTTCGGCGCAAGCGCTCGCCGCTTTGCTGCGCGCACGATTCGCCGGACATGCCGCCCGCTTCATCGCCAGCTACCGCCCGGCGGTGCGGTTCGGCCCGCACACGTGGTGGGCGACGGCCACCGATGCGTTGGACACCGGGCTCTGGATGGCCGGCCAGCTCGGCGGCGACGAAGGAGCGGGCGTGGCGGACGCCGCGCTGGTCCTGCCCGACGCGCTCGCGCCGTTCACCTCGGCCAGCACACTGCGCTGCCAGACCGTGGACGGAACGCCGTGCTGGGTTCGGCGGCGCGAGTCCTGCTGCTTCGCCTACCTGGTCAACGACGGCGAAGCCTGTGCGGACTGCCCGCGGGTGAAGCCGAAGCGCTGACCGGGCACGCCATGATCCACATATAAACACTGTCTGGCCACCGGCCACCGGCTCGAAGACGAACACTGTCGGGCTACCGGCCGCCAGCTCGAGAAGGAACACCGCCCGGCCACCAGCCGCCAGCCCGAGAACGAACCCCGCCCGGCCACCAGCCGCCAGCCCGAGAACCAACCCCGCCCGGCCACCGGCCACCGACTCGAGGACGCACGCACCCTCGCCACGGCGGACCGAGCACCCCTCGGCGAGAACCCGGCGAAGACTGCCCGGACGCTCCGGCATCGAGTGCCCGTACGGTGCCCTCCACCGCCCGCCTGCGCCCCGTGGGACGAAAGACCCCGAAAGTGTCACCCCGGCAGACATGGCAAAGGGGCCGACGACCTCCCGTCGGCCCCCTGCACTGCCGGAGTCTTGCGGAGCGTTTTCACTCCACCACCGAGGTCAGTTCTTCTTCTTGTGGTACGCCTCGACGACTTCGGTCGGGATCCGGCCCCGGTCGGACACCGCGTAACCGTTTTTCCGCGCCCACGCGCGAATTGCCTGGTTCTGCTCCCGGTCGACCGACGCGGACTTGCTGGCCGAAGCCGAACGAGCCGGACGCTTACGACCACCGGCACGCCGCGCGTGCTGGACATACTTGGCCAGCGCGTCGCGCAGGTTTTTTGCATTCTTCGCCGACAGGTCGATCTGGTAGGTCACGCCGTCCAAGCCGAACTCGACGGTCTCGTCGGCGTCCGAACCGTCCAAATCGTCAATCAGCGAGACCAGCACCTTCTGAGCCATGGCTTTCCTCCCGGGGGTAATGCTCCGGCTGAATCGTCACGCGTCCCATGCACACTACGGACGACGGGTCATGTCATTAATACCCACATTCTACGACGGGCGCAATCAGAGGGTGATTGGGACCGTTATTCCGCTCGCACCTGCGCAAACGCCACGCGTTCCGCGGATAGTCCACACGGGCGCGCCGCCGACCGTGCTATTCGGCGCACCGCCGGTCGGCGGCGTCCGGTAGACCGACACGGGTAAGAAATGCCTGCGCACGCCACGTGCTTCTGCGCCGCCGGTGCTGACGTACGGATCCCGCCCAGGTCAGGCCGCTCACCGGGTCGAGGGAACCCCCACTCCCTTCGTCCTGCGCGGCGCGGCAGGTCCGCACACCGGCCGGCCCGAAGGCGCAAGCGGCCCGCACGCCGGGAGCCGTGGGCAACCACGGGTGGCATGCCGGGGGTTCCGATCAATACGGTATGTTTTCCCGATTGCCGGATTAGCGGCCACGCGCATACGAACACCGCTCCCTAAGTGATCCACCGGCTCGGCATCGAGTTCGTCCTGCATGCCCGGGCGACACCGGCTCGTCGTCACTTTCCGGCGCGACCCGGGCGGACGCCGGGAAAGCGAGCTGGGCATTGCCAGCACGATCCGCCCGCGCGACAGGTGGTAATCGGTCCCGGCGGAAAGAGTGACCGGCCCTCATCCGGCCACATCCCCCATCGCCGCCGTCGACGGGGCAATGCCGCGGTCCGCAGAACCGACAAGAATGCCCAGGACACCAGTTTCGGCAGCTCGGCTTCGCGCCAACTCCGTACCGGTACGCACGACCGTTAGCGAATCGGTTCAGTTGGTACGACCAGGAGCAAGGCGGACGGCCGGGCGGGGAATACCTGTCGGCACCTGCCCTCAGCACTCACCGGGACCAGGTGCGCAAAGTGAAATAAGTCACGCGACCGTGATCGAGCTCGATTCGGTCGCGGGCCGGATCAGCCGGGACAAGTGCCCGTCACACCCCACCCGAAAGTGTGATCCCGGGAGCGGGCATTCCCGGTCGCCGCGAAGATCGGCACAAACGAGGCCGCGGGCACGCCGCGGTGTTCATCGTTTGTTGCGCTCGAACGCCAGACGCAAACCGAGCAAGGTCAGGTCCGGCCGGTGCTCGGTGATCGTGCGCGACTCCGCCACCACCAAGCCGGCGAGCCCGCCGGTGGCGACCACCGCCACCTGGCCCTGCTCGGTGCCCCACTCCGCGAGCACCCTGCTGACCAACCCGTCCACCTGCCCGGCGAACCCGTACAAGATCCCCGACTGCAGGCATTCCACGGTGTTCTTCCCGATCACCGAGCGCGGGCGCACCAGCTCCACGGTCCGCAGCGCCGCGGTGCGCGTGGCCAGCGCGTCGAGCGAGATCTCGATACCAGGAGCGAAGGCGCCACCGAGGAACTCCCCGGCCGCCGAAACCGCGTCGACCACTGTGGCCGTGCCGAAGTCCACCACGACGCAAGGCCGGTCCGGGTGCAGCGCGTGCACCGCCATGGCGTTCATCAACCGGTCCGGCCCGACTTCCTTCGGGTTGTCCACCCGCAGCGGGATCCCGGTGCGCACCCCCGGCTCGATGATCACCCGCGGCACGTCCGGGTAATAGCGGCTCAGCATCGCGCGCAGCTCCCGGCGCACCGGCGGCACCGTCGACAGCACGCTCACCCCGGTGATCTGGTCGGCGTACTCGCCGAGCATGCCGCGCATGGTCCAGGCGAGTTCGTCGGCGGTCAGCCGGTTGTCTGTGCGCATTCGCCAGTCGCGCACCAGCCGCGCGCTGTCGCCACGGCCCTCGTAGATGCCGAACCTGAGGTCCGTGTCGCGGGCGGAAACGGTGAGCAGCATCAGCCGTCGGCGTGCAGCAAGGCGTCGAGCTTGGCGGCGTCCGCGGTCTCCGGCGCTTCCGCGGCCTGACGGCCGGCCTGCACCGAACCGCTGATCAGCCCGGACCCCTCCGGGGCGCTGCCCGGGTCGGTGCCCCGCTCGACGATCTTGTTGTCCGCGTCCACGAAGACGATCTTGGGCTGGTAGGTGGCGGCCTCGGCGTCGTCCATTTGCGCGTACGACATCAGGATCACCAGGTCACCGGGGTGCACCAGGTGCGCGGCGGCCCCGTTGATCCCGATCACGCCGCTGCCCGCCGCGCCGGGGATGACGTAGGTCTCCAGCCGGGCACCGTTGGTGATGTCGACGATCGCGACCTGCTCCCCCGGCAACAGGTCCGCCGCGGTCATCAGGTCCTCGTCCACCGTCACGGAGCCGACGTAGTGCAGGTCGGCTTGCGTCACGGTGGCCCGGTGGATCTTGGATTTCAGCATCGTCCGCAGCATGGGTGTGCCTTTCTCGTCACTCCGGTTCGCCCAGCACGATCCCCACGTTGTCGATCAACCGGGTGGCGCCGACCTTCGCGGCCACCAGCAGTCGGGCGGCACCGGTCTCGGGGGCAGGGCCGAGCTGGGGATCACGCAATTCCAGGTAGTCCACCTCGACCTCGGGCCGCGCGGCCAACGTGGCCTCTGCGGCGGCCAGTGCCGCCGGACCGCCCTTGTGGGCGGAGTGCGCGCCCGCGGTCAGCGCGGCAGACAGCGTCACCGCCAGCTCGCGCTCGCGCGGCGACAGGTAGGCGTTGCGGGACGACAGCGCCAGCCCGTCCGGCTCGCGCACCGTGGGCACGCCGATCACCCGTACGTCCATGTTCAGGTCCCGTACCATGGCCTTGACCAGCACCAACTGCTGGTAATCCTTCTCGCCGAAGAACGCATACGCCGGCCGCACGATGTTGAACAGCTTCGACACCACGGTGAGCACCCCGGCGAAGTGGCCAGGGCGGCTGGCGCCTTCCAGCTCGTCGCCCAGCGGCCCGGGGTGCACCGTCACCCGCGGCTCGCCGTCGGGGTACATGTGCTGCACGGTCGGCGTGAACGCCAGCTCGACCCCGGCCTGCTCGAGCTTGGCCAGGTCCTCCTCGAGCGTCCTCGGGTACCGGTCCAGGTCCTCGTTCGGCCCGAACTGCAACGGATTGACGAAGATCGACACCACCACGGTGACGTTGCCGGGGATGCGCTTGGCGCGGCGGATCAGCTCCATGTGCCCGGCATGCAGCGCGCCCATGGTCGGCACCAGCACCACCGTGCGGCCGACGGCACGCAGCGCGGCCGTGGTGCGGGACACCTCGGCAGGGTCGGCAATCACGTTCAGCTTGCCGCGGACGAAGCTCGACTGACTCGACGTCATCGGGTTCCTCTCCCCAGCACCCCGTTGATGGCTGCGTACCCGTCGTCGCGCAGCATGCCGGAGGCATGCGCCCGGGTCGCCGTGCGGGTGGCCAGCGCAGTGTAGGACGGCAGGACATCGGCTGCTTCGTCGACCAGCACACCCAGGTGGGTGCGAACCGTGCCGGCGTCGCCACGGGCGACCGGGCCGGTGAGCGCGCGGTCGCCGTGCCGCAGCACGTTGTCCAGCGCCGCCGACAGCAGCGGGGCCAGCACGCGCTCGGCGTTGGCGATTCCTGCCCGCTGCAGCAGGTCGACGCTGTCGGCCACCAAAGTGATCAGGTGATTGGCGCCGTGCGTCAACGCCGCGTGGTACAGCGGCCGGGCGGCTTGCGGGATGCGCACCGGTTCGGCACCCATCTCCACCGCCAGCGCCTCACCCACGTTGGCCGCTGCGTCGTCACCTTCGGCGGCGGTCACTCCGATGCACGCCGAGCCCAGCCGCTCGATGTCCTCCGCGCGGCCGGTGAACGTCATGGCGGGATGCAAAGCGACACACAGCGCGCCGACTTCGGCCGCCGGGCGCAGCACGTCGACCCCGTGGGCGCCGGAGGTGTGCACGACGATCTGGCCGGACCGCAACGACCCGGTGTTCACCAAGCCGTGCACCGTCCCGGCCAAGGCGTCGTCCGGGATGGCGAGCAGGACCAGATCGGCTTTCCTGGCCACCTCGTCGGGCGGCAGCAGCGGGACGTCCGGCAGCAGGGTCTCGGCGCGGCGGACGGATGCGGCGGACACTCCGGACGCCGCGACGATCTCGTGCCCGGCGCGCCGCAGCGCGGCCCCGAGCACGCTGCCGACGCGGCCCGCGGAGACCACGCCGACGGCCAACCTGGCCTCCCGCCGTCCGCCGTCGTGCGGCATCGGGGAGCTTGCCTGCATCGTTGCTCCTTTGCTCGTTCCAGTCCCACGCGGCGTGGGTACCGGACGACGCGAGGCAGCGTAACTCACCGCGATCGGCTTCGGCTGCGCCGAGGTGACCGATCACACCAGGACGGAGGTGCATTGCCGGCCACTCCGGTCGTTCCGGCGACCTTGCGCCGAATGGAACGGTCCCCTACCCGGACCGGGAGAACGAGGAGCCCTCGCCGCAACGGCTTACCCGGTACCGACGTTCGATGGCGGGGATTCCGGCGTGGCGACGGTTCGGTGGGCGGCCGGGATTCCGGTGTAGCGACGGTTCGGTGGGCGCCGGGATTCCGGCGTGGCGACCGTTCGGTGAGCGCCGGGGATTCCGGCGTGGCGACCGTTCGGTGGGCGCCGGGATTCCGGCGTGGCGACCGTTCGGTGAGCGCCAGGGATTCCGGCGTGGCGACCGTTCGGTGAGCGCCAGGGATTCCGGGGTAACGATGCCCGCTAGTCACGCCGTCGACGGCGGCGCGGCACTGAGGAGCCGTACGCGGCCAGCAGCTCCGAGACCGAGCGGCCGGACGAGTGCGAACCGTATGCCTCGTCCTCCTCCTCGCGCTGCGCGGATTGCGACTCGACCGAGTGCAACCACGGCCGCTCCGGCTCGTCGTCCCGGTCGCGACGCGAACCGGTCGTGCCGACCTCGGGCGACCCCGGCTCGGGCTCCTCCTTGCGGCGACGGCCACCCGGGCGCAGGTTCTCCCGCACCGCGGGCGGCAACGTGGGGTTGAGCGTGATGTGCGTCTTCTCGTCGAAGATCGACTCGTCACGAACGTCGTCACCGTCGGCTCCGTGCCGACCGCGCGGGGCCCTCGCCTCGTCGGCATCGCGCCCGCGGCGATGCGGGACGTCGCCGCCTTGCGGCCGCACCGGCCTGCTCGGCTCCGAACCGGCCAGCCACGGCGGTACGTCCTCCTTCGGTGCGCGGCCACGCTCCTCGCCCGGATCGGGCCGCCGCTGCTGCTCCGGCCGACCTGCGGGCGGCTCAGCGCCCGCGCCACGACGCCCCAGCCACGGTGGCTCACGTCCTTCGTCCCTGGAGTTGGGGAAGCCCGCGTGCCGGTCCCGATTCGGTGGGGCCGGCCGCACCTGGGCCGGCTCGGGCGATCGCGCCGCCGCATGCACCGGCTTCTCGCCGGGGTGGCCGGGCGGACGGCCGTCGCCGCGCCGTTCCGGCCGGCCTCGCCGGGCGAAGTCGTCTTCCCGGATCCTGGGCGGCGCGGGCTCGGCTGGCCTGCCACGACCGGCATCCGGCCGAGCCGCACCCTCACGGCGCGGGCCGCCCGCCCGGTCGTGATCCCGCGCACCGGGCCCCCGCTGGCCGTCCGGGAACGACGGCGGGCCGTCCACCGGCCGGTTCGCGCCGCGGCGCGGCCCCGGCCGCACCGACTGATCGGCGCCTGCCGAACCGTCACGCTCCTGCGCAGTATCGACCACCGGCGGCAACAACTCGGTGCGCTGATCGGCCAGCGCGCTACGCAACTGCCGTTGCGGTCCGTCGGTCCGGTTGGACGGCGCGTCGATCGTCTTCGGCTTCGGTTCGCTGCGCAGTGACCGCATGCGGGTCGATTGCGCGGTCAACGCCACTCGCTCGTAGAGCACCTCGCCGTTCATCAGCCGCTGCAACGTCTCGCGCAACGTGGCCAGCTCGTTGCGCAAGGCATCCAGCTCCTTGCGCGTGGTTTCCTCCGCTGCCACCTTCGCGTCGGCCTCGACCTGCAGCTCGTACTCGCGGCGGGCGGCGACTTCCCGCTCGAGCTCCAGCTCGTACATCGCCTGGGCGTCTTCCAGCGACTCCACCGCGCGATCGGCCTGCCTGCGGTAGTGGGTGGCGAGGAAACCGCCGAGGAACGCCGCCCACAGCGCGGCGACGATGCCCAGGCGCAACCAGCGCGCATCATCGGACAGCACCAGCAGGACCGTGGCGACCACGGCGAAGATCGCTCCGGCAACCAGCCACGCGGGGCTCGACCGGTGTCCGTCCTGATGCATGGCCCCGAGGGTACCTGGTAGTTATCGGCCCGAGACCAATCTGTGTCGAGAACTATGAGCTCGTTGTCCGATCGTCCCGCTCGGCGTCCCTTTGGTCAGGGGTCCGGCAGCTGTGTTCCAGCCACAGCGCCGTGCCGATCAAGGCCGCGGCACAGGCCGCACCGATCAACGCGGCGGGTACTTCGGCGTCGGCCACCACGCTCGACCGGCCCGCCAGATAGAAGTAGGCGCCCAGCCAGCCGCCGAGCATCACCGCCCCCAGCAACGACGACGCCTTGGCCAGCACGACGCACCGCGCCACCACGATCGGCTGGGTCACCTGCCGCCGGGTGATCCTGGACTTCACCCACCGCGCCAGGATGCCTTCGATCAACGCCAGCACCGCCAACGGCAGGCCAGCGGCGGTCGGCAGCCGCGGGATCTGCGACGAGGCGACCTCGAACAGCAGGTACCCCGCACCGAGACCGATCACGCCGGCCAGCAACAAGTCGGTGACCCGGGTGAAGTGCACGCCGCCAGCCTAGCCAGGAGCACCCGGCGCAGGCTCGTCACGCAACGCGCAGCACGAGATCGTCCCGCCGCACGACACCGGCCCGCTCCTGTGCCGGGCGCGCCGCCAGCAGCGCATCCACCCGGCCGTGACCGGGCAGCTCGGCATCCGGGTCCACGGCCAGCCAAGGAATCAGCACGCTGGAGCGGTCGGGTGTCCCGGGGTGCGGAAGCAGCAGCCGCGGATCGTCCGAGCGCACCTGATCGACCGTCACCACGTCGACGTCCAACGTTCGCGGGCCCCAGCGGATCTCCCGCACCCGGTTGGCCTTGCGCTCCAGATCCTGGGCCAGCCGCAGCCAGCCCCAGTGGTCGAGGTCGTCGTCCGCGGCCAGTACCACGGCGTTGAGGAACAGCGGCTGGTCGGTGACGCCCCACGGCTCGGTCTCGTACACCGGGGACACCGCGCGCACCCGGGGGCCCAGTCCGTCCACGGCCAGCTGCAGATAGGCCAGCCGGTCCCCGAGGTTCGATCCAAGGGACAACACGGCGTCGCTCATCGTTGCCGAGCGTCCTCCCCGGCACCCTCCCGCCGTCGGTACACGGTCACGGCGACGTCGGCGAACTCGCGCGGAATCGGTGCCGACGGTTTGTGCACGGTCACCTCGGTGGCCTGCACCCGCTCGTCGCTCAGTACGTGCCGGGCGATCCGCTCGGCGACCGTCTCGATCAAGTCGCACGGCTCCCCGCCGACGATCGCGGCCACCTGCTCGGCAAGGGCGCCGTAGTCCAGGGTGTCCGCCAGGTCGTCCGTCGCCGCCGCCTTGGCCAGATCCAGCCAGGCGACCACGTCGACGACGAAATCCTGGCCGTCGCGCTTCTCGTGGTCGAAGACCCCGTGGCGGCCGTGCACCCGCAAACCGGTCAGCGTGATGCGGTCGCCGCGCGTCACGGCTTGCCCCGCATCCAGGCGTGCGCCACCTTCACCGCGTCCAGCGACGGCCGGACGGCATGCACCCGCACGCCCCACGCCCCGTTGGCCGCAGCCAGCGCCGAGACGGCAGTCGTGGCGTCCTCCCGGCCGCTGGGCTCCCGGGGCGTGTCGCCGACGGCGAGCAGACTGCCCAGGAACCGCTTGCGAGAAGCGCCGATCAACACCGGAAAGCCCAGGTCGAGGATTTCCCCCAGGCGGTGCAGCAAAGCCCAGTTGTGGTGCGGGCGTTTGGCGAACCCCAGGCCGGGGTCCAGCACGATCTGCTCGGCCGACACCCCGGCCGCCAGTGCGGCGTCCACCCGGCGGCTCAACTCGTCGCGCACGTCCGTGACCACGTCGTCGTAGATGGCCAGGCGGTCCATGTCACGGCTGTGCCCACGCCAGTGCATCAGCACCAGCGGAACCTTCGCGTCCGCCGCGACATGCACCATGTCCGGATCGGCCAGGCCACCGGACACGTCGTTGATCACCGCGGCGCCCGCCTCCAGCGCTGCGGCGGCAACAGCCGCGCGCGTGGTGTCCACCGACAGCACCAGCCCGTCGGCGGCCAGCTCCTTGATCACCGGGATCACCCGGTCCCGCTCCACCTCGGCGGCCACTCGCTCGGCACCCGGCCTGGTCGACTCGCCGCCGACGTCGATCAGGTCGGCGCCCTCCGCGGCCATCTGCGCCGCGTGCGCCAGCGCGTCGTCCAAATGCAGGTAGCGGCCACCGTCGGAGAACGAATCGGGCGTCACGTTGAGCACCCCCATCACCACGCAACGCCCTGGGCGTGGCAACTGGAAGCTCATCGACGTGCCTTGATCAGGTCGAGCGCCTCCGCCCGGGAGGCCGCGGACGTCTTCAGGATCCCCCGCACCGCCGACGTGGTGGTGCGTGCGCCTGGTTTGCGGATTCCCCGCATGGCCATACACAGGTGCTCGGCTTCGATCACCACGATGACCCCGCGCGGGTTGAGCTTGCGATCCAGGGCATCGGCGATCTGCGACGTCAGCCGCTCCTGCACCTGCGGTCGCTTGGCGTACAGATCCACCAGCCTGGCGAGCTTGGACAGGCCGGCCACGCGGCCGCGCTCGTCCGGGATGTACCCGACATGGGCCACGCCGTGAAACGGCACCAGGTGGTGCTCGCAGGTGCTGAACATCGGGATGTCCGTGACGAGCACCAGCTCCTCGTGGCTTTCGTCGAACGTCCGGTCCAGCACCTCGTCCGGGTCGGTGTGCAAGCCGGCGAACATCTCCTGGAAGGCCCTCGCCACCCGGGCAGGGGTCTCCTGCAACCCGGGTCGGTCCGGGTCCTCGCCACAGGCAATGAGCAACTCGCGCACGGCCTTCTCGGCGCGCGCCAGATCGAATGTCGAATCCGAATCCTCTCGCGGAGCGATGACGTCTTCGTACTCGTTGACGTCGACACGCAGCCGCGGGTGCTCACCGCTGATGATGACCGTCCTCGTCGTCCCGTCGATGCTGCCCCGGCTCGTTCGCCACGCCCGGGGGCCGGGTCGGCGGCGGGGTGTACGTGCCGGGGTTCCGTCGCTTCGGCCACGTCGCCGGCCGCCAGCCGGGCGGAGCCCCGTAGTTCGGCGGCGCCCCGCCGTTCGACCTGGCCGGCCGGTACGCGTACGGATTGTCGCTGTTGGTGCCACCGCCGTTGGCGCCGGGACCGGTGACCGGCTCCTCCGGCGCGGCCGTGACCACCTGGGTGGCGGGCTCTTCCTGCGGTCGTGGCTGCTCGGCCGCGTCCGGCTTGGCCTGCTTGCCCGGCGGCGGCCACGGCTCACCGCGCTCGGCGGCGAGCTCGGCAGGCGTCTTGATCGGCGGCTTGTCCGACGGCTTGCGCTTGCCGAACTCGTTGAACACGGTGATCCGCGGGCGCTTCTCCACCTTCGCGAAGATGCGCTCGAGGTCCTTGCGGTGCAAGGTCTCCTTCTCCAGCAGCTCCATCACCAGGTCGTCGAGCACGTCCCGGTAGGTGGACAGCACCTCGTAGGCCTCGGTGTGCGCGGTCTCGATGAGCTTGCGGACTTCCTCGTCGATCTCGTGCGCGACCTCGAGCGAGTAGTCGGCGTCCCGGCCTGCGGACCGGCCCAGGAACGGGTCGGCCTGCTCCTGGCCGTACTTGACCGCGCCCAGCCGGGCGCTCATGCCGTACTCCTTGACCATCGCCTTGGCGATCTTGGTTGCCTGCTCGATGTCGGCCGACGCGCCGGTGGTCGGCTCGTGGAAGACCAGTTCCTCGGCGGTGCGCCCGCCCATGGCGAACACCAGCCTGCCGATCATCTCCGAGCGGGTCATCAGCTCCTTGTCGTCCTCCGGGACGATCAGCGCGTGCCCGCCGGTGCGCCCGCGCGGCAGGATGGTCAGCTTGTACACCGGCTCGATGTCCGGCATCGCCCACGCCGCCAGCGCGTGCCCGCCCTCGTGGTAGGCGGTGATCTTCTTCTCCTTCTCGGAGATGATCCTGCTCTTGCGCGCCGGGCCGGCGATCACCCGGTCGACGGACTCCTCCAGCGCTGCGTTGGTGATCTGGGTGCCGTTCTGCCGGGCGGTGAGCAATGCCGCCTCGTTGAGCACGTTGGCCAGGTCGGCGCCGGACATGCCGACGGTCCGCTTGGCCAGGCTGTCCAGGTCGACGTCCGGGGCCAGCGGCTTGGACTTGGCGTGCACCTGCAGGATGGCCCGGCGGCCGCGCAGGTCGGGCGCCGACACCGGGATCTGCCGGTCGAACCGGCCCGGCCGCAGCAGCGCCGGGTCCAGGATGTCCGGCCGGTTGGTGGCGGCGATCAGGATGATGCCGCCGCGCGAGTCGAAGCCGTCCATCTCCACCAGCAGCTGGTTCAGCGTCTGCTCGCGCTCGTCGTGGCCACCACCCAGGCCCGCGCCGCGCTGGCGGCCGACCGCGTCGATCTCGTCGACGAAGATGATGCACGGCGCGTTCTGCTTGGCCTGCTCGAACAGGTCGCGCACGCGCGAGGCACCGACACCGACGAACATCTCCACGAAGTCCGAACCGGAGATGGAGTAGAACGGCACCCCGGCCTCGCCTGCGACCGCCCTGGCCAGCAGCGTCTTGCCGGTGCCGGGCGGGCCGTAGAGCAGCACGCCCTTGGGGATCTTGGCGCCGAGCGCCTGGTAGCGCGCCGGGTTCTGCAGGAAGTCCTTGATCTCCTGCAACTCCTCGACCGCCTCGTCGGCCCCCGCGACGTCGTCGAACGTCGTCTTCGGCATGTCCTTGCTGAGCTGCTTGGCCCGTGCCTTGCCGAAGTTGAGCACCCGGTTCCCGCCGCCCTGGGCGTTGTTCATCATCCAGAACAGCAGCAACAGCAGCAGGCCGAGCGGGATCATGTAGATCAGCAGCTGGCCCCAGATGGTGTCCTGGGTGACCTCCGACGTCGTCTTGACGTCGTTCTTCACCAGCTGGTTGACCAGATCCTCGCCTGCCCCCGCCGGGTACTGCGCGATGATCTTGGTGGCCGGCTGCCCGTCGACCTCGACCGGCTCCTTGAGTGTGAGGAGAATCTCCTGCTCGCGATCCTTCTGGACAGCCTCGGCGACGTTGTTCGCGGAGATCTGCTGCATCGCCTGCGAGGTCGGCACCGCGGTGTAGTCACGGTTCTCGTCCGTCAGGGTGGAGATCAAGAAGAACGCTGCGATGGCCACGACCAGCCATAGCAGGGGGTTCTTGAGCAGGCGCTTACGGTCCATGCTGATCGGCCTCGGCGGCCTTGACCTCCCTGATTGCGCGGACTGCCATCACGCCGCGTGCATACCCGGAAAACGTCGGGTAGACACCACGTCCTACCAGCGTACCGCCCTCGCGGAAGCAGCTCCTACCCACGTCCACGTACGCATACGGACAGTCCAGCGGACGACTCGTCGTCATGACAACGTCGCACCGGCGGCACCGGTTCCGCCGACTCGATCAGACACTCAGCCCCGCCTGCGCCTGCACCGACGACACCATCTCGGCCAGCCTGGTGCGCAACGTCTTGGCGTCGGCGCCGGAGACGGTGATCCACTCGTGACCGTCCGGGCCGGGGCGGGCCAGGCTGAGATACCGGCCGGTGACGGTGTCGAACCAGGCCAACGCGGGGGAACGGAACTTCTGGCCGGCTTCGTCCCGCGCGTTGGCGGCCAGTTGCCCGCCGCGCAACCGCGGCTGCGCGATCAGCAGCGCGTAGTCCTTCTGCGGGTTCCCCGACGTGCGCTCGGACAGCGGCTTGCGCCGCACCGGTTCCGGTTTCGGCTCCTCCGGCTCCCTGCGCCACAGCCCGAACCGGGACTTCGGCTTCGCCTCGGCCTTCTCCTTTTCCTTCTCCTTCTGCTGCTCCAGCTCCGCCGGATCGGGGCCGACCTTCACCAGCGCCGGGCGCGTGCGCAGCGCCTCGTCCAGCGACAGGGTGACCGACCGCTCGGTGCCGCGCTGGCACGGCGGCAGCAGCGAGATGATCTCCGAGGCCAGCGCGTCCGGGTAGATCGGCCGGAACGTGATGGCCTCCTTGGTCTGCTTGACCAGCACCGCGTTCTCCCCGTCGTGCGCGGCGATGGCGCACACCGGCGGATGCCGGAACTCCGGAATGTGCGCGGCGTCCACGCTCACCTGGGGCCTGGCCAGCACCCGCAGCCACGTGTCCAGCTGCGGTTCCAGCTCGCCGTAGGAGTTCTTCAGGCCGAGCGACCGCAGCTCCCGCTCCACCCGGTGCTTCAACGAGACCCGCTCGTTCATCGTCTTGCCGTGCGACGGCACCTGCAGCGGATACGGATGCTCGCCCAACCCCAGCTGTTCCCACAGGAAGTCGAACTGCATCGGGGTGAGGGTTCGCTCGCTCACACGACCTCCCTGTCCGCGCGCTGCACCCCGTTGATCATCTCGTTGATGCGTTCCCGCAGCGTCGCCGCATCCGCGGGCGCCACGGTGATCCACTCCCGGCCGTCGGTGCCGGTGCTGGCCCTGGTCAGGTACCGGCCCGACACGGTATCGAACCAGCTCAACACCGGGGAGCGGGCCTTGGTGCCCACCTCGGTCCGCACATTGGCGCCGATCTGGCCGCCCCGCACTCGCTCCTCGGCGTGCAGTTGCGCCAGCACCTTGCGGTCCTCGTCGATCGGGCTCTGCCGCCCGGACGGGTCCTTGCGCTGCAGGAAGTCCACCCCGGCACCGGTCATCAGCTCGTCCACCGGCATGGTCACCGAACGCAGCGTGCCGCGTTCGCCGGGCGGCAGCAGCGACACCACCGCGCTGGCCAGCCCGTCGTGCGGGATCTCCTTCAGCCACAGGCCGCGTTCGTCCTGCACCGCGAGCAGCCCACGGCCGTCCAGCGCACCGGCCACCACGCGGACGGCCTTGCGGCCGCGCTCGGCGATGTGCACCGCGTCGACCGTCAGCTCGCCGCCTGCCAGGATCTCCAAGTACCCGGCCAAGCGCGGCTCGACCCGCCCGGCGCCGTCGAGCATGCCGCGCCGGGCGAGGTCGGCAAGCACCGTGCGGCGCAGCTGATCACGCTCGCCCACGGTCCTGCCGTGCGACGTCCGCACCAGCGGGTACGGCACCTCGCCCGGCTCGGCCAGCTCCCAGAGGAAGTCGAACTCCAGCGCCGTGATCGGGCTCGATGCGGGCTGGGTCATCGATCAGGCCAGCCCGGGGTCACTCGTCGTCATCGTCGAAGTCCGCGCCGATGACGCCGGAGGTGACGGCCTCGGCGGGACCGAACATGTCGTCCGGATCCGGCTGGATGAGGTACGACGACTTGTGTTCGGCGTCCTCCGCGCCCTGGGCGCCCGCGCCCGCCGCACCGGCCACGGGGGCACCGGCGCCTGCCGGGCCCATCGGCTGCACCGGCCCCGGCGCCATCGCGGCGGCCTGCGCCTGCTGCGGCAGCGGCTGCTGCGGCAACGGCTGCCCGTGCGGATGCGGCTGCCCCTTCGCCTGCAGCTGCGGGTCGCCGCTGGCCACCGCCGCGGTCGCGCCCGGCTTGGCCAGCGGTGGCTGACCCTGCAGCACCGGGGCCTGGGTCGTCGCCTCCGGCGGAGCGCCCTGCGGCGGAACCTCCATGTTCTCCGCCACCCCGGTCTGCGCGCCTTCGGCCAGCGTCGGCTCCGGCTCCTCACCCGGCTTGCGGCCGGAGTGCTTGCCGCCACCCGTGGTGGCCCTGCTGAGCGCCTTGGCGCCCGCGTAACCCACGCCGGCGCCCAGCGCCGCAGCACCCAACGCGGAACCCGCGCTCGGACCGTTGCCCTGGCTGGTGATCTGCGCCGTACCGCTGGTACTCACCGGCTTGTCCGTCGCCGCGCCACGGTGACCGCCGTCGACATCGACACCGCCGGCCACGCCGCTGCCGCCGCTGCCGGCGCCACCGGAGTAGCCGCCCGCGAAGCCCAGCTGGCCGGCGTTCATGCCGCGCACCTCGCCGCCGATGCTGCTCAGCGAGGTGGCTTCGCCGCCCGCGCCGCTGAACCCGGACAGGGTGCCCCGCACGGACGTGCTGCGGTGGCTCTGCTCGACCGGCTTGAGGCCGATCGACTCGGGGGCGAAGCTCGGCGTGGTGCTGTCCACCTCGGACATCGCCTTGGTGTAGGCGTTCATGTAGCGCTGCTGCTCCTGCTGCACCGCGCGCGCCTCGTCCGCCTGCTTCTTCATGTCCGCCGCCATCGCGGCCGGGCCACCCGACAGGCCTGCGGCCAGCGCCCGGTCCAGGTCGAACTCCTTCGGCGGCGGCATCTTCTTCACCTCGGCCGCGGCCGCCGCCTGGTCCTGCATGCGCTTGCCCATGGTGCGCGCGGCGTCCGCCGCCGTGCTGGAGGCGTTGGCCACCTCGACCAGCGCGCCCTGCGCGGCACCGGAGGCCTTGCCGACCCACGCGCCCGCCAGCTCGGTGATCGCCTCGTACAGCGCGTCCGCGGCGTCGCTGAGCCGCTTGCCCTGCGACATCCACAGCGCGCCGAGCTCTTCCGCCGAGCCGGGGTCGTTGTTGTTGACCGCGCCCTCGTACAGCTCGCGGCTGGAGTACGACGGCCAGTTCGGCGGATTGGTGATGGCCCGGTCGTCGCCGTACATGAAGTCGTCGCGGTTGCGCTGCGCGGACCGGACCAGCTGCTCGGCGGTCGAGGTGTCGCCGAGAACGTCCGTCGACCGCCCCGCCCCGTGCGGAGATCGCCCGCCGGGCACCTGCGGCCGGTTGTCATCGGATTCGTACACGGTTCCCCCTGCTCCTGAACACGAAGGACGACTGGCTGGGCGGGTGAGGCGTCACATCTGCCGCCGGAAGGACTCGGCACCCGCGGCTTCCATCTCCTCGTAGTTCTCGATGGCCGCGACCAACGCCCGCTCGACCTTCTCGTAGTGTGCGTGCAAGTTCCGCAACGCCTGCTCGTACGAGTCCTCGCTCCCCGCGGCACGGTTGGCGCTCTTCCTGGCCATCGCCGTGCCAACCGGGTTGGCGCCCAGCTTCGGCTGGACGTTGAGCTCGTCCACCGCACGCAGCAGGTCCTCGACCTCGTCCTTGCCTGCACGGATCTTGCTCAGCACGGTCCTGGCGGCATCCGGATCGATGCCGATCTGGCCCTCAGCGGCCGCCCTGGCGAACGCCTCCGCGTCTGCGAGGGTCTTGGCCATTGGTCACTCTCCCCTGTTCCCCAGTCCGCGCCCCGCAGCGCGGCTCGTCGTGTTCGCTAAGGTTAACGCACCGGTTGTGCCGATATGACGGTTTCTCTGCGATCAGGGTTCCCGATCGCCATCGAATTGGCAACGCCGTTGCGGCAGCTGGCACCTGCCTGCCGCAATCGCGTTCACGCCGCGTACACCTTGGGGTCGAGCAGGCCGATGAACGGCAGGTCCCGGTAACGCTCCGCGTAGTCCAGCCCGTAGCCGACCACGAACTCGTTGGGGATGTCGAAGCCCACGTAGCTGACCGGGACGTCCACCTTCACCGCCTCCGGCTTGCGCAGCAGCGAGCACACCTCCAGCGAGGCCGGGTTGCGCGTGGCCAGGTTGCGCAACAGCCAGGACAGGGTCAGCCCGGAGTCGACGATGTCCTCCACGATCAGCACGTGCCGCCCGGTGATGTCGCGGTCCAGGTCCTTCAGGATGCGCACCACGCCGGAGGAGGACGTGGACGATCCGTAGGAGCTGACCGCCATGAACTCCAGCTGGGCCGGGATCGGCAGGGCGCGGGCGAAGTCCGTCATGAACATCACCGCCCCCTTGAGCACCCCGACCAGCAGCAGATCCTCGCCTCGCGCCACGATGCCGCAGTAGTCGGCGGCGACCTTGGTCGCCAGTTCCGCGGTCTTGTCCTTGATCTGCTGTTCGGTGATCAGCACCTTGGCGATCTCGCCCGCGTAGGGCCCGGTCGCCACACCCGGCTGGTCCCCTCCGACGTTCATCCGCACTCCTCGTTCACCCGTTCGCGTCTGCCGGCCAGCGTCAGCCTGCCATGTGCCCTGGCGGCCACCAAGTCCCCGGGGAGCCACACTCCCCCTTGCCCCCGCCATCGGCTCACCAAGTCGTCGACCGCGCGCAGGTGCCCCTCGCTGAGATCGCGCGCTCCGCGGTCGAGCAACCACCGGCGCAGTGCCCGGCGCCGGATCGCCGCGTGTGCACCTTCCAGCGGCCCGACGGCCAGCTCACCGCCGGGCAGCCGCGCGGCGGTGAGCAAGTCGCCGGCCAGCGCATCCAGGGCTTCCAGGTCTTCTCTGACCTGACGGGCGGTCCGGGCCAATGCTCCCGCGACACCGCCCTGCAGAACATCGTCCAACAGCGGGATGACCTCGGTACGCAGCCGTACCCGGGTGAAGGCGGGGTCGGCGTTGTGCGGGTCCTGCCACGGCTCGACCCCGAGTTCGGCGCACGACCGGGCGGTCACCGACCGCGGCAGGTCCAGCAGCGGCCGCAGCCACGGCGGGTCGATCGGCCGCATGCCCGCGATCGACCGTGGCCCCGAGCCCCGGCCGAGGCCGAGCAGGACGGTCTCCGCCTGGTCGTCGAGGGTGTGGCCGAGCAGGACCGGCATGTGCGGCAACGCTTGGCGCAACGCGGAGTACCGGGCCCGCCGGGCCGCGGCTTCCAGCCCGCCGGGGCCGTCCACCTCGACCGGGACGACGCGCGCGGTGGTGACGCCGAGTTTGCGGGCGACCTCGGCGGCGGCCTCGGCGATCTCGGCCGACCCCGGTTGCAAGCCGTGATCGACCACGACGGCGTGGGTTTCACCCGCGATCGCCGCAGCGGCAGCGGCCAGCGCCAGTGAATCCGCTCCGCCGGACACCGCCACCCCCACCGGCCCGGACACCTCCGCCTCGGCCAGCACTGCCCGCACCGCGGCGCGGATCTGCATGGAAGCCGGGCCCGCGCGCCCGGGCTTGCCGCCCGGCGCGACGCTGGGCGCGATCCTCACGGGTTGATGCGACGCAGCCATGCCTCTGGTTCGGAGATCTCCGCTCTGGTCGGCAGGGTGTTCGGCGACCGCCACACCGCGTTGAGGCCTGCCATGCCCGCCCGCCGGTGCACGTGCCGGGCGAAGGCGCCGCCCTGCTCGTACTGCTGGATCTTGGCGTCGACCCCGAGCAGCACCCGCAGCAGCCGGTCCAGCATGCTGCCGCCCTTGCGGCGCGCGGTGAACCGGCGGCGAATCTTCGCCACCGACGGCACCACCTGGGGGCCGACCGCGTCCATGACGAAATCGGCGTGCCCTTCCAGCAGGGTGGACAGCGCCACCAGGCGGTCGAACGCCTTGCGCTGGCCCGGCGACTGCATGGCCTCCACCAAGCCGAGCGTGCCGCCGCGCGCAGACCGGATGACGTCCGGCAGCCGGGCGAAGAAGTTCGACGGCACGTCGTCCATCCCGGCGATGAACCGGCCCACCTCGTCGACGAAGTACTCGGTCAGCCAGGACACGGCGGTGAACTGCAGCCGGTGGGTGGACTCGTGCAGGCACACCCACAGCCGGAACTCCTGCGCGGGCACGCCCATCGCCCGCTCGGCGTGCACGATGTTCGGCGCCACCAACAGCAACCGCCCACCGCTTCCGTCGCGGCCGAACGGCTCGTACTGCCCGAGCACCTTGGTGCCCAAGAACGCCAGGGCCAGGCCGGTCTGCACGCCCGCGCTCCTGGGCATCATCCGCTTGCTCGCGACCGCTTCGGCCGCCCGCGGGTGGGACGCGATGGCGCGCGAGGTGAGCGCGTCCAGCCCGTCCGCGGCCGCACGCACCCACGACCGCCGATCCAGCACCGCGGCCTCCGGGATCGGCAGGCCTGCGCCCATCCCGGTCAGTTCCCGCACGTGGTGCTCGGCGGTGCGGGCCAGCCGAGTCAGTTCGGCCACCGCCTGCTCCGCCTCGGCGGGCGGCACCCCCGGCCCGCCGCCGACGAAGACCGCCGCCGTGGACGCGGCCACGTCCCAGTCGACCAATGCCGGGCCGGCAGGTTTGTCGTGGGTAGTCGGCTCACTCACAGCCTCGACGCTACCCGCTCACGAGCATCCGCAACCACGCAGCGCGCCCACGACGTCGTCCAGCGCGGGCCGGGCGACCTGCTGATCGGTACCGACGGACATCAACGCGAAGACCAACGTCGAGCCGCTCTCGGTGAGCACCGTGCCGGCCAGGGTGTTCACACGGTCCAGTGTGCCTGTCTTGGCCCGCACCCAGCCCTTGGCCTGCTCGGCCTGGCCGTCGACGTACCGATCGGACAGCGTGCCGGTGCCGCCGGCGACCGGCAGGCCGGCCAGCAGCGGACGCAGTTTCTGCGCCACCTCGTCGTCACCGGCCGCCGCGGTGAGGATGTCAGCCAGCAGCCGGGGAGGCACCTTGCTCTCCGGCGACAGCCCGCTGCCGTCGGCGATCTCCACGCCTGCCAGGTCGAACCCCGCCTCCTCCAGCACCGCCCGCACGGCCTTGGCCGCGCCGTCGAACGACGGCTCCTCGCCCCGCTCGGTGGCCACCCACCTGGCCAGGGCCTCGGACAGCACGTTGTCGGAATCGGTCAGTGCGATCGTGACCAGTTCCTCGACCGGGGGTGACTGCACCTCACCGAGGACGTCGGCGTCCTCCGAGACGTCCGGCTCGCCGGACACGGCCTGGGCGTCCAGCCGGGTGGCGAGCGCCCGCGCGGCCTCCAGCGCGGGCTCCAAGGCACGGTCCGCATCGAACCGGGTCGGATCCAGCCGGCCGCCGTCCACCATCACCGGCTCGATCGGCGCCGCGTACGTCGACGGAGCATCCGACGGATCCCAACCGGGCCCGGTGGCCGGACCGCGGTAGGCAGCGGTGCTGACCCGCACGATGTCGACCTTGCCCCCGGTCGCCTTCCGGACCTGCTCGGCCAGCTCGTCCACCGTGGCGGCCCCTGGATAGAACGAATCCTCGGAGTCCTTCAGCACGGTCAGCGTGGGATCGCCACTGCCGACCAGGATCACCTCGCGCGGTGCGCCTTGCACCACACGCGTGGTCAACCTGGCGTCCGGGCCGAGTTCGAGCAGGGCCGCAGCGGTGGTCAGGATCTTGAGCGTCGAGGCCGGGGGCGACGCGAGGCCCGGGTCCTTCTCCCACAGCACGTCACCGGTCGACGGGTCCACCACGACGCCGGCCAGTACGCCCAGCGCCGGGTCGCCGACCACGGAAGCGAGCGCCTTCTCGACCCCGCCCGGGGTCGGCGGTTGCTTCGCCGTGGGCACCGTGATGGCCCTCGACAGGGTCATGGGCGCGGGTTCGTCCGCCAGCGGCTTGTTCGGCGCCCACGGCAGCATCAACCGATTGGCGACCGACGGCCGGGTCAGCACGACGGCGGCCGCCGCCAGCAGCACGACGACCACGGCGAGGACGACGAGCACCATGAGCCGCCGCTTCCGTTTGCCGCCTCCGGCGCCCTCGGGCTGCGGGTCGGGTTCCGGCTCCGGCGGCTGCGGCGGTTCGACCGCGGGAATGATGCGCGTCGGCATCTCGTGCAACGGCACGTCCGGCGCCGGCCGCGGCCGTGCCTGCGGCTGCTGCGGCTGCTGTTCCTGCTGCGGCGGACGTTTGACCGGGATCGGCTCCCCCGGCGGCCGCACCGTGCCGGGCGGATACGGCGAGGAAGGCTGGCGCGGCGCCGCGGCGCCGGGGTCCAGATCGACGGTCGGCCACTCCTCCTGCGGGCGGCCTGGACCACGCTCCGTTGTCACCTACGTCTCCCTCGCCACGCCTCGTGCATGCAACCACCCGGTACCTGGTCCACACTAAACACGCCGCGCGCCCGGCAGTGCGGGTGGGACAAACCTCCTCAAACGCATGAACGTACGGACACCCGGGCACGTTGCCCTCGCCGGCCGGCCGCGACGAAGGAGAAACATGGAGTTCGACGTCACCATCGAGATCCCCAAAGGGGAACGGAACAAGTACGAGCTGGACCACCGGACGGGCCGGATCAAACTCGACCGGACGCTGTTCACCGCCACGCAGTACCCGGCCGACTACGGCTTCATCGACGACACGCTCGGCCAGGACGGCGATCCGCTGGACGCCCTGGTGCTGGTGCAGGAGCCGACGTTTCCCGGGTGCCTGATCCGGGCGCGGGCGATCGGCATGTTCCGGATGACCGACGAAAAGGGCGGCGACGACAAGGTGCTGTGCGTCCCCGCCGAGGACCCGCGCACCGAGCACCTGCGCGACATCCACCATCTGGACACCTATCACCGGATGGAGATCCAGCACTTCTTCGAGGTCTACAAGGACCTGGAGCCGGGCAAGAGCGTCGAGGGCGCCAGGTGGGTCGGCCGCGCCGAGGCGGAGGCCGAGATCAGGGCGTCCTACGAGCGGGCCAGGCAGCAGCGGGCCGCCGAGGAAGGCGAGCCCGGCGAGGGCGAACAGCAGACCACCGGCGAAGCCTGAGCACCCACCGACGCGATTTCCCTACTTCTCCTGGCCGCCCGGCCGATCGTCGGCGGCCGCGCCGAGCGCGAGCGGCGATCCCGTGCGCGTCCGCTGAACAATCCGTCCGACGTCACCGCAGCGCGTGCCGCGCATACCTCAGCCAAGAGAAGAAGAACCCCGGCGCAGCCGGTTCGGCCGGTCCGCGTCGGAGTTCTTCGCTGCCTTGGCTGCCTGCGGTGCGCTCAGACGAGGTAACCCGGCATGGGGAACTGGGCCAGCAGCTCCCGCACCTCGCCCGCGATCTTCTCGATGGCGGGCTCGTCCCCGCTCACCGCGGCCGTCACCGCCCGGTCGATCCAGTCCGCGATCTGCGGCTGGTGTTCCGGCTTCAGCCCGCGGGTGGTCAGCGCCGCGGTGCCCAGCCGGATCCCCGACGGGTCGAACGGCTTGCGCGGGTCGAACGGGACGGTGTTGTAGTTCAGCTCGATGCCCGCGCGGTCCAGCGCCTGCGCCGCGGGCTTGCCCCCGATCCCCTTCGACGTCAGGTCGATGAGCAGCAGGTGGTTGTCCGTGCCGCCGGACACCAGGTCGAAGCCGCGCTCCAGCAACGCGTCGGCCAGCGCCTTGGCGTTGGCCACCACGGTGTGCGCGTACTCGGTGAACGACGGCTGCTGCGCCTCGTGCAGCGCCACCGCGATGGCTGCCGTGGTGTGGTTGTGCGGCCCGCCCTGCAGGCCGGGGAACACCGCCTTGTCGATCGCCTTGGCGTGCTCGGCGTCCGAGAGGATCATGGCGCCCCGCGGGCCGCGCAGCGTCTTGTGCGTCGTGGTGGTGATGACCTGGGCGTGGCCGACCGGGGACGGGTGCGCTCCGCCTGCGATCAGGCCGGCGATGTGCGCGATGTCGGCCACCAGAACAGCGCCGACCTCGCGGGCGATCTCGGCGAACGCCGGGAAGTCGATGGTCCGCGGGATGGCCGTGCCGCCGCAGAAGATCACCTTGGGCCGGTGCTCCAGCGCCAGCTGGCGCACCTCGTCCATGTCCACCCGGCCGGTGTCCTTGCGCACCCCGTAGCGCACCGGCTCGAACCACATGCCGGTCGCCGACACGCTCCAGCCGTGGGTCAGATGTCCACCGTGGGGCAGCGACATCCCCATGACCTTGTCGCCGGGCTTGGCGAACGCCAAGTACACCGCCAGGTTGGCCGGCGAGCCGGAGTACGGCTGGACGTTGGCGTGCTCGACCCCGAACACGGCCTTGGCCCGCTCGATGGCCAGCCGCTCGATCTGGTCGATCACCTGCTGGCCCTCGTAGTACCGCTTGCCGGCGTACCCCTCGGAGTACTTGTTGGTCAGCACCGTGCCCGTCGCCTCCAGCACGGCCTCGGACACGTAGTTCTCCGAGGCGATCATGCGGATCTTGTCGTGCTGGCGCCGGGCCTCGGCCTCGATCAGGTTCGCCACCTCGGGGTCGGTGGCGGCCAGGGTGGAAATCTGCGGCTGGTGGGTCATGAGCTGAGCGTATCGTCCGCGGGCCAGGCGGTCGGCACCGTTGGGATCCGCACCACGCATCCGGTGGCCCGGCCCTCACGCGTCCGGCCGCTCGGCTTCCTCCACCAGCCGGATGCCGTCCCGGTGCCTGCGCGCCATCTCCTGGTAGATGACCGCGTTGTACTCCACCCAGCCCCGCTGCGACTCGCTCAGCGGCTGGATCCGCTTGGCGGGTGCGCCCATCGCGATCGACTCCGGGGGCACCTCGGTGTTCGGTGTCACCACCGCGCCCGCGGCCACCATCGCCTTCTTGCCGATGACCGCCTTGTCCAGCACCGTCGCGCCGTTGCCGATCAGCGCCTGCTCGCCGACGGTGCAGTCGTGCACCAGCACCTGGTGGCCGACCGTGACGTTCTTGCCGATCTCGCACACGCCCTCGTTGACGTGCACGACGGCGTTGTCCTGGATGTTGGCGCCCTCGCCGACCACGATGCGACCGAAGTCTGCTCGCAGCACGGCGCCGTACCAGATCGACGCGCCCGCGCCGACCTCGACGTCCCCGATCAGCGTCGCCGTGGGAGCGATCCAAGCGTCCGGATGCACACGCGGGGTCTTCCCCTCGAAGGAGTAGATAGGCATGCGTCTCTCCTATGCCACGCCGCTGCCGAGGTCAAGGCGGCAGCATGCCGCGAGCAGTGTGATGGGGCACACTGGCCCGCGATCGTCGTCAGCCCACGCCTGGCTCGGAAGCGTGGCAGTCGACGCATCCGACCGGACGATCCCGAACCGGCGGAACTGCGCCAGGAATCGTGACGAACTGAATCAATCGTCCGAGCCGTTCGAGGCGTCATCCCGCGCCGGGCAGGCGTCGTGTGCGGCAAGCGCTGCCGCACACGACCTGGACCGCTGGGACGCCTTTTGGCGAGCACGACCCGCTACACGGCTGAGCCTTCCAGACAAGCGGCGGACGTCGCTGTCACAGCCTCCGGTGACTCAGCTGTGGACGAAGTCTCGCGGTTGGCAGCGAGCACCGGCCGGTCGGAGCGCACGGCGGCCCGCACCGTCAGGTGGATCAGCTGCGCCAGCACCACCAGCTCCCCGACCAGCAGCACGCGCTGAATCACCCCGCGCACCGGATCGAAGACACCGGGCAGGAAGATCGCCACACCGGTGAGCACCAGGACCACCACCACGAACCACGCCGCGGCCTGCAGCATCCGCTTGCCGTGCCCGAGCAGCCGGGCGACCAGCAGAGCGACGACCGGCACCGCGAGCAGCGCGACCGCCGCGGCGTAGCGGTGGATTTGCGCCGAGATCGACCCGGCACCGACCCGATCGGTGGGGAACAGCGTCACCAACACCAGCCCGACCGTGGTCAGCCACGCGCCCACCATGGCCACCCGGCCGACCGGCAGTCCGCTGCCGTGCAGCACGACGGCCACGCCGAGGCCGGCCACCGCCATGCTCGTCACCCCGGCCGGGAACATCCACCCCACCCCGGGAGCGAACACCGCACCGGAGAGCGTCTCGGTCACCGGCTGAATGGCGGCCCCCGCCAACAGGTGCAGCAGGAGCATGAACACGAACGCCACGATCACGCCGGTCATGCCGAGCAGACGGCCGACGGCCAGCGGGTGCGGCCACGCCGAACGGGTGACAGGGGCGGTGGCCGACCGGGCGGAAACGGGAGCCGCAACGATGTTCGCCATGCATCAAACGATGGCGAAATCCCAGGTCAGAGCCCATCCGGCAGGACAGAGACCTGGCGTTGGTGGCAGCCCCACCCGGTCTTCCGGTCAACCCCACCACGGCGGTGGCGGCAACCGGAGGTCGGGCGCGATCAGCTGGGCACGCTGATGCCGGGGATGGCCTTCAGCTCACCGAGCAGCGACGGGCTCGGCCGCACCGTGAGGTCCAGCGCGAGCATCGTCTCCTTCTTGCCGCCGACCAGCTTCAAGTGCACCGGAGTGTCGCCGCGGTGCACCTCCAGCGTGCGCTTGAGCTCGCCCACCACCGCGGCATCCAGCTTGTCGGCCGCCGCCTGCAGCACGAACGGCTCCTCCTCGGCGCCCATCTCGACCGCGGACAGATCGAGCGAGACCACCGAGCCGCCGAACACCGACATGCGCTCTTCCCGCCAGTTCACCCGACCCTTGACCACGACGGCGTTGTCCTCGTGCAGCTCGGCGGCGAACAGCGCGTACGCCTTGGGGAAGAACAGCACCTCGATGCCCGCGTCCAAGTCCTCCACCGTGCAGATCGCCCACGGCTCGCCGTTCTTGTTCACCCGGCGTTCCATGCTGGTGATCAACCCGGCGATGACGATCTCGCCTTCCTTGGGCGGGTCGGCCAGGATCTGCGCGATCGGTTTGGGTGCGTGCTTGCGCAGGATGCGCTCGGCGCCGTCCAGCGGATGCCCGGAGACGTACAGGCCGAGCATTTCCCGCTCGTAGGCGAGCTTCTGCTTGCGCGGGTACTCCTCGTCGGTGAACTTCAGGTGGGCCAGCGGCGAGTGGCCGGAGTCGTCGGCCGTCTCGGCCTCGCCGAAACCGCCGAACAGGTCGAACTGGCCCATGGCCTCCTGCCGCTTGAGCGGCACGACCGCGTCGACGGCTTCCTCGTGGTTCTGGATCAGCGACAGCCGGGTGTGTCCGAGCGAGTCGAACGCGCCTGCTTTGATCAGCGATTCGATGACCCGCTTGTTGCAGACGACCAGCTCCGACTTGTCCATGAAGTCGGTGAAGGAGGTGTACTTGCCCTTCTCCTCACGGGTCTTGATGATCGACTGCACCACGTTGGCGCCGACGTTGCGGATGGCGCCGAGGCCGAAGCGGATGACGTCACCGACTGCCGAGAATCGTTCCACCGATTCGTTGACGTCCGGCGGCAGTACCTTGATGCCGAGCCTGCGGCATTCGGACAGGTAGACGGCGGACTTGTCCTTGTTGTCCGCCACCGAGGTCAGCAGCGCCGCCATGTACTCGGCGGGGTAGTTCGCCTTCAGGTAGGCGGTCCAGTACCCGACGAGGGCGTAGCCGGCCGCGTGGGACTTGTTGAATGCGTAGCCGGCGAACGGCAGCACCGTCTCCCACAGCGTCTTGATCGCGTCCTCGGAATAGCCGTTGGCGCGCATGCCTTCGGCGAAGCCGGCGAACTCCTGCTCCAGGACTTCCTTTTTCTTCTTGCCCATCGCGCGCCGCAGGATGTCCGCGCGGCCCATGGAGTAGCCGGCCACCCGCTGCGCGATCTGCATGATCTGCTCTTGGTAGACGATCAGGCCGTAGGTCTCGTCCAGGATGTCCTTGAGCGGTTCCTCCAGCTCGGGGTGGATCGGCTTGACTTCCTGCCTGCCGTTCTTGCGGTCCGCGTAGTTGTTGTGCGTGTTCATCGCCATCGGACCGGGCCGGTACAGCGCGTTGACCGCGGTGATGTCGTTGAACTCGGTGGGCTGCATGCGGCGCAGCAGGTCGCGCATCGCGCCACCGTCGAGCTGGAACACCCCGAGGCTGTCGCCGCGGCCGAGCAGCTCGTAGGTCTTCTTGTCGTCCAGCGGCAGGGTGTCGAGGTCGATTTCCTCGCCCCGGTTGGCCCTGATGTTGTCGATGGCGTCACCGATGACCGTCAGGTTGCGCAGGCCCAGGAAGTCCATCTTCAACAGGCCGATGGCCTCGCACGACGGGTAGTCCCAGCCGGTGATGATCGCGCCGTCCTCGCGCATCCACAGCGGGATGACGTCCATCAGCGGCACCCGCGACATGATCACCGCGCAGGCGTGCACGCCGGCGTTGCGGATCAGCCCCTCCAGGCCGCGCGCGGTGTCGAAGATCGTCTTGACCTCGGGGTCGTTCTCGATCAGCGACCGCACCTCGGCCGCCTCGCCGTACCGCTCGTGGCTGGGGTCGACGATGCCGGACAGCGGGATGTCCTTGGCCATGATCGGCGGCGGCAGCGCCTTGGTGATCTTGTCCGCGATCGAGTAGCCGGGCTGGCCGAAGTGCACCCGGGCGGCGTCCTTGATCGCCGCCTTGGTCTTGATGGTGCCGAACGTGATGACCTGCGCGACCTTGTCCTCGCCGTACTTCTCGGTGGCGTACCGGATCATCTCGCCCCGGCGGCGGTCGTCGAAGTCGATGTCGATGTCCGGCATGGACACGCGCTCGGGGTTGAGGAACCGCTCGAACAGCAGGCCGTGCGGGATCGGGTCGATGTTGGTGATGCCCAGGGCGTAGGCGACCAGCGACCCGGCCGCCGAGCCACGGCCTGGACCGACCCGGATGCCCACGCTGCGCGCGTACCGGACCAGGTCACCGACCACCAGGAAGTAGGCAGGAAAGCCCTTCTCCTCGATGACCTTCAGCTCGTGCTCGGCCCGCTCGACGTAGCCGTCCGGGATGCCGTCCGGGAAGCGGCGCTTGAGGCCCTCCATCACCTGGTGGTGCAGCCAGGAGGCCTCGGTGTGCCCCTCCGGCACGTCGTAGCGCGGCATCAGGTCGCGGTGCGCGTAGACCTCTTCGTAGGACTGCACCCGCTCGGCGATCAGCAGCGTGGTGTCACACCCGCCCGGGACCTCGGAGTCCCAGTACTCGCGCATCTCCTGCGCGGACTTCAGGTAGTAGCCGTCGCCGTCGAACTTGAAGCGGTTCGGGTCGTTGAGCGTCTTGCCGGACTGCACGCACAACAGCGCCGCGTGCGGGCCCGCCTGATCCTTGGTGACGTAGTGCGAGTCGTTGGTCACCAGCGGCTGCAGGCCGAGCTTGCGGCCGATCTCCAGCAGGCCCTCGCGGACCGCGCGCTCGATCGGCAGCCCGTGGTCCATCAGCTCGAGGAAGAAGTTGTCCTTGCCGAAGATGTCGCGGTAATCCGCCGCCGCCTGCAGCGCCTCGTCGAACTGCTTCAGCCGCAGCCGGGTCTGCACCTCACCGGACGGGCAGCCGGTGGTGGCGATGATGCCCTCGGCGTGCTCGGCGATCAGCTCCTTGTCCATCCTGGGCTTGCGGTAGTAGCCCTCGATGCTGGCCAGCGAGGACAGCTTGAACAGATTCCGCAGGCCCTGGGCGTTCTCCGCCAGCATCGTCATGTGCGTGTACGCACCACCGCCGGAGACGTCGCCGCCCTCGCCGAATTCGTCGGTGTCACGCTGGTTGGTCTGGCCCCAGAAGACCGGCTTCTTGTGGTGCCTGCTCATCGGCGCGAGGTAGGCCTCGATGCCGATGATCGGCTTGATGCCCGACTTGACGGCTTGCCGGTAGAACTCGTCCGCGCCGTACATGTTGCCGTGATCGGTCATGCCCACCGCGGGCATGCCCAGCCGCTCCGCCTCGGCGAACAGCGGTCCGATCTTCGCCGCACCGTCGAGCATCGAGTACTCGGTGTGGACGTGAAGATGGACGAACGAGCTGTCGGACATCGCGTGACACTACCTCCCGCACCGCTCGTCTTCGGCCCGCGCGGGCCGGACCCTGCGGCCCGCGCTCGGCCGGATGAAGCCCCAATCTAACCGCTGCGGCGGCGCGCCCATCGACGCCATGCCGCGACGGATCGAAACCGGCAGGCGGACGACGGCTGACCGCTGGCCGACCCGCTGGGCGGACACCTCGCCTCGCGCTGGTAAAGCCGCTCCTACCTGGGAAAACAACGACCAGTGACGTGGCGTGAGCGAGTGTGCACGACCAGCATCCCCCATGTCGGGCGTGAGCGGGATCGCCCATGACGGGCATCGGTGATCCGCGGCGCGGCCGCCATGCGTGAATACCGATGTGAACTCGCCGCGCATCCGTGTGTTGACCATGCAGATCGCCATGGCCCGCCGCGAGCTGCAGCGGGCCCGGTGCGATCGGAACCCCGAGGCCGCTGCCCGGGCCGAACGCCGCATGAACGCTCTGCTCGACCAGTACATCGCGCTGCGCAGCACGACCCCCGCCCGTCAGGCTGCGTAGCTCGCCGGAGACCGTTCGACGCGTTCGGCAGCGTAGGAAGGGCCGGGCCCACGCCTGCCTGCCGCTCCCCCGGGGATCGACACCGTGCACGAGGCCTTCCTGCACCGGGCCCACGCCTACCTGCCGGACCGTGCACGACGCCTTCCAGCACCGGGCCCACGCCTACCTGCCGCTCCCCGATTCGGTACTCCCTCGCGCCCGAGTTCACCTGCGCGGTGCGTCGAGCGCCGGAGCCGTGAGGTACGCGGCGGCCGCCAGCCGCCCCAGACGCGCAGCCATCGCCGTCCGATCCGTCCGGCTCGTGCGTGCCGTCCCCATGCCGGTGGGACGGGCAGGATCCAGCTGTCCAGCTCCTCGACGGCGACCGCCGTCCCCATGCCGGGCGGGACAGGCCACAAACCACCGAATCGACTGGCCTCAATCCGCCGTTCGTCGTAGTACTTGTGACCGCTGTCACGAGCCGCTCTTACCGGCAGCCACTCTCGATCTCGGCCGCTGAACCGTCTGAGTGAAAGCCGCGCGATGGCGGAACACCGCGGCGTGAAGAAGGGCACCCGATGCGCGGGGGCGGCACTTGCGGCCCTCGTCGTACCCGGCCTAGGGTTCGCGTCACGGTCCGATGCATGTGCAAATGCATCCCCACACACCACGAGGCAGAGCGATGATGGGGGTCATCACCGGAACGCGAGTGACCCGCCTGTTCCGGCGGGAAGTCAGGCTGGATACGCCGTCACTCGGCCCGGGCGAGGCGCGTCGATGACCACCTCGCCCGGCCAGCCGGATCCGGTGAGCGCCCGGCTCACCGCCTTGATCGACCTGGGTTTCCAGTTCCTCCACCCCACCGACGCCCAAGGCCAGGTGCAGGCCGTGGTCGGCATCCGGGTGCACGACGGCGTGGTCGACGTCGTGCAGCTACACGCCGAGGACGACGTCACGGCGACCCGCATGCCGGTGGACGAGCCGGACATCATGGCACCCTCGACCGTGCTCTGGCGCGAGCACGGAAACGTCACCACGGTCCTGGACGCGGTCCTGGCCCTGCCCGACGAGAGCGAGCACGCCGGTACGGGCACCGGCGTCTGGGTACCGGCGGGCGCCGGCCAGTTCCGGTTCCTCCGGTCCTGATCGCGGCCCCGGCAGGCACGGCCGGAAGTCGCTGTCACGGCGCCGAACGGTTCACCAACCCAGCGTCGTACGCCAGCAGGCCGGCCTGTGTGCGGTTCTCGCAGTCCAGCTTCACCAACATGCGCGAGACGTAGCTCTTCACGGTGGCCTCGGACAGGTGCAACCGGTGCCCGATCTGGGCGTTGGACAGGCCTTCTCCGAGACACTTCAGCACGTCGACCTCGCGATCGGTCAGTTCGCCGACCAGTTGCCGCGCCCGCTGCCGATGGCGTTCGCCGTCGGACGACGCCGCGACGAGACGCCGCGCCGCTTGCGGGGACAGCACCGTGTGCCCGTCGGCAGCTACCCGCACCAGATTGATGAGATCCTGCGGCGGGGTGGACTTGACCAGGAATCCCGCCGCGCCTGCGTGCAGCGCCCGCAGGACGTACTCGTCGGCGTCGAAGGTGGTCAGGACGACGATCACCGGGGGTGCGGGCATTGCCCGAATGCGTTCGGTGGCGACGAGCCCGTCCACGCCCGGCATCCGCAGGTCCATCAGCACCACGTCGGGTCGATGCCGACGGACGGCTCCCACCGCAGCTTCCCCGTCGTGCGCCTCCGCCACCACCTCGATGTCGTCCGCCGTTCCGAGGATGGTGGCCAAGTGCGCGCACACCATGGGTTCGTCGTCGACGGTCAGTACCCGGATCATCACGCAAGTCCTCCCCCAGTGGGCGCGGGCACGAAGTCGGGCAGGACCGCATCCACGGCGAAGCCACCGTCCGGCTCCCGGCCCGCACGCACAGTGCCACCGACCAGTTCCACGCGATGGCGTAAGCCTCGCAGGCCGAGGCCCGACCCGGTAGCCGCCAGCTCCGCGTCGCCTCCCCGGGAGGCGGGCGGGCTGTTGCGCACGACGACACGTACTCGACCACCATGGCGGCTGACCCGCACCTGCGTCCTGGCGCCTGGAGCGTGCTTGCGCACGTTCGTCAACGACTCCTGCACCACCCGGTGGACCGTGCGGTGCACAGCGGGCGACAAATCGCCGATGTCGCCGTCGTGCACGAGCTCGACCGGCAAGCCGACCGCTGCGGACTCCTCGGCCAACTGCTCCAGTGACGACACCGTGGCGGCTGCCTGCTCGCCCGGAAGGTCGGCGCGCAGCGCTGCGACCAGATCGGCCAGCTCGGCGAGCACCTGGCGGCCCGCATCGATCATGTGCCGCGCGGGCTCCCCCGGCAGGCGTTCGGCCCCGGCCAGCATCTGCCGGACCCGCTCGGTCACCACCTCGTGCATTTCCTCCGCCAGCCTGGCACGTTCGTCGGCCCTCGCCCGCTCGGCCAGCATCGCCTGCTCCCGTTCGGCGTGCTCCGCACGTTCGATCAGCTCCGCGATCAGCCTCCGGCGGGCCGCCACGTACAGGCCGAGTACCGCGGGCAGGCCGACCACCACGGCAGCCACCGTGACGACCGCCGGGTGCGGATCCCACGGTCTGGACGCGACCAGGAACAACGCCGCCAGCATCGGAACGGCGCGCCGCGGGCTGGCCGGATAGGCCGCTGCCGCATAGACCGCGACCGGGGTGATCACGGGGACGAACACCGTCACGGCGTCCCCCGGGAACCGGTCTGCAGCAACACCGGCGAGGGTCAGCACCAGCAACGCAACCGTTCCCAGGAACGTCGCCGCCACCAGCCACAGCGGACGCCGCTTGCGCAGTCCCACCAGCACCGCCGCCGGAAGCTGCACCAGAACCGTGATCGCCTCTGCCCCCGCCATGGTGGAGGCGGGGTGCGCCACTGCGGCGACGGCCTCCACGACGACCGTCGCCAGGACCGCCATCACCGCGGCGGGGACGTCGAACCGGCCGGTAGAACGCGTAGACCGCGCACCGAACGCCGTCATCGGGGCACCATCCATCCGGCCGAGCCGGTCGGCCTGCGCAGCACGCCGATCAGGTCGCGCAGTTCGTCGAGCGCCTTGGCGCCGGTGGCGCGCACTTCTTCCGCGGTGGCGCGGGTGTCTGCGTCCGGCGCGGAGACCGCGAGCGCACCCGCGTGCAGCACCATCAGGGTGAGCCGATGGGTGACGATGTCGTGCAGCTCGGCCGCGATCCTCACCCGTTCGTCGGCCCTGGCCTGCTCGGCGAGGAGTTCTTGCTCTCGCTCCGCTCGCCGGGCGCGCTCGGTCAGTGAAGCCACCACGGCCCGTCGCGCGCACAGGTAGAAACCGAACAGCATCGGCACGGTCAGATACAGCAGCCCGGTGGCCACCACGGGTACCGAAGCCACCCATGGCCGGGTGACGACTGCGGTGAGCAGCCCGATCATCAGCCACGCGCGTCGCCGGTCCTGCCGGTAGCGGCAAGCACCGTAGGTCGGCCACACCGAAGCCAGCGGCATCCACAGGTTGGTGAGGTCGTTCGAGGTGGCAAGGAGCCCGGGAAAGGCCAGCACACCAGCTGTCACCGTCACCACCGCACCGGCTGCGACCGCCTGCTGACCACCCGGCCGGGCCCGACGTACCGCCAGGAGCGCGGCCGCGACGAGCACGAACCCGAGCGTCCCGGCCAGGGCGTTCGCGCGCGGCTCTCCTTCGGGCAACAGCAGCGGCACGAGCACCGACAGCGTCGCGACCACACCCAATGCGGCACCGTCAGCCATCGCCTGACCACGGTTGCACCACCCGCCGGACCACGCGGTCCGGCGGTCCCTGCGCGTCGCTGCGATCATGCCGGTCACCGTATGTGCACCTGGTGCAACTGTGCGCCCATGCGCGGCAAGAGACCACCAAAGATGCACGCCAGGTGGACAAGGCGCAACTTTCGTCGATCGCGTTGCCCTCCAATGCGGCTGTTCACCGGCCGGTCCGGCGCGCTGAACTCGGTACATCGGCCAGGATCGACGACGAGGGGGACGATGATGATCAGCCGACGATGGCGCCCGTTCCTGGGCGCAGCCGCGACGCTCTGCCTGCTTGCCTGCCTCGTTCCGCCTGCGGCCGCGCAACCGGACGAGGCGGATGGGCCGATCGTGACCACCGAGTACGGCAAGGTACGCGGCACCTGGCAGGGGGCCACGGCCGTTTTCCAAGGCATCCCCTACGCCGCCCCGCCGACCGGGAAGCTCCGGTGGCGGAAGCCGGCCAGGCCCCAGCCCTGGGAGGGCGTACGGGACGCGACCAAGCCACCGCCCGCCTGCCCGCAGCATCCGGGCGAAGTCCCCGAGGGCAGCAAGAGCGAAGACTGCCTGTACCTCACCGTGACCACACCGGTGAAGCGGTCGGCGAAACCACGAGCGGTCCTGGTGTGGGTGCACGGCGGTGGCTTCTTCATGGGCACGGGCAGCAACTACGACGCCAAACGGCTGGCCGCCCGCGGAGACATCGTGGTGGTCACGGTCAACTACCGGCTGGGCGTGTTCGGCTTCTTCGCCCATCCCGGGCTTGCCGGGTCCGGGACGTTCGGCCTGCAAGACCAGCAGGCAGCGCTGAAGTGGGTGCGCCGCAACATCGCCGCCTTCGGCGGAGATCCGCGCAACGTCACCGTGGCAGGCCAGTCCGCGGGCGCAATGAGCGTGTGCGCCCAGCTGACTTCGCCGTCCGCGCGCGGGTTGTTCGACAAGGCGATCATGCAAAGCGGCTCGTGCGGCTACCGATGGCGGGACAACTACCACTACCGCAACGAACAGGCCTCGTCGATCTTCCAGCCGGTCGACGTCATGCGGCAACGCGGCGCCGCCACGGCAGCTCAGCTCGGCTGCGAGGGCGACCCGCGGACCGTTCTGGAATGTCTGCGCAAGCTCCCGGTGGATCGGCTGATGTCGGTGCAGCAGCACTTCATCCAACCCGCCTACGGCACGGCGACACTGCCGGTCGAACCGGAGCAGGCGATACGAAAAGGCTTGTTCAACCGCGTTCCGGTGCTGTCCGGCAGCACCAAGGACGAAGCCACCTCGTGGACGTCCGTCTACGACGCCGGGAAGCCGATGAGCGAGACCACTTACCGCACGGTGCTGCAGGAGACCTTCGGCGACGACGCCGACACGATCAGCGAACGCTATCCGCTGCACGACTACCCGACGCCGGCCAATGCGTGGGCGGCCATCGTCACCGACGATTCGTGGGCGTGCAGCCAGTACCGGATCACACGGCGGCTGGCCGAGCGCGTCCCGGTGTACCACTACGAGTTCGCCGATCCGAGCCCGCCGCCGCTCGGGCCCGAGCCGGGGATCCCGACGGGCGCGCAGCACGCCTCGGAGCTGTGGTACTTCTTCGACCTGCTCGGCATGGCACCGCCGTTGACCGAGGACCAGCGGAAGCTGGCGGAACAGATGATCGACTACTGGGCGTCGTTCGTAACCTCCGGCGCCCCGGATGCGACGGCGGGTAGCGTGCCGTGGCCACGCATGCGGCCCGGGCAGTCCACCGGTACGCAGCAACTCGCCCCAGGCTCCGGACAGATCCACCAGATCGATTTCGCCGCAGCGCATCAGTGCGGCTTCTGGTCGCAACTGCCGTGACGGCCGGACGACGGGCAGCAAGCCCGTGACCCGTTTCGGTGCAAGCGAATCTTGCGGTCTCGACCCTGTCGACATCGGCATGCCGTGCAGGTAGTGCCGGTGTGGACAGGGTCGGCCGGGAAAGGACGGGACAGATCCGTGGTGACGGGTGACAAGCCCGGGGAGGTATCCCGCGACATACCCGGTCCGGCTGCCTGCCGCGTGGGCCGAGCTGGGCAACGACGACCGCGCCGAATCGCTCGCCCGTTCCTTGCGTGATCCCATGCTGCGAGCCCAGGCATTGGCCCGGGTAGCCACAGCAGCGAGGACAGCAGGCGACGCCAGCCGAGCACGACGCCAGCTCGGCCAGAGCGAATCATTCGCCCGCGCCATCGCCGCCCCGATCACCGGGCAAAGACGCTGGCCGGGCAGGCCGGAACAGCGGCGACGACGGGTGACGCTGACCGAGCTCGGCACTTCGTCGACGAGGCCGATTGGCTCATCCGTGACTCCGTCGTCAACCCCATGTGGCAAGCACTGGGACTGGCCCGGCTGGCCGTCGTGGTGGCAAGGATCGGTGTCCTCGACCAGGCCCGGCACCTCGTCGACGACGTCAACGCCCTCGTGCCCTCCCTCGGCGACGCCTTCTGGGAACCCCAAGCGCTGACCAGACTGGCCGAAGCAGCAGCGGCGGCCGGTGACCGCGACCGAGCCCGGCACCTTGTCGATCGGGCCGAAACCGTCGCCGGCGCCGTCACCGACCCCGAGCAGCGGTCGGAGGCACTGGCCAAGGTGGCCGGAACAGCGGCGAGCACCGGCGACCTCGACCGGGCCGAAGGCCTCCCCGGCTCGGTCAGCGACTCCTCTGGCACGGACGGGCACTGGCGCAGGTCGCCGAGACCATGGCGACAGCGGGCTACCCCGGCCGAGCCGAAGCCCTGGATCACTCCGTCAGCGACGCCACCTGACAAGCACAAGCACCGACCCAGGTCGCCGCCGCAGTGGCCACGACGGGTCACGCCGACCGAGCCCGGCGACTCGTCGGCCACGCCGAAACCCTCGCCCACACCATCGCCGACCCCTGCTGGACGACACAGGTCCTGGCCCGGCTGGCGAAAGCAGCGGCGGCAACCGATGACCATGACCGAGCCGAATCACTGGCCCGTGCCATCACCGCCTCCGACGAGCAAGCACAAGCACCAGCCCAGGTCGCCGCCGCAGTGGCCACGACGGGTCACGCCGACCGAGCCCGGCGACTCGTCAGCCACGCCGAAACCCTCGCCCGTGTCGTCACCTGTCCATGGCGCACCACAGATTCGGCCGCTGCCGAGCGCAGCCCAGCGCTTCCCACGATGGCGGGATCGACCCTCGAGCAGGGCGCAAAGCTCGGGCTGGCTGGAGCAGTTCGCTGATCCCGTCGAAGACCTCCCGGCCGTCGCCGGAGGACGCGCAGTGTCGACCGTCAGGCGACGTCCGTCGGCACAGCCTCCGCGGCCTCCATGCGCGCCTCCACATCGACGGCGGGCGGCGTGACGGCAGGCACCTCGAACTTCCGCCGCCAGGCCTCAAGGTCACGGCGAGCACGATCGGCGTAGGCGGCGCGCCGCTTCCGGCGGGGCAGCCGCACGGTGAGCTCGGAGAACAGGCCGTACTGGATGTTCGACGGCTGGAAGTGGCGCGGATCCGACTGGGTCAGATGGCGTGCCAGGGCCCCGAGCGCCGTGGTCGTCGGCAACGGCTCGAACTCCTGGCCCGTCTCCGCGCGCCGCTCGAGGGCGACGTAAAGCGCCACGACGAGGCCGGCGGCAGCCGATTCGAGGTACCCCTCGACGCCGGTGATCTGGCCAGCCAGCCGCACCCGCGGTTCCTTGCGCAACCGGTACAGCTCGTCCAGGTGCAGCGGCGCGTTGATGAAGGTGTTGCGGTGGACCTGGCCGAAACGCGCGAACTTCGCGTCGGCGAAGCCGGGCAAGGTGCGGAAGACCCGCCGCTGCTCGCTCCACTTCATCCGGGTCTGGAAGCCCACCATGTTGAACTGGCTGCGGCTCAGGTTCTCCTGGCGGAGCTGCAGCACGGCGTACGGCTTGCTGCCGTCCGGCGGGGTGAGGCCCACCGGCTTCATCGGTCCGTGCTGCAGCACGTCGACCCCGCGCCGCGCCATCTCCTCGATCGGCAGACAGCCCTCGAAGAACAGGTTCTTCTCGAACTCGTGCAGCTCCACCACGTCGGCCGTGATCAGCTCCTGGTGGAAGGCGAGGTATTCCTCGCGCGTCAGCGGCACGTTGAGGTAGTCGTCTCCCTCGCCCTTGCCGTAGCGCGAGGCCCAGAACATGCGGCTGGTGTCGAGGCTGTCCGCCTCCACGATGGGGGCGATGGAGTCGTAGAAGTAGAGGTGCTCCGACCCGAGGATGCCCTGGATCCGCTCGGTCAGGGCGGGCGAGGTCAGCGGCCCGGTCGCCACGACCACGTCACCGTCGGGCAGATCGGTCACCTCGTGGCGCTCGATCGTCACACCGGGCATGCGCTCCAGGGTCGCCGTGATACGCGCGGAGAACTGGTCGCGGTCGACCACCAGGGCCGAGCCGCCGGGCACCGCCGAAGCCCGCGCCGCACCGATGACCAGCGAGCCAAAGGACTCCATCTCACGCTTCAGGAGCCCGGCGGCGTGCTCCGGGTCGTCCGAGCGCAGCGAGTTCGTGCACACCAGCTCGGCGCACCACCCGGTGCTGTGCGCAGGTGTCATGCGCTCCGGGCGCATTTCGTGCAGCACCACCGGGATGCCGCGCGCGGCGAGCTGGAAGGCGCACTCGCTGCCTGCGAGGCCGGCTCCTATGACGTGGACGGGACGCATTGCACGCATCGTCTCCAAGGTAGGCCACAGCCGAACGCACCTGGACAGCGGCGGTGGCGGCGGTCAAGCACGCCGGGCCCTGCCCGGCCCGGTCACGCCGAAGCCCCGCCGGTTCTGACTTCCTCTGCCAGGCCCGGCGGGGCTTCCACGGCGAGCCGCCTGCGGGAATCGAACCCGCGACCTATTCATTACGAGTGAATCGCTCTGGCCAACTGAGCTAAGGCGGCAACGTCCAACAGTGTAGCGACATGCGTCGGTGTGGATCAGCACCCCCACCCTTTCCCGCTTACCATCGTCCGGACGACGTGCGTGGGAGGCGAGAGTGCGGGCACGGGTCGTGGCGCTGACGCTCGCGGTGGGGCTGGTCGGCACTTGCGCTGCGCCCGCCGCGGCCGGTCAGCACGCCCTGCTCGGCACCGATCCCGCGACCGGTACGGACGCCCGCCCGGACGTGGGTGCGGCACTGGGCGACGCCGGCACAGCGGCCGCGCTGACTCGCCTGCTTGCCGGCTCGGTCCCTGACTCCTCGCTCCTGCCCCAAGCAGCCGACCTGGTGTCGCCGACCCGTTCGTTCGAAGGCGGCATCGGTCTCAGCACCGTCAGTGTCGACACCGGCGCCGAGCTGCCGTACGAGCGGGCGATAGCGCGAGCCGTCCCGGCAGGCACCGCACTGTCGGCCCGGGCCCCTGCCACCGGCGACAGCCTCGTCAGGACGGCGCCACCGAGCGAGGCCGAGCCTGCCCGCGGCAAGCTACCACCGGAGGAAGGCCCGCTCGCCGCGCTGATGCGTACCGAGCGGCTTACCGGCCAGGTGCACGCACGCTGGAGCGTCGACCGCGGGCCGTGCGTCGGGCAGGTGGCGAAAGCCACGACGACCAGCGGTCCCATCTCGCTGGGCGCGGCGGTGGCGTCGCTGCCGGACGTCCCGTTCACCGAGCTCGGCCTTCCCGGCCGCATGCCGTCCGGAAGCATCGCCACGCTCGGCGGCCTGCTCTCCGGCCGGGCCGGCGAGGGCCCGCTCGTCCGCGTCCCACGGGGGTTGACCACGGTCGCGACGGTCGACGTGCTGACCGCCGCCAAGCGCCCCACGGTGCGCGCGACGTCACGGGTGGAGGCCGACCGCATCGACATCTTCCCGGGCAGCCCGCTTGCCATGACCGCCACGGTCCGCAACGCGCCAGCATTGACCGCGAACAGCACTGGAAAACCGGAGACCTCCCGCATCGTCCACGACACCCCGGTGGTCGAATTCAAGCGTGGCGGCCGAACCCTGTTCCGCCTGGACCGGACCCGCCCGGCCCGGGACGTCCCGATCGCTGTACCCGGACGCGGGTTCGCCCAGCGCGGGCTGACCAGCCAGCCGATCGTCGACGGATACGGCGTGGGAACCAACGGCAAGCCCGTGCGGTTGTCCGCCGCGAACCGGTCCCGGGTCACCGAGTTGTTCGTGCTCAGGCTGTCCGTGGGCGGATTGACGACCCGATCCGCCACGCTCGACGAGCCGTTCACCGGCCATCAGGTCACCGGGTCCGCTCGGCTGCTCGACGTGCAACTGCTGCCCACCGATGCACTCACCGATGCGCTCGAGCGTGACCACGAGCTGCCGTCGACGCTGGCGCACTTCACGCTCGGCGAGCAAGCCGTCCGGGCAGCCGCGCCACCCTCCGGCGCGCGGTGCGGCGAACCCGGTGCCGGGGAGGTCACGATCGCGGCCCCGCCCGACGAGATCGCCCCGGGTCGCTCGTCCGCACCGCCGATCCGCGTCCTGCTGTGGGGAGGTGCGGGGCTCGTCCTGCTCGGCGCGTATCTGCTCGCGGTGGCCAGGACCGCGCACGCAGCGACTGGCCCACAGCGGCCGCCCAGCCGTGCGGTTCAGCGGCCGCCCCAGCCGTGCGGTTTCAGCCTCTGGCCAGCGCGGTCACCATCGCCTCGACGGCGATACGCGGCTTGACGTTGAGCTGCAACGCCTCACGGCACTCCAGCACCGCCTCCAGTCGGCGCAGCGTCGACTCCGGGCTCCACCGCTCGGCCGCGGACCGGATCTGGTCCTCGTGGTCCGGATGCGTCAGCGTCGCGCCGGTCGGATACACCAGCACGTCACGGTAGAAGTTCGCCAGATCGACCAACGCCAGGTCGATGGAATCCCGCTGGGTACGCGTCGCCCGCGACTTCTGCCGCTTGCGCAGCTGGTTGACCGCCGCCTCGGCGGCCCGTTTGGCCCCCGCGGTCCCGCGGCCGGTCCCGTCGCCACCCATGGCGATGCGCAGCTCGGCCTCCTCGGCCTCGTCGCGTCGCGCACTTTCCGCCACGGCATCGGCTTCCGCTGCGGTGATCAGCAGGTCGGCGAAGGCGAAGACGTCATCCGGGCGACGCAGGCTCACCGGAATGCGCAGCACCTCGGCCCGGCGTGACCGAGCGGCCTCGTCGGTGGCCAGCCTGCGCGCCCGCCCGACGTGTCCGCCGCAGACCGACGCGGCCCAGCGGGCCCGCTCCTCGTCGATCCCGTCGCGCTCGATCAGCACGCGCGCGATGGCGTCCGCGGGCGGGGTGCGCAACGTGACCACCCGGCACCGGGAGCGAATGGTCACCATGACGTCCTCGGGGTGGTCCGAAGGAGCGCACAACAGGAAGACCGTGCGCGCCGGCGGCTCCTCGACCGCTTTCAACAGCGCGTTCGACGCCCCCTCGGTCAACCGGTCGGCATCGGCGACGATGACGATCTGCCACCGCCCGGTGGACGGCCGCCGCGCGGCCGTCTGCACCAGCGAGCGCATCTCCGCCACCGAGATGGACAGCCCTTCCGGTTCGACGAAGCGGACATCCGCGTGCGTGCCCGCCATGACCGTCCGGCAATGAGCGCACTCACCACATCCTGTACGGCTCTCGCACTGCAGCGCCGCCGCGAACGCCCGGGCAGCCACCGTGCGGCCGGATCCGGGCGGCCCGGTGAACAGCCACGAGTGCGTCATCCCCTCGCCGGCGGCCGCCGCGGACAACACGGCCACGGCAGGCTCCTGCCCGACCAACTGCCGCCACACGCTCACGGTGCAGTCCCCGCTTCCACCGGCTTGCCCTCGGACTTCTGCAACCGCTGAATACCGCGCTTGTCCAGCAGGGGTTCGACCGCCGCACGGACCCGCGCGGCGACCTCGTCCTGACTGCCTTCGGCGTCGACCACCACGTAATTCTCCGGGTCGGCCGCCGCCCACTCGGCCAGCAGCCCCCGCATCCGCCATGCTGCCTCGGCCGGGGTGCCGTCCTTGTCCGGGATCTCCCCGGGATCGACGTCCAGCAGCACGGTCAGATCGGGACGCAGCTGGTCCATCGCCCAGTCCGCCAGCCCTTCCAGTTCGGCGATGTCCAACCCGGCCACCGCTGACAAGTGCGCCAACGACGAGTCGGCGAAGCGTTCCATGACCACGATGCCGCCCGCATCCAGCGCAGGCCGCACGTCGCGCTCCACGATGTCGGCTCGCACCGCCGCGGCGGCCAGCGCTTTCGCCCTGGCCCCGGTCAGCGATGCGTTCCGCAACAGCGACTGCAGGCGCTCGTCGTCCAGCGCGGGATCGGTGGCCAGCGCGATCGGCGCGGTCACCGTGCGACGCAGCCACAGCGCCAGCTTGGCCGCGTGCAGGGCGGTGTCCGTCGCCGTGGTGCCTTCGATGGCGATCAGCAGGCCGTTCACCCGGCGCGGGCGCCGCCGCAGCGCGTTGCGCAGGTCGGAGAAGATCGGCTCGGCGCGCCGCGAGTCCATCATGCGGTAGGCGACGATCCCCACCAGCGTGGCCAGCACACCGCCGCCGAGCAGCACCGGGCGCGTGCCGTCGATCTGCACGGTGTTGCCGAAGATCTCCACCCTGCGCGGCTGAACCAGCCCGATCAGCAGCGGCACCACGGCCACCGAACCGCCCAGGACGATCTTCATCAGCGACTGGTAGACGGCGTTGATGCGGCCGCGGATGTCGTCCTCGATGCGCGAGCCGATGATCGTCATCCCGGTCAGGAACGCCACCCCGGCGCACGCGCCGACCAGCACGATGGCGGCCATGGCGACGATCAGGTGGGTGGCCAGGCCGACCACGCACAAGGTGAGCCCGGCGCACACGATGGCGGCGCCGAACAGCCGGTCGTGCGGCAGCCTGCGGGCCAGCTTCGGCGACCCGGCCATGCCGAGCGCGAGCCCGACGAAGATGGCCACGAACATCATGCCGAACGCGGTGTCACCGGCCAGCAGGCTGTGCGCGTAGGGCTTGGCCGAGCCCACCACGGCGCCACCGGCGGCGAACGCGCCCACCATGCCGATCAGCAAGCCGCGCACCAGCTTCGTGCTGCGCACGAACGTGATGCCGTCCTTGATCATCTGCAGCATGCTCGGCTTGTCCTCGCCGGCCGGCCGCAGCGGCTCGTCGTGCACGTTGCGCAGCGACAACTCGGGGATCCGCCACACCACCATGGCGCTGCACAGGTAAAGCACCCCGGTGATGACCACGACCATGCGGGCCAGCCCGAACTCGCCGGTGGTGCCCTCCGGCAGGCTCAGCATCTGCGGCAGGCCGCTGAGCAACGCGTAGAAGCCGGCGCCGGACACCACAGCCAGCCCGTAGGTGACCACCAGGCCGAGCTGATTGGCCGTCTCGACCTGGTCCTTACGGCGCAGCAGGTTGGGCGCGGCCGCGTCCTTGGACGGGATCCACAGCGTCGACGACAGGCCGACCAGGAAGTTGGCCACGAACAGCCACACCGGCGAGCCGACGATCGCGATGGACACCAGCAGCCCGAACCGGGCCAGGTCGGCCAGCACCATAATCACCCGGCGGTCGAACTTGTCCGCGAGCAGCCCGCCGAGCGGAGCGAAGATCAGCCCGGGCAGCAGCAGCGTGAGCACCACACCGGTGAAGGCGAAGTTCTGCGCGGTGTACGACTCGGTGAGCTTGGTGACGTAGCCGGTGAGCCCGAGCAGGGTCAGCCAATCCGCCGTGCTGCACAGGAAGGACACTCCCATGAGCCGACGGAACGGCTTGATCGCCAGCACCCGACGGGCGCGGTAGAGCGTCGATGCGGACGACAACCCCGGCGCACCGGCGTCGGAGAACTGTGTCGGACCGGCCACCCCTGCGATGAGCCACACCCCGCTTTCGCTTCGTCGACCACCGGGATCACCCGAATGGTCGGGTTGGCGAACGCGACCCAGCGTAACCGGCGCGGGGGATCCCACCACTCGTCGGGGCGGTCTTCGCCGCGTCACGCCAGCTAGTCGCGCCGGCGCGGGCGACAGCTACCCGATGCGGCAGGCCGTCAGTTGAACAGCTCGCTCACGCTGCTGGCCACCCCGGAGATCACCTGCACCGCGATCGCCAGGAAGACCAGCAGGATGATCAGCGCGAACACCACGCCGCCCAGGCTGGAGCCGGACGACGAGCCATTCTGCCCGCCCTTCGACCGGTTCGCCATCTGCTCACGCCGCTGCCTGAGCGCTTCCCGCCAGCTCTCCACGTCCTGGCCGGAACCGCTCAGCGCCTGCCGCATCCGCTTCGCGGCCGAACCACGCTCCGGCGCGGCGACCATCCCGGGCGGGGGGCCCGTCGTGGCGACCCCCGGTGGGGGCGGCAACGCCACCGGTGGACCGGAGGGCGCTTCCTCGGCCGCCAGCACCGCTTCGATCAGGGCCCGTGACCGCTCCGGGTCCGGTTCGACCGGTTCGGCGACGGGAACGGCGGGATCGTCGTACGTGTCTTGCTGCACGTTCCCGACCGCGTCGGCGACCGTCACCAAGCCCGCCAGCGCATCCGGGTAAAGCGGCGGCGGCGGGAGCGGTTGCGTTCCGTCCGGTGTCCAGCTGACGTTGGCCACAGCGGTTTCCGTTCTCACGGCACGACTTCCAGCCTGATCGTAACCACGCACGGCCGCGCGTCAGCGCTGTCAATCAGGTGCAATCCGCGAACCCCCAGTCACTCACGGTGATATTTTCCGCGCTTGGGCTACTTCTTTCGTGCCGCCGCCCGCTTCTTCGGCGCAGGTCCCTTGGCGCGCTTCTCCGCCAGCAGCTCGGCCGCCCGTTCGACGGTGAGATCCTCCACGCTGTCCGTCTTGCGCAGCGAGGCGTTGTACTCGCCGTCGGTCACGTACGGGCCGAACCGGCCGCTTTTCACCAGCATCGGCTTCCCGGACTGCGGATCCGGCCCCAGTTCCTTCAGCGGCGCCGACGACGTCTGCCTGCCCCGCCGCTTCGGCTCGGCGTAGATCTTCAGCGCCTCCTCCAGCGTGATGTCGAAGATCTGCTCCTCGCTGGCCAGCGAGCGGGAATCACTGCCCTTCTTCAAATACGGGCCGTACCGGCCGTTCTGCGCGGTGATCTCCTCACCGGTCTCCGGGTCCACGCCCACCACGCGCGGCAGCGACAGCAGCTTCAGCGCGTCCTCCAGGGTGACCGTCTCCACCGACATCGACTTGAACAGCGAGCTGGTGCGCGGCTTGACCTTGGCCTTCTTCTTGCCGTTCGCCTGCTCTTCCTGCTCGGGGATCACCTCGGTGACGTACGGCCCGAAGCGCCCCTCCTTGACCACGATCTCGTAGCCGGTCTCCGGGTCCACGCCGAGCGACCGCCCCTCCTGCGGGGTGGCGAACAGCTTCTCGGCGACCTCGGCGGTCAGCTCGTCCGGCGGCAGGTCCTCCGGCAGGTTGGCGCGCTGGGACTCGCCGTTCACCTCACGCTCCAGGTACGGGCCGTACCGGCCGACCCGCACGTACACGGTGCGACCCTCGTCGTCGGTGAACAGCGGGATCGAGTTGATGTCCCTGGCGTCGATGGCGTCGACACCCGAGCCGACCAGCTTCTTCAGGCCGCCCAGCCGGCTGACCGACCCCTCCACGCCGTCGTTGCCGCCGAAGTAGAAGCCGGACAGCCACTTGGTGCGCTCCTGACGACCCGCGGCGATCGCGTCCAGCTCGTCCTCCATCGCCGCGGTGAAGTCGTAGTCGACCAGGCGGGCGAAGTACTGCTCCATCAGCCCGACCACGGCGAAAGCCACCCACGAGGGCACCAGGGCCGCGCCCTTCTTCCACACGTAGCCGCGATCCTGGATCGTCTTGATGATCGAGGCGTACGTCGACGGGCGGCCGATGCCCAGCTCCTCGAGCGTCTTCACCAGGCTGGCCTCGGTGTAGCGCGGGGGCGGCGTGGTGGCGTGCCCGTCCGCGTCCAGCCGCCGCGCACGCACCACCTGCCCCTTGGTCAGGTGGGGCAGCCTGCGCTCGGCGTCGTCCGCCTCGCCGCCCGCTTCGCTGTCCGGCGCCTCGACGTAGGCGCGCAGGAAGCCGGGGAAGCTGATGGTGCGGCCGCTGGCAGCGAACGTGCACTCCTCGCCCGAGGCAGCAGTGCCGGTGATGCGCACCGACATCGTGGTGCCCTTCGCGTCCGCCATCTGCGAGGCGATGGTGCGCTGCCAGATCAGCTCGTACAGCTTGAACTCGTCCGGATCCAGCTCACCGGCGACCTCGCCGGGCGTGCGGAACACCTCACCGGCCGGCCGGATCGCCTCGTGCGCCTCCTGGGCGTTCTTCACCTTGCGGGTGTACTGGCGCGGCGTCGCCGAGACGTACTCGCGGCCGTACAGCTGAGCGGCCTGGGCGCGGGCAGCAGCGATGGCCGTCTCCGACAGCGTGGTCGAATCCGTGCGCATGTAGGTGATGTAGCCGTTCTCGTAGAGCCGCTGCGCGATGCGCATCGTGCGGTCCGACGAGAAGCGCAGTTTGCGCCCCGCTTCCTGCTGCAACGTGGACGTCATGAACGGCGCGTACGGCCGCCGCGTGTACGGCTTCGCCTCGACGCTGGTGACGGTGAACTCGACGTCGGTCAGCGCCTCGGCCAGGCGCACCGCCTCGGCCTCGGTGAGCACCCGGACGTTCCGCAGCGACGACTTCAGCCTGCCGTCGGAGTCGAAGTCCTTGCCGGTGGCCAGCCGGTCGTCGTCGACCGCGACCAGCTTGGCGGCGAAGTCCACCTTGTCCGTGGTGTCCTGCCCCTCGGCCGACATGGTGGCCGCGATGTCCCAGTACGAGGCCGAGGTGAACCGCATCCGCTCGCGTTCCCGCTCGACCACGATGCGGGTGGCCACCGACTGCACCCGGCCCGCGGACAGCTTCGGCATGATCTTCTTCCACAGCACCGGGCTGACCTCGTAGCCGTACAGCCGGTCCAGGATGCGGCGGGTCTCCTGCGCGTCGACCAGATCGGTGTCCAGATCACGCGGATTCTGCGCAGCGTCCCGGATGGCGTGCTCGGTGATCTCGTGGAAGACCATCCGGCGCACCGGCACCTTCGGCTTGAGCGCCTCGATCAAGTGCCAGGCGATCGCTTCCCCCTCGCGGTCGCCGTCGGTGGCCAGATACAACTCGTCGGCGTCCTTGAGCTTGCCCTTCAAATCCTTGACGGTTGCCTTCTTGTCCGGCGTGACGATGTACAGCGGCTCGAAGCCGTTGTCCACGTCCACGCCAAGGCGGGCCCACGGCTGCCCCTTGTACTCGGCGGGCACGTCCGCCGCACCCCGCGGCAGGTCGCGGATGTGCCCCTTGGACGACTCGACCACATAGTTGCGGCCCAGGTAGGAGGCTATTTTGCGAGCCTTAGCGGGTGATTCGACAATCACCAGCCGCCGGACGTCATCGCCGCCCGAGCTCTTCGTCGATCCAGCCACCTTCGGCTGCCTCCATTCCCTCCTACCGCCACCCCGGCCGCAGACGAGTGGCGAGTGTCGCGAAGTTCCTTTTCCAGCTGTAGCACGACCGTGACGACGGGTCCTGCTCGCCGGACACGCCGCCATACGCGGGCTTGGCCTGTGTGCTACCCGTCACAGCCCACGGTCAATCGGGCCGATCCGCAGCGTGATCGTCAGTATGCCGCGCTGCCATTCAGTATCGCCGCAGTCGCCATCGCTGCTACTCCGGCCCACCGCACAGCGCCGCGACTGCCGCATTCGTGACGGTCGGTGCACTGCCCCGCGCAGCTTCCGTGCCAACGGTGACGCGAACGGGCTATTTGAGCCCTTGTTATCGCTTCGAGTCATCGCAGACGCAACGTCCTCCCCGGAATGCCCGTCCATTAAGAGCGAGGGAACCGACCAGGGGGAGGAGACGGTGCGCAAGGTCGTCGCAGCGGTGGTGACGGTCGTGGGGTGGCTGACCGCCGTGATGGTGGGGGCCAGCCTGGCGACCACCCCGACCGCGTCCAGCACTTCGGCGGCCCCGCCACCGACACCGTCCGATCAGCCGGCCGATCCGTCGCACACTGCGATGCCGACCCGGCCATCGGACGGCACATCCACCGTCGGTGAGGAACAGCTTCGTATCCGTGGCTGCGTCATCCGCTTCGACCACAAAGACCGGCACGGGCGCACCGTTCCGCGCAAGCACATCAATCGGACTCACGCCTGCGTCGGCGTCCACCGGGTGTATGCCGACCGCCGCACCGGGGAACTGGTGCTGACCGGCCCGCACGGCGGCGCGATCGTGTTCATCACGGTCTCGCCCGACGAGACGTTGCTGGCCAGGGGCATCACCTGCGGAGCTTCCGGCGGCGTGGGGGTGACCAGGCTGCGCTGCTACGACCGGCAGGGGCAGCAGGTGCCGGCGGACTCGCCGCGGATCTACGGGCGGAGCGCCAACCTGTGGATCGGATGGGTGTCATGGCAGGCCTGACCGGGCCGATGCAGCCCGCGTGGGGCCCAGGCCGATGGCCCGGGCCAGAGCACACGGAGTTCCCGCTCGAGCAGCGGCCGGCCGAGGCCCCGTTCGACGAGTCCTCCACCGATCCCTCGGCTTCGCCCGGCCCGCCGTCGGCCGCCGAGGCCGATCCCGAGGAAGTGGTCGCCACTCCCCTGCCGACATGGGCGCGCTACCTGCTCCTTGCGGCGGCAATGGCGGTGCTCGTCCTGGTTGGCCTTTGGGCGCTCCACTACGGCGACAATCCTGTCGAATTGCATCGCATGCGATGACAAGGCGACAGCGCACCTAGCGCCAAAGGCGAAGCGCACCCAGCACCGACAAAGACGACAGCCCGCCCAGCGCCGCACGAGCGGGCCGGACGGGCTGTCGTTCGTCGTGCCAGCCGGCTGCCATCGCCGGCTGAATGTGACGTCGCGTCAGACCTTCGCCGTCTCCTGGGTCGGCGAGTCGGACAGCGAGCTGGTGCGCCGCTTGGACACCACGATGGCCACGACGATGATGGCCACCGCGACCAGCGAGATGATCAACCGCGCGGCGTCCGAGGCACTCTCGCCGACGGACAGCTGCACGATCGCCGGGGCGATCAGCAGCGACACCAGGTTCATCACCTTGATCAGCGGGTTGATCGCCGGGCCCGCGGTGTCCTTGAACGGGTCACCGACGGTGTCACCGATGACGGTCGCCTCGTGCGCGGGCGAGCCCTTGCCGCCGTGGTGACCGTCCTCGACCAGCTTCTTGGCGTTGTCCCACGCGCCACCGGAGTTGGCCAGGAAGACGGCCATCAGCACGCCGGCAGCGATGGCGCCGCCCAGGTAACCGGCCAGCGCGCCGGTACCCAGCCCGAAGCCGACGGCGATCGGGGCGAACACGGCGAGCAGGCCCGGGGTGGCCAGCTCGCGCTGCGCGTCCAGCGTCACCAGGTCGACCACCCGGCCGTACTCCGGCTTGCCGGTGCCCTCCATGATGCCCGGGATCTCCCGGAACTGGCGGCGAACCTCCCACACCACGGCGCCCGCCGCGCGGCCGACCGCGTTGATCGCCAGGCCGGAGAACAGGAACACCACGGCCGCACCGACGATCACGCCGACCAGCACCTTCGGTTCGACCACGTTGAAGGCCAGCAGCTCGGCCAGCTCGCCGCCGCGAGCACCGACCTCGCTCAGCGCAGCGCCGATCTCGGTCACGTAGGAGCCGAACAGCGCGGTCGCCGCCAGCACGGCGGTGGCGATGGCGATGCCCTTGGTGATCGCCTTGGTGGTGTTGCCCACCGCGTCCAGCTCGGTCAGGATCGCCGCGGCGTTCTCGTCCACGTCACCGGACATCTCCGCGATGCCCTGCGCGTTGTCGCTGACCGGGCCGAAGGTGTCCATGGCGACGATGACGCCCACCGTGGTGAGCAGGCCGGTACCGGCCAGCGCCACGGCGAACAGGGCCAGCGTGCCGCCGATCAGGTACGCGCCGAACACGGCGGCGGCGATGACGACTGCGGTGTAGACGGCCGACTCCAGGCCGATGGAGATACCGGACAGCACCACGGTGGCCGGACCGGTCTCGGAGGTCTCGCCGACCGTCTTGACCGGCTTGTACTCGGTGCCGGTGAAGTAGCCGGTGAGCCACAGGATGACACCGGCCAGCACGATGCCGATGATCACCGACACGGTGGCGACGACCGCCGGGTTGCCGTCTTCGCCCGCGAAGTCGGAGGGCAGGAAGATGAACGCCGCCGCGGTGCACAGCACGGCGGAGATCACCGCGGAGATGTAGAAGGAACGGTTGATGGTGACCAGGCCGTTCTCGCCGGCGCGGGCCTTGGTGATGTAGACACCGATCACCGCCGTGACCACACCGATGGCCGGCACGATCAGCGGGAACACCAGGCCGTCGGCGCCAAGCGCCACCGACCCCAGGATCAGCGCGGCGACCAGGGTCACCGCGTAGGACTCGAACAGGTCAGCGGCCATACCCGCGCAGTCACCCACGTTGTCGCCCACGTTGTCGGCGATGGTCGCCGCGTTCCGCGGGTCGTCCTCCGGGATGTTCTGCTCGACCTTGCCCACCAGGTCGGCACCGACGTCGGCCGCCTTGGTGAAGATGCCGCCGCCGACACGCATGAACATCGCGATCAGCGCGGCACCGAATCCGAAGCCTTCCAGCACCTTGGGTGCCTGGCCCGCGTAGACCAACACCACGAGTGCGGCGCCGAGCAGACCGAGGCCCACCGTGATCATGCCGACGGTGCCGCCGGTGCGGAACGCGATCCGCATGGCCTTCTCCCGGCCGCCCGCCTCCCGGGACGCCGCAGCCACCCGCAGGTTGGCCTGGGTGGCCAGCCACATGCCGAGGTAGCCGATGGCGAACGAGAAGCAGGCACCGATCAGGAAGAACACCGAGCGCCCGATGCGCTCGCCCCAATCCGCCGCCGGGAGGAAGAACAGCAGTACGAACACCACGGCGCCGAAAATGACCAGGGTGTTGCGCTGCCGCTTGAGGTAGGCAATCGCGCCTTCCTGCACGGCCTTGGCGATGTCCTGCATCTTCGTGGTGCCCTGACCGGCGGCCAGAACCTCCTTGAGCAGGATGTAACCAATACCGAGCGCGGCAAGGGCGATCACTGCGACCACGGCCACGATGCCGTAGTCGCCTCCGGACAGCGTGATGCCGTCCGCGAGGATCTGCCGGGACATTCGTCCTCCTGTGTCGCATGTTGGTCGGTACTGCAAGGTGCGGGTTCAGTTCCCGCCGGTGCACCGACTGACGAAGTTCGAGAGCGGAAGTCTATTGGTTGGGCTTCCTAACACTGACAACAGCCCATACCAGTTCGCAGTAGCTTCCGTCACATCGGGGGCCGAGCTACCCGCCGATCGCCGCATCGGCACGCCCGGTCGGGCGCATTCCAGCCTGCGGGCTGCGGCGACCGCGCACCTGCATCGCATCCGTGTTGTGTGCCGAGCCTTGCGCCAAGACGGCTCCGGCGCAAGCCAGGCTGCGCAAACGTCGTCCCGTCCTGGTCCGGTCGCGGCCCGCACGTGCCCGGCACTTCCCGGCTCCGGAGCCGGTGGACTTCACCGGTTCCGGCGTCGGTGGAATGTGTCAAGCTCGAGTCGTGCCGCAGCAAGATGCCGACCAGGAGCGGGCCAACGAGCTGCTGGCCCGCGTGCTTGCCGGGACCCCGGAGGGCGAGAACCCGGTGACGCACGTGCGCACACTCCCCGCACGCCCGGCTCGCTGCGTGCCGTGGCCGTCGTGGGTGCCGGAGGCCGTCGCCCGCCGGTTCGGCGAGTGCGGCGTGGCGCAACCGTGGTCGCACCAGGCCGAAGCCGCCGACCACGCCTGGCACGGGCGCCACGTCATACTCTCCACCGGGACGGCGTCCGGGAAGTCGCTGGCCTACCAGCTGCCTGTGCTGTCGTTGCTGACGCAGCAGCCGAAGCGCACGGCGTTGTACCTGTCCCCGACCAAGGCACTGGGGAACGACCAGCTGCGGGCCGCTGCCGCGCTGGAGCTGACCGGGGTGCGGGCCGCGACGTTCGACGGGGACACCCCGCTGGAAGAGCGGGATTGGGTGCGGGCGCACGCCAACTGGGTGTTCACCAACCCGGACATGCTGCATCACGGCCTGCTGGCCGCGCATGCCCGCTGGGCCCGGTTCTTTCAGCGGCTTGCGTACGTGGTGGTCGACGAGTGCCACAGCTACCGTGGCGTGTTCGGTTCGCACGTCGCCCTGCTGCTGCGCAGGCTGCGCCGGGTAGCCGCGCGATACGGCGCGAACCCCACGTTCGTGCTCGCTTCGGCGACGATCGCCGAGCCCGCCGAGTTCGCCCGCCGGCTTGCCGGGCTCGGCTGCGTGCCGGTGGTCGACGACGGCTCGCCTCGCGGGCCGCGCACGATCGCGCTGTGGGAGCCACCGCTGCTGCGGGAGATCACCGGGGAGAACGGCGCCCCGATCCGGCGATCCGCGGGCGCCGAGGCGGCCCGCATCATGGCCGATCTGGTCATCGAGGGCGCCCGCACGCTGGCTTTTGTCCGTTCTCGGCGCGGCGCCGAGCTCGCCTCCGTCTCGGCCCGGCGGATGGTGGCGGAGGTCGATCCGGCGTTGAGCAAGCGGGCGGCGGCGTACCGGGCCGGTTATCTTCCCGAGGATCGGCGCAAGCTGGAAGCCGCCCTGATGTCCGGTGAGCTGCTCGCGGTGGCCAGCACCAATGCGCTCGAGCTCGGGGTGGACATCTCCGGGCTGGACGCCGTGCTGGTGGCGGGCTACCCCGGTACCCGGGCGTCGTTCTGGCAGCAGGCCGGCCGGGCGGGCCGCACCGCCGAGGAGGCCGCGCTGGTCGTCTTCATCGCCAAGGACGATCCGCTGGACACGTACTTGGTGCATCACCCGGAAGTGATGCTGGATCAGCCGGTGGAGGCCGCGGTGCTGGACCCGGCGAACCCTTATGTGCTGGCTCCGCAGCTTGCCTGCGCCGCGGCGGAGCTGCCGTTGCGCGCCGAGGACCTGCCGATCTTCGGGGAAGCCGCGGCCCGTGACGTGGTGGACGAGCTGGTGGCGGACGGAGTGCTGCGGCGGAGGCCGAGCGGCTGGTACTGGACCGGGCGGGACCGGCCGCACCACGAGGTGAGCATCCGGGGTTCGGGCGGGGAGCAGGTCGCGGTGGTGGAAAGCGAGACGGCGCGGCTGCTGGGCACCGTCGACCCGAGCGCCGCCTGCGCCACGGTGCATCCCGGCGCGGTGTACTACCACCAGGGCGAGACCTATGTGGTCGACGAGCTGGATTTCGACGAGCGGCTTGCGCTGGTGCACGCCGAGGAGCCGGAGTGGACCACGTCGCCGCGCGACGTGATCGACATCGAAGTTCTGCAAACCGACGAGAAGGCGGTCTACGGCGGGGTGACGGTGTGTCTCGGCCGGGTCGCGGTGACCTCGCAGGTCGTGAGCTATCTGCGGCGGTTGCCGTCCGGGGAGGTGCTGGACCAGACACCACTGGACCTGCCTGCGCAAACCCTGCACACCAGAGCCGTCTGGTACACGATCAGCGATGCGTTGCTGTGCGGCAGGGAGCCGGGGGGCGCAGGGCTGGAGCCCGCGCGCGTCCCCGGCTCCCTGCACGCCGCCGAGCACGCGGCGATCGGCCTGCTACCGCTGTTCGCTACCTGCGACCGCTGGGACATCGGGGGAGTGTCAACCGCTCTGCATGCCGACACCGGGGAGGCCACGGTGTTCGTGCACGACGGTCATCCCGGGGGCGCGGGATTCGCCGAACGGGGGCATGCGGCGCTGGTGCCCTGGCTGGCCGCAACGCGGGAGGCGATCGTCTCCTGCGAGTGCTCGACCGGCTGCCCGTCCTGCGTTCAGTCGCCGAAGTGCGGTAACGGCAACGAACCGCTGGACAAGGCAGGGGCGGTGGCCGTGCTGGACACCGTGCTGGGTGCCATCAGCCGGGCGGATCGCGGTGAGGGGACGCGGGGGGAATCCGCTCACCACGGGAGGCGGTGACCCGCCCGCTTTCCGGTGCGGTCGCACGACCACGGTGGTCCACTGTTCAGTTGTCGTCTCGGTTTTCCGTTGTCGTCTCGGGTTCGGTTGTCGTGGGCTTCAACCCGAGGCGATCGCTCGCACCGCCGCGTCGGGGGCCACGGCGGCACGGCCATCGCCTCGGGTTGAAGGCGGCGCCCGCGGCCGGCCGGGGCTGGAAAGCTCGGCCGCGGGTGCCTGCGCGGCTCACGCGGCAGCCGTCGGGGCGCTGCCACTTGCCGCGCTGTTACGCCGCGCTCGGCTGCAGCCGGGCCTGGCGATCCACCATATCGGCGGCCCTGGCCAGGACACCGTGCATGGCAGCGGCGCGGGGGAGCTTCCACTCCCAGACCGCGGGCTTGACGCGCCAGTGCACGATGCCGCCGGGGTAGGGGCTGGGCGGGAGGGGAACCCAGCTCTCCTTGCCGTGGTGCACCACGCCGGGACGCTCGGCCAGCTCCTCGGGCAGCGCGGGGCCTGATTCGGTGAGGAAGATCCACCGGCCGTTGGGAATGGCCAGGATCGGCGCGGGACGGTCCTCGGCACGCAGCAGGCCGGCCGCAGCACGCCCCAGCTCGGCGTCGACCTCGACGGCGTCGACCACGGAACCGGTCGCGACGAGGACGCTGTACGGCTCCTCGTGCCACTTCGCGGCGACGGCCTTGGCGTCCACCCGCACACCCCGACGCCAGTCGTCGGTCAGTGGCTGGGGGCCGCGCCACTCACCGCCGTCGGGGTGAGTCCCCGGAAAGACCGGCCACCCACGCAGCGCGAAATCCACTGCGCCGGTACGCAGTTCGATACGGAATGCACTGCGCCACGCGTCAGGGCCTTCGGTGTGCAACATCGGTCTTTCCGTCTCCTCGATTGACTTCCCTTGAATGCCGGAGGTTTCCCTTCGGTGCGGCCTGGCCGACTTCTCCGACCGTGCCCGCAACTCTCAGTGAAATGCACGAATCGAGCCGTTGGGAGTCGTTCTCGGCGACCGGTAGCCACCGGACGCTGAACGACGAGTGGACAACGGTTCAACCGAACGTGACTCCGCGGTGATCTCGGCCACGCCGCACGATGGCGATGCCGTTCATCGCCGACGAATGACCGTCCGTCCGGACTGGATTTCGCTGCCGCGACCGTTCGTCGACCGCTCACCGACGCTATCGATCGGTCCAGCCCGCGCTGCGGCGAAAGCCCGACCGAACACGCTCAGTGGCCCGGGCGGATCCTTGCCCACCCGCACCAACGCATCCCAGCCGCGCAGCCGACACGTCGTCAGCTCGGCTCCCATGAGCTCGGCTATCCGGCGCGCCCGAGCGCACGCGCCCGCCTCGCCGGTGTGGGCGTACGTGGCCGCCGCCAGTGCGGCCAGATCAGCGGCGCCGGTGACCCGATGCCGGGTGATCACAGCCGCGCCGAGCCACATCACGGCGCTGAACACCAGCAGTACGGCCACAACCGCTGCTGCCGCCCACACCGTGGCCACTCCCTCGTCGCCTTCACGACGACTCCGGAGCATGTCGCGACGCCCCGAGGCGTGCTCACCGCGACTTCGGCCCGCTGCTGAGTCACATCGGGGCGGTGAAGTCATCCCCTGGCTCCTTCCGCTTCGGCAGCCCCGGTCCGTTTCCACTCAGAGCGGTCCGCCCTACCGGTTCCTGCTCCACTTGTGAGCCAGCTGGTACGGCAGGTTCGGCATTGGGCTCGCTGACCGCATACGCCTCGCCGGTCACGCGCAGGCCGGGCAGCATTCCCCCGACGGGACGGGCACGGACCCGGACACGAACGACCTCGCCGGACTCGTCAACGTCAAGGCGCGCGCCAGCGGGAGCGATCTCGGCCACCGCGCGACTGGCCAGCTGTGGCTCTCCCCGGGCGATCAAGCGAGCCGCCTCACGCGCGGCGTCGGTGCATCGCAACTGGTCGGCAATCACGCCCAGGCCGGCCAAGCACAAGGCCACGACCACAACGAGAGCACTGACCGCTATCGCCGCCTCGACCGTGACCGCACCCCGATCGCCGTGCAGGCCGGCCACGAACTTCGATCGCCGCCAGCCGACCCCGCTCCGGGAGTGGCACCGCGGATCGACCCCGGAACGCGATCGCCACCACCAGCCGGACCTGATGCGGAATCTGTTTCGCCGGCCGGCCGCCGTCAGGGACAAGCACCGCCGACCGGACCTGCCACTGAATCTGTCCCGCCAGCCGACCCCCGTCAGGGACAAGCACGCCCGGCTGGACCCGGGCCGGGATCGGCACCGCCTGCCAGCTCTGAAGGACGATCGGCGCGGATCCATCCCCAGCCGACGTCGCCCATCCGTTGCCAACCCATCCGTTCCGAACCTCCAGGAGACGTCCGCTCCGAGCCGCGACTGACGCGTTCCCTGGTGGGGCCATCGCCGACGCTCCCCGTGCCACATGACGGCACCTAGAAATTCACGGACAGGGCACGCTCGACCAGGTCGGTCAAAGCCCCCAGGACCGAATCGCTGGTCACCACCGCATACAGCAGCGCGGCGAACGCCGCAGCAGCCAGCGTCCCGATGGCGTATTCAGCCGTTGACATCCCCAGGTCGCCGGACAGGCGCAGCGCCGGTCCGGTGCGCGCGGCCCGGTCGGCCCGGCCCACTGCTCGCCACCAGCACCTGATCAGGCCACGCCGCCTTCCGCGCACCGGTGAGCGGACAGCATCCAGCACGCCCCCCGTCATGGTCGTCATGAAGTCCGACAGTCTCATGAACACCTCCCATCGCGAGAGGTCGACCGCTTCTCCTGCGAGCGCTCACCGCGAGCGCTCCGCACGTCACTGCAGCACCGTGAGGTGACCGGCGAGCCCGATCACCACCGGCACCACGCCCAGGCACAGGAAGCCGGGCAGGAAGCACAGCCCGAGCGGACCCGTCATCAGCACCGCCGCCCGGCGGGCCCTCGTCTCCGCCGATTCGTGCTGCTCGGCTCGAAGCCGAGCGGCGATCTCGCCGACCGCTCCGGCCAGCGCGCTTCCCGATCGCGATGCCCGGCGAGCGGCATGTGCCAACGCTGCCGTGTGCGCACACGCGGCGGCGGGCCGCCAGGCTTCATCCGGCGATGCCCCCAATGCCAGGAGCTCGCTCACCCGGCGCAGCACGTCAGCCACCGCCACAGGCAAGCTGCCGGCAACCGCACGCAATGCCTCTGCCACCGGCAGACCCGACCGCAAGCACGCGGCCAACAGATCCCAACCAGCCGCCAGAGCGAACGGGTCGACTGCATTCGCGCGGCCGGGCACGGCCATCGCGCGGCCTTGCCACTCCACGCCTCGCCCGGCGCGCTCGCCCGTCCCTGCCCGAGCCACCGCCGCATTCAGCCGGGATTCTGCGTTCTTGGCAGCCGGTGCCACCAGCAGCGCCGCCGCAAGCAGGCAGAGCAGCATCATGTCACCACCGCCCGACGCGCAAGTCGTTCACTCCACGCCGTTCCGGCGAAGATCAGCAAGCTTCCGACCACCAGCAGGACTTGACCTGCCGGGGTGGACGACAGCACCCCGACAGGGCCCGCCCCCATGCCTTCGCCGAGCAGGATCCCGAGCACCGGCAGCCCGGCGAGCACCGCAGCGCTGGCTCGATGGCCTGCCAGCTCGGCGTGCAACCGGCCGACGAAGCGGGTGTGCTCGGCCACGTCACGACGGACTGTATCCAGCACCTCGGCCAATGGCACCCCGTGGGCTTGCGCAACCCGCCACGCCCGCGCCACGCGGGCCAGGAGGTCCGCAGCTACCGGAGCGTGTACCGAAGCATCGACCAGCGCAGCATCGGGTTCACCACCGAGGCGGACCGCAGCGGCCACGGCACGCAGGCCGTGCGCGGCCGCCGTGCCCTTCGGGGCATCAGCGGCCACGGACTCCGCGGCGGCAGCGGGATGCGCTCCGGCACGAAGCTCCGCGACCAGGGCTCCCAGCGCCTCGGACATCGCGCGGTACTCCCCGAGTTCGGCAGCTCGCTGCCTGCGAGCACGAATCCGGGCAGTCACCGCGATCCCGATCAACGCACCGACCACCGCGCCCGCAACGCCCAGCACAAGTCCGCACACGGCAGCCGAACCGGCAGTCGCGACAATCACCCGAAGATGCCTGGACGGCACCATCCACCACCGGGCGGTCCATGCCACACGGCCCGCCTGCGGGCACCGTGCCGCCCGAAGCCGCGCAGCCGAACCCGGCGGCCAGGCGAACACCGCGGCCAGCAGCACCAACGACGTCACCACGGCAACCGCACTCCCCTGGCCTGGAACAACGCGGTGAGCAGCCGCCGCTCCTCGGTCCACCGGCCGCACCGCCACACTGGAATCACCCGCACCAGGGCGGAGTCCCGATGGAGCACCCCGATCTCGGTCAATGCCCGTACCCCACCGGTCTTACGCCGCATGTGCAGCACGACCTGCACCGCTGCGGCCAGCTGGCTGTGCAGGCCCTCACGGGAGAGCCCGCCCAGTGCCGCCAGCCCCTCCAGCCGCGGCGGGACTTCCGCCGGGGCGTTGGCGTGGAGCGTGGCGGCCCCGCCGTCGTGGCCGGTGTTCAGCGCGTTGAGCATCGGGACGACTTCCGCACCCCGGATCTCGCCGACCACCAGCCTGTCAGGGCGCATCCGCAACGCTTGCCGGACCAGCTCGTGCAACGTGACCTCGCCAGCGCCCTCGATGTTCGGCGGCCGTGACACCAGGCGGACGAACTGCGGATGCCGAGGGGCCAGTTCCTGCGCGTCCTCCACGCACACGATGCGTTCGCCCCCCGGCACGGCCGCCAACAGCGCTCCCAGGAGCGTGCTCTTCCCCGCACCGGTACCACCGGTGACCAGGAACGCCAGCCGAGCCGCCACCATCGCCTGCAGCACCTTCACCAGCCGCGCATCAAAGGCGCCAAGCCGGCGAAGCTGCTCCAGGTCGAACGTCGCCGGGCGCAGTACCCGCAACGCGATGCAGGTGCCGTCGGCCGCCACCGGCGGCAGTACCGCATGCAGGCGAACTCGGCCGTGTGGGCCGACGCCGGGAAGCCACCCGTCGACGAACGGCTGGGCGTCGTCCAGCCTGCGACCCGCGGCAAGGGCCAAGCGCTGCGCCAACCGCCGGACAGCGGACTCGTCGGCGAACCTGACCTCGGTCCGGCGCAAGCCACCTGCACCGTCCACCCACACCTGATCCGGCCCGGTCACCAGCACGTCGGTGATCGCATCGTCGGTGACCAGCTCCTCCAGCGGGCCGAGCCCGACGAACTCCTGCCGCAGCTGTCGTAGCGCAGCCAGGACGTCCCCGTGCCCGGCCACCCCGCCGGTCTCGGCACGAACCGCATCGGCTACCGCCGCCGCGCTGACGTCGGCTCCCCGCGCGGCCAGCCGCCGACGGACTCGCTCCACAAGGTCCGCACGCATCAGGCGACCTCCGCCACGCTCGACGGCTCGCCCGACGATTCCCACAACGCGCTCAGCACGCTCTGCGCTGCCCGTGCCAGCGGACCTCCGGCCCGAGGACCGAATTCGCCGCACTCGACGCGGCGCCCCAGCCGGGGCTCGGCCCGCATGCCTGCCAGCAGCTCGACACCGACGGCCTCGGCTACCGCAGCCGCCGGCAAAGCCGCCGGGGCTGGACCGCGCACCACCGCACCCAGGCGCCGCGCTCGCCCTCGTAACGACTCGACGACACGCATCGCCGCGATACTGGCCCGCACCTCCGCGGGCACCACCACGGCAATCAGGTCTGCTCGGTCGACCACCTCCCACCCGACGGCATCCAGCGCGCGGGGCAGATCACAGACCACCGTGTGGCCCGCGCGCACACCCGCTTCGACCACGGCGACGACACTCTGCGCGCTCGGCCCGGGCCCTTGCCGGCCGCAGGACAACACCACGAGCGACCCGGAACCACAGCGCATCCGCGGCAACGCGGCGCGCAGCGCCTGCATCGAGACCCGGCCACCCTGCACCGCCAGCTCCGGCCAGCGCAAGCCGCCGTCGTGCTCGGCACCGAGGAGCAGGTCGATCCCGCCGCCCAGCGGGTCGCAATCGACCAGCAAGGCGTCCTCTCCACGTCGCGCGGCCTCCACAGCGACCGCAGCCGCGAACACCGACGCCCCGGCGCCTCCACGCCCGCCCAGCACACCGAGGACTCGCCCGTCCTCGCTGCTCGGCCCCTCCACGACCTCGGCCAGCAGCGCCATCAACGCTTGCTCGTCCTCCGGCAGCGACATCACCCGCTCTATCCCTGCGGTGAACGCCGACTGCCAGCACTCGGCCGGAGGCGGCCCTAGGCACACCAGCGCGACCCCACGGCGACTCGGCACCCGACCTCCCGCCGCTTCGCGCAGCACGGCCTCGTCGACCAGCACCTGCGGGGCATGGATCCACGATCCAGCGGCCGCGGGCACGTCCGGAGCGACCTCGACCTCACAGCCGACGGCCGCAGCAAGCCGCAGCACCTCGTCGAGCAGGGGCTCCTCCCGCATGACGACGAGCGGCATCCGGCGCCGATCCGGCCGCCGTTCGCACCCTTGCCCCTGCACCTCCGCCTCCGCCCGCGTGGGCTCACGTTGCCAATGCCACGCCTCCCGCTCCGAAGGCGGCTGCGTGCCCACGAGCGCCTGGTGCTGGTCCGACGGTGACGCAGGCCTGCGCTGATCCGCCTGCGCGCGATGCTGATCAGGCAGCGGCACGTGCCGTTCCGACATCGATCCCCCAGTCCGTGCTAGCGCGACCGCCGGCGCGGCCGCTGCTCACAGGGTCCGCCACCGCTCGCGCGGTCGGGAGGACTTGTTCAGCCCCCTGTGGACAACTAGCCGCCTGTGGACAAACTCTGTGGACAACTGCGGCGCCGCTTGTGGACAAGGCTGTGGAGAACCCGGGTCAGCTGTGGAGAAGATGTGGACAACTCGCCCGGCCGGGCCCGGGCACGTCCGTGACTCACGCGCTGATGGCGCTGCGCATGACCCCGAGGCCCCGCACTGCGGCAGCCCGGCCGACTGGGCCGCCAACCGGTAGTCAGCGCTCGACAATCGGCCGTCCGCCAACCCCCAGGCCACGCCTCACAGTCACCCGCCAACCCCCAGGCCACGCCCCACAATCACCCGCCAACCCGCAGGCAGCGCCCAACTATGGTGAGCGCATGGAGTCAGCCGGACCGGTCGCGGCGTTCTTCGACCTCGACAAGACGATCATTGCCTCGTCCAGTGCGCTGGCCTTCAGCAAACCGCTGCTCCGCCAGGGACTGATCAACCGCCGCGCGGCCCTGCGCTCCGCCTACGCCCAGCTGATGTTCAGCCTCGCCGGAGCGGACGAGCAGACCACCGAACGGCTGCGCGCCCAGATCTCCGCCCTGTGTGCGGGCTGGGACGTCGCCCAAGTACGGGCCGTGGTCGAGGAGACCCTGCACGACGTCGTCGACCCGCTGGTGTACGCCGAAGCCGCAGAGCTGATCGAGAAACACAAGGCCAACGGGCACGACGTGATCATCCTGTCGGCCACCGGCCAGGAAGTGGTCGCACCGATCGCCGACATGCTCGGCGCCACCCACGCCGTGGCCACCCGCATGGAGATCGTCGACGGCCGCTACACCGGCGAGGTCGAGTTCTACTGTTACGGCGAGAACAAGGCGAAGGCCGCCCGCGAGCTGGCCGCCGAACGCGGCTACGACCTCGGCGCCTGCTACGCCTACAGCGACTCCAGCACCGACATCCCGCTGCTGGACACCGTCGGCAACCCGTTCGCGGTGAACCCGGACAGGCTGCTCCGCAAGGTCGCCGCCGAGCGCAACTGGCCGGTGCTGACCTTCTCCCGCCCGGTCACCCTGCGGTCGCGGATTCCGCAGTCGACCACCGTCGCCGTCGCGCTCGGGGTGGGCGTCGGAGCCGTCGCCGCGGCGGGCGCGACATGGTACGGCATCCGCAGACGCAAGCGCGAGAACCGCACCGTGCAAACCCCCCAAAAGCGGCCCTGATCAGCGCATTCGTACCAGAGCCAGCGGAAAATCCTACTAACCGGCAGGGCCGATGTCAGCAGCTGAACGCGTCTTGACCGGTGCACCCTGTTCAGCGCTTGAAGTGACCGCCATCACTCGGTAGAAAGAAGGTGCGGACCCCAAGTCGGCCAAGGATGCGGCGGAAGAGAAGCCGGATCCTCCCCGATTGGGCTCCGTGCGCGGACTCCGGGCACCCACGCGGAGCACGCCGCGGGAGGCTTGTCGTCTCGGGACTGCGTACCAGGACGCTGGGCGCCGAGTCCCCGACACGGACGACACGAGTTGCACGCTTGGTAACCCGCGTGTCCGCGCGAGCAGGCGGCGGTCGCCGACACCATGTCGACGGCCGCCGCCTGCGTTATGTTCATCCAGATTCACGTTCCGTGACCAATGCACGGATTTCTTTGCCAACTCGTTAACTCTCGACTGCTAACGCTGTAACACTGTTGAGCGACCTTTACGGCGTACCTCGCAACGTTTGGGTGAAAAGTACGATTTAACCGTTACAGATCACCCATCTGCTGGTCCCCCGGTTGCACCACAACGAAGGGCGTGATCGTCGGTGTCGCTCACAGACTCTCCTCCACACCAGCCAGCCGGCCGTGCGCAGGTGGACACACCCTTCTTCGATGGCAACGACGCCGACGTGGGTCCGCTGGTCCGGATCCGCTCCTTGCTTCCCGGGCTCGCCCGCGCCGAGCAGCGGGTGGCGAAGGTCGTCCTGGAAGACCCGTCCGCGGTGGCCACCCGCAGCATCACCGAGGTGGCCATGGCCGCCGGGACCAGCGAGACGACGGTGACCCGCTTCTGCAAGGCGATCGGCGTCGGCGGCTACCCGCAGCTGCGCATCGCGCTCGCCGCCGACGCGGCCCGCATGCAGGCGCGGGTCAGCCAGATGTACGGCGGCACCATCGAACTCGACGACGACATGGCCACCGTGATCAACAAGGTCACGTTCGCCGACGCCCGGGCGATCGAGGACACCGCCAGCCAGCTGTCGCCGACCGCGGTGAGCCGGGCCGCGGACGCACTGGCCGCGGCCGGCCGGATCGACATCTACGGCGTCGGCGCGAGCTCGTTGGTCGCCAACGAACTGCAGCACAAGCTGCACCGCCTGTCGAAGATCAGCTTCGCCTGGTCGGACACCCACCTGATGCTGACCTCGGCGGGCGTGCTCACCTCCGACGACGTCGCCATCGCCATCTCGCACAGCGGGGCGACCACGGACGTCCTGGAGGCACTCCGGGCGGCCAAGGAGCGCGGGGCCACCACCGTCGCGGTGACCAACTTCCCGCAATCGCCGGTCGCCTCGCTGGCCGACCACGTCCTCACCACCGCGGCCAGGGAGACGACGTTCCGCTCCGGGTCGGCGGCCAGCCGGATCGCCCAGCTCACCGTGATCGACTGCTTGTTCGTCGGGGTCGCCCAGCGGCTCGGCCCGGCAGCCGCGGCAGCGCTGGATCCGGCCAAGGACGCCACCGGCACCCACCGACTCGGCGTCCGGCAGGACCGGCGCCGCAAGCGGCCGCATCCGCTGAAACCAGATCATCTCCGCAGGTGACACCGCCGGGCGGACAGCGGCGATCGCCCGGCGGCGTGCGCCCGGGACGGGCTCGGTCTCGTCCTGGGCGCATCGTCGTCAGCGCCCTGGCCTGGTCAGCCCGTCCGCCTCGGCGCCGAGCGACAGCACCACGTCGTCGATGCGCTCGAGTGCATCGACGTAGGTCCCGGCATCCTCGGCGGACAGATCCCGCAGCCTGATCGGCGGCCCGAGATCGATCAGCGTCGGCACGTACTCCGCCTGGCGCACGCGCCAGCCGTCGGCCGAACGCCGGAAGGTGAACCGCACGGCGATCCCCTCCTCGGTGGCTCCGGTCGGCTCGGCGTGCCGCGCCACGTGATTGCCCAGCCCGTACGCCACCCATTCGCCGTCGATCCGCTCCATCGGCTGCACGACATGGGCGTGGTGCCCGATCACCAGGTCGATGTCGTCGTCGGCCAACAGCTCCTCGGCCAGCTTCCGCTGCTCCGGCGTCGGCTCGTGCTGATGCTCGACACCCCAGTGCGCACTCACCACGACGACATCGGCGCCCGCCTTGCGGGCCGCCGCAGCCTTCCGTTTCGCCACCGCCACGTCCAGCTGGTCGGCCACCCACGGCTGGTCCTCCGGCAGCGGAATGCCGTTGAACCCGTACGTCATCGAGATGTGGCCGACCCGGACGCCGTTCACGTCGAGCAGCAGCGGCCGGCGAGACTCCTGCTCCGACCGATACGACCCGGTGTGTGCCAATCCCGCCTTGTCCAGTGCATCCAACGTGCTCCGCACGCCGTCCACACCTTGATCCAACGTGTGGTTCGACGCCGTCGAGCATGCGTCGTAGCCGGTGTCGGCGAGCGCATCGGCCACCTCGGGCGGAGCGCTGAACGACGGGTACCCGGAGAACGGCCCGTCCGGTCCCGCCAACGGCACCTCCAGGTGGCACAGCGCCACATCCGCCGAGCTGACCAACGGCCGCACCCCGGCGAACAGCGGACGGAAATCCCGGCCGCCGTCACCGTCCGCCTCGGCCTGCTCGGTGAGCGCCGGATGGATCAGCACGTCCCCGGTGGCGACCAGGGTGAACTCGGCAGGGCCGGAAACCTCGGCAGAGGCGCCAACCTCGGCGGTGGCGCTGGAGACCGCCCCCGACGGCGTCCCCGCCTCCAACGACGGAGAACATCCCGTGAGTACCACCAGCGCCGCGACAGCCGCCGGAAGCCGCCTGCTCACCGCGCCTCTCCCGCCGCGTCGGCGATGCCCACCGCTTCCCGGGCGCCGGCTTCCACCGCCTGGCAATGGAACAACAGCCACTGACGCAGCCCCTCCGGCGTCCCGCCCGCGAAACCGGCGGTCGCCTCCCGGTAGGCGCTCAGCTTGCGGAAGCACCACACCTCCGGCACGCACAGCCCCTTCGGGTCCAACCCGGTGCCGATCATGGTGAGCCGGGCGGCCGCGCGCGCGACCACCCCGTCGCCTACGCCGAACGCCCGCAACGCCAGCAGCTCGCCGTGCACCACAGCAGCCAGCACCGCCCCTGGCGCCTTCGTTCCGCCGGTGACCAGCTCGGCAAGCAGCTCGAGCCTGCGCGACGTCGCCTCGTCCCCGCGCGGCCTGCCCAGCCGGTCCGGATCGTCCACCAGGTCGGCGGCGGCCAGCACGTGCAGGCGGGCCAGCACCTGCAGCGGCGACCGCTCCCAGGTCGTCAACAGCCCGCCGAGCGCCTCGGCCACCCGCAACGCCCCGGCCAGCACCGGCTCGCGCACTTCCCCGTCCGGTGGAATCTCGGCGTCACCACCGTCGATCGCGGCCGACGCCCGGGCGGCCCGCACCGACGCCTCGGCGGCGGTGGTCGGCCACCGTTTGCGGTTCGTCGGGTGGCGGTGGACGGCGTCGACGGCTTCCCGCGCCGCCTGGACGGCATCGGAGACCCCGGACAGTTCCAGCAACGGGGCGAGCGGATCGGTCACGAGCCGCGACGTTACACCGGACGGCCGACGAACGGTCATCGGTGCAAGACGAACGGTGGTGCGCGTCATCTCATCGAGCGCTAACGTCGGGGCTGGAACAGTGCTGTCCCTCACAGCACACTGCTAGGCCCAGCACCTGAGCACCAGGAGGCGTCACCAACATGGCAGAGCAGCAGTCAGCAACGTTGCAGAACCTGCTCACCGAGCACCGCACGTTCCCGCCGCCCGAGGAGTTCGCCGCTGCGGCGAACGTCGACGCCAGCGTCTACCAGGAGGCGGAGGCCGACTACCAGGCTTTCTGGGCTGCCCAAGCCGACCGGCTGCACTGGGAAACCCGGTGGACCCAGGTGCTGGACTGGTCCAACGCGCCGTTCGCCAAGTGGTTCGTCGGCGGCAAGCTCAACGTGGCGTACAACTGCGTGGACCGGCACGTGGAGGCAGGCCACGGCGACCAGGTGGCCATCCACTGGGTCGGTGAACCGGGCGACACCAGGGACATCACCTACGCGCAGCTGAAGGACGAGGTCTGCCAGGCGGCCAACGCGCTGGAGTCGCTCGGGGTCTCCTCCGGTGACCGGGTGGCCATCCAGCTGCCGATGATCCCCGAGGCGATCGTGGCCATGCTGGCCTGCGCCCGCATCGGGGCCATGCACAGCGTGGTCTTCGGCGGCTTCTCGGCCGCCGCGCTGCGGCAGCGGGTGGAGGACGCCGAGGCGAAGGTCGTCATCACCTCCGACGGCCAGTACCGCCGCGGCCAGGCCGTGCCGATGAAGGAGAAGGTCGACGAGGGCCTGGAAGGCACCAGCTCGGTGGAGAAGGTCGTGGTCGTCCGCCGGGTCGGTGACGACCTGTCCGACGTGCCGTGGAACGACGAGCGGGACATCTGGTGGCACGACCTGGTCGGCAAGCAATCGGCCGAGCACACCCCGCAGGCGTTCGACTCCGAGCACCCGCTGTTCATCCTCTACACGTCCGGCACGACCGGGAAGCCGAAGGGCATCCTGCACACCTCCGGCGGCTACCTGACCCAGTGCGCCTACACCCACCACGTGGTGTTCGACCACAAGCCCGGTGAGGACGTCTACTGGTGCACCGCCGACATCGGCTGGGTCACCGGGCACAGCTACATCGTCTACGGCCCGCTGGCCAACCGGGCAACGCAGGTGGTCTACGAGGGCACTCCGAACACGCCGCACGAGGGACGGCACTGGGAGATCGTCCAGCAGTACAAGGTCACCAAGTACTACACCGCGCCGACGCTGATCCGCACGTTCATGAAGTGGGGCGACGACATCCCGGCCAAGTACGACCTGTCGTCGCTGAAGCTGATCGGCTCGGTCGGCGAGCCGATCAACCCGGAGGCGTGGGTCTGGTACCGGGAGCACATCGGCGGCGGCAAGACCCCGGTGGTGGACACCTGGTGGCAGACCGAGACCGGGGCGATCATGATCTCCCCGCTGCCCGGCGTCACCGCGGCCAAGCCCGGCTCGGCCCAGCGCCCGCTGCCCGGCATCTCCGCGAAGGTGGTCGACGACCAGGGCAACGAAGTACCTCACGGTGGCGGCGGCTACCTGGTGCTCGACCGGCCGTGGCCGTCGATGCTGCGCGGCATCTGGGGCGACCCCGAGCGGTACAAGGAGACATACTGGGCGCGGTACGCCGACAAGGGCTACTACTTCGCCGGTGACGGCGCCAAGTACGACGACGACGGCGACATCTGGCTGCTCGGCCGGGTGGACGACGTCATGAACGTCTCCGGCCACCGCATCTCCACCACCGAGGTGGAGTCGGCGCTGGTGTCCCACTCGAACGTGGCCGAGGCGGCCGTGGTGGGCGCGCCCGACCCGACCACCGGCCAGGGCATCGTGGCGTTCGTCATCCTGCGCGGCAGCGCCGGCGACGAGGCTGCCGGCGAGCAGGCCATCGCCGAGCTGCGCGAGCACGTGGCGAAGGAGATCGGCCCGATCGCCAAGCCGCGGCAGATCATGGTCGTCCCGGAGCTGCCGAAGACCCGGTCCGGCAAGATCATGCGGCGGCTGCTGCGTGACGTGGCGGAGAACCGCCCGATCGGCGACGTCACCACGCTGGCCGACTCGAGCGTGATGGACCAGATCAAGGAGCGGCTGACCTCCGGCAAGGGCACCGAGGACTGACCCGGTGGCCGGATCGTCGCGTACCGGGACGTCCCGGTCATGAGCGCCGTCTCGGAACACCCGGGCGAGGCGCACCACGAGGACCTCGGCGGGCGGCTGAACTGGCTGCGCGCCGGGGTCCTCGGCGCCAACGACGGCATCGTGTCCATGGCCGGCCTGGTGGTCGGCGTGGCGGGCGCAACCACCGACGTCAGGGCGATCCTCACTGCGGGCATCGCCGGGCTGGTGGCGGGCGCGCTCTCCATGGCGGGCGGTGAGTACGTCTCGGTCAGCACCCAGCGCGACACCGAACGGGCGGCGATCCAGCTCGAACGGCAGGAGCTGGAGCAGATGCCCGAGCAGGAGCTGGACGAGCTCACGGCGATCTACCAGAAGCGGGGCTTGTCCCCCGAGCTGGCGCGCCGGGTAGCCGAGGAGCTGACCGCGAAGGACCCGCTGCGCGCGCATGCCGAGGCGGAGCTGAACATCGACCCGGACCGGTTGACCAGCCCGTGGCAGGCCGCCTGGGCGTCGTTCCTGGCCTTCACCATCGGCGGCTTGCTGCCGGTGATCGCGATCGCCCTGCCCCCGGTGGAAGTGCGGGTGTTGGCATGCGGCGCCGCGGTGGTCGCCGGGCTGGTGCTGACCGGGTGGACCGCCGCCCGCCTGGGCTCCGCCCCGGTCGCCCGTGCCGTCATGCGCAACGTGGGCGTCGGGGTGCTGGCCATGCTGGTCACCTACTACGTAGGCGTCGTGTTCGGGATCACGGTCGGCTGACGCCGGAATCGCTAGGATGGCTAACGGTGTGCCGGGAAGTCTGGTCGGCGTGATGGTCCCCTGACGACAGGAGTCGCTCGTGCCGCAGCCGCGCCGCCAGACCCGGCCGATCGCCGAGTTCGCTCGTTTTCTGCGCACCGAGACGGCAGGCGGCGTGGTCCTGCTCGTCGCCGCCGCGATCGCACTGATCTGGGCGAATTCCGGCCTCGGCGACACCTACACCGCCGTCCGCGACTACACCGTCGGCCCCCACGCGTTGCACTTGCACCTGTCCATCGGCGACTGGGCCAAGGATGGCGTGCTGACCCTGTTCTTCTTCGTGGTGGGCCTAGAGCTCAAGCGCGAACTGGTCCTGGGCGAGCTGTCGTCGATCAAGGACGCCACGCTGCCGATCATCGCCGCGATCGGCGGCATGGTGGCCCCGGCGGCGATCACCTTGCTGTTGTCCTGGGGCGAAGAAGGGTTCACCACGGCATGGGCGGTGCCCATGGCCACCGACATCGCGTTCGCGCTCGGGGTGCTCGCGGTGACCGCGCAGCACCTGCCCAGCGGAGCCAGGATCTTCCTACTGTCCCTGGCCGTCGTGGACGACCTCGGCGGCATCATCGTCATCGCCGTGGTGTTCACCAGCGGCATCGACCTGGCCGCGGCCGCGGTCGCCGCCGCAGGGCTCGCGCTCTACTGGTGGCTGCAACACCGCCGCGTCCGCTCGTCGTTGCTGTACGTGCCGCTGGCCGTGGTCATCTGGGTGGCGGTGCATTTCACGGGTGTGCACGCCACCATGGCCGGGGTCGCCATGGGCCTGCTGACCCGCGTCCGGCCGGATCCCGGTGAGGACGAGGCGCCCGCACTCCGGCTGGAACACCGACTGCAGCCGTATTCGGCCATGGTCGCGGTGCCGCTGTTCGCCCTGTTCGCCGCGGGCGTGCCGGTCGACGGGGAAGCGCTGTCCACCATGGCGACCACGCCCGTTCCGCTGGCCATCGCGGTCGGGCTGGTGGCGGGCAAACTGATCGGCATCCTGGGCGCCAGCGGCCTCGCCGTCGCGACGGGACTGGCGCGGCTGCCTGCCCGCACCGGGTGGCTGGACATCGCCGCGCTCGCGGTGCTCGGCGGAGTCGGGTTCACCGTGAGCCTGCTGATCGCCGACCTCGGGCTGCCAGACAGCCTGCACGAACCGGCGAAGGCCGCGGTGCTGATCGGCTCGCTGGTGGCCTCGCTGCTGGCCGCGCTGATGCTGGGCATCCGCTCGCGGGCGCACCGCAGGAGCCGCGCCGTGGGAGAGGCCTGAGCAGGGCCAGCCGAGCAGGCACGCGTGGGCCCGCCTGCGCCGACGCGCCAAGAGGGTCGTGCCTTGCGCCGGCGCCGCGCCATGGCACGATGTCAAGGGTGAGCAGGCGCGATGATCAATTGTCTCAGGCAGGCGGCACGGTCGGCTATCTTCCGCTGACCCCCGACGAGCCGGCCGCCGGCAACGGCGCGGGCGGCGACCGGTCGATCGGCGCGCTGGTCAAGGACGCCACCACGCACATGTCGACGCTGATCCGTGCCGAGGTCGAGCTGGCCAAGGCAGAGCTGGTCGGCGAGGTGAAGAAGGGCGTCAAGGGCAGCGTGCTGTTCATCATCGCGTTGACCGTGGCGCTGTACAGCTCGTTCTTTTTCTTCTTCTTCCTGGCCGAGCTGTTGGCCGAGTGGCTGCCCCGCTGGGCGGCGTTCGCCATCGTGTTCGGGCTGATGCTGGTGTTCGCCGCGCTCTGCGCGTTCCTCGGCTTCCAGCGGGTGCGCAAGATCAAAGCGCCGGAACGCACCATCGACAGCGTCAAGCAGACCGCCGCGGCGCTGCGCCCCAAGTCGTCCGAATCCGCCGGGTCGAGTGAGCTGACCACCGGCTAGCGTGAAAGCGGCACCCGACCCGTCGAGCGTGCGCACGCCGGGCCCGTGGACGCACCGCACGGTTTCCGCCAACGGCATCTCGCTGCACGTGGCGCAAGCGGACGGCCCCACCGACGGGCCGCTGGTCATCCTGCTGCACGGGTTCGCGGAGTGCTGGTGGGTCTGGCACCGGCAGATGCCCGCGCTGGCCGCGGCGGGCTACCGGGTGGTGTCCGCCGACCTGCGCGGCTACGGCGACTCGGACAAGCCGCCGCGCGGTTACGACGCCTGGACGCTGGCCGGTGACATCACCGGGCTGGTGCGGGCGCTCGGCGCCAGCCGGGCCCACTTGATCGGGCACGGGTGGGGCGGCGCGCTGGCATGGACCGCCGCCGTGCTGCACCCCCGCGTAGTGCATTCCGTCGGCGTGCTCGGCGGGTGGCATCCGCTCGCGCTGCGCCCCGAGCTCCGCCGCTGCCTGTACGACCGGGAGCAGCGCAGGGCGATGGGGCACTTCTACCGCTTCCAGGTGCCGATCAAGCCGGAACGCGATCTGGTCGCCGACGACGCCGCCGCCGTCGAGCAGTACCTGCGCAGGTGGTCCGGCCCGGCGTGGCAGGACACCCCGGAGTTCACCGAGGCCGCGCGCTATCTGCGCGCCGCCATGCAGATCCCCGGCGTCGCACACTGCGCGCTGGAGTTCTACCGGTGGGCGTTCCGCTCGCTGTTCCGTGGTGACGGCCGCCGCTTCGCCAACGCCATGCGGGACCCGAGCCCCGTGCCGGTGCTGCAGCTGCACGGCAGGGTCGACGGGTGCGTCCTGCCGAGGACGGCGCAAGCATCGACCGCGTGGGCAGGCCGAGGTTCCACCCTGCGCGAGCTTCCCGGAGTGGGGCACTATCCCCACTTGGAGGCCCCGGAGCTCACCACTGACCTGCTGCTGGAGTGGCTGAACCGTTGAGGCGCTAGGCCGTGCAGCGGCCGGTGCCGACGTCGTTGACCATCTCCGGAGCGCGGCGCGCCTCCGGCGCGACCTCCGCCGCGGTGAGCGTGAAACCGGTGTCGGGGTCCTGCACCGAAGCGCCGAACACCAGGCCGATCACTTCGCCGTCGGGATTGACCATCGGCCCACCGGAGTTGCCGCTGCGGATCGCACCGCGGACGGTGAAGACGTCCCGCCGGACGGTCTTGGTCTCGTAGATGTCCGGACCGCGCAGTTCGGTGCGCTGCCGGATACGCGCGGCCGTAGCGGTGTACGGGCCGTCCAGCGGGTACCCCAGCACGATGGCGCTGTCCCCGCTGGCAGCAGGGACCTCGGCGAACGGAATCGGCCGTGCCTGCAGGTCGGGCACGGCCAGGATGGCCACGTCGACATCCGGGTCGAAGTAGGTCACCCGAGCCGGAAGGACTCCCTGCTGCGACTCCACCCGCACGCTCGTCGTGCCTGCGACCACGTGCGCGTTCGTCATCACCCGCTGCGGCGCGACGACGAATCCACTGCCCTCCAGCGTCCGCGAGCACGAGGGGGCGTCACCGCGGATCTTCAGCACCTTGTCCCGCAACCGCTGCACCACGGGCGAGTGCTGCAGCCGCTTGTCCGGCGGCTGCACCTCGGCGCTGGGCGGCTGCACGAACGGCGCAATGACCGACGGCAGCCCCGACACGTCGAGCAGCTTGCGCAGGTCGTTCGGCAATGCCCTGGCCTGCTCGGGCATCACGTCGTTGACCTCGCTGAGCACGACGGACCCGTTGATCGCCCTGGCCAGCCCGGGCAGCCCGCTGACCGACGTCAGCGGCAGCGCGATGAGCCAGGCCACCACGAACACCACGACGCCCTGCACGATCGCGCCCAGGCTGTTGTCCAGCCAGGCCAGCTTGGGCAGGTCGACCCGTTCCTTGATGGTCCGGCCGATCCAGACGCCGAACGTCTCCCCGAGCGCCACCAGGAACACCACGGTGGCCACCGCGAAGGCGACCTTGGCCGCCGGGTGCTCGAACATGTCCACGATCAGCGGCGCGACCTTGATGCCGACGACCGCACCGGTGAGCACACCGAGGAAGGCGGGGAGCGCGATGATCACCCCCTGCTTGGCCCCGGACGCCGCGGCGATGACGGCGACCACGACCACCAGCACGTCGACCCAGTTCACCCGTCGCCTTCCCGTTCGGTGCCCGTCACCAGGCGTTCGCCGTGCTCACGCAGGGCATCGTCGAGCGTGCGAACGTCCTTGGTGTTCCACTTCCGTTCCCAACCGGCCAGCGACAGCAGCGTGCTCAGCAGGCCGGCGGTGAACCCCCATACCAGCATGCCGTTCACCGAGAACGCCGGACCGCGCCACCCGGTGTCCGGCCGGTGGACCACGAACCGGTTCGCCGGATCGGCCAGATCGGCGATCGGCACCCTGGCCACCGCCGCGGTCTCCGCCGGGTCCACCGGCCACACCCGGCTGGGCCGCTGCCAGTAGGCCAGCACCGGGGTGACCGAGAACCCGGACACCGGGATCCACAGCTCGGGCATCACCGCGATCGGCAGCACGCCGCTGGGGTCCAACCCGGTCTCCTCCTGGGCCTCGCGCAGCGCCGTGCCGACCGGGCCGTCGTCGCCGTCCTCGGCGCCCCCGCCGGGGAAGGCGACCTGACCGCTGTGCCGGTCGTTCGGGTGGTGCGCGCGGCGTTGCAGCAAGACGTCGTGTCCGCGGCCCTCCTCCCCGTCACCGAACAGCACGAGCACGGCTGCGGCCTTGGTCCGCTCGTCGGGCGGCGGCGCGAAACGGGTGAAGTGCTCCGCCCTCGCCCGCCCGGCGAACTCGACCAGCCTGCGCAGCCACGGCGGCACATCGTCCACGTCGACCAGGGCGCCCTGGTTCATTCCGCCCCCTTCCGGTGGCGCGTGACGGCGGATCGTACCTGGTCAACGGTCGCGAACACGCGTGGGTTGCTGACCAGGCGCACCGTGCCGTCCCGGTCGACCACATACGACGCGGGCAGCACGTTGGGCGCCGACAACGCGCGACGCAGTGGACCATAGCGCTCGTCGCCGTCGTGCACGGTCGGCAGCCGGACCCCCAGATCCGCCAGCATGCGCAAACCGTCCGCAGGCGGGCTGTCGACCTGAACAGTGAGGACCTGCACCGCGCCCGGGCTCGACGCGTACTCCTGCAGCACGGGCAACTCGTCGCGGCACGGCGGGCACCAGGTGGCCCAGACGTTGATCAGCGTGACTTTCCCCGCGAGCATCTGCCCGACGTCGACCTTGCGTCCGTCGGCCAGGCACGTCGCCGTCACGCCGGCCAGCTTCTTCACCGGTTCACCGGACCCGCTCGGGCACGGCGGCAGGCCGGCTTGCTCGCGCGCGTCAGCCAGCTCGGCGCCGTCCGCGGGCGCCTGCCCGCCTCCTGCGTCGTCGCGCACTTGTGGAAGCACCACGACGAGCGCCGCGAGCAGCAGCCCGCCCACGGCCAGCGCCACCCACGCCGCTCTGGTCACCGCTCTACGTCCGCGCCGCCGTCCGCGGCCTTGCCCGTTCCCCGGCCGGCCATCTTGTCCTGCACCAACGTCAGCAGATGCTCCCGCTCCGGGCCTTTGACCAGCTTCGCGGCCGTTTCGAAGTCGGTCGGCCCGGCGCCGAAAGCGGGACAGTCCTTCGCCAGCAGGCACGCACCGCAGGCGGGCTTGCGGGCATGGCACACCCGTCGGCCGTGGAAGATCACCCGGTGCGACAGCAAGGTCCATTCCTTGCGCGGGATGAGCTCGCCGACGGCGAACTCCACCTTCACCGGGTCCTGCTCCGCGGTCCACTTCCACCGGTGCACCAACCGGTTGAAGTGCGTGTCGACGGTGATCCCCGGAACGCCGAAGGCCTCGCCGAGCACCACGTTCGCGGTCTTGCGCCCGACGCCGGGCAGCTTGACCAGGTCCTCCAGCTTGCCGGGCAGTTCGCCGCCGTGCCGCTCCACCAGCGCCGCCCCGAGACCGATCAGCGCGTTCGCCTTGTTCCGGAAGAAGCCGGTCGGCTTGATCAGCTCTTCCAACTCGGCGCGGTCGGCCGCGGCGTAGTCAGCCGCGGTCGGATAGCGCCGAAACAGCTCAGGGGTGACCTGGTTCACGCGCTCGTCGGTGCACTGCGCCGACAGGATGACCGCGACGAGCAGATCGAGCGGAGTGCGGTAATTCAGCTCACAATGCGCACCGGGAAAAGCCTCGGCCAGGCAACGGTTCATCCGGCGTGCGCGTCTGGTGAGTGCCAGCCTGCTCTCGGCGTCGAACGAGCGCTTCCGCCTCGGAAGACTCGATCGGGCGCCGGGGTGCGTGTTAGCTACGGAGGGCACCTGGATAGCCTACGGATGGGGATCCCGTCGCACACGCAGGCGGGGCCCATCGGCGCACCGGCGACGCTACCCGCGCCTGCCGGAGCTCCACCCGCTGCGGGGCGCGGGAACAATCGACGCAGGCGAGACACAACACGCCGACACCGACCGGGTGACCGCCGGGTCCGCGGCACATGAGCGAGGATTGTCCGATATGACTGTCTGGTTCGTCATCGCCGTACCGCTGGTGGTGCTGTTCTTCGCCCTCTTCATGGAGCGGGTCGAGGAGAAGCTCGCCAACGTCACCGTGCGGGAGACCGAGGTCGAGGAGTTCCTCGAGTCGGCGCAGCCACACGAGGTCAAGGCCCTCTACAAGCAGGGCATCGGCCGGGCGTTGGAACTGTTCCGGCTGCGCCGCCGCGGCCGCGCGGCACGGCTGCGCGCGGACCGGGCAGCGGGCACGCACAACGGCAGGCGGACCCCACTGCGCGCCCGCCCGCCGGAGCGCGCACGCAGCTGAGCAAGCGCACGTGGGTTGGCGCGCCCTCGTCACCCGCAGATAGGATCAGCACCGACGTGACCAGCGGCGCCGCCCGTGAGCTGGGCAGATGTCGCATGCGACAGGAGGCATGAGGTGGACGAGGTTCTTGCCAGGGCGGGCATCTTCCAAGGCGTCGAGCCAGCTGCCGCCGAGGCTCTGGCCCAGACGTTGGAGAGCGTGGAATTCCCGCGCGGCCACGTCATCTTCCAAGAGGGTGAACCCGGCGACAAGCTCTACATCATCCTGTCCGGGAAAGTGAAGATCGGCCGCAAGTCCGCGGACGGCAGGGAGAACCTGCTCGGCATCTTCGGGCCCGCGGACATGTTCGGCGAGCTGTCCGTGTTCGACCCGGGCCCGCGCACCTCGACGGCGACCACGGTGACCGAGGTCCGTGCCATGACCATGGACCGGCCCGCGCTGCGGCAGTGGATCGCCACCCGCCCGGAGATCTCCGAACAGCTGCTCCGGGTGATCGCGCGCAGGCTGCGCCGCACCAACAACATGGTCGCCGACCTGATCTTCACCGACGTGCCTGGCCGGGTGGCCAAGGCCCTGCTGCAGTTCGCGCAGCGGTTCGGCACGCAGGAGGCCGGCCTGCTGCGGGTCACCCACGATCTCACCCAGGAGGAGATCGCCCAGTACGTCGGCGCCTCCCGCGAGACGGTGAACAAGGCGCTGGCCGACTTCGCGCAGCGCGGCTGGCTGCGTCTGGAGGGCAAGAGCGTGCTGATCCTCGACCCGGAACGGCTCGCTCGCCGCGCCCGCTGACGCGACGCACTTCATGTCATCGGCTGTGCGGCGAGGCCGCGCAGCCCGTTCGCTTTTCGCCTTCTGGATCGCAGCTTCGCGCCACCGGCGGCCCCACGACACCGATCGTGACCTGGACAGAGATGAAGGGCCGGGCGCCACCCCCGACGTGGCGCACCGGCCCTTCACCTTTGCGCGGCCCATCCCCCGACGTTCCGCGCTCCCCGCCCTCCGGTCATAGGCCCCGACCCGTGTTGCCGGAGGGAGTCTTTGCCGTTGATATACCCACAATCCCCGACGACTACCCCTTTATTCAAGGGCCTTCACCCTCAAGGACGTTGTTGCGACCGAGATGTTGCACGATACTGGCCCATTTCCGCGGACCGTTACCGAACCGAGATATTGCCGCCTGACCGGCATTCGCGCCAGGCGGGCGCCGGGTCACGACCCGCGGCTGACCGGCAGCGATGCCGCTGCACGCCGACCAGGGAACCGCAGGTCGCGGCCGCTCCCGAGGAACCGGATTATCCGCGGTTCACGATTCGGCGAGCGGGCGTGCCGACGGTTGCCGAATGCACCGGAGACCGGGAACGCGAACGTCGGGACGAACCAAAGCATCCAAGACAGATGTACGGATTGTGAGGAGAATTCACCCGAATGCCGATCCCGGGCGGCCTCGGTCCTCGGCTGGCGGCACCGACTGGCGGCACCACCCATGGCAGGCGCGGCCATGTCCCTCCGCAGGCGCAGCCACAGCCTTGCCCGCGGTGTTTGGCCCAGTCCTCGTCGACCTCGATCGCTTCCTCCGGCGCAGGTTCCGGCACCCGCCACAACCGCGTCTGGGCCCCGGCCTTTTCCGCACCGTAGGCAGCGGCCTTGGCCATCTCGTGCGTGGTCCCGGTGGTGCTGTAGTAGATGACCGCCACGTAGAAGCCCCAGGCGCGACATGGTCGCCGGCGAGTGTCAGGCCGGAAGCGACTTCGCCAACGGCCGCCTGCTCCGGCCCCGGCCGGAAGACGGCCACGGTCGCCTACCCCGCGTTCCTCCCCTGATCGCCGCTCTCGGTAGGCGGCCGAACGCCCTCGGTCACGACCGGGCGGCTCCCCCGTTTCCGCAGGTAGCACGGGTTCTCCACGGTGACGGAGGTAACCGGTAAATGACTGGTACTGCCGTACCACAATTGCGCATACTGGGCGACGTGACCGGTAAAACCTCCCTCGCGTCGTACCGCGCCGCACTGACCTCTCCCGGCATGCTGCGGCCGGTCCTGTCGTCGCTGCTGGCACGCCTTCCGGTCGCCATGGTCGGCTTCTCGGTGCTGCTGTACGTGCAGCGGGTGACCGGATCGTTCGCGACCGCGGGGTTGGTCGGTGCCGGTTCCCTGATCGGCGTCGCCATCGGGTCCGTGGCGCAAGGCCGGATCATCGACCGGTACGGCCCGACCTGGCCGTTGCTGGTCGCGACCGCGCTGTTCGCCGCGGCCATCACCGGGCTGGTGCTGTCGGTGGAAAGCGGCGCGCCGACCGTGGCCATGACGGCGATCGCCGTGCTCGCCGGGTTGAGCCAGCCGCAGGTCGCCTCGTCCTCCCGGTCCCTGTGGACCAGGGTGCTGCCGTCCGGCCCCAGCCGGGAGGCGGCCTACGCCTACGAGGCGATCAGCATGGAGGTCTTCTTCATCATCGGGCCCGGCTTCGCGGGCGTGATGGTGGCGCTGCCGTGGCCGGGGCTGGGCGTGGTCGTCAGCGCGGTGATGATGGTGCTCGGCTCGGTGGCGTTCGCTCTCAGCCCGGTGGTGCGGGCGTGGGGCCCGGCCGAGCACAAAGCACGGCGACGGATGCTCGGTGCACTCGTCAGTCCGGGTATGCGCACCCTGGTGATCGCGGCGGTCGGGTTCGGCGTCGTCGTCGGTTTCGTGGAAGTCGCCGTCCCGGCGGCCGCGACCGCGGTCGGCCAGCGCACGCTGGGTGGCCTGCTGCTGTCGCTGTGGTCACTCAGCTCGGTGCTGTTCGGCGTGCTGTACAGCATTCATCCGTTCCCCCGCTCGGTGCCGCTGAGGCTCCCCGTGCTGCTCGGCGCCTTCTCGCTCTGCGTCGGTGCCCTGGCGCTGCCCACTTCGCTGGCGCCGGAGTCCATGCTGGCGCTAGGACTGTCGATGATCCTGGCGGGCATGCTGATCACCCCGCAGTCCACCACCCACTCGTCGGTGATCGAGCAGGTGGCGCCGCGCGGCACGGTGACGGAAGCGTTCGGCTGGGTGGTCACCGCGGTCACCCTGGGCCTGTCGGCCGGCCACTCGCTGAGCGGTCAGGTGGTGGAGGCGTTCGGCCCGCCGTGGTCGTTCGTCTGCGCGCTCGTCGTCGGCCTGGTGCTGGCCACCGTGGTCTTCCTGCGGCGCAGGACGATGTCACCCACGGCGGAGGTAGTCGAGCTGCGCACGGACGCTGGCCTCGGCGGGCCCCCAGAGCGCGGGGTCGACGTCGGCGTAGACCAACTCGACGATCTGTCGCGGAGTGGCCTGCGGGCCTAGCTCGGCCAGTGCCGCTCGCACCTGGTTCAACCGCTGCTCCCGGTGCTCGCGGTACTCCTGGACCGTCGCCGGCAGATCCACGAGTTCCGGCCCGTGCCCGGGCAGGCCGAGCGACCTCGCGGGAAGGCCGGCCAGCTTGGCCAGCGTGTCCAGGTAGGCGCCGAGGTCGGACAGCACCGTGGTGCCGCTGCCGAGGATGGTGTCGCCGGTCAGCACGTGCGGCTGATCGGCGTCCACCACGAAACACACCGAGTCCGCGGTGTGCCCGGGGGTGTGCATCACCGTCAGCTCGAGCCCGCCTGCGCTGAACCGCTCACCGTCCCGCAGCGGCTCGGCTCCGGAGCACAGCGAGGGCTCGAACGCCCGCACCGGCGCCCCGGCCTGCTCGGCGAACCAGGCGGCGCCGTCGGCGTGGTCGCCGTGATGGTGCGTCAGCAGCACCAACTCCACGTCCCCGGCCACGCCGAGCAGCGCCTGCAGGTGTTCCCGGTCGTCGTGACCGGGGTCGACCACGACGCCGCCACCGTGCCCCTCGGCGCGCAGCACCCAGCTGTTGGTGCCCTCCAGGGTCATCGAGGACGGGTTGTTCTCCAGCACCACGCCCGCGATCGGGCTGACCTGCCTGAGCTGTTCGTACGCCGGGTGCTTCACCGTCGCTCCTCGCAACTCCGTCGGTGCCTGCGCGGCACCGTCACTCGAACTCCACCCGCACGCCCTGGTCGTCGGCCACCAGGTTCGGCTTGACCCGGTACACCTCACGCTCGGCAGCCAGCGCCTCGGCCACCGTGCGGTAGCCGTCCAGCTCGCGCAAGGTGTAGGCGGTGGGTGGCAACATCTGCCTGCGGCCCGCCTCCAGATCCGCCAGTGCCTGCGCCGGCCTGGCCCACGCGGTCGATTCGGCCTCGGAGGTCTCGCCGTCCGCGCGCTGCCCCGCGGGCATCTCGGCCAGGAAGAACCGGGTGTCGTACCGCTTGGGTTCTTGCGGCGGCGTCACCCAGCTCGACCACGGCCGCAGCAGATCGGCACGCAGCACCAGGCCCGCGTCGTCCAGGAACTCGGCCAACGACAGCTCCTTGCTGACCAGCCGCTGCCGCACGTCGTGGAACTCCTCGGCGTCGTCGACGACGGTGTCCGCCGAGCGGCCGGCCAGCAGCACACCGCATTCCTCGAACGTCTCCCGCACGGCGGCGCACACCAGGGCGCGCGCCAGCTCGGCGGAGCAGCCGAACGTTTCGGCCCAGTACTGCGGATCCGGACCGGCCCACGCCACCGCGGTGTCGGCGTCGCGCCGGTCGACCGCACCGCCGGGGAAGACCGTCATCCCGGCCGCGAAGGCCATCGCGGAGACCCGCTGCTGCAGGAACACCTCCAGATGGCCGTCCCGGTCCCGGACGAGCATCACGGTGGCCGCGTCCTTCGGCGTCACCGGCCGCTCGGGCGGAGCGAACTCGAAGCCTGCGGGCAGGCGCATCGACTCCACTCAGGACACCTCGACGATCAACTCCACCTCGACCGGCACGTTCAGCGGCAGTTCCGCCACGCCGACGGCCGATCGGGCGTGCTGTCCCGCCTCGCCGAACACCTCACCGAGCAGCTCGGACGCGCCGTTGATCACGCCGGGCTGACCGCCGAAACCCTCGGCCGAGGCGACGAAGCCGACCACCTTGACCACCCGCACGACCGAGTCCAGGCCGACCAGCGCGTCCACCGCGGCCAGCGCGTTCAACGCGCACGTGCGGGCCAGGTCCTTGGCCTGCTCCGGGCTGACGTCCGCGCCGACCTTGCCGGTGGCCAGCGGCTTGCCGTCCCGCAGCGGCACCTGGCCGGAGGTGTAGACCAGCGAGCCGGACCGCACCGCGGGGACGTACGCGCCCGCCGGGGTGGGCACCGGAGGCAGCGCGATGCCGAGTTCGTCGAGTTTGGCCTTCCAGCTCATTCCTTCTCCCGCTTCAAGTACGCAACGTGCTGCTCACCGGTCGGGTTGGGCAGGACCGTCACCAGCTCCCACCCGTCCTCGCCCCACTGGTCGAGGATCTGCTTGGTGGCGTGGATCAGCAGCGGGACCGTCGCGTACTCCCACTTCTTCGCGCTCAAGGCACACTCCTTTTCGTTCTTGTCACCGGGCAGCCTACGACCGTCGCATGCGCCGTGTCCCCCGGTCGGTGGAGCGACTCCCGGCACACCCCGCCGGGGCTGCGCCACCACGACGATCACCCCACTCGTAGCCTGTCCGCCATGGAAACATGGCGAATCATCGCAACTGCGCTGTTCGCAGCGGCCCAGTTGGCTCTGGTGCTGTTCGTCATGGCCCATGTCCGCGAGCGGACCGACTCGTTCGCCAAGGCAGCCATCGCGGGTGCCGTGGTGCTGGCCGCCTCGCTGATCGTCGGCGTGCTCATGGTCACGGTGCTGGCGCCCTGGCTGGCCTGGACATTCGTCGTCGTGGCAGGCGTCACGGTGACGGTCATGGTTCTGGCATCCTGACATCGGCTCACTTAGTCTCGTGCGGTGACCACCGGCTCCCCTGCTTCCGCCGGACCACGTCCGGCGAGCGTCTGGACACCCGAACTGCGGCGGGCCCGGCTGCATTTCGTGACCGGCAAGGGCGGCACCGGCAAGACCACGATCGCCGCGGCGCTGGGGATCGCACTGGCCGCGGGCGGTCGCAGGGTGCTGCTGGCCGAGGTGGAGGGCCGCCAGGGTATTGCGCAGTTGTTCGACACCGAACCCCTGCCCTACGGCGAGCGTCACCTGGTGTCCGCTCCCGGCGGCGGCGAGCTGCGTGCGCTGCACATCGACGCGGAAGCGGCACTGCTGGAGTACTTCCAGCTGTTCTACAACCTCGGCTTCGCCGGCCGGACACTGCGCCGGATGGGCGCCATCGAGTTCGCCACCACGCTGGCCCCCGGCCTGCGTGACGTGCTGCTCACCGGAAAGATCAAGGAGTGCGCGACCCGCACGGACAGCACCGGGCGGCACGTGTACGACCACATCGTGGTCGACGCGCCCCCGACCGGACGGGTGGTGAAGTTCCTGGACGTGACCCGCGCACTGACCGACGTCACGCGCAGCGGCCCGATCAAGAGCCAGGCGGACGGCGTGGTCAAGCTGATGCACTCGGAGCAGACCGTGGTGCACGTGGTGACGCTGCTGGAGGAAATGCCGATCCGGGAAACGCTGGAGGCCATCGAGGAGCTGCAGCAGGCGGACCTGCGCCCCGGCGCGGTGCTGATCAACCGGGTGCGTCAGCCGCGACTGCCGGATCGCTCGGTGACCGCGGCCGCGGACGGCCGGGTGGACGCCTCCCGGGTGCGCGCCGGCCTGCGGGAAGCCGGGCTTGATCTCCCCGACGACGTGCTCGAGGGCCTGGTGGCCGAGACGGTGGAACACGCCATTCGGGTCGCCACCGAGCGTTCCGCCGCCGAGCAGCTGTCCGCGGCCGACCAGCCGATGCTGCAGCTGCCGGACCTGCCGGACGGCATCGACGTCGCCGCGCTGTACGAGCTGGCCGAGTTGCTGGTGGAGAAGGGGGTCCGGTGATGGCCACGCGCCGCGCGCTGGAGATCGACCGGCTCATCGACGACCCGAAGACGAAGGTGATCTGCTGCTGCGGCTCCGGCGGGGTCGGCAAGACCACCACCGCCGCCGCGCTGGCGCTGCGTGCCGCCGAGCGCGGCCGCACGACGGTGGTGCTGACCATCGACCCGGCGCGCCGGCTGGCCCAGTCGCTCGGGCTGGCCGAACTGGACAACGTGCCGCGGAAGGTCGAGGTCGAAGGATTCAATCCGGCGGGCGAGCTGTGGGCGATGATGCTCGACATGCGTCGCACGTTCGACGACATGATCATCGCCCACACCGACCCGCAGCGGGCCGAGGAGCTGCTGGCCAGCCCGTTCTACCAGACGATCTCCACGTCGTTCTCCGGAACGCAGGAGTACATGGCGATGGAGAAGCTCGGTCAGCTGGTGGCCGACGCGGAGTGGGACCTGATCGTCGTCGACACCCCGCCGTCCCGGTCGGCACTGGACTTCCTGGACGCTCCCAAGCGGCTGTCCAGCGCGCTGGACGGCAGGATGATCCGCTTGCTCACCGCGCCGGCCCGGGCGGGCGGATGGGGCATCCGCAAGGCGCTGACCGCGAGCCTGGCGCTGGGCATGAAGGCGGTGTCCACCGTGATCGGCGGCCAGCTGCTCACCGACGCGTCGGCGTTCATGCAGGCGTTCAACTCGACCGCGGGTGGTTTCAAGGAGCGCGCACAGAAGACCGCAGAGCTGCTCCGGTCGCCGGGCACGGCGTTCCTGGTGGTGGCCGCGCCCGAGCCGGACGCCCTACGGGAAGCCTCCTACTTCGTGGAACGGCTGTCGTCGGAGTCCATGCCGCTCACCGGGCTGGTGGCCAACCGCACCCACCCGGTGCTTGCCGACCTGCCCGCGCCCCGGGCACTGGCCGCGGCCGAGGCATTGGAGGCGAAGAACTCCGCACCACTGGCCGCGGCCGTGCTCCGGTTGCATGCCGACCGCGTGGCGTTGGACAAACGGGAACGGCGGCTGCTCCAGCGCTTCACCCGCGCCCATCCGGACGTGCCCATGGTGACCGTGCCCGCGCTGCCGCGCGACGTGCACGACATCTCCGGCTTGCGCATCATCGGCGAGCGGCTCGCCGGGAACGGCAAGGCCGCCTGACGGGCGCGAGTGACCACGCCGCCGCACGGCTGACGGGCGGCGGAGCGCTCAGCCCGCCCGGGTCAGCTGTTCCTCCTGGTGCTCCCGGCGTGCCGCGTCCAGCAGATCCGCCCACGACTCGACGTCGGGACGGCGCCGCAGCAGCGCACGCCGCTCCCGCTCGGTCATTCCCCCCCAGACGCCGAAGCTGATCCGGTTGTCCAGGGCCTCGGCAAGGCACTCCGTGCGCACCGGGCAGCCCATGCAGATCAGCTTGGCCCGGTTCTGCTCGGCGCCTCGGACGAACAAGCCGTCCGGATCGGTGTCACGGCAAGCCGCGTGCACACGCCAATCCGGTTGCGTCATGCTCATTGTCCCCCAGCTCCCTCTCTGGTCACGGTTCTCACACTCCACCCACGGCACTCCCCTGTGCCAACGTGAGACCTTGACGGACTGTAGAGGGTATCGGTTCCCCTTGGCGAGCCGGGTTTGGTCAAATCGTGACCGGCAGGGGTAACCCGGCGGCGTGACGCGCCCCTTACACCGGTAGCACGTAGCATCGAAACGTGCGTAGGACGGACGGAATCCTCAAGCTCCTCGGACTGTGTCTGCTGGCCGGCGTGCTGGTGGCCGGCCTGCTGTTCCCGGTCGTCGGCGGGGCGGGCTTGCTGTCCAACCAGGCCAGCGCGACGGTGGAGAACACCTCGACCGAGCTGGCCAACGAGGCGCCGCCGCTGGTCACCACGATCACCGACCGGGACGGCAGGCCGATCGCCACGCTGTACAACCAGTACCGCATCCCGACCGGTCCGGACGAGATCTCCGACGCCATGAAGTGGGCGATCATCTCGGTCGAGGACCGCCGGTTCTACGAGCACAACGGCGTCGACTGGAAGGGCACCGTGCGGGCCGCCATCTCCAACACCTCGGGCGGCCAGACCCAGGGTGCCTCGACGCTGACCCAGCAGTACGTCAAGAACTACCTGATCAACGTCGTCTACTGGAACGACAACGACCCGAAGCACCGCATCGGCAGGCAGAAGGCGCAAGAGCAGTCCATCGCGCGCAAGCTCAAGGAAGCCAGGATCGCCATCAACCTCGAGTCGAAGATGACCAAGGAGGAGATCCTCACCGGGTACCTGAACGTGGTGGAGTTCTCCCGGCGCATCTTCGGTGTCGGCGCGGCGGCCAAGGCGTACTTCAACACCACCGCCAAGGAGCTGGACCCGGCGCAGGCGGCGCTGCTGGCCGGCATGGTGAACAACCCGGCGGCGCTGGACCCGTGGAACCACCCGGAGGCGGCCAAGAAGCGCCGCAACCTGGTGCTGGACATGATGGTGCGCAACCGCAAGCTGTCGAAGGAGGACGCCGAGCGGTACAAGAAGCAGGGGCTCGGCGTGGTGCCGGGCGGCCCGAAGAAGCCGCCCGCCAACTGCGTCGGCGCGGGTGCCACCGACGGGTTCTTCTGCCAGTACGTCGAGGACTACCTGGTCAACGAGCTCGGCATGGACCGGGACGAGCTCTACAGCGGCGGCTACACCATCCGCACCACGCTGGACCGCAAGGCGAACAAGGCGGCGGCGAAGGCCACCGAGGAGCAGGTGCCCAAGGAGAACGACGACGTCGTTCTGACGTTGTCCTTGGTCAAGCCGGGCAAGAAGCGGCACGAAGTGATCGCACTTGCCGCGAACCGGGACTACGGCGGCGACAAGGAGCGGAACGAGACGTTCCTGGCCCTGCCCGCCGGCGTCTACAACATGCAGGGTGCCGGGTCGTCGTACAAGATCTTCACCGCGGCGGCCGCGCTGGAGAAGGGCGTGGTCGGCATCCTCGACCGGGTGCCGGCGCCCGGCCATTACACGTCGAAGGTTTTCGGCGGCGGCAACCCGCGGTGCGGCCAGCGACCGGACGGCGTCGTGCCCTACTGCGTGCAGAACTACGCGGGCACCCCGGGCGGCAACCCGACGCTGCAGCAGGCGCTGGCGAACTCGCCCAACACCACGTTCGTCATCCTGGAAGAGCGCACCGGCATGAAGCCCATCGTCGACATGGCCTACCGGCTGGGCATGCGCAAGACGATGAGCAGCAACATGCAGGGCAAGAAGCCGGACCCGTCGTCGAACGACCCGCTGGTGTCCGAGGACCTGCGGAAGCACTTCGGCCCGTCGGAGAACTCGCCGGGCAAGGGGTCGTTCACCCTGGGCCCCGCCCCGCTGAGCGGCCTGGAGCTGGCCAACGTGGGGGCGACCATCATCAGCGACGGCCGCTGGTGCCCGCCGACGCCGATCCTCGAGGTGCGCGACCGCAACGGCAAGCCGGTCAAGCTCAAGGAGCCGAAGTGCGAGCAGGTTATCTCCAAGGACCTGGCGCACGCGCTGGCCGATGCGCTGAGCAAGGACCACGTGTCGGGCACCGCGGCGGGCGCGGCCAGGAAGGCGGGCTGGGACCGCCCGATGATCGGCAAGACCGGTACCGCGCAGAACCACACCGCGTCGACGTTCGTGGGTGCCACGCCGTTCTACGCCGGGGCGGCGATGATCTTCCAGCCGGACGGCAACGCGCAGCCGCTGTGCGTGGGCGGTTCGATGGGCGCCTACCGCTGCGGCTCCGGGAACATGTTCGGTGGCGTCATCCCGGCTCAGACGTGGTTCAACGCGATGAAGCCGATCCACGAGGGGTTGCCGAAGAAGAGCGTCCCCAAGGCGCCCGAGAAGTACCTGCACGCCAACTGACGGCCGTCCCCGCAGCGACAGAGAGACGATCACCGAGTCGGGTGACTTTGGGCCCGTGGCCGTCCCGGCGTCGGCGTGATCCGACGTACTTCCCACACCGCCCGCAGAAGGCGCCCGACGTATGCTCGGTGCGTGGTGAACAGCAGGCTGCGAGCAGCAATGGGAGCGGTGGCCGCGGTAGGCGCCGCCGGCCTGACCTACGCGACGGCCATCGAACGGCAGCTGTACACGCTGCGCACCGCGCACCTGCCGGTGCTGGCGCCGGGGTCCCAGCCGCTGCGCGTGCTGCACATCTCCGACCTGCACATGCTCCCTTGGCAGCATGCCAAGCAACGCTGGGTGGCCTCGCTGGCCGCGCTGGCTCCGGACCTGGTGGTCAACACCGGTGACAATCTCGCCCACCCGGCGGCGGTGCCCGCCGTGCTGCGGGCTTTCGGGCCGCTGCTCAACGTGCCGGGCATGTTCGTCTTCGGCAGCAACGACTACTTCGCGCCCAAGCCGAAGAACCCAGCCCGCTACCTGATGCCGCGCGGCCGGAAGAAGCTCGTGCACGGTCCCGAGTTGCCGTGGCAGGACCTGCGTGCGGCGTTCATCGAGCACGGCTGGCACGACCTGACGCACCAGCGTGTGCCGCTGCAGGTGGCCGGGCAGTCGTTGTTCGCCGCGGGTGTGGATGACCCGCACATGCAGTACGACCGCTACAGCACCATCGCCGGGCGCGCGGACGCGGCCGCGGTGGTCCGGATCGGCGTCACGCATTCGCCTGAGCCGCGGATTCTCGACGCCTTCGCCGCGGACGGCTACGACCTGGTGCTGGCCGGTCACACGCACGGCGGGCAGCTGCGGGTGCCTGGCATCGGCGCGCTGGTGACCAACTGTGATCTCGATCGCTCTCGCGCGCGGGGCGCCAGCCGCTGGGGCGCAGACATGTGGCTGCACGTTTCCGCTGGTCTGGGGACTTCGCCGTACGCGCCGGTGCGGTTCGCGTGCCCGCCGGAGGCCAGTTTGCTGACCTTGGTGCCGCGCGACTGGAAGCCGCAGCGCGCAAAGCGGGAGTCCCGGTTCAAAGCCTGGCGGAGGGGTCCGTTAAACTCTGTCTTGGCCCGTTAGCCAACCGGGGTGTGGCGCAGCTTGGTAGCGTGCCTCGTTCGGGTCGAGGAGGTCGTGGGTTCAAATCCCGCCACCCCGACGGGACCAGACGAAACGGTCCGCGAGAGATCGCGGGCCGTTTCGTCGTTTCCGGGCACTTTCCGGTGAGCGGGAGCCTGGTTCAGGCCGCCCGGCACCCGCTGGAAAGCACGTGCAACGATCAAGGCGTGCAGTACCCCACGCCACACATCCCGGATCGGCTGTTCGACGACGACGCGGCGGAGTCTCGGTGGCGGGCCCGGTTCACCGCGCCCCGGATGTCCGCGCCGGACTGGGCGCTGGACGCTCCGTCGGCCAACTTCTACGTCTCCAACGCCAGCGGCGTGTGGGAGGTGTACGCGTGGGACCGGGACAGCGGTGATCACCGGAAGGTGACCGAGCGGCCCAACGGCACCATGCACGCCGACATCGCTCCGGACGGCTCGGCCATCTGGTGGTTCGACGACACCGACGGCGACGAGTTCGGCCGGTGGATGCGCCAGCCATTCACCGCGGGACCGGGATCGGCGGAGGTGGCCGTGGCCGATGTCCGCCCCGGATATCCCGCGGGCCTGGTGATCGGGCATCGGCTGGCCGCGGTCGGGGTGTCCACCGACGACGGCAGCGAGCTGTTCGTGCACTCCGGCGGCGCGACCCGCCGGGTGTACGCCAGCGAGCACGACGCGGGCGTCTCGGCGCTGTCCAGGGACGAGAAGCTGCTGGCGATCTCCCACTCCGAGCACGGGGACTCGCGTCATCCGGCGATCCGCGTGCTGGCGCTGGACGACGGCGATCGCGCCGTGGGCGAGCTGTGGGACGGAGAAGGGCGTGGCCTGGAGGCGCTGGAGTTCTCGCCGGTGCCGGGTGATCAGCGCCTGCTGGTGCAGCACGAGCGTCGTGGCCACGAGGAGCTGCTGATCTGGGACGTCGCCACCGGCGAGCAGACCGAGCTCGCCATCGACCTGCCGGGCGAGATCACCGGCACGTGGTACCCGGATGGCAAGGCACTGCTGGTGTTGCACCACTACCACGCGCGCAGCACGCTGCACACGCTGCGGCTCGACACCGGGGAGCTCACCGCGCTCGACACGCCGTCGGGGGTGATCGGCAGCGCCGGTGTGCGCCCGGACGGCAGCATCGAGTACTCGTGGTCGTCGGCGGCTCATCCGTCGGTGATCCGCCGCAGGCTGCCGGACGGAACGGACGAGGTGCTGCTGGCCCCGCCGGGACCGCGGGCGCCGGGGTCGGTTCCGGTGGCCGACGCGTTCGTGGAAGGCCCAGGGGGGACGATTCATGCCCTCGTGGCCCGTCCGGAGGGCGCGTCCGGGCCGCTGCCCACCGTCTTCTCCATCCACGGCGGGCCACACGCCGCCGACACGGACCGGTTCTCCGCCTACCGTGCGGTGTGGGTCGACGCCGGGTTCGCGGTCGTCGAGGTCAACTACCGCGGCTCCGACGGGTACGGCTCGCAGTGGCGTGACGCCATCGAGGGCCGCCCGGGCCTGACCGAGCTGGAGGACATCGCCGCGGTGCACGACTGGGCCGTGGCCAGCGGGCTGGCCGATCCGCAGCGCTGCGTGGTCACCGGCGCCTCCTGGGGTGGTTACCTCACCTTGCTGGCGCTCGGCGTGCAGCCGGAGCGCTGGGCGGTCGGCATCGCCGGGGTGCCGGTGGCCGACTACGTGACGGCCTACGCCGACGAGATGGAACCGCTGCGGGCATTCGACCGGTCGCTGTTCGGCGGTTCACCGGACGAGCTGCCGGATCTGTACCGGGAGTGCTCGCCGATCACCTACGTCGACGCGGTGCGGGCGCCGGTGCTGATCCTGGCCGGCGACAACGACCCGCGCTGCCCGATCCGGCAGATCGAGAACTACGTGGACCGGTTGGCCGAGCGCGGGGCGGACTTCGCGTTCTACCGCTACGACGCCGGGCACGGGTCGCTGGTGGTGGCCGAGGTGATCAAGCAGACCGCCGTCGAGGTGTCGTTCGCGCTGCGCAAGCTGGGACGGGCCTGACGGTCACCGTCCCGCTCCGGAACCGGCGCGCTGGTCACTTCACCGAGCCGACGGTTGCTCAGGCCGGCTGGAAAGTGGCCACCTGCCGCCCGATGAGCCGCAGCTTGTCGTAGACCGCGCTGTCGTTGCACGCGCCCGTCTCGTCGAACTTCGTCTCGCGCGAGTTGATGGCTCCGCCCAGCGGAGTCGGCCAGCCGCGCAGCGCGTGCACCGCGGTGCGCAGGTGGTTCAAGGTGCCCACGGCCGCCTGCCACCCGGCGGCGACGGCGATCAGCCCGACCGCCCGTCCGGCGAGATACGGCCGCTCGTCGTCACGCAGGTCTTCCAGGTAGTCGAGGGCGTTCTTGATCAGCCCGGACGGTCCGCCGTGATAGCCGGGCGAACCGACGATCAGCCCATCCGCTTCCCGGACCGCCTCCACCAGCCGGCGCGCTGACGCCGTGCGTTCCGCGATCGCGGCGTCGTAGAACGGCAGCTGCAACTGATCGCCGGCGATCAAGGTCGTGCGCGCGCCGGCTTCCTCGGCCCCGCGCAGCGCGACCCGTACCGCGTACTCACTCTGCGAGCCCGGCCGTAGCGACCCGCCGATCCCGACCACCTTCATACCCGCACCCTACGACTTCCAGTGCACTCGAGGTCCAGCCGACGTGTCGCGCGTCGCGCCAACCGGCCCAACGCTCGGTTGTCCGGTTATCACACACCGTTGCCATGCACGTCGTGCAAGACTCCCGGCATCCGTCGTCCAGCGAAGGAGGTCCACCATGACGAATCTGGCCGCCAAAATCCCCCTGCCGGTGCAAGCGGCAGCCATGCGCGGAGTGTTCCGGCTCCCGGCAATGCTCAAGCGCCTGATCGCGGGCAAGCCGGTGACACGGGACGGCCAGACCCTCGCCCTGGATGCGCAACTGCTGGTGAAGCTGACGGCCGCAAGCGGTATCAACCTGACCTCGAACAGCGTGGCGGAGTCCCGCGCCGGGATGGAGATCAACGTCGACCTGCTGCCGTCCCCTCCGCTCGACGTCACCTCCCGCGACCTGCGGATGTCCACGCCGGACGGCGAGCTTCCCGCCAGGCTCTACACGCCGCGCGACTATGCCGAGCCCGGCCCGCTGCTGGTCTACTTCCACGGCGGAGGCTGGGTACTCGGCAGCGTGCGGACGCATGACTACGCCGCGAGGTTCCTGGCCGAGCACTCCGGTGTCCGGGTGCTGTCGGTGGAGTACCGGCTGGCGCCCGAGCACCGCTTCCCCGCCGCTGTCGACGACGCGCTGGCGGCGTTCGACTACGCACACAAGCACGCCGACGAGCTCGGGGTGGATCAGCAGCGGATCGCCGTGGGCGGCGACAGCGCGGGCGGCAACCTGGCCGCGGTCACCGCGCTGCAATGCGCGCAGCGCGGTGGTCCGGCCCCCGTGTTCCAGCTGCTCGTCTATCCCGAGGTGGACTTCGTCACCAAGCGGCGGTCGCGGCAGCTGTTCGCGGAGGGCTTCTTCCTCACCGACGCGGACATGAACTGGTTCGAGGGGCACTATCTGAGCCCGGACGACGACCGCAGCGACCCGCGGATCTCCCCGCTGCTCGCCGGCGACCTGTCCGGCCTGCCACCGGCTTATCTGGTCACCGCCGGCTTCGACCCGCTGCGCGACAACGGCCACGCCTACGCCAAGGCGCTGGAGGAAGCGGGCGTCTCGGTGTCCTACCAGTGCCAGCGGGACATGATCCACGGGTTCATCAACTTCGCGCCGCTCGGCGGGCGGTTCCGGGAGGCCACCCTGGAAATCGCCGCGGCACTGCGGGCCGGGCTGGCCTACGCCCGCTGACGGGAGCGGGAAGCTCGCCCGGCGCCTGCCTTGGGTGAGCGGCGTTGCCGGGCCTTGTTGCCTGGCGCGACATCCGCCGGACATGACGGAACCCGGTGCCGACTCCCAGGCACCGGGTTCCTCTCCCCCACCGAGGTGGTCGGTGACGGCCTCGCCCCGCAGGTCAGGGCAGCGGCGCCGGTGGCAGTCCCGGAGCTTCCGGTACCTCGGGCAGGTCCGGGGTCTCCGGCACCTCGGGCACGTCCGGCACGCCAGGCACCCCTGGCACGTCCGGCACGCCAGGCGTGCCACCGCCAAGCAGGTTGTCGACGAGCGCGGACAGCGTGGCCAACAGCGTCTGAATCAAGCCGTTCAGTGTGGCCAGCGGGTCGTCACCGCGTGCTTGGGTGAGCTTGGCTTGCAGTCGCGTGCCGAGATCCCGCGCCTTTTCCGCATCGGCGCGAACCGCTGCAGCACGCTCGTACTGCTCGGCCGTGAGGATGACCTGCATCGTTCGGTCGATCTGGCCGAGGACTCCGTCGACGGCTTCGACGTCGTCGTCCTCGACCGCCTGCGCCAGCTGATCGTGCAGGTACTGCACGTCGTCGGCGGTGGATGTGATGACGGATGCGTGCTCACGGTCGACCGGCACAGCGGTCGCCATGCCGATGCCGCCGGCTACCAGCGCCGCACTGGTGAACAGTGCGGTGACCACGCGGGACACGGTGGTTTTCATGTGTGCACTCCCTTGTCAGCCCCTCGCGACTTCCCGCCTCCACCCGTACTCCCCCGGCAGGTAACGCACTACCGGTTGTCATCCCACCGGCTGAGGGCAGGGCCGATGACACGCCTCCAGAGCGACACACCGAGATCACCGAATGTTGTGATCGACTGCACCATCGGTGTGACTTCTCTGCAACGCTCCGCAGCTAGAACCGGACGCCAGACCCGTTCGAGGCGGGCCCAGTCACCTGAATTGCGGTAGTTCGGGGGAACGACCGATCACGTTCCCCCCGCAGGGTTAGCGGCGGTGTGTACCGGGACGAATCACCGCTTGGCGGGGGCAGCACATCGGCCCGGCACCCCGCTCGTGCCGAGTGGTCCATCCAGGAGATCGCCAAAGCAGCCGGGACCACCAGCCGGACGCTGCTTGCTTCGACGAGCGTGGGGGCCCGCCCGCTGCGCCAGACGGACCAGCGGCACCAGCGTCGCGCCACGTCGATCTCCACGGCCGCCCTGTGCCCGCCTGTTCCGTGCCACGGGGCAAAGCCGGTGCGCCCGTCGCAAGCCCACCTCCCAAGCCCGCGTCCACCCGTACTCTCGCCACCCGTGACTCGGCAACCGTCAGTACGACCCGCTCCGCCTCGCTCACCGCTTCCACGTGACCTCCCCCGTCCCGTCATCAGGCGTAGACAGGCAACCGGTATCTCGAACCCGCTCCCCTCCCATGCATCACGTCCGCCCCACGCACTCGCCGCCCTTGGTCATCAGGCGCAGCCAGACAACCGACAGCACGAGCCCATCCCCCTTTCCCGCAAGCCACCAGACCCCGCAGCGGGCTCCGGACCGCGATGACGCGATTGGAGCAAGATGCGGCCCCGTTTCGTGGCGATCCGCGTTCCCGGGAAAGATCGTTCCGCCAGGAGCAGATCGCCAGCGCGCCCACGGCAAACTTCGGCAGACTGGACCGCGTGACTGCTCTTCCGACTTACGACGACGTCGTCGCCGCGGCCGGGCGTATTCGGCTTTACGTCCGCCGCACCCCGGTCTTCGCCACCGAGGTGGACGGGAAACCGGTGGTGTTCAAGCTCGAGCACCTGCAGCGCACCGGGTCGTTCAAACTGCGTGGCGCCACCAACGCGCTGGTGAGCAGGCCCCTGCCGGAGCGCGTGGTCACGGCCTCGGGCGGCAATCACGGGTTGGCCGTGGCCACCGCCGCGGCCTCGGTGGGTGTGCCGGTGACCGTGCACATGCCGGATTTCGTGCCGCCGCAGAAGGCGGAACGGATGGCCGCAGCCGGTGCGAAACTGGTTCGCCACGCCGAGATGGCCGACGTGCTCGCGGCCGCGCTGGAAGAGGGCAGCGAACCGGGCGTCCGTTATGTGCATCCCTACGACGACCCTGATGTCATCGCCGGCCAGGGCACGGTCACCGCGGAGATCGTCGCGGACGCACCGGATGTCGACACGATCGTCGTCGCGGTCGGCGGGGGCGGTCTCGCCTCGGGCGTCGTGCTCGCCGCCGAGGGGCGGCACGTCGTGGCTGCCGAGCCGGAGGGGTGCTGCTGCTTCAACGCCGCGCTCCAGGCGGGCGAGCCGGTCGACGCCCCGGTCGAGTCCATCGCCGCGTCCGGCCTGGGCGCGAACCGCATCGGCACCATCGCTTTCCAGCTGCTGACGGACGCCAAGGCGCAGTCGCTGCTGGTGTCCGAGGACCAGATCGTGGCCGCGCGTGACCGGCTGTGGGAGGAGTTCCGGCTCGCCGTGGAGCCAGCCGCCGCGGTCGCGTTCGCGGCCCTGCTGACCGGGGAGGTTCCGGGGGAACGGCCGTGCGTGATCCTCTGCGGCGCCAACACGGTGTGGACACCGGGCTGACGGCTGTCACGCACTGGCCCGGCCGGGGACAAGCACCACCCGGCCCGGTGGGCGTGGCCCTGCCGAGGAGGCGACGGCCCGAGGGGACATGCCCGGCCGGGGGCACATGCCGAGCAGAGAACGACCGCTCAGCCACAGAGCTGAACACCGCCGCAGGCAGACAGCCCAGCCCAATGGCAACACGCCCCCCCCCCCGGCCGGACAGCACAAGCCGACCCGAAAGAACGACCGCTCAACCACAGAGCCGAACACCGTCACAGGCAGACAGCCCAGCCCAACGGCAACACGCACCCGGCCCAACAGACGACGGCCCGCCGGCCGGACGCTCGCGCCCGAGGACCACGGTCCGGGCTGGCAGTGCCGCGGCCTGGGCCCTCGGGGCCGGCATCACCGGGTCATCCGCCCATCGACGTCACGGCTTGCGCAGCACGCCGCCGTACTCGAACATCTCGGGGTTCTTCGCGCTCATGCCCTCGTAGATGCGCAGCTCCGGCGGGACCGGGTTCAGCGGCGGCTGATCGGGGTCCGGGCGCCAGTCGTCGATGTTCACCAGCCCCGGCTCGACCGGCTCGAGGCCGTCCAGCAGGGCGTCGACCTCCTCCGGCGAGCGGACCTGCACGTTCATGCCCGCCTTGCTGCCGATCTCCCTGATCATCTGCCGCTTGACCGGGTCGGTGACGACGAGGTGGGACAGCGTCAGATAGCTGCCGGACGGCGCGACCTCGTCGATGATGTACCGCAGCGCGTGCCTCGGGCCCTTGCCGACCTCGTCGTCGTCACCGAGGAAGTGCACCACCGACAAGAACAGCATGGCCACCGGCCGTGAGAAATCGATCAGGCGCTTGGTGTCCGGGTGCTCCAGGACCACCGACGGGTCCCGGAAGTCGGCCGTGATCACCGCGGTGCTGTCGTCCTCGGCGAGCAGCGCGCGGCCGTGGGCAAGCACGATCGGGTCGATGTCGACGTAGACGACCTTGACGTTCGGATTGAACTGCTGGGCGACCTGGTGCACGTTGTTGTTGGTCGGCAGCCCGCAGCCGAGGTCGATGAACTGGTCGATGCCCGCGTCCCGCACCAGGTAACGCACCGCGCGGTAGAGGAACAGGCGGTTCTGCCGGGCGCTGTCCAGCACTTGCGGGAACCTCTTCAGGTTCTCGGTCATGAACTCGCGATCGACGGCGTAGTTCTCCTTGCCGCCGAGCAGCCAGTCGTACGCCCGCGCGGGCGTCGGCCGGTCCAGGGGAATCTCCACGTCGACCCGCTCGTCCGCTGTCATAGCGCAGCCATCCACCTTTCAACCCGGTGATTACCGACGGCGACTCTATCGCACCTGACCGTGGTGATTTCCAGTCCGAACGCAAAGATCGTCGCCAAATCAGCCGACCGCGCCCGCCATCACGCGCCGTGAGCGAGCTGAATCCGGATACCGGCACCTTTTCCGGCACAGTCCAGGCGCCCAAGTCGCGCTTCCGTCGCGACCCCGGCAGTCGCGTCACGGCATGGAGAACAAGCGGCCGCCGCTCTCGGCAACGCAGAAGCCCGGCACCGAAAGAACCAGAAAGGCCGGGTGATGGGCGCGGATCGCGCTACAGATCGTTGAACGGCGCGGCGTAGCAGAATTCGCCCCGCAAGTCGTCGGTGTATGCGGCCAGCGGCCGCGCCTGGAATGCTTCCCGCCAGCTCGGGTCGGGCGGGCGGACACCCAGCTCGGCAGCAGGCCAGAATCCGAAACGCCGGTAGAAGCGGGGATTGCCGAGCAAGACGACCAGCGGATACTCCAGGGCGTCCGCGGCCGCGAGCACGGCGTGCATCAGGGCGCTGCCCACCCCTTGCCGCTGCCAATCGGGCACCACTCCGATCGGGCCGAGCCCGAGAGCTGTTCGCCCCGCCACGGTCGCCTTGGTGGCGACGACGTGCCCCACCACGCCGTCGCCGCTGGACGGACACGCGACAAGCGAAAGAGCAGGCACCCAGGCGTCACTGGCCCGCAGCGCGTCGAGCAAACCCACTTCGACAGGCAGCTCCCCGGGGCGCGGAGCAGGAAAGGCCACCGAGTGCACGGCGCGGACCGCCGCGACGTCGGCAGGAGTTTCCCGGCGAACGATCACGCCGTCACTCTCCCGCCGGCGCGCCGTACGAGCAACCGAATATCGCGCGCTACTTGACCAGCAGCTCGGCGATCTGGACCGCGTTCAATGCCGCGCCTTTGCGCAGGTTGTCGGCGGCGACGAACAACACCAGCCCACGACCGCCGTCCACGCCGGCGTCCGCCCGGATCCGGCCCACGTAGCTGGGATCCTTACCTGCCGCCTCCAACGGGGTGGGGATGTCGGTGAGCTGCACTCCAGGCGCCTCCGCCAGCAGCTCGATGGCCCGCTCCGGCGACAGCGGCCGCTCGAACTCTGCGTTGATCGACAACGCGTGCCCGGTGAACACCGGCACGCGCACGCACGTGCCGGACACCCGCAGTTCCGGGATGCCGAGGATCTTGCGGCTTTCGTTGCGCAGCTTCTGTTCCTCGTCGGTCTCGCCGGACCCGTCGTCGACGATCGACCCCGCCATCGGCAGCGCGTTGAACGCGATCGTCTTGGCGTACTTGCGCGGCTCGGGGAACTCAAGCGCCGACCCGTCGTGCGTCAGCTCCTTGATCCGCGAACCCGCGGCGGCGACCTGCTCGGCCAGCTCGTCCACACCGGCCAGCCCGCTGCCGGAAACCGCCTGGTAGGTCGAGGCCACCAGGCGCACCAGCGACGCCTCCTCGTGCAGCGGCTTGAGCACCGGCATCGCGGCCATCGTGGTGCAGTTCGGGTTGGCGATGATGCCCTTCTTGGCATCGTGGACCGCCTCCGGGTTCACCTCGCTGACGATCAGCGGGACCTCCGGGTCCAGCCGCCACGCCGACGAGTTGTCGATCACCGTGGCGCCCGCTTCGGCGAACTTCGGCGCGTAGGCCTTCGAAGCGCCCTTGCCCGCCGAGAACAACACCACGTCCAGCCCGGACGGATCGGCCGTCGCGACGTCCTCGACCTCGATCTCCGCGCCCTTCCACGGCAGCTTGGAACCCGCCGACCGGGACGAGGCGAAGAACCGGATCTCGTCGACCGGGTAGCCGCGTTCGTCCAGCAGCGTGCGCATCACGCCACCGACCTGACCGGTGGCACCCACGACTCCCACGCGCATCAGCGACCACTCCCCGCGTAGACGATGGCCGGCTCGTCGCCGCCGAGGTCGAACGCATCGTGCACGGCGCGCACGGCGGCCTCGACGTCGGTGTCCCTGATCAGCACCGAGATGCGGATCTCCGAGGTGTTGATCATTTCGATGTTGACGCCCGCATTGGCGATCGCTTCGCAGAACGTCGCGGTGACGCCCGGGTGCGAACGCATGCCCGCGCCCACCAGCGACACCTTGCCGATGTGGTCGTCGTACAGCACGCCGCTGAAGCCGACGTCCTCCTTGATGCGCTCCAGCGCGGCGACCGCCGCCGGGCCGCGGTCCTTGGACAGGGTGAAGGTGATGTCGGTGACACCGGAAGCGGTGCGTGAGGCGTTCTGCAGCACCATGTCGATGTCGATGTTGGCGTCGGCGACGGCGCGGAAGATCCGGGCGGCAGCGCCCTTGTAGTCCGGCACGTCCGTGACGGTGATCTTGGCTTCGGACTTGTCGTGCGAAACGCCGGTGATCAGCGCCTGTTCCACGGGAATCTCCTCGATCGATCCGGCCACCAGCGTGCCCGGCTTGGTGCTGTACGACGAACGGACGCGAAGCGGCACGCCGTACCGGCGCGCGTACTCCACCGACCGCAGATGCAGGATCTTCGACCCGGTCGCGGCCAGCTCGAGCATTTCCTCGTACGGAACCTTGTCCAGCTTGCGCGCGTTGGGCACGATCCGCGGGTCGGCGGAGTACACGCCGTCCACGTCGGAGTAGATCTCGCACTCGTCGGCCTTCAGCGCGGCGGCCAGCGCCACCGCCGTCATGTCCGAACCGCCGCGGCCCAGCGTGGTGATGTCCTTGGTGTCCTTGGCGACGCCCTGGAAGCCGGCGACGATGGCGATGTAGCCCTGCTCGAGCGCCTCGGTGACCCGCTTCGGCGACACCTCGAGGATGCGCGCGTTGCCGTGCGCCGCGGTGGTGGCGATGCCCGCCTGCGAGCCGGTGAACGACCACGCCTGGGCGCCGAGCTTGCTGATCGCCATCGCAACCAGCGCGTTGGAGATGCGCTCACCCGCGGTGAGCAGCATGTCCATTTCCCGCTCCGGCGGGTTCGGATTCACCTGCGCGGCCAGATCGAGCAGTTCGTCGGTGGTGTCGCCCATCGCGGAACACACCACCACGACGTCGTTGCCTGCCCGCTTGGTTTCGACGATCAGCTCGGCGACTTTGGTGATGCGTTCGGCGTTCTCCAGCGACGACCCACCGTACTTCTGGACCACCAGCGCCACGGGGCACGAACCTCCTCGCGGCGGCGCCCGTCCCACTTGCCAGGCGAACGCCCCCGTCCCTGTTTTCGCTCAGCCTACCGGCCACGAAGCGACTGACAACGACTGCTTGTGGCAGTAACCACTACTGTTGATGACGACCAGAGCAGGAGGACACGCAGCGTGACCGACGCGGCGACGCGTACCAGCGATTCGGCCGACACCGGGGTGTGGCACGCGCAGCGAACCGACGGGACCACCGGCCGCACGCTGCTGTGGTGGACCGCTCCGGCACTGGTCTACCTGGGAGTTCGACAGCTCGGCGTGCTCGTGCTGTCACTGATGGCGAGCAGGCACGAGGCCACCACGACGCAAGCGCTGACCTCCTGGGACGGGCAGTGGTTCCTCGGCATTGCCGCGGGCGGCTACCAGAACGCACCGGAACAACTGGTCGACGCGAACGGACAGCGCAGTGACGCCACTCCGCTGGCGTTCTTTCCGGGATATCCGAAACTCGTCGGTGCCCTGGCGGACGGATTCGGCCTGCCGTATCACTCCGTGGGCTTCGCCGTCACCCTGATCAGTGGCGTCGTCGCCGCATACGGCATTTACCGGATCGGCACGCTGGTCAAAGGCGGCTCCCGCCGCGTCGGCCTCATCCTGGTGGCGTTGTTCGCCGCCTCGCCGATGGGCGTGGTGCTGTCGATGACCTACTCCGAGGCGCTGTTCTGCGCCTGCGCGAGCTGGGTCCTGGTGTTCCTGCTGCGACGACAGTGGCTGGCCGCCGGGGCGCTGTGCGGGCTGGCCGGGCTGGTGCGGATCACCGCCGCGGCGCTGGTCCTGGCCGTCGTCGTCAGCGTGGTGATCTTCCTGGTGCGTGAGCGCGATGCGCGGACCGGCGAGCGGCTGGCGGCCATCGGCGCGGCGGTTCTCGCTCCGCTCGGGCTGATCGGGTTCCTGTGGTGGGCCGGCGCCCGCATCACCCCGGGGGCGGACATCGTCACGCAGATCCTGTCGTGGAACGAATTGCAGGCGGAAGGCTGGGGCTCGGCGTTCGACGGCGGAATCTCCACGGCCAAATACGCCCTGCACGCGCTGGCGACCGCCGGATCGGCTTACGACATCGGCACGGTTTTCGTACTTTTGACCGCTGCCGTGCTCGCCGTGGTGTGCTGTACACAACGATTGCCGTGGTCGATGTTGATCTACGGCCTCGCCGTCTTCAGTATGGTCGCCGGGTCCGCTGGCTTGATGAACTCCAAGGCGCGGTTGCTCGTTCCGGCGTTCACGCTGCTGATCCCGGTCGCGGTGGCGTTGGCGCGGAGACGCCCGGCGACCGCAGTGCTCGTGGTCGCCGCGGCCGCGCTCGCCAGCGGGTGGTTCGGAGCACATGCGTTGTTGGTGTGGGAGTACGCGATATGACCGACAAGCCAGCCGAGAGCAGCGTGGAACTGCACGAGCTGATCGCCCGCCGGTGGAGCCCGCGTGCGCTCGACCCCGACGAGAAGATCGACGAACGGCAACTGCGGGCGCTGCTGGAGGCCGCCCGCTGGGCGCCCTCGTACGGCAACACCCAGCCGGCGCGGTTCCTGGTCGGCGCCCGGGGCTCGGAGACGTTCGACCGGATTCTGGGCACGCTGACCGAGGCGAACCAGGCGTGGGCGCATCGTGCCTGCGCGCTGCTGATCGGCCTCGCCGTCACCCGCAACGAGAAGGGTGAGATCCCCTACGCCACCTACGGTGTGGCGCTGGCTGCCGAGAATCTGGTGCTGCAAGCGGTCGCCGAAGGCTTCGCCGGACACCAGATGGCCGGGTTCGACGCGGACGCGGTCCGCAAGGAGTTCGCGCTGCCCGAGGACGTCGAGCCGGTCGTCGCCATCGCCGTCGGCAAGCCGACGGACCCGGAGATCCTCGGTCACGAATCGCTGATCGAGCGGGAGCGGGCACCGCGGAAGCGGCTGCCGCTGAGCGAGATCGCGTTGCGCGACTGGAACAAGCCCGCCTTCTGAGCAGCACGGCTGTCGCCGGACCACGTACCTGCTTCGCGCCGTCAGGCGAACACGTGACCGTTCTGGCTTCCCGATGCCGTGACCGTTCCGGCTGCCCGGGGCCGTGACCGTTCTGGCTTCCCGGGCCGCGACCGTTCCGACTGACCGGGGCAGGCACCGCCCGGCAGCAGGTCAGCCGCGCACGCCGCCGACTCGCCGGATGATCTTCGAGCCCACGTTGGAGATGATCAGCCACAGAACGGCGGCGATGCCGTAGTTGATCAGCGTGCGCAACTTCGCGTCGCCCGGGGTGAACAAGTCACCAACGCCGAGCGTGAGCCGATCCGCCCAGCCGTCGACGAACTGCACGACGCCGTTCGCCGGGTTGGCCTCGGCCACCACGAACACCACGTGCAGCACGAGGATCAGCGCGAAGATCAGGCATACCCAGCGCACGACACCCGCCAGCAAGCCGACGAAGCGATCCTTGATCTCGCCCCAGTCGACGTCGCGCTTGGCGGTGGTCTGCTCCGCCGCTGGCTTGTCGGTGTGCTCGCCCATGGCCGGAAGTTTGGCACGTTCGTCCGACCAACGCCACGGGGCGCGACGCCGGATTTATCGCATTGATTGATCTCCGTGCGCATGTGAGATGTCCGGGTGGGTGTTTGCGCACCGCCGCGGCCGCGCTATCGTGACTGACGTGGCGCGTGCCCTCCTGCTTCGCTGCCGCGACGGGGCCTGATCCAGACCGGCTCCTCGTCGCGGAGTTTCGCCATGCGCCGGTCGTCGGCCATCCCAGCAAGCAGGAGATTCCCCCACCATGAGCAATTCCCCGCGTTCTGACGCGTATCCGACCATTCGCACCCCGTCCCGTCCCGTTCCCGCCGACCAGCCGCACTGGAACCCGCAGCGCGGCAGCTGGATGCCGTACCACCGGTACAAGCCGTGGTACCGGCTGGTGGAGGACATTCAGCTGCCCGACCGCACCTGGCCGGACAAGCGCATCACCCGTGCGCCGCTGTGGTGCGCGGTCGACCTGCGCGACGGCAACCAGGCCCTGATCGACCCCATGTCGCCGGCGCGCAAGCGCAAGTTCTTCGAGCTGCTGGTGCGCATGGGCTACAAGGAGATCGAGGTCGGCTTCCCGGCGGCCAGCCAGACCGACTTCGACTTCGTCCGGCTGATCATCGAGGAGGACCTGGTACCGGACGACGTACGCATCCAGGTGCTGACCCAGTGCCGCCCGGAGCTGATCGACCGCACCTTCCAGGCGCTGGAGGGCGCCAAGAAGGCGATCGTGCACATCTACAACTCGACGTCGATCCTGCAGCGCCGGGTGGTGTTCCGGGAGGAACAGCCCGGCATCACCAAGATCGCCACGCAGGCCGCGGAGTACGTGCTGGAGCTGGCGGACAAGTACCCGGACACCGACTGGCGGTTCCAGTACTCGCCGGAGTCCTACACCGGAACGGAGCTGTCGTACGCCGCCGAGATCTGCAACGCAGTGACCGAGATCTGGCAGCCCACCCCGGAGAACCCGGTCATCGTGAACCTGCCGGCGACGGTGGAGATGGCCACGCCGAACGTGTACGCCGACTCCATCGAGTGGATGAACCGGAACCTGGAGCGGCGCGACGCGATCATCCTGTCGCTGCACCCGCACAACGACCGGGGCACCGCCATCGCCGCGGCCGAACTCGGCTACCAGGCGGGGGCGGACCGGATCGAGGGCTGCCTGTTCGGCAACGGCGAGCGCACCGGCAACGTCGACCTGGTCGCGCTGGGCATGAACCTGTTCTCCCAGGGCATCGACCCGCAGATCGACTTCTCCGACATCGACGCGATCAAGCGCACGGTGGAGTACTGCAACCAGCTGCCGGTGCACGAGCGCACTCCGTGGGGCGGTGACCTGGTGTTCACCGCGTTCAGCGGCTCGCACCAGGACGCGATCAACAAGGGCTTCGCCGCGCTGAACGAGGCGGCCGCCAAGGCCGGGGTGCCGGTGGACGAGCACCCGTGGGAGGTGCCGTACCTGCCGATCGACCCGAAGGACGTCGGCCGCACCTACGAGGCGGTCATCCGGGTGAACTCGCAGTCCGGCAAGGGCGGCGTCGCCTACATCATGAAGACCGAGCACCAGCTCGACCTGCCGCGCCGGCTGCAGATCGAGTTCTCCAAGGTGATCCAGCACTTCACCGACAGCGAGGGCGGCGAGGTCGACCCGGAGACCATGTGGGAGGTCTTCAGCAACGAGTACCTGACCGCCACCGCGCCGTTGGAGCTGGTCAGCTCGCACGTGACGGACAACGGCAGCGGCGAGTACTCGATCGAGGCGACCGTGCGGGTGGACGGTGTGGAGCAGCAGATCACCGGCACCGGGAACGGTCCGATCGCAGCGTTCTTCGACGCGCTGGCCGCCATCGGGTACGACGTGCGGCTGCTGGACTACTCCGAGCACGCGATGACGGCAGGCGACGACGCTCGTGCCGCCTGCTACATCGAGTGCGCCATCGACGACAAGATCTACTGGGGTGTCGGGATCGACCCGTCGATCGTCAACGCTTCGCTGCGCGCGGTGGTGTCGGCGATCAACCGGGCATATCGCTGACACGTTGCTGGGCCCGCGGCCGCCTGGCGCGGGCCCAGCTCCCCCGGCGATCCCGGAGACCAGCACACCGGCCCCGATTCCCGGTGTTGAGGTGCTGGTGTCCGGCACCGGCCCCGAAATACCGGTGTGTCGTGTGCAACGCCGTGGCTCGCCCGGATATTCCGGCTGCAGCCGGAATTTCTGGCGTCGGCGGGATCCAGCGCCCGACGCCCGTCGTCCGCTCACCTGGGCGGCCCCTGCGGCCCCGGCCGTCACGGAACGAGAAGCACTTTGCCCACGGTGGCCCTCGACTCCACGGCCGCGTGCGCCTCGGCGGCCTGGTGCAGCGGGAACTTCGTGCTGACTTCCGGCCGAAGGTCACCTTCGGCGGCCGCCGCCAGCGCCCGCGACTCCAGCTCCCGCATGCCACCGGGCCGCTGGAGCAGTCGCCGGTCGATCGCCGGGGCCACCGTGATCCCCCGGTCGATGAGGTCCGCGGCGTCGAGCGGCACCGGCTCGCCGGACGACCACCCGTACACCAGCAGCCGCCCGCCCTGCCCCAGCAGTGCGAGGGCGCCGGCGCCGTACTTGCCGCCAACTCCATCGAGAACGATGGTCGGCTCGCGCTCGCCGAGCGCGGTACGAAGCTGATCCGTCCACCCGGCTCGCGAGTACTCCTGCACGACGTCCGCGCCGAGATCCCGCGCTCGCTCCGCCTTCGCCTCGCTGCTCACCAGCCCGACCGTCAGCGCTCCCGCGTTGCGGGCCGCCTGCAGCAGCAGGCCACCCAGTCCCCCGGACGCCCCGGTGATCAGCACGACGTCGTCGCCGGTGAGCCGCAGATTCGCCAGGATCGCCATGGCCGTGCGCCCGGTACCGATCATCGCGACCGCGACGTCGTCGGCGAGCGAATCCGGCAGCCTGTGCACCGACTCCACGCTGGTCACCGCGCGCTCGGCGTAGCCTCCCGACGCCATGCCGAGGTGGGCCACGACGCGCGCCCCCAGCCACTCGACGTCGACTCCGTCACCGATCGCGTCGATCACCCCGGCGACTTCCCTGCCGGGTGTCATCGGCAACACCGGCCGCGGTCGCGGACCATCCCCTCGCCGGATCAGGGTGTCGACGAAGTGCACCCCGGCCACGGTGACGGCGATGCGGACCTGCCCCTCGGCGGGAGCCGGGTCCGGCACCTCCTCGTAGCGCAGGGTCGCCGGTGGGCCGAATTCGTACTGCCGGATCGCGTGCATTCCCCCACGCTAAAACTTCAAGATAAGTAGAGGTCAACCCTTGTTGATCAGCGCGGTTCCTTGACCGCTGCCACGACTTCGGCGTGCAGCAGCTCGACGAGGCGGCACACCGCGGGACGGGCGCGGGAGCTGGGGCGCAGCACCGCGTCGATGTGTCTGGCGGCACGCGTCCCGGCCAGTGGTTTGCGCAACAGCCGCTTCCCGCCGCGGGTGTCGACCGTGTAGCGAGGCAGCAGTGCCACGCCATGCCCGGCCGCGACCAGCGCCTCGGTGATCCTGAAGTCGTTGATCCGGTGCACGATGTTGGCACGGACACCGGTGCGGACGGCCAACGACCGCAGCACGTCGTCGACCGGAAAGCCGATGTCGACCGAGATCCACCGCTCGTGCGCCAGGTCGCTCAGTTCGACCTTCCGCCGCTTCGCCAGCCGGTGCCCGGGCGGAAGCACCACGTCGAGCGGTTCCCGGAGCAAGGGTTCGACGTCCATGCGATCCGTCGGCCAGGGGTCGGCGTGCTCGTCGCGGTGAGTGACCACGACGTCGAAGTCGGCGAGCAGGCCGGGCACTTCCGGCGGCGACATGTCCACGTCACGCACCTCGAGTTCGAGGCCGTCGACCTGCGCGACGCGGTGCAGCAGGCCGGGAAGCACCATGAGCGCGGCGGACGGGAAGATCGCCAGCCGGACTCTGCCGCGGGGACCGGCACGGTAGCTCTCCAGCTCGGCCTCCGCCCGTGCCACCGCTCCGAGCACCTCGTCGGCGTGCACCACGAGGGCCCGGCCCGCGTCGGTCAGCCGCAAGCCGCGGCCGTGCGGCTCGGTCAGCGGAACGCCGACTTCCGCTTGCAGCGCCTTGAGCTGCTGCGACACCGCAGATGGCGTGCAGTGCAGCGCGGCGGCGGCGGCCGCGATGCTGCCGCGGTCGGCGAACTCGCGCAACGCGCGCAACCGGGCAATGTCCATGAAGCAAAGCTACACAAATGCGAAAGAACAATTCGTTTGTCTTCAAGGTCATCTCTGCGCAGTGTGGAGACATGCCCGTCCGTGATCGCCTTCTCGCCACGTCGGTCGCCGTGCTGTGGGGCATCAACTTCCTGGCCATCCACGCCACGCTGGAGCACTTCCCACCGCTGTTCGCGGGCGCGTTGCGGTTCGTCGTCATCGCCGTGCCGACGCTGCTGCTCGTCCCGCGGCCGCAGGTGCCGCTGCGCTGGCTGATCGGCTACGGACTCGGCTTCGGCACCGGGCAGTTCGCGTTCCTGTTCGTCGGAATGCACGCCGGTATGCCCACCGGCCTCGCTTCCCTGGTCTTGCAGGCTTCCGCCCCGTTCACGGTGTTGCTGGGCTGGCTACTGCTCGGCGAGAAGCTCTCCTGGCGAGCCGTCACCGGGATCCTGCTCGCGGTGGGCGGCATGGCCGCCATCGCATGGCGGCGCGCCGAGTACGCGGCCGTGCTGCCGGTGCTGCTCACCGTGCTCGCCGCGCTGAGCTGGGCGATCGGCAACTTGTGCAGCAGGAAGGCGCTGGAAGGCCGGCCCGACGTCAATCCGCTGCACGTGATGCTGTGGATGTGCATCGTCCCGCCGGTGCCGTTGTATGCGCTGTCGGTGATCTTCGAAGGCCCGGCCGCCGGATGGCAGGCGCTGACCACGGTGGCTACGCCCTCCGGGTGGCTGGCGCTGGCCGGGCTGGCCTACATCGTGCTGGCCGCCACGATCACCGGCACGGGCATCTGGACCGCGCTCATGCGGCGCAACCCGGCCACCGCCGTCGCTCCGTTCTCGCTGCTGGTGCCGATCGTCGGCATGACGTCCGCGATGATCGTCCTCGGCGAGCAGCCCACCGCGGTCGAACTGATCGCGAGCGTGGTGGTCATCACCGGTGTCCTGCTCGGCTCACTGCCCGGGCGGAAACGGCCGCAGCCGACGGCCTTGGCGGTCGACGCCACAGAGCCTGCGCCGGCTTCGCCGCTGAGCAGCCGCGCCACCTGATTTCGGTGCCGCAGATCACCAGGCACGCAGATACGTCGGATGCTGCTGCTCCAGCACGTCAGTGCTGCTGCTCCAGCACGTCAGTGCTGCTGCTCCAGCACGTCAGTGCTGCTGCTCCAGCACGTCAGTGCTGCTGCTCCAGTACGTCGGTGCTGCTGCTCCGACCGCCGTGGGTCGGGTGCTCTGGTCGGATGCTCTGCTCCAGCCACCGTGGATCGACTCGCGCCCATCCGGTGCTCCAGTAGTGCCTTGGCAATCGGCCGGCCGTGCTCCTCGTCCGGTTCGACCCAACCGCCCGATCCGGCCGCATTTCGCCGTCCGACGGGTCGCGGACGAGCGGAGGCACCGTCTCGAAGCACGCGGTGGTCTTGCCGTCGATCGCCCCGGTCACGAACCCGTGCCCCGAACCAGGTCGACATCACGGAGTGACGTCGGATCGGAAGTTCTTGCCACGACTCCGCGTCAGGAATGCGCAATGAGCGGGCAGGACAACCTGCCCGCTCACTCACGTCGACGTCTTGGAGACGGGCGGTCAGACGATGTCGGTGACCGTGACCGGGGTGTCCGGGACGTCGCGCGGGCCGACTTCCGTTTCCACCAGTTCGGGTTCGACTTCGTGGCGGGTGATCTTGCCCGCTTCGATGTCCTCGGCCCAGTGGCATGCCACCCGGTGACCGGGGCGGATCTCCCGCAGCTCGGGCCGTTCGGTGGCGCACTTCTGCTCCTGCCGCCACGGGCAGCGGGTGTGGAAGCGGCACCCAGCGGGCGGCTTGGCCGGCGACGGCAGGTCCCCGGCCAACAGGATCTGTTCGCGGGAATCCTCCACGACCGGGTCCGGCACCGGGATGGCCGACAGCAGCGCACGCGTGTACGGATGCAGCGGCGTCTGGTACAGCTCGTCCGAATCTGCTTCCTCGACCACCGAGCCCAGATACATCACGCCGATGCGGTCGGAGATGTGCCGCACCACCGCGAGGTCGTGCGCGATGACGATGTAGGTGAGGCCGAACTCGCCCTGCAGGTCCTCCAGCAGGTTGATCACCTGTGCCTGCACCGAGACGTCCAGCGCCGACACCGGCTCGTCCGCCACGATCAGGTCCGGTTGCACGGTCAACGCCCGGGCGATCCCGATGCGCTGCCGCTGCCCGCCCGAGAACTCGTGCGGGTACTTGTACAGCGAGTACGACGGCAGGCCGACCGCGTCGAGCAGCTCCCGCAGGCGTTTCCCGGTCTGCTGCCGATCCTTGGCCAGTCCGTGCGCGCGCATTCCCTCGACCAGGATCGACTCCACCGACTGGCGTGGATCGAGGCTGGACAACGGGTCCTGGAACACCATCTGCATCCGTCGGCGCATGCGGCGCAGCTCCTCGCCGTCGAGCGTGGACAGATCCACACCGTCGAAGACCGTGCGGCCGCCGGTGGGTTCGACCAGCCGTAGCAGCGCCCGGCCCAGCGTCGTCTTGCCACACCCGGATTCGCCGACCAGGCCGTAGGTCTCCCCCCGGCGCACGACGAGATCGACGCCGTCGACCGCGTAGACGTGCCCGACCACGCGGTCCAGGATGATGCCGCGCTTGATCGGGAAGTGCACCTTCAGGTCCTCGACGCTGACCAGCACGTCGGAGGTGCCCGGCGCCTCCGGCTGAATCTGCTCCGCGGTCTGGGTCATCGCGCAACCTCCGAAGTCGCCGGCTGCTCCGCCGCGGGTTCGACCGGGTGGTAGCAGCGCAGCATGCGGCCGCCGGGCAGCTCTTCCAGCGGCGGCGGCCCCTGGACACAGTCGTCGTTGGCGTTCGGGCAGCGCGGCGCGAACGCGCATCCCTCGGTCCACGGGATGTTGTCGATCACCGAACCGGTGATCGGCACCAGCCGCTCACCCCGCGGCATGTCCAGGCGCGGGATCGAGCCCAGCAGGCCGTTGGTGTACGGGTGGCGCGGCTCGGCGAACAGCGCATACCGCTCGGCCCGCTCGACGATGCGCCCCCCGTACATCACGTTCACCTCGTCGCACAGGCCGGCGACCACACCGAGGTCGTGCGTGATCATGATCATCGCGGTCTCGGTGTTGGCCACCAGCTCCGACAACAGCCGCAGGATCTGCGCCTGGATGGTGACGTCCAGCGCGGTGGTCGGCTCGTCGGCGATCAGCAGCTTCGGGCGGCACGCCAGCGCGATCGCGATCATCACCCGCTGCCGCATGCCGCCGGACAGCTGATGTGGGTACTCGTCGATGCGCCGGGCCGGGTCCGGGATGCCCACCTTCTGCAGCAGCTCGACCGCCTCGGCCCGCGCCTGCTTGTTGTCCAGGCCCTGGTGCCGCTGCAGGGTCTCGGTCAGCTGCTTGCCGATGGTGATCACCGGGTTCAGCGCCGACAGCGGGTCCTGGAACACCATGCCCAGGTCCCGGCCGCGCCGGTCGCGCATCTGGGCGTCCGACAGCGACAACAGCTCGGTGCCCTCGAACCGCACCGACCCGGTGACCTGCACGCCACGCTTGGGCAGCAGGCCCATGATGGCCAGCGAGGTCACCGACTTCCCGCTGCCCGACTCACCGACCAGGCCGATCGTCTGCCCCGATTCCACGGTGAAGCTCACCTTGTCCACCGCCACCGTCGGCTCGATCCCCTTGCGACCGAACACCACGGTGAGGTCCTCGACCTCCAGCAGCGCCATGGTCAGCTCCACCTCCGTTCCGATGTCATCGCCATCACCTGCGGTTCTTGGGGTCGAGGGCCTCGCGCATGGATTCGCCGAGCAGCGTGAACCCGAGCGCGACGACGATGATGGCGCCCGCCGGGAAGAAGGCCAGCGACGGCTTGACCTCGAACACGCGCTGCGCCTGCGCCAGCATCAGGCCCCACTCGGCACGAAACGGATCCTGGTCGCCGAGGCCGAGGTAGGACAGGCTGGCCGCCTCCAGGATCGCGGTCGCCAGCGTCAACGTGGCCTGCACGATCACCGGCCCGAGCGCGTTCGGCAGCATGTGCCGGAACACGATGGTGGTGCGCTTGACGCCCAGCGCGGTGGCCGCGAGCACGTGGTCGCTTTCCCGCTGCGCCAGCATCGAGCCGCGCAACAGGCGGGCGAACACCGGCACGCTGACCATGCCGACCGCGATGATGACCGTCCACTGGTTGCTGCGCGCGAACAGTGCCGCGATGGACACCGCCAGGATCAGCGCGGGCAGCGACAGCAGCACGTCGACCAGCCGCATCAGCAGGCTGTCCACCCAGCCGCCGATCGCGCCGGCCAGGCCACCGATGATCATCCCGAGCATCAGGCCGAACAGGGTGGCCAGCACCGCCACGATCAGCGTCTGCTGGGACGCGACCAGCAGCCGGGAGAAGAAGTCGAACCCGTCCGCATCGCTGCCCAGCAGGAAGCCGGGCATCGGCCCCGGGATGTTCGTGACGGTCAGGTTCTCCAGCAGCTCCGGATACGGCCGGTACGGGTCCTTGGGGGCAAGCAGCGGAGCGAACGCGGCGAGCAGCACGAACAGCACCACGATCACCAGGCCGACCAGCGCGACCGGGTCCCGCAGCATCCGCTTGAGCGCTTGCTTGGCCAAGCTGGTGCCGCCTTGCCCGGCGGCCGCCAGCTCGTCGATGCGGCGCTTCTTGCGCTCGAGCAACATCTGCATGTCAGCTCACCCGCACCCTCGGGTCGATGATCGCGTAGGAGATGTCGACCAGCAGGTTGACCACCACGTAGACCACCGCGGCCAGCAGGATCAGCGCCTGCAATCGCGGGTAGTCGCGCTGCTCGATGCCCTGGGCGAGCAGGAAGCCGAGGCCACGCCAGACGAACACTTTCTCGGTCAGCACCGCCCCGGCCAGCAGCAAGCCGGTCTGCAGGCCGATGGTGGTGGCCACCGGCAGCAACGCGTTGCGCAGCACGTGGCGGGTGCGCACCACCTGGGCGGTCAATCCCTTCGACTCCGCGGTGCGGATGAAGTCCTCGTTCAGCACGTCCAGAACCGACGCCCTGGTGATGCGCACGATCACCGCGAACGGAATGGTGGCCAGCGCGATCGCGGGCAGCGCCAGATGCTCGAGCGCGTTCAGCGTGGCGTCGAACTCACCGGTCAATATGCCGTCGAGGGTGGCGAACCCGGTCACCGACGTCGCGTCGATGTCGACGTCCTGTCTGCCGGACGGCGGCAACCACGCCAGCTGGGTGGAGAAGACGTACTTGAGCAAGAAACCGAGAAAGAACACCGGGACCGCGACACCGACCAGGGTGCTGATCACGATGCCGGTGTCGAACAGGCTTCCCCGGTACCGGGCGGCCAGGTAGCCGAACGGGATGCCGAACGCCACCGCCAGAAACAGCGCGGCGAACGCCAGCTCGATGGTGGCCGGGAAGTGCCTGCCGATCTCGGTCAGCACCGAGTCCCCGGTGATGGTCGACGTGCCGAAGTCGCCGTTGAGCATCCGGCCGAGGAACTTCAGGTACTGGACCGGGATCGGGTCGTTGAGACCCATCGTCTCGTTCAGTTCCGCGATGCGCTGCGGCGTGGCCCGCTCACCGAGCATGGCGCTGGCCGGCCCGCCGGGCAGCGCCCGGAACCAGGCGAATATCAGCAACGACAGGATGAAAAGCGTCGGGATCGCTTGCAGCAACCGCCGAACGATGAACCTCAGCATGGAACCGCCCGTGTGGTGGGAACCGGCGAGTGCCCACCCGGTCATGGGTGGGCACTCGCCGTACTACTGCGCGTCGGACACGCCAGCTGTGCGCGTCAGTCCGATTGCTTCTTACTGACCGTCACGAACCGCTCGTCCGTCAACGGGCTCGGGACCAGCCCTTGCACGTTCTTGGACACCACGATCGCCGGCGGCGACGAGGTCAGCGGGATGGCCGGAACGTACTTGGAGATCTCCACCGCGGCCTGCTCGTACAGCTCACCGCGCTTCTCCGGGTCCGGCTCACGGTCGGCCGTGGCCAGCGCATCGAAGATCTTCTCGTTGGTGAAGCTGAACTCGGCCTTCTTCCGCCCGAAGAACGTTCCGATGAAGTTGCCCGCGTCGCCGTAGTCACCGGTCCAGCCGAGCAGGTGCAGGTCGTGCTTGCCGTTCACGGTGACGTCGTCGAGGTAGCCGCCGTTCCACGGCTTGCTGACCTCTTCCACCTGCACCCCGGCCGCCTTCAGGTCGGAGATGATCGACTTGGCGATCGACCGCGGATCCGGCATGTACGGACGGGTCACCTCGGTCGGGATGTAGAACTTCACCTTCAACCCGTTGAGCACCTTCTTGGCCTCCTCCGGGTTGTACTCCCGCTTGACCACGTCCTCGGTGTACCCGGGCAGGTCCTGCGGCACGAACTGGTCACGGGCCACCGCGCCCTTGGGCAGCCTGGTCTTGGCCAGCTGCTCCTTGTTGATGGCCATCTCCAGCGCCTCGCGGACCTTCAGGTCACGCAGCTTCGGGTTGTTCTTCTGGTTGATGCCCAGGTACAGGATGTTGAACACCGGCCGGACCATCACCTGGTGGCCTTCGTCCTCCAGCGCCTGGTAGTCGGCCGGGCTGGGCAGGTCGTAACCGTCGATGGTGCCTGCGCGCAGTTCGTCCTTGCGGGCCTGCTCCTCCGGGATCGTCTTGAAGATCAGCTTGTCCAGGTACGCCTTGTCGCCCCAGTAGTCCTCGTTGCGCACCAGCGTCACGGTGCCGTTCGCCTTGTCGTAGGACTCCAGCTTGAACGGACCCGTGCCGGTCGGGTGCTTGGTGGCGTACTCGGAGTAGGTGAACGCCTCGCCGCTCTGCTTGACCTCGTCGGCGTTGTACTTCTTCATCGCCGTCGGGCTGCCGATGGACAGCGAGGTGAGGCCGAAGGCCGCCGGGAAGGCACCGCTCGGCCGGGTCAGCTTGATGGTGACGGTGTAGTCGTCCTCCTTCTCGCACCCGGCGTACAACGGCTCGCCGAAGTCCTCGCTGGTGTTGTTCTTGAAGCCGCCGAAGACGTCGGCGTAGTAGATCATCTGGCTCTGCGCGGCGGCGCCCTTCATGTTGTACCAGCGGTCGAAGTTGAAGCAGACCGCGTCGGCGTTGAAGTCGGTGCCGTCGTGGAACTTCACGCCCTCGCGCAGCGTGAACTTCCAGCCCTTGCCGTCGTCGACCGGCTCCCACTTGGTCGCCAGAGCCGGCGCCAGCTCGGCGGTGCCCGGCTTGTAGGTGATCAGCGTTTCGAACATCTGCCGCACCGGCCGGAACGTCTCCCCGTCGGTGGCGAAGGTGGCGTCGAACATCTTGGGGTCGCCCGCGCTGCCGAACGTCAGCGTGCCGCCCCTGACCTGACCCTCACCACCTTGGCCGCGCTCGGAAGCGCACGCGGCCACCGACAGCGCGAGCGCGCTCGCCAGCCCGATCAGGGCCGCCTTCTTCCATCTCGTTGCCCTGTTGTGGAGCATCTGGCACCTCTTGCCCGTTTCGATCCATCGTCGCCCGCATGGGTGAGCGGCCAACGCGTTGCGTGTCGGGGCCAGACGATAGCCGGAATGGCCCGACGACATAAGCCCGGCAGGTCACGATCCTGCTACGCGGCCGTAAGACTTTGACCGCTCACGGGCGGCACGGACACCGTTCGATGCGGCGTTTCGCCTGGTCAGACCTGACGGCGGCCGGACAGCGCCCGACCGAGCGTCAGTTCGTCGGCGAATTCCAGATCACCACCCATGGGCAACCCGGACGCCAATCGCGTCACCGTCAGATCGGGGAAGTCGCGCAGCATCCGAACCAGATACGTGGCCGTTGCCTCACCCTCCGTGTTCGGATCGGTCGCGATGATGACCTCGCGGACCTCGTCGGAGGAGATGCGCGCCAGCAGCTGGCGGATGCGCAACTGGTCCGGCCCGACGCCGGACAGCGGGTCCAGCGCGCCACCCAGCACGTGGTAGCGGCCCTTGAACTCGCGGGTGCGCTCGATCGCCAGCACGTCCTTGGGTTCCTCCACCACGCAGATCGTGGTGGCGTCCCGCCGCGGATCCCGGCAGATGCGACACTTGTCCTGTTCCGCGACCGTGCCGCAGACCTCGCAGAACTGCACCCCGGCGGCCACCGCGTTCAGCACGTCGACCAGCCGCTTGATGTCGGCCGGATCGGAACCCAGCAAGTGGAAGGCGATGCGCTGGGCGCTCTTCGGACCGACGCCGGGCAGCCGCCCCAGCTCGTCGATCAGATCCTGGACGACGCCTTCGTACAACCTCGACTACTTTCCGGTGCCGGGCAGACCGAGGCCGCCGAGGTCCAGCCCGCCGGGGCCGCCGAGGCCACCGGCCATCGGGCCGAACTTCTCCGCGGTCAGCCGCTGCGCGGCGGCCATCGCGTCGCGCACCGCGGCCACCACCAGGTCCGCCAGTGTCTCCACATCGTCGGGATCGACCACCTTCGGGTCGATGCTCAGGCTCTTCAGCTCCAGGTCCCCGCTGACCACCGCGGAGACCAGGCCGCCGCCAGCGGTGCCGGTGACTTCCGCGTCGGCCAGCTCCTGCTGCATGTTCAGCAGCTGCTGCTGCATCTGCTTGGCCTGCTCCAGGATCGCCTGCATGTCGGGCATGCCCCCGGACTGCTCCATCGCCCTTGCCTTTCTGCGTGAACCTTCACCGCTACGGCTCGTCTAGCCAGCCTAGCGCCGTCGAGCATGGCACTGTGGGGCCCGTGCGAAGGTGGCTGTGCTCTGTCTTAGCAGTGATGGCCGTCGGTGCGTGCAGCAACGCCCCGGAAACCAGCCCCAACGGGCATGCCGACCGGCCGAGCTCCCCACCACCGGCCAGCTCGCGTCCGGCCCAGAGCACGCGTCCAGTTCCGCCGTCGGCCGCGCCGACGCAGCCACCCAACTCGGCGTCGGCCACGGCCACGACCCAGGCGAAGAAGGCCGTGGTCGTGCTCGATCCCGGCCACAACGGCGGGAACGCGGCCGCACCCGAGGAGATCAACCGCCACGTCCCGGCAGGCCGCGGCCGCACCAAGCCGTGCAACACCACCGGCACGGCCACCAACGACGGCTATCCCGAGCACGCGTTCACGTTCGACGTAGCCAAGCGGGTGCGCCGCTTGCTGCGGCAACAGGGGATCGAGGTGGTCATGACGCGCCAGTCGGACGACGGCGTCGGGCCTTGTGTCGACCGCCGGGCGGACATCGGGAACCGAACTCGAGCCGACGCGGTGGTCTCCATCCACGCCGACGGGGCCGAAGGTACGGCCCGCGGATTCCACATCGCCTACTCCTCCCCGCCACTGAACGCCGCGCAAGGAAAGCCGTCCGTCCGATTGGCCCGTACTCTGCGCGATGCGCTGCGCGACGCGGGCTTCCCGCTCTCGACCTACCTGGGATCGGACGGGTTGGCACCGCGGGACGACCTGGCCGGGCTCAACCTGTCGAAGCGCCCCGTGGTGCTCGTCGAGTGCGGCAACATGCGCAACCCGCAGGAAGCGGCCACGATGAAGCAGGCGGCCGGACGGCAGAAGTACGCCGACGCCATTGCCGACGGCGTGCTGCGGTACCTCGGGGCGCGGTGACGACCTACTCCAGCGGCCGGGCGCCCAGCTGATCGGACAGCAGCTTGATCGCCGTTTCGCCCGGGTCCTCCGGCTTGTCCTGCTCCGCCGGCATCGACGACGGCTCCTCCACGTAGAGGTCCTCGTCGTCCTCCGGTGGTTCGGGGGGCAGCGGCGGGTCCTCGGGCTCCGGCGGCGCGGCGGCCGCAGGCGGGTTCGGCTCCGCCGGACGGGCTCCACGCGATGGAGCCGGGCTGGGTGGCGCCGCCATGGCCGGACCGACACTGTCCGCGGGCACGCAACGCACCCGCCATTGGCCGCCGAACACCTCGGTCAGCGCGTTGGCGATGACATCGGCGTTCCGCGGGTCGCACAGCCGACGGGCCAGCGGCTCGGCCGGATGCATCAGCGTGACGTCGCCGCCGTCCACCGCATGCACCGTGGCGTTGATCATCATCGCCTCGGTGCTGCGGGACTGCTTGCGCACCGCTTTCAGGATCTCCGACCACCTGCTGCGTACCCCTTCGGCATCCAGCTGCCCAGCGGCAGCCTGCGTCGCCGGGGCCTCCGGCGCCGGAGCTTGTGGCTGCGGCTGGGGTGGCGCCGCGGGACGCCGCTGGGGAGCAGACTCCACTCGCGCGGCCGGAGCCGGCGCGGCGGCCGGTGGGTCAGCCTGCGCAGCGGGCCGGCTCGCCGAAGGACGCTGGTACCGCGGCGCGGCCGCACCGGGCTCCGCATCCGCGGCAGAGCCTGCGGAGGCGGGAGCCGACCCCGCTGTGGTCATCCGCCGCTCCAACCGCTCCAGCCTCTGCAGCACCGCGCCCTCGGAGTCGTCCGCCGCAGGCAGCAGCATCCGCGCGCACAGCAGCTCGAGCACCAGCCGCGGAGCGGTCGCGCCGCGCATGTCGAGCAGGCCGTTGTGCACGATCTCCGCGTACCTGGTCAACGTGGCGGGCCCGATGCGCTGGGCCTGCTCCTCCATCCGGGCCAGCTGGTCCTCGGGCGCGGCGACCAGACCGCGCGAGCCGGCATCCGGCACCGCCCGCAGCAACAGCAGGTCCCGCAGCCGGTCGAGCAGATCGCTGGCGAAGCGACGCGGATCGTGGCCGGCGTCGACCAGCTGCTCGATCGTGCCGAACACCGCCTTCGGGTCGTCCGCCGCCAGGCCTTCGACCAGCTTGTCCAGCAGGGCGGAATCCGTCACGCCCAGGATGGCCGCGGCCTGCTCGTAGGTGACGCCGTCCGGCCCGGCACCGGCCAGCAGCTGGTCCAGCACCGACTGGGTGTCCCTGGCCGATCCCCCACCGGCCCGGATGACCAGCGGATACACCGCGGGGTCCACCCGCACCCCCTCGGCGGCCACCACCCGCTCCAGCAGTTCGCGCATGGCCGGGGGCGGGATCAGCCGGAACGGGTAGTGGTGCGTGCGCGAGCGGATGGTCGGCAGCACCTTGTCCGGCTCGGTGGTGGCGAAGATGAAGATCAGGTGCTCCGGCGGCTCTTCCACGATCTTCAGCAGGGCGTTGAAACCCTGCGTGGTGACCATGTGCGCCTCGTCGATGATGAACACCCGGTAGCGGGACTCGGCGGGCGCGAAGAACGCCCTGTCCCGCAGCTCCCTGGCGTCGTCGACACCGCCGTGGCTGGCCGCGTCCAGCTCCACGACGTCGACCGTGCCCGGGCCTTCCGGGGCGAGGTTGACGCACGAGGCGCATTCGCCGCACGGATCGGGCGTGGGCCCCTGCTCGCAGTTCAGCGAACGGGCCATGATGCGCGCGCTGGACGTCTTCCCGCAGCCGCGTGGCCCGGAGAACAGATACGCGTGGTTGATCCGCCCGGACGCCAACGCTGCCCGAAGCGGTTCCGTCACGTGGTCCTGGCCAACGACCTCGGCAAAAGTCGCCGGACGGTATTTGCGATACAGCGCGAGAGCCACGGGCCGAGAGTACCGCCGGGGGCGGACGCTCCTCACGCCCCCGGGTCGGCCCACCACGAACGCAGGCACCCCACCCGCACAAAAGGGGACCCCCGCACCCGTCAGAGCCTGCTTATCCTTGCTGCCTTCCGGCCCTGGGGAGGTTCACAGGGTGGACGTCGCGGGGGTCCGCCGTTCAGTGTAGACCGGGTGCGCCGCAGTCTCGCACCGCGGGCACTCACTTCACCGAGAACCGCCTGCTCAGAAAGTCCGCGAACGAACCACCGAGCCGTTCCCCGTCCGGTCCCAGCAGGTGCAAGCCGGCCTGGAAAGCCCGGGCCGTTCTTCCCCACACCGGCACCCGGACCACCCGGCGTCGCCGGCCGGCCGCCGCGCAGTACTCCGCGACCAACTCCGCCAACGACTGCACGCGGGGACCTCCGATGTCCCGTGCTCGTCCAACCGGGTCCCCCAACGCCAGCTCGGCGACCCGCCCGGCGACCTGTTCGACGTCGATCGGTTGCACCGAAACGCCGTGTGGCGCCAGTGCAACCGCCGGCCTGGCCAGCGCGGCGGCGATCCGCAACACCAGCTCGTGGAATTGGGTGGCGCGCTGCACGGTGTACGGCACTCCTGAGTCGGCGATCAACCGCTCGGTGTCCAGCTTCGCTTGGTAGTACGGCATCGGGTGGTCGTCGATGCCGACGATGGAGACGTAGAGGAAATGCCTGACGCCGTGCTCGCGGGACAACTCCAACAGCCGCTGCGCACCGAGCTGCTCGACGCGACGGAACCGAGCACCGGTCGCGCAGTGCACGATCGTGTCGACCCCGGCGACCGCAGCGGCCAGCCCCTCGCCGGTCGTCAAGTCGCCCTTGCGCTGCTCGCCCTGCCCGCCCGGGCGCGGGTGCCTGGTCAACACCACGACACGGCAACCGGCGGCAACCAGCCGCTCGACCACATGCGTGCCGAGCGTGCCGGTGCCGCCGGACACCAGAATGCTGCGCACGACAGGTGACGTTACCTGCCGCCGGACACGTTGTTCGGTTCGACCAGGCCGTCCTCGATCAGGTTCTGCGTCACGTGCTCGGTCAGTTCCTGCTGCTGCTGCCTGCGCTGTATCCGCAACGCGATCTCACGTTCGGCGCGGAATTGTTTCAGGCTCGCCCAGCACATCAGGATCATCACCACGCTGAACGGCAGGGCAATGATGATCGCCGCGTAGCGCAACGCGGTCAGGCCCGCTTGGTCGCCGACGGTCAGCAGCACCGCCGCGATCGCGCCCTCCATCACCGACCAGAACACCCGGCTCCACGTCGGCGGCTCGGGGTGGCCGCCCGAAGCGAGCATGTCGACCACCAGCGATCCGGAGTCGGACGAGGTGACGAAGAACAACACGACGAGGATGATCGCCACGCCGACCAGCACCTTCCCGCCGGGGAACCCGTCGAGCAGCTCGAACAGCGAGTTGTCGACGTTGACCGAGATGTTGTTGCCGTCGGCGTCCAGCAACGGCTGGCCGTCCTGGCCCCGGGCGATCAACGTGCCCGGGGCGTTCCGCTCCTCGTTCAGTGCGGTGCCACCGAACACGGTGAACCACACGAACGCGAGCGTGGCCGGCACCAACAGCACGGCCGCGACGAATTGGCGGACCGTGCGGCCCTTGGAGATCCGAGCGATGAACACGCCGACGAAGGGCGCCCAGGAAATCCACCAGCCCCAGTAGAACGCCGTCCACCAGCCCTGCCACGCGGTGCCGTCTTCACCGGCCAGCGCGGTGGTGTTGAAGCTGTGCTTCACCAGCTCCTGGAAATACAGGCCAACCGCCTCGACGAATTCCCTGGCAAGGAACAGCGAAGCTCCGGCGACCGCGACGAAGAACAACAGCACGGCGGCCAGGCCCATGTTGATGTTCGACAGCCACCGGATGCCCCGGCGAACGCCGGTCACCACGGACACGGTCGCCATCAGCGTGATGGCACCGATCAGCACGATGTAAACGATCTTGCCCGGATCCCCGCCGATGATCTCCAGAAAGCTCAGACCGGATCCGATCTGCAGCACACCGAGGCCGAGGGACGTCGCCACGCCGAACAGCGTCCCGACAATGGCCGCGATGTCGACGACGTCACCGATCCATCCCCTGACCTTGTTGCCGAAAATCGGCTGGAGCGTCCAGCGAATGGAGACCGGCTTGCCTTTGCGATGCACTGCGTAAGCGATCGCCACACCGACGACGACGTAGATGGCCCACGGGTGCAAACCCCAGTGCAGGAAGGTGGTCACCAGGGACTCGTGCACGCCTTCGTCGGTCATGCCGCTCGGCGCGCCGGCTGCCCGGTTCGGCACCCCCGCGTAGTGGCTCAGCGGCTCGGCGACCCCCCAGAACACCAGGCCGATCCCCATGCCCGCGGCGAACAGCATGCAGAACCACGACAGCACCCCGAACTCGGGTTCGTCGTCGTCCTTGCCGAGCTTGATGTCACCGAAATGTCCGAGGCCGATCCACAGTGAGAATGCCACGAACCCGGTGACCAACAGCGTGTAGTACGAGCCGAACCACTCCACGATCCACATTTGGACCGGGGCCATCACGTCGTCGTTCATCGTCGTCGGCCACACCGCAGCCGCCACGACGAAAACGATCACGATGGCCGCTGCGGGCCAGAACACCGGCCCGTGGACCGTCCGGTACCACGGGAGCCGGTCCGTATCAGACTGGCGCTCCGCCTCTACCGCCACAAGTTTCGCCCCTCTCTTGTTCTGTCCTGTCCTTCCGGCACTTCGGGGCTATCGGACGTTAGCGGCGCGAAGTAACAAAACGATGTACGAACTCGTGGGTTCGTCACGAACGCCGATAGAACGGCAACTCGACGACCTCGACCGGCAGTTGCTTGCCGCGCACGTCGACCTGCAGCTCGGTGCCCGGCTCACGGAACCCGGCGTCCACGTAAGCCATTGCGACCGGATACCCCAGCGTGGGGCTGAGCGCCCCGCTGGTGACGTGGCCGATGGGCCCGTCCGGCCCGAGCACCGGGTAGCCGGCCCGCGGTGCGCGCCTGCCGGTACCCCGAAGCCCGATCAGGGCCTTCTCGTCGGGTCGCCCCGCCCGCGCGGCCAGCGCCTCGCGGCCGACGAACCCGCCTTCCTTGTCCAGCTTCACGATCCGTCCGAGCCCGGCGTCGAACGGAGTCACTTCCCGACTGAGCTCGTTACCATACAGCGGCATGCCCGCTTCCAGGCGAAGGGTGTCGCGGGCCGCCAGCCCGGCGGGCAGCAGGTCGTGCGGCTTTCCCACCTCGGCCAGCTTGGCCCACACCTCGGCGGCATGGTCCGGCGCACAGTAGAGCTCGAAGCCGTCCTCGCCGGTGTAGCCGGTGCGGGAGAGCAAAACGTCGTGACCGGTCACCTGGGCCGGTGCCGCCGAGTAGTACTTCAGCCCGTCCACGTCCGCATCGCACACGGCGCGGACGATCTCCGGCGACGCGGGGCCTTGCACGGCGATCAGGGCGTACTCGGCGGAGCGGTCGGTCACCGTCGCTCCGGAGAAGCGTGCGGCGCGCTCGGTGAGCGCTTCGGCCACCACCGTCACGTTCGCCGCATTGGCCACGACCAGGAAGCGGTCCTCGGCCAGCCGGTAGACCACGAGGTCGTCCATCACCCCGCCGTCCTCGGCGCACAGCATGGTGTAGCGGGCCTTGCCCGGCTTGAGCGTGGACACGGTGCCCACCACGGCGTAATCCAGCGCCTGCCCGGCCTGCGACCCGGTGACCTCGATCTCGCCCATGTGGGACAGATCGAACATGCCGGCCGCTTGCCGCACGGCCCGGTGTTCGGCCAGGTCGGAGCTGTAACGAACGGGCATGGTCCAGCCCGCGAACTCGGTGAAGGTCGCGCCCAGGTCGTGGTGGACCTCGTACAACGGTGATGGCTTGCCGGTAGCAGTCATGCGTTCATCTTCGCGGTGCAGGCAAGACCGCAACCCGGCCGGGTTCACCCGACTATCGGCGGATAGCCGCGCTCGATCGGCTGAACGCGACTTTCGACGGTGTTGCACCGCGCGCACTACCAGCACCGTGAGAAGTACACCAACTACTTGCGCGCGGAGGAAAAAATGCCCACTCGACGCGGGTTGGCCGCAGCCGCGGCGCTCGCAGCAGGACTCGCGGTGCTGGTCCCGGCGGCCGCCCAGGCGGACGCACCGGCCCCGCAGACCGTCGACAGTGCCACCGTCTACACCATCACCGGCTTGAACAGCGTCGCCAAGCGCACGTCCGTGGCCCGGTCCGGCGTCGACGTGCTCAGCGCCGACCACGGCATCATGACCGTGCGGGCGACCAAGGAACAGGCCGCCAAGCTGCGCGCGGCCGGGTTCCGGCTGATCGCGGACACCGACGTGCTCAAGCGGCTCGCCGAGCGGTCCAAAGGCAAGAAGCCCGGCGACTTCCCGCCTGCCGACTCCGGCTACCACAACTACGACGAGATGGTGGCCGAGATCACCAAGGCCGCCCAGGACCACCCCGACATCGTCCAGGTCAGCAGCATCGGCACGTCCTACGAGGGCAGGGACATCCCGCTGGTGAAGATCAGCGACTCGGCGGCCGTCGACGAGGACGAGCCCGAGGTGCTGTTCACCTGCAACATGCACGCACGGGAGCACCTGACCACGGAGATGTGCCTGCACATCGTCAACCGGTTCACCGACGGTTACGATTCCGACCCGAAGATCAAGTCGCTGGTGGACACCGCGGAGATCTGGGTCGTCCCGATGGTGAACCCGGACGGCGTGGAGTACGACATCGCCACCGGCCAGTACCGGTTCTGGCGCAAGACCCGCAAGCCCAACGAGGGCAGCCAGTACGTCGGCACCGACATCAACCGCAACTTCTCCTACAAGTGGGGCTGCTGCGGCGGGTCGAGCGGCCACCCGGGCGCCGAGGACTACCGCGGCGCGGCCCCAGAGGACCAGCCGGAGACCAAGGCGATCACCACGTTCGTCGACTCCCGGGTGATCGACGGTGAGCAGCAGATCAAGGGCCACATCGACTTCCACACGTTCAGCGAGCTGGTGCTGTGGCCGTTCGGGCACACCACCGACGAAACCACCGACGGCATGACCGAGGAGGAGGCGGCCCGGTTCCGCAGGGTCGGCACCCGGATGGCGAAGAGCAACGGGTACACCCCGGAGCAGGCGAGCGACCTGTACATCACCGACGGGGACATCAACGACTGGATGTGGGGCAAGCACAAGATCCTCAGCTTCTGCTTCGAGATGTACCCGTCCAGCGGTGGCATCGACGGCTTCTACCCGCCGGACGAGGTGATCGAGCGGGAGACCAGCCGGAACGACGGAGCCGTTGACATCCTCCTGGAGGAGGTCGGCGCGGGCAGCGGCACCGCAGGCTGATCTCCGGCGCGACGTGGCCCCGATCACCCGGCTCTGACGGTGATCGGGGCCACACTCAGTGTGGCCGTCGGTGTGATTGCATGTGGCGCATGCGAGCCGTGCACATCGAGCGCCTGGACGGGCCCGCCGCGGTGCGGGTGGTGGACATCGCCGAGCCGGAGCCGGGCGAAGGCCAGGTGTTGATCGACGTTCACGCCGCGGGCGTGACGTTTCCCGAGGTGCTGCAGAGCCGCGGGAAGTACCAGATTCAGCCGGAGCTGCCGTTCGTGCCTGGCTCCGAGGTCGCCGGGACGGTGCGGTCGGCCCCGGAGGGCTCCGGATTCCAGCCCGGCCAGCGGGTCGCCGCGTTCCCCGGCTTCGGCGGTTTCGCCGAGACGGTCGCGGTCGACCGGCGGGCGGTGTTCCGCCTGCCGGAGCGGATGAGCTTCGAGACCGCGGCCGCGATCCCGATGAACGTGCTGACCTCGCACTTCGCCCTGGTGCACCGGGGCAGGCTGCAGCCGGGCGAGATCGTGCTGGTGCACGGCGCCGCGGGCGGGATCGGCACGGCGTCGATCCAGCTGGCCAAGGTGCTCGGCGCCCGGGTGATCGCCGTGGTGTCCACCGACGCCAAGGCACAGGTCGCGCGGGACGCAGGCGCGGACGACGTGGTGCGGGTCGACGGGTTCAAGGACGCGGTGCAGGAGCTGACCGGCGGCGTGGACATCGTGGTCGACCCGGTCGGCGGCGACCGGTTCACCGACTCGCTGCGCTGCCTGCGCCCGGACGGCAGGCTGCTGGTCATCGGCTTCACCGCGGGCGAGATCCCGACCGTGAAGGTCAACCGGCTGCTGTTCAACAACATCGCGGTGGTCGGGGTGGGCTGGGGCCCGTACTGGAGGCCGCAGCCGGAGTTCATGCAGCGGCAGTGGGACGACCTGTGGCCGCACATCAGCTCCGGCGTGCTCGACCCGCTGATCGGCGCCCGGTTCCCGCTGTCCGAGGTCGGCAAGGCGCTGCAGACGCTGGAGGATCGCGCGGCGCTGGGCAAGGTGGTGCTCCAGGTCCGCTAGCGCGGCCGGCGCACCGTTCGGCACCCGGCGCGCGCCCGTCGCCGAGAACGACGCCGACGCCGCCCGGAAATCCGTTCAGCACTCGGTGCGCGCGCCCGTCCCTCAGACGTCGGCGGAGTTGGCCGCTTGCCGCTCGGCGTACTCCTTGAGCCGCTGCAGCGTGCGTTCGATGTTGCGCTGGTTGTGCCGGTCGCGGTCGGGCACGCCGAGCAGGTACCTGTTCACCAGCTTGGTCGGCAGGTCCGGCGCCAGGCGGCGGGTGCTCTCGGTGACCCGGCAGCCCCGCTCGGTGGCTTCGATGTCGTAGCTCCACACCGCGGTCGGCACGCCGAGCAGGCTGACCTGGAACGCGAAGCGGCAACGCTGCGGGTCCTCCGTGGCCTCGGTGACGGTGCACTTCATCGCCCACCTGCGGCCCTTGTGCCGGTTGACGCCCCGGAACTGGGCGCCGACGGCGGGCCCGGTGGCACCGCCCAGCCACACGCAGCGCTCGGTCTCCTCGGCCCACTCCGGCAAGCCGGTCACGTCGGAGACGATGCGATACACCAGCTCCGGCGGGGCGGCGATGTCGATGGAACTGTGCGCGGTCGGCTCTGCCACGGCGCCTCCTTCGCTGTCTGGTTGCTCACCTTATCCGCGCGAGCTACCGGTGACCGGGTCGTGGTGGCAGGATCACATGCATGGCCGAGCTCGATCACCTGGTGTGCGTGGTGGACGACCTCGGCACATGCACGCGGCAGTTCGCCGAAGCCGGCTTCGTCGCGTGGCGCTCGCCGTCCGGTGGCACCGTGCAGGTTCCGCTGGCGCACTGCCGCTTGGAGCTGCGCTCCACTCCCTGGGGCCGGCGGCTGCTGCGCAGATGGCGACGGCACTCGGGATCGGAACACGAACCGGGAACCGTCGTCCCGGTGCTGCGGGTGGACGACCTCGAAGAGGCCGTCGCAGCCCTGCGGTCCGCCGGGTTCGCCGTGCACGACCCGGTGGACCGTGAGCGATCGGCACCCGGCGGAGAACGGAGCCGCTGGCGCCAGGCGGACTGCGATGATCCCGATGTCCCGCTGGTGATCGAATACCGCTCGGCCCCGCCCGACGACCGCCACGGCGAGCGCGAGATCCGGCGCGTGGTGGTGCCCGTCCACGACCTTGATCGGGCCGCCCGTGCTTACCGTGCCCTGCTGCCCGGCGAGGGCGCGGTGTGGCGGGCGGGAGACACCGTCCTGCAGCTGGTGCCGCGCTCCTCCGTGCAGCGCGCGACCGTCGAGTTGACCGGCGCTCCCCTCCCCGATCCGTTGGTGAAGCTCGGACTGAGCGTCCGTCACCGGCCGGGAGACGTCGATCCCGCCGCCGAGCGGCTGGCTCAGGCGGTGCGGTACCGCACGGTTTCCTACGAAGAGCGCGATCGCATCGACGACGAGCAATTCGCCCAGTTCGGCCAGTTCCTCGAGCGGTCGTTCCCACGCGTGCATGCAGAGCTCGAACTGCGCACGGCGGGACACAGCCGGCTCTACCGTTGGGCCGGCCGCGCGGATGGGCGGCCCGCGGCATTGTTGCTCGCCCATCAGGACGTCGTGCCGGTCGACGACGAGGCAGCCTGGACGTATCCGCCGTTCGAGGGCGTCATCGCCGACGGATACGTGTGGGGCCGCGGCACCATCGACGACAAGTCACGCGTGCTGGCGACGCTGGAGGCGGCCGAGCGGGCCCTGGCGGAAGGGTGGCGTCCGCGACGCACGGTCTACCTGGCATTCGGCCACGACGAGGAAATCGGCGGCATGCACGGCGCAGCGAAGATGGCCGACCTGCTGGCCGCGGAGGGTGTCGTCGCCGACTTCGTGCTCGACGAGGGCGGCGTGATCGGCTTGGGACTGGTCGACGGCGTGCCGGTGCCGACCGCGATGATCATGACCGGCGAGAAGGGTTTCGCCACCGTGCGGCTGTTCACCAGCGACGTCGGCGGTCACTCGTCCATGCCGCCGCGCCAGACGGCGGTGGCTCGCGTGGCGCGCGCGGTTGCCGACATCCAGGACCATCCGCTGCCGCTGCGCCTGACCGACCCGGTGCGGGAGATGGTCGCCCGCGTCGCGCCGTACATCCGCGGCCCGCTCGGCAAGCTGGCCGGCCGAGCCGCATCGCTGGGCAAACCGCTCGCCTACGCACTGGCGCTCAGCCGGGAAAGCGCGTCGCTGGTGCGCACGACCACCGCACCGACGGTCATCCGAGGCGGTGTCAAACCGAACGTCCTCCCGCAGACGGCCGAGGCGTACGTGAACTTCCGCATCCTGCACGGCGACACCACCGAGAGCGTGCTCGAGCACTGCCGCCGGGTCGTACGTGACAAGCAGGTCGGCGTGGAGCTGGCGCCCGGCGAGCACCATTCCGAACCGTCGCCGATCTCGTCGACCGACAGCCCGGTCTTCCGGATGCTCGCCGAGCTGGCCACGGCGGTCGTGCCGGAGGCGGTGGTCACCACCGGCCTGGTCCCGGGTGCCACGGACGCGCGGCACTACCACCACGTCGCCAGGGAACGATTCAACTTCGCCCCGATCCTGGTGGACAGCGCCGACCTGAGCGGTATCCACGGCACCGACGAACGGCTGTCGCTGGCCAACTACGCCCGGCTCATCGACTTCACCGGGAGGCTGCTGCGCCGGTTGTGAGCACCGGCCGGCCGTGGCCTGCGCCACGCACGAGAAGCGCCCGGACGATCACTGGCGTAGCTTGCAGGCGGTGAGCTGGTGGCAAGCGGTTCTGATCTTCCTGGCCGGCCTGTGGGCCGGAACCATCAACACCGTCGTCGGCTCCGGCACCCTGGTGACGTTCCCGGTACTGGTGACGGTGGGCTATCCACCGGTCACCGCCACCACGTCCAACGCCATCGGGCTGATCTTCGGCACGGTGGCAGGAACCATCGGCTACCGCCGCGAGCTGGCCGGGCAGCGGGCCAGGGTGATGCGGCTGGCGGTAGCCTCGTTCCTCGGCGCGGTGCTCGGCACGGTCCTGCTGCTGTCCCTGCCGCCGACGGCGTTCGAGACGATCGTGCCGGTGCTGATCCTGTTCGCCCTGGCACTGGTCGTGCTGCAATCCAGGATCAGCGCCTGGCTGGGCGAACGACGCGAGAAGCGGCACGAGCACGGCGGCCTGGCCATGTGGATCGGCACGCTGCTGGTCGGCGTGTACGGCGGCTACTTCACCGCGGCGCAGGGCATCATGCTGCTGGCCATCGGCGGCCTGTTCCTGACCGAGTCGCTGCAGCGGCTCAACGCGCTGAAGAACGTGCTGGCTGGCGTGGTCAACACCGTCGCGGGGATCATCTACGCGTTCCTCGCGCCGGTGAGCTGGCCGGTGGTGGCCATCCTCGCGGTGAGCTCCACGCTCGGCGGGATGCTGGGTGCGAAGATCGGCCGCCGGTTGCCGCCGCAGGTGCTCCGCGCGGTGATCGTGGTGGTCGGCCTGGCCGCGGTGATCAAGCTCCTGCTCGATTGAACGAACGCGCCGCCGCCAGGAAGGTGTCGTTCTCCTCCGGGGTGCCGATGGTCACCCTGGCACCGTCGCCGACGAACGGCCGGACCACGACCTTGCTCGCCAGCGCGTGCTCGGCGAAGGCCGCGGTCTGCTCGCCGAGCGGCAGCCAGACGAAGTTCGCCTGGGTCTCCGGGACGTCGTAGCCCGCGGCGAGCAGCTCGTTGCGCACCCTGCTCCGCTCCGCCACCACCTGGGCGCAGCGGGCCATCAGCTCCTCGTAGGCGTCCAGCGAGGCCAGCGCGGCCGCCTGGGCCAGCGAGTTCACGCTGAACGGCACGTACACCTTGCGCACCGCCGCGGTGACCTTCGGGTTCGACACCAGGTAGCCGACGCGCAGCCCGGCCAGCCCGTAAGCCTTGGAGAACGTGCGCAGCACGGCCACGTTGTCCCGGCCGGCCAGCAACTCGACACCGTCGGGGACGTCGCCGTCGGTCACGTACTCCCGATACGCCTCGTCCAGCGCCACCAGCACACCGTCCGGCACCGCGTCGAGGAACCGCAGCAGCTCTTCCCGGCGAACGACGGTGCCGGTCGGGTTGTTCGGGTTGCACACGAACACCACGCGCGTCCGCGGGGTGATGGCCGCCAGCATCGCGTCGAGATCGTGGGCGTAGCTGTCGTCGAGCGGCACGGTGATCTGCTTGGCCCCGACGACCTGGGTGATGATCGGGTACGCCTCGAACGAACGCCAGGCGAACAGCACCTCGTCCTCCGGCCCGCACATCGCCTGGATGAGCTGCTGGCACAGCGACACCGAGCCGCAGCCGACGGCGACCTGGTCCCGCTCGACCCCCAGCTTGTCCGCCAGCCGCTCGACCAGCGTCCACGCCCCCATGTCCGGGTAGCGGTTGATCGCCTCCGCGGCGTCCGCGATGACGCGCACCACGCTCGGCAGCGGGCCGTCCGCGGACTCGTTGCTGGCGAGTTTGATCGCCCCGGGCACGGACTTGCCGGGCACGTAACTGGGCAGCGTGTCCAGGTCGGTTCGCGGGGTGACGGGCATCGACACGGCTCCTTGTATCTGTCGCGCGACCGGGAACCTCCTGGTGGGAGGCACCGTCGAAGGGGTTGGTCAGTGCTTGTTGGTGGCTTGAGGCTAGCGCGCCGAGGGCCGCCGAGGAATTCCGGCAAAAATCCTTTCCGAATCGGGCCGACTCGGTACCGTGTTTGCAGGGCTTGATCGCCAGGCGCCGCAGGAGGGGGTACTCCGCAGCATGAGCGAAGACAAGTTGGTCGCCCTCGGTGGTGAGGATCCGCCACCGGCTCACCTGGACCCCGCCTACCAGACGGGCGAGGGTACCGTGCCAGGGGTTGCTCCGGCTCCGCCCGTCCCGTCGCCGTCCGATGAAGGTGCGCTGGCGCCCGACCCGGAGGTCGTTGCTCCCGTGACTCCCGGTGACGTGGCCGATGACGACGTCGCCGATGCTCCGCAGCGGCCCGACCCGGACGAGACGTTCGGCAAAGGGTCGGGCGTCGACCTGGTCCCGGTGTCCCGGGACATGGCGGCGCTGAAGGAAGCCGCCCAGGAGGGCAAGCTGCGGCTGGACGAGGAGACCGCCGACGCGCTGCTGAAGGACCTGGCCGACATCAAGGAGAAGGTGGACAAGGTGCTGTCCGAGGCGCGCGAGCTGGACGTGCCGCTCAAGCTCGGCGCCAACTGGGTGGCCGAGACGATGAGCAAGCGGCTGCACGCGGTGGCGGACGGCACCGACAGTGCGGCGATCCGCGTGCTGAAGCAGTTCGCGATGGTGATCGCCGACTACGAGGCGGCGGTGCGGGCGGCGACGCGCCGCTACTACACCACCGAGGAAGAGCTGCAGACGGCGATGCGGGACATGCAACGCAAAGTCGCTGACGAAGGGAGCCGAGCGTGACCCTCCCACCTTCCGAAGGCGGCCTGCGCGGGCGTGGTGGCGGGCAGGCCCAAGGCATTGCTCCCGGCGGTTGTGTCCGGCCGGACGAACCCGGTCTGCCGAAGGGCGGCGGCACCTGGGGCACGGACGACGGCTGGGACACCGACGGCACCCCGCCGGACGAGCGCGACGAGACGCCTGCCGATCGCGGCGGGTCGTCGTCGATGGGTATCGGGCCGGGTGGCTGCATCCCGCCGGACCATTGGCCGAAGGACACCGACTACGGACCGCTCGGCGCGGGCGATCTGCACGCCGACATCGACTGGATGACGTGGAGCCATGAAGAGCTCTACCTGATGGCCACCCAGGGCCTGGACGTGGCCGGGGCCAACGCGGTGGCGGCCAAGTGGGGCGACGTCGGCGTGTTGCTGCAGGAGATCGCCGACGACCTGGACCGGGCCGCGCGCAAGTCGGAAGCGGGCTGGGAAGGGTCGGCCGCCGAGCTGGCCAGGAAGACGGCCGCGCAGCTGGCCCGCTGGGCCGAGGACACCGGCGGCCGCGCGCACGAGGCGGGCACGTGCGTGAGCAGGCAGACGGACATCGCGGTGCGGGCCGCCCGGGAGATGCCGGAGCCGGTCCTGGTGCCCGAGCAGATCCCCATGCCGACCCCGTCGGCGGGCGGCACCGGCGGGGTGGCCGGTGGCGTGAGCGGTGGCGGTTCGGTGGCGCTGGCGTCCAGTGGCGGCACCATGGCCATGTCGGCGTCCAGTGGCGGCACGATGGCCATGTCGGCGTCCGACGGGGTCCGGGTGCTGTCCCCTTCCGGTAGCCCGTTCGTCAGCCAGGATCTCTCCAACGCCGGGCTGCTGGTCCAGGATCCGTGGGGGCCGCTGGAGAAGTCCCGCGCGGCGCACCGGCGAGCCGCCGAGGTCATGCGGACGATGCAGCGCGAGTCGGCCGAGGTGTACGGCTCGGTCCCGTGGTTCACACCGCTCAAGCAGGAGGTGCCGGACGACCGGCGGCGTCGTCCGGACGACGAGCCGAGGGCGCCCCGGGTGCCGGACCAGCCGCCGCGGACGACCACGTCGGCGGCATCCGGCGCCGCCGTGGCCACCGGCGCCGGCGCTGCGGGTGCCATCTCCGGGACAGTCGGTGCTGTCGGCGGCGTCGGCAGTCTCGGCGGTGGCGCGGCCGGCGGCACGCCAGGTGGCTCGGGATCTCTTGGCGGCGGCGCGCATTCCGGTGTGCTCGCCGGCGGCAATGCGGGCGCACCCGCCGCTGGCCCGGCGGCCGCTGCGGCCGGCGCCGGAGCCGGTGCCGGTGCCCGGGGCATGGGCGCCATGCCCGTGGGCGCGATGGGCGCCGGAGCCGCAGGGGGCCGGTCCGACGATCGGTCGCACAAGCGCTCCACGCCGGTAGCCGGCGAAGAAGGCATCTTCGACGTCGGCAAGAACGACATTCAACGCAGGCTCCTCGGGGAGGCCGGCGACGACGAGCCGCCGCGGCGGTTCTAGACCGGAGGACGGGTGCGCGACGAGGAAACGGGTTGGATCGAACTGCACGCGGCGGAGTTCTTTCTGCTGTGGCGCGGGCTCGATCTGGGCGACGTGCCGGAGTGGCTGGGCATACCGGCGTTCGGGCGGACACCGCGGGCCAGGGCCGAGTGGTCGGCCATCGTGAGCGAGGCGCTGACGATGCGCGACCTCGGCACGGTGGAGCGTCCGGCCGGTGACCTGGCCGGACTGCTGCGGACCATCGCGGACGCCGAGGCCATGCTCGAGCTCCAGGTCGATACCCGGGAAGCGTCGCTGCGCGCGCTCGGCGGCATCACCGCGGGACGGGCGGCGGCGGTGGCACGGGTGAACACTCAGGTCCGGATCGGGCCGGCGAGCAGCGACGCGCTGGTGCGCACCATGCTCGAGGTGCCCCCGCCGATGAACCCGGGCAGCGGCATCTCGGCCAACCTGCCGATCGCGGATTTCGAGAAGGCGTGCTCGGCCGCCGCGCAGGACGGCGTCAGCGGGTTCGTCGAAACGCTCACCGAACTGGGCGTGCGACGGGAAGAGTGTCTTGTGCTGTCCAAGGCGTTCGGGACCAGGTTCGGCGGCGGCCGCCTCGGCGCGAAGGCCAGAGACGGCCGTGGCCGCTGGCATCGTGCGCCGGTGACCGTGTCGTGGGTGGACGCCGAGGACGGCCGGTACGCGCTGCGCACCGACGGCGAGTGGATGACGGTGACGCCCGCGGACGAGGCCAGGCTGGTCGCCATGGCCGAGGAGATGCTCGACACCGTGGTCTGATCCACAGTGCCGCATTAGTCTGCGGGGCATGTCCGACATCCCCGAAGTCCTCTGGCGTCCGGATCCGCATCGTCTGCCCGACACCCGCATCGAGCAGTTCAAACGATGGCTGTCCGAGCAGCACGGGCTCGATGTCAGCCGCTACGAAGACCTGTGGCGGTGGTCGGTCGACGAGCTCGACACGTTCTGGTCCGCGTTCAGCGAGTTCATCGGCGTGCGGTGGCGCAGCGAGCCGAGCGCGGTCCGCGAAGGCGACCGGATGCCCGGTGTGCGGTGGTTCCCGGGCGGCGAGCTCAACTACGCCGAGCATGCGCTGAGCGGTGTTGCCGGGGCCGAGAAGGCCGACGACGAGCTCGCGGTGATCTTCCGCCGGGAAGACGGGCTGGAGCAGCAGCTGACGTTCGGTGAGTTGCGCGCGAAGGTAGGTGCGGCGCGCGGCATGCTGCGCGCGCTGGGCGTGCAGCGTGGTGACCGGGTCGTGGCGCTGGCGCCGAACTGCCCGCAGACGCTGGTGACGTTCCTGGCCGCGGCGAGCCTGGGGGCGATCTGGTCGTCGTGCTCGCCGGACTTCGGTGTGCGGGCCGTCGCCGACCGGTTCACCCAGATCGAGCCGAAGGTGATGCTGGCGGTCAACGGCTACCTGTACAACGGCAAGAAGTTCGACGTGCGGCCGACGGTGCGGGAACTGGCCGGGAAGATGCCGTCGCTGCAGGGCATCTTGCTGATCGACTACGTCGAGCTGGAGCAGGAGCAGCTGGCGGGCGCAGTGGATTTCGACACCGCGTTGGCCGAGCACGACGGCGCGCCACTGGAGTACGAACCGGTGCCGTTCGAGCACCCGCTGTGGGTGCTGTATTCGTCGGGGACCACGGGCCTGCCGAAGGGCATCGTGCAGGGGCACGGCGGGATCGTCGTCGAGCACCTCAAGCAGATGGCGTTGGCGCTCGACCTGGGGCCCGGCGAGCGGTTCTTCTGGTTCACCACCACCGGGTGGATGATGTGGAACTTCCTGGTGTCGGGCTTGCTGGTGGGCAGCACCGTGGTGCTGTTCGACGGCAGCCCGGGACACCCGGACCTGAGCACGTTGTGGCGGCTGGCCGCCCAGCATCGGATCACGTACTTCGGGACCTCGGCGCCGTTCGTGCAGAGCTGCATGAAGCAGAAGATCCGGCCGGCCGCGGAGCACGATCTGTCGGCCATGCGCGCCATCGGGTCGACCGGTGCGCCGCTGTCGGTGGACGGATTCCGATGGATCGTCGACGAGGTCGGCCCGGTGCAGATCTGTTCCGTCTCCGGCGGGACGGACGTCTGCACGGCATTCCTCGGCGCCTCGCCGGACGTGCCGGTATGGCTCGGCGAGCTGTCGTGTCGTTCGCTGGGGGCGGCCGTGGCGGCATACGACGAGCACGGCAACGAAATCGTCGACGAGGTCGGCGAGCTGGTGGTCACCAAGCCGATGCCGTCGATGCCGGTGTCCTTCTGGAACGACCCCGACGGGTCGCGGCTGCGTGCCGCGTACTTCGAGGACTTCCCCGGCGTGTGGCGGCACGGCGACTGGGTGCGGATCACCGAACGCGGATCCGCGGTCATCTACGGCCGCAGCGACTCGACGTTGAACCGCGGCGGGGTGCGGATGGGCACTGCGGAGTTCTACCGCGTGGTGGAAAGCTTCGACGCCATCACCGACTCGCTGGTGATCGACACAACCCGGATCGGCGAGGAAGAGGGCGCACTGCTGTGCTTCCTCGTGCTGGCGCCGGGGGCATCGCTGGCAGAGCTGGAGCCGCAGCTGCGCACGAAGCTGCGGTCCGAACTGTCGCCCCGGCACGTTCCGGACCGGTTCATCGAGGTGCCGGCCATCCCCCGGACGTTGAACGGCAAGAAGTGCGAGGTGCCGGTGAAGAAGATCCTCAGCGGCGTCGACCCGGCCGAGGCCATCAGCGCGGACGCGTTGGCCGATCCAGCGGCGCTGAAGCCGTTCGTGGCGATGGCGGGCAAGGCCGAGACCTGAGGGCCACCGGAGAGCCGGAGCCCGCGCCCCCGGCGGACAACGCCGAGACCTGAAAGCCACCCAAGAGCCGGAGCCCGCGGCCCGGACCGACCGCTGAGCGGTCCGGGTCCGCTCCCGGGTGTGTCAGCCTGCCTCGGCTTCCGCAAGTGCCGACCCTGGCGGCCTTCCAGCGCGGGGCACCGGCACCTCCCAGGTACGGATCGGAGAAATTGAGTTCTGGCGGCCGCCCAGCGCGGGGCACCGGCCCATGCCTTCCGGCGGTCAGCGCCGGCTCCGTCGGCTGCTCGGTGGGCGTGGCCACGGAGATGGTGGGGGCGGGGTGGGTCGCGCGGAGGGTGGACGGTAACCTAGTCGCACCGATATACCCGGGAGGCTTCGCCTAGTCTGGTCTATGGCGCCGCACTGCTAATGCGGTTGGGGGTTTGAGCCCCCTCGCGGGTTCGAATCCCGCAGCCTCCGCAAGATGCCGGCGCGCTGCCCTGGATGATCCGGGGCAGCCGCCGCATGTCGGCGGTTGGTCGCGGAAACCGCACCGACGTCGCTCGGACGCCAAGCGCTCACTTCGTCCAAGCCACGGTGATCAGTGCCGGAGCACTCGCTCCGTCCTGGCTACTTGTCGCCGCTGAACACGGTGAGTTCGCCGCCCGGCATGGACACGATCTTCCGCGCGCCGGGCCCGGCAAGCGTCCACGCCTCGAACTCCTCGTCCGGCGGCACCGAGATCTTCGTACCGTCGGCCAGCGTCATGGTCAGCGCGCCCGCATCGTCGACGACTGCCGCGATGATGCGCTTGCCGACCAGCCAGTTGAACACCGTGGAGTCGGTGATGGTGTCCGGCGAATACGTCACCGTGCCCCGGTTGCCGGACACCGTGAAATCGGACTCGACTCGCACCTCGACCCCACCGTCGGTGCGCACGACCAGCGCGAATTCGCCCGTCGCTTCCGCGATGAACTGCCCAGCAACGCCCAAGTCCATAGTCATCTCCTACCAGCCTTTGGGCACCGGATACGATCCGTCCGGATTTCTGGGAATGTGGGTGTCCGCCCTGGAGCCCGGCTTGCCGTCCAAATTTATCGGCTGGCCGTGCTTGTTGTAGAACCGGACATATCCATACGGGTACCGAGGCGTCGGATCCATGATGCGGACCATGTCGGCGTTTCCTTGGGCGCCGGGGCGCTGCCACACGACGCCCTTGCCGTTGTCGGCCGTGCGTTTGGTCCATCCCTCCTTGACGCCGGGTGGCAGCTCCTCCTGCCCCTGCTGGTCCCCGTCCTTGTCCTTCTTCTCGTCCTTGTCCTTGCCCTCGTCCTTCTCCTTCTCCCGCTCCTTCTCCTCGGTCCGCTCCTTGTCCTTCTCCTGGTTCTCGGGCCCCTTGTCGTCCTTGTCGCCCTTGTTCGTCTCGGAGTCCGTGCTGGACTTCGTGGGATCCTCCAGGGTCTTCTTGAGGGCGTTGTTCGGCCGCCCCTCGATCGCCCTGGCTTTGACCTCGGCCACGCCTTGATCGACGCTGTCGATGGTGGGCGTGCCTTTGGTGGTCGACTGCTTCTTGCCGTCGGCGCTGTTGCCGTCGCCTTTGTTCGTTGCTGGGGTTTTCCCGGTGGTGTTGGGTGTTTTCGGTTTGGGTGTCATGGTCGGTTCACCCGAGGAGTTTGGCGAGGTTGGTGAGGCTGGTGATCAGGGCGGTGACGTAGGTGAGGATGCGGCCGGCCCATTTGACGACGGCGGCGGCGATTTGTGAGGCGATGACGGGGATGGTGACGACGAAGATCGCTTCGGCGGCCCAGACGATGACGCGGGCGACCAGGTCGGCGATAAGGTCGCGGACGATGTCCCTGGTGAGCTGGACCAGGCCGCCGGCGCCTTCGGTGGCCGATTGCATGGCGGTGCAGATGGCGGACAGGCCGTTGATGGCCTCGACGTTGTGCTCCATCAGGTTGTGGTAGGCGTCCGCCGCTTCGCCCTGCCAGGCTTTGAGGTCGTTGTCGACGGCGTTCTTGAGCTCGTCGGCGATCGAGGCGAACTCGCCGGCCATGTTCGCCCAGGTCTGGGCGTGGGATTGCACCACGTCCGGTTTGCCGGTCAGCTCGTCCAGCATCTCGCGCAGCGGGTCGAAGTACTCGATCGCCCAGCCGAGCCCGTTGGCCAGCAGCGCGCTGATCGGATCCATCACCGTGGCGGCCACGTCCACCCCGAGCGAGGCACCCGCCAGCACGTCGTCGACCCAGCCTTCCGACTTGATCGCCTGCACCAAGCCCTCGACCCCGTCGGCCAGGGTGGACCCGGTCCACGGCTTGCGCGTGGACTCGACCGGAGCGATCAGTGAGGTGTCGGTCATCGCACCCCGCTTTCGATGGCTTGGAAGGTGCCGCGATGCTGTTCCTCCATGCGCTCGTAGACCTTCGCGGCATCCCGCAACGTGTCAGCGACCAGCTGCAGGTTCTCCTCCACGTAGGCGATCACGTCGTCGACCTTGACGTGCTTGCCCTCCAACACGTCCGCGATCCACCCGCACAACAACCCGTACGCCTCGTTGTCCTTGGCGATGTGACTGCTTGCGGCCTTGATCGCGCCGAACCGCTCCCGCAACGCGTCGATGTTGCCCGCGTGCTTGGTGATGTCCTCCACCGGAGCGTGATACCCCTGATGCCCCACGACACCTCCCGGCCGTCACTCGAACTTGAACTCGAACGGCTCCTCGTCGTCGTCCTCGTCCACCCGATTTGGACGCCGTGGAGCACTCGACGGTTTCACAGTGGATGCGGGCGCGGACGGCGGCGAAGCACCCGCCGGGCCAGCCGACCCCGGCAGACCAGACGACATCGACACCCCAGGCGACGGTGTCGGCGGAGGCGGGGCAGCAGGCGTGGTCTTGGTCACCGTCTCGGACACATCGTCGGCGAGCAGATGCTTGCCCACCGAGGCCGCAATCGCCCGCCCTGCCGCCGACTCGGTGCCGATCGTCTCCTCGACGATCTCCCGCGACCGCTCCGCCAACCGGGCCTTGGCACGGCGAACGGTGTCCATGATCGCCTGCGCGATCACATCCGGCGGAAGCCCCTGAATCCTCGACGTCAGCTGCAAACCGATCAACGACCCAGTCGAGTCGACGGTCACCTTCGCCAGCCCACGCGGATCAGCCACCGTCTCCTGCAACTGCTGCAAGCGATCACTCATCGCCTTGGTGTTGGCGGCCAGCTGGTCGATCCGGCCCTTCCACGCCGCCAAGCGCTCCCGGGCGCCCTCCGGATCAAGCACCGAACCATCCATGGAGATATGCCCCTTTCGTCCCGGCGGCAACCTAGCAACCCTCCGGCCACCGTCAACATCACCCACCACAAGTTGATCACGTTGCCAGGACGACATCACATACTCGGCGCAGCCACCGCCCCACAGGCCGGCCCCTATGCGGCCGCCTGGCCCTGCGCCGTTGCGGGCCGTCGCCCGGGTACACTGGCTGAGGCAGTTGGCGGTTGCGCCACCGGCAGGGGCGGATGCCTTCCGGGACCCGGTGGCAGGCCGCTCCCGCGGACCCGGTAACGTGTACCGCGCAACCGAACAGGCGCCCGTAGCTCAACGGATAGAGCATCTGACTACGGATCAGAAGGTTGGGGGTTCGAATCCCTCCGGGCGCGCATCAGGCCCCTGATCAGGGGCCATTTTTCTTGCCCTAGACGGCGCACCGCCCCGGAGCATTGATCATTCGTTGCACGCCGCGCACCGTCGTACCGGATCAAGATCAACGCATCAGCCGATCCCCTTCCGGCGTTCCTACCTACGCCCGCGCTCCCGGTGGCATTCACCTGATCAACGGCCGCTGCGGGACAATCGCCGCGTGGGCCACACGCATCTGCCGAAACCGGACGCCAGCACGACGTGGGAGTCGTCCTGGCCGACGGCCATAGCGCAGACCGTGGCTCCTTTGCAGCGTGGCCGGGCCGACCCGACACATCGGATCGTGGAGTCGGCCGCCCACTCCGGGCTGCCGGGTGTCTGGCGGACATCGCTGACCGATGACGGCCCGGTGAGCATGCTGCTGACGCAGGACGATGTCCACACGCTGACCTGCCGGGCATGGGGTCCCGGTGCGCGGCGGGCCGTCGAGAACGCGCCCGAGTTGTGCGGCGCGGCCGACGACCCGAGCGAGTTCCGGCCGGATCATCCGATGCTGGAGGGCCTGCTCCGGCGCAACCGCGGGCTGCGCATCGGCCGCACCAATCGCGTCCTCGAAGCCCTGATCCCCGCGATCCTCGAGCAGCGAGTGCTCGGGCGGCAAGCCACGACGGCCTGGCGCCGACTGGTTCGCCGCTACGGCACCCCCCGTGCCTGGGCCCGCGCCTGAGGGCATGAAGGTCTTCCCGGCGCCGTCCACCTGGGCGGCGATACCCGCCTGGGAATGGCATCGCCTCGGGGTCGACCCACGACGAACTCGCACCATCATCGCCTGCGTACGCCGAGCCGGTCGGCTCGAACGACTCAGCGGGCTGCCCACCGAGGACGCCAAGCGCCTGCTGTGCACGATCGACGGGATCGGGGTGTGGACAGCGGCGGAGATCGCCCAGCGGGCGTTCGGGGACACGGACGCCCTGTCCGTCGGAGACGTGCACCTCGCCCGTGTGGTCGGCCACGCCATGTTCAACGCCGACTTCGACGACGACGCCATGGTTGCCGCACTCGAACCGTGGCGGCCGCACCGCTACCGCGTCGTGCGTCTGCTGCACGCGGGCGGGTACGCCACACGGCCGCGGTTCGCGCCGCAGCGGCAATGACCTGGCTCGAGAACAACAAAGGCCGCCGGAGCAACGGCGGGGACAGATCCTTCGGGGTCTGCCCGGGCCGTAATTCCGGCGGCCTTGGTCGCTGTTCGGTCAGTGCAGCGCGCTCTTGAGCGTGCGGATGGCCAGGTCGATCGCGGCGTTGGCGGCGTGGGTGTCGCGCAGCGCGTCCAGCATCACGAAGTCGTGGATGATTCCGGCGAATCGGACCGCGGTGGTGGGCACCCCGGCCTCGCGCAGCTTGGCGGCGTACGCCTCACCCTCGTCACGCAGCACGTCGGCCTCGGCCGTGATCACCAACGCCGGCGGAAGGTCCTTCAGCTGCTCCGTCGTTGCCCGCAGCGGCGAGGCGGTGATCTCGTTCCGCTGCTTCTCGTCGGTGGTGTACTGGTCCCAGAACCACTTCATGCCGTCGCGCTGCAGGAAGTAGCCGGTCGCGAACTCGTGGTACGAACCGGTGTCGAAGGCAGCGTCGGTGACCGGGTAGAACAGCACTTGCTGCACGAACTTCACATCGCCGCGCTCCTTGGCCAGCAGCGTCAGCGCGGCCGACATGTTCCCGCCGACCGAGTCACCGGCGATCGCCAGCTTCTCCGCGTCGAGCCCCTTCTCCTTGCCCTTGGTCACGATCCACTTCGCGACCGCGTAGTTCTGCTCGATCGCACGGGGGTAGCGCGCCTCCGGCGACAGGTCGTACTCGGGGAACACCACCGCGGCCTCCGCGCCGACCGCCAGCTCACGGACCAGCCGGTCGTGGGTGTGCGCGTTGCCGAACACCCAGCCGGCGCCGTGGATGTAGAGGATCGCGGGCAGAACGCCGGTGGCGCCCTGCGGCTTGACGATCCGCGCCCGAGTCCCGTCCTCGAGGGTGATCCACTCCTCGTCGACCGGCAGCTTCGGGTAGTCGGTCGTCTGCGCCTCGTCGACCGCCTTGCGACCTTCCTCCGGAGGCAACTCGAACAGGAACGGCGGGTTGGCGGTCGCGTTGGCGAACTCCTGAGCGGCCGGTTCCAGAACAACACTCATGTCGAACAACCCTTTCGAACTCGGAGCCCTCGAGGTCTTCGGGGACTCGCAACCCTTGTGGAAGTCTTTGGAGAACGTTCGTTCTCCGATGTCTGCTACTCTAGGAGAACGATGGTTCTCCCCGCAACATGGCGTGCGTCACGTGGCGGTCGCGGGAGACGAAAGACGGCGATCCCGGGATGAATGACGGTGATCGCGGAGGCGCAGGGACGCAGACGCGACGGGCCGAGGGATCGCGAAGGCGGAGCAGTTCAGCAACGCCCAGACGGAGCGAATTGTCGGCGCGAGGCGGAGGGGCATACAGACGCACGGTGCCGGGAAGGCAAGCTGAGGGACGAAGGGAAGGCGAAGTGGCCAAGTCAGCAACGGCGAGTGAAGCCAAGACAGCAACCAAGACCGGCGGCAAGACGAGCAGGACCAGGCTCGACGACGAGACCGCGCAGCAGCAGATCCTGAGCGCGGCCGATCGACTGTTCTACGAGCGCGGCGTGCAAGCCGTCGGCATGGACGCCATCCGCGATGCCGCGGGTGTGTCGCTCAAGCGCCTCTACCAGCTGTTTCCGTCCAAGGAGCATCTGATCGAGGCCTACCTGCGGCACCGCGACGCGTTGTGGCAGTCCATGCTCGACGAGCACGTCGACGCCCGGACCGATCCGCGCGAACGCATCCTCGCCGTGTTCGACTTCCTGCGCGACTGGTCGAGCCAGCCGGATTACCGCGGCTGTGCGTTCATCAGGACGTTCAACGAGCTTCGCGCCACGTCACCGCACATCGCGGAGATGGCTACCCATCACAAGGACGGCTTCCGCGCCGAACTCGTCGAACTCGCCCGCGAAGCCGGAGCCGACGCCCCGGAGCAGCTGGCCGACCAGCTCATCCTGCTGAGCGAAGGCGCCATCACCCGCTGCGCGATGGCCGGTTCGTCCGCACCCGCCACGCGCGCACGGGAAGCAGCTGCGGCGATTCTCGACGCCACGCTCAACTAGCCGACGATCAGGACTTCCAGCGTGCGGGGACCGTGGACGCCCTCGACCCGGTCGAGCTCGATGTCGCTGGTGGCCGACGGCCCGCTGATGAACGTCAACGGCCGGGTGGCCTCCAGCCGCGCCAACGCCTCCGGCACGCTGACCACCACCTGATCGGCCCGAACCACACACAGGTGGTAGTCCGGCACCAGAGTGATGATCCGCCGCCCCTGCGCGGCACCCGAGTCCAGCACGATCGTGCCCGTCTCCGCGATCGCCACCGCGCAACCGGTCACCACACCGTCCACCCTGTCCAGCTCGGACAACGCCAGCGGCGGATCGTCGGACTTCCACTCGACCCCGGACACTCGCCACGAATCAGGGGCATCAGCAGGCACGACGACGGTCTTCGCCGAGCGCCGGGCCAAGCACTCGGCGATCCGATCCGGCACCTCGGCCTCGGACACCCGGTGCACGATCGCCTTGTAGTCGGCGACCCGTTCGTCCAGCAGCGCGAGCACGTCGGACGCCGAGCGCTCCCGCTCGTAGTCCCGCACCACCGGCGGACTCGCCGGACGGTCCACCGCACGGATCCTGCTCAGGATCTCTTCACGAGCGCTCGACACGATTGCGCCTCCACCACGTGCGGAACGACTCCTTGGGCACCGCAGGCGCGTTCCGCGAATCCGTCCACTTCGCTCCCGGCCCCGGAATCCTCTTGATCCACCCGTCACGGGCCAGGAACCGCGACAGCGACCCGGCCTTCTGCGCCGCCTCGTACCGCTTCGGATCGGCGAACACCCACGCGGCCGCAGCCATCGCCAGCGCCTCCGGTGTGCGTTTGCCCTTCGCCTCCACGGCCTCCGCCCGCAGGTGCGTCAGTACCTCGGGAATGTTGATCCGCACCGGGCACACCTCGAAGCACGCTCCGCACAGCGACGACGCGTACGGCAGCGAAGCGGCCTGCTTGTCGTGCATGTCGCCGACGAGCTGCGGCGCCAGGATCGCCCCGATCGGTCCCGGGTAGACCGACCCGTAGGAATGCCCACCGGTCCGCTCGTACACCGGGCACACGTTCAGGCATGCCGAACACCGGATGCACCGCAGCGCCTGCCGGCCCACCTTGTCCGCCAGCGTTGCTGTTCGTCCGTTGTCCAACAGGACCAGGTGGAACTTCTGCGGCCCGTCGCCCGGTGTCACCCCCGTCCACACCGACGTGTACGGATTCATCCGCTCCGCGGTGGACGACCTCGGCAGGAGCTGCAGGAACACCTCGAGGTCCTGCCAGGTGGGCACCAGCTTCTCGATGCCCATCACGGTGATCAGCGTCTCCGGCAACGTCAGGCACATGCGCCCGTTGCCCTCCGACTCGACCACCACGATCGACCCGGTGTCGGCGACGGCGAAGTTCGCCCCGGAGATCGCGACCTTGGCGGAAAGGAACTTGCGCCGCAGGTACTTGCGCGCCGCCTCCGCCAGATCCTTCGGCTCGTCGGACGCCGGCTTCTCCGTCATCCGCCTGCTGAAGATCTCGCGGATCTCCGCCCGGTTGCGGTGGATCGCCGGCACCAGAATGTGCGACGGCCGGTCCTCGCCGAGCTGCACGATCAACTCGGCAAGGTCGGTCTCGATCGCGTTCACCCCGCCGGCCTGCAGCGCCTCGTTCAGCCCGATCTCCGCCGTGGCCATGGACTTGACCTTGACCACCTCGTCGGTGCCCTCGGCGCGGATCAGATCGAGCACGATCTGATTGGCCTCTTCGGCGTCCCGCGCCCAGTGCACGACGCCGCCGCGCGCCGTGACGGCCTCCTCGAGCCGCACCAAGTAGGTGTCGAGATTGGCGAGCACGTCGTCCTTGATCGCCTCGCCCGCGCGGCGCAGCCGCTCCCAGTCCGCCATCTCGGAGACGACCTCGGCGCGCTTGGCCCGGATCGTCGTGGTCGCTTTGCGCAGGTTGCGACGTAGTTGCGTGTTGGCCAACGCCTCGTGCGCGGCCTTCGGAAAGGCTGGACTGCCCAGCCAGGTCACCGGGTTGCGGCCGCCCACGGCTCCTCCTCCGTACTCGCCAGGATCGACGCCAGGTGGACGGTCTGCACGCCCGTCTTCAACCGCGACAAACCACCGCCGATATGCATCAGGCACGAGTTGTCGCCGGCACACAGCACCTGCGCACCGGTGTCCAGCACGTTGCGCATCTTGTCGGCGAGCATCGCCGTGGACGTCTCGGAATTCTTCAGCGCGAACGTGCCACCGAAGCCGCAGCACTGCTCGGCCAACGGCAGTTCGACGAGCTCCAGCCCTCTCACCGCACGCAGCAGGCGCAGCGGCCGGTCCCCCACGCCGAGCATCCGCAGTGAGTGGCACGTCGGGTGGTAGGTGACGCGGTGCGGGAAGTAGGCGCCGACGTCCTCGACACCCAATACGTCGATGATGAACTCGCTCAGCTCGTAGGTGTGCTCGACCGCCGGCCCGGTGCCGCACAGGTCCGGGTGGATGTCCCGCACCATCGCCGAGCACGAGCCGGACGGCGCCACCACATAGTCGTATTCGGCGAAGACGTCGGCATAAGACTCAGCGAGCTTGCGGGCGTGATCCCGGTAGCCGGTGTTGAAGTGCATTTGCCCGCAGCATGTCTGCCCGAGTGGGAAATCGACCTCGCAGCCCAGCCGTTCCAGCAGGCGAACGACGTCTTTGGCCGTGTCCGGGTACAGCGTGTCAGTCAGACAGGTGGCGAACAGTGCGACGCGCGGACCGCTCATGACCGGCCCGCGGGAATCCGGCCCAGGACGAGTAACGCTGATCGTGAAGGCATCTCCCGGCTGCCCGGATCCGACATGCTCGGTTCCTTTTCGTTCGGGTACGCATCCGCGCATGATTCTGCTGAACGTGCGCCCGGACCGCCAGCCGTCTCATCCTGAGCGACGAATGCGCTGCTCACCCGTGCCGGTCAGCGGAACGGTCACGGGCTCGCGCGTTCTTTCGACTTGGCTATGCCGCGAGCTCGGCAAGCTCACGGCGGCGCTGCTCCCATTCTTCCCCGCGCCACGTGGCAGGCATGGCGGCCAACGCATCTGCGGCGGCGCGACGGGCGCCTTGCCGATCGTCAAGGGCGTGCAGCACGAAGGCTCGCTCGCCGGTGAAGAACGACGGCGTGTACCAGTAGCCGGACTCGGGCACCTCACCCGGAAGCCGATCAACCAACTGGTCAGCTCGACCGAGCTGGCGGGCGGCCTCGGTCCGGTCCCCGCCGCGCGCCAATACGTCGGCGCGTTGATAGGCCAAGTACGTGCGCAGTGCAGGGTGGGAGCGCGGGTTGCGAGCAGCGGCCTCGTTCAGCGCATCAGCCGTACGCACGTCGTGACGGCGCAAGCTTCGGTCCGCCGCGAACGACAACGCGGTCACCAGGCGATGTGAGTCGTCCGCTTCGATCGCCAGAACAGTCGCCCGGTCCAGATGTCGCCGCGATTCACCCCACTGACCGAGCGGGATCGCCAACCACCCGAGGTACTGCTCGATCTCGGACAACAGCCCGACGGCACAGGAGCGCGCATCGCCCGATGCGTTGCGAGCCAGCCGGTCCACCAGTGCGGCTTGCCGCCGAACACTGGGCACGACTTCGGCAGCACCCGCGACGTCTTCCAACCGTCGCAAACTCCCCAGCACCGACGCGACAGCATCGAGCGCGACCACGTCGGTCCGTCCGCGCAGCGCAGCCGACACACGATCGGCGGCTTCGGTAGGCGCAAAGCCGAGGTCGGCTTCTGTTGCGTCGTACACAGCGCACAGTGCGGCGCGAACGAGCGACGACGGACGCCGCACGGTCCCGCGTTCCAACTTGCCGAGGTGATTGGCGTCGAAGGCCGAGTCCTTGCCGTGATGACGGGCGATCCACGCCACCACCAATTCGGCCACTTCCTCGCGGCTCGCATGGGTGCCCGGTGAGCGTCGAGAGGGCATCGATTCGCGGGCGAACCGCAGCCGTTCGTTCGGTTCGGGCACGAATTCAGCGTACGACGTTCCCGCGGGATCCTGCCGATCTTCCCTCCCGCCCTAGGACCCCTGTGACCAGGCTCGGAAGCCATGACGTGGAACTCCGGACCGATGGTGCCGCCACCACCTGGCCAGTCCGCCGCCGACACCGGGCACGAGCGGACGGTGGAAACTGACACCCTGCTGTTCACCACGATCGCGCAATCCTGCCCTGGCATCGTGCGCACGCTGACGTTGCTGATACGCGAGCTCACCGAAGCCGACCTCGAGCCTGCCACCATGAGAATGCTGGGCGAGCGGATCCAACGGATCGGCGAAGCGGTTTCCGCGCACGCGAAGCGCTCCACCTGGGACGAATGACCGTCGAAGGCCGCCTTGTGCGGACCTCCAACACTTCTGGAGCAATGTGCGCCCTGTCACACGTCCCGCTGCGCCGCCCGGAGGACTGATCAACTCCGGCTGACCGAACCCCGCCGAGGTGCAGATCCACCCCGCTATCTGCGCCGAATCACCCACGGCAGACCCGCTCACCTGCGCACTCGGCACTGCCCACGCCGGATCACCGCACCGGGTGCTGTTCGCCGCAAAGCCTTTGGATCCACCGACAACGGCTCGGCTTCCAGCGCCTTCACCGGCCACCACCCCGGGCCCATTCTGTGATCCACGACATACCCCTGTGCCCGCTGTGACGATCTGAGGAGCCCGCCGTGTCCGAGCACACCTGCACCTTCGGCCTGTGGTACGACTTCCGGAATCCGGCGCGGTGGCCGCGCAGCTTCACCAGCTTCTACGCCGAGACCCTCGACCAGATCGCCTGGGCGGAAAGCCGCGGCATCGAGTCGGTGTGGCTCACCGAGCACCACTTCATGGCCGACGGCTACACGCCGTCGCCGTTCGTCATCGGTGGCGCGATCGCCGCCCGCACGAAGTCGCTCAAGATCGGCACCAACCTGATCGTCTCCCCGCTGCACAACCCCATCCGCCTCGCCGAGGACGCCGCCACCCTGTCCCTGCTCAGCGGCGGCCGGTTCGACCTCGGCGTCGGCCAGGGCTACTGGCAGCCGGAGTTCCAAGCCTTCGGCCGGAACCTGCGCAACCGGCCCAGCTTGCTGGAAGAAGGCGTCGAGATCATCCGCCGCGCCTGGTCGCGGGACACCGCGGAGTTCCACGGCAAGCGCTACGACTTCCCCGCGCTGCCGGTCACCCCGCAGCCGGAGGCCACCCCGCAACTGTTGGTCGGCGCCATGGCCGAGCCCGCCATCGAGCGCGTCGCCCGCATCGCCGACGGCTTCCTCAGTACCCAGAACGCCCACCACCAGATGTACATCGACGCGCTGGAGAAGGTCGGCAAACCGGTCGACGAGGGCCGCATCTACGCAGGTCAGTGGGCAATCATCGCCGAGGACCCGGAACGCGAGTGGGCCCGCATCGGCCAGCACGCGCTCTACCAGATCAACGGCTACATCGGCATGGGCGCGTTCGGCCCGCCGGACCAGGTCCCCACCTTCCCGAACCCGCAGGCCCTGCTGGACGCCGGCGCGTTCCTGCTGTGGGACGTCGACACCGCGGTCAGCGAGCTGACCACGCTGCTGCTCGACCGTCCGCAGATCAAGGACGTGCACTTCTGGGCGCAGCTGCCCGGCGAATCGGTGGAGAGCGGGTCGGCCCGCATCGAACTGCTCACCTCCCGCGTCATCCCGCAAGTACGCGCGGCCGTCGCGGCCGGACGACAGGAGGTGTCCGTATGACCCCTGCGCCGGCCTCCGGCTCCCCCTTGTTGATCACCGACTTCCTGTACCGGGCACGCGACCTGTTCGCCGCGAAGACGATCACCCAGTACCAGGACGGCGAGAAGATCTTCAGCTACACCTACGCCGAGTACGCCGACCGCGTGCTGCGCCTCGCTCAAGCCCTGATCGACCTCGGGGTGCGGCCAGGCGATCGGGTCGCGACGCTGGCGTGGAACCACCACCGCCATCTCGAGCTGTACCTGGCAGCTCCGCTGGCGGGAGCCGTGCTGCACACGCTCAACCTGCGGTTGGCAGCCGACGAGATCGCCTACATCGTCGACCACGCCGATGACCGCGTGGTGTTCGTCGACTCGTCGCTGCTGCCGTTGCTGGACAGCGTCCGCTCCCGCCGCCCCGAGATGCCGGTGATCACCACCGACGGGGACAGCCCGAACCACGACGAACTGATCGCGGCCGCCACGCCGCTGGAAAAACCCGTACCGCGGGACGAGAACGACCTGGCCGCGCTCTGCTACACCTCCGGCACCACCGGCGCCCCCAAGGGCGTCGGCTACTCGCACCGCGCGCTCTACCTGCACACCTTCGCCGCATGCCTGGCCGACGGCCACGCGATCTGCGAGCGCGACACCGTCTGCCACGTCGTCCCGATGTTCCACGCCAACGCGTGGGGCATCCCGTTCGCCGCGTTGATGACCGGCGCGAATCAGGTCCTGCCCGGGCCGCACCCGTCGGTGGCCGACATCGCCACCATGCTCTCGACCGAACAGGTCACCTACACCGGCATGGTCCCGACGGTCGCCGTCGACCTGGTCAAACACGCCACGGCCAACCGGATCGACCTGACCAGTTTGCGGGCCCTGGTGCTCGGCGGCTCGACCCCGACCCCGGAGCTGATCCGCAGCATCGAGGAAGACCTGGGCGTGCCGGCCTACCAGGGCTGGGGCATGACCGAGCTGTCCCCGATGGGCACATTCGCCCGCCCACCACGCGACGCCGACGACGACCCGCAGCGCCGCTACGAGTACGTCCGTCGCCAGGGACGCCTGCTACCCGGCCTGCACTGGAAGCTCGTCGACGACGACGGCAACGAGGTCCCGCACAACGGAGTCGACCGGGGCGAGCTGCTCATGCGCGGACCGTGGGTCGCCGACCGCTACTTCCGCGACGAGCACCCGGAGGCGTTCGCCGACGGCTGGTTGCGTACCGGCGACATCGCGACCATCGACTCCGAGGGCTACCTGACCATCGTCGACCGGGCCAAAGACCTGATCAAGAGCGGCGGTGAGTGGATCAGCTCGCTGGCGCTCGAGCAGGCACTGACGACGATCCCCCAGGTCGCCGAGGCAGCCGTCATCGCGGTCCCGCACGAACGCTGGCAGGAACGTCCACTGGCCTTCGTCGTCGCCGCCGAAGGCGCCCAGCTGGACCCCGAGCAGGTGCGGTCGGCCCTGGCCGAGCGGGTGCCGCGCTGGTGGCTGCCCGAACGCGTCATCGTCGTCGACTCCCTGCCCAGGACCAGCGTCGGAAAGCTCGACAAGAAGCGGCTGCGCAGCAGCGTCGGCGCCGGACTCTTCGCGGACCCGCACCATGCGGCGCCCTCACCCGCATAACCCGCACCTCCACGCCCGTCACGAGGAGGACCTTGCGTGAAGTTCGGCATCTTCTACGTCCTGGAATGTCCCGACCACGACTTCCCGCGTGCCTATCGCGAGATGCTCGAACAGGTCGAGTACGCCGAACTGCTGGGCTTCGACGAAGTGTGGCTGGCCGAGCACCACGGCAGCGACTACGGCTCGATGCCCTCCCCGCAGGTGGCCGCCGCCGCCATCGCGCAACGCACCGAGCGCATGCGCATCGGGATCGCGGTCAGCAACCTGACGTTCGACTGGCCGGTCCGCATCGCCGAGGACTACGCGATGGCCGACGTCCTCTCCGGCGGACGGCTCGACTTCGGCGTCGGCCGCGGCTACCAACCGCACGAGTTCCGCAACATGGGCGCGGGCGAACGGCAGGCGGAAAGCCGTGAGGTGTTCGTCGAGGCCCTCGACATCATCCGCGGCCTGTGGAGCAAACCCACCGGTCAGCCGTTCTCGTACCACGGCAAGCACTTCGACATCACCGACGTGGACTGCCGGCCCACCCCGGTGCAGCGCCCGACCCCGCCGATCTACCTCGCCTCGATCAGCCCGGAGTCGTTCGACCTGGCCGTCGCACAGGGCTGCAACATGCTCGTCACGCCGACGCTGATGACGATGCCGGAGCTGAACGCGTTCGTCGTCGACGCCAAACGGCGATTACGGGATCTCGGCCGGGACATCCTCGAGCTGGATTTCCCGATGAACTGGCAGATCCACCTCGCGGAGACCGAACAGGCCGCGGTCGACAACGCGCGCGAGGCGCTGACCTGGTACTTCGACTCGGTTCTGTCCATCGTTCCGCAAGGCGAGGACGTGCCGCCGAGCTACGAGCGGTACGCCGAACTGGTCTCCGCCACCGACAAGGCGGGCGGCGTCACCGTTGACGGCTTGCGCGACGGCGGCGTCGTCTACGTCGGCGACCCCGACGGCCTGATCCGGCAGCTCGAGTCGCTGCACGACGAGACCGGGCTGCAACACCTCATCTGCTGGATGCGCTTCGGCGGCACTTCGGCGACAAGATCAGCAGGCGGAACGTCCTCGTCGCCACGTTGCTCATCATGGGCGGCGCGACCGTCCTCATCGGCCTCATCCCGGCCTACTCGGCGATCGGTGTCTGGGCTCCGGTGCTGCTGACGCTGTGCCGGATCGCGCAGGGCATCGCGCTCGGCGGCGAGTGGGGTGGCGCCGCGCTGCTGTCGGTGGAGAACGCGCCGGCCCGCCGCAAGGGACTGTTCGGTTCGTCCACGCAGATCGGCTCCCCCCGCCGGGCTGCTGCTGGCCAGCCTTGTCGTCAGTGTGTCGTCGTGGGTCAGCGGGGACGCCTTCGGCGACTGGGGTTGGCGGATCCCGTTCCTGGCCAACGTGGTGATCGTCCTGGTCGGCCTGTACATCCGCCGCGGGCTGGCCGAGTCGCGGGACTTCGTCACCACGAAGGCGAAGGACGACGTCACGAAGGTCCCGGTCGCGGAGGTCCTACGCACGGATTGGCGGTCGGTCCTGATCGGGGCGGGCCTGGCGGCGGCCAACAATGCGCTCTACTACGTCATCGCGACCTACACCCTGGCGTACGTCACCGACTCGCTGAAGGTGCCGGAGTCGCAGACGCTGAACCACCTGACCATCGTCTCGGTGTGCTATCTGATCTCCATCCCGGTGTTCGGGTGGCTCTCCGACCGGGTGGGGCTGCGCCGTCAGGTGACGCTGGCGGCCCTGGCCGCCGCTGCCTTCACGTTCCCGTACTTCGCGATGATCGAGACGGGTGACTCGTGGATCATCCTGCTCGGCATGATTCTCGGGCTGGCGGTCATCCAGTCCGCCGCCTACGCGCCGCAGCCGGCGATCTACTGCGAGCTGTTCCCGACCAAGATCCGCTACACCGGCGCGTCGCTGGCGTACGCGCTGCCGACCACGCTCGTCGGCGGGACCACGCCGTTCATCGCGACCTGGTTGTACAGCGAAACCGACAGCAACACCGCCATGGCCTGGTACATCGTCGGGCTCTGCCTGGTTGCGGCCGGATGTGCGTGGCTGGCGCACCGCCGGCACGTGCGGGTCACGCAAGCGGCCGCCGAGCCGGCGGGAGGCGTGCATGTCTGAGGCCACGGAGCTGCTGGACTGGGCGGCGGACCACGCGCGCCGCGGAGTCGCCACGATTCCCGAACCCGTGCTGCGCAAGGCGATGCTCATCGTCTGCGACGACCTGGCCGAGATGATCGCGGCGCACACCGAGGACGAGGTACGGCAGGTTTCCGCGCAGGCCGTCGACGGTGACGAGTCGACCGTGGTCGGCGTCCCTGGTCGGCGAACTGATCGCGGTCGGGCTTCGGTGGCGAATGCGGTGGCCGCGAACTGGACGGAGCTTGACGGCGGCTACCGCCCGGCAACCTGCCACGGCTCGCTGTACACGCTGCCGACCGCGCTCGCCGAGGTGGAAGCGACGAACGGCAGCGTGGGTGACCTGCTCATCGCGCTCGTGACCGGGTACGAGGTCGTCACCCGGGTCGCCCGCGCGTATCGGCCACCGCTTCCGTTGTCGCGTCATCCTCATGCGTCGTTGTCGCCGATCGGGGCCGCCGCTGCGGTGGGCGCCGCTCGTCGTCTCCCAGCGGACGCGTTTGCCCGAACCGTGCTTGGTGCGGCCTCGATGTCGATGACCAGGCCGTTCGTTAATGCGACCCAAGGTGCCACCGTGCGCAACGCGTGGGCGGCGGCCGCTTCCCAGCTCGGATTCCTCGCCGCGGACATGGCTGACGCCGGGCTGACCGGCAGTCCTACGGCGTTCCGCGAAGTTTTCGCCGACGTCGGTGGCGCGGCGGCGCGAGAGGAAGAGCTCACGCAGGGCTTGGGTGAGCGCTACGGCGTGCAGGACGCCTATCACAAGCCGTACGCGTGCTGTCAGTATCTGCATTCCAGCGTGGAAGCCGCCGGTCAGCTGGCGAAGCGGATACCGGTCGACAAGATCGTCGAGATTGCTGTACGCGCGCACCCGCTTGCTGCGGCGCTCGACAACAAGAGCCCCGAAACGAGCCTTGCCGCGCGTTTCTCGCTGCCCCATGCCGTGGCCGCCGTGCTCTTGGCCGGCGAACCCGATATGAAGGCGTTCGCCCGGGAGTCACTGCACGAGGCAACAGTCGTCCAGCTGCGGGATCGCGTGCGGATCGAGGAGTGGACCGACGTACCCGAGCCGCCGCACGACCGGCCGTCCAGTGTGCGGGTGACCCTGGCGGATGGCAGCGTCCACGAGGAAACCGTGATGTCTGCGCTCGGCGGACCGGACCGGCCGATGTCGCGCGAGCAGCTCCTCGACAAGTTCCGAACGCTGACGGCCGAGCTCAGACCCGGCTTCGCTGCACAGGCTGAGGCGCTGACCGACCCTGACCGGCCGCTGGACCTCGACGTCCCGCTCCGCGTGGTGCTGGATCGACTTCTCGGGGAGGTGTCCTGATGTCCGTCGTCGACGTTCTGATCGACAAGGTCGCCGATCTTCCGGAGCTTCCGCCGGACATCGAAGCGTCCGCGCGGCTGCATTTCCTCGACGCCGTCGGAGTGGGGCTGGCAGCCACTCGTCGCGGGCCCGTACGTGAGCTTCCCTCCACCGTCGCCACGACCGGGCCCTGCACCGTTCTGGGCGCCGACGCGACCACCTCGCCGGCCGAAGCGGCCCTGGTCAACGGCACACTCATCCACTCGCTGGAGTACGACGACACCCACACCGGCTCCGTGATGCACGGCAGCAGCGTGCTCGCGCCTGCGGTGCTTGCCGCGGCCGAGGACACCGGCGCGGACGGCCGGCAGGTCATCAAGGCTTTCGCCGTGGGGTGGGAGGTGCTCGTCCGCCTCGGCCTGGCCAGCCCGAGCGGGTTCCAGCGCGTGGGATTCCAAGGCACGTCGGTCGCCGGGCCGCTCGCCGGCGCCCTGGCCGTCGGCCTGATCAACGGTCTCGACCGCGAACGGCTCGCTGACGCGATCGGCGTCGCGGCCAGCTTCGCTGCGGGCAACTTCACGTTCCTGGCCAGCGGCGCGACCAGCAAAGCCGCCCAGGTCGGCAGCGCAGCGCAGGCCGCCGTGTCCGCGGTTCGCCTGGTCGGTGGCGGTGTGACCGGAGCCCGGACGGTCTTCGAGGGCGAGCGCGGATTCTTCGGGCTCTACGCGCGAGACGCCGCCGCTGCCGAGCGCTTCCAGTCGTCGCTGGAGGATCTCGGAACGCGCTGGTACTTGGCGGAAGCGGCGTTCAAGGGTTTGCCGTGCTGCCACTTCCTGCACCCGTTCGTCGAGGCCGTCGCCGAGCTGAACCTCGGACCCGGTGGTCACGAGCGCCTGCAGCGACTGACGTGCCACGTGCCCACCAGGCAGGAGCACGTCATCGCGGTTCCTTGGGAGCGCAAGCAGTCACCCGAACGTGCTGACGAAGCACGGTGGAGCCTGCCGTACGTCGTGGCCCTGCAAGCCGTGCGCGGTCAGGTTGACCTTGATGACTTCGTCGGCGAGCCGGACCCGGAAGTCGTGCGGTTCGCACAGCGCGTGACCTGGGAGCCCTGGCCGGATTCGGGCTATCCCGCACGGTTCCCCGCGAAGCTCGAAGCGGCATGGGACGACGGCAGCCGCCAACTCGTCCGGATCCCCGACGTCGACGGCAACGGCTCCCGCCCGTGGGATGCCACTCGCGTCATCGCGAAGTTCCGCGACAACTGCGCCGCAACGGGGGTCGATCCGGCGAGCATGGATTCGGTAACGGAGGCCATCGTCAACGCCGCCCAGCCCGACCTCGCCGCGGTACGGCGACTCGCTGGGCGGGCGTAGCGGTTGGACGAGTACCGCGCGTGCCGCCTCGTGGCGAGCTACCGCTGGGACGCGAAGGCGCCGGCTCGGCGACCGATCTCCCCACCGACAAGTAAACAAGTCGTTTTGTCGACAAAGTGTGCGGCGTTGGATGGCTGGCTCGCCGTCCCGAGATCGACAAGCCCACCGTCCGGGCACGGGCCGACCCGCGTCACTCAGTGCGGCTAACGTCGCGGTGTGGACGAACTGCTGTGGTTGGAAGAAGTCACCGGAGACCGTGCGCTGGACTGGGTCCGGGCCCGCAATGAGGAGACGGTCACCACCCTGACCAAGGACGAGCGGTTCGCGCAGCTGCAGCGCGAGATTCGCCAGGTGTGGGACGCCGACGACCGGATCCCGTTCGTCGTCCGGCGCGGCGAGTACCTCTACAACTTCTGGCAGGACGCCGACCATCCGCGCGGTCTCTGGCGCCGGACGACGCTGGAGTCCTACCGCCAAGCGCAACCAGACTGGGAGGTCGTCCTCGACGTCGACGAGCTGGCCGCCGCGGAGGGCGAGAACTGGGTCTGGCGCGGAGCGACAGCGCGGCGGCCGGACTACGACCGCTGCTTGATCGAACTGTCCCGCGGCGGGGCCGACGCCACCGTGGTCCGGGAGTTCGACCTGCGTGAACTGAGGTTCGTGCCCGACGGGTTCACGCTGCCCGAGGCGAAGCACCAGGTCAGCTGGATCGACCGGGACCGCATCTACGTCGGCACGGATTTCGGCCCCGGCTCGCTGACCGCCTCCGGGTATCCCCGGCAGGTCAGGGAATGGCGGCGCGGCACCCCCGTGTCCGAGGCGCAGCTGGTGTTCGAAGGCGAAGAGGACGACGTGGCGGTCGGCGGCTGGCACGACGCCACTCCCGGCTTCGAGCGCGACTGGATCCATCGCTCCATCGACTTCTTCAACTCGGAAAAGCTGCTGCGCACCGAGAACGGCCTGCGGCGCATCGACGTGCCGAACGACAGCAGGCTCAGCGTTCACCGGGAGTGGATGCTGGTGCGTCCGCGCTCCGAGTGGCTGGGCCATCCACCCGGCTCACTACTGGCCATCCGGTTCGACGACTTCCTCGCGGGCAAGCGTGACTTCACCGTCGTCTACCGACCGGACGAGCATTCCTCGCTGCAGTATCACGTCTGGACCCGCGACTACCTGCTGCTCGAGACACTCACCGACGTCAAGAGCCGCCTGTATCTCGTCGAACCCGGCACCTGGCAGCGAGACGAGCTCCCCGGGGTCCCGGACATCGGCAGCGCCGACATCATCGACACCTCGCCGGACGACTCCAACGAGTACTTCCTGCGCACCTCCGGATTCACCCAGCCGTCCACGCTCAGCCGGGGCGTCCTCGACGCCGAGGAGCCGCAGCCGCTCAAGCAGAGCCCCGCCTGGTTCGACACCGACCGCATCACCGTCGAGCAGCACTTCGCGACCTCGGACGACGGGACCGCGATCCCCTACTTCGTCGTCGGGCGACCGGAGCCCGGCCCCACCCTGCTCAACGCCTACGGCGGCTTCGAGGTCTCCTTGACCCCTTCCTACAGCGGGACGGTCGGCCGAGGCTGGCTGGCCCGCGGCGGCCGCTACGTGGTGGCGAACATCCGTGGCGGCGGCGAGTACGGTCCGCGCTGGCATCAGACGGCCCTGCGACACAACCGTCACCGGGCCTACGAGGACCTGGCCGCCGTGGCCAGGGACCTTCTCGACCGCGGCCTGTGCACGCCCCAGCAGCTCGGCGTGGAAGGCGGCAGCAACGGTGGCCTGCTCGCGGGCGTCATGCTCACCCGCTACCCCGAACTGTTCGGTGCGGTCGTGGCGCATGTGCCGCTGACGGACATGCTGCGCTATCACCGGCTGCTGGCCGGAGCCTCCTGGATCGCAGAGTACGGCGACCCCGACGACCCCGAGGACGCCGCCTACCTGCGCACCTACTCACCGCTGCACAACCTGGAGCGTGACCGCCGCTACCCGCCGACCCTGATCGTGACCTCGACCAGGGACGACCGCGTACATCCCGGGCATGCCCGCAAACTCGCCGCCCGGATGCGCGAACTGGGCCACGAGGTGCACTACTACGAGAACATCGAAGGCGGCCACGGTGCGGCGGCCGACAACGCCCAGCGCGCGTTCCACTGGGCGTTGACCTTCGCGTTCCTGTGGCGCTGTCTCGGGTGACGCGGTCCGCGCGCCGCGCATGAAAGCCGGCCGAACGGGATATCCATCCGGCGTGCCAGCGCAACCTCCGTCGGCCGTCGAAGAAGGAACGTTCCGCACCATCGTGCGGGACATCCCCCGGCTTCTCCGGCATCCGATCTGGACCCGTCGGGAACACATCGGCCGAGGCCAGGGCGTGTTGCTGATCCCGGGCTTCGGGTTCGGCGACCGCAGCCTGGCATTGGCGCGCACCTGGTTCGCGGCGCGTGGCTATCGCGCCATCGGTTCCCGCACCGGCTTGAACGTCGGCTGCACCACCACCATGGTGGAGCGACTGGAGCGCACGCTGGAGCGGCATGCCGAGGCGACCGGCCGCAAAGTGATCGTCTTCGGCCAGAGCCGCGGCGGCTGGCTGGGGCGCATCGTGGCGGTCCGCCGGCCCGACCTGGTCGGCGGACTGGTCATGCTGGCCAGCGCGGTGCTCAACCCCCTGGGCGGCAGGGCCAAGTTCCTCGCCGTCGCCCGCGTGATCGCCCGGCTCGGCACCGCCGGCATCCCCGGCGTGGTCGACCAGGACTGCTTCACCGGCCCCTGCTACCGCACCAACCGCGAGCACCTGGACAGCCCGCTGCCCGGCGACATCCCGGCGGTCTCCGTCTTTTCCCGGCACGACAAGATCGCGCCGTGGGAGCTGTGCCGGGACCCGAGTGCAGAACACGTCGAAGTGCGCAGCACGCACACCGGCATGGCGCTCGACCCCGACGTCTACGCCGCCCTGCTCCCCCGCTTGACAAGCTGGGCCAGCTGAGTATCACCGGCACCTTCGCGGCCACCTGACCAGCACTTTCGCCTGCCACGTCGGGCGTGCAACGCAATCCGCTCACCGCGCATCGAGCCTTCCCTTTCCGCCGTGCCAAGGCGGCCGAACCCCGGCTCGGCCACCTCGTCGCCCCACCTTCCCTGCGGCGCATCAAAGTCTATGTTGCTCGACATATCCTCTGCCATGCTGTACGGTACCTAGCCAAGTCAGCCACGTGTTGCAGCTCACAACACAAGGGAGTGGAGAGATCGTGCAGCGCCTGGACTGCCGAACGCGCAGCGTCGCCACGACGCCGCACCGGCCGGCGGGAGACGCACATCGCGCGGCAGCGCACCGACCCGCGAGACACACACATCGCGCGGTGGTGACGCCATGGTGATCCGCCTCCTGCGCCGCCTCGGCATCTCGCTCGTGTCCCTGTTCCTGGTGGCGGTGGTCGTCTTCCTGCTGATGCAGGCGGCTCCCGGCGATGCCGCGGAGGCATTGGTGGGCAGCGACGCGACGGCGGCCGAGGTGGAGGCCGCCCGCGAGCGGCTGGGACTCAACGAGCCGCTGGTCGTGCAGTTCGGCAACTGGCTGCTGGCAGCGGTGCAAGGCGACTTCGGCACATCGCTGTACTCGGACCGGCCGGTGATCGACTCGCTGCTGGCGGCGGCGCCCGCCACCATCTCGATCTCCGTCGTCGCGCTGCTGATCGCCGCGGTGCTCGGCGTGACGGCGGGCACCGTCGCCGGGCTGCGCCAGAACAGCTGGGCCGACCGCGGCGTCTCGCTGCTGGCCACCCTGGGCATCGCAATGCCCAACTTCTGGGTCGGCCTGCTGCTGGTCTCGGTGTTCGCGTTCGATCTCGGCTGGCTGCCCGCCACCGGTTACGTGCCCATCGAGCAAGGATTCGGCGACTGGCTGCGGCACGTCATCCTGCCCGCCTTCGCCCTGGCCCTGGCCATGACGGCCGAGGTCGCCAGGCAGACCCGCGGCGGTGTGGTCGACGTGCTCTCCCGGCCCTACATCCTGGCCGCCCGTGCCCGTGGCGCCAGCCGCGGCTGGCTGGTCCGCAAGCACGTCCTGCGCAACTCGGCCATCCCGGTCGTCACGGTCTTCGGGCTGCAGTCGGCGTCCCTGCTGGGCGGTGTCGTGATCATCGAGGCCGTCTTCGGCATCTCCGGATTGGGGACGCTGGCGATCACCTCGGTCGTCCGCCAGGACTACCCGGTCATCCAGGCCTACGTTGTCCTGGTCGCGCTCATCGTCATCGTCATCAACCTGCTGGTCGACATCTCCTACGGCTGGATCAACCCGAAGGTGCGCTCATGACCACGTCAGCTGCGTCGTCCGCGGTCGTGCCGTCCCAGGGAAAGCGGCCCGCCTTCCGCACCGTGCGGCTCATCCTGCGAAGGCCGGCAGGAGCAGTCAGCTTCGCGTTTCTCGTCGGCCTGGTGGTCACGGCGGTGTTCGCGCCCGTCCTCGCCCCGTACGACCCTTATGCCCAAAGCCTCAGCGAGCAGTTCCAAGGTCCGAGCGCCGCGCATTGGCTGGGCACCGACGACTACGGGCGGGACGTGCTCAGCCGCCTGATCTACGCCACCCGCATCGTGGTCGTCGCGCCGGTGGTGGCGGTGGGCATCGCCGTTCTGCTTGGCCTACCGGCCGGGCTGCTGGCCGGCTACCTCCGTGGGCGATTCGACGCCGTGCTCTCGCGCATCGCCGACGCACTGCTGAGCATTCCGGCGATCGTCGCGGCCATCGCCATCGTCGCGGTCCTCGGACCCGGCATCGGACCGACCATGATCGCCATCGGCCTGGTCTTCGCTCCCCGTCTGTACCGCATCGTCCGTGGTGCCACGCTCACCGTGGTCGAAGAGGGCTACATCGACGCCGCGGAATCCATCGGCTGCTCGACCCGCCGGATCCTCTGGGTGCACTGCCTGCCGAACGTGCTGGCCCCGCTGCTGGTGCAGGTCACGCTGATGATGGGTTTCGCGCTGCTGGCGGAGGCGGGCCTGAGCTTCCTCGGGCTCGGCGTGCAGCTGCCGGAAGCGAGCTGGGGATCGATGCTCAAAGCCGCCGCCGACCAGCAGTTCCGCGCCCCCTACGCGGTCGTTCCGCCCGGCGTCTGCCTGACCCTGACCATCCTCGCGCTCAACACGCTCGGCGACGTGGTGCGCGACGTGACGGCCGATCGGAAGAACTCATGAACGCCACCGCTGCTCGGCACGAAACGGTGCTGTCCGTCGACACGTTGCGCCTGGACCTGCTGGGCTCTCCCGGCCAGCCCGGCCTGGTCGAGGACGTGAGCTTCCAGGTGCGCGCCGGGGAGACCGTCGCCCTGATCGGCGAGTCCGGTTGCGGCAAGTCGATCACCTCCCTGGCCGTTCTCGATCTGCTTCCCCCACAGGTCGTCGTCGCGTCCGGGACCATCTCCGTCGCCGGGGAGGACGTCACGGCCGCCACCGCCCGGCGCATGGACGCATTGCGCGGGTCGGTCGTCGGTTCGGTGTTCCAGGACCCCATGTCGAGCCTCGACCCGACGATGACCGTCGGCGCGCAGATCGCCGAGTCCCGGCGGCTGCACCTGCGGGAACCCCGCAAGGTGGCGCTGGAGAGAGCCGTCGAGTTGCTCGAGCTGGTCGGGATTCCCAACCCCCGGGCCCGGGCCGCAGCCTACCCGTACGAGCTGAGCGGGGGCATGCAGCAGCGGGCGTTGATCGCCGCCGCCATCGCCTGCGAACCGCGGTTGCTCATCGCGGACGAGCCGACCACCGCGCTCGACGTCACCGTCCAGGCGGAGATCCTGGAACTGCTGGCCGACCTGCAGCAACGCACCGGGATGGGCATGCTGCTGGTGACCCACGACCTCGGCGTGGTCGCCGGCATCGCCGATCGCGTCGTGGTGATGTACGCCGGCCAGACGGTCGAGCAGGCGCCCACCGAAGAACTCTTCGCCAACCCCGCGCACCCCTACACCAGGGCCCTGCTGTCCTCGGTGCCGCAGGCAGGCAGACGGCTGACCGCCCTGCCGATCATTCCCGGCCGAGTGCCACCGGCGGGCGCCTTCCCCGCCGGATGCCGCTTCCACGATCGCTGCGCCTTCGCCGAGGCACGCTGCCTGGACGGCGAGATCCCCGGGAACCGAGCCGGCCGGCAGAGCCGGTGCCACCAGGCATAGAGTATGTCCAGCCCGGTCGGGAGGATGGTGAGATGAGCAGGCGCAAGAGCCGGATGGACGAGATCGGCGAGGAGAGCCGCCGCCGCATCCTGGACGCTGCCGAAACCCTGTTCGCCAAGAAGGGGTTCGCGCGCACCTCGTTCGTCGACATCGCGGAGTTGTCCGGCATCAGCCGGGGTTCCATCCCGTGGCACTTCGACAACAAGGAAGGCTTGCTCGTCGCCGTCGTCGAGCGCGCGATCGACAAGTTCATCCACGCCGGAACGATCACCAATCCAGGACCGGAAGGCGTGCGGGAGCTCTTCGATCGCGTCAAGGAGTGGCTGCACACCCCCGCCGCCGCCATGCTTTACACGCTGCTGAGCGAGGCGATGTCGAAGGACGGCACGATCCACGAGCACTACGTGCAGTTCTTCGCCAACCGCCGGAAAGCGGCGGCGAACATCCTCGCCTCGGCGGGCGCCGACCAGGGCGACGAGTCGACGTATCACATCGCGGCCGTGGTCAACGGCGCCATCTTCGGCCTCGGCCTGCAGCGGCAGCTCGACCCCGGTTTCGACCTCGACGCGGCCATGGACTGGCTGGAGAAACTGGTCGAAAACATGATCAACAACAAATAGCCCCGGCGCGCCATCGCACCAGGTTCCGACCGTGTCCGCGTCATCTGTCATGGCGTATTCGCCGGTCGAGGCGCTCTGCGCGCAGTGATCATTTTGCGCACGTGCGCGCGCAGTGATCCCAATGCCTCGGGCCCGCCAGCACCGGCCGCCGTCGCATTACGTGCACTGGACCGTGATGTCACTATGTTGATTGACATAGGCTAGATTGCGCGTCTAGATTCGGTGCGGGGGCGACATCCGGGCGAAGAGAGGATCGAGCGTGGCGATTCAGCAATTCGACGGTCGGACGGCATTCATCACCGGTGGCGCCGCGGGCATCGGCCTCGGCATCGCTCGCGCGCTGGCCAAGGAAGGCGCCCGGCTGGCGCTGGTCGACGTCGACCAGGCGGGCCTCGATGCGGCCAAGGCCGAGCTGAGCGAGCTCACCGCCGTCGAGGCACACGTGCTCGACGTGCGCGACCGTGATCGCTACCGCGAAGTGGCCGACGAGGTGGAGACGAAACTCGGGGCGGTGTCGCTGCTGTTCAACAACGCCGGGGTGGCAGGCGGCGAGCCGACGACCGAGATGACCTACGAGACCTGGGACTGGATGGTCGGGGTCAACCTGTTCGGCGTCGTCAACGGCATCCAGACCTTCATGCCGCGCATGCTCGCCCGCGGCGGCGACAGCCACATCGTGAACACCGCATCCGGTGCCGGCCTGGTGGTCATCGGCGCGGGCGTGATGTACACGGCGACGAAATTCGCCGTCGTAGGCATGTCCGAGGCGCTGCGGCACGGCCTGGCCAAGCACGACATCGGGGTCAGCGTCTTGTGCCCCGGCTACGTCGACACCGACATCTTCGCCCACTCCCAAGCATTGAGCCCACGCTCCGGTGGGCGGAAAAGGGACGACCACCCGCATTCGTCCGCGCTGGCCAACGGGGTTTCCCCCGACGACGTGGGAATCATGGTGCTCGAGGCGATCAAGGAGAACCGGCTCTACATCTACACCGACGACATGATCGGCCCGTACCTGGAACAGCGGCATCGCATGCTGCTCGAAGCCCTGGAACCGGTCAGCAAGCACTAGTCAGCGTTTCTTTCTCGGCTTTCTCAGTTCTTCCAGCGCGGAGGCGTACGTGATCGACGAACCAGGCATTCTGCGGGGCGACGAATTCGTCTCGTCGCACGACTTGGACGTGCGCAGCAAGCGGGCCGCGAGCGCGTTGGCATCCCTCGGGGTGACACGTGGCGATTCCGTGGCGTTGCTGATGCGCAACGACATTCCGTTCTTTGAGGCAATGGCGGGCGCCAACATACTCGGTGTTTCCGCGGCGCCGGTGAACTGGCATCTGAAGCCGGAGGAAGTGGCCGACATCGTGCTGGACGCGCGCGCCAAGGTGCTCGTCGGCCACGCCGACTTGGTCCGGCCGCTGCTCGATCTGCTCCCGCCGCACGTCGCGGTGCGCGTCGTCCCGACCCCGGCGGACATCGGTGATGCGTACCGGATCCCGAGCGACCAGCGCGAGGTCCCGGAGGGTGCGACGGAGTGGAACGGGTGGATCGCCGGTTTCGAGCCGCGCACCGACCCGCCGGAACCCGCCCCCTCCGCGATGCTCTACACCTCGGGCACGACCGGCAAGCCCAAGGGCGTGCGCCGCGATCCGGTCACCCGGCCCACCCGGTATCACACCGAGCTGGCCAAGTTCTGCGGTTTCCGGCCGGGCGTCCGGGCGGTGGTCACCGGCCCGATGTATCACGGCGCACCACTGAACTGGGCCAACGGCTGGGTCCGGAGCAAGGGGTTCGTCGTGCTCGCGCCCAAGTTCGACCCGGAGGGCCTGCTGGCCACCATCGAGAAGTACCGGATCACGCACCTGATGCTGGTGCCGATCATGTTCAACCGCCTGCTGCAGCTGCCGGAGGAGGTGCGCAACCGGTACGACGTGTCCTCGCTGCAGCACGTGACCCAGGGAGCGGCACCCTGTCCCCGGCACGTGAAGCGGGCGATGATCGACTGGTGGGGCCCGGTGTTCTACGAGATGTACGGCAGCCTGGAAATCGGCCTGGTCACCGGGGCGGACAGTGCGGAGTGGCTGGCGCACGAGGGCACCGTCGGCAAGCCGCTGCCCGGCGTGGAACTGCGGATCCTGGACGATGAGGGCAACGAGGTCCCGCCCGGTGTGCCGGGTGAGATCTACACCAGGATCGCCGAGCAGCCGGACTTCGAGTACACCAACAACCCGGAGGACCGTCGCAGGATCGAACGTGACGGGTTCCTGACCGCGGGCGACGTCGGCTACGTCGACGAGGACGGGTTCCTGTATCTCAACGACCGCAAGAAGGACATGATCATCTCGGGCGGGGTGAACATCTACCCGCCGCAGATCGAGGAATGCTTGCTCACCATGCCCGGCGTCCGCGACGTCGCGGTGTTCGGCATCCCGGACGACGAGTACGGCGAGTCGGTCGCGGCGGCGGTCGAGCTGGACGGCACGACGCCGGTCACCGCCGACGAGGTCCGGGCTTACGTGCGTGCGCGCATGGCTTCCTACAACGCGCCCAAGGTCGTGGAGTTTCGCGAGATCCCGCGCCTGGAGTCGGGCAAGATCCTCAAGCGGCAGCTGCGGGAGCCGTACTGGCGCGGGGTGGGCCGCACGATCTGAGCCGGACAGGCTCGGGCCTGCGGTCCGCCGGCCGCAGGCCCCTGGCCACCGGCGAAGTCACCAGGACGCGGGCAGGCCGGACAGGGCCACGCGCAGCGAACAGCGCAGCTCAAGCCGGTTCGAACTGCGCCAGCCCGTCCTGGCACCGAGCCGCCCTGGCGAGTGAGCCCGGCGGCCCCGGGATGACCGGTCACTGCCCGGGCCACCAGGACACCAGGGAGACCGGAACGCAGGGCAGGTCGGGCGGGCCATGCGCAGTGGGCGTCGCAGGCCCGCCCTCGGCCACCCAACCAATCAGGCGAACGGGTTGGGCGTCAACGTGTATTTGGTCTGCAAGTACTCGTTGATGCCCTCGGCGCCGCCCTCCCGGCCCAGCCCGGACAGCTTCCAGCCACCGAACGGCGCCGCCGCGTTGGACACCACGCCCATGTTCAGGCCCATCATCCCGCTCTGCAGCCGCTCGATCATGCGCTGCCCGCGGGCCAGGTTCTCCGTGTAGACGTAGGAGACCAGGCCGAAGTCGGTGTCGTTGGCCAGCCGCACCGCCTCGTCCTCGTCGCCGAACGTGGCGATCGGCAGCACCGGGCCGAAGATCTCCTCGCGCAGGATGTCGCTGCCCGGCTGCACGTCGCTCAGCACGGTGGCCGCGTAGAACGAGCCCGGCCGGTCCAGCCGCTGCCCGCCGGTGTGCACCTTCGCGCCTCGCGCGACGGCGTCCTTGACCAGCGCTTCGACCTTCGCCACCGCACGGTCGTCGATCAGCGGGCCGATCGTCACGCCCTCCTCGGTGCCGCGGCCGACCTTGAACGACTTCACCCGCTCGACGATCCGGCGGGTGAACTCCTCCGCCACGTCGGCGTGCACGAGGAACCGGTTGGCCGCGGTGCAGGCCTGCCCGATGTTGCGGAACTTCGCCAGCAGCGCACCCTCGACTGCCTTGTCCACATCGGCGTCCTCGAAGACGATGAACGGCGCGTTGCCGCCCAGCTCCATCGAGGTGCGCAGCACCCGCTCCGACGCCTGCCGCAGCAGGATCTGCCCGACCTGCGTGGACCCGGTGAACGACAGCTTGCGCAGCCGCGGGTCGGTGATGATCGGTTCGGACACCCCGCCGGAGTCGGAGGTGTTGATGACGTTGACCACCCCGGGCGGCAGCCCGGCCTCGACCAGGATCTGCACGAAGGCCGACGTCGTCAGCGGGGTCAGCGCGGCGGGCTTGATCACGACCGTGCAGCCTGCCGCCAGCGCCGGGGCGATCTTCCGCGTCGCCATGGCGAGCGGGAAGTTCCACGGCGTGATCAGGTAGCACGGCCCGACCGGATGCTGCGAGACGATCATCCGGCCGGTGTTCTCCGGGTTGGCCCCGTACCGGCCTTGCACGTGCGCGGCCACCTCGCTGAACCAACGCACGAACTCGTTGCCGTAGGTGACCTCGCCGCGCGACTCCGCCAGCGGCTTGCCCATCTCGATGGTCATCAGCAGCGCGAGGTCTTCGGCCCGCTCCCGCACCAGCTCGAACGTCCGGCGCAGCAGCTCCGCCCGCTCCCGCGCCGGCGTCGCCGCCCAGTCGTCGAACGCCTCGCAGGCGGCGTCCAGCGCGGCTTTGCCGTCGGCGACGGACGCGTCCGCGATCTCCTTGACGACCTCGCCGGTGGCCGGGTCGTGCACCGGCAACGTGCGGCCGCCCTCGGCCGGGCGCCACTGGCCACCGATGAACAGTCCGTCCGGCACGCCGGCCAGCAGCTGCTTCTCTCGCTCGTCGGTCATCGTTCCCGTCCTCTCCGGCCCGCCCCGCGGACCGGTCGCATCGGTCTGGGGATGGGGCAGCTCAACGGATGTAGCGCGCGGCAAGCGCCTCACTGCCCCTGGCGAGCAGCGTGACGTCGGCGCCGACGGCGACGAACGACGCCCCGGCGTCCAGGTACCGCTGCGCGAACTCGGGGTCGAACGCGTTCACCCCCACAGGCTTCCCCCGCGCCCGCACCGCCTCAAACGTGCGCAGCACGGCGGCCACGACGTCCGGGTGGGTCTGCTGCCCGAGCAGCCCCATCGAGGCGGCCAGGTCGGACGGGCCGACGAAGACCCCGTCGACTCCGTCGACCGCGGCGATCTCGCCGGCCGCCTCGACCGCGGCACCGCTCTCCACCTGGACGAACAAGCTGACGTGCCGGTCGCCATCTGCCAGGTAGCCGTCCACCCGGTTCCACCGGGCCGAACGGGCGAGCGCCGACCCGACGCCACGGATTCCGCCCGGCGGGTAGCGCATCGCCGCGACCGCGGCACGGGCTTCCTCGGCCGAGGCGACCATGGGTACCAGGATGTTCTGCGCGCCCAGGTCGAGCACCTGCTTGATGATCACTGCGTCGTTGCTCGGCACCCGGACGACCGTGGTCACCGGGTAGGCGGCCGCGGCCTGCAGCTGGGTGAGGATCGTGGTCAGATCGTTCGGCCCGTGCTCGCCGTCGATCAACAGCCAGTCCAGCCCGGAGCCCGCGCAGATCTCGGCGACCAGCGGGCTGCCGGTGCAGCACCACATGCCGGCCAGCGGCCGGTCGGCGGCTGCCAGCGCATCACGGAAGGTCATTGGAAGCGACACGTGATCGTCCCCATCGGTCCGTAGTCGCACAGCACGCTGTCACCGCGCTCGACCCACATCGGGCGGGTGAAGGAGCCCGCGAGGATGATCTCCCCCGCCTCGAGCCGGTCACCGTGCTGGGACAGCTTGTCCGCCAGCCACGCCACCCCGGTCGCGGGATGGTTGAGCACCCCGGCCGCCACACCGGTCTCCTCGATCGTCTCGTTCCGGTACAGCAACGCCGAGACCCAGCGCAGGTCGACGTCCTCCGGCCGGGTCGGGTTGCCGCCGATCACCATCGCGCCGTAGGCGGCGTTGTCCGCGATGGTGTCGACGATCGTGCGGCCCTCCAGCTCGATGTGGGAGTTCAGCACTTCGAGCGCCGGGATCACGTACTCGGTGGCGCGCAGCACGTCGATCACGGTACGCCCGGGACCCTCCAGCGGGGCGGAGAGCACGAACGCCAACTCGACCTCGATGCGCACGTTGGAGAACGCGTCGAACGGGATCGTCGACCCGCTGGTCCACACGGTGTCGGCGAGGACGACCCCGTAGTCCGGCTCGCTGATACCGGTCGCCGACTGCATCGCCTTCGACGTCAGCCCGATCTTCCGGCCGGCCAGCCGCCGCCCGGCGGCGAGCTGGCGGTCCCGCCAGGTGCGTTGGATGGCGTAGGCGTCCTCGACGTCGGCCTGCGGGTAGCGGGCGGTGATCCGGGGCACCACGGTCCGCTTCCGGTCGGCCTCGGCGAGCTCGTCGGCGATCGCGGTGATCACGTCGGGTTCGAGCATGAATCTCCCTCGAGCTAGGCGGTCAGGGGCGAGCGAGGCTCAGCGCTGGTGACCCAGCGTGTGGCGACTCAGAGCTGGTGGCCCAGCTTGTACTCGCCCTGCTTCCACTCCGGCAGCGGCTTGTCGTCGTCCTTGCGGGTGTAGGAGAACCCGTCGGCGCCGATCGTCACCGCCATTTCCGAGCTGTCCGTGCGAGCGACCACCGGCTTCGGGTTCCCGTCCAGGTCGAGCACCAGCGACGCGTCGGTGTACCAGCTGGGCACCACCGGGTTGCCCCACCAGTCACGCCGCTGGTTGTCGTGCACGTCCCAGGTGACGACCGGGTTGTCCGGGTCACCGGTGTAGTAGTCCTGCGTGTAGATCTCCACGCGGTGGCCGTCCGGGTCGCGCAGATACAGGTAGAAGGCGTTGGACACGCCGTGCCGACCGGGGCCGCGCTCGATGCAGTCGGATCGGCGCAGCGCGCCGAGCTTGTCGCAGATCGCCAGGATGTTGTGCTTCTCGTGCGTGGAGAACGCGACGTGGTGCATGCGCGGCCCGTCACCGCCGGTCATCGCGGTGTCGTGCACGGTCGGCTTGCGCCGCATCCACGCCGCATACACCGTGCCCTGGTCGTCCTGGATGTCCTCGGTGACCCGGAACCCGAGGTGCTGCATGTACGACACGGCCCTCGGCACGTCCGGGGTGACCTGGTTGAAGTGGTCCAGCCGCACCAGCGCGCCCGGCGTGTACAGGTCGTACCGCCACGCAAGCCGCTCGACATGGTCGACGTCGTAGAAGAACTCGTACGGGAAACCGAGCGGGTCCTCGACGCGCACCGTGTCGCCGACGCCCTTGACCCAGCCGTCCTTGCGGCGCTCGATCCGGCAGCCGAGTTCGGAGTAGAACGCGACCGCCTTGTCCAAGTCCTCCGGCGAGCGCACCCGGTAGGAGAACGCAGCCACCGCGGGCACCGGGCCCTGTCGGAGCACCAGGTTGTGGTGGATGAACTCCTCGAGCGTGCGCAGGTAGATCACCCCGTCGGTCTCCTCGGTGACCACGAGGTTCAGCACGTCGACGTAGAACTCGCGCGCGGCCGCGAGGTCGCTCACCACCAGCTCCATCGACGCGCACCGCAGCACCTCCGGTGGCGGCACCGACGGCTTCGGCACGGGGTTGTCGCACACGATCGGGGCTTCCTGCGACACGTAGAACCCGGAGGAGGTCAAGGTCTTGTCGTTCTTGGTCATCTCAGGCGTCCTTGCTCTGATCCGTGGCACGACTGCGGGGCACCGGAGGTGAGCGCCGGTGCTCAGTCGCGCTCCGCCTTGCCGAAGGTGGGGTTGTGCACCTTGCCGAGCGTGATGTGCACGGCCTGCTGGTGCGTGTAGAAGTCGATCGACCGGTAGCCCCCCTCGTGGCCCAGTCCGGAAGCCTTGATGCCGCCGAACGGGGTGCGCAGGTCACGCACGTTGTTGCTGTTCAGCCAGACCATGCCGGCCTCGATCGCGTGCGCGACGTTGTGTGCGCGCTTGAGGTCGTTGGTCCACACGTAGGCGGCCAGCCCGTACTTGGTGTCGTTGGCCAGCGCGATCGCCTCTTCCTCGGTGTCGAACGGCGTGATCGCGACGACCGGGCCGAAGATCTCCTCCTGGAAGATCCGCGCGGTGGGCGGCACGTCGGCGAACACCGTGGGCTCGACGAAGTTGCCGGTGGGGAACGCCTCGGGACGGCCGCCGCCTGCCACCAGCTTGCCCTCGGTCTTGCCGAGCTCGACGTAGCTCATCACCTTCTCGAAGTGCTCCGGGTGCACCAGCGCGCCCACCTCGGTGGCCGGGTCGTGCGGATACCCGACCCGCACCCGCTTGGCCTGCTCGGCGTAGCGCTCGACGAAGGTGTCGTAGATCTCCCGCTGCACGAGGATCCGGGAGCCGGCGGTGCAGCGCTCGCCGTTGAGCGAGAACACGCCGAAGATCGTGGCGTCGACGGCGGCTTCCAGGTCGGCGTCGGCGAACACCACCGCGGGACTCTTGCCGCCGAGCTCCATGCTCAGGCCCTTCAGGTGCGGCGCGGCATTGGCGAAGATGATCTCGCCGGTGCGGCTTTCCCCGGTGAACGAGATCAGCGGCACGTCGGGGTGCTTGACCAGCGCGTCCCCCGCCTGCTCGCCCAGCCCGTGCACCAGGTTGAACACGCCCTGCGGCAGCCCGGCCTCCTCGAAGATGCCCGCCCACAGCGACGCCGACAGCGGCGTGAACTCCGCGGGCTTGAGCACCACGGTGTTACCGGTGGCCAGCGCGGGCGCCAGCTTCCACGACTCCAGCATGAACGGGGTGTTCCACGGCGTGATCAGCCCGGCGACGCCGATCGGCTTGCGGTTGACGTAGTTGACCTGGCGGCCGGGCACCTTGTAGGCGTCGTCGGCCTGCGCCACCACCAGGTCGGCGAAGAACCGGAAGTTCTCCGCCGCGCGCCGTGCCTGGCCGAGGGCCTGGGTGATCGGCAGGCCCGAGTCGAACGACTCCAGCTCGGCCAGCCGCTTGTCGCGGGACTCCACGATGTCGGCGATCCGGTTCAGCACGCGCGCCCGTTCGCGTGGCAGCATCCGCGGCCACGGGCCGTCGGTGAACGCCCGGCGCGCGGCCCGCACCGCCCGGTCGATGTCGGCCGCGCTGCCCGCCGCGCATTTCACGTACGTGGTGTTGCCGACCGGCTCGAGCACGTCGAACGTCGCGCCGTCGATCGAGTCGACGTGCTCGCCGTCGATGTAGTGCTGGATCCGGTCGGGCAGGTCCGCTGGGACGTGGCCAACCGCTGGCTCGTTGACGGTGCTCATGGACGTACCTCCTGACGTCACAGGTCGGGCAGCCGGACCGGCTGGTCGGGGTGGGTGTGGCTGAGGAGCGCTTGCAGCGTGCCCGCGCGGTGGCGGCGCATCGCGTGCTCGATCTCGTGCGCCGGGGCGCGCCGCTCGATCAGGTCGAGCAGCGCGTCGTGCTCGCGCACCGACTCGCGCGCCCGATCAGGCACGAACGCGAAGATCGAGTCGCGCATGTTGCCCAGCCGCGCCCACTCGGCCTCGATCAGCTCGATCAGGCGCCGATTGGGGCAAGCGCGGTAGAGGATTGCGTGGAACTTCTGGTTGAGCACGGTGAACGCGTGCGGGTCGAACCCGAGCGGCGGGTCCAGGATCTCCCGCATGTGGTCGTTGACCTCACGGGCGCGGCGCAGGTCGTCCGGCTTCAGCGTCGGCGCGGCCAGCGCCACCGCGGCCGCCTCGATCAGGCTGAGCGCCTGCATGCTCGCGCTGTAGCGGTCCTCGTCGAGCATCGCCACGTGCGCGCCGACGTTCCGCTCGAACGTCACCAGGCCTTCGGCCTCCAGCTGCCGGATCGCCTCGCGCACCGGCACCACGCTCATGCCCAGCTCGGCGGCGATCGTGCCGAGCACCAGCCGGTAGCCGGGAGTGAACTGGTGGTTGGCGATGCGCTCCTTGATCCACTGGTAGGCGCGCTGCGACTTGCTCTGCTTGGCCGCCTTGGTCTCTGCTTCGGTCACGCCTTCCCCCGCTGCTGCTCGTACCGGGCCCGCCAGGTGGCGTTCATCGGGAACAGCCCGTCCACCGGCTCTCCCGCGGCGACCTGCTCGGCGATCCAGGCGTCCTCTTCCTCCTGCGCCAGCGCGGCGTCGACGACCTCCTCGACGAGCGCACGCGGGATGACCACGACGCCGTCGTCGTCGCCGACGATCACGTCGCCGGGCTGCACCGTCGCGCCACCGCAAGCAATCGTGACGTCGGTGTCCCACGGCACGTGCTTGCGGCCCAGCACCGCGGGGTGCCTGCCGGCGGCGAACACCGGGAGGATGCCGGCGACGGCGGCAGAATCACGGACACCGCCGTCGGTCACCACACCGGCCGCTCCACGGGCGCGGGCGCGCAGCGCGAGGATGTCGCCGAGCGTGCCCGAGCCGGTCTCACCGCGCGCCTCGATGACGATGACCTCGCCCTCGCCGACGCTGTCGAAGCACCGCTTCTGGGCGTTGTAGCCGCCGCCGTGGCTGGCGAACAGATCCGTGCGATGGGGCACGAAACGCAACGTGCGGGCGGTGCCGACCAGTTTGACGCCCGGCTTCAGCGGAGCCACGCCGTCGATCGTCACGTCGTTCAGGCCGCGTTTGCGCAGCTGAGCGGACAATCCGGCGGTCGGGGCCGCCTCGAGCTTGGCGCGCAGCTCCGGCGCCAGGCCCTCCGGCGGCAGTCCCGCGGCCTGGCGTGAACCCCACGCTTCGATCCGCTGCCGGTCGTCGGCCTGCGGCAGCGACCCGAGCGCGGGGTCGAACGGGGTTTGCCCCTGAGCGACGGTGGTGACGAGCCGCCCGGTGGTCGCCCCGGAAGCGGGCTCGTCGACCTCGACCTCGACGACGTCGCCGGGGCCGACGACGCTGGAGCCCGCGGGCGTCCCGGTGAGGATGACGTCGCCGACCTCGAGCGTCATGTGCTGCGACAGGTCGGCCACCAGCTGGGCGAGCGGGAACAGCAGCTTCGCGGTCGTGTCCTCCTGCACGAGGCGACCGTTGACCCATGTCCGCACCCGCAGTCCGGCGGGGTCCAGCGACGCGGCGTCCAACAGCGCCGGGCCGATCGGGGTATATCCGTCCCGGCCCTTGGACCGCACGTTCGAGCCCTTGTCGGCTGCGCGCAGGTCGTAGACGCCCAGGTCGTTGGCCGCCGTCACCCAGCCGACGTGCCGCCACGCCTCGGCGAGCGGGACGCGCCGCGCCTCGGTGCCGATCACCAAGGCGATCTCGCCCTCGAAGGCCAGGAGCTCGGTGCCCGCCGGGCGCTCCGCGGTGCCGCCCGACGGCGCGAGAGAGCTCGACGGCTTGAAGAAGTAGGAGGGATGGGCTGGCCGGCGCCCACGCTGCTCAGCCCGCGAGGCGTAGCTGAGGTGGACGGCCACGATCTTGCCGGGCCGGCGCGGCAGCACACCGAAGCGGCTGTCGCTCGCGGGATCCCCGGCGGACTGCTGCGGTGAAGTCATGAGCTCCCTTCACACCCTTGTGTTGTATCCGAAATCGTATACGATACCCGCGCAGAGGGGCAAACGGAGCGCAGCAGGGCAAACGGCGCACCAGGCCCCGGCACACGCGATAACGACGTCACCCCAGTCGTCTGACACCGACGTCACGACACCCAGCGGGAGTTCTCATGAACACCTCGGACGCCACCAACGGCGGTGGCATCAGCGCCAGAGAGCGGCGCCGCGTCGTCGCTGCCACCGTCGTCGGGACCACCGTCGAGTGGTACGACTTCTTCATCTATTCCTCGGCGGCCGCACTCGTGCTGCCGACGTTGTTCTTCGAGGGCCTCAGCGGTCCCGCGGCCACCATCGTCGGGTTCACCACCGTCGGCATCAGCTTCCTGTTCCGGCCGTTCGGCGCTTTCCTCGCCGGCCACCTCGGCGACCGCTACGGCCGCCGGGTCGTACTCGTGTTCACGCTCGTGCTCATGGGTGCGTCCACCGCGCTGATCGGTGTGCTGCCCACGTACGAGACCGCAGGCGCCATCGCGCCGATCCTGCTGATGCTGCTGCGCGTGCTGCAGGGCATCTCGGCCGGTGGTGAATGGGGCGGCGCCGCGCTGATGGCGTGCGAGCACGCGCCGGTGGACAAGCGCGGCCTGTTCGGCGCGGGCCCGCAGATCGGTGTGCCGCTCGGTCTCATCGGGTCGGCGGGCGCGATGGCGATCATGAGCCAGATCGCCCCCGGCGACGAATTCCTCGAGTGGGGCTGGCGGGTGCCGTTCCTGCTGTCGGTGGTGCTCATCGGTGTCGGCTACTACGTGCGCCGCAAGGTCGAGGAGAGCCCGGTCTTCACCGAGATCAAGCGGCGGGCGGCGCAGAGCAAGACCCCGATCGTCCAGCTGTTCCGCAGGCACACGGTGCTGGTGCTGCTGGCCGCGCTGGTGTTCGCGGGCAACAACTCCGTCGGCTACATGACCACCGGCCCGTTCCTGCAGAACTACACCATCAACCCGGACGGGCCGCTCGGCCTGCCCCGCGCCGACGTGCTGTGGATGGTCGTCGGTGGCGCGGTGGTGTGGCTGATCTCCACCCTGGTGGCCGGCTGGGTCAGCGACAAGATGGGCCGCCGCAACACCTTCGTGCTCGGCTGGGTGCTGCAGGCCGCCGGTGTGCTGGCGCTGTTCCCGCTCATCCACCTCGGCTCGATCGCTTCGGTGTTCGCCGCGTTCGCCGCGCTCAGCGTCGGCCTCGGCTTCACCTACGGCCCGGTGTCGGCCTACTACGCCGAGCTGTTCCCGGCGTCCATCCGGTTCTCCGGTGTCTCGATCGCCTACGCGATCGGGTCGATCGCCGGTGGCGCGTTCGCCAGCACCATCGCCCAGGCGCTGCTGGAGGCCACCGGCAGCACCGGTTCGGTGACGATGTACCTGCTCGGGATGACCGCGGTCGGACTTGTCGCGACCTTGCTCATCCGCGACCGTTCGGGTATCCCGCTCGGGGCAGACCACGAGGATGTGCAGGCAGCCAGCCCGATCCTGGGAGCAAGCCGGGCATGAGCCGGTCGTATCCCGGCACGGCGACCGCGGTGATCGCCGCGGTCGCCGTGCCGTGCAGGCAAGAGCAGTAAGGAGCACCTGATGCAGTTCCACCACCACGGCTACGTCTCCGCCGACCCGCGCGTCCTGCCCGCCGCGGGCACCGGCATCGACCGGCCCTCGGAGCTGCCCGACGAGATGGACGTGCTCATCGTCGGCTCCGGCCCGGCAGGCATGCTGCTCGCTGCGCAGATGTCGCAGTTCCCCGAAGTCGTCACGCGGATCATCGAGCGGAGGGACGGCAGGCTCAAGCTCGGCCAGGCCGACGGCATCCAGCCGCGCAGCGTGGAGACCTTCCAGGCGTTCGGGTTCGCCGAGCGGATCATCGCCGAGGCCTACAACATCGGCTGGATGAACTTCTGGGGCCCCGACCCGGAGGATCCGAGCCGGATCGTGCGCACGTCGCGGACCGAGGACTACGGGTACAAGATCAGCGAATTCCCCCACCTGATCGTCAACCAGGCCCGGGTGCTCGACTACTTCGCCGAGGCGGCGCGCAACGGTCCGGCTCGGATCGTGCCGGACTACGGCGTCGAGATGGTCGACCTGAAGGTGCTGGAGGACGGCGACTACCCGGTGGAGGTCACCGTCCGCTACACCGCGGGCGAGCGGGAAGGCGAGACCCGCGTCGTGCGCGCCAAGTACGTCGCGGGCTGCGACGGCGCGCACAGCCGGGTGCGCGACGCCATCGGCCGCAAGCACGTCGGCGACTACGCCAAGCACGCGTGGGGCGTGATGGACGTGCTGGTCAACACCGACTTCCCGGACTGGCGGATCAAGTGCGCCATCACGTCCCAGGCGGGCAACATCCTGCACATCCCGCGGGAAGGCGGCTACTTGTGCCGGATGTACATCGACCTCGGCGAGGTGGAGCCGGAGGACTTCGAGCGGGTGCGCAAGACCCCGATCGAGGAGATCATCCGCCGGGCCAACGCGATCCTGCACCCGTACTCGATCGACGTGCAGCAGGTCGCCTGGAACAGCGTCTACATCGTCGGGCACCGGGTGACCGACAAGTTCGACGACGTCCCGGAAGGCGCGGACCGCACACCACGGGTGTTCCTCGCCGGCGACGCCTGCCACACGCACAGCGCCAAGGCGGGCCAGGGCATGAACGTGTCCATGCAGGACGGCTTCAACCTCGGGTGGAAGCTCGGCCTGGTGGCCAGCGGCCGTGCCCCGGAGTCGCTGCTGCACACCTACTCGGCGGAGCGGCAGCCGGTGGCCCAGCAGCTGATCGACTTCGACCGTGAGTGGTCGTCGCTGATGGCCCGCAAGCCGGAGGAGATCGAGGACCCGGACGAGCTGGCCAACTACTACCTGGCCACCGCGGAGTTCCCGTCCGGGTTCATGACCAAGTACGAGCCGTCCATGATCGTCGGCACCGACGAGTACCAGCACCTGGCCACCGGGTTCCCGCTCGGCATGCGGTTCAAGTCGGCCAAGGTGACGCTGGCCTGCGACGGCAACGTCATCCACCTGGGCCACCACGCCAAGGCCGACGGCCGCTGGCGGGTGTACGCGTTCGCCGACCGTCCCGGCCCGCACGAGCCGTCCGCGCTGCGGGAGTGGGCGGAGTGGATGGGCACGGCGGAGGACTCCCCGCTGCTGCGCCACACGCCGCCGGACGCGGACCCGGACTCCGTGCTGGACGTGAAGGTCATCTACCAGCAGGGGTTCGCCGACATCGACGTCACCAAGGTGCCCCCGGTGTTCCGGCCGAAGTCGGGCCCGCTGGGCCTGGTCGACTGGGAGAAGGTGTTCGCGGCGAAGCCGACGGTGTGGTGCGACACCGACATCTTCGAGGAGCGAGGACTGTCGCGCGACGGCGTCGTGGTCGTGGTGCGGCCGGACCAGTACGTCGCGGCGATCCTTCCGCTGACCGCGCGCGCCGAGCTCGCCGAGTTCTTCTCCCGTAGCCTGCTCCCCCAGCGTTGACGTGCGGTCGCACCCCGATCGCACCGCATGCGCACAGCCGGCTGCACCGCCGGTGCGGCAACGGCCGGTAGCCACCGCCGGTGGCGCCCCGGGCAACCCTCGGGGCGCCACCCACACAACCTCACGGAGGTTCGCGTGACCACCCTCTCCGCACACGTCGCCCACACCCTGTCCCGGCACGTCGACCACGTGTTCGGGGTGATGGGCAACGGCAACGCCCACCTCATCGACGCGCTCGATCGCGGCACCGACGTCGGCTACACGCCGATGCGTCACGAGGTCGGCTGCGTCGTGGCCGCCGATGCCTACTTCCGGGCGTCCGGCAGGCTGGCCGCCGCGACCGCGACCTATGGCGCCGGGTTCACCAACACGATCACCGCGCTCGCCGAAGCGGCCCAGGCCCGGGTGCCGCTGATCCTGATCGCGGGCGAAGCGCCCACCTCCGGGCACCGCCCGTGGGACGTCGACCAGATCGCGCTCGCCTCGGCGGTCGGGGCCCGCACCTACACCGTGGGGCGGGCGGACGCAGGCGGCACGGTGATCCTCGCCGTCGAGCACGCCCTGAGCTATCGCGTGCCCGCGGTCCTCGCCCTGCCTTACGACGTCGTGACGACGGAGGTGGTGACGACCTCGACCCAGGGCGGGGCGGCGGAGACCGAGCCACCCGAGCCGCGGCTGCTGGACCCGCTGCGGCCGACCGGTCCGTTCGCCGAGGCCCAGGTGCGGAGGTTCGCCGAGCGGCTGGCGAGCGCGCAGCGTCCCCTGCTGCTCGCCGGGCGGGGTGCATGGCTGTCCGGGGCAGGGCCGGTGCTGCGGCAGGTGGCCGACCGGCTCGGGGCGCTGACGACCACGACCGCGCTGGGGCGTGGCCTGTTCGACGACGCCTACGACCTGGGCGTGGCCGGCGGCTTCGGCGCCGACGGGGCGATGAAGCTGGTGGCCGAGGCCGATGTCGTGCTGGTGGTCGGGGCCGGGTTGAACCAGTTCACCATGCGGTTCGGGCAGTTGTTCGGGCCCGGTGCCGAGGTGTTGCAGGTCGACGTGGCCGGGACCGCGACGCACCCGTTCGTCAGCGGCTACGTGCGCGGTGACGCCCGGCTGGTGACGGAGCGGTTGCTCGACGAGCTCGACCGGATCGGGGCCAAGCCGAGCGGATGGCGGGAATCGGTGGACGTCGCCGCCGCCCGCGCCTACGAGCCCGGGGAAGAGCTGGCGCCGGACGGGCGGCTCGATCCGCGCAGCACCGCCCGCCGGATCGCCGAGCTGCTGCCGGAAGACCGCGTGGTGGTGTCCGACGGCGGCCACTTCATCGGCTGGGCGAACATGTACTGGCCGGTCGCCTCGCCGGACCGGATGATCATGGTGGGCACCGCGTTCCAGTCGATCGGGCTCGGGTTCCCGAGCGTGGCCGGTGCGGCCAGGGCGAAGCCCGAGTCGACGGTCGTGCTGACCACCGGCGACGGCGGAGGGCTGATGGCGGCCGCCGACCTGGAGTCCGCGGTGCGGGTGGCCGGCGGCCGCGGGATGGCGGTCGTGTGGAACGACGGCGCGTACGGCGCCGAGGTGCACGTCTACGGCCGCCAGGGCCTGGCTCGCGCGCCGATGGTCATCGACGAGGTCGACTTCGCCGCGCTTGCCCGCGCAGTGGGCGCGGAAGGCGTCGTCGTGCGCAAACTGGACGACCTCGACGCGCTCGCCGAATGGCGTGAGCGGCCGCCGCAGCAACGTCCGTTCCTGCTGCTCGACTTGCGCGTCTCCCCCAAGGTCGTGGCGCCGTATCAGGAGGAGATCCTGCGCGCGAACACCTCGGCACGTCCGCCGTCCTGATCGCGGCCCGGCGGCACCGCGCAACGGCTGAGGTCGCCGCCCGCGCCGCCGAAGGCCAGGGCGGCCGGACGCTCAGACCGCGCGGCTGCGCAACGACCGCAATGGCGGTCGGTAGGCCGTGGTCAGCTGGCTGACCACCGGCTCTGCCGCGGAGCCGCGCCGGAACTGGGTGAGCGTGGTGGCTGGCTGGTCGACCGGAATCATCCGGCCGTAACGCTCCAGCCGGTCGTTGACGGTGAGCATGATCTGGCCGGCCATCACGCCGAGGTCGTGCAGCGACTGGTGCCGGTGCTTGCGCTGCCCCAGATCCACCTGGGCGAGCGCGTCCAGGCCGACCAGCTCGTGCAGATCGATCAGGTGGCCGATCTCGACGCCGTAGTGCGCCATGAACGGGATCTGCTCCAGCACGTCACGCCTGCCCGCGTATTCGCCTGCCAGCGGCTGGACGAAGCCGGCGAGCGACGGCCAGTGCATGTTCAGCAGCGGCCGGGCGACCAGTTCGGTGACCCGCCCGCCTGCGTCCTGTTGGACCTCGTCGGCGCCGACGAACGGGCGCCGGTAGAAGCCCTTGACGTAGACCACCGACTCGTCGGCCAGCAGCGGCCCGACCAGCCCGGTGACGTAGCTGGCGGAGAACTCGCGCAAGTCGCCGTCCACGAAGACCACCAGGTCGCCCGAGGACGCGGCGACCCCCTTCCACAACGCCTCCCCTTTGCCGTACATCGGTGGCAGCTGGGCCAGGACGTCCTGCTCGGCGACCACGGTCGCCCCTGCTTCGGCAGCCACCCGCGCGGTGGCGTCGGTGGACCGCGAGTCGACCACCAGCAGCTCGTCCACCAGGCCGGCGCCGTCGACCAGCTCCCGGCGGATGGTGCGGACGATCTCGCCCACGGTCGACGATTCGTTGCGGGCCGGGATGACCACGCTGATGGTGGTGGCGCCTTTCCACGCCAGCAGGTCGTCCAGCGCCCAGTCGGCCGCGCGGCTGGTGCGCCGCCGCAGCCACTGCTCGACCTGCCACGACAGTGCGGTCACTCGGTTCGCCTGGTCCGTCATCTCGGCCTCCCCATCGTCGCCCGCCGGCGCGAGTGCCGACGGTCGGTGCCGCAACAGTGGGTGATGCGGATTTCCCGCCTGAGCCCGTGAGGGAACGGTCGTGTTACAGCGCGGCCGGTCGCGACCGGTGCCACGTCGCACGGCCCGGTCACCGACAGGGCCCGGCCGAGTGAACTCGGCCAGTCGGAGGTTATCCAACGGCCATCGTGGGCAACCCACCCGACGCGTCCCCTCCGGCCGGGGGATCTCGCGTTGCGGCGCGACCTCGCCCCGGCTGGGATGGACGCGACGGGAGCCGACACCGCCGGGTAGCGAGCCCGGGCGACGGGTGCGAAGCGCCGCCCGGGCTCACTGCGGTGCCGGACGACGACCCCGGCCCGGCCGGGAACGAGGAGGAATGCACGCCATGGTCGACTTCGGCAAGCTCGCCAACAAGGCCAAACAGGCACTCAGCCAGCACAGCGACAAGGTCACCGGGGGGATCGACAAGGCGGCAGGTTTCGCCAAGGAGAAGTTCAAGGGCAAGGCGGAGGCCATCGAGAACGTGGCCGAGAAGGCCAAGGGCTTCGTGGCGGGCCAGAGCGGCAAGGGGGATGCCCGGCCTACCGACGAAGCCGGCGGGGGCGGGCACAGCAGCAAGGGCGCGAGCGACCATGGCTCCGCCGGGCGCGGACCCGGCAGCCCACAAGGCTCGGACACCCCGTCCACCGGCCGCGGACCCGGCAGTCCACAAGGCTCGAGCACGTCATCGACCAGCCACCGCCCAGGGAGTGCCACCGCGGACGACCAGCCCAGCACCACCGGCCGCGGACCCGGCAGTCCACAAGGCTCGGACACCTCGTCCACTGGGCGCAGACCCGGCAGCCCGCAGGAAGGCAAGGGCAGCTCCAGCCCCGGCAAGTCCGACCGCGAATCAGCCGGCGACCAAAACACCTATCGGTGGGACTAGTCAGGCACAGCTCTTTCGCAGGCTTCCGGCACAGGAACGCGGCGACCGCACCCACTCGGGCCTCTCGTCGCCGATTTGCTGGCCGGGAGCCTGCGTCGTTTCATCCGCGCCGCACAGCGCTCACTGCTCACTCGGACCTGGCACCCGCCCGATCGCTGCGCCGCCTTCCACCTCGGTGATCCGCCCGCCTTGCTCGCCCAGGGCCAGGAGCGCTTCCGCGGCGTCCGGAGCCCGCAGGTCGATGCGCACCGACGTGGAGGCGGCCGCGCGCAGCGCGGCGAGGGCGCGCCTTGCCTCGTGACCGGCCTCGATGGTCGCGGCGAGCGATCCGGTCGACGCCAGGGATCCGCGCGCAGCACCCAGCATCCCCAAAGCCGCATCCAGCGCAGGCAACAACGCCGCGCGGTTCCCTTCGGTCATGGCACGCACCAGGTCCACCCTGGTGCCCGCCACCCGCGTGCCGTCGGTGAACGACCCGGCCGCGAGCGACAGCGTCAGCGGGCCTGCCTCCGCACCGACCGCGGCGAGCACCGCCGCCAGCACGTGCGGCAGATGCGAGATCCGGGCAACCGCGGCGTCGTGCAGCTCCGGCGTCACCGGCACGACCTGCGCGCCGAGCTCCAGCGCCAGGTGGGCGATCTCCGCCCACCACGCCAGCTCCGTGCCGTGCGCCAGGCACAACGCCCACGCCGCGCCGTCGAACAGATCCGCCCGGCCGGCCGACCACCCCGACTCGGCCGTCCCCGCCATCGGATGCCCGCCGACGAATCGGGCCTCCGGCACCGCACGACGGACGATCTCCTGCACCGGCTGCTTGACGCTGACCACGTCGGTGAGCAGTACGCGCGGGGCGTGCTCCGCGACGTCGCTCAGCACCGACTCGACCGCGGTCAGCGGCACGGCAATGACGACGATCGCGTCCCGCTCCGCCGCCCGGCTCAGCGCCTCGGGCAGGGACGTGGTCGCGTCGAAGCCCTCCGCTCGTGCTGCCGCGACATCCTCCTCGGACCTGGCCGCACCCCAGACCTGCCGTTCCGCCTTGGCTGCCGCACGCAGCACGGAACCGCCGATCAAGCCGAGTCCGACCACACACACGTCGCGCACAGTGCGCCAGTGTGCCCTATGCCACTGACGGTCCGGCCGGGGGCCGCCGTCGACGCAACCGCCGGTTGGCCGACGCGCTGATCTCGCGCATTCCGCCAATTGGGCCTACCGTGGCGTCATGACGGCAGCATTCGCCGGGGACATGCGATGACTGCTCGAGAACCGGTCGCCGGCTTCGCGATGGCAGCCGCCCTGGAACGGGGTGCCTGGTGGTGCAATCCGCTCTCCACGAACGCCCTGACCAGCCTGGACACCGCGCTCACCGAAGTGCGCGCCATCGCCGTGGAAGGGGCGGTGCTCGGCCTGCTGAACGTCGACGACGAGTTCTTCGTGCTGCTGCGCCCGGCGCCCGGAGGGGCAGAACTGCTGTTGTCGGACGCCTCCGCCGCGCTCGACTACGACATCGCCGCCGACGTGCTGGATATGCTGCGTGTGCCGACGCCCGACGAGGACGACGACGCCGTCTGGCCGGAAGGTGACCTGGCCATCGTCGCCGACCTGGGGCTGCCAGCCGAGGAGCTCGCGATGATCGCCGGTGACATGGGCCTCTACCCGGACGAACAGCTCCGGATGATCGCGCAGCGGTGCGGCTTCGGCGACCAGTACGACGAAGCGGTGAAACGGACAGCCAAGCGGCCCTGACCATGCCGGTGGAACCCGAGAAGGCGATACGCGCCGCGCTGGCCCACGCCCAAGCGGCCGGTGACGCCGACGTGCCCATCGGTGCCGTGGTGTTCAGCCCGAAGGGAGAGCTGCTGGCGGGCGCGGCCAACGCGCGCGAAGGCCTCGGCGATCCCACCGCGCACGCGGAGATCCTGGCGCTCAGGCAGGCGGCCGCTCAGTGGGGCGACGGGTGGCGGCTGGAAGGATGCACGCTCGCGGTGACCGTCGAGCCCTGCACCATGTGCGCGGGCGCGGTCGTGCTCTCCCGGGTGTCCCGGTTGGTCTTCGGCGCCTGGCAGCCGCGCACCGGCGCGGTCGGCTCGCTGTGGGACGTGGTCCGTGACCGCAGGCTGAACCACCGGCCGGAAGTCCTCGGCGGTGTGCTGGAGGACGAGTGCGCCGCGCTGCTGGAACGATTCTTCGCCGGACACCGTGACACCTGCGAGTGAACCCGCGGCACGGCTCGTCGCTTTTGCGGTGATCGCACGGCATGATCCGGGTGCCCCGAAAGACTCTCGACACAGTGGGAGAGCGACACGCATGAGCATCATCGAGAAGGTGAAGGGCCTGTTCGGCGGGTCCCGGAACAAGGCGGAGGACGCCGACGCCAAGGTGGCCACCGAGGAGCAGGCCGACGAGGCCAAGGACGCCGAGGGCAAGGTCAAGGAGAAGGTGGCCAGCGGGCAGGAGAAGGGCGAAGGCGACAAGTCCGAGTGACGGCCCGAGCCGGGCGAGCAGGCGCGGGCGGTCGGTGCCCGTGATGACCCGCCCCCGTTCGGACATCGCACCCGCCGTCCGGTAGCCTATTCGGCGGTAGCGTGTCCGAGCGGCCGAAGGAGCTCGCCTCGAAAGCGAGTGAACGGTAACCCCGTTCCGTGGGTTCAAATCCCACCGCTACCGCGGACGGACCAGGGCGTCTGGTCGGGCCGACGGCCCGCCAGACGCCCTGAGTCGTTCCTCGGCTCCTGACCGACGGCCCGCCAGACGCCTCCTTCCTGGGCCCGTTTCCGTTCGCCACCCGATGCGCGCCTTCCCGGGTAGCGGACTCGGGCCTTCGCACCCGAGGCGCCGACGAACACGCGGACACGCAATCGCGTTCGGTCCCGTCACATCGTCGAGATCGACGTACCCGCCCTGATCACACAAATCGGAAATCGCACGAATCCGAATCGTCGTCAACTTTTCCCGGACAGCGATTTTTCTGTCCGGTTCCCGCACAAAGTCGCTATTTCTTCCCAGTGCGCGCCGCTATCGTCCCGGCCTTCGGATCGGATCACCGACCTACGGGAGGCGTCGCCGTGCACACTGCACCGCAGGACAACCACCAGGCATCCTCTCTCGGCCGGAGGGCGTTCCTCGGGACCGTCGGCGGGCTCGCCGCCGCGAGCGCCGCGACCCTGCTGGTCCCGCCGGCCGCGGGCGCCAGCGCCCGCATCACCCGGACCGAGCTACCGAAGTCGATGCAAGCACCGGCTTCCTCGGCGCTGGTGTCGTTCAGCGCCATCGACGGCACGCCGGTCTATTACTGGCGGTCCAATCCGGGAAACCAGAACCCGGTCACCTGGCGCTGCACGCAGGAATTCCTCGACACGCTCGTCGTCTGGATCCGGGAACTCCGGTCGATTTCCCAGCAAGCCGGGTACGGCGGCATCGAGTACCTGGTGTCCGCCGGGTTCTACGTGAACAAGCCGGGCCAGCACGGCGCTGGAACGGCGATGGATCTGGACGTCGTGCAGTGGGCCAGCGGCCAGGTCAGCTCCCCGCTGAACCGCGACCACACCTCGTCCGACGACGCCGTGGCGCGGCGCTACCTCGCTGTCGAAGCGACCTTGCGACGGCAGTTCTGCTACGTGCTGGACGGCTGGTACCCGGACCATGCCGACCACTTCCACGCCGACTTCGCCAGCATGCCACCGCTGCTGCGCACCGGCAGCCAGTCGGCCACCTTCTTCATCCAGGCGACCTGCAACCGCTTCCAGGGCTCCGGCTTGGCCATCGACGGCATCTGGGGCCCCAACACCCAGCGGGAATACGACCGCATGCGCAGCACGCTGGGCATCACCGGAGACCCGACCGCGGACATCGCGGTCTATCGCGACCTGCTGCACAAGATCGCCCTGCACGGGTTCGCCAACACACCCTTCTGAGACGAACAGGCCCGCGCTCCCTTTCTCACCCGAGAAGGCCCCACATCCTGCTGACCCGAACAGGCCCCCACCCCCTTCGAAGACGAAGAGGCCCCGCGCTCCCTACCGAGCGCGAGGCCTCTTCGTCCGGATACCCCGTCTGTCCGATCGATCACGAGCCCTGGCCGTCGTACTGCGCGTGCCCGGCCGTGACGGCGTCGCTCGCCGGAGCCGGCCTCCCCTGGCCAGGCACGAGGCCCCACCCTCACAGCGCGAGGCTTTTGTAGGCGGCCAGCCCGTGCGTGGTCTCCGGCTCGTCGTGCCAGACGGGCGTGCGCTCGTGCCAGTCCTTCAACTCGGGCCCGACGGCCATGGCCACCAGCACCACCAGCGCCACGACGACGGCCAGCAACTGAATCACGATCACGGTCTCCTCCTTGTGCCTGTGGGCCCCTCCGGCCCCGTGTTCCCCCGGGCCCCTGGTGGCCCCTCCGTAACCCCGGTGATTCCAGGATCCGGCATCACCCCAGGTCAGCGGATCGGTCGAGCGGCTGGAAACGGTTGACCGGTCGACTGGTCACGCCTCGGCCAGATGGCCGAGGCCCGCCGGGTCACCGATCGCCACCCGGCCGGGAACGACGAACGCCGGGGCGCACAAGGCAGCGGGCCGGCCCTCCCCCGAAGCAAGGCCGGCCCGCGTGATCCCGCGCCCCTACTCGTCGCTCAACGGCTCCTGGCGCACCCGCCGCAGCGCGGGCCCGCAGACCGAACCCGCGAGCACGGCGACGATGACACCGACGACCACCGGCGCAAGCAGCCACGGTGTCAGCACCACCGCGGGCGCGTTCTCGATCAGGCTCACCAGCACGACGCCGACGATCGTGCCGGTGACACCGGCGCCCACCGTGGCGATGATCGCGGGCAGCGCCGCCTCGACCCGCAACGTCCGGGCCAGAACCGGCACCTGCGTGCCCGCCGCGATCAGCGCACCGAACGTGCGCCGGCGATCCATCACTGCGCCTGCCGTCGCGATGGCGGCGCTGCACCCGGCCAGCAACCCGGCGATGACGATCCCGATCGCGGTGATCCGGCGCAACTCGTCGAGCCGGTCGGTGCCGCTGGCGACCATGTCCACGTCGGAGAACACCTCCGCACCCGCCGAACCGGCCACCATGGCGGTCCGGATCAGGTCGGTGTCGGTGTCCGACGTGGCCACGGCGACGAGCGACGCCGTCGCCTTGAACCCCTCCGGCACCAGCTCCCGGTCCACCAGCACCACGGGGCGCGGCAAGTCCGCCGTCGCGACCCCCTTGGGCAGCGGGAACGTGGACTGGTCGTACTCCGCGTCGAGCGACACCGGAGTGCCCCCCACCCCGTAGACCGCCGGCTGGTCGAGACACACCTGCGGGGACAGTCCGAACAACGGTGCCGCCTCTTTGCAGTCGCCGATGTAGGCGGGGTAGGGCGCGCCGTTCGCGTCGTTGACGACAGCGTTGTCGAGACGCACGGCCCGTTCCTGCTGGCCGTAGCGCGTCAACCGGTCGTCGATCCGTTCGACCACCTTGTCCGCCTGGTCCGCGGTGGCGTTGAGGCGCAACGTCGAAGGCGCGAAGGTCGGCTCCGGTGGCCCGAAGTCGGTCGACTCGAGCGTCGGCAGCAGGGTCAGCGCCATGGCACCGACGAACACCGCCAGCACCACGCCGGAGGACGCACGATAGGCGGCCTTCGGATCGGTGTGCAGCCGCCGTCCGGCAAGCAACCCGGCCGGTCCGCGCCACGCCTTCACCAGGAATCGGCCGACCGCCGCGGTCACCCACGGCCCGACCACGGTGGCCGAGCCGATCAGCGTGGCCAGCGCGCCCAGCACCACCATGTTCCCGGCACCGAGCTGCGCGGCCACCACGAAGACCGCCAGTGCCGCAGGCAGTGCCAGCACCCGCAGCCAGCTCAACGGCTTCGTGGGAGTGCGCTGCATCGCCCCCAACGGCGTGATCACCACGCGCCGCAGGCCGAACACCGCGGCCCCGATCACCAGCAGCGGCAGGCAGACGACCGCGCCGACGACCAGTTCGGTCGGCGCCGCCAGGTCGGACGGGTGCCACTCGCTGCCGTCCCACGGCACCTCGGACGCCCACATGCGCACCAGCGGGTTGACCGCGGCCCCCAGCACCACACCGACCACGGTCGGGATCGCCAGCTCGGCCACCACCATGGCCATGACCTGCTGCGGCGTCGCCCCGGCCAGCCGGAACGCGGCCAGCCGCCGCTCACGACGCGTGGCGGTGAGCCGCGCCGCCGAAGCGACCAGCACCAGGCTGGGCACCAGCAGGACCACCAGCCCAACCCCGGCCAGCAGTTCCAGATCGTAGTCGGTGTAGTAGGCCGACGTGGTGAAGTCGCTGATCGGCAGGGCGTCCTCGCCCATGTCCTCGACCCGCTGCCCCACCAGGGCGAACAGCTGATCGTCATGGCGCAGCCCGGCGGAACCGATGTACCCGACGACCTTGCCGAACCGCTCGCCCAGCGACGACGCCGGCTGCTTGTCGATCAGCTCGGCGAGCGCGGGCGAGACCAGCGACTCCCCAGGACCGGGCAGCCGGGTCACACCGGGCGGCAGGTCCAGCCGCCCCTTGCCGGTGAGGGCCACGTCCAGCCGGCCGATCTCCTGATCGCCGAACCTGTCCGTGCTGATCTTGATCAAGGCCGGCGCGTCCTGCCGCTGATCGACCAGCGTCTGCTCGGCTTTGTTCTGCCACGCCACCCGCTCCTCACGGGCGTCGACCGCGTAGGGCAGACCGAGCAACAGCAGCACCAGCGAGGTCGCCACCGCGACCCCGACGGCAGTCAGGAAGGCCGAGGTTCGCGTGCGGCGGTCGACCCGCAACACCCGAAATGCGATGCTCAACGCATTCATGCGGTCAACACCGCCGATTCGATCCGACCGTCACGAATACGGATCGACCGCGTCGCACGCGAAGCCAGCTCCTGGTCGTGCGTGACGACCAGAATCGCCGCGTTGGTCTCGGCGCAGATCTCCAGCAGCACGTCCATGATTTCCGCGCCGGTGCGGCTGTCCAGCTGCCCGGTCGGCTCGTCGGCGAACACCACCGTCGGCCGGTGGGCCAGCGCCCGCGCGATGGCGACTCGCTGCGCCTGCCCGCCGGACAGCTCGCCGGGCATGCTCCGATGCCTGCCTGCCAGCCCCAGCCGGTCCAGCCAGTAGCGGGCCGCCTGCATCGCCTCCGCCCGGCTGGTGCCGCCCAGCAGCATCGGCAGCGCCACGTTCTCCTCCGCGGTGAGCTCGTCGACCAGCATTCCCTGCTGGAACACGAAGCCGAACTCGCTGCGCCGCAGCTCGCTGCGCCGGGCCTCGGACAGTTCGTCGATCCGCGACCCGGCCAGGCACACCTCGCCTGCGTCGGCGGGCACGATCCCGGCCAGCACGTGCAACAACGTCGATTTCCCCGACCCGGAGGGGCCGACGATGGCGACCGCCTCGCCCCGGCGAACGTCGATGTCCACACCGGCGAGCGCACGGTGCGGGCCGTAGTTCTTCACCAAGTGCCGTCCCGAGATGGCCGGCGGCGCAAGCACCTCCTGCACCATGGACCGTTGGTCAGCAACCACAAGAGCCTCCATGTCGCAAATCGCTGTTGGTTGCCGAGCCTCCCGCGGCGAGGGGGTGCGGCACATCGGGCGATCGGCCGCAAGCAGACCGGTGTGCCTCGGCCGAGTGACCGAGGGGGAATCGGCCGCGAAGCTGAGGGCCTGCCCCACCCCGGTGTCCTAATGTCACGATGTGCATTCCGACGACGCTCCGACGACCCCGCTGCGCACCAGCGGCCGGTCGTCGCGATGGGCAGGCGTACAGGCGGCCTGGCGCAGGCTGGGCCTGTACGGTGCGCTGCTCGCGGCGGCCGTGCTGGCGGACGTCGTCGCAGCGATCGCCGACCTGCTTCGAGCCGGCGAACTGGACCTGTACCCGTACTACAGCCGGTGGCAGACCCTGGCGATGCTGCCCGGCGGCCTGCTGCTGGCCGCGTGTGCCGTGCTGGCCCGCAGGAACGCCATGCTCGGCGCGGTACTCGGCTCGGCGTCGCTGATCGTCGCGTCCCCGATCGCGGTGTACCGGGTCTCCGGCTACACGTCGCTGCTGGCCGGGATCTCGCTGGCGGAAACAGTGGCGGGCGTGTTGCTGGTGGTGATCGCCCACCAGCAGCTGCCGGTCCCCAAGGCGGTCGCGGCCACCACGATGCTGGTCGTCTCCTGCCTCGCCGCCCTGCTGCTGCGGGAACGCGGCGACTTGTACGCGGAGACGTTCATCTTCGGGTTCATCCTGCTGGTCGGGGCGGTCGTCTACGGGCACCGCACCGCATCCGGGAAGACGTCGCTGACGCCCGAACGAAACAGCAGGTTCGCGCCGTACCTGGCCCAGTGGCCGCTGATCGGCGTGCTGGCGGTGTTCGTCTTCCTGGCGGTCCTGCGCTCGACGCAGACCTGGATCGGGTTGTTCGGCCTGGTCGTCTCGGTGGTGTCGGCGTGGCTTGCGGTGCTGTCGGTGCGGCACGCGATCACCGCGGGCCTGGCGATGTCCGGCTTGTTCGTGCTGACCGCGGTGACCGGCGGCGCGCTGGCCTTCGACTTCCCCGGCCTGGCAGGCACGCCGATACCCGCGGTGCAGGTGCTGGCCGGCTTCGTCGTGACGGTGAACCTGGTCCGCTACCAGACACCGGAACGGGCCACCGGGGTCATCGCGGTGATGTCGGTGGCGGTCGCGCTGGCGACGGCCATGCGGACCGGCGGAACCCAGCTGCGGGAACTCGCGCTCAGCGCGTTGTTCGCCCTGGGATTGGCCGTGGCCATCGGCTTGTACCTGCGGTCACGGGACACGGCCCGCGCCCAGATGGTCTCCGCGGCGGTGGCGGAAGCCAAGTCGGCAGAGCGGATGGCGCTGGCCCGCGAGCTGCACGACGTGGTGGCGCACCACGTCACCGGCATCGTGGTGCAGGCGCAGGCCGCGAAGATGGTCGCCAAGGACGACCCGAAGCTGACGCAGGAGGCGTTCGACCGGATCGAGGCGGCGGGGATCGAGGCGATGACCGCGATGCGCCGGCTGGTGGCCAGCATCCGCTCCGGCCAGCCGAGCGACACCCCGCCCGAGGACGCCACCATGGATCTGGCCGCCGACCTGCGCAAACTCGTGGACAGCGGCAGCCACGGTGTGCCGACGGAGCTGCGCGTGGACATCGGCACCGCCCTTCCGCAGGAGGTCGCCCGCTCCGCGCTGCGCATCGTGCAGGAGGCGCTGACCAACGTCGGCAAGCACGCCGAAGGAGCGACCAAGGCCCAAGTCGTCGTCGGTGTCGTGGACGGACAGCTGGGCATCCGGGTCAGCGACAACGGCCGCGGCAGCAGCAGCGCCGCCGCGTCGCGGTCGTGGCGGGACAGCGGCTACGGCTTGGTCGGGATGCGCGAACGTGTCGAACTGCTGCACGGCAGACTGTCGGTCGGCCCGGCCCCCGGCGGTGGCTGGGTCGTGGAAGCCTGGCTACCCCTGAACGTGGAGGACACCCGGACATGACCATCCGTGTGCTGATCGCCGACGACCAGGAAATGGTTCGGATGGGCTTTCGGATGATCCTCGACGCACAGCCGGACATCGAAGTGGTGGCCGACGTGCCCGACGGGGTGGAAGCCGTACGCAAGGCGCGCGAGCTGCGCCCGGACGTCTGCCTGCTGGACATACGCATGCCGGGACTGGACGGCCTGGAGGTCACCCGGCAGCTGGCCGGGCCAGGTGTCACCGACCCGATGAAGGTCGTCGTGGTCACCACGTTCGACCTGGACGAGTACGTGCACACTGCGCTGCGTAACGGCGCCAGCGGGTTCCTGCTCAAGGACGCTGGGGCGTCGCTGTTGATCGAGGCCGTGCGTGCCGCGCAGCGTGGCGATGCGCTGGTGTCGCCGCAGATCACCGTGCGGCTGCTGAAGCACTTCAACACCCCGGCGCCCGCCACGGCTCCGGAGGATCAGCCGAGCGAACCGCTCACGCCGCGGGAGACCGACGTGGTGCGAGCGGTCGCGCGCGGGCTGACCAACACCGAGATCGGCAACGAGCTCTTCCTGTCGCTGTCCACGGTGAAGACGCACCTCGCGTCGGCGCAGGCCAAGATCGGTGCACGCAACCGCGTCGAGGTCGCGGCGTGGGCCTGGCGGACCGGGCTGATGACCGAGTGAAGCGGCCACCGGGCCGGCCGGCGTGACCGACGGGCGGCCGCCCCATCAGGGCCTTCACCGCGCAGCGACCCTCCACCGCGGAGCGGCCACGCCACAGTCCTCACCGCGCGGCAATCCCGCCGAAGTCCTCACCATGCGGCCGTTGTCATGGACGCCGCCGGATGGCGAAGCCCGATCGTCATGACATCCTGGCGAAGCAGATCAGGCGGCCGGCTCCAGCACCACGACCGGGATCTTCCGGTCGGTCTTCTCCTGGTACTCGTCGTACGCCGGCCACACCTTGGTCATGATCGACCACAGCTCCTTGCGCCGGGGCTCGTCCTCCACGGTGCGGGCCCGCGCGGTGAACTTCTCCGCCCCCACCTGAACCTTGACCTCGGGGTTGGCCATCAGGTTCTTGTACCAGCCGGGGTGGTCGGGGGCACCGCCCTTGGACGCGATGATCACGTAGCCCTCGTCGACCTTTTGGTAGATCAGCGCGTGCTTGTACTCCTTGCCGGTCTTGCGGCCCTTGGTGGTCAGGATCAGGCAGGGCGCGCCGTTCACCCAAATGTGGCCGACCTCGCCGTTGGTTTCCTCGTACCGTTTGACGTGCTCGTCGCCGAAGAGCATGCGTTCAGCCATCCGGTGTCCCTTCCTCGCCGCTGCCTGGCTTGTCGTTCCGAAGCAACAGCAGCTGTCCGCGGGGAATTCCCGCACCGCAGCCGCCCAGTCACTTTCCGTTCATCGCAGGTACTTCCACCGCGGCCGACGCCGCTCGCCAGGCATGGCCACCAACCGGCGTCCCGCCGCGCGCCGAGGTCCCTCCCCCTGCGCGCGGCGGAAACCGCCTCGGGCAACGAAGCCAGCAGCGACCCTTCCGGTCCCTCCCCGGCGCGCAGCGGAAACCGAATACGTCACGCCGGGCCCGAAACTGAACGGCTGCCCCTCCCCGGCGCGCGGCGGAAACCGGCCGGCCGGTGCGGGCCGGGGGTCAGTCCCAGCTGAGCGCGGCGCCCGACTGGTACTCGGTCACCCTGGTCTCGAAGAAGTTCTTCTCCTTGGTCAGGTCGATCGTCTCGGACATCCACGGGAACGGGTTGTTCTGCTCCCCGAACACCGGTTCCAGCCCGAGCTGCTGAGCCCGCCGGTCGGTGATGAAGTGCAGGTATTGCTCGCACTGATCGGCGGTCAGGCCGAGGATGCCGCGCGGCATGGTGTCCCTGGCGTAGGCGACCTCCAGCTCGCACGCCTCGATCAGCATCTGCCGCACCTCCCGCTGGAAGTCCGCGCCCCACAGGTGCGGGTTCTCCAGCTTGATCTGGTTGATGCAGTCGATGCCGAAGTTCAGATGGATCGACTCGTCGCGCAGGATGTACTGGTACTGCTCGGCGATGCCGACCATCTTGTTACGCCGCCCGAGCGAGAGGATCTGCGCGAACCCGGTGTAGAACCACATGCCCTCGAACACCACGTAGAAGGCGATCAGGTCGCGCAGGAAGTCCTGATCGGCCTCGGCAGTTCCGGTGCGGAAGCTCGGGTCCTCCAAGTGCCGGGTGTACTGCAGTGCCCACGCGTCCTTGTCGGCGATGGACGGCACCTCGCGGTAGGCGTTGAACAGCTCGCCTTCGTCCAGCCCGAGGCTGGTGCAGATGTACTGGAAGGCGTGCGTGTGCACGGCTTCCTCGAACGCCTGCCGCAGCAGGTACTGGCGACACTCCGGGTTGGTGATGTTCCGGTAGACGGCCAGCACCAGGTTGTTGGCCACCAGGGACTCCGCGGTGGCGAAGAACCCGAGGTTGCGCTTGACCATCAGCCGCTCGTCCGGGGTCAGGCCGTCCGGTGACTTCCACAGCGCGATGTCGGCCTGCATCGACACCTCGGTGGGCATCCAGTGGTTGGCGCACCCGGCCAGGTACTTCTCCCACGCCCACCGGTACTTCATCGGCAGCAGCTGGTTGACGTCGGCGCGGGCGTTGATCATCGCCTTGTCCTCGACGTTGACCCGAGGGGCGCCGCGCTGGATCTCACCAAGGCCGGTGGCGTCGGCAATGGCGGTGTTGCTCGTCATGTCGCTGGTCATGCGGGTTCGTGCTCCTTTACTGGCAGGCTTCGCAGTCGGGGTCGTCGATGGCGCAGGCGGTCGGTTGCGGATCGGGACGGACGGCGGCCGGGACGGCTGCCACGGGAACCGCGTTGAGCTTGCCGTCGGTGCCGCGCAGCGTGCTCTTCTCCACGCTGGTGGCCGCCCTGGCCCGCAGGTAGTACGTGGTCTTCAGGCCGCTGCGCCACGCGAACCGGTACAGCTCGTCGAGCTTTCTCCCGCTGGGCTCGTGGATGTAGAGGTTGAGCGACTGGGCCTGGTCGATCCACTTCTGCCTGCGCGCGGCGGCCCGCACCAGCCACTTCGGGTCGATCTCGAACGCGGTGGCGTACCTGCGCTTGAGGTCGCCGGGCACCCGGTCGATGTGCTGGACGCTGCCGTCGAAGTACTTCAGGTCGGCGACCATGACCTCGTCCCACAGCCCGAGTTCCTTCAGCTCGCGCACCAGGTGCGGGTTGATCACGGTGAAGTCGCCGGACATGTTCGACTTCACGTAGAGGTTCTGGTACAGCGGCTCGATCGACTGGCTGACGCCGCAGATGTTGGCGATGGTCGCCGTGGGCGCGATGGCCATGACGTTCGAGTTCCGCATCCCGGTCGTGCGGACGCGTTCCCGCAGCGCGTCCCAGTCGAGCGTGGTCGTGTAGTCGACGTCGAGGTCACCGTCGCGGTGCTCGGCCAGGATCCGCAGCGAGTCGATCGGCAGGATGCCCCGGCTCCACAGCGACCCGTCGAACGTCTCGTACCGGCCACGCTCGGCGGCCAGCTCGCTGGAGGCCTCGATGGCGTAGTACGACAGGTGCTCCATGCTGCGGTCGGCGAACTCCACCGCTTCCGGCGAGTCGACCGGGAGCTTGCGGACGTGCAGCGCGTCGGCGTAGCCCATGAGGCCGAGGCCGACCGGGCGGTGCCGCAGGTTCGACCGCCTGGCCTGCGGGATCGTGTAGAAGTTGATGTCGATGACGTTGTCGAGCATGCGCACGGCGGTCCGGACCGTCTTGCGCAGCCGCTCGGTGTCCAGGCCGTCCGGCGTGACGTGCCTGGCCAGGTTCACCGACCCCAGGTTGCACACCGCGACCTCGTCCGGGCTGGTGTTCAGGGTGATCTCGGTGCACAGGTTGGACGAGTGCACCACCCCGCAGTGCTGCTGCGGCGAGCGCAGGTTGCACGGGTCCTTGAACGTGATCCACGGGTGGCCGGTCTCGAACAGCATGGTGAGCATGCGCCGCCACAGCTGCACCGCGGACACCCGGCGGAAGACCCGGATTTCGCCGCGGTCGGCCGCCTGTTCGTACTCGCGGTACCGCTTGCTGAACTGCTTGCCGTAGAGGTCGTGCAGGTCCGGCACCTCGTCCGGGGAGAACAGTGTCCACTCCGCGTCGGCTTCCACCCGGCGCAGGAACTCGTCCGGGATCCAGTTCGCGGTGTTCATGTCGTGCGTGCGGCGCCGGTCGTCACCGGTATTGCGCCGCAGCTCGAGGAATTCCTCGATGTCGATGTGCCAGGTCTCCAGGTAGGCGCAGGCCGCGCCCTTGCGCTTGCCGCCCTGGTTGACCGCCACCGCGGTGTCGTTGGCGATCTTCAGAAACGGCACCACGCCCTGCGACTGGCCGTTGGTGCCCCTGATGTGGGCGCCCATCCCGCGCACCGGCGTCCAATCGTTGCCCAGCCCGCCGGAGTACTTGGCCAGCAGCGCGTTGTTCCGATACGACTGGAAGATCGCGTCCAGGTCGTCCTCGACCGTGGTCAGGAAGCACGACGACAGCTGGGGGCGCGTGGTGCCGGCGTTGAACAGAGTCGGGGTCGACGCCATGAAGTCGAACGTGGACAGCAGGTGGTAGAACTCGACGGCCCGCGCCTCGCGGTCCTGCTCGCGCAGCGCCAGGCCCATGGCCACCCGCATGAAGAACGCCTGCGGCAGTTCGTAGCGGGTGCCGTCGTGGTGCAGGAAGTAGCGGTCGTAGAGGGTCTGCAGGCCGAGGAAGCCGAACTCCAGGTCGCGTTCCGGCCGCAAGGCGGCGGTGATCGTGGTCAGATCGAACTTCCCGAGTTCCGGATCGACCTGGCCGAGGTCGATCGCGCGGGCCAGGTAGGCGCGGAAGTACTCCGGGTAGTCCAGCTCCGCCTGGGTGGCCTCGCGGGCGCCGCCTGCCAGGAAGCTGAGCGCTTCCGCGCGCAGGTTGTTCAGCAGCAGCCTCGCGGTGACCTGCGAGTAGTTCGGCTCCCGCTCGACCAGCGTGCGGGCGGCCATCACCATGGCCACGCCGAGTTCGTCGTTGCTGATGCCATCGTAGACGTTGCGGTCCAGCTCGGCCAGCACGGCTCGCGCGTCGGTGTCCGGCACCCCGTCGACCGCTTCCGCGACGACCGCGGCGATCCGATCCCGGTGCAGCGGTTCGAGCGTGCCATCCGGTCCCTTCACCCGAACCGTGGGCGCGGACGCGGTGGTCCCGGTCTCCTGCCGACGCGCCTTGGCCCGTTCTTCCCGGTAGAGCACGTAGGCGCGGGCGACCGCGTGGTGACCGCCCCGCATCAGGGCAAGCTCCACCTGGTCCTGGATCTGCTCGATGTGCAACGACCGGGCACCGTGGCGCAGCAGCGCATCCCGCACCTGCGCGGTCAGCTCCTCGACCAGATGGTGCACCCGGGACGACGAGGCGGCGTCGGTGCCTTCGACGGCCAGGAAGGCCTTGGTCATCGCCACCGCGATCTTCGATTCGTCGAACGGCGACGTGGACCCGTCGCGCCGGATCACCGTCACCGTGGACGGCGCTTCCGGCTGCGTGCGGGCCGGGGTCGGGTCGGCTAGTGTCACGGCTCTCTCCTCGCGAGCTCGGCAACCTCCAGCCCGCGACCGCAAGCACGCGCACGACCGCCATGGCCGCGCGACCGCCCTCGCGGTCTGCGGACGGCGCGCACCGGCGGTGCGCGCACCGATGGCAGGTCTTCGGACTTGCGGGCATGCCGGGACCACGCCCAGGCTCCTACTGGCCGTCGCTTCCCAGGCGCTTGCTACCCAGTGCTTGGTTGACGGCGGTCGTTCCCGCTCACCGCTGCGGGGCAGTTCCGGATTCGCACCGGATTCCCTCTTGCCCCACCGCTGCCGGGCAGCGGTGGACCATCGGCACGGCAAACACTACATGTTGTGGTGCCAAACGGGATTGAACCCCAGAAAATGTGGCGTGTCGCGCTTGCGCGCCTACTCCACGCCGAGTAGGTCGACCACGAAGACCAGCGTCTCGTTGGGTCGGATGGCACCGGGGACACCGGACGGGCCGTAGCCGAGATGGGGCGGGATGGTGATCCGGCGGCGGCCGCCGACCTTCATGCCCTTGACGCCCAGCTCCCAGCCCTTGATGACCTGCGAGGCGCCGAGCGTGAACGTGAACGGCTCGTCGCGGTTCCAGGACGCGTCGAACTCCGTCCCGGTGGAGTGGGCGACGCCGACGTAGTGCACGGTCACCTGCGCACCGACGGTGGCCTCGGCACCGTCACCCACCTGCAGGTCGTCGATCTCCAGCAGACCGGAGGGGGCGCCGGGGGCGATGGTGACTTCTGGCTTGGTCGGCGTCATGGTGCCTCCTTGGGTTGACCGGGAAGCTCCATCCAACACCACGGCCGCCACGCGCACCCCGCCACCTCCAGCCCGGCAGCACTCGCAAACACGAGCGTCCGACGACCACCACGCGTACGCCAGCACTTCGTGTCCGCGCTCGAAGCTCAGGCGGGGCGCCGCATCAGTGCGGCGGTCCCCAGCCCTGCTGCGGCTGAGCTGGCTGGCCACCCGACGGACCCCATCCGGGCTGCTGGTGATACGGCTGCCCGGACTGCGGCCCGTAGGCCGGCGGCTGCGGACCGAACCCTTGTCCGGGCTGCGGACCGTATCCCGGCACCGCCTGATGGGGCGCGAAACCAGGTGCGGACTGCTGTGGCCCGTACGCGGGTGCGGGGTGCTGCGGACCGAAACCCTGGCCGGGCTGCTGCTGGGCGATCCCTTGCTGCGCGTCGAACCCGGGCGGTGGCGGGCCGTAACCCTGCGGCTGCTGCCCGACCGCAGGCGTGGCCTGTGCTTTCGGCTTGCGGAACAGCATGACCGACCAGATCGTCCCGCCGACCGACATCGCCGCACCCAAGCCCACCAGCAGCCAGCCGGTGGCGATGTTGTCCTTCCGCTGTTCCTCCATGGTGCGGGTCGCGGTGACCCGGCCCCGCTTGGTCTCCTCGCACACCTGGTTGGGGCTGGTCATCTCCTGGCTGCCGCACATGACGCGGTCGTCGGTCAGCTGAAAGATCCCGCCGCCCAGCAATCCGATGCCGATGATCGCGACGAAGACCGCCTTGATGCGATCCATGTTCGTGAACCTTTCCCCCGGGTACGCGGGCGACATCATGACAGACGAACGCGCACCGCGCCGCTCGATTGCCACGGAATGCGGATGTGGGTGATGTCTCAGGACCGCGCTTCCAGCGTGGCGAGGTCGTCCGGGGTGTCGACGTCGGCCGGATCGCCCAGGCCGGTGCAGTCGATTTCGACCACGTCGTCGGCATGCCGGCGCAGGTAAGCGCGAGCGCCCGCGTCGCCGTGGGCGGATTCGGCGACCCCCGCCCAATGCGTGCGGCCAAGCAGCACCGGATGCGCTCGACGGCCGTGGTAGACGGCCATCGCCAACTGCGCACCCTCGGCACAGGCCTGCACCATGCGGCGTATGACGGCGGGGCCGACCAGCGGCTGGTCGACCAGCGTGATCACCGCGGCCTCCGCGTCGACGGGCAGCGCGGCAAGGCCTGCGCGCAGGGACGACGCCAGCCCGGTCGCCCAGTCGGGGTTCTCGACCACCCGAGCCGGCGCGTGGGCCAGGGCTTCCCGCACCCGCTCGGCAGCGGCGCCGATCACCACCACGACCGGGTCGCACCCGGCTTCGGCCAGGGCCGCCGCGCCCCGCTGGGCCAACGGCTCCCCGGCGAACGACACCAACGCCTTCGGGCGGCCGAACCGCGTTCCCGCACCGGCAGCCAGCAACACTCCCGCCACGGCCACCGGCGCAGCATAACCCCGGCCGAGACGATTCGAACTCGGCGCGGAACGCATCTTTCGCCAGACGACGGCTACGTTGCGGACGCCAGTTCGGTGTCTTGCGCGGCCGGTGTCCTGGTCATCTCGGTGATCACGCCTTCCGCTCCCGGAACAGGCCCGGAGCACGTCGCATGGTTCGCAGGCGACATGAGCGGTGCGGCTCCTCGGCCCGTTCCGTCACCCTGGCCGGCCGGCCCGATCGACGGCCCCACACCCGGCCTGCTAATGCTACTATTCATAAGCATTAATTAGGAGGAGAGGACGTGACATGACCGGTCCCGCCGGGCAGGCACCCGACACCCAGGGCTCCCCATCTCCCGGGCCGCTCGCCGGCGTCCGAGTCGTCGAGCTGGGCTCGATGTACGCCGCCCCGACCGCCGGACGCATGCTTCGCGACTTCGGCGCGGACGTCGTCAAGGTCGAGGACCCGCAGAACGGTGATTTCGCCAGACAGTGGCAACCGTCCCACGAGGGTCTGGCCATCGGCTACGCGCGCCTCAACTCCGGCAAGCGCTCGGTCGGCATCGACATGCGCCAACCGGAAGGACGCGCGGTCGCCGAGCAGCTGATCGTGAGCGCCGACGTGGTCATCGAGAACTTCCGTCCCGGACGCATGGAGGCCTGGGGGCTGGGCTACGAGCAGCTCTCGGCGAAGAATCCCCGCCTGGTGATGACCAGGGTGAGCGGCTTCGGCCAGACCGGCCCCTACGCCAACCGCCCCGGGTTCGGCACCGTCGCCGAGACGATGTCCGGCTTCGCCTTCCTCAACGGGTGGCCGCACACGCCGCCCACCGCGCCACCGTTCGGGTTCGCCGACTCGATCGCGGGGATCTCCGCCGCGTTCGGCACCGCGATGGCGCTTTACCGGCGGGAGCTGACCGGTCAGGGATCCGAGGTCGACGTGGCACTGTACGAGCCGCTGATGTTCATCCTCGGCGACGCCGTCCTCAACTACACCGCAAGCGGCACCATCATGCAGCGACACGGCAATGCCTCCGGCGCCGCTTCGCCGCGCGGCATCTACCAGGCGGCCGACGGCGGCTGGCTCTCGATCGCCGCGTCCAACCAGACGATCGCGATGCGGCTGTTCGACGCCATGGGCATGCCGGAGCTGAAAGAGGACGAAAGGTTCGCCACCAACGCCGCGCGGATGGCCAACAACGAGGCGATGCAGCAGATCGTCATCGACTGGGTCGGCTCGCGCCCGCGCGACGAAGCGCTGGCGATCCTGGAGAAGTACGAGGTCGTGGCGGCACCGGTGAACGACGCCAAGGACATCACCGAGGACCCGCACTTCCGCGAACGAACCCTGGTCGAGCTCGCCAACACCGTGTTCGGCAAGGCGATGATGCCCGGCCCGGTCCTCCACTTCGGCGACTACGCAGGTCCGACGTACGACGGGGTCGCCGCGATCGGCGAGCACACGAAGGAGGTTTTGGTCGACGAACTGGGGCTTGCCCCAGACCACGTGGCACAGCTTGCCCAAAAGGGCATCGTCAGCGGCTGACCAGGCCGCCGGCACGGAAAAACCGGCGAACCGGTATGATCATCCCTATGATTGAACCACATCGTGGGGCGGTCTGGTCAAGTAGCGAAGGGACTTCCGCATGACATCCACCTCATTGCGGCCGCAGAAGACCGCGATGTTGGTGGCGCAGCGCATCGTCGCCGACATCCACTCACGGGGCAACAAGATCGGCGACCGGCTGCCCCCCGAGCGCGTGATGCTGGACAAGTACGAGGTCGGGCGCGGCACCCTGCGTGAGGCGCTGCGCTTCCTCGAGCTGCAGGGCGTCATCACGCTGCGGCCCGGGCCCGGCGGCGGGCCCGTCGTGGTTCAGCCCGACGCGTCCAGCCTGGCCACGTCGCTCACGCTGTTGCTGCAATTCTCCGACGCACCGTTCCGCACGATCGCCGAGGGCAGGCTCGGTCTGGAGCCGATCATGGCACAGCTGGCCGCGGAGCGGATGGACGACGAGGCTCTTGCCACGCTCAAGGAGAGCGTGGACAACATGCACGCCAACCTGGACAACCAGGCGATCTTCCTGGAGGAGAACAAGCGCTTCCACGACGTGATCTCGCAGGGTTCGGGCAACGCCATGTTCGCCCTGCTCGTGGACGCGCTGCTGGGCATCCTGGACGGCTCCGCCATCGGCATCGACTACCCGGAACCCCGGCGCGTCGCGGTGCACAAGGCGCATCTGCGGATCTACCAGGCGATCGAGAAGCACGACCCGGAGGAAGCGGCGGCGACGATGCGCGATCACATCAAGGAGTACCTGCGCTACGCCGAGAAGAAGTTCCCCGAGGTGCTCGACGCGCCGATCGTCTGGGGCCGCCCCTGATCCCCATCGCCTCAGAACGCTTGGCGCTGCTCCTCTCGGTCCGGGTTACCCGAGCTGCCCATCAGCGCCAGGCGCCTGAGCGGTCCGGTTCCCCATAAGCGCCGGGTGCCTGGGTGGTCCGGTTCCCCCATCGTCTCGGGGCAGCTGGGCGCCCCGATCCGGGCTGTTTCTCACCGCCTGAAGTCCAGCGTGGTGAGCCGCTGCCAGGCCCGGCCTCCGGCAACACCTGAACCGTATCCCGGGAATCGACACTCGGACGCCGAGCACGAGCGGCCGCCGGCCACCCCTGATCCTGGCCGCTTCGCGGGCACCCGCGCTGTCCTGACCCCGCATCACCTCGGGACATCCGGGCCTCCGCCGCCAATCCCATGGCTCAGAACCACCGTGCCACCCCGATCCCCATCAGAACCGGACGCCCGGGACACCCCTGACCCCGCATCATCGCAGGAATCCACGCCACCACCAATCCAGTGCCCATCGGCGCGAGGCACCCGGACCGTCCCCGAATCCGATCGTTCCGGACCGCCAGGGCCGACCCTGCGCGGGCGACCGGACAGTGCCACCGCTCCCACCTGGCACCGCCCGCACCCTCCGCCCCTCATCGACCGGGACGCCGTGGCCGCCCCGGTCACCACGTCTCCGGGCACCGGGGCGCCCGATCCCAGGCTTGGCACGCGCCAGGTCCGGCCACCGCGCCCGGGTGGCCGGACCTGATGCTTCGGGCCTACTTGACGAAAGCGCCCGCGTCCACCGGGAGCGTCACCCCGGTGATGTACCGCGCCTCGTCGCTGGCGAGGAACAGCAGCGCGTTGCTGATGTCGTCGCACTCCACCCACGGGACCGGCAGCGTGTTCAGCGACATGAAGCCCGGCATGGCCTTCTCCTGGGTGGGCTCCGGGTCGTCCGGCGCGAACATCCCCCAGGTGCCGGGGTTCTGGATCATGATCGTGTCGACGTTGGTCGGGTGGATGGTGTTCACCCGGATGCGGTACGGACCGAGCTCGTTGGCCAGCGTGCGCATCAACCCGACGATGCCGTGCTTCGCCGAGACGTAGTGCGCAACGTGCTGAATGCCCTTCAGCCCGCCGATGGAGCTGGTGAACGTGATGCTGCCGCCGGAGCCCTGCTCGATGAGTTTCGGGATCGCCACCTTGGCCGTGTGGAAGACACCGGTCAGGTTGACGTCGATCATGTCCTTCCACTGCTCCGCGGTGAGCTCCCACGCCTTGCCGTAGGAGGCGATACCCGCGTTGGCGACGACGGCGTCGATCCGGCCCAGCTCGGCCACGCCTTCGTCGAAAGCGGCCTGCAACGCATCCAAGTCACGGACGTCGGCCTTGCGCGCCACCACCCGCCGGCCGGTGGCCTCCACCAACTTCGCCGTCTCGTCGAGCTCGGCCTTCGTCGCCAGGTTGTACCACGGACTCACCGTGGCGATGTCCTCGCAGATGTCCACCGCGATGATGTCCGCGCCCTCCTGCGCCATCCGTACCGCGTGGTTGCGCCCCTGGCCGCGTGCCGCGCCGGTGATGAAGGCGACCTTGCCTTCCAGCCGTCCTGCCATGACTGAGCACCTCCGTGATGTCGGCGTTAAGGGCAATCATTATCAGTGAATGCCACTGTTGGCAATGGCCACGTTCCGTGGTCGACCGTCACCCGTTCGTGCAACGTTCGGTTGTGGTGTATGCCATAGAATCGTATGGTATTCATCATTCGCCTAGTGATGCACTAAGCGACGACCGACGACCGCAGCAGTGACGAGCAACGAGGTGACCCGAGTGACCACCACCAAAGCGGCGGACGCGGCGCCGGACATCCTGTCCCCGGAGTTCGCCGAGAACCCGTACCCCTTCTATCGGGTGCTCCGCGACGAGTACCCGGTGCTGTACCACGAGGCCACGAACAGCTACCTGATCAGCCGCTTCGAGGACTGCGCCAACGCGTTCCGCAACCCGGTTTTCTCCAGCCGCAACTACGAGTGGCAGCTGGAGCCGATCCACGGCAGGACGATCTTGCAGATGGAGGGCACCGAGCACTCGCGGCACCGGGCCTTGCTGAACCCGTTCTTCCGCGGCAAGGGGCTCGAGCGCTTCATGCCGGTGATCATGGCCAACGCCACCCGGCTGCTCGACGGCGTCCTCCAGCGGGCGGGGCAGCAGCTGGTGGACGGGATCTCGTCGGTGGGCAAAGCCGACCTGGTCGAGGACTTCTCCACGTGGTTCCCGATCAACGTGATGGTCGACATGCTCGGCCTGCCGAAGAGCGACCACGACCGGTTCCACAAGTGGTACCAGTCGATCATGGCGCACCTGAACAACCTGGCAGGCGATCCCGAGATCACGGCTCGGGCCCAGCAAACCCGGCAGGAGCTGCGCGACTACATGATGCCGATCATCGCCGAGCGCCGGACCGGCGACGGCGAGGACCTGCTGACCCGGCTGTGCCAGGCCGAGGTCGACGGGCACCGAATGTCCGACGAGGAGATCAAGGCGTTCGTCAGCCTGCTGCTGGTCGCGGGTGGTGAGACCACGGACAAGGCGACCGCCAACATGTTCCGCAACCTCATCGACCACCCGGACCAGATGGAAGCGGTGCGCAAGGACCGCAGCCTGGTGGACAACGCCATCGCCGAGACGCTGCGCCACTCCGGCCCGGTGCACATGATCATGCGCCAGACCGAGGAGGACGTGGAGCTGCACGGCACGACCATCCCGAAGGGCTCGACGTGCATCATGATGCTGAGCGCGGCCAACCGGGACGACCGGCAGTTCAAAGACCCCGACGAGTTCAACATCTTCCGCGAGGACCTCGACGTCGCGAAGGCGTTCAGTGGCGCGGCCAACCACGTGCAGTTCATCCTGGGCAGGCACTTCTGCGTGGGCTCGTTGCTGGCGCGGCGCGAGATGCAGACGGCGCTGAACCTGGTGCTCGACAACCTGCACGACCTGCGCTATCAGGACGGCTTCGTCCCGAAGGAAGCCGGTTTGTACACCCGGAGCGTGCCCGAGCTGCTGGTGGAGTTCACTCCGGCGAAGCGGTGAGCGCGAGCCGTCGACGGCAGCGGGGGTGCCGTCGGCGCGCGGGGCCGGCTGCCCGCCCGATCAGCGGGTGGCCGGCCCGTGTGCTGTTTGGGAAGAACCGACCAGTCGCCTCCGAGGCAGTCGCCGCTGCGCACGACCGTGGCATCGCGATCACTGGGAACGCGGGAATCGCGATGCCCCGTGGCCAGCATCGCGGTCAGCGGCCGCTGCCCGGTGGCCACGCAGCGGCTGCCGGCGCAGTAGCTGACCATCGGCACCATGGTCGGCAGTCAGTGGCCGACCGCATGGGCGGAAGCCGCTCGGCCGCCAGCACGCCAGCCACCCGCGCAACATCCGATCACGAATCACCAAGCACGACAGCCACAACCGCCCCAGCACAGCAACCAACCACCGACCACACGCCCGGCCATCAACCACCACCCGCGCACCCGAAAGCCGCCCGGCAACCGCCCACGCGGCAGCCGGTCGCCTGCTCGGCGGAACCATCGCCGGGCGTCAGCCCGGCAGCCGGTCGCCCAACAGCTCGGCCAGGGTCCCGCCGAGGACCAGCTTCGTCTCGTCGTCGGACAAGCCCAGCGCCTCGATGGCCCGGATCTCGTCCCCGGGGCTGGTCATCGGCCAGTCGGAGCCGAACACGATCCGCTCCGCGCCGTGCTTGCGGATCAGGTTGCGCACCCGCTCCGGGCGCAGCCGGGCCAGCGACGGCGGCCAGGACGTCTCGAGCACCACGTCGGCACCTGCCAGCATCTCCTCGGCGTCGTCGAGGATCTTGTAGCCGCCGAAGTGGCAGGCCACCAGCCGCAGGCCGGGAAACTGCCGGGCGATGTCGCGGATCATTTTCGGGCTCGACAGGCTGTTGGTGTACGCGTCGCCGCCCTCACCAACGTGCACGATCACCACGTAGTCACTGCCGAACGCGTCGAAGATCTCCCACAGCCGCTTGTCGTCCAGCGCGAACCGCTGGAACAGCGGGTGGATCTTCACCGCCCGCACGCCGTGGCGCTGCAGGCTGGCGATGTTCTCCTCCACGCTCAGGTCGACGTGCACCGTCCCGAACGGCACGTGGTGGTCGTCCGCGATCCCGGCCACGAACCGGTTGACCGAGTCGACGTGCTTGGCCTGATTGGCGATGGCCAGGCAGCAACTGACGTCGACGCCGCTGCGCCGCATGTCCTCGGTCAGCCCGCCGACGGTGCCGTCGCCGCGGGCTTGCAGTCCCGGCACCCGGTTGTTGTCGAGCGCGATCTTGGCGATCCTGTCGGGCCAGACGTGGGTGTGGGCGTCGATGATCACGCGGACATCCTCTCGGTCGTCACAGCTTTCCGGACTCACCGCCGTCGATGACGAAGATCGCCCCCGTGGTGAAGGACGACAGGGGCGAGACGAGCAGGCAGGTCAGCGGCACGATCTCCGCGGGGTCCGCCATCCGTTTCATCGGGATCTTCGCGATCCGCTTGGCGTACAGTTCCGGCGATTCGGTCACCGCCTTCTGTGCCTCGGTCACGAACGCTCCCGGCGCGATGCAGTTGACCTGCACGTTCTTGCTCGCCCATTCGGCGGCCAGCGCCTCGGTGAAGCGCACCACCGCGCCCTTGGACGTCGAGTACGGCACGAGGTACGGCTTGCCGCGCACACCGGTGGTCGAGGCGATGTTGACGATGCGCCCCGCCCCCTGCTCGATCATCTGCCTGCCCGCCGCTTGCGCGAGCATCATGGGGGCGATGACGTTGACCGTCATCACGTCCTTCCACACCTCGGGGTCCTGGGTGGCGAATTTGCCCGCGGGCGCGATCCCGGCATTGTTGATCAGCCCGTCGATGCGGCCATGACGGTCCAGCACCTCAGGCACGAGCTGCTTGACGGACGACTCGTCGCGCATGTCCACTGTCGCGGTGCTGATCCGACCCTCGCCCTGCGCGGCGACTTCGGCCAGAGCGTCCTTCGAGCGCGCGGCCGCCACCACGGTGGCGCCTTCCCTGGCCAGGGCGATCGCCATCGCGGCACCGAGGCCCCGACTGGCCCCGGTCACCAGGACGACACTGCCTTCCAGTCCGAGATCCATCACCGGCCTCCCTTCGCCAGCCGGCGGGCGAGCGAGTCCAGCAGCACCTCGGTGGCGCCTTCGTAGATCCGCAGCGGGCGGGCGTTGCGGTAGAGCCGTTCGATCTTGGATCCGCGCACGAGCCCGAACCGGCCCATGACCTGCAGCGACCGGTCCACCACGGCCGCCGCGGCTTCGGTCGCGTGCACCTTCGCCATCGACGAGAAGTCCAGATGCCCGAGCGGGTCGCTCTTGGCCAGCGACGCGGCGCGGTAGACGAAAGCCCGCGCAGCCTCGACGTCGGTCCACGACTGGGCCAGCTTCTGCCCGACCGCGCCGAGCTCGATCAGCGGCCTGCCGAACTGCTCGCGCCGCAGCACGTGCGCCTTGGCTTCGTCCAGCGCCGCCTGGGCGAGGCCGACCGCGGACCCCGCGACGGACACGCGGAAGACGGCCAGCGTCTGCAGCATCAGGGAGAACGCCTTGCCCGGCACGCCGAGGCGGTGGCTGGCCGGAACCCGCACGTCGGTGAAGGTCAGCTCGCCGAGGATGTGCGGCGCTATCAGGTCGGCGCCGCGCTCGATCTGCAGCCCGGGGGCGTCGCCCGGGATCAGCACCATCGACCAGCCGTCACCCTCGCGCACCAGGGTGCAGTAGAAGGCCGCAGCTCCCCCGTTGGTGATGAACGACTTGCGCCCGTTGATCACCAGCTCGTCGCCGTCGGCCGTCATCCTGGTGGTGATCGCGCGCAGGTCGGAGCCCACCTCGGGCTCGGTCAGCGCCAGGCCTGCGATGGCGTCGAGGCTGGCCACCTTGGGCAGCCACTGCCGCTTCAGTTCCTCCGTGCCGCCGACCGACAGCGAGTAGCTGCCCACGCCCTGCATGCCGAACATCGAGTCCAGGTGCGCCGACGTGTACATCAGCGCCTCCCGGATCACGGCGATCGTCAGCGGGTCGAGCACGTCGTCGTGCCCGCCGTAGGCCGCGGGGACCACGTACCTGGCCAGACCGCTGGCTCGCAGCGCGTCGAGGCACCCCTGGTGCACGGTGACCGCCTCGTCGGCCTCCGCCGCGAACGGTTCGACCTTCGCCGCGACCTCGCGGGCCACCTCCCGGACCTTGCGGTGCTGCACACCGAGATCGAACAGCTGCCCAGCTTCCACGATGTGTCCCTTTCTCGCGATCGGCAGGCGCTTTCAGCGGCGCTGATCGAACTTGCGGCCGAGGAGCTCGGAGACGATGCGGATGCGCTGCATCGTCGGCGTGCCGCCCGCGATCGCCCAGCCGTGCGAGTCACGGTGCAGGCGTTCCAGACCGTACTCCTCGGTGTAGCCGTTGCCACCGTGGATTTGCATGGCCAGGTCGGTGACTCGCTTGGCCATCTCGTTCGCCGCGCACTTGGCAAGCGACACCTGGAGCGGATCGGGGATGCCGGTTTTCCGCGCGGAAGCGGCGGCTCGGTCGCGCAGCAGTCGTGCGGCCTCCACGTCGAGCACCATGTCGGCCACCATGACCTGGATCGCCTGGAACTCCACCAGCGGCTTGCCGAACTGCTCGCGCTCCTGGACGTACTGCAGCGTCTTGTCCAGCGCGGCCTGCCCGATGGCCAGGCTCATGGTGGTGTTGCCCAGCCGTTCGATCGAGAAGATCCGGAACAGCTTGCCGAACGAACCCGCCGGGACGACGACGTTGTCGAGCGGCACCTCGACGTTGTCGAAGTACAGGTCGGCCGACGGAATCCCGCGGAAGCCCATCAGCCGCTCGCTGGCCCCGAAGGTGAATCCCGGCGTGCCCTTCTCCACCACGACCGCCCCGATGCCCTTCGAACCGGGAGCGTCGGACAGCCGGCAGTACAGCAGGTACAGCTCGGCCTCGCCGCCGTTGGAGATCCACCGCTTGGTGCCGTTGATGATGAGCTTGCCGTCGACCTCCTTGGCCGTGGTGCGCATGTCGGTCGCCGCGGATCCGGCGTGCGGCTCGGAGATGGCCACGGCCATCGTCTTGCGGCCGCTGATGATGTCGGGCAGCCAGCGCTGGCGCTGCTCCTCGGTACCGAGGTGGGTGATCACCTGTGCCGGGCCGGTGTTCGCCTCGAACACCTGGAACGCGGCGGGGCGGCAGACCTTGGCCAGCTCCTCGATGACGATCAGCGCCTGCTCCAGCGGGGCGCCTGCGCCACCGTACTTCTCCGGATGCGCGATCCCCAGGAACCCGAGGTCACCGAGCCGAAGCCGCTCCTCCTTCGGCAGCGGTGTCCGGTTGACGTCCAGCGACTCGGCCATGGGCTCGTAGATCTCTCGCGCCACCCGGGCAGCGAGCTGCCGGATCTCCGCGTGCTGGTCCGACACGGACTCACCTCCTTGGTTGTTAATGATTATTATGGATTTGGTGAGCCGGTGTCAACAAGGCGGCCACGCTGCCGACTGCCCACGACATCGGAGACTCACTGGCTCATGGACACAGAGATGACAATCATGATAAGCAATAGTCATGGCTCACCCGCAACCAGCTGGCCCACGTGATGCGGTGATCGTGGCCGCCGTACGTACCCCGGTCGGCCGCGGCAAAGCCGACGGCGCGCTCAGCGGGGTTCATCCGGTCGACCTGCTGGCGCAGACCCTGCAAGGACTCCTCGCCCGCACCCCGCAGGTCGATCCGGGCACGGTGGACGACGTCATCGTCGGCTGCGTGTCCCAGGTCGGCGAGCAGTCCGCCACCCCCGGACGGATGGCGTGGCTCGCCGCCGGGTTCCCCGAGCACGTGCCCGCGACGACGATCGACCGCAAGTGCGGTTCCAGCCAGCAAGCCGTCCACTTCGCCGCGCAGGCGATCCGTTCCGGGGACGCCGACATCGTGGTGGCAGGCGGGGTCGAGTCGATGAGCCGGGTGGTGATGGGGTCGGCGCGCATGGGAGCAGATCCGTTCGGCGCAGGCGTGAACGAACGCTACGCCCCCGGCTTGGTGTCCCAGGGCGTGGCCTCCGAACTGGTCACGGCCGAATGGGGCTTCACCCGCGCCGAGCTCGACGAGTACGCCACCCAGTCGCATGCCCGCGCCGCCGCGGCGCAGGACGCAGGCGCCTTCGACCGCGAGATCGTGCCGGTGACCACCCCGAACGGTGTGGTCACTGCCGACGAGACGATCCGCCGCGGCACCACGCCGGAGAAGCTGGCCGGGCTGAAGCCGGCCTTCCACTCACCGGACCTTGCCCGGCGCTTCCCGCAGCTGACCTGGTCGACCACCGCCGGGAACTCGTCGCAGATCAGCGACGGCGCCAGCGCGTTGTTGCTGATGTCGCGCGCGAAGGCGGAAGCGCTCGGCCTGCGCCCGCGGGCCCGGATTCACAGCATGGCGGTGGTGGGCAGCGACCCGCTGCTGATGCTGACCGGCCCGATCCCGGCCACCGGGAAGGTGCTGGCTCGCGCCGGCCTCACGCTGGAGGAGATCGACCACGTCGAGGTCAACGAGGCGTTCGCGCCGGTGCCGCTGGCCTGGCTGAAGGACTGCAAGGGCAATCCCGAGCGGCTCAACCCCCGGGGTGGCGCGATCGCCCTCGGCCATCCGCTCGGTGCGTCGGGTGCCCGGCTGATGACGACGATGCTGCACGCACTGGAGGACAACGACCAGCGCTTCGGCCTCCAGGTCATGTGCGAGGCAGGTGGCATGGCCAACGCCACGATCATCGAGCGACTGTGACCCGCTTCCCCGTCGAAGGAGAACTTCCGTGCACCTCAGCAACGCCTCCGCTCTGGTCACCGGTGGGGCGTCCGGTCTCGGCGCCGCGACGTCGCGCAGGCTCGCCAAGTCCGGCGCCCACGTGGTCGTCCTCGACCTCAATGAAGAGCTCGGCAAGGAGCTGGCCGCGGAGATCGGCGGCACGTTCACCCATGGCGACGTCACGGACCCGGCGGCGGTCGGCTCCGCGCTCGACGCCGCGGAGCAGCGGGCGCCGCTGCGGGCCCTGGTGCACTGCGCGGGCAAAGGCGGCACCGTCCGCTTGGTCGACCGGGACGGCTCACCAGGAGCTCTCGACCTCTACCGGCAGCTGGTCGACATTAACCTCGTCGGGACGTTCAACGTGCTGCGCCTGACAGCGGCCCGGATGGCCAAGAACGAGGTCGTCGGCGGCGAGCGCGGTGTCTGCGTGCTCACCGCGTCGGTCGCCGCCTGGGAGGGCCAGGTGGGCCAGATCCCCTACGCCTCCGCCAAGGCGGGCGTCGTCGGGATGACCCTGGTCGCCGCCCGCGACCTGGCGAACAAGTACATCCGGGTCAACTCGATCGCGCCGGGGGTGTTCGACACGCCGATCCTGGCGCGGTTCTCGCAGGAGATCAAAGACCGTCTCGCCGCCCAGGTCCCCAACCCGGCGCGACTGGGCAGGCCGGACGAGTTTGCGATGCTGGCCCAGCAGATCATCGAGAACCCGTACCTCAACGGCGAGACCATCCGTCTCGACGGCGCGATCAGGATGGCGCCACGATGAGCGAACCGCAGCTGAAGGTCTCCGAGCGCGGCCGCGTGCTGGTGCTGGAGATGAACCGCCCGGAAGCACGCAACGCGATGTCACTGCGGATGGCGCACGAGATCGCCGATGCGCTCGACCAGCTGGACAGCAGGTCCGACCTGAGCGTCGGCGTGATCACCGGCGCGAACCGGACGTTCTGCTCGGGAATGGACCTCAAGGGGTTCGCCCGCGGCGAGCGGCCGGTGGTGGAAGGCCGCGGTTTCGCGGGCCTGGTGCAGCAGCCGCCGCGCAAGCCGCTCATCGCCGCCGTCGAAGGGTACGCCCTGGCCGGTGGCTTCGAAATCGTGCTGGCGTGCGATCTGGTCGTGGCGTCGCGCGAGGCGAAGTTCGGGCTGCCCGAGGTCAAGCGCGGCCTGACCGCCGCGGCGGGGGGCCTGCTGCGGCTGCAGCGTCGCATCCCGTACCACCTGGCCATGGAACTGGTGCTGACCGGCCGGATGTGGCCAGCCACCGAAGCGGCCGAGGTGCACTTGGTCAACCGGCTGGCCGAGCCGGGAAAGGCGCTGGACACCGCGCTGGAGCTGGCCGACGAGATCGCCGCCAACGCACCGCTCGCGCTGGCCGCGTCGAAGCAGGTGATCATGCGCTCGCAGGACTGGTCGCTGGACGAGATGTTCGAACGGCAGCACGAGTACGTGCAGCCGGTACGCGAGTCCGCGGACGCCAAGGAGGGTGCCCGGGCCTTCGTGGAGAAGCGCGCGCCCCGCTGGACCGGCACCTGAGGTCACCGCCCACGGAGAGGTGGCCGGGTTCGCCCGACCACTCTTTTCTGCGGACCAGCGAACCACGCCCGTCGACCGGTCTGGGGCCGACGTGGGCGTCCGTCGAGAAGGCGTCGTGCGGGGGCTGCTCCATGCTGCGGCGGCTGGCCGACGAGCAAGCCGCGGCCCGGCGCGCCGCGGCCCGCCAGCGGATTGCGGATCGCGATGGCGTCGGTCGCGGCCTGCCCCTCCGACGAAGCCCGAGCAGCTGCTCCTTGCTGCCCGGGAGACTCGTGGTTGAGCTTGGTGCGCTCGCGCGCGGCCGCCTCGGCGAACGTCAGACCCTCCCACTGCCCGAAGTCGGTCTCCAGCAGGCCGGGATGCTGTTCCACGGTCGCTGGCGGGACCCGCCGTCCGCCTCGACGAGGAGCTGCACGCGGCGTGGCTGGGCCTCGGTGGAGGCCGTCTCCAGCGGGATCATGGTCTGTTCCGGCTCGGGCCGCCGCTTCCCCTGCCGCGCGGACCCTCCCGCGGACTGGGAGTCCATGGCCTGATTGCCGCATCCGTCGCTTCGTGGCGGTCGTGGGTGGGCGATCTTGCGGGTAGCTGCTTCTCGCTGCCCGGGAGACTCACCGGCTGAACTCGTCGACCCGATCCGCCTGTGGTCGAGGCGCTGGGGCGGCACGTGCCGCTGCGGGCAGGTCGACCGCCGAGAGGCCGCCGGGCAGCCGCTGAGTGGCCACCGAGCAGCGGCCGCTGACCGCGATGCCGGCCGCGGGGCATCGCGATTCCCGCGTTCCCAGTGATCGCGATGCCACGGTCGTGCGCAGCGGCGACCGCCTCGGAGGCGACTGGTCGGTTCTTCCCAGACAGCCAACGGGCCGGACAACTTCGGCCGGGCTGGACGACACTCCCACAGGTGAGGGAGCCGCGGGAATGTGATGAGGCTCCTTGGCTGGGTACGCCCCAGCGCGCCTCGACTGGGGTGGGCCGTCGGCGGCGTCCACCGCACCACCTTTGCGCCCTGCGGGTCATCGGAGTCCGCGGGACCGCCCGGCCCGCTCGTGCTGGGCTGCCGCGCCCGGCTGCTACTCGGCCTCGCCACGCACCAGCCTGGCGTGCGCCAGCCAGTCCTTCGCCTTCTCCATGTGCGCGATGTCGACGTGCGTGCCGCGGAACCGCACGGCACCGTGCCCCTCGGCGATCGCCTTCTCCACGGTGGCGACGAGTTCTTCGTGGTAGGCGACCTCTTCGTCGGACGGCGTGTACACCTCGTGCACCACCGGCACGTGCGACGGGTGGATGAGGATCTGCCCGCGGAAGCCGAGCTGGAGGCCGTAGTCGGCGAACGCACGCAGTCCCTCGAGATCCTCCAGGTCCTCCCACAGCCCGGTCAGCGGGTGCAGACCGTACTGACGGCAGGCCAGCAGGATCCGGCTGCGCAAGTACAGCGTCTCGCTGCCCTCGCGCGACTGCCGGTAGCCGACAGCCCTGGCGATGTCCGCATGCTGCGAGGTCGGGCCGATCATCGCCCCGACGCGCGGCGACGCCCCGGCGATCTCCAGCGCGTTGTTGATGGCGTCGACCATCTCCACCGGGACAATCATCTCCAGCCCGTCGGCGCCGTTGCGCGTCTCGAACCAGTCGATCAGGGTCTCCCAGCGCAGCACGTCCGTGGCGTTGCGGATCTTCGGGGTGAACAGGCCGTTCAACTCCGGACCCACCACGGCCTCGAGATCCGCGCCCGCGAGCTTGGTGTCGAGCGCGTTCGGGCGGACGAACAAGCCCACCCGGGACGACTCCTTGCGCAGGTCCGCCAGGATCTGCCGCGCGGTCTCCCTGGCGGACTCCTTCAAGTGCTCGGGTACCGAGTCCTCGAGGTCGACGACGATGCAATCGGCCCCCGACGCCAGCGCCTTGGGCGCCCACGACGGCTTGTGCGCGGGGACGAACAGAACCGAACGGTAGGGATGCACCTTCACGCTCCTCGGCAGGCTCAGCGACCGACCGACGTCCGGTCGTGGGTGTCCGGCGTGACACCGAGCTCGCGCAGCTTGGCCTTCTGCACCCGCTGCGACGGGGTCTTGGGCAGCTCGTCGACGAAGCGCAGATATCGCGGCACGGCGAACGACGGGATCCTGCGGTCGCAGTGCTCCCACAGCTCCTCCGGGGTGATCGGCTCCGAGGTGATCACATAGGCCATCACCTCGTCCTCGCCCGCTTCGGTGTCGGCGGGCACCGCGATCACCGCCGTCTCCAGCACCGCGGGATGCGCCAGGATCGCGGTCTCGATCTCGTAGGAGCTGATGTTCTCGCCGCGCCTGCGCAGCGCGTCCTTGAACCGGTCGACGAAGTAGTACCAGCCCTCCTCGTCGCGCTTGAGCGCATCGCCGGTGTGGAACCACAGGTTGCGCCACGCCTCGACGGTCTTCTCCGGCATGTTGTAGTAGCCCATCGAGCAGATGAACGGCACCTTCGGCCGCACCACCAGCTCACCGATCTGACCGACCGGGACCTCCTCGTCGGTCTCCGGGTCGACCAAGCGCACGTCGAACCACTCGTCCGCGGCGAGACCGGCCGCGCCCGCGGGCCGCGGCTCCCCGTACGGGGAGATGATCGGTGCCGACGTCTCGGTGAGGCCGAAGACCTCGACGAACGCTTCGATGCCGTACCGCTCCTTCATCGGCTCCACCAGCGAGGACGCGGTGGGCGCGGCGAAGACCACCCGGAGCGGGTTGTCGGCGTCGTCCGGGCGTCGCTGCTGCTTCCAGATGAAGTCCATCATCACGCCGATGAAGTTGGTGACCGTCACCCGGCTCTCCCGGATCTGGTCGATCCACCGGCTGGCGGAGAACCGGGGGCGGACCACCACCCGGGCTCCGGCGACCATCGCCGGGTAGGCGGCCATGAACTGGGCGTTGCCGTGGAACAACGGCGTCACCGTCATCCACGCGTCCTCGGCGGTGAGCCGCACCAGGGACACACACTCCTCGGCGAAGAAGAACATCTGCGCGTGCGGCATGGCGACGCCCTTCGACGGGCCCGTCGTCCCCGAGGTGAAGAACACCGAGGCCAAGTCGTGCGGGTACACCTCCGGCAGCTGCACGTCGCTGCCCGCGGGCAACTCGGCCTCCAGCTCGTCCCACGGCGCGGCCTCCCAGCCCGCCTCGCGCAGCACCGCGATCGCCTTGTCCTGCTGTCCGGTGTCGATCACCCAGAACTTGGTGATGTCCTTCGCGGCTTCCTTCACCGCGACGAACCGTTCCGCGTAGACGTCGTCGACGACCGCGAACTTCGCTTCCACCGTGCGCACCTGGTGGGCCAGGAAGTCGTGCTCGTAGGCGGTGTTGATCGGCACCTCGACCATGCCGGCGACGGCACTGCCGACCCAGGTGCGGACGAACCGGGAGGAGTTCGCCGCGACGATGATCACCCGGTCACCTTTGGCCCCGCCGTGCGCGAGGAGGTTGCGTCCCACTCGCTCGGCGGAGGCGAGCATCTCGGCATAGGTCCAGGTCAGGCCCTCCTCGGGGACGTCGAGCCAGACCGCGTCCGGACGCTCGGCGGCCTGGTGACGCAGCACGATCGGCAGCGCCCACTGGGAGCGGTCGGGGAACGTCGGCTTCAGGTCGCGGTAGTAGCGGGTCACTGGTTCCGTCCTTCGTCAACGTTGCGGGCACGGCGGAGTCCGCGGAAGTCGGGCTTGCGCTTCTCCAGGAAGGCACGGGCGCCCTCGAGCATGTCCTCGCTGCCGATGGCCTGGATGAGCGCGCCGAGGTTGGCGGCCATGTTGTCCTTGGACTGGTTCCACCACTGGTTGCTGCTGGTCTTGGCGATCTCGAGGTAGCGAGGGCTGAGCGCGTCGATCTCGTCGAGCCAGCGCTCGACGGCGGCTTCGAGTTCGCCGTCGGGGACCACCTCGTTGACCAGCCCCCACTCCAGCGCTTGACGGGCCGAGTACCGGCGGCACATCATCGCCATTTCCTTGGCCCGGCGCTCACCGATCTGGACGGCCATCAGGTTCGTGGCGCCGAGCACGGGGGCGGAACCGACCTTGGGGCCGGTCTGGCCGAACGTGGAGCGTTCGGTGGCGATGGCGAAGTCACAGGCGACGACGAGTTCGTTTCCGCCGCCCGCGGCGGGACCGTCGACCGCGGCGATCACCGGCCGAGGGCAGGCCCGGATGGTGTCGAGCAGCCGCGCCGACGTGGTGAACAGCCGGCGCAGCTGTTCCGGGTCCGGGTCGCCGAGCTCGGTGAGCGCGCCGCCGGCGCAAAAGCTGCCGCCCGCGCCGGTGATCACCACCGCATGGGCCTCTGCGGCGTCCTCGATCGCGGCGATTATGGCGCGCGCCATCTCGAGGTCGTACGCGTTGCGCCGCTCTGGCGCGTTGATCGTGATCCAGACGACGTTGCGACGTTCGGCCACCTCGATGCTGCCCACGACGCTCCTCACCTAATGATGCTGTTCATAATCAACATTACCCGGAGATCGTGTCCCCAGGCAATGGTGCGACGTGGAAGGCGTCGGCGCCTGCGGAAAGCCGGTGACGAGCGCTGATGGCGGCACCGGAGCCAAGGCCGATTCCGCGGTCCGGCCTCAGCACGACCGGCAGGCACGGGACGTGTCGACGGCAGCTCGGCGCTCCGAACTCGGCACCGACGGCGGGAACGAGCACGTCCTGCGCAGCCCGACGCTCCGCCCTCGACGCCAACGGTGAGAACGGAGGTGGAAACGGAGCTCGTCCTGCGCAGCCAGGCGCGACCTTGGCGCAGCCAGTGAGAACGAGCACGTCCTGCGGAGCCAGGACGCCGGCGTCGGCGCAACCGACGAGCACGCACCACATCCGTCCTCGTACGACCTCGTCCACCAGCGCGCATCCGACGGGCGCGGAACGCATCCACCACACCCCCGCGCCCCGACCTCAACGCAACCGGCGAGCACGGAACGCGTCGACCGCGGCCCGGTGCTCCGGCCGGGCGAACAGCAGGGCGATCGCCTCCACCGACTCGGGGTAGCCGACTTCGGTCCCCCGGTTGATGAACGCCTTGCCCACCTGGACGGCCAGCGGTGGGTTGGCCGCGATTTCCTCGGCGAGCGCGACCGCCGCCGGGACCAGGTCGTCGTCGGAATGCACCTGGCAGACCAGTCCCATCGACCGGGCTTCGTGCGCGTCGACGGTGCGGCCGCTCAGCGCCAGGTACCGGGTGTGGTGGCGCCCGATCACGTCCGGGCCGCGGATGATCCCGTAGCCCGGCATGAGGCCGACCGTCACCTCCTTGAAGGAGAACTGAGCCGACTCCGCGGCGTACGCGATGTCGCACGCCAAGGTCAGCTCGGTCCCACCACCGAACGCGATCCCGTTGACCGCCGCGATGACCGGGATGGCGCACTTCTCCACGGCGTGGAACGCCTCGTACACCCGCAGCAGGTGCGGACGGACCAGGTTCACGTCGCCGTCGAGGTCGTGGAACATGTCGATGTCGCCACCGGCGGAGAACGCGCGTCCCTCTCCCGTCAGCACGACCGCGCGGTGCTCGTCGTCGTCCTTGCCGAGAGTGCGCATGAGCCGGGTCAGCTCGGCGAACCACAGCTGGTCCATCGCGTTGAGCTTCTCCGGGCGGCACATGGTCACCAGCAGCACGCCGGGTGCCGGCGATTCCAGCCGGAACCGCTCGTAGCCCCGCAGGTGTTCGGGCAGATCGGTCACCGGGCCGCCTCCCGGTCCCAGGTGTCCGGCGTGACGCCCTCGGCGCGCAGCTTGTACTTCTCCACCCGCTGGCTCGGGGTGAGCGGCAACGCCTCGACCACCCGGACGTAACGCGGCACAGCGAAGGCGGTCAGCCTGCCCCGGCAGAACTCCACCAGGGCAGCCGGGTCGATCTCCGCGCCCGGCGCCGGGACGACCGCGACCATGACCTCTTCCTCGGACAACTCGGAGGCCACACCGTAGGCCGCGACCTGGCCGACGTCCGGGTGCTCGGCGATGACCCGCTCGACCTCCCAGGTCGAAATGTTCTCGCCGCGCCTGCGCACGGTGTCCTTGGCCCGGTCGAGGAAAGTGAGGAAGCCGTCCTCGTCCAGGACGCCACGGTCGCCGGTGTGGAACCACAGGTTGCGCCACGCCTTGACGGTCGCGGCCGGGTCGCCCTCGTAGCCGTCGAACATCCAGCCCGGCTTCTTCGGCCGGACCACGATCTCCCCCGGAGTGCCCGGCGGCACCGGTCGGTCCAGCTCGTCCACCACCGCGACCGTGTAGATCGGCGACTCCTGTCCCGCGGTGCCGATCCGGCGCCGCTCCGGCGGCATCTCGCAGACCAGGGACACCTCGGTGCTGCCGTAGATCTCGGTCAGCCGCACCCCGAAGCGCTGTTCGAACTCGGTGAAGATCTCCTTCGGGCACGGTGCCCCGAACGCCACCCGCACCGGGTTGTCGCGGTCGTCGTCCCGAGCAGGCTTCTTGGCCAGGATGCTCATCATCGCGCCCTGGTAGTTGAACGCGGTGATCCCCTCGCGACGGCAGATGTCCCAGAAGCCGGACGCGGTGAACTTGCGGTGCATGAGGACGCGCGCCCCCGCGTCGAACCCGGTCATGACCGAGCAGTACCGCGCGTTGGCGTGGTAGAGCGGGAACACGCTGTAGAGGCGGTCGTCGGAGGTGTAACCCATCAGCTCGGTGGTGTGCCTGGCGAGGTTGACGTTGGCCCGGTGGCTGAGCCGGACCCCCTTGGGCGGCCCGGTGGTCCCGGAGGTGTAGAGCACCACCGCGGTGCTCCCGGGGTCGACCGCGGGCAGGTCGCGGGGCGAAGTCGCGAGAAGATCGGTGAACGGCGTCGTGCGCAGGCCGGTGTCGGCGGGCTCGGCGGCCGGGGTGCCCGGCAGCGGGTCGAGCAGCAGCAGGTGCTGCAGCTGCAGCTCCCCTCCGTCGCTGCGCGCCTGGGCCATCGCTCTGGCCAGAAGCGGCACCAGGTCCGGCGCGCACACCGCAGCGCGAACCCGGGACAGCACCAGGCAGTGGGCCAGCGCGACCGGCCCCGCGGCCGGATTGAGCGGCACTTCGACCAGACCCGCGCGAGCGATACCGAACCACGCCTGCAACGACGCCACCCGAGCCGGGGTCAGCACCGCGACCCGCTCGCCGGGCTGCAAACCGAGATCCAGCAAGCCCGCCGCGACGCTCGAGGCGTGCGCGTCCAGGTCCCGCACACCCACCTGCTCGTCCTCGATCACCACCTCGGCGCCCTTGCGTGCCGGGTCGGCCGCCACCGCGGCCAGCCACTCACCGAGACTCACGTCGTGCTCCACCTGCGCTCCTTCGTCACACGTCGTCACGAACGGGCAGGGCCGCCTCGTCCGTCGCCTGCCAGCCGGGTCGAGTCATGGGAGGCCGTCACCTCGGTCGGGACGACCTCGATCACCACGCGATTGGGGCTGTCCAAGAGCCGGACGAACGCTTCCGGGTCGCCGGGCGCCAGGCGCGGGGCCAGCCGACGCACCCGATCCATCACCACGGCTCGATCACGGTGCACCCGGGCCCGGCCGCGCAACGCGACCATGCGCCTGCCGGGTAGGCCGGTGCCCGCACTGGACACCACCACCGCAACCCGTGGATCGGCGTCCACGCCACGCACCTGGCGCCGGCCTTCCACCGTGGCGAACCAGAAATGACCGTGCTCGTCGACCAGGTAGCTGAGCACCACCGCGGTCGGCAAGCCGTCCTCGAGGAACGACAGCACGCATTCGGTCTGCTCGGCGAACAGCTCCGCCCTGCCCTCCGGAGCCAACCTGGCCCGGGACAAGTCCTCGATGTCCTTCGCTCCGGGCAGGTCGTCGGCATCCTCAGACGCCATCCAGCGCCGCCTCCCCGAGCATGGCGTGCACGATCGCCTTGCTGTCGCGGGCTTCGTCGGCGGTGCCCGTCCACACCGTCTCGCCACGGCTGACGACGGCGACGGTGTCCGCGATGCGCAGCCCGGCTTCGGCGTTCTGCTCGACCATGAGGATGCCGATCCCGGTGTCGGCCATCGCGCGGACGCTGGAGAGCACCCGCTCGACCATGGCGGGCGCCAGCCCCATGGACGGTTCGTCCATCAGCATGAGCTTGGGCCTGGACATCAACGCGCGGCCGAACGCCAGCATCTGCTGTTCGCCACCGCTGAGCAGGCCGGCCTGCGCATGCCTGCGCTCGGCGAGAATCGGGAACGTCTGGTAGATCTCCTCGATCCCCTTCTCGACCGAGCCCTTCGGGGCGGCGTACCCGCCCATGCGCAAGTTCTCCTCGACGGTGAGCGGAAGGAAGATCTTGCGGCCCTCCGGCACCAGCACCATGCCGCGCCGCACCACCCGGTGGGCGGCCATCCCGGTGATGTCGCGGCCGTCGAACCACACCGACCCGGCGTCGGGTTTGTGGAACCCGGCGATGGCGCGCAGGCTCGTGGTCTTGCCCGCGCCGTTGGCGCCGAGCACCAACGTCACCTGCCCCGCGGTGGCGGTCAACGACACCCCGTGGACCGCGCGTACCGGCCCGTAACTGACGTGCAGATCGGTGACCTCAAGCATCGGCCGCCGCCCCCTTCCCCAAGTACGCCTCCTGGACGGCGGGATGCCGGACCACGTCCTGCGGCTCGCCTTCGGCGATGAGCTTCCCGACGTTCATCGCGAACAGGTAGTCGCAGGTCTCGACCATCATTTCCACGTCGTGCTCGACGATGAACTGGGTGATCCCCTCGTCGCACAGCTGCCGCATCAGCTTGCCGATCTCCTTGCGCTCCGCGGTGTTCATGCCCGCGGTGGGCTCGTCCAAAAGCAGCAGCCGGGGACGGCCGATGATGGCGCGGGCGAACTCCACCCTGCGCTGCATGCCGTACGACAGCTCGTCGGGGCGCAGCTGCGCCACCTCCCGCACGCCGACCCGTTCCATCACCTCGTCGACCTGCATCGCCGTCTCCTTGCGGGTCTGCTTGGGCAGCGCGTCGAGGCCGAGCAGGATGTTGTCGCGGACCGAGCGGTCGTCGAGCAGGCGCACGGTCTGGAACGTGCGCGAAATGCCCATACGGTGCACGTTCCGCGCCGGGACCCTGGTGTAGTCCTTGCCGTCCAGCAGGAACCGGCCCCGGGTCGACGGCGTCAGCCTGGTCATCGCCCCCAGCAAGGTCGACTTGCCCGACCCGTTGGGGCCGATCACGCCGTAGATGTTCCCTTCGTACATCTCCAGGGTGATGCCGTCGACGGCCTTGACGCCGCCGAAGTGCACGGCCACGTCCTCCATGGCGAGCAGCGCCGTCTGCCTGCCCACTGCGCTTTCAGCCATCCGTCAGCCCTTCTCCTGCAGCACGGCCATGCGGGCACGCTCCTGCCGGGTGCGCAAGCGATGGACGAGGTCCTTGATCAGGCCGAGCACACCGTTGGGCAGGTAGATCGCGGCCACCGCCACCAGAAACCCGTAGACGACCTTCTCCCACTCCTGCACGAACGAGATGACCGTCGGCAGCCAGACGAAGATGACCGCGCCGATGAACGCCCCCAGCCAGGACCGGGCGCCGCCGACGATGATCGCCGTCAACGCGAGAACCACCATGTGGAAGTTCACTTCCGCCGGCGTGATGGTGGACCGCAGCAGCGTGGTGATCGCACCGGCCAGACCGCCGATGACCCCGGAAATGGCGAACGACGCCAGCCGGTACCTGGCCACGTCGATGCCCATGGCGGTGGCCAGTTCCGGGTCTTCGCGGACGGTGTCGACGCGCCTGCCCATCCCTTTCGCCTCGGTCCACACCAGCACGGCCACCACCACGACCACGACCGCCAGGATGTGGCCGGTGTCGATCTCGCCGAGCGCGCCGAACAGGCCACCCGGCCCGCCGGTGAGTTCCCCGCCGTTGACCGCCACCACCGAGACGATCAGCGTGAACGCGATCGTCGCCATGCCCATGTACAGGCCGGTCAGCCGCTGCACCACCAGGCCGAGCGCGAAGACCACGACGCCGGCGAGCACCGCGCCGAGCGCGACCGACGGCCACGTGGTCCAGCCCAGGTGGACCATGGCGATGGCGGCGGTGTAGCCGCCGATACCGAAGGCGCCGACCCCGGCGAAGGAGAAGACTCCGAAGCGGATCGGCACCTGGATGCTCAACGCCAGCAGCAGCGTGGTGAGCGTCGTCTGGATCAGCACGACGTTCATCGCGTACCAGTCGCTCATGTGCGGCGCACCTCCTTGCGGCCCAGCAGGCCCTGGGGCCGGGCGAGCAGGATCAGGAAGATCAGACCGAACGAGACGGCGTCCACCCAGGTGCCGTAGTTGAGGTTCAGCACGAGCGTCTCGGCCCCGGCCAGGACGTACGCGCCGATGACCGTGCCTGCCATCGAGCCGAGGCCGCCGAGCACGATGATCGCGAACGCCTTGATGAGCAGCTGGTCTCCGGTCTCCGGGGCGATGGCACCGAGCTGGAAGGTCAGCAGCGCCCCGGCGAGGCCGGCCAGTGCCCCGGCCGTGGCCATGGTGCCGAACGCCAGGGCGGTCCGGTTGACGCCCATGCCCGCGGCGGTCTCCGCGTCGACCCCGATCGCGCGCAGTGCAAGGCCCTGCCGGGACCGCCGCACCCAGACGGTCAGGCCGATCCCGATGGCCAGGCCGGACACGATGATGACGGCCGACGTGGTGGTCAGCCGCAATCCGAAGACGTCCATGACCTCGGCGTCGTAACTGGAATTGAAGCCGAACGGGCTGGAGCGGGTCTGGTGCTGGGCGAGCGCCAGCGGGATGGCGGCGACCCCGATGCCGCCGATGAGGATGCGCATCTCGGCGGCGTGCTGGTTCTTCGACCGCTTGAGGATCGGCTGGAAGGCCAGCAGCTGGGTGAGCGCCGCGATGGCCGCCCCGACCAGCACCGAGACCGCCACGACCGGCAGGAACGGCAGCTCGGTCTCCCGCGTGACGAGATGGCCGACGAACGCGGAGAACATGAACGTGGCCCCGTGCGCGAAGTTGAGGATGCCGATGGTCCCCCACACCAAGGCCATGCCCAGCGCGAACAACAGGTAGATCGAGCCAAGCGTGACGACGTTCAACAGGTCTTGCACGTTGCTTCCCCTCGGGTAGGGGCGAGAGACCGCCCCGCGGGGTGCGGCCGCGGCCGCACCCCGCGGAACCGGCTCACTGCGCCAGGATCTCCTTGCCGTCCTGCCACTGGACCAGCGCGCCCTCGATGCGGGCGTCGTTGCCCTCGAAGGTCAGGTTCCCCATGGCACCGGTGAAGCCTTCCTTCGCCACCTGGGCCAGGCCTTTGCGGATGCCTTCCCGGGACGAGTCACCCGATGCCTTGATCGCGCGTGCGATGAACCACATCGCGTCGTAGCCGTCGGCGGCGTACGGGTCCGGGTCCTTGTTGAACTTCTTCCGGAACGCCTCGGTGAACGCCGCCGAGGACTCGCCGTCCATCGCGGTGGAGAACGGCACCGGGTAGACCAGGCCGTTGGCGGCGTCACCCGCCTCCTTGATGTTGCCCGCCGCCTGCACCGACGTGGCCACGATCAGGTTGTCGTAGCCGGCGTCCTTCAGCTGGCGCAGCGCCGTCACCGACTGCGGCGCGATGAGCAGCATGACCAACGCGTCCGGGTTCTTCCTGGCGATCTGCTGGGACTGGCCGGCGAAGTCCTGCGTGGTCATCTGCACCGGCAGCGACTGCACGATCTCGATGCCGCGGTCCTTGGCCATCTGCGGCACCCGCTTCTCGCCGAGCTCGGCGAAGGTCGGGAACGTGGCGTTGTACAGCACCGAGATGGTCTTGACGCCCTTCTTGTCGAGGTAGTCCACCGCCAGCTCGTAGTAGGACTCCATCGGCGGGGTGACGCGGAAGGTGTAGTCGTTGATGACCACGCCCTGCCCACCGGCCTGGGTGAACACGGTCGGCACCTTCTGCCTGCCCACCAGCGGCGCGACGGCGGCGGCCTGCTGAGTGGCGGCCGGGCCGATGATGGCGTCGACGTCCCGGTCGCCCATGGCCTTGTTCATCTCGCTGGATGCGCGTTCGATCTCGCCCGCGGTGTCCAGCTTCTGCAGCTCGATCTTGACGCCCTCACCGAGGAAGTTCTGCTGCTCGATCTCCTCGATCGCCAGCTCGGCGCCTTCCGACGCGCCGAGGCCGGCGTAGGCGATCGGCCCGGTCTGGTCCTGGACCTGGGCGATCTTGATGGTCTTCTCGATGCCACCGCCACCGCTGCCCCCCGCTTCGGGGCCGCCACAGGCCGCGGTCGCCACGACCGCGGAGACGGCCAGCCCTGCCAGCAGTGTCCTGCGCTTGCGCGCTGCACTACCCATAGCTCCTCCAACTTGTTCGTGTATGCAGGTCCAGCCGCGACCGCGGCGGACGGGGTCAGGCGACGGGATCGCCGGCGAGTTCATGGCCGATGAGGTAGGCCAGCGTGAGCCCGCGGCCCAGCGCGATGCCCGAGTTGTAGGCGGTCCCGGTGGTCGTCAGCGCCGCCACCGACCCCGCGGCGTAGAGCCCGGGGATCGGTCGTGCGGACTCGTCGAGGACGCGCCCGTCACCGTCGATGTGCACACCTGACGTGCCGATGCCGGTGCCGACGAAACGCAGCCGGAGGCCGTGGAACGGCGGCTGCACGATCGGCCCCAGCACCGGGTTGGGTTCGTGCTCCGGGTCGCCGGCGAACTTGTTGACGTAGTCCACCGTGCCGCGGCCGAAGTCGGGGTCCTCGCCGCGCTCGGCGAAGTGGCTGAACCGCTCGGCGGTGCGAGCCAGCTGCTCGCCGTCGATGCCGAGCCGCGCCCCGAGTTCCTGGAGGGTGTCGGCGGATTCCACCCAACCCTCGGGATACTCGCCACCCGGTGGGGTGGCTGCCAGGCCGTACTTCCTGCGGTGCTGGTCGTCCCAGATCAGGAAGAACGGCAGGTGCTTGTCGTCCGGGTCGAGCGTGCGCCGGCAGATGTCGACCCAGTACGAGTCGTTGCAGTACCGCTTGCCGTGCCGGTCGACGATCATCGAGTGCGGCATGGCGTACTCCGGCCCGTAGCCGAAGCCGGTGCCCACCTGGGAGCGCCAGCCGGGCAGGATCGGCGTGGCGTTGGCCGGGATCTTGACCAGCCGGCCGCCGACCTGGCGGGCCAGCTTGATGCCGTCCCCGCGCAGCGTCTCCGGCGCCACCGACCCCCAGTCCTCCTCGTCCAGCCCGAGCACTTCCCGCACCAGCTCGGGGTCCCAGTCGTAGGTGCTGGTGGCGAGCACGACCGGCCCGCGCAGTTCGACCGTGCCGTCCGGGGCCTGGGCCCGGAGGCCGACCACCTCGCCGTCCTCCTGGATCAGTTCGGTGACCCGGTGCTCGGTGCGGATGTCGATCAGGTCGTGCCGGACGACGCGGGCGAGGAAGCTTGCGACCACACCGGTGCCGTACGTGAGCGGGTCGTCGTGACCGGCCTGCTCGAACGCGGTGCCGTCGGCGAGGCCGAAGGCGGGCAGGCCGGCATGCGACTGCTTGGTCGCCGACCTTTCCTTGCCCGAGTCGTCGACGTAGGTGGCGCGCCGCCCCTTCTCCAGCAGTTCGCGGTAGGTCCTGCCGACCGGGAAGTAGGGGCTGTAGCGGAGCTTTGCCCGCCACGGGCCGAGCACGGAGCCGTCGATGACCTCGTTGGTGAGGTAGCGGCCCTCGGGCAGGGCGCCCTTGGCCTCGTTGTGGTAGTCGGCCAGCCCCGGGATCACGGTCCACCGGATCGCACCGTTGTCCTCGAAGTACTTCATCGCCTGCGGTGCGATGTCGATCCAGCGCAGCAGCGCCTGCTCGTCGAGCACCTCCGGCGCGAAGTGGGAAGCGACGTCACGGATGTAGGTCTCGGTGAGTTCCTTGGAATCGCCGGTGATCCCCTCGCGGACGGCGACGTGGTTGGCTCCGCACCACACCTGTCCGCCGGAATACGCAGCGGCGCCGCCGACCAGCTCTGCCGCCTCCAGGACGACGGCAGGCCGACCGTTGAGCGCACACGTCAGGGCCGTTGCCAGACCGGACAGGCCGGCACCCACGACCAGCACCGGCCGCTGCTCCCCGTGGTCCGTACTCCAGGTCGCCGCACGCTGCTCGACGGGCCTGTTCGCCATGCTCGCTCTCTCCTTTGAGGGCCTTTGAGGGGGCCATGGTGCATGTCACACTGTCGCCCTGAAGAGTGAATATGATGATCAGCGTTGTGTCAATATCCCTGCGCATCATTGGTGCCGATACGTCACCTGTGGCCCGCGCGGCCGGGAATCCGCCGGCACCGACGCGGGCCGGAGGAGCTCGGCGAAGGCGCCGCAGGGACCGGGGACCAACGGACGCTGACGCTGGGGCGAAGCGACCGGGGCTGCAGTGGACACCGACGCCGGATCGCGGCGTCCCGGGAACCCACGGGCACCGGCGCCGGGGCCACTCATCGAGCTACGGCCAGCACCGGTGCCTCGGCGGCCGGAAGGCGACGGAGGCCGCCAGCAGGACCGAGGCGCCCACCAGACACGACACCACCCCACGACCAAGACACCCCGAAACCCCGAACACCCACCCGCACCTCGACGACCAGACGACCACGGACACCGCCAGCACAACCAAGGCGCCCACCAGACACGACACCACCACGTGACCGACGCGTCCGAAAGGCACGGATACCGAGCCCACACCTCGACGGCCGCCGAACGACGGAGACCGCCAACGGGCTCCGGCCGTGGCCGGAAAACCACTCCCCCGTGCCCAGACGTCAGGAAGCTCGATCGCCAACCCCAGACTCACGCAGCCAGCAGCGACCGACCGACACCGAGCCGGGGCGTCCAGCAGCCAGCGACACCGCCGCGGAGCCAAGGCGTCCGGGGAACCATGACTCCGACGTCAGGCCTGTGGCACACATGGAGCTACCGGCCCGGCCCCACGACATCCGGGGCGCCCAGGGGACGCAAGTGCGCCAGCCCCCGTGGCGGTCATGACCTTCCGGCCGTTGGCTGATGCCACCCGTCTCAGGTCAGTGGCCAGCGGCGAGTGGTGTCACTGCGCTGGCGCGTGGCGGCTCGCCCGGGAAGCGCACGCGGTCGGTGTCCGGCAGGGTCGCGGCGTACTCGGTCGCCGAGGTGGCGTAGAGGAAGCGGACCTCGCGGCGGGTGAACACCCAGCGGCCCTCGTGCCGCGCGTACCGGTCGGCATAGCGGTAGGCGGCCAGCAGCACCCCACGAGAAGTGACCAGCTCCGCGTGCCCACTCGACATGCCGGTCGCCTCGTCGTCCCCGGTCAGGTCGACGACCACCGCATGAGGCGTGTGGATCATGCGCCGGAACCCGCGCATCGAGGCGCCCAGCATGGCCGCGATCTCCGGCCACCCGCGCGCGATCTCGCCGTCCCGGTCGAACACGGCGTCCGGGTGGAACATCGTGGCGAGCGCGTCCAGATCGTGGTCGTCCACGGCGAACGCGTACCGGGCCGTGAGGTCACGCAGCGCCTCGCGATCCAGCAGCCGCTGCACCTGGTCGACCACGACGTCACACCTTCACGTCGAACCGCGGTTCCGGCAGGGAGTGCAACGCCTTCAGCAGCCGCTCGGGGATCGCCGCTTTGCTGAAGTCGTCCGGGTTGCGGGCGGCGAACACCATCTGTCCCTTGGTCACCAGCTGATCGCCCCTGGTGAACTCGAAGCCGACGGCATAGGAGCTGGTGCCGATGTGCTCGCTCACCGCCTGGCAGACGATCTCGTCGAAGACCTTGACGGTGTCCAGGTAGCGGCACCCCGAGCTGATCCCCACGGTGACGATGCCGAGGTCGTCGACCATCTGACCACTGCGGATGCCCTTCGAGTACAGCCACGTCGAGTAGCAGCGCTCCATCCAGCGGTAGTAGATGTCGAAGTAGGCGATGCCGACGGTGTCGGTGTCGCCGTAGGCCAGCTGGAAGGCCAGCCGCCCCTCGCTCGGCTCGTGGACCAGGGCCATGCTCACTACTCCTCGATGATCACGTCGGCGGTGCCGGTGAGCACTTCCGCGCCGCCCACCACCACCAGGCTGATGTCACACGTGGCCACCCGGCCGCGCTCGGTGTCCTCGATCGCGGTGACGGTTCCCTGCGCGCGCACCCGGTCGCCCGCCAGCACGTTGCCCCGGAAGCGCACCTGGAACGACAGCAGCCGGTCCCGGCCGCCCGCCCATCTGGCCAGCATCGTCTGCAGATAGCCCATGTTCAACGGGCCCTGGTTGACGGTGCGCTCCGGCATGCCGAGCGCGGCCAGCGCGCGGGGGTCGAAGTGGATCGGATTCGGATCGGCGAGCAGCGCCGTCATCACCTTCATCTTCTCCGGGTCGACCGTGAGCTCCAGCGGCGGAATCTCCGTGCCGACCTGGACGTCGCGGGCCTGGGTGCTGATGTGCTGACTCACGCCGACCTCCGCGGGAAGATGATCGAGTTGAAACACCGGGCCACGTGGTCGCCGGCCACGTGCAGGTCGAGCTCGTATCCGACGATGTCCATCGTGCCCGCCTTACGGCCGACCTTGCGCTCGACCGAGACCACCCGCCCGGACACACGGTAGGTGGCGCCCATCCGCAGCGGGCGGTACAACGTGGTGCGGTGCTCGCCGAACATCGGACCGTCGTCGGCGGTGGCGTCGAACCAGGCGAAGAACTCGTCCCACGTCAGCCCCCACCCCGACACACCTGCCATCCAGGCGAGTACGGGGTGGGGTACCTCGTCGTACGGGTCGTCGAGCAAGGCGTCCGCGGTGAGCCAGGCACGCCACGGGGCGAGCGTGTACTCACCGCCGGGGAACTCCCGCCCGACCCGGTCGGCGTAGCCGTCCGGCTCAGACATTCCGCTCGCGGCCCTCCCAGTAGGGAGCGCGCAGCTCGCGCTTGAGGATCTTGCCGGTCGGCGCCTTGGGCAGTTCCTTGACGAACTCGACCGAGCGCGGCTTCTGGTAGCTGGCCAGGTGCTTCTTCGCCTGGTCGATGATCTCCTGCTCGGTGGCCTGCTGGCCGGGCTTGAGCACCACGAAGCCCTTGACGACCTCACCCCACTCGTCGTCCGGCACGCCGATCACCGCGCACTCCAGCACCGCGGGGTGGGTGGCGATGGCCTCCTCGACCTGCACCGAGTAGATGTTCTCGCCGCCGGAGATGATCATGTCCTTGGCCCGGTCGACGATGAACACGTAGTTGTCCTCGTCCCACGTGGCGATGTCGCCGGTCCACATCCAGCCGTTGCGCAGCGTCTTCGCGGTGAGGTCGGGACGGTTGAGGTAGCCGATCATGTTGGCCGGGCTCTTGACGATGATCTCGCCGGGCGTCTTGCCGTCCTTGGGCACGTCCCTGCCCTCCGGGTCCACCACCCGCACGGTGGTGATGAAGCCTTCCCGGCCGCACGAGCGCAGCCGCTCCGGGTGGATGCCGTTCAGCGCGTCGATGTGATCCTCCTGGGAGAGGAACGTCATCGTCGTGCCCTCGGTCTGGCCGTAACCCTGGATCAGCGTGCACGGGAACGCGTCCAGCGCCTGCCGGACGATGTGCGACGGCATCGGACCGCCGCCGTACTGGATGTTGCGCAGGCTGGACAAGTCGTAGCTGGCGAAGTTCGGCTCGGCCATCATCCAGTTCAGCATGGTGGTCACGCCGAGGAAGGCGGAGACCTTCTCGCTCTCGATGAGCTCCAGCGCCAGCTTCGGGGCGAAGTTCATCAGCACCAGCGGGCAGCCGTGCTTGAGGTAGTTCATCGCCAGCACGATCGGGATGTGGTACATCTGCCCGGTCAGCATGTACACGTCCGACGGCACGATGCGTTCCGCGACGGTCTGGTTCAGCATCCCGGCCGCGGCGCTGCGGTGGGTGTGCACCGCGCCCTTCGACTCACCTGTCGTACCGCCGGTGTAGAGCACGAAGAACGGGTCGTCCTCGGACACGTGCGCGCTCGGCTCTGGCTCGGCGTCCGACGAGCGGGCGATCAGGTCGTCGAGACTGCCGTCGGAGCCCTCCCCGAAGGACAACGAAGCGGTCAGGTCGACCTCGCGCTCGATCTCCTTGGCCACCGGGAGGAACTCGTTCTGCGTGATGAGCACCTTCGGCGCGGCGTCCTTGACCACCTTGATCAGCTCGGGGGCGGCCAGCCGCCAGTTCAGCGGCTGCGTGACCAGGCCGGCGCGGCCCGCGGCGAAGTAGAGCGCCTGGTACTCCACGCAGTTGCGGGACAGCATCGCCACCCGGTCGCCTTTGGACAAGCCGAGGTCCAGCAGGCCGTTGGCCATGCGGCGCACGAGCTCGTCCAGCTCGCGCCAGGTGACGCGACGGTCGTTGGGGGCGTCGTAGATCGCCTGCCGGGACGGCGTCAGGCGTGCCCACTTGGCAGGAATGAGTCCTTGGTTCATCGCTGGTCTCCGTGGGTTGCCGCGGCTTGTCGGGCTGGTGCTCTGGTCAGTAGGACTTGTCCAGTTCCAGGTGCAGCTTGCGAATCTTGAGCTGCCCTTCCTCCTCGACGATCTCGTTGCGGTAGACCCCGGCCGACAGCAGGGAGATCTCGCCGTTCTCGGTCGCCAGGAGGGTGAGGTAGTGCGTGGTGCGGATGACGTCGGGGTCGGAGTCGTCGATGATCAGGTTGCTGTTGTTGTGCCGACGCTGATCGGTCTGCTGCGCCAGCGAGTCGCGCATCAGCTTCATGATCGCGTCGCGCCCTTCGAACGTCACCGGGTCGCCGCCGGCGATCACCAGGGTGAACACCGCGTCCTTGGTGAAGACCGACTCCATCATGTCCAGATCGGGCAGGTCGTAGGCCAGGGAGTAGCGGTTGAGCAGGTTCTCGATGGCGGCGCGGTCGGACATGACGTCTCCTCACATCCAAAACGGGATAATGCTGAGAACTATACATATGGTTTCTGTCACGAGGCAAGCGCCGTTTCACCTGGTCATGCCCCGCTGCCCATCCATGCGGCCGACGGCGCCGCGAACGCCGGAAGGACTGCGTCGCGCTCCCGGCGGCGGATGGACCGCACCACGATCAATGCACCGACGCACCGCCGTCGACCGGGATCTGGCCCCCGGAGACGTAGTAGGACTCCGGCCCGGCGAGCCAGGCGACGACGTTGGACACGTGCTCCGGCTCGATCCACGCCTTGCCCATCGGGTTCAGGCTCGCGAAGGACGCTTCGGCGTCCTCGGCCTTGGGTTCGTCCAGATCGGGCCGGAACAGCTTGTAGGTGCGGGTGTTCTTCACCATCGGGGTGTCGATCGAGTTGGGATGGATGGTGTTCACCCGGATGCCGTGCGGGCCCAGCTCGTTGGCGAGCACCTTCATCAGGCCGACGATCGCGTGCTTCGTCGTGGTGTACGCCGCCACGTTGGCCAGGCCCTTGAAACCCGCCAGCGAGGCGATGATGATCACCGAGCCACCGGGACCGGCAGCCAGCAGGTGCGGGGCCGCGGCCTTGTACGTGTGCCACACACCCGTCACGTTGACGTCCATCAGCTCGCGCCAGGCGTCCTCACTGACCTCGTGGGTGGCTTCACCGAAGGTGAAGATGCCCGCGTTGGCCACCACGACGTCCAGCCTGCCGAACTTGTCCACGCCCGCGTTCACCGCTGCGGTCAACGCCTCGATGTCCCGCACGTCGGCCTGGGCGGCGTGGATCCGGCCGCCGGCCTGCTCGACCAGTCGTACCGTCTCCGCGAGGTCGTCCGGCGTGGCCAGGTCGTAGAAACCCTCGACGCTGCCGATGGGCGCGCAGATGTCCACGGCGATGATCGCCGCGCCGTCCCGGGCGAGCCGCAACGCGTGGCTGCGCCCCTGCCCCCGCGCGGCTCCGGTGATCAGTGCGACCTTTCCGTCCAGCGGTGCCCCCGGTGCGCTCATGCTGGATTGCCTCCTTTCACCTGGTGCGGGACTCGAGCAGCCCCACCTGATGCGCCTTGATCTGCAGTGCGAGGAACTTGCCGTAGAAGCGGGCCATCGCGAGGTTCCCGCCCATGAACCACAGGCCGTCCTGTCCGGAGCGTCGCCACACGCCCTGCAGCTCGCCCTCGTCGTCCAACCCCCAGACCGGCCCGCACCGGTCCGCGACCTCGTCGCCGAGCAAGCGCCGGGCGGTCTCGCGCATGCCCAGGTAGCCGGTGGCGAAGACGACGACGTCGGCGTCCACCGTGCTGCCGTCCGACAGCTCGAGCCCGGTCGAGGTGAACCGGACCGCCTCGACCCCGGAACGCAGGCCGATCGAGCCGTCGGCGATGAGCTCCGAGCAGCCCACGTTGATGTAGTAGCCGCCGCCGCGTTGCAGGAACAGCTGAAGCGCGCCGGTGCCGTTGATCCCGGAGGTGAGCAGAAAGCCCGCCTTCTCCAGGTCGGCGAGCAGCTCCTTGTCGTGCTCGGCCATGGCCGCCGTGGTGGCCTGGTGCATCTCCGGGGCGCACTTGAACGGGAACGACGCGCCGAGCAGGTCAGCGACGTCGGTCGGCGGGCCGGACTCCTCGTACAGACCGGTCATCGCGATGGCCGACCCGGCGAGGCTGACCACGTAGGTGGGTGACCGCTGGATCATGGTCACCTCGGCGCCGCCGTCGAACAGCTCCTGGGCGAGGTCGTGACCGCTGTTGCCGGTGCCGACGACGACCGCCTTCTTCCCGGAGAAGTCGACGCCGTGCGGGAACTGGCTGGAATGGCAGACGAACCCGCGATACTCGTCCGCGCCCGGCAGCTCGGGCATGTTCGGCTCGGTGCCGCTCACCCCGGTGGCCAGCACCAGGTGCCGCGGGCGAACGGTGCGCTGACTGCCGTCGGCGCGCCGCACGATCAGCGTCCAGCTGTCGCCCTCCCGCACCGCTTCGGTGAGTTCGGAGCCGGTCCAGACGTTGAGTTCCATCGCGTGCGCGTAGAACTCGAGCCAGTCGGCGAGCTTGTCCTTGGGCGTGTAGACCGGCCAGTTCGGCGGGAACGGGAGGTACGGCAGGTGGTCGTACCACACCGGGTCGTGCAGAACGAGGGAGTCGTAGCGGTTGCGCCACCCGTCCCCGACGCGCTGATGGCGCTCGATCACCAGCGTCGGGACGCCGAGGCAACCCAGCCGCGCCGCCAGGCCGAGGCCGGAGTGGCCCGCCCCGACGATCACCACCTCCGGGTCGCCGTCGGTGAACTCCCGCTGCCGTTCGCGGGCCTCGGGCCAGGTCCTTGCTTGCCCGTCGACGCCGTCGAACGGCCGCCGTGTGCCGACCCGCTCCTCATGCCCGATCAGCTCGTCCATCGCGGTGAGCAGCGTCCACGCGCGCCAGGCGCCGTCCCGCTCCACGAGCCGGAGGACCCCGCGTCCTCGCGCGACGGTGGTACGGAACTCGAAGAGGGCTTGCACCCACGGCTCCGCACCGGCCTCCACCAGCGTCGGACGGTCGAGCAGGGTGAAGGTCACGTCGCCCATGCGAGGCGCCTCGGTGATCCTGGCCGCCAACGCCTGGTGCCCGTGCGCCGTACGCAAGTCCCAGGTGAAGGCGAGCAGGTCTCGCCACCAGGCATCCGAGTGGAACAGCTCCGCCGTCGCGCCGGCCGCGCCGTCACGCAGTGCACTCTGCAACCGGTCGAGCCACGTACGCACTGTGGCGTCAAGGTCCGGAACGACCTGCTGATCGAGCGTCACCGTCGACCCCAATCCTGATATCGGTAATCATGAATATTGAGGGCAGTGAAGCAAATCACGATCAACACTGGCAAGACTCCGTTCGGACGCTCGAGCTGCGACGGCTGACCTACAGGTCACTCGCGCACAAGCGCCTGACCTGCGACGATGCCGAGTGGCCCGCTCGCGCTCAGCGGCACGGGACGGCGCCGGACCTCGCTCGACGACGCGGGAAACCGCCGGGCCGCTCAACGATGCCGGACGCCACCAGGGCCACGACCAACCACACAGGAAACCCGCCGAAACCACGCTCGACGACCCAGGACACCACCCGGCCACCCAACGACGCCGGACACAACCACGGCCACGACCAACCACACAGGAAACCCGCCGAAACCACGCTCGACGACCCAGGACACCACCCGGCCACCCAACGACGCCGGACACAACCACGGCCACGACCAACCACACAGGAAACCCGCCGGGCTGCGCCCGGCGCGATCACCGCTGCCCCTAGCCGGTGTAAAACGCGCGCAGCCAGTCCAGGTCGTGACCGTGCAGCACGGACGGCCAGTCGGCCGGGCGCGGGTCGCCGTAGACCAGGCTGCGGTTCTCCGTCTTCAACACCTCGGCGTACTGAGTGACGGGCAGGTAGTACATGTAGCCCATCACCCGGTCGGCGATCCGCCAGCCGCGCTCGGTGCGCCGGTAGACGTCGCGGTAGCGGAGCGCCACGACCATGGTTTCGCCCTGCCGGACCAGCTCGGCGTGCCCGCTGACTAGACCCCGCGCGACATCGGGGTCGCCGTCGTCGAAGCGCGGGATGACCGAGTGGACGAAGTGGTGGGTGGGACCGAGCGCGTCGAACCTGGCCTGGTAGACCCGCGCGATCTCGTCGAGGCCGGTGGCGTCGAACACGCCGTCGTCCGAGCCAAGGTGAGCGTCTTCGGTGAACAGGCTGTCCAGCCCGGTGAGGTCGCGCTCGTCCATCACGAACCCGTAGAGGTGCACGAGGTCGTGAATGGCCAGCCGGTCCTCGATCCGGCGCAGCCGCTGCTCGATGGTCTGCTGCGTGCTCATCGCACTCGCTCCCCTCCGTGCTCGGTGGTGGTGACGCGACGCGGCAGCGGGCCGAACGAAGTGACGTCCGCGGGCACCAACGCGTCCTCGGGCACGATGGCGATGCCGGTGACCGAGATGCGCTTCGCCGCGATCCGCCACTCGCCGTCGGCTTGCACGATGTCGTTGCGATACCGGCCCCACACCTGGCGCGCCTCGCCCGTGCGGTGTGTGGTGATCACCCAGAAGCACGCGTCCACCTGGTAGCGCTCCCCACCGAGCGGCGAGACCTGCAGGTTGGTGAGCATGTGCTGGGCGAGCTCGACGTCGGATGCCGCGAACTCGCGGTAGAGATCGAGGAACGCCTCGCGCCCCTTCCGGTTGCCCTGCACCCTGACCAGCTCCACGTCGTCGGTCACCAGGCCGGCGAGCCCGTCGACGTCCTTGGCGTCGACCAGTGCCTGATAGCGGTGCATCAACTCGGCCGCGGCGTGGAACACCTCGAGCCGTTTCAGCAGTGCCTGATCCATGCCGGCGTCCTAGTAGCTCCGCGGCAGCCCGAGCACGTGCTCGGCGATGTAGTTGAGCACCATCTCCTGGCTGATCGGGGCGATGCGGTTGAGCCGCGCCTCGCGGAAGTAGCGCTCGACGTGGTACTCGCGGGCGTAGCCGTATCCGCCGTGCACGTTGATCGCCACGTCGGCCGCGTGGAAGCCCGCCTCGCTGGCCAGGAACTTGGCTTCGTTGGCCTCGCGCCCGCACGGAATGTCGTTGTCGATCATCCAGGCGGCCTTGTCGCAGATGGCGGTCGCGGCGTCCAGCCGGATCCTGGCCTCCGCGAGCTGGCCGGAGATGAGCTGGTTCTTGCCGATCGGACGGCCGAAGACGACCCGTTCGTTGGCATAGGCCACGGCCCGGCGCAACGCCGCTTCGCCGAGGCCGAGCGCGGCATTGGCGGAGATCACCCGCTCGGCGTTCAGCCCGCTCAGGATCACCTTGAAGCCCTCACCGACCTCGCCGATGACGTCCTCGTCGGGGACGAACAGGTCGTCGATGAACAGCTCGTTGGTGTCCACCGCGTGCCTGCCCATCTTCGGGATCTCGCGAATGGTGACGCGTTCCCGATCCATGGGCGCGAACATCAGGGTGAGGCCGCGATGCCCCTTGCCCTCCCGCGGCGAGGTGCGGACCAGCAGGAACATCCGCTCCGCCTCCTGCGCCTTGGTGATCCACACCTTCTTGCCCGACACCAGCCAGCCGCCGTCGACCTTGCGCGCCTGGGTGGTCAGGTTGAGCGTGTCGGTGCCCGCATCCGGCTCGGTCACGGCGAACGAGACGTGCAGGTCACCGGCCGCCGCACGGGGCAGGAAACGCTTCTTGAGATCTTCGCTGCCGTGCCTGATCAGCGGCTCGAAACCGAAGATGCCGATGTGCACGGCGGAGCAGCCCGCCATGCCCGCTCCGGACGCGGAGATCTCCCGCTCGACGATCGCGGCCTCGCTGACCCCGAGGCCACCGCCGCCGTACTCCTCCGGGATGGTCAGGCCGAGCCAGCCGGCATCCGCGACCGCTTGGTAGAACTCCCACGGGAACTCGTGCTTGACGTCCTTCTCCATCCAGTAGTCGTCGTCGAAGCGAGCACACATGGCTCGCACCGCCTCCCGGATGGATTCGTGGGTCTCGTTCACGCCGAAGTCCATGGCGTCTCCCGCTCTCGCCAGCCGAATTTCATTATCACTATTATCACTAAGTGGCGGTCGCGTCACCCCCTGAGCGACGACCGCGGCGCGGCGGCACGGCGCCCTCCCCGGCGGACGAGGACCATGGCGGCCACCGTGGCCACGGCCATCGCCGCCCACGCCCAGCCCCGGCCACCGGCGTCCGACAAGGCACCGAAGGCGCTCGGCCCCACCGCGGATCCGATACCGCTGCCCAGCTGGACCGTGCCGCTGGCCGCGCCGGGAGCGGACACCGTGCGCACCACGGTGATGAGCAGCAGGGCGGGCCATGTCCAGGCGGCAACGAGCGCGAGTACGACGCCTGCGACCACCACCGCCCGCCACGGAGCACCTGCCCCTTCGCCGGCATCGAGACCGGTGACGCCGACAGCCACCAGCCCCAGCGTGATCCCGGCGAGCGCCATCACGGCCAGCAACGGCGTCACGTCGGAGGCCGGGCGCGTGTCGAGAAACCGCCCGGCGGCCACCCGGACGACGACGGCGAGCAGGCTTCCGCCGGACACCACACCCGCCGCCACGACCGGTGACAGTCCGGCGGAAACCAGCGTGAGGACGGCGAAACCGGTGATCGTCGCCACCGAGAAGGTACCCAGCCCGGCGGCGACGGCCATGGGCGCGATGACACTTCGCTCAGCGCGCCGGACGACCGGGGACGAACGGGAGACGGAGCGCGAGCGGGCCCGGTGCCCCCGAGCGCCGCGCCACGCCAGCAGCAACACGACAGCCGGCAGCACCAGGACGGCCGCCATGGCCGCGCGCCAGCCGAGCAGGTGAGCCAGCCAGGGCAGCGTGACCCCGGCCGCGGCCATCAGCAGCGGCGGAGCCGTCTGCTTCATCCCCAGCACCGAGGCATGACGCGCGGGCGGCACGAGCTCGACCACGACCAGGTTGCTGGTCGGCGAGCAGAGGCCGTAGCCGACACCGCTGATCGCGAACACGACCAGCAAGGCGACCCAGGAGTCGACGACCAGCGCACAGCTCGCCAGACAGGCCGCCGTCACCAGCGCACCCACCCGGACGCCTGCCGGCCAGCCGACCCGGTCGACCCACCTTCCGGCCACCGGCGCCGCCACGGCCGTCACGGCCCAGAAGGCCGAGACGACCAGGCCCAAGCCGGCGTCGCCCAGGTTCAGGTCGACGGTGACGTCGACGGCCAGGACACCAAGACACGTCGGGACCGCGATCGCCGTGGCGAGCACCCCGAACGCGAGCAGGCCCGCCGCCCACCCCCGGGACCCCCGAGGGCCAGGGCCACGGGCCGTGGCGGAGCCTCCCAGGCGCCGTGCCCGGGAGCTCTGCCGGATCATGCCGACCGACGGCCGACGCCGTCAGTCCTCGATACGCAGCGCAAGCTCCGGACAGGATTCGACACCGAGCGCGGCCTTGTCCTCCAGATCCTCGGGGATGTCGCCGTCGTACTTGACGATGACCTGTCCCTCGTCCTCGGTGACGCCGTAGACCTCCGGCGCCGACATCCGGCACAGGCCGTGACCCTGACATTTGTCCAGGTCGGCGATAACTCTCATGAATGGTCCTCCTGACTCGTCACACCACGGTGCCGGTCCGTACCGCCCGGGAGCAACGCCGTGTCGCCGTCACTCTTTCGCTTGACGCCGGGCTGCGTATAACCATTATCATGGTAGTTCCCGTCACAGGGAACCCCTTGGCCTCGAGAAGGATGGATTCGATGTCCGACCAGCAGCGTTGCCCTGTCGTCCAGTTCGACCACCACTCGGCCGAACACGCCAAGGACCACGTGGCCATCTACCGCAAGCTCCGGGAGGAAACCCCGGTCGCCTGGACCGAGGCCCACGGCGGCTTTTGGGTTCTCTCCAGTTACCAGGCGGTCTTCGAGGCTTCACGCGACGACGACACGTTCTCCTCGGGGCGGCACGACGAGTACGGCGGCCCAGGCCTGTCGGTGACCATTCCCAAGGCGCCCACCGCGTTCCACATCCCGATCGAGCTCGACCCGCCGGAGTTCCGCCCGTACCGCAAGGTGGTCAACCAGGTCACCGCGCCCGCAGCGGTGGAGAAGCTGCACGACACCATCAAGCACTACGTCACGGGCTTCATCGACACCATCATCGAGAAGGGCGAGGCCGACCTGGCCGTCGTGGCAGGCGTGCCCGCGGCGGTGACCATCGACTGGCTGGGCTTGGATCCCGCGCAGTACCAGCAGTACGTCGACGCGATGCACACGCTGGTCTCGGCCGCCCCCGGGTCGCCGGAGTACCAGCACGCCGCCGAGGTGGCGGTCCCGTGGGTGAACAAGACGGTTCGCGAGCACATCGCCTACCGCCGCAAGCACCCCGCGGACGACGCCACCACGCACTTCATCAACGCCGAGGTCAACGGCCGCAAGATGACCGACGACGAGATCTACTCGATCCTCGAGCTGGTCATCTCCGGCGGGGTCGGCACCACCGCGTCGCTGGTGACCCAGGCGCTGGTGTGGCTGTACCAGAACCCCGGCGAGCGGCAGCGCCTGATCGACGACCCGTCGATGATCGACATCGCGGTCGAGGAATTCCTCCGGGTCTTCTCCCCGACCCAGGCGCTGGCCCGCACGGTCATGAAGGACGTCGAGTTCCACGGCTGCCCGATGCGCAAGGGCGACCGCGTGCTGCTGTCCTGGGCGTCGGCGAACCGGGACGCCGCGCAGTTCAAGGACCCCGACAAGGTCGACATCACCCGGTGGCCGAACCGGCACGTCGCCTTCGGGATCGGCATCCACCGCTGCGCAGGCTCCCACCTCGGCAAAGCCATGGCGCGGGAGATGATCCGCCAGGTGCTGGCTCGCATGGGTGACTACGTCGTCGACATGGACAACCTCGTCACCTACCCCGACCAGGGAACCAACGCGGGCTACCACCGCATCCCGGTGACGTTCACGCCCGGCAAGCGGCTGCTCGGCGACAAGCCGCTGTTCCCCGACCACTACACCAGGTCAGGCAAGTGAGCGGCGGAGCCAACGGCCAGGCGGTACTCGATCCGGAGAACGGAAACGTCGTGGTGGTCGGCGGCGGCCTGGCCGCCGCGCGGCTCTGCGCCGCCCTGCGCCGCAAGAAGTTCACCGGCCGCATCACCGTGCTCAGCGCCGAAGAGGTTCCGCCGTACGACCGGCCGCCGCTGTCCAAGGCCGTCCTGGCCGGCGAACGCGACGACGCCCCACTGCCCTTCGACACCGAGAAGCTGGGCGTCGGCCTGCGCCTGGGCACTCGGGCCGTCGGGCTGGACACCACCGCCCGCACGGTCCACACCGAGGCCGGTGAGATGCCCTACGACGCGCTGGCGATCGCGACCGGCGCGACGCCGCTGCGGTTGCCCGGCGACGGACCCCAACGGACCCTGCGCACCCTCGGCGACGCACTCGCCCTGCGCAAGGAGCTGGTGCCCGGTGCGCGTGTGGTGATCGTCGGGGCTTGCTGGATCGGCGCCGAGGTGGCCACCGCCGCCAAGGCCGCCGGCTGCCACGTGACCTGCCTCGAGCTCGGTGCGCAGCCGTTGGGCGGAGCGCTCGGCGAGGAGGTCGGCGCGGCGACGCGCCCGTGGTGGGACGGCATCGATCTGCGCACGTCCACCGCCGTGCAGTCGGTCGAAGCGGACGGCGTGCACCTCGCCGACGGCACCGTCCTGGCGGCCGACGTCGTCGTCACCGGCATCGGTGTGCGGCCCGACCTGGGCTGGCTGGCCGATTCCGGCATCGCCACCGATCGCGGGATCCTGACCGACACCCGCTGCCGCACCTCCGTCCCGGGTGTGGTTGCGCTCGGTGACGTGGCGCAGCGCTGGACCGCGCACACCGGTACCCACCGACTGGTCGAGCACTGGGACGAAGCGAGCACGGCCGCCACCGCGGCAGCGGCCAGCTTGCTCGACTGGGAGCAGGGCCCCGAGCACGATCCGGTCCCCTATTTCTGGTCCGATCAGTTCGGGCGCAAACTGCAGTACGTCGGCGTCCACGGCCCAAATGACGACCTGACCGTCGACACCGCCGACGACGGCTCGCTGCTGCGGGCGGTGTGGAGCCGGGACGGGGTGCTCACCGCCTGGCTCGGGGTCGACCTCAGCAAGGACCTGGTCAAGGCCCGCACCGCGGTGGGCGGCCCGGTCTCCGCCTTGGCGTGATCCGGGTGGGTGGGCCCGAGGCAGGCATGGCCACCGACCCCACCGTGGCAGGCGCCCCGGCCCACCCCGTCCGCCAGCCGGCCCGGCGCCTGTCGACGTGGCTGGCGCTGGCGCTGGTCGTCGCGACCGGGGTGAACCTGCGTGCCATCTTCGGCGTGACACCGCCGCTGGTGCCGGTGATCAGCGACGAGCTGTCGCTCAGTGCGACCGAGGCGAGCTTGCTGACCTCCGTGCCGATCCTCGCCATGGCGGTCTGCGCTCCCCTCGGGCACGCGCTCACCTCCCGGCTCGGCACGGATCGCGCGATGATCGCCCTGCTCGCCTTGCTCGGCGTCGCCGAACTCTCCCGCCTGATGATGGACGCGGTGGTGCCGCTGATCGTCTCGGCCGGCCTCATCGGCGGGGTGCTGGGCGCGACCTCCACCCTGGTGCCCGCGTTCATCGCGCACTACCTGCCCCGGCTGCGCGGCATGGCCACCGGCATCTACTCCACCTCCATGGCGCTCGGCGTCGGGCTGGCCGCCGGGACGGCACAACCGGTCACCGACCACCTCGGTGGTTGGCGGGTCGCGCTGTCGGTGTGGGGCGTGGCGGCCTTGGCCCTGGTGGCAGCCATGATCGGGGTGCGAGCCACGGGACGGGGGATGCCGCGCGCCGACGGCAGGCGCCGCCGGGTCTCGCTCCCGCTCCGAGAGAAGCGCGCCTGGTTCGTCTCGGCCGTCTACTGCGTGCCGATGTTCCTCGGCTTCGGGGTGATCGCCTGGCTGCCCAGCCTCTTCATGGAGCACGGCATCGGCTCCGGGCTCGCCGCGTTCTACCTCGTGCTGTTCCAGGGCGTCCAGCTGGTGTCGATGCTGACCCTCACGCCGCTGACCGACCGCACCCCCAAGCGCCGCGGGGTCTTCGCGACCGTGATGCTCGCCGCCACGCTCGGCCTGCTGCTGCTCAGCCTGCAACCGCACGCGTGGGCCCTGCCCGGCGCCCTGCTGGCCGGGTTCGGTATCGGCGGAGCCAGCAGCCTGGCCCTGGTCACGGTGCAGGACGAGGCGACCTCGCCGGAGGACGCCACCCGGCTCAGCGCGATGTCCATGCTGTTGTCGTTCACCGCGGGTGCCGCCAGCCCGTTCCTGATGGGCGCGCTCTCCGACCTGACCGGCGGCCTCGGGCCGAGCTTCTGGCTGTGTTTCGCGGTCAGCGCCGCCGGGATCCTGCTGCTCGTCGGGATGCATCCCGCGGAACGCCGAACGCACTCCACCACGAGCTTCTCCTAGAAACAATATTCATCATTGTCCTAAAATTGCGGTGTCTCCTGCGACAGCGGACGAGCACGAGAGGAGCAGCCATGCCCGGCATGTGGTTCGAAGAGTTCGAGGAGGGGCAGGAGTTCAAGCACCCCTGGCGCCGCACGGTGACCGAGGCGGACAACATCCTGTTCACCTCGCTCACCATGAACCCGGCCCCGATCCACCTGGACGCCGAGTACATGGCGACCCAGCCGTACGGCCAGCGGCTGGTGAACAGCCTGTTCACCGCGGGCCTGATCGGCGGGATGATCGTCTACGACCTGACCATGGGCACGACGCTGGGCAACCTCGGCTACACCAAGTTCGACTTCCCCAACCCGGTCTTCCACGGCGACACGCTGCGCGCCGAGACCACCATCCTGGGCAAGCGGGAGTCGAAGAGCCGCAGCGACGCCGGCATCGTGTACTTCGAGCACCGCGGCTACAACCAGCGCGACGAGCTGGTGCACATCGCCCACCGGGCCGGGTTGATGCTCAAGCGCCCCACCGACGCGAAGTCCTGACACCACGAGGGGCCCCAGGTCACCGAATCGGCCCGGGGCCCCTCATGTGGTGCCTGACCACGGAGGGAAGCGAGATCAGGCAGGCTGTTTCGCCGCCAGCTCCTCGAACCCGATGCTCTGCAGGTCCTTCAGCGGCTCGACCACCTCGCGGCCGACCTCCTCCAGGTAGGCGGCGGTCTGCTCGGCGTCCATTCCCGGCCAGTGCGGGCGGACCAGCAGCGGCCCGATCGGCAGCCGACCGGCGATCTCCCTGATCTGCGCGCGGACTTGCTCGCCGTTGCCCAACAGCACGTGTTCCCGCACGTTCGCCAGGAAGTCCCGCTCGACCCGTTCTTTGTCCAGCAGCTGCATGCCCTGGCCCGCATACGAAACGTACTTGACCCGCGCCACCTCGGCGAACTTGTGCAGGGCGTCCTCCGGGTCGGTGCCCAGCTGCAGCTCCCGGCGCAGCGGGAACTTCGTCAGCGGCAGGCCGTACTTCGTGCGCTCGTCGATGTACGCGCCGATCAGGTCCTCGACCTGATCGATCGTCTGCTGCGGGGTGATCGTCCAGACGTCGCCGTGCCGGGCGGCCCGGCGCACTCCCGTCTCCTTCATCGCCCCCAGCCAGATGGGCGGGCGCGGCTTCTGGACCGGGTGCAGGTGGGTCGGCCGGTCCTCGATGTGGAAGAACGTGCCGTGGTGGGTGACCCGGTCCTGCGTCCAGACCTTCGTCATCACCTCGATGAGTTCCTCCAGCAGCGCGTAGCGCCGCTGGAAGGGCTTGCCGAAGACCTCGTACTCGTGCTCGAGGTAGCCGGTGCCGATGCCGACCACGAGCTTGCCGCGGGTCACCACGTCCAGGGTGGCCAGGTCCTCGGCCAGCTGCACCGGGTGGTGCAGCGGGCCGATCAGCACGGTCGTGCCGATCTTGACGTGGTCGTCCAGCTCCGCCGCCAGCCGCGCCAGCAGCGGCACCGGCTGGAACCAGCGAAACCCGTCGTAGAGAAAGTGCTGGCCGATGGTCAGGTAGGTGAAGCCGGCCTTCTGTGCGGCCTCCACCTTGCGCAGCATCAGGTCGAGGTGTTCCTCCGGAGGCGTGGAGACCGGCTGGTCCCCCATCAGGATGCCGAATTCCATCTGTCGTCTCTTTCCGGCCCGCCCGACCGGGCCGGACGGGCGGGCCTGCTCACTGCACCCGGTCAGACCAGCAGTGTCCCCATGTCCACGGCGAGCGCCTGCCCGGTCACGAAGCGCGCCTCGTCGGAGCACAGCCACAGCACCGCGTTGGTGATGTCCTCGGGCTCGACCGGACCATGGTCCATGACATTGGCCATCCAGCCACCCGGCGCGTCGTCGGCCAGGTCGGCGCCGAAGAACTCGTTGTCGATCATCTTGGTGCGCACACCGGCGGGGATGACGGTGTTGACCCGCACGCCGTACTTGCCGAGCGCCATCGCGAAGTTCCGCATCAGCGCGAGCACGCCGTGCTTGGCCGCGCCGTAGCCCATCTGCCCGGGATTGAGCATCTCCGGCTTGTAGGCGACCCCGCGGAAGCTGGAGGTGGAGCCGGTGATGCAGATGGCGCCGCCGCGCCCGCGCTCGATGAGCCCGGGAGTCACCGCGCGGAGCAGGTAGTAGACGCCGCTCAACATGGTCGCGACGGTGTCGTGCCACGCCTGGATGTCGTGCTTGCGCTCGCCGTAGCTGGCCATGATGCCCGCGTTGGCGAGCACGATGTCGATACCGCCGAAGCGCTCCTCGGTCGCGGCCACGGCCGCCTCGACGGCCGCCTGGTCCCGGACGTCGCACTGGATCGCCAGGACCTCGGCGCCGAGTTCCTTCAGCTCCTGCTCGGTCCTGGACAGGTCCTCGAGCGTCGACATGGGGTAGACGACGGTGTCGATCTGATCCGCGATGTCCAGGATCGCGACGTTCGCGCCCTCCTTCGCCAGGCGCAGCGCGTGCGATCGGCCCTGCCCCCTGGCGCCGCCGCTGATGATGGCCGTCTTGCCCTCGAAACGTCGCATGGTTTCTCCCACTTGTGCTGCTGCCCTTCGACTGGCTCAGGTCCCCGGCGGGCGGGTGATGCCGGCGAGGGCGTACTGGATGTGCTTGACCTCGAAGAACTCGGCGAAGCCGTCCTCACCCAGCTCACGGCCGACGCCGCTCCGGCCGGGACCGCCCCACGGGGCGTCGGGACGCATGCCCGACCCGCCGTTGACGGTGACCGTGCCTGCCCGCACCCGGCGAGCGACCGCGATCGCCTCGTCCAGCGGGCCGAAGACATTGCCTGCCAGGCCGTAGCGGGTGTTGTTCGCAAGCTCGACCGCGTGGTCGACGTCGCGGTAGCCGAAGATCATGCCGATCGGCGCGAAGAACTCGGTGTCCGCCAGCGGATCGTCCGGGTCGACGTCGCGCAGCAGGCCGGGGCGCAGGTAGTGCCCGGTGGTCAGGCCCTCCGGTCGGCCGCCGCCCGCACCCCAGCGCGCGCCACGGCCGAGCAGCTCGTCGACCCAGCCCTCGACCTTGGCCCGGTGCGCCGCGGAGATGACCGGTCCGACGACCGTGTCCTCCTCCAGCGGATCGCCGACCTTGATCGTCTTGATGAAGTCGTCGGCCAGGCGGCAGAACTCGTCGATCCGATCCTCGGGCACCAGGATCCGGCTCCACGCCGCACATCCCTGCCCGGCGTTGCGGGCGAACCGCAGGATCGAGGCGGCGACTGTGGCGGGCAGGTCCGCGCTGGGCAGGATGATGTTGGGGCTCTTTCCGCCGAGTTCGAGCACGGCCTTGCTGATGGAGCCGAGCGCGCCCTGCGACATCACCCGGGCGCCGACGGCGTCGGACCCGGTGAACGACACCATGTTCACGTCCGGGTGGCTGGTCAGGTGAATGCCGATGTCCGGGCCGCCCACGACCAGGTTCACCACGCCGGGCGGCAATCCGACCTCGTCGAGCAGCTCGAAGACCCGCAGCGTGGTCCACGCACCCTGCGGAGAGGGCAGCACGACGGTGGTGCACCCGGCGGCGATGGCCCCGCCGAGCTTCCACACCAGCAGGTTCAGCGGGTAGTTGTACGCGGGCAGGCAGGCGACCACGCCGACCGGCTCGTAGCACAGCAGACTGCCGGAGGCGACCGGGTTGTGGTAGTGCGGAAGGGCCTGCTCGTAGCCGCCCCGAGGCCCCTTCACGGCCATCTGGGCGTACCAGCGCAGCACCTCGATGGGCCCGCCGACCTGCATCGACCGGCACGCGGCGATCGGCGTGCCGACTTCCGAGGCGATCAGCCGGGACAGCGGTTCGCGCTCGCGCTCGAGGATGTCGGCGAACCGGTTCAGCGCGTCCGCCCGCATCTGCGGCGTCCACGACCGCCACTCCGACGATTCGGCGAACGCTTTCCGCGCCGCGGCGACGGCCTGATCGACCTGCTCGGTGGAGCTGGTCACCGTCTCGCCGAGGACCTGCTCGGTGGACGGGCTCACCGACACGTACGACTCGCCGGAAGCGCCGTCGACCCAGGCTCCGTCGATGTAGGTGCTTGCCGCCCGCTTCTCCACTGCCATGGTGGCCACTCCCTCGCCTCCTCGCGCTACCCCGGGGAGCACGCTCTGCGCCACCCTGACCATAGCAATGATGTTCATGGTTGAGAAGGGTTCGGCGAACCCTCGAGCTTGACGATCTCCCCACCTTTCCTAGGATTGATTATCACCAATAGCAGCGAATTATCGCGGGGACTTCCCACCGAGCATCGGAGCGCCATGACCGTCACACCCGAGAAGCCGATCAAGCAGGTCGATCGCGTGATCATCCGGTTCGCCGGGGATTCCGGCGACGGCATGCAGCTCACCGGAGACCGGTTCACGCAGCAGACCGCCGTCTTCGGCAACGACCTCGCGACGTTCCCGAGCTTCCCGGCCGAGATCCGCTCCCCGCAGGGAACGATCCCCGGGGTGTCGTCCTTTCAGGTGCATTTCGCCAGCCACGACATCCTCACCCCCGGTGACCACCCGGACGTGCTGGTGGCGATGAATCCCGCCGCGCTCAAGGCCAACGTGGCCGATCTGCGGCCCGGCGCGGTGATCATCGTGGACAGCCACGAGTTCACCGCCCGCAACCTGAGCAAGGCCGGCTACGCGAGCAACCCCCTCGAGGACGACTCGCTGGCCCGCTTCCAGGTGCACCCGGTCGACCTGACGGGCATGACCATCGAGGCGGTCAAGGACTTCGGCCTGACCCGCAAAGAGGCCAGCCGGTCGAAGAACATGTTCGCCCTCGGCCTGGTGTCGTGGCTGTACGGCAGGCCCATCGAGAGCACGATCGACCACCTCACCAGGAAGTTCGCTGCCAAGCCGAACCTGCGCGACGCCAACGTCGCGGCGTTCAAGGCGGGCTACCACTTCGGTGAGACGACCGAGGTGTTCGCGGTCTCCTACGAGGTGAAGCCCGCCCCGGCGCCCAAGGGCCGTTACCGCAACATCACCGGCAACCTCGCGCTGTCCTACGGCCTGCTCACCGCGGGCCGGCTGGCGGACCTGCCGGTGTTCCTCGGCGCCTACCCGATCACTCCGGCCTCGGACATCCTGCACGAGCTGAGCAAGCACAAGGACTTCGGCGTCACCACGTTCCAGGCCGAAGACGAGATCGCCGCGATCGGGGCGGCCCTGGGCGCGTCGTATGCAGGCCACCTCGGCGTGACCAGCACGTCCGGCCCGGGCATGACGCTGAAATCGGAGGCCCTGGGCCTGGCGGTCATGCTCGAGCTGCCCCTCGTCGTGGTCGACGTCCAGCGCGGCGGCCCGTCCACGGGTCTGCCGACCAAGACGGAGCAGGCCGATCTGCTGCAGGCGATGTTCGGCCGCAACGGGGAAGCCCCGCTCCCCGTCATCGCACCGCAGTCCCCGGCCGATTGCTTCGACGCGGCGATCGAGGCCGTGCGGATCGCCGTCACGTTCCGCACGCCCGTGGTCTTGCTCTCCGACGGCTACTTGGCCAACGGCTCCGAACCGTGGCGGCTGCCGGACGTCAAGTCGCTGCCGAAGATCGACCCGAACTTCGCCACCGGCCCGAACCACACGACGGCGGACGGCGCCGAAGAATTCTGGCCCTACCTGCGCGACGCCGAGACGCTGGCGCGTCCATGGGCGCCGCCGGGAACGCCCGGCCTGGAGCACCGCATCGGCGGTCTGGAGAAGAGCGACGGCCGCGGCAACATCTCCTACGACCCCGCCAACCACGAGCACATGGTCCGCACCCGCCAGGCGAAGGTGGATCGCATCGCCGAGACCCTGCCCGAGGTGACCGTCGACGACCCCTCCGGACGCGCACGGTTGCTGGTGATCGGCTGGGGTTCGACGTACGGGCCGATCGGCGCGGGTGTCCGGCGAGTGCGCAAGCGTGGGTTGGACGTCGCGCAAGTTCACCTGCGGCATCTCAACCCGTTCCCGCGGAACCTGGGCGAGATCCTCGCCCGCTACGACAAGGTCGTGGTGCCCGAGATGAACCTCGGCCAGCTCGCGCTGCTGTTGCGCGCCAAGTACCTCGTCGACGCCGAGTCACGCACCCGTGTTCGCGGCACACCGTTCGGCGCCGAGGAGATGGAAGGCATCCTGCTCGACGCGCTCGCCGACCTCGGCGTGGCCGAGACGTCCCATCGCTCGACCGACACCCGTGTCACCGAGGAGGCACTGCGATGACCAGCCGGATCGACCTGGGGCTGCCCACGCCGGGCACCGCGGGCGTGCCCACCCTCCCGGACGGGCAGGTACTCACCGGCAAGGACTTCACCAGCGACCAGGAGGTGCGGTGGTGCCCCGGCTGCGGCGACTACGCCGTACTCAAGGCCGTCCAGGGGTTCCTTCCCCAGCTCGGGCTGCGCCGGGAGAACATCGTCTTCGTCAGCGGCATCGGCTGCTCCAGCCGGTTCCCGTACTACCTCGACACGTACGGGATGCACTCCATCCACGGCAGGGCACCCGCCATCGCCACCGGCATCGCCACGGCGCGCGAGGACCTGTTGGTGTGGGTGGTCACCGGCGACGGCGACGCCTTGTCGATCGGCGGGAACCACCTCGTCCACGCGCTGCGGCGGAACGTCAACATGACGATTCTGCTGTTCAACAACCGGATCTACGGGCTCACCAAGGGCCAGTACTCCCCCACCTCGGAGACCGGCAAGGTCACCAAGTCCACACCGCTGGGCTCGGTGGACCAGCCGGTGAATCCGGTCTCGCTGGCCCTGGGCGCGGAGGCGACGTTCGTGGCGCGCACCATCGACTCCGACCGCAAGCACCTCACCCGGGTGCTGTCCGCCGCCGCGGCACATCGCGGCACGTCACTGGTGGAGATCTACCAGAACTGCCCTATCTTCAACGACGGCGCCTTCGACGCGCTCAAGGACAACGATCGCAAGGCGGACGCCGTCATTCCGCTGGAGCACGGCGAGCAGATCCGCTTCGGCCCGCCGGGCGAAGACGGCCGCGGCACCAAGGTGTTGGTCCGCGACGAGGTCACCGGCGGAGTGCGCGCGGCATTTGCCGCCGACGTGCCGGACGAGGCGATCCTCGTCCACGACGCCCACAACCCCGACCCGACCACGGCGTTCGCCATCAGCAGGCTCACCGACACCGGCTCTCTCGACCAGACGCCCATCGGGATCTTCCGCCAGGTGGTCCGCCCGACGTACGACGACCAGGTGCGGGCACAAGCGTCGACACGGCGCGATCTGGACGACCTGCAAGCACTGATCGACGGCGGCGACGTGTGGACCGTGGAGGAAGACCGATGACTTACGTGATCGCGCAACCTTGCGTCGACCTGAAAGACCGCACCTGTGTCGACGAATGCCCGGTGGACTGCATCTACGAGGGCGAGCGGATGCTCTACATCCACCCGGACGAATGCGTCGACTGCGGTGCGTGCGAGCCCGTGTGCCCGGCCGAGGCGATCTTCTTCGAAGACGACGTGCCCGACGAATGGGCCGACTACACCCAGGCCAACGCGGACTTCTTCGCCAAGCTGGGCTCGCCGGGCGGTGCGACGAAGGTGGGCAAGGTGGCCGACGACCCGCAGTGGATCAAGGACCTGCCGCCGCAGGAGCACGACTGATCTCCCGCCGCGGAGACACGATTGACCTTGCGCCGCAGGAGCACGACTGGTCTCGCGTCGCAGAGACACGACTGGCCCTGTGCCGCAGGGACACGATGGTTGTCCAGGAAGGCTGGCCCCTTGTGCCATCGCGCAACGGGACGGCGACCGGCTCACCAGCGCGGACGCCGTGACGACACAGGCCGTTTGCACCGTGACCGACAGGCAGCACCACCGCGACGGACAGGCAAGCGCACACCACGACAGAACGGCCGCGCACACCATGACAGGCCGGGCCGCGCACACCACGACAGAACGGCCGCAGGCACCGTGACACGGCAGATTGCGCCACTCGTGCTGTCGCACGAGCCACGACCCACGCTCACCAGCGCGAACCCCCCAGCCAGCACGAGCCACAGCCCACGCTCACCGACGCGAACCCCACCCCCAGCTGGCGCGCGGCGCTGCCGTGTTGGCTGGTACCCAAGCCATCCACAACTGTCTTCTCGCCGGCGTCCGCAAGCCGACCACTGCTGCGTCACCGATCCCTACCTGCGGCTTGCCCATCGGCCACCCGGGCCCTTCCCGGCATGCGCCATTGGCCGGCCGACGCTTCTGACCGCTCGCCTTGGCCGCCCGCCGAAACCCGCCGTGACCAGCGGAGATGGAGCAGCACCAGGCGGCGCTTATCGATTCAGTATTCCATTTGACACCAAGTGTCAATATTCTCGGAGGCACGTGACCGACGTCGAGGAGGACGCCATGAGCAACGAGGACACGCAGACCGCCGTCGTCGTCGAGGACACCGCCGAGGTCGAGGAAGACGTCCTGGTCGAGGACGTGTCGATCGACGGCATGTGCGGTGTCTACTGACCTGGATCCCCGGCGGCCTTATCGGCTCAGCCCGACGGTGTCGATCCGCCCGGAGCCGTTCGGCGCGCTGGTCTACGACTTCGCCACGCGCCGCCTGTCCTTTCTGAAGACACCGGCACTCACGCGGGTCGTGCGGGAACTGGACAAGCATCCGGACGTCGACACCGCACTGGCCGCCGCCGGAGTGCCCGCCGCCGAGCACGACAAGTACGTCAAGGCGTTGGACCAGCTGCTCGCGGCGGGCACCATCCGCCCACTGCCCGAAGACGAGGGATCGCGATGAAACTGGTCGATCACTTCCAGTACGGCCTGGACGCGCCGATCTGCCTGACGTGGGAGCTCACCTACGCCTGCAATCTGGCGTGCACGCACTGCCTGTCGTCTTCCGGACGACGTGACCCGCGCGAACTGTCCACCGAGGAGTGCAAGCGCGTCATCGACGAGCTGCAGCGCATGCAGGTCTTCTACGTCAACATCGGCGGTGGCGAGCCCACCGTCCGATCGGACTTCTGGGAGCTGCTGGAGTACGCCATCGACCACCAGGTCGGGGTGAAGTTCTCCACCAACGGCGTGCGCATCACCCCGGAACGCGCGCGACAGCTGGCTGCCATGGATTACGTGGACATCCAGGTGTCGTTGGACGGGGCCACGCCGGAGGTCAACGACGCGGTGCGCGGTCCCGGCTCGTTCCACACCGCGTGGCGGGCGATGGAGAACCTCGCCGCTGCCGGGTTCACCGGCTTCAAGATCAGCGTGGTGATGACCCGGCACAACGTCGACCAGCTCGACGAATTCAAGCGGATCGCCGACCACTTCGGCGCCCAGCTGCGCATCACCCGACTGCGGCCGTCCGGGCGCGGCGCGGACGTGTGGGACGAACTGCACCCGACCCAGGAGCAGCAGCGCCAGCTCTACGAGTGGCTGCTGGCCCACGGCGAGAACGTGCTGACCGGCGACTCGTTCTTCCACCTCAACGCGCTGGGCTCGACCGCGCTGCCCGGGCTCAACCTGTGCGGCGCGGGCCGTGTGGTGTGCCTGATCGACCCGGTCGGCGACGTCTACGCCTGCCCGTTCGCCATTCACGACGAATTCCTGGCGGGCAACGTCCGCGACCCGGGCGGCTTCACCGAGGTGTGGCGGACCTCCCCGCTGTTCGCGAAGTTGCGGCAGCCGCAGACCGGTGGCGCGTGCACGTCGTGCTCCGCCTACGACTCCTGCCGCGGCGGGTGCATGGCGGCGAAGTTCTTCACCGGGCTGCCGCTGGACGGCCCGGACCCGGAGTGCGTCAAAGGCAATGCCGAGCGGGCGCTGGAACTGGTCGGGGCGGGCGCGGCGCCGAAGCCGGACAAGGACCACTCGCGCCGCACCGCACCACGTCGTCGTTCCGCCGTGCCGGTGTCCATCGGCTGGGGCCCGCCGGAGGACCGGATCCCCGATCGCGCGTGTGACACCAGCCCGCTCGCCGGCTTCCGGCTACCCGACCCTCGGAGGACATGATGGCCAGCACCAGGCACTGGTTCGAAACCGTCGCGGAAGCCCAGCAGCGCGCCAAGAAGCGGCTGCCCAAGTCGGTCTACCTGGCGCTGCTGGCGGGCTCGGAAGCGGGCGTGACGCTGTCGGACAACACCGCGGCGTTCGCCGAACTCGGGCTGCGGCCGCACATCGCCGACCAGCCCGCCACCCGTGAGCTGTCGACCACGGTGCTCGGCCAGGAGATCTCGCTGCCGGTGATCTGCTCGCCGACCGGGGTGCAGGCCGTGCATCCGGACGGCGAGGTCGCCGTGGCCAGAGCGGCCGCCACGTCCGGCACCGCCATCGGGCTGTCCTCGTTCGCGTCGAAGCCGATCGAGGAGGTCGTCGCGGCGAATCCGAAGACGTTCTTCCAGATCTACTGGCAGGGCGACCGGGACAGCATCCTGCGACGCCTGGACCGGGCCAAGTCGGCAGGCGCGGTCGGCCTGATCGTGACGTTGGACTGGGTGTTCGCCACCCAGCGCGACTGGGGCAGCCCACCGCTGCCGGAGAAGCTCGATTTCAAGACGATGCTGTCGTTCGCCCCGCAGGTGTCGGTGCGGCCCGGCTGGCTGCTGCGCTACCTGCGCGCGCGCCGGTTGCCGGACCTGACCACACCGAACCTGGCCGAGCCGGGGCAGAAGGGCCCGACGTTCTTCGGCGCCTACGGCGACTGGATGCAAACCCCTCCCCCGACCTGGGCAGACCTGCAGTGGTTGCGCGAGCAGTGGGACGGCCCGTTCATGATCAAGGGCGTGCATCGGCCGGACGACGCCCGGCGCGCCGTCGACATCGGTGCCACGGCCATCTCGGTGTCCAACCACGGCGGCAACAACCTGGACACCACACCGGCGTCGATCCGCGCCTTGCCGAGCGTCGCCAAAGCCGTCGGCGGGCAGATCGAGATCCTGCTGGACGGCGGGATCCGCCGCGGCAGCGACGTGGTGAAGGCGCTCGCGCTCGGTGCCCGCGCCGTGATGATCGGCCGGGCGTACCTGTGGGGCATGGCAGCCAACGGGGAACGCGGGGTGCACAACGTGCTGGAGATCCTGCGCCAGGGCATCGACTCCACCCTGTACGGACTCGGCAAGGCGTCCGTGCACGACCTGACGCCGGACGACGTGCTCATGCCGGACGGGTTCACTCGGGGCATGTAGTGCAGCCGGTTCGGCCCGGCACCAGGCTCATCCTGGATGCCCAGGTACGCCGCTTCCACGGGGACCGCATCCTGCTCGGCGGCGCACCGCTGCGTCTGCTCCGGCTCAGCCCGGCAGGCGCGGGCTACCTCCGGGGCTGGCTGGCCGGCAAGCCAGTCGGGGACGACCAGGGTGAGCAGCGGCTGGCCAGGCGGCTGATCGACGCCGGCCTGGCACACCCACGGCCGGTCGGCGGGCGTTACTCCGCCACCGACGTCACGCTCGTGGTCCCGGTGAAGGACGACGCCGAGGGCGCGGCAGCAGTCGTGAACGCCGTCGGCAACGTCGCCGACCGGATCGTTGTCGACGACGGTTCGGCCGTTCCCTTGCCCTCCGCCGCGGTGCGGCACGAGCGCCCGCGCGGACCGGCGGCAGCGCGTAACGCGGGCTGGCGGCTCGCGCGCACCGAACTGGTGGCCTTCTTGGATGCGGACACGCGTCCGGCGGCGGATTGGCTCGACGCAGTGCTGCCGCATTTCGATGACCCGTGCGTCGCCGCGGTGGCGCCGCGCGTGCGCAGCCTCCCGGGTGAGGGTGGGATCGCCCGCTATGAAGAGGACCGTTCCAGCCTGGACATGGGCGCCGAGCCGGGGCGCGTCCAGCCGCTGAGCCGGATCGGGTATGTCCCGTCAGCGGCCTTGGTCGTCCGGCGGTCTGCGCTGGCCGCCGTCGGCGGGTTCGACGAGGACCTCCGCTACGGAGAAGATGTCGATTTCGTGTGGCGGCTGATCGACGCCGGCTACACCGTTCGCTACGAACCGGCGTCAACCGTGGCACACCTGCCGCGACCGGATGTGCGGTCATGGTTGCGCCAGCGGTTCGACTACGGAACCTCCGCCGCTCCACTGGCGCAACGGCACCCGGGACGGCTCACCTGCGCGCAATTGACGCTGTCCAGCGCATTGGAATGGGGTTTGGCTGCCAGTGGATTCGCCCCGGCCGCGGCGGCGGTCGCGCTGGTCGATGCCACGCGCACCGCGGCTCGGCTGCGTCGGCGCGGGATACCCGGCGACGAGTCGTGGAGGCTGGTCCTCGGCGGATCCGCCGCCACGGGGGGCATGCTGGCCGCGGCGGTCCGGCGCGGCTGGTGGCCCCTTGCCGTGGTGACCCGGCGCGGCAGGCGCGTTCTGCTGGCGAGCCTGCTGCCGTGCCTGCTCGAAGCCGCGAAACACCCCAAGTCCGTCCGATGGGCAGCGTTGCGCATCGCGGACGATATTGCCTACGGCGTTGGGGTGTGGGTCGGATGCCTGCGGTACCGGACTCCCGATCCGCTCCTGCCCCGGCGGTACCGCTTCTCACCCCGCACGTTCTGATCCCGCACTGCCCACTCGGTGGCCGCCGCGACCAAGCAGGTCGAGCACAAGAGAGCGTTCGGGCTGGCCGCCTGCGATGCCGAAACCCTCCATCCCTTCCTGCGCCGTCCGCACTCCTCCACCTGCACGCCGGTGACGCCGGCAGCCACTAGCCCCAGCGTGCTAATCCCGCCTGGCCCACTCCGTGACGGCCGCGACCAGCGTGTCCGTCCAGCGGTCGAGCACCGCGGCGCCATCGTCGGCGTTCGCGTGTGTCGGATCGCCCAACACGCCGTTCGGGCTCACCGCCGCCAGGCCGCCGCGACGAAGGTCGTCGATGATGTCAGGCAACGGCAGGGTCACGCCCGGCTCCGCAGCGGCGAGGTCGACCCCAGGGTGCGCGAGGCTGAGGAGCACCGAGGTCTCGATGTGACCGGCATGAGTGTCGTCCGCGCGCCCGGTCGGCGACCACGCCAGGACGTTCCGGCCCTCGGCCCGCAGAGTCCGGACGGCGTCACGCAACGGCTCCGCGTTGCCGCCGTGCCCGTTGACCAGCACCACTCCGGCGAAGTCGTCGGCCGAGCGGACCAGCTCGACGACCAGCCCGGTCAGCATCGCCCGGCCGATGGACAAGGTCCCGGCGAACCCCGCGTGTTCGCCGCTGGAGCCGTAGGGAACCGGCGGTGCCACCACCACGTCCGGCACCCGCTCGGCCAGCCGTCGGCACAGCTCGACGGCGATCACGGTGTCGGTGCTCAACGGCAGGTGCGGGCCGTGCTGCTCGGTGGCGCCCAGCGGCACGGCAAGCAGCGTGCGCGCCGCCTGTTCCACCAGTTGCGGCGACCGGAGGTCACCGAGGTTCATGCCGTGAAGCCCCCGTCCGCGTGCACCACCGTCCCGGTGAGCGCCGACGAGTCCGGCGAACACAGCCAGCACACCGCGGCGGCCACCTGGTCGGGATCGAGCAAGCCGTTGAGCTGGTGGGTGGCGAACTCGTCGACCGTGGGCAGGTCGTAGATCCGAGCGGAGGCGTCCAGCATCGCCGTGCGGGTGGAGCCCGGAGAAACGGCGGTCACACAGACCCCGGTGCTTGCCAGGTCGTGGGCGAGCCCCTTCACCAGGCCGACGACGGCATGTTTCGCGGCGTTGTAGCCGGCCAGATGCAGCAGTCCGCGATGCGCCGCGCTCGAGGCGATGGCCACGAACCGGCCGCTGCGCGGTTCCGGTTGCCGAAGAAGCGCAGGAACCGCCGCGCGGGCCAAGTTCGCCACACCGGTGACGCAGATCCCGAAAAGCGCGTCCCACTCGTGTTCGGGCGCCTCCCACAGCGGGCGGCCGCCCACGATGACCCCGGCTGCCGCCACCGCGGCGTGGACACCGCCGAATCGTTGTTCGGCGAGCGTGACGGCGTCACGCAGCGCGTCCAAGTCCTGCACATCGGCGACGACATCGAGGACGGCGTCCGGGTACTCGGCCGCAAGCGCTGCCAGCTCCGCGCGGGTTGCCAAGGGATACGGCACCCGCGGGTCGTCCGCGCAGCGATCCACCGCAACCACCCGCCAGCCGCTGCCGGCCAGCCGCCGGACGGTGGCGGCTCCGATACCGCGCGCGGCACCCGTGACGACGGCAACCCGCCGCTCGCCGCTCGTTGGCTGGTCGGTCACGTCGGTCGCCCCTCACTCCGCCGGGAATACGATGCTCGCGACAACGAGTGCCACAGGAAAGCAGTATGGGTCGAAGAACGTCCGGGAACGGAGCACGACGCGGCCGTCGCCCGGCCACCAGTCGCGCGGAGCTGGAGCGGGTCGCGTTCGAGCTGTTCGCCGAGCGCGGCTTCGACGCGACCACAATCGACGACATCGCCGCCGCCGCGAACATCGGCCGCCGGACGTTCTTCCGCTACTTCGGCTCGAAGAACGACGTCGTCTGGGGCAACTTCACCGAACAACTGGCGTCGATGCGCAGCCGGTTCGCCTCCTGCCCACCCGATCAGCCGCTGATGGAGGCCATCCGGGACGTCGTGGTGGACTTCAATCGCTTCGACCCGCAGGTCGTGCCGTGGCATCGGCGGCGCATGGAGCTGATCCTGAAGGTCCCGGCGCTGCAGGCGCATTCGACGCTCCGCTACGCGGATTGGCGGGCCGTCGTCGCCGAGTTCGTGGCCCAGCGGCTCGGGACGGAGCAGGACGCGCTGCTGCCCAGGGCCATTTCCCACGCGACGCTCGGGGTGTGCATCGCCGCCTACGAGCACTGGCTGTTGCATCCGGACACCGACCTCTGCGACGTCCTGAGCCGCATGCTTGCCGAGCTGGCCGCGGGGTTCGGTGCGAGCGTGGCAGCATCCACGCCCGAACGATGACCCCTTGGCAGGACAAGTGAGGTTAGCCTAACCTTCCTTGCATGCCCAAGCCTTCCCGCGGATTCGACGGCCTCGTCGTCAAGGCCTGGCGCGGCCGCGACTACCGGCTGACCGTGCGCGACAGCCGGTACGTCACCGACCACTGCCTACGGCTGTCGTTCGACACCGGCGAGCTGCTCGACCACCTGCCGGTGCACCCCACGATGTGGGTGCGCTTGTGGATCCCGAACGGCAGGAAATTGCAGCAACGTGCCTTCACCCTGGTCGATCCCGATCCGCGCGCCCGCACCACGGACATCGAGTTCGCGTTGCACGACGGCAGTCCCGCCACCGAGTGGGCCAGGGCCGCCGAACCGGGGGACACCATCGACGCGACGGTGCTCGGCACCAGGTTCACGTGGCCCCAGCCCGACCCGTCCGGTTACCTGATCGTCGGGGACACCGCGTCCCTGCCCGCGATCAACAGCCTGCTGGCGGAGCTGAACGGGATTCCGGCGCGGGTCTGGCTGGAATGGCAGCACGAGGACGACCAGAAGCTGCCGGTGTCGGCCGCACCGGGCACCGAGGTCACCTGGGTGCAGCGAACCGACGCCGGTGCCGGGCTGGTGAAGACCGTCGAGGAAGCAGCCTTCTGCGCGCGGGGCAGACACGCCTGGGTCGCCTGCGACACCAAGACCACCCGCCGCCTGGTCGGCGTGCTGCGGGATCGGTACCAGCTGGACCGCAAGGCCATCACGGCCATGGGCTACTGGCGCCCGTGACCGCTCATCCGGGCTTGCCGGACGATCGCGAGGTGCTTGCGCGCCGCTGACCTAGACGACGCCGGATCGGCGTTCCAGCAGCACGGTGTCGTGCCAGACGCCGTTCAGCTGCGCAATCCGTTCCCGGACGCCGACGGTTCGATAGCCCGCCGAGTGGTACAGCGCGATGCTGGCCTTGTTCGCCGCCATGATGGCGGCCTGCAGCGTCCACAGGCCCGCCCGGTCGGCCTCGGCCATCTGGTGTCCGATCAGTGTCTTGCCGACCCCGCGCCCGCGGTGAGCCTCGGCGACGTAGACGGAGCTCTCGGCGACACCGGCGTAGCACTCGCGGCTCGACACCGGGCTCAACACGGCCCAGCCGGCGACCTCGCCGTCGATCTCGGCCACCCACCGGTGCCCGGGAAGCCAGCGTGCGTCGAACGAAGCCCTGCTGGGCACCACGGTGTCGAACGTCGCGATCCCCGTGGCGATGCCTTCTCCGTAGATGCGAAGCACGGCGGGCCAGTCCTCGTCCCGCAGGCCGCGCACCTGTATGTCCACGGGCAGATCGGCGGCACGACCTCGTCGCGGCGCGGGAACGTTCGTCGCCATGGTCGGATTGTCGACGATCGCCGGGCAGACGAGAATCGGCGCAGCGGGTGACGTGCGCGACCGGGCGGTTGCCGGGACGGCGTGACCGTCCGGCCCCACGGGCCTGCCTGCCCATGTTCGCCAGACCTGGCTGTCACGGCTGCTGACCGATTTGCGACCATGACCTGCATGGGTGAGCAGGGCCAGCCAGAGGTGAACATCAAGCCACGCAGCCACGAGGTCACCAGCGGATACGAGCGGGCGCCGGCGCGCGCCATGCTCCGCGCCGTTGGCATGACCGACGAGGACTGGGACAAGCCGCAGATCGGCATCGCGTCCTCGTGGAACGAGATCACCCCGTGCAACCTGTCCCTGCAGCGGCTCGCCAAGGGCGCCAAGGAAGGCGTGCGCGCGGCGGGCGGCTTCCCGCTGGAGTTCGGCACCATCTCGGTTTCCGACGGCATCTCGATGGGCCACGAGGGCATGCGCTCGTCGCTGGTCAGCCGGGAGATCATCGCCGACTCGGTGGAGTGCGTGATGCACGCGGAACGGCTGGACGGCTCGGTGCTGCTGGCCGGCTGCGACAAGTCGCTGCCCGGCATGCTGATGGCCGCCGCGCGGCTCGACCTGGCTTCGGTGTTCCTGTACGCGGGATCGATCCTGCCCGGCAACCTCAACGGCAACGACATCACCATCCAGGACGCCTTCGAAGGCGTCGGCGCGTGCGCGCTCGGCCGGATCACCCGGGAAGAGCTCGACGAGATCGAGCGCCACGCCTGCCCGGGCGAGGGCGCCTGCGGTGGCATGTTCACCGCCAACACCATGGCTTCCGCGGCCGAGGCGCTGGGCATGTCGCTGCCCGGCAGCGCGGCGCCGCCCGCGGTGGACCGGCGCCGCGACGAATACGCCAAGCGCAGCGGTGAAGCGGTCGTGGGCATGCTCCGCAAGGGCATCACCGCGCGGCAGATCCTGACCCGCGAGGCGTTCGAGAACGCCATCACCGTGGTCACCGCGCTCGGCGGGTCGACCAACGCCGTGCTGCACCTGCTCGCCATCGCCCGCGAGGCCGAGGTCGACCTGTCCATCGACGACTTCAACCGGATCGGTGAGCGCACCCCGTTGCTGGCCGACGTCAAGCCGTTCGGCCGGTACGTGATGAGCGACATCGACAAGATCGGCGGCCTGCCGGTCGTGATGAAGGCGCTGCTGGACGCCGGCCTGCTGCACGGCGACACGCTGACCGTGACCGGCAAGACGATGGCCGAGAACCTGGCCGACATCGACCCGCCGGACCCGGACGGCAAGATCATCGCGGCCATGTCGAAGCCGCTGGCCAGCACGGGCGGCCTGACCATCCTGCGCGGCTCGCTCGCCCCGGAGGGCGCGGTCGTGAAGAGCGCGTCGCTGCCCGCGCGGGTCATGGAAGGCACCGCGCGCGTGTTCGACGACGAAGCCGACGTGATGCCCGCGTTGGAAGCCGGCCAGATCAAGCCGGGCGACGCGGTGGTCATCCGCTACGAGGGCCCGGCAGGCGGGCCCGGCATGCGCGAGATGCTTGCGGTCACCGCGGCCATCAAGGGCGCCGGCCTGGGCGCGGACGTGCTGTTGATCACCGACGGCCGGTTCTCCGGCGCCACGCACGGCCCGTGCATAGGCCACGTCGCCCCGGAAGCCGCGCACGGCGGCCCGATCGCGCTGGTGCAGGACGGCGACCGGATCCGGCTGGACCTCGACGCCCGCACGCTGGACGTGCTGGTGGACGAGGAGGAGCTGGCCCGCCGCAAGGCGAACTGGCAGCCGCGCAAGCCGCGCTACACCTCCGGCGTGCTGGCCAAGTACGCCAAGCTGGTCGGCTCGGCCGCCGACGGCGCCGTCTGCGGCTGACCATCGGGAGTCGATCCTTCGCGGGACCCGCCGTGGGTCGGCGGTGTGCGGGCTGACCCCGGGCGGCCGACGGCCTGCGGACTGATCCCGGATAACCAGCCACCGGGAGCTGGCCCCGGGCAGCCAGCCACCCGCGAGCCAATCCCCGGATAACCGGCCACCTGCGAGCCAATCCCGGGCAGCCAGCCGCCTGCGCGCCGATCCGGGTGGGCCGCTGCGTGCTGGCCGATCCCCCGCGCGAGGGCGTCACGGTCTTCCCTTGATCAACCTTTTGGGGGACGATCACGCCGTCACATCGGCATGACGAACAGGGGATCACCGTGACTCTCACCGGACGTAGGCGCGCACGGATCGTGGCGCTGTCCGCCGCCTCGCTCGTCGCCCTGACCGCGATCGGGGTGGCCGTACCCGCGACGGCGGCTACCCAGCCGACCCAGGCCACGATCGCGGAGATCCAGGGCATCACCCGGGTTTCGCCCTTCGACGGCAAACAGGTCACCGGCGTCAGCGGCATCGTCACCGCGATCCGTTCGTTCGGATCGGCACGCGGATTCTGGTTCCAGGACCCCACGGGCGACGGCGACCCCCGCACGTCCGAGGGCTTGTTCGTGTTCACCGGCAGTGCCACGCCGAACGTGCGAGTCGGCGACGCGGTGACGGTGTCCGGCACAGTGAAGGAGTTCTATCCCACGAACCCGAGCGATTCGCCGTTCCAGTCGACCACCGAGTTGGTCGACGCCAGCTGGACGGTCACGTCGTCCGGCAACGACCTGCCGGAGGCGGAGAAGATCACCCCGGGCACCGTGCCCGCCACGCTGACCGCGAAGCCGGGCGGTTCGATCGAGCCGTTCGCACTGCGACCCGACCGCTACGCCCTGGACTTCTGGGAGAGCCGGGAGGGCATGCGGGTCGCTGTGTTCGACGTGCCGATCGTCGGGCCGACCACGGCGTACAACGAGTTGTTCGTCACCACCGAACCCGACAAGTACCGGAGCGCCCGCGGCGGGGTCCGGTACACCGGCTACGACGCCGACCCGACCGGGGTGCTGAAGATCGAGTCGCTGATCCCGTTCGCCGAGCGGCCGTTCCCCGAGGCCGACACCGGCGACACACTCGCCGGGGAGACCTCGGGGGTGATCGAGTACGACCAGTTCGGCGGCTACACGCTGATGGCGACCGAGCTGGGCGAGGTCGAGCCGGGCGGCCTGCAGCGGGAAGTCACCCGCAAACAGCGACCCAACGAGCTGGCGGTGGCCAGCTACAACGTGGAGAACCTGGATCCGTCCGACGACCAGGCCAAGTTCGACGCGCTGGCGAAGGGGATCGTGGAGAACCTGGCCGAGCCGGACATCGTGACGCTGGAAGAAGTCCAGGACAACAACGGTTCCCAGGGGGTCGGTGACGGAGTCGTCGCCGCGGACCAGACGTTGAACAAGTTCGTCGACGCCATCGTGGCGGCAGGCGGCCCGCGGTACGCATGGCGGCAGATCGATCCGGTGGACCTGGCCGACGGCGGTGAGCCCGGCGGCAACATCCGGGTGGCGTTCCTGTTCAACCCGAAGCGGGTCACGTTCGTCGACCGGCCCGGTGGTGACGCCACCACGCCGGTGCGGGTGGTCGGCGGGAAGAAGCCACGGCTGTCGATCTCGCCCGGCCGGATCGACCCGAACAACCCCGCGTTCACCGACAGCCGCAAGCCGCTGGCCGGGGAGTTCCGGTTCCGGGGCAAGACCGTGTTCGTGGTGGCCAATCACTTCGCCTCCAAGGGCGGCGACCAGCCGGTGCACGGACGCTTCCAGCCACCTGCGCGGGTGTCCGAAGAGCAGCGCATCGAGCAGGCGAAGGCGGTGCGGGCATTCGTGGACGAGATCCAGCGGCGTGACCCGTTCGCCAGCATCGTGGTCGCCGGCGATCTGAACGACTTCTCGTTCTCGCCGACCCTGCGGGTGCTCACCAAGGACCGGGCCCTCACCGACCTGGTGGAGATCCTGCCGCCGGAGGAGCGCTACACGTACGTCTTCGACGGCAAGTCGCAGGTGCTGGACCACATCCTGACCTCGCGCGGGTTCAAGTCGGTGGCGTTCGACATCGTGCACATCAACGCCGAGTTCCACGACCAGACCAGCGACCACGACCCGGCGGTGGTGCGCCTCAAGCCGGGCGGGAGGAAGTAGGCGGCTAGGGTTGCCGTGGTCGACGGAACTGGAGGGAGCTCATGAGCGACAAGCCGACCGGGCGCGAGCACATCGATCTGACCCGTGACCCCACGCCCGGGGTGGCGGACCACGCGCTGCCCGAAGGCGCGGAGCGCCACCCGCTGATCGACCTGAGCCGGGACCCGAACCCCGGAAAGGCCGACCACGCGCTGCCGGACGACGAGTAGAGCGTCACGACGAAGCCGGGGCTCGCACCATGCGGGCTCCGGCTTCGTCGTTTCCGGCGGAAGTCGGTTGCTGCCCGCGTGAGCGGTTGATGTCGCAATGCGTACCGGCCAGGGCGGACTGCCCGACGAAAGAACGTGGTCGGCGGCATCGTGCGGGTGCTACCCCGGAGGGGATGGTTGCCGTCGGTTGTCGTGCCTAGTCGTCTCACCGGGAAAGCGAGGAAGGCATGGTCGCTCGCACATCGATACGCACGCTCGTCGCCGCGGCAGCCATGATCCTGCCGCTGCTGGCCACCGCGCCCACGGCCACCGCCGCGCCGGCCGGCCAGGCGCCAACCCCCCGCGCGCCGATCACCATCACCTACGACGCCAGCCGGGCCCCCGAGTACTACGACGCCATCACCCGGGCCATCGCGATCTGGAACGAACACCTGGAGAACGTGCAGATCGACGAGGCGGACCCGGGCGACGACGCGGAAGTCACGTTCGTTGCCGACCCGGGCTGGCCGCGCGCCGAGTTGGGCCCGGCGATGCCCGGCGAGCACCTGACGGTCTGGATGGGCAAGGAAGCCGTCGACCAGGGGCACCACGTCGTCCGCATCGCAGCGCACGAATTCGGCCACAGCCTCGGCCTACCGGACATGAAGCCGGGCCCGTGCTCGAGCCTGATGTCCGGAAGCACGGCCGGTGTCGACTGCACCAACGCCGTGCCGAACGCCGAGGAGATCGCCCTGGTCGAGGAGAACTACGCCTCCGCGGCGCAGCGCCGGTACGCCGACAAAGGCAAGATCCTGGTCGACCGCTGACCCTGCGCGGTCGAGCTACCAGCCCAGCCTGCCAGGGAACACAGCCCGCCCCGGCGGCCTCTGCACGCAGGGGCCGTTTGCGGCGCCGGTGACCGCAGATCGGGTGTCGCCCCGACGGCACCTGCACGCACGGGCCATTTCGTCATGGGCGGCGTGCCTGCGCCCGGTTCCCCGGTACGCCGTCCAGCCATGCGTAGACGGCAGCGGGCTCGGCCTGCCCCTCGCCGTAGTGGTGGCAGACGCCGCCCAAGTGCTGTGCACCAAGACTCTCGTAGAGCCGGATTGCGGCTTGGTCCTTCATCATGACGTCCAGCGCCACGGAACAACCGAGCCCGGACGCATGGCTCAGCACGTCAGTCACCAGCCGCCTGCCCGCACCGAGCCTGCGGGCGGCCGGGTCCACGAACAGCCGCGCCAGGATGGCCAGCCGGGAAATGTCCCGACCGGTTCGTCCGCGCCACGATCGCACCACATCGTCGGACGCCATGGCGCGCAGGAGCATCACGTGCCCGACCGGCACACCATCCCACTCGGCCGTCCAGCTGCCCAGCTCGTTCGGGGCGCGCAACCACGCGATCGGATCATCGACGCCTTCGACCGGATACCCATCCCGTTCATGTACGCGGACGAGGATGTCTGCGAGCGGACCGATGTCATCGTCCCTGCGGGGACGAACGACGACTGCTGGCGTCGCGCCAAGCCCGGAAAGCCGAACGCCGGACCGCCCGCGTCCGGGCTGTCCGGCGTTCGTGCTGGCCACTGGCGGAGGATACGGGATTCGAACCCGTGAGGGCTGTTACACCCAACACGATTTCCAATCGTGCGCCTTAGGCCGCTCGGCCAATCCTCCGCGCACGAGGGTACCTGACCAGCGGATCTGGGGACGCACCGGGGCCGAGGCGGCACGATGGCCGTCCCGACTGGCCGCACTGCTTCCTCTCGTCACCCTCGGGCTACCCGCCCTCGCACTCACACCTGGCTGCCGTCAGGCCGCTGGTTTCCTTACGGACGGCGTCTCACTCAGTGCCGAAGCCACATCGCCGGTGATCCACCTGACCGCGGTGCCGACACGGTCGTCCCGCGGTGTTCGACGACTGGAGGGGAGACAAGTCGTTGGGAAAACACGACAAAGACCGTGACGGTCACGGTGTCCCGCAGCCTGATCGCTGGGAGAATTGGGGCGACAAATGCGACCAGAACAAGCATGAGAATGGCGACGAGTCCACCAACGACAAGTAGGTGGGACTGATGCGCGACTGGCGCGACGTTCTTACGGTTCCGCGTGACGCTTTTGTCCCGTCGCTCGTGTGGGTGGATGATCCCCGCAGCGACGGATTCGTTGCGATCGCGCGCGAAAAGTCAGAGTCTGAGTGGCGAGCGCTGGTCGACTCCGACGTGCCCATCGTCACGCAGGTGGACGACGGCGCGACCACAGCCGAGCAGGTCGGATTGCGGCCGACGAGTTCGTGCAGCCAGCCGTCCATCGTCGCCGCCATGCTTGAGGCGCTGGATGTTCGCCCCGGCCACCGCGTGCTGGAGATCGGCACCGGGACCGGATGGAACGCCGCGCTCTTGGCCGAACGCGTGGGCGAGCGCGGGAAAGTCACGTCGATTGAGATCGACCCTGCGGTAGCTGACCACGCTTGTCAAGCTCTCGGAAGAACGGGCCACCGGGTGCAGGTGATCGTCGGCGACGGAACCCTCGGCTATTCGCCTGGAACACCGTACGACCGCATCATCAGCACCGCCTCCGTGGCGCGGATCCCGCGTATGTGGATCCAGCAAACACGACCGGGCGGCGTCATCGTCACGCCATGGGGAACCGACTTCGGCGACGACGCCCTGACCCGACTGACGACGCGCGACGACGGGTCAGCCGTTGGCCGATGCGGTCGCAACCTGACCTTCATGCGGGTGCGCAGCCAACGCCGCGATTTCGTGGACCCGAGCGAAGAAGAGCTGGCCTCCGCCCACGTGTCGTCGACCGAACGGACGGCACGTGAGCTGTTCGAGATGGTGGAGTTCACGCACGCAGCGTTCACTATCGGGCTGCGGGTGCCCCACTGCTACTACACCGTCGAAGACGTCTCCACAAACCGCCGGCACATCGAGCTCCACGATGTCCGCACACGGTCGTGGGCGCGGGTCACGATGCTTCGCGACCATCATCCGTGGCGTGTGCAGCAGTTCGGACCGCGACGCTTGTGGGACGAGGTCGACGATGCCTACCGGTGGTGGGAAGGAAAAGGACGCCCCGCCGCGGAGCGATACGGCATCACCGTCGAACCGGACGGCACTCACAAGATCTGGCTCGACGACCCCGCTTCGCCGCAGCAATGGGTGCTGCCGAGTTCGTCAGCGCCGCGTCATACGGCGCCCATGATCCAGCGTGACGACAGCTGACCCGAGCACGGCCCTCCACTGCCTGCCGACGGCCAACGATCGGTCGTCGGGGGACATCCCTACCGGCGAGCCCGCCGATCGATCAGCTACTCCCGTCCGCCCAACCGACGGCCGCTGAGCTGGGGAAAGTCTTGCGACGGAGGATCTTCCGACACCCGTACCGAGCACCCGGGCAAACCCTCCGCCGGTGGGGATCCCCTCATGCGGCCGAGGGAAGTCCCGCGCACATCAAGCGGGATGGCACGCGAAGTCGAAGGGCCAGCACGCCTGATTTCTTGACAACGATCCGCGAACTTTGTCTTGTGCGGCACCCCTGCCGCCGACAACGACTTCGTCCGGAGCCACCAATGATCTTCGAGCACGACATCCGCAAAACCCTCGACGCGCAGGTCACGGTCAACGGGTCCACGCCGCGGCCCATGGACGTCCAGTTCCGGTACAGCCCGGAAGACCCGTACGCACTGTGGATGGTGTTCCCCACCCAGACGTGGTGCTTCGCGCGGGACTTGCTGCTGGACGCCTTGGACGGTGTCCCGTCCGGCAAAGGCGACGTCCACATCCACAGCGAGGACAACAAGCTGTGCGTCCACATCAGCTCGCCCGACGGCCGGGCGCAGATCCGCTTCCCCCGCAGCGAGGTCGCGGCCTTCGCCGCCGGTAGCACCGCCTTGGTCCCGCGTGGCGCCGAGACGGACTACCTCGACCTGGACGCCGTTCTCGCCAAGATCTTCGCCTCGTCGGCCTCGGCCGACTGGACGCCGCAGCGCTAGGTAGCCGGCTGAACGCCCCAGCCCCAACGACCGCAGCCTCCACCACCGACTTCCCCCGACAGCGCTCCCTCCCGCGCGCGTGCTCCGCGAGGCTCGTGATGATCCTTCGACCCCAGCCCGGGCCTGGTTCGCTCCCTCAGCCAAGGCCCGGGCTGACCCTTGCTCACGGCACCACGGGGCACCGCCTCACCGGCGAACCCGAGCATCAGGCGAGCCGGGTGCGCCACGTCGGCAGCGCTCGGCTCCATCAGCGGCTCCCGAGCCGCGGCCGATGGACGTCCAGTCGGGCGCCCGGCGGAACGACCGGCACGGCGACCGGTGGGGCCACCCGTTCGGCATCACCGACAAAGGGCACGCCGGTCGCCCCGGTTCGTGGTGCCGCGGCAGACGACGAGCGTGCACCACCACCCGGACACTCCGGCCCGCAACACCACGGCAGACCACGAAAGCCCTGCCCGCCCCGCAGGTGATGCCGACCCGGGCGCCGTCGACGGGCGTACACACCACCCGGACACCCCGGCCCGCAACACCACGGCCGTTAGCAACAGGACCACGACCGCCGACACCGTCGACGCGTCGGACCGACGGCGTCGGCGGTCGTCCGGATCGAGGCGCTCGGCGCCCGAGTGCGGGTGGCCCGGCGTACCGGACCGCACCACGACCCGCCCGGTGGCCGGGTCGACGCGCACCGACGACCCGGCCCCGGCTGGGCGACCTTCCGCACCCCTGGGCACCGAACGCCTTGCCGGCACCGCCACCCGTCGAAGGGCGGGCAACCGCTCCGGCTAGTGCGGCCGCACCGGCACCTCCACGAACGTGGGCGACGCGCCGGAGCGATGCACGGTGTTGAGCGCGGGGGTCAGGTTCGGCAGTGTGCGCGGATCCGCGGACGCGATCTGCAGGCCGATCCGGTGCCCCTTCTTGAACAGATAGGACGTCGGCCAGACGTCGATCTCATACGTCACCGTCTTGCCCGGGGGAATCGGAACCGGATTGCGGTGTCCGTTGCGGTGCGTGCCCTTCAACCAGCCGGTCTCGACGAGGTTCCAGTACCCCGGCTGCGGAACCACCGACCCGTCCGGGTAGACGTCCACCAAGCGCACCACCCAGTCGGTGTCGGTGGCCGTGCTGGACGCCCGCAGGGTCACCTTGGGTTCGCCCGTGACCTCGACGTCCCGATCCAGAACCGGACCCACGTAGGTGACCGAGTCGGCCGCGTTCAACCGCTGATCGATCTGACCGGTCGGATTGTTGAACGCCAGCAGCGTGGACGTGTCGTCGGTGATCGGCTTGCGTGGCATCAGCAGCGGCACCCGCTGGTTGAGGAACCCGTTCTGCGCACCGAGCCGGCTGCTCACCGGTGTGTAGAGGTAGCTGTCCGACCCGCCGTTGCCTTGCGGCGGCCGTTCCGACAGGCGCCCGGTGGCCGGCTTCAGCGGCGCACCGCCGTCGGCGTAGAGCCGCTTGACGTCCACGTCGGACGGCGGCCAGCTGGTGGCGGTCCGCCATTCGTTGGCACCGCGGACGTAGTAGCGGACCGGCGCGCCGGCCATCTCCTCGGCGATGCCGTTGTCGCGCTTGCCCTTCAGCCAGTAGTCGTACCAGCGCAGTGCCTGGTGAATCGGGTCGAAGCCGGGCTGGGTGCTGTGCCCGTTGGCGCCCAGCGTCAGCATCTTGTGCTTCGAGCCGACCTCCTGGAACAGGCGCACGTTGCCCAGGACGAAGTGGTCGTCCCAGTTGCCCCACGACCACACCGGGATGGTGATGTCCTTCACCTCGTAGACGAAGTTGTCCCAGTAGGAGTCCTTGGTGGGGTGGCTGTACCACTCGAGCAGGAACGGCGGCGGCGCCTTGAGCTCGGTGACCCGCTTGAGCATGGTCTCCAGCAGGTAGTTAGCCTCGTCGACGTCGTCGGGGATCCCGTTGCCCTGCCACGCCCAGATCCCTGCGGCGAGCCCGGCGATCAGGGCGGCCTCCCCGGCGGCCGGCATACCTCCCCGGTACATCGTGTCGCGGTAGAAGTCCTGGAACGCGACCGCCGGGATGATCGTGGTCAGGTGCGGCGGCTTCTCCGCCGCGGTCCACAGCTGGGCGATCCCGTTGCCGGAACCGCCGAACATGCCGACCTTCCCGGTCGACCAGGGCTGCTTGGCCAGCCATTCCACGGCGTCGTATCCGGATCGGCCGAGCCGCTTCTTGTCCCAGGTGAAGTGCCCCTGCGAACCGCCAGCACCGGGCATGCTCACGTGGGCCACGACGTAACCGCGGCGAACGAACTCGTCGAACCGTTCGGCCAGGTTGAACCCGAGCACCGTCCACAATGGCTGCATGACCGGGGCGGTGGTGCGTTCCCAGGTGATCGCCGGGAAGTACGTGTAGTGCATGATCACCGGGAACTTGCCGTCGACCGGTTTTCCGTGGGCGTCCGCCGGCCGCAGGATGTAGGCCTTGAGTTTGTCACCCTCCCGGTCGGTGATCACCGTTTCGAATTGAGCGACGCCGGCGTATTCCTCGGTCGCCACACCGGCTTCCGCAGGATGGACCGCGGCCACCGTGCCGGCACATGCGAGAACGGCGATGGCAACCGCCGTTGCCAACCGTTTCATACGACGAAAAATGGACACAAATACCCCCCGTGGGTAAATGAAATGACGAGCCAATCGAACCGAAAGAATGGTTTACCGGTCAGGAAACCTGCCTGGTCCGGCCGACCCAGTACGGCTCGCGCAATTTCTTCTTGTCGACCTTCCCGGAGGCGTTGAGTGGAAGCTGGTCGACGAAGTTCACGGTCTTCGGCGCCCAGGCGCCGCCCTTGCGTTCTTTCACCATCGCGACGAGTTCGTCAGCAGTCACCGTGGCCCCGTCGCGCCGGACCACGAACGCGGTGACCGCTTCGCCCCACTGCTCGTGCGGCACCCCGATCACCGCGCACTGAGCCACCGCCGGGTGCTCCTGCAGGATGTCCTCGATCTGCCGGGGGAAGACGTTCATGCCACCCGTGACGATCATGTCCTTCTTGCGGTCGACGATGTAGACGTAGCCGTCCTCGTCGACGTAGCCGATGTCGCCGGAGTGGACCCAACCACCGCGCATCGCCTCCGCGTTCTTCTCCGGGTCCAGGTAGCTGACCATCTGGCCTTCCTGCCGCGCGCAGATCTCACCGATCTCCCCCGGCGGCAGGATGTTGTCGTGTTCGTCCTGGATCGACACGTCCACGTGGAACATCGGCCGGCCCGCGGAGCTGAGCCGCTTGATCCACTCGTCGCTGTCGACCCGGTGCTCCTCCTTGCGCAGGCACGTGGTGAACCCCGGTTCGCTGCCTGCGTAGGTCTGCACGAAGATCGGTCCGAACACCTCCAGCGCCTGCTGCAGCCGCTCGGGCGCCATGGGCGAGCCGGCGTAGACGACAGTTCGCAACGAGCTCAGGTCGAAGTCGCCGAGCCGCGGGTAGTCCAGCAGCGTGTACAGGATCGTGGGCACCACCGCAGTGGCCGTGACCTTTTCCTGCTGGATCGTGGTGAGGAACTTCTCGATGTCGAAACCGGGTAGGACGACGTTCGTGCCGCCGCGCATGAACGTGGGCACCAGGAATATCTGAGTGAAATGCGTCAGCGGAGCGACGTGCGCGAACACTTCACCCGGCCGGGTGTCGCCGATCTCCAACCCGGCGGTGATGACGTAATGCGACCAGGAACGGTGCGATTGGATGATTCCTTTCGGCACCCCGGTCGTGCCCGACGTGAATGCCACGTACGCGATGTCGTCCGGGGTGATCATGGCCGAGAAGTCGTCCGTCGGCTGGTTGCTGAAAACGTCGTCGTAGTCGGCTGCCTCGACGGCAGAGTCGCCTTCCGGGGAACCGAGCCGGACGAGGTGCTTCAACTCGGGTAGGTCCGCCCTGATCTTGCTGATGGCGTAGTCGAACTGGGCGTGGTAGATCAGCGTGGACGCGTGCGACTCGCGCAGGAAATAGCGCCAGTCGTCGATTCCGGAGCGAGCCGGCATCTGCACCAACGTCGCCCCTCGGCGCCAGATGCCGAACAGCGTCGGGACGAGCTCGAGCGAGTTGGGCAGCAGCATGCCCACCCGTTCCCCGTGCGCCACCCCGAGCGCGGCGAGTCCGTGAGCGATGCGGTTGGTCCAGTCCCTCATTTCCCGGTAGGTGATGCGCCGGTCGCCTTCGACGACCGCCGTCCGGTCCGGGTAGTACGCGCACGCTCGATCGAACACCCGGGTCAAGTTGCCCCATGTCGACACGACAACCACTCCTCACCGTTGAGGAGCCGCCTGCGTCACGGCATCGTGCCGAACGCGGCGGCTCTGGCCGACTGATATTCCTTGCGAACGCTCTCCACCAGTGCGGCGACCGGGCGCACCCGGTCGACCCCGGCCACGCTGTGACCGGCGGCCCACGGTTCGCGGTCGCCGAGCAGGGAGGAAAAGGTGAAGGTGCCGGACGCCCCGTCGCTGCGGCCGAGATGGTCCGTGTGGCGCTCCCACCACGAGCGCAGCAGGTTGGCCGGCAGGCCGGTGGCGGCCGTGGTCTGCACGACGTCGTCCATGCCTGCCGCGACCACGGCATTGCGATACGCGTCGCTCGCCCGGCTCTCGGTGGTCGCGATGAAGGCGGTCCCCATGTAACACAGGTCCGCCCCCAGCACCTCGGCCGCGAACACGGTGGCACCGTCGGTCACCCCACCGGCCAGCACCACCGGGCCGGCGAACTCGCGCCGGACCGCCCGCACGAACGCCAGCGGGTTCAACCACCCCGTCTGTCCACCCGCCCCGGCCGTCAGCAGCACCAGTCCGTCCACACCGGCCGCAAGCGCGCGTTCGACGTGCCGCATGGTCGCCACGTCGGCGAGCACCAGGCAACCGGCGTCGTGCAGCGGGCCCACGACCGGGACCGGGGAGCCGACGCTGGTGATGACCACCGGCACTCGGTGGCGGATCAGGCACGCCATGTCTTCGTCCAGGCGATGGTTGCTGCGGTGCACCACGAGGTTGGCGGCGAACGCAGCCGCGGCACCCGACCCCTCGGCCACGTCGTGCCGGATCCGGTGCAACCAGGCGTCCAGCTCGTCGGCGTCACGCGCGTTGTGGGTGGGGAACGCACCGATGACGCCGGCTCGACAGGCCGCGACGACCAGTTCCGGACCCGACACCCGGGTCATGGGCGCGGCGATCACCGGCACCTCGAGCCCCGACCGCAACACCGCCGGCAACGCCATTCCCGACTCCTCAAGCTACTTGTCGGTCGTCTTCAATGGAGCGAGTCGATCACTTTTACGTGCTAGGATGAGTCATAAGTAAATCACGAGTCGTATGACGTGGACAACAGATCGACCATTCGGGTGATCTCCGGTCGATCTGGCAGACTCGTCGACGTCGACAGCCGCGCCGGACGCCGCGGGCGGCTGAAGTCGGAGGGGGCGAGATGTGACGAGGGCTCACCAAGGCGTCCGCCGGCGGCCCCGGAACCGGAAGGCGCAGATCGTCGCCGCCGCGGCCGACGTCTTCTACCGGGAAGGCTTCCACCGGGCCGGCACAGCACAGATAGCGTCAGCCGTGGGCATCACGGCCGGGGCGTTGTATCGCCACTTCCGCAGCAAGCAGGATCTGCTGGCGGCGGCGATCATCGACGTCTTCGACCGTGCCACCGCCGACGTCGGCGAGGCCGAGTCGATCGAGGACGCCGTCGCCCGGCTGGCCCGCAGCGGGACGGAACGACGGCCCGCAGGCGTGCTGTGGACACGGGAATCCCGCCACGTCGGCGACGAGCAACGGGCCGCCATCCGCGAACGCTGCTTCGCGGTCATCCGGCGACTGGTCGCCCTGCTGCGGCAGGACCGGCCGGAGCTGTCCGCCCAGGCCGCCGAACTGCTCGCCTGGGCCACCCTGGCGGTCCTGACCAGCTTCTCCTACCACACCACGGCGGCCAAGCCGGAACGAATCCGCCTGCTGCTGCACCGCATGGCCACCACCGTCGTCGACCACACCCCGGCGGCAGATCTGGACGAACACGTCGGCACGGCGCCACCGGCCGCGCCGGGACTGGCGGCGGGTTCCCGCCGGGAGTCCCTGCTCGCCGCCGCCATCCGGTTGTTCCACGAGCGCGGCTATCACGACGTCAGCATCGAGGACATCGGCGCCGCGGTCGGGATCGCCAGCGCGAGCGTCTACAACCACTTCGCGGTCAAGTCGGACCTGCTGGTCGCCGCGCTCGTCCGGGGTGCGAGCACGTTGCAGCTCGGCATGTCGCACGCGCTCGCCCAGGCGGGCGACGCCGAGGAGGCGATGCGCCTGGCGATGCGTTCCTACGTGGACCTCGCGCTCAGCCACCACGAGCTGTTCGGCGCCCTGGTGACCGAGGTGATGAACCTCCCCGACGAGCAGCGACACGAGATCCGCCGGTTGCAGCGCGACTACGTTGCCGAGTGGGTGCGGCTGCTGCAACAGGTCAGGTTCGATCTGACGGAGACGGAGGCACGGTTCTTCGTGCACGGCGGACTGACCACGGTCAACGACGTGTCGCGCACCAGCCACCTGCGGGGTCTGTCGAACATCGACCGAGCGCTGCCGGAACTGGCCCTCGCCGTCATGCTGCGGTCGTGAACGTTCAGTGGGTGAGCTTGAGCCCGACGACGCAGCCGATCAGGCCGCACAGCAGCAGGATCCGCAGCCAGCTGATGCTTTCGTCCCCGGTGATCATCCCGAAGATCACGGTCAGCGCCGCCCCGATGGAGACCCAGACGGCGTAGGCCGTTCCGGTCGGGATCGACCGCATCGCGTAGGCGAGCCCCGCCATGCTGGCGGCCAGTGCGACGACGAAGATCACCGACGGCCACAAGCGGCTGAACCCGGCGGACTTGCCGAGTGCGACCGCCCAGACGGACTCCAGCGCGCCGGACAGCACGAGGACCAACCACGCCACGACTGCTCCTACCGGCCGTCTTGTCGCTCTCCGGGTACGGCTCCCTCGTCCGGCGGCCACGACGTGGCCGTACGTCAACGGTAGCGACGACCACGGCGCACCGAACGCGGTGGCCCGATCTCAGCGGGCGCGGCTCAGTGCCGCTTCGACCATCTTCACCGCCTCCGGTGAGGTCGAAGCGTGCGCGGACAACCGGACGTGGGGTCCACGTACCGACACCGTGATGCCCTCGGCCGCCAACGCGTCGGCGACTTTCGGTGCCGGACGGCCAGGCACCTCGAACACCAGGATCCCGGCGCGCCGTTCTCGCTCCGACACGATGCGCGCTCCCGCGCCCTCGAGCACACTGTCGAACTCCCGCAAGCGCTCCTCGATTCGGGCCGCGATGGCGCCTACCCCGGCGAGCTCGACCAGCTCCAGAGCGGTCGCCAGCATCCCCGCGGACACCGGGCTGAGGTAGGTCAACGACCACGCCTGCGCCGTCGGCAGCGGCTCGTGCACCCGGTCGTCGAACACGTCGGCGTCACGCGCGCCGGTCCAGCCGGACAACACCGGCTGCATCCGCTCCAGCGCTCGGTCGGACAACACCGCGAACCCGGTGCCGTGACCGGCCCGCAGCCACTTCTGCCCGCCGCTGACCAGGACGTCCGCCACCTCCCACGGCTCGTCGACGACCCCGAAACCCTGGATGGCGTCGACCACCAGCAGCCGGTCGCCCACCACGTCACGCAGAGCCGCCAGATCCGCTCGGTAACCGGTGCGGAAGCTGACCGCGCTCACCGACACCACCGACGTCTCGGGCGTGATGGCCGCCCGGACCCGCTCCGGTGTGACGGGTCCGGGCGGCATCCAGCGCACCCGGGCCAGCCCCAGCTGCTCCGCCCGCACCCACGGATACAGATTCGCCGGGAACTCACCGGTCGAGACCAGCACTTCGCCGCGCGCGAGGTTGAAGGCCGTCTGGAACAGCGCGGTGCTCGTGTTGGGCTCCAGCACGACGTGGTCGGCGTCGGTGCGGCAGGCTCGCGCCACGGCTTGCTTCGCGCGCGACGCCTCGCGGTTCAGCAGGGTGGTCACGGTCCCGGGCCCCGGCTTGGCCAGCTCTTCCAGCAAGCTGGCCGCCGTGGTCCGGACGGCCTTCGACAGCGGCCCGACCCTGGCGTGGTCCAAATATCCGACGGGCTCGGTGAACTGGTTCAGATACTCCGGTGAGATCGCCACACGGCCACGATAGGCCCCGCGACGCCGAGGTCCGGTGACGAATGCCCCATGCCGCCCGGCCGCCTCCCGGCCACCCTGAGCGCTCGCCACGGCACGGCTCGCCGGATTCGGACCCTGTGACCTCCAACGCCCGGCCGCCGCTCAGCTCGGCGTCGCCGGGGTGTTGTGGTAGTCGATGATGAACGTCTTCGCGGCCTGCGGGTCGATGCCCAGCTCGACCAGCACGCGCTGACCCGCCGCGTGCTCGATCATCGCCAGCATGATGTGTTCGGTCCCGACATAGCCGAGGCCGGCTTCCGGCGCGGCCAGCTCCACGGCCTGCTTCAGGATCTTTCGCACCGGCTCGGAGAACGGGACCGGCTCCGGTGGCTGGGCGGCCTGGGGCGCAGGCAACGCGGCTTGCACGGCCTGCCGGGCCGCCTCGAGCGCGAAGCCCTGGGTGGTGATGGACTGCGCGGCCAGTCCCTTGGGCTCGGCGAGCATGCCGAGGACCAGGTGCAGGAGGCCGACCTCGCGATGACCGGCCTGACGCGCCGCCTTCCGGCTCGCGGCCACCACGTTGCAGGCACGCTGGGTGAACGCCTCGAACTCCTCTTCCGGATCGGCCTTGGCTTCCTGCAAGGCCAGCTTCGCCTTGAAGCGCTTCTGCACGGCCTGCTTGGAGACTCCGAAGGCCTTGCCGATTCGCAGCCACGACGCCCCGGCGCGCCGGGCCTCGATCAGGAAGTGCGTGACCACGCGTTCGCCGAGATCCTCCAGGTCCTTCGAGATCCTGGTAGCGGCAGCGAGCCGGTCGAGCGGATCGTCGTGCTCGTTCGCGATGTGCTCGACGAGGTCGTCGAGTTCGATCGGGGCACCCGCTTGCGCGGAGTGCGGTCGTTGTCCATGGAATCCTTCCGACATTCGTCAACCGTAAGTTGACGAACATTCAGCCGTCAACTCCAGGTTGACCCTCTCGCCCCACGCCTCGCCCGATCGGGTATTACTCCAGTCCGCGATATCACTTCATTCGAATATCTAGTATTAGAGTTCCGATCCAATCCAGTGTGGCACCAGCCACCGGAAGGACCGCAGAGAGGAACCGCTGTGAGCTCGAGGACGAGATCGAAGCAGCGCCTGCTGACCAAGCCACGTCGGAGCGTGCTGGCGCTGGCCGCGGTCGGCGCGATCACCGCGGCGGCCATGCCCGCCGCCGAAGCCGCACCCCAGGCCGGCGACAACCCCATCGTGGAGTATGGCCCGGTGCCCGCCAGCCTGCCGATCGGTGGCGTGTGCGAGGTGGAGTACCACAACGGCAAGTTGTGGATCGAGCAGTACCTCAGCAGCGAAATCACGTCGTACGACCTCGCCACCGGGGAGTACGAGTCGTTCCCGACACCGCAGCCGCTGTCCGTGCCCGGCGGGATGGACATCGACGACAAGGGCAACTACTGGATGCCCGGCGTCACCAACAACAGCTTGATCAGGTTCAGCACCGACACGGGCACGTACAAGCAGTTCCCGTTGCCGTGGAACAACGCGTTCAGCACCACCATCGGCAAGACTCCGGTGAACGTCGGCACCGTGCTGTCCAACGACGTGGCCATCGGCCCGGACGGCGCCGTGTGGTTCACCGCGGGCGGGCTGAACTCGATCGGCCGTTTCGACCCGGAGACCGAGACCTTCTCCCGGTACAAGGTTCCCGGCGAGATCGGCGGCCAGGTGCATTCGTTGTTCGGCATCATCAAGCCGGGTCCCGGCCGCACCGTGGTGTTCAACATGCCGCAGATGAACAAGATCGGCACCATCGACGTGGACACCAAGGAGATCAAGCAGTACACGATGCCGACCCCGCTGTCCTGGCCGACCGGCATCCGCACCGCTCGCGACGGCACGATCTGGGTCGGCCAGGGCCTCGGCATGAACTTGGCCCAGGTGTTCCCGGAGACCGGCAAGGTCAAGGAGTACCCGCTGCTCGGGCCGGACGGGCTGCTCACCAGCGTGATGAAGAACCTGGAGATCGGCAGCATCGGCAACCCGCTGCCGATGCTCGGCCCGGTCGTCGAGGGCCGTGACGGCAACATCTATGCGATGGTCGCCTTCGCCAGCCCGGCCCTGCTGGGCAACCAGGTGCTGAAGTTCGACCCGAGGACCGGGGAAGCCACCATGTGGCCGACGCCGAGCCCGGTCTCCTACCCGTGCGACATCAACCCGGGCAAGGACGGCACGCTGTGGTTCGGCGAGCTCGTCTCCCAGAAGATCGGACGAATCGACGTGCCCGCCCCGTCGGAAGCGCAGTAGTCACCTGTCCCCCGAACCGCCGGGCCCGCCCGCCACGAGTGGCGGGCCCGGTGCTTGCCGTACGTCACCTCGACTGCGGCAGCGTCACCTTCCGTTTCGCCGGCCGCGACGGCGGCGGCACGACCGGGCCGATGTCGCCGTCCGGCGCCTCGTCGAGATCCACCATCACCGGCGCGTGGTCGCTCGGACCGGTGCCCTTCCTCGCCTGCCGGTCGACCCACGCGGCCCGCACCCGCTCGGCCACCGGGGCACCGGCCAGCACCAGGTCGATCCGCATGCCGAGGTCCTGGTGGAACATGCCCGCGCGGTAGTCCCAGTAGGTGAAGATGCGCTCGTTCGGCCACCGGTCCCGGACCACGTCTCGCAGCCCGAGCTCACCGAGCGCGGCGAGCGCGGCTCGCTCCGGTTCGGTCACGTGGGTGTGTCCGGCGTACGCCTCGGGATCGAACACGTCGGCATCCGTGGGCGCGATGTTCATGTCGCCGCTGACGATCACCGACTCCGGCCCCTTGGCGATCACCTCCCGCAGCGCCGCCAGCCAGGCCAGCTTGTAGTGGTAGTGGTCGGAGTCCGGTTGCCGCCCGTTCGGCACGTACAAGCTGTGGACGCGGATCCCGCCGCAGGTCGCGGAGATGGCCCGCGCCTCGGGGCCGGGAAAGCCCGGCTCCCCGGCGAACCCGCGCTCCACCTCCGCCAGGCCGACGCGCGACAGGATGGCCACGCCGTTCCACCGGCCCTGGCCGTGGTGCGCGAACTCGTAGCCGCGTTCGGCCAGCGGCTCGCTCAGCAACTCAGCGAACGCCTCGTCGGTGAGTTTGGTTTCCTGCAGACACACCACGTCCGGCTTGCGCTCGTCCAGCCACGGCAGCAGCCGCGGCATGCGCTGCTTGACCGAGTTGACATTCCACGTCGCGACACGCACCCGACCACCGTAGCCGCAGGCTCCGACGGGTCGCCGTCGCGTCCGGACGGACGGCACCTGCGGCCCGGACGGCGGCCCTGACCGGCACGGTCTTGCTGTCCGGCACCGGCTGACGCCCTGGTCACTCACCCGGCCGTCCGGTGGACATCCGCCATACGGCAGACGATGATGATCCGCGCCGGGCATGCTGCCGGGCCCTGGCTCCTCCCCAAGCCCGAAGGGAGCTGCTGATGGTCGACTGGCTTCCTTTGGTGCAGCTCGAACCGGGGTCGGCCACCCGGTTCTGGGTCCACTTGATCTCGATCCCGCTGTTCACCGGCGTCATCGGCTACGTCACCAACTGGACCGGCGTGGTGATGCTGTTCCACCCGCTGCGGTTCCACGGCATCCGGCTGCCCGGGCTGCGGGTGCTGTTCCCGCTCATGCCGCGGCGGGTGCAGGTGCTGCCGCTGCTGCAGTACGACGGGCGGATCGGCTGGCAGGGCATCGTGCCGTCGCGCGCGGACAAGATGGCCAGCATCGCCGTCGACAAAGGGCTGGCCAAGCTCGGCAGCATCAGCGACTTCTACCGCGAGCTCGAACCGGACCGGATCGCCGAGCACCTCACGGCCATCGCCACCGAACAGATCCGCGACGTGGTCGAGGAGATCATGCTGCGGGAGGACCCGCAGCTGTGGAAGGACCTGCCGCCGCAGGTGAAGGAGCTGGTGTTCGCCAGGGTCGAGCAGCAGTTGCCGTCGGTGGTGAAGGACCTGACCGACAAGATCGGCGCCAACATCGACCAGCTGATCGACGCCAAGCTCATGGTCATCCGCTACCTGCGGGCGAACCCGACCAAGCTGAACAGCATCTTCCAGGACATCGGCCGCAAGGAGCTGCGGTTCATGCAGAACTTCGGCTTCTACTTCGGGCTGCCCATGGGCCTGGTGCTGTTCGGCGTGCTGTACTACTGGCCGGACGTGTTCGGCACCGAGGCACCCTGGTACGTGCTGCCGATCGGCGGCGCGGTCATCGGCTGGGTGGTCAACTGGCTGGGCATCGCGATGATCTTCGAGCCGGTGCGCCCCACGTGGTGGATCCCGTGGCGGCAGGGGCTGTTCATCAAGCGCAAGGACGAGGTGACCGAGGGATACGCGCGGCTGATCGCGGAGAACGTCATCACGCTGCAGAACGTCGGCCACGAGCTGCTGCACGGACCACGTTCGGACCGCACCCACCGCATGCTGCTGGACACCCTCAAACCCGCGGTCGACCGCGCCGTCGGGTTCGCCAGGACGGCGGTGCGGGTAGCCATCGGGACGGACGAGTACGACAACATCAGGGCGTCGGTGGCCAGGCGGGCCAGCGCGTTCGCCCCGGCGGCGTTCGCCGACGCGGAGTTCAACAAGCGGCAGGGAGCGAAGATCGAGAACTTCATCGCCAACCAGATGCGTCGGATGAGCGAAGCGGATTTCGTGCAGATGCTGCGTTCGGCGATCAAGCAGGACGAGTGGCTGCTGTTCGTGCACGGCGGTGCGCTCGGCATCGTCGCCGGACTGGCTCACCTGGCGATCTTCGGGGTGTGAGATGGGCGAAGTGCAGAAACGACCGGTCAAGCGCGGGGTCCCGGTGGTCGGCAACACCGACCTCGTGCAGGGCATCGGCGGTCTGCTGAAGGTCGCGGCGACCACGTCGTGGCGCACGGTGAACCGCACCCTGGCCGCGACCGTGCGCGCCGGCCGCACCGCCGTGGAACGCACGCTGGACGGCGAGCGGCCAGTCGAAGTGCTGCAGGAAACCACCGCGGAGCTGCGCGAGTTCGCCTGGCGCACGCTTGGGCTGGACGAGCTGAACCGCCAGGCGGCCGGCCCCGACGGCCGCGGCGTCACGGTGACCGGGTTGCTCGGTGCGTTCGGCCCGGCTCGGTCGCAGGCCCGGGACAACGATGCCGACGAGGTGCCCACCATGGAGGTACTGCGCGCCCGCGGGCAGGAGCTGCTGAACAGGTCGGCCGACGTCGACGTCACGGAGGAAGGACACCCCGCCTACGCCCGCATCCTCAGCGAGATCACCCCGGACGAGGCCCGCATCCTGCGGTTTCTGTACCGGGAAGGTCCCCAGCCCGCCGTCGACGTGCGGACCAACCGGCCGTTCGGGATCGGCTCGGAGCTCGTCGCCAGCGGGCTGAGCATGATCGGCGAGCACGCCGGGCTGCGGCACCTGGACCGCATCCAGCCGTACTTGATCAACCTGTCCCGGCTCGGGCTGATCGAGTTCTCCAAGGAGACGGTGCGCAATCCGAACCGGTACCAGGTGGTCGAGGCCCAGCCGCGGGTGCTGGAGGCGATGAAGCAGGCCGGGCGGGCACCCAAGATCGTGCGGCGCAGCATCCTGCTCAACGCGTTCGGGCGGGAGTTCTGCAAGGTGTGCCTGTTCGGCGACGAGCCGCCCACCGACGGCTCGACCGGCGCATGACGTCTCCCGACGGGTGATCACATGCGCATCCAGCACGCCACACTGGCCGGAAACGGCGACAGCGACGACCGGATCTTCACCACGCCGAACGCCGTCGTCATGCTCGACGGCGCATCCGCGTTCCTGCCCGTGCCGGTGCCGTCCGCCCGGTACGCCGACGTCCTCGGACAGCACATCCGGGATGCGCTGATCGCGGACCCGGCCGCCGACCTGCCACAGACGCTGAGCCGTGCCATCGAGCAGACGCGTACCGACTTGCAGCTCACCCCCGGCACCTCGCCGACCAGCACCGTGGCCATCGCCCGCGCCACCGCGGACGGCCTCGACATGCTCGTGCTCGGTGACACCGAGATCATCACGCCTGCCGAGACGCTGCGCGACTACCGCATGGACGACCTCGACCTGGCTGCTCGCCGCCGCTATCGGCAGCGACTCGCCGACGGCGGTGGCTACGACGAGGAGCATCGCGCGCTGCTTCGCCGCCTCCAGGCCGAGCACGCCCGTCGCCGGAACAGGCCGGGCGGCTACTGGATCGCCGAGGCCGATCCGGAGGCCGCTTACCAGGCGATCACCGCCACCCGGCCGCTGTCTGCGGTCCCGTGGGTCGTGCTGGCCACCGACGGCGCCTACGAGACCATGCGGCACCTCGGCCTCGACGACTGGGACGAGGTCGCCCGCTGCGATTCCGATCAGCTGGCCGCCATCCTGCGCCGGTGCCAGAGGTGGGAAGCGGAGCACGACCCGGAGGGCCGCGAGCTCCCGCGTGCCAAGCGCCACGACGACAAGAGCATCGCTGTCATGACGTTCACCACCGGGGCCCCCGCCGGCTGACGCGAACTAGTGCGGGTCCCCGCACCGTGGCATGACGCCGCCGCGGATGCAGGCCGGTCGGCAGGTGCACGGTCCGGATCCGGCCGACAGGCAAGCCCGGCCCGGCGGTCGGACGGCACCCGGTACGGCACCGGAGAACACCGGCCGGGAACTCGCGTGGGGCGGTCGTCGACCGAGCGGATCACACCATGAGGGTCGACCGCCGCACGACGGCGACCGGCGAACACCGACCGGAGGCCCGCCCACGCGGCTGTTCCGGCGCGAGGTCACCCCCGGAGCACCGTGCACATCACCGGAAACGGCACCTGTCCGGGCAGCCACCCCATCCGGACCATCCCTCCCCACCAAGCACCGCGCACCAACTGACCCGCCCACCGCCCACCCGATCGAACCGCCGTCTCCGAACCACATCCCCCGCCCGCGGCAGCGCGAGCGTCAGCTGGCCCACGAACCTGCCACAGCGGCGCACCAGCCCGGCGCGGTCCTAGTAGGCTCGCGCCCATGGCAACTCACTTCGACGTGGTCGTGCTCGGGGCCGGGCCCGGTGGGTACGTCGCCGCGATCAGAGCAGCACAGCTTGGTCTTTCCACCGCGATCGTCGAGGAAAAGTACTGGGGCGGGGTCTGCCTCAACGTGGGCTGCATCCCGTCCAAGGCACTGCTGCGCAACGCCGAGCTGGTGCACCTGCTCACCCACGAAAAGGAGACCTTCGGCATCAGCGGTGACGTGTCCTTCGACTACGGCGCGGCCTTCAAGCGGAGCCGGGACGTCGCGGAGGGCCGCGTCAAGGGCGTGCACTACCTGATGAAGAAGAACAAGATCACCCAGTTCCCCGGGTGGGGCACGTTCACCGACCCGAACACGATGCGCGTCAGGCTGGTCGACGGCGCCGAGGAGACGGTGACGTTCACCAACGCCATCATCGCCGCGGGCGCCACCACCAGGCTGCTGCCCGGCACGTCGCTGTCCGAGCGCGTGGTCACCTACGAGCAGCAGATCCTCAGCGAGGAGCTGCCGGGGTCGATCATCATCGCCGGTGCGGGCGCCATCGGCGTGGAGTTCGCCTACGTGCTGCACAACTACGGCGTCGACGTGACCATCGTCGAGTTCATGGACCGGATGGTCCCGACCGAGGACGCCGACGTCTCCAAGGAACTGCTCAAGCGGTACAAGCGGCTGGGCATCGACGTGCGCACCAGCACGCGCGTGGACGCCATCGACGACAGTGGCGAGAAGGTCAAGGTCACCGTCACCAAGGGCGACCAGCAGGAGGTACTGGAAGCCGACAAGGTGCTGCAGGCCATCGGGTTCCAGCCGCGGGTGGAAGGCTACGGCCTGGAGAACACCGGCGTGGCGCTGACCGAGCGCGGCGCCATCGACGTCGACGAGTACTGCCGCACCAGCGTCGGCCACATCTTCGCGATCGGTGACGTCACCGCCAAGCTGATGCTTGCGCACACCGCCGAGGCCATGGGCGTCATCGCGGCGGAGACCATCGCCGGTGCGGAGACGATGCCGCTGGACTACGCGATGATCCCGCGGGCGACCTACTGCCAGCCGCAGATCGCCTCCTTCGGCTACACCGAGGAGCAAGCCCGCGAGAAGGGCTTCGACGTCAAGGTGGCCAAGTTCCCGTTCACCGCCAACGGCAAGGCGCACGGGCTGGGCGACGCGCAGGGCTTCGTGAAGCTGATCGCCGACGCCAAGTACGGCGAGCTGCTCGGCGGGCACATGATCGGCCCGGACGTCACCGAGCTGCTGCCCGAGCTGACCTTGGCCCAGCAGTGGGACCTGACGGTCCACGAGGCGGCGCGGAACGTGCACGCCCACCCGACGCTGAGCGAGGCGGTCAAGGAGGCCATCCACGGGCTGGCCGGCCACATGATCAACTTCTGACCCCGTCGTCGGCGCGATGTCGGCCGTCCTGTTCGCCGGGCTGACCACGATCGACCTGGCCTACCTGGTCGACGACTACCCGGTGGAGGACACCAAGACCCAGGCGTCGGATCAGTTCCTGGGCGCGGGCGGTCCAGCCGCCAACGCCGCCGTGACGTACGCCTTTCTGTCCGGATCGCGACCGACGCTGGTCACCGCACTCGGGTCGCATCAGCTCACCGAGATCGCCAGGGCGGACTTGACCGAGCACGGCGTGCGGCCGGTCGACGTCATCGCGGGCGAGCAGCAACAGCTCCCCATCTCGTCGATCGTGGTCGCGCGCCGTGCCCGGACCCGCACGCTGGTCTCGCTCGACGGCAGCCGGATCTCCGCGCCTGCCGCCGGGTCGACGGTGTTCACCGACGACCTGCGCATCGTTCTCGTCGACGGTCACCACGAAGCGTTGTGCCTGGAGGCGGCCAGGCAAGCCCGGTCACGCGGCATCACGGTGATGCTCGACGCGGGTCGCTGGAAGGACGTCCATGCCGAGTTGCTGCCGCTGGTCGACGTCGCCATCTGCTCGGCGGCGTTCCGGCCCCCCGGCGTGCCCGACGATCCGGCAGACGTCCTGAACTACCTGGCTGATGCCGGTGTCAGCGCGGCGGCCGTGTCGGCGGGAGAGGCGCCGATCCGCTGTCGCTGGGGCGACGACACCTGTGCGGTGCCGGTCGGCCGGGAGCAGGTGATCGACACCCTCGGCGCGGGAGACATTTTGCACGGCGCGTTCTGCTACTACTTCGGTGACCTCGGGCAGCCGTTTCCCGAGGCCCTGTCCAACGCTGCTCGCGTGGCCACGTTCTCCTGCCGGTACTTCGGCACCAGGGAATGGATGCGTCACTGGCCGGGCGCCCGGCCATAGGATTCGAGCAGGCGATACTCGCCGTCGTCGTCGGCCAGCACCAGGTCGGCCCGGTCCAGGCCGGAGGCCACCAGGTCCGCGTTGCGGAGGTCGCTGGTCTCGACCTTCCGCCGCGCCACCTCCGCCGCCTTGCCGCCGCTGACGTGCCTGGCGAAGAGACGCTCGGCCAGCAGGGCCCGTTCTGCGTGCAGAAACCACACCTCGTCCAGGCAGTCCCGCACCTGGGACCAACCGTCGGTGTCCAGCAGCAGGTAGTTGCCTTCGGTGATCACGATCGACGTCTCGGGACCGAAGCGTGCCCCGTCGGGCCGCGGTTCGTGCCGCGCGCGGTCGTAGATCGGTACCGTGAGCGCTGCCGTCGATCGCCGCAGCTGCCGCAACGTCGCGACGTAGGCGGCGACATCGAACGTGTGCGGCTCGCCCTTGTGGTCGGTCCACCCTCGCCGGGCGAGCTCGGCGTTGGTCAGGTGGAAGCCGTCCATCGGGGCGATCGCCACCGTTTCCGAGCCCGCGATGTCCGCGATGCGGCGGCGTAGCCGCGCGGCCAATGTCGACTTTCCCGCGCCCGGTGGACCGGCAATGCCGAGGACGAACCGTGCTGACGGGCGCGAACCGGCGCGCCGGACGACCTGCTGCGCCAGCTCGTCGAGGCTCGTCGGCTCACCAGCGTCCACCTGGACGATGCTACGAGCCCGGTCAGCTCTCCCGGTTGACACGGGCCAAGCGAACGCAGATGGCGCCGGTGACGTAGCCGGTGACGATGCCGCCGAGGAACGGCACCCACGTGTAGTAGCTGAGGTATTCGCCGGTGATGCCGAAGGTCTGGGTGAACCAGCTGTCCCCGAGCGACTGCGCGGAAGCCACCATCTCGGCCATGACGGCGTCGTCGATTCCTACCAGCCCGGCCAGGTAAGTGACGCCGATGACGCCGACCACCCAGAACGTGGCCAGCTCGAACGCGGGCAGCCGCTGCGTCGACCCGATCCACACCAGGCCGGCGACCAGCGCGGACAGCGGGAACGTCAGCGCGAACGCGGCGAAGAAGTCCAGCGGGGAGGCCAGGCTCACCGAGCTTTTCGCCACCACGGCAATGGCTGCGATGGCGGCGGACAACACGGCGTTGCCCACGATCAACGTGGTGACGGCCAGTACGATCCGGCCGCCGACGTGCTGGGGGCGAGCCGAAGGCGCGGCGCCGGTGCCCTCCAGGACACTGTCGCGGCGCATCGCGCGGGGCAGCAACTCGCCCAGTTCGAGCTCGTTTGCCTCGGCCGCATGGTTCTCCATGCCTTGGGACTCGCGGAAGTACGCAGAATCGTTACCTCATGTGAACCTGCGTCCCCCGGTCGGGCTAGGAGCCTGTGCCGTTCACACCGACCAGAGCGACTGAAAGGCGCTCTCACCACCGGAGACGCCGTGACGGGCCGAGCGGCGCGAGCACCGTCGCCCGGTCACCGAGGGTAGGGGTCGGTGTCGTCGATCGACGGACTCACATAGGGCTCGGCACCCCTGGAAGCGTCCATCTGCCCGGGCACCGGGGAGATCGGGGACTCGCCGAGCGACGCACCGCCGACCTCGCGCGCCCGATGCCGGGCCAGCCGCTGGGACCGGGCGCTCTCCCGGTCGCGCAGGGACGCCAGCGCGGTGGTGGCAGCCCAGTGCGCAAGGGCGAGGAACAACAGCAACAGCCCCAACCGCGCCACCACGCCGGTCACGGTGTTCCATTCGCCGATCGTCGACGCCAGCGCGACGACCCCGAAGGAAACCAGGTGGAACAGCACCACCACGAGGCTCACCTGGGACTCGGCCGACCCCGCGTCGGAGGACGACTGGCGCAGCATCCGGCGCCCGCTGCGGTAGATGATCTGGCCGTCGATCACCACCAGCAGTGCGCCGATCAGCAGGAACAGCACGTACGAGTTCGTGTTCACGCCAGCGAGTACCCCACGCGAGGGAGAACGACACTACTCAGCGTGGGTTCCCGGGCGACGATCCGTCGCTCAGCGAAGCGCGCTCGGCGACGACCGGCCCTGCCGCGACGCCCTCACCGGAATCGGCGCAGCCGCAGGCTGTTCAGCACCACCGACACCGAGCTGAACGCCATCGCGGCCCCGGCGATCATCGGGTTGAGCAGACCGGCCGCAGCCAACGGCAAAGCCGCCAGGTTGTAGCCGAACGCCCAGCCCAGGTTGCTCTTGATGACCCGGAGCGTGCGGCGGCTCAGCCGGATGGCATCGGCCGCCAGCCGCAGGTCACCCCGGACCAGGGTCAGGTCGCTGGCCTCGATGGCCACGTCCGTGCCCGTGCCCATGGCCAGGCCGAGATCGGCCTGGGCGAGCGCGGCCGCGTCGTTGACCCCGTCGCCGACCATCGCGACGACCTTGCCCTCGTCCTGCAGCCGTTTGACCACGTCGACCTTGTCCGCGGGCAGCACTTCGGCGATCACGTTGCCCGCATCGATGCCGACCTCCGCGGCCACGGCCGCCGCGGTCGTCTTGTTGTCGCCGGTCAGCAGCACCGGGGTCAGGCCGAGCTCGCGCAGCTGCCGCACCGCCTCGGCGGAGGTCGGCTTCACCGTGTCGGCCACCGCGATCAGCCCGCGGGCCGCGCCGTCCCAGCCGACCGCCACCACGGTGCGGCCTTCGGCCTCCGCCGAGCGCTGCCATGCCACGAGATCGTCGGTCAGCCGCATGGACCACTGCTCGAGCAGGGCGGGACGGCCGACCACCACCGCGTGGCCGTCGACCACGCCGTGCACGCCGAGGCCTTCGACGTTGGCGAAATCCCGCACGGCAGGCAGCTCGCCCACCTTGTTCGAGGCCGCCGAGGCGATGGCGCGGGCAATGGGGTGTTCGGAGGCGTTCTCCACCGCCCCGGCCAGCCGCAGCACCTCGTCGTCGCCGTGCCAGTCGATCACCGACAGCTCGCCGGTGGTCACGGTGCCGGTCTTGTCCAGCACCACGGTGTCGACCCGCCTCGTCGACTCCAGCACCTCCGGGCCCTTCAGCAGGATGCCCAGCTGCGCACCGCGGCCGGACCCGACCAGCAACGCCGTGGGAGTGGCCAGCCCGAGGGCGCACGGGCAGGCGATGATCAGCACGGCCACCGCCGCGGTGATCGCCGACGTCGCCGGTGATCCGCTGCCGAGCCAGAAGCCCAGCGTGCCGACGGCCAGCGCGATGACCGCGGGGACGAAGACGCCCGAGATGCGGTCGGCCAACCGCTGCACCCGGGCCTTGCCCGCCTGGGCTTGCTCGACCAGCTTGGCCAGCTGCGCCAGCTGGGTGTCGGCGCCGACCCTGGTGGCACGCACCACCAGCCGGCCGCCCGCGTTCACCGTCGCGCCGACGACCCGGGACCCTTCGCGAACATCGACCGGGACGGACTCCCCGGTCAGCATGCTCTCGTCGACCGCCGAGCTGCCCTCGATCACCACGCCGTCGGTGGCGATCTTCTCGCCCGGCCGCACCACGAACGTGTCACCGACGGCGAGCTGCTCGATCGGGACGCGGATCTCCTTGCCGTCGCGCAGCACGGCGACGTCCTTGGCGCCGAGCTCGAGCAAGGCGCGCAGGGCCGAGCCCGCGCGCCGCTTGGCCCGCAACTCGAAGTACCGGCCGAGCAGGATGAACGCAGTGACGCCCGCGGCGACCTCCAGGTACATCGCGGGGCCCGCGTCGGGCTCGACGGTGAACCGGAACGGATGCTGCATGCCGGGGACACCCGCACCGCCCCAGAACAACGCGTACAGCGACCAGCCGAACGCGGCGGCCACGCCCAGGGAGATCAGGGTGTCCATGGTCGCCGTGCCGTGCCGGGCGTTCCGCACCGCGGCCACGTGAAACGGCCAGGCGCCCCAGATCGCCACCGGGGCCGCGAGGGCGAGCGAGACCCACTGCCAGTAGGTGAACTGCAGCGGGGTGATCATCGCCATGGCGATCACCGGGACCGCCAGCACGATGCTGATCACCGCACGGTCCCGCATCGCCCGCAGCTGGGGGTCGTCGTCCCGCGCGGCCCGGCCGTCCTCCTCCGGCGTGGCCGGTGCGGGGAGCTCGGCCGAGTAGCCTGCCTGCTCGATGGTGGCGATCAGGTCCTCGGGCTGGATGGTCTCCGGGTGGCTGACCGTCGCCTTCTCGGTGGCGTAGTTGACCGTGGCCTGCACGCCGTCGAGCTTGTTGAGCTTGCGCTCGATCCGGTTGGCGCACGACGCGCAGGTCATGCCGCCGATGGACAGCTCCATGGTGCGGGTGGCCTGGTCAGCCATGGTGGTGTCCCTCCGCAGGCACCGTGAACTCCGCCGTGCGGACCGTGCCGCGGTGCTGGAAATCCAGATACAGCCGGTACGTTCCTGGGGACGGCACCTCCGCCTGGAAGCGGATCTCGGGCCCGCGTGTCTCCGGGTCGACCGGGTGGACGTGCAAGTAGGCAAGGTCGCCCTGGCGCAGCGCGACGAGGTGCCCCGATGCCCCGAGGTACTGCTGGAGATCGGTCACCGGCTTGCCGCCGCGGGTGACCGTCAGCGTCAGGTCCGAGGTCTCGCCCGGCTTCAGCTCGCCGTCCAGGCGGACTTGGTAGCCGTCGACCGTCGCCACCCGGGACGGCGCGAACGTCTCCGGCTGGAACGTGCCGGGCACAGCCAGGTCGACGCCGAGGGTCATGGCTTGGCCGTCGGTGGGACGGAAGTCGGCGAACGCGCGGTAGCTGCCCGGTTTGGTCAGCCGCAGCGGCACCGACCAGGTGCCGTCGGCGGCCATCGCCGGGTGCAGGTGCTGGAATTCGGCCGAGTCCCGCCGGACGAGGATGAGGTGCAGCTTCTTCTCGTGCTCCACCTCGAAGCGGGTGACCGGGTGGCCGTCCGGCCCCAGGATGCGGAACCGGAACCGCTCGGTGCGGTCCGCGCGCAACGTCGACGTCAGCGGCGCGAAGGTGTAGCCGTCCTGGGACGCGCTCAGCCCCGCGGGCACGCCCGCCGCGTGACCACCGCCGCCGTGCCCGTCCTCCGCATGTCCGCCATGGCCACCGTCACCGCCTTGGGCTCCGTGGCCGGGCATGCCGCCATCCTCGCCGGAGCCGCTGCCGTGCATCGCGTCGCTTGTGGTGCCCCCATCCGCGACGTCCGGCTCACTCTGCGGGCCGACCGTGGCGCCGAGCACCCAGCCGCCGCCAAGAGCCACGGCGAGAGCGGCACCGAAAGCAACGAGTTTGGCGGGAGTCTTCATGCCAGCGCGTACCCCGCCTCCTCGACCGCGGCCCGCACGTCGGCGACGTTCAGCTCCGCGTCGCTCACCACGGTCACCTTCCCGGTCTCCAGGTCCACGGACACATCGCGGACCCCGGCGATGGCGCCGATCTCCTCGGAGACCGAGCTGGCGCAATGGCCGCAGGTCATGCCGGTCACGGTGTAGGTGGTCTCGGTCATGCCACTCCTCCTCGCTCTGCTCACGGCCGACTATACCCCCTGGGGGTATCACTCCCGCGTGCGGTGCCAGTTGTTCTCGTGATCCCCACGCCGCAGCGTCGCTTGTGGTTCGTCAGGCGCGAGGCAGCGGCCGAATTGCCGACTTTCGGCTATCGTCGCGGCTACAGCGGTCGTGGGGCCGGGCACGCGGACGGCCCGCGACCAGACGGGAGGCGAGCAGGATGCCCGAGCGCACGCCGAAGGAATCCCAAGAGGCCGTCGACGACCTGGAGCGCAAGGTCTTCGGCCACACCAAGGATCAACGACGCGACCCCGAGGAAGGCGCCGAGGCGAACCGCCCCATCGACCCCTCGGAGACGACGGCGGAAGAAGGCGGCCACTCCGGTACCGAACCACCCGGCTGAGCCCAGCGAACGCGTCGGCTCCGTCGCCCGACCGTTCCGCCCGTCGAAGCACCGGACAAAGGCGCCTCGCGGCACCACGCCGGAGCGGCGTCCGAATCATCGAGCGCACCGGTCGCGGGCCCTGAGCCGGCCAGCCGAACACGTCTTCACCACATTGACGGTGCTGGTGCGCACAATGCCCTGGTGGCCGTCGACAGCACTGTCTTTCTCCGGATCATCGACGCGTTGCCCGAGGTGACGCAGACCCAAGGCGGCGACTACACCTCCTACCGCGTGCGCGGCAAGCGGTTCGGGTACTACTGGCCGCGCACTCGGACGGTCGGCCTCAAGCAGTTGCTGCACGAGCAGAAGGCGCTGGTCGCCGAGCGGCCGGACGTGTTCGAGGTGCAGTTCACCTCGGGCGCCTTCGGCTGGGTGGTGGTGTATCTGGCAGGCATCGATGCGGACGAGTTGACCGAGCTGGTCTACGAGGCATGGCGGTTGTCCGCACCGGAGGACTTGATCGACGCCCATCCGGAGCCGCCGACGCTGGCCACCGGCGACGGCTGACCGGATGGACTGACGTCGGACTGCGCCACGGCCGGCTCGCCGCTGTAGCCGTGCCGAGCAGCGTCCGAGCCTCTGCTCGCCGACAAACGTCAATGATCCCGCTCGCTGGTGGATCGACCGGCTTCCGCGCGCCGACCCGAGCCGCCGACCTCACCACGACAACGCAGGTCGACACCGAACGGCATGCACACCCGCACGGCGCAGTGATCAGCTGCCCGCATCGCCGCTGTCCGGCCCCTGCCACTGAAGTGATCAGCTGCCCGCACCGCCACCGCCCAGCCCCTGCCACTGAAGTGATCAGCTGCCCACACCGCCACCGCCCAGCCCCGCCATTGACGCGTCGACCGGAGTCACGCCTCGCCGGGGGCCGAGCCGACCGGTTACCGTCGCAGAATGGCCAAAGTGATCACGTCCATGCCCCTGCGGGTGCGCTACCACGAATGCGATGCGCAAGGCGTGGTGTTCAACGCGCACTACCTGGCGTATGCCGACATGGCCTGCATGGAGTGCATCGAAACGCTCTTCGGCTCCTACGACGAGCTGCTCGGCCTCGGTGTCGACTTCGTCGTCGCCGAGGCCAACGTGCGGTTCCGTGCGCCGTGCCACTACAAGGACCAGCTGCGCGTGGATTGCTTCGTGGACAAGCTCGGCACCACGTCCCTCATCCTGCGGTTCGACATGATGCGCGGCGACGAGCGCGTCGCCGAGGTGACCAATCGCTACGTGTGGGTCGACCCCAAGGAGCTTCGGCCGAAGAGACCCCCGGCCGAGGTTCGCGCCGTGTTCGAACCCTTCGCGCCGGGCGCATCCGGTGAACAGCCGTCGGGGCACACCGCAGCGGACGGCTGATCCACAGCCCAGTAGCCGTCGCGTCACCACGTTCCGCAGCCCGCGACCCCAACCCACGAGTCCTCCGGTCGGCCTACCCTCTGAGCTCTCGATACGCGTCTGCTGCCCCCGGGTGCAGCGGGACGCTTCCGGTGGCGATCAACGAGCGCAACTCCAAGTACTGGGTTCCCAGCGCGGACGCCGGAACCAGGCGCGGCGCCTGCTGGACCAGGGTACGGGCCACCGCCGCCGCCGTATCCGCGGAGAGCGTCCGGCTGGCCAGCAGCAAGTTCGGCACGCCGATCGTGGCCACCGGCCCAGTGTTGCCGTATGTCCCGGCCGGGATGACCACCCGGTGATACGGCGCGTCGTACGCCTCCAGCAAGGCGGGCAACACGGTGGTGAGATCGAGCAGCCGGACCGCATGCGAGCCGCTGAGCGCCGTCAACGCGGGCGTCGGCACGCCGCCGGACCACAACAGCGCGTCGATCTCTCCCCTGGCAAGCCGCTTCGTCGCCACCGACAGCTCGTTGTGGTCCACCCGCGCATTCACCCCTGCCGAGGCCAGCAACCGTTCACCGAAGATCGCTGCGCCAGATCCCGCCGCGCCCAGCGAGATCCGGCGGCCGGCAAGATCGCCGACAGAACTGATCGCGCTGTCCGCCGAGACCACCAGCTGCATGTAGTTCTCGTAGACCCGGCCGATCGCCCGCAACGGCAGCGGCTCGCCGAACGGCTCACGCCCGGCGACGGCCGCTTCGGCCACGTCGGCCAAGCTGAGGCCGAGGGTGGCGCGGCCGACATGCACCTGGGCGATGTTCTGATGCGAACCGTTCGTGTAGCCGACCGTGGCGTCGAGCGTCCTGGCCAGCAGCCGGGCGAACTCCACGTAGAACCCACCGGGCTCCCCCGCGGCGATGCGCAGGCCGGGCGGCGGCTCCGCCGACCGGGTGCACGCGCCCGCCATGCTCCCCGCGGCCACCCCCAGCGCCATGACCAGTGCTGTCCGCCGCTTCATGTGGTCACCGCCGGGAGCCGCAGCCGCACACCCAGGCCGTGCGGCTGAACGTGATACAGCTCGAACCGTCCACCCCGAGCCGTCACCAGCCGCTCGGCGATGGCCAGCCCCAGGCCCGAACCCGGCCCGCTGCTCCCCCTCCAGAACCGTTGGGTCAACCGTGGCAGGTCCTGCTCCGCCACCCCCGGGCCGTCATCGGTTATGCACACGACCACGTAGTCGTCGTGGCGTTCGCCCGACCACGTCACCGTCGCGCCGTCACCGGCGTACTTGATGGCGTTGTCCAGGACGACGTCGAACACCTGCGCAAGCTCGCTCTCGGAACACCCGACTCGCAACTCGGACAGCATGGCGCCGGCGAGCCGCACTCCTGCCTCGGATGCCGCGTCGTGCCATGCCTCGACCCGCTCGGCCAACACCGTGGCCGCATCGCACTGCGCCTGCGGCTCGTCGGAGGCGGCCAGGTCGGTGGCGGTGCTGTCCGCCGAAGCCAGCGCGAGCATCCCGTCCAGCAGGTCTTCCAGGCGTGCCAGCTCGACCTGCATCTGCCGGACGTCGTGCTCGTGCCCGCTGCCTTGCCGATCCGCGATTCCGTCCAGACGCAGCCGCAGGGCCGCCATCGGATTCCGCAGCTGGTGCGACACATCGGCGACCAGGGCGCGCTGCCGCTCGGCCGACTCGGCCAGCGCATCGGACATCCGATTGAACTTCTGCGCCAGCCCCCGCAGCTCCGGCGGCCCCGACACCACCTCGACATGCGTGTCCCCCCGGCCTTGGGTCATGCGGTGCATGCCGGCCGCCAGCTGATCGATCGGCCGCAGCACCCACCGCGCGATCCGCAGCACCAGCAACACCGCGACCACCAGCGCGAGCAGCGCACCCAGCAGGATCCCGCCCCACCAGACCCGGATGTCCGCCACCGCAGGCTCGACCGAGGTGCGCAGCACCACCGCGCCGCTCACCCGCACCCCGGTGCCGACGGCGTGGCTGACCAGCACGTCTCCGGAGGACCACGGCCGCAGATCCGCGGGCCTCGGCTGGGTTTGATTGCGCAACGCGGCTTCCGCTGCAGACACCGCGCGCGGGTCGTCGGCCGGCAACCCCTCCGCCACGACGACAGTGCGCCGAGCATCGACGATCAACACCCCGTCGCCGAATACCCGGCTGTGGGCGGCCACCTCGTCACGCAGCTGATCGGTGTTGTTCTCCGCCAACGCGGTCTGGGCCATCGCGGCGAACCGGGCCGCGTCGGCCGAGCGCGACAGGATGAACTCGTTGGTGCGGCTCTCCGCGGTGCTGAGCAACAGCGGGACGGCGAACCCCGCCACGGCGACGACCGCGAAGGCGAGCAGCACGAGGAGCAGCCTGCGGCGCATCAGTCCGCCCGCCGTCCCGTGCTACTCGCCGTCACGGTGTGCAGGCTAGGACAGCCGCCCGGCGATGTCGGTGACCAGCAGCGTCAGGAACAGCGCCGCGCACGCGGTCAGCAGGACGTTGGACAGCCACCCGGAGCGGCCTTCCTGCCCAATGCGCCGCGAGTTGAGCAGCAGCATCAGCGAAATCGCCAGGAACGGCATGAACGCCGAGCCGAGCACGCCGTAGGCCAGCGTCACCCCGAACGGCTTGTCCAGGAACAGCAGCAGCATCGGCGGGAACGTCAGCCACAGCAGGTAGGCACGGAACGGCAGGGATCGTTCGGCGGCCGCCGCCTGGTACGCCACCGGCTCGCCGCCTTCCGCCTGCTCGCCGACCGCGGCTTCGGCCATCGCGGCTTCGGCCTTCCTGCCGTGCGGCAGGCGAATGGTGCGGGTCCAGTCGGTGAACAGCAGGCTCACGCCGTTCCACACGCCCAGCAGCGAGGTCGCCGAAACCGCGAAGAAGCCGATCAGGAAGACGATGCGGGCCCACTGGCCGTACTGCTCACCCAGCTCCTCGCCCAGCACCAGCAGGCCGGTGTCGCTCTCGGTCAGCTGCTGACCGAGCAGCAAGGTCGAGCCCACGATCAGCATCGCCACGACGAAGATGCCGGTCATGATGTAGCCGACCGCGTTGTCCAGCCGCATCATGGACAGCCAGCGCGGCCCCTTCCACCCCTTGGCGAATGCCCAGTAGCCGTATGCGGCCATGGTGATGGTGCCGCCGACCCCGCCGATCAGACCGAGCACGTACACCACCGAGCCGTCCGGCAGGCGGGGCGCCAGACCGCCGAACACCTCGCCCAGGTTGGGCGAGACCAGGACGGCGATCAGGATCACCGACACGAACGCGACCAGCACCAGGGCGGTCATGACCTTCTCGAACGCCCGGTAGCGCTGCAGCCAGACCAGGATCAAGCCCACGACCCCGGCGATCATCGCCCAGTAACGCACCGACAGCCCGCCGAACAGCGCGTTCAGCGGCAACGCGGTCGCCGACATCGCGGTCGCGCCGTAGACGAAGCCCCACAGGATCATGTAGACGCCGAAGAAGACCGTGGCCCAGTAGCCGAGTCGGCGCCAGCCGTCCAGCAGGGTGGTGCCGGAGGCCACGTGCCAGCGACCGACCCCCTCACCGAGTGCCAGCTTGAGGATCGTGCCCACGATCGCCGCCCACAGCAGCATCGTGCCGTACTGGGCGCCCGCCACCATCGTCGCGACCAGGTCGCCTGCGCCGACACCGGTCGCCGCGGCCACCAGTCCCGGCCCGAGCCAGCGGAGCTTGGCCTTTCCGGTCGGCACCTCTGCGGATGCCGTCTTCGTGCTGGAGGAATCGCTGCTCATGACCTCCTGCCCTTCGTTGCGCCGGAGAATGTCGGCGAGCACGATACGGCGCAGGCCATGGGCGGACGGGCCAGCTTCACACGTTCTTAAGAACAGAATCGATAACGGACCGGGCACCGGGACGCTTCCTGCCACCGCAACATCCCCGGCCACCAACAACCGACCGAACGCACCGAGACACCCCCGCCACCACAACACCCCCGGCCACCAACAACCGACCAAGCGCACCGGTGCGCTTCACCGGTCAGTCGCCGAGCCGGAAGCCGAAACCGCGAACAGTGGTCAGCAGCCCGGGCCGGTTGATCTTGGCGCGCAGCGCCGCCAGGTGCACGTCCAGGGCGCGCGAAACCGATTTGTCGACATGGCCCCACACCTGCAGCAGGAGTTCGTCGCGGCTGACCGCGACACCCGGCCGCCGCGCCAGAGCAGCCAGGATGTCGTACTCCTTGCCGGTCAGGCGCAGTTCTGCGCCGCCGACGGTGACCCGCCGGGCCGCGAGGTCGACGCGGAGATCGCCGATTTCGGCAACCGGATCAGCGGTCTGCGCTCGCGCGCGCCGCACGACGGCATCCACCCGCGCCAACAATTCCTTGAGCCTGACCGGTTTCACCAGGTAATCGTCGGCACCGAGGTGGAGGGCACGGACCACGTCGCGCTCCGCGGACCGGGCGGTGATCACCAGCACCGGGACCGGGGAGGCGCGCCGGATGGTGCGCAGCACCTCGAAGCCGTCGCCGTCCGGCAATCCGAGGTCGAGCAGCACCAGCTCGGCATCCGGCAGCAGCACAGGTACTTCCGCCGCGACTGCGGCCCGGAAGACACCGTGTCCCCTGGCCCGGAGCGCATCCAGAATCGCACCCGCGACGCCGTCGTCGTCCTCAACCACCAATATCCGCATCGGCAGACATGATGCCGCGTGGGTGCGACTCCGCCACCCGCCGCCGGAAACCGGCCACCGCCACGATCACCAGAACGACGGCCGCGGTGAGCAGATAGGCGTTGCCGAGCAGCCACTCGCCGGCCGTCCACCCATACTCGAGGCCGTCGTTGTTCGGCACCAACCAGTGCGGCGCCAGCACGAAGATCGCCGCGACCACGACCGCAGGCAGCAGCACGCGCCACGACATGATTTCCAGCGTGGCAGCCAGCGCAGGCAACACCCACACCCAGTGATGACTCCACGAAATGGGCGAGACCATCACGCCGACGACACCGCAGATCGCGACCGCGGTCAGTTCGGAGCCCAGGCGCAGCGCGCGGCGCATGGCCACGGCGCCGATCGCGGTGACCGCGATCGCGACGAGCAGCCACAGCACGATCAACCCGCCTTCGTCGAACCCGGCCCTGGACAGCACACCGTAAATCGACTGATTGCCCGCATACTCGTTGCCGACCCGTTCTGCGGTGTCGAAGACGACGTCGGTCCAATACGAGATGGAGGCCTGTGGCGCAAGAAGGAAGCCCAGGGCCATGCACCCGACGAAAGAGCTGACCGTCGCCACGACTGCACGTGTGTCCCGTCGTAGCAGGAAATACACCAGGAACACCAAGGGCGTGAGCTTGATGGCGGCGGCGAGCCCGACAAGCACCCCGCGCGGCAACCACCGAAGGTCGACCAAACAATCGACGACGACGAGCGCAAGAAGAAGGAGATTGATCTGGCCGAATCCGAACGTGTGCCTGACCGGCTCGAATTGCAGGCACAGTGCCACCATTCCGGCGGCAACCAGCGGCCACGGACCGGTTCGCTCGGGCAATCTGCGAGCCAGCACCACCGCCGCGAGCACAAGGGCCGCGAAAGACAGAACCGTCATCACGACACCGGCGGTTTCGGCACTCACGACCGCCAGCGAGCTGAACAACACCGCGGCCAGCGGCGGATAAAGAAAAGGCAGGTTGATGTCCAACCCGCTCGTCGCGTAGACGTCCTGGCCGGTCAGCCACTGTTGTGCGCCCTGGCGGTAGACGTTCACGTCGAGGAGTTCACCGCCCCAGGAGCGCACGACGTCGTACCCGACGACACCGATCAACGCGATCGCGACCAAAGCCACCGCCGGCTCCACCCGCCAGCCGCGGCGTTGGCGCGACGCCTCCACAGAATTCCCCGTGGTGACGTACATGCCTGCGGCCCCCTGTATCCAATCGCCGCGAGGTTACCGATCACCACCGGCAACGCGCCAACCCCTTGCCGGTACTTGCCCGGCCGATATCGGGCAAGCGGTGCACAGGGCGAGGAACGCCGACGACACCGGGGCGGCAAGCGGACGGCTTTCCGACGGCATACGGTGGCATGACGATGGCTTTGACGGATCGCAAACCACGGGGAGTGCTCCGCGCCCTGCTGCGCGCGCCGATCTGGCTGTATCGCGCACACCTCGGATGGGTTTTCCGGCGGCGGCTGCTCTACCTGGTTCATCGCGGACGGCGCACCGGGGCCCGGCGCGAGGTGGTCGTCGAAGTCGTCGACTTCCGGCCCGACCTTCCCGAGGCCGTAGTCGTGGCGGCATGGGGCCCGAACCCGGATTGGTATCGCAACCTGCAAGCCGCCCCGGCCGTGGAGGTCCGCATCGGCAGGGATCGCTGGCTGAACCCGGAACACCGGCGCCTCGAGCCGGACGAAACGCTCCGCGCGCTCCGCACCTACCAGCGCAAGCATCCCCGCGCCTGGCGGCGCCTCGCGCCACTGCTCGGCTTCCCCGCCGACCCGGACGACCCGCGATGGCCGGAAGTGGCCGCCACCGTCAAAGCGTTGGCTTTCCGTCCTCGATGACGCTTCCGGCCCTTCGCTGCGTCTGCTCAGACAGCGGCATACGAACTGTCCGGCGTAGCCCTCCGAAGACGACGGGCCGAGCTGCCCGGCTCGGCCCGTCGTCGATCGTCACGCGGAGGCGGAGGGATTTGAACCCCCGGTCGGTTTCACCCGACGGTCGCTTTCAAGGCGACTGCATTCGGCCGCTCTGCCACGCCTCCTCGATGCCCAAAGGGTAGCGACACCTCCCCCGCACGGAGCGACCGGGAAAGGTGAACGGCCTTGTCTCATCAGCACGACAGGCGCATGCTGGGTGTACGGATGGTCACGGCCCATGGCGTTCCGCGGCGAACAGCGGCGGGCCGGCCCTCCCGGGAAGGGCAGGTGGTGCAGTGTCGAATGATTCTTCGCGGTTGGCCGCCGACTGTGCCCCCTCGTTTGGAGCGGCCTGACCCGATTCCGGCGAGGACGAGAGCGGTCGTCAGACGCGGGTGTCCTCCGAATGCGCGCACATGGTCGCGTATCTCGACGGTGTTCCAGCCTGCCTCGGCCAGGTGTCCATATCGGCCAGCAGTGCTAGCCGCCGGCCCGCGGTGCGGCCAATCGCCCCAACAACCTCTCACCCTGGGCGCGGTGCCCGTTTGGACAGCGCGGGCGACCGCGCCCAGGCTTGTCCACGGCGCGGATCGACGGCGCAGCTTGGTTACGCTTCACACGGCGCAGTGAGGAGTGCGACGTGGACTTCAACGAAGGAGCCGACCTCGACGCAGGTGAGATTCGCGACCTGCGGGGTGTCACAGGAGGCATCGGGGGCCGGGTCGTCGCAGGCGGCGGCGGGCTCGGCATCGTCGGCGTGATCATCTACCTGCTGTTGTCGCAGTTCGGGGGCGGTTTCGGCAATCTCGGCGGCGGGTTCGGGCTGGACCGCGGGCTGGCTGGCCTCGGCTCCGGTCAGCAGGTCACCAACAGCGACCTGAGCTCCGAATGTCGCACCGGCGCCGACGCCAAGCGCAACCACGATTGCGCCATCGTCGCCATCGTCAACTCGATCCAGGACTACTGGAGCAACGCGTTCGCTCGCTCCGGCACGACGTATCGCCCAGCCACCACGACCTTCTTCACCGACCGCGTCGAGACCGCCTGCGGGGCGGCCGACTCCAGCATCGGCCCGTTCTACTGCCCGGCCGACGAGGGCGTGTACCTGAATCTGTCCTTCTTCGAAGACGTGCTGCAGCGCCGGTTCGGGGCCGAGGGCGGACTGTTCGCCGAGGCGTACGTGCTCGCCCACGAGTACGGGCACCACGTGCAGAACCTGCTGGGCCGCTCGTCCCGGATCAACCACAACGAGACCGGGCCGACTTCGGGCCTGGTGCGCCTGGAACTGCAGGCCGACTGCTACGCGGGAGTGTGGGCGCACAACGCCGCCACCACACCGACCGAGAGCGGCGAACCGCTGATCACCAACATCACGCAGGAAGACATCAGGCAGGCCCTCGATGCGGCGCAGCACATCGGCGACGACTACCTGCAGCGCGAGTTCGGTGGCGGCCGGGTGGACGAGTCCCAGTTCAGCCACGGCACGTCGGCGCAGCGGGAGAAATGGCTGCTCACCGGCCTGAACACGGGTGACCCGGCGGCCTGCGACACGTTCAACACCAACGACCTCGGCTGACCTGTCCATCGGCGCGGCGCGTGACACACCGGTCACCGCGAACCAGCGCCGGCTGCCCACCGTCGCCACAACCCCGCAAACAGCCCACCGCCACGCACCACAAACCACAACCCGCGCAAGCCGCCCACCGCAGCTCGCCCGCCACCACGAGCCGGCCAGCTGCCCGCCGTCATCCCACCACCACGACCCCGCGCGGCTTCTCCCAGCTCGTCACCTCACTGGAACGAAGGGCGGCCGCGCAAGGCGGCGAGAACTGGTCGACCACCTTGACGCAGCCACTGGGATTCCGGCAGGTGCCAGCGAGGCCACACACCGAGTGGCGTGCTCGCGGCCAGCCGGACAACCGCGATCCTGTTGCGCTGCCGTAGCTTCCGCGCTCAGGTGCGCGGCCCGGCTGACGTATCCCCGACAGGCCGCGGACAAAGCAACGCGGGCGGCTCCCGCTCGAGGAACCGCCCGCGTCAGAGGAGTATCGAGCTGCCTCAGCTCACCGCGGCGTGCTCGTGCGCGTGGCTGTTGGCCACCTTCGGCAGGACACGCTCGCCCGCCCGCAGCTTGGCGATGGCGGCCTTCGACTTCTTGCCACCCGGCTTGATGCCGTTGACCTTCTCGGTGCTCAGCGCGTAGTTGGCGATCGCCCACGCCATGGCGTCGCTGTTGACCTCGAGCGCCTTGCGGTCGAGGTTGCCGAGGTTGTCGCACTTGGCGTGGTAGCACGGGTCGTACGCGACACCGGCCTTGCCGCCCCACAGCTTGGCCTGCTCTTCGGTCTTGATCCCTTCGGCGCCGGTGAACAGACCACCCGACGGGATGCCGACCTCGATGAACGGACCGTAGTCGGACCGGCCGTCGAAGTCAGTGCCCTGCGTGGTGATCTTGTACTGCTTCTTGATGAAGTCGACGAAGGTCTTCTCGATGTCGGCCGAGCCGTACGGGCCTTCCGGCGCACCCACGCCGTCGGAGTCGTCGCCGTCGTAGACGAAGTAGGCCGCGTTCGGCGAGCCGATCATGTCGAAGTTCAAGTACAGCGCGATGTCGAACTGCTCGGACTCCGACAGCTGCGACACGTAGTACTCCGAGCCGACCAGACCCAGCTCCTCGGCGCTCCACCAGGCGAACCGCACCGCGTTGTTCACCTTCGGGGTGGCGCCCAGCTCCAGCGCCGTGGTCAGCAGCGCGGCCGAACCGGAGCCGTTGTCGTTGATGCCCGGGCCGTCGGGCACACCGTCCAGGTGCGCACCGGCCATCACCACGTTGTCGTGCCGACCGGTCTTGGTCTCGGCGATGATGTTCTTGGTGGTGCGCTGCTCGGTGATGCCCTGCAGGTCCAGAGTCGCTTCCTGGCCCGCGGCCGCGACCAGCTTGGCGCCGTCCTCCTGGGTCACGCCACCGGTCGGGATCGCGCCGACCTCCGGGTCGCCCAGGGTCCCGTTGAGCGCGCCGTCGACGTTGTTGTAGATGATCGCGCCGACGGCGCCCGCTTCGGCCGCGGCGGTCTGCTTCTCGGCGAAGGTGCACGCACCGCGCTGGATGACCGCGATCTTGCCCTCGACGTCCGCGCTGTAGTCGCTGACCTCACAGCCCGGCGTCTCGTCCTCCGGGATGGCGATCAGCGGCGCGGTCACCCCACCTTCCGGGCTGTTGGCGCTGTAGGCCATGCGGATGACCGGGATGTCCTCGCCGCCCACGGTCAGCGTCTCGGTCACCGTCTCGTCGTAGACGAACTCGAATTCCTGACGCGTGACGTCGAAGCCCGCGGCTTCCAGTTTCGAGGCGACGTACTCGGCGGACTTGTTGTGTCCTTCCGTCCCGGCGGCTCGATTCCCGTCGTTCTGGTCGGCGTAACGCTGGAACGCGATCAGGTGCTTCTGCACCTTGTCCGGATTGACCGCTTTGACCAGCTTCTTCGGCAGATTCTGATCCGCTTTCGGAGCGGCGCCGGCACCTGGCGCGCCGAGCACCAAAGCAGCGCCCGCCGCGACCGCGGTAACGGCGGCGAGCTTCTTTCTCACCGATGGCATAACCGAACTCCCGGTTTCGTGGAAAGGGTCCACCGTGGCGCGGGCCGCCCCGCCGGCCGCTGCGCCCCGATAGCGCCATGACCCTATGCGGATTGCCCGATACGTCAAGGTTTCACCGGCGGAATCTGGCCACTGGCTAAAAAGGGCACACAAGCATCCGCACCCTCGGTATAGAGTGTCCACTTCGGACGAACGAAATCCTGCGCCGTGAGCAGGAATCGCCGCTCGACCCGCCGTCGGCCGCGCACCACGAGCAGCCGTGTGCCGTCCGGCCGGTACCCCAGCTTCCGGCTGACCGCGGCCGAAGCCTCGTTGCCGTCCAGCGCCGACGACCGGGCCGTCTCGGCGCCCAGGTGATCGAACGCGAACATCAGCACGGCCGCCCGCATCTCGGTACCGAAGCCCTGCCCTTGACAGGCCCTGCCCAGCCACGACCCGGTGGACACTTCCCTGGTGATCGGGAAGTCCTCGGCCACCAATCCTTGCTCGCCGATGACCTTGCCGTCCAGCCGCACCAGGAAGTTCACCACGAACGACCCGCCCACGATCGATGCGCGCCGTTCCCAGTGATGCCGCACCGTGTTCGGGCCGAGCGCTTCCGGTCCGGCGTCGGTCCACGGAAACGCGAACGGCATCTCCTCCGGCGGGTGGATCCCGGCCCGGGCGACCTCGATCAGCTCGAACAACCCGTCGTCGTCGTCCGGGCGCAGTTCCAGTCTGGGCGTGCGGAGCACGAGATGACGCAACGGCCACGGGTCAGCGGTCATGGGCACATCGTGCGGTCTCCGGGCACGGGCCGCCACTGGTTATACGGTTGGCGCATGCGTGCGGTAACGATCAGCGAACCAGGCGGACCCGAAAAGCTGCAGTGGACCGAGGTGCCCGATCCGCGGCCGGGCGCGGGCGAGGTGCTGCTCGAGGTGGTGGCCTCGGCGGTCAACCGGGCCGACGTGTTGCAGCGCCAGGGTTACTACCCGCCGCCGCCCGGGGCGCCGGAGTACCCGGGACTGGAGTGTTCCGGCCGGATCGTCGAGGTCGGCGAAGGGGTCGACGGCTGGTCGGTCGGCGACGAGGTGTGCGCGTTGCTGGCGGGTGGCGGTTACGCGGAGCGCGTGGCGGTGCCCGCCGCCCAGCTGCTACCGGTCCCGGGCGGCGTCGACCTGGTCGAGGCCGCCGCGCTGCCGGAGGTCGCCTGCACGGTGTGGTCCAACGTCGTCATGGTGGCCCGGCTGCAGGCCGGTGAGCTGCTGCTGGTGCACGGCGGAGCAGGCGGTATCGGAACGCACGCGATCCAGGTCGGCAAGGCGCTCGGCGCGCGCGTCGCGATCACCGCGGGCTCCCAGGAGCGGGTGGACAGGTGCCGCGAGCTGGGCGCCGACATCGCGATCAACTACCGCGAGGACGACTTCGTCGAGGTCGTCAAGGCCGAAGGCGGCGCGAACGTCATCCTCGACGTGATGGGCGCGAAGTATCTCGACCGCAACGTCGACGCGCTGGCCACCGAGGGCCGCCTGGTGATCATCGGCATGCAGGGCGGCACGAAAGCCGAACTGAACATCGGCAAGCTGCTCAGCAAGCGCGGCTCGGTGACGGCGACCAACCTGCGCGGGCGCCCGGTGGACGACAAGGGGACCATCGTCGCCGCGGTGCGGGAGCACCTGTGGCCGCTGATCGAGGAAGGGGCCGTCCGGCCGGTCATCGGGCAGACCGTGCCGATGTCGAACGCGGCGGAGGCGCACCGCGCGCTCGAGGGCGGCCAGGTCTTCGGCAAGGTACTGCTCACCGTCGGGTGAGCCGTCTCAGGCCGACGCGATCATGACGGTGGCCGCCATCGCGGCCACCAAGCCGGCACTCTGCCCTCGGCTGAGTCGTTCGCGCAGGACGGTGACGCCCAGGATCACCGGAACCACCGGGTACAGCGACGCCACCACGACCGCGACCGTGATCAGTTCGACCCGCGTGGCGTAGAGGTAACACACCAGCGCGGCGCCGGCGAGCACTCCGGCCAGCAGGCCTCCGGCCGTCGCGCGCCGCGCTTCGCCGTCGCCGGCGATCGCGTCGATGTGCTGCGCAGGCACGATCATGCCCAGCACGAGGACCGTGACGATCGACGTGACCCGACCGGACGCCACCGCCCAGATCCCGGAGTCCGGTCCTGCCTGCGCCAGCGCCAGGTACTGCAGTGCGATCCCGACGCTGGCGACGAGCCCGTCCAGCACCGACATTCTGGCGGCGTGGGCGTCGTCGCCGTTGCCGCGCGAGATGACCCACAACGCGGGCAGCGTGATCACGATGCCCAGCCACGCGAGCGGTTCCGGCCGCTCGCCGAGCACCAGCACACCGACCAGCACCGGCAGCACGACCCCGCCGACCGCGCTGGTGGGCACCACGATGGACACCGCACCGCGCCCCATGCCGCGGAACAAGAACGTCATCCCGATGGCGGTGCCGACCCCGGACAGCCCGCCCCACGCCAGGTCGGCCAGGGCGGGAATCTCCGGCGAGACCACCGGAGCGGCCAGCCCGACCACCACGAGCGCGCCGATCTGCCCAAGCATCGCGATGCGCAGGAACGACGCCCGCCGCGACGCGACGCCACCCACGTAGTCCGACAAGCCGTAGTTGAACGCAGACCCCAGCGCCAGAAGTACGCCCACGCCCTCACCCGTCTCCGCGCGCCGCCCTCGCCACGCGTCCCGTCACCGACTCGACGTCATCGGCGATGGATCATGCCGCACACCGGCTCGCCCGCCAATGGGCCGGATCACGGCACGAGCCGCCATGCGGCGGCAGCACACGCCTGGCCCGCTCGGCGTCACGCCAGATCGCGCAGGGCCCTGATGAGCTCGTTGACCTCGAACCTGCTGGTGTAGTGGGCCAGGCCGATCCGCACCGCCCCGCCGACCTCGCCCACCCCGAGCGCGGCGAACAATCCCGTCGTGCCGTCGTCGGCGAACGCGCAGATCCCCCGCGACGCCAGGTATTGCACGACTTCCGCGGCCTTGTGGTCGACCACGGTGAAAGCCAGCGCCGGGATGCGCCGCATGGCGTCGCCGATGAGCATCACGTGGCGCATCGCCCGCAGCTCGGACGTGAGCAGGGCGAGCAGTTCGGAGGTGTGGTGCCGGGCCGCGGCGATCGACGCCAGCAGCCGCTCGCGCCGCGACCCGGCAGCCGTGTCGTCCAAACCGGCCAGGAAGTCCACCGAAGCCACCATGCCGGCCAGCAGCGCGTACGCATGGGCCCCCACCTCGAGCCGGGCCGGGCCGCGCGCGGCCTGGTCCAGCGACACCGAGTGGATGCGGTTCAGCAACCCCGGGTCCCGGAACACCAGCGCCCCCACCGCCGGGCCGCCCCACGACAGCGCGGACACCACCATGACGTCGGCGCCCGAGGCGTGAATGTCCAAAGGGACGAACGGGGCGGCGAAGGAGGCGTCGACCACCATGAGCGCACCGACTCGGCGCGCGAACTCCGCCACCGTGGCCACGTCCGGCCGGGTGCCGACCGTGCCGGAGGCGGCAGTGAGCGCGACCAGCTTGGTCCGCGGCGTCACCAGCGTCTCGTACTGCCACGCGGGCAGTTCACAGGTCTCGATGTCCACTTCGCCCCAGCGGACCACGCCGCCGACCCGCCGCGCCGCCTCCACCCACGGAATCTGGTTCGCCGGCTCGTCCAGCCGGGAGACGACCACCTCGTCGCCGAGCGTCCACACGTCACCCAGCGCGGTGGCCAGGCGCCAGAGCAGCACCGCGCTGCTGGGGCCCAGCACGACGCCTTCCGGATCCGCTCCGGTCAGGTCGGCTATCGCCCGGCGCGCCGCCGCCACGATGCTGTCGGCACGCTGGGACGCCGGGAAGACGCCACCCGGGCTGGACACCGGTGCCCGCATCGCCGTGGCGACCGCGGAGGCGACCTGTTCGGGAACCAGCATTCCCGCAGCGCCCTCGAGGTGCACCCACCCATCGCCGAGGGCCGGCATCAGGCCACGGATGCGGGCGATGTCGAATGGCATCCTCACCTCCGCAAAGTGCCCCCCGTCCCCCCACGACAACACACCGTACGGACGCTGCCAGAGGTGGGACGGTCCGGGGTGCCCTCTGCGGGCTCGATTGCCCAGGTAGCGACTACTCTCGAGAGTGGGCCATCGCGGCCGGCCCGGCCGCGTTCACCGTCGACCACACGGATGGAGCACATGTCCGAGCCGAACACCCCAGAATCCGGCACAGCAGGTAACGCCGAGCAGGAAGCGTCACACCACGTGGTGGTTGTCGGTCCCGACGGCTCTCCGGTGGGTGCCGCGAAGATCCCTGCCGAGTCGTCCGACGACGACAACGGCAACGTCGGCGAGCTGATCGAAGAGCCCGGCAAGGTGATGCGGATCGGCACGATGATCAAGCAGCTGCTGGAGGAGGTGCGGGCCGCTCCGCTGGACGACGCCAGCCGCAACCGGCTGCGCGAGATCCATGAGACCTCGATCAAGGAGCTGGAGGACGCGCTCGCCCCGGAGCTGCGGGAAGAGATGGAACGGCTGATGGCCCCGTTCACCGAGTCCACCACGCCGTCCGACGCCGAGCTGCGGGTGGCGCAGGCCCAGCTCGTCGGCTGGCTGGAGGGCCTGTTCCACGGCATCCAGACGGCGCTGTTCGCGCAGCAGATGGCGGCCAGGGTGCAGCTGGAGCAGATGCGCCGCGGGCTGCCCACCGGCGGCCACCACTCCACCGGGCACAGCTCCGGCCCCGGCGACAGCCACGGCACCGGCCAGTACCTGTGACGTCCGACTGGCGGTGACGAGCGGGCCGGCTGCGCGAGCTGGGACACCCGGCGCACAGCGGCCGAGCTCGATGCAGCCGGGCCCGCTCCACCGTGGTCGTCACCGGCTCAATGCAGCCGGGGCCCGTACCCTCCGTGGTTGTAGGCGAGCCGCGCGATGGAATGCATCGCGTCGTCGTCGTTGTGGTCGATCAGCCGCAGCTGGGATTCCACCCGCGCCGCAGCCCGGTCGCAGAACGAGTGCGCAATGAACTTCTCCTGCCCGGACGCCTCGACCCCTTGGTCCTCGAACAGCGCGCTCGTCCGGGACAGCGTCGCGACCTGGGCGTAGATGTCGGTCGCCGCGTCGGCCAGCCGTTTCTGGTGCCGCTGCCGCGATCGCACGTCCTTGCCGTACCGGCGCAACAGCGACTCCACCGCGGCGCGCAGCTTCTTGGTCTGGTCCGACACCGCGTCGGCTTGCTTGGCCAAGGCCGGGTGCACCGATTCGAGCCCGGCGGGCCGGAGCCTGCGGGTGATCTGCCCGCGCACGAACTCGGCGATGGTGCCGATGGTCCTGATCGGGTCGCTGAGGTTGATGCCGCGCAGGTCGTCGTACTCCTCGGCGACGACTTTCAGCCCGTTGAGCGCGATGAACGCGCGGAGCACGTCGTTGGCGCCTTCGAAGATCGGAAAGATCCGCGTGTCGCGCAGCGACTTGGCGATCGGCGAATCGGCCATGAACGCCGCACCGCCCAGCAGCTGGAAGACCCGGTTGACCGCGTACCAGTTGAACTCGGTGGCCGCGACCTTCGACATCGCCGACTCCAGCGAGTAGTCCGCCACCCCGGCATCGACCAGGCCGGTGGTCAGGTAGGCCAGCGACTCCAGCCCGTACAGGTAGCTGACCATCCAGGCGATCTTGTCCTCGACCAGCTCGAAGTCGGCCAACGGGACGCCGAACTGCTCGCGCTCGCTCGTGTGCTCGATCGCCTGCTCGATCAGGGCCTTCGTGCCGCCCACCACCCCGGTGCCCAGCGACATCCGGCCGTTGTTCAGCGTGGCCATGGCGATGCGGAAGCCGTCACCGGGTTCGCCGAGCACGTTCTCCTTGGGCACCCGCACGTCGGTGAACGTCAGCTTGCGCAGGTCGTTGCCGCGCAGGCCGAGGGTGTCGAAGCGGTGCGGCGCGTCGAACCCGTCCATGCCCTTCTCCAGGATCAGCGCGACGTGGCCGTTCTCGCACCGGGCGAACACGCACACCACGTCCTTGGCGCCGTTGCCGATCCAGCGCTTCTCCCCGTTCAGCACGAACGAGCCGTCCGCCTGCCGTTCCGCGTAGGACTGCACGTGGTAGGCGTCCGATCCGGCGTTCGGTTCGGTCAGCCCGAAGCCGGCCAGCTTCCGCCCGGCCGCGAGGTCCGGGAGAAACCGGGCCTTCTGCTCCTCGGTGCCGAACATGTGGATGGGCTTCATGCCGATGGACTGGTGCACGCCCATGACCACCGACAGCGTGGCGTCGATGCCGCCGAACTCCTCCATCACCCGGCAGTAGCCGGTCTGCGACAGCCCCTGCCCGCCGTACTCGGGCGAGACGTACAGCCCGAGCAGGCCACGTTCACCCAGGCCGCGGATGATGTCGTCGCCCACCCAGCGCTCCCGCTCGACCCGCCACGGGTCGTAGTGCTCGCCGAGGAATTCCCGCGCGGTGCCGATCAGCTCGTGCACCTTCTTGGCCTCCTCGCGGCTCAACTGCGGGTACGGGAACACCAGCTCGTCGAGCAGCACTCCGGAGAACATGGCTTTGGTGAACGACGAGGGGCTGGGCTGCGCCCCGCCGTCGGGCTGCGGGCGGTCGGTCATCACTTCATTGAACCGGAAGCGGCGCGATTCCGCGCGCCGAAGAACGAACGGACGACCTCCGCCCACGGTCGGCTCAAGCCGCGCGAACCTGCCGGGTACGCTCGTGCTCCGTGCAGGTGTCAACTCCCGCCCAGCCGGACGCTCCGGTGGCCACGCGGCGCAGCTGGGCTCGCGCGATCGCGGACATCCGCGACGGCTTGCGTGACCGGGAGCTGTGGAGCCACCTGGCCTGGCAGGACATCAAGCAGCGCTACCGCCGTTCGGTGCTGGGCCCGCTGTGGATCACGCTCAGCATGGGCGTGACCGCCATCGGCCTCGGCTTGCTCTACTCGCAGCTGTTCGGCGCGGAGATCGGCACGTTCCTGCCGTATCTGACGGTCGGTTTCATCGTCTGGAACTTCATCATCGGCTGCATGACCGAGGGCGCCGAGACGTTCATCCACAACGAGGCGCTGATCAAGCACCTGCCCGCGCCGCTGTCGGTGTACGCGCTGCGCACGGTGTACCGGCTGACGATCATGTTCGCCCACAACCTGATCGTCTACGCGATCATCCTGGTCATCTTCTTCGACGACCTGGCGCAGCCGTACCAGATCATCGAGGCGCAGCCGGGGGACTTCGAGTGGTGGCACCCCGGATTGAGCTGGACCGCGGTGCTGGCCGTCCCGGCGTTCGCCATGCTGGTGATCAACGGCGCGTGGGTGACGCTGCTGTTCGGCATCGTCTCGACCCGGTTCCGGGACATTCCGCAGCTCATCGTGGCGCTGTCCAGCCTGATGTTCTTCATGACCCCGATCGTGTGGTCGGCGGACATCCTGTACCAGAAGTTCGGCAACGTGGCAGGCTGGCGGGCGCTGGTGACCGACCTCAATCCGCTGTACCACTTCGTCGAGCTGCTGCGTGCCCCGATGATCGGCAACCAGCAGTCGTGGACGCACTGGCTGGTGGTCGGCATCATCACCGTCGTCGGATGGGGCCTGACGCTGGTGGCCATGCGCAACTACCGTTCCCGCGTCTCGTACTGGGTGTGAGCGACACATGGTGAGCATCGAACTCGAGCGGGCGTACGTCGATTTCCCGATCTTCGACGCCAAGTCGCGGTCGCTGAAGAAGCGGGTGCTCGGCAAGGTCGGCGGGAACATCGGCACCGACACCAAGGTCCCGGTCATCGAGGCCCTGCAGGACATCACGCTGTCGCTGTCCGAAGGCGACCGGGTGGGCCTGGTCGGGCACAACGGCGCGGGCAAGTCGACCTTGCTGCGGCTGCTTGCCGGGATCTACGAGCCGACCAGGGGCAGCTCGCGCATCGTCGGCCGGGTGGCGCCGGTGTTCGACCTGGGCATCGGCATGGACCCGGAGATCTCCGGCTACGAGAACATCATCATCCGCGGGCTGTTCCTCGGCATGTCTCGGCGGCAGATGGAGAAGCGGATCGACGACATCGCCGAGTTCACCGAGCTCGGCGACTACCTGCAGATGCCGCTGCGCACCTACTCGACCGGCATGCGGGTGCGGCTGGCGCTGGGCGTGGTGACCTCGATCGACCCGGAGATCCTGCTGCTGGACGAGGGCATCGGCGCGGTGGATGCGGCGTTCATGAACAAGGCGCGGGACCGGCTGGTCGACCTGGTCCGCCGTTCCGGCCTGCTGGTGTTCGCCTCCCACCAGGACGACCTGCTGCTCGAGCTGTGCACGTCGGCGGTGTGGATGGAAGGCGGCCGGATCAAGCAGCAGGGCCCGCTGCGCGAGGTGATCACCGCCTACAAGGGCAGGGATCCGTTCGAGACCATGCCCGCGGAGACGGCGGAGCGGCTCGGCGTCCACTGACGCGCCAGACCGCACCGACGCTCGGCAAACAGCACTGGCGCCGGGCAGACGGCACCGGCGCCCGGTTAGGCAGCACCGGCGCCCGGTTAGGCAACACTGACGTCGGCAGGCAGCACCGGTGCGACCGCGGCCGGCGCCCGGGCGGGCGAAGTGACGCTACGCGGACCGCTCGCGGCGCTGCATCAGCGCCTCCAGCCCGGCGATGATCGTCTCCAAGCCGAACTCGAAGTCGTCGTCGGCCTCGATGGCTTCGGCCGCGAACACCCCGGCCTGCAGGGCGCGCCAGACCGCCGGATGATCCTCGGCATTGATCAGTTGGCGCAGGTAGGCGCCGTAGTGGGCGAGCACCATGGCCTGGTCCGTGTTGGCTTCCGCCGCCTCGATGTCCGCGTTCAGCTGAACGTTGCTGCGCACGTGCATGCTGACCAACAGGACCGCGCCGACTTTTTCGCCCTCGGTCAACGCCGTGTCGGCAAGTGCGGCCAACCCGGCGTCGAACCACGCCATGTGGTTCGGCGTGATCGGCGGTCCGCTGATCGGCATCCGGACCATCCACGGGTAACGCTGGAACACCTCGCGGTGCGCCTGGGCCCACATGATCAGTCGCTCTCGCCAGCCTGCGTCGTCCGGGAACCGGGGCGGCTTCTCCAACGGCAGGTCGAACATCAGCATCAGCAGCTCGTCCTTGGACGCCACGTGGCGATACAGCGCCATCGGTGACGAGCCGAGCTCCGCGGCCACGCGATTCATGGAGACCGCTTCCAGGCCTTCGGCGTTCGCCACCCGCACCGCGGCGGCCACGATGCGCTCGGCGTTCAATGCCGGCCGAGGTCCGCGCCCCGACGGCGCGCGTCGGCCCCAGGCGAGCTCGAGGCTCGAGGGAAGTTCCGGGCGCTCCGCCATGTGCCTCCGACCTGTCGCAGTTGCTCCTCATCCTAAAACTGCGTATGGTGTACGCAACAGCGTATGGCGTACGCAGTCAAGGAGCTTGCGGTGACCGAAGAACTGGCCGTGGCGGCCCACGGACTGGAGAAGTCGTACGGAAACGTGCACGTCCTGCGCGGTGTCGACCTGCACGTCGAACGGGGCAGCGTCTTCGCCTTGCTGGGGCCGAACGGCGCGGGCAAGACCACGACGGTGCGGATCCTGTCGACACTGCTGCCACCGGACGTCGGGACCGCGCGGGTGGCGGGGTACGACGTCGTGCGGGAGCGCACGAAAGTGCGCCGCAGGATCAGCCTCACCGGACAGTACGCCGCCGTCGACGAGGATCAGACCGGCACCGAGAACCTGGTCATGATGGCGCGACTGCGCGGCTTCCGGCGGGCAGCGGCGCGCGCCCGGGCCGCGGAGCTTCTGGAGCGCTTCGACCTGACCGAGGCCGCCGGCCGGCGCGTCGGCACCTACTCCGGCGGCATGCGGCGGCGCCTGGACCTGGCAGCCAGCCTGGTGACCGAGCCCGCGGTGCTGTTCCTGGACGAGCCGACCACCGGCTTGGATCCGCGCAGCAGGCTGGCCCTGTGGCAGGCGATCAAGGACCTGGTCGCTCGTGGCGTCACCGTCGTGCTGACCACGCAGTACCTGGAGGAAGCCGACGAGCTCGCCGACCGCATCGCGGTGCTCGACCACGGCACGATCGTCGCGGAAGGCACGGCCGCGGAACTCAAACAGAAGGTGGCCGACACCCGGCTGGACATCACGTTCGTCGACCGAGCGAGCTTTCGGGCGGCATCGGCCAAGCTCGGCGACGCGGTGGTGTCGGCCGAGCCGGAGGAGCTGCGGCTGGCGACCGTCACCGACGGCAGCGCCGCCCATGTCCGGTCGCTGCTGGACGACATCGATCCGAGCCGGACGACGATCGCGCACTTCCGCACCCGTACCGCCTCGCTCGACGACGTCTTCCTGGCCCTGACCGGCCGCCCGGCGCAGGAACGCCCGAAGGAACCCGCCCACGCCTGAGCTCCGCCGTCGCATCTCGCACGCATCAAGGCGCGCAACACCTCGAAGGAACTCCCATGCCAGAGCACATCGCACCTGCCCCGTCACGCGTCGGCGACCTGATCACCATGGCCGCCAGGAGCCTGCGGCTGACCAGCCGCAACGCGGAGGCGCTGCTGATCTCGCTGACGCTGCCGGTCATCCTGATGCTGCTGTTCGTCTACCTGTTCGGCGGCGCGATCGACACCGGCACGGCGTATGTCACCTACGTCGTTCCCGGCGTCCTGCTGCTCTGCGCGGGATTCGGCGCATCCCTCACCGCGCAAACGGTCAGCACCGACATGTCGTCCGGCGCCATCGATCGGTTCCGGTCCATGGACGTCTCCGGCGCGGCGGTGCTGACCGGGCACGTGACCGCCAGCCTCGCCCGCAACGTCGTGTCCACCGCCCTGGTGCTGGCGGTGGCGTTCGCCATCGGTTTCCGGCCCGTCGCCGGGCTTCGGGAGTGGTTGCTGGCCGCCGGTGTCGTGGTCATGTTCGTGTTGGCCATCTCCGCGGTATCGGCGGTGATCGGCCTGCTGGCCCGCACCCAGGAGGGTGCCAGCGGATTCACGTTCTTCATGACCTTCCTGCCGTACCCGAGTAGTGCTTTCGTCCCGGTCGACACCTTGCCGGGGTGGGTGCAGGGTTTCGCCGAGAATCAGCCCGTCACGCCGGTCATCGAAACGCTGCGCGCACTGCTGCTGGGCGGTCCCGCCGGCTCGAACGCCCTGCTGGCCGCGGCGTGGTGCGGCGGGATCTTCGTGGTGTCCGTGCTGCTGGCACGGGTGCTGTTCCACCGGCGCGTCCGGTGAGCGCGGTGACGGAGCTAGGCGCGCTGGGTGACGTTCTGCTCGGCGAGGGCCACCAGCTGCTCGACGTAGAGATCCAGCACCGCAAGGGTCGCTTCGGTGTCGCGATCGACGATCCACGCCAGCGTCACCCCGTCGACCGCGCTCTGCACCTTGCGAGCCAGCACGTCCAACGGCACTCTCCAACGCACCCCGGCAGCCTGGGCGACGGCAGTCAGGAACGCCCGCGCGTACTCCAGGTGCAACTCGTACTGCCGCCGCGCCACCCGGGCCAGCGCGGGATTTCGCAAGGCGTACTGGGTCAGCTCGTAGCTCAGCTGGTACTCGGTGGGAAACCGCTCCACGCGATCCCAGTACTCGCGGATGCCCGCGCGCACCATGTCCTCGAACCCTGCCCGCGGATCCACGCTGTCCAGCACCGCGCGCAGATGCCGCTCGTGCAGCGTCTCGATGACCTGCAGCAGCATGTCCTCTTTGGACTTGAAGCAGTAGTGGAACAGCCCGAGGTGGACACCTGCCTCGTTGACGATGGCGCGGGTGGTGGCCTTCGCGACGCCATCCCGGGCCATCACCGTGATCGCCGCGTCGACGAGATCACGACGACGCACGTCGACCGGGACCCTGGACATGCGCATTACGCTACGCAGCCCCGGTAGTGCGTCAAGCGTCCAACACGCCGCATCCGGCTGCTCCGCCCGGCCCAGATCGGGGCCATAGAGGGGCGTCGACGTCAATCGCGGTCAGGCCAGCTGCCGCTGGTACGCCAGCTCAGCGCGCTGGGTGGCCGGATCGACGGTGTAGACGCGGACGCCGACGGAACTGCTGGTGATGTCCAGCAGCATGAACCCGAGGGTGTCGAACCGCTGGAAGTAGGCGGGATTGTCGCCGCCACCATGCCCGGACGTCTTCCCCGCCGCGCCGCTGACCAGCTGGATCGTGCCCTTCGTGGCCGGGGTCGGCTTGAGCACCTGGAGGGTGTGGTCGTGGCCGGCGAGCATGAACTGGGCCCGGCCGAGCACGAGGTCCTCGAAGAACTTCTTCACGTAGGCGCCGTTGGCGTGCGGAAGCAGCGGCGGTACTCCGTCGTAGGCGCCGGCATTCCCGTGTGAGCCGTTGCTCAGATACGGGTAGTGGTTGCAGACGAACTTCCACTTCGCCCGCGAGGTGGCCAGCCGTTGCTTCAACCATTCGCGCTGTTTGCGCATGTAGGGGCCGTAGGGCGCCCAGTAGAGCAACTTCGGCAGGTAGGCGGTGAGCGGGTTGAGGTCGAGCACGAAGAATTCGGCCACCGGGTCGTGGTCGGGCACCGCGACCGAGTAGTAGCGGGACGGCATCCACCAGCGCGGGGAGCGCTCGTGATAGCCGACTTCGTTGTTGCCGCGCAGCAGCCAGCTGCCGTCACCGGGGATGAGCAGGCTGTTGTCGTGGTTGCCCAAGGCCATCAGCCACGGCACGTCCAGCCCGGTGTTGGGCACCTCGAATTTGTCCGCGAACTCGTCGTCGTCCGGGGTCTCCGGCCCGTTCTCGTAGATGTTGTCGCCGAGCCCGAGCGCCAGCGACAGCCGCTCGCCGGCCAGTACCTGCCGTGCGGCCGCGGTGACCGCGTACTGCGACGCATTGCCGGTGCCTGCGTCGCCGGTGACCAGCACGGTGAGTTCCGGCGTCGTGGGGAACGGGAACTTGGTGACCGTGGTCGCCCGAGCCACACCGGGCACCAACAGGGCGCCTGCGGCGGCGGCTCCTACGAGGGCACTGCGCCTGCTGAACTCCGTCATGACCGACCTCCGGACTGGGCGAAGCTGGCGGGAATCTTGCCGTGCCGAGCGGCGCTGGTCCAGCGGATCGCCGTTGACTTGGTCAGTTGTCCGAGTGAAGATGGACCTCCGGTCACCTGGGAGGTCCCATGTCGGTCACGGCGTCCACGGAGTCCACGCAGTCCATGTCGAGCGCGCCCGCGGGCGAGGTACTGGAATCGCTCAACCCCGCGACCGGTGAGGTCGTCGGGACGTATCCGGTGCACGACGAGGAGGCGGTGGCGGAGGCTGTCGCGCGGGCCAGGAAGGCCGCGCGCTGGTGGTCGGGGCTCGGGTTCGACGAGCGCAAGAACCGGCTGCTGGCCTGGAAACGCACCATCGTCCGGCGCATCGACGAGCTCGCCCGGCTGATGCATGCGGAGACGGGCAAGCCGACCGACGACGCGCGGTTGGAGACCATCGGCGCCATCGAGCACATCGACTGGGCGGCCAAGCACGCGCGCAAGGTGCTGGGCCCACGCAAGGTGCGCACCGGGCCGCTGGCCATGAACCTCGCCGCGAGCGTGCAGTACCAGCCGCTGGGCGTCATCGGCGTGATCGGGCCGTGGAACTACCCGATCCTGACGCCGGTCGGCTCGATCGCGTATGCGCTGGCCGCGGGCAACGCGGTGGTGTTCAAGCCGAGCGAGCACTCGCCGGGGGTGGGGGCCTGGATCGCCGAGACGTTCGCCGAGGCCGTACCGGAGGAGCCGGTGTTGCAGGTCGTCACCGGGTTCGGGCCGACAGGGGCGGCGCTGTGCCGGAGCGGGGTCGACAAGGTGGCGTTCACCGGGTCGACGGCCACCGGCAAGAAGGTGATGGCCACCTGCGCGGAAACGCTCACGCCGGTGATCGTGGAGGCAGGCGGCAAGGACGCGGTCATCGTGGCCGACGACGCGGACATCGAAGCCGCGGCGGAGGCTGTGGCGTTCGGCGCCATGGGCAACGCCGGTCAGACGTGCGTGGGGATCGAGCGCGCCTACGTCACCGAGAAGGTCTTCGACGCCTTCGTGGACCGGGTCGCCACGATCGCCGCGGGCATCCGGGTCGGCGCGCAGGAGGATGCGCAGCTCGGGCCGATCACCATGCCGAGCCAGGTGGAGATCATCCGCAAGCACATCACGGATGCCGTGGAGCGTGGCGGGAAGGCGGTGGTCGGCGGGCCCGAGTCGGTCCGGCCGCCGTTCGTGCATCCGGTGGTGCTGACCGACGTGCCGGAGGACTCCGCGGCGATGACCGAGGAGACGTTCGGGCCGACCATCACCATCAACCGGGTGCGCGACCTCGAGGAGGCGGTGGCCAAGGCGAACGCCACCCGCTACGGCCTGGGTTCGGCGGTGTATACGCGCTCGACGTCGAAGGCAATGGAGATCGCCCGCCGGCTGCGCAGCGGAATGACGTCGATCAACTCGGTGCAGACGTACGCCATGGTCGGCGCGTTGCCGTTCGGTGGGCTCGGGGACTCCGGTTTCGGGCGCATTCACGGACCGGACGGCCTGCGCGAGTTCGCGGCGGCCAAGTCCATCGCGCGGCAGAAGTACCGCATGCCGTTGCCGTTGCTGTCGTTCGCGCGGAAGCCGCGGCACATGAAACTGGTGATGTGGGTCGTGCGGCTGCTGCACGGCCGGGGGCGGTGAGTCCCCACCGCCGAGTCGACATCACGCCCCGCGTTCGCGCACATGCAGTAGTTCCGCCGTGCACTGAGCTTGGTGCGTGGGTGCTCGCCAACCGCAGGACGATGTCCCTACCGTGGCAGTGACTGCGTCAGCCGCCTTGAGTGCTCGCGGTCGTCATATGGTGCTCGCATTGACGACGACTCACTGCTTCCACGAACAGCTCAACACGACGCGGTGGGTGGTAGACGTCGACATAGACCGAATCACCGCGCGAAGCAATCAACATGTGCTCGCCGTACAGATGGGCCAAGTCTTCGGCGTCTTTGATCTCGACCCATTCGTGATCGGCGACAGCGGACACCGCACGGCGTGCCCCGAGATTGAGCATTCGTTGCTCGATCCATTCCGCGACCGCAAACGGGTTGTCCAGAACCGTGTCAGGCTCTCGCTGCAACCGCCGCCACCGCGACACAGGATCGTCGACCGAGTCGAGAACCATGTAAGCGTGCCAGTGCTTGCCGCGCCAGGTACTCGACGCCCCGAAGAAGCTACTCGGCATCGGCATCACCGGAAGCACGGTCGGCGCGGGCCATCACCGTCTCGCCGATGCGGCGGATGCGTTCGCCGAGCGCCTTCTGCACACCTGTAGGCAGATCGAGCAGGTCTTCCAGATCGCCGAGGAGGATCAGCAGGGCGCGAATGATCCCCGGCCGCACCTGCGCGATCCGTTCGAAAAGTCGACGATCCGCGGCGACAGCCTGCAAGAACTCGCGCGAGTACGTGCTGGGCTGTCCCGCGTCCCTGCTCGCGCTGCTGACCAGCACCGAAGCCTCCTCATCATCGGACGTCTGTCGACACGCCCCGAGAAGGTAGGGAACGGACGGCTACCCGACTAGGAATATTCGCCAATATTCCCTGGCAGACTTGGAAATTCTCTCGTTGTCTACTGGCCGTCAGGTTCTTCAGTCGCAGCCAGCTCGTCAGCGACGCGCACGATGATTTCTCGCGCCAGGTGGCCATGGCGCGCGAGGGACGCGAAATGATCAAAGACCTTACGGTAGAGGTCTATTTCTTCTGGTTGCACGAGCGTCAGTTCAGCGGAATACGTCTCCACGACGACGCGTTCGTCGTCACGGAGCCAAAAGCCGTGCCAAGGACCTATCGCATACCTGGCGTCGAAGCCGATGATTCCGAATCGCACATTGGGTAGCGTCGACAGCGATACGAGCCGGTCCAACTGAGCAAGCATCACGTGACGCGGAACCAAGCGAATCCGCAGCGCAGCCTCGGTGATGATGAAGTGGAACCGCTTGTCTTCGCGGTAGAGCAGTTCTTGCCGCTTCATCCGCGCCTGTACTGCTTGGTTGACGTCGTTGGCCGCACCATGCAGTACGACCCCCTGCGCCAGCTGGGACTTGGCGTAATCCGGAGTCTGCAGCAGTCCCGGGACCACGGTAGATTCAAAGACTCGAAAAAGGCGCGTCTTGGCGTCGAGTTCGAGGATCTCACGCTGATGCCGACGTAGGCCGGGCCGCAGGACGCGCTGCCAGTCCGCATGACGCTCCTCGAGGACCTGCAGCTCCAGCAGTAGCTCTTCGGTTCGCGCTTCGGCGCCGGTCCCGCGAGTCCACGCTCGGATGTCGTCCGCACTGGGGGTTTGCCGGCCGGTCTCCAACTTGGAGACCTTGGACTGCGTCCACGACAACACTTCCGCGAGCTGCGTGCCGGTGAGGCCGGCGGCACGGCGCAGCTCGCGGAGCCGCTTGCCCAAGGCGGCACGCGCCGCATGGATGTCAGGTGTGACCGGACCGTTCGTCGGCGGCAAACTCATCCCGTCTCACGGCGTGATGCCATGCGACATCGCGCCAGTAGTTGTGTTGCACGACTTCGGCTGGATCTTCGATGATTGTACCGCCTAAGAACTGATCGCAATCGTCGTAGTCCATGCGCACCAGAAGCCGCGAATCGAACAGCCAATAGTCATGGTTCGGCAATCCGGCCGCACGCGCCCGTTCCCTCTGCAGGTAGCGAATGTCCTCCCCTGCCGCATTGTTGTGCTGCGCTACTTCCAAGCTCCACCTGGCGTAGTCGCTCATGGGTTCGTCGACGACCCGCACACGTTGGAACTGCTTGCCTTCACTGGTCGCCGCTCGCACTGTCTCGAGCCAGTCGTCCATCCAAGACAGGTCGTACGGCTCACCGGCAAGGAACTTTCGAAATGCCTCTTCTTCGATCGACACCGCATACGCGGAGCGCACCTCCAGACGAAATGCGGTGTGCTCGAACTGCCGGAAGAGCTCCCTGAGCTCCGAACCGGGATGAATGCGACGGCTCAGCTCTCCTCCCCGTGGTCGCGCCGCGTGTAGAACTTCAGCACTTCTTCCGGCACCTCGACGAGGGTCTCACCCTCGGGTACGGGCCCGACGTCACGCAAGACTTCCGGATCCCTCACCACCCAGCCTTGGACGATGTACGTCCTGCGATCAGTCCGATCGGTGGCGAACAACGTGGGAGAAGTCCCGACAGTGGACTCCGGATCTTTCCCCAAGAACCGTACTCTCATGCATCTCCTCGAATATTCGCGACTATTCTTGCCAGCTTCGCGCGCGGGGTGTCGAGCGTCAACTCCCCGGATGGGCGATGGCCGAACGTCACAGGCCGAGTGCACGAGTCGGGATGCCGGCACACCCGTTGACGCGATGTGAGTTCCGGACATGCCCTCACGCTGGTACGACGCAGCCGACACCGGCGTCGACGGCGACGACGGCCCAGCAGCCGACGGACTGCCGCCTCCTTGCAACCGCGGCGACCTTGGCGGAACGCTCGCCGGATCAGCGCCCTTGCTGGGCGCGCTCCCACATCTGCAGGTAGGCCTCCGCGCCGTTGACCATGTCGGCGACGAATTCCTCGGCGTCGGCGCCGGCCTCCAGCCGCACGGCCTCCAACCAATCCGGCGTCAGCCCTTCGTGCGCCAGGCCGTCGGTGTTGAAGTCCCAGGCCCGCTTGCCCCAGATCTGCTTGTGCAGCTTCGCTTTGCCGTCATAGGAAGTGAACGGGTACTCGATGCGCGGGCTTTCGCCGGCCTTGGGCAGGCTCAGGTGCAAACCGTTCTGGTCCAGCCCGAAGCCGAAGCCGAACTGGTAGCGCGGGTCGGCGACGGCCTTGACCTTGCGCCAGATGTCCGCCGTGTGGCCGTGCGGCTCGACGATCGGCGTGATCATGCCGCCGAGCTTGGCGACTCGCTCGTAGTAGCCCTGGTCCATCCAGTCGTGGCCGGAGATGACGCCGCTGTAGTTGTGCTCCTCCAGCACTTTCAGCGTCTCGTCGGCGGCTTTCACGCTCTGGTGGTCCAGCTCGACGATCATGCCGCGCTTCATCATGCCTTCCAGGGCGTACTTGCCCAGTTCGGTCAGGCCGAGCTTGTTGCAGTGCGGTGCCTTCGGATAGATCGGCAACGTCACCGGGTCCACCACGCCCTGCAGCTTGCTCCACAGCAGCGCGAGCACGCCGGCGTCGGCGGGCGGGATGGTGTTGTCGTGGTGCGGCCCCGTGCAGGTCTCGGCCTGCCAGAACTGGCCGGTGGTGATGAAGTTGCCGAGGTTGACCACGACGCCGTTGGTGCCGGAGTCGAAGCGGACACCGCACAGCGCATTGTCGTACTTGTGGCACAGGAACATGCTGCGCACGCCGAGGTCGTAGACCTCGTCCAAGCCGCGGTCGATGTCTTCCTTGGTGCACTGCGGCTTGCCGAGCTTGCGCGAGCAGCCGAAGGGCTCGGAGGTTTCGATGCCCAGAATGACGGCCATCTTGCCTTCTGCGATGACCTCGCGGGCCTCCTGCGGGCTCCCCACGATGCGGTACCAGCCCTTGCCCGGACCGCCCGACTTGGCGTCGACGTAGGCCTCGAAGGCGCGCGCCTCTTGCGCCTGCGCGCGGATGGCGTCCATCTCGTCGCACGATGCGCGGCGCGGCGTGTAAATCATGCAAAGCCCGCGGTTGGTCACCAGGTGGTCGACGTAGAGCCGCACGCCCGCGCGCCAGGCGCGTTCGATGCCCTTGTAGTAGGTGGCGTTGTGGGTCGCCGAGTCGGGACGCGGCCAGTCGGTGAACGTCGGCCATCCGGTGGTGCTGTGCGGGGTGAGCAGCGACTGCCCGCTGGCCAGCTGCTCGAACCACGCCGGTATGCCGAACGGCTCGTGCTCCGGGCAGTCGACCATGGCCTTGGTGATGCCCTCGACGTCGAAGGTCTTGCCGCAGAACGGACCCTGGCCGAAGCCCTTGTACGACCAGTGGTGGTTGTGTGACTGGAACAGCCCGTGGACGGGTTTGCCCAGTTCGTTGTCGTCGAACGCGAAGCCTTCGACGTTGACCTCCGCCTCTGGCTGGTCGCTGGCCGTCGCCGCACGCTGTGTTTCCTGGCTCAGGCTCCACCCGCCGAGCAGGACGGCGGTGAAGGTGAGAGCGGCGGCGACCCGAAGACCGGAGATCAGGCGAACGGACACGGCGCACCTCGCAACAGGCCGGCAGCAGGGAAACGTGAGATTAGTTCATGATTTTTTGCGCGGCCAGAGCCGAGGGAGAAGTTTCCACCTTTCGCCGTATCGTCGAGCCCGTTGGGTCAGGCCGGAGGAGAGCATGCGGGATCGCCGATGGACGTCACCGGATGCCAGTCCGGCCCACGGCCCGTTCCCGCCGACGCAGCAGGTCGTAGCCGGCAACGCCGTGGGACTACCTGGCGCCGGGGACTACCTGGATCGGCAGCCCCGGCGACGTCTTCGGCCGTCTCAGCCAAGCTGACGCTTGGCGGCGTCGAAGATCTGGTTGAACGTGCTGGCGAACATGCCCTTCGTCAGCCGGGCGACGAAGCTGCCACCGGAAGTCGGCGGCAGGTCGAAGCTGCACTCCCATCGGGCGCGCGAACCGCCACCGTCGACCGGCGTCACGGTGATCAAGCCGCCGAGGTGCCGCATGGGCGGGAACGACTGAACGATCTGGTAGCCGTAGCGGTAGGGGCGGTCGCACTCGACGATGTCCTCACGGAACCATGCCCCGACCGCCAGGACTTCCCGCCGAGCGCCCTTCCCCCACACGTATCCCTCGCCGTCGCGAGTGCGCCGCACCCGCAGCACCAGCCGCGCGGTCATGAGGTTGTTGCCGTCGGTGATCCAGTCAAAAACGGCTTCCGGGTCGGCCGCGAAGGTCCGCTCCACCGCCAACGCCACCATCGGTTCTGCTGCGTTCATCACGCACCCCCTCGTTCTGCGAACCCTGGCCGGGGCAGGGTACGTGACCAGGGTGAAGATCGCACCTTGACAGCCGGTAGGCTCTCTACCAGCGCGGCTGGTGCCGGTACGCTGACTGATGAGGGTCGTTAGCTCAATTGGTAGAGCTGCGGACTTTTAATCCGTAGGTTCCGGGTTCGAGCCCCGGGCGACCCACCAAAACCCCCAGGTCAGGGGGTTGCACGAGACCGTCCGCAAGATCATCCCCACATGAAACCCGCAGAAAACTCACGCGGACTCGTTATCCAGCAGGCTCTCCAGGGCCACCGCAGTGGCCGGACTAACGACCTTGCGAGCCAGGTAGACGTCTTGCGTCATCGACGGCTTGGAGTGGCTCAACAGGTCCGCGATCAGCCGCGCGCTCAACCCCGCCTCGTCGAGTACAGTCGCCGCCGTCTTTCGAAAGACATGCGACGTGACCCAAGTGAAGTCTTCGGACCCGCGAGCCTCGCGAAGCATTTTCATCGTGTTCGACGGATCATGCAACCCGCCCTCCGCTGAGGGAAGTACGGGCGCTTCGCCGGAAAGCCCATTGGCTTCGGCTTCCTTCCGCCGATCTCGAAGCATCGCAACCGTCCATGTCGGGAGCGGCAATGTACGCTCTCCGGCCGCTGACGTAGGCTTCCGGATCAGCCCCTGCCCCTTGACACGAACCACGGTGTACCTGATGTCGACCGCAGCCCGGTCAAGGAGCGGCGCTGACGCGCCGCCACCGCTCAGGCGGCGCACTTACTCTGTCAATCTACCTGGCATGTGCGCGTTACCCGGGAAGTCCCCTTCTCGCCTGGTGATCGTCTAACGCCGAGTCGCTGCCATCAAGGGCGCCTACGGCGACGCGAGGCGATGGGTTACGCCTGCCCTTGACGGCAGCGCCACGACGCTAGAAGTGGCAGGGGCGATGGGAACGGGTCAAGTAGTCAGCGCCTCACGGGGCGGGTGAACCCATGGCGCGCGAACCCAACCTTTCGATTGTGTCCAGTACACCACGCCTTGGGAGGTCATAGATCCAGCGATCCAAAGGACGTCGATTCCTGTCGGAAGCTCGGGAGGTAGCTGGTTGTCAAGCGATTTACCGTGCTCCAGGAGAGACTGGACTGAGAAATCGCTTCCCATCGTCGACCAGATAAACGCGTGACGATCCACGACGCCTTCGGCGCGACGCAGCTTCTCCACTACATCCTTGTTCTGTTCAAGCACAGAGATAGCCCAATCGCCCAACGCGGCTTGTTGTATAACTCCGGACCATCCGATCGGACGCAGCTGGATAGTTCCCGAGGAAATGTGATCAACCGATCGAACATCAACAACGCGTAGAGACTCAGCCAGTGCCGAAGTCCGGCCTGGCGCCTCGTCAAGACACACACAACCCAGTCTTTCCATCTGGACGATCTGCGCTGGCATCCGCTGCCGGACGGCTCGCACGTCGGCATCGTGTTCTATGTACACGATCCATCCACGATTCAGTCGTGCATCAGTAAGTGAGTCTCCGTGTTTCTGCAATGCCTTGACTAAGGCCAAATATGATTCATCGTGATCGCCAACGATTTCCAGCGCTCCGCAACTGCCGTCCTTGTATCTGATCAGAGCGTCGAACATACTATCCTGAGAATTGTCGTCGTGATGAAGGACTTCAGCATTCAACGTCTGGGAAACGATCTCTCGCGCGCGCCGCTCGTTTAGCCGATCCACGTTTGCCATGCTACGTACATCGCGCACAGGAATCGCTTGTTACAGGAATCACCTAACTGGTTTCCATCTCGATACAGCACCGCGCGGCGAGGGCCTCTTCAAGCCTCGAAAGCGCCGCCAATGGCGATTCTCTGAACCACGTGGTGTCAGACCGACACGCTAACGTCAGCTCCATGAGCCACCAACCGTACAAATGGACCGAGACGGGCATCCCGTGCTACCGCTCGCGGGAAGCTCCGCCGTTTCTGCTAACTCGCGAGGAACTCTGGACGCTAGGTCTCGTACCAACGAAGGGCCCGGCAGCCATAGTTGACACTCGCTACGACCCGAAACCGCTGTACTTAGTCACTGAAGCAACGCTTGCCCTGCCCGAGTCGTGGCCACCGCGGCGCTAGCGCACCTCGTTGCACACTCAGGAGCTAAGGCTAGTCCCACAGGATTCCCACAGAATATGACGGCAGAGGACGGCAGATAGCAGGAACGGACGCGAAGCACACAACGGAGTCAGGCCAGGTCAGGGCAGGTTTCGACAGTGAACGGCAAACGTTCGCAAGTGCGGCCAGAGAATCCGCAGGTTCCGGGGTCGAGACCCGGGCAACCCAACAAAACTCCAGTTCAGAGGGACAGCGAGCCATAGCGGCGGCCGCCGAACTTCACCTTTGCCGAACACGAACCCCGGCCCACTGGCAGCCGCGTGCGGTACGGAACTCCGTCGCCAGCCCGGCCAAGTATGCGAAGCCGGATGCGGTACTAGCCCCACTCGTTGAGCACTCAGCACCGGGCAACCGGATGCACGAGAGTCGCGCGGCCACATCCGAGGCACACGGCCACTACGTGCGTCCGCTATGGCAACCGCATCACGGTCCACTCGTCGTCGTCGCGATCCGCGTGTGTGGTGCTGCCTGCTGCCGAGCGGCGCGCTCACAGGTCCTTGGCTAGGCTGCCAGCTGCTGCGATCGCACACCGTGGATGGGGGCACGATGCAACCGCAAGCCGGCTGGTACCAGGACCCGACGGGCCGCAATCAGCTCCGCTACTGGGACGGCAGTCAATGGACCACCCACGTCTCCAACAACGGCGTAATGGCCGATGAGGCCGCTCAGCCGCAGGCGCCACCGGCGAGTTACGCGACGGCCGGCACGTCCACACACCAGCCGTACGAATCCGGTGGCTCTGCCACGCAGCCGTCGGCCGACGCCGGTCAGGGCCAGCCGCCTGCCCAAGCTGGCGGCTTCTCGGCTGCCCTGGGAGCTCAACCCAGCACGAGCCGGGTAGCGGGCATCGACCCCACCTTGCTCAAGGACAGTCTCGCCAAGGCGGAGGTCCAGCCCCGCTCCGGAGACGGCACACTCACGGGCGAACCCGTTCTCGTCGTTGCTCGAACAGCCGACGAGAAGTCCGCCTACCGGTACCACATTTGCTCCGCATCAGGTCAACTCCTGGCGGTGTGTGCCACGGAGGGCGCCACCGACGCCAACGCCTCGAGCCAGCGCGGCCGCACCGATCATTTCCAGCTGCGCGGCCCCAACGGCAACCTCCTGGGGCGGCTGATCCACCGAAGGCCGCAACCCCTCGAAGGCTTCTTCTCCCTCGTCGGCCAGAACGGCACCGAGATCGCGCAGGTCCAGCAGAAGAATGCCTACGGACGATTCATCTTCCACATCGTGGCGGGCGAGAAGACCGTCGCCATGCTGTACTCCCCGGAGCGCCGGGCGAGGTTGTTCTGGATCGTGGACGCCAAGGAGAACAAGCTGGCCAAAATGATCAGGGTCGGCCCAGACGCCAACGTCCGCCTCTTCGGCCGTAGTACCAAGGCTGCCGGCCCGTACGTGGTGGACCTGCCGCAGCGTCAGCCCGAGCCGCTGGCCAGCGTCATTCCCATCCTTCCGATCGTCGTCGACCTGTCGCTGGAGGCCGACCCATCCGTCTAGCGCCCGTGCCGCTTCCGGTATGTGGCACACAGCGGACGGGCACGAAGCCCGGCAGGCTGCCAGCCGACGCACACCAACGAGGGCGGCGGTTCAACCGCTGGCAGGCGCCGGGACCCGACCGGACGCAACCAACACCGCTACTGGGACCGCACCCAGTGGACACCCGCATCGCCGCCAACGGCGTGACGAGCAACGAGGCCCACACACCACCCGGACGCAGCAATCCAGTTCGTCTGGCAGCCCCGCGAACCCTCCGCTTATTCGGGCAGCACCTTCCAGGCACCACAGCACGCCCCGCGAATCCCGGTTGCGCCTCAGCGGCCGTATCTAGAGGAGATCTGTAGGCATCGCCCCAGTCGAACCGGCTCCACCCCACACAACGGACCAACGCGAACGCGGTGGACTTCCCTCCGCCACTCGACCCGGCTCCACCCACACAGCGGACCAACGGCTTGTGACGCTTCGAGCACACAGCGGATACCGGAGTGCAATCCTGACTAGGTTGCCAGCCGACGCACATCATCGAGGTGGGCGCCATGCAACCGCAGCCGGGCTGGTACCAGGACCCGACCGGACGCAACCAACTCCGCTACTGGGACGGCAACCAGTGGACCACCCACATCGCCAACAACGGCGTGGTGGGCAACGAGGCATCGCCGCAAGCCGGACAAGGTGAGCCCGCAGGAGCCACGACACCCTCCGCCCAACAGCACGCAGCATCGAATCCCCAGGTCACGCACACCGCATCGGGCCCGCAGAACGCATACGCTCCACAAGCCACCATCTCCGCCTCAGGGCTGACGCCGTCCGCGCCGAACGGTCCCCACGCCGCCATGTAAGCCACCGGCGGCGCGAATGCTCACCAGGTTGATCTCAATGCGCTGCACGCACTGCTGGCCGAGGCACAGGTCCCGCCCCGCCCTGGTGACGGCACGCTGACCGGCGAGCCCGTGCTCGTCACCGAGCAGACATCGGACGACCACGTGACCGGCTACCGGTACGAGATCTACTCCTCCAGCGGTCGCCTTCTGGCCGTCTGCGTCGAGGACATCTCCCCGCCGTCAGCGACCGCCTCGACCCGCGAGGCCATGCGACACAACGCCACGGACTTCATCGACTTGCACGATGCGCAGGGCAATCGCTGGGGCCGGTTGACGCACCGCAAGAGCACCAAAAGCGTCGTCACCGTGACCGCCATGAACGGATTCGAAATCGGTCAGGTGCACCAGGAGAACATCGTCGGAAAGGTCAGGCTCAGCATCTCCGCCCAGGGCAACCCCATCGCCCAGGTGCGAGCGGCCGACATGCGGGCGACCCAGTTCGCCATCAACGACCCGCGCGGCACGCAGATCGGACGGCTGATCAAGATCGGCTCCTACCACAACTGGCGTCCGTTCGCCCGGCCCAGCAAGGCGGCCGGCCGCTATGTCGTCGACCTCGCCACGCGGGCACCCGAGCCGCTGGCGACCATGCTCGCCACATTGCCGATCGCCGTGGATTTGACGATGAACGTCGACCCCGCCCTCTCCCGATCGTTGCGGCGCTGAAGGGCCGGTACGCATCGGCTCCAGCCACCAGGACGACAGCGTCGCCCGACCGAGCGTGCTGATGGGCATGCCCGCAGCCAGCCATCCGACCGGCCGCAACCAAGTCCGCCGCCGCAAGGCACCCGGTGGGCGACCAACGTCGCCAGCAACGGCCTACTGACGACGGCCAACAGACCGCTCGTCAGGCGGTTCAGCAACGGTCGCTGCCACCTGTGGCCGCTGGCGGGCAACGGCAGGCTGGCTATCCATGCCCGCGCGGGCGACGCCCCTCAAGCGGGCCGAGCTGCGATGGGTCGAGGTGGCTATCCAGGCTCGGGCGGGCGGCGCCTGTCGAGGGCCGCACGTACCGAGGGAGCTTGTGGCTATCCACGCCCGGGCGGACGACGCCGTGACTGGGTGGGCGGGCATACCCAGGGAGTCAGCAATACATCACTCGTTGCCGAGACGGTGAGAGTCAGGTCCACGGCGACCGGCAACCGCAAAATCGGGGCCGCCAGCGGTTGGGGTGCCTGCGCCGCATCGTCTGCCACGTGGTGGGGTGCGCCAGCTGGAAAGCGGTGGGCTGGCGCGGCAGGCGGACACCGGCGAAGCCGTGGAGAGCTGCTTGCGTCACCCCGCACACACTTCCCGCAATCACCCCTTGCGGTGACCCGGTGACGTGTGCCACAGTGCATGGCACTGAGTGCCATCTAGCTGTCATCAAGTGCCAAACCGGGAGGCGACGGTGGACCCCCAGCACGCACCAACAGCCACGAACACCGACCCCAGCCCCGAAGACGTCGAGCACGCCGCGGCGAGCCGCAAGGCCGCATGGCGGCTGCTGCCGATCCTGTGCCTGGTCTACTTCATGGCCTTCGTCGACCGCACCAACGTCGGCCTGGCCAAGACCTCGCTGGAAGCCGACGTCGGGATCAGCGCCGCGGCGTTCGGCGCGGGCGCGGGCATCTTCTTCCTCAGCTACGCGTTCCTCGAGGTGCCCAGCAACCTGATCATGCACCGGGTCGGCCCGCGCCGGTGGATCACCAGGATCGCGGTCACCTGGGGCACGCTGTGCGCCTGCATGATGTTCGTGCAGGACGACATCACCTTCTACATCGTCCGCTTCCTGCTCGGCGCGGCGGAAGCCGGCCTCTACCCCGCGCTGATGTACGTCGTCACCGTCTGGTTCGCCCAGCAGCAGCGGGCCACCATCGTCGGGATCATCTACTTCGCCGTCTGCGCCGGGCTCACCCTGGGCGGCCCGATGGGCGGCGCGCTGATGGAACTCGACGGCCTGGCCGGGATGTACGGCTGGCAGTGGATGTTCCTGGTGGAGGGCGCGCTGACCGTGGTCGTCGCCTACTTCGTCTACCGGCTGGTGCCGGACAAGCCGGACGACGCACCGTGGCTGACCGAGCGGGAGGCCCAGCTGCTCAACGAGCGCGCCGTGGTGCGCACCGCCCCGGCCCACAACAGGCTGCGCGGCAACATGAAGATCGCCTTCGGCCGTCCCTTCATCATCGCGCTGTCGCTGATCTACTTCGCCAACCAGATCAACAGCGTGGTCATCCAGTACAACTTCCCGTCCATCGTGGAGAGCGTGCACGTCGAAGGGCGGTTCCTGATCGGCCTGGTCAGCGGCAGCGTGGGCATCGGCGCGTTCATCGGCGTCCTGGTCATCCCGTGGCTCCAGCGCCGCATGCGCAACGAACTGCGCCTGCTCACCTACGTCACCGCCGCCACCGTCGTCGTCGCCGTCGCCTACACGCTCTCCGAAAGCGCGGTGGCCCGCATCCTGCTCATCGACCTGGCGATGTTGCTGCTGATCGGCATCCTGCCGCTGTACTGGTCGGTGGCCATGCAGCGGATGGCCGGGCTGATGGCCGCCGCCGGGCTCGCGCTGATCAACACGCTCGGCCTGCTCGGCGGGTTCGTCGGCCCCTACCTCTACGGCTTCGCCGAGGAACACGGCAGTGCGGCCGGAACCTCCGCCGTCCTCATCGGCAGCGCGGTGCTCGGCTTGCTTCTCCTGCCGGTCCTGAAGGTCGCCGTGCACAAAGAGGACGCGAAGGCCGCACGCGAAGCGGCCCAGCGCGAGACCGCCACAGTTGCCGCAACCGAGTGAGGGGGATCCATGCGCAGCAAGGTTCTCACCGTTCTGCTGGGGCTCCTGCTCCTCGGCACGACAACGCTCGCGTTGCCTGCGCAGGCACACGCCTCACCGGTGGTCCGCATGACCACGCTCGGGCTGGTCGCCGGCATAGACGAAAGCACGACCACCGGCACCTACTCCTGGCTCGGCATCCCCTACGCCGAGCCCCCGGTAGGCAAGCTGCGCTGGCGCGCCCCGGTACCGCACCGCCCGTGGCCGGGCGTCCGGCAGGCGCGCCACTTCGGTGACGGTTGCATCCAAGAGGGCCGGATGTTCAGCCCGTCGCCGAACGGCCCGCACTACGACCTCGACATCCGCGACGGCCTGAAGAAGCCGGTCGGCGCGGAAGACTGCCTGACGCTGAACGTCTACCGCCCGGCGACCAACCGCACGAACCTCCCGGTGATCGTCTTCATCCACGGCGGCAGCAACATGGTCGGCTACTCGGCCGACCCGATGTACGACGGCCGAGCGCTGGCCCGCAAGGCCGATGCCGTCGTGGTCACGATCAACTACCGGGTCGGGGTCTTCGGCTGGCTCGACCTGCCCGGCTTGCAGACCGGCCGGCCGGACGACGACTCCGGGAACTTCGGCACGCTGGACCAGATCGAAGCCCTGCGCTTCGTCCACCACAACGCCCGGGCCTTCGGCGGGAATCCGCACAACGTCACGGTGATGGGCGAATCGGCGGGCGCGGTCAACGTGTGGGCGCTGCTCGTCTCACCGCTCACCAAAGGCCTGATTCACAAGGCCATTCCGCTCAGCGGCGGCTTCCAGTTCGCCACCCCCGAGCAGGCGCGCGACTACGCCGACGAATTCGTCCGGGAAGCCCTTGGCCCCGTCTACGGCGATGACCGCGAGGTCGCCCAGCGGCTGCGATCCATGCCTGCCGACGACCTGATCCGGGCACAGGTCCGGCTCGGGGCGCGCATCGGCGATCCGCCGAAGGTGATCGCGGACGGCACGGTGCTGCCGGAGGACTACCACGCCGCCGTCGCCGCGGGCCACTACCGCAAGGTCCCGGTGCTCGCCGGGAACACGTTCGAGGAAGGCAAGCTCTTCGGCGGGTTGATCAACGCCTTCCGGCCCAGCGACTACGACCGGTTCACCATGCAATACCAGTTCGACCCGGACCGGCCGTCGGAGCTGACCGTGCGGGACTTCATCAACGACGAGTTCTTGCCGGTCGACAAGCCCGGCGGATGGAACGACGCGGCTCAGGGCCTGACCGACCTCATCTTCACCGGGATCATCCACGACTCGATGAACACCTTGCGGGCCGCAGGCCACCGGCGGCTGTACTACTACCAGTTCGGCTGGAACCAACAGCCCGCGCCGTTCGACCAGGTGTACGGCTCGGTGCACGCCATCGACCTGCCGTTCGTCTTCCACACGTTCGACGACGGCTTCTTCCGGTTCGCGTTCAGCAAGAAGAACGCACCCGGCCGGATCGAGCTGGCGAACCTGATAACCGACAGCATCCGCTCGTTCATCCGCACCGGAACACCGCAGCACCGCGGCCTCGGCGCGCAGTGGCGGCCATGGCCGCACAGCATGGTGCTCGACGCCGACGACGACCACGCCACGGCGGTGCCCGGTTCGGTCGAAACGGAGGTTCACGGACGGTAACCCGGGGCGCGCGGGGCCATAAACTCGAGGCACGACCGACGGACGACCACTGGGGAGGTGATGCGGTAGTGGTGGCCTCGCGCGCCCTGGAGACCAAGTACCGCATTGCCGAAACCGCCATGGCCCTGTTCCTGGAACAGGGATACGAATGCGTCACCGTCGAAGCCGTCGCGGACGCGTCCCAGGTTTCCCGGCGCACCGTCTTCCGGTACTTCGACGGCAAGGACGAACTGGCCTTCCCCGACCACACCGAGCGGCTGAAGCTGCTGAGCAGGCACCTGGTCGAGCCGACGGCCAGCCGGTCACCGGTGGAAGTGGTGATGGCGGCGACCGAAGCGGTGATGCTGGACTTCCTGCAGCATCCCGAGCTGGTGCTGCGCCGCTACCGGCTGACCAGGGTGGTACCGGAACTGCGCAAGCGGGAAGTGCTGGAGAACGAGCGCTACGTCTCCCTGACCAGGGCGTATCTGCGGAAGCACCTGCCGAAGGACTCGCCACCGTTTCTGCCGATGGCGCTGTCGTCGTTGATCGACGCGATGCACCGGTCGGCCCTGAGCAATTTCGCCCGCAGCGACGGCAAGACGGACGCGCTCGGCGAATTGCGGCAGGGACTGGACTGGGTGCGGCAGCTGCTGGCCGGCGACCCGAACACGGCAAGCCCGCTGATCCTCGCCGTGCTGCCGGACTCCCCCAAGGTGCGACGCGCGCTGACCGCGCTGCGCGACGAGGCCCGCGAGGAACTCGGCAGCTGAACGGACCCGCGTTGCCAGCCGTCGGCGCGAATGCTCACGATCGCACCCGGCATGCGCCGACCCACGCACCTGACCAGCGGTGATTGCCCGAACAGGCGAGAGTTTCCGTCTTTTCGGCCGGGTCGGTAATGATCCATTTGGCGGCAACGACTAGGCGGGCGTGAGAGGTTTTCGCCGCGTATCGCGTCGTGCACTCGGCATCGTCACGTGCTGCCTGATGGGCCTGGGCCTGCTGCCCGCACCGTCCGCCCTCGCCTACGACATCGACGTCCATGACAAGTTCGCCGGCCGCTCACGCACCTACCTGGCCTACCGGAACGACTCCGGTTCGATCTTCGAGGTCCGCTTCACCACGACCCTGCCCGGTGAGCAGCGTCGCCTGCGCGGCCAGCTCGAGTTCATCGTGCCGAAAAGCGCCTCCGACGTGATGATCGTCGGCAGGCACGCGATCAAGTGCGGCCCGGTCGACGTGGACGAGAAGCAGTACGAGCAGGTCTACGGTGTGCGCAACATCCTGCGCGGCCAGACCTACGTGCAGAAGCCGCGCTGGACGTACACCGCGAGGCAGCCCGGCCAGCACCGCTGCCTGCTGTGGGTGGGCACCGGGCGGCCACGGCCGTCCGGCACGAACACGACGTCGAACATCCTCAAGGTCGGCTGGAACTCCTTCCTGCAGGTCACCGAGCCCCTGCACCCGGCATCCGCGCAACATTTCCAGCCGGATCAGCCTTCGCACCTGCTCTTTCCCGGCAAGGCCACGGACGAGAACGTGCTCACCTGGACCGCGCCGCCCGGGGTGCGCTCGTTCAGCGCGTCCGGCGACGCCTACGTCACCACCTGCACGTCGGTCGGCGGCAGCTTCGACCCGGTCACCGGCGAGTACCTGTGCACCGGCCACACCAAGATCTACGGCACGATCATCAACAGCCGGATGGTGGTCGGCCAGCTACGGCTCGACGGCTCCGGGTACTGCGCGCTGCACTACTTCCCCAGCAAGAGCGGCCGCAAGACCAACATCACCAGGGACATCCACCACGTGGTGGTGTTCCACTCCGGGAGCGTGCCGGTCGCAACCGGGAACGGCTGCAGTCGCACTTTCCGCGTCAAGGTGCTGATCAAGAACGTCGACGGCGGCACGGCGCTGGTGCACCGCCAGGGCACCCTCACGGCGGCCATTCCCCCCACGTAGCGGCGACTGCTCCGGCAGGACTTGCCGCTGCCGGGATCCGGTGCGGGCGGGCAACAGGACGCCGCGGCCACTCTGCGGCCGCAAGCATGGCCACCCCGCCGAGCACTCTGCGGCCGCAAGCATGGCTACTCCGCCGAGTCGCGCTTCTCCCGGAAGACGACCAGCTTCAGCATCACGAAGTTGATCGTGGTCGCGGCGCCCTGGGACACCACCCACGCCAGCGTGCTCCGCCACGAGGTGTCCGGCAACGCCAGCAGCATCAGCCGGTTCACCCCGACCGCGATGAAGAACGTGGTGCCGTACAACAGGATGAAGCTGCTCACCTGCTTCAGGCCGCCGGTGGCGTTGAACGTGAACCGCTTGTTCAGCACATAGGCGGTGCTGGTGCCGATGACGAAGCTGATCGCGCGGGCCAGGTCGGCCAGCCCCGGCCCGTCCATGCCGAGCGCCAGCAGCAGCTGGTAGGAGCCGTAGTCCAGCAGCGCGCAGAAGCCGCCGACCAGCACGAACCGGAGCAACTGCCCCGGCAGCCGCTCCTTGCCCGGTACCGCCAACGCCACGTCGTGCAGTCTAGGCTCCGCAGCTTCACTACCCTTGGCGGGCGTGGAGTCCGCAGAACGCAAGCCGCTGAGAGGCTGGGCGCGCACCGCCCCGACGGTGGCCGAGGTCGTCCCCGCCGACAACCCGGACGTGGTGATCAAGGCGGTCAAGCAAGCGGGTCCGCGCGGCGTCATCGCCCGCGGCCTCGGCCGCAGCTACGGCGACCCGGCGCAGAACGCGGGCGGGGTCGTGGTGGACATGACCCGGCTCAACCGCATCCACTCCATCGACGCCAGTTCCGGCCACGTGGTGCTGGACGCCGGTGTCAGCCTGGACACGCTGATGCGGACCGCGCTCCCGTTCGGCCTGTGGGTGCCCGTGCTGCCCGGCACCCGGCAGGTCACCATCGGCGGTGCCATCGCCTCGGACATCCACGGCAAGAACCACCACTCGGCGGGCAGCTTCGGCAACCACGTCGTGTCCATGGAGCTGCTCACCGCCGACGGCGAGGTCCGCACGCTCACCCCGGACGGCCCGGACTCCGAGCTGTTCTGGGCCACCGTCGGCGGCATGGGCCTGACCGGGATCATCCTGCGGGCCACCATCGCGATGAAGCACACCGAGACGGCGTACTTCATCGCCGACACCGACCGCACCGAGAACCTGGACGAGACGATCGAGCTGTTCTCCGACGGCTCGGACGACACCTACGACTACTCGTCGGCCTGGTTCGACTCCATTTCCACCGACCACCGGCTGGGCCGGGCGGCATTCGGCCGCGGCAGCCTGGCCACCGTCGACCAGCTGCCCAAGAAGCTGCGCCGCAACCCGCTGAAGTTCGACGCCCCCCAGCTGTTCACGCTGCCCGACATCTTCCCGCCCGGGCTGGCCAACAAGCTGACGTTCAGCGCGATCGGCGAGCTGTACTACCGCAAGACGCCCAAGCGCGGACGAGGGCTGATCCAGAACCTGACGCAGTTCTACCACCCGCTGGACCTGATCGGGGAGTGGAACCGCGCCTACGGCCCGCGCGGGTTCCTGCAGTACCAGTTCATCGTGCCGTTCGGCCAGGAGGACGAGCTGCGCGCCATCGTGCGGCACATCGCCGAGTCCGGCCACGTCTCGTTCCTCAACGTGTTCAAGCGGTTCGGCGAAGGCAACCGGGCGCCGCTGTCGTTCCCCATGCCGGGCTGGACCATCACCGTCGACTTCCCGATCAAGGACGGCCTGGACCGGCTGTGCGCCGAACTCGACGAACGGGTGCTGGCCATGGGCGGCAGGCTCTACCTGGCCAAGGACTCGCGGCTGTCCGCGGAGACGTTCGCCCGCATGTATCCGCGGCTGGACCAGTGGCGCAAGGTCCGCCAGGCCGTGGATCCGGAGGGCGTGTTCATGTCCGACCAGGCCCGCAGGCTCGGCCTGTGACCGCACCCGGCCCCTTCTAGGCTTGCAAGACACCATCGACGGAAGGACCACCGTGATCGACGCCGTTGGCAACCCCCAGTCGCTGCTGCTGCTCGGCGGCACCTCGGACATCGCACTGGCGATCGCGGAGAAGTACGCGTCGGCCCGGCCGCTGCGCATCGTGCTGGCCGCCCGGCCGACCGAACGCCGCACGGCGGCGGCCAAGCGCCTGGCCGAGGCGGGCAACGACGTCGTCGAGCTGGACTTCGACGCCGAGGACACCGACTCGCACCCGGACGTCATCGCGCGGGCGTTCGCCGACGGGGACATCGACGTGACCGTGGTGGCCTTCGGCCTGCTCGGCGACGCCGAGCGCGCATGGCAGGACCACGCCACCGCCGTGCAGCTGGCGCACGTCAACTACACCGCCGCGGTCTCCGTGGGCGTGCCGCTGGCCGAGCGGCTGAAGAACCAGGGACACGGCCGGATCATCGCGCTGTCCTCGGTCGCCGGGGAACGGGTGCGCCGGTCCAACTTCGTCTACGGATCGACCAAGGCCGGCTTCGACGGCTTCTACCTGGGCCTCGGTGAGGCGCTGCGACCGTTCGGCCCGCGGGTGACCGTGGTGCGACCCGGATTCGTGCGCACCAAGATGACCGAGGGCATGGCCGAGGCGCCGCTGGCAGTGAGCGCCGAGGAGGTCGCCGACATCGCGGTCGCCGCCGCACGCAAGGGCAAGGAGCTGGTGTGGGCGCCGCCGCAGTTCCGGTTCATCATGTCGGCGCTGCGGCACGTGCCGCGTCCGATCTTCCGCAAGCTGCCGATCTGATCGCCGGGACGCGCCCGCTTCCTACCCGCGGCCACGGGTGGGAAGCCCGACCGACGCGCCTTGCCGCAGGCAGGCAGCCCGGCGCCACGCCCGGCTGCGCTCGCTGGCCCGCTGGCCCGTTCGGCTACAGGTAGATCGCGGCGAACAGCGAACCGGCCCAGGCCAGGCCGAGGATCTGCAGCGCCCGGTCGCGCAGCGCGATCTCCTCCGGTTCGCCCGCCTTGCCCTGGTCCACGTCGACCGCGTACCGCAGCACCGCGACCACGAACGGCACGATCGACACCACCGTCCAGACCGAGTCGCCCAGGACCGGGCGGACGTCCCACGCCCACAACGCGTAGGACATGATCATCACGCCCGCCGACGTGGCCCACACGAACCGCAGGTAGCTCGCCGAGTACTTGCGCAGCGACGAGCGGATCTCGGCGCCGGTGTTCTCGAACAGGATGATCTCCGCGTACCGCTTGCCCGCCACCATGAACAGCGAGCCGAACCCGGTGACCAGCAGGAACCACTGGGACAGCGGAATCCCGGTGCCCGCGCCACCGGCGATGGCACGCAGCAGGAAGCCGGAGGCCACGATGCACAGGTCGATCACGGGCTGGTGCTTCCAGCCCAGGCAGTAGCCGAGCTGGATGCACCAGTACACGCCGAGCACGACCAGCAGCTGCCAGCTGGCCGCCCACCCCACGGCAGCCCCGGCCAGCAGGAGCACGCCCGCCGCGACGTAGGCCACCGGGACGGGCACGATGCCTGCCGCGATCGGCCGGTTCCGCTTGGTCGGATGCGCGCGGTCGGCCTCCACGTCGATCGCGTCGTTGATCAGATACACCGACGACGCGACCAGCGAGAACGCCACGAACGCCAGCCCGGCGTCGCGGAGCACGGCGACGTCGGCCAGCCTGCTCGCGGTGAACGGCGCGGCCAGCACCAGGACGTTCTTCACCCACTGCTTGGGCCGGGCGGCCCGCAGCAGACCGCCGGCCAGCCCGCCCGCCGACTTGCCAGGTCGAGTGCTCACGTCTTCAGCCTGCTCGGTCACTGCTGCTCCTCACCTTGCGGCGCACCACGGCACCGACCAGGCCGCCCAGCGCCGCCCCGGCCAGTACGTCGCTGGGGTAGTGCACGCCGAGCACCAGGCGGGAGGCCAGCATCGGCGGCACCAGCACCGGCTCCAGCCTGCGACCGGTCAGCTCGGAATACACCACCGCCGCCGCGGTCGTGGACGCCGCGTGCGACGACGGGAAGCTCAGCTTGCTCGGCGTGCCGACCAGCACCTTGACGCTCTCGTCCTCCGGGCGTCGACGCCGGACGACCCGCTTGACCACGATGGACGCCGCGTGCGCGGCCACCACGCCGGCGGCCGAGGTCAGCCACTCCTTGCGGCGCTTGCGATCCACCGCGGCACCCACCAGGCCCGCCGCGAACCAGCCGATGCTGTGCTCGCCGAAGTGCGACAGCCCGCGGGCGGCACGCACCACGCCCGGCTTGTCCAGCGCACGCTGAATGCCTGCCAGCAGCGCCAGTTCGCGCGGCCGACGGCCACGATCCTTCTTCAGCATTCCTGACACCTCTCAGGCGGGTCCCGCTCCGGCTCGCCGCGACACCGGCGTCACCGACCGGGTCGGCGTGCTCGGCACGATCGTGCAGCCGCGCCGCAGAGCATCGGCTGCGATCACCAGGGGCCGCCGAACTCGCCTTCAGTATCCTGTGGCAAGTTCGTCAGCGAGCTCACGGGCGCCCAGGGTACCGGGTGCGACGTGCTCGACCGGGCTCGCACCGCTGTTCGGCCACCGACGTGGTCGCAAGCGTGGGGCACGCAGGCGGGCGGCCGGGTCCGGAAAGTGCGACCACCTCGAGGAATAGACACAACCGATGCCCTCAGACTCGATCTGGCTGTTCACCGCCGCGGTCGTCGCCTACTTCGTCGTGCTGCTGGTGCCCGGGCTGGCGGTGGGCTTGACGGCCGGGCTGCGCGGCTGGACGCTGGCCGGTCTGGCCCCGCTGTTCGGCTACACCGTGCACGGGCTGACCGGGCCGTGGATGGCCGGCTTGGACATCCCGTTCACCATCTGGACGGCGCTGGCGGGCACCGTGCTGTTCGCCGCGGTGGTCTACGCCATCCGCCGGTTCGTCGAAAGCCGCTGGCCGGAGCGCGAACGGCCAGCGCAAGGGCTGCTGCCCAACTGGGGCCGCAACGCGCACCTGGGCGTCGCCGCCTGCATCGGGATCGCGTTCGTCGTCTCGTCCGTCGTGCTGATCGCCGCCGCGGAAGGCGAGCTGGACGCCATCCCGCAGCGGTGGGACCCGGTGTTCCACGCCAACGGCATCCGCTACATCGCCGAAACCGGCGACGGCGGCCTCTACGGCGTCAGCAGCGTCAACCGCTACGGACCGGAAGGCTCCCAGTTCTACCCCAACGCCTACCACCTGGCCGGCTCGCTGGTGTACATGATGACCGGCGCGACCGTGCCGACGGTGATCAACGCGATGACGCTGCCGCTGGCCGGCCTGTTCGGGCTGGCCATGGCCGCGTTGGTGCGCGAGTGCGGGGGCCGGGCGGTGTTCGCCGGGTCGGCGGCGCTGGTCGCGGCGGCGGTCAACAGCGGGGTCTACGAGTCGATCTCCAACGGACTGGTGCCGTTTGCGCTGTCCACCGCGTTCACCCCGCTGGCGCCGATGATCATGCACCGGTACCTGGTCCGGCCCAACGTCACCAACGGCATGGTGCTGGTGCTGGCCGCCGCCGGACTGCTGGTGGTGCACTCGTCGGCGCTGTTCGCCGGACTGGTGTTCGCGGTGCCGATGCTGCTGCACCGATGGTGGACCGAGCACTCCACCATCGGCCAGGACATCAAGCACCTGCTGCCGATCGCGGGCGTGGGCGCGGTGCTCACGTCGGCGCAACTGCTCGGCGCCATCGACCAGGCCTCCGGCGCCTACGGCTACCGGCCGTGGAGCATGGCCAAGCCGATTCGCGAGGCGCTGTGGCACCTGTTCATGTTCCAGAACACCGCCCCGTACCCGCAGTACGTGCTGACGATGTTCTTGGTCGTCGGGGTGCTCACCTACCGGAGGATGAACGGGCTGCGCTGGATGACCGGAGCCGGGCTCATCTTCGGCGTGCTGTTCGTGCTCGTCGCCTGCTACGGCGGGGTGAGCTGGGTGGTCGCGCTGTCCCGCCCGTGGTGGAACGACCACTTCCGGATGATCGCGCTGGCCATGATCCCGTTCAGCCTGCTGGTCGCGCACGGCATGGCGGAAACGCAGAAGTGGCTGGCCAAGGTGGCCACCGAACGGATACCCGGCTTCTCCCGGCGCAGGAGCGCGGCCCGGCTGGGGTCGGCCGCCGCGCTGCTGGTGGTGATCGGCGTGGCCAGCCTCGGCTTCTACGCGCCGGCGAACAAGGAGGTCGTGGCGCACGCGTACCACAAGAGCCAGCTCGACCGGGCGGGCAAGATGGGCCCGATCGCGGTGACCCCGCTGGAGGAAGAGGCCATGTACAAACTGGCCGAGATCGCCGAGCCGGACGAGCGAGTGATGAACGACCGCAACGACGGCTCGGTGTGGATCTACGCGCTCACCGGGGTGAAGACGGTCGCCGCACACTACGACGACAACGTCCCGCCCAAGGACGCCGAGCTGCTCGGCGATCATTTCCGCGAGTACGAGACCAATCCCGAGGTGCGCGCCGCAGTGAAACGGCTGAACATCAAACACGTCTTCGTCGGCGACGGCTCGCGCTATCCGCGCGTGGAGCCGGACATGGGACTGGTCGGCCTGGAGAAGGCGGACTTCGTGCGCGTGGTCTACCAGAACCCGGACGCCACCATCTACGAGATCATTCCCCGCGATTGATCACCGATGCCTGACGAACCGATCTGGCTCAGCGTCGCCGCGGTAGCCACCTATCTGGCGGTGCTGGCCGTGCCCGGCACCGCGATCGGGCTGGTGTGCCGGCTGCGCGGATGGCTGCTGGTGGCGCTCGCGCCGCTGCTCGGCTACGCGGTGCTGGGCATCGCCGGCCCGTGGCTGCATTTGATGGGCCTGCCGTTCACCGTGCTCACCGCGATCGGTTCCGCCGTCGTCGGCGTCCTCCTGACGGCCGTCGTCGTGTACGCGATCCCGGCCTCGCTTCCCGACCCGCAAGCCACCCGGCGGTGGAGCAGGCGTGACAACGTGGCTGTTGCCTGCTGCGTGGCGCTGGCCTTCGTGCTGTCGATCGTCGTGGTGGTGCTGGCCGCGCGCGGCGAGTTGAACGCGGTGTTGCAGCGGTGGGACCCGGTGTTCCACGCCAACGGCATCCGCTACATCGCCGAAACCGGCGACGGCGGCCTCTACGGCGTCAGCAGCGTCAACCGCTACGGACCGGAAGGCTCTCAGTTCTACCCCAACGCCTACCACCTGGCAGGCTCGCTGGTCTACCTGATCACCGGTGGCTCCGTTCCGCTGGTGATGACCGCGATGATCATGCCGCTGGGCGGGATCTACGCGCTGAGCATGGCCGCGCTGGTGCGCGAATGCGGGGGCCGGGCGGCTTTCGCGGGCGCCACCGCCGTGGTGTCGGCCGTGGCGGCCAGCGGGGTGTACGAGTCGATCTCCAACGGACTGCTGCCGTTCGCGTTGTCGATCGCCATGACCCCGCTGGGGCCGCTCGCCGTCCTGCGGTTCGTGCGGCGCCCGGGCGCGGACACCGCGGTCGTGCTGAGCCTGGTGTGTGCGGGCATGCTCGCGGTGCATTCCAGCGCACTGTTCGCCATCGTGTTGCTGTCGCTGCCGCTGCTGCTGCATCGCTGGTGGCGGCACCGCGACCGGGTGTGGCGGGACGTCAAGCGGCTGCTGCTGGTGGCGGCGCCGACGATGGCGCTCACCGCGCCACACCTGCTCGGCGCGCTCGACCAGGCCTCCGGCGCCTACGGCTACCGGCCGTGGGCCTCCGATCAGCCGATCTGGGGCGCGCTGTTCAACTTGGTGGCTTTCCAGCACGCTCGGCCGGAGCCGCAGCTGGCACTCACCGCGCTGGTGGTGATCGGGCTGATCGGGTACCGGCGGCTCGGCGAGCTGCGGTGGATCGGCGGCGCCGCGGTGCTGTTCGGGGTGCTGTGGCTGCTGGTGGCCAGCTTCGGCGGCGTGGACTGGGTCGCGGCGATATCCCGGCCGTGGTGGAACGACCGGCCCAGGATCATCGCGCTGGCCGTCCTCCCGCTGTGCATCATCGCCGGGCACGGGCTTGCGCTGGTCTACGACCGGGTTCGCCGGCGACTGCGTCCGCGGCCCGCACCGATGGCGGCCGCCGCGGTGGCCGTCCTGTTCGGCGCCGGCACCCTCGCGTTCGGTGTGCCCGGCAACGTCGACACCACCGCGCGGCTGTATCACAACGGACCGGACGACACCCGCGAGACGTTGCCGGTCAGCGAGGGGGAGATCAAGGCGATGCGGGTGCTGGCCGCGCTGGCCGAGCCGGACGAGCGGGTGATGAACGACCGCAACGACGGCTCGGTGTGGATGTACGCACTCACCGGGGTGAAGACGGTCGCGGCGCACTACGACGAGAACGTCCCCCCGAAGGACGCCGCCTACCTAGAACAACACTTCCGCGAGTACCGCACCGATCCGGAGGTACGGGCAGCCGTCCGGCGGCTGAACATCAAGCACGTGTTCGTCGGCGACGGCTCACGCTTCCCGCGCGTGCTCCCCGACCCAGGGGTGCAGGGCCTGGAGAACGCGGACTTCGTCCGCCTGATCTACCGCAACGAGGACGCCCGAGTCTACGAGCTCGTCCCGTGACGTGCTGGTGGGGAACCGGCCGGGTCGCTCAGACGCGCAGGTGGCCGACGATGGCGCCGGCGTAGTCGTTCGGGTGGGTCAGGTGGGCGGCGTGGCCCGCACCGGCCAGCCGGACGGTCCGCAGGAACGGCAAGCGCTTCTCCAGCTCCTCGGCGACCATCTGGTGCAGCTGCTGGCTGTGCTCCCCCACCAGCTGGGTCACCGGGAAACGCGCCCAGGACAACGTGGCGACGTCCACCCCGTAGGCGGTCGGGTCGCCGTGCTGGTCCAGCCACACGGCGGCGTTGGAGATCATCGTGGCGCGGCGTTCCCGGTCGAACAGGTTGTGCCAGGACCCCTTGCCGTAGCCGATCTTCTCCGCGTACACCCGGGCGCCGCTGGCGAAGTCCCCGCTGCGGATCAACCCGGCGGCATGACCGAGCCAGACCGAGTACTCGGCGAACAGCACCTTGGCGATCGGGTCGTCCTGCAGCAGTTCGAACAGCGGCGGCTCGAACACCACCAGGCTGCGCACCGACTCCCGGCGCATCGTGGCGGCCAGCATGGCGACCGACGCGCCGTAGCCGTGCCCGACCAGGTGCACCGGCCCGGCGGTCACCGTGTCGATCAGCGCCAGCAGGTCCTCGGCGTCCAGCCGCACGCCGACCCGGCCGCGCGGGCACGAGCTGAGGCTGTGGCCGCGGCGGTCGTAGGTGATGACGTCGGCATGCCGGGTGAGCATGGGCAGGACGGGGGTCCACACGTTGTGGTCGTCGAACGACCCGTGCACGAGCACCAGGGGCTCCCCGCGACCGCTGCGCCACCAGCGCAGCACGGCGCCGTCGGAACGTTCCAGCGTGCCGGAGACCTGGGCCCGCAGCCGGTAGTCGTTCATCCTGCTCTCCCGCGCCATGCTCATGTTGTTCACAGCCGCTTGACCTCCGCCAATGCCTCATCTGCTACGCGCTCCAGCACGGCCTCCGAACCGGCGTACGGCTCGTTGGCGCGCGGCCAGTGCACGATGACGTCGGTGAACCCCAGCCTGCGTGCGCGGTTCGCAGCCTCGGTGAACGTCTCGACCGAAGACAGCGCGTAGGTCGGGCCGCTGTCGAGCATCAGGTAGCGCGCGACCGATCCCGGGTCACGGTCATGCGCGTCGAGCGCCCAGGTGAACTGCTCGGACAGCTGCGCGACACCGCGCCACCACGACTCTTGGTCATCTCCCCCCTTGCCCGTGGTGATCCAGCCCTGACCGAACCGGGCGGCCACGGCCTGCGACCTCGGCCCGTTGGCCGCGATCGCGAACGGCACCCGCGGCCGCTGCACGCTGCCCGGCAGGTTCCGGGCACCGTTGACGGTGTAGAAGCGTCCGCGGTGATCGAACTTGTCCGTGGTGAGCAGCCCGTCGAGCACCTCGACGAACTCCTCGAACTGCGCGGCCAGCTCGGCTTTGCCGCGTTCCGGCTCGCCGATGGTGGCGCGGTCCCGCAATCCCCCACTGGCCATCCCGGATCCGAGCCCGGCGATCAGCCTGCCGTCGGAAATGTCGTCCAGGGTGATCAGATCGCGCATGAACGGCACCGGGTGCCGGTAACTCGGCGCGGTGACCAGCGTGCCGAGAGCGATCCTGCTGGTCACCGTGGCCGCGGCGGTGAGCGTCGGGATGGCCGATAACCACGGACCGTCGGCAAGATTGCGCCAGGCGAGGTGGTCGTAGGTCCAGGCGTGATCGAATCCGAGTTCTTCCGCCTGCCGCCATTTGGGCTCGCCCGACCACCACCTGTCCTCTGTCAAGATCACAATGCCGACGCGCACGCGATGCACCGTATCGTCTTAACCCCGCAGGGTGATAGTCCCCCTACTGATTGGTAACGATTTAGTGCACTTGGCCGACACGAACGCTGCCCGAGACGGCATAGCACACTGGGGGCGTGGACAAACCGCACTTGATCGCCTCCGACGTGGACGGCACGCTGCTCACCCCGCTGGAACGGATGTCCCCGCGTACCTCTTCGGTGATCCGGCGCGCGGTCGCGGCCGACGTGCCGTTCGTTCTGGTCAGCGGACGACCGCCGCGCTGGATCCTGCCGGTGGCCAGGATGGCCGAGCTCACCGGGTACGCGGTGTGCGCCAACGGCGCGGTGATCTACGACGTGGGCCGTGGCAAGGTGGTGTCGGTGCACGGGCTGGAGCCGGTGCAGCTGCACGACCTGGCGGATGCCATGGACCAAGCGCTGCCGGGCGCGCGATTGGCCACCGAGCGCGTGCTCGCCGGCGGCCAGGAGGACGGTCCGCCGGCGTATGTCTGCGAATCGGAATTCCGCAATCCGTGGGGGGACGGGGACGCGATGTTCGTCAGCCGGGCCGAAGTGCTCGGCAGGCCCGCGATCAAGTTGTTGGTCAGCGACCCGCGCATGACGTCCGGGGAGATGGCCGAAGCGGCCAAGGAATTGATCGGCGAACAGTTCGCGGTGACCTACTCGAGCAATTCCGGATTGATCGAGATCACGGCGAAAGACGTCACCAAGGCGACCGGGCTGGCCGAGGTGGCCGAGCGGCTGGACGTGTCCCAGGACAAGGTGATCGCGTTCGGGGACATGCCGAACGACGTGGAGATGTTGGCCTGGGCGGGCACCGGGGTGGCGATGGCGAACGCACACCCGGCGGTGCTGGAAGTGGCGGACGAGGTGACAGCCAGCAACGCCGAAGACGGCGTGGCGCAGGTGCTCGAGCGCTGGTTCTGATGCCGGACTGGCCAAGGCTCCGGCAGCGGACGGCGCGGATCGACGCGTGCGGGCCGACCGTGCGCGCTTGATGTCCCGGAGCTGCGGCTCGGGCCGCGCGGGTGGTTTCAGGCAGACAAGCCGACGCCATCGTGGTCTGGCCTACCAGTCATGACCTGCCACGGACGGGCGGCCCGGAAAGCAGCGGCGAGCGCCCCGCGTAGCAGGGTCATGACCTGCCACGCGCTTGCGGCCCACGCTCCAGGGCGTCCAACGGCGGCGTGGAACCCCGGATTCCGGCACGGCCAAGTGCGAGCAGCAAGTCCACGCTCCGGTGTTCCCGGTGACGCATGGCCAAACCAGGTTCCGGCACACCCGCGGCCCAAGCCGCGCTCCGCACCTCCATCGGAGTGCCATCTGCCCAAACCCGCCACACCCGGCAGCCGACCGCGATCTGGCGCGCCCGGTGGCGTGTGTCCGCCCTGCGACCCACCCCCTGTCGCATGCGCTCGTGACCCGGCACACCCGCCGCATGCACCCGCGATCCGGCACGCCTCCAGCCCGGGCTCTGCCCGCCTCGAACCGGTGCATCCGGGTGACGGCACACGCAACCCGCGGCCCGAAGATGGCGTGGCCGACGCCCGCTACTCCGGCCGCTTGGTGTCCAGCTGGGCCGCTTCCTCCGGCGTCGGCGCCGAACCGCCCAGGTGCGCGGGCAGCCACCACGGATCCTCCCCCGGCTTCGGGCGGTCCGGATAGGCGGCTTGCGCCTCGTCGAGCAGCCGTTGCAGCCGGGTCCGCAGCTCCGCCGTGCGCTGCTGGTAGTCGTCGCCGCGCCGCGGCCGGAGCGGTTCGCCGCATCGGATCGTGATCGGCACCCGCCGCTGCACGAGGTTCTTCGGCCTGCCCTTGGTCCACAGCCGCTGCGAACCCCACACCGCCATCGGCACGACCGGCACGTCCGCTTCCGCGGCCATCCGCACCGCGCCGGACTTCAACTCCTTGACGGTGAACGAGCGGCTGATGGTCGCCTCGGGGAACACGCCGACGAGCTCGCCGCTGCGCAACGCCCGCAAGGCCTCCCGGTACGAGGCCGCACCCGCCGACCGGTCGACGGAGATGTGCTTCATGCCGCGCATCAGCCGGCCGGAGATCGGGTGGTCGAACACCTCTCGCTTGGCCATGAACCGCACCAGCCGCTTGGCGGGCTGCGCACCCAGGCCGCAGAAGATGAAGTCCAGGTAGCTGACGTGCGTGCAGGCGATCACCGCACCCCCGGCGGCCGGGATGAGCTCGGTGCCCGTGATGTCGAACCGCAGCCCCAGGACGCGGAACGCCGCCTTGGCGGCCATGACCACCGGCGGGTAGAGGAGTTCTGCCATGACCGAAGGTTACGGGACCGTAGGTTGTCGCGCCGGGTTTCGCGACCGGCACCACCCGGTCGGCCCCGTCACCTCCGACCCCGGCCCGGCTACGCCGCGGCAGACACCAGCGAGAACCGCGCCCGGACGGCAGGCGCGTAGCCATCACGGTGTCCGGCCACGTTGGGGTGGTAGGACTCCATGATCGGGTTGGACAGGCCGTTCACCCACTCCACTCTGTCGCACACCGCGTGCCCGACCCACGCACTGCGCACGTCCACGAAGGTGAACCCGTGCGCGCTCGCCCTGGCACTGATCGTGCTCGCCAGCAGATCGGCGGTCTGGTTCAGCCGCTGCTGTTCCTCCGGGCTGATCCTGGCCAGCGCATTGCATTCCTTGCCGTTGAACAGCCGCGGATACCCGACCACGACCACCTTGGCATTCGGCGCCCGATTCCGGATGTCGGTGTACAGGGCATCCAGCCGCCCCGGCAGAACGTCACGGATGATGCGATTCGCTTCGTCGATGTCACCCCAGCACGTCCACGGCCACGGCCGCGCACATGACGTGATCACGTTGGCGAATCCCGCGTCGTTACCGCCGACCTGCACCGTCACCATCGACGTCGACGCGTTCAGGCTGCCCAGCTGCTTGCTGCGCACGTCGGCCACTCTCGCCCCGGAGCACGAGGCGAAGGTCAGCTGCGCGCCGGTCGCCGACGCCACCAGCACCGGATACGCCTTCGGCGACCGATAGCAGTCGCCGCTGTCCGGGTAGTACTGCCGTGTGCCGACTCCGGAACTGTAGGAGTCCCCAAGCGCCGTGTACGCGCCCGCTGCGTAGGCGACTCCGGCACCTCCCACCCCGACGAGCACCGCCGTCCCCGCGAACAGCACGGCGAACACGCTGGCGGCAACTGCCCGAACGGCTCGCGCGACCACACCCACCACTCCCTCCGGCCAGTTGGGACAACTGGACCCTTGTGACGTCGATCGCTGGCCCGGGGTCGAGGATGACGGACCGCCGGGCGGCGCTCAAGGTCCGAACCGGTAGTGCCGGCGGCCGGTGATTCCCAGACAGGCGCCATACGGCAGACTGTGATCGCTTCATCGGCGCTGGCAGGCGGCGCCGACGCTCGGATCCTGGGGGGAGCGAAGAAGGCGCCATGCCGACACCGTTGGATTTCTGGTCCACCGCGGCGATCCTGCTCACCGTCGTCGTCGCAATGTTCATTCCCGGCCTGCTGATCGGGGCCGCCGCAGGACTGCGCGGCTGGTTGCTGGCCGGTAGTGCGCCCCTGCTCAGCTACGCACTCGTGGGCATCGCCGGGCCGTGGTTCGCCATCGTCGGCCTGCCGTACCACCTCGGCACCGTCACGCTCTTCGGCGCCATGGTCGCGCTGCTCGCGGTCGTGCTTCGCCGCCGCTGGCCGGCACGACCCGACAAGCCGACCCCGTGGACACGGCACGCGCATCAGGGGGTCGTGGTCTTCCTCCTGCTCGGCGTGCTCGTCGGCGGGTTCACCGTGCTCTGGGGCATGGGCGGGCTGCACGTCATCCCGCAAGGGTTCGACACTCCGCTGCACGCCAACGGGCTGCGCTACATCGCCGAGACCGGCGACGGGAGCCTGCACGGGATGAACGTCGTGCACCGCTGGGGCGACACCGAGCGGTTGTTCTACCCGAACGCCTACCACCTGCTGGGCTCGCTGCTCTACCAGATCACCAGCGCGCCGATCCCGGCCGTGCTCAACGCGGTGTCCGTGGTCACGCCCGGCCTGTTGTCGCTGTCGCTGGTCGTCCTGATCCGGCAGTTCCGCGGCCGTGCGGTGTTCGCGGGCGCGGCCGCAGTGTTGGCCGTCGTCCCGGCCACCGTGCTCTACGTGATGCTGGGCGGTCCGCTGCTACCGTTCATGCTCGGCATGGCGCTGCTCCCGCTGCTACCGGCACTGTTGGCCTACTACCTGGACCGGCCGTCGGTGCAGACCGGGTTCGTGCTTGTCCTGGGCACCGTCGGCGCTCTGTCGGTGCACAGCTCGACGGTCTTCTCGTTCTTGTTGTTCGCGGTGCCGCTGCTCGCCTACCGCTGGCGGTGGAACATGCCGCGGCTGCGCAAAGAACTCGTCGCGCTGCTGTTCGCGGGCGCCGCGGCCCTGGTCGTGGCCGGCCCGCACGTAGTGGGTGCCATCGGGCGCGCGGCGAGCCCCTACCCGTACAGCGGGTGGCCGTCCAACCGCACCGTCGTCCAGGCCGTGGGCGAGCTCTTCGGCATCCGGGAGGCCAGCGGCATCACTCACGCCGCCCTGCTGGTGATCACGGTCGTCGGTATCGTCACCTACCGGCGCCTCGGCCGCCTCCGGTGGATGGCCGCCACGGCGGTCGTCACGGCCGTGCTGTGGGTTCTGGTGGCGAGCGTCGACAACGACGTCGTCGTGACCATGGCCCAGCCGTGGTGGGACGACCCGGTGCGGCTGATCGCCCTGGCCGGGCTGCCGCTGACGGTGCTCGCCGCGCACGGATTCTCGGAGCTGCAACGCTGGCTGCGCACGCTGCTCGACGCGCGCGTGTTCCATCCGCGCGACCTGCACCCGTCGGCACGCGCCGCCGCCACGGCGGTCGCGGTCATCGTCGCGTTCTGTGTGGCCAGCGGCGGCTTCTACGTGCGGTCGAACACCGACCTGGTCGGCAGGGCGATCGGTCATGGTCAGGTGGTGACCCCGCACGAGGCCCGCGCGATGCTCGAGCTGGGGAAACTCGCCGCCCCTGGCGAATGGGCGATGAACGACCGCTACGACGGCACGGTGTGGACCTATGCGCTCAGCGGGGTCCGCACGGTGGCCGGCCACTTCGGCGGCGCGCTGCTGCCGTCGGATGCCAAGCTGCTCGCCGAACGGTTCAACCAATACCCGCACGACCCGCAGGTGCGGGCGGCCGTGCAGCGGCTCAACATCCGCTGGGTGATCGTCGGCCGGAAGGGATTCCTGCCGAACTTCGGCCGCCAGCCGGGCATGACCGACCTGCACGGGACGCCCTTCCTCCGCGAGGTCTACCGGAATCCCGACGCCGTCATCTACCGGATCGTCGGCGCGCCTCCGGTGCACGAAACCGACCACGGCCAGGACATCGTACCGGTCGCCGAGCGGTGATCGTCACGCGGCCGTCGCGTTGCGCAGCTTCGCCTTGGCGAAGACGATCGCCATCCCCGCGGTGATCACGTCGGCCATCAGGAACATCGCCCTGGACACGACGGCGAACGCCGCCGCGTGCACGGCGTCGATGCCCGAGGCCACCAGCAACGCCACGATGACCACTTCACGGGCCCCCACCCCGGCGGGCAGGACGAACGCCACCGTCCCCGCGGTCATGGCCAGCGCCATCGCGCCGATGCAGAGCAGCAGGCCGGTCCAGCCGGGGGCGCCGATCGAGTTGGCCAGCAACCACAGGTGCAGGCCGTGCAGAATCTTGGCCACCGTGGAGGCGCCCAGCACCTTGCCGACCATCGACCAGCGCAGCTGGTGGTCCAGCGGCCGACGGCGCAGGATGCGCAGCGCCAGCGAGACCAGCCAGGTCAGCACCTTCGGATGCAGCGTGACCAGCCCGATGGGCAGCACCAGCAGCATCCAGCGGGCGTTCGGGCTGGTGTCGAAGATCTCCGGCAGCGCGATCAGGCCGAAGAACATCGCGGACACCATGATGATCCCGAGGTGCACCAACGTGGCCACGAAGACCCTGGCGCGCGCCAGGCCCGCCTGCTTGCCCAGCTCCATCTGCAGCAGATAGGCCCACACCGAGCCGGGCACGTACTTGCCCAGCTGGCCGACCAGGTAGATCTGCGCCCCGGTGCGGTAACCGATCGGCGGGCCGAGGTCGTCGACGATGACCTGCCAGCCGTAGACCGTGGCGCCCATCGAGGCCACCACGGCGGCCAACGACAGCACCGAGGACTCCCACGGGATCGCGGCGAGGGTGTCCCAGAACTCGCTCCAGTTGTCCCACAGCTGGTACACCGCGAAGCCCATGACGACGGCCACGGCCAGCCAGCGCAGCAGCGTGATGATCTGGGCGCGCCGGGACTTGGTCGGCACCGTGGACGACGCGCCGAGAGCATCGGCTGTCTCGTCGGCGGCGCGTTCGGCCGGCACGGCCGCTTCAGTGTTCTCCACGGTGACCTTCCCGAGCCCACTCCGTCAGCAACTTGGCCAGTTCTGCCGGCAGCTCGGGCAGCTCACCGGCACCCTGTATCACGTAAGGCTCGAGCTCCGCGATCGCCTCTGGCGAGACACCCCGGCGGCTCAACCCCACCACGTTCATCCCGGTTACCTGGGCAGGAACGCCTCTACTGATGGTGAAGGGTGGCACTTCGCGGGTGACAGCCGCCCCCATGCCGACCATTGCCCCCGGCCCGATCCTGCTGTGCTGGTGCACCACCACGCCGAGCCCGAGGTTGGCCAGCGACCACACCTCACTGTGCCCGCCGACCACCACGTTCGATCCCAGTGTGACACCGTCGCCGATCCGACAGTCGTGCGCAACATGCGCACTGCGCAGGAAATACCCGTTGCTGCCGATGGTGGTGGGCCGCTTGGTGCCCTGGTGGACGCTGAAGAACTCCCGGATGCGGTTGCCGTCGCCGATCCGCACGCCGAAACCGTCCTGCTCCGGGTCGCCGACAGGCGCGTCGTGCCACGCCGCGGGGTGCGGCGCACCACGGTCGGAGGCCGGGGTGCCGATCACGCAGTGCGGCCCGATCCAGTTGTCCGAGCCGATGACGGTGGGGCCGACGATCACCGCGTACGGGCCGATGTCGTTGTTGTCGCCCAGTTCGACGCCATCACCGATGACCGCCGTCGGGTGGATCCGGTTCGCCACGTCGTGTCCGTTCGGTCTGCGCCGTCATGGCCCCGCGCCCACCGCCGGCCGCTGCCCCGGTACGGATCACGCGGCCGCGGGCCGGGTGCGGATCGACCCTGACGTCCCCGGTAGCCTGGCCGAGGCTCGCGCCGCCTACGGGTGCGGGCGGCAGCCAACCCTACCGGACCCGGTCACCGGCACCGGCAAGCAGGCAAGAAAGCACGTTGGGGAGCGCACAGGACATGATCCCGATCACCGTCGTCGACGTCGCCGACGCCGAACCACTGGTCGCAGAGGTGCTGCGCTCCGGGGTCATCGCCCAGGGGCCGATGGTCAAGCGGTTCGAGGAGCTGTTCGCTCGGGTGAGCGGGACCAAGCACGCGGTGGCGGTGAACAGCGGGACCACCGCGCTGGTGGCCAGCGTGCAAGCGCTCGGGCTGCGGCCGGGGGACGAAGTCGTCACCACCCCGTTCACGTTCGTGGCAACGCTCAACGCGATCCTGGAAGCCGGCGCCACCGTGCGGTTCGCCGACATCAAGGCGGACGACTACACCATCGACCCGGATGCCGTGGCCAGCGCGATCACCGATCGCACCAGGGTGCTGATGCCGGTCCACCTGTACGGGCAGACGGCGGACATGGGCAAGCTCGCCGCGCTCGCCGGCGAACACGGACTGCATGTGATCGAGGACGCCGCCCAGGCGGTCGGCGCCAGGTTCGACGGCAAGCCGGCCGGATCGTTCGGGATCGGCTGCTTCTCGCTGTATGCGACGAAGAACGTCACGACGGCCGAGGGCGGTGTGGTCACCACCGACGACGACAAGCTGGCGGACCGGCTACGAGTGATGCGCAACCAGGGCATGCGCGCCCGGTACCAGTACGAGATGGCCGGTCACAACTACCGGATGACCGACGTGCACGCCGCGATCGGCATCCCCCAGCTGGAGCGGCTGCCCGAGCTGACCGCCAAGCGGCAGCGCAACGCGCAGCGGCTGACCGAGGGGCTGGCCGGAACGCCCGGGCTGAAACTGCCCGCGGTGCTCCCCGGCCGCGAGCACGTCTGGCACCAGTACACGGTGCAGGTGCTGCCGGAGGCCAGGCTGTCCCGTGACGAGCTGGCCGCCGCACTGACCGAGCGCGGCGTCGGCAACGGCATCTACTACCCGAGGCTGGTGTTCGACTACGACTGCTACCGCGGGCACCCGCAGATCCCGCAGGTGGACGTGGCGGACTTCCCGGTCGCCGCTGCCGCGGCCGAGCAAGTGTTGTCGCTGCCGGTGCACGCCGCGCTCACCGACGAGCAACTGACCACCATCGTCACCACCGTGCGAGAGGTTCTCGGCGCATGAGCACGAAGAAGCTGGCCCTGATCGGCACCGGGATGATGGGCAGGCTGCATGCCAGGGTGATCGGCCAGAGCATGCAGGCCGACCTGGTGCACATCGTGGAGCCGAACGAACAAGCCGCCCGGCCGATCGCCGAGCAGCACGGCGCCACCTGGAGCCCGGAGATCACCGGCCTGCCCGGGGTGAACGGGGTCATCATCGCCTCGGCCACCGAAACCCATCACAAGCTCGCGCTCGAGATCATCGAGCTCGGCAAGCCGGTGTTGGTGGAGAAGCCACTGTGCGGCGACCTCGACCAGACCAAGGAGGTGCTGGCCGCCGCCGAGCGCAAGGGCGTGCCGCTGATGTGCGGGCTGCTCGAGCGGTACAACCCGGCGGTGATGACGGCGAAGGCGTTGCTCGGCGAACCGTTGCACGTGATCGCCCAGCGGCACAGCCCGTACGCACCACGGATCAAGACGGGTGTGGCCTGGGACCTGCTGGTGCACGACGTGGACCTGGCGATCCAGATGTTCGGCGGCGCCACCCCGGTGCACACCACCGCGGTGGCCGGCTACTTCCATCCGGAGTCGACCGAGGGCGCCGAGGACACGGTGGACGCCGTGCTGAAGTTCGAGCGCGGGCTGGCCAACGTGTCGGTGTCCCGGGTGGGTCAGCGCAAGGTCCGCTCGATGGTCATCTCGGAGCTGGACCGGTTGATCGAGCTGGACCTGCTGCGCCGGGACGTGACGATCTACAAGCACATCTCGCACGAGGGCCCGACCACCGGCGCCCCGGCCTACAAGCAGCAGACGGTGATCGAGATCCCGCAGCTGATCACCATCGCCGAGCCGCTGGCCACACAGCTGGAGCGCTTCCTGGAACTGATCGACGGCAAGATCGACATGGCCGCCGAGCGGGCGTCGATCCTGCCGTCGCACGAGGTGGTCGCCACCGTGCTCGAGCAGACCCACTGACATTCCGGCGCGCGTTCCCCTTCGCCAGCCTCGAGACGGCCGGGGTAGCGGGAGCAGGCGGACAGCTTTCGCTGTGGCGCGTCGCGGCGCGGCGCCAGTACATGGCTGGCGAATCTGCGGAGACTTGCACAGCTTGCCCGGCACCCCGCCGCCGACGCCGGGACGGGTGTTCGACGTCGGCGCACACTCCGGAACTACGTGGCACTCAACCCCGGTGCGCACAACCGCGACGCTCGCCTATCCGCCGACCCAGCCGAGCCGCCCGGCACAGCACCACGCCTCATAGCTGCGCAACCACCGGCACCTCGCCACAGCAGCCCACCAGCCAACACCCTCAAGGCACCACCTGACACGCCAACACAACCCCAGAGCCCCAGACCACCCGACTCCACGGCGCACACCCGCCCAGCAACACTCGGCTACCGGCTGCCCGCCGAAGAGCCCGACGTCAGCGCCCAGCGCGCGACTGCGCGGCCAGTTCCTCCAGCGTGGCGAGGTACTTCTCGGTCACCGCGGTCATGGAGAAGTGCTGGTCCACGATGGCCATGCCGTTGCGGGCCATCCGGCGTGCCTCCTCGGGGTCCCGCAGCACCTCGATCAGCCGCTCGGCGACCGCGTCGGCGTCGCCCACCGGGACCAGGTGCATGTGCTCCCGGTCGATGATCTTGATGTCGCCGAAGTGGTCCTCGGTGATCGCCGCGATCTGCGGGGTGCCCGCCGCCAGCGTCTCCAGGCATGCGGTGCCGAAGCCGATCCCCTGCAGGCTGTGGCACTCCACGTCCGCGGTGGCCAGGTAGTCGGGCACGTCAGCCTTCGGGGCCGCGCCGGTGGTGATGATGGCGTCCCGCACGCCCAGCTCCTCGGCGCGCTTGAGGAACGCGCCGTAGTAGATGCCGCCGACCACAACCAGCTTGGCGTCCGGGAACTCGCGCAGCACGGCCGGCATCGCCTCGGTCAGCGTGATCCGGTCCCGCAGCGGGATCACGTGGCCGAGCGAGAGGATCATCGGAGCGTCGCCGATGCCCAGTTCGTCGCGCATCCGGTTCGGGTTGCCGCTGCGCGCCCACGCCGGATCCAGCCCGACCGGGATGTCGACCGTGCCGGAGAAACCGCCCCGGTACTTGGTGTGGATGTAGCTGTTCATCAGCCGGTCCATCACCACCATCTTCGGCTTGTACCGCCGCATGATCGGGGCGACCATCAGCTTGTCCAGCGTGGAGAACACCGCCTGGTACATCGGCTTCGGGCTCTCCAGGCGGGTGTGCACCGACAGCAGCACCGGAACGTCGTTCTTGCGCGCCCACATGCCGGTGGCCCAGGTCAGGTCGAAGAACTGGCCGTGCTGGTGGATGACGTCCGGCCGGAATTCACCCAGAAGTGCACGCAGCCGCTTCGGCAGCGACGGCCGGGTGGCGAACGTGATGTCGAAGTTCACCGCGAGCTTGGTCTTGGGCATCCGCACAGCGGGCAGACGCACGATGCGCACGCCGTCCACCGTCTCCTCGGCGGGCGCGTTCGGGTACCAGGCGGTGATGACCAGGACTTCGTGGCCGCGCGCCACATAGCCCTTGGCAAGCGACTCGGCCATGTGCGCGCTGCCGCCGACCCGTGGCGGGTAGAAGTTGTTGACGACGGCAATACGCATGGGGCTCCCCTCGAACTGCACGACAAGGGGGCACCTTATGCGGCGCCGCGGTGCCGTGCACACTCGGGGGGCCTGCGGGCCGACGCACGACACATCGGTACGAGGGCGGACGGGAGCGCATGCGGGAAGTCCAGAAAGTCATCGTCGTCGGGGGCGGCATCGTCGGCCTGGCCGTGGCGCGCGCCTTGCTAGCCCGCGGCAAGGCCGTCACGGTGTGCGAAAAGGAAGACCATTGGGCCGCCCACCAGAGCGGGCACAACTCCAACGTCGCCCATGCCGGGCTCTACTACGCGCCTGGCTCGTACAAGGCTCGCATGGCCGTGGCCGGCTGTCGGTCGATCGTCGAGTACGCGCGATCACACGGCGTCGCGGCGAAGGTGTGCGGGAAGCTCGTCGTCGCCACGTCTGCCGAAGAGCTGCCGCGCCTGCGTGCCCTGGCCGAGCGGGCGAAGGCCAACGGAGTGCCCGCACGCCTGATCAGTGCCGCCGAAGCGCGGGAGTACGAGCCGCATGTGTCGTGCCTGGAAGCGCTGCGCGTGGAATCGACGGCCGTCGTGGACTTCCCCGGCGTGTGCGCGGCGATGGCTCGGGAACTGAGCGAAGCCGGGGCGGAACTCCGGCTATCCACGCCCGTCCTGGCCATCCGAAGGCGTCCGGGCGGCGTCGCGGTCGAGACACCTGACGAAACGCTCTACGCGGACCTGATCGTCAACTGCGCCGGTTTGCACGCCGATCGCATCGCGCACCTGGCCGGCGTCCGGCCGCCGGCGCGAATCATGCCCTTCCGCGGCGAGTACTACGAACTGCGGCCGCACGCCCGGCACCTGGTACGTGGCCTGATCTACCCGGTTCCCGACCCCGCGCTGCCGTTCCTCGGTGTTCACCTGACACGCATGCTGGACGGGTCCGTGCACGCCGGGCCGAACGCGGTGATCGCACTGCATCGAGAAGGCTACGGCTGGCGCAAGGTCTCTCTGCCGCACGCTGCGCAGATGGCCGGCTACTCGGGGCTGTGGCGGCTCGCCCGGCGATATCCCCGCACCGCCGTCACCGAAGTGGTGCGGTCGCTGTCGCCGCGCCGGTTCGCCCGCGACCTGCAACGCATGATTCCCGCGCTGACCACGGCGGACATCCAGCGGCACGGGGCGGGCGTGCGCGCCCAGGCCGTGCGCCCGGACGGCTCGCTGGTGGACGACTTCCTCATCGTCCGGGCCGAGCGCGGAGTGCACGTGCTCAACGCGCCGTCCCCGGCGGCCACCTCGTCGCTGGAGATCGCCGAGCACATCGCCCGCGACGTTGACCGCAGCTAAATGTTTCCCTTCACGAATCTCCAGGTAAACGGTGGCTTCGCGGTATTCAAAGCGGACGAACCGCGCCCCTATTCTCGATTCGACTCCTGTCCGTCCCGGGCGGCGAGGGCTCACTGGAACCGCAGGTTCCACGACAGCATGCGGAGGAGGGGCGATGCAGCCGCACATCGGCGTCGGGGTGATCAATCCCGCGGATCTGGGGCTCGACCGCGAGCTGTGGCGCTGGGTCCCGGACTCCGTCACGCTGCACATGACCCGCCTGCCGCATCAACCCGGTGACATCGACCTGACCAGGGCCGGGGCGCTGGCCGACCCGGCACCGGTGGCCGAGGCCACCCGCCGGCTGCTCCCGCCCGAGCCCGCCGTGGTCGCCTACGCGTGCAGCATGGCCAGCTTCATCGGGGGCGCTGCCGGTGAACGGGCCCTGGTGAACGCGATGCTCGAGGCCGGCGCACCGGCGGCGACCACCAGCTCCGGCGCCATGGTCAGCGAGTTCATCCACCACGGCTACCAGCGGGTGGCGCTGCTGACCCCGTACGGGCCGGAGATCGAGCAGCGGCTCCGCTCCTTCCTGGCCGAGCACGAGATCGACGTGACCGCCAGCATGAGCATGGGCCTGCGGAAGCGGATCTGGACGCTGAACCACGAGCAGGTGGCCGACGCCGCCCGGCAGATCGACACCCGGGGCGCCGACGCGCTGTACATCGCGTGCACCAACGTGACGACCTACGACTTGATCAAGCCGCTGCAGAAGGAGCTCGGGCTGCCGGTGCTGAGCGCGAACCAGACCACCATCGCGGCGGCGCTGCGGCTGGCCGGGGTGGAGCCGTCCGAGCACACCCAGCTGCCGACCCCGCCCGCGGTGCTCCCGCTGCGCGAGGACGAGCCGGTGTCCGAGGCGCCGAGCTTCGACTACCCGGAGCGGCTGGCCAGGCCGGAATCGGTGTGAGCGTCCGCCGAGAAGCCCGCTGAAGCCTGTTGGCGGCGTTCAGCGCACAAGACGACCCGCGGACGGGGGCCCGGGCCACCGAACCCGGGGTCAGCGCGGCTGCTTGACCGGTTCCAGGACTTCCTTGCCGACGTACGGCTGCAGCGCCTTCGGCACCACCACCGAACCGTCGGCCTGCTGGTGGTTCTCCAGGATCGCCACCAGCCAGCGGGTGGTGGCCAGGGTGCCGTTCAGCGTCGCGGCGATCTGGGGCTTGCCGTTCTCGTCCCGGTACCGCACGGACAGCCGGCGCGCCTGGTACGTCGTGCAGTTCGACGTCGAGGTCAGCTCCCGGTAGGCACCCTGGGTCGGAATCCACGCCTCGCAGTCGTACTTGCGCGCCGCCGAGGCGCCCAGGTCACCGCCCGCGGTGTCGATCACCCGGTACGGCACCTCGATCTTGGCCAGCATCTGCTCTTCCCACGCCAGCAGCCGCTCGTGCTCGGCTTCGGCCTCCTCGGGCTTGCAGTAGGTGAACATCTCGACCTTGTCGAACTGGTGCACCCGGATGATCCCGCGGGTGTCCTTGCCGTACGAACCGGCCTCCCGGCGGAAGCACGACGACCAGCCCGCGTAGCGCAGCGGCTCGGACAGGTCGAGGATCTCGTCGGCGTGGTAGCCGGCCAGCGACACCTCCGACGTGCCCACCAGGTACAGGTCGTCGGCCTCCAGCCGGTACACCTCCGACGAGTGCGCGCCGAGGAAGCCGGTGCCCGCCATGATCTCCGGCCGCACCAGCACCGGGGTGATCATCGGCACGAACCCGGTCTCCAACGCCTGCTGGATGGCCATGTTGAGCAGGCCGAGCTGCAGCTGCGCGCCGACGCCGCGCAGGAAGTAGAACCGGGCGCCGGACGTCTTCGCCCCGCGCTCGGTGTCGATGGCGCCGAGCAGTTCACCCAGCTCCAGGTGGTCGCGCGGGGTGAAGTCGAACTCGCGCGGCGTGCCCACGTGCTTGAGCACCACGTAGTCCTGCTCGCCGCCGGACGGCGCGTCCGGATGCACCAGGTTGGGGATCACCGCGTGCAGCTTGGTGAACTCCTCGGCCGCCTCGTCCTTCTCGGCCTCGGCCGCCTTCACCTCCGCGGCCAACTCCTTGGCCTTGGCCAGCAGGGACTGGCGCTCCTCCGCGGACGCCTTGCCGATCTGCTTGCCGAGCGCCTTCTGCTCGGCGCGCTTGGCGTCGGCGCGCGCGATGGCGGCGCGGCGGCGCTGGTCCAGCTCCACGAGCCGGTCCACCACACTCGGGTCCTCCCCGCGCTTGCGCATCGACGCGCGCACCACGTCCGGGTCTTCACGCAGGATCTTCGGGTCGATCACAGCACTTGAGGGTAGTCCGCCTCACCTGCGCGGATTCGCCAGGGCGAACTCGACCACGGCCTGCCCGAGCCGGGAACCGGCGTCCTCCTGCAGGAAATGCCCCGCCCCGGTGATCACCGGGTGCTCCCGGCCCGCCGCGCCGCGCATGGCCCGCTGCAGGATCGGGCCCATCGGCCCGGTGATCGGGTCGCTGTCGGAGAACGCGCACAGCCAGGGGATGTCCAACGTGGTGAGCCGCTGCCAGGCCTGCCGGTTCGGCTCCGATTCCACGTTGTCCGGGGTCGCGGGCACCAGCCCGGGCATCGCCCGTGGGCCCGCCTTGTACTCCTCGCCGGGGAACGGCGCGTCGTAGGCGGCCCGGACCTCGTCGGACAGCGTGGTGCGGCACCCGGACTGCACGAACCGGGCGATGTCCAGCCGCTCGGCCTTGGCCACCGCGTTCTTGAACGCCCACCACTCCTCCGGCATGCCGTGGTCGCCGGTGGGCAGCCCGGTGTTGGCCGCCACGATCCGCGCGAACCGCTCCGGCTCGGCCGTCACCAGCCGCAGGCCGATCAACCCGCCCCAGTCCTGGCCGACCAACGTCACGCCGCGCAGGTCCAGCACGCCGAACAGCAGCTGCCGGGTCCACGCGATGTGCCGGGCGTAGGTGTGGTCGGTGACCTCGGCCGGCTTGTCCGAACGACCGAAACCGATCAGGTCGGGGGCGATCGCCCGGAAACCCGCGCCCACGAGCTCGGCGATGACGTGTCGGTAGAGGAACGACCACGTCGGTTCGCCGTGCAGCAACACCACCGGCTCCCCGTCCGGCGGTCCGGCGTCGACGTAGGCCATGCGGAGACCGTCGACCTCGGCATAACCGACCGGGTAGTCGAAGTCGGGCAGCGCGGCGAACCGTTCGTCGGGAGTGCGGAGTACGTCCATGCGCCTAGTAGATCGCGAAAGCCACCACCATGCCCAGCGCGACGTGCGCCGCGGCCACCACGAGCGACGCAGGCGCGAACTTCTCCGCGGTGATGGTCTCGCCGACGTTGATCCGCGCGGCCCACTCGAGCAGCCGCACAGCCAGCACCTGAACCACGATGCCGACGAAGCCGAACGCCAGCGCGGTCAGCACCCCGGCGAGCAGGTCGAATCCGGCGTTGGAGATGGCCACCACCACGATCAACGCCATCGACACCATGCCCGCCGCGGTCACGATGACCGCGTTCGGCCTGCCCGCCTGCACCAGCTGGGACAGCTTGCCCGGCGTGGTGAAGTCGATGGCGTAGAAACCGACCAGCATCAACAGCACGCCGATCACCGCGTACAGCAGGATCGCGCCGATGCCTTGCAGCAGGGTGGCCCCGAAATCGGTGGGCAACGCCAATGTGGACACGGTCGTCGCGGGAACAGCGATCACGGTGACTCCAGTTCGGCTACGAAGGTGCGGACGACGAAGCCGGCGCCGTCCCGGCAGGCCGACTTCTCGTGCCAGCAAACATTAGCGGCACCGGAGGGTGCCGCGCCGAACGCGTCGCAGCTGATCAACGGCCCGGCCGGCGGGAGGGCACCCCGGGGAGCGGCCACCCGATTGAGGCATCATGGTCGGTGATGTCGGGACTACTGCAGCGGCTGCGCATCGACACCTCCACGGCAGGCTCCCGCCCGTTCCTGGTGGGCGCCGTGGTGGGGGCTCTCGTCACGCTGCTCATCTCCATGACCGCCGCCTCGCCGGAAGGCAGCGCGAGCGGCAAAAGCATCGCGGCGAACCCGCTGGGTGGCGGGCCCGCGTCGCCTGACGCCCAGGCGGGCACCCGCTACGTGTTCGCCGCCAAGGTCGGCACCTGCCTGATGTGGCAGCGCGACGACGGCGCGGACATGAAGCAGGTGAACTGCGAGGAGCCGCACGTCTTCGAAGTCACCCAGATCGTGGACGTGTCGGCGGACTACCCGGCGGGTGCCCCGGTGCCGGACACCGACACCTGGCGCAAGATCGCCAAGCAGCGCTGCACCAAGGGCGCGGAGCGCTACCTGGGCAAGAAGCTCGACCCGGAGGGCAAGCTGCAGGTCTCCGCGCTGGCCCCGAACGAGCAGGACTGGAAGCTGGGCAGCCGTGACCTGCGCTGCGGGCTGTGGCGCATCGGACCCGGCGGTTCGCTGCAGCCGACCGTGGGTCCCGCGGCCGAGCAGGACCAGTCCAACGTGTGGGCGACCGGAACGTGCCTCGGGCTGGTCGACGGGGCGGTCGGCGATCCGGTGCCGTGTGCGCAGAAGCACTCGTACGAGATGATCTCGATCGTCAACCTGCGCACCAAGTTCAAGAGCTACCCGTCGACCACCAAGCAGAACACCTACCTGGACAAGGTCTGCAACAAGGAGGCGCGCAGCTACTCCGGCGGCAAGGACCTGGAGAAGCTCAAGCTCATCGTCGCCTGGGACACCAGGAGCAAGGCCAGCTGGCAAGCGGGCTCCTACCTGGTCAACTGCAAGGTCGGCGCGCTGCTGAAGGACAAGTCCGGGCTGGCGCCGGTGGAGGGCAGCATCCGCGCCGGCGGGGACGACAAGAAGAAGCAGGACGACAAGCCGGGCAGCAAGGCGAGCAAGCCGTCGTCGGCCCCGAAGTCCGGCACCGAGCCGAAGGACGAAGAACCCGCCACCGAGCCCGAGCAGAACGACGAACCGGACGGTTCGTCCGACGACGAGGCGCCGTCGGACGAGCCGCCGCCGGACCCGCCCGAGTAGGTCGCCGATGGCCGTCGACATGTCTCCCCAGCGGTTCGAGGAACTGGTCGCCGAAGCGCTGGACGAGATCCCGCCGGAGTTCGCCGCGGCGATGGACAACGTGGTGGTGCTGGTCGAGCCGCGCAACGAGGAGGAACCCGATCTGCTCGGGCTGTACCACGGGGTGGCGCTCACCGAGCGCACCACGTCGTACAGCGGTGAGCTGCCGGACCGGATCTCCATCTACCGGGAACCGATCCTGGCCATGTGCGACACCGAGGAAGACGTGGTGCGCGAGGTGCTCATCACCGTGGTGCACGAGATCGGCCACCACTTCGGTATCGACGACGAGCGGTTGCACGAGCTCGGCTGGGGCTGACCGCGTCGTTCCGGGACGGATGCGGCGCAACCCAGTCGTTCCGGGACGGACGCCGAACAACCCGCCCGTCCAGGCCGGACCGCTCAGACGCCCGCGGCGGAGCGCACCTGCCCCAGCTGCGGGTGGTAGTAGCCCTCCATGCCGGTGGCCGGGTCGGTGACGCGCCCGGCCAGGCCGGCGGGCAGCGGAGCGCCCGCGTCGGGCCGTCCGCGCATGGCCTCGGTGAGCCGGAGCTCCAGGCGCACCAGCCGGACGTGACGGACCAGCGGCCGGACGAACGCCAACCACGACGCGACCACCAGGCAAGCCAGCCAGTCGACCAGCAGCAGATTGACCCCGATGTCCTTGCCGCGCTGGTAGTCGTCGACGGTGATCACGGTGACGGCGACCAGAAAGACGCCGAGCGGCATCAAGGCCATCATGCCCAGCCAGCCAGTGACGGGCAGCCACCCCAGCGGACGCCTGCGGTCGTAGCCGATCTCGGCCCGTACCGCCCAGAGCTTGCGAAGGCCCTCGTCCGGCGGGACGCCGATGGCGGGCATCGGTCGCGGTCGGTGGCGCCGGGGCCTGGCCAGCACGTCGGGCAGCTCACGCCACATGTGCTGGGGCAGCCACGCCTGCCCGGCCGGCATCCAGCCGATGGTCGGCTCGGGTGGCCGACTGGCCCGGCGCATCAGCGCCCATCCGGCGAGCAGCATGCCCGCCGGGACCAAACCGAGGACGACCAACACGATGACGAGCGGGACCCGGTCCGGGTCCCGTGCCTCGATCGACTCGACCGCCACCAGCAGGACGGCCATCGACAACCCGCCCAGCGCGGTCAGCACACCGGCGAGCACTTTCCGCCACATGCGCCGGATTATCGCAACGCGTGTTATGGCCGGTTGTGGCCTCGGTGTGGGGTGGGCGGAAGATCACGCCCACCGCCCGTTCCACGAGGTACCGCGCGGCACCCCGAACGCGGCGCATCGGCTGTGCCTTCGCCGTGCCTTCCCCGTAGCGCCCCATCCTTCTCGCCCTCGCCAGGGCCTTCAGGAATGCACAGGCGCGGAACAGCGGGATTCGACGAACTGTGCGGCACACCCGGAGCATCGGCAGAACTCCGCCCCGACGACCAGGACTGGCTCGGCCTGCTGTCACTCGGGCTGGGGCTGACCTGCACTGTGACAGCGGCCGTGCACACGTTCGTGACGATGCCGCTGAGCCTGCTGGTAGTGCTCGGTGTCCTGGGCCTGCTCACGGGTGTGGCCGCACCCGAGGTCGGCTTGGCCGGCGTGGAGCGCGCCACAGCAGACCGGGCGTCGAACCGGAGGGCAGCAAGCGCGACGCGGGTGGTGTCCGCGATCTTTCTGGCGCTGATCTGGACGTTGCTCGCGGCCGTGCTGTGACCCGGCGCCGGAGCAGCGACTGGGCGTTTCGGTCACATTCCGGCACCCGGCTTGATGGTCTGCACCTTCAGCTGGTGTCCGTCCAGGTCCGGGTTGGCGCACCCGGTGCCGGGATTTTCCAGGAACAGTGCCTTCGTCTCCTGCGGCGGGTAGATCCGCAGTCCACGCACCGGAGTCGGCTGGCAGGCCGCCACGTCGAAGTTGCGGATCTGGGTGAATCCGACCGGCGCGTGCGCGGTCTCTCCGGGCTTCAGGGTCACCGCAGGCCCCTTTTCGCCGTCACGGTACGCGGCGGCGCCCACCTGGTGCCCGTCGTCGCCGGCGACGTACGAAACCCCGGGGAACCCATGCAGCACGCATGGCTCGTCGCTTTTGTTCGTGAAGCGCAGCGGACGCCAGTGCGTGCCCGCGCCTGCGTCTCCGCGGCCCAACGACAACCGCAGCTGACCGGACCGGCACATGCCGGGCTTCTCAGGGGTGGCCGACTGGACGGACGCTTCCGTGGCGGTCTGCGCGGGGACGGTCCGTTTCGGCGTGCTCGCCTCCTGCGCCGTGGAGGTCGTGGTCGGCTGCGACGGCGGCTCCGGCGCGGCGGCCTCCGGCTCTCCCCGCTGACCACAGCCGGCCAGGCCGAGGGTCGCGACCACCGCCGCGACCAGCATCGTGCCGACGACGGTGCCGGGCGGACCGCTCCTTGACACTGACGACCGTTTGCAGCTCAGCATGTCGTCCCTCCCTCACGCAGACGCCGATGGGCTTTCCTCACCCGCAGACGTGTGAGGGGGTAACGAGGTTGCGTCCCCGACCGTGGGGGGTTGTCAGGCGGATTCGCCGCGGCGCACGGACTCCACCCATTCGGCGGCGTTGCGGAAGTCCTCGTTCGACGCCGCGGCACCGGGTTGCCCACGGCCACCGTCCGCTCGGGGGTGAGAACCGAGGAACCGCAGGTCACACCGTCTGCGCAAGGCGGCAAGGGCGTCCCCGACCCGCGGCTCGGCCACGTGCCCTTCGAAGTCGAAGAAGAACCGGTACCGGCCGAACGATCCCCTGATCGGACGCGCGTCCAGCCTGGTCAGATTGATCCCGCGAATGGCGAGCTCGGTGAGCAGCTCGGACAGCGCGCCGGTGCGGTTCTCCGCCACCGCGACGACCGAGGTCCGGTCGTGCCCGGTCGGCTCCGGCAGCTCGCCGGGTCGGCGCAGCAGCAGGAACCTGGTGCGCGCCTCCGGCACATCGGCGATACCGGTGGCCACCACCCGCAGCGGATAGTGCTCGGCAGCGACCGGCGCGGTGATCGCGGCGTCGTACTGCCCTTCACTGACCCCGACCGCCGCAGCCGCGGTGGACGACGCGGCGATGTGCTCGGCATCCGGATAGTGCTGCTCCAGCCACCGCTGCACCTGCGCGAGCGCATGCGGGTGGCTGGCGATGGTGCGCAAGTTGCGCGGATCGGCATCCGGGTGGGCGAGCAGGCTGAACACGATCGGCAGCAGCGCCTCGGCCACCGCGACCAGCGGGTCGTCCTCGGCCAGGCCGTCCAACGTGGCCGAGACCGGGCCCTCGACCGAGTTCTCCACCGGGACGCATGCGGCATCGGCTTCGCCTTTGCGCACCGCCGTCATCGCCGCACGGATCGTCTCGTACGGCACCAGCTCCGCGGTCGCGTTCAGCCGCCGCGCAGCCTGTTCGCTGAACGTGCCTTGCGGTCCGAAGTAGGCGATGCGCGCCAGTGACGTCGGAGCCGTAGGGTTCATTCCCGCAGATTACTGCGCCGTGCCCGAACCGGCCGCACTGTGTTCCGCCTCGCGCCCGCGGTCGCTGTCCCGTTCGGGGAAAATCACTCAAACGCCAGTTAGCGCAATGTGAACAGGGTTGGCTACGGTCTGCCTGGGTTTGCCAGACTAGAAGGTGACCCACCGGCGTCCGTGAGGAGCTTCGTGACCATCGACTCGCATCCCACTCCGAGCCGCCGGCAGGCTCGATCGGCAGCCAAGGTTCCCGCCCTCGTGTTGTGCGCCATCGACGACGCGATGGCCGAGGCGTGGCGGTCGGTGCTGAGCGCCGACCGGCCCCGTGTCCAGGTTCATCGCGGCTCGGTGCTCGACATCGAGGCGCAGGCGGTGGTCAGCCCGGCCAATTCGTTCGGCTGGATGCGCGGTGGCATCGACGCGGTCTACGCACGGGCGTTCCCCGGCATCGAGGAGCGGGTGCGGAAGGCGATCCTGAACACGCATGGCGGCGAGCTTCCCGTCGGCGAGGCGATCGTGGTCCCCACCGGGGAGCCCTTGCCGGCGTGGCTGATCAGCTCGCCGACGATGCGTCAGCCGGGCGAGCTGCTCCCGCCCGACACGGTGCACCCGTACTTGGCGGCCCGCGCAGTCTTCGAGTTGTGGCGGGACGGCGAGGTGGATGTGGGCAGGCCCGCGTCCGAGGCCATCGACGTCATCGCGATGCCCGGCCTGGGCACCGGCGTCGGCGGGGTCGCACCGCAGAACTGCGCCCGGCAAGTGGCCGCGGCGTGGGACGAGGTGTTCGGCAACAGCTGAGCCGCTGCGGCACGAGTCACAAGTGATCCGGCTCGGCCCGCACCCCCACGACACGATCCTCGGCACCAACCGAGCCCACCACGGCTGGCCCACCGGCTGCATGACGAAGGCCGCCGGGCTCGTCGCCCGACGGCCGTCCGCGGTATCTGTCGGCTTCTCTACTTGCTCTCTGGCTCGTCGGCGGAGTCCGAGGCCTCGATCTGGGCCTGGTCGCCCGACGTGATCTGCTCGGCCTCGGCCACCCCGCGCACCGGGATCTTGCGCGGTTCCGGCTTCGGCTTGGCCACGTTGCGCACCCGCACCGTCAGCAGGCCGTCCTTGTACTCGGCCTCGACGTCGTCGGCGGTGACGTGCTTGGGCAGCGCGAACTCCCGGCGGAACTCACCGGTGCGGATCTCGCGCACCAGCAGGCCGTCGTCCTCCTTGGTCTCGTCGACGCCGCGCCTGCCGCTGATCCGCAGCCGGTTCTCCACGACTTCCACGTCCAGGTTGTCCGCACCGGGAACCTCGGCGGTCACCACCACGTCAGTGCCGTCCCGGCGCATGTCGACCGCGGGGACGAACCCGGTGGTCGGCAGCCGGTCGGTGCCGAAGGCCCGCCGCATCAGCTGGTCGAACTCGCTGTCGAACTGGCGGGCGAGGACGGTGAACGGGTCCCACGAAGAGCCACGACGAAGAACCAGCGCCATCGTTGACATCCCTCCCTGTCGTGTCAAGCGATCAGACTGAGGATTAGCACTCAGCCTTCGTGAGTGCTAACGCGGGAGGGTGTTCAGTTGTTCCCGGCTTTCCCGGATCGGTCCGCGAATGCCGGAAATTGTCGGTGCCCGGTGCCACCATCAGGCAGAACGCGTGGAGGAGGTGTGTTCATGCCCACCGCTGCCGAGCAAGCAGCAGAGCAGTACTTCGCCGGCTGGGCGGCGAAGGATTTCGCCGCCGTGCGCGCGGTGCTGGCCGACGACGTCACGTTCAACGGTCCGCTTGCGCAGTTGCAGGGCGCCGAGGCCTGTGTGGAGGGGCTGCGCAAGATGTCGGAGATCGTCACCGACATCGAGGTGCACAAGCGATTCGTGTCCGGCGACGACGTGCTGACGTGGTTCAACTTGCACACGTCGGTGGCCGATCCGATCCCTACCGCGAACTGGAGCACGGTCCGCGACGGCCGGATCGTCGCGATCCGGGTGACCTTCGATCCGCGCCCGCTGTTCGCCGCGCGCGAGTGACCCCGCAAGTACAACGCCCCCGCCTACGGGAACCGCCGCCGCTCACACCCCGCGCGAGTGATCCCGGTCGCAGGCGGTACCGGGCCGATGTCACAGCCTCCGTGGTTGCCGGAACCGAACTGGTCAACCGACACTGGACCCAGGTGCAGTTAGTCACAGCACCTATCGATTCCGCCGCGCCACCTGTTTTGATCGAGCCCGATCGCAGACGGCAGGAGTCGGGGAGCCAAGGGAGGCTTCGATGGCGAGGGTTCGTGAGCTGACCCCGTACGTCGAACTGAATCGCGAGCAGTGGCGCGAGCTACGGCGATCCACTCCGCTGCCGTTGACCGCCGAGGAGCTGGCCAAGCTGCGCGGCCTCGGCGAACAAGTGGACCTGGACGAGGTCGCCGACGTCTACCTGCCGTTGTCCCGACTGATCAACCTGCAGGTCTCGGCCAGGCAGCAGCTGTACGAGGCGACCACCACGTTCCTCGGCGAGGACACCCGCGGCACCAAAGTGCCGTTCATCATCGGGATCGCGGGCAGCGTCGCGGTCGGCAAGTCCACCACCGCGCGCATCCTGCACGCCCTGCTCGCCCGCTGGCCCAATCACCCGCGGGTCGACCTGGTCACCACCGACGGGTTCCTCTACCCGCGCGCCGAGCTGATGCGCCGCGGCATCATGCACCGCAAGGGCTTCCCCGAGTCCTACGACCGCCGTGCGCTGCTGCGGTTCGTCACCGACGTCAAGTCCGGGGCCGATGCGGTCAGTGCCCCGGTGTACTCGCACAAGGCCTACGACATCCTGCCAGGCGTCGAGCACGTGGTGCGGCGGCCGGACATCCTGATTCTGGAAGGGCTCAACGTCCTGCAGCCCCATCCGCGGCTGGCGGTGTCCGACCTGTTCGACTTCTCCATCTACGTCGACGCGCACACCGAGGACATCAAGCGCTGGTACGTGGAGCGGTTCCTCAAGCTGCGGGACACCGCGTTCACCGACCCGGAGTCGTACTTCCACCACTTCGCCGGCCTGTCCGACGAGGACGCCAGGGCCGAGGCGGAACACATCTGGAAGACCATCAACGAGCCGAACCTGCTGCAGAACATCCTGCCCACCAGGGCGCGCGCGACGCTGGTGCTGCGCAAGGACAGCGACCACTCCATCACCCGCGTGCGGCTGCGCAAGCTCTGACGGTGCGGCCGGGGGCGCGCCCGGCGGCACGACAGCCCACACTCCTCAGCCCGCAGCTGCACACCTACCCGGTACGAAGATGCGCGCCACGCCGACATGACAGCCGCCGCTCACCACGACACCTCTCCAAGCCGACATCACAACCCGCAGCGCCCTCAGCCCCCCCAATGCACGCCCGCTGGCACGAAAATGCGGGTCTCACCGACATGACAGGCACGGGCCCGCCACCGGACTGCCACCACGGCCCGCAGCACCCAGCACGACAAATCCACGCCAGGGCGGCACGCGAACGCGCCACACCGACATGACAGCCCACGCCACCCACCACGACACCCCGCCAAGCCGACACCACAGCCTCCCGTCCGGCCGGCACCACAGCCCACAGCGCCAACACGGCATCCGCATCCGGGCCAGCACGCGAGCGCGCGTCACGTCACCATGACAGCCCGTCAGGCTGGCACCACAGCCGGCGAGCCCGTCCACCATGACAGCTCGACCCGCCGCACCACAGCCCGCGACTTCAGCCCGCCGAGCCCGCCTCGTCGGCGTCAGCGCACGAGCACCACTGCACCCACCGCGGACTACACCTCCCGCCCCACGCGACCACGCCGGAAGCTGGTCGGCTTCGTCGCCGCGGCCGAGGGTTTCGGGCCCGCCCACGCGGCCACGCCGGAAGCGGCCGAGCACCCGGTTGGCTCCGCGCAGCGCGGCCCGCCCCACGCGACCACGCCGGACGACCCGCCTCGCCCACACCACCCGACCGGGTCGTCACCCACAAGGGGGACTTCGCGGTGCGCGTGGGGGACGACCGGCCAACTCCATCCCTTTGGCGTATTCCCGCGCGCCACCGGGGATCCGACCCTGGAGACGAGCTCACGTCACGCTGACCTGGAGGTCACCATGCTGGCCACCATTGCCACGTGGACCGTCGCCGCACTCGGGATGGCGGTGCTGCTGGTGATGGCCTTCGGCGCGGCGGCAATCGATTTCGACACTCCCCCGATGCGTCGCCGCCGCAAGGCGACCGACTGACGGGCGAGCGGCACCGCGAATTGCCCCGTGGCGAAACCGGCCCACCATGCACGGGATACTCGTAGGCCATGATCAACGGCTGATCCGGAGAGCGAGCTGAGGGGAAGCTGTGAACTGTGCACGTTCGGGGATCTTTCCCCCACACCGTACGTTCTCAGATTGAGAGCTCCCCTCGAGAAAGAGGACGCAAGATGACCACCGCATTCGTGAACCCGTCGCCGGCGAATCCGCCGTCTCCGCCACGCGGCTGGCCCATCGGGTCCTACGAAACGTACGAGGAAGCCCAGCGCGCCGTCGACTACCTGGCGGACAAGGATTTCCCGGTGGCCGACGTGACGATCGTCGGGGTGGAGCCGATGCTCGTCGAGCGGGTGGCCGCCCGCCTGACCTGGGGTGGCGTGCTCGGCAGGGGCGCCGCGTCCGGCGCGTGGTTCGGGCTGTTCGTGGGGTTGCTGCTGGCGATCTTCTCGCCGGGCGCGGGCTTCGGCCCGATCCTGATCGGCCTGCTGTCCGGTGTGGCGTTCGGCATGGTCTTCGCCGCCGTCGGCTACGCGTCGACCCGTGGCCAGCGTGACTTCATCTCCACCAGCCAGCTGGTCGCGCAACGGTACGACGTGCTGAGCCTGCCCCGGAATGCCGAGCGCGGCCGGGAACTGCTCGCCGAACTGGCCGCTCGCGACCACCTCTGACCCCGGGCCCTCCAGCCTCCCGGCGCGGCCAAACCGGGGCCTGTTGCGCCTGCTGTCAGGGGGTGCCGAAGGACGCCACCGAGCGCACCCGGCAATGGGCCAGCGCTTCGGGCGATGGCTGAGGCCGGACGTCATCCGGTTGCGCCGGCTCGAAGTAGGGAGTGGTAGACGACGCCTGCCCGGTCACCGCGATGGCGCCGACTCCACGCAGCTGCGGCGACCGCGCACGTCTGTACGCCGTCGCACGCCGCCACACGAACCTCGCGCCCACCCCTCCACGGGCGTCCACACCAACCCACGCACGTCCGCCGTGCCGCACGGGACGCAATCGACCGTCGACACGTGACAACCCCCGAGGCCGCCGCAACAGGTGCCCGCCTGCCCACCGCCGCACGCCGCCACACGAACCTTGCGCTGGCACGCCGAGCCACGTCGAACCAGACCGAAAACGTCGGTCGTCACCGCTACCGTTGTTCACGTGTCACGTCGCGTGCCCTATGCGGCACGCGCGCAAGGAAGCCCCGTCGTCGGGGCCCGTCGCCGGGCAGATCGTACTCCTGCCGACCTCACGCCGAACTAGCGCCGAACTTGCCGGTGGGACGTCTCGTTCATCGCCGATGACCGCCGTGACCTGGTGCTATTACTCGGCTCAGCAACGCAACGTCATCGATCGGCTACTGGCTGGACAGGACTGTCGAGGGGGCTATGAGAACGGTTCGACACTGGACCGGACGGGAAGTCCGCGCCCTGCGTGCCGCCATGCGGATGAGCATTCGCGACTTCGCCGCGCACCTGGGGGTCAGCGATCGCATGGTGTCCAAGTGGGAGGCCGCCGGGGAGCACATCAGCCCGCGTCCGGTCAATCAGGCAGCGCTGGACACCGCGCTGCGCCGCTCGTCGCCGGAGGTGCGGGAGCGGTTCGCCGACTTCATGTCCACCCCGCCGCTGCTGGACGGCGCCGGTGAGGCGGAGAGCCCGATCATCCGGCACCCGGTGGACGGCAAGCGCATGGCGCTGGTGCCCGGCGGCCCGTTCCGCGCCGGCCTGGACGCCGAACCGGACTGGCTGCCCACTTTCTACATCGACATCTACCCGACCACCAACGCCGAGTACGGCCGGTTCGTGGCGGAGACCGGGCATCGCCCGCCCGCCCACTGGACGGACGACGGCTGGCCACCGGAGCGGGCCAGCCACCCGGTGGTGCTGGTGAGCTGGCACGACGCCAAGGCCTACGCCGAGTGGGCGGGCAAGTCGCTGCCGACCGGCGAGCAGTGGGAGAAGGCAGCGCGGGGCCAGTTCGGTGATCAGTTTCCCTGGGGTGACCGGCCGCTGCCGGACAGGTGCAACGTCTGGGAGAGCGGCATCGGCGGCACGGTGCCGGTCGGCAGGTACGTGCGCGGGGCCAGCCCCTACGGCATCTACGACCTTTGCGGCAACGTCTGGGAGTGGTGCGCCACGCAGCGGACGCCGGGGCGTTTCGAGCGCCGGGGCGGCTCGTTCGCCACGCCGCTGAGCCAGTGCCTTCCCGCGTTGAGTGCGGACAGTCCGGCCGGGTACCGCGCCGACGACACGGGCTTTCGTTGCGTGATGGGCTAGCGGCGTGGCTTCTCGGAGACCCCCACGTGGTCGAGGGCCCACTCGTTGAGGTCCCGCAGCTCCCGCCATGCGGTGCGCACCCGGGTCAGGGTGCCGCGCTCGTGCAGCGTGTCGTCCGGCTCCCACTCCTTGCGGACCCAGAGCGACTTGTGCTTCAGCAGGTCGATGCGGGGGTGGTCGTCGTCGAAACCGCGCGGCCGGGTCTTCAACCGCTCACCCCGCACTTCCCACCCACGGGAGGTGAGCTCGTCCAGGATCCCCACCAGGGCGGGCCCGTGGTGGTCGTCGTCGACCGCCCGGCGGAAGCGGGCCAGCTGGTCGGACTCCAGGTGGTACATGCCGCCACCGACCTGGAGGCCGCGCGGCGAGAGCTCCACGTAGTAGGCGCCGGCGCCTCGCCCGGGTTCGATGACCGCGCCGCAGTGCGTCTTGTACGGGGTCTTGTCCCGGGAGAACCGCACGTCACGGTAGGGCCGGAAAACCTTCGCGGTGCCGAACCCCGGGGCGAACTCGGGTTCGAGCTCGGCGAGCAGCGCCTCCATCGGGGCACGCACGTCCCGCCGGTAGATCTCGAGGTGGTCTTCCCAGTACGCCTTGGAGTTGTCCGCGACCAGCCCGTCGTAGAAGTCGATGGCGTGTTCGCCGAATCCGGTGAAGGTCACGGCCCCAGCGTAGAAGCGAACGGAGCTCGGTAGCACCGGGAGCTCCGGCCAGCCGCGTGGACGACGCGGCGACGGAGGTCACAATCTCCCGCAAGTGGGGACCTTGTGCCCTCCTGTGCGCTCGGCTCGCCCCCGCATGCTCAGCACAACGGATGCGGTGATCAGCCGCCGAGCATTCCTGCGGAGGTCATGTGAACCCGGGCCTGCCCTTCCCGTCGGACTCCTGCCACTTCTCGGCCCGCCCCGGTGACCAGTGACCGTGCGGCTCGGATCTGGGCCTCGATTCGTGCACACGCCCGGCGCGACGCGCGACCGGTCGCACCACGACATGTCTGCCTGGCCTGTGCCCAGTCGCTCGACGCCTCGGTCGGCCTGCTGATGTCCGACGGCGAAGGCGGCCTGGCACAGCCCGTTGCCGCATCCGACACGCTCGCGGCTCACCTGGACGAGCGCCAAGTCACCCTGGGCGAAGGCCCCGCCAGCGACGTGATCGCGGGCCACGACCTGGTCCGGGTCGCCGACCTCACCGCAGCGGAGCAGTCCGCCCGGTGGCCCATCTTCTCCGACATCGCGCGCGAGCGCGGCGTACATGCCTGCGTCGCCCTCCCGTTGCAAGCCGGTGTGGTGGAACTCGGCGTGCTGACCATCTACCGCAAACGACCCGGGCTGCTCAGTTCCGACGCGTTCTCCGACGCGCTCGCCTACGCCGATGCCGCGTTGGCGCTGGCACTGGACCACTACATCGAGCTACCGCTGCACCGCTTGAAGTCCCTGGACGAACTGTTCGCCCCGCCCCGTTCGGTCATCCATCAGGCCACCGGCATGGTCAGCGTGCAGCTCGGCGTCAGCCTCGCCGCCGCGCTCGCCAGGTTGCGCGCCCACGCGTACGCCAATGACCGCTCACTGGCCGACGTCGCCGCCGATGTCGTGGCCCGGCGGCTGCGTTTCGACGACGAGCCCTAGTGATTTCCGCCCGGTTCGTTAACGTCGGCACCCCGGCACACCTCGGTATTCGCCGCGGGGTCCCGCCACCTGCCGGGCATCGCGCGGCACGGCCGTCCGCGAGAGACTGGTCGGCATGGACTTCGATGCGGTGGCCGACGAACTGTATTCCGGCCCGCCCGAGGACTTCGTCACCACCCGCAACCAGCGGGTCGCCGAAGCCAGGAAGTCCGGCGACAAGGAACTGGCCAAGCGCATCGGAGCGCTGCGGAAACCGTCGCTGGCCGCATGGTTGGTCAACCGGTTGGCGCACGAACATCCGGGCGAGCTCACCGAGCTGATCGGCCTGGGTGACGAGCTGCGCGCGGCCCACGCCGATCTGGACGGCCGGCGGCTTCGGGAGTTGTCCGGGCGCAAGCAAGCGGCCGTGCAGCGCGTAGCCGACCGCGTGCGAGCCATCGGCGCCAACCCCAGCCAAGCCGTGATGGACCAGGTCGTCGAAACACTCGAAGCCGCCGTGGCAAGTCCCGAAGCAGCGGCACAGGTCACCGCCGGACGCCTGGCAGCGGCCATCGCCCCGGCTGGCTTCGACCAGTGGATGATCGCCTCGGCCGGCTCGAGCGCCGCCACGAACCAGAAGGTCGAGGCCAAGTCCACCGGGAAAGACGACGGCAAGCAGGAGCCGGACGACGCACGGCAACGACAAGTGGCCGAAGCGCGGGACCGGCTGGCGACCGCGCGCAAGGAACAATCGTCTGCGGAGACCGCCCTGGCGAAGGCGAAAGACGCCGCGACCGAAGTGGAACAGCAGGTCGAAGACCTGAAAGCACAGCTGGCCGAGGCCGAACGCGATCTGCGCAAACGACGCGACGCAGCCCGCCAGGCACAGCAGGACTACGACGCAGCAATGCGCGCGGTCAAAGACGCCGAGAAAGCCCTCCAGCGCCTCGATCCCTCGTGACGGACTCGCTGACGAATCCGTCACGGCCGTCACGAACGGTCCTGCAAACCCCGCTCCACCGCGGCGATCAGCTCCGGCCGCAGCCGCTCCGCCTTGATGATCCGGTCCACCGAGCCCACCCGAACGGCCCGCTCGATGCTGTGGATCGCGTCGAACTCCGCCGCCACCTCGCTCAGCTTCTCCGCCCGCACCGACGCCCGCAGGTCCGCCAGCTCGCTGGACAGCGCCGCCCGCTCGGCCCCGCTGGCCTCGGCCACCCGGGCTTCCAGGTCCTTCACCCGCGGGTCCGCCGCCGTGCGCTTGTTGACCTCGCCCGGGAACACCACGGCTGCCGCGGGCGCACCACCGATGACCGAGGCGAACGACCCCTCGACCGCGAGCACCTGCATGTTCGGGTTCAGCGCCTTCGAGAACACCACGAACGCGCCACCGTGATAGCGGGAGATCACGCAGAACACGATCGGACCGGAGAAGTTGACCACCGCCCGGCCGATCTCCGCGCCGTACTCCAGCTGCAGCTTGCGCATCGACTCCGGCGAGCCGTCGAAGCCGCTGAGGTTGGCCAGGACGACCACCGGACGATTGCCGCTCGCCGCGTTGATGGCACGCGCGACCTTCTTCGACGACTGCGGGAACAGCGTGCCCGCGGTGTAGGTGTCCGGCCCGTCGGTCGGCGGGAACCCGCGCCGCGGCACCGACCGGGACTCGATCCCGATCAGGCACACCGGGTACCCGCCCAAGTGGGTGTCGGTCACCACGGCGGTCTCGGCGTCGGCCATGCCCGCCCACCGCTCCAGCAGCGGGTGGTCCTGGTCCGCCACCGCCCGCATCACCGTGCGGATGTCGAACGGCTTCTTCCGGTCCGGGTTCGCCTCCGCCGAGAAGATGTCCCCGACCGTGCGGAAATCGCTGCCCGGCGCCTCGTGCGGGAACGACGAGATGTCCCGGTCGTGCGGGTCGGACGTGGCGGCCCGGCGCGGCCACCGCTCGCCCGGCATCACGTACGTGTGGTCGTAGTGCTCCATGAGCACGTCGCGCGCGGCCGGGAGATTCCTGGCCCAGTACTGCGCCTGACCGTTCGGTCCCATCACCCGGTCGTAGCCGCCGATGCCGAAGTTGTCCTCGGCCGAGACACCACCGGAGAAGTCCAGCGACTGCTTGCCGGTCAGCACCATGGCCGAGTCCGGCGTCATCACCAGCACACCCTTGGTGTGCATGAGCATGGTGGCCTCGGCGTTCCAGTACGGCTGCGCGCCGACGTTGATCCCGGCCACCACCACGTTGATCTCGCCGCCGGCCTGGGTGAACCGGACGATGCGGTTCAGCGCCCTACCGACCCAATCGAGGTTCTCCGTGCCGGAGTCCATCGAGATCTTCGCCCCGGCGGACACCGCGAACCACTCCACCGGCACCCGCATCCGCTCGGCCAGGTCGATGGCGGCGACCACCCGGGAGCACTCCGGCTCGCTGAGCGCACCCAGCGCCTTGGTCGGGTCGCCCAGCAGCACCACCCGCTTGACGCCCTCCGGGTAGCGCTCGGTGGGGGTGGTGACCACGCCGACGACCATCGCGGCCGTGTTCTGGCCCGGCGGGCGGTCCACCGGGACCAGCTCGCCGTGCTCGTCGAAGTCGTACTCGACGAAGGAGCCGTGCGGCCCCGCCAGCATGCCGGTGATCTCGTACGGATACGTGGTGCCCCGCCGGCTCGCCCGCAGCACCCGCTGGGCGTAGTCGTCCAGCGGAGTGATCGGCTCGGTCGGCGGGTCGATGATGTCGATGAGCAGGCCGGCGCCCGGCTTGGCCGCGATGCGCAGCGCGGCGGGCTTCAGCTCGCCGGTGTCCGGGTTGCGCTGCTGCCCGACGAACATCACCTCGCGGATGCCCGCACCGGCGGTCGACGGCGCCGCGCGGTGCACCATGCCGCGCAGCTCGTCCAGGCTCAGGTCGCTCGGCGGCCAGCAGTAGATCAGCACCCGGTTGGTGTCCAGCCTGCTCTTGGCGGACCGCTCGGCCTGGTGGCTGCGGATGGCGGCAAGACACGCGGCCAGCGCACCTTCCGCCGCGGGCAGCGTGATCAGCCTGCCGTCACTGTCCCGCAGCGGCGTCAGGTCCCGCACCTGCGCCATCGCGATCAACCGCTCGTCGGCCGGATTCTGCTTGGCCACGCACTTGAACAGGTAGACGTCCTCGTCGGCGGACGGGAGCCTGGTCAGGTCGAAATGCGCCAGCCGCTGCAGCTGCAACCTGCGCGCCACCATCGGGTGCATGCCGCGGATGAGGGTGTCCTCGACCAGCGACCCGTCCTCGGCGCGGTTGAACGTGAACTGGTGATGGTGCACGTCCCCGGCGCGGCCGGCCACCGAGACCGTGATCCGGCCCGCCCGGCGCAGCCAGCCGACCTGGACCAGCACCGCGCGGACCGCCGCCGCCAGCTCGTCCTGGTCGTCCGGCTGATCCGCCCACGCCGCGTAGAGGTCGACCGCCAGGTCGTCCCCGGCTTCCACCTCGGCCGCGGCCAGCGCGTTGGTCAGCAGCTCGAAATCGGCCGCCGTGGCGACCACCCGCTGGTCCCGGCCGTCCAGCCGGTACCGGCCGTGCACCACCCGGAACCGATCGACCGTCTCCACCCGCAGGTCGTCCAGCTCGACCTCGCGGTAGTAGCGCCGCGTCATCACTTCCAGCAGCGGCCCGACGTCGCCACCTGGCCGGGCGATGCGCTGCCCGAGCAGCCGGACCAGCGGTTCCGGGCACGCCACCATGGCGGCTATCCGCTCCGCCCTGTCGGGCGCGTCCGGATTCGCGTCCAAATACCGCAGGTGCGCCCGTACCCCGGCGTAGATCTCGGCCCGTTTGCGCCGCAGCAGCGGCTGCGCGAACCAGCGGAAGACCACGCTTCTGGCCAGGTCGCCGACCACTGGGAAACGCAGCTGGGTGGCCTCGACCAGATGCTCGAGCGCTTCGCCCGCCGCGTACTTCAGGTCCTCCCCTGGTGGCGGCTCGACCAGCCAGCGGCGCAGGATGGCGGTCACCACCGCGACGTCCGACGCGGCCCGACGCTGCGCCAGGAAGATGCGGAACACCGCCTCCTCCAGCGCCTCGGTGCGCTCGAAGCTGTGCACGCCGTAGTGCGCGAGCACCTTCGCCAGCCGGTCGGTGAACCACTGCGGCACCCCGGCCCGTTCGGTGTCCAGGCTCTGCAGGTAGCGGTGGAAGAACTCGCGTGGGCTGTGCACCCAGCTACCCGGCATGCTCGGGTCCCGCACCTCGGTCGGTTCCGTGCTGCCCGGCCGGTTGCGGCTCAGCTCGGACAGGTCGGCGAACAGGTTCAGCAGGTCGATCTCGGCGGCCAGCAGGCCGGACGGGCCCAGCTCGGCGCGGTCGCGGGAGTAGGCGTCGAGCAGATTGCCGACGTCCGCCGGGTCGACGTCGTAGCCGAGCAAGGTGCTGCGCAGGTCGGTGAGCGCTTGCTCGGCCCGCTCGCGCATCTCCGGCTGCGGTGCGGGCGGGAACTCCAACCCCGCTGCCGGGCCGGCCTCCTCCACGGCCGCCCCGTCCCCGACGGGCTCCATGCGCAGCAGCGGGGCACCGGTCTCCACCTGCGCGCCGACGGAAACCAGCACCTCGGTGACCGTGGCGGCGAACGGTGCGCGCAGCACCGTCTCCATCTTCATCGACTCCAGCACGACCACCGGCGCGCCCGCGTCGACCTGGGCACCGGCCGCCACCGGGGTGGCCACCACCAGGGCAGGTGCCGGGGAGCGCACCACGCCGCCCTCGTCACGGCTGATCCGGTGGGTGACCCCGTCGACCTCCACCAGGTGGATCGGCCCGTGCGTGCCGGTGACCACCCGGAAGCCGCGCCCGTTCACGGTCAGCCGGCCCACGCTGCTGTCGTACCGCTCGACCTCCACGTCCACCGTCTGCTCGCCGTTGCCGGACTCCACGGCGACCCGGAAGCGCCGCGAGCCGACCTGCGCCACCCGCAGCCGGTAGGTGTTCCCCCGCAGTTTCAGATCGATGGCCTGGCCGACCTCGTGCCGCACCTGCGGGCGGCCGCCGTGCGCGGTGGACAGCAACCGCTGCCGCTCGGTGCGCTCGGCCTCCTCGTACGCCTCGATGGCCGCGGCGGCCAGGGCCACGCCCGCGTGCCGGTCGGCCACCAGCCCACCATCGGCGCGCACCCGGTCGATCCACCCGGTGTCGCACGTGGCCCGCACCACCGCGTCCTGGTCGAGCAGATCGAGCAGGAAGCTCTTGTTGGTGACGCCGCCCTCGATGATCACCGTGGTCTCCGCCAGCGCGCGCCGCAGCCTGGCCAGCGCGATCTCCCTGGTCGGGCCGTAGGCGATGATCTTGGCGATCATCGAGTCGAAGTCGGCGGGGATCACGTCGCCTTCGGAGAAGCCGGTGTCCACCCGGACGCCCGGGCCTGCGGGCAGCTCCAGCCGCACCACCCGTCCGGGGGCGGGGGCGAAGTCCCGATCCGGGTCCTCGGCGTTGAGCCGGGCTTCCACGGCATGCCCGGACTCCGCGGGCGGCGTGCCGGTCAACTTCTCCCCCGCTGCGATCCGCAGCTGCGCCCTGACCAGGTCGAATCCCGTGGTCACCTCGGTGATCGGGTGCTCGACCTGCAGGCGGGTGTTGACCTCGAGGAAAGCGAACAGCCGCTCTTCCGGCTGGTACAGGAATTCCACGGTGGCCGCGCCGCGGTAACCGACCGCCACCGCCAGCCGCTCCGCGGACGCCTTCAGCTCGGCGACCTGCTTCGGCTCCAACAGCGGGCACGCCGACTCCTCGATCACCTTCTGGTTGCGCCGCTGCACCGAGCAGTCCCGCACCCCGATGGCCCACGCCGTCTCGCCGTCCGAGACGACCTGCACCTCGACGTGCCGGGCACCGGTCACCAGGCGCTCCAGGAACACCACGCCCGAGCCGAAGGCCCGCTTCGCCTCCGCCGAGGTGCGCTCGAACGCCTCGATCAGCTCGGCCTCGTTCCGCACCACCCGGATGCCGCGGCCGCCACCGCCCGCGGTGGCCTTGAGCATCAGCGGGTACCCGATACGGCCGCCCGCCGCCACGGCCGCCGCCACGTCGTCCACCGGGCCGCCGCTCCACGGCGCCACCGGCACGCCGACCCGTTCGGCGAGCTGTTTGGCGCCGATCTTGTCGCCCAGCGTGCGCATGGCTTCGGCGCTCGGGCCGATGAACGTCACCCCGAGCTTGTCGCACAGCTCGGCGAACGCGGGATCTTCCGCCACGAAGCCCCAGCCGACCCACGCGGCATCCGCGCCCGTCTCCACCAGCGCGCGCTCCAGCACCGCGAGATCCAGATAGGGCCGGTTCGCCGCCGGACCGAGAGCGTAGGTGTGGTCGGCCTCCCGGACGAACGTCGCCGCGCTTTCCGCGTCGGTGTAGAGGGCGACCGTTTCGACCCCGGCCCCGGTCTCCGCGTTCAACTCACGAACCGCATGGATGAGCCGCATTGCGGCTTCTCCCCGGTTGACGATGGCGACTCGACGGAACACCGGGGCAGCCTCCTGGATGGCACTCGATGCGGACGATTTGGCGAACGGATACTACGTCCGTTCTCCTCGCACGTGCGCCGACAGGCATCGCCGCCGGCGCACCGACTAGCCAGCATGCTGCATGCCGGCCGGTCGACCAATGGGGAGCATATGCACGCTCCGTGGCCGTCCTTTGGAGGGTTCCTCCAAAGTGATCTGGCCCGTGATCGCCCGTTCTCAGCGCCGTAACTCGGCCAGCCAGCGGCCTTCGCCGGACGTCTGCGCGGCGGAAAGGTCCTGCACCCGGACCTCGACGAGCCCGGCCTCGCCGAACGCCGCCAGTTCCTCCCTGGTGAGCGGCCACGGCCCGGGGCCTTCGGTGATCGGCCCCTGCTGCTTCTTGGCGATCACCAGCAGCGTGCCGCCCGGCGCGACGAACCCGGCGATGGCGTCGGTGACCTCACGGCGCATCGACCGTGGCAGCGCCTGCACCGTGGCGATTTCCACCACCAGGTCGAACGCCTGGGACCACTCGGCGGGCGCTTCCAGCAGGTTCGCCACGGTGTAGGTCACCGGCGAATCGGGGTGTTTGCTCTTGGCGACGTCGATGGCCGTCGGGGAGACGTCGAACGCCGTGGTGTCGTAACCCAACGTGGCGACGAACTCGGCATCGTGGCCGTAGCCGCAGCCGACCACCAACGCCTTCTTGCCGGTACCGTCCAGCTTCCGTTCGGCGGCCCACTCGCGCAGCACCCGGTGCCGGTCGGCCACTTCGGCCCACGGGACCTCGCCTTCGCCCGCGGCCGCCGCCGCGTAGACCTTCTCGAACAGCTCGACGTAGTCGCCTTGGTGCTCGGCGGCGATCCTGTTCATCCAGGCGCGTGGATCGGTCATCGCGGCATCCCCGGGTCCCAACCGTTCAGCCGCACCTGCGCCGACTGCTGTTCACGCTTGGCCAGCTCCTCGTGCAGCTCCCGCAGCAGCTCGCGGTCCCGCTCGCTCAGCCGCGGATTGTCCAGATCCTTCGGCGGGAACGCCACCGCCGGTTCGGTCACCCTGGTCGGGGCGTTCACGCTGTCCGCGGTGACCGTGGTCTGCTCGGCGCTGTTCTCGGCGCGCTCGTCCGACGGCTCCGCCGTCTCCGCCAGGGCGGCACGCAGCGCCTCCTGCTCGGCGGCACTCATCTCGGACGTCTGCTCGGCCCTGGTCTCCGGCGGCACCCCGTCGTCCTCGTCTTCCGCCGGCTCGGCCGCTTGCACCGTCGTCACGGATGCCGCGGACTGGCTCACGGAGGCATCGGCCTGCGGCCAGAACAGCTCGCCCGGTTCGAGATCGCCGTCGTTCCTGGTGTCGGCGGCACCGGTCTCCGACGGTTGCGCAGTCCAGGAAGACTCGCCGTACTGGGCGGGTACGTCGACGTTCTCGCGCGACGACGGCCGCGACGCCGCCGACGCGGCGGCCGAGCCGCCGCCCAGGGACTCCCCGTGAGACGGCCACAGCGCCGACCCGGAATCGTGGGGCGACGCTTCCGTCGCCGCGGACTCGCTGCCGTGTTCGGGCACCGAAGGCCAGCTGGGGTATTCGTGGCTCGCGGTCTCCGGCACGGAACTCATCGCGTCGCCAGCCGTCTCGCGTCGGTCGTCGCGGTAGGAAGGCTCGTATCCGGAGTAGGTGTCGTAGCCGGCACCGGTAGCACCGGCCACGCGTATCGCTGCCCGCACCGCCTGGCGGTGATACTCCGGCCAGGGCGCGTCCGCCTCCAGCACCTCGACAACGGCCGGGATCCCGGCCCGGCGCAGGGCGCTGTCCATCCGGTACGCCGTGGCAACGGCGCTGCCTTCGGGCCCGACTTCGGCCAGCACCACTCGCTGCGGTATCGGACCGGGCGTCGTACCGGCCACGGTGTTGCGCCACACCACGTACACGCCCCGGACGTCCGGCATGCGCTGCACGACCACCTCGAGCGCTTCGGCCACGCCCATGGCAACCGCGTCGGTGGTGCTGAACCGGTGCTCCATCGGTGGCACGTCACCGACCCGCAGCTGGGTGGCGAACCACTCCTCGGCCCCGGACGCGGTGAGGACGGTTGCCAGCTCGCGCTGTTCCTCGGGACGCACCGGGATGTCGCCGGCGATCAGCGCGCCGCCGATCAGTTCCGCGGCTTCCCCGGTCCGTGCCCGCGCGGCCAGCCGCCGCGCCTGGCTCAGCGCGGTGTCGTCAAGCCGGCCGGCGAGTCCGAGGAGCACTCGATGCAGCCGCAGCGACAGAGCTGCCGGCTCGTTGCCCTCCACCATCCGTGTCCTCCCTCCGGCCCACGAGCGGCGAGCCCGTTGCCACCCGTCGGCCTCCCGAAGGCCGTCGCACCCGGCGGCGCCTCACGCGGCACCGACCGGGTGCCTGGCGGTCGCCGCGCCGACGCTGACCTTGCGCGACCGCTCCATCGCTGCCCGGTGATAGCCCGGCAGCGCCCAGTCGGGCGGCAACACCTCGATGCTCGGCACCTCGTCACCGAGGATGCGCACCACCCGCTGCAGCTCGCCGGTCAGTCGAGGCCACCCGGACGTCGCGGTGACCAGGACGACCCGCTTGGCGTCGCCGTCCCCGTGCGTCGTGCGGTACCGCCAGCTCTGCCGGACTTCGCCGACCTCCGGGCGTTTCCGCAACGCCGCACCGATCACCGCGGTCACCGAGTCGACGACGTTCCACCGATCGGGTGCGGTTTCTGTGAATGTGTACCGCCCTTCGGGAGTGTCGTCCACCCCGAGTGCCGAACTGACCAGGTGGGGGTCGGCACCGTGCGGCAGCAGGGCGGCGCGCAGCAGCCGGTGCTCGTCGGGTTCCAGGTCGATGTCGTGCCGGAGCAGCGCCTTGGGCAGGGTCCTGGCCAGCACGCCCATGGCGCCTTCGGCGAGCCAGTCGCGGTAGCGCCACAGGTACTCGTCCGGCAGCCTGCCGGCCAGGCGCAGCAGGAGCTCATGGCATGCGAGCTGGGCTTCGTCCTCCACTGGCCCTCCAACCGTGTGACGCGCCACCCGGTCGGCAGCATGCCACAGAACGGTGTGGGCGATGACGCGGGCCGGGCATAAGCCGCTCACCGTCGGACGACGGGCGCGTACGCCCTGGTCAGGCGGTGCATGACAGCGCGAACCTGCCGCGACCGAGTTCGTGGCCGGTCGGTCGGTCAGCGGGGAAGCCCGGCGAGGGCGGGCTCGTGCCGGAGGCCGACCGCGGTGCTGGACCAATCCTGCCCGAGCGGCCGGACCGATTGACCGTACGGCCGCCGCTTGCGGGATCCGTCGCCAGCAGGCCGACGTCGTTCATTGCCGCCGTGCGGCCACGCTGGGCCAGTGCCTCGACCACGGCAGACTGTTTCCCGGCAGGACGCCTGCCCACGCCGTCGTCCGCACCGACGGCCCACGAGCTCGACCCACTGTCCCTGACCACCAGCCGCCACATGCCCGATCGGCCAGGTCGACATGGCACCGGCGAACGGCACCGGCCACGGGCAAACCGCGCGCCCAGGCCGGCCGCCGATCTCACCGCCATGCGGCTCAGGCCGGCCGCCGATCTCACCGCCACCCGGGCTCAGGCCGGCCCCCTCGATCACGGTCGGCGGCCGCGTCACTCCACCACGGAGCGGACCGGTGTGCCCAGCTCCACGGTGCGGCTCACGGTGCACCACTTGTCGTGGGACTTGGCCACCATCTTCGGCAGCAGCTCGCGCGCCTCGTCACCGTCCGGGCCCTCCGGGAAGCGCACCCGGAACACCACCTCGAGGTTCTCCATCCGGCCGCCGCCGTCTTCGTCCTTGATCTTGTCGCCGCTGGCGACGAGCTCGAACTGCTCGGGCTCCGCCCGCCGGGAGGTCACCGTGTCGACGTCGATGGCGGTGCAGCCGGCGATCGCGGTCAGCAGCAGCTCCACGGGCGTGAACTGGTCCGAATCCCGGCCCGACCCGAACTCGAGCTTGCCGCCCCTGGCGTTGGTCGCGACGTACTTGCCGGGCGCGGTCCGGGTGATGGACACCGAGCGCTTGGTGTTGCCACTCATGCCCGCATCATGTCAGGGCAGCGGCTCCAGCGCGACGTCCACGTCGTAAGTCGCCTGGTCACCCTGCACGTCCCTGATGACCACGGTGACTTCGAAACGCTCGTCCCCGACCACCATCGTGCACGTGACCGACTCGGCGATCTGTGCGCGCACGCTCTCCGGGCATTGCACGTCGTCGTGCGGCTTGCCTGCCCGGTCCAGCGCCGCCGAAACTCCGCGGGCCAGCTCGTCCGGTTGGATGACCCGCTCGGATCCCGAGTCACAGCCGGTCAGGGCCAGCGCCACCAACCAGGTGACTGCCACGCGACCGATCACGCGGTCAACTTACCGCCGGTGACCCGGGGTGGACAGCAGGCCCGCCCGTGCGGGGGGCCGGCCAGGTCGACGGCACCGACCGTCCGGCCCTGGGGAGCAGGCCCGCCCGTGCGGGGGGCCTGCAGCTTGCCGCCCAGCGAGCAGGCGATCTCCACAGCAAACCCGCCCGCGCAGGGGCCCACGCACTGGAACTGATGCCGACCGTGCGCGGCGCCCAGCAGCCCGCCCGCGCAGGGCCCACATCGAACGTCAGCCGAGCGGCGTGCCCGCCAGCGCCAGCAGACCCGCGCGCGCGGCCCCACCGTCGGGGCAGCGCTCGCCCAACTGCGCACCGGCATACGCGCCCGGGCGAAAGCCCACTGCGCCCGCGCGGACGCGCACGTTGCACCGCCCCCGACCACACCCCCAGCAGGCCGCCCGCACGCGGAGGTCGCCCACCAGCAGCGGCATAGCCTGCGCACCCGCCACCGGGCCCGATGTCGGCAAGCCGATCGAGCCGGACACCGGCGCGAGCCCGGGTCAGCGGGCGTTTGGGACGAGTCCTCCGGTTCGGCACGGCCAGCTGGCGGCGTGGATCGCGCGCGACCAGTACCGTCCGGCCGGTAACGGCCCCAACGGGTGCCCGGCTCGGATAAATCTCACCGTTTTCGCCTTCCCCAGGAAATACGCGAAGCGGGGATCCGGCCTTCGTGATGCGCACCACCAACCCGCCCGGAACACAGCCGCCAGCGGCGCATCGGCGGACCCGGGCAGCACACAGGATCGCCCGCGAACGACGCTCTGACCAGCACGAACTCCCGTGAGACTCAGAGAAATCAAAATTTCGGTGCACCGAAATTCATCGTGCTGTTCATCGAATGACAGGTCTGCCCGCACCGAACGAAACAATTCGCACCAGCAATCACCTGGCGTCCCTTTCCGAACGGCTATACCGTCGTCACGGAAAGGGGTGTGCCACGAGTTGTCCGCAGAATTTCTTGCTTTCGCCACGGCGTTCGCGCTGGTCTTCGCCGTGGAACTGCCGGACAAGACGCTCGTCGCCACCCTGGTGCTGACCACCCGGTACCCGGCCCGCGCCGTTCTGCTCGGCGTGAGCGCGGCGTTCGCGGTGCACGTCGTGGTGGCGGCACTGTTCGGCCAGGCACTGAGCCTGCTCCCCGCGAACGTCGTGGCCGCCGTGGTCGCGGCCATCTTCGCCATCGGCGCCTACCTGCTGCTGCGGGAGAGCTTCGTCAAGCGGGAGGACGAGTCGGTCGACGCCAGCCGTGCCGGCCCGCGCGTGTCGATGCTTCGTGCCGTCACCACCTCGTTCGGTGTGCTGTTCGCCGCCGAACTCGGGGACGCGTCCCAGCTGGCCACCGCTGGGCTGACGGCCCGTTTCGGCGAGCCGGTCGCGGTGGCGCTCGGCGCATGGTGCGCGCTGGTCGCCGTCGCGACGATCGCGGTCTTCCTGGGCCGCAAGATCAGCGCTCGCATCCGTCCCAAGCTGCTGCAACGCGTCGCCGGGTGCGCCTTCGCCGCGTTCGCGGTGCTCGCCACCGTGCAGGCGGTCAGCTGACGGTCTCCGTCAGATCCTTCCGTTCGGTGCGCTCGCCCCGCTCACCGCCGCCGAGCACGGCCGCCAGGTCGGCGGCAGCTCGCATCACCCGCGGGCCGGCTTCGTTGCCGTCCAACGCGTGCAGCGACACCACCCCGATGCTGGCCCGGAAACCCGGCACCCCGCGCACCGGGGCGGCAATCCCGTGCGCGCCCGCCTCCAACTCGCCGACACTGGTCACCCAACCCTTGCCGCCGGGACGCAGCGCGGCGTGGGTCAGCGCCTTGCCTGCCGCGCCCCGGCCGATCGGGTGCGTCGACCCGACCCGGAAGCCCACGTGGTAGCTGGTCCACGACGGCTCGACCACGGCAACCGCCCGCACCGTGTCGTCCTCCGCCACGGACAGGTGCGCGGTCGCCCCCAGGTCCTCGGCCAGCCGGCGCAGCACCGGGATGGCCAGCTCACGCACCTGCGGCACGACCCGGCCAGCCAGCCGGAGCAGCCCGACGCCGAGCCGCACCCGGGAACCGTCGCGATACAGCAGGCCGCGGTCCACCAGCGGGCCGAGCAGCCGGTACACCGCAGCCCTGCTCACCCCGATGTGCTTGGCCAGCTCGGCAACCGTGCGTGCTTCGCCATCGGCGTCCGCCACCGCCTCCAGCAGTGCCAGACCCCGGTCCAGCGTCAGCGACGCCGGCGGCTGGTTCACAGCAACCCCAACTCCTCGAAGTCGGCGACCGTCTCGGCGAACGTGGCCGAGCCGTAGCAGGCGAACAGCTCCCGCACCGCTTTGGCCGCCTGATCGGACAGGTCGAGGGCCTCGGCGACGAGCGCTTCCGCATCGGTCGACGCCAGCGCCTCCTTCACGTCACCGCCCGCCAGGCAGCGCGCCGACGCCACCAGCAGGTTCAGCGAGCCGTGATGGGTGATGCCGGTCTCCGGGGCGGTGTGCCGGACCGCGCGATGCAGGCTGTTGGTGGCCTTGAACGAGGCGCCGGTGACGCCCGCGACCACCGCAAGGAAGTCGGCCACCTCGTCCACGCTGGGGAAGTTCTCCGCGGACTGCCCGCCGCAGCGGATCTTCGGCCAGCTGCCGTGCTCGATCACGTTGCGCACGCCGTCCAGCCAGCCCTTGCCCCGCCGTGGCTCGACCACCCGCACCACGTCCTCGGGCACGAACTCCGAGACCCGCTCCAGCCACACCTCGTCGACGTCCGACGGCGCGGGCATCTCGACCATGTGCAGGTGCAGCAGCTCGGCTCGCGATTCCACGATGGAGATCGCCTTCGGCACGCCACCGAGGCCGGTGTCGATGATCAACGACAACGGCAGCGGGGTGGACGGCCTGATCTTGATCAATTCGGTGATCAGCTCCGGCAACCGGGACGCCGGACACAGGAACAACCCGAGCACGCCCGCGTGCGGCCCGGTGCGTGCATCCAGGTAGTTGTGCAGTGCCTCTGCCATGCTCGCCGTGCCGGGTGGGAACAACGCGGAGTCGTCCACCAGCTTGCTGAACAGGGGCGGCGTGGGGCGAGGTCCTTGAGGCATGACTTCCGCTGGGCTCGACACGGTTGACACGCTAGTATCGTACTTTATTCGGACAACTTGCCCGATTATCGAACACCGCGGCCGCGCGGCCTACGCACCTGGCACGAAGTGTGCCGCGGGGTGCGCTCTCGACCGCGCCCTGCCGCCGTGGTTCAGCCCAGAGCCAGCCGGGCCACCCGCCCGTTCGGCCCGGATGCCCAGCAGGCCCCGTCACGCGCGCATTCGACCGTGTCGAAGCTTCCGTCGTCGAACTGCCGCCAGTGCAGTCCGCCCGTCAAACTCACGTCGCTGCCGGTAGGGCCGACGGCCAGCACGACATTGCCGAACCACGGGTGATACGCCACCGCCGACCGGTAGCCCTGTGGCGCGCTGTGCGGCACACGCCAGGTCTTGCCGCCGTCCCTGGTCAGCGCGAGCGCGTCCGTGCCGTTGGCCGGATCCAGGTAGTCCCCGCCGACGGCGACACCGGCGTGCCGGTCACGAAAAGCCAACGCGAAGACACCCGCGCTCTCGCTGCTGGCCAGCGGCGTGGTGGACCCCGTCCAGGTGTGTCCGCGGTCGGTGGAGTGGAACACTCGCGCCTCCTGGTCCCCGCCGGTGGCGATCCACGCGTCGTTGCGGCCGGCGGTAATGAGGCACTGGCCGCTGGCGGAGAAGCCGTACTCGTTGGGCAGCGCCGGCGGCATCCCGTCCGGGGGCACCACGCGCCACGTCCTCCCGCCGTCGCGCGTCTCGATGAGCCGGAACTTGCCGTCGACCGGGTCGCTGACCGCCAGGCCGTGCCGTCGATCGAAGAACGACACGCAGTTGTAGAAGGCGGCCTGCTCGTCGTTGACGAAGACGTCGTCCCAGGTCTTCCCGCCATCGGTGGTGCGATAGATGCGGGAATCGCTGCCGTTGCCGATGCTCAGCACGACTGCGGTGTCGGCGTCGAACGCCTCCACGTCACGGAAATCCAGGTTCTCGGTCCCCTCCGGGCCGACGGACGCGAACGTCCGCCCGCCGTCCGTCGTCCGCAGCACGGTGCCGTCGCGGCCGCTCGCCCAGACCACGTCACGGCTCACCACGGACAACCCGCGGAGTTGAGCGGTCGTGCCGGTGTCCTTCAGCTCCCAGCGCAGATCCAGGTTCGCGCGCGTCGCCGCGGTGGCGGCCCCTGGGGCCGCGAGCACGGTCGTCAGGGTCACGGCCGCGAGTACAGCGGCACGTCTTGCCTTCATGGCGGTGGCTCCCTTTCCTTGCGGCCGACGGGTGATGGCCAGCAGGCAACCTAGCCCACCGGATCGGGCAGGCCCAGGTCCGAAGGTGTGATCCGGCCGCGACCGAGCGGCAGCCGACGGCCGCTGGTCAGGTTTGATCCCTTTCGACCGCGGGTACCTCGTGCGCACTATGACGTCAGATCCAGACGACTTCGCCGATCGCGAAGAAGAAATCGTCGAGCTGCCGGACAGCCGGATACGCGTGATACGCATCGTCAACACGCTGATCCGGTTCCTCACCGGGCTGTTCGCACTGGTGCTCGTGCTGCACATCGTGCTGGTGGCGGCGGGCGCGAACTTCGGCAACGCGTTCGCGTCGTTCGTCCGCTCGTTCGCCGACGCCGTCTCCCTCGGTCTGAACAACCTGTTCACCTTCACCAACGACTCGCTCGAGCTGGCCGCCAACCAAGGACTGGCCGCCGTGCTCTGGCTGATCATCGGCGCGGCACTGACGGCACTGATCACGGGGATCTTCCTGCCGGGCGGCGGTGGCACCCGCGTCGTGCGGCGCCGCAAGCCGGAATGACCGACACCCCGCCGACATGGGGCGCGGCTAGGGTGTCGGCGTGGCATTCCCCCTGCGTGCGTGGCTGAATCCGGCCCGCCCGGAGTTCCCCGAGGTCGTCACCGACCCGCGCGAACGGAAGGCGATCACCGTCGAGCTGGTGATCGTCTTCGCGATCACGCTCGGCTTGTCCGGCGCTTCCAGCCTGCTGTCCTACCTGGACGGCCTGCTGCAGCAGACCGCACTCGCCGACCAGAAGGTGGCGCTCAACGTCACCACCACGGACGTCCAGGTCATCGACTTCCTGCGCCAGCTGCTGGGAGTGGTGCGCCTGGTCGGCTGGGGTGCGCTCGGGGCATACCTGCTGTGGCGGACCGGGATCGCGCTCAGCCGTATCGGCCTCGCCCGCCCGGACAAGCGGGACTGGCTCGGCGGCGCCGGTCTTGCCGCCCTGATCGGCATCCCCGGGCTGGCGCTGTACCTGATCGCCTGGCAGCTGGGCCTCAACCGGGCGGTGCTGCCCGCGGTCATGGACGAGACGTGGTGGCGGCCGATCGCGCTGACCCTGTCCGCCACCGGCAACGCCGTCGCCGAAGAGCTGCTGGTGGTCGGGCTGCTGCTCACCCGGCTGCGCCAGCTCGGCTTCGGGGAGAACCAGAGCCTGCTCGTCTCCGCCCTGCTGCGCGGCAGCTACCACTTCTACCAGGGCCTCGGCGGGTTCCTCGGCAACGTGGTGATGGGCCTGATCTTCGGCCGCGTGTGGCAACGCACCACCAGGCTCTGGCCGCTGGTGATCGCGCACGCGCTGCTCGACATCGTCGCTTTCGTGGGGTACTCGCTGCTGCGCGGTGCGTCCTGGCTGCCCGCGTAGCACACTCGAGCCCGTGGATCCCCACGCTTACGCTCGGCAGGTCACCCGCACGCTGCGCGAGCAGCTGCTGCCGGGAACCCTGCGTGGAGCATGGCTGGTCGGCTCCATCGCCTGGGACGACTACCGGCCCGGCAGCAGCGACATCGACGTCCTCGCGGTCGCGGACCCGCAACCGCTGCCCGTGCGGCTCGCCCTTGCCGAGGCACTGGCAGCGCTGCCGTGCCCGGGGCGGAAGCTGGAGTTCGTGCTCTACCCGCCCGGGCCGGATCAGCCGTCCCGCTGGCAGCTCAACCTGAACACCAACCCGGTACACGCCTCCACCGACCCGGCCACCGAGCCCCGGCACTGGTTCGTGCTGGACGTGGCGATGGCCAGGGAACGCGCCATCCCGCTGTTCGGCCCGCCCGCCCACGAGCTGCTCGCTCCCGTGCCCGAGCAGACCGTACGCCAGGCCCTGGAGGAGTCGCTGGCGTGGCACGAGGCGAACGAGCCCAAGGAACCGAACGCGGTCCTCAACGCCTGCCGTGCCCGGCACTACACGGAAACCGGCCGGTGGGCGTCGAAAACCGCGGCCGGGCTGTGGGCGCGCGGCAAGGTCGCCGATCCCAGCGCCATCGACGCCGCTTTGGCGCAGCGCAACCGGCCGCGTGACCCCTAAACTCAGCGAGTGAGCCAGACACCGAAACCCACCGCGCACGTCGACAGCGAAGTCGGCCCGCTGCGTTCGGTGCTGCTGCACCGCCCGGGCGACGAGCTCAAGCGGCTCACGCCGCGCAACAACGACTCCCTGCTGTTCGACTCCATCCCCTGGGTGAGCCGCGCGCAGGAGGAGCACGACCAGTTCGCCGAACTGCTCCGGTCACGCGGGGTGGAAGTCCTGCTGCTGGCCGATCTGCTCACCACGGCGTTGCGCGACGAACGAGCGCATGCCGCGGGCGTGGACATCGCGGTGGACCCGCGTCGTCTCGGCCCCGGACTCACCGACGCGTTGCGCAGCTACCTTTCCTCCGCGGACGCGGAAACCCTCGCGCGCGTGCTGATGAGCGGCATGACGTTCGAGGAGCTGCCCGCGTCGGAAGGGGCTTCCCTGGTGCGCCGGATGAATCACCCGCACGACTTCGCGGTCGACCCGCTACCGAACCTGCTGTTCACCCGCGACTCGTCGGTGTGGATCGGCGACCGCGTGGCGGTGGCGTCGCTGGCCATGCCCGCCCGGGCCAGGGAGACCGCACTGCTCGACATCATCTACGCCTACCACCCGCGTTTCTCCATGGCTGGCCGCGCATACGGGTCGCATCACGCCCCGGTGGAAGGCGGCGATGTGCTGCTCCTTTCGCCTGGTGTCGTGGCGGTCGGTGTGGGCGAGCGGACGACCGCGGCCGGGGTCGAATCGCTGGCCCGGTCACTGTTCGCCGACCAGGTCGCGCACACCGTCCTGGCCGTCCCCATCACGCAGACCCGCGCCACCATGCATCTGGACACCGTCTGCACGATGGTGCACACCGACGCGGTGGTGATGTATCCGCCGACGCGGGACCAGCTGCAGGCCTACACCCTGCGGCCCGCCGACCCGGAGGACGGCGCCCTGCTGATCGAAGGCCCGGCCCCGTTCCTCAGCGCGGCCGCCGAGGCGATGGGCATCGACAAGCTCCGGGTCATCGACACCGGGCTCGACCCGGTGACCGCGGAGCGCGAGCAGTGGGACGACGGCAACAACACGCTGGCCATCGCCCCCGGCGTGGTGATCGGGTACGAACGCAACGTGGAGACCAACGCCCGGCTGGAGCAGGCCGGGATCGAGGTGCTGGCCATCGCGGGCTCGGAACTGGGATCCGGCCGCGGCGGACCGCGCTGCATGTCCTGCCCGATCATCCGGGAGCAATTTTAGGCGAGCCTTACCGAAGTTAGTTTCGGCTATCCTTGGACAAATTCCTAGTTAGGTTTACCTGACTGGAAACCAGCAGGTAAGAGGCCGTATGGTCGCCTTATGTCAGTCATCAAGAAAAATCCGCGGTCGAAATTTTTCGAACTGCTCCAGGAGCAAATTCAGAACGAGTTCCACGCGTCCCAGCAGTACATTGCGCTCGCCGTGTGGTTCGACAACGAAGACCTGCCGCAGCTGGCCAAGCACTTCTACCGCCAGGCGGTGGAGGAGCGCAACCACGCGATGGCTCTGGTGCAGTACATGCTGGACACCGACCACCACGTGGAGATCCCCGGCGTGCCGGAGGTGCGCAATGACTTCTCCGCGCCGATCGAGCTCATCGAGCTCGCGCTGGAGCAGGAGAAGCAGGTCGCCAAGGACATCGAGAACCTGGTCCGGGCCGCCAGGCACGCCGAGGACTACACCAGCGAGCAGTTCATGCACTGGTTCCTCAAGGAGCAGGTCGAGGAGATCGCGCAGATGAACACGCTGCTCTCGGTCGCCAAGCGTGCCGGGGACGACGTGTTCGAGATCGAGCGCTTCCTGTACCGGGAACAGGTCGGCGACGGCGGTCGGGACCCGGACATGCCGCCGGTGGCCGGCGGCGCGCTGTAGCGGGCCGGGCACCGTCCGCGGGTGGCCAGCGGCGCACTGTCAGGGGAACACCATCCGCGAGTGGCCGACGGCGCCCTGTAGAGAGCCACACCGCCCATCGCCAGCGGCCCGGCGGCGCACTGTCAGAGGCGGACCCCGTCCGCCGCGCGGGCAGTCCCGGCAGGGTCAGCAGTTGCCGTTGGTGAGCGCGAAAGCGCTCACCGCGGCGCCCTCGCCCGGAACCGTGAAGACGTAGGTGCTGCCCACGCTGGTGTCCACGCGGTACTCGCCCTCCGCCGAGGTCCCGCCAGGGTAGGTGTTCTGCAGCTGCTCCAGCGGGGTGCCGATCCCGATGCCCTCCGGCGTGCGGCCGTTCGCGCCCGCCACGATGCGCCCGACGCCCGCCTCGGAAATCACCACGGTGCTGACCTGGTCGGTCCCGGCGGTCAGCGGGTAGGACGTGCAGCCCTGCGGCGGGGCCGCGTCCTCGGCGAGATATCCCGCCTGCTGCACGTCCTCGTACGACATCCCCAGTTGGATCCGCGCCCAGCCGGTCGGGCCGATCGGCCCGCTGGTCACCGCGGGCGTGGTCGGCACCCGGGACTCCGGGGTACGCGACGGCTGCTTCGGCGGCGGCTTCTTGGCCGGGGCGGAGTCGGGCACCTCGAGCTGCTCCGGCTGCTGGGGCTCCTTCTCCACCCGGGAGCGCGAGGGCTTCGGCTTGGCCGACGAGCTGGCCGCCGTCGACAACGTCGCTTCCGTCCCCGGCGCGGCGACGTTGGCCTGCTGGTCGGCGCCCTGCGGCCCGATCAGCATGACGCCGCCGGCCACCACCACCGCCGCGACGGCGAGTCCGCTGCCCGCGATGGCCATGTCCCTGCGCCTGCGCACCCGGCGCGCCCCGGCGATCACCGCGTCCCGCGCGCCCGGTGCGACGCGGACGGTCAGCCGCTCGTCGTCGAACAACCTGCGCAGGTCCGACTCGAGGTCGTGGTCGGAACGCTCACTCACGGCTGACCTCCCTCCTCCATTGCTCCGGCCAGCTTCTTGCGCAGTGACGTGATCGCCTTGCTCGCCTGGCTCTTCACCGTCCCCGGGCTGACCCCGAGGCTTGCCGCAATCTCCGCTTCGGACAGTCCTTCGTAGTAACGCAGAACTATCACCGCACGTTGCCTCGGTGGCAGTTCGCGTAGCGCCTGCCACAGCGGTTCGTGCTCGAACGGGTCCGGGTGGCGGTAGCCGTCGTGGTTGTCCGGCAGGTCGGCGACCAGCTGCTCCCGGCGCCGCTTGCGCCATCGGGAGATGTGCGCGTTGGCCATCGACCGGCGGACGTAGGCGATCGGGTCGTCGGTCTTGCGGGACACGTGATGCCAGCGCGCACCGATCTTCTCCAGCACCGACTGGACCAGGTCCGCGCCGTCGTGCGGATTGCCGGTCAGCGCATAGCCGTAGCGCAGCAGCGCAGGCAGCTGAGCGTCGACGAACTCGCCGAAATCCCCCAGCTCACGGGCCATGCCTCGCCCCTACTCACCGCAGCGTCAGTTGCCGTCCGAGAATCCCGTCGCGAGCCCGCCGCTCGTCGCTGGTCAACGGTTGGTCGGCCACACTTGCCAGCGCCTGCTGGAGCCGTTCGCCGAACTGCTCCAGCGGCTCGGTCCACTCGCGCGCGTGCGCTTCCCGGTCGACGTCCCACACCGGCACGAGCAACCCGTGCGCGCGGAACGATCCGGCGAACCGCGAACCCTCGCCGAGGTCCAGCTCGCCCCGCGCGGACAACCTGGCCAGCGCTTTGAGCACGTCGTTCTCCGGCTCCGGGCGTACCCACCGGATGTGCGCCTTCTCCCCGGTGTCCACCCAGTACGCCGCCTGCCCGATCCGTTCCGTGGGCAGGATCGCCTCGTTGGCCCGCTCCAGCGACAGCTGGACCTCCCTGCTGATCTCCTCCTGATCCTCCGGCAACCACCAGGAGAAGTCGTCGTGCAGCTCGGGCACCAGTTCGGCGTCGGCGACCACCAGGTCCTGCAGGCGCTCGCCGTCCTCCGGCGGGCTGGTGGTGTCCGGAGCCGCCAGCACATCGCCCTGCTCGGCCTGCAGCACCCAGCGCAGGCTGCGTCCGACGTCCCGGCTGACGTCCGACGACCGGGTCTGCACCTGCATGGCCACGAACCGCTTGCCGTCCGATCGCACCATCGCGGCGGCCGCCCCGGGCAACACCGTCGCCAGCGTCACCGAGCCACCGTCGGTCAACGGCAGCTCCACCGTCGCCGACGGGACGAACTCGCGCATCGCGATCAGCTCGGTCTCGGCGGCCAGCCCTTCGAACGGCTGCGCCACGAAGACGTCACGGACCTTCTTCTGCTTCCTTTCCTCGGCCCGGCGTACGGTACGCGCCCGGCGGGAACGCTTGCCCACGTGAAACCTCCTCACTGCGGGTTGAAGCCCCGGGTGGTTGAACCTACCCGGTGGCTACCGCCGCACCCCCGCCGGGCGCACGGTACGCAGCGGAGGTGGCTGGGCGTCCTCGCCCACCGCGACCACCAGCATGCGTTTGCCCGCCAGCGACCGTTCCGGGGCGAGCAGCATGCCGATGCGGCGGATGACCAGGATCGTGACGACAGCCAGCGCGGCCGCGGTCAGATGCGTGATCCCGGTGAGCAACACCGAGTCCGCCATCGCCTGGACGCCGTCTCCCATCCGCCGCCACAGCGTCGCGGCGACCAGCACGGCATTCACCACGCAGCCGACCCACCACGTGACGACCAGCCGGGACGGCCGCGGCCGTTCGTCCGCCGGTTTGCGCAGCGCGACATGCTCCAGCTCGGCGATCACCGGGCCGGGCAGCACCACCGCCGCGACCGCCACCACCGCGATCAGCAGCGGCGCGGCAATGACCACCACCAGCGGCGGCAGCTCCACCCGGTACTCGACGGCGGCCACGACCGCCAGCAACACCCACAGGCCGACCAGCTTCGCCCCGGCCATCACGGGTCCGTACGGCGGCTCGACGTCGGCCAGCCTGGCCGCCTCGGAGCGGGCCAGCTGCAGCCACCACAGCCCGAGCACCAGCGCCGCGAACAACAGGATCGGAATCGGGTACCACAACCCGGTGACCAGCCCGTCGGACACCCGCACGGCCACCGTGCCGAGCGCTTCGTCACGGCTGATCACCAGCAACGCGTACCGCCAGAACTCGGCGACCCCGGCCAGCACCGCGAACACCGCGGCCGCCGCCAGGACACCGGCCGTCCACACCCCCACCGGCCGGATCAACTCGTCGGCCCGCGGGCGGGCACTGCGGGTACCCGGCACCGACGTCGGCTGGCGCCAGATCAGGCCGGGAAAACCCCATCGGGGCGGCACCGGGTACGACGGCGGCCCGGCATACGGCGGCTCCGGCGGCTCACGCCGGCACCGCGGCGTGCCCGGCGGCGGGCTCGCCGTCCAGCGCACCGGAAAACCACGAGCCGGATCCACCGTCATCGCCGTTACAGCACCGTCGGTTCGACGCCCGGATCCTCGGCCACCACCGGCCTGCCCTCGGTCAGCCAGGACTTCATGCCACCGGCGACATTGCAGGCCTCGAAGCCGTTGGCGTTGAGGAACGCGGTGGCCTGCTCCGACCGGCCCCCGGTGCGGCAGACCACGTAGATCGGCTCGTCCTGGGCGAACTCGGCCAGCTCGCCCAGCCGCGCGGGCAGGTCACGCAGCGGGATGTGCAGCGCATCCGGCGCGTGCCCGGCGCGCCACTCGTCGTCCTCCCGCACGTCGAGCAGCCGGAGGTCGCCGTCCGGCAGATCGGCCACCCGGGTCGTCGGTACGTCTTCGGGAAACATCGGCACGATCCGATGGTGCCACGACCGGCGTGGGTTCCGCGTCAACCGTGCCCGTGCCGCCGGTGCCTGGTCAGCCCGGACCGGGTCTGCTCCTCGGTCTGCCGGGGGAAGCTGCGGTCCCGCAGGAAGCCCAGCGGGTCGGGCGCGTGCATCCGCAGCATCAGGTCGTCGACGTCGGCCGGGACACGCCTGCGCGACATCTTGCTCACCGCGATGGCCACGAAGAACGCGACCGGCACGGACACCAACGCGGGGTGCTGGATCAACACCGGGGCTTCCTCACCGCGCTGCAGCGCGGCCACCTCGAGCCCGATCGCGGTCAGCACCAGGCCGGCGCCGATCACCATGGCGGCCGCGGCGCCTTTCGCCTTGAGCCCGCGCCACCAGATGCCCAGCACCAGCACCGGGCAGAACGTGGACGCGGCCAGCGCGAACGCGTGCGAAAGCGTGTGCGCGAGGTCTATCCGGGGCGCGGCCAGCGCCATCGCCAGCGCGGCGGCCGCGACGAGTACCGCTCCCAGCTGTTGCTTGCGCAGTCGCTCGGGCAGCACACCGGTCGAAATCACCCCGGCCACGCTGAAGACCAGGCCGGACGCGGCGGCCAGCACGGCCGAGAAGATGCCTGCGACCAGCACGGCGGTGACGATCTGGCCGGCGAGGCCACCGCCGAGCATGGCCGACGGCAGCAGCAGCAGCGCGGTGTCGGTCTCCCCGGTCACCAGCAGACGCGGCACGTACAGCCGGGACAGCACCGCGAGCATGATCGGGAAGACCGCGAAGATCCCGACGAAGAGCAGCACGTGCAGCGTGGTCCGCCGGGCGGCGATGCCGTCCGGATTGGTGTAGTAGCGCACCAGGATGTGCGGCAGGCCCATGGTGCCCAGCACCAACGCGAGCAGCAGCGAGTACGTGCCGAGCAGATCCCAGACGTCGCCGCCGGACGGATCCAGCCAGTCGGCGTTGCCTGCGGGATGCCCGGCCAGCACCGGGACCGGCGCACCTGCTTCGAACGTCAACGTCGTGTCCGCACCGACCTCCAGCGGCCCGCGCTGCGGCGACCACGTGGTCGGACCGTCGGTGGGGTGACCGGCGATCTCCCCGTGCGCTTCGAACTTGGTCGGTGCCTCCACCCGCAGCGTCACCGGCTCGCTGATCCTGATGGTGCTGTCCCGGGCGAACACCGGAGGGTCGTCGGACGTGATGCCGTGCGGCGCGCCACCCGGTGCGGATCCGATGAACACCACCAGCATGACCAGGGTCGGCGCGATGATGGCGAACATCTTCAGCCAGTACTGGAACGCCAACGTCACGGTGATGGCGCGCATCCCGCCGCCGAGCACGGTGATCAGCACCAACACCGTCAACGCCACCGGGCCCGCCCAGTCCGGGCCACCGAACAGCGTGCGGGCCGCCAGCTCGGCGCCGTGCAGCTGCGGCAGTAAATACAGCACCCCGATCAGCGCGGCGACCAGCGAGGCCAGCCCGCGCATCCCGGCGCCGGGCACCCTGGCGTCGATGAAGTCCGGCATCGTGTAGGCGCCGGAGCGGCGCAACGGGGCGGCCACGAAGATCAGCAGCGCGACGAAACCCGCGGTGAAGCCGATCGGGTACCACAGGCCGTCGGCACCCTCGGCCAGCACCACCCCGGTGATCCCGATGAACAGCGCCGCGCACAGGTACTCGCCGGACATCGCCGCGGCATTGCGCCGGGACCGCACGGTGCGCCTGGCGAAGTCGAAATCCTGCCCGCTCCTGGTCGCCGAGCGCCTGCCGAGCGTGTAGGTCACCACGGCCACCACGACCACGGCCACCGCGGCGGCGATCTGCAGGCCGGTCATCCTCTGTGCTCGATCATGTCGACGAACGCCCGCTCATGGCGTTCGGTCACCCGGACGAACAACAACCCGATGCCGCCGAGCACCGGGAACGGCGCCACCCCCAGCAACAGCCAGGCCAACGGCACACCGACCACCTCGAGCCGGGCGAAGTCGGGCAGCAACCACATCACCAGCGGCAGACCGCCCACCACGGCCACCGTCAGCAGCGCGAACAGCACGCCGATCTTCAGCAGGCCGTGGATCTGGTCGGCGATCAACGTGGCACCCCAGCTGGTCTGCTGAGCGAGCTCGGAGCGCGAATGCAGATAGGGCCGGACCGGCGCGACCGGACCGTCGTCGAGCACGATGCGCTGGCGCTTGGGCTTGGTGGGCGGGTCGACGTCCGCCTTGGCATGCGCAGGCGCCCCGGGGACACGCTCCACTGAAACCGGCTTCATCTCCGGCCGGGAGGAGCGCCCCAACGTGGGGTCGGGTGTGCGCACCCGCGGCCACCGCGGCGACGAGGTCCGAGTGGCGTCGTCCATGGTCAACTTCTCAGGTTGCCGGTGAGCCGATCCTTCAGCTCACGCGTGTGCCGTCTACTGACCGGAAGCAGCTTCTCCTCGTTGCCGATCACCACCTGGTAGCCGCCCTGGCACATGCGCAGCTCGGTGATCAACCGCAACGCGACCAGGTACGAGCGGTGGATGCGGACGAAGCCCGCCTTCCCCCACCGTTCCTCCAGCTGCGACAGCGGGATGCGCACCAGGTGCGACGAGCCGTCCATGGTGTACAGCCGGGCGTAGTCGCCCTGCGCCTCCACCCACCGCACCTGCGACCGCGGGATGAGCTTGGTTGTGCCCGCCAGCTCGACCGGGATGACTTCGTCGTCGCTGGGTGCCGCGCGGTCCTCCTGGGGTGCGCCGAACCGCTCCCGCAGCTTGGCCCGCACCCGGTCGATGGCCTTGTCGATGCGAGGCTGCTCGTACGGCTTGAGCACGTAGTCCACCGCGCCCAAATCGAACGCGTTGACCGCCTCGTCGCCGTGGCCGCTGACGAACACCAGCTCCGGCGCCGGGTTGAGCGCGGCGAACACGCGGGCCATCTCCATGCCGGTCAGCCCCGGCATGTTGATGTCCGCGAACACCACGTCGACCGCGGGCAGGCCTGCCTTGCGGCGCTTGGCCAGCAGGGGGTGCTCGGCCGAGATGATGCGCAGCGCCTCGGACGCGTCGACCGCGTCGAAGATGTGCCCGATGTACCGGTTGGACTGCAAGCGGTGCTTGAGCATGTCCAGCCCGGGCTTCTCGTCGTCCACGGCCAGCGCGACCAGGCGCCGAGTGTCGTCATGAGTACTCACGGTGACATGCATCCTGCCCACTGCGGGGTACCGATGTCCAGATCGAACCGAACGATGTTCACGATCCGCCGGGGTTGTTCACGGAACGTCCACCGAACTGTCACGCTACGTTGCGAACAGTCGGCATCATAACCCGAAACGCGCCCAGGCCGCGCGATGCTCGACCGCGGTCAGCAGCGCGTCGATGCCCGCCGCCGCCGGGCTGCCCAGCCCGAGCCTGGCCAGCAACGGCTTCTTCGGCTCCGCCACGGTGATGGTGGCGTCCGGATAGCGCTGCTTGACCACCTCGCGCAGCGTGCCGATGCCGTCCACCAGGCCGAGCTCGTGCGAGCGCGGGCCGAGCCACACGTCACCGCTCCACAGCTCGGGATCGTCCTTCAGCCGCTCGCCCCTGCGCTGCTTGACCCAGTCGACGAACAACTGGTGCAGCTGGTCGTGCATCGAGCGCAGCCACTGCACGTCCTCCGGCTTCTCCGGCTCGAACGGGTCCAGCCTGCGCTTGTTCTTGCCCGCGGTGTACAGCCTGCGCTCGATTCCGTACCGGTCGATCAGGCCGGTGAAGCCGAAACCGCCGGTGACCACGCCGATCGAGCCGATCAGCGACGTGCTGTGCGCGTAGATCTCGTCCGCGGCGCAGGCCAGCCAGTAGCCGCCGGAAGCGGCGACGTCCTCGCAGAACGCCAGCACCGGAACGTTCTTCTCGTCGGCCAGGCCGCGGATACGCTCGGCGATCAGGCCGGACTGGGTCGGCGCGCCGCCCGGCGAGTTGATCACCAGCGCGACCGCCTTGAGCCGGTCGTGCTCGAAGGCACGGGTCAGCGCGGACTCGACGGTGTTGATGTTGAGCACGCCGCGGCTGAACGGCGAACCCTGCGGAGTGATCACACCGTGCAGCTTGACCACGGAAACCACGTCGGACCTGTCCCCGCGGTCGGCGATCCTCGGCAGACGGGCGGTCAGCTTCTCGGCAACGCTCATGAGGCCAGGGTAGCGAGAAGGGACGACCCCCTGGGCGGATTCGCCGGCTGGACGAAGTCCGGCACCCAGGGGGTCGGGTGGTTGCCTGGTATTCGCGCTCAGCGGACAACCACCTCGCGCGTCCAAGAAGTATTCACCTTCGGACCACCTCCTTTCCCGCGTGCGGTCAACGGTAGGGAGCCCGCTGCGGTGGTGGCAACCGAGTTTCCTCGCGCCTGTCCCGGCCCGCTCGCCTGCGGCGACGGCGCGGCTGCTGCCATTCCTCGGTCGGCGGGTCCTCGTGCAGCCGCGCGCTCGGCAGCCTGCGCGGGCGCGGGCGATGCATGGTCTTGACCGGCTGCGGCGGCAGCAGCGGCGACCGGCCGGAGTCCCGCTCTTCCTTCGCCGCCTCGTAGCCGGGGATGTCCGGCCGCACGCCGGGGGCGTACTTGGGCACCCGCAGGGTGATCTTCATGCCCGCACCCGGCGCGGTCTCCACGATGACCGGATACTCCGGGCCGAACAGCTGCCGCATGCGCTGGCTGATGTTGCTGAGGCCGACGTGCTCACCGCTGCGGTGCGCCGACGACAGGCTCTTGAGCTTGGCGGGGTCCATCCCGACCCCGTCGTCCTCCACGATGATCACCGCGTCGTTGCCCGCGTCCTCGGCGATCACGGTGACCGTGCCGCCGCCCGGCTTGCCGGAGATGCCGTGCTTGACCGCGTTCTCCACCAGCGGCTGCACGATGAGGAACGGCACCACCACGCCCAGCACCTCCGGCGCGATCTTCAACCGGACGTTGAGCCGGTCGCCGAACCGAGCGGACTCGATGGTCAGGTACCGGTCGACGTTGCGCAGCTCCTCCGCCAGCGTGGTGAACATGCCGGAGCTGCGGAAGCTGTATCTGGTGAAGTCCGCGAACTCCAGCAGCAGGTCCTGGGCTTCCTCCGGATCGGTGCGGATCAGCGACGAGATGGTGTTCAGCGCGTTGTAGACGAAGTGCGGCGAGATCTGCGCCCGCAGCGCCTTGATCTCTGCCTGCTGCAGCGCCGACTTCGACTCCTCCAGCCGGGCCAGCTCGAACTGGGTGCGCACGAACTGGGCGACCGCGTCGGCCATCTCGATGAGCCGGCGGCTGCGGGACCGGCCGACCACGATCAGCACGGCGTCGGTGCGGCCCTCGACGATCAGCGGCACGATCACCGCCGCCCGCATCCGACACGAGCTGCGATGCGAGCACGGGAGCTTGTCGTGCGACACCAGCTCCCTGCGGTGTTGCTCCCGCGCGGAGGCGATGGCCGGCTCGAGGTCCACGTAGTGGTCGGTGGCCTCGCCGTCCCAGCTGTGCAGCACCCCGGCGCCGTCGGTGATGCCGACCGCGACGCAGTTCAGCAACTGACGCAGGTGCCGGGTGATGCGGTCGGCGGCCTCCTGGTCGAGGCCTTCCCGCAGGTCGGGGGCGGCCAGGGCGAGCCGGTGCACGGCGTGCAGCACGGCGTCCTCGGTCGCCTTGCCCGGACGGCGCGAACGTAGATACACCGCCACCGCGACCAGGATCGCAACGGTGGCAATCACCCAAGCGAGGAGTTGCGATAGCGGAACGTTCGGCACCCGACCATGTTCGAGCCTGGTCGCCGCGGTGACAAGTGCACTGGGTGATCTCGCCGATCGCGTTCGGTGAATGTCACTTGAGCAGGCGATCGAGCCTACGATCGGACAGCGGCTTCCCCTTGGTCTGGCACGTGGGGCAGTACTGGAACGACTTGTCGGCGAACGACACCTCGCGGATCGTGTCCCCGCACACCGGGCACGGCAGGCCGGTACGGCCGTGCACCCGCAGGCCGGAGCGCTTCTCGCCCTTCAACCGGGCGGCCTCCTGCCCGACGGATCGGTCGACCGCATCCCGCAGCACGGTGACCATGGCTTCGTGCAGCCGGTCGAGCGCGTCGTCGTCGAGGCGGCCCGCGGTGGCATACGGCGACAGCCGCGCCGTGTGCAGGATCTCGTCGGAGTAGGCGTTGCCGATGCCGGCGATGAGCCGCTGATCGGTGATCGCGTTCTTCAGCCGCTCGGTACGCCCGGCCAGGATGCCCGCCAGGCCGTCGCGATCCAGTGTGGCGGCGTCCGGCCCCAGCGTGGCGATGCTTGCGACCTCGGACGGGTCGCGCACCAGCCAGACCGCCATGCCCTTCTTGGTGCCCGCCTCGGTGAGGTCGAAGCCCGGGCCGCCGAGGTGGAGGCGCAGCGCGATCGGTCCTTTGCCGGGACGCACCGGCTTCGGCGACAGCTCGTCCGACCAGCGCAGCCAGCCCGCACGGGCCAGATGGGTGATGAGATGCAGCTCGCCCAGGCAGACGTCGAGGTGTTTGCCGTGCCTGCGCACGTCGGTGACTTCTTTGCCGTGGGCGGCGGTGATCGGCGGGTCGAACGTCTTCAGCACCGCCAGTGACGCCACGTCGATCCGCGAGACCGCCCGGCCGACAGCGTGCTCCCGGAGGAAGTGGGCGAGGGCTTCGACCTCGGGCAGCTCGGGCATGGCGCCTCCTGGTGCCTACTCGACCGGCCGGAGCGGTCCGTTGATGTCCGGCATGGAGTGCTCCTCGATCGCGGTCTTGATCCGCTTGAGCTCGCCCTGCACCTTGAACACGCCCCGGACGGTGCCGACCCAGCGCTCGGGTTCGGCGTCCTCGTCATTCTCGACGGTCTCCGCGACGACCCGCCACGGCCGGCGCAGCGCCCAGCGCGTCGGGAAGAAGAGGATGATCAGGGCCAGCAGGAGCACCACCCAGCTCGGCACGACCACCGCGTCCGGCATCCACAGGAACAGAACGGCGGCGAAGATCACGACCAGGGAGATCATGATCGCCGCGGAGACCTGGCCACCGGTGACGTCGTGCTCGAAGTCTTCTGCGGTGGCGGGGGCGCGCCATTCCAGCTGACTGCGCAGAGTCCATTTCCGGCCGTCGGCTGCGATGACCGACTGCTCGGCCATTCCGTCTCCTCTCGGATCGCCGTTCCTGCGCACCCATTGTGGCGTAGTCGGTGCCCATCCGGAGACGTCAATTCGGGCAGCTTCGATGGTCGCTCAGCGTGATCACGACCCGGGGACGTGCGTCAGCTGCTCGTGGTGCCCCGGGCGGGTCAGCAGTCGTCGTGCCAGTAGTAGGTGGACGAGTATTCCTGCCCGTCGTCGTAGATGTAGGTGGTGCGCTCGTAACCCACACCACGCATGTACGAGTACTCGTACATCTCGGTCCGGTGTGCGACGTCGTTGTAGAACTCGTAGTACTCGAAGTCGTCGACGCAGTCGTGGGCCACGTCCTCGTACGAGGACTGAGGCGGCTCCTCCGGCGCCAATGCCGGCCTGTTGACCGTCTCCTCGGGCTGGCTGTCCGGCGGCGAGCCCGGCAGGTGCCGCTCGCGTGCGCCCTCGACGACCGTGGTGTTCTTCGCCTTCGGCGAGGGCAGGTCGGGAACGGTGTCCGGGGAGGACGGCGTGGTCGGCGGAACTTCGGCCAGGACCGTCCCGGACAGGTGGTCCGCCGTGCCGGAGTCCGACCTGTTCGGTTTGACGCTGTCGAGGCGCTGGGTGTCGCTGTCCTGCTCCTGGCGCTGCGTATCGATGGTCTTGGCCGGGGAGCGCTTGAGCAGTTGACCGGATGGCGACGACGTTCCCTCGCCGTGGCCGCGCTCCACCGTCGGGTCGTGGCGGTCGTAGCCCTGCTGGCCGTGCAGGCCCAGCACGTTCACGGCTTCGCCGTTGAGCATCGCGCCCGCGCTCCAGCCGAGCACGCCGACCACGGCCGTGGAGGCCACGGCGACGCCGACTTTGAGTTTGGCGCTGGCGAAGACGCTCTTGAGCGCGGTGAGCTTGCCGGCTACCGCTGCCGTCCCGGACGCCGTTGTCCCGGACGTCGCCGTTGCCTCGGTGGCAACCGTTGTCCCGGATGTCGCGGTTGTCCCGGTGGCAACCGCCGTCCCGGACTCGGCCGACCCGGCGGCCAAGGCTCCGGCACCGGCCAGGGACGGCAGCGCCAACGCGATGACCCCGGCGTGCGCGCGGAGCGAGTGGCAGACATCGCGCAGCTCTGCGTGCGTGGAACGGCACGCCGCGCAGTTGCCGAGATGCGCCGCGATCCGCGCCGCCTCCGCGGGCGTGACGGCTCCGGCGGTGTAGCTGCCGAGCTTGTCCAGCACCGAGCGACAGCTCGCGTTGCCCTGGTAGGTGCTCAGGTGAGCCTGCAGATAGGCGGCACGCAGGCCTTGCCTGGCCCGGCGGGCCAGGGCGGCGGTCGCGTTCGGGGTCAAGCCGAAGTGCGGCGCGACCTTGGCCGGCTGCGCACCCTCCACCTCGGTACGCCACAACACGGTGCGCCATCGTTCGGGGAGGCTGACGAACGCGCGGGTGATGAGCGCGTACTCGGCCGACCGCGCGCAGGCCGACTCGGTCGCCCCGGCGCGGCTGGTCAGCTCGTCGTCGCTGACCGGGACGTCGTGCGAGGCGCCGCGCCACTCCCAGGCCACCCGGCGGGCCACCGTGAGCAGGTAGCCGCGGATGTTGTCGTGGGGTCCGTTGCCGCGCTTGATGGCGCGGAGAACACGGAAGAAGGTCTCGGCCGTGATGTCGTCGGCTTCGGCAGGGTCGTTCGCCAGGCTGCAGGCCAGCCGACGCACCGCAGGGGCGTGCCGCTCGAACAGCTCGCCGAATGCTTCGTCCTGCCCGCTTCGCAGACGTGTGAGCAAGTCCTGCTCATCCGTCTCGTGCGTCATCCGGCCAGGTCCCTCCTCGCCGATACCGTGATCGGCAGCCCCGTTCGGGCTACGTCGTACGCCTGCGGATCGGGTGTCAGTGTGACCGGGAGAACGACGGAGAGTGACGATTTTGCGCCACAGGCGCCGATTCGCCAGGCGAGCGGCCGGTACGGCGCGACCAGCGGTCAGTGTGGCTGGTGAAGTGGTGGTCCCCTGCACGGCGCGCTGAGCGGTCACGGGCGACACATCAAAAGCTGTCCGATCGGTGGTCCCCTGCACGGCGCGCTGAGCGAGCGGTATAAACTTCGGTCGTCGCTTGCGGACGTAGCGCAGTTGGTAGCGCATCACCTTGCCAAGGTGAGGGTCGCGGGTTCGAGTCCCGTCGTCCGCTCCAAGACAGGACGCCTCTCGGGGTCCTGCGTACTTCCTTCCGTGGCTCCACACGTCGAGCAATCTCCCGTGGCGCCATGCGCCTTGGTCGGGGAGTGTCCTGAAGTTCCACACGCTGTGTCTCGGCCGAGCCCCGTTGCGCGTACTCCGCGCACCGTTCCTTGGCCGCGCCGTCAACCGCGGCACGGAGCACTGTGCCCTGCCCGAGCCGTCCGCGACTCCAAACACGGCTTCTCAGCCCCGCCGTTCACCAAAGCCCTGACAGATGCACGTCCACCGACCCGCCCGCGACTCCAAACACCGCTCCTCAGCCCCGCCGTTCACCAAGGCGCTGAGGGCTGTACCCTGCCCGAGCCCGTTTCGAGGCTCCCCGCGCCGCGTCCGAGCGAGTCCCGCACGCCAGAATTCGTCTCAAGCTTCTCGTAGCGGAGGAACGTCCCGTCACGGGATGATGCGGTCATGATCACCGCATTGACCGTCGTCGCCGCCGTGGGGTGCGGACTCATGGCCGGTATCTTCTACGCGTTCTCCGGTTTCGTGATGACGTCGCTCGGCCGACTGGCGCCGGAGCACGGCGCCGCAGCGATGCGGGCGATCAACGAGGACATCCTCAACCCACTGTTCCTGCTGTCGTTCATGGGAACGACACTGCTCAGCGCGATCCTGTCGGTGGCTGCCGTCGTCGACTGGCAAGCGGAGTCTCCCTGGCGGCTGGCGGGCGGCTTGCTGTATCTCGTCGGCTCGTTCGGTGTCACCGCAGCATGCAACGTGCCGTTGAACAACCGGCTGGCCGAATCCGACCCCGCCACTCCCGATGGCGCATCGTTCTGGGCGGAGTACCGCCGCCGCTGGGTGGCGTGGAATCACGTCCGCTCGGTCGCCACGACGGGCGCCATGGCGGCGCTGATCGTCTCGCTGACTGTGTGAATCACAATCGGCAGCACGCAGCCGTGCCGGTCTCAACGCCAACCCAGCACCCCGATCCTGCCCGACCGTGATCGTTTCGCAGACCGACCTGTTCGACGAGCACGAGCGGCGGGTGCCCAGGTGACGCAGACCCAGGCCGTGCTCCCACCGCGGTGACGGCGACGATCAGCGCGTTGCGATCAGGACGGTCGCTTCCCCGTCAGTGACCGTGCCCCCGGCAGGCCATGAGCGGCCTCCACGCCGACGGCCACGACGGGCTGGACGTGCTGCGAGCACACGCTCCGCAGTCGAATCCACCGGCGGGCACGGCCAAGGTGTAGATCGACCCGGCGCTGCTGAGGCGTGGAATCTGCACGCTGGACAGGGGTCGGCACCCGGGGCGCGCCCACCATCGTGGATGAATCTGCACCCGAAACAGCGGTAGGCAACGGCCCGCCGTCTCGTCTCGGACACACAGGCCAAACCAGCCTCGCCGACACGACGAGCCGCAAGCCGCTCGTCTCGAGCAGCGACCAGCCGACCACCATCGTCACTCAGGACGCGCTGATGGCGGATACCGTGCTCGGGCCCGCAGGCGGGGTGGGTTATTCGCCGATGACTGATGGGACGACGGTCATGCCGGTGGTTTCGTCGATGAGTTTTTCGCCGTGTTCGTCGTATTCGACTTTCAGGCCGGGGTCCATCTCCTGTTTGATGTAGTACTGGTCTTTGTGTTCTTTGTCCTCGGCACCCTGGCCACGCGCGCCTGCGGCGCCGCCCATCATGCCGGCCATGCCGCGGGGGCCGAACCCGCCGGCTCCAGCGCGGGCAGCCGCCGCACCGGCACCGGCCGCGCCGGGTGAACCGGGACCGATCACACCAGCACCCTTGCCGGCGCCGAGGGCTCCCCCAGCGGCACCACCGGCCGCGCCACTGCCGAGCGGACCGAACCCGGCCACACCACCGGCGCCACCACCGGCACTACCGCCGCCCACACCGGTCGACCCGTAGGCCGAACTCCCGGCAAGCGACCCGGACCGCGAACCCGTGCCCGCCGGGTCGAACCCGGACGTGCTGGTGTTGCCCGGCGGAATGACCCGGCCATTGGGCAACACCCTGGTGCCGTCCGGCAACACCTTCGTCCCGTCCGGCAGGATCCGGGTGCCATCGGGCTTGACGATGGTGCCGTCCGGCAACCGCCGCGACCCGTCCGGCAGGCGGACACCACCCCGCGAACTGCCCGAGCTGTCACCGGTGCGGTTGTTCGTGCCCGTCTTCGGCGGCTCGATCCGCCCACCACTGCGGCTGGTCCTGCTACTCGTACCCGTCGGCTGCGACGTCGGCCTGCTCACCCGCGGCAGGTTCGTCCCGATCGAGGAGATGGCCTTGTTCTTGTCCCCACCACCGGTGCTCGAACTGCTCTCCGCGCTCCCACTGCCGTCGAACTTCGGCGGCTCGGCAAACACCGGCGCCTTCGACACCGTCGTGTACGTAGAATTGTCGAAATTCGCCGCCACCCGCGCCGCCTGCTCGTGCGCCTCCTGACTCCGCTTCTGCTTGTCGAAAGCCCCCAGCAGAATCGACACCGAATCGAACGGATCATTCGCCGAACGAGCCCGCCTCATCTCCTCATCCCACGAGAACGGAACCGGATCCGGCATCGCATTCCGGAACGTCTCCGACGCATCCGCCTGCGCAGCAACCACCTCGGACGCAAGCCGAGCGTTCTGCGACGACACATCCGCATACTGCGCCAACTGACTCCCATACGACGCAGCAGCGTCCGCGGCATCCCCCTCCCAAGCACCACGCAGGATCTTGACCGCCTGCGAGACGGCGGTGTTCATCTCTTTGTAGGCATTGCTGATTTCGAAATACGAGCTCGAAATCTGACCAACGTCTCCAGGCTCGTTGTCGTCAACAGACCATCTCTTCAAATCTTCGTGCGGAACACCGAGATAATTGGTATTCGGCGCACCGGGAACCCGCACGTACTCCACATCACCCGAGCTGGCTTCGGCGATCGCCTGCTGCGACAACCGGTCCGCGCGCCTGTCCGCGGTGATCGACCCGACGATCCTGTTCAAAAGCTCGTCGAAAAACCCACCCTCTTCAGCAGCAAGCGTCTGCAAGTCCCGAATGAACTGCTCCCGCTCATGCGGCGGAACGTTCTCCTTCAGCCACTCGTCCTGCTGATCCTCCGGCAACGACGCCAGATGCTCCAGCTCAGCACGCCGCCTGTCACTGACCATCACACTCCCCCTCCGCTACGAAACCGGCTCAGGCAGCTTCGGCTCGATCATCTCCGCGGCTCGATCAGCCAGCGCGCAAGCTCGTTCCGTGCCGGCCGTCGATGAGATGTAAATGTCCACCCGCCCCGAGCCCGCAGCGAAACCAAGCGTGCATTGACCTTCCACCACGTCCGCGGCGATCATCTTCGCCGGCCGGCCATCGACCTCGCCCGTCTGGGTGGATCCCGTCGTGATGAGGTCCAATTCATCGACCGACTGACCGGGACGAAGACGGACGATCATCATGAAAAAGTCGTCGTCCGCGCCCATCGCTTCTCTATTTGACCAACGACAGTTCTTGCCGCTGGTGGATACGAAATCCAGATTGTCAGCCAACTCGGCGAGTTGACTTTCCGAGAGCAGCCCGCAAGGGTTGATCGATTCCAGACTCTCGTTCTGTTCCGGCTCGCCAGCCGCCGGCGGAGACGGCTGCTGCGGAGCCTCAGCCGACGAAGGTGGCTGAGGCGCGACATCTCCATTCTTTGCCGAGACAGCGCGACCAGCTTCTTCGCCGCACGCCGCCAGCGACAAGAGCACCACACTGCCGATAACGAACTGTCGCAAGTTGGTCAGCCCGCGCACTGTCAGTCGCTCCCACGGAATCTGCCGGCAGCGTCATCGTCCAATCGCCGATAGTTCTTCATGGCGGCGTCGATTCCCTCGCGATAGAGTTCCAGAACTTTCAATGTCGACACCAAAGCTTCGGCAGCCGACCTACCACCCTCCAGATAGGCCTGTCTCGCCGCGTGCGCAAAATCGCTGGAGCCAATCTTGGGTTCGCGAGCGAGCTCCGTGGCACTCAGCAGCGCCTCACGCACGTCTACCCCTGCGACACGAAGGTAGTTCAACGCCTCCTTTGCCTGGTCGGGATCGACGGCGAACTTCCCGGCCTTGGCGGCGTTGCGGAACGCCTCTGCCCCCTTGATGGCCGCGGAGTTCTGTGCGGCAGAGCCGAACAGAGCCTCGAGGCTGCCAGCGGAAACGGCCGGCCCGGTGGGGACGAAAGCCATGCGTACAACCCCCCTCACGCTCGGTGTGCGGCGGCCAGTCTACCAGCCCCAACCAGCAGAAATGGACACTTCGGACGAGCTTTCACCCCGCCCGCACCGTCGACCCTCACAAGATCGAGTCTTCGCGATTCGTTGCCCATTGCCGACTCCTGACCGCGTTTCGGGATCCGGACGCGTGGAACCCGCCGTCTCCTTCGGCTCGATGACTTGGACGGCCGAGACGAAGCTCCCGTTCCGCACCAATCACTCCAGATGCGCGGCCAGGGTCCGCTGCAGGTACGAGGCGATGCGGCGGCTGTCGCCGGGATGCAAAGTCAGGTACGGCGGATCGCCGTCGATGGTGGTGTACCAGCGCCCAGGGCCGGAACCGTTCTCCTGGTCGAAATCCCACCAGGTCAGCCGGCACACCTGCGCCCAGCGCGACACGCCCCGCCTGGACTTCCGCACCTGGGCGTTGATGGCACCGAACCCCAACCGCGGCCGCGCGAACAGCCGCAGCACACCGCTGCCCTCGCTGGCTCGGCTCGGGCGCACTCGGGCCATGGCCATCGGATCGAACTCGTCGTCGTCCTGGCCGTAACGCGGTTCCTCCGACGAGCCGGCCATCGGCATGCGCTCTTCGGCGCCCTGGCCTGCCGGAATGTCCGGCAGCATCGACAACAGCTCCGGGATGATCGCCGCCGGGCGCACCGAACGGACGACGATCGCATTGCCCTCCTGATGAGCGACCACGGCATCCTGGCCGTCCGTGCACGCACGTGCCAGAACAAGCGCGCCGTCGACATCCCCGCTCAGCGCGATCGCCACAGGCGCCCGGGCCAGCACCACGAGCATGTCCTCGACCTGCGAGTTCACCCGCCCGGCGTCGACGACACCGCTGCGTTCCAGCACCCGGTAGGTGGCTTCCCGCAAACGCTGGCGTTCGTCCATGGTCTCGCCGACCGACGGTACGTCGAACGGCTGCGGCGGGCGCCCCAACTCGAGGTCTTCGAACAGGAAATCGACGGCTGGCAGTGACAAACGCGCCGAAACCAACCCGGTCCTCCCCCAGGATGCTTCTCTCCCTGCCTGACCGTAGCGCAGCCCGCACCATCGGAAGCGGCATTACCGCCAAATCACTCACCGGTCAGGCATCTCACGGGTGACGGACGGACCCCAACGGGCAGCTCCTTTTGCACGGGATCCCCGCCGGTCGAGGCAACGACCTGTCGTCCGGTCGAGCGATGCCCGAGCGGACAGGGAGCTGGCCACGAAGGACTGAACGCCGTAGGCGACGTCGACGCGGGGTCTGGTGCGCACCGCAGCCAGGCACGCAAAAGGCAGAAGCCGTGGACGACGTCGCCAATTTGGCGATGCTGGACCGCGCCGGAGCCCAGGCGCTCAGGAACCGCCCGCACGGTGCCGAGACTGCCGATACTGCTCCTTCTCCACCTCGTTCAACGGCCGCCCGAGCCGCTTGACCTCCGGTTTGAGGTGGCACCCGGCGTCCACCCGCAGCACCACCCTGTCCTGCGGATTCACCATCAGCCGTACCGCCGCGCCTTTGCCGTCGGACAACTGGAACACCCGGCTGACCGGGCCGTCCACGTCCAGCACCACCTGCCGGAACCCGTGCTCCCCGGTGACGTCACGCAGCACCTGCTTGGCCGCCTGCCACTGTTCCGGCTCGAGCGGCCCCATGGTGAACCACAACGGCATCCCGAAAGTCGACGCGTTGAACGGGTGCACGTCCGGGAAGTCCCCACACGGGGCCTCACTCGCCGTCGCCGGGTCGGTCTCCCATGCACCGAGCCCCAGCCGCTCGCTCAACGCGGCACGGATCCTGGCCTGCATCCGCTCGTACAGCTGCCTGGCCTGCTCGGTGTCCGGCCGGCTCATCAGCTCGGCGAACTGCTCTTCTGGACTCATCTCGCTCTCGCCACGCTCGTCCGCATCACCGGGTGTCCACGTGCTCTCGCGGCGGCTGCTTCTCGATCAGCAGGTCGTGCCGCCCGGTGATCACCGCCGCGGTGTTGTACTCGCTGGTCGCCTTCACCCGGTCCGCCTCGGTGTATCCGCTGTGGCCCTCCGAGCCGGCCAGCGGATCCCCGTCGACGGTCACCGCGTCATCGGTGTCCAACTGCCGCACACCGTCGTAGTGCTCGGGGTTGCCCCCGTACCACCCGGTGCCGGCGATCAGGTCGCCGTCCGTGCGCATGTTGTACAACTCGCCAGGCGGCACCTTCAGGCCGTCGTCGCCGTTCCACCCCGGCGAGCCTTGCGACACGAACGCGTCGACCGCATCGGTCTCCCGCAGTGCCAACGCGGTGGTCAGCGAGCCGTAAGAATGGCCGATCGCGGTGACCCGGTCCGGCGGGTGGTCCATCCGGCTCGCCCGAAGGCCTTCCAGCTCCGCGGCCAGACGCTTCGCACCGTCCTCGGCGCGGTCGTCGAAGATGCCCTCCACGATCTCGTCGACGCTGGTCTTCGGCGGCAGGTAGTCCATCCACACCACCGTCGCCACCGTCTTGTCCGTCCCGACGAGCATGTCCTGCGCGTACTGGGTGACCTCGCGCAGCTCGTCGACGTACCGATTCATGTTGTCCTCGACCGCGGAGTTCATGCCCGGCGTGTGCACGGCCACGTAGTCCGCGTTGTCGACATCGCCGATCGCCACCGCGGCACGAACCCGCTCACCCGAGGTGTCCAGCGAGATGATCGAGTTGTGCTCCGCCTGGCGTTCGAGCACGTCGAGCGCCTTGAGCTTGTCGTCGATGTGCCGCAGGTCGGAGATCGTCTGTCCGATGCCCACTTCGCGGGCCCGTTCCAGCACGAACTTCCAGTCGCGCAGGTTCTCCCGCAGCTCAAGCAGCCGTTCCCGCTCGATCGCCAACCGGTTGACGTTGGCCTCGTGCCGCGCCTGGTACGGGATGCCCTTGAGGTTGCCGATCACCTCCGGCCGGTGCGCGATCAGCCACGCGCGTTCGGAGTCGGACAGCGTGTCCCACCACGCCTTGTTCTGCGCCGGTGTGCCGTTCTCCGGCGGATCGGGCACGGTCGACTGACCCGACTCGGCGCCAGCCTCGGCGGCCTTGGTCATCGTCTCCGAGTCACTGTGGCCCTTGCCGTCGAGCACCGACTGCATGACCATCGTCAGGTCCGCGTCGATGTCCAGTCCGGTGCGGACGATCTGCTCCACCTTGGCTTCCAGGTGAGCGCGCACGTCCGGGTCCTGGCTCGGCTCACCGTCCGGACGGGGACGAACCACACCGTCGGCGATCTCGTACCCGTGCGCTCGAGCGAACTCGGCCGCCGCGTGCATCGCGTCGTGCAACCGCTGCAGACGCTCGGCCGCGTCGTCGACGGCGGCCTGCAGCATGGCGAATTCCTCCACCCGATGCAGAACGCCGCGCTCGATCTCGGCCAGCGACCGCCGTGCCGCCTCGGCCGCTTCCCCTTCCCACTCCTGGGGTGTGGCCGCCGCCCGCAGCTCGGCTTCCGTTCCTTTCAACCGCCGCAGCTCAGCCGCCAGGTCGTCGCCCACTGCCCGCAGCGCGGCAGGGTTCCACCCCGCGATGGTCTCCCAGTCGCCCACGAGTCACTGCTCCCGCTCGGCGCCCGGGGCCAGTCCGGTGAAGTCGGCCACGCCCTTCTGCTCGCCGCCGTCGTAGCGATCAGCGGCCGCGATCAGGTTCTGCGCACGCTGATCCAGCGACGACACGCTCCGCTTCAGCCGTTCTTCCCAGTAGTCACTCACCCGCGTCGCGTACTTCGCCGCGCCGGAGGAGGGCATGGCCTCCGCGATCGGGTCCGCCACCCGCGGATCGACCACCCGAAGCTCGGCCGCCACGTCCTCCGAACCACGCGCCGCGGCTCGCAGCGACCGCGGTTCGACACCGATGTCGGGCATGTCCGCACCCCCTGCGTCCCTGGTCCGCACAGGATGGCACACGCCGCCGCGCGACGGGGGTGCTTTCGGTGAAGCCGATCGGCAACGGCTGCCCGTGGCGAGCCGTTACTCCTCGGAGGCCGCGATTCCGGTCCCGATCTGGCACGCCACGCCGGTCCCGCCGATACCGCAATACCCCATCGGGTTCTTGTGCAGGTACTGCTGGTGGTAGGTCTCGGCGTAGTAGAACGGCCCGGCCTGCGCGAACTCCGTGGTGATCGGCCCCAGCCCCGACTCGGCCAGCGCGGCCTGGTAGCTCTTCGCCGACGCCTCAGCGGCCGCGCGCTGCTGCTCGTCGGCCCAGTAGACGGCCGAGCGGTACTGCGTGCCGACGTCGTTGCCCTGCCGCATACCCTGCGTCGGGTCGTGGTTTTCCCAGAACACCTTCAGCAGCTGCTCGTAGCTGATCTGCTGCGGACGGAAGACCACGAGGACGACCTCGGCGTGCCCGGTGCGCCCGGTGCACACCTCCTCGTACGTCGGATTCGGCGTGTACCCGCCGGAGTACCCGGCCGCGGTCGCATGCACCCCGTCCAGCTGCCAGAACAGCCGCTCGGCTCCCCAGAAGCAGCCCATGCCGAACACCGCCGTCCTGGTGTCCGACGGGAACGGCGGCTTGATCGAGGTGCCCAGCACGGCGTGGTTCGGCTCGACCGGCAACGGTTCACTCCGCCCCGGCAGCGCCTCGTCGGCGGAGACCATCGTGGTCTTGTCACGGGAAAGCCACATACCCCCAGCATGCCACCGTCGGCCGATGAACACGCTCGCCGATTTCATACGTGTTCGTTCGGACCCTGATCCTGGCATCGTTATGCTGCGCACACGGCGGGAGAGGACTGGACATGAGCTGGCAAGAGGAACTACGCCGGCTGGACGCCGACCTCGCGGCTGGCAGGCTGACCAAGGATCAGTACGTCCTGCGCCGGGAAGAGCTGCTGGCCCAGGCATCAGCCGCCCCCGGCATGCCGTACACCACCGCGTCTCCGGCGTCCACGGCAGGCAACTCGGCCGCGCCGGCAGCGCAGCAGACGCCGGACAACCCGAACCTCATCCGGCCGGGCAGGCCCCCGGTGCCCGCGCACGAGCTGCTGGCGACCAACCGGCCGACCACCGCGCCGAGCCCGGCCGACTTCCAGCCCACCGAGGCCATCCCCTTCCCACCGCACGTTCAGGCCCCAGGGCACGCCCAGAGCTCCACGCCCACCGCGCCGTACCAACAGCCCGCGGCCGATGCCGTCACCCAGCCGGCGCCGCCGCCTGCCCAGCAGACGGAACCGCACGCCGTCTCGCCCACTGGCCTCGGCGGGCCGGACGGCAAGCGATCCGCCGGTGAGTCCACCAAGAAGCCCGACACCCGGCTCGCCCAGGCGGACGACTCCGGAAAGCCTGCCAAGATTTCCATGCTGGTCGGTCTCGGTGCGGTGGTCGCCATCCTGATCGGCGCCGCCCTGTGGTGGGTGAACTCCACCGACCGCACCGCAGGCCAGACCAGCGCGGCGCCCCCGCCTGCGGCCTCGACGCCGTCGCAAACCCCCACCATCGCACCGTCGTCGACCCCGCAGGCCGGGTCGGCGGACAGCGGCAGCACCCCGTCCGGGCTGGTCGACCAGCTGCCGCAACTGCCGGGCGTGCTCAACCGCAACAGTGGCACCTACACCCCGAAGCAGGCTGCCGACCGCAATCTCTTCGGCGCCGACGAAGCCCAGCTGCTGCAGACCCACGGCGTGCAGAGCGTGACGTGGAAGGGCTCCAGCCGACGGGCCGGGGACACCGACCTCTCCTACGTCGTGCTGGTCGCGGAGAACTCGTCCCGGGAGAAGGCGGAATCGACCGCCGCCGCGATGCGTCAGCTGAGCGCCAGCCGGGTGCCCAAGGTGAACGGCCTACCCGGCTACACGGGCCTGGCGACCTACCGGAAGACTTCCGACGAGAGCAGCGTGTACCGGGTCATCTACACGTCCGGGAACAAGACCATCCGGCTCGGCGTCGCGGCCACCCCGGGTGGCGACGACAAGCTGCTCGAGGAAGAAGTGACCGTCCTGCTCGACGAGATCACCAGGACGCTACCGCCCAACAAGGGGTGATCGGTGGGAGTCGAACGCAACCGCTCGACCTGGGAACGCCTTGGCAAGGACGACCCGCTGTGGGCGATCATGCCCTACCCGGCGGAGAAGAGCGCCAACTGGGATCTCGACGAGTTCATGGCCACCGGCGTGGCCGACATCGAGCTGGTGGTCAAACACCTGGCCGAGCACTCGTTGCGCCTGCACGGACGGGTGCTGGATTTCGGGTGCGGGGTGGGCAGGCTGACCAACGCCATCGCCGAGCAGCCCGACGTCACGTCGGTGGTCGGCGTCGACGTCGCCTCGTCGATGGTCGAGCGCGCGCGGCAGTACAACCGGCACCCGGACCGCGTCGAGTTCCATGCCTACGACGGAACGCTGCTGCCGTTCGCCGACGGCGAGTTCGACTGTGCGGTCAGCCTGGTGGTCATCCAGCACGCCCCGCCGCTGGCCCAGCTGCGCTACCTGGTGGAGCTGAACCGGGTCGTCGCCCCTGGCGGTGTCCTCGTGGTGCAGGTCGTCACCGAGCCGCGGCTGCCCGACCCGCTGCCCGCCGAGGCCCTGCGCGCCCGCTTCGAACCGTTCGCCGTGCCCGCATGCCTGCGCCCGGGCGAGTCCGCACGCCTGACGGTGCGGCTGCACAACGACAGCTCCGCGGTGTGGCCGTCGGGTGTCCGGCTGCGCCTGGGCAATCACTGGCGACGCGGCGACGAGATGGTCGTCCGGGACGACGGGCGCGCCGACCTGCCGTCGGACGTGCCGCCGGGCGGGACGGTCGAGCTGCCGCTGACCGTGACCGCACCCACCGACCCCGGCACGTACCAGCTCGAATTCGACATGGTTCAGGAACTCGTCACCTGGTGGTCGGAGGCGGGCAACCCGACGCACCGCGTCGGCGTCGACGTCGTGGGAGAGCCGGTACCGGTCCCGGAGGAACGTCCCGACGACGTCACCCGAGGCGTGGAAATGCACGCCGTGCCAGACCACCTGGTGCGCGACATCGTGCACCACTGCGGCAATCAGGTCATCTCGCGCGTCGAGGACCATTACTCCGACGGCTTCTGGGACAGCTACACCTACGTGATCCGCATCGGCGGTTAGGTCACGACTTGGTAGGTCCCTGCGCCGTCGTTTCCCGGTCCGGAGAGAATGTGCCAGTCTCGCGTGTCAGCGCCGCACGACAGCGCCACACGACGATGCGGTACGGGGTGCGGTGCGGTTGACGTACGACTGGCGGTACGACTGACGTACGACTGAAAGGCCCGAAAGGGGGTGCCAGGGGTGTCCTGGCAGGAGGAGCTGCGCAAGCTCGACGAGGACTTCTCGGCCGGCAAGATCACGGCCGACGAGTATCGGGTCCGTCGTGATCAGGTGCTGTCTTCGGCCGTCGCGCCACAGGGGGACGACGCGGGCGGCGCCAACGCCGAGGCCACGCAGATCGTCGGCCCTGCGCAGCAGCCCCAGCAGCCCGGCGATGCCGACTCCACGCAGCTGGTGTCGCCACCGGGCCAACCGGACGCCTCGGACGCAACGCAGGTCGTGCAGCCGCCGCCTGCGGACCCGACGCCGAAGTACTCGCCGGACGCCACGCAAGCCGTGTCGTGGAACGCGCAGCCACCGGGCGCGCCGTATCCGCCGTCGCCGCCGTACGGGACCCCGCAACCGCAGTCCGGGGGCTTCCCGCAGCAGCCGCCGTCCCCGCCCGGCGGTTTCCCGCAGCAGCCGGGATACCCGCCGCAGCAGGCGGCCTGGGGTCAGCAGCAGCAGCAAGCGGAACCGCCGGTGTGGGGCGGCGAGGAGTTCCCGCCCATCGCACCGCCGACCGAGCCCGACTGGGTGGCGCAGGGCCCGGAGTTCGACGACGACTCCGACGAGAAGGGCCGCGTCGGCAAGATCATCGGCGCGGTGGTGGCCGTCGTGGTGCTGGCAGGCATCGGCATCGGCGCCTGGCTGCTGTGGGGCAAGGACTCCACCCAGCCCGCCGCCGACGACAAGCAGACCACCCAGCAACAACAGCAGCCCGGGCCGAGCGGTGAGGTCAGCCCGCCGCCGACCTCACCCACCGAGGAGCCCGACCCGCTGCCGATCGCCGAACTGCCGGGTCGCGCCGAGAAGCACCCGGAGGTCAGCACGTTCGAGGACATGCCGGAGCGGAACTACTTCAACAAGAAGGAGCTGGCCGCCTACCGCAAGGCGGGCGCCGGCGACACCAAGTTCCACGTCCAGCACCTCGGCGAAGCCGGTGACGTGACCATCGTGCTGGCCGCGACGGACTCGGCGCAGCAGGGCGAGGCCGCGGTCAAGGAGCTGCGCAAGATCCAGATCGACAACAACGCCAAGCCGATGAAGAACGCCCCGGCGAACGTGGAGGTCACCGAGATCACCACCGACCGGGGGTCGGAGATCCGCGGGCACTACCTGAGCGGCAACGTGATCGTCCGGATCGAGCTGCGCAGCGAGAAGGCCCTCAGCGAGGCACGCACCGAGTTCCTGACGGTGCTGAACGCGCAGCTGGAGGAGCTGCCCGCCGATGGCAGCTGAGCAAGCGATCAGCCCAGCCGCCGCGCGGGTGACCGCCTGCACGGTCGTGGCACGCAACTACCTGCCCGCGGCTCGGGTGCTGGCCCGCTCCTACCGCGAGCACCACCCGGACCACGAGTTCGTCATCGCGGTCATCGACGCCGACACCCCCGCCGTGGCCGCGGGCCCGGACCTGTCCGAGGTCACCGAGGCGCGCGTGATCGGCCCTGCGGAGTTCGGCATCGACAAGCAGGACTACCTGCGGATGGCCACCGCCTACGACGTCACCGAACTGGCCACCGCGGTCAAGCCGTACGTGCTGCGGGAGCTGCGTCGCGCGGGCCGGGACGTGGTGATCTACCTGGATCCGGACATCACCGTGTTCCGGCCGATGCCCGAAGTGGCCGAGCTGGCCATGCGGCATCAGCTGGTGCTCACGCCGCACTTCACCGAGCCGCTGCCGCGCGACGGGCTGGAGCCGGACGAATCGGTGATCATGGGTACCGGGGTGTTCAACCTGGGCTTCGTGGCCACCGGGCCCGGCTCGGAGGAGTTCCTGGACTTCTGGGCCGAGCGGCTGCGGCACGACGCCATCGTGGCCCCGGAGCAGCAGCTGTTCACCGATCAGCGGTGGGTGGACCAGGTACCCGCGTTGTTCGAGCACACCGTGCTGCGCGATCCGGGCTTCAACGTCGCCTACTGGAACCTGCACGAGCGGCCGCTGGCCAAGGCCGCCGACGGTACCGTGACCGCGGGCGGGTCGCCACTCCGGTTCTTCCACTTCAGCGGCTACCGGCCGGAGCGTCCGTGGCTGCTGACGTTGCACTGCGCCCGCAGGCCGCGCGTGCTCCTGTCCGACCATCCGGTGCTGCGCGAGCTGTGCGACTCCTACGGCGCCGCCCTGCGCGAAGCGGGCTACGCCGAGACGCTGGAAGCCATCCCTTACGGCTACGCCACCTTCCCGGACGGCACGCCGCTGACCCGCACCATCCGGCGGGTGTTCCGGGCAGGCTGGGTTCTCGCCGAAGGCCCGGACGTCAATCTGCCCTCGCCGCGTCTCCGCCCGGAAATCCCACCGCACGCGTTCGGTCCGGACGGCGGGACTGCGCTGCGCGAATGGCTCACCTCGCCGGAGGACCAGGCCCAGGCGGCTGCCGGGTTGCACCGGCTGGCCATGGCCGCCTGGCACAGCAGGGTCGACCTGCAGCTGGCCTTCCCCAAGCCCACCGGGCCCGACGCGGAGGCGTTCCGGCACTGGTGCGCGGGGTCCGGGGTGAAGGAGGGCTTGCTTCCGGAGTGGGCGGTGCCGGAGGACCCGCCGCCGATGGCCCGCCCGGTGGACGAGTTCGGGGTGAACCTGGCCGGTTACCTGACCGCCGAACTGGGCCTGGGCGAGATGGGCCGCATCGTGCACGAGGCCATCACCCGGGCGGGCATCGACGTGATCTCGGTGGTCGAGGAGCGGTCGCTGTCCAACCGCACCGGCGTGCGTCACAAGGGGACCGTCGGCCGACCGCGTTTCCCGGTGACCGTGCTGGCGGTGAACGCCGACCAGACGCCGGTGATCCTGGCCAACTACCCGGAGCTGGCCCACGAGCGCTACGTCATCGGCCTGTGGGCGTGGGAGCTGGAGGACTTCCCCTCCTGGCAGCACGACGCCTTCGACATGGTCGACGAGGTGTGGACGATCAGCGAGTTCTGCCGGGAGGCCATCGCGGCGGCCGCCACCGTCCCGGTGAAGACCATCCCGGTTCCGGTGCGGGACCCGGGCGCACCGGTCGACCGGAAGCGCAAGCCCGGAGACCCGGTGCGGTTCCTGTTCGCGTTCGACTTCAACTCGGTCGGGGAGCGGAAGAACCCGTGGGGCCTGGTCAAGGCCTTCCAGCGTGCCTTCCCCGAACGTGACGACGTGCGGCTGACCATCAAGGCGATCAACGGGGACAAGAACCCGCACAACGCGGAACGGCTCCGGGTGCTCGTCGCGGGCGACGACCGGATCGAGCTCGTCGAACGGTATTTGAGCGTCGAGGAACTGGACGAGCTGTACCGCAGCGCGGACTGCTACGTGTCACTGCACCGCTCGGAAGGGTTCGGGCTGACGGTGGCCGAGGCGATGGCCCGGGGCCTGCCGGTGATCAGCACCGACTACTCGTCCACTACGGAGTTCTTCGACGAACGCACCGGGTGGCCGATCCCGTACCGGCTGATCCCGGTCGGGAAGGGCAACTTCCCGTACCACGCCGACGCGGTGTGGGCGGATCCCGACCTCGACGCGGCGGCCGCGGCGATGCGGGAAGTGGCCGACGACCCCGAGGAGGCCGCGCGCCGCGGCCGGGCAGCCCGCGAGCACGTGCTGCGCACCCGCACGATGAAGGCCGCCTCCGAGTGGATGGCCACCCAGCTGCGCCAGGCGTATCAGAAGTGGCAGGCCCGGCACGCCGCCGCTGCGGCGCAACCCGCGGTGGTGGATCCGCTCGACCCGTTGCGCGCGGCTCGCGGCAAGGTCGAGCAGCCGCCGGACCCGCACACCGCGTCCCGGCTTCCCGGCGCCCCGGCCATGCGCAAGGCCGTGCTGCGCGTCCTCGACCACTACGACGTGCACCAGCGCGGAATCCACTCGGCGATCGCCGACAGTGTCGAGCAGTCCGCGGCGTTGCTGCTGTCGCGCATCGAAAGCCTGGAAGCGCGGCTGGCCGCGCAGGAGACCATGCTGTCCGAGCGGATCCAGGCCGAGGTCGACCGGGCGGCCGGCCCGGCGGTGAAGCGGGCCGGGCACGCCATGCGCGAGGTGACCAGCGTGCGGGACCAGCTCGAGCAGCTGCGTGCTGCCCAGGAGCATGTGGCGTCCACGTCCGACCTGGACAAGCTCAACGACCGGGTCCAGCAGAGCGAACGCTGGACGCACGCGATGTTCGCCTCTCGGGACGAACGTGCCGACACCGTCGAGCACACGCTGCAGACGTTGCGACGCGAGATCGATGCGGTGCACGAAGCCGCCCGGATGCTGCACGCCCCGGTGCCCGACGGCATGGACGTGGTGCTGTGCGACGCGGGTGCCCTGCTGCTGCCGCAGGACACCGTGGTCCGGGAGTGGATCGCCTATCACCGTTCGTGGGAGGAAGCGGAAGCCGCGCTGCTGCGGAAGCTGATGAGCGAGCGTCCCGGCGCATTCGTCGACGTCGGAGCGCACGTCGGCTATCACACGCTGCGGCTGCTGCGGTCATGCCCGCAGGTCGAGAAGGCCGTCGCGGTCGAAGTTCACCCGACGAACTTCGCCTGCCTCGAGCGCAACGTGGCGGCGAATCTGCCCACCTCGATCCGGGACCGCGTGCACGCCATTCAGGTCGCGGCTTGGGACGCGGACGGCGTGGTCGAGCTGATCAGCCCGGACTCCGGCAACAGCGGCGATCACCGGGTTCGGGCCGTTCGCTCCGCCGACTCCGAGGTGGGCGTGCCGGCCGTGCGGCTGGATCAGGTCCCCGAGATACGGGACGCCTCGGTCACCGTGGTCAAGGTGGATCTGCAGGGGCGTGACCACCGTGCGCTGGCCGGCTTGGCCGAGGTGCTGCGCCGCGACAAGCCCGAGGTGGTGTGCGAATTCTGCCCGGACGCCATCGAAGAACTGGGCGACGATCCGCGCGCGGCGTTGACGGGGTACCGGGAGCTGGGATATGTCCCGGTGATTGTGGGCACAGACGGGCCGGAAGAGGGTTCCGTCGACGACGCTGAACTCGTACGGTTGGCGCGCGCCGAGGAAACGGGATTCCTCACGTTGTGGCTGCATCCGCGCTGACCCACCGGAGGCGCCTTGGGGGTAGGCGATGAGGTCGACGAACGCAGGTCGGATCGTCACGACCGTCGTCGCCGCGGTAGCGATCATCGCCCTGGGCGTCTGCGGATGGATCGCGTGGGGGCAGTACGTGCCGCTCAAGCACGCCAGGGGCACTCCCCCGATCGGCGAATCGGGCCGGTCACCGGTGGACCCGCTGGCCGTCGCCGAGATCGGTGGGGCGAAGGAGAACTATGCGCAGGTGGACTCGCTCGCCGCGGTGGCGGGTCAGCGCATGCTCACCAGGGACGAGCTGCTGGCGTTGTACACCAACGGCGGTGGCCGGGTGCGTTTGGCGGTGAGCAGGCACGACGTGGGCAAAGCCATCGTGCTGCTGGTGCAGATGCCCAGCAGGCAGGATGCCCGCACGGCGCTGAACGAGCTGGCGAAGCTGCAGGACGACTACGGCTTCGAACGGGTGACCAGGCGCGTGCCGAAGGGCGTGCACGCCGGGGTCATCGGCGGGAAGAACCCGGCCGAGCCGGGCGGCCGAGCGCACTACCAGCACGACGACATCCTGGTGCGGGTGGAATTCCGGGGGCCTCGGCGTGCGTCGGCCGAGGCGAAGTTCTTCCAGGTCCTCGAGGCACAGGTGCGGGCGGTCGAGCCGGATGACTGACACCACGCGGCTGTGGCGGGAACCCGAGCGGACGGGGTTCTCGCGGGTCGCGCCTGTGCCGCAGGCCGGCTTCGATCCCAGGGCCGACCCGACGAACTGGCAGACGCAGCCGATCCCGGCGGTGCAAACGGCGACCACGGCACGGCCGTCGCAGCCACCACGGCCGGCGGGCATGTACGTCATGGCGGCGGCCGGTGTCGTGCTTGTGCTCTACAGCTACTTGGTGGCGTTGTGGCCGGTGCGGCACGGTTTCACTCCGGACGTGGTGCTGGCGACCCGGGAGTGGTTGTCGTTCCCGCTGGGCGTCGGCGCCGACTTCGGCCTGTTCGGCATCGGGCTGCTGCTGGCCGCCGGGGGCTTCTGGGCCTGCGACCGGCTCACCCGGCCCGGGCTGGGCCGCGGCAGGCTGCTCTGGCAGGTGGTCGCCCGCGGCTACCTGCCGTACGTGCTGGCTTGCACGCTCAGCTACCTGCTGCTGCTCGGCAACGCGGAACCGTTCACCGAACCTCGGCGGCCCGATCCGGAACCGGGGACGCTGCCGCTGAACCTGCTGCTGGCGGAGCGACTGGCCGGGCACGACAGCCTCATCGGGCTTGGCTGGGCTGTGGCGGCGGCCTTCCTCACCGCGGTGTTGATCGCGCTCACCGCGCCGCTGCTCACCCGTAGCCGGTGGCTCGCGCTCACCGGGCTCGCCGTGCAGCTCGTAGTGATCTCGGCCGTGGTGCTGACCGCCGCGGGAGCCGGCGGCTGGTATCACAAGCTGGGTGAGCTGACGACCTGGTGCATGTTCGCGTTGGTCGGGCAGCTGGCGTGGGTCGTCCGCAGGCATCCGGGCTCGGGCTGGCCCGCCGGGCCGATCGGCGTCGGATGCCTCGCGGTGTTCGTCGCCGCCGAGCACGGGTACCAGCTGCTGGCCGAACAGTGGCTGCCAGTCACGCTGCTGTTCGTCGCGCTCGTGGTTCTGCTGGCCGCGCGGGCCCCCGCACACGGAGGCAAAGCCGACAGCAACCGGGTGGTCCGCTGGCTGGGCTCACGGGCGTATCCAGCGGTTCTGTTGGCCTGCGCGCTCGGCTATCCGCTGGTCGGCGGGCTGTACTACGCCAAGCTGCCGTTCGGCGTCGCCGTCCTGATCGCGATCGCCGTCACCCTGGCCCTGGCAGAGGCGGTGCACCGGCTGAGCGTGGTGATCGCCCGATGACCGCACCCGTGGGCACCAGGGCCCGGTACTACGGGCTCGACCTGTTGCGTGTGCTCGCTTCGCTGCTGGTCGTCTACACGCACATTGCAGGCTGGTACTCCACCCGCGGACACGAGTGGTGGGCTTCGGCGTGGGTCGACCAGGACGTGATCGCCCCACTGCATCTGAACCCGACCCTGTCGTTTCTCGGGGTGGCCACGTTCCTCGTGGTCAGCGGACTGGTGGTCACCCACGTGGCGGACCGCGAGACGGCGCCGCAGTTCCTTCGCCGTCGCCTGGTGCGGATCTTCCCGCTGCTGCTGGTGGTGTCGCTGGCCGGCTGGATCCTGATCAACATCGGCGTCTACCGCTCGGAGAGCAAGCAGACGTCGATGGACATGCTGGACCTGCTGACCGGCTCGACCATGGTCGGCTTCTTCACCACGCCGGAAGTGATCATCATCGGCCCGGCCTGGACGCTGCTGGTGCAGGTGTTCTTCTACGCGTATGTGGCGATCACCATCCCGCTGCTGCGCCGCCACGCGTGGATCCCGCCCGCGCTCGCCGCCGCGCTGGTGATCATCGTGCTCGGCCTGACCAGCAACGGCGCGGACATCGCCACCCGCCGGTTCGGGATCATCGCCGCGTACTTCCCGGTGCTGATCATCGGCATGTTGATCTCCCTGGTGCGCGCGGGCAAGGTGCCGATGAGCGCGGGCGTGAGCATCGGCGCCGTGCACTTCCTGCTGTTCGTCTGGGCCGATCGCATTGGGGGCCACTTCCACACCGGCACCGAACACCCCCGCACGCTGGCGCTGGTCTTCTGCGTGGTGGTGCTGGCCATGGCCGCATCGGACCGGGTGAGCAGGGCGAAGCTGACCAAGGCATGGTCCGCCCGCACCTACGCGATCTACCTGCTGCACCCGCTGTGCCTGTATCCGATGCTCGACTGGCTTTCCCCCGAACTGGGCACCGATCTCGCCCTGGTGCTCGCGTTGCTGCTGCTCGCGGCGGTGACCGAAGTGGCGCACCGGTTCTTCGAAGCACCGCTGAACCGGTGGGTGCGGGCCAGGGAAAAGCGGGCGGACGCTGCGCAGCGCACGCCAGCCGCGTCAGGCCGCTGACGATCCCCTGGTGACGGTGCGCAGCGCCCGAACCAGGACGACCGCCAGCAGTCCGCCACTCAGCAGTTGCGCCAGGCCGCCCGGCAGCTCCCACCACCGGCTGTCCTCGGCCACCAGCGCGGTGTCCCCGACGAGGTTCACCACGGTCCAGCCACCCCAGGCCAACACCGCGGACGACCCGAACCAGGCGGCGAGCATGGGCGCGGCGAACTTGCGACCACCAGCCGGAGAGAACGACCAGACCCCCGCCACCGCGGCCAGCGCCAGCAAAGTCCGCAGTATGGCCATTGCGGCGGCCGCCGGGGCGACCTCGCTGGGCTGGAAGACGTCGATCAGCAGGAGTACGGCCGCGGTGAGCGCCAGGACCGTCCCGGCTACCGCAAACCCCCGGTCGGCCGCGGTCAGCCGAGGTGTCCGCTGCTCGAACACCTCCGGCCAACGCTGCCGCGCATACAGCACGAACGCGGCGGTGAGCAGCACACCGAGGACGACGAAGCCGGTGTAGACCAGCGGGACGACCCACTCGGCGACCGGCATTGCGATCTCGTCCTGCGGCGACGGTGCCCGCACCACGGCGGTCGCCACCACGGCCACCGGAACTCCGACCACGATCGGCCCGAGCAGGCCGCAGCCGACGAAGATCGGCAGGAGCACCAGCCACGCGGGCAACCGCTGCCCGAACGGGTAGGTGAACACGACCGCCAGGACGATGGCGACGGCGTCCATGGCCAGCGTGAGCGTGTTCAACGCCAGCAGCGACGGATCGTCGGCGAGCTCGGGGTCGGTGACCCCGACCGGCACCCCCGCGACCCAGAGCGTCTTCAGCACCAGGTACGGCAGCGCGCTGACGATCGCCGCATAACAGATCACCCGGCGGCCGAGACTCGGCCGCTGCACCTCGGCCGTGGCTGGCTTGGTGATCACGTCTGTCAGCCTAGAGGCGAACGATGATCAGCTGCCGGGAATTCGCCGGATTCCCCCGCATAGTCGCCGGAACGGGCGGAAGACGCCCACGCCGTGTAACTTCTCGTTGGCCGACCACTTAATCAGGATCAAACCGGAACTCCGGATCGTGGAGCCGGGGTCGTTGTCGGTGCTTGCCGGGGCCCCGACAGAGCGGATAGTCAGTTGCGGCGCCCCTCGTCCAGTGGCGTGGCTGAACGTGTGATGCGCCGCAGAGCTACGAGGAGCATCTGCGCCCCCGGCCGCGGCGTCGCGGCACGAACCGACTGAGGTGGAATCAAGTGTGCGAGAAACTGGGGTTCCGTCGTGTATCGTCGCAGCTCAGGAAGTGTCGTCCCCGCGCACGCGGGGCTGATCCTCCTCGGAGATGCTGCCCTTGACCTGTTTGCCCGGTCGTCCCCGCGCACGCGGGGCTGATCCCCTCAACAACCTTAAGGCCAGCCTTCTTGAGAAGTCGTCCCCGCGCACGCGGGGCTGATCCCGAGCTGTTCGCGGCCTACACCGCTTTCACCCAGTCGTCCCCGCGCACGCGGGGCTGATCCTCCTGCGACGGTGGGCATTCGGCTTGCTTGCTGGTCGTCCCCGCGCACGCGGGGCTGATCCGCGGATCGTCAAGGCGATCGCGGCGCAGTACGGGTCGTCCCCGCGCACGCGGGGCTGATCCGGCGTCCGCCACGATGTCGGCGAAACTGATGCCGTCGTCCCCGCGCACGCGGGGCTGATCCGTCAATCAGGTACTCAACCTGCTTGGCCATCACGGTCGTCCCCGCGCACGCGGGGCTGATCCGCTGGATGAGCTGGTCGACCAGATCGACCAGGCGGTCGTCCCCGCGCACGCGGGGCTGATCCGTCAATCAGGTACTCAACCTGCTTGGCCATCACGGTCGTCCCCGCGCACGCGGGGCTGATCCGCTGGATGAGCTGGTCGACCAGATCGACCAGGCGGTCGTCCCCGCGCACGCGGGGCTGATCCGTCCTCCGCGTTCCGGCACTTCATGCAGTGGTTGTCGTCCCCGCGCACGCGGGGCTGATGGCCACCCGGACCGCCGTGGCCGCGTCCGGTGCTTGTCGTCCCCGCGCACGCGGGGCTGATCCTCCTACGAGGAGAGGGCGGCTATGACTGATGTGGTCGTCCCCGCGCACGCGGGGCTGATCCCGGACGGAGCACCAGGCCAGTGACGTCTGAGCCGCTGGTCGTCCCCGCGCACGCGGGGCTGATCCGGCCGACGCGGAGATCATCGGGCATATCCGCCCGTCGTCCCCGCGCGTGCGGGGATGGCCCCGGTTTGCTCCGCCGCGAAGACCGGCTGAGCCGGGGAGCTGCCGAGCGATCGAGCTCCAGCGCTGTACACCAGCGATGCGTGGGCAGGTTCGGCGTGAGAATCTCAGCGATTCATTTCCGATAGCGGCGTCGACGTCGTCGAGCGGCGTTGCTCCATCCTTTCGCGGGAGCAGAGCTTGGTGCGTGGGGCCGGAGAATCAACTTGAGTCCGTCGTGATCTATCGGAATCCAGTCGTGACCGTGGACGACGAAGTCGTACCCCTGCTCATTGTCGGCCGTGAAGACCATGATCGCTCGCCCCGTCTTGGCCATGTCGACCACTCTTGCCCAGACGCGATCCCTTACTCGTGCGGTTATCTTGCCGATGAACACTCCTGGGGATATCTCCATCAGCCAGCGGGTGAGATGCCCCCTGAGCCCCACGGGGCACGCCGTGACCACGATGACCGTCATTCGTCGTACGCCACTCCACCTGGAACGTGGCGGCCATTCTCATCCCACAACATGACGAGGTTGTCGATGTCTTCGGGCCCGTACTCCCGGACTTCCTCGTCCGGGGTCAACAGTTTGTGGATGTCTCGCACGCATCGTTCGAGGAACTTCCCGTCCTTCATGACATCCCGGACAGCTCGGCGGGTATCACCGGCGATGTCGATCGAGTCACGCTGTGCAACGTCGAAAGCGACAGGAATCGTGATGGTCGCCTTGTAGAGGTCGGCCACGTCGAAAACGAACGACAGCACATGTCCCGTGTGGATGAATCCGAGCCCCGGGGCGCAACCGAGAGCAACGACCACGGCGTGCACGACCCCGTAAAGGCTGGCGTTGGCCGCCGACAGCGCCTGGTTGATCGGCGTGCTGTCGTCGAAGTTCGACGGATCATAGGAGCGGCGCGTCCATTTGACGCCCGTCCTTCTCGCGTGCTCCTGGTAGAGGCGTCGAACACGGGCTCCTTCACGGCCACGCAGTTGTTGCATCGACAGGTGCGAAACGTCTTCGCCGGGAAACCGCATTGCGTACATTTCCCGGGCGACCTTAAGCCGAGTGGTGGGATCCGACACGAGCGCAGCCTGCCGCTCCAGCAACCGTGAGCTCTGCGTGAGCGTCCGGCCGTGCGCGTAGTACCGCACGCCGTGCTCGCCCACCCAGACCACCGTCGAACCGCTTTCGGCAAGCAGCACCATGGCCTGCTGACTCACGTTGGTACCCGGCCCCAACAGCAGCGCCCCGAGCGTCGCCGCCGGAATGTACACGGTTCCTCGCTTGTCTCGTGCGGTGATCGCATTGTCCTCGCGATGCACCACGCAATGCTCCAGATAGACGAACGTCAGCCGGTCTGAGGCGCGATGCAGCTGCGACAACGGCACCGGTGGTGCACCAGGAATGTCCGGCATCAGCGGGCGAGAGTGAGCAGGCCGCAACCGTAGCCCTTGGCAGGACCGATTCCGCGGGTGAGCGCGAAACGCAGCGCGTCCGGGTCAGTGACGGTAAGCCGGCCGTCGAACGTCGCAGTCGAGATGGTGACCTGACGATCGTCCCGTTTGAATCGCCGCACTTGACGGTCGCGTACGACAAGGTCCGGTGACTCGTCAGCCTTGCTGACCTCGAATCCGTACTTCTCGGCCTGCTTGAGCAGCCATTCCTGTTGCTGGGTTTGCGTTACGTGCCCGTACCGGGGACCGCGCCGACCGGCCGCGCCGTTCCTCGGGTTGTACACAGGGTTGGCGGTCAGCCTGAACGCCCATTGTTGTCCGGCGACGAGGCGGTCCAGCAGGCGCCGGTAATCGCCCGTACGCCAAGTGACCTTGCTCGGCCAGCCGGCTTGCTCGACAAGATGCGCAAGGTCGGGGCGGTGGGGGCTGACGATGTAGAGCAAGCAGCGGTGCTCGGTCCGATCGACACGCCAGAGAATTCGCCCTGTCTCGGTGGGTTGTCGTTCTTCCGGGGTGAACGCCGCAAGAACCGCGCCGTGCATCCGGTGCGGGGAGGACAGCAGGAGGCGTGCTCCACGTCGTGCCGGATTGATCTCGAACTGAGTCAAATACATCAGAGCGCCTCTCGAAGAGGAGCCAGCGGATCGTGTGAATCGTCGATGTCGGTTCGGCTGTCGTGTTCGCTGTCCGGGTTGGGAACGTCGACGCGATAGCGTTTCACGGTGCGCCACCCCCACTGCCGGTATCCCGGGTCGAAGCTGATGGGGTCGTCCCGGACGACTTCGCCCGTGGGATCAGCGGGGTCGCAGTCACGATGCACGGTCAGCTGCACGACAGGGGGCGCGGCCTTGCGGACCGCGGGAGACGCCAGCCAGGGCAGGGATTCCAGGACGGTCGTGACGTCCCCGTCGCGGACCCCCCAGACGAGCCTTCCCGCTGGGGGGCAGGAACGCCGTCCGAGGTAGATGGGGAACACCGGTCGTCGCAACGCCTGCTGGAGATCATCCAGCAACGTCGCGTCCCCTTCGATCGCTACCGCGAACACGGCGTCAGACAGGTAGTACCGGTGCGACAGCGGCATGGACGTCGCCCCGTCGCGGGTCCGTGCGGTGTGGAAATCCCGGACGACGTGACCAGGCTGCTCGGTGCGCACCCCGATTCTCAGCTGCCGGAGCTCGTCGAGGGGATCGGTGCGCTGCAAGCCTTTCGCGGCCGCGAGCATGCCGATCACCCCGCTGCGGCTGGGTGCCGGGCCGGTGGTGCGCCGGGTGAACCGGCTCTCGGTTCCCCACGACTGCAGGGGTGCCGCCAGGCGTAACACCAGAACGGTCATCACACACCCTGTCCGACTGGTTCGAGACGCCGCGCCACCAGCTCACCCACTCCCTTGACCAGATCGCCGAGGGTCACCGGGGTGGCCAGCTCGGCGAGCAGGTCGGCACGTGAGCCCGGAACCACCGCCCAGGCCTGGAGCGGCTGCTGGTCGTAGCTTGCGTGGAGCTCGGCGGCGTGCTCTGCCAGCCGCCTGATCGCACCGCCGACCCGTCCCCCTTCCTCCCTGGCGCCAATTGCTTCTTCGTAGGCGCCGACCAGGCTGATCGGCTGTGTTTCGCGGGCCAGGACGAGTACCGCGTCCGGCAAGGTGCGGTTGGCGAAGGTGGTTTGTTTGCCGGTCGGCATGCTGGTGACGAACGCCCTCACGAACGCTTCGGCCGCACGCCGTGTCGCTTCCGGATCGCCCAGCGTGCCGAACAGCCGGTCGACGTCGACGTTGGCGTAGCGGTAGTAGGTGGCGGAGTTGAACTCCACCGTCTCGATCATCGCCGCGCCGGCGTCCTCGGTTTCGTCACCCTCCTTGTGGTCGTCGACGGCAGTGAAGTAGTCGTACTCGTTGTCCACCGCATGCACGCTGATGGCGTGGGCCACCTGAGCTGCGGCTTCGACGTTCAAGTCCTGCACGTCGGCCACCATCCGACCAAAGAGCGCCACCTCGATCGAATGATCCTGGTCGACGCGCGCCTTGGCCGCCTTCTTGTCCACTTGCGGCTTGTCCTCGGCGGCAGCCTCGATGGCGAGCTGGGCAAGACCGTCGAGCTGATGGTTCCCCAGGAACACCAAGAATTTCGTCTCGTCGTATTCAGCTCCCTTGCGCTTCTTCAGCTTGAAGCCGGCCGCAGTCAGCACCGCAGTCGCCAGTTCCACTGCCCGATCGGACAGCTCGGGGGCGCGCTCCACGATTCTCTCGGAGAGCAGCTCCACGACCCGTTTCGTCCGCACGCCCAGGTCCCGGCGGTCCAGCAGATCGGGGAACACCTTCCGGGTAGCACGCTTCCACGCCTGGCTGGAGACACGGGCGCGACGCACCCCGCCGTAGATTGCCGTCTTGGGGCTTCCGGTGTCATCCCGGTTCACGTTGCTCGGCGGGATGGTTTGCAGGACGTGAATGTCGAGAATCGTTCGGCTCACCGGTCAGTCTCCTCCGTGCTGGCGAGAGAAGGTGCTTGTGCTTTTTCGTCTTTCAGATAGAAGTCGCGGCCCCAGCTGAACCGCACCTTCGATGTGTGCTTCGGAAATTGCCACAGCCACAAGTCGCGGGCCAGCAGCCCGTAGTCGAGCGGAATGCTCTGCGTCCTCAGCAGTTGCACGAGCCCGCGCAGGTGATGGCACAACTCGGCGAATGATTCGGCGGTGCCCATGGCGGTGAACCTGCGCACCACCCCCGCATTGAGCTGGTCACCCCCCGCCTCCGGCGCGCTGAGTCGCGTGAGCTGACCCAGCGCGGCCCCCAGCCGACGTCCTTCGACGTGCATGCCCTCTGACCGGGACTGCTGATGCACCGCGTAGAGGGTGATTGCGACGTGCGCAGCCGTTTCGGCGTTGCTCGGTTCGTCGCGGTTCCACCCTCGCACGAGCTTCTCCGAAAAGGTGTACTCGTAGACGTCCAGGACACTGCCCGCCGGCTTTCCGACCGCGCGGCGCAGTTTCGCGAGCGCCGCAACGGCATCGGAATGATCGGCGAGGTAGCGCTGTTGCAAGCGATTGACTTGGCTACGAACGAATTTGACGAGATCCGATTTCAGATCCGCGGATCGCAGTGTGCCGGAAGCGGATGTCGTCACGCGGTGCTCCTGTCTGATTGTCGGGCGAGCTGGGGTGCACTGGAGAACGCGCTGCGCAGGTCACGTTCGCACCACGCGCGGGCGTGGATGGAAGTGATCAACCTGTCGTTGCTGTCCCTCCGGCCAGTCCACGCGGCCGGAGGCGCCGAGGCCACCATGTCGTCCGCCAGCTGACGCAGCGCTCGCAGGGCAGTGCCGTGCCACTCGGCGAGGACACGCTCCGGCACGCTGTCCGGCCCCAGGTCTGCCAGCCAAGCGCGGAAGAGTGGATCAAGTGTTCCGTAGGCGCGTTCCGTCGCCTCTTTCCTGGGTCCGTCGGTTTCGCCGGCCCCGGATGCGAGTTCGATGTTGGCGGCGAGTCTCCCGATCGCGTGCCGCGGACTCGCTGTTCTCGACCGCCTGCTTGACCACCCCGATGAGTGCGGCCGCACCTTGGTCGAAAAGGATGGCACGCATGTTGAGCGCATCGTCGACGATCTCGGCGACGGTGGCGTCCTGCTGTCCGTACTTCATGCCGATCGTGCGAACCGACACCGGATAGCCGCGGTCGAGCACGCCCGTCACGACGAGACGCCCGAGCCATACCAGCACCGTCGCGGACAGCCGATCTGCACCGGACGCCGCCCCGCTTTCCGGCAACATCGACTGCAGCCCGCGCCAGATCAGGCGCTCCGGATCGTGCGCGAGCGGCATGTAGACAGGGACGTTCGAACGCAGCTTCTTCTCCTGGTTCGGACTGCGACGCCAGCAGGTGTGCGGTTCGAACGGGTGCATGTTCTGAGGCGTTCGCCGGTCTCCATTGGCGATCAGGACCCCGGTGACGACGCGTCCTTGCGGGGTGTCCTCCCAGGCCAGGCGGATGCGCCGGGACTGCCACGTGTAGAGGTCCACCGGTCCGGTCGGTTCCCTGTTGTCCTCTTCGACCCCGACGCCGTCCTGCCTGCGCTCCCACGGCGGCAGGTCGGCTTTCTCCTTCTCCTGCGGTTGAAATTCGTACGGAATGAGGTTGAGCAGCAGCGTTTCCCGAAGGTTGCGCCCGGTGACGAGAATGCCGCCGAGATTGCCGGACCACGCCACTCCGATGGGATAGCCTCTGCCCCCTTTGGTGCGCCGGTCCGCCGGGTCGCCGGACTTGGTGCCGGACGGGTCGAACGCTTGGCAATGCACCACCCATCGGGCCGCCTCCGCCGGTTCGAGCCGCAGTTCCGTGCCGATCCTGGTGGTGAAGAACGGGTGACGGTTCGGCACGTCGGCGATCAGTTTGCTCAGGTCCGAGAAACTGTCGTCGGCCTTGCGCAGCGTGGCGACCTGGAAGAACGGCACCTCCGGGTCGTCGAGATTGAAGCGATGCTCATGCTGCCGCAAGTACTCTTCGATGGCGGCCGCCGGCAAGGTCTCTGCTTCCCAAAGCTCTTCCCAATCGTCCAGGTCCGCCGGCCCTTCGACTGCGCGGTGCAGGATCGCCAGCAGCAGGCGGGTGGTAGCGAACACTTGTGTCGGCACGTCTCCCACCAACCCGCTCAGCCGGTGGGCCGACGCGAACACGTCGATCAGGGAGGCCTCACGCACGGCGCCGGTTTGGTCGCGGACGAGAAGCCATGGTCGATCGATCAGGTTGAAGCGGTCAGATGCGCTCATGTATGAGTCCTCGCGCCAGGTCGTATGTCAGCCGGAAACCGTGTAGTTCTGCTCGCCGATCGTCGTCGAGCGCGAGGACCAGCTGGCCTCGCAACGTCGGTGTTTGCTGGAAGCTGTCGATCCGCGTCTTCTCCAGTTCACTGATCACGTCGTCGATTGCGTCCTCGTGGCACAGCGCGTAAGGCAGTCGCAGCGTGCACACCGACAGGACTTTGACCAGCGAGCCGGGAAGCTGACCGAACTCCGGGATCTCCTGGCCGCCGCCGTCGACCCAATCCGGTGTCCGGTAGCCGCCGGACGCGCCTTTCTGGACCACGACGACTTCCAGTGACTCCGCGCCGTCGCGGACCTGCGCCATTCCCTGGGGCGTGTCCTCATTGACCTTGCCGACGTTGGCGTAGAGCCAGCCGACCAGATCGCGTCCACGTGGCTCTGGCAGGAGGTACGTGCTGGCGGCTGCACGACGCGTCTCATCGCGCTCCTGGCATTTCTTGCGTTCGTCGCTGATCGCTGACTGCCAGTCGCTCGGTCCCAGTTGCTGCGGCCCGTAGCCGGCTTGGACGAGCGGCGCGATGTCGTCGGGGATTACCAGCTCGGTGCGATCCGTCAGCAGCGCGGCCGCGCGCAGCAGGTAGTACTTCTCGTACACGCGGGTCGAGCCCGTAACAGGTTTCGGCGGGCTTTTCGACCAGTCGACCCCGGTGATCGCGCAACGCGCCGGAACTGGCCGGTTCGGCCGTGCGTGCCGGTGCAGCCTGCCGAGGCGCTGGAGTACCAGGTCGATCGGCGCCAGGTCCGTCACCATGAGGTCGAAGTCGATGTCCAGCGACTGCTCGACCACCTGCGAAGCGACTACGACGTGACGTTCGGGACGCGCGGCGTTGTCGGCAGGTGGGCCGAAGCGCTGCAGGAGATCCCGGTCCTTGGCTGCGCGGTCGCAGGCCAGGAAACGCGCGTGGTTGACGGTCACCTCGAACTCTCGTTCCAGGTATGCCGCGGTCTCCTGCACCCGGCTGACGGTGTTGCGCACCACCACCGCGCATCCGCCGTCGCGGAGATGGGTCCGCAGGTAGGCGGCCAGAGTTTCGAGGTCGTCGTCCAGGCGGTCGAGCGCCACCGAAACGCGGCGATCAGGCAACGGAAACGTTCGCGGTGTCTGATCCGTGGCCGAGATGGCCGGATAGCCGGGATGCTGCTCGGGCACTTGGCGCCGCGGATCGTACGCCTGCAGGAGCCTGATTCGGCGCTCGTCCGGCAACGTGGCCGACAAGAGGATCACCGGAACCCGGTAAGCGCCCAACCACTGCAGGACCCGTTCCAGGTATCGCGACATGTAGACGTCGTAGGCGTGCACCTCGTCGATCACGACAACCTTGCCCGCCAACGCCAGGTGACGCAGCATCACGTGCCTGGACTTCAGTCCGGCGAACAGGACCTGGTCGATCGTGCCGACGACGAACTCAGCCAATCCCGACTTCTTCCGCCCGCGCAGCCAGTCGTGCGCGACCGCACCCGCTTCCGTCGCGAAGAAGCCACTGCGAATCAGCCCCTTGTACTCGTCGTTCAGATGGGCCTTCCCGTGCGCCAAGGACAGCGTCGCCCCCGTCGGCAACCGATCGAGCCAGCGGCGCACCCGGCCGAACATGGCATCCGTCGTCGCCTGAGTCGGCAGCGCCATGAACACACCGTGCGCACCGGAGTCGTGAGCGAGAACTTCCGCTGCGGCCAGCGCGGCTTCCGTCTTTCCCATGCCCATCGGGGCTTCGATGATCATCAGGCCTGAGCCCTGCATCGCACGGGCCACTTCGACGGCTCCGGCTTGAACCTCACGGACCTTGTCCGCTGGGATGCCGAACCGGGCCGGGAACGTCTCCGCCGGGCTGCCCGGGTGGGGAGCCGTCCAGCGTGGCGGCAGTCCGAGCCGGGCCCAGCCTTCCTTGACACGGCGTGACGACGCCTCCTCGTCCGGGCCCCGAACCTCCGAACAGTTCCAGAGTGGGAAAAAGTCCGGATTCGAGGCGATCCAGTCCGCGACAATGACCAGAACGGACAACAGGACGAGCGTCGGCATCGACGGTCGTACGGCGTCGAGCTCAGGCCTATGCCGCTCGGTCGCACGCTCCAGCAATTCGTGGCGAACCCTCTCCCACTCCGCATCACCGGAGAAGTCGACCTTTTCGTCGACTTCCTCGAGCTGCGGCCAATCAGGTGTCACTCCATGATGGGATCCCACTACCGAAGCCAGAGCGCATGCTGACGATCTCCGAAGGTGTTTACTCCGCAGCCAGTCAAATACAGCCTTATGGCTGACAAGCGAGTGGTTCACTCTACGCCGAGTAGACTCGTCGGCCACAGCCGAGGAAATCTGAAACCCCGAGTCGATCATTCTCCGTGCCAGCTGCCTCACCTGCGCAGCGAAGGCAGGGGAAGCTTTCCCGACGTCGTGGACCGCTGCCAGCCACCCTACCAGAGACTTCGCGTTACGATAGCCGCCCGCATCGGCCGCGATCAGACGAACGACCGACGCGGGAACCCAGTGTTCGAACAACAGCTCGGCAATTCCGCCGGAGTCGTCCAAGTGTTGATGCAGCGGAAGCCACTTCTCCACTTCCAGCGACCGGAATGGCCACGACTTGGCCCACGCCACCGACAATCTTTCCACTCAGCCCCCTGGAGCAAACACGCCCGAGCATTATAGGACCATACCCCGGCGATCATGCAAGCCACAAGGAATACAAAGAGCCACCAAGGGTGTTCACCAAGTTCACCTGATCGGAACTTGACACGATACACTTGTCGCGCTCTAGCGATCCCGACGGAAGAAGAAACCACGTGCGGCAACAACCGAGAATTTGTCACCAAAATCTGAACATGATTGTTAGGTAGTAGCGCCCGCAGCACAACCCGTCATACTAACCGCCCACATTCGGCGTTCGTGGCAGGCTAGCTTCTCCGGCGATCGCAGTCCCGCCAACTCTGATTGCGTGTACTACCGAACCAGCTAGCACAGCTGTCGATGGCGGGCGTGCCTCCCGCCGCGAAGGCAGCGTCAGGTGGATGAAGGCAGCACCGCAACGCCAGGCGGCGGCTAGCTGCCCCTGATCAGGCCTGCACAGCTGAGGGCGCCACATTCACCTACTGTCTGTCTACCTTGCTAGGGCGACAGCCCCAGCTCCGGGGAGCGCACCGGCCCGGAGGATCAGCCCCGCACGCGCGGGGACGACAGTTCGTTCCGCTCGCCGACGCCTACGAGCAGGGGATCAGCCCCGCACGCGCGGGGACGACGTGGCATCGCCGGAGCCTCACCTGCAGTTCCAGGGATCAGCCCCGCACGCGCGGGGACGACTCTCTCCTCGCGGCGCGGGCTTCAGCCAGCCAGGCCGGTTCTGCCCAGTCAAGGGTCTGCCGGAGGCCGAGCGAAGCGAGCCCTTGACTGGGCAGGTTCGGTCTGGCTCCCTCCGGGCGCGCTGCGAGGAGAGGGCCAGCCCGGTCCATGCCTCCCTACCTCTCCGAAGCGGTGCCGGGTGCAGGGCAGAGCCCTGCCGGGGTCCCGGGGCGGCGCCCCGGCTACGCCTGGCCGGGCAGCAGCTGGCAGCCGGTCCGGCTCTGCCGAAAAGGGACGCTCGCCGCTGGGCAGGCTCCGGGGAGAGCAGCAGAGCCGGGGCACGGGTCAGCGGCGGCCATCCCGGATTTGGTAGATCCGCTCGCGGGAGATCCTGGCCGCCCGGGCGAGCGCGGTGGCTGAGGCGTTGTCGTGCATGGCGTGGCGGATGATCGCGCGCCACGCGGTGTCCTGCCGCTCGTGCTCGATCCGGGCCTGCTCGCGAGCGAGAGTCACGTGCTGGACGATCTGCTCGTAGTCGGCGGGCTCCACCATCGTGATGTCGTAGCCGACGTCGACGCTCGTGCCGACCTGCGACGGGTCGTCGAGGGTGCGCCAGCCGTGCTCCCACAGAAGGCCGGCGGCGTCCTCGCCGTCGCTGATCGGGTAGGTGGCGATGAGGTGCTCGTCCCCGGACTCGTTGTCACGGAGCGTGACGACGACCTCAGGGGCCATGTCGGCTTCGGCGGTGATGATGCGGGCGGCAAACATGGTGCTCATCTTGGTCTCCGGATCAGCCCCGCACGCGCGGGGACGACCGGCGCAGCTTGTCGTGTTGCCGATCGGCAGCCGGATCAGCCCCGCACGCGCGGGGACGACTTTACGGCAAGGATTGCGGGACGCGCACCCGGAGGATCAGCCCCGCACGCGCGGGGACGACCGTCTGCGTTCTCTGTCAGCCTGATCGAGAAGGGGATCAGCCCCGCACGCGCGGGGACGACCCATCGCGAGCAAGACAGACCCGAGCGCTGCCAGGATCAGCCCCGCACGCGCGGGGACGACGCTGTCTTGTAGTTCGCCCAACGCTCAGTCGGGGGATCAGCCCCGCACGCGCGGGGACGACTGGATCGGGGAACGCGAGCTGACCACGCGGAAGGGATCAGCCCCGCACGCGCGGGGACGACTCCAGCTCGGTGAACTCAGTCGTGCGCGTGCACGGATCAGCCCCGCACGCGCGGGGACGACAAGACCACTTACGACCGGCTGTTGGTCCAGCACGGATCAGCCCCGCACGCGCGGGGACGACCCGTACACGGCTTCGCCCTCGCCCGCCTGGATCGGATCAGCCCCGCACGCGCGGGGACGACAAGACCACTTACGACCGGCTGTTGGTCCAGCACGGATCAGCCCCGCACGCGCGGGGACGACCCGTACACGGCTTCGCCCTCGCCCGCCTGGATCGGATCAGCCCCGCACGCGCGGGGACGACGTTTGAGGGCGGCGCCGACGGTGGTCCTCGGGGGGATCAGCCCCGCACGCGCGGGGACGACACTTCCTGAACTGCAACGATACACGACGAAGTCTTGTTTCTTGCCCCCTTGTCCGCCCCCCCGGATGTGCCCCTGGGGGGGATCGCAGAAGAGCAGTGGACAGCCGGATGTCACGGCCTTCTCAGCTGCGCAGCACGCCGCCGGCCGCTCCGCACAGCGAGGCAATGCTCAACCCTTGCTGAACATCGAAGAGAAGCAACGCAGCCACAGTCCGCCGCGCGCTCGTCGCTGTCTGCAGGAGCAAGTCCTTTCATGAGCGAGTCGCCGCCAACGCCCGCACGGTGACCCGCTGGCCGGACAACGCCGCCGTTCCGGTCAGCTCGTCGATGCACTTGTTGTCGGTGACATCGTTGATGCTGGCGCCCGCGTGCCTGCTCGCCACCGACAAGCGAACCCCTGGCCGGTCGTGACCCCAGCCGTGCGGAAGGCTGACCACCCCGGGCATGACCTCGTCGCTGACCTCCACGGGCACCTGCACCTCGCCGACGGCCGACGACAGCACCGCCTGTTCGCCGTCGGCCAGCCCCAGGCGCTGCGCGTCATCCGGGTGCACCAGCAGGATGCAGCGTGGCTTGCCCTTCACCAGCCGCGGTGAATTGTGCATCCACGAGTTGTTGCTGCGCAGCTGGCGCCGGCCGATCAACACCAGCTCGCCCGGCTGCCACTGCTCCATCCGGCGGCGCAACCGCGGCAGATCACCCAGATACTCCTTGGGCGCGAGGTGAATCTTCTTGCCCTTGGTGAACAGGCGCTCCGGGAACCGCCGCTGCAGCGGTCCGAGGTCCACACCGTGCGGGTGTTTCCGCAGCTTGCGCAGCGACAACCCACCGCGCAGCAGGCCGTGCGGTCCGGCTCGCAAGCCGAGCTCGACGATGCCTTCGGGCCCCAGCTTGCTCAGCGTCGCCACGCCAAGCCGCCCGGCGGCCCGCAGCAGCGGGACATCCGGCCCGAGCAGGCGCACGGCCAGCTCGAGACAGATCTCCCAGTCGTGCCGCTGCTGCTCGCCACGCGGGAACACCGGCGGGCGGTACTTGGCCCAGTTCCGCACCGACACCAAAGCCAGCAACAGCTCGTAATGGGATCGCTCCAGCGGCCCGGTCGGCGGCAGGATCACGTCGGCGTGCCTGGTCGTCTCGTTGACGTACGGGTCGATGCTGACCATGAACTCCAGCTGGTCCAGCGCCTCGTCCAGCCGGCGGCCGTTGGGGGTGGACAGCACCGGATTGCCCGCCGCCGTGATCAGTGCGCGCACCTGCCCTGGCCCCGGCGTGGTGATCTCCTCGGCGAGCGTCACCACGGGAAGTTCGCCGCCGAACTCCGGCAGCCCGCGCACCCGGCTGCGGAACGTGCCGAAGCTTCCGGCGTGACCGGCCAGCCGCGCCAGCGGCGCCAGATCGATGGCCGGCGTGGTGAACATGTAGCCACCCGGCTCGTCCAGGTGGCCGGTCAGCGCGTTGACCACGACCACCAGCCAGGTGGCCAGCCCGCCGAACTCCTGCGTGCAGATCCCGACCCGGCCGTAGACGGCCGCCCGTTCGGTGGTGGCCAGCGCACGAGCCAGCGCTCGCACATCGTCGGCCGCCACCCCGGTGACCGGCGCGGTCTTCTCCGGTGGGAAACCCTCGGCCACGGCACGGAGCTCGGTCAGCCCGGTCATGCGGTCGGCCAGCCTGCCGGGCCGGGCCAGGCCTTCCGCGAACAGCACGTGCACCACCGACAGCAGCATCAGCGCGTCCGTGCCCGGCCGGATGAACAGGTGCTCGGCGGTGTTCGCGGTCTCCGTTCGCCGTGGGTCGACGACCACCACCCGCCCGCCGCGCTCCCGCACCGCCCGCAGCCGCTTCCGCAGGTTCGGCGCGGTCATGATGCTGCCGTTGGACACCAGAGGGTTGGCGCCGAGACAGACGAACAGATCGGTGCGATCGATGTCCGGCACGCCCAGCAACGCCTGATGACCGAACATCAGCAGCCCGGCCAGCATGTGCGGGAGTTGATCCACCGACGTCGCCGCGTAGACGTTCTTGGTGCCGAGGGAGCGGAACAACGGCACACCGAACACCAGCAGGCCCAGATTGTGCGCGGTCGGATTGCCGTAGTAGACGCCGAGAGCGTCCTTGCCGTGCTCGCCGCGAATCGCCCGGAGCCGCCGCCCGACCAGGTCGAACGCCTCGTCCCAGCCGACCTTCACGAACCGGCCGTCCCGCTTGACCACGGGCCGGGTGAGCCGGTCCGGGTCGTGGTGCAGGTCCGCCAGCGCGGTCGCCTTCGGGCAGATGTAGCCGCGCGACATCGGATCGTTCTCGTCGCCGCGAATGTCCACCACCCGGTCACCGTCGGTGGTCACGGTGATCCCGCAAGTCGCCTCGCACAGGGTGCAGCTGGCGTAGTGCGTCTCGGTCATCGGACCTCTCCGTCCCGCGCGGTCACCCCAGGCTACGGCCGGGCGCCGGATCTACACAAAGGTCCCATCGCGGCCTGAGATAACCTCCGCGGCATGGAACTCGCATCGACTTCGGCCATCGTGACGGGTGGCGCCTCCGGCCTCGGCGGCGCGACCGCCGCCGCACTCGCCGCGAAGGGCGCGACCGTCTTCGCGCTGGACCTGGCCCCCGCCATCGAGAAAGCACCCCACCCGGACGGTGTCACCTACGTCGAGGCCGACGTGACCGACCCGGAGCAGGTGCAGGCGGCGGTGGACAAGGCCGCCAACGCCGGTGTGCCGCTGCGCGTGGCGGTGAACTGCGCCGGCGTCGGCTGGGCGGGCCGCGTGCTGTCCAAGAAGGGCCCGCACGACCTGGAGCTGTTCCGCAAGGTGCTGGAGATCAACCTGCTCGGCACGTTCAACGTCATGCGCCTGGCCGCGGAGGCGATGGCCAAGACCGAGCCGCTGGCCGACGACCAGCGCGGCGTGGTGATCAACACCGCGTCGATCGCCGCGTTCGAGGGGCAGATCGGTCAGATCGCCTACGCCGCGTCCAAGGCGGGCGTGGCGGGCATGACGCTGCCTGCCGCCCGTGACCTGGCCTCACAGGGCATCCGGGTGCTCACCATCGCGCCGGGCATCGTGGACACACCGATGCTGGCCGGGGTGACCGAGGAGTTCCGGGCCGGGCTGGCCGCCGGGGTGCCGTTCCCGAAGCGGCTCGGCAAGCCGGAGGAGTACGCCCAGCTGGCCATCGCGTTGATCGAGCACGACTACCTCAACGGCGAAGTGGTCCGCATGGACGGCGCGCTGCGCATGGCTCCACGCTGATCATCAGCGGGATCGATCAGAAGCAGACAACTCCGCAGTCGGAACCTGTGGCTCGAGCTCGCGCCACGGCAGCCGCGCCGCACCAGCGACGCACTCGTCCACCGGCGCGGTGCCGCGGCGCGGGCTCACCGGGCGGGCGGGCGCCGCAGATCATGGGTCATCGCGGCCAAGGCACCGCAGGTTCACAGGTCACCGCGACGCCGACCCACAGATCGCCGACGCACCCGGCCATCGAAGCGCTGGCCCACCAGCTGCCGTGGCGCGGGCTCGAGAGCCTCCGTGGCAGTCCTGGCAAGCGACCGTCGGCTGCTCACAAGTCCCCGTAGTACGGGATCTCCGTCATCGCCGCGCCCGTCATCCACTCGCGCAGGGTGTGCGTGGCGCGCACGTCGTCCTCGTTGTATCGGAGCAATCGGGCGCGCTGCGCCAGATCCGGCGCCCCGTTGGTCAGCCCGACCGCCTCCCGGTACCAGCGCATCGAGGCCTCGCCACCGGCCTCGGGGTCGTGCCACTCGTACCCGGCGATCCGGGCGATCACCTTCAGACCCTTGCCCTCCGCGCACAGGAAGCTCTCCGAGACGCTGACGAACAGGTCCACCCATTCGTCCGACTCGACGAACTCCTGCACCTCGGCCACGCTCGGGATGCCCGGCATGCCGGCGAACCGCTCCGCCGAACCCAGCAGCCAGCGGTTCTCCGCCATCGCGTTGTAGCAGTAGGCGCGGAACGTCAGGCCACGGGCGGCCGCACGCGCACGCACGTCGCTGAACCACGCCCAGAACTCGGCGAACGAGCGGGCCTCGTCGTCCGTCGGCAGCGGCTCCCAGGTGCCGAAGGCGCGGTAGTCCCGCGGCAAGCCGATGTCGGCGCCGGTCAGCAGCGTGCCCCACAGGTACGCGCCGTAGTCGACGAAGCTTTCCATGTCAACGTCGACCTCGACGTCGCCGCGCGGGATCTCGATCTGCCGCACCTTGCGCACCACCGACAAACCGGCCTGCCAGCCTCGTGCCAGCGCCACCGCGTTCTGGAACGTCGTGCCGGTGAGCATCACCGGAGGCGGATCGGCGGCCGGGTCGGCCGCGGCCAGCGCCGACACCGTCGGATAACCCGCATCGCGCAGCACCATGGCGTCATCGCCGCGCACGACCAGGCTGACGTCCTGCCGCTCGTGCAGCATCGGCTCGCAGACCTGCCACCACGGGCAGTACCGGCACGCCACGATGCGCGACGGTTGGGCCAACGGCTCGGCACCGCTGGCCGCCGCCGACGCCACCGCCAGCCGATCGGCGAACCGCTCGGCGTACTCCTGCATGGTGGACTTCTCACCGGGAAAGCTCGGGGCGAGCAGGTCGTGCCACAGCACCACGTCGGCGTCCATGCCGATCACCCCGCCGACCACCCTGTCCGGATCGGCGTGTCCGGCCGCCCGCAGCAGCTCGACCACGTGCGCCAAGCGGAACTGATCCCGCGGCTGCGACCGCACCCGCCGGGCCGGATCCACCCGGGCGTTGTCCGGGTTCAGATCGGTCAACGCCGTGGTCAGCGCCCCTTCCCCGGGGTCGGTGACCCGGTGCCGGACGATGATCACCGGGACGTAGCCGCCCGGCGTCCGCACCAGCAACTCGGCCCCGCCCCGCCTGCCTGCCTCCTGATCCACCGGGAGCAGCCCGCCGGAGACGACGTCCACGCCCGCTTCCAGCGCGGCGACCGTGGCAGCGATCCGCTCGTCCGGCTCGGCGTCGGTGGGCACGGCCACCCACGCCGATCTCGGGAAGTACTGCGCCAACAGCTTGGTGACCGCGGCACGGTGCGCCTGCGCGTCGGCTTTGCGCTGCTCGGTGGCCGGGTTCTCGGGCAACGGCTCCAGGTCGGGAGCCGCCGGGTCGTGCTCCCAATGCACCCGCCGCCGACAGCGGGTCACCGCGCCGGCGTCCAGCACCACGTTCGCCAAGCTCATCGCCACGCGTTTCACCTTAAGCGCCCCCTCCGACGGTGTCGGCCGTGCCAAGCCGCCGTCAGCCCAGTAGGTTGATGCCATGGCGGCGAGCGAGGCGAACGTCGACGACCCGGGCATGCTGGCCGAGGTGGTGTCCTCACTCGAGCGCGCCGGCACGGCGAAGACTGCGCGGAAGGCGGCGAAGAAGGAGGCCAAGCGGTTCAGGCGGGCCGCCAAGCGGGAGCGCAGGGCCACCAAAGCGGCCGCCAAACAAGCCGCGAAAGCGACCCGCAAGGCCATCGAAGAGGGCACCGAAGCACCAGGAGTGACGGTCGTGGCAAAGGCGAAGGAGCCGAGGATCACCGCGAGCAAAGTGCGCAACGCGATCACCCTCGGCAAGGCGGTGGCGCCGACCCTGCTCCCCGTGGTGGTGCCCTACCTGGTGCGGGCGGCGAACGCGGGCCGGGAAGCGTACGAGCGGTACCAGGCACGCAGGCTCGGCATCAGCGTGGACGACCTGGCCGAGTACCGGGGCCGGGGCGCCGCGCTGCACGCGCGCATTGCCGGGATCACCGAAGGATTGCGGGAACTGCGCGCGTCCGGCGACCAAGAGAAGGTGGCGTTCGCCGACCAGACCGAGGCGACACTGCACCAGTTGAGCGCGGCCGTGCGGGCCGCGGAGCGGATGCCGTCGGCGCGCCGCAAGTACGCGCATCGCGCGGTCGCCGACGAGCTGGACGGCCTGGAGGCGCGCCTGCTGCGTCACCTGGGTGTCTGAACGGGAAAACGTCTGCTACCGGATAGCGGGACGACCCCGATCGCCCGGATACCCTGATGGTGTGAGCAGCCGTCCCCGTGTGCATCCCGATGTGCGGATCGCGCGCGGCTGCTTGCTTGCCGTCACGTCGGCGGTGTTGTCCGTCACCGCGCACACCGTCGCCGACGGTGCACTGCCACCGCTGTCGGTGGCCCTGGTGATCGCGGGTTTGACCGGCTGGACGTCCACTGCACTGGTCGATCGCACGAAAGGCACCCGCAGCGGGCGGCTGATCGGTGTGCTCGTCACGCTGGCCGCGGCCCAGCTGATCACGCACGGCCTGCTGACACTGCTCGCCCACCCGCAGCCGACGGGCGGCACGCCGATCGACGGCTGGGCCATGCTGGCCGCCCACGCCAGCGCCACCGTGATCATGGCCGTGCTGATCACCGGCGCCGAGCGTGGCCTGCTGGCGGTGCTGGCCGGGCTACGCCGCATCCTGCCGGTGGTCGTCACCTTCGGTCCACCGCGGGTGCGCGCCGTCCGCTGCCCCGCAGCCCCGACGATTCCCGCGACGTACACCGAGATCTTGCTGCGCCGGGTGCACTCCCGGCGCGGGCCACCGCACCGCTCCTGATCCCGCCCTTGACCACGGGTGCGCCCGCACCCGTGCCCGACCCATTTCTCGTGCAGATCAGGAGCAGATACCCGCATGTCCAAGACACGTCAGATCGTTCGTGCCGGCGCCGTCGCCGCTGTGTTGGCGGCGTTCGGCTTCGCCTCGCCCGGTGTGGCCTCCGCGCATGTCACCGCGCAGATCTACGGAGCACAGCCGCAACAGGGCGGCTACACCGCCATCACGCTGCGGGTGCCCAACGAGGACGACAAGGCAGGCACCGACAAGCTCACCGTGCACATCGACAAGGAGTACGCGCTGGCCAGCGTGCGGACCAAGCCGGTGCCCGGCTGGACCGCCGAGATCACCAGGAGCAAGCTGGACAAGCCGATCACCACGTCACACGGCGCCGAGGTGACCGAAGTGGTCACGTCGATCACCTGGACCGCCGAGAAGGGCAGCGAGATCCCGGCGGGCGAGGAGTCCTACCAGGAGTTCTCGTTCACCGCGGGCCCGCTGCCCGAGGTCGACCGGCTGATCCTGCCCGCCGACCAGCACTACACCAACGGCACCACGGTCAGCTGGGCCGACGAGGACCCCGAGGGTGAGAAGCCTGCCCCCGTGGTCGAGTTGGCGCCGGCTTCCGGCGACGGCCACAGCCACGGCGGAGGCGCGGCCACCGCACACGACGACGCCGACGCCAAGGCGGCCGAAAGCGAGCAGGACTCCGTGGACACCACCGCGCGCTGGCTGGGCGGCGTCGGGCTGGCGGTCGGCGCGCTCGGCGCGGGGGCCGGCATCGGCGCGGTGCTGCGCAGCCGTAAGAAGGTTTCGTCATGACCCGAGTCATCGGTCGCGGAATCGCCGCGGTCCTGACGGCTGTGCTGGCCGCCCTGCTCTCCGGCGTGCTGGCGCAGCCCGCCTGGGCGCACAACGTGCTGGTCTCCTCCAGCCCGGAGAAGGGCGCCCAGCTCGACCAGGCCCCGAGCGAGATCACGCTGACGTTCAACGCCACCGTCCAGCAGGGCCCCGGCAACCAGATCGTGGTCACCGGCCCGGACGGCAAGCAGTACGTCGACCCGAACGCCCAGGTCGCGATCAACGGGCCGGAGGTGAGCGTCCCGCTGTCCGGGCTCGGCCCGGCGGGCGAGTACACCATCGGCTACCGGATCCTGTCCGCCGACGGTCACGTGGTGCAGAACAAGCTGTCGTTCACGCTGACCAAGGACGACCCCGCCAACGCAGGCCGGCCTGGCGCCGGGGACGAGGCGCAGTCGTCCGGTGCAGCGGGCACCCAGGCGGAGGAGCCCGACGAGGGTCTGCCGCTGTGGGTGTGGATCGGTGGCGCGATCGTCCTCGTCGCCGTCGGCCTGGTGGTCGCGCTGCGGCTGGGCCGGAGCGAATCGTGACCAGCACCCCACGCACCCGAGGACGACGATGACGGAAGCGACCAGGACCCCGGCCCGCCCGCAGTACCCGGCCGTGATCACCGGCGTGACCGGTGCGCTGCTCGGCACCCTGCTCGGGCTGTCGGTGGTCAGCCTGACCCCGATCCCCGGCCTCGCCGACCCCGGGCCGGTGGTCCTGGTCGCGATCCCGCTGGTGCGCACGCTGCTCAACATCGCCGCGGTCACCACGATCGGCGTCTGCCTGCTGCCGATACTGCTCGGCTACGACCGGCCGGACCTCACCGAGCCGGTGCTGCGCCCGGCCCGCAGCACCGCGGTCGCCGCCGCCCTGGTGTGGTCGGTGAGCGCGCTGGTGGCGTTGCTGCTGCAGACCGCGGAATACCGCGGCTCGGCCGGTGCCCTGGGGATGGACGAGGTGGCCGGCTACGTCTCCGAAGTCGGGGCGGGCAAGGCGCTGCTCATCGTGGCCGGGCTCGCCTTCGCGCACTGTGTGCTGGACGTGCTGGCGGTGCGGCGCGGCGAACGCATCCCCGCCGAAGCACGCATCGGGCTGGCTCTGTTCGCGCTGCTGCCGCTGCCGATCACCGGTCACTCGTCGTCGTGGGAGTACCACGACTACACCACCATCTCGATCGAGCTGCACGTGATGGCCGCCGCGGCGTGGACCGGCGGACTGGCGGTGCTGGCCGTGCTGTTGGCAGGCAACCGTGGCTTGCTGGCCACCGCGCTGCCGCGGTTCTCCAAGCTGGCGGGGGTGTGCCTGTTCGTGGTGGCGGGCACCGGGCTGTTCAACGCGCTGGTGGAACTGCTCAGCCAGCCGTTCATGCAGTTCTGGGAAGCCCTGTTCACCACCCCGTACGGCCTGTTGGTGATCGGCAAGCTGCTGTGCATGGCCGGGCTGGGCGTGTTCGGCGCCCGCATGCGGTGGTGGCTGCTGCCCGCCATCGCCGCCCACAAGAAGTCGGCGTTCGTGGCCTGGGCCGCCGCCGAAGTGGCCGTCATGGGTGTGGCGTTCGGCCTTGCCGTGGTGCTGGCCCGCTCCCCGGTCTCCTGACGGCCCTCTCCGGACGAGCGGTCACCTTCCCGGAGACATCGCGCCAGGGCCACCCGGGGTGACTAGCCGGGCCGAACATTTCACCTCATCGAGGCACCGTTTCCGGCAAGCGGTGAGCGGCACGAATCCATCGGTGAATGAACCCGTTTGGAGTACGGATGAAAACGCGTGTGGCTAGCGGTAGCGGGTCCACACCGTCTGCGAGCGGCCAGCCCGCAAGTCGGCCAGCCGCCGGTACAGCTCCGGCCGCACCTGAGGGTTGCTGCGCAGCGTCGGCAGCACGCTGGTGGTGAGCTTCAGTTCGCGCACCGCCCGCAGCACCGGGTACCCGGGCCAGCTGAGCACGTCGAACCCATAGGCGTCGGCCAGCGCACGATGCACCGCTGCCGGCTCGCCGAACCGCTGCCCGCCCACCGCCACCGGGACCAGGTCCCAGATCCGTGGGCCGATGCCTGCCGAGTCGAAGTCGCACAACACCGGCCCGTCCGGGCCGACCAGCACGTTGCCCAGGTGGGCGTCGCCGTGCACCACCGCGTCACCGAGCGGGAACTGCAGCTCGGCCAGCCGCCGCTCGATCCGTGCGCACTCGCGCAGCAAGAACGCCCGGTCGTCCGGATCCAGTTCCTCGGCGTCCTGCAGCCGGGCCTGCACGTCCGCCAGCGGCGTCCACGGCCCGATGTCCGGCAGCGGCACCGCGTGCAGTCGTTTCAGCAGCTCGGCCAGCTCGACCGGGGTGGCGCTGCGCCCGGCCGGTTCCACCCACTGCCACACGGTGGCGGTGAACACCGGGTCGTCGCCGAGCACCGGCTGGGAAACGCCCGGGTACAGCCGCACCGCGGGCACCCCGTGCCGCTCGAGGTGTTCGGCCAGCCGCACCACTTTGGCGGCCCGGTGCATCAACGTCCGGGAGCCGACGATGCGCACCACGGCGGGGATCGAGGCCAGCGCGTACACCGCGTTGTTGGTGAACCGCAGCAGCCGCGCCCCGTGATGGTCGACGCCCAGCCGCTGGCACACCGCGCGCAGCGCGGCCTGCAACTTGTCCGGCGTGAAGCGCGGTTCCCGCTGCATGCGGTCGCTCCCCCACCCAGGGACGCCGGAAGGTCACGCCGCGAAGAATGCGTTGATGCGCTCGGCGAGGTCCCGTGCGTCCGGGTTGTTCATCCGCCGCTCCGCCTCCCGCTTGAGCGGCTTCATCCGGTCCTTGACGCGGGCCGACTTGAGGCTCTCCGCGCATTCCAGCGCCGCCCTGCCCACCTTGGCGCCGTGGTCGATGTCGCCCTCCAGCAGGTGGTTGGTGGCCAGCGCGCTCAGGTTGAACGCCTTGCTCCGCGCCATGTCGTCGCCGTAGTTCTCGATCGCCCTGGTCAGCGCGGGGATGGCGTACTTGGTGTGCTCGGTCTTGCCGGGGTGCTGGGCCAGCACCGTGTGCACCGTGCCGATCATCGCGTGCACGTCGGTCTGGTTGAAGAACTGCGCCCACGCCGGGACGTCTTCCCCGGAGGCCCGGGCGAACGTGTCCTTGGTCATGCCGAGCAGCTTCAGCGCCTGCTCCTCGTTGCCCATCATCGCGTACGCCCACGCCTCGTTGGCGCACAGCACGGCGACCGACAACTGCGAGCCGGACTCCTGCGCGGCGATCTGCCCCAGCTGGAACATCTTCAGCGCGTCGTCCGGCGACTCGTAGTGCAAGTACACCCGGCCCATCCGGTACAGGATGTTGGCCACCAACTGGTGGCTGCCGCCTTCCTTGGCCAGCTCGAGCGCCTTGGCGAAGTGCGAGCGCGCCGAGTCGACCAGGCCGGTGTCGAACGAGGTCCAGCCCGCCAGGTTGTGCAGGTCGGCGAGCGCCACGTAGAGCCGCGATTTCACCTGCTCGGTCGCGGAGGCGTTGAGCATCTGCTGGCCCCAGCCCAGCTGGGCGATCACGGCGTCCCGGCAGAAGCCGCCGCCGTACTGGTAGTCGAGCGCGCGCAGCGCTCGCGTCGCTGCTTCGACCTGACGGACGTCGGCCATCCCGATGCGGTTCGGGGCCGGCGTCACCGCCGGTCGGGGCGCAGTCCACGACCCGGAGTCCGCAGCGAACACCGTGGCCCCCATGGTGACCTGTGCGGCGTGCGCGAGAAACCTCCGTCGTTTCACCGCCTCGTCCTCCTCAGCCTGCTGCTCGTCGGCCGCACCGACGACCGTGATCTGGGTGGCCTCGTCGTAGGCCAGCCCCATGTAGCCCCTGGGGATGCCGAGGCCCTCGGCGATGCGCACCAGCACGTCGTAGGCCATCACCTGACGACCCTTGAGGATTTCCGACACCTCGGACTGCGACTGACCGGTCGCCGCGGCGATCTGGCGCTGGGAAATGCCTTCCTTGCGCAGCAACAGGTACACCTTGCTGATGTCCCGTGCCGCTAGCGCTTCCCGCATTTCCTTGGTCTCCCAGACCTTCTCGGAGACCAGGTTGGCGACCTTTTCCTCGCTGGCATCCATGGACAGGCATCCTCGTCGTGGGACTGACAAGCAGCGTAAGCAGCTCCATTCGACCACGCGAACAGCCCGAACTCCACTCTGATCGGGCCAGCCGAACTCGATCGACCGCTCGTCGGCGCCCTGGTACCGCCCAGCGCTTGTCGCCCACGCGGGGCGAGTGCGGCATCGCACTCTTGAATTCGGGCCCGGTGTGCACGGCCGGCCACACACAGCGACGGCAGGCACCGTGCGCATCCGCGACGGCGGCGCACCGAGCCGGACAGCAACCGAAGGCAAGGCGAGAGCGGAGTGACATCAGTGGACTTGGTCGGCGGTACGGCAACCCGGCGTACGAGCCCCGTTGGTCCCCGGCCGAGCCGGGTGCACCCGCTGCCGCGCACCGGCCCGGCCCCACACGCCGCTCCGGCCCGCAGGCCCGCCCCGGCGGCAGGCACCGGGTCGCCAGGGACACGGACCGGCGCCGGTGACGTCATCCGTGAGGTGGAGAACGGTCACGTCGTCTGGCGCATCGCGTGCGGCGACATGATCGGCCGCGACCGGTGCGTGACCGTGTTCGTCGACGGCGATCAGGTCGTGGTCAGCGGGCCACCGGGCGAGACGGCGCGGATGACGCCGAGCCAGGTCGGTCAGCTCGCGGCCGTGTTGCACGAAGCGGCCAGACTTGCGGAGAGGTGACGACAGCAGTGGACACGATCCTGGGGCAGGTGCTCCGCAATGCCGTCTGGGAGCGGCTGGACATGCTCTCCGATCTGGCCGAGCGCGCCGACGCCCCGTCGCTGGTCTCGGTCGCCCGTTCCGAACTTCCCCGGCTGACCGAGGCGTGGAAGGCGATTCTCCGGTCCCACGAGCCCGACGAGCGCGGCGACTGTCCGACCTGCTCGACCCGCTGGCGCCGGTGCAAGGCGCCGTGCTCGGTGTGGCAGGCCGCGCACGAGCACCTGGTCGCCGGCGGTCTGGCCCCGCACCCGCCGCACCAGCGCGACCACCGGTCAGCGCAGCACCAGCCCCGACCCGCCGTCCACCCCGGACGACGTGCCCTGCGCGCCGGTGTGTCCACCGCCGGATTGCATTCCGGCTGATCGCATCGCCGGCCGGTTCCCCCGCAGCGACCGTCCACCGCCCCCGCGGACGGACTCCGCTGACGGCCGGCATGTTCCCTCCCCGCCCCTTACCCCGACATCCACGGGCCGGTGCCGCAGTGCACCTCTCCCCCGACCGGCACCGGCCCGTGGACCCGTGTGGTCGAGGCATGTGTCCCGTTCGTCGTCTTACCAGCTGCGCTACCCCATTCGTGTCGTGCGCGCTGCTCTAGAGTTGGGCGCAGGAGAGCCCGAACGTTGGGGGTGGAACCGCGTGGTAGGAGAGCAGCTCACGTCGCTTCGGCGGCAACCGGTGCAGCAGCGCAGCGCGTTGCGCGTGGCGCGCATGCTGGACGCCGCGGCCGAGCTGCTCGACGAAGTCGGCTACGAACGGCTCACCACCACGGCGATCGCCAAGCGAGCAGGTGTCGCGGTGGGCTCGCTGTACCAGTTCTTCCCGGACAAGCGGGCCGTGGTGCAGGCGCTGACCCAGCGCAACCTGGAGCGCTTCATGTCGCTGGCCGCCGAACGGCTGGCGGCGGTCGATCACCAGCACTGGTGGGACGTGGTGGACGGGCTGCTGGACATCTACCTGGAGATGCACCACGAGACGCCCGGCTTCTCCCGCATCCACTTCGGGGACGCGGTGGACCCCCGGTTGCTGGACGGCAGCCGCACCAACAACGACGTGGTCGCCGAGGCGCTGATGGAGCTGCTCACCGGGCGGATCGACCTACCGCCGGAGCAGGTGGTGGCGCCGATCAAGGTGGCGGTGGAGGTCGCGGACGCGCTGTTGAAGTACGCGTTCCGGGCCGACCCGAAGGGCGATCCGGCCGTCATCGAGGAGACCAAGCACCTGATCAAGATCTACCTGGAAAGCCGTTTCGGCCAGTGACCTCGCCCGGCTCCGGGTCCGTGGCCAGGCGCGCGTGCCGCTCGACGTCGTAGCGTTTGTCGCCGTAGCGCAGCCGGGACCGCTCGATCCCTTCGGCGGCGTATCCGGCGGCGCGCGCGACCCGGCACGAAGCGGTGTTGTCCACCCGGTGTCCCAGCTCGAGGCGGAACAGGCCGAGCTCGTCGAACGCCCATCGGGAGATCGCGCGCACGCTGCGCACCGCCAGTCCCTTGCCGCGCGCCTGCGGCAGCAACCAGTAGGCGACCCATCCGGTGGAGTGGCGCGGCTCGATGTGCGAGACGGTCACCAGGCCGAGCGCCTCGTCGTTCTCGCCGCAAATCGCCCACGCGTGTGCGGTGCCCGCGGCGCTGTCCGCGCCACGATCCTGGATCCACTTCTCGGCCTCGTCCAGTGATGAGATCGGCTGGACGAACTGCTGCTGCAGGGACGGCTCCTGGGCGGCGGCAAGCAGCATCGGCGCGTCGTCCATCCGCCACGCCCGGAGCCAGTTCTCGGGCGGCTTGGGCATACCCCGACCCTTACCCGACCGGCCACCCCACGGCAACCGAATTGATCAGCGACGGCTGCGGTGCCTGCTGTCAGCCGAAGTTCACACCCTCGCCGCGATAGGTCGGCACGACCTCCTCCACCTTGTCGCCCACGACCACGTGGTAGGCGTCGAACCGTTCGGCGAGCTCGCCTGCCTTGGCGTGCCGCATCCACACTCGGTCACCGACGGCCAGCTGACGCGCCGCCGACCCCACCACCGGCGTCTGCACTTCGCCCGCGCCCTCGAGCGCGGTGAGCTTCAACCCGTCCGGCAGGTAAGGCGCAGGCTGCCGGTCCGGCCCCGGCGGGCCCGAGGCGATGTAGCCGCCGGCGAACAGGGTCGCCACGTCCGGCGCCGGTTTGCGCACCACGGGCAGGGCGAACACCACCGCCGGTTGCGGACGGAACCGGGAGTACTGGTCGAACAACGTCGGGCCGATCAGCCCGGACCCGGCGGTGACCTCGGTGACCGACGGATCCGCCGTGGTGGTCTCCAGGCTGCCGGTGCCGCCGCCGTTGACGAACTCCAGGTCGGCGACCGCCCGCACGGCACGGACCGCGGCGCCGCGCCGCTCGGTCAGCTCGGCAGCCGACCGGCGCTGGATCGACCGCATCAGCGCGGACTTCATCGGATTGCCCGCTTTGTCGCCGACCCCGGCGATCTGGCCTTCGTAGCCCATCAGCCCGACCAGCTGGAATCCGTCCCTGGCCACCACCGCGCGGGCCAGCGCGGCCGCTTGCACCGCGGTGAACACCGGCGACCGCCGTGTCCCGATGTGCACGCCGGGCAGCGGCCGCCAGGACACGTCCAGTTCGATGCACACCCGCAACGGCGGGTGGTTCCGGCCGAGCACGTTCTCGATCAGGTCGAGGTGGTCGGTGGAGTCGACCATCAACGTGATGGCCGAGCACGCCTCCGGGCTCGCGGCCAGCGCACGCAGCGCGGCGGCATCGACCGTGGGATAGCCGACCAGGATGTCGTCGGAGACGGCGTTGCGGTGCAGCCAGAGCGCCTCGGCCAGCGAATACGCCATGACGCCCTCGGTCGCCGGGTGGCTGAGAGCACGGTCCAGCAGAAACCGGCAGCGCACGGACTTGCTGGCCACCCGGATCGGCCTGCCGTGCGCCCGAGCGGCCAGCGTCGCGAGGTTGTCGTCGAACGCCCGCAGGTCGACGATGGCCAGCGGGGCCTCCACTGCGGCGGTCGCGGCGTCGTATGCCCGCCGCAGGGCAGAGCGGTCGGACACCTGGGCAGCGCTGGTCGGAGGGCTCACCATGGACGAAAGCGTACCCGCTCGAACGGCCATACATGAAAGGTTTTCGCGTATGATCCGGCTGTGCACTCCGACACCGAAGGCAGGCGGACAGCCATGAGGCAGTGGTCGAACTGGGCAGGGACCGCCGTGGCCGCGCCATGCGTGGTTCACCGGCCATCGGATCTCGACGGCATCGTCACCGCGGTGAAAGCGGCCGCCAACGCCGGGCGCCGCATCCGCCCGTTGGGCAGCGGGCATTCCTTCACGCCGATCGCCGCGACCGACGACCACGCGGTGGACCTGAGCCGGTACACCGGTGTGGTCGACGTCGACATGGCCTCCCGGCAGGTGACCGTGCGCGCGGGCACGACGTTGCGCCAGCTGAACCGCATCCTGGACGCCCTGGGGCTGGCCATGGAGAACATGGGCGACATCGACAAGCAGACCATCTCCGGGGCGATCTCCACCGGCACTCACGGCACCGGCGCGAAGTTCGGCGGGCTGGCCACCCAGATCGCCGCGCTGGAGCTGGTCACCGCCGACGGGTCGGTGGTCCGCTGCTCACCCAGCGAGCGCCCGGAGCTGTTCGCCGCGGCCAGGGTCGGCCTCGGCGCGTTCGGCATCATCAGCACGGTCACGATCACCTGCGTTCCTGCGTTCGCGCTGGCTGCCCAGGAGGCGCCGGACCGCCTGGATGCCGTGCTGGAGCGGTTCGACGACGAGATCAGGTCGAACGACCACTTCGAGTTCTACTGGTTTCCGCACAGCGACAAGACGCTGATCAAGCGGAACAACCGGCTGCCCGCCGGCGAACAGCCGCGGCCGTTGAACAAGGCCAGGCAGTACGTCGAGTACGGCCTGATCGAGAACCAGCTGTTCGGCGCGGTGTGCCGGACGCTGCGGGCGGTTCCGAAGCTGACCAAGCCGGCGCAGCGGGTGATGACGAACGTGCTGTCCGAGCGCCGGTACAGCGACGTGTCGCACCGGGTCTTCGTGACCAGGCGCGACGTGCGCTTCGTCGAGTCCGAATACGCCGTGCCACGCGAGGAAGTCGTCGGCGTGATCACCGAGCTGCGGAAGGCGGTGGCGAAACTGTCCACCCCCGTTGCGTTCCCGGTGGAGATTCGGGTGGCGGCACCGGACGACATCTGGCTGTCGACCGGATACCAGCGGGCCAGCGGCTACATCGCCGTGCACCAGTTCCAGGGCATGCCGTACGACGAGTACTTCGCGGTCTTCGAATCGATCGTGAACAGCGTCGGTGGCCGGCCACACTGGGGGAAGATGCACAGCCTGGACGCCGCGATGCTGCGCAGCCGGTATCCGAGGTTCGACGACTTCCTCGCGGTGCGGGACGCCCTCGACCCGGAACGTCGCTTCGGCAACGCCTACCTGGAGCGAGTGCTCGGCTGACCGCGGCGCCGCCCGAGCTGGCCAGCGGTGCCGAGCGGCTCCGTCCGGTGCTGCGATGCTTCGCTGCCCGGCGCGACACCCGCCCGGCTACCGCTTTCCCGGCCAGATCACCAAACGCGCTCCTGGATGACGGCCGGGTCCAACTGCACGCACTGCGGCGCTTCGGCGGATCAGGCAGTTCCCGGCCCGCTGAGGAGGGCGTTCGATGCTCGATCGAGCAATCATTGGCCAGGTCGTCGCCTGGTCAGACCCGCGCCACCGCCGCCACGGCCTGCGGGATGGCGACATCACCGCTGATCACTTCCAGCGTCTGCCGCGTGGTGCCCGGCTCGTCCAGCAGCTCCAGCAGCAGCGCCGCGACGTCGGCGCGCGGAATGGTGCCGTAGTCGACGGACTCGGCGAGGTGCACTTTTCCGATCGGTTCGTCGTCGGTGAGCCTGCCCGGGCGCAGGATCGTCCAGTCCAGATCGCGGGAGCGCAGGTCCTCCTCCGCGGCCGCCTTGGCCGTCAGATACGCGGCGAAGACCTCTCCGACCACGTCCGGTTGGCTGGCACGCTCCAGGCCCATCGCACTGATTTGTACGTGTCGCCGCACCCCGGCGAGCTCGCACGCCTCGGCGAACAGCACCGCGGCGGCTCGATCCACGGTGTCCTTGCGCGCGGCGCCGCTTCCCGGGCCTGCTCCCGCGGCGAACACCGCCGCGTCCGCGCCACGCACCGCGTCGGCCACGTCTTCCACCGACGCCGCCTCCAGGTCGAGCACCACCGGCTGCGCGCCGGACAGATCGTCGGCGTGATCGGGATTGCGGATGATGCCCACGGCCTCGTCCCCGCGGGCGACAAGCAAAGCTGACAGCTTGCGGGCGATTTTTCCGTGCCCGCCGGCAATGACTACACGCACTACTTCACGCAAGCAGAGACTTCGGCGGTGGTCAACAACTGGTCGTAGGCCACCTCGTCGATCCACCTGCTGTTGGCGTCGCTGGCCGGCACGATCCGGCCGCTGTCGCCCGCCAGGTCCCGGTGCACCTCGGCGGACTCGTCGACCGACAGCACCGCGATCCCGTACGCCCGGGCGCGCGGCAGGCAGTTGTTCACGTAGTCGTGAGTCATCAGCGTCGCGGAGGGCAGCACGACGGCGGTCGGGAAGTAGCGGGTGAGCGGCACCGTCCAGGCCAGCGCCGTCCGCCAGTGCCGGGCCACCGCGACGGCGCCGACGACGTCCACCGCGGGCGCGGGCGCGGTGCGCTCGAGCTCCGGCCAGATCCAGGTCGCCACGGTGGCGCGGTCGGTGACCGGGCCGACGCCCGTGGCGATGCGTTCGGCGTGCACGTCGGTGCGCAGCCGGGCAATGAGGTGGACGCGGCGGCCGAACAGGTTGGCTTCCGGCAGCACCACACCGTCCCAGCCGAGCTGCTCGGCGGCGGCCGCGGCAAGATCGATGCGTTCGGTCGGCAGCGGCCCAGGGGCGCCGATCGGCGCGGGCCGACGGCGACGACGCGCGGCAAGCTCTTGCGGGTCTGAACTGGTGCGTCCCTGGGGAACCTGCACGAGGCCACCTCTCTGTACGAACGTGCCCTCCCGACGTTCGCGCCGGGCCCGGGTTACTCCCGGTGATGTTCGTGGCGCCGCCGTGAAAGCGACCCAGCACCTTGGGTACCAAGCCCGCCCCGTGCTCGTCTGCCCTCCAGCCGCACGCGTGCGATTGACGGCATCGATGCGTCGGTAACCGGTCGACGGACGGCAGAAAATCTTCGGTCCAACGGTGCGGCCGTAAGGGTGAGCACCACGGTGAAGGGAGGACAACCGACACGCTCCGTCACCAGCGATGACCGGCAGTCGGCACGATCCGGGACTTGCCACTCACCCACGTCGAGCGGGGTGCCGACACGATCCGGTAGGCCGGCGGCGCTTGTCGCGACGGCCCGGCCCGCGTCGGCGCCGCGCTGCCCTCCGGACCGCATCTCTCGCCTGCCCTCCGGACGGCATCTCCCGCCTGACCCGCCCCGCGTCCACGGCCTCGCCCAGGGCCCTCAATGTCCACAGCAGCCCCTCAGAGCCTGCCCGCCTCCACAGCCCCCTCCACCCTCCGCTCCAAACCCGCGACCGCCGCTGCGGTTCTCCGCCAGCTTCCGCCGTGCCCCCACCAGCGCTTTCTGGATCGATCAGGCGCATACGAGGCGTTTGTCACCCCTGGCCGCCGAACTCTCGGTCGTCGGGCTCGGCCGGACTTATGGTGGTCACGCCCGGCCCGGCCGGCGAAGCCACAGACATGGAGGTCGCATTGCGTTCGCCGAAGGACTTCTTCGCTCCCCTGGCCATCGGAGCCCCCGAGCCGCTGCGGGAGATCCCGTTCCGGCCCTCCCGCATGATCCACTTCTTCGACCCGAGCAACGAGAAGATGCGGGCCAAGGTCCCGGACCTGGTACCGAAGGTGGACGTCCTGCTCGGCAACCTGGAGGACGCGGTCGCGGCGGACCGGAAGGAGGCCGCGCGGGCGGGCCTGGTCGAGGTGGCCAAGTCGACCGACATGGGCGGGACCCAGCTGTGGACCAGGGTGAACAGCCTCGACTCGCCGTGGGTACTGGACGACCTGATCACGCTGGTGACCGAGATCGGCGACAAGCTCGACGTGATCATGGTCCCGAAGGTGGAGGGTCCGCAGGACATCCACTACGTGGACCGGCTGCTGGCCCAGCTGGAGGCGCGCGCCGGACTGACCAAGCCGCTGCTGGTGCACGCGATCCTGGAGACCGCCAGCGGGGTGGCCAACGTCGAGGAGATCGCCGGCGCCAGCCCCCGCATGCAGGGCATCTCGCTCGGCCCGGCGGACCTGGCCGCCAGCCGCCGGATGAAGACCACCCGGGTCGGCGGCGGGCACCCCGGCTACCTGGTGCGCACCGACCCGGTGTCGGACGACTTGCACGAGGGCCGCACCACCGCCCAGCAGGATCTCTGGCACTACACCGTGGCGCGCATGGTCGATGCCTGTGCGATGCACGGGATCCTGCCGTACTACGGTCCGTACGGGGACATCCGGGACGTCGTCGGCTGTGAAGACCAGTTCCGCAACGCCTTCCTGCTCGGCTGCGTCGGGGCGTGGAGCCTGCACCCGGTGCAGATCGAAATCGCCAAGAAGGTGTTCTCCCCGGATCCCAAGGACGTGGCATGGGCGCGCCGGGTCATCGCCGCCATGGGGGACGGCACCGGGGCGGTGATGATCGACGGCAAGATGCAGGACGACGCCACGTTCAAGCAGTGCAAGGTGGTCGCCGATCTGGCCGACCAGCTGGCCGCACGGGATCCGGAACTGAAGGCCGCTTACGACGCGGCGACCAAGGAGGCACTGGGGCAGTGACCGAAGCGACGGAGAGGACGACGGGGCAGCCGGTGCAGACCGGGGATGCGGAGCGAAACAGCGGACAGTCGATCCGCCCGCGCCGGTCGGTGCTCTACATGCCGGGTGCCAACGCGCGTGCGCTGGAGAAGGCCAAGACGCTGCCCGCGGATGCCCTGATCCTCGACTTGGAAGACGCGGTGGCGCCGGACGCCAAGGAAGAGGCGCGGGAGCGAGTGTGCGCCGCGGCTGCCTCCGGCGAGTACGGGTCCCGTGAGGTCACCATCCGGGTCAACGGGTTGGACACCGAGTGGCACGAGGCCGACCTGCGCGAGGCCGCCAAGGCCGGCCCGCACGGCATCGTGGTGCCGAAGATCAACTCGGCCGCCCAGGTGCACAACATCGAGCGGGCGCTGGAGCTGAACGGGGCGCCGGAGCACACCACGATCTGGGCGATGCTGGAGACCCCGGTCGCGGTGCTGCACGCCGAGGAGATCGCCGCCGCGTCGCCCCGGCTCACCGTGCTGGTGATGGGCACCAACGACCTGGCCAAGGAGCTGCACGCCGAGTTCGTGCCCGGCCGGGGACCGCTGCTCGGCGCGCTGTCCACGGCCGTCCTGGCGGCCAGGGCCACCGGGAAGGCCATCCTGGACGGCGTCTTCAACGACGTGAAGGACGCCGAGGGATTCGCCGCGGAGTGCCGGCAGGGCAGGCAGATGGGGTTCGACGGCAAGACGCTGATCCACCCGTCGCAGATCGAACCGTGCAACGAGGCGTTCGCACCGTCGGAGGAGGAAGTCGAGTACTCCAGGAAAGTCATCGCCGCCTTCGAAGCCGCGCAGGCCGAGGGCAAGGGTGTCGTGACAGTCGACGGGCGGATGATCGAGAACCTGCACGTCGACAACGCGCGCCGCATCCTTGCGCTGCACGAGGCCATCACCCAGCGAGCGGACTGACGGCCCAGCGCCCGGGCCCGAAGTGGCGGCGACGGCCCAACACCCGGACCCGGCAGCGTCGGCGGTCCAGCGCTCGGGCCTGGCGTGGCGTCGACCTGCACCCCGGCTCGGAAGTGGGACGGTCCCGCCCGTCGCCCCAAAACCGATGTCGGTGAGCAGGCCACGGCGCATCGGCCGCTCGACCAAGGACCGTCGTGCACGACGTGATCGAACTCGGAAGCCTGCACTCGGCTCGGCAATGGCGCACTGGCCTTCCAGCGCTCGGCCCGGCGGTTGTGCGGCGGCTCAACTGTCAGTTGGACCAGTCGGACCGGGCGCCGGCGGCGACGTCGTCGGAGCAAGACCGTGGGACGGGTGAGCGTGCAGCCGAAGTCACGGTCCAGCGCTTCGGCCCAGCAGCAGCGCCCGCCCTGCCCCCCAGCCCGGCAGTGGTGTCCGCCCTGCACTCAGCCCGACACCAGGGTCCCCACACCGCTCCTGCTCGGAACTGACCTCGGAACTGACACGGTGACGGTCCAACAGCAGTGCCCGTCCCGCTTCCGGCCCGACGGCGTGGTGCCGGTCGTACGCTCCGGTCCGACACCAGGGTCCGCGCACCGCTCCGGCTCGGTGTGGAGTCGTCATCGTGCGCACCATCGGCGAAGGCCACAGCGACGGGCACCGGCAACTCCGAGCGACAGGTCGCGGCGACAGCGATGACCGCGAGCATCGCCCGTACCGATGTCAGCCGAGTGTCCGCCGGAACAGCGCCTGCAATTCCTCGTAGTGGCGTTCCGCCGCTGCCTCGTCGTACACCGACGTGTCGGCCATGGTGAAGCCGTGCCGAGCGCCCGAGTAGACCGCACCGGAATAGCGGACTCCGGCCGCCGCCATGTCGGCCGCGACCTTCTCGATCGCCTCCTGCGGCATGGACCCGTCCTGGTCGGCATACCCCGCGAGCACCTCGGCGCGCACGTGCGGGATGCACAGATGGGCGCTGTCCTCGTCGTCGGTCACCAGACCACCGACGTGAAACATGCCGACTGCGGCCACATCGTCCGGAGCCTGCGCTGCGGCGCGCAGCGCCAACCGGCCGCCCATGCAGTATCCGACCGTTCCGATGGGACCGGGCCGGACGTGCTCGACGTCGCGAAGCGCTGCCAGATACGCCTCGAAATCCCGCGCCGCCCTGTCCGGCGTGTGCTGCTCGACCAGCCGAAGCACGGCAGGCATGAACCGCTCGCGCTCGCCCGGCCGGCGAAGGTCGCCCTTTGGGGCCAGATCGGCCGCCCGCCCGTGCCGATAGAAGACATTGGGCGCGAGCACCACGTACCCCCAACCGGCGATGCGGTCGGCCATCAACTCGATCTGCGGCCGGAGACCGATGGCGTCCATGAAGAGGATCACCCCCGGGTACGTCCCGCCTTCCGGATGGGACAGGTATGCCTCGGCGGTGCCGTCGGCGGTGGTGATCTCGATGCGACGTCCGCTGGTGGCCATGGGCAGCTCCTCCACTGATCGGCGGGGCAACTTACCGCGGCGATCTTCGCCCACATCAGCAGCGACGGGAAGCCGCACCCGAACCGAATGGAGCCATTGCCGTCACAAGAGGCCGTCCGAGCGCACGTCCGGCTCCACTCGCATTAACGCGGGTGGCCGATGCGAGTACGGCCACCCTGATCAAACGCGGACAGGGGACGAAAGCGCGCTGCCCCCCCCCGGAGCACCAGGCACCCGCAGCGGACGTGCCACGGACCACGGTCTCAGTCGCGGTGACAATCATCACGGCGCGACCCGGTCCATCGGGCACGACATCGTGGACAGCTGAGGTGAGCCGCCCTGGTCCCGCACGACCCCGGCCCTTCGGGCACGAAAAAACCCGGTACAGCACCTGTACCGGGTTCCTCGGCCTCTGTGGTGGGCGAGGAGGGAGTTGAACCCTCACGTCCTTTCGGACACACGGACCTGAACCGTGCGCGTCTGCCATTCCGCCACTCGCCCGAGCAACGAATGCCTGCATAGCTTAACCGGTGCCGTTTCGGCCCCGCACAGCGGGGCGGTCATAGTGGTGTGAGGACCGTCCCTCGCCTGGTCCAGGCCGATGCCCGGGCAAGGTCCAGGCACCGTCGGCGGGGGCGAGGACCCCGGCCGTACGGGTCACTGGAGGCGTGAAGTCTTCCCACGTCGGCTGCCGGTGACCGGGACGACGGATACCATCAGGTGGTTGAGGAGAAGGTGTGAAGGAGGGCTAGTCGGTGGGCCGCGTCGAGCGCTTTGACCGGCGACTTGAGCGCCTCGTCGGAAACACCTTCGCCCGGCTGTTCGGCGGAAGAGTCGTCACCCAGGAGGTTGCCCACGCGCTGGAGCGAGAGGCCGAGGACAACATCCGCGAGCTCGCGGGCGGTCGACAACTCGCGCCGAATCATTACATTGTGTCCTTGGGCCCCTCCGATCACGACCAGATGGCAGGTGATGAGCAGCGTGTCACGACCGCGCTGGCCAATGCCGTCGCGGAGCATCTCGCGGAGCACGGTTGGGACACTTATGGTGACGTCGTAGTCTCGCTTGAACGCGATGACGCGCTGCACACCGGTCAGTTCCGGACACGTTCCTCCGTGAACCCCGACGTGCAGAGGAAGAACGAGGGACAGTCAGCACAGTCAGCTAGACCCGGCAACGCAGGAGACCGAGTAATGAGTCAGCCCCCCGGCTACGGCCAATACGACCCGGCCGACCCGTACGGCCAGCATGGCCAGTACGGCTACGGACAGAGCCAGCCCGGGTACGACCAGGGCGGCTACGGCCAGCCCGGCTACGACCAAGGCGG
>NZ_KE386603.1:58302-993268 GCF_000427905.1 Thermocrispum agreste DSM 44070 | reverse complement strand
CCCCCACACCCAACCGGCACACACCAGACCAGCAGCCCGCCAGTGCTGGCACCGTCGCGCCGGGCACGCCCCAGAGCAAGCCGATCGCCGGCCATCGACGGCACGGTCGAGCTGACATACCGTGGTGACATGACCTCCCGCATGCCCGAGGGCCCCGACGCCCGGTTCCACGACGACCTGATCGGCCTGGATCCGGACGACCCGGAAGCGCGGGCCTTCGCCGAGCACCTGCACCGGATGGAACACACCGGTCCCCGGTTCACCGTGGAGGGCGCGCTGGACGGCATCGCCGAGTTCGCCGAATCGAGCAACCGCGTCCGCGGCCACTACCGGGCGATGGCCGTGCTGGTGGTGTCGTTGATCCTGCTCGGCGTCGCGGTGAGCGTGTGGGACACGATCAGCGGATTCTTGGGATGGTAGGTATGAAGCCAGTCGTCGGCGCCACGCCGAAAGTGGTCAAGTCCGAGATCGAGTGGCGGCAGGAACTCAGCCCGGAGGAGTACCACGTGTTGCGCGAAGCGGGCACCGAGCCGCCGTTCACCGGGGAATACGAGAACACCAAGGCCAAAGGCGTCTACACCTGCCGGGCCTGCGGGGCGGAGCTGTTCACCAGCAACGAGAAGTTCGACAGCCACTGCGGCTGGCCGTCGTTCTACGATCCGGCGGATTCCGACGCGGTGCTGCTCAGGGACGACTTCAGCCTGGGCATGAAGCGGGTCGAGGTGCTGTGCGCCAGCTGCCACAGCCACCTTGGCCACGTGTTCACCGGCGAGGGCTACGACACCCCCACCGACAAGCGCTACTGCATCAACTCGATCGCGCTGAAGCTGGTGCCCGAGGAGGAGTGACCACACTCCGCCCGGAGACGCACGGCATGCCGCCAGGCCCGGTGACCTGCGGCGCGGATGCGCCGAGCACCGGGCCCTCATCCGGCGGCCACACGCACGTGCCGGCGCGTGCGGCGCACGCCTTCCCGCGGCCGCAGGCCCGGCCGTCGGCGCGACAGGCGGCCTCGCCGCTCAGGGCAGGGCGGCGACCAGCTCCGGCGGGGCGACCCTGGTGCCGGTGTAGAACGGGATTTCCTCCCGCACGTGCCGCCGGGCACGGGCCCCGCGCAACGTGCGCATGAGGTCGACGATGCGGTGCAGCTCGTCTGCCTCGAAAGCCAGCAGCCACTCGTAGTCGCCGAGGGCGAACGACGCCACCGTGTTGGCCCGCACGTCCGGGTAGTCGCGGGCCATCATGCCGTGCTCGGCCAGCAGCTCCTTGCGCTCCTGCTCCGGCAGCAGGTACCACTCGTACGATCGCACGAACGGGTACACGCACAGGTACTTGCGAGGCTGCTCACCGGCCAGGAACGCCGGGATGTGGCTCTTGTTGAACTCCGCGGGCCGGTGCAGGCCGACCTGACTCCACACCGGAACGCTGGCGCGGCCGAGCGCGGTCTGCCGGAAGCCGCTGTAGGCCGCCTGCAGCTGCTCGATCTCCTCGGCGTGCCACCACACCATGTAGTCGGCGTCGGCACGCATGCCTGCCAGGTCGTAGACGCCACGCACCGTGACGCCCTTGCCCTCCAGGCTCTCCAGGTACTGCTGGGTCTCGTCGGCGGTGGGCCCGCGATCCTCGCCAAGCGCGCCCTGCTGGACGCGGAAGACCGACCACATCGTGTATCGAATGGTCTCGTTGAGCTCGCGGATCCGGGCTGCGTCGGGTTTGGCGGTCATGTCATCAGTGTGGCACTGTGACCTGGCTCGCCAGGCGCCGGGCAGCGGCATCGGCGGTGGCGATGCACGCCGGGATGCCCACCCCGTCCAGCAGCGCGCCCGCCACCTCCAGCCGTGGCAGGCCGGCCACCGCCTTGTCGATCGCAGCGACGCATTCGCCGTGCTCGGGGCCGTAGCACGGCAGCCCGCCGCCCCACCGCTGGACGTGCACGTCGATCGGCTCGACGGTCACGCCTGCCAGGTCGGCCACGTCGGCCAGCACTCCCTCGATCAGCGCGTCGTCGGTCATCCGCAGCTGCTCGGCCTGCCCGAACCGACCTACCGACGCACGCATGATCACCCCGGCGGCGCCGATGTGCGGCCACTTGCGGCTGGTGAACGTCATCGCCTTGCTCAGCACCGCGGACCCGTCGGAGCGGCGCTGGCCTTCCTCGATCAGCAACCCGCTGCTTTCCGGAAGCTCGGTGCCGGGCGGGAACGCCACGGTGACCACGGCCATCGAGGCCAGCTCGACGCGGCCGTAGGCGTCGGCGGCCTCGGGCGAGCACCCGGCCAGCAGCCGACGCGCCGCGGGAGCGGGCACGGCCAGGATCACCCCGTCCACCGACCGGGTCTCCGCCGCGGTCACCTGCCAGCCCGCGGCCGTGCAGCGCAGCTCGCGCACCGGTGTGCCCAGCTCCACCCGGGCGTCGGCCACGTGTGCCGCCCGTTCGGCCACCTGCTGCAATCCGCCCCGCAAGGTGCCGAACACGGGCGATCCTCCCCCCGCTTGCGGTGGTGGCAGCAGGCCGGCGGCAGCGGCGGTGATCGAACCCGCGCCATTCTCGAGCGCCTTCGCCAGGGCAGGCAACACGGCACGCAGTCCCAGATCGTCCGCCCGTGCACCGTAGACGCCACCCAGCAGCGGGCTCACCAGCCGGTCGACCAGCTCGTCGCCCAGCCGTTGCCGCAACAGCCGACCGAGGGACACGTCGTGCGCGGGCAGCCGCACCGGGGGCAACGTGCGCTCGGCGGCGACTTGCTCGACCCCCTTCGCGGACAGCACGCCGTCGACCTCGGCGGCGTCGCCGGGGATTCCCATAAACGTCCGCCGCGGCAAGGCGACCGTACGGCCACTTGCCCGTACGCTCGGACTGGCCGGGCCGGCATGCACCACCTCGTCCTGCAGTCCCAGCTCGGCGACCAGTTCGACGGCCTCCGGCCTGCGCAGCAGAAACGCTTCCGCGCCGACGTCGACGGGAACACCGGCCACCTCGACGGTGCGCAGCTTCCCGCCCAGGCGCGTGGTCGACTCGTACACGGTGATCGATGCCGCGGGGCCGAGCAGCTTGCGCAGCCGCACCGCCGCAGTGAGCCCCGAGATTCCCCCGCCGACGACCGCGATCTCCACCGGGCTGCTCACCTCGTCACGGGGTCAGTCCGTGTACCAGCTCGACGATTCTGGTGAGCACGGCCGGGTCGGTGGCGGGCAGCACGCCGTGCCCGAGGTTCACGATGTGGCCTGCCGCCGCACGGCCCTCGGCCACGATGCGCCGCACCTCGGCCTCGACCACCGGCCAGTCGGCGAGCAGCACCGCGGGGTCGAGGTTGCCCTGCACCACCGGAAGCGGCCGGCCGTTCGCGGTGAGCCGTTCGATCGCGGTGGTCAGCGAGATGCGCCAGTCCACTCCGATCACGTCGGCGCCGGCATCCCGCATGGCGGGCAGCAGCTCCGACGTCCCCACCCCGAAGTGGATGCGCGGCACGCCCGCCTGCTCGACAGCCGCGAGAACCTTCGCCGAGTGCGGCTGCACGAAGCGGCGGTAGTCCCGTTCGGCCAGCGCCCCGGCCCAGGAATCGAACAGCTGGATCGCGTCCACCCCGGCGGCCAGCTGGGCCTGCAGGAAAGTGATCGTGATGTCGGCGAGCTTGTCCAGCAGGGCGTGCCACGTCTGCGGGTCGGAGTGCATCAGCGCCTTGGTGTGCTCGTGGTTGCGGCTGGGCCCGCCCTCGATCAGGTACGAGGCGAGCGTGAACGGCGCCCCGGCGAACCCGATGAGTGGCGTGCTGCCGAGTTCGGCGACCAGCAGGCGCACCGCCTGGTGCACCGCGTCGACCTGATCAGGCTCCAGCAGCGGGAGCGACCGCACGCCTGCGCGGTCGCGCACCGGGTGGTCGACGACCGGGCCGATGCCCGGCTTGATGTCCACTCCGATACCCGCAGCCTTCAACGGCACCACGATGTCGCTGAACAGAATGGCCGCGTCGACGCCGTGCCTGCGTACCGGCTGCAGGGTGATCTCGGTGATCATCCCGGGGTCGAAGCAGGCGGTGAGCATCGGCACGCTGCCGCGTACCCGCCGGTACTCGGGAAGGCTGCGGCCGGCTTGACGCATGAACCACACCGGCAGCCGGCTCGGGGTACCGCCGCGCGCGGCCACCAGGAACGGCGCCGTCGACAGTTCTCGACGGACGATGTCCCCCCGCAGGGATTCGGCAACACGCACGGCGCTCTCCTCGACCAGTGGCTCGGCCTCGATGATCCCACGGCATCGGCCGCGATCCGTGCCCGGTACCCGTACCAGTGGCTTGGTACACCTTCGGGCGTCCTGCCGCGCGCCAGCCACGCAAAGCTCGCCACCCCACCCGACGGCACGGCCTCCCCCGCTCTGCTCGACAGTTGCGAAACCGAACGCCGCCCCGTCGACGGCCCATACCGTGGCCGATGCATGATGCACCGACCCCGCGCGCCGTCGGCGAGGCGGTACTCCGATCGGACGCGCGCCGTGCGCCGGGTAAACGCACGATCATCCGCCTGGACGGGCGTACGGCGACCGCAGCGCGGCGGCCGATCGGGCGATCGCGCTGCACGACCCACCACACCCGGGCGAGATTGTCGGCGTGCCTACGGGCTCGGCAAGCGTTTTCCGGCATACAGTCGTCCCCGATGACCGCGATGACGCACGCCCCCGAGGTGTTCCGGGCGGCCGTGGACGCACTGCGCCAGGTGCGACCGCGCCCGGAGCTCGTCCTCGAGCCGGTCCGGCCACCTCGGCGGCTCGCTCCGTGGTCCTACGCGCTCAGTTGCGAGGCGACCGGGCCGGCCGACGTGGTGGCCTCCGGCCGTCTGGTGCTGCTGCACGACCCGGACGGTCCCGAGCCGTGGCACGGCGTGCTGCGGCTGGTCGGCTACGTCACCGCGGAAATCGATCCGGAGCTGGCGGGCGATCCCCTGCTGCTGTCGGTCGGCTGGTCCTGGCTGACCGACGCACTGGAGGCGACGGCGGCCGAGTACACCGCGCTCGGCGGCACGGTGACCGCCACGTCCTCGGCCCGCTTCGGCGACATCTCCGGCCCGGCCCGCACCGACGACCTGGAACTGCGCGCATCGTGGACGCCGAAGACACCCGACCTTCGGCCGCACGGCGAGGCGTTCTGCCGCGTGATGGCCAGTGTCGTGGGCCTGCCACCCGTCGGTGTCACGCTCTTCGGCCAGCGGCACGGTTCCTGACCCCACTGCCCGGGGCCGCCGGAAAGCCGACGGCCTGCGTTGCGGCTGCCCTGAGTGGCCCGCGACGGCACGTCGAGCCGGCTGCGCACGCGTGTCCGGCCCTCCCCCCCAAGGTAAGCCGGAACCAGGCCTTGAACGCCGTCTGCACATCGCTGCGGTGACCACCGCGGGGGACGGACGAGCCGTTCCACCACTTGCCGTAACGCGGAATCTGCGACCGATCCCGGCGACGCTGTGTCAGCACCGGAGCCGGCGCGAGCCGTCACAGCCGACCCCGGCGTCACCGGCCAACCGAAGATACTGGAAAATTGGGGCCGAATCGGAATGCGCCAGAGGCTGTGATACGGCCGATGGGAGGCTGCGGGCGTGCACCGCTCGGCCGCCGACCGCTCGTCTGCTCGCAACAACCACTCACCGTGCCGAGCGAACCGTTAACTGATGTTCATCGCTTTGGACGAGTGCCGCGTTACTGCCTTCGCCATTAGTAGTCCGATCGTGTGAATCACACCACTCTGAGTAGTCAACAGAACGAAATACTTACCCATTTGATCGCCCCACTGACCCTGTCAGGCGGCTAGAGTGCGTCACACGACACCACTTTCGGCTCAAAGCTGGCGCGGCTGAACGGCCGAAAGTGCCGGTGCCGGTCGGGGGGCACGACCGACTCCAGGGAGGTAGTGACGTGGCTACCGTCGGCTTCAATCAGGCCGCTCGTTCCACGCCCGCTGGCAGCTTGCCAGCAAGCATGGTTCCGCATCCGCGGGAGGAGCTTTTCTCCGTGCTGGTGGTCGACGACCACCCGCTGCTGAGGGAAGCGATCGCCGCTCGGCTCGCACAGATGGGTGCGGGCACCGTTCACGAGGCTGCCACCATCGCCGAAGCGAGGATGAGGGCAGCGGCCACCGGGCCGTGCGACCTCGCCATCCTCGACCTCGGCCTGCCGGATGGCAGCGGCATCGAGCTGGTGTCCGAACTACGCAGCAACGGCTGGCCTCGGGTGGTCGTGCTGGCGTCGTCGGACGACCCGTACGCCGTGCGGGCCGCATTCCAGGCCGGTGCGCAGGCGTACCTGCTCAAGTCGGCGTCACCGATGGCGGTGACCGACGGCGTGCGCAGGGTGCTCGAGGGAGGCGTGTACGCCGACCCGGGCGTCGCTCCGGTACTGGCCACCGGGACGCGGGTCCCCGGCACCGACAACACCCCGCGCGAGCTGTCCTCGCGTGAGGTGCAGGTGCTCCAGCTCGTCGCGGACGGCCAGTCCAACAAGGAAATCGGTGAAGCGCTGAACCTGTCCGCGCTGACGGTGAAGTCCCACCTGTCGCGGATCGGGCGCAAGCTCGGCACCGGTGACCGGGCCCAGATGGTCGCACTGGCCATGCGGGCGGGGGTCATCCGCTGACCATCGTGATCGACGTGACGGCCGGACCCTACGCCGACGGGGCACTGTCGGCGTAGGGTTGCGGGCCGTGAACGACACACGCTCCGCAGCCGACCAGCCCTCCACCGACGCGATCCTGCTGCGGCAGCCCCGGGACGGCGTTCCCGACGTGGTCGAGGACGAGGAAGCGCTGGCGCGCGCTTGTGCCGCGCTGGCCGGGGGCACCGGAGCGATCGCGGTGGACACCGAACGCGCGTCGGGCTACCGCTACTGGCCGAAGGCGTATCTGATCCAGCTGCGGCGCGACGGCGCGGGCACACACCTGATCGATCCGATCGCACTGGCCGGCAAGCTGGAGCCACTGCGCGCGGTGCTCAACGACTGCGAGTGGGTGCTGCACGCCGCGTCGCAGGACCTGCCGTGCCTGACCGAACTCGGGCTTCGCCCGCCGAAGTTGTTCGACACCGAGCTGGCCGCGCGCCTGGCCGGGTACCAGCGGGTCGGCCTGGGCACCATGGTGGAGCAGCTGCTCGGGTACCGTCTGGAAAAGGGGCACGGCGCGGCCGACTGGTCCACCCGCCCGCTGCCGCAGGCATGGCTGAGCTACGCCGCGCTGGATGTGGAACTGCTGCTGCCGCTGCGGGACAAGCTCGCCACCGAACTGGCCGGCCAGGGCAAGCTGGACTGGGCCGAACAGGAGTTCGCCGCGGTCCTGGCCGCTCCCCCGCCTGCACCGCACCCGGAGCCGTGGCGGCGCACCTCCGGCATCCACAAGATCCGCTCCCCCCGTGCGCTGGCCGTGGTGCGCGCCCTGTGGCAAGCCCGCGACGAACTCGCCCGCAACCGTGACCGGGCGCCGAACCGGATCCTGCCGGACAAGGCCATCGTGGCCGCCGCGCTGAGCAACCCCAGGACCGTCGACGAGCTCAGGGCGCTGGACGTGTTCGGAGGCAAACGGCAACGTTCGCTGTCGACGCTGTGGATGCGGCACATCGAACAGGCCCGCCGACTGCCCCCGGACGAGCTGCCGAACCCCAGCCAGCCCAGCGAGGGCCCGCCACCGCCGAGCCGCTGGGCCGATCGGCACCCGGAAGCGGCCGCCCGGCTGACCGCGGCACGCTCGGCGCTGGCGGAACTGTCCGAGCAGCACCGGGTACCGGTGGAGAACCTGCTGTTGCCGGAACTGGTCCGCAGGCTGTGCTGGGAGCCGCCCGCGGAAACCGACGCGGACTCGATCGCCCGGCTGCTCACCGGCTGGGGCGCCCGCCCGTGGCAGGTGGAGCTCACCGCCCTGCCGCTGAGCCGGGCGTTACGGGCGAAGACGGACTGAGCGGCTACGTACTGGGCACGATCACGGTGACGGCCAGACCCCCGCCGTCCACCGGCTCTGCGCGCACCGTGCCGCCATGCGCCTCCACCGCGGCGCGGACGATGGACAGGCCCAGCCCCGCACCGGACCGGGCCACTCGCCCTGCCCCGCGGTGGAACGGCTGAAACAGCTCGGGCACCGAGGCCGGATCGACCGTGCGCCCGGACGAGCGCACCACCAGCTGCGCCGACGTGGCGTCCGCCGTGGTGTGCACGGTGATCCATCCGCCGTCGACGTTGTGCCGCACGGCGTTCTCCAGCAGGTTGCCCGCCACGCGCTCCAGCAATGCCGGGTCACCCATGGTCGGCGCCGGGGCGATGGCCATGTCGACGCGCAGGCCACGTTCCTCGGCTTCCGGCCGCACGGCTTCCCATGCACTGCGCACGACCGCGGCCAGATCGACCGGCTCCCTGGCGGACACGCCGGCCGCGTCGGTCTTCGCCAGCAGCAACAACGCACTGACCAGCCGTTCCGCGCGCTGCGCTGCTGCCCGCACCACCTCGGCCATGCGGCGGTACTCGGCCTCGTCGGCATCCGGGTCGGAGAGCGTGACGTCGAGCTCGGTGCGGATCACCGTCAACGGGGTGCGCAGCTCGTGCGAAGCGTTGGCCACGAAGCGGCGCTGCGAGTCGAACGCGTGCGCCAGCCGGTCCAGCATCTCGTCGATCGTCTCGGCCAGCCGCGCCAGCTCGTCCCGCGGCCGCAACGGGCCGATGCGCTCGTGCAACGACTCCGCGGACAGGCGGCGCGCGGTGGCCGTGATCTCGGCCAGCGGCCGGAGCACCCGCGTGGTCAGGGCCCACGCCAGGATGCCGGCGGCCAGCACGACGCAGCCGAACGCGATGATGCCCGCCACCACGACCTTGTTCTGCGCCTGCTGCTGCAGATGGGCCGTGAGCGCCGACGCGTCGACGAGGGCGTCGTCGACACGCACCTTGGTGCCCGGTGGAAGCTGCGGGACCGTGGCCGCCGCGTCGCGCACCAGCAGCCAGGCCAGCACCAGCAGCACGACGCTGACCGCGGCGGTGAGCAGCACGGCCAGCAGGGTGAAGCGCCCCCGCAACCCGCGCAGGTGCGCCACCGCTCGCTTGACGATCACGACAAGATCACTGGGACACGGTACCGGCCTCGGGTATCCGGTAGCCCGCCCCCACCACGGTGTCGATGATCCCCGGCTCGCCCAGCTTCTTGCGCAACGTCATCACGGTGACCCGCACCGTCGTGGTGAACGGATCGGCATTCTCGTCCCACACCCGTTCCAGCAGCTCCTCGCTGGACACCACCGAGCCGCCGGCGGCCATCAGCACCTCGAGCACCCCGAACTCCTTGCGGGTCAGCTCGATCGGCCCGCTGGCCCGCGTGACGGTGCGCTTGGCGCGATCCAGCCTGACGTCCCGCGCAACCAGCACCGGCGGCGTCGGCGGGGTGGCCCGGCGGGCCAGCGCACGCACCCGCGCGACCAGCTCGGGAAAGGCGAACGGCTTGGCCAGGTAGTCGTCCGCGCCACGGGACAAGCCGTCGACCCGGTCCTCCACGGTGCCGCTCGCCGTCAGCATGAGCACGCGGGTGAGCTCGCCGGAGTTGATGATCTCCTCGCACAGCTGGTCGCCGTGCATACCGGGCAGGTCACGATCCAGCACGACCACGTCGTAGCGCGTGATCATGGCCTTCTCGTGCCCCTCGTCACCGGTCAACGCCACGTCGACCGCCATGCCTTCCCGGCGCAGGCCGCGGGCGACCGCCTGCGCGAGAGGTTCCTCGTCCTCGACTACCAGAACTCGCACGTCTTCACCGTGCCACAACTGACTGCACAGATGGCTGAGAAGAAGCTGAAACCCGCCTCGGCGTGGCGCTAGCGCCGCTCGGCGGCCTCCGCGACACCGGCCTCCGACAGCGACGACGCCCACCCGGTCACCTGGCGCGCCACGTCCTGCGCGGTCAGCCCCAGGCCGGCGAGCACTTCGCCACGGCTGCCGTGCTCGTGGAACCGCTGCGGCACCGCAAGATCCCGCAGCGGCACGTCGCACTGGTGGTCGCGCAGCACCGCGGCCAGCGCGGAGCCGAAGCCGCCGTGCCTGCCGCCGTCCTCGACGGTGACCACCAGCCGGTGCCGCTTGGCCAACGCGACCAGCTCCTCCGGCACCGGCAGCACCCAGCGCGGGTCCACCACGGTGACTCCGATGCCCTGGTCGTCCAGCTTCGCCGCGGCTTGCACGCCCAGTTCGCCGAACGCCCCGACGGCCACCAGCAGCACGTCGGCGTCCGCGCCGCCGGCGGGCGTGCGCAGGATGTCCACGGTGCCCATGCGCCGCTCGGCAGGAATCGGCGCGCCGACGCTGCCCCGGGAGAACCGCACGGCGGTCGGCCCGTCGGTGACGGCGACCGCTTCGCGCAGCTCCTCGCGCAACGTCGCCTCGTCACGCGGGGCGGCCACCCGCATGCCCGGGACCACGCCCAGCAGGGACAGGTCCCACATCCCGTGGTGGCTCGGGCCGTCCGGGCCGGTGATGCCCGCCCGGTCCAGGACGAACGTGACGCCGAGGCGGTGCAGCGCGACGTCCATGAGCACCTGGTCGAACGCCCGGTTGAGGAACGTCGCGTAGATCGCCACCACCGGGTGCAGACCGCCCATCGCCAGGCCCGCGGCGGACGTCACCGCGTGCTGCTCGGCGATGCCCACGTCGAAGACCCGCTCCGGGTACTTCCCGGCGAACTTGTGCAAGCCGGTGGAGTGCAGCATGGCCGCGGTGATGGCCACCAGGTCGGGGCGTTCGTCGGCCAGCGCGGCCAGCTCGTCGGCGAACACCGCCGTCCAGCTCTTGCCCTTCCTGGCCGAGCCCGACGACGCGGGCGCGGTCTGGTGCATCTGGTCGATCTCGTCGTTGACCGCCGGCGGGTAGCCGTGGCCCTTCTCGGTGACCACGTGCACGATCACCGGGCCACCGAACGCCTTCGCCTTGCGCAGCGCCGACTCCAGCTGCGCGATGTCGTGCCCGTCGACCGGGCCGAGGTACTTCAGCTTCAGGTCGGAGAACATCGCCTGCGGGCTCAGCGCGTCCTTCAACCCGGCCTTGGCCGCGTGCGCGGCCGCGTACAGCGGCTTCCCCACCACCGGGGTGTGCCGCAGCATGTCCTTGCCGCGCTGCAGCACCTTCTCGTAGGACGGCTGCAGCCGCAGCGACGCCAGGTGCTCGGCGAACCCGCCGAAGGTCGGCAGGTAGGAGCGGCCGTTGTCGTTGACCACGATGACCACCGGACGCTGGGCAGCGGCGATGTTGTTCAGCGCCTCCCAGCACATGCCACCGGTCAGCGCACCGTCGCCGACGACGGCCACCACGCACCGCTGCTCGCCGCGCAACTCGAAAGCCTTGGACAGCCCGTCGGCATAGGACAGCGCGGTGGAGGCGTGGCTGTTCTCGACGAAGTCGTGCTCGCTTTCCGCCCGCGACGGATAGCCGCTGACCCCGCCGCGCTGGCGGAGCAGGTCGAAGCCCTTCTGCCTGCCGGTGACGATCTTGTGCACGTAGCTTTGATGGCCGACGTCCCACAGCAGCGGCTCGTGCGGTGAGTCGAACACCCGGTGCAGCGCCAAGGTGAGCTCGACGACCCCCAGGTTCGGCCCGAGATGCCCGCCGGCCTGGCACACCTTCTCCACCAGGAACGTGCGGATCTCCGCGGCCAGCGCGGCCAGCTCGACCTGACTCATCCGCTTCAGGTCGCCCGGTCCGCGAACCTGGTCCAGCAGCGTCATGTCCCACCTCGCCTCGTCGCGCCGACCACCGGGATCCGGCGGATCCGCCCGGCCCCGGCAGTTCCTGCCAGTGTAGAGATGCCCGGATGCCCGGACGGGCACCACGCTACCCGCCCGATGATCAACTCGCGGTGAGCAGTGCGATGCACTCCACGTGGTGCGTCATCGGGAACGCGTCGAATGCCCGCAGGTCAGCGAGCCGATACCCGGCCTCGGTGAACGTCGCCACGTCCCGCGCCAAGGCGGCAGGATCACACGCGACGTACACCACACGGGCCGGCCGACGCTCGGCGATAGCCCGAGCCACCTCGACCCCCGCCCCCTTGCGTGGCGGATCGAGCACCACAACCTGGGGATCGCCGGCCTCGGTCTGCACCATCCGCTCGACCCGCTCCGCACGCCACCGGACATGCGGCAGGTCGGACAGGTTGCGCTCGCCGTCAGCGACCGCGGAGCGGGAAGACTCCACGGCCAGCACGCTCCCCTGCTCCCCGACCTGCTCGGCCAGCACCGACGCGAAAAGCCCGACCCCCGCGTACAGGTCCCACGCGTGCGACCCGGGCTCTGCCTGCGCGTACTCGGCCACCACGCGGGCGTAGGTGTCCGCGGCGGCCGGGTGCGCCTGCCAGAAGCCGTGCGCCGCCAGCTGCCAGTCCCGCCCGGCCGCGTGCTCACGCGCCCGGCCACCGGCCAGCTGCCGACGCCGCGTCCGGCCGCGCACCTGCTCGATCACCTGCACGTGGACCTGAGCGTCACCGTCCGCGGTGACCTCGACCTCGGCACGTGGACGCCACTTGCGCGCCAGTACGCCGTCCAGCATCTCCGGCACCGCGATCGGGCACCCGAAGCCCTGCAGCGGCACCACCGTGTGGCTGCGATGCGCACGGAGCCCGGCCTTGCCGTTCCTGCCGACGGCCAGCCGCACCCGGCTCCGCCAGCCCAGCGGGGCCGGCTCCAGCGGTTCCACCACGACGTCGGTGTCGATGCCGGCGAGCCGGTGCAGCTGTTCGGCCACCACCGCAGCTTTCAGCTCGCGCTGCAGCGACGGTGCGGCGTGCTGCCAGTCGCACCCGCCGCACCCACCGGGCACGGCAAGCGGGCACGGCGGGGTGACCCGACGATCGTCGGCACGCACGATCTCCAGCGCATCGGCGCGGCAGAACGACTTGTGCCGGTCCTCGGTCACCTCGGCAACGACCCGTTCCCCGGGCAGGGCGTGCCGCACGAAGACCACCCGGCCGTCGTGGCGGGCGACGCAATGGCCCCCGTGCGCGACCGGCCCCACCTCGAGCTCCAGCTGCCTGCCGGTCCAGTCTTCTCGCTCAGTCATCGGCTTTCGGTTTCACCCGCCCACCAGCCGCCGGGGGCGGTGTGGACGAAAGCACACCCCACGGGCGAAGGCGCGGGCCGGTACGGTCGTCGTCACGCGTGTCCCGGTTCGGACTGCGCGGGCGTCTCGCCGTAGCGAGCACGCAGTTCCGCTTCGATCTTCTCCTCGGCGCGCCGTTCGGCTTCGATCGCCGCCGCCAGCCGCTTGTCCGAGCGCCGGATGGCCCACACGATCACCACCAGCGCCGCCGCGAACAGCGGGAAGCCCATGCCGATCTTGGCCACCGCCAGCCAGCCGGTCAGGTCCTCCTCGTACAGCCACCGCTGCACCACGAACCGCGATCCGAACACCGCGGCCAACGCCAGCGTGGCGATGTCGTAGTCGCGCAGCGACCTGCGGTCCTTCCGCCACCTGGTGCCCGCGCCGTTGACGAAGTTCCAGAACACGCCGACCAGCGGCCACCGGATCAGCACCGACAGCACCGTCCCGCCGCAGTAGACCAGGCTCTGCCAGATGCCGAACAGGAAGAACCCCTTGGCCGTCCCGGTGCGGTAGGCGATGTAGGCGGCGATGGCCACCCCGAACAGGCCAGAGACGGCAGGCTGCAGCGACTCCTTGCGGACCAGCCGCACGACCGTGATGGCCACCGCGCTGCCGACCGCGCACCAGATGGCGGTCATCAGCCCCCACAGCGAGTTGGCCAGTACGAAGACCACGACCGGCACCGCGGAGTAGATCATCCCCGCCACGCCGCCCATCTGCTCGAACAGGGTCGGCTCGCGCTCGTCCTGCCCGGCGCCCCCGCCCCGCCCGGCCGGCGGCTCGTCCGTCCGGGCGTTCGCCGGTCCCGACCGGTCCGGACGGTTCTGCTTGTCGGGCGTGGCCTCGGGGTCTGCACTCACGGAGATACCTACAAGTCGTCGTCGGTGGTCGCACACAGCACCATGGGCGCGCCTGCCCGGTGCCCCTTCAGGGTACGACCAGGCATGTGGCCGGGTGGTCACCCGTCACCGGAGCATTGCGCACAATAGGCCGATGCCCGTGCCCGAACGATCGTCGTGAGCCTGCATGAGCCAGCCGCCCGCCCGACTCGCCGTGCTGCTTCCCGGCAGCGGATCCGACGAGGTGTTCCTCCGGGAAGCCTTCGGCCCTGCCATGGCTGCCGCAGGCGTCGAGCTGCGGCCGCATCGCCCCGGAGCGCCGGTCGTGACCGACTACTTGAGGGCGCTCGACGCGGCGGCCGAGGAGACCAACGGCAGGCTCTTGGTCGGCGGCGTCTCACTTGGCGCCCATGTCGCCGTGCAATGGGCGGCCAGCCGGCCGGGCGGCTGCACCGGCATTCTCGCCTGCCTGCCCGCCTACATCGGCCGTGATGACTCCGCGCCGGCCGCGCTGGCCGCTCGCACGTCGGCCGACCTGATCCGGGCTTACGGACTTTCCCGTGCGCTCGAGCTTGCCACGCGTGACGTGCCGTATTGGCTCGCCGCGGAGCTGAAGCGCGCGTGGCGCAGGCAAAGCGACGTCCTGCTGGACGGGCTGGGCGCGGCGGCCCGCCATCCCGGTCCTAAGCGCGACGAGCTGGCCAGGGTGGCCGTTCCGGCCGGGCTCGTCGGCTGCGTGGGCGACGCGGTCCACCCGGTGGACGTCGCCCGGCAGTGGCAGGAGCTCATGCCCAAGGCGGCGCTGGTGGAAATCTCCTTCGACCGATTCGGCGGAGACCGGGCGATCCTCGGTCACGCCGCGGTGCGGGCTCTCGCCAAGGCGGCCGCCGACGGCGACGACCCTGCTCAGGCCTGACCGCGTTGCTGGGCGATCGCTTCCGCCATCGCCGGCGGCAGCTTGATCGGCAGCGGGGTGCGCACCGGCATCGGCCCGGATCCGCGCACCACGACGGTTTCCTTCATCAGCGCGCGCAGCTGCGCGGGTGCCCCTTCCGCGACGTGCTTGGGACTCGCGATGACGCCGCGCAGCATCCACCGCGGCCCGTCCACCCCGATGAAGTGCAGCGCCATGTCGCCCATCTTGGCCGACAACTCCTTGCCCCAGTCCCCGGTCAGCGTGCGCACGATCGCCCCGTCCGAGCGCAGCTGCTCGGCCAGCTCGGTGCACACCTCGGACCAGATGCCACTGGATTTCGGCGCGGCGTACGCGCTGATGGTGACCTGGCCGTGCGGCGTCACCACATGCACCGCGCGCACGTGCCCCGATTCCTGGTCCATCTCCACCTGGACCTGGCAGTTGTCCGGCACCGGGATCCGCACCGACCCGAGGTCCATGCGCGGGATGTCGTCCTCAGGTGCCACCTCGACGTCGTACGGGCCCTCCTCCGGGACGAGTTCCTCGTCCTCCTCCTCGGCGGGAAGGGTCTGCCGACCGTACATCGGCTCAGCGTCGTCCGGCAGCGCGTGCCGCCCGCGGCGATGCTGCTTCTTGCGGCGCTTGCGACCGAGCACCACCTGCTACCTCACCTCTCCATTGCCGTCAGCCAGATCCGGGCCGCCGCTTGCGGCCAGACTGCCGCCGCTTGCGGCCAGACTGGCGTGCCCGCCGGTCGACCCGTAGCCGCCGGTGCCCCGTTCGCTCTCGCCCAGCTCGCCTGCCGGGACCTCGACGAACCGTGCCTGCTCCACCTTCTGCACCAGCAGCTGTGCGATGCGGTCCCCCCGGGACAGCGTGATCGGCTCGCGCAGGTCGTGGTTGATCAGGCACACCTTGATCTCCCCGCGGTAACCGGCGTCGATCGTGCCCGGCGTGTTCACCAGCGACAGGCCGACGCGCGCCGCCAGCCCGGAGCGCGGGTGCACCAGCCCGACGTACCCCGGAGGAAGCGCGATCGCGATACCCGTGCCGACCACCGCACGCTCCCCCGGCGGGATGACCACGTCGGTCATCGTCGCCAGGTCGGCGCCCGCGTCGCCCGGCCGGGCGTAGGTGGGAAGCGGAGCATCCGGGTCAAGACGCGTCAGACGGACCTCTACCGATGACACAGACACTCCCTCGACACCACTCCTGCTGCTGGTTCGCCACGACATTACTCTGAACGGCATGGCCGACTCCGCACACACCCCGGGCGAGGAGCAGGCGGTGGCAGCGCGCCGGGCACCGCGGCCCGCAGCGGAGGCGCTGTACTCCGAACGCCTTTACGTCGCCTGGTGGGCATGGCCGTTGCCGCTGGCCGCCGCGGTGCTGATCGCGGCGGAGATCCACATGGGCTTCCCCGCCGTGCCGGTGTGGTTGCCGTACCTGGTGCTCGTGCCGCTGGCGGTGTTCGTCCTGGTGCGGATGAGCATGACCAAGGTGGCGCTGGTGCGGACCGGTCAGGACACCGAGCTGCACGCCGGTGACGCGCGGCTTCCGGTGCGATTCGTCGGCCAGGTCGACGTCGTCGAGAAGGACGCCAAGCGCAAGGCCATGGGCCCGGAGCTGGATCCGGCCGCCTACGTGGTGCACCGTGGCTGGATCGGCACCATGGTCCGGGTCCACCTGACCGACCCGGACGACCCGACGCCGTACTGGTTGTTCAGCACCCGCAAGCCGCACCGGCTGGCCGAGCTGCTGCGTGCGGCGAACCCGGCCGCCGATCCACACTGAGCGGACCCGCGGGCTCGCCGGTGTCACGGAAGCGGAAACCACACCGGCTGACCGGACCGCAGCACGGCGAATCCGGCCATCCGATCCAGCTGAACGGACCCGAGGAATCCCCGGCGCCCCGAAGACTGCGGCCGCACACTGAAGCTCGTCGCAGCCCGTCGTGTCGAGCGCGATGCTGCCCACGTCATCTGCTCTCCGCTCGCTGTGGACGACACAAACGGGAGCAGTCCGGCCACATCCGCCGAACGAGCGCGACTCCGCCGTCCCCGCCCGAGCAGGGTGCAGGGGTGCGGCCTCTGCCCATGCAAGCGTCGCCGAACATGCGACGGTCCCCCGGCCATGTCGGCCGAGGGACCGCCTTCGTTCTTTTTCCGACTAGTTCAGGCCTTGCTCCTTCAGGCCCGCAAGCCAACCGCCGTCACAGCGTTGCCGGGGAGCCTCTCAGGCGCAATCGCGGCAGACCGGCTGCCCGTCGCGCTCCTCGCTCAGCCTGCTGCGGTGGTGCACCAGGAAGCACACCGAACAGGTGAATTCGTCGGCCTGCTTCGGCACCACCTTGACCGTGAGGTCCTCTCCGGACAGCCCGGAAAGGTCGGCACCGGGAAGCTCGAAGCCCTCCGCGGTCGCGTCCTCGTCGACGTCCACCACACCGGACTGAGTCTCGTTGCGGCGCGCCTTCAGCTCCTCCAACGAGTCCTCAGCCAGCTCGTCGGCTTCACTGCGGCGCGGAGCGTCGTAGTCGGTCGCCATGGTTCTCACCCCTGCGCTGCTCGTTCTCTCGTCTGGTTTCGGCGGCAGGCCCGTCCGACGTCGGGTCATGCCCGTGCGCTGGATAACGTTCCAGTACCCGTTTTTGTGCCCGGAGCCCACCAGAAATTTCTTCCTCGACCCCTCCGGAGCCAGCAGAGGGTAGCTCACGCCTGCTCGGCACGGGCAAGGCCACACCCTGTGCTGATAGCCGTGTCACGTCGACATTAGCCCTGGTGGGTGACTACGGAGAGCCGACGTCGATGGTCACGCACCGTGTCGTCGATCAACCGGTGCGGCGTGGTTACACGATCTTCACGTGGTCAACGCCACAATAGGGTCCCAGGCGGGAAAGCGACCGAGATCACGCGGGGGACACGTCGCGGTCGAACCAGCGATCGGTGGCGGTAACGCCTAACCTAAGAACACAGACACTCTGGGTGGGTAGCGGCGATCGGGTGGAAGGAAGCGGACCAGTGCGGTCGGGGATCTCAGGGGGCACCACACGCCCGTACCGAAAGTACCGTCCCCTGCCCGCGCTCATCCTGATCGTCATCCTCGGCGGCGCGTCCGCGCTGATCTGGTTCAAGGTGCTCAACGACAGCGCCAACATCGACGAGGCGATCCGCTGCGAGCCGCCCGCATCGGCCCCGCCGGGCATGATCTACACCTCGCTCAGCCATGACGCGCTGGACCACGTCGACCCGATCCCTCCGGAGGAGGTCCGGGTGCGGGTGCTCAACGCCAGCGGCAAGCGGCGGCAGGCCGCGCTGGTGACCGAGTCGCTGCGCAACATCGGCTTCACCAGGGTCGGCAAGCCCGCCAACGACAAGGCGTACGAGAACCGTGAGAAGCCGGCGTGCCGGGGCCAGATCCGGTTCGGCGAGAACGGCGAGGCCGCCGCGCGCACGCTGAGCCTGATCGACCCGTGCCTGGAACTGGTCAAGGACGAGCGCAAGGGTGCGAGCGTCGACCTGGCCATCGGCGAGGACTTCGTGGACGTGCGGCCGCGCCGGGAGGCGCTGACCGCCCTGGAAGCGCTCAGCCAGTGGGCGGACAAGTATCGCGGCCGGTCCAGCGAGTTGTCGGCGAACGACGACAAACCGCAGCTGAGCAAGGAGCTGCTGGCGGCCGCCCGCAGCGGCCAGTGCTGACCGTCCGCCGGCCCGTACCGTCCGCACCGGCCGGCGGTCCTGCTCACTCGTTCGCCCGGTGATCGCGTCCCTGGCCACAGTCGATCCCGGACGTGTCGTCAGTCCCGTCGGTGCCGTCAGTGCCGTCAGTGCCGTCGAGGCCGCGCAGTCACCCGGCACCGGAGATCCCGGCTGCGCCGCGGAGGGACCCCGGTGCCAGGTGTCCCGCCCGTCAGATGCGCGCTGCCCCGGCTTCCACGAGCACCCGGTACAGCTCGTCGGCGATACCGGGCGCGGCCGCGAACGTCCCGTCACCGAGCGCCGGGTCCTGCCCGGGCACGATGACCCTGGCGCCCGCCTCCTGCGCGACCAGCGCGCCCGCGGCCCAGTCCCAGCGGGACAGGCCGTTCTCGAACGAGGCGTCCACCCAGCCGGTGGCGACCGCGCACAGGTCCAGTGCCGCCGACCCGCCGCGCCGGATGTCCCGCACCCGGCCGATCAGCGACCGGACCAGATCGGCCTGCCGGAGCCTGCGCTCGCCGTCGTAGGCGAACCCGGTGGCCACCAGGCTCAGCTCCAACTTCTGCACCGCCGAGGCGCGCAGCCGCGTTCCGTTCAGCCACGCACCGCCGTCCCGCCACGCGGTCCACGTCCGCCCGCCGACCGGGTCGACCACCGCGCCGGCCACCGACTGCCCGTCGACCTGCGCGGCCACCGACACGGCGAACTCGGGCAGGCCGTAGACGAAGTTGACGGTGCCGTCGATGGGGTCGACCACCCACGCCACCCGGCCCGGCTCGGCCTCGCCGTCCGCGCCGTGCTCCTCCCCCAGCACCGGATCACCCGGTCGCAGCTCACTCAATCGGGTGCGAATCAGGCGCTCGGACGCCTTGTCCACCGCGGTGACCAGGTCGGTGATCGTCGACTTGGTGTCGACCTGCAGACCGTCTTCGCCCGCGCCCGCGCCGGACTCCCACCGGTCGCGGTGCGCGCGCAACACCAGCTGGCCGGCTTCGACGGCCACCTGCTCGGCGATCGTGGCCAGTTCTGCCCATTCGTGACTGCTCACCCGACTATCCGACCACACCCGTCCGGCAGGCGCACACCTCGCGTCCGGCACACCGCGGACGTGGCTAAAGTCGAGCAGACAACGCTTCCAGGTATCGAGCGGGAAGGACCGCCGGATGGCCCGACACACCACGACAGCCGCCGCGCGACGTGCGCAGGATCCCTCCACCGACGGTGGCATGGGGTTCGGCGTCGACATCGGCGGCAGCGGCATCAAGGGGGCCCTCGTCGACCTGTCCACCGGCCGGTTGCACGGCGACCGGTTGAAGATCCCCACCCCGCAGCCGGCCACCCCGGACGCAGTCGCCGACGTGGTCGCCGAGATCGTGGAGACGTTCGACTGGCAGGGCCCGATCGGCATCACCGTGCCGGGCGTGGTCAAGGGTGGCATCACGCACACCGCGGCCAACATCGATCCGGCATGGATCGGCGTGGACGCCGACGAGCTGTTCGCGCGCAGGCTGGGCAGGGAGCCGGAGGACGTCGGCGTGCTCAACGACGCCGACGCCGCGGGGATCGCCGAGGTCCGGTTCGGCGACGAGCGCTTCCGCCGCGGCGTGGTGCTCCTGCTGACGTTCGGCACCGGGATCGGCAGCGCGCTGTTCGTCGACGGCAGGCTGGTGCCCAACACCGAGTTCGGCCACATCGAAGTCGACGGGCACGACGGCGAGACCAAGGCGGCGGCGTCGGCGAAGGAGAACGAGGGGCTGAGCTATCCGGACTGGGCCAAGCGCGTCAACCGGTACCTGTCGGTACTGGAGAACCTGGTGTGGCCGGACCTGATCATCGTCGGTGGCGGCGTCAGCAAGAAGGCGGAGAAATGGGTGCCGCTGCTGCAGATCCGCACCCCGATCACGGTGGCGACCAGGCAGAACCAGGCGGGCATCATCGGCGCCGCCGCGGCGGTCGCCGAGGGGATCGCGCACTAGCCGGGTGGGCGTGGCCGGCAACGAGCGGATCACCGGCCGATCACGCGCACTTCGGAGGAAGGCGCGATCGTCGTTACAATGGAACGTGGCCCTGTCGGCGGGTGGATCGGTCGATAGTCATGCCGCAGGCGGGTGCCCACCCCGAAACCTGATGCAGCTGAGGTCGTTTTCCTCGGCGTAGCAGATCACGAAGCTGCGAAAGGGTGTCAGTGGCTGTCGCAAAGACCGCAACCAGGCGCGGGACCAAGTCGTCGGCGAAGGACGAAGCGGCCAAGAGCGCGTCCGGCGTCGACGCGGGCAAGTCCGGCGCGGCGAAGGGCCGCAAGCGAACGACCAAGTCGACCGCCAAGAGCCGCAAGGCCGCGAAAGCGACCGAGCCCGAGCTCGACGACGCCGAACTCGTCGACGAGACTCCGGACCTTTCCGATCTCGAAGCCGAGGTCGAGGTCGACGTGGTGGACGGCGACCTGGCGGACGACCTCGACGACGACGAGGTCGGCAAGGACGCGGACAAGGGCGAGGACTTCGTTTGGGACGAGGAGGAGTCCGAGGCCCTGCGGCAGGCGCGCAAGGACGCCGAGCTGACCGCTTCCGCCGACTCGGTGCGCGCCTACCTGAAGCAGATCGGCAAGGTGGCGCTGCTGAACGCGGCCGAAGAGGTCGAGCTGGCCAAGCGGATCGAGGCCGGGCTGTACGCCGCCGAGCGGTTGCGGCAGGCCGAGGAGGAGGGCGAGGAGCTGCCCACCCAGCTGCGCCGCGACCTGAAATGGATCGTGCGGGACGGCGAGCGGGCCAAGAATCACCTGCTGGAGGCCAACCTGCGGCTGGTGGTCTCGCTGGCCAAGCGGTACACCGGCCGCGGCATGGCGTTCCTGGACCTGATCCAGGAAGGCAACCTGGGCCTGATCCGCGCGGTGGAGAAGTTCGACTACACCAAGGGATACAAGTTCTCCACCTACGCCACGTGGTGGATCCGGCAGGCGATCACCAGGGCGATGGCCGACCAGGCCCGCACCATCCGCATCCCGGTGCACATGGTCGAGGTCATCAACAAGCTCGGCCGCATCCAGCGCGAGCTGCTGCAGGACCTGGGGCGCGAGCCCACCCCGGAGGAGCTGGCCAAGGAAATGGACATCTCCCCGGAGAAGGTCCTGGAGATCCAGCAGTACGCCCGCGAGCCGATCTCGCTGGACCAGACCATCGGCGACGAAGGCGACTCGCAGCTCGGCGACTTCATCGAGGACTCCGAGGCGGTGGTCGCCGTCGACGCGGTCTCGTTCACGCTGCTGCAGGACCAGCTGCAGTCGGTGCTGCAGACGCTGTCCGAGCGGGAGGCCGGCGTGGTCCGGCTGCGCTTCGGTCTCACCGACGGGCAGCCGCGCACGCTGGACGAGATCGGCCAGGTCTACGGCGTCACCCGGGAACGGATCCGGCAGATCGAGTCGAAGACGATGTCGAAGCTGCGTCACCCGTCGCGCTCCCAGGTGCTGCGCGACTACCTCGACTGACGCACTCCAGGCGAACGAGAAGGGCCGGCGGTCTCCCCGCCGGCCCTTCGTCGTGCCGGCCATCAGCCGGTGCCGGCACCCTTCCCCTTGCGCTTGCGCTCCCCCGCGACCGCAAGCGCCGCTCCCACCAGCAGCATCAGCATGCTGGCCGCGACGTGCATGCTGGGCGGCAACACGTGCAACTGCACGAACCAGCTCTTGGCGTCGCTGCCCGCCGCGCGGTTGATCAGGCCACCGGCGCCTTGCACCACCAGCAGGATCCCCAATAGCCCGATCATCGCCTGCCCCGCTCTACCGCGCCCGCGGTCTCGTCGCCTGCCGCAGCGGTACGGTCCCCGGCGCCAGGCCGGGACAGCAGCTCCCATACCGGCCCCGCGACCAGCCAGATGACGACGACGAGCCCCAGCCGCGGCACCCAACCGCCGTCGGCCCACAGCGCCCGGGTTTGCTCCGGGGTACCGGCGACGAAGATCAGCACCAGCATGATCGCCGCGGCAATGGCGCACGCAAGAACACACTTGCCCCACTGCGTCCATTCGTGGCGGACCCGGCCGGACCAGTCACGGCGCTGCTTGCCCGGCGCGGGCCCGCCGGCGAACCGATGCGCGAAGCGCGCGTCCGCCCAGCGGATCATGCTGGGCCCGAAGACCACGCTGAACCCCAGATAGACCGCGGCGAGGCCGTGCACCGTGGTGGCGAGCGCGCCGTCGGCCAGATCGACCATGGTGGCGACGAGCACCAGCAGGTCGATGAGCGGCGTCGCAGCCAGCAACACGGTGCTCGTCCGGCGCATGCGCAGCAGATAACGGGCGGCCAATCCCGTGACGACGCACACCCAGAAGCCGATCTCTCCGGCGGCGATGACGATCGCCATGGGATTGGCGGTCATGAAGTCGACGACGTTCTGCACGTCATCGACGATGGCTGCGGCATGCCCGCCTGCCATCGGCCGGCAGCATGAGGTCGGCGTCATCACTTCGTAGGAGGTGGCGTCAGCGGGCCTGTGCTGTGATGGGGACGTGTCCGCGGGAAGGCTGCCTGCTCCCCTGTCGCTGTATCGCGCCTTGCCGATCTGGCAGCAGAACGCACTCATCGCGGCAGGCATGTTCCTGCTGGGGTGTTTGCTGTACGCGTCCGGCCTCTACCGGCTGTTCGCGCCGCCGGAGCCGGAGCTTCCGTGGTGGCGCATCGCCGTCTTCGGCGCGTTCTGCCTGATCGAGCTGGCGCGGCGCCGGGCGCCCGGGGTCGGTCTGGCGGCGGGTTTGCTGATGGTCGGTGTCGACGCCTGGTTCGGGCTGACCCTGCCGGTCATGGTGGTGTTCTCCGATCTGCTGTTCGCGGCCACCCTGTACGGGTCACAGCGGCTCAGCAGGGCCATGGTGCCCGCGGTCGCGGTGACCATCATCGGTGGCCTGGCACTGGCATTGGTCGTGGCGTCCGACTGGCGTGCCGGGGTGGCGGCACTGGCCGCGCTCGCTTCGTTCCTGGTGATCCCGGTGTGGTGGGCGACCAACGTCCGGCAACAACGGGAGATCGCCGAGTCGGAGCGCGCCAACGCCGAACAGCTGGCCGAGATCGCCCGACTGGACCGGCAGGCCGCGGTCGCCAACGAACGCGCCCGCATGGCCCGTGACCTGCACGACGTCGTTGCCGGACACCTGTCCGCCATCGCCATCCAGTCCGCCGCGGCGCTGAACATGGCCAAACACCCGGAACGCGCCGACCAGATCACCACGGTGCTGCAAGCGGTACGGGACAACAGTGTGGCGGCGCTGGCGGAAATGCGTGCCATGATCGGGCTGCTGCGCACCGAGGGAGCGGAAACCGACGGCGCGACCGCACCCGCCGGCCTTGCCGATCTGCCGAAGCTGGTGGAATCCGCGCGGGCCAGCGGCATGACCGTCGACGTCCGGACGGAACTGGACGAGGCCACCCAGCTGCCCGCCGCGGTCGACCTGACCGCCTATCGCATCGCCCAGGAGGCACTGACCAACGCCATCAAACACGCGCCGGGGTGCCGTGCCGAGCTGACGCTGCGCAGGCGCGACGGAAAGGTGGAGATCGTGGTGACCAACGAGCTGTCCGACGAGACCAGCAGGATCGCCGGCCAGCAGGCAGGCGGTGTCGGGCTGCTGAGCATGCGAGAACGTGCCAAAGCCGTCGGCGGAACCGTGCAGGCCGGGCCCGGCGGACGGGGCTGGCTGGTCTGCGCCTCGCTGCCTGTGCGGTCCGGTGGCGCGTACGGGGACGGTGACCGATGAGCATCCGCGTACTGCTTGCCGACGACCACGGGGCGATCCGGGCCGGGTTGGCGATGATCCTCGACGGCGCCGACGACATCACCGTGGTCGGCGAGGCGGCCGACGGCCGGACCTCGATCAACCAGGTCCGCGCGCTACGGCCGGACGTGGTGCTCATGGACATCCGGATGCCCGGCATGGACGGCATCGCCGCCACCCGGGAGATCACCGCGACAGGTGACTGCCAGGTCCTGGTGCTCACCACGTTCGACCTGGACGAGTACGTCTACGGCGCACTGCGCGCGGGTGCCGCGGGATTCCTGCTGAAGTCCGTCGAGCCGGATCGGCTGGTCGAGGCCATCCGCCTGGTGGCCGCGGGCGACGGCGTGCTGGCCCCCCAGGTCACCCGCAAGCTGATCACCGCGTTCGCCGAGGTGAGCAGGCCGGAGCCGGAGCAGCCGCGCGGGCTGGCCGATCTCACCGAACGGGAACGCGACGTGCTGGCGTGCCTGGGCGACGGGCTGTCGAACGCGCAGATCGCCAGAAAGCTGGCCATCAGCGAGACCACGGTGAAGACGCACGTGTCGCGGGTGCTGGCCAAGCTCGGGCTGCAGTCGCGCGTGCAGGCCGCGATCCTGGCCGCCGAGCACCTGCCGTTGCGCACCGACGTGCCTCCGGCGTAGCCAAGACCACACGGGCGAATTCGGACTCTCCGAACAGTCGTGCCCAACCGGGATGCGAGGGTGTCGGCGATCTTCTAACGTCCACCGCATGACGAGCGCTTTCCGCCGCACGATCAGCGTCTCGGCCGTCCTCGACCGGGGCAAGAGCAAGGACGGGCTACGCAAACGGCTCGGCGCGAAGGACATGATCGGCTTCGGTGTCGGCATCATCATCGGCACCGGGATCTTCACCCTGGCCGGCGTCGAGGCCAAGCAGCACGCCGGGCCCGCGGTGACGCTGTCGTTCGTGATCGGCGCGGTGGTGGCCGCCCTGGCCGCCATCTGCTACGCCGAGATGGCTTCCAGCGTGCCGACGGCGGGCAGCGCCTACACCTACGCGTTCGCCACGCTCGGCGAGGGCTTCGCGTGGATCATCGGCTGGGACCTGCTGCTGGAGTTCTCGCTCGGCGCCGCGGTCGTCTCCCGTGGCTGGTCCGGATACCTCGCCGACCTGTTCGGCCTGCCGCCGGAGCTGTTCGGCGAGGAGGCGGTGGTGAACGTCGGCGCCGTGCTGATCCTGGCCATCCTCACCGTGGTCGCGGTGGTGGGCATCAAGATGTCCGCGCTGTTCACCAACGCGCTGGTGGTGGTGAAGCTGATCGTCTGCGTGCTGGTGATCGGCATCGGTGCGTTCTTCGTGACCGCGGCCAACTGGCGCCCGTTCGTGCCCGAATCGCGGCAGGCGGAAGCGCCGGACGTGCTCAAGCAACCGATCATCGAGGCCGGGCTGGGCATCGAGCCGACCATGTACGGCACCATCGGCCTGCTGACCGCCGCCGCGGTGGTCTTCTTCGCCTACACCGGGTTCGAGGCGCTGGCCAACCTCGGCGAGGAGGTCCGGCGGCCGCAGCGCGATCTGACCATCGGGCTGCTCGGCGCGCTGAGCATCTGCGCGGTGCTCTACGTCGGCGTCTCGCTGGTGCTGACCGGCATGGTCCCCTACGCCGAGATCGACTCCGGCGCCCCGCTGGCCAAGGCGTTCGACGCCGTCGGGCTGTCCTGGGTCGGGGGGATCATCTCGCTGGGCGCGGTCACCGGCCTGACCTCGGTCATCCTGGTGCAGCTGGTCACCATCGGCCGCATCGGCTTCTCGATGGGCCGGGACGGCCTGCTGCCGCGGCAGCTGGGCACGGTGCACCCGAGGTGGGGCACCCCGCACCGGATGACCGTCGGTGCCGCGGTGCTGGTGGGCGTGCTGGCCGCACTGGTGCCGATCGACGAGCTGGCCGACATGGTCTCGATCGGCGCGCTGTCGGCGATGATCATCGTCGCGGTGGCCGTTCCGGTGCTGCGCAAGCAGCGGCCGGACCTGCGGCGTCCGTTCAGGGTGCCGTTCTCCCCGGTGGTGCCCGCGTTGACGGCGGCTGCCTGCTTCTACCTCATGCTCAACCTGGACGTCATCACGTGGCTGCGGTTCGCCGTGTGGCTGGGGCTGGGCATGGTCATCTACTTCGCCTACGGCAGGAAACACTCGCACCTGGCCCCGGGCAACGGCGACCAGACCGACAAGGACGACATTCCGGTGAGCTGACCGGCCTACCCTCGTCCCGGGAAAACGCTCGCGGGCACGCGTGCCCGTCCGGCCCCATGGCCCCTGCGCCGCCTCGCCCGGGCGACCTACCCGACGCCTCTCACCCGCCACAGCCGACGCTGGTCCACGTGACCCTTGCTGCCCCATGCCGCCGGTGGCGCCCACTACGGCCTCGCCACCCTTCACCCGCCACAGCCCACCCACCGACCCCGCGCAAACCCCGCCGACCCACACCACCAGAAACACCCACCACGGCCCCGCACCCGCCACCCCCGGCCCGGAACGCGCCGACTCACACCAGTGCCCATCCCCACCCCATGCCCAGCGGCCACATCTCGCCCAGGGGCATACCCGCAGCTCTTGACCCGGCACGCGCCGACTCGCTAGGAATGTCCTTTGCCGAGGCAAACGGGTGGGTGAGCGGTGACTGGACCGGGACATCGGGTGCCGTCCGACTACGTGACGGTGGAGATGGTGCTCGACCACCCGCGCGCCGCGGTGTGGGACGTCATCGGCAAGCCGGAGCTGTACCCGCGGTTCTTCCGCAGCCTCGGCACCATCACCCACCTGCCGAACAACGCCGGCGACCCGCACTACGTGATCTCGGCGGTGTCCTCCGGCGGGCATCCAGCGGAATACCTCGCCCGGCTGGCCGCCAACCAGCCCCAGGAGGAACTCGTCCTGGCCGGTGTCGGCGAATCGGACAGCTGGGTGTCGGTGTCCCTGGCCGACGCCAGCAACGGCGGCACCCAGGTCACCGTGGTGGTGGCCAAGCCGCAAGGGGTCGACTTCGGCGGGCAGCACGGCCGGACGGCGATCCACCGCTGGGTGCGGGACGGCCTGCGGCGGATCGACGACTACCTGGCGGGCAAGCCCGACGTCCCGATCACCACCGGCGGATCACCCGCCCAGATCCAGCGCAAGATCGTCAAGACCCTGCTGGACGCCGGGATCCTCGAGGCGTCGCACCCGCTACGCGGACTCCGGCAGCTGAACCGGCTGCGCCGGTGGGGATTCACGGTGGCAGGCGGATATGCCGCCGCCGCGGCGCGGAGCCCGGAGCGCATCGCCGTTGTCGACGACCGCCGCACCCTCACCTTCGGCGAGGTCTACGACCGGTCGCAGCGGCTGGCCAGGGCGTTGGCCGACATGGGTGTGGACACCAAGGCCACGGTGGGCATCCTGGCCCGCAATCACAGCGGCTTCGTGCTCACCGCGGTCGCCTGCGCCATGCTCGGCTGCGACGCCGTGCTGTTCAACACGGGGCTGGCCAGCAGGCAGATCGAGCAGATCGTCGAGCGTCACGACATCCGGGTGCTGATCACCGACGACGAGTTCGAGCCGCTGGTGCAGTACCTGCCGCCGACGGTCACCCGCATCAGCGCCATCGCGCCCAGCGGCGTGGCAGGCAGGGCGACGCTGGACGATCTCGTCGACAAGGCACCGCGCGGGACGCTCCGCACGCCGGAGCGGGACGGGCTGCTCATCGTGCTGACCTCCGGCACCACCGGGACACCGAAGGGCGCCAAACGTGCCACTCCGCCGGGCTGGATCAGCGTGGCCGCCATGCTGTCCGTGCTGCCGCTGCGGGCCGAGGACACCATGCTGATCTCCGCGCCGATCTTCCACACCTGGGGGCTGGGCGCGTTGCAGATCAGCACGCCGCTGCGGGCCACGGTCGTCCTGCAGGACCGGTTCGACCCGGAACGCTGCCTGCAGGCGATCGACCAGCACCGGGTGACCGCCCTGATGGCGGTGCCGATCATGCTGCAGCGCATTCTCAACCTGCCGGAGAAGGTGCGCGCCAGGTACGACACCTCCAGCCTGCGGATCGTCGCCAGCAGCGGATCGGCCATGCCGGGCACGCTGGTCACCGAGTTCATGGACGCCTTCGGCGACATCCTCTACAACTTCTACGGCTCCACCGAGGTGTCCCAGGCCGCCACGGCCAGCCCGACCGACCTGCGGGTCGCCCCCACCACGGCCGGGCACCCGCCGCTGGGGTCGACCGTGGCCATCCTCGACCACGACGGGCTGCTGGTCCCGCGCGGCGCGGTCGGGCGCATCTTCGTCGGCAACGAGCAACCGTTCCACGGCTACACCGCTGGCGACGAGCCGCCGGAGGTCAAGGACACCCTGATGGACACCGGGGACCTCGGCTACCTGGACGCCGACGGCAGGCTGTTCGTCTCCGGACGCGACGACGAGATGATCATCTCCGGCGGCGAGAACGTCTTCCCCCGCCCGGTCGAGGAGGCGATCGCCGCGCTGCCGCAGGTCGCCGAGGTCGCCGTGGTCGGCGTCCCGGACGAGGAGTACGGTCAGCGACTCGCGGCGTTCATCGTGCCCAAGCCCGGCGCCCGGCTGGACCCGGCGATGGTGCGTTCCTACATCCACCAGCGGCTGTCCCGTTTCTCCGTGCCGCGGGACGTCACGTTCCTCACCCGGTTGCCGCGCAACACCACCGGCAAGATCCTCAAACGCCTGCTGGTGGATCGCGTGGCGCACTAAGGCGGTTCGCCCGCGGCTTGGTCGTCGCGCGACCGGACAAGCAGGCCGCACACCACCGCGAGGATGCCCACCGCCTCCACCGGGGCCGGAATCTGCGCCAGGACGAGGAACCCGATCGCTGTGGCCGTCACCGGCAGCAGCGCCAGCAGCAAAGCGAACGACGTCTGCCCGACACGCCGCAACACCACCTGGTCGAGCGCGTACGGCACCACGGTCGACAGCACCCCGACGCCGACTCCGATGGTGAGCAGTTCGGCCGAGCCCCACACCGGGCCGGTGCCGACCGCCAGCGGGGACAGCACGACGGTGGCCACGGCCATGCCGACCGCCAGGCTGTCCTGCCCGGAGACGCCGTCCGGGGCCAGCGCCACCCGTTTTCCCAGCACGATGTAGCCCGCCCAGGCCGCGGCGGCTGCCAGCGCGAACAGCACGCCCAGCGGGCTCCCCTCCAGCTGCACGTCGGCGATCAGCACCACGCCCAGCGCCACTAGCAGCAAGGCTCCGACGTCGCGCAGCCGCCGCGACCCGACAGCGGCCACGGTGACCGGACCGGCGAACTCGATGGCCACCGCCGTGCCGAGCGGCAGCCGGGCGATCGCCTCGTAGAACACCACGTTCATCCCGGCGGTGACGGTGCCGAACGTCCCGGCAAGCACGAGCGACCTGCCGCGCCATGCGGCACGCGGAGGCCGACGCCATGCCAGCAGCACGATCGCCGCGCCCAGGCAACGCAGCCACGCGACGCCGGACGGAGATGCGACGTCGAACAGCCAGACCGCCATCGCCGCGCCGACGTACATGGAAATTCCGCTGACAACGAACAGCGCCGGTGCCGGGGCCCGCGACACGAGGTGTCCTACCGGTATGCGCCTCACCCTGCGCATGGTGCCTGACGTGCGAAAACACCCGAATGGCGGGGTGGTGATCCGGCCGAAAAGAGCACGTCGGGAGCCCTTCGCCGATACCGGCGCGTGACCAACGTCCCAGCTTGCGGGGAACACTTGCCCTACGGAATTCGTCTGCAACAGTAGAGGTAACGCACACCGCGTTACGCGCTGGCATCGCCGATGCCGGGACGGATGGAGGGAGACCCTCATGACCCCATCGACACTCACCCGCCCCGCCCTGACCGCCCTCGACCGTTGCGACCGCTGCGGAGCGGCCGCCAAGGTTCGCGCCGTGCTTCCGTCCGGCGGCGAGCTGCTGTTCTGCGGACACCACGCGCGCCAGCACGAAGCCAAGCTCAAGGAGCTGGAGGTCGAGATCCAGCACGGCTGACCACCACTGAGCAAGACCTACCGCGAGGCGGGGATCCCATCGGGTCCCCGCCTCGCGCCGTGTCCGGGGCCGCTCGCCGGACGCTCGCGGTGGCTCGCCCCGCGACGGGCGGGGCCGTGGGAACCCGCCCTGCGGCCGCGCGCCGCGGGACCCGGCCGCCGACGCCGCGGGCCGCCGCTACCAGCTGCGCAGCGTGGCGATCCGCTCCTCGAGCTGTTCGATCGTCGCCATGGCGGTGGGTGGCCCGCCGCAGGCCTCCCGTAACGCCGCGTGGATCTGCCCGTGCGGCTTGCCCGTGCGGTGGTGATACAGGCCCACCAGGGCGTTCAGCTCCTTGCGCAACGCCTTGCGCCGTTCCGCCGCGGTGGCGGGCGCGGCAGGCCGCGGTTTCTGCTCCGGCTCCTGCTTGGCGGCCTGCTTGGCCTTCCGTCGCTCCGCAGCCAGCTGTTCCTCCTGCCGCTTGCGCAGCAATGCCCGCACGTGCTCCGGCTCGAGCAGGCCGGGCAGGCCCAAGTACTCCTGCTCCTCCTCGGATCCGGCCAATGCGGCCGTGCCGAACGAGTTGCCGTCGTAGATCACCTGGTCCAGCTCGGCCGAAGCGTGCAGCGAGGTGAACCCCTTCTCCTGCTCCCCCGGCTCGTCCCGGCGCGCTTTCGCGGCGGCGAGCAGTTCGTCGTCCCAGCCGTCCTTCTCCCGGTGCGGCTTGCCCAGCACGTGGTCGCGCTGCGCCTCCAGCTGGCTGGCCAGTTCGAGCAGCACCGGCACGCTGGGCAGGAAGATGCTGGCCGTCTCCCCCGGCTTGCGCGCCCGTACGAAGCGGCCCACCGCCTGGGCGAAGAACAGCGGCGTGGACGCGCTGGTGGCGTACACGCCGACGGCCAGCCTGGGCACGTCGACGCCCTCGGAGACCATGCGCACCGCGATCATCCACTTGTCGTCGGACTCGGCGAACTCACCGATCTTGCGCGTCGCGGTGGGGTCGTCGGACAACACCACCACCGGGTCCACACCCGTCTCCCTGCGGAGCAGCTTCGCGTAGGCGCGGGCCGATTCCTGATCGCTGGCGATGACCAGGCCACCGGCGTCCGGCATGCCCGACGCCCTCAGCTGCTCCAGGCGCACGTCGGCGGCGTGCAGCACGGCGGGCACCCACTCACCGCGCGGATCCAGCGCGGTACGCCACGCGCGGGCGGTCTGCTCGGCCGTCATCGGCTCGCCCAGGCGTGCCGTGAACTCCTCCCCGGCGCTCGTGCGCCACTGTGCCTCGCCCGAGTACGCCAGGAACACCACGGGCCGCACCACGCCGTCCGCGAGTGCTTCGGCGTAGCCGTAGGTGTGGTCGGCCACGCTGCGCATGCCCCCGTCGCCGGTCGGCTCGTAGTGCACGAACGGGATGGGTGAGTCGTCACTGCGGAACGGGGTGCCGGTCAGCGCCAGTCGGCGTACCGCGGGGGTGAACGCTTCCCGGATCGCATCCCCCCAGGAACGCGAGTCACCGCCGTGGTGGATCTCGTCGAGGATGACCAGCGTCCTGCGGTTCTCCGTCCGTACCCGGTGCAGCGTGGGGTGCGCGGCCACCTGGGCATACGTGAGCGCCACGCCGCGGAAGTCGGGCGAGACGGTGCCGTCGGAGTTGCGGAAGTTCGAGTCGATGGGGATCCCGGCCGTGGCCGCGGACGCCGCCCACTGGTGTTTCAGATGCTCGGTGGGCGTGACGATAGTGACCGCGTCCACCGTGCGGTCGGACAGCAGTTCCCCGGCGATGCGCAGCCCGAAGACGGTCTTGCCCGCCCCCGGCGTGGCCACCGCCAGGAAGTCCCGCGGATTGGTGGCCAGGTACTTGGTCAGGGCACGCCGCTGCCAGGCGCGCAGCGGACGAGCGGTGGCGTCATGGGCTGGTTCCGGCGCGACGAACGCGTCCTGGGACAAGCCATCCTCCTCGCAGGCTCGTGCCCGGCACGGGCGCAACATCACACGTCAGACGGACGAAGACCCTCACGGACCGGTACCGTCGGTGATGACAGGCTCTGAGGCGCCGGCTCGCCGGCCGTCATCGTCGACCGGCCTGTCGAGCGCGTGCGTGAGGGCGCCCGAACGAGCGTACCTGGGACCCGTGCGTGACGGTCCGGGTGGACACGCCGAGAATGTCACCGAGCCAAAGTGGCTCGAATGGAGCATGCTGGACTCGCTATGACGACACAGGGCGAGCGGAAGCCGGCCGAGCAGCCGCGGGCACGCCGCAAGGGCGTCGGGCGGCTGATCGGGCGCACGCTGCAGAAGGCGTGGGACGGCAACTTCTTCTCCGAGTCGGCCGAAGCCGGCTTCTGGCAGGCCCTGTCGCTGGCACCGCTGATGCTCGGGCTGCTCGGCCTGCTGGGCTACGTCGAGGACTGGTTCGGCAGGGACGTCGCCGACCGTGTCGGCCAGCAGATCCTCACCATCTGCGAAAACATCTTCAGCGACGAGGTGGTCCGCAACATCGTGCAGCCCACGGTCGAGGACATGCTCACCGAGGGCAAGGCGGCGATCGCCTCGGTCGGGTTCCTGATCGCGCTGTGGGCCGGTTCGTCCGCCATGTCGTCGTTCGTCGACGCCATCACCGTGGCGCACGACCAGTACGGGGTGCGCAACAGCGTCTGGCAGCGCATCTTCGCCCTGCTGCTCTACGTGGCCAGCCTGATCCTGCTGGTCATCGGCCTGCCGCTGATCGCCATCGGCCCCGAGCTGCTGCCCGAGCTGTTCCCCACCGACATCCGGGACAACATCGCCACCTGGGTGTCGATCCTGTACTACCCGACCCTCGGCGTGTTGATCGTGCTGGCGCTGGCCACGCTGTACAAGGTGGCACTGCCGCGCAAGCTGCCGTGGCATCGCGGGCTGCCCGGTGCGGTCCTGGCCATGATCATCTTCCTGCTGGCCAGCTCCGGCCTGCGGTTCTACCTGGAGATCATCACCGCCACCGGCTACACCTACGGCGCGCTGGCCACGTTCGTGGCGTTCCTGCTGTTCCTGTTCTTCATCGGCATGGGCATCGTGGTCGGCGCGTACTTCAACAGCGCGATCCAGGAGCTGTGGCCTGCCAAGCCGACCCGGCGGCAGCGCCGCCGCTGGCGCAAGCTCGAACTGGAACGGGCCAACGAGAAGCTCAAGGCCGACAACGCCCGCAGCCTGTGGGAACGCACCACCGCGCCGCTGCGCAGGCCCAACCGGCCGCCGGAACAGGACACGAACCAGGCACAGGCCCCGCGGCCGCAGGCAGAAGGCCGGACCGCGCAGCCGCCCACATCGGATCAGGCCGCGCAGCCCCGGACACGAAATCCGGCCACGCCGCCGCAGCCGCCGAGTCAAGACACGCAGCCGCAGGAAAGGAATCAGCCGGAGCAGACGCCGCACGGCGAACGGCCACCGGTGGGCGAAGCGACCACCGACGACCCGGGTTCAGCGCCTCGAGACGGCCGCGGACTGCCGGGCGACTCCCCTGGCCACGGCCGACATCAGTCGTTGTCGTCCCCGCCGGGCGGCAAGCTCTCGTAGATCTCCTTGCATCGGGGGCACACCGGCGACCCCGGCTTCGGCGTCTTGGTCACCGGGAACACCTCACCGCACAGGGCCACCACGTGGGTACCCAGCACCGCGCTCTCGGCGATCTTGTTCTTCCGCACGTAGTGGAACAGATCCGGCGAGTCGTTGTCGGTGGCGTCGGTGCCTTCCGGTCGAGTGTCGACGTCGGGGAGAACCTGAGTAGTAGCCACGGGTCCATTGTGCCGCACACCGGGCTCTGGACGACACCAACCCGGGCGCCCCGCCAAAACTGCCCGCCGCAGCACCGGCAGCACCCCTGCCACGAACTCGACATCCCGCCAAAACTGCCGCCGCAGCACCGGCCTCCGGACGACACCAACCCGGGCGCCCCGCCAAAACTGCCCGCCGGGGTACCGACGGCGCCCTTGGCACGCGATCGAGCACCGGCCGCATCGATCATCGCCCGGTGGGCCATGATGCGTGCGTGCGCATCGAGATGTCGAACGAGGTCGCCGACGCCGTCGCCGCCGGGCGCCCGGTCGTCGCGCTGGAGTCCACCCTGCTGGCCCACGGCTTTCCCCCGGGCGACAACCTCTCCATCGCCCGCCGCCTGGAGGAAGTGGTGCGAGCGGAGGGCGCCGTGCCCGCCACCATCGCCGTGCTGTCGGGCACGCCGACGGTCGGGTTGACCGGCGATCAGATCCACGCCTTGTGCACCGGCGACGACGTGGTGAAGCTGTCCACCCGCGACCTCGGCCCGGCCGTCGCCCTCGGCAGGACCGGCGCGACCACCGTGGCCAGCACGTCCGCACTTGCCCACGCCACCGGCATCCGCGTTTTCGCCACCGGCGGGCTGGGCGGGGTCCACCGGCCGGTCGGCGACAGCCAGGTGAGCTGGGACGTCTCCGCCGACATCGATGCGCTGGCCACGACCGGGGTGCTGGTGGTCAGCTCGGGCGTGAAGTCGGTGCTGGACGTCCCGGCGACGCTGGAAGCCCTGGAAACCCGTTCGGTCCCCGTCGTCGGGTACCGCACCGACGACTTTCCCGCGTTCTATCTCCGCTCCTCAGGACACCGGGTGTCGTGGCGGGTCGAGAGCCCGGCGGAAGCCGCCGCGGTGTTCGCCGCGCATAGCCGGATCAGCAGCTCTGGGATGCTGCTGGCCAACCCGGTGCCTGCGGATGCCGAGATGGACCACGAGCTGCACGAACGGCTGCTGCGTGAGGCGATGACGCTGCTGCACGACCGCAGCGTGCAAGGGTCGGACGTGACCCCGGCGATGCTGGAGCACTTCCACCGGGCCAGCGAAGGAGTCAGCGTGCGGGTGAACGAAGCACTCGTGCTGGTCAACGCACGGCTCGCCGCCCAGGTCGCGGTGGCGCTCGCCGGTCACTAGGAATGCACGATCGGTGTGACACGTCGCACGGCGCCCAGGGCGCTGTGGCGCGTTTGACGGGTCAGTCCAGCTCATCCAGCATCGCGTTCAGGGTGCGCGGCCCGACGACGACGGCACCGGCCTCTTCCACCCGCGCGCGCAACCGACGATCCGCAGTCACCACGACCAGGTGGTCGTCGGCGCGCTCGGACCGGACCGCAGCTACCTCGGCCACGATCGCAGAGTCACCGTCCTCGGGTGCGGCGACGACTTCGACGCCGTCGGCCGGCGCAGTCGTACGGGCGTCGCCTTCCACGACCAGCCGGACGTCCGGCCACCAGCTGAACTCGCCCCAGCCGGGCAACCCGTCGTAACCCGCCGGAATGCCCGCGCCCGCCAGGCGGGCCAGCTTGTCGCGCAGGCGGGCGGCCGCGCCCGCCCGGTCCTTCCACCATCCGTCGCGCCGTGACCCGATGACATTGGCCGCGTCCACCACCAGAACCAGCCGCCTGCCCACGTGTTCCCGCAGCTTGGGCCACGCTGCGGCGAAGTCCCGGTGCAGCGGGTAGCCGGCGACCTCCTCGACCGGCACCCAGCGCATACCCGCCGCCTCCGCGGACACGGCGCGCGCGGCCACCGGCCGCCGGGCCGTGGCCAGGACCGTGGTGTAGCGCCAGTTCCCGTGATCGACCACCACGCTCGCGGTCAGCTCCACCGCGTCGGGCGGGACGTCGGCTTCCTCGCCCGCTTCCCGCACCGCAGCGTCCCACGGGAACTCGGCGCGGCGCAGGGCGCCGCCGGGCAGCGCCCAGGTGCCTCCTTGATGCACCCAACGGGCGCGGTGCTGCAGCAGCACCCTGCGCTCCGGATCGCTCAGTAACAGCCCCGCCGCGCCGTACCTGCCCCAGTGCCACTGGCCGCACGCGCATCGGACGAAGCCATCGCCGCTGGCCACTGCCGCTAACCGTTCCTGCGCGTCCGTTTGCGCCACGAGCCGGGCACGCCGGACACCGCCTCCCGCGCCAGCAGCGCGCCGCCGACGATGGCGGCGTCGTCGCCCAGCTGGGCGGTACGGATCCGCGCCAACGGCCGGTTGCCCGCCCCGGTCACCACCCGGGCGTAGTGCTCGCGCGCCTCGTCCAGGAACAACGTCGCCGACTCCGACACCCCGCCGGCGATCACGATGATCTCCGGGTCGAAGACGTCGGCGACCAGTGCCAGGCCCTCCCCCAGCCACGTGGCCAGGTCGGCCATGGCCATCATGCCGATCTCGTCGCCGTCCCTGGCGGCCGCGGCGACCCGCCGCCCGGTCACCGAACCGGGATCGCCTGCGGCCTCACGAGCCAGCACGGTCGATCGGCCCGGGTAGCGGGACAGCAGCTCCAGCGCGGTCATGGCCAGCGCGGTGCCGCTGCAGTAGCGCTCCCAACAGCCACGCTTGCCGCACGAACACTGGCGGCCGTCCGGGACGAGCCGGAGGTGACCCAGCTCCGGCGCCACGCCGTTGGCGCCGCGGTAGATCTCGCCGTCGAGCAGCAGGCCGCAGCCGATGCCCGTGCCCAGCGCCACCAACGCCACCACCGACGCGCCCGCCGCGGCCCCGTAGACGTACTCGCCCAATGCCGCGGCATTGGCGTCGTGCTCCAGGGTCACCGGCAACTCGGTGCGGGCGGATATTCGCTGCGCCACCGGCGCCTGCCGCCACGCCAGGTGCGGTGCGAACTGCACCGTCTTGCCGTCCGGCGCGACGAACCCGGCCACGCTCAGCCCCACCCCGGCCACCGGGTGCTCCCGGCGCAGCCGCGTGACGACCCCGACGATGGCCTTCTCCAGCGTGCTTTCGTCGTCCGGTGTGGCCACCCGGCAGCTGTCGATGATCGCTCCGCGCTCATCGACGACCCCTGCCCGGATGCTCGTTCCTCCGACGTCGACCCCAATCGTGACTGTGTTCAGCGCAGTCGCTCCCCGTTCTCGGACTTCCGCACCGCGACACGCTGCACGCGGGACGAAGACCGGCGCTGACCTCCGCCGCCCTCCCCATCGGCGGCAGGCGTGCGCGGCGTCCCCGCAGCGGGTGGGGGTGCCGACGCCGACGACGCCGCCGACCCGTTGCCGGAAGTCCGTGGGTCGAAGCCCGGCATGTGCACGCCCTGTTCCGGATGCCAGCGGTCGGCCAACACCGCGCGGAGCAGGGACACGGCCTGGGCGGCCTGCTCGCACGCCCTGGCGCTGAATTCCGGCCCCTGGCTTTTGGCAATGCTGACCGCGGTGCAGATCGGACACCAACTGACACATTGCCGCTCCGCCGAGTGCTCCCCCAGAGCGGGGTGGTCACCCGCACGGAGCCGCTCCAGCCAGGGCGCGGACCGTTCCAGGACCATCTCGACCAGCAGCTTGAGCTCGTGGCCAAGCGTCCCGGCGGGGTTTCCGGCGGCCGCGGTGTCCGCTTTGTCGGCACCGGCAGTGCTCATCGGATCTCCTCCGGTTCGGCAAGATGGACCACTATGCCTTCGGCGTCGGATTCCGCGCCCACGACCGCGCAGGATCGTAACAGCCTCGGCAACGCGACCAGGCGACGGAAACCGTCGATTGTGATGGCCAAGTCATCGTCGACCCTGGCCAGGTCGACGTCGGTCCGCGGATCCAGCGGCACCGCGATGCGCAACCGGTAGCCGCCGCGCGGGTTGGCGGTGATGTGCATCATCGCCGCCTCACCCGTGGTGTCCTTGCCGCTCACCGCGTCCCTGCCGCCCATCGGGGCGAGCGGGTCACCGCCGCGGTACAGCTGCTCGGAGATGTCCGCCAGTGCCTCCAGGCCGACCGGTTCCTCGGCCCGGTGCTCGACCACGGTCAGCGCGGGCATGCCGACCCCGCGCAGCTCGGCCAGTACCTCGTCCTGCTGCTTGCGCCGGGCGCGCAGCCAGCTGGCCGCACCGCCGCGCCACATCCCGGGCGCGGGCATCAGCCGGTTGGCGATGAGGCCGTCCACCTTGATCCCGCGCAGCGCCAGCGCGGTCAGCGTCCGCCTGGTCTCGGCCACCACCACCCGCTCCGGGGTGAGCACCAGCCGGACCGAGGTCACGTCGTGGTCGGTGAGCAGGTCGCGCAGCCGCTCCAGGTGCTCACCGAGCTTGGCCACCGAGCCGGCCACGCCCTTGCTGACCTTGCCCGCCCCCTGCCACGGCTGCCAGCCGTAGAGCCGCCGCAGGTAGGCGGCGATGGCCTCGGGCAGGGCGAGCAGCCGCAGCGTCTCCGCGGTCGGGCCGCAGTCCACCACCACGCTGTGCCAGTGCTTGGTCATCGCCAGCCGCCGGACCTCGGTCAACGCCAGCAGCTCGTCGATGCCCGGCAGCACGGTCAGCTCCTCGGCGTCCAGCGCGTCCAGCCCCGCGCCCGCCAGCGCGTCGCGCAACTGCCGCCGCAGGTCCTCCCACGCCGCATCGACCAGGTTGCGGGAGTCGATCTGCACGCCGTCCAGCCGCCGGGTGATCTCTTTCGGCTCCGGGCCCAGCGGAACGCCGTAGGCATCGGCCAGCGAATGCGCCGGATCGGTGGAGATCACCAGCGTCCGACGGCCGTGTGCGGCGAGCGTGGCCCCCGTCGCGGCGGCCAGCGTCGTCTTCCCGACGCCACCTTTCCCGGTGAACAGCAACAACCGCACGATGGTCCCCTCAGCTCGACTCGGCCCTGCGCTTGAGCTCCTTGAGTGCGATGTCCATGATCACCTTCTCCGCCTTGCGGCGCAGCAGGCCGATCATCGGCAGCGCGAGCTCGACCGACAGCGTGTAGGTGACTTCGGTCGAGGAGCCGTCACCCAGCGGGCGCAGCGCGTACTCCCCCTTCTGCGCACGCTGCATCTGCCCTTCGACCAGGTGCCAGTTGACGCGCAGGCCGTCCGGCGCCCAGTCGTAGCACAGCGTGTACACGTCCTGGACCGGGCCGGCGTCCAAGGTGAACTTCACGCGGTACGGCCGTCCGTGGTCGTCACGCTCCAGCACCTCGGTCCGGCGTACCGCCTTGGCCCACTCCGGGTAGGACTCCAGGTCGGCGATCACCGCCATGACGCGATCCGCTGGGGCGTCGACCACGATCGACTGGGTCGACTCATCAGGCATGTACCGAGCCTACTGCGCTTGGTGACCGGCGGAGGTGCGACGTGCGCAGGCGCACGCTGACTGTTCGCCCCGGCGGCAAGCTTCGGTGCACCAAGTGCCAGTGGCCGGTCGCGCAGCATGGCTGTACGCCTGCGCGCCCGAGCCGGGCAACCAGCGGATCGGTTTCGAAGGCAGCACCACCATCAGCCGCAAGGAGTTCGGCATCACCCGGAACGCCGCCCTGGAGACCGGCGGCGTGCTGGTCAGCGACAAGGTGACGCTGGAGTTCGAGATCTCGGCGATCAAGCAGGCCTACCTGTCCGCGTGCCCACAGCCGCCGGTGGCCTGCAGCAACCGGTCAGCCCGCCGCTGCCGCCCAGGTCACCACTTCAGCACGAACGGCCGCTCGACGGCGCGGAAATGCCCGACGTTGCAGCACTCGGTCTGCCCGATCCGCATGCGAGCCGCCAGCGGTTGGTGCACGTGGCCGAACAGGGACCAGCGTGGCCGCCGCGTCGTGATCGTCTCCAGCACGCCGGCTGCTCCCTGCTCCACCCGCCGGGCCACCACGTCGTAGGTCAGCTCCGGTACCCGCGGCGGGATGTGCGTGCACAGCACGTCGACGTCGCCCAGCGACTCGATGACTTCCCCGAACTCCTCCACGGTGCGCATGTAGGGCCGCCAAGCCGCCCCAGGACGGGGCCGGTAGCCGGGTGGCTGCAGCGTGCCGCCGACGAAACCGAAGCGCAACCCTCCGATGGTGACCGCCGAACCGTCCAGCACCCGCACGTTCTCCCCGGCGTATTCCGGCCACAGCGCAGGCAGGTCGACGTTGCCCGGCGTGGCGTACACCGGCACGGAACAGGAGTTGAGCACCCCGAACAGCTCGTCGTACTGGGCCCGGATGGCTTCCTCGATCGCCGCGGCCGGATCACGCAGGCTGTCCCACAGCGAGCGGGAGAACTGCACCGTGCGCTCCCGGTCGCCCGATGCCCGCAACCGCGCGAACGTCGCCACCTTCTCCGGACCGAAGAGCATGCCGAGGATCCCGCGCGAATGGTTCTGGTAGTCGACGAAATCCAGCAGATCGCCGAGCACGACGAGGGCGTCGGCGCGGTCGGCGGCACGGGCCAGTGCCTTGGCGTTGCCGTGGACGTCGGACACGACGTGGACTCGCACGCGGATCCTCTCAGCTACAGCGTCGGCGGCACCCCGGGGCGCCTGCCGTCCTCCAAGGTCAGCTTCAAGTTCAAGGCGAGCTGTTTGGCGGCCTTCGCCCGGCGGTCACGGGCACGGACCAGCTGCCGCCGGGTGTGCGCACCGACCGGGTCGGCACGCAGGAAGTAGTGCAGCACCGTCCCGTCCATCACGCGTTCGCACCACACCTCCATGGTGCCCACCAGAGCCCCGGACACGGTCCAGCGCAGGCCTTCGTCGCCGCGGTCGGCGTAGACGGTCAGGTGCAGGTCCGGCCAGTAATGCCGCCACGAGCGCGGATCCTTGAACACCGCCGCCACGGTGGCGGGCGGGACCGCGATGAACGTCTCGTCGACGAGGTCGATCGCTGGGGTCTCCGGCACAGCCTCTGCCTGCTCAGCCACGAGTGCAGCATCCCACAACCACTGTCCGTGCCGTCAGCGAGCGCGGCAGGATGACCCGGGCGGACCTATACTCGCCTGGTTTTGCCGGATCGTGTCAGCTCGGGTGATCAGTGGACCTGTTCGAGACCGTGCGGCAGTCGGTGATGACCGTGCTGCGCGCCGACCACGTGGCGCTCGACCCGCCGCCGCGCACACTCGCCCGGCGCGCGCTCAGACGGCACGTCGACCGCGTCGAGCTGCGGGCCGACGGGGTGCCGATCGGCGACGCGGACGGCAAGATCGATCATCTGCACGTCGTCGTGCGGGACGTCCGGCTGACGATGACGTGGCGCAAGCCCGCACTGTCCATCGGTGCGGCCCGGTTCACCGCGCAGCTCGGCGAGGACCAGCTCACCGCGCTGATCCCGCTGCCGCCCGGCGTGGCCAGGATGTCGGTCACCGAGCACGGCGTCACGCTGCACACCGTCGCCGGCCTGCCGATCGACACGGTGGTGCGGATGGACGGGGTGCACCGGGTGCACGTCGCCCCGACCACTCCGGCCAAGGTGCCACTGCTGGACCTCATCGGCATCGACGTCGCGCTGCCGCGATTCCCGCCGCCCGCCGTGCTCGACCAGATCCTCCGCGTCGGCAGGACGTTCGACCTGCCGGAGCTGCCCGCCGGGGCACGTGTGGATCGGATCGAACCGCTGGCCGGGGCCATGCGCTTCTCCGGAACCGTCGACCTGCTGCCGCGGTGACACCTAAGCCAAGCCGGTGGCCCACTCCTGCACCACCCGATCCAGGATCGACATCGGCAGCGGCCCGGCGCCCAGCACGACGTCGTGGAACGCCCTGATGTCGAACCGTTTGCCGAGCACGGCCTGCGCACCGGCCCGCATGCGCTGGATCTCCAGCCGGCCGACCATGTAGGACAGCGCCTGCGCGGGCACCGCGGCGTAGCGGTCGACCTCCGCCTCGATCTCCAGCGGGGCCATCGGGGTCCGCTCGCGCAGGAAGCCGACCGCGCGTTCCCGGCTCCAGCCCTTGGCGTGCAGGCCGGTGTCCACCACCAGCCGGGCGGCCCGCATCGAGTCCTGCACCAGCATCCCCAGCCGGGACACGTCGTCGGTGTACAGGCCCATCTCGTCGGCCAGCCGCTCGGCGTAGACGGCCCAGCCCTCGTCGTAGGCGTTCACCACGGCGATGCGGCGCAGCAGCGGCAGTTCGCTCAGCCCGCGGGCGGTGGTGACCTGGAAATGGTGGCCGGGTATCGCCTCGTGGAAGGCGATCGCCTCGGCCAGGTACCGGTAGCGCTGCGGGGCGTCGGTGACGTTGAGGTAGTAGATGCCGGGCCGGGAGCCGTCCAGCGGCGGAGCGGTGTAGTACGCCGTGGAGCCGCCGCTCGCCTCCGCCGCGGGCACCGGCCGCACCTCGATCCTGTCCGTGGGGACCTGGCCGAACCACGACGGCACGGCCTGCTCGGCACGCGCGATCGCCTGCCGGGCCGCGTGCAGCATCTCGCCCCCGTCCGCCCAGCGCAGGACCGGATCGGAGCGCAGCCGGTGGAAGATGTCCTCGATCGAGCTGGTGCCGAAGACCTTCTTGCCGAGCGCGGCGTACTCGGCGTTGAGCTTGTCCAGGATGGCCAGGCCGGATTGGTGCAACTCGTCGGCGCTGCGCTCGGTGGTGGTGTGCACCCGGATCAACGCCGCGTAGCGGGTCTCGCCCTCGGGCTGCCACCACAGGCCGGCCTGGCCGTCGGGCCGCGCCGCGGGCAGCAGCTCGTCGACCAGGAATTGCCGGTAGCGGGCGTACGCCGGCCGTACCACGTCGGCGACCAGCTTGTCGCGACGCTCCTCGAACCCGCTGACCGGTTCCTGCGCGGTCACCGCACCCAGCGGATCCTGCCGGGAGCCCAGATAGCGCTCGACGTAGGCGATGCCTGCGCGCACCAGGAAACCGGGCGGGGCGAGGCCGTGCTCGATCCCGGAACGCTGGCGCGCCGCCACCATCTCCAGGTACCGGGGCAGGGCGGCCAGCCGTTCCAGGTAGCCCTCGGCGAGTTCGCCGTCGGTCAGCGTGATGATCGGCAGGGCGATGAGCGGCCACAGCGCGGGCGAGGACAACCCGTCGCTGACCGAGAACTCCTCGCTGCGTACGTCGATCTCCGCGACCAGCGCCATCGCCTGCTGCACGATCAGCTCGCGGGTGATCCGCTCCTGCTCGGTGAGCACGGTCGGGTCGACCGCCGTCGCCGCCCGCGCGATGGCCAGCACCGCGTTCTTGGTGCGCTGCCTGCCCTGCACCGAGTAGTCGGTCAGCCGGTGATGCGGGCCGGGCAGCCCCAGCAGGGACGCCTCGATCGGATAGGCCTCGAAGCGGGCGGCCACCAGCTCGTCGGCGAGCGAGGCGATCTCCTCGCGCGGGCCCCAACCGGTGCTCATTGCCGCTCGACCCACTCGCCGACCAGGGTGTCCAACACGCCGAGCGGCACCGCGCCGCTGCCCAGCACGACGTCGTGGAATGCCCGGATGTCGAACCGGTCCCCCAGCCGCCGCTCGGCCGCCTGGCGCATCCGCAGGATCTCCAGCCGCCCGACCATGTACGACAGCGCCTGGCCGGGGTAGGCGATGTAGCGGTCCACCTCCGCCTCGATCTCCACCAACGGCATCGGGCTGTTGGTGCGCAGGTAGTCGATCGCCTGCTCGCGGCTCCAGCCCTTGGCGTGCAGGCCGGTGTCCACCACCAGCCGCCCGGCCCGCAGCGAGTCCATGCTGAGCATGCCGAGCAGCGCCACGTCACCGGAGTACAGGCCCATCTCCTGGGCCAGCCGTTCGGTGTACAGGCCCCAGCCCTCCACGTAGGCGGTGAACCCGTTGACCCGCCGCAGCAGCGGGATGTCGTCCAGGCTCAGCGCCAGGCTGATCTGGAAGTGGTGCCCGGGGATGGCCTCGTGGAACGCGGTCACCTCGGCGGTGTGCTTGAAGCGCTCGGTGACCTGGTAGGTGTTGGCGAAGTAGGTACCGGGACGGCTGCCGTCGGCCGACGGCGCCATGTAGTAGGCGGCCGGGGCGCCGGGTGCGGCAGCGGCAGGCACCTCCTCGACCACCCACGGCTGGGTGGGGATCCGCCCGAACCACTGCGGCGCGGCCTGCTCGGCGCGGCGGATGGCGGCGTTGGCGTGCTCGATCAGCTCCTCGGCCGACGACCAGCGCAGCGCCGGATCGGTGCGCAGCCGGTGGAAGATCTCGCCGAGGTCGGTGGTGCCGAACACCCGCGAGCCCACCTCGGCGTACTCGCCGGCCAGCCGGTCGATCAGGTCCAGCCCGACCTGATGCAGCTCGGCCGGATCACGGTCCACGGTGGTGTGCACGCCCGCCAGCAACCGGTAGATCCGCTCGCCGTCCGGCAGCCAGGCCAGGCCCGGCTTGTCCTCCGGGCGGGCGTGCGGGGCGATGTGCTCGACGAGCCCGTCGCGGTACTGCCGGATCGCCGGGCGCACCACGTCGCGCAACAGCCGCTCCCGCTCGGCGTGGAAGTCCCCCACGTCCACGCCGTCCGGCGGGGCGGGGCGGGCGAGCGGGTCGTTGCCCGGATCGGACAGGTGCCGGTCCAGGTGCCGCACGGCCGCATCGACCAGGTGCGCGACCGGCACCCGGCCCGCCGCCACACCCGCGCGATGCCGCTCCAGCGCTCCCGCCAGGTAACGCGGCACGTCGCGCAGCCGCCCGAGGTAGGACTCGGCGTGCTCGGGGCCGGATATCTGCAGCATCGGCAGCGTGGTCAGCATCCCGACGGCGGGGGCCACGAAGATGTCGGTGACGGTGTACTCCACCTCGCGGGCGGCGACCCGGTCCAGGTGCGCCTGGGCCAGCGAGATCACGACGTCCCGGGTCAGCCGGTCCTCCGGCTCCGTCGGCTCCAGCTCGCGTGCCCGGCGCAGCACGTCCCGTACCGCGTCGGCGCCGCGCTGTTCCTCCTCTTCCGTGATGGCACCCAGGCCCGCCCGGCTGGTGTCGATGCCGAGCATGGCCGGCCAGACCGGGTCGATGTCGAACTGCACCTGCAGCAGCTCGTCGGCCAGCGCGCGGGCTTGCTCGCCCTCCGGCGCTGACGGAGCAGGGGTGTTGTCGCTCATCGTTCTCCTCGGAGATCACCGTGACGCCTGCCGACGAGCTTATCTCCGCGCCGTGGCATCCCACTCGCTCGCGAGCGCTGCTGTAGCGTCTTCACCGTGGCCGTGACCGATCCGATGGATGCTCGTCTGCTGGCGGCGCTGGCGGACATGGGCAAAGCCGCCGTGCACGAACTGGCGGCCAAAGTCGGGATGGATCCGCGCGAGGCCGCCACCCGGCTGATCACGCTGTCCGGCAGCGGGCTCCCGCTGCTGGTCGGAGTGGAGTGCGACCCGCGCGGCATCCGCGCCGCGGTGGCCGGAGCCTGGCACGGCCCGCCCTCCGGCGCCCACCCGGCCCAGCCCGCCCAGCCGTACGGCCCGACGAGCGGCGGCTTTCCCGCCCAGCCGCAGGGCTCGGGCCCGCACCGGGTGCCCTCGGGCCCGCATCGGGTTCCCGCCCACGGCGGCGGCCATCCCGGCCCGGCCGGCGCCTACCAGCACCCCGGTGTCTCCCAGCCGGTGCCCGCCGGGGCGCCCGGCCACCCGGCGCAGTCGCCCGTACCGGCCCAGCCGGACCCGGTGATCAGCACGTGGGGGCCGCCGCAGACCGCGGCGTGGGCGCGCGGCGACCAGGACTCACTCACCAGCCACGCGGCGAGCCCGCCGTCCGGGCCACGTACCGGCAAGGTCGGGGACGCGCTGCGCACCGAGGGGCTGGAGGGCGAGCAACTGACGGTGCAGTTGATCGAGGTGCAGGATCCGGCCGACTACTTGTTCGGGGCCGCCGGATACCGTCTGGAGCCCGGTGAGCGGGCCGTGGTGGTGCACACCGAGATCACCAACACCGGGTCGATCCCGTACATGTCGTTGCCGGACAACTACCTGGAGCTGATCACCGCGGACGGGTCGGCGATCGCCAAGGCCCCGGTGGCGCTGACGTCCCGGCCGCCGCACAAGATCGGCGTGCAGCCGGGCGAGACACTGGGCGGGCACACCGTGTACATCCTGCCGGAATCGACCAGGGTGACCGCCGTGCGGTGGAGTCCACGCCCGGAACCGGACGCCCGCACGCTCACCTGGACCATCGAGGACTGACGGCGCTACGACTCCGCTCGCAGCTGTTCGAGCGCGGCCGCGAGATCCGGCGGGTACTCGGAACGGAACTCGACGTACCGGCCGTCCGCGGGGTGGGCGAAGCCCAGGCTCCTGGCGTGCAGCCACTGCCGGTTCAGGTTGAGCTTGCGGGCCAGCACCGGGTCCGCGCCGTAGGTCAGGTCACCGACGCACGGATGCCGGAGCGCGGAGAAGTGCACCCGGATCTGGTGGGTGCGCCCGGTCTCCAGCCGCACCGCGACCAGCGACGCCGCCCGGAACGCCTCGATCACTTCGTAGTGCGTGACGCTCGGCCGCCCACCCGCCACGACAGCGAACTTGTAGTCGTGGCGCGGATGCCGGTCGATCGGCGCGTCGATGGTGCCCTGCGTCGGGTCGGGGTGCCCCTGCACCAGGGCGTGATACCCCTTGTCGACCTTGCGCTCCTTGAACGCGCGCTTGAGCACCGTGTAGGCGTGCTCGCTCTTGGCCACCACCATGACGCCGGTGGTGCCCGCGTCGAGGCGATGGACCACGCCCTGCCGTTCGGCGGCACCGGACGTGGCGATGCGGATGCCTGCCGCGGCCAGCCCGCCGACCACCGTCGGCCCGGTCCAGCCGGGGCTGGGGTGCACGGCGACCCCGACCGGTTTGTCGACCACCACGATGTCGTCGTCCTCGTGCAACACCCGCAGCCCGTCCACCAGCACGGGCTCGACGGCCGGCGGGCGTTCCGGCTCCGGCATGGTCACCTCGAGCAGGCCGCCCGCGCGCAGCCGGTCCGACTTGGCGGCCGGCTTGCCGTCCAGCAGCACGTCACCGTTGGCCGCCAGCTCGGCCACCACGGTGCGGGACAGTCCGAGCAAGCGGGCCAGGCCGGCATCGACGCGCATCCCGTCGAGGCCGTCCGGAACCGGGAGCATGCGGTTTCGGTGCGAAGACGGGAACGTCACTGCGCCTCCGGGGCTTCACCGACTTCGGCCGGGCGGTCCTCGCGCGGCTTCTTCCTGCTGTTGGTGCCGTCGTACTCGTATCCGAGGAAGGTGAGCAGGACGATGAGGATCCCGCCGACGACGATGCTGGAATCCGCCACGTTGAACACCGGCCACACCTCGCCGTTCGGGGCGAACACCGACACGAAATCCACCACGTGACCCTGCAGCGGCCCTGGCGCCCGGAAGATCCGGTCGACCAGGTTCCCCAGCGCACCCGCGAGCACCAGGCCGAGCCCGATGGCCCAGCCGGTGGACCGGAGCTTGCGGGCCAGCCAGACGATCGCGACCACCACGCCGATCGCCACCAGGGCCAGCACCCACGTCATGCCGGTGGCCATGGAGAACGCGGCGCCGGGATTGCGCAGCAGCTGGAGATAGACCAGCCCGCCGAGCACGCGCACCGGTTCGCGGCCCTCCAGCGCGTCGACGGCGATGACCTTGGTGACGACGTCGAGCACCAGCACGACCGCGGCGACGGCCGCTACCAGGCCCACGCGTCGCGGGGGAAGCTGTGTTTCGCCCACTACTCAACACTAACTGCACACGTGTTCACCACGTGCCGCACACCCGATCAACACGAATCCGCCACGTGTACGACCGAGCCGCACACCCGGTCCACACGTGCCGGGCACCGGATCACCGCGACGTTCGCCGGCCCGGCGCGGGCGCCTGAAGCCGCGTGCTCTGTCCGGGGATCTGGACCAAAAGGCGGTACCGCAGCGCCTGCCGGATCTGTCATGGTCACTGTTTCCGGCGGCCGACCGGGGGGTCCGATGAGCACGCGCAGGACACTCACCCGCAGCGTACAGGCGCTGGTCCTGGCAAGCGCCCTGTTCGCATCGGCGGGTGCCGCCGCCGTGCCCACCGCGACGATCACGGCGCCGGCGACGGCGGCGCCGGACATCCCGGTGGCCAAAGTGCAGGCGCACCTGGCCGAGTTGCAGGCCATCGCCGACACCCACGGCAATCGTGCGCACGGCACACCGGGATTCAAGGCGTCGGTGGACTACCTGCAAGGCCTGCTGGACGCCGCGGGTTACACCACCACCGTGCAGGAATTCGCGTTCCTCGGCGAAACCGGATACAACCTCGTCGCGGAGTGGCCTGCCGGGTCCACCGGCCAGGTGCTGATGCTGGGCTCCCACCTGGACGGGGTCACCGCGGGGCCGGGCATCAACGACAACGGCTCGGGCAGCGCCGCCCTGCTGGAAGTGGCGCTCACCATCGCCGAACAGGACCTGCGCCCGGTCAAGAAGCTGCGTTTCGCCTGGTGGGGCGCCGAAGAGCTGGGCTTGGTCGGGTCCAGGTACTACGTCGACTCGCTCTCGGCCGAGGAGAAGGCGGCCATCGTCGGCTACCTCAACTTCGACATGATCGGATCGCCGAACGCCGGCTACTTCGGTTACTCCCCGGACGGCCAGCCGGACGGGTCGGCGGAGCTGCAGCGACCCTTGAACGACTACTTCGCCGCCCTCGGCGTGCCGACCGAGGACATCGACATCGGCGGTCGCTCCGACCATGCGGCGTTCGCCGCCGCCGGCATTCCCACGGCGGGCATGTTCACCGGGGCGGAAGGCAGGAAGACCGCGGCCCAGGCGGAGAAGTGGGGTGGCATCGCCGGGGAGGCATTCGACTCCTGCTACCACCGCAGCTGCGACGATCTGGACAACATCAACACCGAAGCGCTGGACCGGAACGCCGACGCCATCGCTCACGCGATCTGGACGCACGCAATGCGTTGACTTCGCCAACACGGCTAGACGAACACCGTCAGCGGCCGCAACCGGACGCGCATTCTTCCTGACCGTGTTCGCCGCGCCGATCTGCTGACACCCTGTGGGTGACAGCCGCGCCCTGGTCGATGCTGGCCGTCGACGAAAGCAGCCAGGCCGTCACCGATGGGCAACAGCCGCGCAGAGCTCGATGCCATACAGGGGTCATCGGCCGAGAACGCGCCGCACAAGGTCACACAGGCCATCCCGAGTACGCACGGTGACGACAAGTTGTGAGCAAGGCACCGTCGTCGACCTGGTAACAAAAGCGATAGCCGACGACCCGGACACGCCACACGTCGCGGAGATTCTTGCCCGGTCAGCGGTGTGCAACCAGGCGGCCGGGGTCTGCGGCGAGCGCCCCGCTTGCGTCTTCGATGGCTTTCGCGTGGCTCGGCTGACCTTTTGCCAGCCTCTCGTCACTTGTCTGCAGTACGGGTGAGCTCGATCTCGTGTCCTGCTCAGCCCTCACGGCGAGGAGTGCGGGCACTGGACCGGCATACGCTCTTCGGAACCTGCTTCGACACGGGCAAGCACCTCGCTCACCTTGCGCAGGTCCAGCAGATCCTCGAGGTGTCCGAGAAGCTCCGCTGCATCGGCAGGGACCACGGCGACGGGCGCGGAGGTCGTTCTTCGTCACATTGGATGGCCTCGTCGCCGTACTCCGCACGTCCGTGATCCTGGCGAAGCCAGCGCGAGCCTCACTGACGGGGATGCGGCCGAAGCCATGGACAAAAGGGCATCTTCCGTCTGGTGTGGCTCAACGTCGCTCGTCCCGGAGCAGTTCGGCCAGGCGACGCTCCGCCTCCGGCGGTGCCGGGTCGAGCTCCACGACCTTGTCCCGGCCACGCAGCCCGGTGACGATGTGCACGTGCTGCCGCCGCACGTCGAACGCGGCGGCCAACGCCTTGGTGACCGCCTCGTTGGCCTTGCCGTCCACCGCGGGTGCGGTGACGGCCACGACGAGGGCGTCTCCGCGGGCACCACCGACATGGTTCCGCTTGGCATTCGGTTTGACGCGGACGGCGAACCGCACGCTGCTCGTCATGCCTTGCACAGTACCCAGGCCCGGGGCGCGCACCCCGAGGTGACCGATCCGCTGGATCGCCGGGTCATCGCTGTGCCCGCAAGAACCGCGCGGCGACGGACAGCGCACGAGTCTCCGTGCCGCCGTCCTCCACCAGCACGGCGAAAGCGAGATCGCCCGCGTATCCGGCGAACCAGCTGTGCCGCACACCGTGACCGGCCCGTGCCGTGCCGGTCACCCCGTGGACCTCGGCCCCCTCCTTGTCGAGCGCCTTCAGCGAGGACGCCCGCCCGTCGGTGACCACAGCCCGCATGTACTCCCGCAGGGCGGCCACCGTCTCCTTGTCGGGCGCCTGGTAGCCGCTCAGCACCTTGGTGGGATGGGCACGCCAGAACTGCGGCGTCACCGGCTCACCTGCCGCCACGGTTGATACCACGAGGGCAAGCCCGAACGGGCTGACGAACACGTCGCCCTGTCCCTTGCGCTGCTCCATCAGCGTCGCGGCGTCGTCCGCCTTGCGTACCGCACCCGCCTCGGTGCCGATCCCCGGGATCTCGAAGTCGGCATTCCACCCCAGGCTGCTGGCGGCACGCGCGATCGCCGCCGCCGAATCACCATCAGCGGCCAGCGTGACCAGGGAGAACACTTCTTCGCCCGGCGGGTACAGCCCGCTCAGCGAGATCGGTCCCTGGTCGACGTGCTCGTTCTGCGCGACCGCCAGCAGTGCGCCGGTGGACGGCCGGAACGCGATCAACGCGGCGGGCTTGCCCTGGCTGTCCACGGCCGACTGGGCGGCGTCCTGCAGTGGAATGCTCAGCGTGGTGGGCAGCGGCTTGCCGCCTTTCGGCCCGTCGCCGGAGAGGAACCTGACCCGCTTCTTGCCCTTCATCGCCGCGACCGCCCATCGCTCCGGCGGCTGGCGTTCCTGCGCCTCGGCGAGCATGGCGGGCAGCAACAGCTTGGCGCGGTGCGGATGCACCGGTTTCGGCCCGACCTCGCCCCACACCAGCAGCGGACGACCGGAGGCGTCGACCACGGCGGGCACGTCGACACCGTCGACGAGCGCGAGGTGCTGCCCCTCCTCCAGCTCGGGATGCACCACCGCGGGCGAGAAGTCCACCAGCCAGCTGCCGTCCCGCTGAACCAGCGGGACCGTGGTGCGGTAACTGAACGTGCGGTCGTTGGCGAACGTCCACTCGACGGCGACCACGGCCGACGCCTTCGCACCGTTCGTCTTCACCTCACCCAGCGCCGACGACACCGTCACGTCGGGCAGCTTGCGGAAGATCCGGCGCAGCGTGGTCTTGGCCGCGGCGGGATCGGTGGTCAGCTCGGCCGCCGCAGAGACCTTCCGGTCGTCGAACGCGGTCACGTACTGCCAGGCGATCTCCCACGCACCGGGCGGCCGCCGGTCGTCGTCCGCTTCGAGTTCGTTGCGCAGCACAACGACACCAGCGCCCACGAAACCGGCCACCAACGCGACGATGGCGATGATGGCCCAGCGGCGGTCGGACTGCACGACGCCTGCTCACCTCCCCGGCACGTCGGGCGTCGCCATTCAGCGAAGTTCAGCGAGGTGCCGCCAGTGTGCCACCGGCGCGACCGCGGCTGAACCGCGGCACGACGCCGAGACGGTATCGCGATCAAAAGCGTTACCCGCGCGTCGGCGCGGCGCTCCGGCCGACCACGACTGACTGGCGGCCTGGGTCGGACCGAGCGGTCTAGGTGATCTTGGTGACCGCGACCCGGACGTCCAGGCCGTCGCCGACCGAGCCGGCGAAGCCACCGTCGACCGTGCCGTAGCTGACCTGCTGGCTGAGCGTCTCGCCGCGCACGAACTCCTCGTGCGCCTGCACCGCGCTGCGCACCTCGTCCGGCGCCTGGACGGTCAGCGCGATCCGGTCGGTGATCTCCAGGCCCGCGTCCCGCCTGGCCTGCTGCACCACCCGGATCACGTCGCGAGCCAGCCCTTCGGCGGCCAGCTCCGGCGTCACCTCGGTGTCCAGCACCACCAGACCGGAGTTGCCGGGCAACGCACCGGCGGCACCCGGATCGGTGGACACAAGCCGCCGCTCGATCTCCTCCTCGCGCAGCTCGACGCCGTCGGCCACGATGCCGCCACCGGGCAGCTCGGACCACTGCCCCGCCTTGACCGCCTTGATCGCGCGCTGCACGTCCTTGCCCAGGCGCGGGCCCGCCACCCGGGCGTTGACCGCCACCTGGAACGCGCCGTGCGCGGCCACGTCCGTGGTCAGTTCGACCTGCTTGACGTTGACCTCGCTGCGGACGATGTCGGCGAACGGCGCCAGCCGCTCCACGTCCTCGGCCGCGATGAGCAGCTTGCGCAGCGGCAGCCGGACCCGCAGCTTGTTCGCCTTGCGCAGCGCCGACGCCGCCGAGCACACCTGGCGCACCCGGTCCATGGCGCCGACCAGCGCGGCGTCGCTGGGCAGCTCCTCGGCGGTCGGCCAGTCGGTCAGGTGCACCGACCGGCCGCCGGTGAGCCCGCGCCAGACCGCCTCGGTGGTCAGCGGCAGCAGCGGAGCAGCGACCCGGCAGGTGACCTCGAGCACGGTGTGCAGCGTGTCCACCGCGTCCTGCTTGCCCGCCCAGAACCGGTCCCGCGAGCGGCGCACGTACCAGTTGGTCAGCACTTCGAGGAATTCACGCACCGTCTGGCATGCTCCGGCCAGATCCAGCGCGTCCAGCTGAGCCTGCACGTCGGTGACCAGCTCGTGCGTCTTGGCCAGGATGTAGCGGTCCAGCACGTGCTGGCTGTCGGTGCGGAACCGGCCCTCGATGCCCTCGGCGTTGGCGTACAACACCAGGAAGTAGTACGAGTTCCACAGCGGCAGCACGGCCTGCCGCACCGCGTCCCGGATGCCCCGCTCGGTGACGATGAGGTCACCGCCGCGCAGGATCGGCGAGGACATCAGGAACCACCGCATGGCGTCCGAGCCGTCCCGGTTGAACACCTCGTTGACGTCCGGGTAGTTCTTCCGGGACTTGGACATCTTCTGGCCGTCGTCGCCCAGCACGATGCCGTGCGCGATGCAGTTGCGGAACGCCGGCCGGTCGAACAGCGCGGTGGCCAGCACGTGCAGCGTGTAGAACCAGCCGCGGGTCTGGCCGTTGTACTCGACGATGAAGTCGCCCGGGTAGTGGTGCTCGAACCACTCCGCGTTCTCGAACGGGTAGTGCACCTGGGCGAACGGCATCGAGCCGGACTCGAACCAGCAGTCCAGCACCTCGGGCACCCGCCGCATCATGGACTTGCCGGTCGGGTCGTCCGGGTTCGGGCGGGTCAGCTGGTCGATCATCGGCCGGTGCAGGTCCTCCGGCCGCACGCCGAAGTCGCGCGCCAGCTCGTCCAGCGAACCGTAGACGTCCACCCGCGGGTACTTCGGGTCGTCCGACTTCCACACCGGGATCGGCGAGCCCCAGAACCGGTTGCGGGAGATCGACCAGTCCCTGGCGTTCTCCAGCCATTTGCCGAACTGACCGTCCCTGATGTGCCCCGGCACCCAGTTGATCTGCTTGTTCAGTTCGACCATGCGGTCGCGGAACTTGGTCACCGCGACGAACCAGGACGACACCGCGCGCTGGATCAGCGGGCTCTCGCAGCGCCAGCAGTGCGGGTAGGCGTGGTCGTAGGTCTCGTGCCGCAGCACCACCCCGCGCTTCTTCAGGTCGGCGATGATGTGCGGGTTGGCCTCGAAGACCTGCATGCCCTCGTACGGCGGCACCTGGGAGTCGAACACGCCGCGCTCGTCGACCGGGGTGACCACCTCGATCCCGGCGGCGTCGGTGACCTCCTTGTCCTCCTCACCGTAGGCGGGCGCGATGTGCACGATGCCCGTACCGTCCTCGGTGGTCACGTAGTCGGCCAGCAGCACCTGGTGGGCGTTCGGCTGCTGGCCCGCGAAGAAGTCGAACACCGGGACGTAGCGGGTGCCGGCCAGCTCGCGGCCGGTGAACGCCGCCAGCACCTCCGGGTTCTCGCCCAGCTCACGGGCGTAGGCGGCCACCCGCGCCTCGGCCAGCAGGTACCGCTGCCCGTCCTGGCCGCGCACCACCACGTAGCGCACGTCCGGGTGCACCGCGGCGGCCAGGTTCGACGGCAGGGTCCACGGGGTGGTCGTCCAGACCAGCGCCCGCACCCCGTCCAGCCGCTTGTCGTCCGAGGTCACGGTCAGGCCCACGGTGACGGCCGGGTCCTGCCGGTCCAGATAGACGTCGTCCATCTTGGTCTCGGTGTTCGACAGCGGCGTCTCGCACCGCCAGCAGTACCAGAGCACCCGGAAGCCCTCGTAGATCAGGCCCTTGTCCCACAGGGTCTTGAACGCCCACATGACGCTCTCCATGTAGTCCAGGTCGAGCGTCTTGTAGTCGTTGGCGAAATCGACCCAGCGGGCCTGCCGGGTGACGTAGTCCTGCCATTCCCGGGTGTAGCGCAGCACGCTGCTGCGGCAGGCATCGTTGAACGCGGCGATGCCCATCCGCTCGATCTCGTTCTTGTGCTTGATGCCGAGCTGCTTCTCCGCCTCGACCTCGGCGGGCAGGCCGTGGCAGTCCCAGCCGAAGCGGCGCTCCACCCGGCGGCCGCGCATGGTCTGGTAGCGCGGCACCACGTCCTTGACGTAGCCGGTCAGCAGGTGGCCGTAGTGCGGCAGGCCGTTGGCGAACGGCGGGCCGTCGTAGAAGACGTACTCGTTGCTGCCCTTCTCCCCCGCTTCGCGTGCCTGCACGCTGGCCTCGAACGTGCCGTCCTTGGCCCAGTAGTCGAGGACCTCCCGCTCCAGCTCGGGAAACGACGGCTGCACCGGAACGCCTGCGGCCTCGGTGCTCGTGGTGGCCTTGCCAGCGTCTGTGTTCTTCGGGTACGGCACGGGTGCTCCTCGCGGTTCGCTGCGACGCAGTGCGGCGGTGAACGCCGGTAACGTTGACGCAGGGACGGCGCGCACTCGTGGCGCTCCGCGGTACCACCCCGCTTGCCCGGGCACAAAGAACGCCCGAACCCCTCATTGAACGGCTGTGACGGGCCGTACCCGTCCGGTTCTACTGAGGCCGCGCGGGCCCGTTCTTCCGGAAGCTCCCCGGTGATGGCCGGATCATCGCCGATGCAACAAGATTAGCCGGTGTCCGCAACCCGCTTGCGGCGGGCCCGCTCGGCCAGCGTAGCGTCCGGACGGCACCGGGCGCACGGCGTGAACCCGAGCTCGCGCGCTTCCGACACGGCGATCGGGATGGTCTCCTTGCCGGTCAGCCAGCCACACGCGGCGAGGTGATACCGCGGCTGCTCGTCGATCACGAGCACTTCGTCGGACAGCTCGCAGACGATCAGCACGTCGGCAGCGTCGGTCTCCTCCTCGCCGGGCAGATCTGCCGGGAGCCCCGCAGCGGCCGGGCCGGCGGCAGCCTCGGTGTCCGAGCCTGCTTGCGGTTTGCCCGTGGTGTCGCCCGCCTTCTCTGCTGCTTCCTCGGCGTCGTCGGTCGCGTCCGTCGTCGCGGACACCTCACCGCCGTCGCCCCCAGCTTCACCCGATCGGGTAGAGGACTCGTCCTCCGGGGCGGGCGGCCGGTCACCGCCGTCGGCGCCCGCGCGCCGCGCGGCCCGCCGCCGCTTGATCCAGTCGACGAACAACCCGAGCGCGGCGGCAGCGGAGAAACCGATCGAAACCCAGGCGAACAGCGACTTGGTGGTGACCAGCGCGGCGATCAGCGCACCCAGCGCCGCCAGAACCAGGATCAGGACGAAGAAGAGCACGCCGAATTACATCACGACGACCATCGCGGGCAGCGCAAAGGGGATGGCGTTCTCCGCCGCCATCCCCGGCAAAGACCTGACTTCCGGCTACCGCCGGTCAGGCGCTAGCCCGCTTCGGCGCGTGGTCCGAAGTTGTACCCCTGGCCGCTTTGCGCCGGATCACCTTTGCCCGCCGCCGATGCGGGTGCCGCCGATCCCCGGTCGTCCAGTTCACGCAGTTGCGACTCCAAGAACCCACGCAGCCGAGTCCGGTACTCCCGCTCGATCGTGCGCAGCTCCTCGATCTTCTTACTGAGCACGTCCTTCTCGGCGTTGAGGTTGTTCATCTGCTCGGTGTACTTGCGCTGAGCTTCCCGCTCCAGCGCCGTGGCCTTGTCCCTGGACTGCCGCTCGATCGTCTCAGCCCTGGTGCGCGCGTCGTTGAGCATCGTCTCGGCACGGGCGCGCGCCTCGTTGACCATCGCGTCCGCCTTCGAGCGGGCCTCCGACAGCAGCTGCTCGGCCTTGGTGCGGGCCTCGGCCAGCATGCCGTCCGACTCGGCCTTCGCCTCACCGGTCAGCCGGTCGGCCATCTCCTGGGCCAGGCCGAGCACCTTGGCGGCCTGCACGTTGGGCTCCGCCCCGTCGGCCATCAGCCCCGGGTGGGCCTGGGTCTGCTCCATCGGCGACGGCGCGGGCACCGCGGACAACCGGCGCTCGTCCCTGGCTGCTGCGGCCTCCGCGCGCGCGGCCTCCAGCTCGGCGTCGAGCTGCTCGACCTGCTGACGAAGCTCGTTGTTCTCCTCGATCAGGCGGGCGAGCTCCGTCTCCACCAGGTCGAGGAAGGCGTCCACCTCGTCCTCGTTGTAGCCCCGTTTGCCTATCGGCGGTTTGCTGAACGCGACGTTGTGCACGTCAGCGGGGGTCAAGGACATCTGATCACCTCACGCACTCCAGGACTGCCGCACCCGAGCCCGTCACCCGGGGTAGGAGATGTTCATCAGGACGAACACCACCAACAGCAGAACCATAATGGACAAGTCCAGCCCCACGTTGCCGATTCGCACCGTCGGGATGATTCTCCGGAACAATCGTACTGGCGGGTCCGTCACTGTGTAGATGGTCTCGAGCGTTACCGCAACTCCGCCGGCCGGGCGCCATTCGCGCGCGAACGCCCGAACGAGCTCCACGACCAGCCTGGCCAGGATCAGCAGCCACAGCACGAACAGCGGCCAGTAGATGATGATCCCGACGAGTTCCACGGCTACCACTCTGCCATAATCCGGCCGGTTCGCTCAGCGTCAGGTGGTCAGCGTCGCAGGAACAACCCGTCCTCGGCGATCCGCCTGCGGTCCTCCGCCGACACGTCGGCGTCCGGCGGCGACAGCAGGAACACCTTGTTGGTCACCTTGTCGATGCTGCCGCGCAGCGCGAACGCCAGCCCGGCCGCGAAGTCCACGAGCCGTTTGGCGTCGGCATTGTCCATCTCGGTGAGGTTCATGATCACCGGGTTGCCGTCCCGGAACGCTTCCCCGACCAGCCGCGCCTCGGCGTAGTTGGTCGGGTGCAACGTGACGATCTTGCTGAGCGGGTCGCGACTCGCCGGGGCCGGGTCGACCTGCCGGAGGCGCGACACCGGCTCGGCGGCCCGGTCCATGGCCAGCGAACCGGACGCCGGCGGCGGGTCGGCAGGCACTGGGCGCACCCGCCCGCGCACCGGGATCTCCATCTCGTCGAGGTCCTCCACCGGCCTGGCGGGCCTGCGCCGCGGCCTGCGCATCACCGGCTCCGGGTAGTCGTCCTCGTAGTGCTCGTCGCGCACCGGCGCCGGACGGTACCCGCGCCCGGGGCGCCGGTAGTCCTCGTCGGCGGGGTCGTAACGGTCTTCGGCACGGTAGTCGTCCAGCTCGTCGTCGGCCGGAACCATTCCGAAGTAGGCCTTCAGCTTGTCCAGCGTGCCCATGCCACTCCTCGCCGTCGCGCCTGCCGGCCGGGACCCCAACCGATCACACCGGCCACTACAGTCACGCTAACGCGCGGTGACCAAGCAACGCGGTTCCGACACGCACTCGGGTGGATCCGCATGCCACTGCCGCTTCCAGGTCGCCACTCATCCCCGCGGACAGTTCCACCAGCTCGGGATGGTCCTTGCGCAGGCGTTCGTGGGTTTTCTGCAGCACGGCGAACGCCTTGCCCGGCTCCCAGTCCAGCGGGGCGACCGCCATCAGGCCACGCATCCGTAGGTCACTCATCCGTGCGACCTCGTCAGCCAGCCGGTCGATCTCGTCCAGCGGGCAGCCGCCCCGTGCCGGGTCGCCGTCGATGCTCACCTGCAACTGCACGTCCAACGGCTCGTCCGGCCGGTGACCCTCCTCCCTGGCGCGCGCCACCGCTTTGGCGAGCGCCACGGCCAGCCGCACGGAATCCACCGACTGCACCACGTCGGCCCACCGGGCGACGCTGCGCGCCTTGTTCCGCTGCAGCCTGCCGACCATGTGCCAGCGGACGTCGGCGTCCGGCCGCAGCGCGGCCACCTCGGCGACCTTGGCCGCCGCCTCCTGATCACGGTTCTCGCCGAACTCCCTCAGCCCGAGATCGATCAACGCGGCGACGTCGGTGGCCGGGAACGTCTTGGTCACCGCGAGCAGCTCGACACTGCCCGGCGGGCGACCCGCGGCCTTGACGGCGTCGTCGATGCGCTGCCGCACGCGCTGCAGCGCCTCCTCCAGCTCAGCTCGGCGTCGTGATGAAACGGTCACTCCTGCTCCAGCCACGTCAATGCGGCCTGCCTGCCGGTCACGCCTTCCCTGCGGTGACTGAACAACGTCTTGTCCTCCATCGTGCACCGCGGGTCGACCCCGATGCGGCCGACTCCTGCCGCGGCCAGTTGTTCCCACAGACCGGCGCGCAGGTCGAGGCTCGGCGTGCCCCGCCTGCTGGTCGTCCTGCTGCCCGGCAGGTGTTTGTCGACGTCGGCGGCCATGTCTGCGGGAACTTCGTAGCACTTGCCGCACACGGCGGGTCCGAGCAACGCCTCGATCCGTTCCGGCTTGGCGCCCAGCCGCAGCATCGCCTTCAACGTCTCCGGCACGATGCCGATGCGCGCGCCCACGCGGCCGGCGTGCACCGCGGCCACCACCCCGGCGTCCGGATCACCGAGCAGGACCGGAACACAGTCGGCGACCAGTACGGCGACCGCCAGCCCCGGCGTCGTGGTGACCAGGGCGTCGGTCGCCTCCGCCGAGCGATCCTGCGGCCCGTCCACGACGGTGACGGTGCGCCCGTGCACCTGCTCCATCCACGCGATGTTGCGCGGATCCAGGCCGAGTTCGGTGGCCAGCCGCTTGCGATTGGCGGCGACCGCGCGGGGATCGTCCCCCACGCGGTCGCCGAGGTTGAAGCTGTCGTACGGCGGGGCGGAACTCCCGCCCTCCCTGGTGGTCACGATGCGGCGGATTCGCACGTCCGCGAGCCTAACCCGCGCGCACGCAACGGCCGCCACACGGCCGATCCGCCCCAGCACCCGGGCAGCGGCGCCGGGTGGCCGGTCAGCGCCGCATGAACGGCGGGACGTCGACCTCGTCGTCCATCGAGTCGGTCACCGGGACCGCGCGCGACGGCAGGCTGCCCCGGCCGGCTGGCTGGCCGATGCCGCGGGTCGACGGGGACTGCGGCAGCCCGCCGCGCTGACCGGTGCTCGACTGGATGCCGTTGCCGGTCGTGCCGGCGCCGCCGGATTGCTGGCCGTTCGACGACACCGGACGACCCTCCGTGCCTGCCTGCTGCGATCGGCTGGACACCGGCGCGGCCTGCCCGCCGGTGGAGCCTGCCCCAGTGGATCCGCTCGACTGGCCGCCGCCGAGCTTGCCCGCCTGCGCGGTGGCCGTGGAGCTCGAGCTCCGCGAGCCGACCGTCGGCGGGTCGAGCTTCTTGTGCGGCGGCGTGCCGTTGTCGAAGCCGGCGGCGATGACCGTGACCCGCACCTCGTCACCGAGCGAGTCGTCGATGATCGTGCCGAAGATGATGTTGGCGTCCGGGTGCGCGGCCTCCTGCACCAGCGTGGCCGCCTCGTTGATCTCGAACAGCCCGAGGTCGGAGCCGCCCGCGATGGACAGCAGGGCGCCGTGCGCGCCCTCCATCGACGCTTCCAGCAGCGGCGAGTTGATCGCCTTCTCCGCCGCCTGCACCGCACGGCCCTCGCCGCGCGCCGAGCCGATCCCCATCAGCGCGCTGCCCGCGTTCGACATCACGCTCTTGACGTCGGCGAAGTCCAGGTTGATCAGGCCAGGGGTGGTGATCAGGTCGGTGATGCCCTGAACACCGGACAGCAGCACCTCGTCCGCGCTGCGGAAGGCGTCCATCAGGCTTACCCCGATGTCACCGAGCTGCAGCAGCCGGTCGTTCGGAATGACGATCAGCGTGTCGCACTCGTTGCGCAGCTTCTGGATGCCTTCCTCGGCTTGCTTGGCGCGCCGCTTGCCCTCGAACGAGAACGGCCGGGTGACCACACCGATGGTCAGCGCGCCCAGCTTGCGCGCGATCGAGGCCACCACGGGTGCCCCACCGGTGCCGGTGCCGCCGCCCTCGCCCGCGGTCACGAACACCATGTCGGCACCCTTGAGCACCTCTTCGATCTCCTCGCGGTGGTCCTCGGCCGCCTTCTGGCCGACCTCCGGCGACGCGCCGGCACCCAGCCCGCGAGTGAGTTCCCGTCCGATGTCCAGCTTCACGTCGGCGTCGGACATCAGCAGCGCCTGGGCGTCGGTGTTCACCGCGATGAACTCGACCCCCTTGAGGCCGACCTCGATCATGCGGTTCACGGCGTTCACGCCGCCGCCGCCGATGCCGACGACCTTGATCACCGCGAGGTAGTTGTGCGGGGGCGTCATCGGGTCCGCCTTCCTGGTCTTGAGCACTTGACTTCGCACCGCCGGAAGCGGCCGGGAAACCCTGAACCTCTACATGAGGTTGAGAGTTATGTCAACTTCCGACGTGTTTCTGGACGGTAGGCATCACGTAGCGTCGAATCCAGCAGCCACGCCGCGTGCCCGCTGTGATTTCCGGACGAACGCGTTCACCGGACCGTGGGTAGCTCCGGGCTGGACACGTCGTACACCGTGCCCGGCTGCGACAGCAGCGCGGCGAGCACTTGCGCCTTGACCGCGCCCTGCCGCGCGCTCCCCCACCGCACGCGCTTGCCGCCCGCCAGGGTGAACTGCACGTCGTCCGGCGACCCCGCCTGGATGACGCGCACCTGTTCCCGCAGCTTCTCCGGCATGCCGTCCAGCACCGCCATGGCCGCCTTGGTCGCCGGGTCGGCCGGGCGCGGCCGGGTCAGGCGCAGCTCGGGCAGGTTCTTCGGCGGCTTGTCCACCCGGTGGAACGCCTTCCCGGTGCGGTCCACCAGCTGCGCACCACCCGTGCCCTTGAGGTAGGCGAGGGGAACGCGCTCGACCACGTCGATGGTGATGGTCGACGGCAGCGACCGGCCGACCGTCACTGCCGCCACCTCGGGCAGCTCGGCGATCCGCCGCTCGGCCGCGGCGGTGTCCACCCGCAGCAGCGGCGTCCCCTTGGCCACGCCCGCCTTACGGAGCACGGACGCCTCGGACAGCCGGTGCAGCCCGGAGACCTCGACCGCGGAGACACCCAGCAGCGAGCTGAAGAACAGCAGGTAGGCGATGGCGATCACGGTCACCACCGACAGCACGACGACGGCGTTGCGCTGGCCGGCCGAGCGCCCGGCGCGGCGCTTGCGGCGCCGACCGGCGGATCGCGGTGGCCGGGACCGGGTCCGCTGCCGTGTGGTGGCCACCGTCAGTCTCCCGTGGCGGGCGCTCCGGCGGCTGCTCGCGCGTCCAGCTCCCGCAGGATCTCCGGCCCGAGCTGGGTGACGTCACCGGCACCCATGGTCACCAGCACGTCCCCCGGGCGCACCAGGCCGGCGGCCAGCTCGGCGGCACGGTCGAACGCCGGCTCGTAGTGCACCGTGGCCTCGGTGATCCGGTCGGCGATCAGCTGGCCGGACACGCCCGGCTCAGGTTCCTCCCTGGCGCCGTAGACGTCCAGCACGACCACCTCGTCGGCGAGCTCGAGCGCCTTGGCGAACTCGTCGGCGAAGATCCTGGTGCGGGAGTACAGGTGCGGCTGGAACACCACGACCACACGCCCGGAACCGGCCACCTGCCGCACCGCGCGCAACTGGGCGGCCACTTCGGTGGGGTGATGCGCGTAGTCGTCGTAGACCCGCACGTCGTTCGCCCGGCCCTTGAACTCGAAACGCCTGCGCACGCCGCCGAACGAGGCCAGCCCTTCGGCCAGCTGGTCCGCGGGAGCGTCCAGCTCGACCCCCGCCAGCAGGGCGGCCACCGCGTTGACCGCCATGTGCTCGCCCGGCACCGCGACGGTGACGTCCAGTTCACGCCCACCGATCCGGACCCGGACCACTCCCCCGTCCTCGGTATGCGGCCGGTAGTCGAGGATCTGGGCGTCGTGCTCGCCGGTGGCCGAACGGCCGTAGCGGCGCACGCGGACGCCGCGGTCGGCTGCCCGGTCGCCCAGCTGGGCGGCCGGCTCGTCGTCGGCGCACACGATCAGGGCGCCACCGGACACGATGCGGTCGACGAACCGGTCGAACACCGCCGAGTACGCCTCGGGCGTCTTGTGGCGGTCCAGGTGGTCCGGCTCGATGTTGGTCACCACCGCCACCCGCGGCGCGTAGACCAGGAACGACCCGTCGCTCTCGTCCGCCTCCGCCACGAACACCGATCCGGTGCCGTGATGGGCGTTGGCTCCGGACTCGTTCAGGTCGCCGCCGATGGCGAACGACGGGTCCAGCCGACAGTGCTGCAGCGCGACGGTCAGCATCGACGTCGTCGACGTCTTGCCGTGCGTGCCCGCGATGCAGGCGACCTGATAGCCCTTCATCAGCTCGGCCAGCGCCTCGGCCCGGTGCAGCACCGGGATCCCGCGCTCGCGGGCGGCGGCCAGCTCGGGATTGGTCTCCTTGATCGCCGTCGAGACGACGACCGCCGTCGGGGGCTCGGGCAGCTGATCAAGGTTCTCGGCGCGCTGACCGACGGCGATCGTGGCGCCCTGCGCGCGCAGGGTCAGAAACGCACGCGACTCCTTGGCGTCCGAGCCCGACACCGTGGCCCCGCGGGCCAGCAGGATGCGCGCGATGCCGCTCATCCCCGCGCCCCCAATGCCGATCAGGTGGGCGCGCCTGAGCACGTCGGGAAGTCCGTCGGGGCGGCCGTCAGCGGCCGGTGTGCCGTTCGTCGAACCGTCAGCCACCGCAAGCCTCCAGAGCGATCCTGGCGAGTACCTCGTCCGCCTCCCGGTGGCCGAGTCCCTTACTCGCTGCCGACATTGTCGCCAACCGGTCGGCGTCGGTGACCAGCGGGACGACGTGCTCGGCGATCCACTCCGGGGTCAGCTCGGCATCCGCGATCATCAGCGCCGAGCCCGCCTCCACCGCGGGCTTGGCGTTGCTGGCCTGCTCGCCGTTGCCGTGCGGCAGCGGCACGAAGATCGCGGGCAGGCCGACCGCCGACACCTCGGCGACGGTCATGGCGCCGGCACGGCACAGCACCGCGTCGGCCGCCGCGTAGGCCAGGTCCATCCGGTCCAGGTACGGCACCGGGACGTACGGCGGGCTACCCGGGAACTCCTGCACCACCAGGGTGTTCTTGGGGCCGTGCGCGTGCAGCACCCCGACACCGGCGTCCGCGAAAGCCTTCGCCGCGGCCGACACCGCCTTGTTGATCGACTGCGCCCCCTGCGAACCGCCGAACACCAGCAGCGTCGGGGCGTCCGGGTCCAGGCCGAACTCGGCGCGGGCCTGCTTGCGCAGCGCCGCCCGGTCGAGCGTGGTGATCGACTGCCGCAGCGGGATCCCGATCACCTCGGCCCTGGGCAGCGTCGTGCCCGGCACGGCGGCGAACACCCGCTCGGCGAACCGGGCCCCCACCTTGTTGGCCAGCCCGGCGTGCAGGTTGGCCTCGTGCACCAGGATCGGGATCCGGCCCCGTGCGGCCAGGTAGGCCGACAGCGACACGTATCCGCCGAAGCCGACGACCACGTCGGCGCCGACCCGCTCCAGCACGTCGCGGGTCTTGCGCACCGAATCGCGCACCTTCGCGGGCATGCGCAGCAGCTCGACGGTCAGCTTGCGCGGCAGCGGCACCGGCGGCACCAGCTCGAGCGGGTAGCCGCGAGCGGGAACCAGCTGGGTCTCCAAGCCCTTCGGGGTGCCGAGCGCGACGACCTTGGCGTCCGGGCGCAGCCGCCGCACCGCGTCGGCCACCGCCAGCGCGGGCTCGATGTGCCCCGCGGTGCCTCCCCCGGCCACCACCACCGTCGGCCCGGTGGCTGCAGGGTCCCGACGGTGCTGCTCGGCCGCTTCGCCCTGCGGTGACGACTCGGGTGATGACTCGGTCACGAAGTTCCTACCTTCCCCGTCGTGCCGGCGTGTGGCGTGCTTGCCTGGCCGGCCTGGCCGAAGTGCGCCTGGTGGCCTGCCGCGCGGGGCGCCGCGGGCGTCCCAGCTGCGGCCGTCCGGTCGCCGGCTTGCGGTACGGCGGCGGAGCGGGCAACCGGAGCAGGCGTCCGAATTTACCCGGCCCCTGGGTGCGCAGCGCGGCCACCGCGGTGGGCTCGTGCCGCCCACAGTTGGCCAGGATGCCGAACAACCCCAATGTGATGATGAGCGAGGTCCCCCCGTAGGAGACCAGCGGCAGCGTCACCCCGGTCACCGGCAGCAGGCCGACGACGTAGCCGATGTTGATGCACGCCTGGGAGACCAGCCACGCGGTCAACGTGCCCGCCACGATGCTGATCCACGGGTCGACGTTGCGAGTGGCGATCCGCAGGCCGACGACGGCCAGCCCGGCGAACAGGCTGATGACCACGAAACAGCCGACGAAACCGAGTTCCTCCCCGATCAGCGCGAAGATGAAGTCGTGCTGCACGTTCGGCAGGTAGCGCCACTTCGAGCCGCCCTGGCCGAGGCCGACGCCGAACAGACCGCCGTCGGCCAACGCGTACAGCGCCTGGTTCGCCTGGTAGCCGGCGCCGGAAGCGTCGGCCCCCGGGTTCAGAAACGACAGCACCCTGGCCATGCGGTAGTCGGACATCAGAGCCAGCGCGATGACGCCGATGGCTCCGCCCGCGATCATCCCGGCGAACAGGCCGCGCGGCGCCCCGGCGAACCACAGCAGGGCGACCAGCACCACGCCGAGGCTGACCGTGCCCCCGAGGTCGGGCTGGGCCATCACCAGCGCGAACATCACCAACGACACCGGCACCAGCGGGACGAGCAGCTGCCGCCACGACGACGTGTAGCGGGACTTGAGCACCAGGATGTGCGCGCCCCACAGGGCCAGCGCGATCTTGGCCACCTCGACCGGCTGCAGCTGGAAGCTGCCGAACTTGAGCCAGCCCTGGGTGCCGCCCTGCTCGGACCCGAGCGGGGTGAGCACCAGCACCAGCAGGCCGACCGCGACGAACATCAGCATGGGCGCGAACCGCCGGATGACGGCCAGCGGCATGCGCAGCCCCAGCCAGAACGCGATCAGCCCGATGCCCACGTACAGCACGTGCCGCCAGAACACCGAGTACGGCGACATGCCGCTGGCCACCGACTGCACCGACGAGGCGGACAGCACCATGACGATGCCGATCGAGGTCAGCAGGCCGCAGATGGCCAGCACCAGGTGGAACGAGGCCAGCGGCCGGGACAGCCACGCGGTGAGCGGCTTGAGCGCGGTGATCAGCCTGTCGAGCTTGGTCTTGGGCTGCTTGCGGCCCTTCTTCCCCCCGCCACCGCGCCTGCCCGCGCCGTTCTTGATACCGGCCTTGCCCGTGCCCGCCCTGCCTGCGGCACGAGCGGTGCCCGCCTTGCCGGCGGCACGCGACGATCGAGAGCCGGATTCAGCTGTCACCATCGCGGTGCTCCCCCTGCGGCAACGCGCGCACGGCTGCGGCGAACGCCTCGCCGCGCGCGGCGTAGTCGCGGAACATGTCCATCGACGCCGCAGCGGGAGCAAGCAACACGACATCACCTGAGCGCGCCAGCCCACGCGCAGCCTCCACCGCAGCGGTCATGGGCTCATCGTGACCCGAAGTCACCCTGGTGACCGGGACATCCGGCGCGTGTCGGGCAAGAGCAGTGCCGATCACGTCGGCATCGGCGCCCATCAGCACCACCCCGCGGAGCCGTTCGGCCACGTCGGCGACCAGCTGGTCCACCGAGGCGCCTTTGAGCAGCCCGCCGGCGATCCACACGACGCTGCGGTGCGCGGCGAGCGAGAACGCGGCCGCGTGCGGGTTGGTGGCCTTGGAGTCGTCGATGTACCGGACGCCGTCGATCTCGGCCACTTCCACGGCCCGGTGGGCGCCCGGCTGGTAGGCACGCAAGCCGTCCCGCACCGCTTCCGGCGGTACACCGTAGGCGCGTGCCAGCGTCGCTGCCGCCAACGCGTTCGCCACGTTGTGCGGCCCCTGCGGGCGGACATCCGCCAGCGTCGCCAGCTCCTCGGCGGCCCGGATCGGGTCCGGCACGAACGCGCGGTCCACGAGTAGGTCCTCCACCACGCCGACCTCGTACGGGCGCGGACTGTTCAGACTGAAACCGACCCGCTTGGCCTCCGCACCGGCATGGTCGACGGCCACCGACACCGACGTGGCGTCCTGCGCGTTGTAGATCACCACGTCCGACCGGGCGTGGATGCGGCCCTTCGCGGCCGCGTAGGCGGCCATGTCGCCGTGCCAGTCGATGTGGTCCTCGGCGACGTTGAGCACCACCGACGCGCGCGGGGCAAGCGAGGACGACCAGTGCAGCTGGAAGCTGGACAGCTCGACCGCCAGCACGTGGTATCCGGCCCGGACCGCATCCAGCACCGCGAACCCGACGTTGCCACACGCCACCGCGTGCACCCCGGCGGCCTTGAGGATCGCCTCGAGCATCCCGACCGTGGTGGTCTTGCCGTTGGTGCCGGTCACCGCCAGCCACACCGGGGGCCTGGCCTGCCGCTGGCCGATCCGCCAGGCCAGCTCCACGTCGCCGATCACCTCGATGCCCGCCTGCGCGGCGGCCACCAGCAGCGGCGACTCCGGCCGCCACCCCGGGCTGGTCACCACCAGGTCGGTGCCCTCGGGGGGCTCGGCCAGAGCCGGCACGAGGGTGGCCCCGGTGTCGGCCAGCCCGCCGAGCCGCCCGGCGTCGGCGTCGGTGACCGTCACGTGCGCTCCGGCTTCGGTGAGCGCATCGGCCACCGACCGCCCGGTGACCCCGGCTCCGGCCACCAGCACCTTCCGGCCGGCCAGCTCGCTGATCACGGCGTCGACCACGTCAGCCACCCAGCACGCTCAGCTGCTCGCTGTAGAACAGGCCGAGGCCGAGGCCGCAGCAGATCCCGGCGAGCAGCCAGAACCGGATGATGACCGTGGTCTCCGCCCACCCGGCCAGCTCGAAGTGGTGGTGGAACGGCGCCATGCGGAACAACCGCCGCCCGGTGGTGCGGAACACCGCGATCTGCACCACCACGGACAGCATCTCGACCACGAACAGGCCGCCGATGACGATGGCCAGCAACTCGGTCTTGGTGGTCACCGACAGCCCGGCGACCAGGCCGCCGAGCGCCAGCGAGCCGGTGTCGCCCATGAAGATCTTGGCGGGCGCGGCGTTCCACCACAGGAAGCCGATGCACGCGCCCGCCGCGGCGGCCGCCACCACGGCCAGGTCCAGCGGGTCACGCACGTCGTAGCAGCCGACCTGGGGTTCGGCCTGGCAGGAGAGCCTGGCTTGCCAGAACGAGATGACCACGTAGGTGCCCAGCACCATCGCCGAGGCACCACCGGCCAGGCCGTCCAGCCCGTCGGTGAAGTTCACCGCGTTCGACCACGCCGAGATGAGCAGGTAGCAGAACACGATGAAGACCGGCAGCGGGAACGTGATCAGCGCGATGTCCCGCACGTCGGACAGGTGCAGCGACGCCGGGGTCAGTCCCTCGGAATCCGGGAACTGGATGGCCAGCACGGCGAAGGCGACCGCGACCACGAACTGGCCGATCAGCTTCGAGGTCTTGTTCAGGCCCAGGTTGCGCTGTTTGCGGATCTTGATGAAGTCGTCCAGGAAGCCCACCAGGCCCAGCCCGGTGGCCAGGAACAGCACCAACAGCCCGGACACCGTCGGGCCCGGGGTGCCCCCGGTCACCCAGCGGATGCCGTGCGCGGCGAAGTAGCCCGCCAGCATCGCCAGGATGATCGCCACCCCGCCCATGGTCGGTGTGCCGCGCTTGGACTTGTGCCCCTCCGGGCCCTCTTCCCGGATCTCCTGTCCGAAGCCCTGCTTGGCGAAGACACGGATCAGATACGGCGTCACCAGGATCGACACCAGCAGGCCGATCGAAGCCGCAATCAGGATGCTGATCACGCGGTTGCACCTTTCGCACCAGCCGGGTCCAGCAACGCGTCGGCCACGACGCCGAGACCCGCCGCATTGGACGCTTTCACCAGCACGACATCGCCCGGCTCGAGCTCGCGGCGCAGCAGCTCGATCGCCGCCGCGGTGTCCGGCACCAGCACCGACTCGTCACCCCACGATCCCTCGTGGCTCGCGCCGTGGTGCATGGGTGCCGCCCGTTCGCCGACCACCACCAGCCGGGAGATGTTCAGCCGCACCGCGAGCCGACCGATCTCGTCGTGCGCGGACACGCTAGCGTCCCCCAGCTCGGCCATCTCACCGAGGACCGCCCACGACCGGCGGCCCCGGCTCATCGACGCCAGCGCCTTCAACGCGGCCCGCATCGACTCGGGGTTGGCGTTGTAGGAATCGTTGAGCACCACCACGCCGTCCGGCCGGGTGGTGACCGCCATGCGCTGCTGGGACCGGAGCTGCAGCCCGCCCAGCCGTTCGGCGACCTCCTCCGGCGATGCCCCCAGTTCGAGCGCCACGGCGGCACCGGCCAGCGCGTTGCCCACCTGGTGCTCGCCGTGCAGCGGCAGCCGCACGTCGGCCTGCCCGTGCTCGGTCACCAGCCGGAACGAGGGACGAGCCAGCTCGTCGAGCCGGACCTGCTCGGCGCGAACGTGTGCCGCCGGTGACTCGCCGACCAGGACCACCCTGGCCGCGGTGCGCTCGGCCATCGCCGCCACCAGCGGGTCGTCGGCGTTCAGCACGGCGACGCCTCCGGCGCCGTCGCCGGCCGCCGCGGGCAGTGCCTCGGGCAGCTCGCCCTTGGCCTGCGCGATGCCTTCCCGCGAGCCGAACTCGCCCACGTGCGCGGTGCCGACGTTGAGCACCACGCCGATGCGCGGCGGCGCGATGGTGGCCAGATGCGCGATGTGCCCGGTCCCCCGCGCGGACATCTCCAGCACCAGGTGCTTGGTCAAGTGGTCGGCCTTCAGCACCGTCCACGGGTGCCCCAGTTCGTTGTTGAACGAGCCGGGCGGCGCCACCGTGGGGCCCATCGGCTCCAGCAGCTGCGCGATGAGGTCCTTGGTGGACGTCTTGCCGGACGAGCCGGTCACCCCGACGACGGTGAGCCCGCCCGGCGTCAGCGCGTCCACCACGTGCCTGGCCAGCAGCCCGAGCGCCTGCAGCACGGCGGCGCCGGATCCGTCGGTGTCCCCGGCGAGCGCCACCGATCCGCGGTGCGAACCGGGCCGCGCAGGCGGCACGATCACCGCCGGGGCGTCCACCTCGCGGGCGGCCAGCACGCCCGCCGCGCCCGCGGCCACCGCCTGGCCTGCGAAGTCGTGGCCGTCCACCCGCTCGCCGGGCAGCGCGACGAACAGGCCACCGGTGGTCACCTTGCGGGAATCGAACTCCACGCTCCCGGTGACGACTTCGTCCCCGGAGGCACGGTGAAGCCGGCCGCCGACGATCTCCGCCACGGCGGCCAAGGTCAACGGGATCACTGCACTACTCCTCGCAATGCCGCGGTGAGTTCGTCCCGGTCCGAGAACGGGTGGATCTCACCCGCGATCTCCTGGCCGGTCTCGTGGCCCTTGCCGCCGACGAACACCACGTCGCCGGGACGCGCCAGCGACACGGCGTGCTGGATCGCCTTCGCCCTGTCGGCGATCTCGGTGATCTCACCACGATGCTCGGCGGGCACCGCACGCGCCCCTTGCAGCATGGCCGCGCGGATGGCCGCCGGGTCCTCACTCCGTGGGTTGTCGTCGGTCACGATCAGCACGTCGCTGCGCCGCGCCGCCGCCTCCCCCATCAGCGGCCGCTTGCCCCGGTCCCGGTCGCCGCCGCAGCCCAGCACCGTGATCACCCGACCGGTGGTCCTGGCCCGCAGCGCGTCGAGCGCCTGGGCCACCGCGGCCGGCTTGTGCGCGTAGTCGACCACCGCGGTGAACGGCTGGCCGACGTCGATGCGTTCCATCCGGCCGGGCACCTGCACTTCGGCCAGGCCGCGCCGGATGTGCTGCGGTTCAACCCCGACCGCGTGCAGTATCGCCGCGGCGACCAGCGCGTTCGCCACGTTGAACTCCCCGGGCATGGGCAGCTGCGCGGCCAGCTGCAGGCCGTCCGGTCCGTGGATGGTGAACGTCTGCTGCCCGGTCGGCGAGGTCATCAGGTCCGTGGCGGTCCAGATCGCGCCCGAACCGGCATCCAGCGCGACGGTGATCGTCTGCGGAGTCACCAGCCGCTGTCCCCACTCGCTGTCCACCACGACGACTTCGGTGGTCGACCGGCCGTCGAACAGCTTGGCCTTGGCCGCGAAGTAGTCCGACATGTTGTGGTGGAAGTCCAGGTGGTCCTGCGACAGGTTGGTGAACGCGCCGACGGTGAACCTGGTGCCGTTGACCCGGCCCATGGCCAGCGCGTGGCTGGAGACCTCCATCGGGCAGTGGGTGACGCCCCGCTCGACCATCACCGCGAACAGCGCTTGCAGGTCCGGCGCTTCCGGGGTGGTGAACGAGCTGGGCAGCACCTCGCCCGCCACCCTGGTCTCCACCGTGCCGATCAGGCCGGTGGTCAGGCCCGCGGCGCGCAGGCCGGACTCGACCAGGTACGCCGTGCTGGTCTTGCCCGACGTGCCGGTGATGCCCAGCACGGCCAGCCGCAGCGACGGCTCACCGTAGATCCACGCCGCCACCTCCCCCAGCACGGCACGCGGCTCGGGATGGACCAGGATCGGCACCCCGGCGTCGGCCACGGCGGGCCGGGCCGCGCCTTCCTCGTCGGTGAGGATGGCGACGGCACCCGCGGCCAGCGCCTCGCCGGCGAAGTCCGCGCCGTGCGCGCGCGACCCCGGCACCGCGGCGAACAGGTCGCCGGGGCGGACCTCGTGGGCCCGCAGCGTCGTTCCGGTCACCACGGTGTCCATCGCGTCGTGGTCGGCGATCAGCCTGCCGTCGGCCCTGGCGAGCAGGGTCGTCAACGGCATCGGCGTCGTCCGGCTGGGACGACGGCCGGGCGTGGGGCCAGGAGAGCTGCGCGACACGGGCCGAAGGTTACCCGTGGGGCTCACGGCGCCCGGCTCGGGCTGGCCCCTCCGGCGATTCGCGCCACGGCACGGCGCGGCACCACGGCAGGCGGCAGCGCAGCAGCGTGGCCGGGCGGACGGACGGCGGCCGGGCACGGCGAACGGCCCGGCCACGCCGTACCGCGCGACCGGGCCGTGGCAGAACCGGAACCGGATCGGGATCGGGCCTGGACCGGGCCGTGATCAGCCGAAGAAGACCTCCGCCTCGGCGTAGCGCTCCAACGGGACGGCCTTGAGTTTCGCGGTCGCCTCGGACAGCTTCACCCGGACGATCTCGGTGCCGCGCAGCGCGACCATGGTGCCCCAGTCCTCGTCGGCCACTGCATCCACGGCGTGCAGCCCGAACCGGGTGGCCAGCACCCGGTCGTAGGCGGTGGGCGTGCCGCCGCGCTGAGTGTGGCCGAGCACCACGGCGCGCGACTCCTTGCCGGTCCGATCGGCGATCTCCTCGGCCAGCCACTGGCCGACACCGCCCAGCCGGACATGGCCGAACGCGTCCCGCTCCCCGGAGTGCAGCACTTCCTTGCCGCCCTCCGGCACAGCGCCCTCGGCCACCACGATGATCGGCGCGTACTCCCGCTCGAACCGGCGGAGCACCCACTCGACCACCTTGTCCACGCTGAACGGCTTCTCCGGCACCAGGATCACGTTCGCCCCGCCTGCCAGGCCGGAGTGCAGCGCGATCCAGCCCGCGTGCCTGCCCATCACCTCCACCACCAGCGCCCGGTGGTGCGACTCCGCGGTGGTGCGCAGCCGGTCGATGGCCTCGGTCGCGATGTGCACCGCGGTGTCGAAGCCGAACGTGTAGTCGGTTGCGTCCAGGTCGTTGTCGATCGTCTTGGGCACCCCGACGACGTTGATCCCGTCGTCGGTGAGCCGCTTGGCCACGCCGAGGGTGTCCTCGCCACCGATCGCGATGAGGGCGTCCACGCCCTGGTCGCGCAGCGTCGCGCGGATCTTGTCGACACTGTCGTCCTTGTACGGGTTGGTCCGCGACGACCCGAGGATGGTGCCGCCGCGGGCGAGGATGTCCTCCACGTCGGCCAGGCCAAGCGGACGGCTGTCCCCGGTCACCGGGCCTGCCCAGCCGTTACGGAAGCCGACGATGTCCCACCCGTGCTTTTCGATCCCCTTCCGGACCACCGCGCGGATGACCGCGTTCAAGCCCGGGCAGTCACCGCCGCCGGTCAGCACACCAACACGCATCTGTCCTCCGAAATCCGCCGCGACCGCGGCCGTGACGTCCATCACTGCATCGTTGCAGTCGCCAGCGTACCGAGCGGTAGCTGAACCGATTCACCGACCCACCGTAGCGGAGCCGAGCGGGCGGGGCAGGAGGGACGAAGGGGCAGATCCGCCGATCCGGCCAGGCGGCTGGGCCGATCAGCCCATGCCGAGGCCGCGCCGACAGCGGACCTCCTCCATCCGGCGCCAGCGGGCCAGGTTGTGCCTGGCGTCGGCGAGGGCGTCGTGCGCGTTCGGCGGCGGGTCCGGCAGGTCCGGTTTGCCCAGGTCCTCCCAGCGCTGCCGCAGGTCCCTGGTGAACCGGGGCAGCACCCGGGGAAGCTGCGGCATGGCGCCCCACAGCTGCGCGAGAGCGACGTGGTCGTAGGCGGCGTACCAGGCCCACAACTGCACTCCGTCCCGCGGAGTGCCGATGAAGGCCAGCAGGTCCTCCTTGATCTGCTCGCGGCTGCGCCACGCCTCGTGGTTCGGCGGGGGCAGTTTCGGCAGCACGTGCTCGCGCACCCACGGGCCTGCCCTGGCCGGGTCGAACTGGGTGGAGACGGCGTAGAACTCCCGTCCGTGCTCATCCACCACACCGATGGAGACGAGGTCGATGGTCACCCCGTCCTCGATGAACTCGGTGTCGTAGAAGAACCGCATCGTCTTTCAGCCCTCATCCAGGTCAGTCACGGCAGCACGGACAGGCTGCACCCCACCCAACCGGCCCGCGCCGCGCCGGTTCAGCCTTGGCGCACCGGCTCTCCCGGTTCGCCCTGCCGTTCGCCGACCGCGCGGGACTCACCTGCCGCCTTGCCGCGGCCGGAGGAGAAGGTGAGCCCTTTGACGGTCGCAGCATAGACGTCGACGTACTCCTGACCGGACAGTTCCATCAGGGCGTACATCAACTCGTCGGTCATCGACCGCTCGACGAACGGGTCACCGGCCAGGCCGTAGTAACGCGAGAAGTCCAGCGGCTTGCCGATGCGGATCTCGATGCGCCGCGGCCACCACATCTTCGACCCGATCGGGTTGACCTTGTCGGTGCCGATCATGGCCACCGGGATGATCGGCACCTTCGCCTCCAGTGCCATCCGCGCCACCCCGGTCTTGCCCTTGTACAGCCTGCCGTCCGGGGAACGGGTGCCTTCCGGGTAGACGCCGAGCAGCTTGCCCTGGCGCAGCAGGCGCACCCCGGTCTCCAGCGCGGCGCGCGCCGCGTCGCCGCCGGACCGGTCGATCGGGTGCTGCCCGGTGGCCGTCATGAACCACCGTTTGAACCAGCCCTTGAGGCCCTTTTCGGTGAAGTACTCCTTCTTGGCCAGGAAATAGACCCGCCGCTTGATCCGTGCGGGCAGGAAGAACGAATCGACGACGGCCAGGTGGTTGCTGGCCAGGATCGCGCCACCACGGTCGGGAATGTGCTGCCTGCCGACGACCTTGGTCGGCCAGAACGCGCGCAGGATCGGTCCGAGCAACACGTACTTCAGCAGCCAGTAGAACACTGTCCACCCGCCTTCCGAACGTCGTCGGCGATCACGTAAAGGACGATAACGCGCGGTGTACGGCAGGCGACAGATCAGCAGCCTGCCGGCTACCCACGATGTCAGTATTCCTGGAGATTCCCGCGCCGTCGGTGGTCCCACGGTGCGCCGTGGCGTGCGACGATGGTGGGGTGAGCAAGACGGGGAACGGCCCGGACGGTCAGGACGACGTCGACGCCATCTTCGACGAACTCGTGGCCGAGCTGCGCGCGGAAGGTCTCGGTGCGACCGCGGAGGCGGCCGAGCAGGCCCGCAGGGCAGACGGCGAGCAGGACGAACCCGTCGTGCGGCCCTCGTCGGACTGGCGCGCGGGCTCCGGCGTCGGCTGGGACGAGCTGATGCTGTCCGGCAAACCGCTGGACCCGCTGGACGACGACGACGAACACTACGTCCCGCCGGAACCGCCCCCGCTGCCGCGGCCGTCCAGGGCGATGCTCGTCGTCGCGCTGTTCTTCGTCATCGGGCTGGTGCTGCTGATCGCGCCAGGGCTGGTCGGCATGACCCCGGTGCTCGGCACCCCGCTGGGCATCCTGGCGCTGGCGGCCGGCCTCGGCCTGGCGCTGCTGCGCGCCCGCGACGACAACCGCCCGCCGGGATCCGACCCGTCCACCGGCGCTCAGGTGTAGGTGGTCATGCGCATCGACTTCGCCCCGTCCCGCCGATCCACCGTGGGAGCCGAATGGGAGCTGGCCCTGGTGGAGCGGCGCACCGGTGAGCTCGCGTCGGTCGCCGAACGCATCCTGTCCGAGGTGTGCGAGCCGGGCATGGACGAGCACCCCAAGGTCAAGCAGGAACTGCTGTTGAACACCGTGGAAATCATCACCGGGGTGTGCGACACCGTCGCGGAGATCGCCGAGGACCTGACCGAGTCGCTCGAGCTGGTCCGCAAGGTCACCGACCCGCTCGGCGTGGAGCTGTTCTGCGCGGGCACCCACCCGTTCGCCGCCTGGTACCAGCAGAAGGTCACCAACAAGGAGCGGTACGCCAAACTGATCGAGCGCACCCAGTGGTGGGGCAGGCAGATGCTGATCTACGGCGTGCACATCCATGTCGGGATCGAGCACAAGGCGAAGGCGTTGCCGATCCTGGACGGCTTGCTCAACTACGCACCGCACCTGCAGGCGCTGTCCGCCTCGTCGCCGTGGTGGGGCGGCGAGGACACCGGGTACGCCTCCAACCGAGCGCTGATGTTCCAGCAGCTGCCCACGGCGGGCCTGCCGTTCCAGTTCGCCGAGTGGGCAGAGTTCGAGTCCTACGTCGAGGACATGTTCATCACCGGCGTGATCGACGACATCACCGAGATCCGCTGGGACATCCGGCCGTCGCCGCGCCTGGGCACCGTCGAGCAGCGGGTGTGCGACGGCGTGCCCACCCTGGAGGAGGTCACCGCGATCGCGGCGCTGACCCAGTGCCTGGTGGAGGACCTGAGCACCCGGCTGGACAACGGCGAGGAGATCCCCACCATGCCGCCGTGGCACGTGCAGGAGAACAAGTGGCGTGCCGCCCGCTACGGCATGGACGCCATCGTCATCCTCAATGCCGCGGGCGACGAGAAACTGGTCACCGAGTCGCTGGTCGAGCTGCTGAACCAGCTGGAACCCACCGCGCGCAAGCTGCGCTGCGAGAACGAGCTGGCCGGGGTGGAGACGATCCTCCGCTACGGGGCGAGCTACCAGCGGCAGCGTGCGGTGGCGCGGGAGCACAACGGCAGCCTCAAGGCCGTGGTCGCGTCGTTGATCGCGGAGATGCGGGAAGGCATCGCCAAGGACGAGCCGGCCCAGCAGGGCGGGCAGTACAACCGTCAGTGACTGCGCACCCGTCAGGAACCCGCGGAGTCGCCTGCGGACCGCGTGCGACGGCACGCCGCCCATGGCCTGCGCTGTCGCCGGTCAGCCGTCGATGACCCGGTGTTCGGCGGCTTCGATGGCCCGTGGTGCGCGCCGGAAGCGAGCGATCTTCTCCGCCTTGCGCGGCGGCCGGTCGTTGGCGATCAGCACCGCGACCCAGGGCAGCGGCACCGACAGCAGGATGAACAGCAGCGCCAGCCACCACGTGTGGTAGAAGATCCCGGCCAGCACCAGGCACGGGAACCGGCAGGACATCATGATGATGTACTTGCGCTTCCGCGCGGCGAATTCCTCGTCGAGGGACCTGGCGGCCGCGGTGATCAACACCGGACGGTCGGTTGCGCGGTCGGTGTTGCCCACGGCAGACCACCTCCTCGTGACATCGTCCCACCGATGGCACCCGGCGTCACCCTCGGCGGACCAACTCGCGCGACGAACCTTCCCGATCCTGCACCGTGCCGCGCGGCGGCAGGCGACCACCCTCCCGCACGGCGTGACCTCGAGCCGCCGCGCGCCTGCGCTTGCCTGCTCGGGGGTGATCGGCGCATGGCACGATTCCAGTCGTGGAACGACCACCTTCGTTCTCCCCCACCGACTGCGATCGCCTGCGCGAGGTCTTCCTGCGATGCGGATACCACACCGACGGTGTGCTGGCGGCGCTCGGTGACCACGCGCACGCCGCACTGAGCAGGGACGAGCCGGAGCCTGCCCGCCGGGCCAGCCGCGATGCCGGCGACCTCGGCACGCTGATCAGGGTGTTCCTGCTCGGCGACACCGAACCGGTGCCCTGCCTGGAGCGGGTGTTCCAGCCGCTCGGGGTGGACGCCGCCGTCGAATTGGGCGTGCTCGAACCGCACGGCGACGGCCTGCGGGCAGGACTGGACATCCGGCCGTACGGCGACGACAAGCACTCGTGGTGGGTGATCTCCGATGTCGACCAGGCGCAGCGCGGACGGGGCAGGAACACCCGGCGGGATCACGTCGTGGGAGTCGGTCAAGCGTCGTTGAGCCTGGTCCGGGCGACCATCCGCCGCCCGGTCGGCAGCGTGCTGGATGTCGGCACCGGCAACGGCGTGCAGACGCTCCACGCCAGCACGCACGCGGAGCGGCTGACCGCCACGGACGTCTCGCCGCGGGCCGTCGCGCTCGCCGAGGCGACCTTCCGGCTGAATCGGCTCGACGTCGAGCTGCTGCACGGCGAGTGGTTCGAGCCGGTGCGCGGGCGCGAGTTCGACATGGTGGTGTGCAATCCCCCGTTCGTCGTCGGCCCGCCGGCGGTCGACTACACCTACCGCGACTCGGGACTCGGCGGGGACGCGGCCAGCGCGCTGGTCGTGCGGTCGCTGCCGCGGCACCTCGCACCGGGCGGCACCGGGCATTTGCTGGCCTCGTGGCTGCACCGCGAAGGCGAGGACTGGACCGAGCGCGTGGCCTCGTGGCTGCCCCCGGGCGTCGACGCCTGGATCGTGCAGCGTGACGTGGCCGATCCGGCGCTGTACGTGGGCACCTGGCTGCGCGACGCCGGGATCGACCCACGGTCACCGGAAGGCGGCAGGAAGGCCGCGGCCTGGCTGGACTACTTCACCGCCAACCGGGTCGTGGGCGTCGGCTTCGGCTTCGTCACGCTGCGCCGCACGGACGCAGAGCCGACCGTGGTCTGTGAAGACCTGCGCCAGGCGTTCGACGATCCGTTGGGCGCGGAGGCGGCCGCATGGCTGGACCGGGTGCAGTGGCTCCGCGAGCACCCCGATCTGCTGCGGGAACGGCTGCGCGTGGCAGGCTCGGTGGTGCTGGAGTCCATTGCGCGTGCCTGCGACGAGGGCTGGTCGACGACGATCCGGCGGCTGCACCGCACGGACGGGCCGGGATGGCAGCACGAGATCGACGAGCTGGCGGCCGCGCTGCTCGCCGGGTGCCGAGGACACCTTCCGCTCGGTGATCTCGTCGCGCTGCTCGCCGCCGCACACGGCGAGGAACCGGACCGGCTGGCGGCCGCTGCGGCGGCCATGGCCCGGCAGCTGGTCCTGCACGGCATGCTCGAACCCGCGGAGGAAGCGTCATGAGGGCAGTGGCGGCCCGCGTCACGGAAGCGAGCGTCACGGTGGACGGCGAAGTCGTCGGCCAGATCCGCGAGCCCGGCCTGCTGGTCCTGCTCGGCGTGCACACCGACGACGGAGTGGCCAACGCCGAACGGATGGCGCGCAAGCTGCACGAGCTGCGCATCCTGCGCGACGAGCAGTCGTGCGCGTCGACCGGCGCGCCGCTGCTGGTGGTGAGCCAGTTCACGCTGTACGGCGACACCCGCAAGGGCCGCCGTCCGTCGTGGGTCGCTGCCGCCCGGCCGGAGCATGCCGAACACCTGGTCGGCGTAGTCGTCGACGAGCTGCGCCGCAGGGGCGCGACCGTGGCCACCGGACGGTTCGGCGCGATGATGCAGGTCAGCAGCGTCAACGACGGACCGTTCACGGTCCTGGTGGAGACGTGATCCCGGTTACCTGACCGAACCTGAAGTTTGCTCGAGACCGCGTGCGGCAAACCACAGCGTGAGACGCCGTCGGATCGTTTGCCTCGGGAACTTTTTCGGCGGGCGCCGACGTTGAGATGAATGTCCGGCTACCAGCCGAAGTCCTTCTCCCGTGGTCACGACCGCGGGGACGCAAGCCAGCCAAGGGGAGGCAGTGATGTCCGCACCGACACTCGAGCGCCGGAGCGACGCGTACCCGGACTCCGACGCCCAGATCGCCGTGCTTCCCACCCAGGACGAGCGCGGGCAGGAGCCCGATCTGGACGCCCAGGGCCCTTCCGCGGATCTGGTGCGCGTCTACCTCAACGGTATCGGAAAAACGGCGTTGCTGACCGCTGCCGACGAGGTTGAGCTGGCCAAGCGGATCGAGGCGGGGGTGTTCGCCCAGCACGTGCTGGACACCGAGGAGGACCTCAGCGACGAGCGCCGTGCCGAGCTGAAGGCGCTGGTCGCCGACGGCCAGCAGGCCAAGAACCACCTGCTGGAGGCCAACCTGCGCCTGGTGGTGTCGCTGGCGAAGCGGTACACCGGCCGCGGCATGCCGCTGCTGGATCTGATCCAGGAGGGCAACCTGGGCCTGATCCGCGCGGTGGAGAAGTTCGACTACACCAAGGGGTTCAAGTTCTCCACGTACGCCACGTGGTGGATCCGGCAGGCGATCACCCGCGGCATGGCCGACCAGGGGCGCACCATCCGACTGCCCGTGCACTTGGTGGAACAGGTGAACAAGCTGTCGCGGATCAAGCGCGACCTGCACCAGAAGCTGGGCCGCGAAGCCACCAACGAGGAGCTGGCCGCCGAGTCCGGCATTCCGGAGGACAAAGTCGCCAAGCTGCTCGACCACGCGCGCGACCCGGTGAGCCTGGACATGCCGGTCGGCACCGAGGAGGACGCCCCGCTGGGCGACTTCATCGAGGACGCCGAGGCCACCGACGCCGAGTCGGCGGTGATCTCCGGCATCCTGCAGGACGATTTGCGCCGGGTGCTGGCCACGCTGGACGAGCGGGAGCAGAACGTCATCCGCTTGCGCTACGGCATCGACGACGGTCAGCCGCGCACGCTGGACCAGATCGGCAAGCACTTCGGCCTGTCCAGGGAGCGGGTCCGGCAGATCGAGCGCGAGGTCATGTCGAAGCTGCGGCAGGGCGAGCGGGCCGAGCGGCTGCGCGCCTACGCCAGCTGAGCACACGGGCAACGAACCTCGGGGCCGGACGCAAGGCACCCGCACCGCGAACGGCCGAGCGGGAGCCGAGCAGGTGGGCTCCGATGGAGCTGACCCGTGGTGAGCGGACGACCTGGATGGGCTCGGCCCGGCGCAAGGCAGGCCGAGCCCGCTCGGCCCGGGTCGGCATCGAGCCGAGCCGGTTTGCACGCGGCGCCATCCGAAAGCGCGCGGACGACACGAACCGGCGACCTCCGGGACAGCAGCCCCGGAGCGCCACCCGGATGCGCGCGGCCGACCACGCGCGCCGCCTGCTGAGCTCTGGCCGTCCGAGTGCAACTCGACACAAGCGGCTGCTCACACGTCGGCACAGCCCGGCTCGAATGCCCCAGCCGCAGCCCCCGGCGCGGCTCTTCGGCGGGCAGCGTGGTGGAACCGGCTCCACCCGGACGCAAGCAGCCAAGCGCGTACCATCCCGACCACCAGAACGCGCCCAGCCACGACCAGCGCGGAGTGACTGGGCGCTGCGGCACCGCTCAACCGAACGCGAGCAGGCGGCGCACTCTGCGTGCGTGAACACGAGCCGTCGAGCGCCGAGCAGGCCACTGCCCGGGTGTCAGTCCAGCCCGGTTCGAGGGCCGAAACCGCCCACGTCCCACGCGATGGTCACCGGCGCCGCGCCCCATGACCAGGACCGTCATGGCGCCCGCACAAGCAGGGACGGGCCGTTCGCCAGTGACCGCGGCCGTGCGTGGGCGGCATGACGCCCGCACAAGCAGGAACGGGCCAACGCCGGAACAGTCCGACCGCAGCGACCAGAAGCAGCAACGCGACACCACCGCCCGGCGTCTGTTCGCGCGTGCTCAGTCGCCACCAGCGCACGGCTCGATGCCCACGCGCACCGGCCAGGAGACGACTTGACCGAGCGTCGGCCGGTGCACACCGCCCAGGCGAGGGCGCGCGGACCGCTCCCCGACGCCGACTCGACCCGACCCGCAAGCCCCGATCCGCCGACCCCCGAACCGAGCCAGCCGATTCCCCGGCACCGCCCGGGCCGCACGCCGGCGGGCCGAACCGGAACCGAGCGCCGAGCCAGCTGAACCCGGTCGGCCGAGCGGCCACGCCCCGCGCAAGCTGAACGTCACGCAAAGTGAAGCTGAGAAGATCCACAGAACTCGAACGGCGGCGTTGACGTGCCGCCGTCCTCGCGGCAGGCTGCTCATGGCAGCAAGCAACCTCCCCCGGGGGCGGAGCGTCCTTGGGGATGGCATGGTTGTGACAAGCGCCTCATGAGCCTCGCGTCCGGCGCGAGCCGGTTCGCGTTCCCAGGAAGGTCGGGTCCGGTCGGGGTGGGCCCGGCCTTCCGTTTTTCCCGGCACCTTTCGGTAAGTTCGGCGTGTGACTGCTTCTCCCACCGCATTCGAGTACACCGATGTCCTGCCGCTGGGCGAGGACACCACCGAGTACCGCTTGGTCAGCGCCGACGGGGTACGCACGGTGCAGGCGGCCGGTCGCACGTTCCTCGAGGTCGACCCGCAGGCGTTGACGACGCTGGCGAAGACGGCGATCAGGGACATCCAGCACTTGTTGCGCACGTCGCACCTGGCGCAGCTGCGCGCGATCGTCGACGACCCGGAGGCCAGCGGCAACGACCGGTTCGTGGCGATGGACCTGCTGCGCAACGCGGCGATCTCCGCGGGCGGTGTGCTGCCCATGTGCCAGGACACCGGCACCGCGATCGTCATCGGCAAGCGCACCGAGACGGTGCTCACCGGCGGTGACGACGAGCGGGCACTCACTCGCGGCATCTTCGAGGCCTACCAGGAGCTGAACCTCCGCTACTCCCAGCTGGCCCCGTTGACGTTCTGGGAAGAGCGCAACACCGGCACGAACCTGCCCGCCCAGATCGAGCTGTACCACAAGCCGGGCAGCGAGCCGTCGTACGAGTTCCTGTTCATGGCCAAGGGCGGGGGCAGCGCCAACAAGACGTTCCTGTACCAGGAGACCAAGGCGCTGCTGAACCCCAAGCGCCTGGCGTCGTTCCTGGAAGCCAAGCTCCGCTCGCTGGGCACCGCGGCGTGCCCGCCGTATCACCTGGCGATCGTCGTCGGCGGGATGTCGGCGGAGTACAACCTGAAGGTGGCCAAGCTGGCCAGCGCCCGGTACCTGGACGAGCTGCCGCGCGAAGGGTCGCCGCTCGGGCACGGCTTCCGCGACGTCGAGCTGGAACAGCAGGTGCTGGAGATGACCCGGCAGTTCGGTATCGGCGCCCAGTTCGGCGGCAAGTACTTCTGCCACGACGTGCGAGTGATCCGGCTGCCGCGGCACGGGGCGTCCTGCCCGGTGGGCATCGCGGTGTCCTGCTCGGCCGACCGGCAGGCCAAGGCGAAGATCACCCCGGACGGGCTGTTCATCGAGCAGCTGGAGCGCGACCCGGCTCGGTTCCTGCCGGACGTGACCGAGGACGAACTGTCCGACGAGGTGGTGCGGATCGATTTGAACCAGCCGATGGATCAGATCCGCGCCACGCTGTCCAAGTACCCGGTGAAGACCCGGCTGTCGCTGACCGGCCCGCTGGTGGTGGCCAGGGACATCGCACACGCCAAGATCGCCGAGCGGCTGGAGGCGGGCGAACCGATGCCGCAGTACATGCGGGACCACCCGGTGTACTACGCCGGCCCGGCGAAGACACCGGAGGGCTACCCGTCCGGCTCGTTCGGCCCGACCACGGCGGGCCGCATGGACTCCTACGTCGAGCAGTTCCAGGCCGCCGGTGGCTCGCTGGTGATGCTCGCGAAGGGCAACCGCTCCAAGCAGGTCGTGCAGGCCTGCCAGAAGTACGGCGGCTTCTACCTCGGCTCGATCGGTGGCCCGGCCGCGCGCCTTGCCCAGGACTGCATCAAGAAGGTCGAGGTCCTGGAGTACCCGGAACTGGGTATGGAAGCGGTCTGGCGGATCGAGGTCGAGGACTTCCCCGCGTTCATCGTGGTCGACGACAAGGGCAACGACTTCTTCGCGGACACCTCGGAGCCGGTACTGCAGATCTCGTTCCGCTCCTGACGACCTCGGTGGTGCCGGGTCCGGTGGGTGGACCCGGCACCACCGGTGCCGGAGTGTGCGCGGCGGGCGGCACCGAACTCGCTGCTTGCCACCAGCACGACCGGACACCGCTTCACGGCCGGCAGCGCAGCCGGGACAGGCCTCGGCTAGGCATCGGCGCAGCTGGCGGGCTGCCGTCGATCAGAGCCGGACGCCGTGCTGATTCAGCCAGGCCAGCGGGTCGATCTTCTGCGACCCGTGCTGCCACACCTCGAAGTGCAGGTGCGGCCCGGTGGACTGGCCGTTGTTGCCGATCTCGGCGATCTGCTCGCCCGCCTCGACCCGCTCACCGGCCCGGACGGAGAACTCGAACATGTGGCCGTAGACGGTCACCGTGCCGTCGTCGTGCTTGATCCGCACCCACTTGCCGAACCCGCTGGCCGGACCGGCTTCCACCACGGTGCCGTCGGCGACGGCGTAGATCGGCGTGCCCAGTGCGTTGGCCACGTCGATGCCGCCGTGCTGGCCGTCGGACCGGGGACCGAACGCCGACGTCAGCCTTCCGGTGGTGGGCTTGACGAACTCGGGCGACGCGGCTGCCTGCCGCGCCTTGGCCCGTTCCTGCCGTTTCTGCTCGGCGCGCTTGTCGGCGAGGGCCTTGGCACGCGCCTTGGCGCGAGCTTCCGCCCGTGCTTTGGCCTTGGCGCGCTTGCGCTTCTCCGCCAGCCACTCGAGGTGCCGTCGTTGCTCCTCGAAGTGCTCGCGCCGTTCTTCCTCGCGTTTCATCGCCGCCGCGGTGTTCGGCTGTGGGGTGGCGCGTGAATGCAGCGTCACCGCGGTGGGCTCGGCTGACAGCTCGGAACCGAGCGCCTGGGCGATGGGGGCCAGTGCACCCGCGGCAATGACCGCGGCGACAACTCGCCTGCGTCGCATGGGGATGGGCCTTCCTGTACGTCTCGGGGAAGGTCCGGCCACACCGAGCGGGGATCCCGGTTCACCGGCGCAAGCCACACACCGATGCCGTGACCGAACCGTGACGTTCCAGGCGACGGTAACGAGACGGCACCAGCGACGGCAAACACACACCGTGATGGCGTTCACACGAAAGCACTAACCACGTGATTCCGGCGGTCATGGCGTCGTCGCCCTGACAACAACGTCGAACTACCAGGTCAGAACGGAAAAATGAGCAACGATCCTGGCAGCGGCGACAGCAGGGATTCTCGATCGATTCGGTAGCTCAGAGTGATCGAGGACACCGCCGAGCTGTGACACCGATCGCTGTTACCAGCGCTCGGCGCTCGCTCGGCACGACGCGTGAGGACAGGGGCGGCCCGCACGGTCCCGCCCGACGACACGAGCTCGGCCAGCGAGCGACGACCACTTCAGTCGCTCGCAACCATCCACCACATCCGCGGCCCGCGGCCGCGCCGAGGCCGGGGGATCGTCATGTTTGTGCGAAAAATTCCCCAGCCAATGTCAGTTGGGGGATCGTATAAAGGGCCTTTTTCCTGCCGCCGCAGCTCCGCCGCGCCGCCGGAACCCCCGCGGGACGCGCGGTAGCCCGCAACAGGGGGCGGCCCGTCCCCCGGCATGTACTGGCCGCCCCCTGTCGCACCGTCCACGTTCTCCCGCGGATCAAGCCTTGCGCTTGTCGTACTTCAGCACGACGGTGCGGTCCCCCAGCGGCTCGTCCAGCTCGACGGTCAGCCACGGGAAGCGAATGTCCATGGTGCACATCCGAGGTTCCTTGGGCTCGGTCAGCACCACGGTCACCTCGACCTGCGCCGCGGTCTGCTTCCCCAGCTCCGCGCTGGCCACGGCGCATCCGCCCTCCTGGGCGGCGATGGCCAGCGTGGTGCCCTTCACCACGGCCTTCTTGGGATGGTCCTTGGGCAGGCCGTCCGGTTTGATCTGTTTGGCGGGCACCGCCTTCCCACCCTCGGGTGGCCGGCTCGCGTTCGGCCGGTCCGCGCCGGGTGCGCCGGCACCCGGTTTCCCGGCGGGATGGCTCACCGACTCGTCCGGTGTCCCGCCGGGCGAGGCGGGCTTGTCGCCCGGCTTGGTGCCCGGTGCGGCCACCGGTGCCGACGACCCCCCACCGGCCGTCTCGCCCGCCCCGGAATCCGGAGCACCGGCCCCGTTGCCGCCACATCCGGCGAGCACCATGACCACCACAGCCGACCCGGCAATCGCGTTCATCCACTTCATGTGCTTCATGCCTCCAGGACGGAACGACCGCCGTCCCGGGTTGCACGGGCGGCGGATCACGTGTTCCGTCCCGACGTGGTGAAGCGGACGTGCTCGGTGATCGAGGGCAAGCGGCGCGGCCCGGTGTCGGGCCGCGCGGGCGGATCGCCGATGCGGACCTTGGCCGCCACCACGACGACACCGTCCGGGTTGGCGATCACCGGGTCCAGGCTGAGTTCCCTGATCTCCGGCAGGTCCTCGGCCAGCGCACTCACGCGCAACGCCAGGTCCGCGAGCGCACCGAGGTCGGCGGGTTCGTCACCGCGATAGCCGGTCAGCAACGCAGCCGAGCGCGGCTCCCGCACCAGATCCGCCGCGTCGATGTCGGTCAACGGCACGATCCGGTACGCGCGATCGCCGATCAGGTCGCCCAGCACGCCCGACAGCCCGAACGAGACCAGCGAGCCGAACGACGGGTCGTCCTGCAGGCCGATCGCGCAGGAGCTGCCGCGCGGCGCCATCTGCTGCACCAGCGCGCCCGGTGTACCGGAGATCCGCTGCAAGTCGGCATAGGCCGCGCGCACTTGCCGCTCGTCGATGAGATCCAGCCGGGCACCGGACAGGTCCGGGCGCCTGCTCAGCCGCTCGTCCACCGACTTCACCGCCACCGGGTACCCCAGCCGCTCGGCCGCGGCGACCGCTTCGTCGGCCGAACCGACCCGCTCGTGCGGCAGGATCTCGATGCCGTAGCAGTCCAGCAGTGCGATGCATTGCTCGTCGCTCAGCCAGCCGGTGCGCCCTGACTCGGCCTGAATCTCCCGGACGACCTGCTGCGCACGCTCCGGATGCACCCCTTCGGGCCGCACCAGCGACCCGGACGGCCGCTGCCGCCACGCGGCGTACCGGGTTACGCGCGCCAACGCCGTCACAGCGCGCTCCGGGGTCGGATACGAAGGGATCGAGCCGCGGGTCGGGGTGCCGTCCTCGGAGCGGACCGCCAGCGACTCGGGCACGCCTTCCACGGCCAGGAACGTCGACACGACCGGCTTGGTCTGCTGGTCCGCATCGCCCACGACCTTGCGGACTGCTTCCGCGTAGGGCGCGGCGTCCTGGGACACCGGCGGCGCCCACACGACCACCAGCGAGTCGACGTCGGGGTCGCGAACCGCATCCCGGACCGCGGCACCGAACTCCTCGGGGCCCGCCTGCGGTCCGACGTCAACCGGGTCGTACGCCACCGTGAGGCCGAGCGCCATCGCGGTGTCGGCGGCCAGCGCCCCGACCGCAGTCGAGTTGCCCACGATCGCGACGCTCGGCCCTTGGGGCAGAGGTTGGTGCGCCAGCACCAGGGCGACGTCGAACAGCTGCGCCAGTGTGTCGACCCGGATGACGCCCGCGTGCTCGAACAGCGCCTGCACAGCGGCCTCGTCGACCTGCGCCGACGCCGCGGCCAACTCCCGGCTGACGGCGTGCCGCCCGGCACGCACCACCGCGATCGGCTTCTTCCTGGCCAGGCGGCGTGCCAAGCGGGCGAACTTGCGCGGGTTGCCGAACGACTCCAGATACAGCAGGACGGTGTCGGTCGCCGGGTCGGTCTCCCAGTACTGCAGGAGGTCGTTCACCGAAACGTCGGCCCGGTTCCCCGCCGACACGAACGTCGACAAGCCGAGGCCGCGCTTGGCCGTGTCGGCGAGGATCGCGACTCCGAGCGCGCCGGACTGACAGAAGAATCCGGTCCGGCCCCGTCCCGGCATCCAGGGCGCCAGCGTGGCGTTGAGCCGCACTTTCGGGTCGGTGTTGAGCACGCCGAGTGCGCTGGGCCCGACCAGGCGCATGCCGTGCGCGCGGGCTTCCCCGACCAGCTGGAGCTCGGCGTGCAGGCCGTGCGGTCCGGCTTCGGAGAAGCCCGCCGAGACGATCACCAGGGCCTTGACACCCTTCTCCAGAGCGCCGTCGAGGACGTCGAACACCTTCTCGGCGGGCACCGCGACCACGGCCAGGTCGACCTCGTCCGGGATGTCCACCACGCTCGGGTAGGCCTTGACTCCCCGGACCGACTCCCGGTTGTCGTTGACCGGGTACACCGTTCCCGCGAAGTCTGCGCTGACCAGGTTCGACAGGACGACGTAGCCGATCTTGCCCGGATCAGCGGAGGCACCGATGACCGCCACCGAGCGCGGATGCAGCAGGTTGTGGACGCTGCGCGCCTCGGCGGCCTGTTCCCTGGCGCGCGCCACGGCCAGCGACTCCTCGGTGGGGTCGATGTCGAACTCCAGGTGCAGCGTGCCGTACTCGTACTCCTTCGTGACGTGGTAGCCGGCGTCGGTGAACACCCGCATCATCACCCGGTTCTCGCTGAGCACCTCGGCCTCGAAGCGTTCGACGCCGCATTCGGCAGCCGCCGCGGCGAGGTGCTCCAGCAAGATCGACCCCAGGCCGCGCCCCTGATGGGCGTCGTCGACGACGAAGGCGACCTCGGCGTTGGGGGAGCCTTCCCCGATGCGCTCGTACCGCCCGACGCCCACCACGTCGTCGCCGAGCACCGCGACCAGCGCGACCCGGTTGTAGTGATCGACGACGGTGAACCGCTCCAGGTCCTTCGGCGGGATCCGGGGGTAAGCGCCGAAGTAGCGCAGGTAGCGGGTTTCCTCGCTGAGCCTGCCGTGCAGCGCCACGATGGCGTCGGCGTCCGAGGGGACGATCGGCCGGATGTGCACCGTCCCGCCGTCCGACAGGACGACGTCGGCTTCCCAGTTGCGCGGGTAGTCGTAGGGGTCGCGCGGACCGGGCTGCTCCGCTTGGCTGGCCCGCCGGTGGCGACGCTCGGCGTGGTCACCGCCCTTGGCGGTCTCCGCGGAGCGTTCAGCTGCCTGCTTTTCGCCGGATCCGCTGCTGTTCGAGCCGTCCTGACCGCCGGTGGCGGCGGCGTCGGACTTCGCCGGTTCGGTGTCCTCGCCGACGCCGCCTCGGGCGACGGCATCGGCCGCCCCGGTGGCCTCGGGGTCCGGTGTCGGCCCGGCGGTGTCCGCCGGCTCGTTCGGTGTCTCGGTCATGGCCGTCAATCCCTCGGATCGTCGGGGTCGAGACCGTGGAGCGGAAAGACCGCCCGGCGCGCCTGCACGATGGCCGCATCCACCTGGCGGTCGGCATCGCCACCCCACGGCTCGAACGAGGTGTCCGCCCCGTCGGACATCGTCGTGGGCAGGTGGCTGTTCGGGGAGGTGCGGCGGGCGATGCGCAACCAGCCTTGCGGGAGTGGTGTCTCGGGAGCCAGATCCCGGTCCAGCGCGGTGGCCAGCAGGTGCGTCCACGACCGCGGCACGACGCGGACCAGCTGATAACCCCCGCCGCCGAGCGCCAGCCAGTGACCGTCCGCGTAGTCCTCGGCGAGCCGTCGGATCCTGCGATAGATCTCCCGATGCCCGTCGACCGTCAGCGCCAGCTCCGCCAACGGGTCCTCGACGTGCGAGTCCACTCCGCACTGGCTGACGATCAGCTGCGGACGGAACTCGGCCAGCAACGCCGGCACAATGGCTTCGAACGCACGCAGCCAGTCGCCGTCCCGGGTCATGGGCAGCAGGGGCACGTTGACCGCGTAGCCGTGACCGGCGCCCTCCCCGAGTTCGGACGGGTACCCGGTGCCCGGCCACAGGGTCAGCGGGTGCTGGTGGAACGACACGGTCAGCACCCGTGGGTCGTCGTAGAAGGCGGCCTGCACACCGTCGCCGTGGTGCACGTCGGTGTCGATGTAGGCGATCCGCTCGAATCCGTGGTCCAGCAGCCAGGAGATCGCCACCACACAGTCGTTGTAGATGCAGAACCCCGCCGCGTTGCCCACCATCGCGTGGTGCAGCCCGCCCGCGATGTTGACCGCTCGCTTGGTGCGGCCCTCCGCGATCTGCTGGGCCGCCAGCAGCGACGAGCCCACCACGAGCGCGGACGACTCGTGCATGTTGTCGAACACCGGGTTGTCCGCCGTGCCCAGGCCCCGTCCGGGGTTCGGGCCGTTCTCCGGGGCCTCCTTGACCGCGGCGAGGTAGCCGGGCTCGTGCGCTCGCTGGATCTCGTCGTCCGGCGCTCGGTCCGGCACCAGCAGGGGGACGCCGTCGAGGACGCCGAGCTCGGTGGCCAGCCGGATGGTGAGGTCGAGCCGGACGGGATGCAGCGGGTGATCGCCTCCCAAGTCGTACTCGAGCAGCTCGGAGGTCCACACGACCGAGGCCGGGACCATGTCCGCGGGGGAGGCTTCACTGGCCGACATATCGGCGATTATTCCCGGCCGGCCACCGATCTGTCGCGCCCGAGGAACCCGCAGGTGTGATCACCGGACGACGCGGCCGGAGCTGCCCGGGCACGACAACGCCGGACGCCTGCCCGGGACGATCCAGCTACCGGAGGCTTCCTGAGCCGCCCGCCCGTTCGCCTCAACGCGCCGAGTGCTTGCCAGCACCATTCCGCAGCCACAGGCCGCTGGTACCGCCCGGCGCGCCATCAATCCGCCGAACGCCTCCCGCGCTCCACCAGCCTGCCGAACGCCTCCCGAAGGCGACGCAGCTGTCAGACGCCCATCGATCCCACGCAGCCCGCGGGCCCCGCCCCTGCAGCCTCCCCCGCCCGGCAACCCAGCAACCGGAACCCCCCCCCCCGGGCAGCCCGGCGCCAAGCTGAACCCCGGCGGACGGTTGTCCAAGGAGACCCAGCTGCCAGGGACCTTTCGGCACCTCGGTCCCACCGAACCGAAGCTGCCCGGCCAGCACGACGCGGCAAGCCGGGTGCGAACCCGAGACCGGAACGTGCCGGGAAGCCATCGACCAGTCGCTTTTTCAGTGCGGCCTCGCGGCACGCCGCACCGCCGCGCCGTCTTGGAAGTCAGCCCGGCTGGTCGCCGGTGGCGACCGGGCGCCGCGGGTCCCGGCTCCAGTGCGACCAGGATCCGGCGTACAGCGCGGCCGGTTCGCTTCGCCCGGCAACCTCGAGCGCCAAGATCACCGAGGTGGCGGTCACCCCGGATCCGCAGTAGGCCCCGACCGGTGTGTCGTCGCCGACGCCCAGCTCGGCAAAGTGCGCGGCCAGCTCTTCGGGTGCTCGCCACCGTCCGTCAGCGCCGACGTGCTCGCTGAACGGCGCGTTGATCGCCCCCGGAATGTGTCCCGCACGCGGATCGACCGGCTCGGTCTCGCCCGTGTAACGCGCGTGTGCACGCGCGTCCAGCAAGACGCCCTCCCGGGCCAGCTCCGCCGCCCCTTCGGCGTCGAGCACCGGCATCTGGCCCGGCCGCACGACGAAGTCGCCCCGCTCGGGCTGCGGCACCGTGGACTCCACCGGCAGCCCGGCCGCTTGCCAGGCGGCGTAACCGCCGTCCAGCACGCGCGGTGCCGGGTGGCCGGCCCAGCGCAGCAGCCACCACGCACGGGCCGCTACCGAGCCGTCCGCGTCGTCGTAGGCCACCACCGGGCGCGACGCACGCACTCCCGCGGCCTGCAGGACCGCTTGCAGGGCGGCCGGCTCCGGCAATGGGTGCCTGCCGCCTTCGCCCGGCTCCCCGGCCAGGTCGTTGTCGAGGTCGACGAACACCGCGCCGGGAATGTGCCCCTCGGCGTAGGAGTCCGCTCCGGGTGGGCCGCCCAGTCGCCAGCGCACGTCGAGGACGACGGGCGGCTGGTCACCGTCGAGCTGCGCGGCCAGGTCCTCGGGAGTGATCAATGGCTGCATACCGGTCATCGTGCCCTACCCGGCCACCGGCGGCGCAACGCCCGCTGCCTGATCTCCGTGCGGCACCGCTCGTGCCGCACGACGACGTCACGCTCTGTCGGTGTCCCGCGCCCAAGCGACATCCCGCGCCCGAGGGCGTCACAGGCCCTCGGCCACCGGCTCGTCGGGGCCGAGGCCTGCGTTCCGGCTTTTGAGGACCTAACCCGCTGGGCCGCCCCGCTGGGCCGTCGCAGCATCTGTACCCCGGCCCCGACGACGTCGCAGTCCCGTCAGCAGCGAAAAGGTCGGGTGACGTCACCAGTCGTCTGACGCCGAAACACTCAGCGGACTTCACATGCCCGGCGGTGCCGGAACACCCCACAAACCTCGCACTCGCCCGCTGCGGACCCAGACGCCCGCACGCCGCCCGCCCCGGAAACACCCGTGGCATGACATGCCGCCCGCCCCGGAGACTCCCTGTACGTCGCACGCCTCGCCCCGGAGGCCCCTGGGATGTCACATGCCGTACGCGCCGGAAGCCTCTGGGATGTCACACGCCGCCCGTACCGGAAAGTTCCCGTGACATAAAGGCCAGCCAAGCCGGACCGGCCACCCCTGCCGGAAACGCCTCGCGAGCCACACATCCCACCGGCTCCGGAACACCCTGCGAAGCTCCCATGCGTCGGCACCGGGTCATCCCGGCCCGTCACATACCCGGTGGCGAAGCCCGGCGGCCGCATCGCACCGGCCGGGATGACGACTCGTCCCGGCCGGACCCCTGGCAGCCCGCGCAAAAGCAGTTGCGAGACACTGTCATAACCGGCGACTACCATGGGCTTCGAGGGAAAGGCGGCCAGGTGAACGAGCTGATCGACACCACTGAGATGTACCTGCGCACCATCTTCGAGCTCGAAGAAGAGGGTGTCGTTCCCTTGCGTGCCCGCATCGCCGAGCGGCTGCAGCAGAGCGGACCGACCGTGAGCCAGACGGTCGCGCGGATGGAACGGGACAACCTTCTCGTCGTCGCTGGCGACCGCCACTTGGAACTCACCGAGCACGGCAGGGAACTCGCCATCGCCGTGATGCGCAAGCATCGCCTGGCCGAGCGCCTGCTCGTCGACGTCATCGGGCTGGAATGGGAGCACGTGCACGCAGAGGCGTGCCGGTGGGAGCACGTGATGAGCGAGGCCGTCGAACGCAAGCTCGTCAAGCTGCTCAACTACCCCACCACGTCGCCGTACGGCAACCCGATCCCCGGCCTGGACAAGCTCGGGGTCGGCGGTGAGCCCGCTCCCCCGGCCGAGCCCGACCTGGTACGGCTGGACGAGGTGGCCCGCAACGGCGGGGGGACGGTGCAGATCCGCCGCATCGCCGAGCACGTGCAGATCAACGAGTCGCTGCTGGCCGATCTGCGGAAGATCGGCCTGGTGCCCGGCGGCACCGTCGCGGTCAGCGGCCTCACCGACGGCAAGAAGGCGGCGATCAGCGGTGAGGGTGCGGTGCTGACGCTCGAGCCGTCCGTGCTGCACTCCGTGATGGCCACGGTGACCTCGAACTGACGCCGGATGGATCCCGCGGGCCAGGCAGCAGCAGCATTCCGGGCAGCGCACGGCAGGGAACCCGAGGGCGTCTGGTCCGCTCCAGGCCGGGTGAACCTGATCGGCGAGCACACCGACTACAACGACGGGCTGGTGCTGCCGTTCACGCTGCCGCACCGGGTGGCGGTGGCGGCGACCCGCCGCTCTGACGACGTACTCACCTTCGGCACGGTCGACTGGGCGCAGCACCTCACCACCGCGGCAGACCAGCGCATCGACGACCTGCGTCCGAAGACGATCGACAACTGGTCCGCCTATCCCGCGGGCGTGGCCTGGGCACTGCGGGCCCGCGGCATCGAGGTCCCCGGCGCCGACCTGGTCATGGCCTCGACCGTGCCCACCGGGGCCGGCCTGTCGTCGTCGGCGGCCGTGGAGTGCGCGACCGCGGTCGCCCTGCTGGGACTCGCCGGAACGACGCTCCCCTTGCCCGAGATCGCGCGCATCGCCCAGCAGGCGGAAAACGACTTCGTCGGGATGCCGTGCGGCATCCTCGACCAGACGGCCTCCCTGTGCTGTACCGCGGGGCACGTGCTTTTTCTCGACGTCCGGTCGGGTGAGGCTGTGCAGGTCCCGTTCGACGCGGCCGCCAGCGGCCTGGAAGTCCTCGTGATCGACACCCGGGTCAGCCACTCGCTGGCCGAATCGGAGTACGCCGATCGTCGCCGCGGCTGCGAGCAAGCCGCGAAAACGCTTGGCGTCACGTCGTTGCGCGACGTGTCCGTCGAGGAGCTGGGGCAAGCGGAAGCACAGCTTCCCGCGGAACTGGCACCCCTGGTCCGCCACGTCGTGACCGAGAACGACCGCGTTCGGCGGACCGTCGACCACCTGCGCGCCGGGGAGCTCCGGCAGATCGGCCCGCTCCTCGATGCGTCCCATGAAAGCTTGCGCGACGACTACCGCGTCTCGTGCGCCGAACTGGACCTTGCCGTCACGGCCGCACGGCGAGCCGGAGCCCTCGGCGCCCGCATGACCGGCGGCGGCTTCGGCGGTTCGGCGATCGCGCTCGTCGACGCCGATGCGCGCGAGGACATCGCCGCGGCGATCCTCGCGGCTTTCCAAAAGCAGGGCCTGCGCGCGCCCCGCATCTTCCCCGCGATACCGTCGGCCGGCGCGGGACGAGATCGCTGAACGCGAAGGCAGGGGACAAGGCAAGCATGTCGTCACACTCCGACTCCCAGTTGAACCTGATCGTCACCGGTGGGGCCGGCTACGTCGGCAGCGTCTGCGCGGCTCGCCTGCTGGAATCGGGCCATCGCGTGACGGTGGTGGACGACCTGTCCACCGGTCACCGCGACGCCGTTCCCGCCGAGGCGACCTTCGTCGAGGGCGACATCGCCGAGGTCGCCGACGACCTGCTGGCGGACGGCTTCGACGGCGTGCTGCACTTCGCGGGCAAGTCACTGGTGGGCGAGTCCATGCAAGCGCCGGACAAGTACTGGCACGGCAACGTGATGACCACGCTGCGGCTGCTGGACGCCATGCGACGGCACCGAACCCCGCGCTTGGTCTTCTCCTCCACGGCGGCCACGTACGGCGAACCGGCCACGATTCCCATCCCCGAGGACGCCGCCACCAACCCGACCAACACCTACGGCGCCACCAAGCTCGCGGTCGACCACATGATCAGCAGCTACGCCACCGCGCACGGGCTGGCGGCGGTGAGCTTGCGCTACTTCAACGTCGCCGGGGCATACGGCAGGTTCGGCGAGCGGCACACGTCGGAAACACACCTGATCCCGATCGTGCTGCAGGTCGCCGCCGGGGTGCGTGAGCAGGTGCAGATCTTCGGCGACGACTACCCCACCCCGGACGGCACCGCGATCCGTGACTACATCCACGTGGTCGACCTGGCTGACGCCCACGAGGCTGCCTTGTTCCGGGCGACCCCGGGCGAGCACCGGATCTACAACCTGGGCAACGGCGCGGGGTTCTCGGTCAAGCAGGTGATCGAGACCTGCCGCACTGTCACCGGCCACCAGATCCCCGCCGTCGTCGCCGGGCGCCGTGCCGGTGACCCCGCCGTGCTGGTCGCCTCCAGCGAGCGCGCACGCTCGGAGCTCGGCTGGACACCCCGGCGTGCGGATCTGGCGGAGATCGTCGCCGACGCCTGGTCCTTCGCCCAGGCTCGGTTCGCCCGCTGACCGATCCGCCTGGCCTGACCGGGATCCTCCGCGGACCGGCCTGCATCGCCAGCCGAGAATTTTCCGCCACGCCTGCGGTGCCGTGCTCCTGGCCACCCCGCCCGGTGGCAGCCGGGCAATCTCGCCCCCATTCCGGGCTGCTCATGACGCGGCCCGCAGCCGAGCGCACAGGCCCATCTCGTCGTGCTCGGCCAAAGCGCGTAGCCGATGCGGATGGAATCCGCGCTGCAACGCGTGGTCGAGGAGGCCGGCCAGCACATGGCCCGGGTTCGCCGCCAACGCGGTGTCCAGTGCGATCCGCGCGAGGGTTCCGTCCCCGCCTTGATAGGCAGCGTAGGCCGCCAGACATGCCGCCTCGGCTCGCTCCGGTGCAGGAAGAGCGCGTGCCAGGAATTGCCACAGACGAGCCGCCTGATGCGCCAGCGAAGAGTTCGGCGGCACGGCCATCGCCAGGCACGCATCACGAATCCGGGCATCCGACAGCGCGATCGCAAGATCGGCGACGTCCTCGTCGGACAAGGACATGTCCGGCTCGGCGCTCAACCGCACCGCTCGTACCACGTCCCTGGCACCGACCTCCGGCGTCCACTCGGCAAGCTTGCCGATGCGCTGGTCGATGAGCTCGGAGCGTCGCCGCAGCGTCTCCCCGGCGTCCGGCCGGAACAACGCCACCATCTCCGACCGGCTGCCGAAGGTCACGTGGCCGAGACCGGCGAGTTCGGCGCTCAGCAAGCTGCCGGCCGGATCGGGCAGCTCGCCACCCACTTCCGGATGGTCGTAGCTCTGCCAGCGTTGGCCGGCATCCAGCTTGCTTACCCAGAACGCACCGGGCTGGGCGACACCCCGTACGCCGAAACTGCACCGGATCGCCTCGGCCACGTCACGCCGCGGCGGTGAACCGCGCGGCCCGAGCGAGCCACCACCGACGACGACCACGTCGACGAACGACGGCCTGGCCTCCGCTGTGGCCGCGGCCAGCTGGTCGGCCGTCACGGACACCTGGGACGGCGGCGGGATGTCGCAGCGGACGCATTGCGTGACATGGCGGCCTGCCGGGCCCACCGCGATGAGGACGACGGATTCCTCCGGCACGTAACCGAGCAACCCGGGAACCGCCGCCAGCAGCTCCGCTGGGCCTCGCAAGCTGACGACCGGCTTCCGGCCGCGGGCTGTGTCGCGTTGCATGTCTTCAGACTGCGCGACGGCGTGGCCATGCAGAATCCTGCGCCGGGCAGGCTGTGGACAACCGGTCCTTGTGGACAACCCGGCAGGGCTGCGCGCCCGGCGACAGATCTGCCGCCCGCCGACCGGCTTGGCCGATCACGACGGGGTCGCAGGAGCACGCCGCGGCGTCACGGGGTACGGAAGCAGCTGGACGGTCTCGCCCGCAGGCATCGGCCGGATTGGCGACAGGATGGGCCGGGATGGTCCGGCTGTCACCGGAGGAGATCCGGGAGCGCGCGGTAGGTGTTGCGCGGCCAGACCTGGCTGGCGGCCGATGCGCTGGGGCTGAGCGGCCTGTACGACGAGCAGACAACCGGTGCTGCGCTCCTGGCAGCCGGGATCCGTGGTCAGCTGCAGCGAGCGGAGTCGGCCGGTTTTCCGGCTGTGGTCGCTTGGGCTCGGCACTCAGGCGGCGTCGGGGCCGGCGATCGGCCGATGCCGACATCGCCTGATCGGGGCGTGCGGCTCCGGGGGCGGTGTCACCCCTGGAGGATGTAGGCCTGCAGCTGCTTCTGCGCTTCCTCGAGTTCGTCCATCCGGTTCTTGACCACGTCGCCGATGCTGACGATGCCGCACAGGCGGCCGTTGTCGATCACCGGGACGTGCCGGATCCTCCGCTGAGTCATCAACACGGTCAGGTGGTCGACCGTCTCGGCCGGATCGCACGTGGCCACATCCGTCGTCATGATCTCGGCGACCTTCGCGGACAGGATCGCCGCGCCACGTTCGTGCGCGCGCCGGACCACGTCGCGCTCGGAGACGATGCCGACGATGCGCTCGTTCTCGACCACGACAAGCGCACCGACGTTCCGCTCCGCCAGAACCGCCAGCAGCTCCGTGACGGTAGCGTCCGGGCTGATCGTGGCGACGTCAGAGCCCTTCTTCCGCAATACCTCGGCGATCCGCATTGCACCCTCCCCGATCAGGGTCAACAGCGACAGTCTCAGAAGGCTAACCCTGATCGGCCGAGTACGGATAGCCACAACCGTGTGGACATTGCCAGCCCTTTTGCCGTAGCGAAGGCCACGCATCACGACGAAAACCGCGTTCTGCGTCCGGATTCGGCACCGGCCGGGACGCTGGACACCACCCGTCCGGACGAGCCATTCGTCACCACACCGGCCCGAGCCGCGCCGCGGTCGGGAGGGCGGCCACTGCCGGATGCGCAGGGCGGATCGAAGCTGCGATCCGCGACGCAATCGAGGACAGTCACCCCAGCCGAACACAAAACCGGCCGAAACCGCATTCCACGCCCCCGATCCAAGACGGCGACCCTGCCCCGACACGCACCTGTCGAAGCCGCCATCCGTAACGCAATCAAGAACAGTCACCCCAGCCGAACACAAAACCGGCCGAAACCGTACTCCACGTCCCGATCGAAGACGGCGACCTGCCCCGACACGCAGGACGGGTCGAGGCCGCGTTGTACGACGTGACCGAAGACAGTCGACCCTGCCGAATACGCAGGACAGGGTGAAGCCGCATTTCACGCCCCGGCCGAAGACGGCGGGCGAAGGTGGCTGGCCTGACGCTGGGCGGTGACCAGCGGAACGCAGCAGCCGCGGCGCAACACGAAGGGCGCCGGCCGGCGAACCGCCGTCGGCGCCCTTCGAGGCGCGGGGAGCGCAGAACGATCAGCTGCAGCCCGACGTGGAACCGCAACCTTCACAGACGTAGCAGGACCCGGCCGGCCGCATCTTGGTACCGCACGTCATGCACAGCGGAGCGTCCGCGGCCTTGCCGAGCTTGAGCTCCATGAGCTCCGGCGTGGTGTGCGCGCCGCTGAGATCCGGTGCGGACTGCTCCTTCGGCTTCGGCGTGGCCGACGCCTCGACGCCGCTGCGCAGCGCCTCCAGGTCGACCTCCTCCTCGTCAGCGCCGTGCTCCTTGGCGACCATCGCCGCGCGCTCCTCCGCGGTGAAGATGCCCAGCGACGCCCGCTTCTCGTACGGCAGGTAGTCCAGCGCCAGCCTGCGGAACAGGTAGTCCAGCACGCTGGTGGCCATCCGGATGTCCGGGTCGTCGGTCATCCCGGCCGGTTCGAAGCGCAGGTTCTGGAACTTCGACACGTAGAACTCCAGCGGGATGCCGTACTGCAAGCCCACCGAGATGGACGTGGCGAAGGCGTCCATGACACCCGCCAGCGTCGAGCCCTGCTTGCCGAGCTTGACGAAGATCTCGCCGAGGCCGTCGTCCGGGTACGAGCCCGCGGTCAGGTAACCCTCGGCACCACCGACGGTGAACGACACCGTCTGCGACGGGCGCTTCTTCGGCAGGCGCTTGCGCACCGGCCGGTACTCGACGACCTTCTCCTTCTCCTCCGTCTTCTTCGCGGTGGACAGCGGCTGGCCCACCTTGCAGTTGTCCCGGTAGATGGCCAGCGCCTTCAGGCCCAGCTTCCAGCCCTGGAAGTACAGCTCCTTGACGTCCTCCACGGTGGCCGACTCGGGCATGTTCACCGTCTTGGAGATCGCGCCGGACAAGAACGGCTGCACCGCGGCCATCATCCGCACGTGCCCCATCGGCTCGATGGCGCGCTCGCCGACGGCGCAGTCGAACACCTCGTAGTGCTCCCGCCGCAGACCGGGCGCGTCGACCACGTGACCGTGCTCGGCGATGTACTCGACGATGGCCTCGATCTGCTCGTCCTGGTAACCGAGCGACTTCAGCGCCCGCGGCACGGTCTGGTTCACGATCTGCATCGACCCGCCGCCGACCAGCTTCTTGTACTTGACCAGCGAGAAGTCGGGCTCGATGCCGGTCGTGTCGCAGTCCATCATGAAGCCGATCGTGCCGGTGGGGGCCAGCACCGAGGCCTGCGAGTTGCGCCAGCCGTACTTGCTGCCCAGCTCGATGCTGCGCTGCCACTCGCGCGTGGCCAGCTTGCGGATCGCCGTGTCGTTGGTGTGCAGCGTGCGGATGGCGTCGTTGGCCGCCGCGTGCTTGCGCATCACCCGCTGGTGCGCCTCCGCGTTACGGGCGTAGCCCTCGTACGGGCCCACCACCGCGGCGAGCTCGGCCGACCGGCGGTACGACGTGGCGGTCATCAGCGACGTGATCGCCGCCGCCAGCGAACGGCCGCCCTCGGAGTCGTACGCGTGCCCGGTGGCCATCAGCAGCGCGCCCAGGTTCGCGTAGCCGATGCCCAGCTGGCGGAACTTGCGCGTGGTGTCCGCGATCGACTCGGTCGGGAAGTCCGCGAAGCAGATCGAGATGTCCATCGCGGTGATGACCAGCTCGACCGCCTTGACGAACAGCTCGGCGTCGAACGTGCCGTCGTCGCGCAGGAACTTCATCAGGTTCAGCGACGCCAGGTTGCAGCTGGAGTTGTCCAGGTGCATGTACTCCGAGCACGGGTTGGACGCGGTGATCCGCCCCGACTCCGGGCAGGTGTGCCAGTCGTTGATGGTGTCGTCGTACTGGATGCCCGGGTCGGCGCACTCCCACGCGGCCCTGGCCATCTTCTCGAACAGCTCGCGGGCGTCGACTTCCTCGATCACCTCGCCGGTGGTGCGGGCGCGCAGCCCGAACTTGCCCCCGGTCTCCACCGCGCGCATGAACTCGTCGCTGACCCGCACCGAGTTGTTGGCGTTCTGGTACTGCACCGAGACGATGTCCTTGCCGCCCAGGTCCATGTCGAACCCGGCGTCCCGCAGCGCCTTGATCTTCAGCTCCTCGCGGGCCTTGGTCTCGATGAACTCCTCGATGTCCGGGTGGTCGACGTCGAGCACCACCATCTTCGCCGCACGCCGGGTGGCGCCACCGGACTTGATGGTGCCCGCCGAGGCGTCGGCGCCCCGCATGAACGACACCGGGCCGGACGCCGTGCCGCCCGAGGACAGCAGTTCCTTCGACGAGCGGATCCTGGACAGGTTCAGCCCGGCGCCGGAGCCGCCCTTGAAGATCAGCCCCTCCTCCTTGTACCAGTTGAGGATCGACTCCATGTTGTCCTCGACCGAGAGGATGAAGCACGCGCTGACCTGCTGCTTGGACGACGTGCCGACGTTGAACCAGACCGGGGAGTTGAAGCTGAACACCTGGTGCAGCAGCATCCAGGTCAGCTCGTGCTCGAAGATCTCCGCGTCGGCCTCGGAGTGGAAGTAGCCGTGCTCCACGCCGGCCTTGGTGTAGGTCTTCACCACCCGGTCGATCAGCTGCTTCAGGCTGCGCTCACGGGTCGGCGAGCCCACCACACCGCGGAAGTACTTGCTGGTGACGATGTTGGTGGCATTGACGGACCAGAACGACGGGAACTCGACACCGCGCTGCTCGAAGTTCACCGAGCCGTCCCGCCAGTTGGTCATCACCACATCGCGCTGCTCCCATTCGACCTCGTCGTACGGGTGCACGCCCTCGGTGGTGAAGACCCGCTCGAGCTTCAGTCCGGTCCGCTTGGCTCCCCTGGACTTCCCGGACTTGCCCGAAGCAGGGCTCGTCCCCACGGTCTCTGTCATGCCAACTCCCTCACTCCAGCGCTGCGCGCAGGCGCATCGCGCCCTTGCTCACTTCTTGCCGTCGCTGGCCGTTTCGCTGTCGTCGTCCGCCTGGTCGCCCTGCGCCTGACCCATCGCGGCCCGCAGGTCGGCGATCTCCTTCTCGAAGTCCTCGATCGACTCGAAGGAGCGGTACACGCTCGCGAACCGCAGGTAGGCCACCCCGTCCAGCTCCCGCAGCGGGCCGAGGATGGCCAGCCCGACCTCGTGGCTCGGCACCTCGGCCAAGCCTGCCGATCGGATGGTCTCCTCGACCTTGTGCGCCAGCTGCTGCAGGTCGTCCTCGCTCACCGGCCGCCCTTTGCACGCCCGCCGGACGCCGTCGACGACCTTCTCCCGACTGAACTGTTCGGTGACGCCGGACCGCTTCACCACCGCGAGTACCACCGTTTCGGACGTGGTGAACCTGCGGCCGCACTTCGAGCACGCACGGCGCCGCCGGATCGCCTGGCCGTCATCCACTTCCCGGGAATCGACCACACGCGAATCCTCGTGCCTGCAGAACGGGCACCGCATGCCGCGACCTCCGGGACCTCAACGACCACGCACCAGCCCACCCATCACACGCCCTGCCTCCGTTGGACTCCCCGGGCGCGGATTGGTGATCGTCTTGTGGATCGACGGTGGACAACCCACCGCCTGCTGTGGACAACTACTTCGTCAGCAACCCAAATTGTGGAACAACTACACGCATGTAACTACTACATGTTGGGGTCGACACTAGAACGCCGGGGGCGACTTCGCAACTCTCACGCGGGTGAAGTCCGCTACGAATTCACCCCCTCACCCTCCGTCGCCGACACGGCCCGGCGGAGACTGCGACGATCCTCGGCACCCGGCCGACAGGACGCCGCCAAGCCGACACGACACGCGCAGGACACGACGCGCGAAGCCGATCCCGCGAGCGGGGGCCTGCCGTCGCGGCACGCCCCGCTAGCCCCGCGACTCGACCGGCACGGTCAGCGCGTGACCGGGAGCCACCGCGCCCGCCGACACGCCGTTCAACTCCTCGATGCGCTCGACGACCGCACGCGGATCACTGTGAGGCGCAAACTTGACCGCCACGTCCCACAGCGTCTCCCCCGGGGCGATCGACACGATGGCCGTGCGATCCGGCACCTCCGCCGCCACCCCGTGCGCCAGACCGCCGAGCAGCAGCCCGAAAGCCACCACCGCGCAGGCCACCGCCACGGCTACCGCGACCATCACGCGCCACTGCCGCGCCGCGGAACGCGGCCCGCACGCCACGCCGGTGCGCCGCGGACTGGCCACCACGCGGCCCGCCCGAGGCGGACGACGCAACGCCTCCTCGGAAGTACGCCGACAGGCGCCTCGCGGCTGCACGGCGACGGGGCGCCGACATCCCTCGCTCGCAAGGACCGTCATGCTTCCTCCTTCGTGCCATCGGCTCGCGTCCGGCCGCCGGAGTGTTCGAACATGCGTTCGTCGAACACGTGATCGATGTGTACCACGCGGGACCGACAAAATCGAGACTTCACCGGCGTGTCGTTCGAACGCGTGTTTGAACTTGGCCAGGGCACGCGTTACTGTCGGTGACGCGACGTACTCGGATGTCGCGGACCAGCCTGGGAGGACAGCGGTGGCACAGCAGCCGAAGCAAGGCACACGGCGGCGCGCGAGCGGGAAGAACGACAACGTCCGGGAACTGCGGACCACCCGGCCGAGCGATCTCACCGCACGTCAGGGCCAGATCCTCGAGGTCATCCGCTCCTGGGTGGACGAACGCGGCTACCCGCCGAGCGTGCGCGAGATCGGCGACGCGGTGGGGCTGAACTCCACGTCGTCGGTGCAGCACCAGCTGCTGGCACTGCAACGCAAAGGGTATCTGCGGCGTGACCCGAACCGGCCGCGCGCGGTGGGCATCGTCCCGGCCGACCTCCCCCAGCGTCCGCGCAGCACCGAGGAGGAAGTCGCCGCCGAGCAGGCACGGCCGGAGCCTGCCTACGTGCCCTTGGTCGGGCGCATCGCCGCGGGCGGCCCGGTGCTCGCCGAGCAGGCCGTCGAGGAGATCTACCCGCTGCCGAAGGACCTCGTCGGCGAGGGCGAGCTGTTCCTGCTCACCGTCGCCGGTGACTCGATGATCGACGCGGCGATCGCGGACGGCGACCTGGTCGTGGTGCGCAAGCAGCCGACGGCCGACAACGGAGAGATCGTCGCAGCGATGATCGACGGCGAAGCCACGGTCAAGACGTTCAAGCGCAAGGACGGCCACGTGTGGCTGATGCCGCAGAACGAGGCCTACGACCCCATTCCGGGCGACGAGGCGACGATCCTCGGCAAGGTGGTCGCGGTCCTGCGGCGCCTCTGAGGCCGGCTAGCGGCGCCTGCGCCGGAGCTTGCCCAGCCCGAACCACAGCACGACAGCAGTCAACGTGGCGACCACCAGCGCAGGCAGCCTGGACCGCTGCTGATCTCCGGACGACGACTCGGAGGGTGCGTCACTGTTCCCAGCCTTGCCCGAGGACGAGCCGTCTTGGGTGGACGTCGCCGCGTCGACCAGGGCCGCGGCCTTGCGTACCGCCCGGATGGGCTGGCCGACCCCTTCGCCGGCGGCCAGCAGCGTGCCGTCCGGGTCGAACGCGATCGCCTCGCCCTGTGGCTCGCCGGGCAGCGGGACACGCACCGGTTCACGCTTCAGCGCGGCGACCACGTTCCCGTCGGGCGCCGGGAAAAGGTAGGCGTCGGTGTAGGTCCGAAGCGCCACGACGGTGCCGTCTCGGCTCACCGCGCCGCCGGTGACCAGCATCGATCCGATCGGTCCCACTTGGTCGGGCCCGCCCGGCGTGCCGGTCACGGCGAAGCTGACGGTGGCCACCTTCTCCAGCGGTGTCGGCCCCGGGGTGCGCAGGCGCTCGGCAGGCCGATAGACCGCCGACCGGCCGAGCACACTCTTGGTCACCACGTACGGCGTGCCGCGACGGTCCAGCAGCAGGGCTTCGGCGTCGTGCTGGCCGTCCGGATAGGTGAGCCGATGCAGGCTGGCGCTGCCGTCCGGCCGCACCGCGATCAGCGCCACGGTCTCCCGGGCCTTGCCGTTGTCGCCGGTGTCGGACAGCCACAGCACGCCGTTGGCGTCGAGCGCCAGATCCTCCACGTCGTAGGGATCGATGCTTGCGGTGATCGTGCGCTGGACGGTGCATTCACGATCCAGCACCATGACCTCGACTTGTGTCCCGCCGTCGTTGACGGCGAACAGCTCGCGGCCGTTGGAGGCCAAGCCGGACAGCTCGGGCAGGCGGGGGTCGTCGACGGTGCACAACGTCTTCGGCGCCGGCACCTCCGCCGCGGTGCTCACCGGAGCCCCGGCAGCAATGCCGATCACCACGGCCACTGCTGCGCCCACGGTCAGCCGCGTCCGCCGACCGGATCGGTCAGCGCGTGGCGGCACCATCGACGGCGAACTCTTTCAACGCCGCGGCCAGGTCGGGCTTGACCCGGGCGGTCAGCCGAGTGCCTTCCGGGTTGTGCTCCTCGACCAGCACCTCGCCCTCGGCGTGCGCGCGGGCCACGAGCTCGCCACGCGCGTACGGCACGAGCGCGTCGACCATCACCGCGGGCCGGGGCAGCCGGTCCGCGATCGCGTCGACCAGCTTGTCCAGCCCCTGGCCGGTGCGTGCCGAGACGACCACGGCGTCCGGGAGCAGATGCCGCAGCCGCATCAGGTTCACCTCGCCCGCCAGGTCCGCCTTGTTGATCACCACCAGCTCCGGCGGCAACGGCACGCCCTGGTGCTCGGAGACCTCCCGCAGCACCTGCCGGACGGCCGCCACCTGGTCCTCGGGCGCCGCGTCGGCACCGTCCACCACGTGCAGCAGCAGGTCGGCGCCGGTGGTCTCCTCCAACGTCGACCGGAACGCATCGACCAGCTGGTGCGGCAGATGACGCACGAACCCGACCGTGTCGGTCAGCGTGAACGTGCGGCCGTCCGGCGTCTGCGCCCGCCGCGTCGTCGGATCCAACGTGGCGAACAGCGCGTCCTCCACCAGCACACCCGCGCCGGTGATCGCGTTCAACAGGCTCGACTTGCCCGCGTTGGTGTACCCCACGATCGCCACGCTGGGCACCTCGTTGGCCTCCCGGCGGCTGCGCTTGGTGCGTCGCACGGTCTCCATGGCCGCGATCTCGCGCCGCAGCTTGGCGATCCGCTTGTTGATGCGCCTGCGGTCCGTCTCCAGCTTCGTCTCACCGGGACCACGCAGACCGACACCACCGGTGGCGCCGCCCGCCCGGCCGCCTGCCTGCCGGGACAGCGACTCACCCCAACCACGCAAGCGCGGCAGCAGGTACTGCAGCTGGGCCAGCTCGACCTGCGCCTTGCCCTCCCGGGACCGCGCGTGCTGGGCGAAGATGTCCAGGATGAGCGCGACCCGGTCGATGACCTTGACCTTGAGCTTCTCCTCCAGCTGGCGCAGCTGGCCGGGCGACAGTTCCCCGTCGACGATCACCGTGTCGGCTCCGGTGGAGCGCACCACGTCGGCCAGTTCGGCCACCTTGCCGGAACCGATGTAGGTGGCCGGATCCGGCCGGTTCCGCCGCTGCACCAAGCCTTCCAGCACCTGCGAGCCCGCCGTCTCGGCCAGCCGGGCGAGCTCGGCGAGCGAGGCTTCCGACTGTTGCGCAGTGCCCTCGGTCCACACGCCGACCAGCACGACGCGCTCGAGGCGGAGCTTGCGGTACTCGACTTCGGTGACGTCGTGCAGTTCGGTGGACAGGCCTGCGACCCGCCGGAGCGCGGCACGCCCTTCCTTCTCCAGCTCGCCGACCGAGGGCTCGTCGGCCTCGTCGGCGAGCGTGCCGGGCCGTTGGTCCGTTGCTTCCGGCGCATCGCGCCAGTTCTTCGTCTCTGTCATACACCTCCATCGTCCCACGGCCCGGCCGTGACGACGAATCTTTTACCGCTGCGCGGCCCACCAGGCATCGGCGATCTCGCCCGAGGCGACGAACTCGGCTGGGCCGGTCATGGTCGCCTCGCCGCCGGCCACGCGCACCTCGACACGCCCGCCGGGCATGTGCACCGCCCGGCTCCCCTCGCTTTCGCCGAGCAGATGCAGGTCCGCGGCCGTGACGGCCACGGTGCCGGTGCCGCACGCCCGGGTCTCCCCCACACCACGCTCGTGGACACGCATGCGCAGCGCCCCGTCAGCTCGGTTGACCAGCTCGACGTTCACGCCATCCGGGAAATCCGCCTCGTCGTACCACGGCTGATCACGCAGATCGAACGTGTCGACATCCGCGTCGACCAGGCACACCAGGTGCGGGTTGCCCACGTCCACGGCGAGACCACGCACCTCGACACCGCCGATCTTGGCCGACGAGCTGCCCGTCACCCGCACCGTTCCCATGTGCACCGTCACCGACATGTCGTCGTGCACCCGCACCTGCCGGTCACCGGCCCGGGTGGCCACCGGGAATTCCCTCGAGTCCACCAGCCCGGCCTCGACCAGGTAACGGGCGAACACACGCACCCCGTTGCCGCACATCTCGGCCACCGAACCGTCCGCGTTGCGGTAGTCCATGAACCAGTCGGCCGCGGTGCCCTCCAGGCCTGCGGCGGAGGCGCGGACCACCCGCAACACCCCGTCCGCGCCCAGGCCGCGCTGCCGGTCGCACAACGCCCGCACACGAGCCGCCGTCAGGTCCAGCGCATTGCCTGCGTCGGGGAGCACGACGAAATCGTTCTGGGTGCCGTGGCCCTTGACGAAACCGATACCCACCACGCCAGGCTACGGCCTGTCCTCGACGAGCTTCACCACGCGGGTCAGCAGATCGGGATCGCCGGCGTCCAGCCAGGTGATGCGGTCGTCCCGGCGGAACCACGACCGTTGACGGCGCACGAACCGCCGGGTCGCCCGCGCGGTCGCCTCCGCCGCTGCGGCGAAGTCACCGTCACCGTCGATCGCCTCGATCACCTGCTTGTAGCCCAGCGCCTGGGACGCCGTCTTGCCGTCGCGCAGGCCACGCTGCAGCAGCCGCCGGACCTCGTCCACCAAGCCGTGGGCGAACATGCGCTCCACGCGGGCGTCCACCCGCGCGTCCAGCTCGTCCGGGTCGCGGTCCAGGCCGATCAGCACCGTGCCGTAGCGCGGCGGCCCCGGCTTGGGCATGGTGGCCGAGAACGGTCTGCCGGTGATCTCGATGACCTCGAGGGCCCGCACGATCCGGCGCGCGTTGGTGGGCAGGATCGCCACCGCGGCCGCCGGGTCCAGCTCGGCCAGCCTGGCGTGCATGGCTTCGGCGCCTCGCCGTGCCGCCTCGCGTTCCAGCCGTTCCCGTACCGCCGGATCGGTCCCCGGGAAGCGGAGATCGTCGACGATCGCTCGGACGTACAAGCCCGAGCCACCACAGACCACCGGCACGACTCCGCGCGCCAGCAGGCGCTCGATGATCGCCCGTGCGTCACGCTGGAATGCCGCAACCGACGCGGTTTCGGTCACCTCCAGCACGTCCAGCAGGTGGTGTGGGACGCCGCGCCGCTCGGCGGGTGGCACTTTCGCCGTGCCGATGTCCATCCCCCGGTACAGCTGCATCGCATCGGCGTTGACGACCTCCCCGCCGACGCGCAGCGCCAGTTCGATGGCCAGGTCCGACTTGCCGGTCGCCGTCGGACCGACGATGACCACCGGGCGCAGGCCGGCGGCGTCCGCCCCGGCGTCCTCGGCAGCGGGGGAAAGCGCAGGTTCGGTCACGGTCGTTCCCAGGTCGCGACGTGGTAGCCCACCCCGAATGGTGCATCCGAGTACAACAGCTTGCTCACCCACCGGTCGTCACCGAGCACCCCGGCGGCGACCTGCCATGCCGCGCGGCCCATCGCCCCCATGTCCGCGGCCAGCTCCGGCTCGATGCTGCTCAGCGCCGCGGCGTCGGCCTTGGCGAGTGCCGCCGCAACGCGTGCCTCGAAGGCCGGAGCCCGCTCGTCCGGCCTGGCCGGTGCGCGTTCGCCGTGCCGGATCGACCCGTCGCCGAGGACGAGCAGCACACCCGGTCCGGGGACTGCCGAGCGCTGCGCCGCGTCCGCCAGCCGCCTCCCCAAGCCGATGCATTCGTCCGGCGGATAGCCGGGCGGCACCAACTCGACGTGCACCGACGTGGCACCGGTTTGCCCACGCAGCCACCCGGCCACGAGCGCGGGCAGCGGGGCATCCGGCTCCACTTCCCCGCCCGGCTCGTCCGAAAGGGCCACGGGCACGTCGACGCCGTATCCGGCGAAGGTGCTGCGCGTCGACGGCGGCACCGCCCGGCGTGGACCGTCATGGACTCCGATCGCCAGCCAGTGCTCTGATTCCTCGGCCAACCACGCGGCCGCCTCCAGTACGGCGTCGCGCACCCCTGCCGTGTCCGCCACCGAGCCGGGCACCAGTTCCGGAACCAGCAGCGGGGGGTTCGGTACGACCGCAACCCGCGTGATCATCGAACTCCTCCGCGCCGGCGTCGTTTTCGGCACACCGTGTGGCTGGTACCGGCGTCAGCTCGAGGCTACCGGGAGCACCGAGGACGGTTCCCGAGTACCGCATTCGTGACTGACCTGCTTGAATTCGGACTTACTACCGGAATAGTGGTGTGCAGCAGAGTCCGGCCCCGCCGCACGGCGGGGCGCCTGCGGGGTCCACCCGCACGGCACGCAGTCAGACAAGGGAGCCGGCCATGGCCGACGACAAGGCGACCGAACAGCAGTCAACCAGTGCCCCTGCCCCCAGTGAGGTGTTGCACGGGCACGTGAGCATCGCGCACGCGGCACCGCCGGTGCCGCACGCCGAGGCGGAGCCGCAGCGGTGGGGACGCGTCGACGAAGACGGCACCGTCTTCGTGCGGACTCCCGACGGCGAACGCGCCGTCGGGGTGTGGCAAGCGGGCTCCCCGGAGGAAGGCCTGCAGCACTACGCCCGCCGCTTCGACGACCTGCGCACGGAAGTCGAGCTGCTGGAGACGCGCCTGGCTTCCGGAAGCGGCAACCCGAGGCAGGCACTGCAGTCGGCGGTGCACCTGCGCGACGGGCTGGACGAAGCGGCCGTCGTCGGCGACATCGAGGCGTTGCGCGCCCGGCTGAACCAGGTCATCGCCCACGCCGAACAAGCGATCGACCGGGTCAAGCAGGAGCGGGAAGCCGCCCGGCAGGCGGCGATCGAGCGCAAGCAGGCCCTGGTGGCCGAGGCGGAGGACATCGCGGCGAACTCCACCCAGTGGAAGGCAGCGGGCGATCGGCTGCGGGACATGCTCGAGGAGTGGAAGACGATCAAGGGCGTCGACCGCAAGACCGACGACGAGCTGTGGCGGCGCTTCGCCAAGGCCAGGGACGCGTTCAACCGCAGGCGCGGCTCGCACTTCGCCGAGCTGGACCGGCAGCGGGCGGCGGCGAAGAAGCGCAAGGAGGAGCTGATCGCCGAGGCGGAGCAGCTGGCCGACTCCACCGACTGGGGCCCGACGGCCGCCCGGTTCCGCGAGCTGATGGCGGAGTGGAAGGCGGCGGGCCGGGCGCCCAAGGACACCGACGACAAGCTGTGGCAGCGGTTCCGGGCGGCCCAGGACACGTTCTTCTCCCGCCGGGCCGAGGTGTTCTCCGAGCGGGACGCCGAGTTCGCCGAGAACGCCAAGCGCAAGGAGGCGCTGCTCGCCGAGGCGGAGAAGATCGACCCGTCGGCCAACCTGGAAGCGGCGAAGGCGCAGCTGCGCAGGATCCAGGATCAGTGGGACGAGATCGGCAAGGTGCCCAGGAACCGCGTCCGCGAGCTGGACGGCAGGCTCAAGGCGATCCAGGACAAGGTGCGCGCCGCCGAGGAAGCGCGCTGGCGCAGGACCGACCCGGAGGCGCAAGCCCGCGCCGAGCAGTTCCGCGAGCGGGTCCAGCAGTTCGAGGAGCAGGCGGCCAAGGCCCGCGCCGCAGGCGACACGCGGCGTGCCGAGGAGGCGGAGCAGCAAGCCGCGCAGTGGCGGGAGTGGCTGGCCACCGCGGAGCGTGCGCTGGCCGACCGGTGACCTGGAACGGCGAACCGGGGCCCGGGCCGGCGCGCCCGGGCCCCGCACGTCTTGCCGGCTTCAGTCCACGCGTGACCACGCGGTGCGCAACCAGGCGACGGCGAGCATGAACATCGCCACCACGGCGACGACCATGCCGATGCCCGGCCCGGCCCCGGCCTCACCGGACGCCCCCGCGGACTGCTGGGACCAGATGGCCAGCACCCCGTCCACCGCGGCCACACAGCTGCCGACCGCGCTCACCCAGGACAACCACCAGCGGCGGGTGAGCAGGGTCAGCACCGAGGCGACGATGCCTGCAGCGGTCGAGGTGACCGCGAACAGGCGCGGGATCGCCCCGTCCTCGCCGTACACCAGCACCTCCCAGCCCGCCGAGTCCCCCACCCACGGCAGCAGCTGGGCGACCATCAGCACGAAGACCAGCACGGCGACGAACAACCCACGCGGGCCGGGATCGATCCGCTTCGCGGCGCTGCGGCCGATCTCGTCGATCTCACTGGCCAGCTGGGCCACGTCCGGATCCTGGGCATCGCCGCCACCCTGCGCACGGGACCGGTGCCCGGACTCCGGACCGTCACCGGACGCGGGTGACTCGAACGCGGGATTCTCGTCCGTCAGCATGCCGAGCAGCCTCCGCTCGCCGGCACCGGCTTCGGCCTGCCGAACGCCGGTAGCCCGAGGCTGATGCCCTTGGTGTGGGGACGCTGCCCCGCTTCGTGGTTGTCACCCGCCCTGGTGCGCCGGTGCGACAGCACCGGGCCTTCGGCCACCAGATGATGCGGGGCGGCGTAGGTGATCGTGGTCTCGACGACGTCCCCGGGACGCACCGCGCGGTCGACCGCAGGCCCGGTGGGCGTGAAATGCACCAAGCGGCCGTCCCGTGCCCGGCCGCTCATCCGGTGCGTCTCGGCGTCCTTGCGTCCTTCCCCGGTGGCCACCAGGACCTCGACCTTCTTGCCGACCAGCGCCTTGTTCTCCTCCCAGGAGATCTGGTCCTGCAGCGCGACCAACCGCTCGTAACGCTCCTGCACGACGTCCTTGGGCACCTGGTCGGGCATCTCCGCGGCGGGTGTCCCCGGCCGCTTGGAGTACTGGAAGGTGAACGCCCCGGCGAACCTGGCCTCGCGCACCACGTCCAGCGTGGCCTGGAAGTCCTCCTCGGTCTCCCCCGGGAAGCCCACGATGATGTCGGTGGTGATGGCCGCATCCGGGATTCGCTCACGCACCGACTCCAGGATGCGCAGGAAGCGGGCCGACCGGTACGACCGCCGCATGGCGCGCAGCACCTTGTCCGACCCCGACTGCAACGGCATGTGCAGCTGCGGGCACACATTGGCCGTCTCGGCCATCGCGTCGATGACGTCGTCGGTGAACGCGGCGGGATGCGGCGAGGTGAACCGCACCCGCTCCAGGCCGTCGATCGAGCCGCAGGCGCGCAGCAGCTTGCCGAACGCGTGCCGGTCACCGAACTCGACACCGTAGGTGTTGACGTTCTGCCCGAGCAACGTCACCTCGAGCACGCCTTCCGCGACCAGCGCCTCGACCTCGGCCAGCACCTCCCCCGGCCGGCGATCGCGTTCCTTGCCGCGCAGCGAGGGCACGATGCAGAACGTGCACGTGTTGTTGCAGCCGACCGAGATCGACACCCACCCGGAGTAGGCGGACTCGCGGCGGGCGGGCAGCGTGGACGGGAACGTCTCCAACGCTTCCAGGATCTCCACCTGGGCTTCCTTGTTGTGCCGGGCACGCTCCAGCAGCACCGGCAAGGACCCGAGGTTGTGGGTGCCGAACACCACGTCGACCCACGGCGCGCGTTTGACGATCTCGCCGCGGTCCTTCTGCGCCAGGCAGCCGCCCACGGCGATCTGCATGTTCGGGCGCTCCTTCTTGGCGGCGGCGAGATGCCCCAGGTTGCCGTACAGCCGGTTGTCGGCGTTCTCCCGCACCGCGCACGTGTTCAGCACGACGACGTCGGGCTGTTCGCCCTCGGCTGCGGGCCGATAGCCCGCTTCCTCGAGCTGGCCTGCCAGACGCTCGGAGTCGTGCACGTTCATCTGGCAGCCGAAGGTGCGGATCTGGTACGTGAGCGCCACGCATCCAGGGTAGGCCCTCGGTTCACCGCGCCGGATGCTGCCTCGTCCGCGGCTTGAGCTGGCGGCAACCGGGCACGTCGGTGATGATGCGATGGCGGCGACGCGCCGTGGGAACGAACCGGACGCACGGTGCGAACCGTTAGTCATTAGAGTGGCCGCTGGTACTCCGAACGGATGACATCGCACGAGGTCGAAAGTGACACGTCGGTTTCGGTTTGTCGCCAATACGGCGACTCACCCCGCGGCGGGGTGTTAGATCACGTGGAGTCGCAACAGATGTGGGAACAGGTGCGGGTTGCCCGCGAACCCGCTGGAGGGTAGATGACCGAGCAGACATCGTCAGCCACGCCGATGATCAAAGCCACGGCGGTGAACAAGTACTTCGGTGACTTGCACGTGCTGAAGGACATCACCTTCGAAGTTCCGCGTGGTCAGGTCGTAGTGGTGCTCGGCCCATCGGGTTCCGGCAAATCCACGCTGTGCCGGTCGATCAACCGGCTGGAGCCGATCGACTCCGGCACCATCGAGGTGGACGGCCAGCCGTTGCCCGCCGAGGGCCGGGCGCTGGCGCAGCTGCGCGCCGACGTGGGCATGGTGTTCCAGTCGTTCAACCTGTTCGCGCACAAGACGATCCTCGACAACGTCATGCTGGCCCCGGTGAAGGTGCGCAAGCAGGACAAGGCGACGGCCCGCAAGACGGCGATGGAGCTGCTCGAGCGGGTGGGCATCGCCAACCAGGCGCACAAGTACCCGGCCCAGCTGTCGGGCGGACAGCAGCAGCGCGCGGCGATCGCCCGGGCGCTGGCGATGAAGCCCAAGGTGATGATGTTCGACGAGCCCACGTCGGCACTCGACCCGGAGATGGTGCAAGAGGTGCTGGACGTGATGACCGGGCTGGCCCGTGAGGGCATGACCATGTTCGTGGTCACCCACGAGATGGGGTTCGCGCGCAAGGCCGCCGACCGTGTCATGTTCATGGCCGACGGGGAGATCGTCGAGGACACCACCCCCGACGACTTCTTCACCAACCCCCGCTCCGCCCGTGCCAAGGACTTCCTCGGCAAGATCCTCACCCACTAGACCCACCTCGGCGCCGCCGGAACACCGGCGGGGCCGGTGGCCAACCGGAAGGAAGACAGCGAATATGCGGATCAGTCGAGTACTGCGAGCAGGTGCGGCGATCGCCGCCGCGTCCCTTGCGCTCGTCGCGTGCGCCGACCCCGGCGGCGGTGGCGACGACAAGGAGACCATCAAGGTCGGCATCAAGTTCGACCAGCCGGGCATGGGCCAGAAGCAGGGCGCCGACACCTACACCGGCTTCGACGTCGAGCTGGCCAAGTTCATCGCCAAGGAACTCGGCTACGAGGAAGACCAGATCGAGTTCAAAGAGGCGGTTTCCAAGGACCGCGAGAACATGCTGAAGAACGGCGACGTCGCCTACATCGTCGGCACCTACTCGATCACCGACGAGCGCAAAGAGGTGGTCGACTTCGTCGGGCCGTACTTCATCGCCCACCAGGACCTGCTGGTCCGCAAGGACTTCAAGGACCTGACCAAGGAAGAGCTGGCCACCGCCAAGATCAAGCTGTGCTCGGTGACCGGGTCGACGTCCGCCGCCAACGTCAAGGAGACGCTGGCCAAGAATGCCGACCTGAAGGAGTACAACGGCTACTCGCAGTGCGTCGACGCGTTGAAGAGCAAGGCGATCGACGCACTGACCACCGACGACACCATCCTGGCCGGCTACGCGGCACAGAACGAAGGCCAGTTCAAGCTGCTCGGCCTGAAGCTGACCGACGAGCACTACGGCGTCGGCCTGCCCAAGAACAGCGACATCAAGGACAAGGTCAAGGCCGCCGTCCAGAAGTGGATCGACGAGGGGCACTGGCAGAAGGCCGCCGAGAAGTACCTCGGCCCTGCCGACTACGACATCCCCGAGCCGCCCCAGCTGGAGGACTGAGCACCTGTCCGTGACCACAGTCCGGCGTGCCGCCGACCGGGTCGGTGGCACGCCGGCTGTGCCCTGGCATGCCCACTCGCGGTCTGGGAGACACCGTGTTCGACTTTCTCGACAAGCCGCTCTACGCGGAGTACGGCGGCATACTCGGCGCGTTCTGGGTGACGATCGAACTCACCTTCTTCTCGGCGATCGGATCGCTGATCTGGGGCACGATCCTGGCCGCGATGCGGGTCAGCCCCGTTCCGGTCATGCGCGCCTTCGGCGCCGCTTACGTCAACGTCGTCCGCAACATCCCGCTGACGGTCATCATCGTCGCCAGTTCCATGGTGCTGGCCGACCAGCTGCTGTGGACGCTCGGCGGCAGCGACAGCCGTGAGATCAGCTTCCGGGTCGCCGTCCTCGGCTTCGTCGCCTACACCAGCTGCTTCGTCTGCGAGACGCTGCGTTCGGGCATCAACACCGTGCCGATCGGCCAGGCCGAGGCGGCGCGGGCGCTCGGCCTGACGTTCTTCCAGGTGCTGCGCATCGTGGTGCTGCCTCAGGCCTTCCGCTCGGTGATCGCGCCGCTGGCCTCGGTGCTCATCGCCCTGACCAAGAACACCACGGTGACCGCCTCCATCGCGGGTATCGAGGCCGCCGGGCTGATGGCCGCGATGATCGAGCGGGAAAGCGACAAGGTGATGCTGGTGTTCGCCATGTTCGCGGTCGGCTTCGTGATCCTGACCCTGCCGATGGGCATGTTCCTGGGCTGGGTGGCCAAGAAGGTGAGTGTGAAGCGATGACGCAGCAGGCTTCGGTCCTCTACGACGCCCCCGGCCCCCGGGCCAGACAGCGCAACGTCGTCTACACCGTGCTGTTCGTCGCCGCGGTCGTGGCCGCCGCCTGGTGGCTGCTCGACCAGCTCGCCGAGCGCAACCAGCTCGATGCGCAGAACTGGACCCCGCTGCTGGAAGCCGGCGTCTGGACCGACTTCTTCCTGCCCGGCCTGCTGAACACGCTGCAGGCGGCGTTCCTGTCCATCCTCATCGCGCTCCCCGTCGGCGTGCTGCTGGGCATCGGCCGGCTGTCGCAGCACGCCTGGATCCGCTGGCCCGCCGCGGTGTGGGTGGAGTTCTTCCGCGCCACCCCGGTGCTGATCCTGATGCTCTTCGCCCGTGAGCTGTACCGGCTGACCGGCGTGGACACGGACATCCTGCCGCTGTACGCGGTGGTCACCGGCCTGGTGCTGTACAACGCTTCGGTGCTGGCCGAGGTGGTCCGCGCGGGGATCGTCTCGCTGCCGCGGGGCCAGTCGGAGGCGGCCGAGGCGCTGGGCTTGCGCAGGAGCCAGGTGATGACGTCCGTGCTGCTTCCCCAGGCGATCACTGCGATGCTCCCGGCGATCGTCAGCCAGCTGGTGGTGATCGTCAAGGACACCGCGCTCGGTGGTGTGGTGATCCGGTTCGAGGACGTCATGGCCCAGTTCCGGCCGCTGCCCACCTCGGACTACCGGCCGAGCGTGCTCGCCACGCTGACCGCCATCGCGGTCATCTTCCTCGTGCTCAACTCCATCCTCACCACGTTCGCCAACTGGCTGGAGAAGTGGCTGCGCCAGCGCAAGAAGGGCACCGGCACGGTCGTCACCGCGGACCTGATGGAAGAGCAGGCCCCGGGCGTCCGGCTGGAGGACACCGAGGCGGGTGCTGCCGGAAAGGACAAGGGTTAGCGCCTGGTCGAGCACCGACAGCATGGCGGCCCGCAGGAGCCATCGACTGCCTTGCAGTCGTGGTCCTGCGGGCCGCCGTCGTATCGAGACCTGTTTCGGCGGATCGGTGCCCTGGCCTGCTGTCGTGTCTGGAAGGCACCGGCGGGTGTTCAGCCATCGGCGCCCGGCCCGACGGCAGCTCAGCGCGTGACGAAGGGCGCTGGTTCAGCGCACCCCGAAAGCCCCTGGTCGGCGGTTCCGGGCCGGGGCGTGGGACTACCGGATGCGCAGCCCCGCCTGCTGCAGGGCTTCCTCGATCCGCAAACGTTCCAGGTCACGGTCCAGCCGGGACGTCTTCTCGAGCTGCTGTTCGACCTCCAGCGCCTCGCACGCCGAGATCAGCAACGCGTCGTAGGCCTCCTCCGCCGCCTTACGGCGGATCGCCGGGGCGTCGTCGGGCAATTCGACCAGATAGCGGTGCACCCGGCGCAGGTTCTTCGACAGCTGCTCGATCGGCGGGTGCGTCGGCTGCGGCGCCCGCTTGCGCGCCTGGTGCCGCTGCACGGCCCGGATCAGCCAGATGACCGCCCCGAACAGCGCAGGCGTGCCGAACACGACCGCTGCATAGAGCACGATGTTGACGAACATGCCGCACCTCGCCGCTGTCCGTCCATGGTAGGACGCCGCCGGTCAGGCGCGGTTGCGCCGGAACAGCTTGTTGCCCAGCCACACCACCGGGTCGTAGCGGCGGCCCGCCACCCGCTCCTTCATCGGGATCAACGCGTTGTCGGTGATGTGGATGCCCTCCGGGCACACCTCCGTGCAGCACTTGGTGATGTTGCAGTAGCCCAGCCCGTGCTCGTCCTGTGCCAGGTCTCGCCGGTCGGCGGTGTCCAGCGGGTGCATCTCCAGCTCGGCGATCCGCATAAGGAACCGTGGCCCCGAGAACGCCGGCTTGTTCTCCTCGTGGTCGCGGATCACGTGGCAGGTGTTCTGGCACAGGAAGCACTCGATGCACTTGCGGAACTCCTGCGAGCGCTCCACGTCGACCTGCTGCATCCGGTACTCGCCCGGCGCCAGGTCCTTCGGCGGCTGGAACGACGGCACCATCCGCGCCTTCTCGTAGTTGTAGGAGACGTCGGTGACCAGGTCGCGGATCACCGAGAAGGCGCGCATCGGCGTGACGGTGATGGTCTCGTCCTCGGAGAAGGTGGACATCCGGGTCATGCACATCAGCCGCGGCTTGCCGTTGATCTCCGCCGAGCACGATCCGCACTTGCCCGCCTTGCAGTTCCACCGCACCGCCAGGTCCGGCGCCTGGGTGGCCTGCAGCCGGTGGATGACATCGAGCACGACCTCGCCCTCGTTGACCTCGACCTGGTAGTCCTCCAGGGAGCCGCCGTTGGCGTCGCCGCGCCAGACGCGGAACTTGCCGATGTAGCTCACGCCTCCTCCTTGCCGGCCTCGTCGCCGCTGCCGGCGGCTGCACCCCGGTAGTCCGGGTGGGCGGCCAGCTCGGCCTCGGTGTAGTACTTGCTCAGCTCCTCGATGTCGAACAGCTCGAACAGGTCCTGCCGCATCGGCTCCTGCTCCTTGGGCTCCACCGTGACGCCGGGGACCAGCTCGTCGTCGGCGGCCGAGCTGCAGACCAGCAGCGTCTTCCGCCACTGCGGGTCCAGCTGCGGGAAGTCGTCGCGGGTGTGCCCGCCGCGCGACTCGGTGCGCATCAAGGCGGCCTTGGCCACCGCTTCGGAGACCATGAACATGTTCCGCAGGTCGATCGCCAGGTGCCATCCCGGGTTGTACTGCCGGTGGCCTTCCACCACCACCCGGCGCATCCGGGCTTTGAGCTCGACCAGCCGCTCGAGCGCCTGCTCGATCTCCTCGGCCTTGCGGATGATCCCGACCAGGTCGTTCATCGTCTGCTGCAGGTCCTGGTGCAGGGCGTACGGGTTCTCCGGCTGCCCACTCCCCTCCGGTGGGTCGAACGGCAGCAGCGCCAGCCGGGCGGCCGCGTCCACGTCGGCCTGCCGCACCGCGGGCCTGCTGGACAGCGTGGAGACGTAGTTCGCCGCGCCCAGGCCCGCCCGGCGGCCGAACACCAGCAGGTCGGACAGGGAGTTCCCGCCCAGCCGGTTGGAGCCGTGCATGCCGCCGGAGCACTCACCCGCCGCGAACAACCCGGGCACCACCGACTGCGCGGTGTCCGGATCCACCTCGATGCCGCCCATCACGTAGTGACAGGTCGGCCCGACCTCCATCGGCTCCTTGGTGATGTCGACGTCGGCCAGCTCCTTGAACTGGTGGTACATCGACGGCAACCTGCGCTTGATCTCCTCCGCGGGCAGCCGGCTGGCGATGTCCAGGAACACGCCGCCGTGCGGGGAGCCGCGGCCCGCCTTGACCTCGGCGTTGATCGCCCTGGCCACCTCGTCGCGGGGCAGCAGGTCCGGGGTGCGGCGATTGTTCTCCTGGTCGGTGTACCAGCGGTCGGCCTCTTCCTCGGTCTCGGCGTACTGGCCCTTGAACACGTCGGGCACGTAGTCGAACATGAACCGCTTGCCCTCGGAGTTCTTCAGCACGCCGCCGTCACCGCGCACGCCCTCGGTGACCAGGATGCCCTTCACCGACGGCGGCCAGACCATGCCGGTCGGGTGGAACTGGACGAACTCCATGTTGATCAACGTCGCGCCCGCCCGCATGGCCAACGCGTGCCCGTCGCCGGTGTACTCCCAGGAATTCGAGGTGACCTTGAACGACTTGCCGATGCCGCCGGTGGCCATCACCACCGCGGGCGCCTCGAACAGGATGAACCGGCCGGACTCGCGCCAGTAGCCGAACGCGCCCGCGATCGCGCCGGTGGCCGGATCGGTGAGCAGCTCGGTGATGGTGCACTCGGCGAACACCTTGAGCTTGGCCTCGTAGTCGCCGGTCTCGGCGTAGTCCTGCTGCTGCAGCGAGACGATCTTCTGCTGCATGGTGCGGATGAGCTCGAGCCCGGTGCGGTCGCCAACGTGAGCCAGCCGCGGGTAGGTGTGGCCGCCGAAGTTGCGCTGACTGATCCGGCCGTCCGGGGTGCGGTCGAACAGCGCGCCGTAGGTCTCCAGCTCCCACACCCGTTCCGGCGCTTCCTTGGCGTGCAGCTCGACCATGCGCCAGTTGTTCAGGAACTTGCCGCCGCGCATGGTGTCGCGGAAGTGGACCTGCCAGTTGTCGTTGGGGTTGACGTTGCCCATCGCGGCCGCGCAGCCGCCTTCGGCCATCACCGTGTGCGCCTTGCCGAACAACGACTTGCACACCACCGCGGTGCGCATGCCGTGCTCGCGCGCCTCGATCGCCGCCCGCAGGCCCGCGCCGCCGGCACCGATCACCACGACGTCGTAGCTGTGCCGCTCTACCTCGGTCACGACTTCACCTCTTCACGTTCGATGGGGTCTCGGGTGTGCCGGTCGCTGTGCCCGCGGCGTGCCGCCACCGCCGCATCAGCCGATGAACCGCACATCGGAGATGACCCCGCCGGCCACCATCGCGATGTAGAAGTCGGTCAGCATCAACGTGCCCAGCGTGATCCACGCCAGCTCCATGTGACGGCCGTTGAGCAGCGACACCTTCGTCCACAGCCAGTACCGGACCGGATGCTTGGAGAAGTGCTTCAGCCGGCCGCCGATCACGTGCCTGCAGGAGTGGCAGGACAGCGTGTACGCCCACAGCAGCGCCACGTTCACCAGCAGGATCACGTTGCCGAGCCCGAGGCCGAAGCCGCTCGGCGACTGGAACGCCACGATCGCGTCGTAGGTGTTGATCACCGCGACGATCCCGGCGGCGTAGAAGAAGTACCGGTGGATGTTCTGCAGGATCAACGGGAACCTGGTCTCGCCGGTGTACTTGCGATGCGGCTCCGGGACCGCGCAGGCCGGCGGCGACAGCCAGAACGAGCGGTAGTAGGCCTTGCGGTAGTAGTAGCAGGTCATCCGGAACAGCAGCAGGAACGGCAAGCTGACCGCCGCGTACGGGATCAGTGGGTGGTCGGGCAGGAAACGCCCGAACAACGACGCCTCCTCCGTGCAGCCCAACGACACGCACGGCGAGTAGAACGGCGTCAGGTAGTGGTACTCGGCGACGAAGTAGTGGGCCTGCTGGAACGCCCGGAACGTGGCGTAGACGACGAAGATCGTCAGGCCCGTGACGGTGAGTGCCGGACCGAGCCACCACCGGTCGGCCCGCAACGTGGGAACCGGCAGCCGCGCTCGCGGCGGGGCATTCACTCCTGTTTCATGTGTTGTCATCGACGCTCGCCTCGGTATCCGCCAACGCCCTCGTCGTCCGCTTCCGACCACAGTGATTCGTCGTACGGGGTGTCCGGTATCGGGATGACTCCGGATGGCCCGGCCTGACCCGCGCGAACCGGCGCAGGTGGGGTGCTCGCCAGTTCGTCGGCGTCGATGTCCAGCCGGTCGACGTCGTTGACCAACCGCCGCAGCGCGGGAGCGTCACCGTACTGTGTGCGCAACGCACCCAGGCACTGTCTCAGCTGGCCGATGCTTCGTTTCAGAGCGGCGATCTCGGTGGTCGTCATCGGCTCCTCCAGGCCAGTTCGGGACGTCGGACGTCCCCGGGTGACAACACCGACGACTCTGCCGTGATCGAGTCGAAGTGACAAGGGCCACACGCCGGTGTGTGTGCCGGGCACTGTAGCGGGTCGGAAACCGAACCGATCACTGGGGTTGATCGTCGCCCTGTTCCGAGCCGGGAAGTCCCCGGAACATGCACGCTGTCGGCGGGGAAACGGCAAGCTCGGCGGCCGGCGGGAAAGCGAGCGCCGTGATGCAATCGTGAGCATCGGCGGACCAGGACTCCACACAGCGGCGGATTCCCAGCGCGGGTCTCCTGACGGTCCTTGCCCGGCATGCCGCGGCCGATGGAGCATCGCATCCTCGGACAGCTCCGCCCTCGCCAATCGACAGCTGCCGCACGACCGGCCGCGCACCGCGCCGGGGCGCCAGGACCTGGGCATGCCGGCCCGGCCGCTGCCGGCACGCGATGGGTGTCGGTTCCGCTTGGGATGGCCGGCAGGGAGCAGGTCGCGTCACTACCGAGGCCAACTGCGCCACTCAGCGGCAGCAGGCCGGGCACTTCCGGTGACATGTCCACGTCGCAGCACGGGGTCGGTGTCGTTCTGCGTTTCGGGCCGAGAAGGCCGTGCCCTCTGCCGCCCGCGACCGCAGAGGGTACGGCGGTGGGGATCGTCAGCTGCTGAAGAGTCCGGAGGTGCCGAAACCGGCAAGCGGGCCGGGGTGGCCCGGGCTGTCAGCTGGTCAGGCCGTCCAGCAGGGCTGTCTCGCGCCCCGCCTCGGCCAGCTCCTCGCGCACCACGCGCAGCGCCAGATCCTCCGGGTAACCCTTGCGCGCCAGCATGCCCAGCAACCGGCGGACGACCGCGTCCTCGGGCAGCCTCGTCATCGCGGGCAACCGCTTGCGGACCAGCTCGCGGGCCCTGGCTTCCTCCGCATCGGCGTCGATGGCCTCGACAGCTTCCTGCGCGATCGCCTTGTCGACCCCCTCGCGCTCCAGCCGCGACCGCAACGCCGCACGGCCGAGCCCCTGGTGAACGTACCGTGACCGCACCATCATCTCGGCGTACTCGGCGTCGTCGATCAACCGGGCACGCTCGAGGCGATCCAGGACCGTCTCGACCACCGCGGCCTCGAAGCCCTTGCGGGTGAGCGCTCGCGCCAGCTCGGCCCTGGTGCGCGGCTTGACCGCGAGCAGCCGCAACGCCGCCTTCTTCGCCTCGCCCGCCGTATCGGGCACCCTGTGCCCGGCTGCCCTCGGCTGGCGCCCGGCAGTGGGCACTTGCCCGGCCGCCGACGGCATGCGCTCGGCTCCCGCCGCTGGTGGCTCGGCAGCCTGCGGCTCGCCTGCGCGGCCCGCGGGCCTTCCCGCGGAGCTCACCGGCTTCCGCTTGGCCGCGGACATCGGCTAGAAGTCGACCGGGGCGGGGGCGACGGCCTCGGCGTCGACCACCGGGCCGATGCCGAGCTTCTCCTTGATCTTCTTCTCGATCTCGTTGGCGACGTCCGGGTTCTCGGCCAGGAACTTGCGGGCGTTCTCCTTGCCCTGGCCCAGCTGGTCGCCCTCGTAGGTGTACCAGGCGCCGGACTTGCGCACGATGCCCTGCGCCACGCCCATGTCGATGAGCGAGCCTTCGCGGGAGATGCCGTGCCCGTACAGGATGTCGAACTCGGCCTGCTTGAACGGTGGGGCGACCTTGTTCTTGACCACCTTCACCCTGGTGCGGTTGCCGACCGGCTCGCCGCCGTCCTTGAGCGTCTCGATCCGCCGCACGTCCAGGCGTACCGAGGCGTAGAACTTCAACGCCTTGCCACCCGTGGTGGTCTCCGGCGAGCCGAACATGACGCCGACCTTCTCGCGCAGCTGGTTGATGAAGATCGCGGTGGTGTTCGAGTTGTGCAGCGCCGCGGTGAGCTTGCGCAGCGCCTGGCTCATCAGCCTGGCCTGCAGGCCGACGTGGTTGTCGCCCATCTCGCCCTCGATCTCGGCGCGCGGCACCAGCGCGGCGACCGAGTCGATCACCACGATGTCCAGCGCGCCGGAGCGGATCAGCATGTCGGCGATCTCCAGCGCCTGCTCACCGGTGTCCGGCTGGGAGACCAGCAGCGAGTCGGTGTCCACCCCCAGCTTCTTGGCGTACTCGGGGTCCAGCGCGTGCTCGGCGTCGATGAACGCCGCGATGCCGCCGTCGGCCTGGGCGTTGGCCACCGCGTGCAACGCCACCGTCGTCTTGCCCGACGACTCCGGGCCGTAGATCTCCACGATGCGGCCGCGCGGCAGCCCGCCGATGCCCAGCGCCACGTCCAACGCGATGGAGCCGGTCGGGATCGCTTGAATCGGGGCGCGCTCCTCGTCACCGAGGCGCATCACCGAGCCCTTGCCGTACTGCTTCTCCACCTGGGCAAGGGCCAGTTCGAGCGCCTTCTCCCGATCCAGAGCCGCCATGGGGTTCCACCTCGCTGATCTCACGTGTGTGCCTGTCCCGGGCCGAGACTACGGTTCACCGCCGACATTCCGCCGGACGCGCGCTCGAAGCTGTGGACAACCGGCCCGTTGTGGACAATCCTAGGCGAACATCCGTTCGAGGCGACGGCGGACACGCCGACGATTCAGCGGCGCTCCGGGGGGACGTCGAACTCGTCGCAGATCGCCGTCCAGACCTGCTTGGCGTCCACCCCGTCGGCCAGTGCCTGATCCGCGGTCCGGCCACCCAATGCGCTCAACACGTAGTCGGCGGCCAGCGTCGCGGCTCGCACCGAGCCGAACTCGTCGGCCATCAGCTGCCGGAACACGGTGATGCGCATGCCAGTACCGTAACGGCGGGTCGCCCACGCCCACCAAGCGTCCCCGGATGGCCGTCCGTCACACCAGGTCCTGGGTCGTGCGGATGGGGCGAGCACGCTGCTGCGGCACACCCCGCGCGGCCACCCGGGTCACCGGCGCCCGGGATGCGCGGGCCGGGGCGACACGGCACGGCGGCGCGATCGTCACCGGCGGGTCAGTCGTCCACCGTGCCCGGCTGGATGCGCTGCTCGAAGTAGTCGGCCAGATCGTCCGGGGACTTCAGCTGCGACGGGCCGATCGACGGCTCCTGGAGCAGCACGCCGAGCAGCGGCCGGTCGTTCACCCGGAACGTCAGCACCGACATCGCCGGCCCGGTCACCGCCGCGTAGCGGCCCTTCAGGCCGTTGCCCGCCCAGTCGGCCTGCACCTGGCTGCCGCCCGCCGCGGTGTTGAGCATGCTCGTGGCGTAGGCCTCCAACTCCTCGCCGGAGCGCCCGTGCACGTAGTACAGGTGCCCGCCGGGCAGTTTCGGCGGCACGCACTCCACCCGCACCCCGAGTGCCTCCGGCGGCATGAACGAGCCGGACACCTCGTTGTCGCAGTTGAACGCCTCGGAATCGGCCACCGCGCCGGCCAGCTGCCGCATGCAGCCGGTGAACCCCTTGCTGTCCGGCTTGCCCGGGTCGCGGCACTGCTCGGCGGTGAACGTCTGCGGCCCCTCCTGCTGCCCCCACAGCATCCAGCCGCCGGCACCGGCCCCCGCGAGGACCACCACCGCGGCGGCGACGGCGGCCACGATCTTGCCGCGGCTGCGCTTCTTCCGCTTGCCGACGACCGGGAACTGCGGGAAGTTGCTCGGCGTCGTCTGCTGGCTCGACAAAGACGGATAGCTGTGGCCCGCGGGCCGATACGGCCCGCTCGGCGTGCCGGTCAGCGGGCTGACCTGACTGCCCGCGATCGGCCCGGTGGCCTGCGCCTCCTGGGCGACGTCGGCGACCCGGTGCGGGCCGGAGTTCCCCGCGGCGGCGGCCGCCTGGGTGCGGACGGTGATGCCGTCCACGGTCACGTGGTGCGCGCCGAGCGCGACGGCCGTCTCCGGCTGATCCAAGCTGGAGGGCACCACGCCCAGCTTCTCCGAGATCATGCTGCCGACCAGCGGCAGCCTGCTCGACCCGCCGACCAGGTAGATGCCTGCCAGCTGCTGCGGGGTGAGCTGGGCGGAGCGCAGCACCCTGGCCATCAGCTCGATGCTGCGCAGCATCGCAGGCCGCACCAGCGCCTCCAGCTCCTCGCGCGTCACCAGCACGTCCTGGAACGGCTCCGGCATCGGGACCTCGGTCTGCGGGTGCCGGGACAACGCCTCCTTGGCCGCCTTGACGTCCTCCTGCAGCGCCCGCCGTGCCCGGCGCTCCGCGGTGGTCTCCGGCCGCAGCAGGCGCTGCCACCGCTGCGGGTCGGAATGCGAGACCGATCGGCCCACGTGCACCAGCAGGGCCTGGTCGACGTCCAGGCCGCCGAGGTCGGACAGCCCGTCCTCGGCGAGCACGGTGAAGCCGCCGTCCTGGGTGGCGCCGACCACCGCGGCGTCGAACGTGCCCGCGCCCAGGTCGTACACCGCGAGCGCTTGCCCGGGCGCCAGTGCGTGCCCGGGGAACGAGGCGAAGTGCGCTGCCGCCGCCACCGGCTCGGGCACCAGGGTGATGGCCCCGGTGATCCCGGCCTGCCTGGCCGCGGACATCAGCACCGATCGCCTGGTCTGGCCCCACTGCGCGGGGTGGGTGAGGCGGACTTCGTCCGGCTGGGTGCCGCCCAGCTGCCGGATCACTTCGTTGAGCACCCGGCGCAGCACGGCGGCCAGCGCCTCGCTGACCGGGACGACGTCGGAGCCCAGCAGCAGCGTCTGCTCGTCGATGCGCCGCTTCGGATTGGGTTCGAACCGCGACGGATCCAGCCGGGCCCGGCGTTCGGCGTCCCGGCCGACCAGCAACGTGCCGTCCTCCGCGGCGTAGACCGCCGATGGCATGGTGGCCGAGCCGTCGACGTCCACCACCCGCGGCGAGCGGCCGTCCTCGGCCAGCACCGCGACGGTGTTCGACGTGCCCAGATCGATGGACAGGACCCGCACGGCACTCCCTTCTTCCGGTGACGCCTCGTGGGGCAGCATGAATGCTGCCATGTCAGGTGCCCGCCGCGTGGCAATACCCGGCAAACCACCCGGCGAACACCGCGCGCGCAGGCGATCAGGGACCATTTCGTCGGCGCCATCGGCCAAGATGGGACCGGTGACCGGCGTGCTCGAGTTGTTCTCCGCCCCGACGCGGGCGTGGTTCAGCGCGGCGTTTCCCGGTCCGACCGCCGCGCAGGAAGGCGCCTGGCGCGCTGCCGCCGGCGGCGGTGACGTACTGGTCATCGCGCCGACCGGCTCGGGCAAGACGCTCGCGGCGTTTCTGCTCGCCGTCGACCGGCTGGCCAGCTCCGAGCCGCCGCAGGATCGACGGCATCGCTGCCGGGTGCTGTACGTGTCCCCGCTGAAAGCGCTGGCCGTGGACGTGCAGCGCAACCTGCGCGAGCCGCTGGAGGGCATCGCGGCCGCCGCGCGCAAGCTCGGTGCACCGGCGCCCGAGATCACCGTCGGGATGCGCACCGGCGACACCCCGTCGTCCGAGCGGGCGCGCTTCACCCGGTCCCCGTCGGACATCCTGGTGACCACCCCGGAGTCGCTGTATCTGCTGCTGACCTCCAACGCCAGGGAGTCGCTGCGCGGCATCCGGACGGTGATCGTCGACGAGGTCCACGCGGTGGCGGGCAACAAGCGGGGCGCGCACCTGGCCCTGTCCCTGGAGCGGCTGGACGATCTGCTGCCGAAGCCTGCGCAGCGCATCGGGCTGTCTGCCACGGTGCGCCCGGTGGACGAGGTGGCGACGTTCCTGTCCGGCGGGCGCCCGGTCGAGGTGGTCCAGCCGCCCACCCCGAAGACCGTGCAGGTCACCGTCGAGGTGCCGGTGGAGCACATGACCCAGCTGCCGGTGCCGGAGGAGGACCGCGCGTCCCAGCCGATGGGGTCCGAGCTGGGCTGTCAGGAGGAGACCGTGGGCGCGCCGGTCCGCCGCCCGTCCATTTGGCCTTCGGTCGAGCGCCGCATCTACGAGCTGGTGACCGCGCACCGGTCGACCATCGTGTTCACCAATTCGCGGCGGCTGGCGGAACGGCTCACCACGCGGCTGAACGAACTGCACGCCGGCGAGCCGACGCTGAGCACGTTCCCCGCGCAATCGCCCGGCCAGTCCGGTGTCTCGGCCGTCCCGCCCCCGGTGATCGCCAAGGCCCACCACGGCTCGATGTCGCGCGAACAGCGGCTGATCGCCGAGGAGGAGCTGAAGGCGGGCACGCTGCCGTGCGTGGTGGCCACGTCGTCGCTGGAACTGGGCATCGACATGGGCGCGGTGGACCTGGTGATCCAGGTCGAGCCGCCGCCGACGGTGGCGTCCGGGCTGCAGCGGATCGGCCGGGCTGGGCACCACGTCGGGGCGGTGTCCACCGGGGTGATGTTCCCCAAGCAGCGCGGCGAGCTGCCGGGCTGCGCGGTGGTCGCCGAGCGGATGGCCGCGGGCCGTATCGAGTCGCTGCGCTGTCCCCGCAACCCGCTCGACGTGCTGGCCCAGCAGATCGTGGCGATGGTGGCCGCCGAGCAGGACCGTCCGCTGACGGTGTCGCACGTGGCCGAGGTGGTGCGCCGGGCAGCGCCTTATCGCGAGCTTCCCGACGACGCACTGCATGCGGTGCTGGACATGCTCTCCGGCCGCTATCCGAGCACGGATTTCGCCGAGCTGCGGCCGCGGATCACGTGGGATCGCGCCACCGGCGAGCTGCGCGCCCGGCCCGGCGCGCGGCGGCTCGCCGTGACATCGGGCGGCACGATCCCCGATCGCGGGCTGTACACCGTGGTCACTGCCGCCGGGGAGGGCGAGCGCCGGACCCGCGTCGGCGAGCTGGACGAAGAAATGGTGCACGAGTCCCGGGTGGGCGACACCATCCTGCTGGGCACCTCGGCCTGGCGGATCACCGACATCACGCCGGATCAGGTGGTGGTCGTGCCCGCACCGGGGCAGCCGGCTCGCATGCCGTTCTGGAAGGGTGAGACGGTCGGCAGGCCACTGGAGCTGGGCAAGGCCATCGGGGCGTTCGTCCGTGAGCTGGCGGCCATGGACGAAGCGGACGCGCGCGAGCGGGCGGCCGCTGCCGGGCTCACCGACTGGGCGGTGGACAACCTGCTGGCCTACCTGGCCGAGCAGCGCGCCGCCACCGGCCACATCCCGGACGACCGCACCATCGTCATCGAGCGCTACCGCGACGAGCTCGGCGACTGGCGGGTGGTGGTCCATTCGCCGTTCGGGGCTCAGGTGAATGCCCCGTGGGCGCTGGCGATCTCCGCGGCACTGCACCGCCGCAAGCGGCTGGATGCCCAGGTCATGCACTCCGACGACGGCATCGTGCTCCGCCTGCCGGACGTGGCGGAGTCCGCCGTGCTGCGTGCACAGGACATCGTGCTCGATCCGGATCTGATCGACGACGTGTTGCGCACCGAGGTCAGCTCGAGTGCGTTGTTCGCGGCGCGGTTCCGGGAATGCGCGGCCCGCGCATTGCTGCTCCCCCGGCGGGATCCGCGGCGCAGGCAACCGTTGTGGCAGCAGCGGCAGCGCGCAGGCCAGCTGCTCAGTGTCGCCGCGGACTACGACCGCTTCCCCGTGGTCCTGGAGGCCATGCGCGAGTGCCTGCAGGACGTGTACGACGTCGCGGGCTTGCGGTCGGTGATGCGTGACATCGCCGCCCGCGCCATCCGGGTGGTCGAAGTCCAGACCCAGTCTCCGTCGCCGTTCGCGCGCAGCTTGCTTTTCGGCTACGTCGGCGAATTCCTGTACAACTCGGACGCACCGCTTGCCGAGCGGCGCGCCGCCGCCCTGGCGTTGGATTCGGCGCTGTTGGCGGAACTGCTGGGGTCGGAATCGCTCCGCGAACTGCTGGATGCCGACGTGATCGCGGACGTGGAGGCGGACCTGCAGCATGTGTCCGCCGAGCGGCATGCGCACAGCGTGGAAGCGGTCGCCGATCTGCTGCGCACCCTCGGTGACCTCACGCCGGAGGAACTGGCCGCTCGTGGCGTCGCCGAGGAGTGGATCACCGAACTGGAGAGGTACGGGCGCGCGATGCGAGTCACCGTCGCAGGCCAGGAGCGCGTCGCCGCCGTGGAAGACGCTGCGCGATTGCGGGACGGCCTCGGTGTAACGATTCCCGCCGGTGTTCCTGCGGCGTTTCTCGAACCGGTGGAGGACCCGGTCCGCGATCTGCTCGTCCGCTTCGCCCGGAGACGGGGCCCGTTCACCGCGCGGCAAGCCGCCGAACGGTTCGGGCTCGGCGTGGCGGTGGTGGAGCGCGTCCTGGACAAGCTGGCCGGCGCCGGCGTTCTGGTGCGCGGTCAGTTGCATCCCGCGCCGGCGGACTACGCCGTCGACTATTGCGACGCCGACGTGCTGCGGCGGATTCGCCGCGCATGTCTGGCCCGCATGCGCGCCGAGGTCGAGCCGGTCGACCCCCACGTACTAGGTGCTTTCCTTCCGGCGTGGCACGGCATCGGCGGATCGTTGGCACGGTCGGCGACGGCCGACGATCTGCTCGGCTGTGTCGAGCAGCTGGCGGGCGCGCCCGTTCCGGCCTCCGCGCTGGAGTCGCTGGTGCTGCCCGCGCGGCTGCCCGGCTACACCCCTGCCCTGCTGGACGAGCTCACCACCAGCGGCGAGGTCACGTGGTGCGGGTGCGGAACGCTGCCCGGCGGAGACGGGTGGGTGGCACTGGCACCGTCGGACGTCGCCGATTTGCTCCTTCCCGACCCCGTCGACGTTCCCACCGGCGAGCTCCACACGGCGATCGTGGCCGCGCTGGACGGCGGTGCGCTGTTCTTCCGCGAGCTGGTCGAGCGGCTGCACGGGCGCATCGACCCCTCCCCCACGGATTCCGAAGTGGTCACCGCACTGTGGGATCTGGTGTGGGCAGGCGTGGTCACCGGGGACAGCCTCAATGGCCTGCGCGCCGTGCTGTCCGGTGGTGGTGCGGCCCAGCGTCCACGACGCACGGCACCGCGAGGCCGCTACGCACGGATGCGGGCGCGGACCATGGGCGCGCAGCTGCCAGCACGTCCCCGGTTGCCCACCATCGCCGGGCCGCCGACGGTCTCCGGGAGGTGGGCCTTGGTGCCGCAGCGGGAGCAGAACCCCACACGGCGCGCGCACGCCCGCACCGAATCGTTTCTGGAGCGCCACGGGGTGCTCACCCGCGGGTCGCTGGACACCGAGCGGGTCAGCGGTGGCTTCGCCGGCATCTATCAGGTCCTGCGGCAGATGGCCGAGACCGGGCAGGTCATCCGGGGCTATGTGATCAACGGGCTCGGTGGCGCCCAGTTCGCGGTGCCCGGCGCGATCGACCGGCTGCGGGCCGTCGATCCGCTCGGCAAGGACGTGGTCGTGCTGTCGGCGGCCGACCCTGCGCAACCGTACGGTGCGGCGCTCCCCTGGCCTGCGCCGGCCGGTGAGTCGCCGCACCGGCCCGGCCGCAAGGCAGGGGCGGTGGTGGTGCTGGTCGGCGGACGGCCGGCGCTGTACCTGGAGCGTGGCGGGAAGTCGCTGCTGTCGTTCACCACCGACGAGGACGTGCTGGCCGCCGCCGCGCATGCGGTGGCCGATCTGGTGCGATCCGGCCGCTTGGAGCCGCTGACGGTCCGGCGTGCCGACGGCGAGCAGGCGCTCACCTCCGAGCTGGCCGGGGTGCTGCGGGCCGCCGGATTCCGCGCCACCCCGCAAGGTCTACGGTTGCGCTGACCGGATCTGCACAGTGTCGCGCTCGTCGTCGTGCCCAGCGGCAACGCCACGGACCGCACCCGTCGTCGTGCCCAGCGGCAACGCCACGGACCGCACCCGTCGTCGTGCCCAGCGGCAACGCCACGGACCGCACCCGTCGTCGTGCCCGGCAGCAACGCCACGGACCGCGCTCCCGGTCGTTCCGGACGGGGCAGGAGCAGGCTCTGGTGCTCGCGGGCAGGGGCGATGCGGAGCCAGTGGACGGCTGGTGGATCGAACACGGACCGGATTGGCTGTTGTGGGCAGGCGACCAGCCGGCCTGCGGTCGTCTGCGGAAGCGCCCTGGTGGGCCGCCGACAGGACCTCGTTCCGACGCGGCACCGCCCCGGTGCTGGCCCGGGGTGGAATCCGGGAGCTGGCCCCGTGACCGATGCGGGGCACCTCGTGACCGATTGCGGGAGCCGGCCCCGTGACAGGTCCCGAAACCGGTCCCGTGACGTAGTGCGCGTGCTGGTCCCGTCAGGAACCGGTTGGCCCCGTCAGGAACCGGTTGGTTCCGTGATGGAATCGCGGTGCTGGTCCCGTAGCGGAATCCTGGCGAGGTTCCGGGTCGATCCCGGGTGCTGGTCCGGTGTGGGAGCTGTTGTCGACGCCGGCAGGTGCGCCGGTGTCGAGCGTGCGTCGCAGGGAACGGAGGAGCGGTGGCGATCAAGGAACTGCGGTACTTCGGAGATCCGGTGCTGAAGACCCCGTGTGAGCCCATCACGCGGTTCGACAGGAGCACCGAGGTCTTGGTGCGCGACCTGCTCGACACCGTCGACCAGCCGGGCCGGGCGGGCTTGGCCGCACCGCAGATCGGCGTCGGCCTGCGCGCGTTCAGCTACCGGGTCGGCAAGCAGCTGGGCTACGTGCTCAACCCGGAGCTGGTGGAAGTCTCCGACGACGTGCACGAGGTCGACGAAGGCTGCCTGTCGGTGCCGGAGCTGTGGTTTCCGGTGGTACGGGCCAAGCGCGCCGTGGTCCGGGGCGTGGACGTGCGCAACGAACCAGTCACCATCGCCGGGGAGGGCTTGCTGGCGCAGTGCTTGCAGCACGAGACCGATCATCTGGACGGCAAGCTCTACCTGGACCGGCTGGCCCCGGAACAGCGGAAAAAGGCCTTCCGGATGTGCCGCGAATCGACGTGGTTCTGGCGACGGTGAGCCGGGCGGCCCGGTTTATTGTCGGCGACGGTGAGCCGGGCGGCCCGGTTTCGGGGGAACCGGGCTGTGAGCAGGATGTGGTGGCTCTGCGGCATCGGGCCGGAGCACCGGCACGGCTCAGACGAGCGGGACAAGATCGGCGTACAGAGCGAACGCGCTGGTGAGATACGCGGGATACCGGTGAGGTGAGGTACGCGGGAGGCAGGTCCGCCGCTGGCCGGCCTGCAGCCGACGCGCGCCAGCCACGCGGGCCGACAGCCAGGCGGGTCAGCCGCACCAGGCCGAGAGCCACATGGGTCAACCGCACCAAGCGGACGGCCAACAGGCGTCAGCCGCGACGAACCGACTGCCGGGGGCGTCAGCCACGCCGAGCCGACAGCCAGACAGGCACCAGCCACGCCAAGCCGACAGCCAGGCGGGCGTCAACCGTCCAAACCGCCAACCAAGCGGGCACCAGCCACAGCAAGCCGACAGCCAGACAGGCGCAAGCCGCGCCGAGCCGGCGGCCGGCTGGGCGTCACGCAGGGTCGACGGCAGCGGGCCTCGCCCGGCAAGAACCGCCCGCGGAGCCCAGTCGACGACCATTCCTCACGGGCGTCGGAGTGGCAGCCGCGCCGCATCGGGGGCTGGGTCGGCAATGACGCCCCTGGCGAGTCCGCAACTTCGGGCGACTCGGCCGACGAAAACAAACCAGGACGCCCGGCAAACCAGGACGCCCGGCAGACCGGACGTTGGCCGGCCCTGCGGCCGATGGGATCGGCTGGCCGGCAGGACCATGGCCCGGCCGCCCCGGCAGCTCGGCCACCACGCCCCGGCACCTCGGCCACGTCCTGCCCACTCGGCGCACGTGCGGCTCGGCCAGCACTCTGCCACTCGGTGAGCCTCATGCACCCGCTCGGCACGTGGCCGACCGAACCCTCACCGAGTGGCCAGCCGAAGCAGCGCCCACAGCTGGGCGACGGCGTCCTCGTCCCCCTCCGTGGTCACCGCACCGGTCGGCACTCGCCCCCACAGCCACAGGTACAGCCGCATCGCGGTACCCGTCACGCGCGCGTCGGCCCCTGCCACCTCGTCCGCGTCCGCGCGCCACGCGGCCGTGGCCGACGGGCCGGCCCTGGTCATCCAGTGCCGATCGCCCACGCTGATGCCCACCGTGCCAGCCCGCGTCCCGGACACCCCGAGGCCCCCGAGACGATGGCCGTACCACAAGGTCAGCACCTCGTCGATACCGTCGACCGCCACGTCCTCGGCGACCTCGGTGACGTCCTTTTCCGCCGCGCTCTCCACGTCCGTGCGATGCACCGTCGTCTCGTGCGCCATGCGCCTGCGCCAGAATCCGGCCGTGGTGTCCTCCGGCCACCAGGTGCCCGCAGGCTCATGCGGATCCCGCCTCGCCAGCTCCTCGGCCAGTTCCGCATAACTTTCCCGCAGATACTGCTGCACCGGCTCACCACGCGCGGGCTCCCGCTGCCACTCGGTCGGCCGTTCACCGGTTCGCAACCACGCCACGACCATCCGATACACCGAGCCGACATGCCGGACCGTCTCGGCGAGCGTCAGCCCAGGCACCGCAGGTACACGCGCATCCGGGCGGGCGCCCGAGGAGGCATCCACCAGCAATTCGACTTCGACCCCCAGCACATCGAGCAGCCGCCCGTGCTCGACGAGAACCTTCTTCGACATCAGGCGGACCGCAGGTCTCGCTGCGCCGGGACACGCACCGCGGCGCTTTCGCCCGGCACCACCCTGCGCTGACCAGCACGCCGGACACCGCGCGCACGCACACCCTGCGGCGGGCCCGCATACACCGCGCGCGTGGCCAGCTCGGTGAACTGGCCCGCCTGCCGCACCAGATCGTCGGCCGTGCGCCGGCTGATCCGGCCGCTGATGCCCGCCTGCGCGGCATCGTGCAGACCGGAGTGCGCGGCGAAGAACCTCGCCCACTCGGCCAGCTCGGGCGCGGAGACCTCCAACAGCACCCAGCTGCTGGCCGGCTTCGCCCGCCCCCGGTGCGGCCTGCCACGCGCCACCAGCACGGCGGCGGCCGCTCGCAGCGCCGCGGCATAGGCCGCGGTGAACCGCTCGGCGGGCTTGTCGGCCCACTCCGCATCGCCCAGCGTCCGCCTGGCCTGCGCCAGCAACGAACGCGCCATCGGGGCGACCGGGGCGCCGGGCGAGGGCTGCCGGGCCATGGTGCCAGCCATGCTGCTCCCCTCCACTCCTTCGTCGGCGGACCGCGAAGCGAATGCCCGGCGGCGCTTCCCCGATCGCCGCCGGGCCACACCCGAGACCGCTTCCGAACACATGTTCGAACACTGGGAACATTAGCACATATGTTCGAAGGCGGGCAACAGCCCGGTCCGGCAAAAGTGTCCTCGTCAGCGCGTTCGCGATTAGACTTCTCACCGAGAGCGAGGGAGGGAGGCGGTCGTGACAACGATGCCCTCGCGCACCGTCCGCTACGTCGAACTCACGCCCGCCGAGTTCCGGCAGCGGCTGCCCGAATCACTCGATCTCTACGTGCAGGCCATGCGCTACCCGCCGGGCACGGCCGAGCAGCGTGCCCCGATGTGGCTGGCGCACATGCTGCGCGAGGGCTGGCGCAACGTGACCGCCCTCGACGCCGAAGGAACCATGATCGGCCTGGCCTACGGCTATCGCGGCCGACCTGGGCAGTGGTGGCACGAGCAGGTCCGCGCCGGGCTGATGGCCCGTGGCGAGCCGACCGACCCCCTCGACGACTACTTCGAGCTCACCGAGCTGCACGTGCGGCCGGACAGCCAGGGCAGCGGAATCGGCGAGGAGCTGGTGCGCACCCTGCTGGCGGATCAGCGGCAGCCGAGGGTGCTGCTGTCCACCCCGGAGGGCCCCAGCAGAGCCTGGCGCCTGTATCGCCGCCTCGGCTTCACCGACGTGCTCCGGCACTACCGGTTCGCAGGCGACCCGCGGCCGTTCGCCGTCCTCGGCCGCAGCCTCCCCCTCGACTGACGCGACCCGGCGAACACCGCAGAACGCCGCCAGGGCGAGCGCATGCCGGCTCCGGCAAGGCCGGACCAAGAGCGCGGACCGTGATCGCCCCCGGAACGCCCCTGCCGGACACTGTGCGCTGAACGACTCGGTCGGACACCGCGCGCCGAACGGCCGGAGTCACGACCCGGCGGTCAGGGCACGACCCGGCAGCCGCCGGAAAGGTGGTCCTCCGACTTTGGCTCGGGCGTCGGCGCCGGAGCGGACCGCCAGCACCACCGACGGAGCCGGGCACAACAGGGCACGACGTGACAGCACCAGAGCGACCGCCGAGCTGAAGCCCGCACGACAAACCAGGCACGGACCAGGGCAGGACCGGCCAGCACGCCACGGGGCCGAGCCGCGGCGGACCATGGACGCGCATCGGTACCAGGCGGCCGGCCAATGCTCCGGACCGGAGGCTCGCCAGGGCCCACGGCGAGGCACGACCACCAGTGCCGCACGGCCGGAGTCAGTACAACGCGGCCAGCTGCTCGCGCAACGTGTCCAGCCCCATCCCACCCAGGCGCAACGCCCTGGTGTGGAACTCCTTCAGGTCGAACGCCGCCCCGGCCCGCCGCCGGGCGTCCTCGCGGGCGGCCAGCCACAGCCGCTCGCCGATCTTGTACGCGGGCGCCTGGCCCGGCCAGCCCAGGTAGCGGTCGATCTCGTCCCGCACGTGCGCCGGGTCGGTGATCGTCCGGGTGAGCATGAACTCCAGGCCGAGATCCGGCGTCCACCGCTCGCCTTCGTGGAATCCCGTGCCCCGCGGGATCTCCAGCTCCAGGTGCATCCCGATGTCCACGATCACCCGCGCGGCCCGGAACAGCTGCCCGTCCAGCATGCCGAGCAGGTTGCCGTCGTCCTCCAGAAAGCCCAGGTCGCGCATGAGCAGCTCGGCGTACAACGCCCAGCCCTCGGCCAGTCCGGACGTGGTGCTCATCAGCCGCTGGAACCGGTTCAGCGACTTCTCGTACACGCTGGTGCCGATCTGCAGGTGATGCCCGGGCACGCCCTCGTGGTAGACCACGCTCAGCTCACGCCACGTGCTGAATTCCTCCCGGTCGGCCGGGATGGACCACCACATCCTGCCGGGCCTGCTGAAGTCCTCCGACGGCCCGGTGTAGTACGCGCCGACCGACCCTCCCGGCGGTGCGATCAGGCATTCCAGCCGGGTCAGCTCGCCGGGGATCTCGAAGTGCGTACCCTGCAGCGCCCGCACCGCCTCGTCGGAGTGCTGCTGCATCCACTGCTGAAACGCGTCCTGGCCGACCACGCGATAGCGCGGGTCGGCATCCAGCGCTTCGGCCACCTCGGCCAGCGAACCCCCCGGCTTGATGCGCTGACCGATCTGGCGCATTTCCCGCTCGAGCTCGGCGAACTCGTGCCAGCCCCACTCGTAGGCCTCCTCCAGGTCCACCGCGGAGCCGAGGAACACCCGCGACCACAGCGCGTACTCGTCCCTGCCGACCGCGTCGGTGCTCCTGGCCACCGGCGCCAGCTCGGCACGCAGGAACCCGGCGAACTCGGCGTAGGCCTCCTGCGCTTCCGCGCACCGGCGCTCCACCTCGCGGCGCAATGCTTCGTCGATCGACGCGCCTGCCGCCGCCGACGCCAGCTTCTGGAAGTAGCCCTCGGAACCGTGGAGGCCGGCCCACACCTCGCACTGCTCGGCGACCTTGGCAACCTGGCGCAGCGCAGGCGCACGACCGCGATCGAGGGCTTCCAGCAGCGATGCCCGGTACCCGGCGAGCGCGGCAGGCACCGCGTGCAACCGGGCGGCGATGGCTTGCCAGTCCTCCGCGGTCCGTTGTGGCATCAGGTCGAACACCATGCGGATCTCGTGCGCCGGGCTGGCGATGGTGTTCAGCGGCGCCAGATCCAGGTTCGCCTCGTGCAGCTCGACGGCCAGCCCCACCCGCTCGGTGAACACGGCTTTGGCCACCCGCTCGGAGTCGTCCGCCGGCTCCGCTGCGCGGACCGCCGCCAACGCGCGGCGAGCCAATTCGGCGCGCTGGGCCACGCCGTCCGGCGAGTAGTCGGTCAGCTTGTCGTCGTGGCCCGGGATCCCCAGCGACGTGGCTTCCACTGGGTGAGCCGCGGCGAACTCGTCGACGAAGGTGTTGCAGGTGTCGTGGATGCCCTCTGCCATGCCCGGCAGGCTACCTCCGCAGGCAACCGTCCGCGGCCACGACTCACGCCCGGACCGGAACCAGGCCGAGCCGGGTCACCACTTCCCTGGTCGCCTTGGACCGGTTGAACGTGTAGAAGTGCAGGTTCGGCACGCCCTCGGCGAGCAGCCGCTCGCACAGCTCGGTGGTCACGTCCAGCCCTTCGGCCCGGAACGCCTTCTTGTCGTCGGCCAGCGGCTCCAGCCTGCGCAGCAGCCACTCCGGGGCGGGCGCGCCGGACAGCTCGATCGTCTTGTGCAGCGTCCGCGGCGTGGTCAGCGGCATCACGCCGGGCAGCAGCGGCGCATCCACCCCCGCGGCGGCCAGCCTGTCCCGCAGCCGGAGGAAGTCGTCGGCCTCGTGGAACAACTGGGCGATGGCGAACTCCGCCCCCGCCTGGAACTTGCGCACCAGGTAGCGGGTGTCGGTCTGCAGATCCGGCGAGTGCGGATGCCCGTACGGGAAGGCCGACACCCCGACGCAGAAATCACCGAGCGAACGGATCAGCTCGACGAGTTCGTAGGCGTAGTTCAGCCCCTCCGGGTGCGGCACCCACTCACCGTGGATGTCCCCCGGCGGGTCGCCACGCAGCGCCAGCACGTTCCGCACCCCGACCGCGGCGTAGTGGCCGATCACGTTGCGCAGCTCGGCCACCGAGTGGTCCACCGCCGTCAGGTGCGCCATCGGCACCAGCGTGGTCTCCTGCGCCACCCTGGCGATGCTGCGGATGGTGCCGTCGCGCTTGCTCCCGCCCGCGCCGTAGGTGATCGACATGTAGGCCGGGTCGAACGATTCGAGCTCGCGGATCGACCGCCACAGGATCGCCTCCTCCTCGGCGTCACGGGGCGGGAAGAACTCCACCGAGAACGTGGGTGCCTCGCCGGAGATTCTGGACAGCACCGAGCTCATGTACACAGAGTAACAATCGTCCGCAGACCGGGAATTGTTCCCAAGATCCGGGAGAAAGCTCCCGCAACCGAGCCCACACACCGCCCCGCACGCGCATGTGCACCGGCGACGACGGACGATAGGCGCGTGACAGACACCGACCTGCCCGCAGCCGTCCAGCGCGTCCTCGAGCACTACCTCGCCCGAGCGGCCGGCGACCTCGCCGAGAAGTACCAGCCGTTCGGCGAGGCGGTGGCGGCGCTGCGCGCGTTCGTGCTCAACGGGGGCAAGCGCCTGCGGCCGACCTTCGCCTGGTGGGGCTGGCGGGCGGCAGGTGGCGCCGCGGACGGCCCGGCGGCCGAAGGGGCGCTGCACGCGGCGGCGTCGCTGGAGCTGATCCAAGCCTGTGCCCTCATCCACGACGACTTGATGGACGCCTCGGCGATCCGCCGCGGGGCGCCCACGGTTCATGTCGCGTTCGCCACCAAGCACCGGCAACAGCGCTGGCTGGGCACCGCCGAGGGGTTCGGGCTCGCAGCCGCCGTGCTGATCGGCGACCTGGCCCTGGTGTGGGCGGACGACATGTTCGCCGCCGCGGACCTTCCCGCGGACGCGCTCGCCGCGGCCCGCCCGGTGTGGGAAGCGATGCGCACCGAGGTCCTGGCCGGCCAGTACCTCGACGTCCACACGCAAGCCACCGGCGACGCCAGCCCGGAAGCCGCCCTGCGGGTCAGCGAACTGAAGACCGCCGCCTACACGGTGGCACGCCCGCTGGAGCTGGGAGCCAGGCTGGCCGGTGCGGCCGACGACCTCACCACCGCCCTGCGGTCGTTCGGCACCGACATCGGGGTGGCGTTCCAGCTGCGCGACGACCTGCTCGGCGTCTTCGGCAATCCCGAGGTCACCGGCAAACCGGCAGGCGACGACCTGCGCGAGGGCAAGCGGACGCTGCTGGTGGCACTCGGCATCGAGCGAGCCCGCGACCAGGACGACGAGGGCGCCGTGGAAGCCATCACCCAGGCGATCGGCAACCCCGAGCTGACCCACGACGTGCTGCAGCGTGCCCGGCGGGCCCTCGTCGACGTCGGCGCGGTCGAGGCGGTCGAGCACCGCATCGCCGAACTCACCGAACGCGCCCTGAACACCCTGGCCGCGGCAGGCATCGGCGAGCCGGCGGCCACCGAACTGACCAAGCTTGCCCATGCCGCCACACAACGGCGCCGATGAAGCGCAACTTGATCACCACCCCACATCGCGCGCGTACGGTGAAAACATGACGCCTACCCCCAACAAGCCGATTCGCATCGCGCTGCAGATCCACCCGCAGCACGCCGACTACGCCGACATCCGCCGCGCGGCGCAGGAAGCCGAGGACCTGGGCGCCGACATTCTGTACACGTGGGACCACTTCTATCCGCTTTACGGCGACCCGGACGGCAAGCACTTCGAGTGCTGGACCATGCTCGCCGCGTGGGCGGAGAGCACGTCCCGTGCCGAGTTCGGCGCGCTGGTGACCTGCAACAGCTACCGGAACCCGGACCTGCTGGCCGACATGGCGCGCACCGTCGACCACATCAGCGGCGGCAGGCTCATCCTGGGCATCGGCGCCGGATGGTTCGAGAAGGACTACACCGAGTACGGCTACGAGTTCGGCACGGCGGGCAGCAGGCTGAACGACCTGCGGGAGGCCCTGCCCCGCATCGAGAAGCGGCTGAGCAAGCTCAACCCGCCGCCGACCAGGCGTATCCCGCTGCTCATCGCGGGCGGTGGGGAGCGCAAGACGCTGCGCATGGTCGCCGAACGCGCCGACATCTGGCACGTGATCGGTGACGTGGACGTCGTGGAGCGCAAGAGCCGCATCCTCGACGAGCACTGTGCCGCGGTCGGGCGGGACCCGAACGAGATCGAACGCGCGGTGTTCGTCCGGGGTGAACCTGGCGACAACGCGGAGAAGCTGCTGCAGCTCGGCGTCACTCAGTTCGTCCCGCAGACCACCGGCCCGGACATGGACCTGTCCACGCTGCGCACCTGGCTGAAGTGGCGGGACTCGATCAGCTGAACCGGACGGCGGGCCGGACGTTTCCACCGAAGAACGTGACCGCGCCGCCGGGTGTCTGCCGTGACCACCCGGCGGCGCGGCCGTGTGGACCTCGAACGTGCCGGACTAGAACGCCAGCGCCTGGGCGCGCCGCTTGACCTCGGTGCCGTGGTTGGTGCGCAGCGCGTTGATCGGCGTGACGCCCGGCAGGCTTTCGTCCGCCGCGAACAACCAGCGCAGCATCTCGGTGGGGGTGAATCCGGCGTCGGCAAGCACCGTGAGCGTGCCTGCCAACCCCTTGACCGGGCCGTGGTCGCCGACGAAGTCCGCCGGGATGACCACTTCGCCGTCCCGCTTGATCGCGATCAGCTGCCCGTCGCGCAGCAACTGGCGCAGTTTTCCTGCGGAGATTCCGAGTTTCGCGGCTGCTTCGTCAAACCCGATGACCTCGACTTCCTCACCCAGCACGTCATCGGCGATTGGTATCGCTCCCACGGTGTCAGCGTGCCACAGTCGGCCCCCGGATACCATCGGCAGCTGTGACTGGACGGGACGCCACCCTCGTGGGGGCATTGCTCGATCATCGCTACCTGGTGACCGGATTGCTCGCACGCGGTGGCATGTCGACCGTCTACCGCGGGATGGACACCCGGCTGCAGCGGCCGGTGGCCATCAAGGTCATGCACCAGCAGTACGCCGCCGACCGCAGCTGGGCTCAGCGTTTCCAGCGTGAAGCGCTCGCGACGGCCAGGCTCCAGCATCCGAACGTCGTCGGGGTCTACGACCAGGGCGTCGACTACCGCGGCGACCAGGCCCACGCGTTCCTGGTGATGGAGCTGGTCGACGGCGGAACGCTGCGCGATCTGCTGGACGAACGCGGCGCCCTGCCGCCCGCGCTGGCGGTGTCGATCACCGAACAGGTGCTGGCCGGACTGGCGGCGGCGCATCGGGCCGGCCTGGTGCACCGCGACGTCAAGCCGGAGAACGTGCTGCTCGGCCACGGCGCAGGCCACACCGAGGACCCCGGCCAGGGATCGGTCAAGGTCGTCGACTTCGGCCTGGTACGGGCGATCGCCGGAGCGGGCACGACCAGTTCCAGCGTGATCCTCGGAACGGTCGCCTACCTGTCGCCCGAGCAGGTGGAGACCGGCGAGGCCAGCGAACGCAGCGACGTCTACTCGACCGGCCTGCTGCTCTACGAGATGCTCACCGGCAAGCCGGCGTTCTCCGGTGACACCGCCCTGTCGGTGGCCTATCAGCACGTCAACACGGACGTGCCCAGCCCGCGGGCGATGAACCCGGAGATCCCGGCGGTGTTGGACGAACTGGTCGTCCGGGCGACCCGGCGGGACCCGCGGCTGCGCCCGAAGGACGCCGCGGAGTTCCTGACCGAGCTGCGCCGGGCGCGCGCCGAGGCCGGCCTTCCGGTGGTGCCGGTACCCGCCGTCCCGCCCCCGAACGGCGGTGACCCGTCGGCCGATGCGACCGTCCCGGCGATGAACCCGGTGCGCGTCCCCTCCCCCAAGGACACGCTGCTGCAGTCGTCCGTCCTGCGCGACGCCCGGCCGCCCGCCGACACCGCATCGTCCCAGCCGCGCCGCATCGCCCCGCTGCGGGTCGCGTGGTGGAGCGCGGTCGCGCTGCTGGTGGCCGGCTTGGTGGCGGTCGGTGTGTGGATCTTCGTCCAGGCCGGTTCGACGGTACAGGTGCCCGACCTCGCGGGAATGACCCGCGACCGCGCGACGCAGGCGCTGCAGACCGCCGAGCTGCAGGCAAAGTTCGTCGAGCAGCGGCACAACACCATCGCCGCGGGCCTGGTCATCGAGACCCGGCCGGCGGCGGGCACCGAGGTGCAGGCCGGGGACACCGTCACGGTGCTGATCTCGGCGGGCAAGCCCGTCGTGCCGGACATCGCCGAAGGCGCCTCCCGGGAGGAAGCCGAACAGGCCATCAAGGCGGTGCAGCTGAAACCGGTGCACGACGAGGCGACCGACGAGTTCCATCCGTCGGTGCCGGAGGGCGCGGTGATCCGGGTGCAGCCCAAGCCGGGCACCACGCTCGACATCGGCGACGAGGTCACCCTGGTGCTGTCCAAGGGCCCGCCGCCGACGCCGGTACCGGACGTGACCGGCCTGCCCAAGGAGGAGGCGTTCCAGAAGCTGAAGGATGCCGGGTTCCACCCGGTCGACGGCGGCACGGAGTTCTCTGCGGATCTCGACGCGGGCATGGTCGTCCGCACCGAACCTGCCGCGGGCGCGACGCCGACGGACACCACGGTGAAGGTGGTCGTGTCCAACGCCGTCCCGGTGCCGAACCTGGTGGCCAAACCGGTGAAGGAAGCTCGCCAGCTCCTCGGTCAGCTCGGCCTCAAGCTGGAGGTCGTCCAGGGACGCGGGAAGGGCAGGCTGTCGCTGATCTACGCGCAGGAGCCCCGCCCGGGCGGGCGGGTCGAACCCGGCGGGACCGTCCGGGTGAAGACCATCCCGTGACGCGACCCCTGGTACGGCGGTGAATCCGGCGAGTTTCCGGCGCCGCCGGTGCGGGTATGCCTCCGTGACAAGGAGGCCGTGATGGACACATCAACCGTCGTTTGGATCATCGTGGCGGTGCTGGTCGTGCTGGCCCTCGCCGCGGTGCTGGCAATGCTCGCCCGGCGTTCCCGGGAACGCCGGACACACCAGCGGCACGAGGAAGCCGTGCAGCAACAGCGCGAAGCCGAGCAACGCGCGGTCGAGGCGCGCCGCAAGGACGCGGACGCCGCCGAACTGCGGGCCAAGGCGCTGCGTCAGCAGGCCGACGCGGACGCGATGCGGCAACGTGCCGAGCAAGACCTCGCGATGTCCGAACACGAAGCAGCACGGGCGGATGCCGAGCGCAGAGCGGCCGCCGAACAACACGCCAAGGCGCGCAAGGTGCTGCCGGACGACTACGACGCGCCCGGGGCCACACCAGTGCGGCAGCACGCCGACGCAGCCGAGACCACGGAAGGCACACCGGTGGAGCAGCGCACCGGCGCGGAGCCGGGGCCGAACCGGGACTGGCACGACCCGGACCCGAAGACGGTCCCGCACGGCACACCACAGGTGAACCCGCACACGATGCCGCCGCAGCAGACCGGACAGCCCGGCTGGCCCAGCCACTGACGGCTCCGGCCCGCACGGAAAACGGCGTGGAAAGCGGCGTGGGCGCGCACCGCATGTGCGGTCACCCACGCCGTTTCCGCGTGTCCGTCGTGGGTACGTGCCCGGCGATCCGCCGACGTCAGTTGCGCAGCATCTCCGCGACGAGGAAGGCCAGCTCCAGCGACTGCTGGGTGTTCAGCCGCGGGTCGCACGCCGTCTCGTAGCGGTCGGACAGGTCCAGGTCGGAGATGTCCTGCGCACCGCCCAGGCACTCGGTCACGTTCTCGCCGGTCAGCTCCACGTGGATGCCGCCGGGGTAGCTGCCCAGCGCGCGGTGCACCTCGAAGAAGCCCTGGACCTCGTCCACGATCCGGTCGAAGTGCCGCGTCTTGTAGCCGTTGGACGACTCGTGGGTGTTGCCGTGCATCGGGTCGCACTGCCAGACGACCTTGTGCCCGGACGCCTCCACCTTCTCCACGATGGGCGGGAGCACGTCGCGCACCTTGTTGTTGCCCATACGCGAGATCAGCGTCAGCCTGCCCGGTTCGTTGTACGGGTCGAGCCGCTCGACGTACTCGACCGCCTGCTCGGGCGTGGTCGTCGGGCCGATCTTCACCCCGATCGGGTTGGCCATGATCTCGGCGAACGCGATGTGCGCGCCGTCCAGCTGGCGGGTGCGCTCGCCGATCCACAGGAAGTGCGCCGACAGGTTGTACAGCTTGGCGTCGGGGTCGCCCGGCCGGTCGAGCCGCAGCATCGCCCGTTCGTAGTCCAGCAGCAGCGCCTCGTGACTGGCGAAGATCTCGGTCGAGTGCAGCGACGTGTCCTGCACCCCGCAGGCCGCCATGAACCGCAGGCCACGGTCGATCTCGTCGGCCAGCGCCTCGTAGCGCTCCCCCGCGGGCGAGGTGCGCACGAAGTCCTTGTTCCAGTTGTGTACCTGGGCCAGGTCCGCCATGCCCGCGGCGGTGAGCGCACGGACCAGGTTCATCGCCGCCGCCGAATTGGCGTAGGCGCGGATCATCCTGCCCGGGTCGGGCACCCGCAGCTTGGCGTCCGGGGTCAGCGAGTTGACGATGTCACCGCGGTAGACCGGCAACCCGAGCGAGTCGGTGGGGTTGGAACGCGGCTTGGCGTACTGGCCCGCGATCCGTCCCACCTTCACCACCGGCAGGCTGGCCCCGTAGGTCAGCACGACCGCCATCTGCAGCAGCGTGCGCAGGTTCGCCCTGATGTGCGGCTCGGTGTTGGACTCGAACGTCTCGGCGCAGTCCCCGCCCTGCAGCAGAAACGCCTCACCACGGGCCACCGCGGCCAGGCGCCTGCGCAGCCGGTCGATCTCGGCAGGGACGGCGATCGGCGGCGCCGACTCCAGCACCGTCCGTACCCGGACCACCGCCTCGTGGTCCGGCCACTCCGGCTGCTGCGCGGCGGGCTTGGCCAGCGCCTCGTCCAGCTTCTCGCGCAGCTCGGGCGGCAGCGGAGGCAGCGACGGGAGATTCTCCATCGAGACGTCGACAGTCCAGTTCACGGACCCATCGTATCGGCAGGGAGAACCGGCGATCCGGCCAGCCACCTCGGACGACACCGGGGTGCGGCGCGCGGCACACACCCCGCCCCAGGCGCCGGGATGTTACCGAGACCTCACGGCCCGGCCCACCCGAAATCGCCTCGCGCGCTGGTAATGTCCGGAATCGGCCGCATCCGCGGCCACCGGGATGGTTCAGCGAAGTCCGGTGCGAGTCCGGCGCTGTGCCGCAACTGTGATCGGCGGTTCCTGCCAAGCCGCCGTAAGCCAGGTCGCCTGTCCATCTCGGGGCAAGTCCCACCCCCGGCGCAGGGGTGCGGTGCCACCTGCGAAGCAGGACTCCGCAGCTCGGCCGGCCGAGCACGAGGGTCACTCGAATGAGGTCACATCGTTGGTCGATGCGCCGCGTCGCCGCGGCCGTATCCGTTCTCGCACTGACAATCGCCGGATGTGCCGACCGGGAAGGGGATTCCCGCTCGGCATCCGCCGCCGACAGCGGCTTCCCGCTGACCGTCACCACACCGGACGGCGGCAAACTCACCCTGGAGAGCAAGCCCGAGCGCATCGTGTCGCTGTCCCCCACCGCGACCGAAATGCTCTACGCGGTCGGCGCAGGTGACCAGGTGGTCGCCGTCGACGACCAGTCGAACTATCCGAAGGACGCTCCGCGCACCAAACTGTCCGGGCTGACCCCGAGCCCGGACAAGATCAGCGACTACGCGCCGGATCTGGTGGTGATCGACAACGACGTGGACAACTTGTCGGCCACGCTGGACAAGATCGGCACCAAGACGCTGATCCTGCCCGCCGCCAAGACGCTCGACGACGCCTACGCGCAGTTCGAGCTGGTCGGCAAGGTCACCGGGCACCCGGACGAGGGCAAAGACCTGGCCGACCGCACCAAGCGGGAGATCGAGAAGATCGTCGCGGACGCGCCGAAGCCCGCCGACCCGCTGACCTACTACCACGAGCTGGACCAGACCTACTACACGGTGACGTCGGAGACGTTCATCGGCCAGGTGTACGCGCTGTTCGGGCTGCGCAACATCGCCGACGGCGACGACCCGTCCGCGCACGGCGGCTACCCGCAGCTGTCCGCGGAGAAGATCATCGAGGCCGACCCGGACCTGATCTTCCTCGCCGACACCATCTGCTGCGGGCAGAGCCCGGAGACGGTGCGCAAGCGCCCCGGCTGGGACACCCTGACCGCGGTCCGCAACGGCCACGTCATCGCGCTGGACGACGACATCGCCTCGCGGTGGAGTCCACGCATCGTCGACCTGGTCCGCACCATCGCCGACGCGGTGGAGAAAGTCGAGGGCGCTGGGTGACGACCCGTCCCGTGACCCGCCTGCGGGCGCGCACGCTCGCGGGCGGGATCGCCGTCCTGCTGGCCACCATGCTCATGGCGGTCCTGATCGGGGCCGCCGAGCTCGGCTGGCAGCGGGTGCTCGCCGAGATCTGGGCACAGCTGGTCGGCGGCACGTCGCCGCTGAGCGAGCGGGAGGCGGCGATCCTGTGGCAGCTGCGGGTGCCCCGGGTGCTGCTCGCCGGTGCCGTCGGTGCCGCGCTGGCCATGTCCGGGGCGGCGTTCCAGGGCGTGTTCCGCAACCCGCTGGCCGACCCGTTCCTGCTCGGCGCCGCCGCGGGCGCGGGGATGGCCGCCACCATCGTGGTGGTGTTCGCCCCGGCGCTGACGCTGTGGGCCGCCTCCGCCCTGCCGGTGGCGGCGTTCGCGGGCGCTGTCGGCGGGGTCGCGTTGAGCTGGCTGCTGAGCACTTCCTACGGTGGCGTCAGCCCCACCACGTTGCTGCTGGCGGGGGTCGCAGTGTCGGCGTTCCTCACCGCGGTGCAGACGTTCGTGCAGCAGCTCAACGCCGACACCATCCGGCAGGTCTACAACTGGATGCTCGGCGGGCTGGCCATCACCGGCTGGGCCGACTTCGTCAGCGTCATCCCCTACATCGGGGCGGCCGCGGTGGTGCTGATGGTGTGCGCGCGCCTGCTCGACGTGTTGTCGCTGGGGGACGCGGAAGCGGCCTCGCTGGGCGTCAATCCGGGACGGCTGCGCCTGCTGCTGATCAGCGCGGCCTCGCTGGCCACCGCGGCCGCGGTGTCGGTCAGCGGCCTGATCGGCTTCGTCGGCATCATCGTGCCGCACTTCATCCGGCTGACCGTCGGGGCGAGCTACCGGGTGATCGTGCCGTTGTCGGTGCTGGGCGGGGCCTCGTTCCTGATCGTGGCGGACCAGATCGCCCGCACCGCCATGCCGGGGGAACTGCCCATCGGAGTGGTCACCGCGTTCGCCGGGGCCCCGTTCTTCATCATCGTGCTGCGACGCAACGCGGAGAAGCTGTGGTGAGCCCGGTCGTCGAACTGCGCAACGTCCGCGCCGGGTACCGGGACCGGCTGGTACTCGACGGGGTCTCGCTGACCGTGTCCGCCGGTGAGTGGCTGGCCGTGATCGGGCCGAACGGCGCGGGCAAGTCCACGCTGGTGAAAGCGATGCTCGGGCTGACCCGGCTGGGCGGGGAGGTGCTGATTCGCGGACGGGACCGGCGGACGCTGCCGGCCAGGGAAGCGGCGCGGATCATCGGCTACGCCCCACAGCAGCCGGCGATCCCCGGCGGGTTGACGGTCACCGACTACGTCCTGCTCGGCCGCACCCCGCACCTCGGCCTGCTGGCCCGCGAGCGCTCGGCGGACCAGCGCGTGGTGGCCGACGTCCTGCGCAGGCTGGACCTCGACAAGCTGGCCGCACGGCGGCTCGGCACGTTGTCCGGCGGTGAGCGACAACGAGCCGTGCTCGCCAGGGCGCTGGCTCAGCAGGCGGACGTCCTGCTGCTGGACGAACCGACCACCGGCCTCGACCTCGGCCACGCCCAGGCGCTGCTGGACCTGGTCGACCGGCTGCGCCGGGAGGACGGCACCACGGTCGTCTCGACCTTGCACGACTTGACACTTGCCGGCCAGTACGCCGATCGCGTGCTGCTGCTGGACGGCGGCGATACGGTGGCCGCCGGACCGCCCGAGGAAGTGCTGACCCCGGAGCTGTTGGCCAGGCACTACGACGCAGACGTCGAGGTCGTCACCGTGGCCGGACGCCAGGTGGTCATCCCGGTGCGCACCAACGGACGCTAGGCGACGCCGACGCGATCCGGCGCTCAGCCCTGCTCGGGCTGGTCGCCGTCGGTCTTGCCGGCGTCGTCGGCACCCCCGGCTGCTGTGCCGGCAGCGCCGCCAGAGGAGTCGTCCCCCGCGGTACCGTCCGCCTTCCCAGGATCGGCCTTGACCGCGGCCGGTTCCTTCTCCGCGTCCGCCGCCTCGCCCGGCCCATGTCCGCGCAGCAACTCCGGCGGTTCCCGGTCACCGCGCTTGCGCGCCACGATCATGTAGACGACCGCGCCGACGAACACCAGCAGCGAGACCCAGACGTTGATCCGGACGCCGAAGACATGGGTGGCCGGGTCGGTGCGCATCAGCTCGATCCAGGTGCGGCCCAGCGTGTAGCCGGCCACGTAGAGCGCGAACGCGCGGCCGTGCCCGAGCCGGAACCGGCGGTCCGCCCACACCACGACGGCCGCCACGGCCAGGTTCCACAGCAGCTCGTACAGGAACGTCGGGTGCACCACGGCCTCGACGACGCCGTTGGACACGCCGCCCAGCCGGTCGGTGATCAGCGGGTTGTCCGGGTCCACCCGCTCGTAGATGATCAGGCCCCACGGCAGGTCGGTCGGCCCGCCGTAGAGCTCCTGGTTGAAGTAGTTGCCCAGCCGTCCGATGGCCTGCGCCACCACGATGCCCGGTGCGATCGCGTCGGCGAACGCGGGCAGCGGCACGCCCCTGCGGCGGCAGGCGATCCACGCGCCGACACCGCCCAGCGCGATGGCACCCCAGATGCCCAGGCCGCCGTCCCAGATCTTGACCGCGTCCAGCGGATTCCGGCCCTCACCGAAGTACCGGTGCGCGTCGGTGATCACGTGGTAGAGCCGGCCGCCGATCAGGCCGAACGGCACCGCCCACACGGCGACGTCGATGACGAAACCGGGGCTGCCGCCGCGCGCCTGCCAGCGCCGCTCGCCCCACCAGATGGCGACGATGATGCCGACGATGATGCACAGCGCGTAGGCGCGGACCGGGACCGGGCCGATTTCCCACACTCCGCGCGGCGGGCTGGGAATCTCCGTGGAGAACAGTGGCAAGGCCATGGAAAACGCTGTCAGGCTGGTCACACGGACACCGTAGTCAGCCCGCCGCCGGGGCCGGCGACCAGGGCCGGTTCAGGAGCCCGCCGGACGCGGCGAGCGCACTCCGGCGGCGAGTTCTCCGGCCAGCCGCCGAACCCCCTGGGCGCCCTCGTCCTCCGCGGCCTTGATGAACGCCGACCCGACGATCACCGCGTCGGCGAAGCCGGCCACCTCCGCGGCCTGCTCCCCGTTGCGCACGCCCAACCCGACTCCGATGGGCAACGACGTGTGTTCGCGGGTGCGGCGGACCAGCTCCCGTGCACCTGCGCCGACCTTGTCGCGCATGCCGGTCACGCCCATCACCGCGGTGGCGTAGATGAAACCGGACGACGCATCGGCGGTCAGTTTCAGGCGCCGGTCCGACGACGAAGGGGCCACCAGGAAGATGCGGTGAAGGCCGTGCTCGTCGGAAGCCCGCAGCCAGTCCTCGGCTTCGTCCGGAATCAGGTCCGGGGTGATGATGCCGTGGCCGCCCGCCGCCGCCAGGTCCCGCGCGAAGGCGTCGACGCCGTATCGGTGCACCGGGTTCCAGTAGGTCATCACGACCGCGTGGCCGCCGGCTGCGCTGATCCCTTCGACCACGTCGAACACGTGACGCAGCCGGAAACCGGCGCGCAGCGCCTTGTCCGAGGCCATCTGCACGGTCGGCCCGTCCATCACCGGGTCCGAGTACGGCACGCCGACCTCGACGACGTCGCACCCGCCGTCGAGCATCGCCGCGAGCAGGTCCTTCGACTCGGCCAGCGTCGGGTAGCCGGCAGGCAGATACCCGATCAGGGCCGCCCGGCCCTCGTCCTTGGCACGGGCGAACACCGACTCCAACCCGGTCATGAGGTATATCCAAAGTACTTGGCGGCGGTGTCCATGTCCTTGTCGCCGCGACCCGAAAGGTTCACCAGGATCAGGCCGTCCTCGCCCAGCTCCTTGCCCAGTTTGATGGCACCGGCCAGCGCGTGCGCGGACTCCAGCGCCGGGATGATGCCCTCGGTGCGGGACAGCAGCTGGAAGGCGTGCATCGCCTCGTCGTCGGTGGCGGTGATGTATTCGGCGCGGCCGGTGTCCTTCAGCCACGAGTGCTCCGGCCCGACGCCCGGATAGTCCAGGCCGGCCGAGATGGAGTGCGCCTCGATGGTCTGCCCGTCCTCGTCCTGCAGCAGGTAGGAGAAGGCGCCGTGCAGCATGCCGGGAACACCCTGGCTCAGCGTAGCGCCGTGCTTGCCGGAGTCCAGGCCGTGTCCGCCCGGTTCGACGCCGACCAGCCGCACGCCCGGATCGTCGATGAAGCCGTGGAAGATGCCGATGGCGTTCGACCCGCCGCCCACGCACGCGATGACCACGTCCGGCAGCCTGCCCGCCTTCTCCAGGATCTGCTCACGGGCCTCGGCGCCGATCACCTTGTGGAAGTTGCGCACCATGGTCGGGAACGGGTGCGGGCCCGCCGCGGTGCCCAGCAGGTAGTGCGTGGTGTCGACGTTGGTGACCCAGTCGCGCAACGCCTCGTTGATGGCGTCCTTGAGCGTGCGGGATCCGGTCGTGACCGGGACGACCTCCGCGCCGAGCAGCCGCATCCTGGCCACGTTGAGCGCCTGCCGCTGCGTGTCCACCTCGCCCATGTAGATCACGCATTCCAGGCCGAGCAGCGCGCACGCGGTCGCCGTCGCCACGCCGTGCTGTCCGGCGCCGGTCTCGGCGATGACCCTGGTCTTGCCCATCCGCTTGGTCAGCAGCGCCTGACCCAGCACGTTGTTGATCTTGTGCGATCCGGTGTGGTTGAGGTCTTCCCGCTTGAGCCAGACCTGCGCACCGCCGCAGTGCTCGGCGAACTGCGGGGCTTCGGTCAGCAACGACGGACGGCCCGCGTAGTCGCGCAGCAGGCGCCGGAACTCGCCGACGAAATCCGGATCGACCCGCGCCTTGTCATAGGCCTCCGTCAGTTCGTCCAGGGCGTCGACCAGCGCCTCCGGCATGAACCGCCCGCCGTACGGGCCGAAGTGGCCGCGCTCGTCGGGATCGTGCTTGCCCGGCGCATGCAGGTCCTTGTCCGGCTCGCCGGCCGCCGCGGGGTCGCGTGGCGCACTCACCGGGCAGGCCTCGGACACGCCGGATGGGAGCCCGCGGTCACCAGCTGCACCAGCGCGGCCTTCGGGTCCTCGCTGGTGACCAGGCCCTCGCCGACCAGCACGGCGTCCGCGCCGTGCCCCGCGTACGTCATCAGATCGCCCGGGCCGCGCACACCGGACTCGGCGACCTTGAGCACGTTCGGCGGCAGCCCGGGGGCGAGCCGCGCGAACACCTCCCTGTCCACCTCCAGCGTGTGCAGGTTGCGCGCGTTGACGCCGATCAGCTCGGCGCCCGCCTCCAGCGCCCGGTCGCACTCCTCGGCGTTGTGCACCTCGACCAGCGCGGTCATGCCCAGCGACTCGACCCGGTCCAGCAGGGACACCAGCGCGTTCTGCTCCGGCGCCGCCACGATGAGCAGCACGATGTCCGCACCGTGCAGCCGGGCCTCGTGCACCTGGTACGGGCTGACGATGAAGTCCTTGCACAGCACCGGCACGTCGACCGCAGCGCGCACCGCGGCCAGATCGGCCAGCGACCCTCCGAACCGCCGCCGCTCGGTCAACACGCTCACCGCGCGCGCCCCGGCCGCGGCGTAGTCGGCGGCCAGCGCCGCCGGGTCCGGGATGTCGGCCAGCTTCCCCTTCGACGGACTGCGCCGCTTCACCTCGGCGATGACGCCGATGCCCGGCTCCTTCAGCGCGGCCATCGCGTCGCGTGGCTCTGGCGCCTTGGCGGCCCGCTTCTTCAGCTCCTCCAGCGGCAGCGCGGCCTCGCGCTCGGCGAGGTCGGCACGCACGCCGACGATGATGTCCTCGAGCACGCTCACCGGCAGGCCACCCGCACTAGCAGCTGTCGTCCGTCGCTCGCAAGCACGATCACCAGAACCTTCCCTTCCCGCGCTCAGAATGCTACCCGCGAGGGTGGACGCTCCCTGGTCCGGGGTCGGCCACGCGGCAGCGACCCCGGATGCGGCGTTGCTGCGCCGTCGCACGCCGTCAACCTTCTTCGGTCGGGTCTTTCCCCTCCGACAGCGCCGTCCACAAGTCGTCGCCGTCGTCGGCGGCGGTGCCGGTTCGTCCGCCGGCCTGCTCGCCGTCCCCCTCGTCATGTCCTCCGCCGCTCTCCTGCTGCTTCGCGCGCTGCGCGGCGGGCGTTTCGTAGCGGCTCCCCATCCCGGGCAGCCGGTGCCCGCGGGCCATGAGCAGGCCACCCGCCGCGCCGGTCAGCAGCCCGCCCAGCAGTGCGATCACCGGGCCCATGCCGAAAAGCTCGACATCGGTCACTGCCAGCACGCACGCCGCCCCGCCTGCGACCACGAGGACGCCGCCCAGGACACGCTTGCCCACCGCGCGCACGGCGAACATGGCGCCGATGGACGCCAGCACCAGCAACGCCAGCGGAGTCGGCCACGTGAGCTCCTGCTGCTCCTGCGACCACACCAGGCGGCCCGCGCCCCACAGCGCCGCCGCGCCGAGCACCAGCGCGACGATCACCGTCCACAGCAGGCGTTTCACGGTTCTCGCATCGTTTCCGCCGCGGCCACGGCCGACAGCACGGTCCGCGCCTTGTTCAGCGTCTCGTTGTCCTCGTAGTCCGGCTGCGAGTCCGCCACCACGCCGGCGCCCGCCTGCACGTAGGCGACACCGTCGCGCATCAGCGCGGTACGGATGGCGATGGCGGTGTCCGCGTCGCCGGCGAAGTCGAGGTACCCGACCACCCCGCCGTAGAGCCCGCGCCTGGTCGGTTCGAGCTGTTCGATCAGCTCCATCGCGCGCACCTTCGGCGCCCCGGTCAACGTGCCCGCCGGGAAGCAGGCGGCCACCGCGTCGAACGCGGTCTTGCCCTCGGCGAGCAGACCGGTCACCGTCGACACGATGTGCATGACGTGCGAGTACTTCTCGACGCTGAAGAAGTCCACGACATGCACGGTGCCGGGCCGGCAGACCCGGCCCAGGTCGTTGCGGGCCAGATCGACCAGCATCAGGTGCTCGGCACGTTCCTTCTCGTCGGCCAGCAGGTCCTTGGCCAGCAGCGCGTCTTCCTCCTCGTCGGCGCCCCGCCAGCGGGTGCCGGCGATCGGGTGCGTCGTCGCGCGCCCGTCGCGCACCGTCACCAGCGCCTCCGGGCTCGAGCCGACGATGTCGAAGCCGTCGAGCCGCAGCAGGTACATGTACGGGCTCGGGTTGGTGTTGCGCAGCACCCGGTAGACGTCGAGGGCATCGGCGGAAGTGCGCATCTCGAACCGCTGCGAAGGCACCACCTGGAACGCCTCACCGGCGTGCACCGCTTCGACCACCTCGTGCACGACCTTGTGGAACTCCGCCTTGTCCCGGCAACGGACGAACTCCGGCTCCGGGCGGTGGAACTGCACCGCCGTCGGCGGGGCGTGGGTGGCCAGCTGCCGGGTCATCTCGTCCAGCCTGCGCACGCAGTCGTCGTACGCGGCGTCCACCCGCTTGGGCGTGTTGTCCCAGTTCACCGCGTTCGCGATGAGCGTGACCGTGCCCTCGTGGTGATCGTAGGCGGCCAGATCGGTGGCCAGCAGCATGATCAGCTCGGGCAGGCGCAGATCGTCGGTGGCCAGCTCGGGCAGCCGCTCCAGCCAGCGGACCGCGTCGTAGGCCAGGTAACCGACCATGCCGCCGGTCAGCGGCGGCAAGCCGGGCAACGGGTCGGTGCGCAGGGCGACGAGCGTTTCGCGCAGCACCTGCAACGGGTTGCCCTCGGTCGGCAGGTCGGCCGGCGGCGTGCCCTGCCACACCGCTTGCCCGTCCCGCACGGTCAGCGCCGCGGGGCTGCGCACCCCGACGAACGACCATCGCGACCAGGACTGCCCGTTCTCGGCCGATTCGAACAGGAACGTTCCTGGACGGTTGGCGGCGAGCTTGCGGTAGATCGACAGCGGCGTCTCCGCGTCGGCGAGCAGCCGCCGCACCACCGGGATGACCCGGCGGGTCTTGGCGAGCTCGCGAAACTCGTCTCTGGTCAGGCCCACCGCACCGAGCGGTGTGCGGACTGCGCTGTGGTTGGCCACGGACGCCATTCTGCCGTCAGCGCTCGTCGCCGCGTGCACCGGCCAGCGCTCGCCGGGGTGGGCGCAGCGGAATTCAACCCCGGTGGAAATAGGGTGTCGCCGCAGGTCATGATGGCGGGGTGGCCGAAGAAACGACCAAGCGACGGGGCCGCCGTCCCGGCGGCGCGGACACCAGGGCGGCGCTGATCGAGGCGGCACGGGAAGTCTTCGCCGAATCGGGTTACGCAGGGGCGACGGTGCGCGGCATTGCCAAGCGCGCCGGGGTCGACCCGGCGATGGTCAACCACTGGTTCGGCGGCAAGGAGGGCCTGTTCGGCGAGGCCGTGCTGCAGCTGCCGTTCAACCCCAAGACCGTCGCCGACGAGCTGATGAGCGGCGACGTGGACGAGCTCGGCCACCGTATCGTCACGCGGTTTCTGACGGTGTGGGACAGCGCGGGCGGCGGCGTCTTCACCGCCCTGGTCCGCAGCGTCGCGGCACACGAGCAGGCCATCGACGTGATGCGCGACTTGTTCGTGCACTACCTGTTCGGACGGGTCGCCAAACTGGCGGGCACCGGTGCTGTCGAGATGCGCGCGACCTTGTGCGCATCGCAGATCATCGGCTTGGGCATGGTCCGCTACGTCACCGGATTCGAGCCGCTCGCGTCAGCGGACATCCCCACCGTCGCTGCGGCGATCGGCCCGACCATCCAGCGCTACCTCACCGGGCCGCTGGACTGACCCGGCTCACTCGGCGGCCAGCAGCACGCGATCGGGCCCGTCGAAGCATGTCGGCGTGCCGGTGTGGCAGGCGGGCCCGACCTGGTCGACCAGCAACAGCACGGTGTCGCCGTCGCAGTCGATGCGGACTTCCCGCACGTGCTGGGTGTGTCCGGACTCCTCGCCCTTGACCCACAGGCGCCCGCGGCTGCGGGAGAAGTAGGTCGCCCGGCGCGTGCTCAGCGTGCGCGCCAGCGCCTCGTCGTTCATCCACGCCTGCATGAGCACCGCCCCGGAGGTCGCGTCCACCGCGATGGCGGCGACCAGTCCGTCGGCATTGCGCTTGAGTCGGTTGGCCACGGCGGGATCAAGTGCGCTCATCGGACCTCGATTCCCGCGACGCGCAGCGTCTTCTTCACGTCCGGGATGGACAGGTGCCCGAAGTGGAACACGCTCGCCGCCAGCACCGCGTCGGCGCCCGCCTGCACCGCAGGCGGGAAGTGCTCCAGCTCGCCTGCGCCGCCGCTGGCGATCACGGGAACCCGCACCGCGGCGCGCACCTTGCGGATCAGCTCCAGGTCGAAGCCCGCCTTCGTGCCGTCGGCGTCCATCGAGTTCAGCAGGATCTCCCCCACCCCGAGTTCCTCGCCGCGGGCGGCCCACTCCACAGCGTCGATGCCCGTGCCGCGGCGGCCGCCGTGAGTGGTCACCTCGAACCCGGACGGCGTGCCCTCGGCCCGGCGGGCGTCGACCGACAGCACGATGCACTGCGAGCCGAAACGCCGGGCCGCCTCGCGCAGCAGTTCGGGCCGGGCGATCGCGGCGGTGTTGACGGACACCTTGTCGGCACCGGACCGCAGCAACCGGTCGACGTCCTCGCAGGTACGCACGCCGCCCCCGACGGTGAGCGGGATGAACACCTGCTCGGCCGTGCGCCGGACGACGTCATAGGTGGTCTCGCGGTTGCCGGAGGAGGCGGTGACGTCGAGGAAGGTCAGCTCGTCCGCGCCTTCGGCGTCGTACCGCGCGGCGAGCTCGACCGGGTCGCCCGCGTCGCGCAGGTTCTCGAAGTTGACGCCCTTGACCACCCGGCCGGCGTCGACGTCCAGACACGGGATGACCCGCACAGCTACACCCACGCCGTTTAGCCTACGAGCATGGCGCGCGCGGGCCGGAGGCCGGGACGGACCGAGACACGGGACCACATCTTGGCGGCTGCCCGGCGGCTGTTCGCCGAGCGCGGCTACGAAGGCACCACGATCCGCGCCATCGCCGCCGAAGCGGGCGTGAACCCGGCGTTGATCCACCACTTCTTCGGCTCGAAGGACCGGGTCTTCACCGATTCCCTGCACCTGCCGGTCAACCTGTACACGATCGCCGACGTCGTCACCGACGGGCCACGCCAGCAGGCGGGCGAGCGGCTGCTGCGTCTGTTCATCAGCGTGTGGGACGGCACGGAGACCCGGCGGCCGTTTCTGGCCCTGCTGCGCTCGGTGACCTCGTCCGAGCAGGCCGCGCGAATGATGCGGGAGTTCTTGCACCGGGTGATCGTCGACCGTCTCGGGCCGGCGCTCGGTGTGGACGAGTTGCGGATGACCGCGATCGGCTCGCAGCTGATGGGCGTCGCCCTGCTCCGCTACATCGTGCGGCTCGAGCCTTTGGCCTCGGCCCCGCCGGAAGACGTCATCGCCATGATCGCCCCGGCGATCCAACAGCACATCGACGCTGCACCCCGCCCCGCGGACCGCTGAAGACCGGGTGGCTTCGCCGCCGAACCGGCGATCGGCCCGCGCCGTTCCGGCGATCAGCCCGCGCCATCGACCCAACGACCTGCGTCATTGACACCCGTCCGGCACAGGCACAGAATTAAACACATGACTAATTTAGCCGTCGCGGTGGACGACCTCCACGTGCGACGTGGTGGACGAGAAGTGCTCCAGGGCGTGAGCTTCGCGCTCGAACGAGGCTCGGTGACCGGCGTGCTCGGGCCGAGCGGCTGCGGCAAGTCGACGTTGCTGCGCGCCATCGTGGGCGTGCAGATCGTCGCCGGCGGCAGTGTGACCGTGCTCGGCCTGCCCGCCGGACACAAGGACCTGCGCCGCAAGATCGGGTACGCCACCCAGAACCCGGCGATCTACCCCGACCTGCGGGTCGCCGAGGCACTGCGGTACTTCGCCTCGGTGCTGGGGCGCCTGCCGAGGACGTGGACCGGGTCGTCGACGAGGTCGGGCTCGGCACGCACGCGAACGCGATGGTCGGGCAGCTGTCCGGCAGCCAGCTCAGCCGCGCCAATCTGGCGGTGGCCCTGCTCGGCGAGCCCGAGCTGCTGGTGCTCGACGAACCGACGGTGGGCCTGGATCCGGTGCTGCGTGACGAGCTGTGGGAGCTGTTCGGTGCACTGGCCGGCCGCGGCGCGACCCTGCTGGTGTCCAGCCACGTGATGGACGAGGCGGGCCGGTGCGACCACCTGCTGTTGATGCGCGAGGGCAGGTTGCTGGCCACCGGGCCACCCGATGCGCTGCGCGCCCGCACCCAGGCGGGCGACCTCGAACAGGCCTTTCTCCGGCTGATCACCGCAAGCGAGGTGGCGGCATGAGCGTCGCAATCACGCTGGCGACCGCACGTCGCATCCTCACCCAGCTCAAGCACGACCACCGCACCCTGGTGCTGCTGGTGCTGATGCCGTCGGTTCTGCTGATCCTGCTGCGGTACGTGCTCAACACCGACCGGGCCTTCAGCGCCGCCGCTCCTGCCCTGCTGGCGGTGTTCCCGTTCGCGATCATGTTCGTGGTGACGTCGATCTCGACGTTGCGCGAGCGCACCACCGCCACGCTCGAGCGGCTGATGACCATGCCGCTGCACAAGGTCGACCTGCTGTTCGGCTACGCGGTGGCGTTCGGGCTCGTCGCCGTGGCCCAAGTGGCGCTGGCCGCGGTGGTGTCGCTGACCTGGCTCGGCATGGAGATCGCCGGGTCGGTGTGGCTGCTGCTGGTCATCGCCCTGCTGGACGCGCTGCTCGGCATGGCGCTCGGGCTGTTCGCCTCGGCGTTCGCCCGCACCGAGTTCCAGGCGGTGCAGTTCATGCCGCTGTTCGTCATGCCGCAGGTCCTGCTGTGCGGGTTGTTCGCCCCGCGCGAGGCGATGGCCGAGCCGCTGGAATGGCTGTCGGACGTGATGCCGCTGTCCTATGCCGTGGACGCCCTGACCCAGGTCACCCGCAGCGCGGAGATCGACGGCACGCTGGTGCGCAACGTCGTGATCGTCGCCCTGTGCGGGCTGGCCGCACTCGTCGGCGGCGCCGCGACATTGCGCCGCCGCACCCCGTGAGCCCGGTTAACCTGGGCGAATGGAACGCCTGCGCGGTCACAAGTACGTCCTGCTGACGACGTATCGCAAGTCCGGAACGCCGGTGTCCACGCCCGTGTGGTTCGTGCACGACCCGGACGACGGCAGAAAGGTCTACGTCTGGAGCGCACGCGACGCGGGCAAGGTGAAGCGGATCCGAGCAGGCAGCCGTGCGACGCTGGTCGCCTGTGACGCACTCGGCAAGACGACGTACGGAGAACCGGTCGACGGCACGCCGCGCCTGCTCGACGACGGCGGAACCGAACGGATGCGCAAGCTGCTGGTGAAGAAGTACGGGATCCTCGGCTACCTCACCGTCTACGGCAGCATCCTGCGCGGCGGGCGGCGGCGCACCATCGGCATCGAGATCGAGGCCGACCGGGACTGAGCCGCCCGCGGTCCGTGGAGCGCTCGCGTCAGCGAACGGCGGCCAGGGCCTCCGGCAGCGTGAACGCGCCCGCATACAGGGCCTTGCCCACGATGGCGCCTTCCACGCCGCCCTCGCCTTCCCGGTAGGCCAGCTTGGCCAAAGCGCGCAAGTCGTCCAGGCTGGACACCCCGCCGGAGGCGATCACCGGGGCCTTCGTGCGGGCGCACACCGCGCGCAGCAGCTCCAGGTTCGGCCCGCGCAGCGTGCCGTCCTTGCTCACGTCGGTCACCACGTACCGCTGGGCGCCGTTGGACTCCAGGCGCTCCAGCACCTCCCACAGGTCACCGCCGTCGGACGTCCAGCCACGGGCGGCCAAGCGGTGCTCGTCGCCGTTGATCCGCACGTCCAGCCCGATCGCCACCCGGTCGCCGTACTCGCCGATGACCCGCGCGGTCCACTCCGGATCCTCCAACGCCGCCGTGCCGACGTTGACGCGGCGTGCGCCGGTGGCCAGGGCGGCTTGCAGCGATTCGTCGTCCCGGATGCCACCGGACAGCTCGACGTTCACCTCGAGCTCGCGCACAACCGCGGCGAGCAGCTCGCGGTTGGAGCCACGCCCGAAAGCGGCGTCCAGGTCGACCAGATGAATCCACTCCGCGCCGTCCCGCTGCCAGGCGAGGGCGGCGTCGCGGGGTGACCCGTACTCGGTTTCGGTTCCGGCCGCACCCTGCACCAGGCGGACGGCCTTGCCGTCGGCGACGTCGACGGCGGGCAGCAATGTGAACGTCACGCCGACCACCTTACGGCGACGCCGGACGGCCACTGGCAACGGGTGGCCGGCCGCGCACCCGCACCCGGCCTGGTCAGCGCAGGGTGTTCACCCAGTTCTTCAGCAGCACCGCGCCCGCCTCACCGGACTTCTCCGGGTGGAACTGAGTCGCGCTCAACGCGCCGTTCTCCACCGCCGCCACGAACGGCTCGCCATGCTCGGCCCAGGTGACCAGCGGCTGCTGCCCGGGCAGTCCCGACTCCAGCTGCCAGGTGCGCACGGCGTAGGAGTGCACGAAGTAGAACCTGGTGTCCGCATCGAGGCCGGCGAACAGCACCGAGTCCTCCGGCGCCTGGACGGTGTTCCAGCCCATGTGCGGCAGCACGTCGGCCTGCAGCCGCTCGACGGTGCCCGGCCACTGCCCGAGCCCTTCGGCCTTGATGCCGTGCTCTACGCCGTGCTCGAACAGGATCTGCATGCCGACGCAGATGCCGAGCACCGGCCGTCCGCCCGCCAGCCGCCGGTCGATGATCGACTCCCCGCCGACCGCCCGGAGGCCGTCCACGCACGCGGCGAACGCACCGACTCCCGGGACGACCAGGCCGTCCGCCTCGACGGCGGCTTTCGCGTCTGCGGTGACCGTCACGTCCGCCCCGGTGCGTTGCAGCGCCCGCTCCGCGGAGCGCAGGTTGCCGGAGCCGTAGTCGAGAATCACCACCCGTGCCGTCACCCGTATCAGCGTAGTTGGCCACCCCACGGCGGCACGCACCGGCAGCCAACCTCGAGTAATCTCGAACTTTCGCTACCATGGAGGTCGTGACCAGGCTGGCCAACCACCTGACCATCGGACAGGTCGCCGAGCGCAGCGGGGTACCGCACACGGCGTTGCGGTTCTACGAGGAACGCGGCCTCATCTCCTCCGAACGGACCTCCGGCAACCAGCGGCGCTATCCCCGCACCGTGCTGCGCCGCATCGCGTTCATCCGCTCCGCGCAGCGGGTCGGGCTGAGCCTGGAAGACATCGCCAAGGCGCTGGCCACGCTGCCGAAGGACCGCGCGCCGACGAAGGCCGACTGGGCTCGGCTGTCCCGGCAGTGGCGCAGCGAACTGGACGCCCGCATCGACGCGCTGCAACGGCTGCGGGACAGCCTGACCAGCTGCATCGGGTGCGGCTGCCTGTCGCTGAGGTCGTGCTCGCTGATGAACCACGACGACGAGCTGGCCAAGTACGGACCGGGCGCGCCACGGCTGAAGCCCGCCGCCGAAGGCGGACTGTGACCACCGGCGGCGGCCGGTGACCGCGGATGGGTGCTGAGGCTAGGACACCGACTGGTACCACAGCGCCGCGCCCACGCCCGCCATCACGCACAGCACCATGAGGAACGCGGCGACGGCTTTCGAGGTCTTCCACATCGCGATGACCCCGCCCAGCAGCAGCCCTGCCGCCGCGACCAGCAGGATGAACACGAACTCGGTCATGCGCTCCTCGCTCTCCGCCCGCCGCGCGACCGCGCAGGCTAGAGCACGCCCTTGGTGGACGGCACGCCGCCCTGCCGGGGATCCGGCTCGGTCGCGGCGCGCAGTGCGCGGGCGACCGCCTTGTACTGCGCTTCGGCGATATGGTGCGGGTCCCGTCCGTGGATCACCCGCACGTGCAGGGCGATCTGCGCGTGGAAGGCCAGCGACTCGAACACGTGCCTGGTCAGCACGAACGGGTAGTTGCCGCCGATGGTGAAGGTGGTGAACTCCTCCGGCTCGCCGACGTGCACGCAGTACGGCCTGCCGGAGACGTCGATCGCGGCATGGGCAAGGGTCTCGTCCATCGGCACCCAGCAGTCGCCGAACCGGCGAATGCCCTGCTTGTCGCCGAGCGCTTCGCGGATGGCCTGGCCGAGCACGATCGCGGTGTCCTCCACCGTGTGGTGGGCGTCGATGTGCACGTCGCCGTCGGCGCGCACGCGCAGGTCCAGCGAGCCGTGCACCCCGAACGCGGTGAGCATGTGGTCGTAGAACGGCACCCCGGTGTCGATCTCGACCTGCCCGGTCCCGTCCAGGTCGACCTCGACGCTGATCGAGGACTCCTTGGTGGTGCGGTCGACCTTGCCGATGCGGCTCACGTTGTCACCTTCTTGCTCGCTTCCAGGAACGCGTCGTTCTCCTCGGGCGTGCCGATGGTCACCCGCAAATGCCCGGGAACGCCGACGTTGCGTACCAGTACACCATGGTCCAGATAGGTCGCCCAGGCCGCCGCCGCGTCCGCGAAGCGGCCGTAGAGCAGGAAGTTCGCATCGCTGGGGACCACGGAGAAACCCATCGCGGTCAGCGCTTGGCGGACCCGTTCCCGCTCGGCGACGAGCTTGCGAACCGACTCCAGCGTCTGCTTGCCGTGCGCCAGGGCGGCCCGCGCCGCCGCCTGGGTGAGCGACGACAGGTGATACGGCAAGCGCACCAGCTGCAGCGCGTCGACGACGGCAGGAGCGGCCGCCAAGTACCCGAGGCGGCCGCCGGCGAACGCGAACGCCTTGCTCATCGTGCGGCAGACCACCAGTTTGGCCGGATAGTCGGCGAGCAGCCGCACCGCGCTGGGGTTGCTGGAGAACTCCGCGTAAGCCTCGTCCACCACCACCATGCCCGGCGCCGCGTCGAGGATCTTCCGCAGATCGGCGGGCGGGATGCTGCCGCCGGTGGGGTTGTTCGGACTGGTCACGAACACCACGTCGGGTGCCCGTTCGGCGATCAGCCGTGCGGCCGCCTCGGCGTCCAGGCCGAAGTCGTTGCGCCGCGGCGCGGGCAGCCACTCGGTGCGGGTGCCCGCGGAGATGATCGGGTGCATCGAGTACGACGGCTCGAATCCCAGCGCGGTGCGGCCGGGGCCGCCGAACGCCTGCAGCAGCTGCTGGATCACCTCGTTGGATCCGTTGGCCGCCCAGACGTTGTCCGCGGTCAGCTCCACACCGGTGGCAGCGCTGAGGTAACCGGCCAGGTCGGCCCGCAGCTCCACGGCGTCCCGGTCCGGGTAGCGGTGCAGTTCCCCGGCGATCTTCTCGATCGACGCGGCCACGTGCGCGACCAGCTCGGGCGGCGGCGGGAAGGGGTTCTCGTTGGTGTTCAACCGCACCGGCACCTGCAGCTGCGGGGCGCCGTACGGGGTGCGGCCGCGCAGGTCCTCGCGCAACGGCAGGTCGTCCAGCGTCACGTCTTTCACGATTCGCTCCCCGAGAACCGAGCCTGCACGGCTTCCCCGTGGGCGGGAAGATCCTCGGCATTGGCCAACGTCACGACCTCGTCAGCGACCTCACGCAGCGCTTCCTTGCTGTAGTCCACCACGTGCACGCCACGCAGGAACGTCTGCACGGACAGGCCGCCCGAGTGGCGCGCGTAGCCGCCGGTCGGCAGCACGTGGTTGGAGCCCGCGCAGTAGTCCCCGAGCGACACCGGCGAATACGGGCCGACGAAGATCGCACCTGCGTTGCGCACGCGAGCGGCGACCTCTCCGGCGTCGGCGGTCTGGATCTCCAGGTGCTCGGCAGCGTAGGCATCCACCACCCGCAGCCCGTCGTCGAGCGTGGACACCAGCACCACACCCGACTGCTTGCCGGTCAGCGCCTGGCGGACGCGCGCGCTGTGCTTGGTGGCGGCGACACGCTGCTGCAGCCGGGCTTCCACCGCGTCCACCAGCGCCTCGGACGTGGTGACCAGCACCGACGCGGCCAGCGGGTCGTGTTCGGCCTGGCTGACCAGATCGGCCGCGACGTGGTCCGGATCGGCGGTGTCGTCCGCCAGGATGCAGATCTCCGTCGGGCCTGCCTCGGAGTCGATGCCGATCACGCCGCGCAGCATGCGCTTGGCCGCGGTCAGGTACACGTTGCCGGGACCGGTCACCATGTCGACACCCTCCAGTGCCGTCCCGTCGGTGTCCGTCCCGCCGTAAGCCAGCAGCGCCACCGCCTGCGCGCCGCCGACGGCCCACACCTCGTCGATCCCCAGCATGGCCGCGGCGGCCAGGATGGTCGGGTGCGGCAACCCGCCGAACTCGGCTTGCGGCGGCGAGCACAGCACCAGCGACTCCACGCCGGCGACTTGGGCAGGGACCACGTTCATGATCACGCTCGACGGGTAGGCCGCCAGGCCGCCCGGCGCGTACAGGCCGACTCGGCGCACCGGGAGCCATCGCTCGGTCACCGTGGCCCCGTCGGCCAGTGTCGTGGTGACGTCCGGACGAAGCTGGTCGGCGTGCACCCGGCGGGCCCGGTCGATGCTCACCTGCAGGGCCGAGCGCACCGCCGGATCCAGCTGCTCGGCGGCCCTGGCCAGCTCCCCGGCGGGCACCCGGACCCGTTCCGGCCGCACCTTGTCGAACTGCTCGGTGTAGTCCAGGACCGCATCGACACCGCGCTCGCGCACGGCCGTCACGACCGGGCGCACCTGATGTACCGCCGCGTCGACGTCGATCTCCGCCCTGGGCAGGGCGGCTCGCAGCTCGGCCGGAGTCAGCGACGCGGGGCGTCCACGCAGGTCGATACGGTTGAGCATGCAGCTAACGATACGGGCGCCGCGCGCTGTACCGGCGTGCCGGGTGGCGGGCACGAGAGCCGGCCGACACCCCGGCCAACCGGCCGCGCGGGCTGCAGTGCGCACCGTCCGTCCCGCCCGCTGCGCCCCTGGCGAATCGCCTGCCCGCCAGTAGTCTGCAAGTCATGCGCGTAGCCCTGTGTCAGATCACCAGCACGCCCGATCCGGTGGAGAACGCCGAGCAGGTCCGTGCTTCGGTCGCCGAGGCGGTCACCGCGGGCGCGTCGCTGGTGGTGTTCCCGGAAGCCACCATGGCCCGTTTCGGCACCCGGCTGAAGGACGTCGCCGAACCGCTGGACGGCCCGTGGGCCACGGTGATCTCGGCCATCGCCGAAGCCGCGGGGGTGCTGGTGATCGCAGGCATGTTCACGCCTGCCGGTGACGGCCGGGTGTACAACACATTGCTGGTCACCGGGCGCGGGAAGTCCATCGGCTACGACAAGATCCACCTCTACGACGCGTTCGGCTTCCAGGAGTCACGCACCGTCGCCCCGGGCGGCGAGCTGGTCTCGGTCGACGTGGAAGGGGTCAAGATCGGCCTGGCGACCTGCTACGACATCCGGTTCCCCGAGTTGTTCCAGGCGCACGGCGAGGCAGGCGCTGCCGCGGTGGTGGTTCCCGCGTCGTGGGGCGCCGGTGAGGGCAAGCGCGAGCAGTGGGAGCTGCTGGTGCGAGCGCGCGCCCTGGACTCCGGGTGCTGGGTGCTGGGCTGCGGGCAGGCGGACCCGGCCACCAGCGGCATCGAGACCAAACCGGGGGTGCCGACCGGCATCGGCTACAGCACGATCGCCGACCCGTTCGGCCGGGTGCACGACCAGCTGGGCCCGGGGCCGGGGATCCTGGTGGCCGACATCGACCCCAAGCGCGCCGAGGAGTCCCGCCAAGCCACCGCCGTGCTGGCCAACCGGCGCCTGTGACGGCCGGCGCGCCGTCCAGCGTCCCGGGGCGTTCCGGAGCCGGTCAGGCCACCCCGCTGAACCGCGCCCACGCCACGAAGATTGCACCGGCGGCGAGCACGACCGGCGGGGCCATGGCGTTGAACTCATTGCGCCTGAGGTGGGTGACGGCGGCGCCGATCATGATCACGGTCAGTCCCACCGCCGCGACGGGCGTGAGCACCGGCGCGATTCCGGTCCACAGCGGCAGGATCAGGCCGAGCGCACCGAGCACTTCGGCGATGCCGATCAGCCGGATGGTCACGTCGCCGAAGTCCTCCGTCCAGGCCATGTTCGGCGACAGAGCCTGCAGCTGCTCTCTCTTCTGGGTGGCCTTGGCCAGGCCGGCACCGAAGAGCATGACGGCCAGGATGACTTGCACAGCCCATGCCGCGGTGTTCATGCCGACAGCTTCTCACGCGGCCACCGGGCGCCGTGCACCCACAGCCCGCCGCGCGCCGCGAGCTCCGGCGGCTTGGGCACTTCGGTCATGCCGACCACGTCGACGTAGAACGCGCGGCAGGCGTCCTCGCTGCCGGGCGGAATCGCCAGCTGCACGTGGTGCAGCCCGAGACCGAACGCCGAAACGGGCGCGCCGGCACCGGATTCTTCCTCGCGGTTCATCGGCTGTCCTCCCCTGTCCGTCGGCCGACCCCGTGAGGATTGCTCGTCAGTCGGCCCGCAAGTCCATCCCCACGTCCAGGGCCGGGGCGGAGTGCGTCAACCCGCCTACCGCAAGGTAGTCCACTCCGGCTTCCGCGTACGCGCGCGCAACTTCGAGCGTCAGCCCGCCGGACGCCTCCAGCTTGGTCTTCGGGGCCAGCTCGTCCCGCAGCCGCACCGCTTGACGGCACTGGTCCGGGGTGAAGTTGTCGAGCAGCACCTCGTCGGCGCCCGCGGACAGCGCCTCGCGCAGCTGGTCGAGCGAATCGACCTCCACCTCGCACGGCAGATCGGGCGCATGCCTGCGGGCGGCCTCCAGGGCCGCGGTCACCGACCCGGCAGCCACCACGTGGTTGTCCTTGATCAGCACCGCATCACCGAGGGCCATGCGATGGTTGACCCCTCCCCCGCAGCGCACGGCGTACTTCTGCAGCGACCGCAATCCGGGGAGCGTCTTCCGGCTGTCCCGGATGGCCGCCCGGGTGCCTGCCACCGCATCGACCCAGGCCGCGGTCAGTGTCGCCACCCCGGACAGGTGGCAGAGCAGGTTCAGCGCCGTCCGTTCGGCGGTGAGCAGGCCGCGGACCGGTCCCCGGAGCACGATCGCCGGCACGCCCGCGGTCAACCGGGAGCCGTCCTCGGCGCACTCGACGACCTCGTAGCCGTCCTTCAGGACCGCGTCGAAGACGGCCAGGGCCACCGGGGCACCGGCCAGGACGCCGTCCCTGCGTGGGGTGAGTTCGGCGGTGGCCACTGCACCCTCGGGCACGGTGGCCTCGGTGGTCGCGTCGGGTCCGTAGCGCAGATCCTCGTCCAGCGCGGTTCGGACCACCCGCGCCACGTCGTTCCGGTCGAGTTCCGGGCTCATGCCGCGCCTCCCGTCGCCAACGCGGGCTCGAGCAGCACCGGATCGCCATCCCCGGCCAGACCGACCACCTGCGAGTATCGCCACCGCTGGTCGTCGCGATGCGGAAAGTCGGTTCGCACGTGAGCACCACGCGTCTCGGTACGCGCCGCTGCCGCCGTGAGCAGGGCGCGGGCGACCAAGGTCAAAGCCGCGTCCTCGACGTCCCGGACGGTGGTCAGCTCGGCAGGCCGCATCGACTCCGACAGCATCTGCGCCGCATCGGCCAACCCGGCGGCGTCACGACCGATCGCGGCGTACCTGGTCATCACCCGCTGCAGCCGGTCACGGGGCACCAGGTTCGCCCGCGGGCGTCGGAACTCGGCCTGCTGCGCGCTCAACTGGCCGGCGGCAAGATCGATCGCGGCGGCTTCGGCAGCGCGAGCGCCCATCACCAAGCCCTCCAGCAGGGAGTTCGACGCCAGCCGGTTGGCTCCGTGCAGCCCTGTGCGGGCGACCTCGCCGGCGGCGTAGAGACCGCGGACGGACGTGCGTCCGGCGGCCGACGTCAGCACGCCACCGCAGGCGAAGTGTGCCGCCGGGGCGACCGGGATGGGCTCGCGAGCGGGATCAATCCCCGCCTGACGGCAGAACGCGGCCACGGTCGGGAACCGGCCGGGAAAGTCCGCGATGCCGGTGGCGTCCAGGAACACGTGATCGTCCACACCGCCGGGCGCCTCGGCCATCCGGCGGGTGATGGCCGAGGAGACCACGTCCCGTGGTGCCAGATCGCCGAGCTCGTGCACCCCGGCCATCACGGGCGCCCCCGTGGCGTCCACCAGAACTGCGCCTTCGCCGCGCACTGCCTCGGTCACCAACGGACACCGTCCCCGCGCACCCGGACGGTAGAGCACGGTCGGGTGGAACTGCACGAACTCCAGGTCCGCGGCCTGCGCTCCGGCTTGCAGCGCCAGGGCGAGTCCGTCCCCGGTCGCGATGTCCGGGTTGGACGTCACCTGGTAGAGCTGGCCGAGCCCGCCCGTCGCCAGCACCACGGCGGGTGCCCGCAGCACACCCACGCGCCCGTGGTCGTCCAGGACCGTCACGCCGCCGACGGCGCCGCCGTCGTCCAGCAGCGCATCGATTGCGACATGCCGCTCCAGGATCGTCACCCGGTGCTCCGCGGCGTCCTCGACGAGCGCACGCTGGATCTCCGCTCCGGTGGCGTCACCGCCCGCGTGAATCACCCGGAACGCGCTGTGCCCGCCCTCGCGAGTGCGGGCCAGCTGCCCGCCGGCGCTCACGTCGAACCTCGCCCCGCGCTGCCGCAACCGGCTGATCGCGGCCGGGCCGTCGGCGATGATCGAGGCGACGGCGGCCGGGTCGCACAGGCCCGCGCCTGCCGCCAGCGTGTCCGCCACGTGGCGGTCCACGGAATCACCCGGGTCGCGTTCCTCCGGACGCACCACGGCCACGCCGCCCTGCGCCCACCGGGTGTTGCTCTCGCTCACCGACGTCTTGGTCACCAGCACCACCCGCAGGCCGAGCTCGGTGGCGCGCACCGCGGCGGTCAGGCCCGCCACACCGGACCCGACGACGACCAGCTGGGCGCCCGCCTCCCAATCCGGCCCGGTTTTCGACTGACGGGCGCCAACTGGGCCGGTCACTCGCCACCGCCGGGCTGGCCGATGGCGATCATCCGCTGCACCGACGCACGCGCCCGCTCGGCCACCTCCGGGTCGACGTGCACCTCGTCCACCCCGTCACGCAGCGACCGCAGCAGCGCCGCGGGCGTGATCATCTTCATGTAGCGGCAGGACGCCCGGTCGTTCACCGCCTTGAACTCGATCTCCGGCGCGGTCTTGCGCAACTGGTGCAGCATGCCGACCTCGGTGGCCACCAGCACGGTGCTGCTCCTGGTCGCCCGCGCCTGCTTGACCATGTCCCCGGTGGACAGGATGTGCACCCGCTCGCGTGGCACCGTGCCCTCCCCGGCCAGGTACAGCGCCGAGGTGGCGCAGCCGCACTCCGGGTGGATGAACAGCTCCGCCGTGGGGTTCTCCGCCGCCCGCTCGGCGAGCTCCGGCCCGTTGATGCCGGCGTGCACGTGGCACTCGCCCGCCCACACGTGCATGTTCTCCCGGCCGGTCTCGCGCTTGACGTGCGCGCCGAGGAACTGGTCGGGCAGGAACAGAACCTCCTGGTCAGCGGGGATCGACCGGACGACGTCCACGGCGTTGGACGAGGTGCAGCAGATGTCGGTCTCCGCCTTGACCTCGGCGGTGGTGTTGACGTAGGAGACCACCACCGCGCCCGGGTGCTCCGCCTTCCACTCCCGCAGCTGCTCGGCGGTGATGGAGTCGGCCAGCGAGCAGCCCGCACGCGCGTCCGGGATCAGCACCGTCTTGTCTGGGCTGAGGATCTTGGCGGTCTCGGCCATGAAGTGCACTCCGCAGAACACGATGGTCGCGGCGTCCACCTCCGCGGCGATCCTGCTCAGCGCGAGCGAGTCGCCGGTGTAGTCGGCGATCTCCTGGATCTCCGGCAGCTGGTAGTTGTGCGCCAGCAGCACCGCGTCCCGCTCGCGAGCCAGCCGCCGCACTTCCTCGGCCCACGCCTCGTCGGCTTCCACCCCGCCGTACGGCGTGTGCGCGTCAGCCGGACGCTGCAGCGTCTCGGTCATCGGTCCTCCCCGGGTTGGCACCGTGAAGTTTTCGACTTAGGATCGAAAACGTGCGCAGTCATCTTAACACCAAGGCACCGATGGTTCACGAGGTTCTTGCGGCCGTACTGCGCGTGCGTTCCGCCACAGTGCAGGTGTTGCTGTGGCGGCGCGCGCTCGAGCCTCACCTGGGACGGTGGTCGCTACCCGGCGGCAGGCTCCGCATCGACGAGGACGTGGAGACCTCGATCCGGCGCCAGCTCGCCGAGAAGGTCGACGTCCGCAAGCTGTCGCACGTCGAGCAGCTGGCCGTGTTCAGCGCGCCGGACCGGGTGCCCGGTCCGCGCGTCGTCGCCACCGCGTTCCTCGGCGTCGTCCCCACCGACGTCGACCCTGACGTCCCGGAAGACACGGCGTGGCATTCGGTCGACAACCTGCCACGCACGGCGTTCGATCATCGCGACATCGTCCTGCGGGCCAGGGACCGGCTGCGCGCGAAGTTGAGCTACACCACCATCGGCAGCGCGCTGGCCCCGGCCAGCTTCACCATCTCACAGCTGCGCGACATCTATTCGGCAGCACTTGGCTACCCGGTTTCCGCCACGAACCTGCAGCGGGTGCTCTCCCGGCGTGGCGTGCTGGAGCCGACCGGGGAGATCGCGCCACCCGGCCGATCCGGCGGCCGTCCCGCCGCGTTGTATGCATTCACCTGCAACGGGGTGCACGTCACGGACGCGTTCGCGGTGCTGAAGCCGCCGACCCGGGCCCGGCAACGCCGCACCTAGCGGGGGCGGAGCCGGGCGCTCGGGCAGCCCGGCCACCCGCCACCACGGCAGCGGGCTCATCGACCGGTGTCCGCCTCGTCCTTCTCGCCGCGGACGAACCGGTCCCGGACCTTGCTCGCTGCGCCGCTGATGGCGGCTCCGACGTCACTGAACACCTTCGCGAGGGGGTCGGTGGATTCGGTGACGGACTCCTTGTAGGCCCTGGCCGCCGCCTTGACGTCCTCCCGCCAGCTGGACGCCGGCTCGTCGTCGTCCCGGCGCGGGTAGTTGCCCCCGAGGATGTCCCGGTACTCCTGCGACGCGGCCCATTTCTGCAGTTCCGCGGCGCGCACCACGGCGAGCGGGTGCGACATGTTCTCCACAGTGAGCAGCTTGTGCAGGCTGTCCCGCAGGTCGCCGGTGCTGGAGTACTCCTCGGCCTGCCGAAGGAACGCAGCGGTGTCGATCTCCGCGGAGCCGGTTCCACCCGCCAACCGCACGTGCACCCGCAACGCCGCCTCCGGATCCTGCCCGCACAGCAGGCCGGCGCGATCGCAGGACAGCTCGGACTTGCGATACCACTCGTTCAGCGCGGCGCCGATCGCGCGCAGGCCGAGCGCGGAGAGCGGATTCCACGACAGGCTCCGCTGCGCGTTCAGCACGTACATCAGCATCGTCCGGTACACCGCATGACCGGACAGCACGTGCCCCATCTCGTGGCCGACGACGAACCGCAGCCCGTCGGCGTCCAGCAGCTCCACCATGCCGGTGGTGATCACGATGAACGGCTTGTCCATTCCGACGGTGTAAGCGGCAGCCGCCGGATCCCGGGTCACGTACAGCTCGGGAGCCTGCTCCAGGTCGAGCGCGGCCGCGCATTCCGTGCGCAGCTCGTCGAGCTGGGGATACTGCGCCGGACCCACCCGGATCGCCGAAGCCAAAGCGGTCAGTCGCAGCCCGCGCTCGGAGAACGCTCCGGCGAGCGCCCTGAGCACCTGCGCGAACCCCGGTACCGCGCGCAGCGTCGCCAGCGCGCCGCGGTCGACCGGATGCTCGTACGCCCGTGGGCTGATCCGCGGGAAACGCGCCTTCTGCCGTGCGGTGACGTCCTCGGTCACATCCGCCCCTTTCGGCTCACCTGCCGCCAAGACTACGGGTCGACCGCGGCCCGGTGGGCCGGTTCGCCACCACGACCACGAGCCGACCACGACCCGGCAGGCCCACTCGCCACCACGACCACGAGCCGACCACGACCCGGCGGGCCGGTTCGGCTCAGCCCAGCCGGCGCCCGAGGTCGTCGCGGCCGTTCCACGCCGCCAGGAACCCGTAGGTCAGCGCGGCGGTGAACGGAGCGCAGATCAGCACCCAGTCCGTGGTGATCTGCGGGGCGATGTCGACGATCTGGCCGACCTCGGGCGGCTCGGTGAGCGTGTACCGGTCACCGAGGAACACGCCGCCCATCAGCGTGCCGAGCCAGCCTGCGACCTGCGCGCCGAGCACGGCGGCCGCCATCGCCACCGGCCCCCGCCGTTCCCGCAGCATCCAGGTCCCCGCGCCGATGACCACTCCGCACGCCCCGGCCAGCAAAGCGAAGATCACCACGGCGTCGAAGACGTGCCAAGCCTCGATGTCGATCGGATGCGGCTTGCCGTCCGGATGAACCTGGGCCCGCTGCGGCGGTGCCACCTGCGCCCACAGCCACCCCAGCGGGATGCCGAGGAGGCCGAACGTGGACAGCACCGACACGGCGGGCAGCAGATCCGCCTTGACCACCACCCGGGCTCGCTCGCGCGGCAGCTGATGCATGGCACGCAGGGTATCCGTCCCGGATCCGTCACGCCGAGCCGGAGGACACCTCACCGTGCCTGCTGCACGTCGCGGTCCAGCCCATCGGGGTCACCTGCACGATCATCCGGCGGGCGCACTCGGGGCAGAACCGCGGCGGCCGCAGCGCGGCCTGCGGGCCGTCGCACTCCCGGTGCACCGGCTCGGCCGCGGGTTTGCCGCATTGAACGCAGTACCTGCTCACAGCGTGTCGGACAGGGCCTTGATCGGCATCTTCAACTCGTCGAGCATCCGCAGGTCCTCCGACGCCGGCCTGCCCAGGCTGGTCAGGTAGTTGCCGACGATGATGGCGTTCACCCCGCCCAACATGCCCTGCTTGGTGCCCAGGTCGCCGAAGGTCAGCTCGCGGCCGCCGGAGAACCGGATCATCGCCTTGGGCAAGGCCAGCCGGAAGGCCGCCACGGTGCGCAGCGCGTCCTTGCCGTCCACCACCTCGTAGTGTTCGAACGGTGTGCCCGGTTGCGGGGTGAGGAAGTTCATCGGGCACTCGTCCGGCCCCAGCTCGGCCAGCTGGGCGGCGAACTCGGCGCGCTGCTCGACGGTCTCCCCCATGCCGATGATCCCGCCGCAGCACACCTCCATGCCCGCCTCACGCACCATCCGCAGCGTCTCCCAGCGCTCTTCCCAGGTGTGCGTGGTAACCACGTTCGGGAAGTGGCTGCGCGCCGTCTCCAGGTTGTGGTTGTAGCGGTGCACCCCCATCTCGACCAGCTCGTCGACCTGCTCCTGGGTGAGGATGCCGAGCGAGCAGGCGATGTTGATGTCGTTGCCGTCCTCGCGGATCGCCTTGATGCCGTCGCGCACCTGCGACATCAGCCGCTTGTCCGGGCCGCGCACCGCGGCCACGATGCAGAACTCCGTCGCCCCGGTCGCGGCCGTCTCGCGCGCCGCGCGGACCAGCCCGGGAATGTCCAACCAGGCGGATCGCACCGGCGACGGGAACCGGCCGGACTGGGAGCAGAAGTGGCAGTCCTCCGGGCAGCCGCCGGTCTTGACCGACACGATGCCCTCCACCTCGACCGCCGGGCCGCACCAGCGCATCCGCACCTGGTGGGCCAGGTCGAGCAGCTCGGTCAGCCGCTCGTCGGGCAGCCGGAGCACCTCCACCAGCTGGTCCTCGGCGAGGCCTTCCCCACGCTCGAGCACCTGCTCACGGGCAACGGCCAACACATCGGTCCTGGCAGCAGCGGTCACACCATCTCCTCGAGTCAGCGGGTGCACCTGGGGCTGATTTACCCTAACCGTTCTTCCCGCCGCCGAGACCCTGGCGAGACCGCCATCACGCCCCGAGCACCTGCTCGGCGAACCGCTCGGGGTCGAACGTGCCGCCGAACCACGGGGACAACCCGGCCACGGCGGCGTCGGCGAACTCCGCGCCGGTCAGGCCGCCCATGCCAGCCGGGAGCACGCCGAGCAGCGGCGCCCCGGCCGCGTCCGGCAGATCGTGGAGGTTGCAGCGTTCGGCCAAGCCCGGCTGCTCGGGCCAGCTGCCCACGACGACGCCCGCCACGGTCAGCCCGCGGCGGGTGGCCACCTCGGCGGTGAGCGCGGTGGCGTTCAGCGTGCCGAGCCCGGCGCGCGCGACCACGATCAGCGGCGCCGCCAGCGCCCACGCCACGTCCGCCAGCGTGCCGCCGTGCTCGTCCATCCGGACAAGCAGGCCGCCCGCACCCTCGACGAGCACGAGGTCGTGCTGCTCGGCCAGCTCGGCCGCGGCCGCGGCGGCTTCGGCCGGTGTCACCGGCGGCAGCCCGCTGCGCCGGGCGGCGGTGTCCGGGGCAAGCGGGTCGGGATAGCGGCGCACTTCCCTGGTGGTCACCGCACCGGCCAGCTGCCGGACCACGTCGACGTCGCCCGGCTCGCCGGGCGCCACGCCGGTCTGCGCGGGCTTCAGCACGGCGACCCGCCGCCCCGAGCCGGCAGCCACCGCCGCGATCGCTGCGGTCGCGACGGTCTTGCCGACCCCGGTGTCCGTCCCGGTGATGACCAGCAGGCTCACGGCGTGCGAGCTTACTGCCGGTTGTTTCATGCGACGGCGGCCACCGCGGTCATGGCCTTGGCGATCGCGGCGACGTCGTCGTCGGTGCTGATGAACGGCGGCATCGTGTAGACCAGGTCGCGGAACGGCCGAAGCCAGACGCCGTGCTCGACGGTCGTCTCGGTGGCTCGGCGCATGTCCACCTGGTGGTCGAGTTGGATGACGCCGATGGCGCCCAGCACCCGGACGTCGACCACAGCGGGCAGGTCGGCGGCGGGGGCGAGGTGCATGCGCAGCTGCTGCTCGATCCGCTTGACCGCGTCGCGCCATTCCCCGCTGCGCAACAGGGCGATCGACGCGTTCGACACCGCCGCGGCCAGCGGATTGCCCATGAACGTCGGCCCGTGCGCCAGAACCGGCAACTCACCGCGGGAGATGCCATCGGCGACGCGAGGCGTGCACAACGCCGCGGCCATCGTCAGGTATCCGCCGGTCATGGCCTTGCCCAGGCACATCACGTCCGGGGTGACGCCGGCGTGATCGGCCGCGAACCACTCCCCGGTGCGGCCGAACCCGGTGGCGATCTCGTCGAAGATCAGCAGCACGTCGTGGGCGTCGCACGCCTCGCGCAGCACCTTCAGGTAGCCGGGACTGTGGAAGCGCATACCGCCTGCACCCTGCACGACCGGCTCCACGATCACCGCGGCCAGTTCGCCGGCGTGCTTGCCGATCGTCTCGTCCAGCAGCTGCGCGTAGTCCTGGTCGACCGGGTCGTCGTAGCCGCCCGGCGGCGCGGGAACGAAGACCTGCTCCGGCAGCACGCCACGCCAGAGCGCATGCATGCCGCCCTCGGGATCGCAGACGCTCATCGGGTGGAACGTGTCGCCGTGGTATCCGCCCCGCCACGTCAGCATCCGCTGCTTGCCCGGACGGCCGACGGACCGCCAGTACTGCAAGCACATCTTCATGGCGACTTCGACCGACACCGAGCCCGAGTCGCACAGGAACACGTGCTCGAGGCCGTCCGGCGTGAGCTCGACCAGCGTGCGGGCCAGCCGTACCGCGGGCTCGTGGGTCAGGCCGCCGAACATGACGTGGCTCATCCGGCTCACCTGGTCCACGACCGCGGCATCGAGCCGGGGGTGCCGGTAACCGTGGATGGCCGCCCACCACGACGACATGCCGTCGATCAGCTCGCGGCCGTCGGCCAGCTGCAACCGCACACCACGCGCCGATTCCACCACCAGCGGCGCGACCGTGCCCGGCATCGGGCCGTACGGGTGCCACACGTGCGCGGCGTCCCACTTCTGCAGCTGCTGCGAATCCATCGCTCCCTCGCAGGCGTCCGACCCCCTCTCGGCCGACCCTACGACGCGGCGTGTCACGCGCGATATCGGGCCGGTATGCCGCTGAGCAGCCCGGCCAGCCGGCGCGCCAGGCGGTCCCACCGCCAGTGCTTGCTCACCCACTCCCGCCCGGCGGCACCCATGGACGCCGCCCGGATCGGGTCGGACAGCAGCGACGCCAGTGTGTCGACGAGCTGAGGCAGGTCGCGCCCGTCCACCACGTGCCCGGTCACCTCGTCCTGCACGGTCTCGGGGGCGCCGCCGGATCGCCCGGCGATCACCGGCAGTCCCGTGGCGGATGCTTCCAGGTAGACGATGCCCAGCCCTTCGACGTCGAGTCCCTTGCCGCGGGTGCGCGCGGGCATGGCGAACACGTCACCGACCGCGTAGTGAGCGGGAAGTTCCTCCCACGGCACCGAACCGGTCAGCACGACGTGATCGGCTACGCCGCATGCCACCGCTTCGCGCTGCAGGTACTGGCGGTAGGGGCCGCCACCGACCAGCAGCAACGCGGTGCCGGGAACCCGTTGTCGCAGCTCGGGAAGCGCCCGGATGAGCATGTCCTGCCCCTTGCGGGGCACCAGGCGCGACACGCACACTACGACCGGCCGATCGCCCAGGCGGTACCGCTTGCGGAGCTCTTCGCGCGCTGCCGGGTCGGGCCGGAACACCTCGGTGTCCACCCCGGACGGCAGATGTTCCAGGCCGGTCATGGGGCCGAACGCGGTGGCGAACCGGCGGCGGGTGTACTGGCTGACGTAGGTCACCACGTCGCTGTTGATGCCGATGACCCGCAGCGCCTGGCGGGCCCCCGGCAGCATCGACCAGCCCACCTCGTGACCGTGGGTGCTGGCCACCACGCGTTCCGCTCCGGCCTGGCGCAGGGCGGGGGCGAGCAGGCCGAGCGGGGCGGCCGCGCCGAACCACACCGCGCTCAGCCCGCGGGTCTTGATCAGCTCGGCGGCCCGGCGCAGCACGTCCGGCGTGGGCAGCAGGACCGTGGTGGGGTGTCGCACCACCTCGAACGGCTGCTCGGCGTCGAACCGCGCGTCGCTCCCCTGCGGCCGGTCCCAGCTCGAGCACAGCACCACCAGGTCCTTGGCGTCGAGCCGCGTGGCCAGCGAGTGCAGGTAGTTCTGGATGCCGCCGGGGCGCGGCGGGAAGTCGTTGGTCACCAACAGTGTTGGCCGCACCTGGTCAACGCTACCGAAGACGGATCCGGGCCCACTTCCCCCCGGGGGAAGGCAGCAGGATCATCGAGCCGCCGAATGAAGGCCACGCCGGACCGGGAGCCGCAGACAGCGGCGAAAGGCCTCTTCCGTCCGGCAGGCGACCGGTTGGCGGCCATCCTCACACCCTGCGTCTTCAGCGTGTGCTTGCTGTGCCAACGACGCCCGCACCGCCTCTCCCGCGCGCTTCCGCAGCCAACCAGCCGACAGCCCACACCCTGTGTGTCCTCCGCGCGTGCCTGCGAACCACCCGGTAGGCGGCCCGATACTCGCGGCCCTGCATCTCCGTGCGTGCCTACGGGCAGCGGTGGCGTCCCGCTCGGTTGACCCCCGGCGGCCCAGGACAGTGCCGCCGGCCGTCCTCGAAGGCCCAGAAGAGAATCGCCTTTTCCGCCCTCGGAACAGGCCCGGAACAAGCCCGGAAAGAAAACAGAGCCACCTTCGCCCGGGGGACTGCGAAGGTGACTCTGCTGGCTCCTCCGGCCGTCGCCCGGCCGGCTCCGTGCTGTCAGGCGTACCGGCGAGCGCCGACGAAGTTGTTCCACATCACCGGCGCCACCTTGACCACGTCGCCTTGCTGCGGGGCGTGGACCATCAGCCCGTCGCCAATGTACATGCCCACGTGCGACACCGGCGAGTAGAAGAACACCAGGTCGCCCGGCGCCAGCTGGTCCCGCGGCACCGCCGTGCCCGACTGCGACTGCGCCGAGCTGGACCGCGGGATGGAGATGCCTGCCTGCTGGTAGGCCCACGACGTCAGGCCCGAGCAGTCGAAGGCATCCGGCCCTTCCGCCCCGTACACGTACGGGCTGCCGCGCTTGGACATGGCCGCGTCCACCGCGATCTGGGCGCGTTCGCTGGGAGCCTTGATGGTGCTCGGCGGCGTCGCGCTGTCGCCGTAACTGGCCTCCAGCGCGGCCCGGTCGGCGCCGCTCAGCCGCTCGTAGGCCTCGCGGGCCTTGTCGATCTGCTTCTGCAGCTCCTCGCCGCGGACCTCGATGTCCCGCAGGTTGCGCTTGGCCTCCTGCTCGGCCTTTCGCGCGGCCTGCTGCGAAGCCAGCGCCTCCCGCTGGGCCTGCTCGGCCTTCTCCACGGCACGGTTCAGCTTCTTCAGCGCCGCGGCCTTCTCGGCGGCGAGCAGGTCGATGGTGGCCGCACGGTCCAGGTAGTCGCGCACCGAGTCGCCGGTCAGCGCGGCCGCCACGCTGGTCAGCCTGCTGCCGCGGTAGGCGGCGCTGGTGAACTTGTCGACCACCTTGCGATAGGCGGCCACGTCGGCGCGCGCACGCTGCTCGGCCTTCTGCGCGGCGGCCAGGGCTCGTTTGGCCTGGCGCATCTTCTTCCGGTTGGCTTCGAGGTCGTCCTGCGCCCGAAGATGCGCCTCGTTGAGTTTCTCCGCCTTGCGCTTGAGTGCCTCGTAGGCCTTCAGCGCTTCAGAGGCCGTGTCCGGCGTCGGGTCGGGGTCAGCGAGAGCGGGGGACGGAATGCTGACCATCGCCGCGACAGCGACGGCTGCGACAACACCGGACACTCCTCGCTTCAACAACTGAAGCGACTTCACGTCGCGCGATTCTCCTTTGCGCTCGGTCGCCGCTGTCGAGAGCCGATGCCGGCGGGTGAGGTCGGGGGCCCTCCCCGTGGCACGGCGAAGCCCGACAGTCCTTGTGGTCGGCCGCATGGCCGGTCCGGCTTCGCCTCGACCCTCCGAGGACGACTCCCCGACGAGCCGTCCCGGCGACAATCCCGCGGCGTCGCCTCCGGGGTACGGCAACGGCCTCCCGCGAGATCTCGGACAGGTTACGAAACGAGCGCGCTTGCGTCCAGGGCCGGTCGTCGGATGAGCGGCGAAACACGAGTGGAGCAGCGGGAAATCGCGCCACGTGACGATCACCACGGCCCACTCGGACCAGCGACGACGACCGTTCACCGATCAGATCTACCGCTCATCGACAAGATCGCACTCTCGGTGACACCTGGCGCGCCGGGCCGACCGCTCACCGCATTCGTCCCGCACCGGTCCGCGCAAGTGCCCGATCGGGCTATCCGACGCCGCCCGCGGATCGTCACAGGCCACCCGTCCAGGGGACATCGCCGATGCGCATCGGCGCAGGTTGTCGGTGGGGCTGCCTATCGTGCGCCGTGACGGGGTTGCCAGGCGCATCGCACGGCACAGGCCGCCCCGATCGCGCACCGAGCACCTCGCCATGAAGGAGGCGACCATGAGCGAACGAGCGGACGACGGCACGTTGATCATCGACTGTGACAGTTGCGCGGTGCGCCCCACGGCATGCGCTGACTGCGTGGTCAGCGTGTTGCTGGGGCCGCCGGGACGCGTGGAGTGGGACGCCGACGAGCGTCGCGCGGTGACCGCCCTTGCGGACGCGGGTATGGTGCCGCGATTGCGCCTCGTGCCGCGCACGGACCGCGCGTCGAAGGCAAGCGAGCGTCGCGCGGGTTGAGCTACCGCACCTCGTCGTCGGCCGGCTGTGAACGGGCGCCAGCCGAGGCATGAGACCGTCGGGGCCGCGAGCACGGCACGCGCTGGGAGGCCACGTCGCGCTGCCTGACACGCCGCGCTGTCTGAAGAGCGCACGGGCGAGGACGGCGTTGGGCGCCTACGACGCCTACCGGGTCACGGTCACCCCGGCAGTGTCTCGATGCCCCGATGCCGTGGCCTCAGCCCCCGCTGGGGACGCCATCCGCCGCTCGCTCGCAGACCACGCGAGCGGCGTGATCACCGCCGGCATGCCCGCCCACGGCGCTGCGGCGCTCGTCAACCCCGCCCGACGTACTCCCAGTGCCAGGGCTCTTCTCGCCCACGGCCAGGGCGCGCCCACTCCGGGTTGATCCAGCCGAACGCCGGTCCGTACTTGGCCATCCACCGGTAAGCGGGCGTGTCGAACGACTCCACCCCGCCACACATGTCGATCGCCAGTCCCCAGCCGTGGTTCGACGTTCCCGGCACGGCAGCCAGCGACGGCTTACGCCGATACAGGTCGACCTGCTGCTGGAACGTCCGGTAGGAGTCCGTGATGCACAGCGGGCGGCCGGTCTGCCTGGCGTGTTCGCGGGACATGGCCACGAACGCCTGGGCGGCGTCGCAGCGCAGCGCGTGATTGCCGATCCCCACACTGCACAGCGCCGACGGCGGAATCAGCCCGTTCGGGTAGCCACCCCAGGCCCCGGTCGCCCCCTGGGCGGTGCCGTCGCCGTTCAGGCTGCCCGCGACCGACAGCGGAAGCTCCACGCCGCCGCACCGCCAGGTCAGCTCCTTCTTGTCGCGCAGCGGGGCCTTCCGCGGCGACCCCTCGCCCAGTGACGGCCGGGTGACCCCCAGCAGCGTCCCCTTGCCGGGGATGTCGGTCACCGCCACCGAGGCAAGCCTGCCGTCGGCGGCCACCATCGTGCGCTCGTCCAATGCGATCCCGACGTGCTGCACCCCGTACTTGGCCGGGCCGACGAACACCAGGTCACCGGGCCGGATGTCACGCACCGAGACCGGCTTGCCGACCATGTACTGCTTCCGTGCGCCGGCCGGCTGCTCCAGCCCGGCGTCGGAGAAGACCTTCCGCACCAGCCCGTCGCACGAGTACGCGATCGGGCCCTCGCCGTGATCGCGCGGGACGTACGGCTTGCCGAGCGCGTCGATGGCGGCGCTGACCGCCTCGATGGTCTCCTTCGGCAGCACCAGCAGCCGCTTGCCGTTCACCGTCACCTGCGCGACGCCCGGTTGCGGCTTGCCGTTGGCGCCTTTCAGCGGCCGCAGCCCGCCCGGTAGGTTCGCCGGGTCGAGCAGCGATGACGCCCGCGGCGGGGTGATCCCTGCTTCGTCGAGCCGGTCGAGATACCTGCGCCAGGCCTTCGCCGTGCGAGCGTTGCGCTTCTTCTGCGCCAGCTGCTGTGCGGTGACCGCGGCACTGGCCGCCTCGATCGGGGTGCGCAGCTCCGAGCTGATGGCGTCCGCCCGGTTGGTCGCGTCGCGGTTGCGCTGCACCAGCTCCGCTTCGCGCTCGCTCGCCCGCCGCTCCAGCCCCAGCGCGGCACGCTCGGCCGCGACGGCTTTGCGATGCCTGCGCAGCGCGGCGTTCAGCCGCTCGTCCTGCTCGGTGCGCAGGTACTCCACCACCCACGACTTCTCCAGGTAGTTGGCCGGGTCGGTGGCGGTCAGCATGGCGCGCAGTTTGCTCGGCCTGCCCATGGACGTGTACGCGCTGGCCGACAGTGCGTCGACCTCGGCCTGCTGCCGCTCCACCGCGAGCTCCGCGGCTTCCCGCTCCGCGCGCGCCGCGCTGAGCTTGGCCGTCGCCTCGGCCACCTTCCCCTTGGCGTTGCGGATCCGCTCGGCAAGCACACTCAGCTCGCGCTGCACCTGGCTGGCCGTCCGCTGCAGCGCGGCCACCTTCGGATCGGCGAACGCCACCCCGGGACGGGGGTCCGGCGCACCGGTTCCCGGCGCGACGCCTGCCTCGATGCGCAGGTCCCCCGGATCGGTCGGGGCGGTGTCCTGAGCGCGCGCGTCCCCCTCGCTGACCGGCGTCACCACGACCGCGCCGGCCAGCAGCACCGCGACCGCGGTCCTCGCCCGCATCACACCTCCGAAATCCCGCTCGATCCCCACCTCAGCTCGTCGCCATGTGGTGACGATACGTCACCGTCACGTGCGGACGGGTGGTAAGGCGCCTACTGAGACAACGCACGACCGGCGTCGACGTGACGGCGTCTCTCACCCCGGCTGAAGCTGCTCCAACAGCACGGTCGGTGCCACCGGGCGGGCGTGCCGCTTTCGTACCGCGGCGATGATCTCCCGGTCCGCGGTCACCACCAGCAGCGGGCGCCCGGACGGCTCGGCAGCGACCAGATTCTTGATCACCTCGTCGGCGGAGATCCCCGGCTCGCTGAACAGCACCCGCACGCCCCTCACCCCGGTGACCGGTGCCGCGACGACGCCCGCACCGTCGAAGACGACGGTGATCTCGCCTCCGGTCCGTGCCGCCAGCGGCCCGAGCTGACGCACCAGCCGTTCCCGCTGTTCGGCCAGGGCAAGGTCGGGATAGCCGGTCTTGGTGACGTTGTACCCGTCGACGATCACGTGCGTGTTCGGCACGCTCAGCAGCCGCTCGAGCATCATCGGATCGTGCACCGGGGAGCTGGTCGTGCCGCCCTTGGTCGCGCCGGCCACCGCGTCGGCCGGCCGATCGCCGGGCGTGCCCGCCTGCAACCGCAGCTCGCCGCGCAGCCCCTCGACCGCGCTGGCGACGGTGTCCAGCAGCAGGCTCAGCCGCGCCTGGTCGCCGCGCCGCTGATGCTCCGCCCTCGCCCGCAGCGCTTCCAGCTGTTCGACCGCCCGATCGGCGCGGGCGCGTTCGGCCTTGGCCCGTTGCTGCTCCTTGGCCAGCCGCTCGGTCAGTTCGGCGATCCTGCTGTCCGTCGTCGTGCCGGCTTCGGCCAGCTCCTCCCGCGCCTGCCGAGCCTCGTCGCGCGCCTGCCGCAGCTGCATGCCGCGCTCCCGCAGCCGTTGCCGCAGCCGCTCCAGCTCGTCCTCCCGCTCGGCCCGCGCCGCCTCGGTCGCTTGGCGCTGCTGTTCCAGTTCGGCGCGCAGCCGCCCCACCTCGGTCTCCAACCGCTGCACGCGGGTGCGCAACGCGTCCCGTTCCGCGCGCAGATCGGCTTCCTCGGCCTGCTCGGCCGCTGCCGCCACCATCTCGCCTGCGTCGTCGGTGCCCAGCAGCACGGCCAGCGCCGCCTTGCCGACCACATCGTCCGGTGCCGGACACAGCAGGTCCGGCCGCCGATGCTGCGCCCAGGCGACCACGGCCGCGCGGAAACCCGTGCTCTCGGCGAGCGCGCTGATCATCTGCCCAGCGGCCACCTTCGCCCGCTTGGCCGGGGTGAATCGGGCCACCGGCCGCAACCGGTGCGGAATCTCCGATACCGCCAGCCCGCTCAGCGCCTGCGCCACGATTTCGGCCAGCCGGGCCCGCACCGGGTCCGGCACCGCCGAGAAGTCCACCCGAGGCGCGTCCATGGACTTACCGTAGTCCGGCGCGTCATTCGAACATACTGTCGGTTTTCCGCCCTATCGTGAGCGCTCGTGAGCGTGCAGTTGAGCTTCGACGAACTCGGGACGCCACTGCGCGAGACCACGTTCGTGGTCGTGGACCTGGAGACCACCGGTGGCTCGGCGGACAAGGACGCGATCACCGAGATCGGCGCGGTGAAGGTGCACGGCGGCGAAGTGCTCGGCGAGTTCGCCACGCTGGTGGATCCGGGCACGACCATTCCGCCGCAGATCGTGCAGCTGACCGGCATCACCCAGGCGATGGTGTCCTCGGCACCGAGGATCGAACAGGTGCTGCCCGCCTTCCTGGAGTTCGCCAAGGGGGCCGTGCTGGTGGCGCACAACGCCGCTTTCGACATCGGTTTCCTGCGCTCGGCGTGCGCACGCCACGGCTATCACTGGCCGAAGCCGACGGTGTTGTGCACCGCGCGGCTGGCTCGCCGCGTGCTCACCCGCCACGACGACGCGCGCAGTTTCCGGCTGTCTGCGTTGGCCGCACTGTTCAACGCGGACACGGTGCCCAATCACCGCGCGCTGCAGGACGCTCGCGCGACCGTCGACGTGCTGCACGGCTTGCTGGAGCGGGTCGGCAACCTCGGCGTGCAGTCGCTGGAAGAACTGATGGACTTCCTGCCCGAGGTCACCCCGGAGCAGCGGCGCAAGCGCGGCATGGCCGCCCATTTGCCTCCCTCCCCCGGCGTGTACCTGTTCCGCGGGCCGAACGACGAGGTGCTGTACGTGGGCACCGCGTCCAATCTCCGTAAGCGGGTCCGGCAGTACTTCACCGGATCTGAAAGCAGGGGGCGCATCCGGGAGATGGTGGCGCTGGCCGAGCGGGTGGAGGGCATCCCCTGCGCTCACTCCCTGGAGGCCGAAGTACGCGAGCTGCGGCTGCTGGCCGCGCACAAGCCGGTCTACAACCGTCGGTCGCGCAATCCGCACAAGTACTGGTGGGTCGCCCTCACCAACGAGGCCTTCCCGCGCCTGTCGGTCGTCAGGGTGCCGCGGGACGGATCCTTGGGGCCGTTCCGCAGCAGATCCGCCGCCGCCTCGGCGGCCTCCGTCCTGACGTCTGCGTGCGGTCTGCGGGCATGCAGTGACCGCATCCCGGCGAAGTCCCAGCACGGATCCCCGTGTGCGCTGTGGGAGCTCGGCAAATGCGGGGCGCCGTGCGCGGGGCAGCAGAGCGTCGAGGAGTACGCGCCCGCCGTCGAAGCGGTCTCCGCGCTCATCGCCGGGACCGACGGATCGGCGTTGCGCGCCGCCGCCGACCGGGTCGAGAAACTGGCGGCCGCGCAGCGCTTCGAGCTGGCCGCGGCGCGACGGGACGAGCTCGCCGAGGTCGTCGGCACGGTCATGACCGCGAACCGGATGGCCGCACTGGCCCGCATCGCGGAGTTGGTCGCTGCCCACCCCGACGGCACCGGTGGCTGGGAGTTCGCGGTGATCCGCTACGGGCGGCTGGCTTCGGCCGGTACGGCCGCGCGCGGTGTGCCGCCGATGCCGGTCGTCGATGCACTGGTGGCGAGTGCGGAGACCGTGCTCCCGACGCGCGGGCCGCTGCGCGGCGCCAGCCCGGAGGAAGTGCGTGTGCTGCTGCGGTGGCTGGCCCGTCCCGGCGTTCGCCTGGTGCGCTGCAGCGACCCGTGGGCCGAGCCGGCCGGCGCGACGTCGGGCTGGCGGAGCTGGCTGGACCGGGTGGCCACGGCCCGCGCCCTCGAACTGGCCAGCTGACCACCCCACCGTGCAGGACGCCCGAAGAGCAGGTTCTCCCGCCGAGTTCCCTGACGCGCGCGAAGCCTGACGTGCACGAAAGCGCAGAAACCCGTACAAGCACCCCGACACCGGCGAACCTGTCCGCGCCCAAGCGCGCAAACGGGCCGACGACGGCCGGACAGGCAGCGCCTCGACGAGCCATGTCCCCGGACGCCGGCCCGCGACAACGACGAAGGCGGCGCGCCGGCAATCCCGGCACGCCGCCTTCCTGTGAACAGCCTGGGGCTACTTCGCGCGCGACTCGACCTCCGTGCGGGATCCGCTCGCCTGACCGTTGCCGGAGGTGATGGCCGCCCGGCCGTCGCCGTGCTGCGCGGCCCGCGCCCGCTCCAGCGCCTCGACCTCCTCCGGCGGATCCGGGGTCAGGAACGAGCCGGACACCGGCTTGCCCGCGAAGCCGAGCTCGTTCATCTTCTTCGGCACCGGCGCGCCCTGGTACTCCAGTGGGATCGGGTGGCCGTGCTCGTCCACCGGGCCGAGCGGCTGGTGGATCTCGATGAACGCGCCTTCCGGCGTCCGCTTGATGATGCCGGTCTCCACGCCGTGTTCCAGCACCTCACGGTCGGACCGCTGCAACCCGAGGCAGATCCGGTAGGTGACGTAGTAGGCGATCGGCGGCAGCACCAACAGGCCGATCCGGCCGATCCAGGTCATCGCGTTCAACGAGATGTCGAACGTGAAGGCGATGATGTCGTTGAAGCCGGAGATCTCCAGCACGGAGATGAATGTCAACGCCATCACGCCGATGCCGGTGCGGACCGGGACGTCACGCGGACGCTGCAACAGGTTGTGATGCGCGGTGTCCTTGCTGAACTTGCGTTCGATCCACGGGTAGGCGATCAGCAGCCCGAACAGGATCGGCATCCCGACCGCACCCGCGAAGAACACCGGCGGGATGGTGTACGGCCCGAGGTAGAGCTCCCACGCCGGCCAGATACGCAGGATGCCGTCCGCCCACGCCAGATACCAGTCCGGCTGCGAGCCCGCGGACACCTGCGAGGTCAGGTACGGGCCGATGTTCCACACCGCGTTGATCTGGAACAGGCCCGCCATCGCCACGATCACGCCGGTGACGACCAGGAAGAACGAGCCGGCCTTCAGCGCGAAGTACGGCATGATCCGCACGCCGACCACGTTGTTCTCGGTGCGCCGCACGCCGGGGAACTGGGTGTGCTTCTGGTACCACACCAGGCCCAGGTGTACCGCCACCAGCGCCAGCATGATGCCGGGGACGATCAGGATGTGCAGTGTGTACAGGCGCGGGATGATCTCGTTGCCCGGGAACTCACCGCCGAACAGCGCCCAGTGCAGCCACGTGCCGATCACCGGCGTGGAGAGCACGATGCCGGACATCGTGGCGCGCAGACCGGTACCGGACAGCAGGTCGTCCGGCAGCGAGTAGCCGAAGAAGCCCTCGAACATGCCCAGGATGAGCAGCAGCGCCCCGATCACCCAGTTGGCTTCGCGCGGGCGGCGGAACGCACCGGTGAAGAACACCCGGAGCATGTGGATGAACATCGCGGCGACGAAGATCAGCGCGGCCCAGTGGTGGATCTGCCGGATCAGCAGGCCGCCCCGCACGTCGAACGAGATGTTCAGGGTGGTCTCGAAGGCGCGGGACATCTCCACGCCCTGCAGGTTGGTGAAGCTGCCGTCGTAGACGACCTCCTCCATGGAGGGGTCGAAGAACAGCGTCAGGTACACGCCGGACAGCAGCAGGATGATGAAGCTGTACAGCGCGATCTCGCCGAGCAGGAACGACCAGTGGGTCGGGAAGACCTTGTTCAGCTGGTGGCGGATGCCCTTGGCCGCGCGGTAGCGCTTGTCCACCTCGTCCAGCTGCCTGCCGGCCAGGCGCTTGATCAGGGAGTCCCCCCTGGTCGGGGTCGTCAGCTCGCTCATGACTCACGCTCCCAATACGCGGGCCCGACCGGCTCGATGAAGTCGCCCTTGGCCATGAAGTATCCAGTCTCAGGATCCACCGTGATGGGCAATTGCGCCAGTGCCCTGGTCGCCGGGCCGAACACCGGCTTGGCGTACTGCAGTGCGTCAAACTGCGACTGGTGGCACGGGCACAGGATCCGGTTGGTGCGCTGCTCGTACAGCGACGTCGGGCAACCCACGTGGCTGCAGATCTTCGTGTAGGCGTAGTAGTCGCCGTAGTTGAAGTCCTCCTGGCCCTTGCGCTTGATCACCCTGGCCGCGTCCTCCGGCCGCAGCCGGATCAGCATGACCGGGTTGTCGACCCGCTTCAGTGCCGCGGACAGCGCTTCCGGGTCGTTGCGCTCGGACTCGCGGAACGGGAACACCGTCTCCATCGCGCCCGCGTCCAGGTCCTCCGGCCGGACCAGCGACACCTCGTGCGGGTGGCCGGTGTTGCGGCGCAGGTAGACCTTCTCCCCGTCGCGCGGCAGCCACCCGGTGTGCGCCAGCGTGTCGCGCGGGTCCTGATCCTTCGACCACGGGTTCTTGACGAAGCCGATGACCGGCAGCACCGCCGCTCCCAGGCCGAGCACCCCGAGGCCGAGCCCGGCGCTGCCCAGGATCGCCTTGCGCCTGCCGATGGTGCTGCGCGCTCCGGCGTCGGTCACGTGCGCCAGGAACGTCTGCCGGTGGATTTCGTCGGAACCGGCGCCCAGGTTGTCCCCGCGCTCCTGGACGGCCAGCTCCTGCGGCAGGAACCGGCGGGTGTACATCAGCACGCCGAACGCGAAGCACAGCACCGCGCCGCCGAGCGTGATGCCCAGCAGCGGGGTGTACAGGCTGTACCAGAACTCACCGACCTCGTCGTCCGGCGACTTGTACTCCCACGGCCACCACAGCAGCACGCCCAGGAACGCGACGCCGAGCAACGTCCCGAGCAGGAACATCATCGTGACGCCGCGGGCGGCACGCTTCTCCGCCTTGGTGCCCTGCACCGGCCACGGGTCGGGGTACTCCACCAGCTCGACGCCGTCCAGCTTCCCGCCGAGCCTGACCAGCTGGTCGCGATCCATCTCGGCGAGCTCGGCGGCGGTGGGCAACCGCTCCTCGTTCTCGCTACTCATGCCCAGCCCTCGTTCCAATCCACAGGGTCACGCCGACGATGGCGGCGATCCCGACCACCCAGGCGACGATGCCCTCGGACCACGGTCCGAAGCCGCCCAGCGACATCCCACCCGGGTTGTTGTTGCCGTCGTTGACCGACTTGATGAAGGCGATGATGTCCTTCTTCTCCTCCGGCGACAGCTGCCGGTCGGAGAACTTCGGCATGTTCTGCGGACCGGTGAGCATCGCGGTGTAGATCTGCTCCTCGTTCGCCGGCTGCAGCGGCGGCGCGAACTTCCCGGACGACAGCGCGCCGCCCTTGCCGGTGAAGTTGTGGCACGAGGCGCAGTTGAGCCGGAACAGCTCGCCACCGCGCGCCGGGTTGTCGCCGCGCAGCTCCTTGCCCTTCTCCTCCGGCCGCGCCGGGCCGCCGCCGTGCGCCTGCACGTAGGCGGACACGGCGTCGATCTCCTCCGGCGTCAGCCGCGGCGGCTTGCGCTGGGCCTGCGCCTCCTGGCGCGCCATCGGCATCCGCCCGGTCGAGGTCTGGAAGTAGACCGCCGCCTCACCGATGCCGATCAGGCTCGGGCCCCGTCCCTTGACGCCCTCGAGGTTCTTGCCGTGGCAGGTGATGCACGTGGTGTTGTAGACCTCGGCGCCTTTGCGCTCCAGTGCGCTCAGCTGCTTGCTGTCCGCCTGCGCGGTCTGCGGCTTGGGCGCGAACAGGGCGTAAAGTCCGCCGGCGACCATGAGCGCCAGGCCGAGGGCTACCAGCCCGGCGATGCGGCGGCGCGTCCTGCCCGCACGCGGCCGGCGGGTCCTGGGGACCTGCTCCCCGGTGTCAGTGCCCCGGGGCGTCGGAGATGTCATCTTCGGCACCTTGCTGTCAGTTCGGGCGTTGCGGCTGTCTTGTTGTCAAGTCCTTGTGCTTCGGCAGTTCCTCGCACGCCTGTCACGGCACGATGTAGATCACCGCGAACAGGCCGATCCACACGATGTCGACGAAGTGCCAGTAGTACGACACCACGATCGCCGAGGTGGCCTGCGCGGGTGTGAACTTGCTCATCTTGGTGCGGATGAGCAGCATCGCGAAGGCGATCAGGCCACCGAGCACGTGCAGGCCGTGGAAGCCGGTGGTCATGTAGAACACCGTCCCGAACCCGTTGGCCTGCATGGTCACGCCTTCGTCCACGAGCTGGAAGTACTCGTAGACCTGGCCGAACAGGAACAGCGCACCCATGAACAGGGTGAGCAGGTACCAGCGGCGCAACCCGAAGACGTCACCGCGCTCGGCGGCGAACACACCGAGCTGGCAGGTGAACGACGAGGCGACCAGGATGATCGTGAACGGCAACGCCCACGGCAGGTTGAGCACGAACGGCTCCGGCTCGCTCCACCCTGGCGGGTTCGGCGGCCAGTTCTCTGCGGTGTTCTGGGCCTTCACGGTGAAGAACATCGCGAAGAGCCCAGCGAAGAACATCAGCTCGCTGGAGAGCCAGACGATGGTGCCGACGCTGACCATGTTCGGCCGGTTCAGCGAGTGCACCCGCTGGCTGATCGTTGGGGCTGCCGTAGTCACGCCTCGCATTATGTCCCTTCATGCCCGACCCCGCGCCCCCGGGTAGCTCTGTGTTGGCTGCCTCACCCGACGGGCTAGAGTCACAGGCATGACCAGCGAGGTGCGCACTGTCCTGGTGTACAGCCACAAACCCCAGGTGAGGGAGTCGATCATCAGCGCGGTCGGGCGGCGCCCGGCAAGCGATCTGCCTCGGCTCACCTACGTGGAGGTCGACAAGGTCGCCGACGTGATCGCCGAGTGTGACCAAGGCGGCATCGATCTGGCGATCCTGGACGGCGAGGCGCAGCCGAACGGCGGCATGGGGCTGTGCAGGCAGCTGAAGAACGAGCTGACCGACTGCCCGCCGATCGTCGTCGCGGTGCGCCGCAAGGACGACCGGTGGCTGGCCACCTGGTCGCAGGCGGACGCGGTGATCGTGCATCCGTTCGACCCGATCGCGACCGGCGACGTCGTCGCGGACGTGCTGCGCTCGCACAAGGTTCCCGCCGTCCGGGCCCGGTGATGACGACCGAGACCTGGCCGGACCTGCTCAACCGCCTGGTCGCGGGCGAGAACCTGAGCGCCGCGCAGACCAGGTGGGCGATGAACCAGGTGATGTCCGGCGAAGCCACCCCGTCGCAGATCGCCGCGCTGGCGGTCGGCCTGCGGGCCAAGGGCGAGACGGCGGAAGAGGTCGTCGGCATGGCCGACGGGATGCTGGCCAACGCCCGCACGTTCGACGTGCCCGGCCCCGCGGTCGACATCGTGGGCACCGGCGGGGACCGCTCCGGCTCGGTGAACATCTCCACGATGAGCGCCATCGTCACGGCGGCGGCCGGAGCGCCGGTGGTCAAGCACGGCAACCGGTCGGCGTCGTCCAAGTGCGGTGCCGCCGACGTCCTGGAGGCTCTCGGTGTGGTGGCCGCGCTGGAGCCGGAAGCGGTCGCGCGCTGCGTCACCGAGCTCGGCATCGGGTTCTGCTTCGCCCCGGTGTTCCACCCCGCGCTGCGGTTCGCCGGCCCCACCCGGCGTGAACTGGGCATTCCGACGATCTTCAACCTGCTGGGACCGCTGACCAACCCGGCTCGGCCGAACGCCGGGCTGGTGGGGTGCGCTTACCCGGACAAGCTCGAGGTGATCGCCAACGTGTTCGCCGCGCGGAAGGCGAGCGCGCTGGTGGTGCGCGGTGACGACGGCCTGGACGAGCTCACCACCACGACCACGAGCACGGTGTGGCGCGTGGCGGGCGAGAACGTCACGGTGCATTCGTTCGACCCGCGCGACGTCGGCATCGACCGGGCCGCGGCCGAGGACCTGCGCGGTGGTGACGCGGAGCAGAACGCCGCTGTCGTCCGCGCTCTGGTCGCCGGCGAGACCGGGCCGGTCCGGGACGCCGTCCTGCTCAACGCCGGCGCGGCGCTGGCCGCGTTCTCCGGGTTCGGCGGCTCACTCGTCGACGACATCGCCGCGGGCATCGAGCGGGCGGCCGAGGCGCTCGACTCCGGAGCCGCCGCGCAGCTGCTCGACCGGTGGGTCGCGCTGTCCCAGTCGCTGGCCGGCCAGGACTGAAGCTCCGCCTCGCTGACCCTGAATCGTCCGCATCACCTCACGCAGCGGTGCTGGCAGCGCCGTCGGCGAGAGGTGCTGCGCCAGCACCCGCCCGTAGCGGAGCTTGCGGCCGGACCCGGCGCCGAAGAAGCGCCGCAGCTGTTCCTCGACCGGTTTGCCGCGCCACTCGGGCTGCTTCTGCAGTGACCGGAATGCGCGCTCGTCGCCTTGCTCGGCGATGAGCGACTGGACCCGTCGGGCACCGAGTGCCCTGATGAGTTCCGCCTCCAAGTCGGGTGCGCAGACACAAAGCACCGCCTCCGGGACACCCGCATCGGTCAGGCGCCGACGGATGCCGGGGGCTTCGTTGGCATCGGTCAGCACCACCAGACACAGGCCGAGCCCGCTGAGGCGGTGGAGAAAGCGGCCGACGTTGGTCGCTCCGTGCATCGGGACCACCGCGAAGCCGTCTCGGCCGGGCCGGTGTCCGCATCGCTCGGCCACGACTTCGACGGCCGCCTGGTCGCTGAGCCCTTCGACGAGAACGACGGTGTGCACCGATCCGCCGGCCAGGCGCTGGCCCAGCTGCGCCAGCGGGTCGATGTCGGGCGCATGCGCATCGGTCACATGTGTGAGCCTGGCACAACAGCGGCCGACGCGGCACTCCGCCGACCATCAGTCGAGCTAACCGGGAGGACGACTCACCCGCCCGAGCCGTGCCGCGGGCTCCCGCGGTGGTACTCGAACACCAGACCACCGACGGTGACGAGCACCAACGCGGCGCCGAGGAAGAACACCCAGGCCTCGAAGAAGGCCAAGCCGATGCCAGCCACGGCAGCGGAGGCCGCGATGCCCACCGGCCAGTAGCTGCCGGGGCTGAAGAAGCCCATCTCCCCCGCGCCGTCGCTCACCTCGGCCTCGTCGTTGTCCTCCGGCCGCGGCGTGATGCGGCGCGCGACGAACCGGAAGTAGCTGCCCGCGATCAGCGCCAGGCCACCGGTGAGCAACAGCGCGACCACGCCGACCGGCTCGATGCCGTCCTCGGTCCACAGCTCGGTAGCCACCCCGTAGATGGCCGCAATGAGGAACGCGAAGACCGTGACGATTTCGAAGACCCGTGCTTCGACCTTCATGTCGGTTCCTTACTTCCTGGCTTGCGCGCTCAGCCCGAGGCGGACCGGGCGAGGCGGTCGGTGTTGAACGGCTTGGTGGAGATCGCGGTCGGGCTGCACAGCTCGCCGCAGTCCATCTCCTCCAGCGCCTCGGCGGCGGTGTACGGCTGCCCGGTCTGCGGGTTCACCGACCGGCGCAGCTGCATGTACTGCTCGTACTTGTCCGGCAACAGTGCACGCAGCTCGAAGTTCATCACCGCGTGGTAGGTGCCGCACAGTTCCGCACAGCGCCCGACGAAGGCACCTTCCCGGTCGATGCGGGTGATCTGGAAGTCCGCGTCCTGGTTGTTGCGCTCCGGCTGCGGCATCACGTCCCGCTTGAACAGCAGGTCGGGCACCCAGAAGGCGTGGATGACGTCGGTGGAGCGGATGTTGAACTGGATCCGCCGATCGGTCGGCAGGACCAGCAGCGGGATCTCCGACGAGCTGCCCGTGGTCCGCACCACGTCGCCGTCGGGCGTCTCCTCACCCGGGTAGCTGAACTCCCAGTTCCACTGGAAGGCCGTCACGTCGACCACGACGTCCGGGTTCGGCTTGTCGCTGCGCACCACGTCGGTCTCGGTGGTGACGGTGAAGTAGAACAGGCCGCACACCATGACCGTGGGCAGGCCGACGGCGAAGATCTCCAGCGGCACGTTGTACTGGAACTGCCGGGGGAACTCGCTGTCACCCTTCTTCTTGCGGTGGAAGGTCACCGACCAGATCAGCAGGCCCCACACCAGCGCACCGACGGCCAGCGCGGCGATGACCGAGCCGATCCACAGCTGCCGCATCTGCTGCGCCTCCGGCGTGATGCCTTCCGGCCAGCCGAATCTGAGCACCTCCTCGACCGAGCAGCCGGTCGTGGTCAGGGCGACCAGCCCTGCCAGCCCGGCGACCGTGGCGACTCTGCTGGTCCGCACGCCGCGCCTCCTAGGTGTGCCAGTCCGAGAACTACGGTGGATCAATTCGGGAGCCTAGCCGAATATCGCAGACGCGCCCGCGGTGGGGCATCCAGCCGGGCCGGGTTTGTGAGCGGGCATACTTCACTGACAGCTGTCACAGCTTGTCACGGCTTCGGCAGCTTTGTGGCATCGACGGCCTGGGAGTGTGGGACGAAGCGTGTGCGGCCTGCTCGGATTGATCTGCACCAACACGGATGACGCCGCCGAGGCGCGGCCGGCGGTCGGCGCTGCACTGCGCTGTCAGCGGCACCGCGGCCCGGACGAGAACCGGACCTGGGCCGACGCCGAGGTGGTGTTCGGCTTCAACCGGCTGTCCATCATCGACGTCGAGCACTCGCATCAGCCGCTGACCTGGGGCCCGCCCGAGTCGCCGCAGCGCTACACGCTGCTGTTCAACGGCGAGATCTACAACTACCTGGAACTGCGCGCCGAGCTGGCCGACAAGCACGGCGCGGTGTTCCACACCTCGGGCGACAGCGAGGCCATCGTCGCCGCCTACCACCACTGGGGCGAGGAGGCGGTGTCCCGGCTGCGCGGGATGTTCGCCTTCCTGATCTGGGACTCCCAGGAACGTGTGGTGTTCGGCGCCCGCGACCCGTTCGGCATCAAGCCGCTGTTCTACGCCACCGGACCGGGCGGCACCGCGTTCGCCAGCGAGAAGAAGTCGCTGCTCGAGCTAGCCCCGCAGCTCGGCATGGCCAAGGAGCTGGACCGCACGGCGCTGCAGCACTACCTGGTGCTGCAGTACGTGCCGGAACCGGAGACCCTGCACACCGCGATCCGCCGGGTGGAATCCGGGTGCCTGTTCACGTTGCGCCCGGGCGGCGAACCGGACATCCGCCGCTACTTCCACCCCGTGTTCAACGCCACACCGGTGGACGAACCCGCCGAGCTGCACCACCGCATCGCCGAGGCGATGCGTGACTCGGTGGCCAAGCACATGCGGGCCGACGTCACCGTCGGGGCCTTCCTGTCCGGCGGCATCGACTCCACCGCGATCGCGGCGCTGGCCAAGGAGCACAACCCGGACCTGATCACGTTCACCACCGGCTTCGAGCGGGAAGGGTATTCCGAGGTCGACGTGGCCGCGGAGTCGGCGGCGGCGATCGGCGTCAAGCACGTGGTGCGCACGGTCAACGCCGAGGAGATGATGGAGGCGCTGCCACTGATCGTCTGGTACCTGGACGATCCGGTCGCCGACCCGGCGCTGGTGCCGCTGTGGTTCATCGCACGGGAGGCGCGCAAGCACGTCAAGGTGGTGCTCTCCGGCGAGGGCTCGGACGAGCTGTTCGGCGGCTACACCATCTACCGGGAGCCGATCTCGCTGCGCGCGTTCGAGAAGGTCCCCGGTGCGATGCGCCGTGCGCTGGGCAAGATCTCGCAGCGCATCCCGGAGGGCACCAAGGGCAAGGACCTGCTGCGGCGCGGGTCGCTGACGCTGGAGGAGCGCTACTACGGCAACGCGCGCATCTTCCGCGACGACCAGCTACGCCGGGTGCTGCGCACGTTCGACGACAACGTCGGCCACGCCGACGTGACGGCGGAGCCGTACCGGCTGTCCGAGGGCTGGGACCCGGTCGCCCGGATGCAGCACGTCGACCTGTTCACCTGGCTGCGCGGCGACATCCTGGTCAAGGCGGACAAGATGACCATGGCCAACTCGCTGGAGCTGCGGGTCCCGTTCCTGGACGCCGAGGTGTTCCGGGTGGCGTCGACCATCCCGCTCGAGCAGAAGATCACCAAGGAGACGACCAAGTACGCGCTGCGGCGCGCGCTCGCCGAGATCGTCCCCGCGCACGTTCTGAACCGCAGGAAGCTGGGCTTCCCGGTGCCGATCCGGCACTGGCTGCGGGACGAGATGTACGACTGGGCGCGCACCATCATCACCGAGTCCGGCACCGACGAGCTGCTGGACAAGCAGGCCGTGCTCGGGCTGCTCGACGAGCACCGGGCCGGCCCGCACGACCGCAGCCGTCAGCTGTGGGCGCTGCTGGTGTTCATGCTCTGGCACGGCATCTTCGTCGAGGAACGGATCAAGCCCGAGGTGCCGGAGCCGCACTACCCGGTCAAGATCTGATCCGAACCGTGATCGCCGCTCGCCGTGCCGACGCCGACCGTCGACGCATCGCCTCGGCACGGGGCAGGCACGGGCTTCTGAGGTCTCCGGCGGCCCGCCTGGAGGGCAGCACGTTGTGCCAGCGGAACACTTCTCCGGGGCGCGGGGCGCCTTGATCCTCGCCAGCCGCCGGCAGTTCTCCGAGCCGAAGCCGCTGACGCCCTCATCTCCGACGACATTGAGGTGGTCGAGCCCGGGCAACCCGATCTCCACGACCTCGACCAGGCTGGCGCCCGCGACGCGTGCCCACACCCCGGACGGCGACGGACAGCCCGTTGGCGCTCGTAGTGCAACGCAGTGCGCACGTCGTCGACGTCCGCGCGCTTGGCGATCATCCGCGGACGGGACGCACTGTGCTGTAGACCGTCCGAGTTTGTTCGTAGTCGGCGCCTGCCTGGGTGTGGCTTGGTCGTAGTCGGCGCCGTCGTGGGTGTGGCGGCTGCCGTGGAAGCTGCCCGCGGTTGGGCGAAGGTGCGTCGTCGGATCGCCTCTTCGGAGATCACGCGTTCCTCAACCCCTGACACCGGCCCTTTTGGCTGCCGCCTCCCACGAAACTGGTCATACCACTTGACCTCTGCCGGTCTTGCCTCCTACCGTTCTGCGCATGAACTTGCAGCCGATCTCCCGCCGCTCGGTCCCGGACGAGGTGTTCGAGCGGTTGTTGACCGAGATGGTCGAGGGCACACTCGGCCCGGGCGAGGCACTGCCCAGCGAGCGCAAGCTGGCCGAAGCGCTCGGGGTTTCCCGGCCTGCGGTGCGCGAGGCGCTGCAACGCATGGCGCAGGCCAAGCTCGTCGACGTGCGCCAGGGTGAGAGCACGACGGTGCTCGACTACCGCAAGCACGCGGGCCTGGACCTGCTCCCCCGGCTGCTGATGCCCGGCGGCCAGGTCGACATCGGTGTGGTGCGCAGCATCATGGAGGCCCGGCTGCACATCGCGCCCAAGATCGCCGAGCTGGCCGCGGAACGATCCGGCCCGCGGCTGGCCGGCGACCTCGACGCGGTCATTGCCGCGCTGGTGGCCGCCGACGACCCGGTACGACGCCAGCACCGGGCCCTCGACTTCTGGGACGTGCTGGTCGAAGGCGCTTCGTCGATCGTGTTCCGCCTGATGTTCAACGGCCTGCGGGCCGCGTACCTGCCTGCGGTCGACGCCCTCACCACGATCATGGCCGCCGAAGTCGACCGCACCGACGCCTACCGCGCCTTGGCCGCCGCCGTCACGGCGGGCGACGCCCGCCAGGCACGCGACCGCGCGGTCGATCTGCTCACCCCGGCCACCGAACGGATGTTCACCGCACTGCGTCACCTGGAGCAATCATGAACGAGCCGGAAGCCCGCGCCCGCGTTCGCGCCGACGAGGAAGCGCTGCGCCGCTCGCGCAAGACGATCACGCTGGGGGAGGCGGCCAGGGAGTTCTGGCGTCACCCCTCGCCGTGGATGATCTGCACGTCGCTGGCCGCCGCGGTGGTGGCCCGCCTCGCGGTGGGCGAGTGGACGTGGAATGACGCACTCGTGCCTGCGATCATGCTGGCGGTCTTCCCGTTCTTCGAGTGGGTCGTGCACGTGGTGATCCTGCACTGGAAGCCCCGCAAGCTGGGCCCGATCCGACTCGACTCGCTGCTCGCCCGCAAGCACCGGGAGCACCACGCCGATCCGCGTGACATCCCCCTGGTGTTCATTCCCTGGCAGGCGCTGATCTGGTTGCTGATCGGCACCGTGGTGATCGGGCTGGTCGCGTTCCCGCGCACCGGCACCGGGCTGACCTTCGTCGTCGGCGTGTTCGCGCTCGGGCTGGGGTACGAGTGGACCCACTACCTGATCCACAGTGACTACAAGCCACGGGGCCGCATCTACCGAGCGGTGTGGCGCAACCACCGGCGTCATCACTACAAGAACGAGCACTACTGGTTCACGGTCACCACCAGCGGCACCGCGGACCGGATTCTGGGCACGTATCCCGACCCGGCGACGGTGCCGACGTCGCCGACGGCGAAAAACCTGCACGGCACGCCTTGACCTCGACTTAAGTCGAAGTTTGACGATGGGGGCATGACTCATCGCACTTCCACCAAGGCCCCGGTGGCCGTCGTCACCGGGGCCTCCGCCGGCCTCGGGCTGGCCGTGACCACCGCGCTCACCCGTCACGGGTGGCATGTCGTCGCCGACGCACGAAACGCCGCCCGGCTGAAAGACGCCCTGGCGAACCTGGCGAACGAGCTCGTCACCGCCGTGCCCGGCGACGTCGCCGATGCCGACCACCGCCGCCGGCTGGCCGAAGCCGCCCGTGCCGCCGGTGGCACAGCCATGCTGGTGAACAACGCCAGCGAACTCGGACCGAGCCCGTCGCTGCCCGGGGCCAGGCTCGACACCGTCACGGCGGCCGAACTGCACAGGATCTTCGAGGTCAACGTGCTTGCACCGGTGCGGCTGACCGCGGAACTCCTCCCCCAGCTACGCACGGCACGAGGCCGGGTGATCAACATCAGCTCGGATGCCGCCGAAGCCGCCTATCCCGGCTGGGGCGGCTACGGTGCGAGCAAGGCCGCGCTCGATCAGGTGTCGGCCGTGCTGGCCGAGGAGGAACTCGATCTGCGGGTGTACGCGGTCGACCCTGGCGACATGAACACCGCGATGCACCAAGCGGCCTTCCCCGGCGAGGACATCTCCGACCGGGCCGATCCGGGCGGCGTGGCCGCCGCAATGCAGCCACTGTTCGACGGCGCCCTGCCCAGCGGCCGCTACCGCGCAACCGAGCTCCCCGCGGCGGTGCCGTCATGAGCACCCGGTTCGCCGTGCCCGAGTCGGCCGAGGCCACCGCCCCACCGGAATGGCGCGGTTTCGAGCGCGACGACGTGCGGCTCCTCGTCGCCACCCGGTCCGGCAGGCACCTGACCCGGTTCCGCGATCTGCCTGCCTGGCTGGCCCCCGGCGACCTGCTGGTCGTCAACACCTCCGCCACCCTGCCTGCCGCCGTCGACGGGCAGTACCGGGACGGCACGCTGCCGGTGCACGTCGCGCTGGAACTGGACAACGGCGACTGGGTCGTCGAACTTCGTGAACCGGACGGCACGGGATGGCGCTCCGGTGTCGCGCCGGGGGAACACGTGCGGCTGCCGGGCGAGGTGCTGCTCAAGCTGATCGTGCCGTACCCGGACGCGGATGCCGCAGAGTCTCGGCTGTGGCGCGCGACGACCGCCCCTGCCGTCTCGCGCACCGAGTACTTGCGCAGCTACGGCCGTCCCATCACCTACGGGTACATGGGCGGCGCATTTCCGCTCGCCGCGTACCAGACGGTTTATGCGACCGAACCGGGCAGCGCCGAGATGCCCAGCGCAGGCCGTCCGTTCACCGCCGAGCTCCTGGTGCGACTGATGGCCCGCGGGGTGATCGTGGCGCCGGTCGTACTGCACGCCGGGGTGTCCAGCCCCGAGGTGCACGAACCGCCCACGCCCGAGCCGTTCATCGTCCCGGACGCCACCGCACGGCTCGTCGCGCTGGCGCGCGCCGGCGGGCGGCGGGTGATCGCGGTCGGCACCACGGTGGTGCGTGCGCTGGAATCGGCCGGGCACGAGCGCGGCACGAGCGGCTGGACGGATCTCGTGCTCGGACCGGATCGTCCCGCCCGGGTGGTCTCCGGACTGATCACCGGCTTGCACGACCCGCAGGCCAGTCATCTGAGCCTGCTGGATGCCGTGGCGGGGAAGGAACTGGTCGACGCCGCCTATGCCGACGCGGTGGAGCACCGCCTGTTGTGGCACGAGTTCGGCGACAGCATGGTGCTGCTGCCGTGAGTGGTGCTGTGCGGATCAACCGGGCAGTGCCGGAGCGATCTCCTCGGCGGCTTCGGATCCGTACGACTCGGCCAGGCGCCGCAGCACCTCCGAGCGCTCGTACCGCCACTCCTGGGTGCCGACGGTCTCCAGCACCAGCACGGCAATGACCGAACCCAGCTGAGCGGCGCGCTGCAGGCCCAACCCGGCGCGCAGCGCGGCGACGAACCCGGCGCGGAAGCCGTCACCGACGCCCGTCGGGTCCGTCTTGGACAGCTCTTTCGCCGCGCCGACGTGCAGCGCGGTACCGTCCGCGCCGACGATCTCCGCTCCCTTGGGGCCGAGCGTGGTGACCCGCAGGCCGACCTGCTCCAGCACCTCCTGCTCGGTCCACCCGGTCTTGCGCAGCAGCAGGCCCAGCTCGTAGTCGTTGCTGAACAACAGCAGTGCCCCCGCGATCAGCTTGCGGGCCTGCGCCCCGCTCATCCTGGCCAGCTGCTGGGACGGATCGACTGCGAACGGCCAGCCCCGCTGGCGGCACTCCTCCGCGTGCCGCAGCATGCCCTCCGGATCGTCCGGGGCGATGAGCACCAGGCCGAACCGGCCGGTGCGCTCCACCAGCGGCGCCAGCTCGATGTTGCGGGCCTCCGCCATCGCGCCCGCGTAGAACGTGCCGATCTGGCAGTTGTCCTCGTCGGTGGTGCAGACGAACCGCGCCGTGTGCGCGACCTCCGAGATGTGCACCCCCGAGGTGTCCACCCCGTGCCGTTCCAGCCAGGCGCGGTAGTCGCCGAAATCGTCACCGACCGCGCCGACCAGCACCGGGCGCGCCCCTAGTACGCCGAGGCCGTAGGCGATGTTGCCGCCCGTGCCGCCCCGCCGGACCACCAGGTCGTCGGCCAGGAACGACAACGACACCCGGTGCAGCTGCTCGGCGACCAGCTGCTCGGCGAACCGGCCTGGGAAGTGCATCAGGTGGTCGGTGGCGATGCTGCCGCACACCGCCACCGGTGCCCCGGCGATCACGGACAAGTCGGGCTGCTGAGCCATTCCGTTGGTCACTCCTCGGTGTCGCCCATCGGCGTCGTCGCGTTAACTCGCATCAACGCCGGAAAATACCGGTCGCGCGAACCACTGTCGCACGGATGGGTTACCAGGGCACGCCGACCCACGCGGGCGACACGTCCAGTAGGTCGCCGCCGATCGGTTCTCGACGAAGTCGGCCGCCGCACGCGGGCGACACGTGCAGGCTCGTCGACAGCGCCATCGAGGGCGTCGTTCTCAACACGAACCGGCCGACGACCTCATCCGGGCGCCAGCCGGCGCGGGCGGCTCAGTTGAAGCTGTCGCCGCAGGCGCAGGAACCCGTGGCGTTCGGGTTGTCGATCGTGAACCCCTGCTTCTCGATAGTGTCCACGAAGTCGATGACCGCGCCGTCCACGTACGGGGCGCTCATCCGGTCCACCGCCACGCGCAGCCCGTCGAACTCGCGGAACAGGTCGCCGTCCAGCTCCCGCTCGTCGAAGAACAGCTGGTAGCGCAGACCGGCGCAGCCGCCGGGCTGCACCGCGAGCCGCAGGTGCATGTCGTCGCGGCCCTCCTGCTCCAGCAACGCCTTCGCCTTGGCCGCCGCAGCCTCGGTCAACACGACGCCGTGCGTCTGCTCGGTTTTCGTCCCGGTCTGCTCAGCAGTCGTCATGACTCTCCTTGGGTCGTGCGCGTACATCTGGGGCAACGCCGCGGCCGTGCGATCTGTTCCCAGCCTGGTCCGACCGCTACCCGGTATACGTCTGCTTCTGCGTCCATGGTGACACATCCGCCGCTCCTGCTGAACCAATCCGGGTGACGGTGCCATAGGCTGGGATCGTGAGGTTCTTGCGTAAAGGCAGTTCATCGACGGACACCAAGGACGCCGAGGCCCCCGAGCACGACGAGGAAAGTGCGCAACCCCACAATCGCCGGGGCTACACCCCCAAGAAGGGGCGCCCGACGCCGTCGCGCCGGGAAGCCGAAGGAAGGCGCCGCGGCCCGGTCCCCCCGCCGCCGAAGACCACGCGGGAGGCCATCAGGCGCAACCGGGAGCTGCGCAAGGCCAACCCGGTGAGCAAGGAAGAGCTCAAGGCACTGCGGCGGGAGCGGCGGGAACGCATGCTGGCCGGCGACGAGCGGTATCTCGCGCCGCACGACCGCGGACCGGTCAAGGCGTTCGCGCGCGACTGCGTGGACTCGCGCCGCAACCTGCTCGGGCTGTTCATGCCGATGGCGCTGGTGATGTTCGTCTCCACGCTGTTCCCCAACCTGGTGGTGCAGCAGGTGATCACGTCGACGTGCATGATCCTGCTGCTGGCCATGATCATGGAGGCGTTCTACAACGGGCGCCGGATCACCAGGCTGGCCAGGGAGAAGTTCCCGAAGGAGACCATCAAGGGCCGGTCGATCGGCTGGTACTGCTTCATCCGGGCCACCCAGCTGCGCAAGCTGCGCATCCCGCGTCCCCGGGTGAAGCCGGGTGACGAGATCCCGGTATGACGTCGGCGACTGTGCTGGAACTGCCTCGCATCGAACCTCCGGACGGATCCGCCCGCACCGCTGCGCTGAGCCTGGCGGGCGCCGACGACACGGTGGCCACCCCGGCAGGCCCCTTGGGCTTGGGCAAGCTCGCGACCGTCGCGTCGTGGCTTGCCGGGTGTCAGGGCACGTGCCCGCCACGCCGTTTGCGAACGCCGCGAGTCGTCGTGTTCGCGGCCGAGCACGGAATCACCGAACGCGGCGTGTCGTCCCACGGCGCTGACGCCGCCGGGAAGCTAGTGGCGGAGATCAATGTCGGCGGTGGCGCCGTCGGCGCGCTCGCCCAAGCAGCGAACGCCGGAACACGCGTCGTCGAGATGGAGCCGGCCGCCCGCCCCATCGACACCGCAGACGCCATGACCGCAGAAGAAGCGGAATCGGCCGTCCGCAAGGGCATGGAGATGGCCGACGCGGAGGTCGACGGGGGCGCCGACCTGCTGGTCGCCTCCAGCGTGGGCGCCGGCGCGACGACCCCGGCGGCGGTGCTGATCGGCACGCTCACCGACACCGAACCGGTCGCCGTGGTCGGCCGTGGCTCCGGCATCGACGACACGGCATGGATGCGCAAGACCTCCGCCATTCGCGACGCCATGCGCCGCGCCAAGCCACGGCTGTCCCAGCCGATGGAGCTGCTGGCCGCCGCTGGCGGGGCCGACCTGGCCGGGCTCACCGGCTTTTTGATCCAGGCCGCCGTCCGGCGGACGCCGGTCCTGCTGGGCGGGGTGACCGTGCTGGCCGCCGCCGTGGTCGCGGAGGAGCTGGCGCCCGGAGCGCGCGACTGGTGGCTGGCCGCGTCGAGCACCACCGAACCGGCCCACGCCGTCGCGCTGCAGCACCTGGATCTGGAGCCGCTGCTGGACCTCCGGCTGGGCGGGGACGCCCCGACCGCTGGCCTGCTGGCGCTGCCACTGGTGACCGCGGCCGCCTGGCTCCTCGCCGACGCGTGACGGCAACGGCTCCCGGCACCATCGGCCCGCGCTGATCACACCGGCTGGCGCGTGCTCACCCACGAGACCGAGGTGAGCGGACGGCCTCGTCGAGGAGATCACTTGGGAAACGGTCGGCCGGGTTTGCGCGAGCACGGCGAGAGCTGTCGACGCTGCGCTTACCCTGAGACCCCACAACGGGACGTGGCGGCCTTTCCCGGCCTGCTGGCGCAGCGACGAGCTGGCCCGTGGCCGACCGCCAGCCAAGACGCACGAGAATCGGGCAGCCAAGACGCACGGAATCGGGGCCCGATGCGGTCGGAGCGCGCCGCCGCGGTCCTGACGGTCGCTCGGGGCCGCGGTACCGGTCGTCGATCGTCGGGTCCTGAACCGAGGTGCCGGCCCGGCGCATGCACTCCAGCTGCTTCCGCCTGTACCGCTGTGCCGCAGGCATGCCGGACGTGCTGGCCCGCCGGGCGTGCCGTCCCGACGGGCCAGGTGCAGCTTCGTGCCGTGTCCGAACCGGTCGTCCGCAGTCGCCGCTCAGCCGAGCGGGTACCGCCAGCCGTGCTTGTCCGGGCGCGTGCCGTACTGAATGCCGACCAGCTCCTCGCGCAGCCGCATGGTGATCTCGCCCGCGCCGCCGTCGGCGACGGTGAACTCGCCACCCGCATGCTTGACCGACCCCACCGGGGTGATCACCGCCGCGGTTCCGCACGCGAACACCTCGGTCAGCTCACCGGAGAGCGCGGACTTCTCCCATTCCTCGGCCGAGACCCGGCGTTCCTCCACCGAGTAGCCGAAGTCGCGGGCCAGCGTCAGGATCGAGTCCCTGGTCACGCCTGCCAGCAGGTTGCCGTTCAGCTCCGGCGTCACCAGGTGCGCGTTCTCCCCCGAGCCGAACACGAAGAACAGGTTCATCCCGCCCAGTTCCTCGACCCACTCGTGGGTGGCCGCGTCCAGGTAGACGACCTGGTCGCAGCCCTGCTCGACCGCTTCCGCCTGCGGCAGGAACGAGGCCGCGTAGTTGCCCGCGCACTTGGCGAACCCGGTGCCGCCGGGTGCCGACCGGCTGTACTCGGTCGACATCCACAGCTTGATCGGCTTCACGCCACCGGAGAAGTACGACCCGGCAGGCGAGGCGATCAGCGTGTACAGGTACGAGTTCGCCGGCCGGTTCACGCCCAGTCCCGCCTCGGTGGCGATGATGAACGGGCGCAAGTACAGCGACGAGCCCTCGGCGTCCGGTACCCACCTGCCGTCGACCGCGATCAGCTCACGCAACGAGTCGAGGAAGACCTGCTCCGGCAGCTCCGGGATGGCCAGCCGCGCGCACGAGCCCTGGAACCGCCGGGCGTTGACCTCCGGACGGAACGTCGCGATCGACCCGTCCGGCTGCCGGTAGGCCTTCAGGCCCTCGAACACGGCCTGCCCGTAGTGAAGTACCGAGGTCGCCGGGTCGAGCGTCAGGGGCGCGTACGGTTCGACTTTGGCGTCGTGCCACCCCTGCTCCGCACTCCACGACACCGTGACCATGTGGTCGGTGAAGTGCGTGCCGAACCCCGGATTGGCCAATACCTCGGCCACTCGCTCGGCAGGTGCCGGATCGGGGTGAGCGACGTGGGTGAAAGGCATCGCGGTCGTCATGGTGCGAATTTACCTGTTACTCGGACGTCCAAGTAACGGGCTTCGGTCTATTTGCCGTTTTGCCGTCCGCCGTCCTGCCCCGCCTGCACCCAACCGAGCACGGAACTGGTCACCGCGACCACCGAGGCAGCGGCCAGCACGACTACGGGGTCGACGGTCGAGGCAAGCACCACGGCACCGGCGACCACAGCGCCGACGAGGATTCTCGGCCGTGGACCCGCCGACGCCGCGCGCCGGGCGGAGGCGAGCGCGACGAGGACGGCCGTGAGGGTGCCCACCACGACGAAAGCTTCGAGCATCGTGGTCAGCACGGCGGCGTCTGCTGCGGCCAACGCGTCGTGCAGCGGTGCGTCCGATACCGCAAGACGTTGCGGGCCGAGCTGATACAACGCGCCCGCCGCAACGGCACACGTGGCCACCACGGCAGCCGCGACGCGAGCCAGCCCTCGCCGTGCCGAGCCGGCGGGGTCGAGGACGAGCATCGGTGCGACGAACAGTCCGGCGACCGCGAACGAACTCGCGGCTGAGGTGTCGTCCGCCGGAACCGGCACCACGGTGGGCGGCGGATCGACGGTCGCGCAGATGGCCGCGAAGCTCGCCGCCCCGAGCAGCAGCACCGCGGACGCCGCCCGGCGGCTCGCGGGCGGGGCGGCCAGCCCGAGGATCACTCCCCCACCCGTCACGACGATCACCACTGCCGCGGCCAGGCTGTCGTATTGCGGAAAGACGACGGCTGCGAACGCTCGCGCGGCGACCGCGGCGAGCAAGCCCCACACGGCCACGCGCAACACGGGATGGGGCACGGCGCGGCGTCTGCCCGTTCCGGTGAACAGTGCGGCGAACGCCCCGGCGACGACCAGGCCGGCGATCAGCCACCACCCGCCGACCGCGGATGCCGTGGGCAGCGCGGTGAGCAGCGCCGGCAGGGTGTGCACGTGGTCCGCTCCCTACCAAAGGCTGTTCCGTCGCCCCGAAGACACGCCATTAGCATGGCTCACGTTCATCGACAGCATGCAGAGGGAGCCCCCGTGACCGTGCCGAAATGCGGCCTGACCGACCACACCGCCGAGGCGATCCGCTCTGGCAAAGCGGACGTGATCGTCATCGGCACCATCAGCGAAGGTGACACCGTGGCGCTGGCCGAAGGCGCGGCCGCGGTCGACGAAGCGTTCGACGGCCAGCTGCTGGACGCGCTCAAGGCAGCCGGCGCCACCGGCTCGGCCGACGAGGTCGTGCGCATCCCGACCTTCGGCAAGCTCGGCGCGAGCGCCGTCTACGCCACCGGCCTCGGCAAGCTCACCAACGGTGAACCGACCGCGGAGCAGGTCAGGCGCGCCTGCGGTGCCGCGGGACGCGCCCTGGCAGGCACCAAGCGGGCGCTGGTGACGCTGTCGGAGATCGACCTGCGAGCGGCCGTCGAAGGCATCGCGCTGGGCGCGTATCAGTTCACCGAGTACAAGTCCGCCCCAGGCGACGCCCCGGTGAAGACCGTCGACTTCGTCCGCCCGGCCGCCGGGACCAACAAGGAGCACAAGGCGACGCTGAAGGCCGCGACCGCGGTCGCCTCCGCGGTGGTGACGGCTCGCGACCTTGTCAACACCGCGCCGAACGACCTGTACCCGGCGTCGTTCGCCAAGCGTGCGGCGGCGCTGGCCGAGAAGGCCGGGATCGCGGTGGAGATCCTCGACGAGAAGCAGCTCAAGCGAGCAGGCTACGGCGGCATCCTCGGGGTCGGCGGCGGATCGTCGCGGCCGCCCCGGCTGGTCCGCCTGCACTACCGGCCCGGCAAGCCGAAGGCGAAGGTGGCGCTGGTCGGCAAGGGCATCACGTTCGACACCGGCGGCATCTCGCTCAAGCCCGCAGCGAAGATGGACGAGATGACCTCGGACATGGCTGGTGCGGCCGCCCAGCTGGCCACCGTGCTGCTGGCTGCCGAGCTCAACTACCCGCTCGAGGTGATCGCCTACCTGCCGCTGGCGGAGAACATGCCGTCGGGGACCGCCTACCGGCCCGGCGACGTGCTGGCCATGTACGGCGGGAAGACGGTCGAGGTGCTCAACACCGACGCGGAGGGCAGGCTGATCCTGGCCGATGCCATCGCGCGGGCGGGCGAGGACGAACCCGACTACCTGATCGAGACCTCCACCCTCACCGGCGCGCAGGTCGTCGCCCTGGGCAACCGCACGCCGGGCATCATGGGCAGCGACGAGTTCCGCGACCGGGTGGCCGACATCGCGCAGCGCACCGGGGAGGGCGGCTGGCCCATGCCGCTGCCGGAGGAGCTGCGCTCGGATCTGGACTCCAAGCTGGCCGACATCGCCAACGTCACCGGCCACCGATGGGGCGGCATGCTGGCCGCCGGGATCTTCCTGCGCGAGTTCGTGCCGGACGGCGTGCCGTGGGTGCACATCGACATCGCCGGCCCCGCCTACAGCGACTCGGTGTGGGGTTACACCGGCAAGGGCGGCACCGGCGTCCCGGTCCGTACGCTGGCCGCCGTCCTGGCGGACATCGCCGAGAACGGCTGATCACGCCTCGCGCCCGGCATCACGGGGCTTTCGTGCTGCCGGGCCTTGGCGTGTCACGCGGTAGCGCTGGTAGACGACGCCGGAGCCGAACACCCGGGATTCCTTCAGTTCCAGGTCCACGTGCCGCTCGTTCCGCGGGAAGAACGGCACGCCGCCACCGACCAGCACCGGGTGCACCCGGATGCGGTACTCGTCGATCACACCGAGTTCAGCCGCCTGCGCGGCAAGATGCGCGCCACCGACGGCGATGTCACCGTCGCCCGACTCGGCTCGCAATCGCTCGATCTCCTCCGCCAGGCCCCGCCTGGCCAGGCGCGTGTTGCCGCGCACCGACGTCAGCGTGGTGGAGAAGACCACCTTCGGCAGCGCCTGCCACAGCCGGGCCCACACCAGCTCCGCCTCGGACAGCCCGGGCAGCTGATCGACGTCCTCCCAGTAGAGCATCGTCTGGTAGAGCCTGCGGCCGAGCACGAAGGCGTCCACGTGCCGGATCTCCTCGGTGACGAAGGCGAACAGCTCCTCGTCCGGCTTGGACCAGGCGAACTCGCCGTCGGCGTCGACGATGTAGCCGTCCAGCGACGTGCCCATGGAACAGATCACCCGGCGCATGGCGTCTCCTCGGTGTCGTGTCCGGTGGATGTTCAGCAGTGCAGACCGCCGCGCCGGGCCGGACTCATCGCGGTGCGGAGTGGATCACACCTGGCCGTCCCGCTTGCGCTGCGCCTTCATCCGCTGGGTGTACTCCCGCATCCGCTTCGGGTAGCCGACACGATTGACTTCGTAAACCGGGATCGACCGTTTCGCACCGAACTTCTGCAGCGATTCCAGACTGTCGACGCGTCGCCTCGTCCACTCCCCGTCGTGCGCCACCAAGACCACTGTCGCCTCGGTGACGTGCGTGCGGGGTTCGAAGTACGCCTCGACCCCGCGCCGCGACGCCGCCCATGCCTCGAGGTGGGCGAAATCGTTCGAGGTGGCTTTGCGGAGCACGCCCTGCTTCTGCTTGCCCTTGCGCCGCCTGAACCACGCCAACACAACCAACTCCGTCCCGTCAATGTGGGCACATTCTGCCGGAAGCCCGGGTGTGGTGTCCCACAGCCGTTCTCCGGTCGCTAGCGTGGCATCCGTAATGACAAGATGAGGTGAACCACGGCGCACGCGCGACCCGCGGACGCCGGGCCGTCAGCGCGGCCATGGTGTGATCCCTGGTGTGGTGTAAGCCTGACGATGAGGAGTGACCGTGACCGAAACGTCCGCTGACCTTGTCATCCTGGGTGGCGGCTCGGGAGGCTACGCGGCCGCGTTCCGCGCGGCCGAGCTGGGCCTGTCGGTGATCCTGGTGGAGAAGGACAAGCTGGGCGGCACGTGCCTGCACCGCGGGTGCATCCCGACCAAGGCCCTGCTGCACGCCGCGGAGATCGCCGACAACGCCCGGGCAGGCGAGCAGTTCGGCGTCAAGTCGGTGTTCGAGGGCGTCGACATGGCCGGGGTGCACAAGTACAAGGACGGCGTGGTGTCGCGGCTCTACAAGGGCTTGCAGGGCCTGGCCAAGGCGCACAAGGTCACCATCGTCGAGGGCGCAGGGACGCTGACCAGCCCGACCACCGTCGAGGTGGACGGAGTGACCTACACCGGCCGCAACGTCGTGCTGGCGACCGGCTCGTACGCCAGGACGCTGCCCGGGCTGGAGATCACCGGGCGGATCATCACCAGCGACCAGGCGCTGCTGCTGGACACCGTCCCGGAGCGGGCGGTGGTGCTCGGCGGCGGTGTCATCGGCGTGGAGTTCGCCAGCATCTGGGCCTCCTTCGGCACCGACGTCACCGTGGTCGAGGCGCTGCCGCGCCTGGTCCCCTCGGAGGACGAGTTCGCGTCCAAGCAGCTGGAGCGGGCCTTCCGGCGCCGCAAGATCGGATTCAAGACCGGTGTGAAGTTCACCGGGGCCAGGCAGGACGACAACGGCGTCGAGGTGTCGCTGGAGAACGGCGAGACCCTGGCGGCGGACGTGCTGCTGGTCGCGGTGGGCCGCGGGCCGAACACCGCGGGCCACGGCTTCGAGGAGGTCGGGATCGCGCTGGAGCGGGGCTTCGTGCGCACCGACGAGCGGCTGCGCACCAACATCGACGGCGTGTACGCCGTCGGCGACATCGTCGCCGGGCTGCAGCTGGCGCACCGCGGCTTCGCGCACGGCATCTTCGTCGCCGAGCAGATCGCCGGGCTGAAGCCCAAGCCGATCGACGAGGCGGGCATCCCGCGAGTGACCTACTCCCACCCCGAGGTGGCATCGGTCGGTCTCACTGAAGACGCGGCGAAAGAACGATACGGTTCAGGGGTGACCACGCTGACGTACGACCTCGGCGGCAACGGCAAGAGCCAGATCCTCAAGACGTCGGGCGCGGTGAAGCTGGTCAAGGCGCCGGACGGCCCGGTCGTCGGGGTGCACATGGTCGGCGACCGCGTCGGTGAGCTGATCGGCGAGGCCCAGCTGATCTACAACTGGGAGGCCTTCCCGGAGGACGTCGCCCCGTTGATCCACGCCCATCCCACGCAGAACGAAGCGCTCGGCGAGGCCTTCCTGGCGCTGGCCGGCAAACCGCTTCACGTCCACGCCTGATCCCCGAACCACTACTGCCTCAAGGAGCTAAACAGCGATGGCCTTCTCCGTCAGACTGCCGGAACTCGGCGAGAGCGTCACCGAGGGAACCGTCACGCGGTGGCTCAAGAAGGAAGGTGACACGGTCGCCGTCGACGAGCCGTTGCTGGAGATCTCCACCGACAAGGTCGACACCGAGGTGCCCTCCCCCGTCGCGGGCGTCGTGGCGCGCATCGTCGCGCAGGAGGACGAGACCGTCGAGGTCGGGGCCGAGCTCGCGGTGATCGACGACGGGTCCGGTGGCTCCGGCGGCGACGCCGGTGGCGAGCAGCAGGGTACTGCCGCCGCCGAGGAAGAACCAGCGCAGGCCGCCGCGCCTGCGGCCACCGAGGAGCAGCAGGCCCCGGCCCCGCAAGCACCCGCCGCGGAGCCGGCCTCGGCGAGTGGCGACGGATCCGCCGCCTCCGGCACCCCGGTCACGCTGCCCGAGCTGGGCGAGAGCGTCACCGAGGGCACGGTGACCCGGTGGCTGAAGCAGGTCGGCGACACCGTCGAGGTGGACGAACCGCTGGTGGAGATCTCCACCGACAAGGTCGACACCGAGGTGCCCTCCCCGGTGGCAGGTACCGTCCTGGAGATCACCGTCGGCGAGGACGAAACGGTCGAGGTGGGCAGCCAGCTGGCGGTCATCGGGACGCCCGGCGCAGGCGGCGCCGGCGGCGCTGCGCCGCAGCCGTCCCCGGCCGAGGAGGCCCCCGCCGCGGAAGCTCCCGCGCCGCAGGCCCCCGCGCAGGACGCGGCTCCGCAGCCGGCCCCCGCCCCGCAGCCGGCCCCCTCCCCGCAGGCGGCAGAGGCCCAGCCCACGCCGCAGCCCGCCCCGCAGGCAGCGGAACCCCAGACCGCGCCTCAGCCCGCCGCGCAGGCTGCCGGGTCGCCCGACGGGGAGCAGAAGCGCCCGTACGTCACGCCGCTGGTGCGCAAGCTGGCCGCCGAGCACGGCGTGGACCTGTCCACGATCAAGGGCAGCGGGGTCGGTGGCCGCATCCGCAAGCAGGACGTGCTGGCCGCTGCGGAAGCCAAGGCCAAGGCTGCCGCCCAGGCACCCGCCGCCCAGGCACCCGCCGCCCAGGCACCCGCCGCCCAGCCCGCGGCTCCGGCCGCAGCCGCCCCGGCGCAGGCGCCGAGCGCACCGTCGGCCCCGGCCGCGGTGGACACCTCCGGCCTGCGCGGCACCACGCAGAAGGCCAACCGCATCCGGATGACCATCGCCAAGCGCACCAGGGAGTCGCTGCAGATCTCCGCGCAGCTGACCCAGGTGCACGAGGTGGACGTCACCAAGATCGCCCGGCTGCGCCAGCAGGCGAAGAAGACGTTCCAGGAACGGGAGGGCGTCAAGCTCACGTTCCTGCCGTTCTTCGCCAAGGCCGCGGTCGAAGCGCTCAAGCAGCACCCGAACATCAACGCCTACTTCGACGAGCAGGCAGGCGAGATCACCTACTACGGCGAGGAGCACCTGGCCATCGCGGTGGACACCGAGCGCGGGCTGATCTCCCCGGTGCTGCACAACGCCGGTGAGCTCAACCTGGCCGGCCTGGCCCGCGGGATCGCCGACCTGGCCGAGCGCACCCGCACCAACAAGATCAAGCCGGACGAGCTGACCGGCGGCACGTTCACCATCACCAACCTGGGCAGCAACGGGGCGCTGTTCGACACGCCGATCATCAACCAGCCGCAGGCGGCCATCCTCGGTGTCGGCGCGGTGGTCAAGCGCCCGGTGGTGGTCACCGACGCCGACGGCAACGACACCATCGCGATCCGGTCCATGGCCTACCTGGCGCTGACCTACGACCACCGGCTGATCGACGGTGCCGACGCCGGCCGCTTCCTGACCACGGTCAAGCAGCGGCTGACCGAGGGCAACTTCGAGTCCGAGCTCGGGCTGTAACCGGTCATGATCGTCCTGGTCGCCGGGTCGAGCGGACTGCTGGGGCGCGCCTTGGTGGCCGAACTGCGGGCACACGGTCACCAAGTGCGCAGGCTGGTCCGCCGCGACCCGGCGGCCGGGGACGAGCACCGCTGGAACCCTCCCGCGGGCACCATCGACGAGGAGGCGCTGGACGACGTCGACGCGGTGGTGAACCTGTGCGGCTCCCCGATGACGCCGGGCCGGTGGAGTCATGCCCGCAAGCAGGAGATGAAGGACAGCCGGATCGAACCGACCGAGGTGCTCGCCGAGGCAGTCGCCGAGCGCGGCATCGCGACCATGGTCAACGCGTCCGGCATCGACTACTACGGCGACACCGGCAGCGCGGTGGTGGACGAATCCGCCGCGGGCGGCTCCGGCTTTCTGGCCGAACTGACCACCCACTGGGAACAAGCGACGCAGGCGGCGGAGCGCGCGGGCGCGCGAGTCGTCCGGCTGCGCACCGGAGTGGTGCTGTCCGGGCACGGCGGCATGCTGCGCTATCTCACGCCGTTGGTGCGGTTCGGGCTGGGCGGCAGGCTCGGTGACGGCACCCAGTACGTGCCGTGGATCAGCCTGCCGGACCACGCCGCCGCCACTCGCTTCGCGGTGGAGCAGGCGGCGGTGCGCGGCCCGGTCAACGTGGTGGCGCCGCACCCGGTGACCAACACCGAGTTCGTCCGGCAACTCGGGGCGCGGCTGCACCGGCCGACGCCGTGGTTCGTGCCGAAGCAGGCCATGCGGCTGCTGCTCGGCCCCGATGCCGTCGAGCCGATCCTGAACAGCCACAACGCGCGACCCAAGGCCCTGCTCGACGCCGGTTTCACGTTCCGGCACGAGCACCTGCACCAAGCGCTGGCGGCCGTTGTCTAGGCCGCGGGAGTGGGTAGGCTCGCAATCGTGAGTGAATCGTTGAGCTGCCGGGCCTCCTCGGACCCGGTCGACGTGCGGCGGATCGGACTCATCGACTATCGGCAGGCATGGCAGCTGCAGCGCGAGCTGCTCACCGCGCGGGCCGACGGCACCGGCCCGGACACGTTGCTGCTTCTGGAGCACCCGTCGGTGTACACCGCGGGCAAGCGCACCGAACCGCACGAGCGGCCGCAGGACGGCACCCCGGTGGTGGACGTCGACCGCGGCGGCAAGATCACCTGGCACGGCCCCGGCCAGCTGGTCGGCTACCCCATCGTCAAGCTCGCCGACCCGATCGACGTGGTGCACTTCGTCCGGCGCCTGGAGGAGGCGCTCATCGCGGTGTGCGACGAGCTGGGGCTGACCACCGGCCGGGTGGAGGGCCGCAGCGGCGTGTGGGTCCCTGCCGACGACCACCGCCCGGAGCGCAAGATCGCCGCGATCGGCATCCGGGTGCAGCGCGGGGTCACCATGCACGGCTTCGAGATCAACTGCAACGCGGACCTCAGCGCGTTCGACAAGATCATCCCGTGCGGGATCTCCGACGCCGGGGTGACGTCGCTCAGCGCCGAGCTGGGCCGCGAGGTGACGGTCGAGGACGTGCTGCCGCTGGCGGAGAAGGCGACCCTGGCGGCGCTGGACGGCGAGCTCCCGGTGAGCGACGACCGGTGGATCCCGCGGGCTCGGCCGGAGGCTCCCGGCGTCACCTTCGCCCTGCAGAACGGCTGAGTCCGGCATGGCGACGTCTGCGGCGAGGACGGCCCTGATCACCGGAGGCACGGGCTGGCTCGGCTCCGCCGTCACCACAGTGTTTTTGGCTGCCGGGTGGCGGGTCGTGGTGCCGTGGCTGGCCGAATCCGAGGTGGGCAGGCTGGCCGAGCACGAGAACCTGCACCTGGTCCAGGCCGACCTGTTCGATCCCGCATCGGCGCGCTCGGTGGTGGGACTCGCCACCGCCGAGCCCGCAGCTGCACTGCGCGCCGTCGTCAACCTGGTAGGCGGATTCGCCGCGGGCGGGCGCGTGCACGAGACGGACGTCGACGAGTTCGAGCACCAGCTGCGGCTCAACCTGCGCCCGACCTACCTGGTCAGCCAGGCGGCGCTGCCCGCCATGATCGAGGCAGGCGGCGGCGCAATCGTGTGCGTCTCCAGCCGCGCCGCGCTGCGGCCGTTCAGCGGGGCCGCGGGCTACATCACCGGCAAGGCCGCCGTGCTGGCGTTGGTCGACGCGATGGCCGAGGAGTACCGCGACGACGGCATCCGGGTCAACGCGGTGCTGCCCAGCGTGATCGACACCCCGGCCAACCGGGCAAGCATGCCGGACGCCGATCACTCCCGATGGGTGCAGCCGCGGGAGATCGCCGACGTGATCCTCGCCCTCTGCCAGGAGGAGACGAGCGCGGTCAGCGGCGCCCACGTGCCGGTCTACGGCAAGGCGTGACCTGTTCCGCTCACCGCAGGCCCTGCGCCTCGGCACCAGCCCGGACCAACCCGAGCAGCCGCACCACGGCGTCCTCGGTCTCCTCGCTGACCCGCTTCGGGTCCGGCGAGTTGGCGATCATCGTGGCCGCGGTGGACAACGCTCCGCACACCAGCCGCGCGGTGACTTCGACCGGCAGCCCGGACAGGCCGCCCGCCGCACGCAGGTCGGCGATGGCGTCCCTGATCACCCCGAAGCTCAGGCCCTCCTGGGCGTCCCGCCAGCGCTGCCAGCCCATCACCACCGGTCCCTCGTGGATGACGATGCGCTGATAGGCCGGATCCAGGCAACTCTGCAGGTACTCGCGCACCACGAGACCGGCTTTCACCCACAAATTCTCGGACGTGGCGAGAACCTTCTTCAGCTTGGCGTACACCTTCTTCTCGACCGCACTGAATGCGGCCTCGAACAAATCCTGCTTGTCCCGGAAATGGTGATACAGCGCACCTTTGGTGACCCGGGCGCGAGCCGCGATGACATCGAGCGACGTGCCGGCGTAGCCGTGCGTGGTGAACAACGCGACCGCACTCCGTACCAGGTCATCACGGGTGGCTGAGGCGTAGCGCGTCTTGCGCGCGGACGCCGGACGAGCACGGACTGTCGCCATGATCACAAGTTTACGCCACCTGAGCCGCACCATACCCGTGGTATGTTCGTTTCCAGAACATACCGGCAGTATGCGATTCGGCCATGTCCCCGGAGCAACATTTCGGGCGCATCGCAAGAAGCGGGGAGCTGCCATGAGCTGGAACGACTACTACGCCCGCCGCAAGGTCATGAACACCGTGCTCAAGCTGGCCCGCCGGGCGCCGGGCGGACCGTTGCCGTTCGCCGAGATCCCGCGCGCCGAAGAGCTGTTCGGCACCCCGGAGCAGTTGCTGCTGGCCCTCTACTACCGGTGGAACCTGCGCCTGCTGGGCAAGTTGCGGAGCACGGTCGGCGGCCCGGAGGACGCCATGGACGCGCCGCCGCGGGAGGACTCGGACAACCCCGAGCTGGTGGCGCAGGCCTGGCGCGGCACGGTGGCGGAGAACCCGACGTTGCGCGCGGTCCTCGACAGCCACATAGACGTCTACCCGGAGACTCTGGTGCCCGCTCTGGAACGGGAGCAACGGCTGCTGGCGATCACCGCAGGCCTGGCCGAACCGCACGAGCCGCTGGACGAGATCACCCGGGTCGGTGCGAGCTTCATGGCGCTGCTGCGCCACGGCGCGGACCAGGCCGCCCCCACGCGCAGGCGGCGCCGCTTTCCGGTCGGTGAGCTGCTGCGCATGCTGACGCCGACCGGCTGACCACGACTGCGGTGTCCACCATCCGGTCCCGAGCACAGCGCGGTGTCTCGTGCGCGCGCGGGTGGGTAGTGTGGGGACCGTGAGCGTACCCGCACCCCAGGGCCGCAAGCTGCTGCGACTAGAAGTCCGCAACAGCCAGACGCCCATCGAGAAGAAGCCGTCGTGGATCAAGACCCGGGCGAAGATGGGCCCGGAGTTCACCGAGCTGAAGGGCTTGGTGAAACGGGAGGGTCTGCACACCGTCTGCGAAGAAGCGGGCTGCCCGAACATCTACGAGTGCTGGGAGGACCGCGAGGCCACCTTCCTCATCGGTGGCGACCAGTGCACCCGGCGGTGCGACTTCTGCCAGATCGACACCGGCAAGCCCGCGGAGCTGGACCGGGACGAACCCCGGCGGGTGGCGGAGAGCGTGCAGGCCATGGGGCTGCGTTACTCGACCGTCACCGGTGTCGCCAGGGACGACCTGCCGGACGGCGGCGCCTGGCTGTACGCGGAGACCGTGCGGCAGATCCACGCGCTGAACCCGGGCACCGGCGTCGAGCTGCTCATCCCGGACTTCAACGCCAAGCCGGACCTGCTGGCCGAGGTGTTCGGCTCCGAGCCGGAGGTGCTGGCGCACAACATCGAGACGGTCCCGCGCATCTTCAAGCGGATCCGCCCCGGCTTCCGCTACGAGCGGTCGCTCGAGGTGATCCGGCGCGCCCGCGACGCGGGTCTGGTCACCAAGTCGAACCTGATTCTCGGCATGGGTGAGCGGCCGGAGGAGGTCGAGCCCGCGATGCGTGACCTGCTGGACGCCGGCTGCGAGATCCTCACCATCACCCAGTACCTGCGGCCGAGCATCCGGCACCACCCGGTGGACCGCTGGGTCAAGCCGGAGGAGTTCGTCGAGCACGCCCGGGTGGCCGAATCGTTGGGTTTCGCCGGTGTGATGGCCGGCCCGCTGGTACGCTCCAGCTACCGCGCCGGCCGGCTGTACGCGCAGACCAAGCGCCGTCGCGGCGAGCCGTTGCCGGCCAACCTGGCACATCTCGCCGAGTCAGGGCCCGCGGCTCAGGAGGCGAGCGCGCTGCTCGCCCGCTGATCCACTCACGGCAGTAGCAGAGGGGGCCCCGCGGCGTGATCTCGGATTTCCTGACCTGGCTGCAGAACCTGCCCGAGGGCTGGCTGATCCTCGGCGCCGGCCTGCTGGTGTTCGGGGAGACCTGTCTGGGCCTCGGTTTCGTCGCGCCGGGCGAGACCGGGCTGTTCATCCTGGGCGTCACGGTCGACTCGGTTCCCGAGTTCGTCGCGATGTGGCTGGTCACCACCGGCTGCGCGATGCTGGGGTACACCGCGGGCTACTGGCTGGGCCGCTACTTCGGCCCGAAGCTGCGCAACGTGAAGTTCGTCGACAAGCACGGCGGGGAGAGCTGGGACAAGGCGGTCGAGTTCCTGCAGCGGCGCGGCGCGGTCGCGGTGATGATCGCGATCTTCCTGCCGGTGATGCGCACGCTGGTGCCCGCCGCGGCCGGGGCGGCCAAGCTGCCGTTCCACCGGTTCCTGCCCGCGGCGGGCGTGGCGGGCCTGGCCTGGTGTGCCCTGCACGTCGGCATCGGGGCGGCACTCGGCGAGTCGGCGAAGTGGCTGGAGTCGGCGATCGGCAAGGGCAGCTGGGTGGTGCTCGGCGTGCTGGTGGCCGGCTTCGTCGTGATCATGCTGCTGAAGCGGAAGCGCAAGGCCGCCGCCGAACGGCAGGCCGGCGTCGCGCCCGAGGCCGCGGCAACCGAGCCCGAGCCGCAGCGCTGACGCCCGCCGGGCCGCCGCCCGGCTCGTGTGCCTGCTCCGTGGTGCTTCTCCGGGCAGGATCGCGCTGCCCGGCGGTGCCTTTCCGGCCGGAACCGCGCTTGTGACCAGCCCGAACACGGCCCATGACGGCGCAAGTGGCGCTATGCTGCCGAGCCATGATCGTGGCGGTCGCCGGCCTCGTCAGCGCGGTACTGGTCCTGTTCGCGCACGAGTACGGCTATCACCGGGACGAGCTGTACTTCATCGCCGCGGGCAAGCGACTGGACTGGGCGTACGTCGACCAGGGCCCGGTGACCCCGCTGCTGGCCCGGCTGATGACCGAGCTGGATGCGGACTCGCTCACCCTGCTCCGGCTGCCCTCTGCGCTGGCCGCCGGCCTGATCGTGCTGATCACCGGCCTGCTCGCCGGCGAGCTGGGTGCCAAGCGCAGCGCCCAGGTGCTCGCCGCGGTGATCGCCGGGGTGTCGGTGGTCGTGCTGTTCAACGGCCACCTGCTCAGCACCACCACGTTCGACCTGCTGTGCTGGACAGCCGCCACCTGGCTGATCGTCCGTGCGGTGCTGCGCGACGAGCGGCTGTGGCTGGCGGTGGGGCTGGTCGTCGGGCTCGGCCTGCTCAACAAGCCGCTGCCCGCGCTGCTGGCCGTGGCGGTGCTGGTCAGCCTGCTGGCGGCCGGCCCACGGCACGTGCTGCGCAGCCCCTACCCGTGGCTGGGCGCCATGATCGCCGTGGTGCTGTTCGCGCCGTTCATCCTCTGGCAGGCCGCGCACGGCTGGCCGCATCTGGAGGTGTCCGCGGCCATCGCACGCGGCGAGTCGGCCAGTTCCGAGCCGTGGTGGGCGGTCGTTCCGTTCCAGCTGCTGTTGGTCAGCCCGGTGCTGGCGCCGGTGTGGATCGCCGGGCTGGTGCGGCTGTTCCGGGACGCCGAGTTGCGCTTCCTCGCCGTGACCTGGGTGCTGCTGGCGGTGGTGTTCATGGCCACCGGCGGCAAGCCCTACTACCTGGCGGGGATGCTGCCGCTGCTCGTCGCCGCAGGCTGCGTGCCCATCCCGCGATGGCTGCGCGGGCGCCCGCCGCTGCTGCGCAAGGCCGCCCTCGGGCTGGCGCTGGCCGCCAGCATCGTGATCGACCCGGTCATCGCGCTGCCGGTGCTGCCGGTACGGGACATCGACCTCGTGGTGGCGATGAACGAGGACGTCGGCGAAACGGTGGGCTGGCCGGAGCTGGTCAGCACGGTCGCACACGCCCACCAGGACGGCGCGGTCATCTTCACCCGCAACTACGGCGAGGCGGGCGCGATCGACAGGTTCGGCCCCGCTTACGGTCTGCCGCAGGCCTACAGCGGCCACAACGCCTACTGGCACTGGGGACCTCCTCCCGACCTGGCCAGCCGGGTGGTGGTCGTGGGCATCCCGGCCGAACGGGCGTCGCGGTTCTTCGTCGGCTGCACCACCGCGGCCACGATCGGCAACGACGCGGGCGTCGACAACGAGGAGAACGGCGCACCGGTGCTGTTCTGCGCGGGCCCCAGCCGCCCGTGGTCGCAGATGTGGCCGGAACTTCGCCGGATGGGCTGACGTCCGCTTCTGCCGGGCCGGGCTCGCCGGCCCCTACTATCACGGGATGACCGTCGTGCCGCACGCCTCGTCCCGGCCGGACTCGCTGCGCACGCCGGATGCACCACCCCGCCCAGCCGGCTTCCGGTACGTACCGGCCGGACGAGACGAGCAACGACGATGACCAGGTCGCACACCGACACGCAGGCCGCGGCGGTGGAGTTCATCACCGCGCACCGCCGCAACCGGCTGGAATCCCTGACCGACCGGCTGGTGAAGGCGATCGAGAGCGAGAACCCCGGCTACCAGGACACCATCCGCGTTCCGCACGACGACCTCCGCCGGTCCTGCCACGACAACATCGACCGGGTGCTGCAACTGCTCGCCGAGGCCGTCAGCGGCCGGCCGACGAGGCCGCACGCCGACGCCATCTTCGACGCTGCCCGGCAGACCGGCCACCGCCGCGCCGAGCAGGGTGTCCCGCTGGACGACGTGCTGCGGTCGTTCCGGTTCGGCGGGCGCATCATCTGGGACGATCTCATCGAACACGGCCGCGACGTGCTGCCCCCCGAGGTGGTGCCGGAGATCGGCACCAGGCTGTGGGAGGTGGTCGACCAGACGTCGGCCGAGGTGGCCAGCGCCTACCACCACTACGAACGATCGGTCCTGCGCGCTGACGAACGGCGCAGGGCGATGCTGTGGGAGGGCGTGCTCAGCGGGCGCACGGGCCAGCCAGGGTTCATCGCGGAAGCGTCGCGGGTGCTCGATCTGCCGGTCGAGGACGACTACCTGGTCATCGTCTGCGACGAGCTCGACATCCCGCTCGCCGAATCACGCCTGGCGGCCCATCCCTCGGCGTGGGTGGACCGCTCCGACGTCGTGGTCGGCGTCATCGCCTTGCGCGAGCCGCGGGCCGACCAGCCGCTGGAGCTGCTGCACGGGCTCGCCGCCGCCCCGCCCGGCAGGTTGATCGGGGTGTCCGGCGTCGTCCGCGGGCTGGCCGGGGTGGCCGACGGATACCGGCAAGCGCTGCTGGCTCTGCGTGCCCGCGCCGGATCGCGCGGCTTGTCCCGCTACGACGACTGTCTCCCGGAAGCGCTGCTGCTGAGCTCGCCGGACATCGCCGACGACCTGATCCGCACCTGGCTCGACCCGCTGCTCGCGCTGCCTGCGGCCGAGGCCCGCGAGCTGATCCGCACGCTGCGCGCGTGGGTCGCCTGCGCCGGGTCGACGGTGCGCACCGCCAAAGCGGTCCCCTGCCACCGCAACACCGTGGTCAACCGGCTGCGCCGGATCGCCCTCCTCATCGGTCGCCCGCTGGCCGAAGACACCCCGCCGGTGGAGCTCGACCTCGCGTTGCGCGCCCTGGCCATGCGGTCCGGCCGGTGACCGTGAGTTGTGCCACTTGCACAACCAGTTCGGCTGAATTTGGGCGGGTCCCTCCTAGGCACTGCTCGTGATGGGTGACACACTCAGGGCCACCTGGCCGATGGTTACCGCCATTCGGCGTAACCACCCGGTTGATCCGCTCCCACCACGAGGTGCATATGTCCGGTCCAACGATCGATTGTGAACGTGCCCAGTCCGGAGCGAGCGAGCGTTCTGGCATCAGTCGACGGAAGTTCTTCGGCTACGTCGTGGCAGGCACGACGCTGGTGGCCGCCGCGGACATCGCGCTGTCCGAACCGGCCACCGCCGCCGTCCCGAGCCCGCCCCAGGTCCCCGAGCTGTACGACCTGAACGACCTGCTCACCGACGCGACCCGCGCGACGGCGAACCTGATCACCGTCATCATCAACGAGGACGGCACCGCGTCGTTCGCGTTGCCGCGCGCCGAGGTCGGTCAGGGCATCACCACGTCCACGGCGATGATCATCGCCGAAGAGCTCGACCTGCCGGTGGAGAAGGTCAAGGTGACGCTCGCCGACGCCCGGCCGGAGCTGCTGTTCAACCAGCTCACCGGTGGCTCGAACACCACGATCTCGACGTTCACCCCGATCCGGGTCGCCGCCGCGATCGCGCGTAACGCGCTGCTGGAGGCCGCGGCGATCCTGCTCGGCGACGAGGTGAACAAGCTCGTCGCCAAGGCGGGCGTCATCCAGGCCCCGGACGGCCGCTCGGTCGGCTACGGCGAGCTGGCCAAGCGGGCCGCCGTCTCGGAGACCAAGAAGGTCGAGGTGACGCTGAAGGACGTCAGCGAGTTCAAGGTCATCGGCAAGGAGCAGAAGCGCATCGACGCGCGGGCCGCCGTGACCGGCCGCAAGGTGTTCACCACCGACCTGCGCGTCGAGGACGCCCTGCCGACCATGGTGTGCCGCCCGCCGACGCTGAACGGCAAGCCGGTCAAGCTGCTCAACGAGGCCGAGATCCGTGCCATGCCCGGCGTCACCGACGTGGCGATGATCGACACCGGCGTCGCGGTGCGGGCCAGGACGTTCGGCCAGTGCATCGACGCGGTCCGCGCCATGCAGGTCGAGTGGAAGCCGGGCCCGGTGGCAGGCGAGTCGGACGAGGACATCGTGCGCAAGCTCCGCCAGGCCGAGATACCGCTGCCCAAGATCAGCGAGCTGGGCCTGGACAAGATCGGCATCGGCCCGGTCAACCTGAACCTGGTCAAGTCCATCGACGCCGACTTCCTGTTCTACTTCCGCAGCAATTCGGCGCTGGACACCAACTCGGCGGTCGCCGACGTGCGCAAGGACCGGGCGGAGATCTGGGCCAGCCTGAAGTCGCCGATCGTCACCCAGCAGACCATCGCCGCCGAGCTCGGCCTGCCGCAGCACAAGGTGAAGGTGCACGTCGTGGACGGCGGCGGGTCGTTCGGCCGCCGGCTGTTCTTCGACGCGGCGCTGGAGGCGGCGAAGATCTCCAAGGCGATGGGCAAGCCGGTCAAGCTGATGTGGCACCGTGCCGACGACGCTCGCGCCGGCCGCATGCACGGCATGGCCACCAGCCGGGTGCGCGCCCTCTACACCGGCAAGCAGGTGCTGGCGTTCCTGCAGAACCACACCAGCATCGAGACCGACTACCGGCACGGCCTCGGTGACCTGATCACGGCGAGCGTGGCGAACCTGCCGACCGGCCTCGGCAACCTCGGCTTCGCCGAGACGATCTTCGCCCTGACCCAGGAGATCCCGTACAACTTCGGCGTGGTCAACCAGTCGCTGGTGGAGACCGACCAGCGGTTCAACACCGGCAGCATGCGCAACATCTACTCGCCGGACGTGCGCACCGCCGCCGAGCTGGTGGTGGATCAGCTGGCCGCCGCGATGGGCATGGACCCGCTGACGTTCCGCCGCAAGTTCCTCAAGGACAAGCGGGTGCTGGCCTGCCTGAACAAGGTCGCCGAGGTCGGCAAGTGGGGCCGGCCGCTGCCGAAGGGCATGGCGCAGGGCATCGCGATCCACAAGGAGTACAAGACCGCCAGCGCCTGCCTGGTGGAGATCGACTGCCGCCCGGAGACGGTCAACCGGAAGATCCCCAACGCGGTGACCGGCCCGCGGGTGACCAAGGCGGTGTACGCCATCGACGCCGGGCTGGTCATCAACCCGACCGGCCTGCGGGCGCAGATGCTCGGCGGCATCAACGACGGCATCGCGCTCACGCTGACCTCGAGCATGCACCTCAAGGACGGGCACTTCCTCGAGGCCAGCTGGGACAACTACTTCTACACACGGCAGTGGAACACGCCGCCGGAGGTGGAGATCATCGTCATGCCCTCCGACCGCAAGACGCCGGGCGGTGCGGGCGAGGCCGGGGTGGCCGCCAGCATGGCCGCGGTGGCCTGCGCCTACGCCAGGGCGGTCGGCCGGGTGCCGGACTACTTCCCGGTCAACCACCGTGACCCGCTGGCGTTCAAGCCGAAGCCGTTCATTCCCCCGATTCCGCAGTCGCCGACCAACGGCCTGAAGCTGACCTGGTGAGGAGCGCCATGCCCGAGCAGACATTCATCCTCAACGGGAAGAAGGTCACCGTGGACGTCGAGGACGACGTCCGAGTGCTGTGGGTCCTCCGGGACATTCTCGGCGTGACGGGACCGAAGTACGGCTGCGGCATCAACGTGTGCAAGGCATGCACCTCGCACATCAACGGCCGGGCGTTCAACCCGTGCGCGGTCCGGGTCGGTGACCTCGAACCCACCGATCACATCACCACCATCGAGGGGCTGGCGGACACCGCCGACGGCGAGCTGCACCCGATGCAGCAGGCGTGGCTGGACAAGGACGTCTCGCAGTGCGGTTACTGCCAGCCCGGGCAGATCATGGCCGCGGTGGCGCTGGTGAAGAAGGTGCGGCGGGAAGGCAGGTCGATCACCGACGCCGATCTCGACCAGATCCGCAACATCTGCCGGTGCGGCACCTACTCGCGCATTCGCGAGGCGATCGAGGAGGGCGCCCGCAACATGTAGCCGGCCGGTGGGGCCTTCGCGCGGCTGCCGCTCGCGGGAGGCCCCACCGCCCAGCGCGGCCCGTCAGCGGTATGCGTCGTGCGTCCGGATTCCCGGCCCGCGACTGTCGGTAGGGCGTGCCATGCTGGCACGGTGATCGCCACTTTCGCAGCCGAACTGTGGGTATGGGACGCCCGGCGTGCCGAGACGTGGACGTTCGTGTCGGTTCCCGTCGAGGTGAGCGAGGACATCCGGGAGCTCACCGAGGGCGTGCAGCGTGGGTTCGGGTCGCTCCGGGTCCGGGCCACGATCGGCGGCACCACGTGGCGGACGTCGATCTTCCCGGACAGCGGGTCCGGCTGCTATGCGCTGCCTGTCAAGCGCGCGGTGCGCACCGCCGAAGGCCTCGAGCCAGGCTCCATCGCCGAGGTGACCGTCGAGCTGCTCGACGTCTGAGCCTGCCTAGGCGGGCGGCTGCCCATCGAGCCCGCCTGACCGGGCAGCCACCCGCGGCAGCCTGGCTGACCGGGCAGCCACCCATCGAGCCCGCCTGACCGGGCAGTCACCCGCGGCAGCCTGGCTGGCCGAAGTCCCGCCCGGGCATTCGTGACGACCCGGGTGGACGTGATGTGCAGTGCCGGGCGAGAACGGCACGCCGGTCAGGGGCGGCCGTGCACCGCCGTCTGCAACCGCTCCGCGAGTTCGATGGCCCTCGTCGTGTGACTGCTGAAGGCGAACTGTCGTCCGTCGTTCAGCCGGACGACACAGCGGAAGTTGATGCCCAGGCCCCCGCGATTCTGCGGGTTCCCTTGCCGGACCACCTGGGCGATGTCCCGCCAGGGGATCGCTTCGGCCGCACCCCGGGCATGGCGGACGATGCCGTGCTCGTGGAGGTCGATCGCGTGGCCACGCGTCTGCGCTGCCCTGATCAGCAGCACGACCCCGATCAGCACGGCAAGCCCGCCGAGGCCGAGCAAGCCGCCGATCACCATCTCGATCGCGCGATACGCCGGTTCACCGGGAAGCATCGGCCGGTCCGCATCGGAGAGCATCATGGGTATCCCCACGGCCAGCGCCGCCGCCCCGCCGATCGTGTAAGCCAGTCCGAGAACACGACGCCGCTTGTTGTCCACCGGGTACCGGCCGACGAGCGCCCCCAGGTCAGTGGTGTGCATAGCACAGTGGTAGCACGCCCGGTCCACGACAACGGGCGCTGACCGGAACCTGCCACGCCACGACCACTGCAGACCGTCTCTCGGCGTGTACGTCGGCGGGCCGCCGATCCGGCATCGAGGCTGCGCAGGCATGCTGCGCCTCAGATGTCAGCGGTCGCGGTTCGGCGCGTAGTAGACGCCGAAGGTGTCGAGCAGTTCTTCCTCCACCAGCAGCGCCGACCGGGCCTCGGTGCCCCGCGCCGCCGCCACCGACGTGGCCATGGCCTGCACGAACGTCACGAAGGCGGTCATCGACCGCAACACCGACACCCCGGTGGTGTCCAGGTAGAACGCGTGGGTTGCGGAGCCGGCCAACGGTGAGGCCGGGTTGTCGGTCAGGGCCACGGTGGTGGCGCCGCGCCGGGCCGCCCACTCGAAGGCCCGGACCGTGTCCGCCGAGTAGCGGTGGATCGAGGCCGCCACGAAGCAGTCACCCTGCTGGACCCGGCGCAGCTCGTCGGTCAGCACGCCGTGCGCCGCGCCGAGCACGCGCACCTCCTCCCGCACCAGGCCGAGCAGGTAGCCGAACAGGTGCATGACGGGAAAACACTTGCGCAGGCCCAGCAGGTGCACCCGGGTCGCCGTGGCCAGCACGCCGACGGTCTGGTCCCAGGCGGGACGGTCGACCCTGGCGATGCTGCGGGCGATGTTGGCCTGATCGAAGGCCACCGCCAGCTCGAGCGGATCCCGCGCCTGCGCGGTGAGCGATTCCACGTTGGCGAACCGGCGCAGCAGCTGCGCCTGTTCCCGCAACCGCTCCCGGCACAGCCGCGCCAGGCCGGGGTAGCCGTCCAACCCCAGGCTGGTGGCGAACCGGACCACGGTCGACTCGTTGATGCCGACCGACCTGGCCAGCTCGGTCACCGTCATGAACGCCACGCCTTCCGGATCGGCCAGCACACGTTCGGCGAGCAGCTGCTGCGATCGGGTCAGCTGAGGCATCCGGCTCCGCAGCAGCGCCGCCAGCTCGTCGAAGGTCTCCGGCGCGGTGTTCGTGTCGGCCATGACCACCATCATCCTCAGCCGGCCGCCGAGCTGCGCGCTGGGCCACACATGGCGGCATGAATGTTTGCACGATGACTACTTTGTGCAATACTGTTTGCATCAGTCGGCCAAGGAGTCGGCCAAGGAGGCATGCACATGGTTGCCCATTCGGCGACATTGGCCATCAACGAACGGCTTGCGGCTCGGCGCGCGGCCGGTGAGCGGGTGGTGCATCTCGGCTTCGGCGAAGCCGGGTTGCCGGTGCCCGGCTTCATCGCCGAGCAGCTGCGTGGCGCCGCCGGGCGCAACGGCTACGGCCCGGTCGCCGGTTCGCCCGGAGTACGCCGGGCCGCGGCCGGCTACTTCACCCGCCGAGGGATCACCACCCAGCCGGAGCAGATCGTCACCGCTCCCGGCAGCAAAGCACTGCTGTACGCGCTGATCGCCGCCCTCCCCGGGGACGTGATCCTGCCCCGGCCGTCGTGGGTGAGCTATGCGGCTCAAGCGGCTCTGGCCGGTAAGCGCGTGCACTGGGCGGACATCCCCGAGGAAGCCGGTGGCGTGCCCGATCCCGGGGCACTGACTGCCGCGGTGCACGCGGCGCGCCGGGCCGGGCAGAGGCCCGGTGTGCTGGTCCTGACGGTGCCGGACAACCCGACCGGGACCGTCGCGACGGCCGAGCACGTCAAGCAGGTGTGCGCGATCGCCGAGGAGCACGGTCTCGCGGTGATCTCGGACGAGATCTACCGCGATCTCGCCGCCGACCCGGCAAGCGTGCGTTCCCCCGCCGAGTTCCTGCCCCAGCAGTGCTTCGTGACCGGTGGATTGTCGAAGAGCCTGGCCCTCGGCGGGTGGCGCATCGGCTTCGCTCGCTTCCCGCACAGTGACCTCGGTGAGCGCACTCTCGACGCGGTGATCGGTATCGCCAGCGAAGTCTGGTCCAGCTTGGCCGCTCCTATGCAGGATGTCGCCGCGTACGTCCTGGATGAGCCGTCCGAGGTGCGCGAGCACGTTGCCGCCGGCCGCAAGCTGCACGCGGCCGTCGCGCAGGCGGTGTACCGGGAGTTCGTCGCCGCCGGAGCGGCATGCCGTCAGCCGACGGCAGCGTTCTACCTGTATCCCGATCTCAGTCCGCTGGCTGGTCTCGGCCGTCACGGCCTGGCGGGGGCGGACGCCGTGGCCGGTTTCCTGCTGGACAAGCACGGCGTCGGCGTGCTCAGCGGCGCCGCGTTCGGCGACCACCCGGACGCGCCACGCTTCCGGGTGGCCACCAGCCTGCTGTACGGGGAGTCCGAGGAGCAGCGGTGGCAAGCGCTGAGTTCGGACGCCCCGGCCGAACTGCCGTGGGTGGCGGCGGCGTTGACCCAGCTCCGGACGGCCCTGGCCGACCTGCGCTGATCGACGGGTCCATCACCGCACGCCGATCTGGCGCTGCCGGAGGCCGGCGAGGCCGATGCCTGCACCCGCCAGCGCCAGGACCGCCAGCCAAAGCGCCGGAAGCACGTCGAACGATTCGACGGGCATGTCCGCAGGGTGGCTCAGCGGTGACAGGGCACGCACCCATTCCGGCAGGTCGAGCAGATCGGCGAAGTTGCCGACGAACACCGCCAAGGCGACCACCGCCCAGCCGATCGCAGGCAGCCAGCCAGGTACCCAGCCGTACAGCGCCGCGCACAGGCCCAGCACCAGCAGCACCGCCGGGATCATGTTGAGATGGCTGGCGACGACGTCCCCGAACGTTTGCCAGTCGCCGAGCGATCCGGCCACGGCCGCGCCGGTACCCACGCCGGTCAGCAGCAGGATCACCGCCGCACCGAACCCGATCACCAGCAGGTGAGAGCCCGCCCAGGCAGACCGGCTGACCGGGGTGGCGAGCAGCGCGCCCGCCCGCCCGGACGTCTCCTCCGCGCGCAGCACCTGCGCCGCGAACACCACGTAGGCGGCCGTCAGATACCCACCGAAGATCGCCAGGAACGCCAGATACCCGGTGAGCAGCTGCTCTGCGCCGAACATCTGCCGGACGGCCTCCGGCAGGTCGGCGGCCGATTCCACGATCACATCCGCGAAGGCCCCGTCGACACAGCCGAGGGCGACGATCGATGCCGCCCAACCGGCGAGCCCACCCCGCTGCAGACGCCACGCGAGACCGAGCGGCGTGCCCAGAAAACGGGAAGCCGTCGCCGCGCCGCGCCGCGCACTGATCAGGCCGGCGCCCAGGTCGCGCTTGTTCTGCAGGACGAACCCGAGCAGCGCCCCGACGATGCCCAGCCCCAGCAGGAGCAGGAGCGGCCACCACCGGTCGTGGACGTATGGCGCAGTCTGCGAGGCCCAGCCGAACGGTGACGTCCACGACAGCGCGCTGCCGCCGACCTCGGCCATGTCACCGAGGCCGCGCAGCGCGAACGCCACTCCGACGACCACCCCGGCCCACCCGGCCGCGGTGCGCGAACTCTCGCTCAGCTGCACGGTCACCGCGGTGACCCCGGCGAAGGCCAGGCCCGTCGCCCCGGTCGCGGCGCCCACAAGCAGCGAGCCCGTCAGTGCGAAGCCGTTGCCGACCGCCAGCGCCGTCACCACGATCGCGGCCGCGATGTCGGCAAGCACGGCGACCAGCAATGCCGCGGTCAACGGCGCGTCCCGGCCGACGACGTTGGCGCGGATCAGCTCGGCGCGCCCGGTCTGCTCCTCCAGCCTGGTGTGCCGGACGACGAGCATGATGTTCATCAACGCGGCCAGCAGGAACAGATAGAGCAGGTAGCCGGCGGCGAAGAACCGCTCGTAGGTCGGCGCGTCGAGACCGAACGCCGGGCCGGCGAACATGCGCCCGACCGGCTGCTCGAGCAGCGGAACGGCCGCGGCGAGATCCTGCTCCGACGGCGCGAGTTCGGGCAGCGCCGCCCCGATGTAGACCACCAGTAGCCCGAGGCCGACGATCCAGGCGGGCAACTTGACCCGATCCTGGCGCAGCAGGAACCGCGCCAGCGTCAAGGTCGCGGTACGCGAACCGGACGGCGCGCTGTGCCGCGTTGCCGTCCGGTCACCCACGGTGGCCGGCACGTCACTTCACTCCCGTCGTGGCGCCGCGCGCCGAAAGATCGTCCCCGTAGTGGCTCATCAACAGCTGTTCGAGGGTCGGCGGATGGGCGACGATCGAGCGGACACCCAAACCGGCCAGCTCACGCAGCACGTCCCCGACCCGGCTGCCGTCGACCTCGAAGCGCACCTGTCCGTCCGTCTGCCGCAGGTCGTGCACGCCCGGCATGGCGGCGAGCCGCTCCGGCGAGCCGGTGACCTCGGCCTCGACCGTGATGCGGGTCATGTGCCGCAGTTCGCGCAGGGAGCCGGACTCCACGATCCGGCCCTGCCGCACGATGGAGATCCGGTCCGCCAGCACTTCGACCTGCGCCAGGATGTGGCTGGACAGCAGCACCGTCGTGCCCGTGTCCCGGGCTTCCCGGATGGCCTGCTGGAACACCAGCTCCATCAACGGGTCCAGGCCTGCCGTCGGCTCGTCGAGCAGCAGCAGCTCCACGTCGGAGGCCAAGGCGGCGATCAGCGCCACCTTCTGCCGGTTGCCCTTGGAGTACGTGCGGGCCTTCTTCGTCGGGTCCAGGTCGAAGCGTTCGCACAGCTCGTCGCGCTTGCGCCGGTTCACCCCGCCACGCAGCCGCGCAAAGACGTCGATCGCCTCCCCGCCGGTCAGCTTCGGCCACAGCTCCACGTCGCCGGGAACGTAGGCGAGCCGGCGATGCAGCGCCACGGCGTCGTGCCACGGATCGGAGCCGAACAGCCGCACCGTCCCGCCGTCGGCCTTCAACAGGCCGAGCAGGACCCGCATGGTGGTGGACTTGCCCGCTCCGTTCGGGCCGAGAAACCCGTGCACCTCGCCGCGGGCGACGGTCATGTCCAGGCCGTCGAGCGCGCGGATGGTGCCGAAAGTCTTCACCAGCCCGGCACACTCAATCACGTTCATCGTCGCTGCCGCCTTTCGGGTCGGATTGCTCCTCGAGCTGATCGAGGTAAGAGCGGACGTTCTGATAGGTCCCGGGAGTGAGCACGCCCTCGCAGTAGATCTCCAGGACGGCTTGCAAGTAGGCCACCGGCGGCTCGTCGCCGTCGATCAGGTCGACCCCCAGCAGCCGCTTGAAGTGCTCGTGCAGCACCAAGCTGCCCATGGCGAACAGGAACAGCACCACCACCCGAGCCCGCGGGTTGGCGCTGGGCTTCACCAGGCCTGCTGCCACGCCCTCTTCGATGTACTGCTCGGCGTGCTCGACCATCTTGTCGATCAGGTCGTTGACGTGCGGGCTGCCGTCGACCAGCGTCTTGGCCAGGTAGCGCATCAACGGCCGGAACTCGGCGATCTGACTGGTGAGCATGACCGGGTCGAGCCGCGGGCCCTGCCGCACCGCGTCGGTCTTGAGCGCCAGCAGCGTGTCAGCGACGTACTGGTCGCATGCCACGCGCAGGCCGTCCTTGGAGCCGTAGTGGTGAATGATCAACGCGGGTGAAACACCCGCGCGCTCCGCGATGGCCTTGAGGCTCGTGCCGTTGACCCCGTGCTGACCGAACAACTCGATCGCCGCGTCCCGGATGCGTTCCACGCCGCCGCGCTCGGCGTTCGCCTCTTCCCGTCTGTCCGGTTGCGCCACCACTCGCCAACTCCTGACTGAACGCTTAGTCAGCATACTGTCTGAACATTCAGTCAGTCAACGGAGGCGGCGTCGTTCTCCGCCTACGCGGACAATGCGCGGCGTGCGGTGTGAACGTGTGGCGTACGCGAAGACGCCGATGCTCGATTCTCGCGGCGGGGCAACCGAATCGGCGTCGAGACGTCTTCCGGAGAGCCCGTGACAACGCGACAACAAGGGGGAGCCCGCGCGTAAACGGACACTTGGCATCGTTGTTTCCGGTATCGCCGCGATTGCGGCTGCAACGGTGCCGGTAGCGGCGGCGGACACCATGTCAGCCGCCGCCTAGGTGACCACATCCGGCGACGTCGACGGCCGTGGTGGCGACGAGCGCATCACGATCCGCGACGTGTCGCCGACCGAGCACGAGATGGTCGTCACCTACGACGACGGCACGATCGAGCGGTACCGCTTCCCGGTCGAGGACGGACCGGCGCCGCGCGCATCGCGGATCAAGCTGCGCGCGCTGATTCGCTCCGAGGCGGCCTGCGGGACGGGTACCTGCGGGCCGTCCCGGCCTTGTGCCAGGTCCGGCATCGGTCGTCTTCCAGAGCCGACCGCACGGCGGCTGCAGGTGCCGCGGGAAACGGGAGACTCCCGCACATCGCACACGGTGGGCACAGCTGGGTTCGAACCAGCGACCCCCTGCTTGTAAGGCAGGTGCTCTTCCGCTGAGCTATGCGCCCCGACGGGCCCGGGCGAACCCGGGTGCTCCGTTATACCTTAAAGCTCGGCGATCGCCTTCTTCCACGCCTCCTGGTCACGGGCCTCACCCGGCACCTTGCGCTCGGCGAAGCGGACCACGCCGTCGGTGTCGATCAGGAACGTGCCGCGGACGGCCATCCCGCTGTCGGCGTTGAACACCCCGTACTTCTTGGCCACCTCCCCGTGCGGCCAGAAGTCCGACAACAGCGGGAACTGGAAGCCCTGCTGGTCCGCCCACGCCTTCAGGGCGAACGGGGTGTCCACCGAGATGCCGAGCACCTGCACCTTGTCCTCGAACGACGAGTAGTCGTCGCGCAGCTGGCACAGCTCACCGGTGCAGATCCCGCTGAACGCGAACGGGTAGAACACCAGCAGCACCGGCTTGGCGCCCCGGAAGTCGGACAGCTTCACCTGCTGCTTGTTGTAGTCGTTGAGCGAGAACTCCGGCGCGATCGAACCGACCTCGACCTCGATCATGTGCTGCTGCCTCCCTAACCCGTGGATCACCTGCGATGCGGGTCAGGTTAGTGGCGTGGTCAACGACGTGTCCCCCGCGGCGGGACGAGGCGAGACCCAGCCCACTTCTCCCCCACGCTGATGGTCGAGGTCTGCGCCAGCCCCACGGTCGGGACGACCTCGGCGATCTCCGCCGGCTCCACGTGGCCTTCCTGGCCGGTCTTGGGCGTCAGCACCCACACCACGCCGTTCTCGCTCAGCGGCTGCCGGGCATCGACCAGGGCGTCGCCGAGATCACCGTCGCCGTCGCGCCACCACAGCAACACCACGTCGACGACTTCCTGGGCGTCCTCGTCGAGGATCTCCCCACCGATCCGCTCCTCGATCGCGGCACGAACGCTCTCGTCGACGTCCTCGTCCCAGCCGATCTCCTGAACCACCATGTCCGGCTTGATGCCAAGCCTGTCGGCGACGTTTCCAGCCGCGACCACGACTGCTACTCCTCCTACCTGCCATGCGCTGCCCATCGGCGCGCCGACTCTTGTAACGTCAGTATTGAGTAGTGACAGCGAACACCGCAGTGGCCGCGCACGCAAGCAACCACGGCCACCGAGTCGGCATTATTTCCGCGCTCGACGGTCACGAACACCCGCCTACTGGCGAGTAACGATGACGAAACCGCCAGGAAGCGGAAGGATGACAACAGCATCACCAAGACCACAGTGACGAGCTAGGAGCGGCACCCTTGCCCCAGCAGAACACACCGCCGTCCGGCGCCGCCACGAACGGCAAGGCGCCAGCCCGCGTGCGGGTCATCCGGGACGGCCTGGCAGCGCACCTGCCCGACATCGACCCGGAAGAGACTGGCGAATGGCTGGATTCGTTCGACGAGGTGTTGGCCCGCGGCGGCCAACAGCGGGCCCGGTATCTGCTCTTGCGCATCCTCGAGCGGGCCCGCGAGCGCAACGTCGGCGTTCCACCGTTGACGGCGACCGACTACGTCAACACCATTCCGACGGAGAACGAGCCCTGGTTCCCCGGTGACGAGGAGATCGAGCGCCGCTACCGCGCCTACATCAGGTGGAACGCGGCGATCATGGTGCACCGCGCCCAGCGTCCCGGCGTCTCCGTCGGCGGCCACATCTCCACCTACGCCTCGTCGGCCGCGTTGTACGAGGTCGGTTTCAACCACTTCTTCCGTGGCAAGGGGCACTCCGGCGGTGGCGACCAGGTCTTCATCCAGGGCCACGCCTCCCCCGGCATCTACGCGCGTGCGTTCCTGGAAGGCAGGCTGACCGCTGCCCAGCTGGACGGCTTCCGCCAGGAGTACTCGCACGCCGGCAAGGGCGGCGGCCTGCCGTCGTACCCGCACCCGCGGCTGATGCCGGACTTCTGGGAGTTCCCCACGGTGTCCATGGGCCTGGGCCCGATGAACGCCATCTACCAGGCCCGGTTCAACCGCTACCTGCACGCCCGCGGCATCAAGGACACGTCCGACCAGCACGTGTGGGCGTTCCTGGGCGACGGGGAGATGGACGAGCCGGAGTCGCGCGGCCTGATCCACGTGGCGGCGGCCGAGGGCCTGGACAACCTGACGTTCGTCATCAACTGCAACCTCCAGCGGCTGGACGGCCCGGTCCGCGGCAACGGCAAGATCATCCAGGAGCTGGAGGCCTACTTCCGCGGCGCGGGCTGGAACGTCATCAAGGTGATCTGGGGCCGGGAGTGGGACGCGTTGCTGCACGCCGACCGCGACGGCGCCCTGGTGAACCTGATGAACACCACGCCGGACGGCGACTACCAGACCTACAAGGCCAACGACGGCGCATACGTGCGGGAACACTTCTTCGGCCGTGACCCGCGCACCAAGGAGCTGGTCAAGCACCTGTCCGACGAGGAGATCTGGAACCTCAAGCGCGGCGGGCACGACTACCGCAAGGTGTACGCGGCGTACAAGGCGGCCATGGAGCACCACGGTCAGCCGACGGTGATCCTGGCGCACACCATCAAGGGCTACGGGCTGGGCCCGGCCTTCGAGGGGCGCAACGCCACGCACCAGATGAAGAAGCTGACCCTGGACGACCTGAAGCTGTTCCGGGACTCGCTGCGCATCCCGATCAGCGACGAGGAGCTGGAGGCCGACCCGGCGCTGCCGCCGTACTACCACCCGGGCGAGGACTCCCCGGAGATCCAGTACATGATCGGCCGCCGCAAGGCGCTCGGCGGCTTCCTGCCGGAACGCCGGGTGCAGGCCAAGCCGCTGGTGCTGCCGGGGGACAAGGTCTACGAGGGCCTGCGCAAGGGCTCGGGCAAGCAGGACGTGGCCACCACCATGGCGCTGGTGCGGCTGATCCGCGAGCTGGCCAAGGACGCCAACATCGGCAAGCGGGTGGTCCCGATCATCCCGGACGAGGCGCGCACGTTCGGCCTCGACTCGATGTTCCCGACCGCCAAGATCTACAACCCGCACGGCCAGAGCTACACGTCGGTCGACGCGCAGCTGATGCTGGCCTACAAGGAGGCCGAGGACGGCCAGCTGCTGCACGAGGGCATCAACGAGGCCGGGTCGGTGGCGTCGTTCACCGCAGCGGGCACGTCGTACGCCACGCACGGCGAGCCGATGATCCCGGTCTACATCTTCTACTCGATGTTCGGCTTCCAGCGCACCGGCGACGGGCTCTACGCGGCCGCCGACCAGATGGCGCGCGGCTTCGTGATCGGCGCGACGGCGGGCCGGACGACGCTGACCGGTGAAGGCCTGCAGCACGCGGACGGCCACTCGCATCTGCTGGCGGCGACCAACCCGGCGGTGGTGTCCTACGACCCGGCGTGGGCGTTCGAGATCGCGCACATCGTGCGGGACGGGCTGCGCCGGATGTACGGCGAGAACGCCGAGGACGTCATGTACTACCTCACGGTGTACAACGAGCCGTACAAGCAGCCGCCCGAGCCGGAGGACCTCGACGTCGAGGGCCTGCTGCGGGGCCTCTACCGGTACCAGGTGGCGCCGGGGAACACCGGTCCACGGGCGCAGATCCTGGTCTCCGGCGTGACCATGCCCGAAGCGCTGCGGGCGCAGAAGCTGCTGGCCGAGGAGTGGGGCGTCCAGGCCGACGTCTGGTCCGCGACCTCGTGGTCGGAACTGCGCCGCGAAGCGGTGGAGATCGACCGGTACAACCTGCTGCACCCGGACGAGGAGCCGCGGGTTCCGTACGTCACCCAGGTGCTGTCCGACGCGGCAGGGCCGATCGTGGCGGTCTCCGACTGGATGCGCGCGGTGCCGGACCTGATCCGGCCCTGGGTACCCGCCCCGATGTACACCCTGGGCACCGACGGGTTCGGCTTCTCCGACACCCGTCCGGCGGCACGCAGGTATTTCCTGGTCGACGCCGAGTCGATCACGGTTGCCACGCTGGCCGCGCTGGCTCGCACCGGCGACGTGAAGCAGTCCGCGGTGTCCGAGGCGGCGCGCAAGTACCGCATCGACGACGTCACCGCCGCGGGCCCGCAGCTGACCGACGCCGGCGACGCCTGACACAGCGGGCGAAAGGCTGGGCGGACGACCGGCGTCCGCCCAGCCTTCTGCTGTCGTACGGGCGGCTACTCGCGCAGATCTCCGCTCATGCCGCCGGTGGCAGGGCCGGCGCCGGGACCGGCCCCCGGGGCGGGCCGGCCGCCTGCCGACGAGGACGAGAACTGCTGCTCGATCGAGTCGAGCCAGCGCGGCCAGCGCTCGGACGTCGCCCTGATCAGGCCACCGCCGAAGCCGACGACGATCACGCCGCCGACGGTGGCCAGCACCGCGATCAGCACCGGGCCGGTGACCAGCTCGCCGACGCCGATCTGGCTCAGCGCGGCGATGACGCCCAGCGCCAGGATCACCCAGTACGCCGCGGTGGCCAGGCCACGCGCGGCACCTCGGCCCGCCAGCGCGTTGCCCACCAGCTCGCGCACCGCGTTGCCGATCGCCGCCGCCACCAGCACCAGCACGATGGCCACCGCGATCCGCGGCAGGAAGGCGATCACGTCGTTGAGCAGCTGGCTGACCGGATTCGTCGGCCCGAACACCCCGAACGCGATCTGCAACGCGATGAGCAGAATGAAATAGTAGACGATCTTGACGATGATTCCGCCCGCGTCGATGTTCGACTGCTGGAAAATCCGGGCCAGCCCGGTTTTGTCCACCAAGCGGGCGAAGCCGAGTTTCTGCAGCAGCAGGCTCAGCCCTTTCGACACGGCTTTGGCGATGAGCCAGCCGATCAACAGAACGATGAGGAACATCAGCAGCTTGGGCACGAACGTGACGATCGCGCTCCACGCATCGCCCAGGCCTGCTCTGATCTCGTCCACGGCCATCTCCTCCTCGCTACCGAACGCCCCGGACAGCGTGATCGTCAGCCCGCATGCGCTGGTCAGCAACTCGAAACGGACGCAAGGACGGGTGATTCCGCAGGCAAACAGGACGTGTCCGCCCATAATGGACACGCCGACCGGGAAATCGCACGACGATGCAAAAGGCGCCCGGAGTCAAATTCCGGCGACACGACCCGGGAATCCGCATCGCGGCACGCGGATCCGGACGCTGCGGCAAGCCGAATCGAGCACGACCGGATGCCGGAAAATCAGGGCCCAGCGAGCGCCGGTGCAGCCGGACGACAATGGGACGGAAAACATCCCGGGCGACACCTCGCTCGGCACCGGACCGCAACGCCGAGGAAACATCGCCGCCGACCCGCTGGATTACTGTTGTCGGCATGACCACCCAGTCGCTCGAGCCGCCTGCGGCGAGGCTGTCGCCGGGCACCATGCGCAAGGTCGAACGGGCCTCCGGCGACCTGGCGGGGGCGTGCGTGGCGGAGATGCAGCGACGGCTGCCGTGGTTCTCCCGGATGACGGCCGACCAGCGGGCCAGCATCCTGCTCATCACGCAGGCGGAAGCTGCGGGGTTCACCGAGTGGCTCCGGGATCCGACCATCCCCTCCCGGCCGACCACCGACGCGTTCCGGGACGCTCCGCGCGAGCTGTCCCGGCTGATCAACCTGCGGCACACCGTGGTGCTGATCCGCATCGCCATCGAGGTGTTCGAGCGGGAGCTGCCCAAGTACGCGGCCAACGAGGCCGAACGCGTGCTGCTGACCGAGAGCGTGCTGCGCTACGGCCGGGAGGTGGCGTTCGCCGCGGCGACCGCCTACGCCGCAGCCGCCGAGTCTCGCGGCGCGTGGGACGCCCGCTTGGAAGCGCTCGTGGTGGACGGGATCGTGCGCGGCGACGCCGAGGAGTCACTGCTGTCCCGCGCGGCCGCCCTCGGCTGGGATCCGGCCAGCCCGGCCACGGTCGTGGTGGGCGCGGCCCCCAAGGCGGACTCCCCCGACGTCATCACCGAAGTACGGGCGCAAGCAGGCCGGGTCGGCCGCTCGGTGCTGGTCGGGGTACAGGGCACCAGGCTGATCGTGGTGGTCAACGGGCCGACGACCGGGTCACCGGAGGCCGAGAAGGTGCTTCCCGCGCTGACTGCGTGCTTCGGCGACGGGCCGGTGGTGGCGGGCTCGACCGTGCCCCGGCTGGCCGACGGGCACCGCAGCGCGGTGGAGGCGCTGTCCGGCCTGCGGGCGGTGGTCGGCTGGGCGGGCGCCCCTCGCCCGGTCCGTGCCGCCGACCTGCTGCCGGAACGCGCGCTGGCCGGCGACGCCGAGGCGGAGCGCACGCTGATCGAGGAGATCGCCCGGCCGTTGGAACAGGCGGGAAGCGCGATCGAGGAGACCGTCACCGCCTACCTGGAGGCGGGTGGCGTACTGGAAGCGTGCGCGCGGCAGCTGTACGTGCACCCCAACACCGTGCGCTACCGGCTGAAGCGGGCCGCCGAGCTCACCGGGCGCAGCGCCACCGATCCGCGCGACGCGCTCGTGCTGCGGGTCGGGCTGATGGTCGGCAGGCTGGCCAAGGCCAGGGGGCTGTGGTGAGCAGGCCCGCCGCCGCGCACTCGGCAGCGTGCGGCCTGCCGCATGCCGCGAATCCCCGGCTTGTGGTGAGCCTCTACACAAGCCGGGATGCGAACCCGGCGGCAAGCGGTACGTTTGTGGGGTTCCTCCAAAGACGCTCGGAGTACTTGGTACTCCGCGACATCACGGCCGGAGGCCATCGCCGTGTTCGCTAGAAACGTGACGCACGAGCTCGCCGTTCTTACCCCCGGACAAGGTTCCCAGTCCCCCGGGATGCTCACCCCGTGGCTCGAGGTCGACGGGGCCCGCAAGCGTCTCGCCGAATGGTCCGAGGCGACCGGTCTCGACCTCATCCGGCTGGGCACCGAGGCCGACGCCGACGAGATCCAGGACACCGCCATCACCCAGCCGCTGATCGTGGCGGCGTCGCTGCTGGCCTACGAGATCGGCGCCGAGCGCGGCCTGTGGCCGGCGGACGCCCCCGTGGCCGGGCACTCGGTGGGCGAACTCGCCGCGGCCGCGATCGCCGGCGTGCTGGACGCCACGGACGCCGTGGCCCTGGCCGCGGTGCGCGGCGCCGAGATGGCCAAGGCGTGCGCGCTGGCCGAGACCAGCATGGCCGCGGTGATGATGGGCGATCCCGACGAGGTGGTGGCCTGGCTGGCCGAGCACGGCCTGTCCGCGGCCAACCGCAACGGCGCGGGCCAGATCGTCGCGTCCGGCCCCGCCGACGCCATCGCGGCGATCGTCGCCGACCCCCTCCCCGGCACCAAGGTGCGGCAGCTGAAGGTGGCGGGCGCGTTCCACACCGAGTACATGGCGCCCGCGCGGGAGGCGCTGGCCGGGCACGCGGCCAAGATCACCCCGCGCGACCCGGACCGGCCGCTGCTGTCCAACGCCGACGGCGCCGTCGTGTCCTCCGGGAAGGAGTACCTGGACCGGCTGGTCAGCCAGGTCACCAGCCCGGTGCGCTGGGACCTGACCATGCAGACGCTGGCCGAGATCGGCGTGACCAGCACGGTCGAGCTTCCCCCCGCCGGAACGCTGACCGGCCTGGTGCGACGCCAGCTGAAGGGCACCGTCACCGGCACCACGGCGATCAAGGTGCCCGCCGATCTGGACAAGCTGGCCGACGACAGCCGGGAGAGCTCGTGACCGCGATTCGTCAGGCAGCCGGGGCCCCGGCCACCCAGGTGCTCGGCATCGGCAGCTACCAGCCGGAACGGGTGGTCACCAACGACGACTTGTCGCAGGTGATGGACACCAGCGACCAGTGGATCCGGGACCGGGTCGGCATCGTCGAGCGCCGGTTCGCCGCCGAGGACGAGCGGCTGGTCGACATGGCGGTGGAGGCCGGGAGCAAAGCACTCAGCGACGCGGGGCTGGAGCCGTCGGACGTGGACACGGTGATCGTGCCGAACTGCACCATGCCCGCCCCCATCCCGAACGCCGCCGCGCAAGTGGCCGACCGCATCGGGGTCAAGGCCGCGGGCGCGTTCGACCTGAACGCGGCCTGCGCCGGCTTCTGCTACGCCCTCGGGGTCGCCTCCGATCTGGTGCGTGCCGGCTCGTCCCGGCGGGCGCTGGTGATCGGCGCGGAGAAGCTCACCGACGTGGTCGACCCGCTGGACCGGGCGAACGCGATCATCTTCGCCGACGGCGCGGGCGCCGCCGTGGTCGGGCCTGCCGATGAGCCACGCATCGGCCCGGTGGTGTGGGGCAGCGCGGGCGATCTGGCCGCCACCATCCACATGCGCGACAACAAGTACATCCACCAGGAGGGCCAGTCGGTCTTCCGCTGGGCGACCACACAGATCGCGCCGGTGGCGATGCGTGCCGTGGAGGCGGCCGGGCTGAGCCTTGCCGACATCGACGTGCTGATCCCGCACCAGGCGAACCTGCGCATCGTGGAGGCGATCGCCAAGAAACTCAAGGCCAAGGGGGCCCGGGACGATCTGGTGGTGGCCGATGACATCGTCTACTCCGGCAACACGTCGTCGGCGTCCATCCCGCTGGCGTTGGATCACATGCGTCAAAAGGGACGGGTGTCGTCGGGCGACGTGGTGCTGGCCGTAGGCTTCGGGGCCGGGCTGTCCTACGCGGGACAGGTGTTCGTGGCTCCGTGATCAGCTGCTCGGGCAGGTCGTGCCGGGCGGAAGAGCACTGGTGAACTGACAGAAAGGAACGCAATGGCGGACAACGCGAAGATCCTCGCCGGCCTGGCCGAGATCGTCGAGGAGGTCGCCGGGGTGGCCAAGGACGAGGTCACGCCGGAGAAGTCGTTCGTGGACGACCTGGACATCGACTCGCTGTCCATGGTGGAGATCGCCGTTCAGGCGGAAGACAAGTTCGGCGTGAAGATCCCGGACGACGAGCTGGCTAACCTCAAGACGGTCGGCGATGCGGTGAACTACGTCGCCAAGAACTCCTGATCGGCACACCGCCGGTCACATCCTGCAAGTGGGGAGGCGTTAGTCAATGAGCACACCAGACGTCGTGGTCACCGGCCTGGGCGCGACGACACCGCTGGGCGGGGACGTCGATGCCCTGTGGGACGGCCTGCTGGCCAGCCGGAGCGGCGTCCGGTTGCTGGAGGAAGAGTGGGTCGAGACCTACGACCTGCCGGTGCGGATCGCCGCGCCGCTGGCGGTGGAGCCGACCGAGGTCCTGCCCCGGGTGGAAGCGCGCAGGCTGGACCGGGTCGAGCAGGTGGCGATGGTGGCCGCGCGGCAGGCGTGGCGGGACGCCGGGTTCGGCGAGGGCGAGGACGCCGGCGTCGAGCCGGAGCGGCTCGGTGTCGTGATCGGCACCGGTGTCGGCGGCGCGGGCACCCTGCTCGCCATGGACGATCAGCTGGAGAGCAACGGGGTGCGCAAGGTGTCCCCGTTGACCGTCCCCATGCTGATGCCCAACGGCCCCGCCGCGTGGGTCGGCATCGACCTGAAGGCACGCGCCGGCGTGCACGCGCCGGTGTCGGCCTGTGCCTCCGGCGCTGAAGCCATCGCCTGGGCCTTCCGCATGTTGCGGGCCGGGGAGGCCGACGTGGTCGTGGCCGGCGGAGCGGAAGCCTGCATCGCCGCCATCACGATGGCCGGGTTCGCCCAGTCGCGCACGATGAGCACCCGCAACGACGACCCGGAGGGCGCTTCGCGGCCGTGGGACGTCGACCGGGACGGGTTCGTGCTCGGGGAGGGCGCCGGCTGCATCGTGCTGGAGCGGGCGGAGTTCGCCGCGGCACGTGGCGCGCGGGTCTACGCCAAGCTGGTCGGCGCAGGCACCAGCGCGGACGCGCACCACATCACCGCGCCGGACCCGGAAGGCACCGGCCAGGCGCGCGCGATGCGAGCCGCGCTGCGCAGCGGTGACATCGACCCGCAGCGGGTGCACCACGTGAACGCGCACGCGACGTCGACCCCGGTGGGCGACGTGACCGAGACGGTGGCCGTGCGCAAGGCGATCGGCGATCACCCGGTGCTCACCGCGCCGAAGAGCGTGCTCGGGCACCTGCTGGGCGCGGCGGGGGCGGTCGAGTCGATCGCCACCATCCTGACCGTGCACCACGGCCTGATCCCGCCGACCAAGAACCTCGAGCAGCTCGACCCCGGCGTGACGCTGGACGTGGTGCGCGACGAGCCGCGGAAGATGGACATCGACGTTGCGCTCAACGACTCGTTCGGGTTCGGCGGGCACAACGTGACGCTGGCTTTCGCCAAGGCCTGACGCAGGCAGTACGAACGCCCCGGGCGCGTCCCCGGGGCGTTCGGCTCGTCATGGCAAGGATCGTGGGCGGGGTCAGCATCGCCGGGCTTCCGGCACCGTCCCCGGGACGACGCTGCCGATCTTCCATCCGTCGTTCTCCAGCACCAGCGGCAGCATCAGCTGCCAGTGGATGCACCCGGCAGGAAGATCCGGCGGCGCATCCTGCTCGTCCTGCGTGCTGGTGAAGCTGAACAGGATGCGCAGCGAGCCGTCCGGGCCGGTTTCGATCCGGTGCAGCACGGCGCTGCCGATGCGGGTGCTGCGGTAGCCCTCCAGCCACGCCTGCTTCGGCTGCACCGCGATGCGCTCCTGCGAGACCGCGGTCTTCCAGCGCCCGTAGTTGCGTTCGTTGATGCCGGTGGTGTAGGCCTGCAGCAACTTCCGGGCGATCTCGCCGTACGGGTGCCGCGCGGCATCGGGCGTCAGCTTGACCTGCGCGGGCCCCGGTTGGTCGGACGGCGCGAGTGAGGTCGACGGCGCGACGGTGACCGGTATGTCCGCACGGACCGGCGCGCGCTCCTGATACAGCTCGCGGGCCAGCAGACCGCCGGCCACTGCCAGCGACATCACCCCGATCACCGTTGGCACCAGCAACCGCACGGCGTTCAGCCTAGTCGGCCGCCGCTACACCACCTGGTGCAGCCAGGTGACCGGCGCGCCGTCACCCGCGTGGCGGAACGGCTCCAGCGCCTCGTCCCACGCGGTGCCGAGCAACTCGTCGATCCGATGAGCCAGATCCTCCCCTGCCCGGCTGCGGGCGACGAGGGTGCGCAGCTGGTCCTCGCCCACCACGATGTCGCCGTTCGCGCTGGTGCGGCCCCGCCACAGGCCCAGTCCTGGGGCATAGCAGAACCGCTCACCGTCGACCCCTTCGCTGGGCTCTTCGGTGACCTCGAAGCGCAGCATCGGCCACGCCTTGAGTGCCCTGGCGATGGCGGCACCGGTCCCCGCCGGGCCACGCCAGTCGCACTCGGCACGCAACTGCCCAGGCGCGGCGTTCTGCGCCGTCCAGCTCAGCTGCGCCGGCCTCCCCAGCGCGCCGGAGAGCGCCCACTCGACGTGCGGACAGACCGCAGCAGGCGAGGAGTGGACATAAACCACGCCGCGCGTGTTCCCACGAGTGCTCACAGCTGACCTCCGCGTTGTCGATCTTGCTCTGCCGACGAGGGGCATCTTCCCCAACGTCCTCGTCGTGTACAGATCCGATCGATCCGCATCGGAGGAAGGCACTCCGGGGTATGCAGTTGTGGTAGTTGCAGATTACCTATCCCGCCCCACATGCACCAGTTGCAACACCGAAAACGGGACCAATACACCACCCCGCGGCGGTGTGTCGACCTGCCACGCCGTACTCGGGCGATGCTTCGCACGACGGAGCCACCCGGTTCAGCGACCCACTTCGGAGTGCGCCGCATCCGTCACGTCGACGCGCCGGGAACACAGCCGCGGGGCGGCACTCGCAGCGACCGCACCATGGGCCGCGCCGCAAATCAGGCATACCAGCACAACCGGTCATATACCCCGGTGACCTGCGCAAACGGGCCGATGTCCCGGTGTGCGACGGGCGGGTCCGAACGCGCCGGCCGCCGGGGTCCTGGTTAACCTATCCGGGGGAATCCACCAGCCGAGCCGGGAGGTTTGCGTGCGGCTGCTTCGTGTCGGGGAGCCCGCCAGCACGGTCGCTGCCGACGTGCGGGCGGGCCTCACTGCGCTCGGCCGGGGTCCTGCGGAGCTGGGCGGGATCGCGGTGGTGGGCGTGCAGCCGCTGGAGAACGGCCCGTCGTTCGACGCGGTGCTGGTCATGCCGCGCGGCATCGTCCTGGTGGCCGGCATCGATCTGCCCGGGCCCGCCCTGCACCTGGAAGCGCCGCTGCACGGTCAGTGGAAGGCGGACAACTGGCCGCTGGTCGGCAAGTCCGCAGCCGTGAATCCGGCCAGCGCGTCGTTGCGCGCGGCCGACGAGCTGGCCGGCCGCCTGGCCGCGCTGACCAACGGCAGCGTGCCGATCTCCCTGATCCTGGCGGTCGGTCCGTTCGTGGAACGGGTGACGCCCGCCAAGGCGGAGAACGACCGGGTACGGATCGTCCACCCCCGGCCCGCTGCGCTGCTCGAGGCGATCACCGAGCTGGTCCCCGCCGAAGGGCCGGCATGCACGGTGGAGCAAGCGCGAGCGATCGTGCGCCTGCTCGACAGCAATGCCCCGATTCAGCCGGACGACGTGCTCATGCGGGAGGGCTTTGCCGCCGGGGCGGCCGCCCTCGCCCGCGACGGGTGCGCTCCCGCGCTGGCCGAGGAAGCGTCGACCGTGCCGATGTCGCCACCGGCGAACGGGCAGGCGAGCACCGTGCGGAATGGTACCGGCGACGCCGTTCCCCCGGCAGCCGCCGGGGCATCGTCGGTGACCGCGCAGAAGGCCAAGGCGGCCGCCCTCGCGGCCGCGGCCCAGGCACGGCAATCCACGTCTGCTGGTACCACCCAGCAGCCCGACAGCTCGGGCACGCCCCAGGCCGCCGGCAAGGCACAGCAGTCCGGGACCGAACGGATACGAGCCGCGTTCGCGGCCGACGACCGCCCGACGGACCTGATACCGCCGCCGTTGCCGAAGCAGCGGCCTGCCCCGTCCGGCCGCCGGTCCCAGCTCCGGCTGTTGCCGATCGCTGCCGTGCTCGTGGTGGTGGCCGGGCTCGTCGCGGCCATCGTCATGGCGACCAGCACGAGCGGGACCGGGGAACAGCCGGAACCGGCGAACCGGGCCGAACAGCGGGCGCAGGACATCACCGTCGACGGCGTGCAGTTCACCGCGGTGGAGCGGTGGGACAACGACACCTGCCAGGACCTGACCTACGGCGACGTGCAGGCCAAGCTCCAGCAGACGCCGTGCACCCGCATCCGCCTGGCCAGCTACCTCGCCACCACCCCGGGCAAGCAGGCCGCGGTGAGCCTGGCCGTGATCGACTTCGCCGATCCCGCGCACGCCAAGCAGCTCAAGGCGGTCGCGGACAAACCGGGCTCGGGCGGCGCGGCGGACGCGGCGAACATGAGCGAGTCGTGGCCGGACGGCAAGCTGACCTTCCACCACGCCGTGTATCACAGCGTGGTGCACGGCAACTCGGTGCGGCTGGTGCGGGTCGCGTGGCTGGACCGGCCGTCCACCGACAAGGACCGGGAACTGGACCGCATCGCCAAGACCGCGTTCCGGGTCCCGGTCGAGTGACCCGGGACCGCCGACTCCCGACCGAGCGACCCAGGACCACCAGCTCCCGACCGAGCGACCCAGGACCACCAGCTCCCGACCGAGCGACTCGGGACCCCCGGGCCCCTGCCGGCGGCAGGGAACGGCAGGTGCAGCCACGCCACCGCGGGATCGGCGGATGGCCGCGCCCCTCACAGCTGCTTGAGTTCCTCCACGATGTCGGTCACCGACGCCTTGGCGTCGCCGAACAGCATCGCCGTCTTGCTGTCGTAGAACAGCTCGTTCTCGATGCCCGCGAAGCCGGAGCTCATCGACCGCTTGAGCACGATGACCGACTTCGACTGGTTCACCTTCAGCACCGGCATGCCGTAGATGGGCGAGTTCGGGTTGGTCTCGGCCGCCGGATTGGTGACGTCGTTGGCGCCGATGACCAGCGACACGTCGGTCTGCGCGAACTGCGAGTTGATCTCGTCCATCTCCTTGAGCTGCTCGTACGGCACGTCCGCCTCGGCCAGCAGCACGTTCATGTGCCCCGGCATCCGGCCGGCCACCGGGTGAATGGCGAACGCGACGTCGACGCCCTTGGCTTCCAGCAGCTCGGCCATCTCCTTGACCGCGTGCTGCGCCTGCGCCACTGCCATGCCGTAACCGGGCACCACGACGACCTTGGACGCGTACGCCATCTGGATCGCCGCGTCCGCCGCGCTGGTGCTCCGCACCGGGCGGTCGGTGCCCCCGGTGGCGCCGCCCCCGGTGTCGGAGCCGCCGCCGAAACCACCGGCCACGATGGCCGGGATCGACCGGTTCATGGCCTTGGCCATCAGGTTGGTCAGGATCGAACCCGACGCGCCGACCAGCATGCCGGCCACGATGAGCGCGGTGTTGTTCAACGCCAGGCCCATCGCCGCGGCGGACAGGCCGGTCAGCGCGTTGAGCATGGAGATGACCACCGGCATGTCCGCGCCACCGATCGGCAGCACCACGAAGACGCCGGCCAGCGCGGCCAGCACCAGCAGGCCGATCATCAGCAGCTCGGAGTCCGCCCCGGCGACGATGGCCACCGCGCACGCCACGGCGCCCAGCAGCACCAGCAGGTTCACCGGCTGCTGCAGCCTGCCCAGCGTGATCGGCCTGCCGGGCAGGATCTCCTGCAGCTTGCCGAACGCGATGTTGGAACCCCAGAACGACACCGAGCCGACCAGGGCGGCGAACAGCGAGGCGATCGCCATGTACTTCGGCTCGTGCGCGTAGGCGTCGGTGTTGCGGAACTCCGCCCAGGCGATCAGTGCCACCGCGCCACCGCCGACACCGTTGAACAGCGCCACCATCTGCGGCATCGCGGTCATCTTGACCTTCCGCGCGGCGGGCACGCCGATCGCCGAGCCGATCACCAGGGCGACGACGATGAGCAGCCAGTTGTGGCCCATCTCGTCCTTGAGCAGGGTGGCCACGAACGCCACGGTCATGCCGACGGCGGCGATCCAGTTGCCGCGCACGGCCGTCTTCGGGCTGGTCAGCTTCATCAGCCCGTAGATCATCAACGAGAACGCGATGATGTAGAGGGTGTTGACGAACACCTCGTGACGGATCCAGCTCACTTGTCGGCCTTCCCCTTGCTCACCGAGCCGGCTTGGCCGGGCTTCTGCTTGAACATCCCCAGCATCCGGTCGGTGACCACGAAGCCACCGACGACGTTGATCGCCCCGAACACCACCGCGACGAACAGGATGATCCCGCTCACCACGTCGTCACCCACGCCCATGCCCAGCACGAGCACCGCACCGAGCACCACGATGCCGTGGATGGCGTTGGTCGCCGACATCAGCGGGGTGTGCAGCGTGTTCGGCACCTGGGAGATCACCAGGAATCCGGTGAATCCGGCCAGCACCACGATCGCCAGGTTCTGGATCAGCACCAGGTTCTCCATCACGCCTCCCCGGACTGCTCGGTGGCCGGTTCCGGTGCGGCGGGCAGCAACGCCCGCCCGGCCACACATGCCTTGGCCACGATCTCGTCACCGACGTCGATGGCCAGCGCGCCGTTGTCGTCGACCAGCAACTCCAGCAGCTCGACCACGTTGCGCGAGTACAGCTCGCTGGCGTGGTCGGGCATCTCGGCGGGCAGGTTCGACGGCGCCACGATGGTCACGTCGTGCTTGACCACCACCTGCCCCGGCTCGGTCAGCTCGCAGTTGCCGCCGCTGTCCCCAGCCAGGTCGACGATCACGCTGCCCGCTTTCATCCGTTCCACCGCGTCCGCGGTGACCAGCGTGGGCGCCTTCCTGCCCGGCACCTGCGCGGTGGTGATCACCACGTCGAAGCCGGTGATCGCGTCGGTCAGCCTGCGCTGCTGCTCGGCCCGCTCCTCCTCGGTCAGCTCGCGGGCGTACCCTCCTTCGCCCACCGCTTCGATGCCGAGGTCCAGCCACTGCGCGCCGACCGACCGAACCTGGTCGGCCACCTCGGGCCGGACGTCGTAACCGGTCGTCTGGGCGCCCAGCCGTTTGCACGTGGCCAGCGCCTGCAGGCCGGCCACTCCGGCGCCCAACACCAGCGCCCGCGCGGGCTTCACGGTGCCCGCCGCGGTGGTCAGCATCGGGAAGAAACGCGCCAAGTGCGTCGCGGCCAGCAAGGCCGCCCGGTAGCCCGCGACATTGGCCTGCGACGACAGCGCGTCCATCGCCTGGGCGCGGGATATCCGCGGGATCGACTCCATGGCGAACGCGATCACGCCCGCTTGCTCGAGCTTGGCCACCCGATCCGGGTCGCTCAGCGGGGCGAGAAAGCCGATCACCACGCTGCCCTTGCGCAGCCGGGCGATCTCCTCGTCGGTGGGCGGTGCCACCCGCACCACGATGTCCGCCTGGTAGGGATCGCCGATCGCGGCGCCCGCCTCGGTGTAGGCGCTGTCCGCCAGGAACGCCCCGGCGCCCGCGCCTTCCGCCACGATCACCCGCATGCCGCGTTTGACCAGGCGCTCGACCATCTTCGGTACCAGCGCCACCCGGCGCTCACCGGCCGCCGTCTCGGCGACGACGCCGACGGTTGCGCCGCCCGCACTTCCCGCTTCGGTGTCCGCCATCCGCGTGACCTCCTGTCCGAGAGCAACTCAGACCGCTCGGGGCCGCCAGGACCACGGGCGTTGAAGACGTTGTGTACCACGGCGGACCGGCCTTGGCGATCTTCGGTGGCGCGGTTAACAACGCGGGTGGCCGTCGTCTTCTTCCCGCCGGCTTTGCCCGCCGGACGAAGCGCCCTACCGTGGAGGTGTGAAGTCGGTCGAAATCGAGATCACCACCGGCCGCCGGGCCGTCGTGCACGACCTGAGCGAGCAGGCACAGAAGTTCCTGGCCGATTGCGGCGCCACCGACGGGCTGCTGCACGTGTGGGTTCCGCACGCCACGGCCGGGTTGGCCGTGGTGGAGACCGGAGCAGGCAGCGACGACGACCTGCTGGCCGCCCTTGACGACCTGCTCCCGCGGGACGACCGCTGGCGGCACGCCCACGGCACCCCTGGTCACGGCCGCGACCACGTGGTGCCCGCCTTCCTGCCGCCGTACGCGACCGTCCCGGTGCTGGACGGGCGGCTGGCGCTGGGGACTTGGCAGTCGTTGTGCCTGGTGGACACCAACGTGGACAACCCGGTGCGCAAGGTCCGGTTCAGCTACCTGGCGGGTTGACCTGCTCCTCCCCCGGCCGAGCACGTTCGCGCGACCTTCCCGCGCGCCTTCCGCGCGTCCGGATATGGTCTGCAGCTATGACCTATCCCGGTGGTGAGCACGATCCCTACAGCGGTCAGCCGGTTCCCCACTACTACGGTTCCGGATCGACCTACCAGGGGCTCGGCGCGTTCGAGCAGCCGCCGCGTCGGTCGCGCACGGCACTCGTGGCCGGCGTCGTCACCGCGCTGGTGCTGGCAGGTGGGGGTGCGGCCGCATACTTCCTCACCACTGGCGGTGACGAATCGCCGGAAGCCGCGCCTGCGACGTCGACGAGCGCGGCGCCCACCACCGCGCAGAGCAGCTCGCCACCCCCGACCAGCTCGCTTGCCCCGCCGACCACACAAAGCGCCGGATCGTCGCGCGTCAAGGCAGTCGTCGAGGGCTGGGCACCGGTGTTTTCCGCGCGGGAGGGTGCGGCGTTCGACGTGTCCGAGGATTGGACCGTGGAAGATCCCGGGGTGATCGCCGGATTCGAGGACGACAGCGGGATCCGGACGGCCATGCACGGGGTGGCGACCTACCGCGACGGGTTCTGCGCGGAGGAGAAGAACTCCAACAGGGGCCGGGCCGGGTTCATGAGCGTCGAGAAGCTCGACCCGAAGAAGGTCGCCAGGGCCGCGGCGAAGATGTGGGCGACCGCCGCCATGGAACTGCCGGAGGACTCACCGAAGGTCAAGCCGACGCCCGCGCAGGAGGTCGAGATCCACGGCGGCAAGCGTGCCTGGTTGTCGACCGCGACGGTGGACAACCCGGAGGACGGGCCCTGCCAGGGCGAGGGCGTGAAGGTCACGACGGTCGCCTTCCAGGCCCGTCCCGGCGGCCTCACGGTGGTGTTCGTGCTGTACCACGACACCGGGGTGGACGACGAGCTGCCCGAGGACGAAGCTCGGCGGATCATCGGCAGCCTGCGCGTCACCAACAAGTGACCCGGTCGCCCGGTGCCGGGGCAGGCGCACGCGGTGCCCGACCCGGCCGCCGTCGGTCATGCCTTGACGAGATCCACCAGGTGCTGCACCGCGCCGTCCACCGGCACCTCGGTGCGCTCACCGGTGGCCCGGTCCTTGACCTCCACCACGCCGGACTTGAGGCCCTTGCCGACGATCAGGATCGTGGGCACGCCGACCAGCTCGGCGTCGGCGAACTTCACGCCGGGGGTGGCCTTGCGGTCGTCCAGGATCACCCGCACGCCCGCGGCGTCCAGCTCGGCCGCCAGCTTCTCGCCCGTCTCGAACACCGCGTCGTCCTTGCCGGCCAGCACGATGTGCACGTCCGCGGGCGCCACCACCCGCGGCCACACCAGGCCCAGCTCGTCGTGGTGCTGCTCGGCGATGGCCGCCACCAGGCGAGAGACGCCGATGCCGTAGGAGCCCATGGTGATCCGCACCGGCTTGCCGTCCGGGCCGAGCGCGTCCAGCTCGAACGCGTTGCTGAACTTGCGGCCCAGGGCGAAGATGTGCCCGACCTCGATGCCGCGGGCGGCCACCAGCGTGCCCTTGCCGTCCGGCGCCGGGTCGCCCTCCCGCACCTCGGCCGCCTCGATCGTGCCGTCCGGGGTGAAGTCCCGGCCGACCACCAGGTCCACCACGTGGTGGTCCGGCTTGTCCGCGCCGGTCACCCACGCTGTGCCTTCCACCACGCGCGGGTCGACCAGGTACCGGACGCCGTTCTCCTGCAGCGCCCGCGGGCCGATGTAGCCCTTCACCAGGAACGGGTACTTGGCGAAGTCCTCCTCCTCCAGCACGGCGACATCGGCCGGGTACAGCGTGGCCTCCAGGCGCCGCATGTCCACCTCGCGGTCACCGGGCACGCCGACGCCCAACAGCTCCCACTCGTCGCTGCCCGGCTGGCGGGTCTTCACCATGACGTTCTTCAGCGTGTCCGCGGCGGTGAACGTCCTGCCCAGGTCCGTCTTGGTGTTCAGGAACTCGACCAGGGTCTCGATGGTCGGGGTGTCCGGCGTGTGGTGCACCTGGGCGGGCGGCTTGTCGTCGATCGGCTGCTTCGGCGGCGCCGGGGTCACCACCGCCTCGACGTTGGCCGCGTAGTCCCCCTCGGTGCTGCGTACGTAGGTGTCCTCGCCGTTCGGGGCGTCGGCCAGGAACTCCTCGGACGCCGAACCGCCCATGGCACCGGACATGGCGGACACGATCACGTACTTCAGCCCTAGCCGGTCGAAGATCCGGATGTAGGCGTCCCGGTGCAGCTGGTAGCTGCGCTGCAGGCCTTCGTCGTCCAGGTCGAACGAGTACGAGTCCTTCATCAGGAACTCGCGCCCGCGCAGCACACCGGCACGCGGCCGGGCCTCGTCGCGGTACTTGGTCTGGATCTGGTAGAGGATGACCGGATAGTCCTTGTACGAGGAGTACTCGCCCTTGACGATGAGTGTGAACAGCTCCTCGTGCGTGGGGCCGAGCAGGTAGTCGTCGCCCTTGCGGTCCTTGAGCCGGAAGATGTTCGGGCCGTACTCGGTCCACCGCCCGGTCTTCTCGTACGGCTCGCGCGGCAGCAGCGCGGGGAACTGGATCTCCTGGGCGCCGATGGCCGCCATCTCCTCGCGGATGACCTGCTCGATGTTCCGCAAGACCATCATCCCGAGCGGCAACCACGCGTAGCCGCCCGGCGCGACGCGGCGTACGTATCCAGCCCGGACGAGCAGCTTGTGGCTCGGCACCTCGGCGTCCGCCGGGTCCTCACGCAGGGTCCGCAGGAACAGTGTCGACATCCGGGTGATCACGGCTTGCGCTCCTCGCGACGAGGCAGTGGTAGTGCACTGGAACTTTTGCGGATGAACGCAGGGTAGTCGGCCCGCGTTCGCAGGTCGCAACCGGTTGTCCCGTCACCCGCGGCTGGCGCGGCCGCCTAGGCTCACCGGTGTGCTGATCATGCTGCCTCCCTCGGAGTCGAAGTCGTCCGGCAGCGGCGGGACCGACGGTGCGCCGCTTGATCTCGACGTGTTGTCGGCTCCCGAACTGACCCCGACCCGTCGCAAGCTGATCGACACCGTGGTGGAGCTCGCCGCGGACGTACCCGCCAGCCGTGCCGCGCTCGGGCTCAGCGCCAAGCAGGACGCGGAGATCGCCAAGAACGCCCAGCTGTGGACCTCCCCCACAGCGCCCGCGCTGAGCCGCTACACCGGCGTGCTCTACGACGCGCTCGGTGCCAAGAACTTCGATCGCGCGCAACGGGCCAGGGCGGAGCAGCGGCTGGCGATCGCCTCGGCGCTGTTCGGGGTGCTGCGACCGAGCGACCCGATCCCGTCCTACCGGCTGTCCGCGAGCAGCAAACTGCCGGGTGTCGGCTCGCTGCGCACGCTGTGGCGGCCCGCGCTGACTCCGGTGCTGGCTGCGCTGCCGGAGCCGGTGCTGGACCTGCGGTCGGGCGGGTACGCTGCCCTGGCTCCTATGCCGCAAGCGGTGACGGTGCGCGTGGTGGGGCCGGACGGCAGGACAGTCAGCCACTTCAACAAGGCGTACAAAGGCAGGCTCGCCGCCGTGCTGGCGACATCCCCGCGTGCGGCCGGCACGGTGGACGACGTGGTGTCCATCGCCCGCAGTGCCGGCCTGGATCTGCGCCGGACCGGCGAGCGCGAGCTGGAGCTGCACACCGGCTGAGGCGGGCGGACTTGGCCGGTATCGACACCAGCCGATGGGACGCGGAATTGGTGTGCGTGAGGGGTTCGATCGCGGGGAATTGGCCGCATTGCTGGTACTACCACTACCCGAGTGGCCGGGTCGGACTTGGCGTGGCGTGACGTCGAGTCCAGGCACATGATTCCGGCTGCCGGCCGGGAATTCACCGGCAGGCAGCGGTGCCCCGGGCGAGCTGCCGGTGTTCGACCGAATGAGGCCGGCTGCCGGTGTCCGGCGATCACGAACACGCAGACGTCACCGATCCGATCGCGGGGGTAGCTGGGGTGCCGTCCAGTCCCCGTTCACGCGTGCCGGACCAGCGCGGATCCAGCGGTGGCCCGGGGCGAGATGGGCACGCCGTCGCCCGGCCTTCGGATGGTCCTGGGCCGCCTCGGCACGCGCCTGCGCGGAACGGTCGTCGTGCCCTTCACCAAGCCGCGAGCTGCCGAACCTCGGCCCGCGCCTGGGCGGCCGGTTCAGCCGCGTGCCACGTCAAGCAGATCCGCCACGAGGCTGTCCACGTCGGTGACCGATTCCGGCAGCCCGCGGCGGTGGAACCAGGCTGCGACGTTGCGGACGTCGCGTTCCAGGAAGCGTTCACCGTTCGGGTTGATCACCACGTCCACGATCTGTGGCAGATCGATGAGCACCAGCTGCCCGTCGTGCACCAGCAGGTTGTACGCCGACAGGTCGCCGTGGGTGAGGCCGGCGCCCGCCATCAGGTCCAGCAGGGCGACCAGCTGCAGCCACAGCTGGTGCAGCTGCTCGCGATCGGGCCGCAATTGCGCCAGCCGAGGTGCCGCGGTGCCGTCCTGGTCGCCGACGAACTCCATGAGCAGTTCGGTGCCGTCACGCTGCACCGGATACGGCACCGGCGCCCCGATCGACCACAGCGTGCACAGCGCCGAGAACTCGGCCACCGCCCACTGTTCGGCGATCACGTTGCGGCCGAACGAGGTGCGTTTGGCGATCGCCCGCATCTCCCGCGACCGGCGCATGCGCCTGCCTTCCAGATACGCGGCGTCGCGATGGAAGTCACGCCGGTCACTGCTGCGATAGCGCTTGGCGGCGACCAGCATCTGCCTGCCGCCGGGGACACCGCGGCGCAGCAGGTGGACGTCGGCCTCCTTGCCGGACTTGAGCACGCCGAGGTCGGTGTCGACGGCGGCCAGCTCGGTGACCACCCAGTCCGGCCGGGGCGGCGGGCCCTGCTCGGCCCGGTCCCAGGTGCTCCAGCGGTCCGCGCGGCCAGGCACGACGGGGTCGGCTTCGGCGTCCTCCCGCACCCGCGCCAGGCGGGCCTTCTCGTTCTCGGTCAGCCGGCCGCGGAGCGACGGCTGGAGCCGGTCGGGCAGCCGCCTGCGGCGGGCACGGCTCCGCATCGGGCGCTGGTGGGGTGGGAAATCCTCGTGGTCGTACACGTTTCCGGGGTCCTTCGGATCGGGCCCCGGGGCCGGTGCTCAGACCGCTGCCGGGGCAGACGGGACGGGCAGGGAGCTGCCCGGAACCTTCGTCGACATCGGGCACCTCCTTCGCTCTCGTCGCGTTCTGCCTGACTCCAGCGAGTGTGCGCCGGAGGGGGCTGGTGGGCAATCGATTTTCTTCCGGCGAGCCGGACGGTGTGGTTCCAGTTCGCTGGTGCCTGCGCGGGCTCTCACCGTGCGGATAGGGACGACCCCGCAACGGATCGGGGACCCGGGTGATGAGCACGGCGCCCGGCGGTGCCGTCGTCCGGACAGGTGACGGGTCCGGGCGGGAATCGCCGGATGCTGGCACGTGTTCGGGCGGGAATCGCCAGATGCTGGTGTGTGTTCGGGCGGGAATCGCCGGGCGCTGGTGTGTGCGAAACGCACGCTGCCGGCCGGGTCGGTCCCGGCCGGCAGCACGAAGGGTGGTGGATTCCGGCGTGCTGTCACTCCACGTACAGCGCGATGCGGCCGCTCGGGTAGTGGTAGTACCAGCACTTCGTCCAGGCTCCCGCCAGCTGCCCCATGACGCACACGAATTCCGCTTCCCGCTGGCTCTGGTAGTAACCCACGAGCCGCTCCGCGGTGGCGTGCTCGGTCGCGGCCGATGCGGCCGGGGCGGCGATGCCGGTGAATGCGGTGGCCATGGCGGCAGCGGCAAGGATCCGCTTCATCGCGTGACGTTCCCTCCGATTCACGATCGCCAACGGTCGATGTGTTCCGCACCAGGCACGGTCAGCGCGTCGGTGTGGTTCAGCCGGGCAGGCGTCGATCGTGCCCACGGTGTGTGGCGGCGGTTGCGTCGGAGCGGCAACGCCGGCGAGAGCACCAGCCATGGCGAACGCAACGAAAATCCGCTTCACGCGCGATTCGTTCCCTGCCCGCTGGAACAGCCGGCATGTCCTGCTCCGTCGCACGCCGGGCTTCCGGCCGGGACTGCCGACCCCGGCAAGCAGCATCCGCCTACTCCGACACACACACCCGAACCCCCAGCCCGGACTGCCGACCCCGGCGAACAGCATCCGCCTACTCCGTCGCACAGCCGGACTTCCCATCTTGGTTCAGCCGCATCGGCACAGACGACCGCGTCCCTTCGCTTTCCCGCTTACCGGAAGCGTCCGTATCGTCGTCCGATCGCCGGTTCGTCAGCCTTCACGTACGGATTCCGGCAGCACGCCGTTTGTGCGATTCGGCCCCCTCTGATCAACCCTCCCTGGGGCAGCCCGGCCAATGTGCACACGCACTGTGCCCGTTCGTGACAAACCCATGGAGACATCAACCAAATCGGAGAATCCTTCACGTGCGTGTTGCGTGGAGCACCGAGCGCTCCACCGAACACCCCGAACGACCAGAGGGGAACGAGCATGGTGAAGCGAATCCTCGCCACGGTCGCCCTGGCAGGGGCGCTTTTGGGTGTTGCCGCACCGGCTGCGTCGGCGGCAACCACGGCTGCGAGGTACGTGGGGACTTTCCGTGCCGTTTCCGACGCCACCGCATACTGCCATTTCGGCGTCCAGCAAGGCTGGTGGCACCTTTGCTCACTGAAGCAGCGAGGCGACGGACTGATCGAGCTGTACGTGGCCTGATGCGCGTCCCTCGGCCGTCGGCCGGGCATGCCAAACCGGCCGACGGCCTGCCGCTCGCGGGGTACCGACGGTCCGCCACGCGCCCCTGGCGGCCACATAGCAGCCCCGAGCCAAGGTGGCATCTGGACCGCGGTACGAGCACGTCGTGTGTCCAGACGGATCGGTGCCCGCGACGCGCGCCAGCGGCGAACTCGTGCCGGCCGACGGCCGGCTCGCCTCGGCATAGCCCGATCACATCTCCCGCAGGCGGCCGAGGTGGCAAGCTTCAGCCCCGCGCCCGCCGCGCCCACGACACCATTCCGCTCCCTGTGTGCGGCTCTTGCCGCCCTGTCCGCACGACCGGCGTCGCCATGACTACGCGCCCGAGGTGACACCGGTCATGCCCAGCGGGCGCTCCTCAGCGGACTCAGGTAGCGTGAGGATGTTCATCGACGACGCAGATCGCGTCGGGTCCGTCCCATCCTCGCTCACGGCGTTCGCGCGCCCGGAGCCTGACGGTGACGTACCACCCACCGAAAGGCTCACATGGCACAGCAGAACTTCCGCACCCGCGCGCGCTCTTCCTACGGCGGCGCCAAGCCTCGACGCACCGGGGGTAACGGCCGTTTCCGCGCCGACGACCGCGCAGGATCCCGAGATCACCAACGACAGGCCACGGCTCCCGAGCACGCTCCGCGCGCGAGCAAGCCGCGCCACCGCAAACACCGGCCTGACCGCGGCGACTACCGCCCGCAACGGCCGGACCGTACTACGCAGCGACCCACCGCACACGGTCACCGGCCGAGCACACCCGGCATCGACGCCATCGCGCTCGGCAAGGCCGGTGACAACCTGACCAGTTCCGGCACGTTCGAATCGTTCGCACTCCCGGCTCCGCTGCTGCGGGCGCTGCACGCCCAGGGCATCCACGCACCGTTCCCGATCCAGGCCGCGACGCTGCCGGACGCCATCGCCGGGCGTGACGTGCTCGGCAGGGCGCAGACCGGCTCCGGCAAGACCCTGGCCTTCGGCTTGGCCCTGCTGGCCCGGCTGCACGGCGGCAAGGCCGTGCCCGGCAGGCCGCGGGCACTCGTTCTGGTGCCCACCCGGGAGCTGGCCATGCAGGTCGCGGACGCGCTGACGCCGCTGGCCAAGGCCACCGGGCTGTGGGTCCGCACGGTGGTAGGCGGCATGTCGTTCGACCGTCAGGCCCAGGTGCTACGGCGCGGCGTCGACCTGGTCATCGCCACCCCAGGACGGCTGGCCGACCACGTCCGCCAGGGAACCTGTGCGCTGTCGCAGACCGCCATGGTCGCCGTCGACGAGGCCGACCGGATGGCGGACATGGGCTTCCTGCCGCAGGTGCGCGAGATCCTCGACCTGACCCCGGCGTCGGGCCAGCGGCTGCTCTTCTCCGCCACGCTGGACGGCGCGGTCGGCACGCTGGTCGGCGACTACCTCACCGATCCGGTCGAGCACAGCGTCGCGCCGGTCACCGCGAGCGTCGGCACCATGGATCATCACGTCTTCCAGGTCGCGCACACCGACAAGCAAGCCGTGGCCGCTGCCATCGGCGCCCGCCCCGGCCGCACCATCCTGTTCGTACGCACCAAGCACCACGCCGACCGCGTCGCCAGGCAGATGCGCAACGTGGGGGTTCCGGCCGCGGCGCTGCACGGCGGCAAGACACAGGGGCAGCGCAACCGCGTCCTCGCCGAGTTCAAGGACGGCCGGTGCTCCGCCCTGGTGGCCACCGACGTCGCCGCGCGCGGAATCCACGTCGACGACGTGAGCCTGGTCGTGCACGTCGACCCGCCGAACGACGCCAAGGACTACCTGCACCGCGCGGGCCGAACCGCACGAGCCGGGGCCGCAGGCACGGTCGTCACGCTGATGACGCCGGAGCAGAAGCACACCGTGCGCCGGATCGCCCAGCAGGCGGGCGTGCGGCCCGCCATCATCCCGGTGCGCCCCGGCGACACCGAGCTGGCGCGGATCACCGGCGCGCAGCACCCGTCCGGTGTGCCGCTGCGCGACCCGGCCGACCGGCGCACCAGCAACCGGAAGGCACCGCAGCGGCGGGGTCGTCGCTGACGGCGGCTGCCCCGGCTCACATCGTCAGCAGCTCGAACGAGCACGCCAGCGGGCAGCCGAACTGCGCGCCTGCCTGTTCGGCCATGTCGCGCAGGAACGGTTCCGGGTCGGCCAGCTCGCCCTCCAACGCGGCCAGATAGGCCGCATGGGCGCGCAGCGAGGCGACCGAAGCCTCGAAACTGCCGGTGATGTCCACGGCGTGGGTCGGGTGCGGTGAACCGGGCAGCGCCACCCAGCGCACCCCGTCCCACTTCTCCAGGCCGTCCTCCAGCAGCTCGCGGAACACCCAGCGGTTGGCCGCGTCGCGCACCGCGTCCAGCGTCGCCTGGCCCGCCACCCGGTGGTCGGCCATGTTGAGCGCACCGCCCGGCCAGGTCTCCCGGAAGTTGTTGGTGATCACCAGCTCGGGCCGGTACCTGCGGATGGCGGCCGCGATGTCCCGCCGCAACGCCAGCGACGGCTCCAGCACCCCGTCCGGATAGTCCAGGAACTCCACGTCGGTCACACCCACGATGGCCGCGCTCTCCCGCTGCTCGCGCTCGCGCACCCGGGCGGCCTCGGCCGGCTCCATGGTGTCGATGCCTGCTTCTCCCCGGGTCAGCAGCAGATAGGCGATCTTCTTGCCTTCCGCGGTCCAGCGCGCGACCGCGCCTGCCGCCCCGTACTCCATGTCGTCCGGGTGCGCCACGACGGCCAGCGCCCTGGTGAAATCCGACGGCATCGCGGCGAGCTCGCTCACATGCCCCCACCTCCTCGGACCGAAACTAGTCCCCAGGTGCGACACTGCCCAAGTGACACAAGGCAGTGATGGCGAGCACGTCTTCGACTGGCTGGACGACGAGGCTGGCAAGCGGGCCGAAGCCGGGCTGGTGCGCAGGCTCCGGCCGCGGTCGGCCACCGAACGCGCGGCCGGTGTGCTCGACCTGGCCAGCAACGACTACCTCGGCCTTGCCACGGACAAGCGCGTCGCGGGAGCCGCCGCAGCGGCGGCACTGCGGTGGGGCGCAGGCTCCACCGGGTCGCGCCTGGTGACCGGGACGACCGAGCTGCACGCCGAACTGGAACGAGAACTGGCCCGGTTCTGCGGCGCCGAGGCCGCCCTGGTGTTCTCCTCCGGGTTCATGGCCAACCTGGGCGCGGTCACCGCGCTCACCGGGCGGGACAGCGCCATCGTCACCGACCGCTACATCCACGCGTCGTTGATCGAGGGCTGCCGCCTGTCACGCGCCGACATCGCCGTGGTGGCGCACAACGACCCGGAAGCCGTGGCGCACGCGCTGCGCACGCGGCGGCATCGCCGGGCCCTGGTGGTGACCGACGCGGTGTTCTCCGTCGACGGCGACCTGGCCCCCCTGTCGGAGCTGGCCGCCGCGTGCCGGGAGCACGGTGCCGCCCTCCTGGCGGACGATGCGCATGGCCTGGGTGTGCTGGGCGACGGTGGCCGCGGCGCGGTCCACGCCGCGGGACTGGCCGGCGCGCCGGATGTCGTCACGACCATCACGCTTTCCAAGTCACTCGGCTCCCAGGGCGGCGCTGTGCTGGGGCCGAAGCGGGTGATCCGGCACCTGGTCGAGACCGCGCGGTCGTTCATCTTCGACACCGGGCTGGCACCGGGGAGCGCTGCCGCCGCCTTGGCCGCGCTCGGCGTGCTGCGCGACGAACCCGGCCGGCCGCAGCAGGTGCTCGAAGTGGCCGGCCGGCTGTCGCAACGGCTTGCCGACGCGGGGCTGCGCGTGAGCACCCCCGACGCCGCAGTGGTGTCCGTCCGCGCGCCGTCACCCGACGACGCGGTGGCCTGGGCAGCGCGCTGCGCCGAACAAGGAGTCCGGGTGGGATGCTTCCGTCCCCCGTCGGTCCCGGACGGCATCTCGCGGCTGCGCCTGACCGCCCGCGCCACGCTCACCGAGGCGGACATCGACCGTGCGGTCGACGTGATCGTCACGACGGCGCCGCGCCGGTAGTCAGCCACCCGGCCTGCGCATCCGCACGTGCGGGATGCCGTCCTCCTCGACGTACTCCTCGCCGTCGATCCGATAGCCGAAGCGGGCGTAGAACCCGGTCGCCGTGGTCTGGGACTCGAGCACCGACTCGCGATCGGCGATGTGCCGCATGGCGGCCTCCATCAACCGCGCGCCGAGCCCGGTGCCCCGGACCGCCTGCGCGGTGCACACCCGGCCGACCCGCACCACGTCACCCTCGTCGAGCAACCGCAGACATCCGTCCACTCGGCCGCCGTCGCCCGGCTGCCACAGATGGAGCGTGACCGGAAGCAGGTCCAGCCCGTCCAGCTCGGGATAGGCGGCCTGCTGTTCGACCACGAACACGTCGACCCGCAGCCGTAGCAGCGCATACAGCTGGGCGGCGGTGAGCTGGTCCCCGCGAGCCGCAACGATGGTCATGCGCCGCATCCTGGCACATCGGGCCGGACGTCAGCGGACGGAGACACCGAGCAGACCTGCTCCGGATTTCGCTCCGTCGCCGTCGTCGGCCCTGACGATGTCCTCGACAAGGGCGCGTACCTCCGTGTACACCCCGGGCTTGCCCGGCCGCGCACAGCCCTCACCCCACGAGACCAGGCCGATCAGTTTCCCGCGCACCACGAGCGGGCCACCCGAATCGCCCTGGCAGGCGTCGACGCCTCCGTCGTCGTAGCCCGCGCAGACCATGACCTCGGGAACGTACTGCACATACGCCTGCGAACAGACTCGGTCGGAACGCACCGGCACCTCGGCGCTGCGCAGCACCGGCGACGACTGACCGCCCTCCGCGGTGTAACCCCAGCCCAGCACGGTCGCCTTCCGGCCCGCTTGGTACAGATCGTCGTCCGCTTCGCCCGCCAGGCGGACCGGCCGATACGGCAACGGGCCGGCAAGTTCCAGCACGGCCACGTCGTATCCGCGCACCGCATTGCGGAACCGCGGGTGCACCCAGATCCGGCGCACACCGACCTCGCGCCCGGCATCGGTACGGGTGTCCTCGCGTCCGGCGACCACGATCAGCGCATCGGCGTCCACGTTGGCCACACAGTGCGCCGCCGTCACCACCCTGGCCGGCGCGAACAATGCCGCTCCGCAGAACTGACGCCCCCGCCTGTCCGCCAAGTACGCCACGTACGGGTAGTCGCGAATCCGTGCCTGCTGCCCGCCGACGATCTCCGCTTGCGACGTCCCACCCGGTTCGGCGCTGCCCGGCACGACACTCAGCAGCGACGTCACCACCGCCAGCACGCCGACGGAGCACGTTCTCCCTCGCATGAGGGCGACCCTAGGGCTCGGCGCCTGTTCGCACGCTCAACGAATCGGACTTCGCCACCGAGTTCACTCCAGTGAGCCACCAGGGAACACTCACCGTCCCAAGACGGTTGACTATCACGTGCAGCACTTCGATTTGGTGATCATCGGCACCGGGTCCGGCAATTCCATCCTCGACCAGCGGTTCGCCGGCATGAAGGTGGCCATCGTCGAGAAGGGCACGTTCGGCGGCACCTGCCTGAACGTGGGATGCATCCCGACCAAGATGTTCGTGCACACCGCCGACGTGGCGTCCACGGCGGCGAACGGCCACCGGCTCGGCGTCGACGCCGAGCTGTCCGGGGTGCGCTGGGCGGACGTGCGGGACCGGATCTTCGGCCGCATCGATCCGATCGCCGAGGGCGGGCGGACCTACCGCATCGAGCACCCGGACAACGCCAACGTCACGGTGTTCGAGGGCACGGCCCGCTTCACCGGTCTGCGCCGGCTGGAAGTCACGCCCAACGACGGCGGCAGCCCGCAGCAGATCACCGCCGAGCGCATCGTGCTGGCGGCGGGCAGCCGCCCGATCGTGCCGGACCTGCCCGGGCTGGATCAGGTCGCCTACCACACCTCGGACACCATCATGCGGCTGGACAAGTTGCCGGACAGCGTGGTGATCCTGGGCAGTGGCTTCATCGCCGCCGAGTTCGCGCACATCATGTCGTCGTTCGGGGTCGAGGTCACCATGGTGGCGCGGACCAACCGCATCCTGCGCGACCAGGACGGCGCGATCAGCGAGCGGATCACCCAGATCGCCGCGCGGAAGTGGGATCTGCGCCTGGAGTCGCACGCGCAGGCCGTCCGGCCCAGCGAGAACGGCGTGGCCGTCGAGCTGTCCACGGCACGCGGCCCGGAAACCGTCGAGGCCGGGCAGTTGCTGATCGCCGTCGGCAGGAAGCCGAACACCGACCTGCTCGACGTGGCAGCGGGCGGTATCAAGACGGTGGACGGCCGGGTGTGGGTCGACGAGTACCAGCGGACGTCGGTCGACGGCGTGTACGCGCTGGGCGACATCAGCTCACCGGACCAGCTCAAGCACGTGGCCAACCACGAAGCTCGCGTGGTCCAGCACAACCTGCTGCACCCGGACGACCCGATCGCCGCCAACCACGCTCACATTCCGAAGGCGGTGTTCACGTCCCCGCAGATCGCCTCGGTCGGCCGCACCGAGGAGCAGCTGAAGGCCGAAGGCGTGCCGTACGTCGTCGGTACCCAGGCCTATGCGGACATCGCCTACGGCTGGGCGATGGAGGACACCACCGGTTTCGCCAAGGTGCTGGCCGACCCGGAGTCCGGCAGGCTGCTCGGCGTGCACATCATCGGGCCGCAGGCCCCGACGGTGATCCAGCCGGCGATCCAGGCGATGAGTTTCGGACTGGACGCCAAGCGCATGGCGCGCGGCCAGTACTGGATTCACCCGGCGATGCCGGAGGTGCTGGAGAACGCGCTGCTCAACCTGCCGCTGAAGTAGCCGAGGGCCGACAGCGGAGCGCATTTCGTGCCGTCGTCTCCGCGGCCGGTCGGCTCACGGCAGGGTGAGGATCTCCGCTCCTTCCGCGGTGACCAGGATGGTGTGCTCGAACTGGGCGGTCCACTTCTTGTCCTTCGTGGTGACCGTCCAGCCGTCGTCCCAGATCTCGTACTCGATGGTGCCCAAGGTGATCATCGGCTCGATGGTGAACGTCATGCCTTCCTCGATCACCGTGGTCACCGACGGCTCCTCGTAGTGCAGCACGGTCGGCGCGGTGTGGAAGGCCGGGCCGACGCCGTGGCCGGTGAAGTCGCGCACCACGCCGTAGCCGAACCGCTTGGCGTACGACTCGATCACCCGGCCGATCACGTTCAGCTGCCTGCCGGGGCGCACCGCCTTGATCGCCCGCATGGTGGCTTCCTTGGTGCGCTCGACCAGCAGCCGGGCCTCCTCGGACACCTCGCCCGCCAGGAACGTGGCGTTGGTGTCGCCGTGCACGCCACCGATGTAGGCGGTGACGTCGATGTTGCAGATGTCCCCGTCCTGGATCACGGTCGAATCCGGGATGCCGTGACAGATGACCTCGTTCAGCGAAGTGCAGCACGACTTGGGGTAACCGCGGTAGCCGAGCGTGGACGGATAGGCGCCGTGGTCGCACAGGAACTCGTGCACCACCTTGTCGATGTCGTCGGTGGTGGCCCCCGGCTTGACCGCCTTGCCACCCTCCTCCAGCGCCTGCGCGGCGATCCGGCACGCCACTCGCATGGCCTCGATCACCTCGGGGGTGCGCACACCGTTGCCCTCCACCCGCTGCGGAGCGGGTTTGCCCACGTACTCCGGGCGTTCGATGTGCGGCGGCACAGGGCGACGCGGGCTTTGCACTCCGGGCTGCAACGGTTCACGCATACTTCGACCTTACTGCGGCGCGTCGCGCGGCGAAGCCGGGGCGGCAGGCACAGCGCAGACGTCACAGGCCGGCCAGGAACGCCTTGCTGATCTCGACCGCGGGAGCCGATGTCTCGCCGCCGACGACCAGCACCGCGAACGCCACGTCGCCTCGGTATCCGGCAAACCATCCGTGCGAGTGCTTGCCGTCGCCGAACTGCGCGGTTCCGGTCTTGCCGTGCACCGGTCCCAGCCCCCGCAGCGCGGTCGCCGTGCCCTGCGTGACCACCTGGCGCATCATGTCGCGCAGGGCCGCGGCGTGCTCCTTGCGCAGCGGCCGGCCCAGACCGGTGGCTTTCGTCTTCTCGCCCTTCACCAGGGTGGGCACCGGCGTCTTGCCCGCCCGGACCGTGGCCGCCGCCAAGGCCATGCCGAACGGGCTGGCCAGCACCTTGCCCTGCCCGAAGCCGTTCTCCGCACGCTGCACCAGCGATCCGGACGGCGGCGCCGACCCGGTGATGGTGGTGATGCCGGGGATGACGAAGTCCGCGCCGACGCCCAGGTCACGAGCGGCCTCGGTGAGCGCGTCGGCGGGCAGGCGCGCGGCCAGCCGGGCGAACGTGGTGTTGCACGACTTGGCGAACGCCTGTGCCAGCGGCACGGTGCCGAGCTGGAAGCGGCCCTCGTTGGGCACCAGCCTGCCACCGATCACCGTCGTGCCGGGACAGTCGACCTTGCTGCGCGGGGACACCTCGCCCGCTCGCAATGCGGCAAGCGCGGTGGCCATCTTGAACGTCGAGCCCGGCGGGAAGCGGCCGATGAGCGAGATCGCGCCCTGCTTGTCCGCGGCCTCGTTCTGGGCGACCGCGAGGATGCCGCCGGAGGACGGCTGCAGCGCCACCAGGGCCGCCGGCTTGCGCTCGCGGTCCACGGCCTTCTCGGCCGCCCTGAGCACGTCCAGGCTGATCGTGGTTTGCACCGCCTTGGCCGGCTTCGGGTCCACCCGGTGCAGTTCGGCCACCTCGGCGCCGAGGGAGTCCTTGGCCACCACCCGCCAGCCCGCCTCCCCGGTGACCCGGTCGGTGACCAAGGTGCGGATGGCGGGCAGCAGCTGGGATCCGAGGTCGCGGGACGGCGGCAGCAACCGGGTCTGCCGGACGAACTTGACCCCGGGCAGGTCGTAGATGGCCGGTTTCACCGACTGGTAGTCGTGCTCGCGCAGCACGGCGACGACGGTCGAGGCGTTCTTGCCGGTGGCTTTGCGGGCCGCGGCCAGAATCGACCGCTCGGTGATCGTCCGGTCGAAGCGTTTCAACGACGCGGCCAGCGACTTGGCGACCGTGTGCACGCCGCCGGACTGCCTGGCCTCGTCCGGATACAGCATGATCGACACGACGTACCCGGGCTCGAGCACGTTCGCGCCGCTGCGGTCCAGCACCGGAGCGAGCTCGGGAGTCTCGGTCTCCACCGCCAGCGTGTGCTGGGCGGCCAGCTTGGGGTGCAGCACCGCAGGAGTCCAGCGCACCTGCCATCCGTCACCGTGCGGAACCAGCTCGGCCTCGGTCTGGTAGCGCCAGGTGCGGTCATCCGGCAGTTTCCAGGTCACCGTGAAGCCGGCGGTGGCCGCTCCGTCGGCCTCGGTGACGTCCTCGACGGCGACCTGGACGTCCTCGGCATCGAGCGCTTGTTTCGCCTGCCGGAGTGCGGCTTCGGCCGCCTTCGGCGCATCGGTCAGCTGTGCGGCCGCTGCCGGGTCGCCGTACGCGGCGGCGAACGCGCGAGCGGCGTCCTCCGCGCCGGCGGAGGAGAACAGTCCGCACGCCGTCAGCGAGCTGATCAGTACGGCGGCGAGGGCCAAGCACAGGGTGCGTCGCATCACGAGCGTGGAGTATGCCCGATGACCGGCGGTCGTTCCGGTCACCGTGTCCGAACGGTTCAGAACAGCACCGTGGCGAACTCGCCCACCTGCCGGAAGCCAACTTTGCGGTACGCGGCGAGCGCCGGGGCGTTGTAGGAGTTGACGTACAAGCTGGCGATCCGGCCGAGGTCGTCGACCAGGTGCTGCACCACCGCCGCGGTGCCCGCGGTGCCCAGGCCGCGTCCGCGCCACTCCGGATGCACCCACACGCCCTGGATCTGCCCCACGGTCGCCGACAGCGCGCCGATCTCGGCCTTGAAGACCACCTCGCCGTCCTCGAACCGCGCGAACGCGCGGCCGGCGGAGATCAGCTCGGCGACCCGGGACCGGTAGCTCGCACCGCCGTCGCCGAGCCGCGGGTCGACCCCGACCTCCTCGATGAACATCGCGATGGCCGCGGGCAGGTAGGTGTCCAGTTCGCTGGGCACCACCCTGCGCACGTGCGGATCCGGCTCGACCGCGGGCGGGGTCTCGATGGCCATCAGCGGCTGCGAGGTGCGTACGTCCCTGGCCGGTCCCCATGCCATGGCCAGTTCCTCCCACAGGCCGAGGACCAGGGTGGCCGGGCCGACCAGCGACGAGCACTGACGTGCCCGCCGCAGCGCCCGGTCGGCGAACGCCCGCAGCGCCGCCCGGTCACCGCGCAACGGGATCAAATTCGGGCCGGAGAAGCACAGCGCGTCCAGCCAGCTGGACCGCAGCGGGCGCCGGTCCAGCGTCCACAGTTCGCCGCCCAGCCGACGCGGTTCGACGCCGACTGCTTCGACCCGCGAGCTCACCATGCAGCTGACGATCGGATCCGCGGCGAGTGCGGCCCGTATCGCGGCGTCGTCCCGCGCGTTGAGCACCCTGGTTCCGGCCAACCGCAGCACTCGTCCAGACTGCCAGACATTCCGGGCCTTCGCCCACTCGTTTCACCGCTGACGACCCCGCCGAACAGGCAAAACCGCCGGAACGGGGCAGCGGCGCCGGACAGCTCCGCGGCCAGCTGCGGTGCCTCATCGGCCAGCCAGGCGCCCGGTGTGCAACCGGCCAGCCTGCGCCACTCGTTGGTCAGGTGCGCCTGGTCGTCGAACCCGCACGCCACCGCCAGCTCCGCCTGGGCATCCCGGCCTGCAGAGCAGCATCGTCGCGCGTTCGAAACGCAGTACACGCGCGGCCTGCTTGGGCGCCAGGCCGATCTCGGCCCGGAAGCGTTCCCGGGACCGTCGCTCGCTCCAGCCGACGTCCTCGGCCAGCTCACCGACCACCACGGCCCCGTTCTGCAGCCGCTGCCACGCCCACGCGATCTCGGGTGACGGCGGCTCGGTGACGCCCCGGATCAGGCTCGCTGCCACGCCCACGCGATCACTGTGACGGCGTGCGCCTGCCGGGCGCGGCCCGCTGGAGGACGGCCGTCAGCACCGCCTCAAGCACGGCGAGTCGCTCGGCCCACGTGGCAGCCTGCCGCAACCGCTCGGGGAGAACGGCCAGCTCGGCCCGGCCCGTCTCGGCCAAGTCGGCCAGCTCACCGGGCAACTCCGCGCCGGACAGCCCGAACAGCGCGGGCGCCCCGAGCGGATCGATCTCGAGCTGGACGCCGCACTGCGAGCGGCCCTACTCGATCGGCACCGGGCCGGTGTGCAGCACCAAGCGCCGCTTGTACGGTCGCCTGGGGCGCGCGGAAGCGGATCGGGCAGGCAGGGCTGATCACCACCGAGACATGCCGCGACGGCAGGCCGCGATGGACCCGCACCGTCACCTCGTCCTGCCGGTATCCGACGTATCGCGACACGTGCGGCCGCACCGCCGGGTGCTGACGGGGTATCACGAACTCACTGCCCACCCCTCGGCGGCACGGCGGGCGCGGACTGACGACCGTCAGCTGACCGTGACGACCGGGGATCCGGTGCCTTCCCGGCCGGACTCGGCGGCCTCCTCCGCGATGCGCATGGCCTCCTCGAGCAGGGTTTCCACGATCTTGTGCTCGGGCACCGTCTTGACGACCTCGCCCTTGACGAAGATCTGCCCCTTGCCGTTGCCGGAGGCCACGCCCAGGTCGGCCTCGCGCGCCTCACCGGGGCCGTTCACCACACAGCCCATCACCGCCACGCGCAGCGGGACCTCCAGGCCCTCCAGCCCGGCGGTGACCTCCTCGGCCAGCTTGAACACGTCCACCTGGGCCCGGCCGCACGACGGGCAGGAGACGATCTCCAACTTGCGCGGCCGCAGGTTCAGCGACTGCAGGATCTGCTGCCCGACCTTGACCTCCTCGACCGGAGGCGCGGACAGCGAGACGCGGATGGTGTCGCCGATCCCCTGCCGCAGCAGGGCGCCGAACGCCACCGCGGACTTGATCGTGCCCTGGAACGCGGGGCCGGCCTCGGTCACGCCGAGGTGCAGCGGGTAGTCGCACTGCTCGGCCAGGATCTCGTAGGCCCGGATCATCACCACCGGGTCGTGGTGCTTGACGCTGATCTTCAGGTCGTGGAAGTCGTGCTCGGCGAACAGCGACGCCTCCCACAGCGCCGACTCGGCCAGGGCTTCCGGGGTGGCCTTGCCGTACTTGCGCAGGATCCGCGGGTCCAGCGAGCCCGCGTTGACCCCGATGCGGATCGGCGTGCCGTGGTCCTTGGCCGCCTGGGCGATCTCGGCGACCTTGTCGTCGAACTTCTTGATGTTGCCCGGGTTGACCCGGACCGCGGCGCACCCGGCTTCGATGGCGGCGAAGACGTACTTCGGCTGGAAGTGGATGTCGGCGATCACCGGGATCTGCGACTTGCGGGCGATCGCGGGCAGCGCCGCGGCGTCGTCGGCCGACGGGCAGGCCACCCGCACGATGTCGCAGCCGGCTGCGGTCAGCTCGGCGATCTGCTGCAACGTGGCGTTGACGTCGGCGGTCACCGTGGTCGTCATCGACTGCACCGACACCGGGTACTCGCTGCCGACGCCGACCGAACCGACCATGAGCTGCCGCGTCTTGCGTCGTTCCGCCAGCACGGGTGGTGGCGTGCCGGGCATTCCGAGGTCGATGGTCACGCCCCCACGATACCGACGGCCCCCGATCGGGTACCGGCGATGGGGAGCCAGCTCACCCCGGCCGTTGCGGCTAGTTCGGGAACAGCCGGATCGGGTTGACGATGTCCGCGGTGACGGTCAGCAGCACCACCGCGCCGCCGAGGACGACCAGGACCATCGTCACCATGGACAGCTTGCTGTAGTCGACCGGGCCGCCTGCCGGCTTGCCGCGCAGCTTGCGCAGCCAGTCCCGCACCTTCTCGTACCAGCTCACCGCGATGTGCCCGCCGTCCAACGGCAGCAGCGGCAGCAGGTTGAACACCCCGACGAAGAAGTTCAGGCTGGCCAGCAGCAGGAAGAACAGCTCCCACAGGCCCGCCTCGACGGCCTCGCCGCCGATCCGGCTGGCGCCCACCACCGAGACCGGGGTGTCCGGGTCGCGTTCCTCGCCGAAGATGGCCTCCACCACCGCGGGGATCCGCTCCGGGAAGCGCAGCAGCGCCTCCCAGGTCTTTTCGAACATGTCGCCGGTGAACGCGACCGCGGCGGGCAGCGCCTCCCAGGCGCCGTATTCGTACTGGCGGGGGAAGCTGACCCCGATCATGCCGACCGACTCCAGCTCCGGCTTGCCGTCGCGCACCACCGGGTTGCCGGTCGCCGGGTCGAACTTGGGCCGCTTGACCTGCACCACGTCCACGGTGATCGGCACCTGCCTGCCGTCCCGCTCCACGGTCAGCTGCAGCGGCCCGGTGTGCTTGCGGACGATCTCCTGGATCTCGCCGTAGTTGTCCACCGGCTTGCCGTCCACCGCGACGATGACGTCGCCCTCCCGCAGCCCGGCTTCCTTGGCCGGCGCGCGGTCGGCGGCGGTGCAGGTGAGGGTGCGCAGCTCGTCCGGTGTCGTGGCGTCCTTGGCGCAGCTGACCTGTGCCAGCTCCGGGGTGCCGTTGAGGTTCGGCAGCCCCATGCTGACCGCCAGCAGGTACAGCACGACGAACCCGAGGACGAAGTGGGTGAACGACCCGGCGGCCAGCACCACGGTGCGCTTCCACACCGGGTAGCGCCACATCGCGCGCGGCGCTTCGTCCGGCGTCACCTCGTCCAGCGCGGTCATGCCCGCGATGTCGCAGAAGCCCCCCAGCGGCACGGCCTTCAGGCCGTACTCGGTCTCACCCCGGCGGAAGGAGAACACCCGCGGCCCGAAGCCGACGAAGTACCGCCGCACCTTCATCCCGAACATCTTCGCGGCGGCCAGGTGCCCCGCCTCGTGCAAAGCGATCGAGACGCAGATACCCAGCGCGAACAGGATCACGCCGAAGATGTAGACCACGCTATGCGTTCCTTCCTCTGGCTCGCCGTCGAGCCCACCGTTCCGCCGCCAGCACGTCCTCGATGTCCCGCGGCTCGCGCCGCCATTCGTCGGCCGCGCTCACCACTTCCGACACAGTGTCCACGATCGACGTGAAGCTGGCGTTCTGTGCCCGGAAGGCCGCCACCGCCTCCTCGTTGGCCGCGTTGTACACCGCGGGCACGCAACCGCCCATCTTGCCCGCCTCGCGGGCCAGCTCCACGGCGGGGAACGCATCGTTGTCCAGCGGCTCGAAAGTCCAGGTCGCGGCCTTGCTCCAGTCGCACGCGGCGGCCGCCCCGGGCACCCGCTCCGGCCACGCGAGCGCCAGCGCGATGGGCAACCGCATGTCCGGCGGGCTGGCTTGCGCGATCGTCGAGCCGTCCACGAATCGCACCATCGAGTGCACCACCGACTGCGGGTGCACCACCACCTCGATGCGGTCGTAGGGCACGTCGAACAACAACTTCGCCTCGATCAGCTCGAGGCCCTTGTTGACCAGCGTCGCGGAGTTCACGGTGATCACCGGGCCCATGTCCCACGTGGGGTGGGCCATGGCCTCCTCGACCGTGACGTCGGCCAGCTCCGCCCTGGTGCGGCCGCGGAACGGGCCGCCGGAAGCGGTCAGCACCAGCGCATCGACTTCCTCGCGGCGGCCACCCCGCAGCGCCTGCGCCAGCGCCGAGTGCTCCGAGTCGACCGGCACGATCTGGCCGGGGCGAGCGGCGGACAGCACCAGCGACCCGCCCGCGATCAACGACTCCTTGTTCGCCAGCGCCAGCGTCGCCCCGGTCTCCAGCGCCTTCAACGTCGACGCCAGCCCCAGCGATCCGGTCACCGCGTTGAGCACGACGTCCGCGCGGACGGCGTCGATCAGTTCCGTGCACGCGTCCGCGCCGGCGAAGACCCGCGGCAATCGCACCTGCCCGGCGACGGGCCGGCGCCGCTCTGCTTCGGCGGCCAGCGCCTGCCGCACCTCCTCCACCGCGGCGGGACGGACCACGGCGACCGCTTCCACCCCGTGTTCGACGGCTTGCCGGGCCAGCAACCGCGGGTTGCTGCCACCCGCCGCCAGGCCGATCGCGCGGAACCGGTCCCGGTTGGCCGCGACGACCTCCAGCGCCTGGGTCCCGATCGACCCGGTGGAGCCGAGCACCAGCACGCTGCGGCGGCCGTCCTCACCGTGTGTGGTCACCGCTTCATTCTGGCCGACGCCGGGCACACCCCCGGCGCCCGGTGTGCGATCATTCGGGCGGAAAGCGCCCGCACGACGGGCGGTGGACGCAGGAGGAGCACCGGTGGCTGGACAGGAACTCGAGACCAGGTCCAACGTCAGCCCGGCGGACGAGCCGTCGGCCGAGTGGGGGTGGCACGGCAGCTTCCCGAACCTGGTGCAGGTGATGGGCTGGGCCATCGTCGCCGTGCTGCTGCTGATGCTGATCGGCAACCACACCGGCCGGGTGGAGGACGTCTATCTGGTCGGCCTGGCCGCGATCACCGCGGGCCTGCTGGTCTTCGACCTGCGCAGGCGGCGCACCTCCTGGCGCCGGTAGCCGCCTGCGCAGTGCCTGGCCTGCGTATCGAACCCCGGGCCAGCGGGTATCCGGCCAGGCATGACTGATCCACGCCTGAGCGATTCCCTGCCCGACGGCCTCGACGAGCGGACCGTGTCCGCGGTGGGGAAGCTCACCGAAGCACTCGAGACCGTGGAGGTCGCCCGCGGGCACCTGTATGCGTTCCACCAGCTGACCGGATCGGCCGACTTCAAGGTCGGCGAGGCCGTCGAGGAGCTGGCCGAGGCCGGCCACACCGCGCTGGCCGAACGCCTGCGGCGGGAGCTGGTCGGCCGCAACGTGCTGCCGGGCCGGTAGACCTTCCAGGTGGTCGAGGACTACGACGAGACGTACTACCAGCCGTTCCGGGAGTTCGAGCGGGAGGCCCGCAAGCTCACCAACGGCCACACCCACCTGCACGAGGCCCAGCTGAAAGCGCACCGGCCCACGCCGGGCGAACCGGGTCACGAAGCGACCCCGGCCGACGTGCCGGGCTGATCTGCCGGCCTGCCCTGACTCGCTTGCTGTCCCGCCATGCGGACCAGTCGTGCACCGCTCGGACCCGGGTCGCCCGAATGATGGAAATAGCTTCTCGCATCGTGGACGCGGTAGGTGCTGGGCGCAACGGCCGTTAGCGTCGACGCCAGTTGCAGCCACGACTGGAGGAGACGCCGAATGTCCGACGGTTGGTCGTTCGAGACCAAGCAGATCCACGCAGGTGCGGAGCCCGACCCGACCACGGGCGCGCGGGCAACTCCGATCTATCAGACGACGTCGTACGTCTTCCGCGACACCAAGCACGGCGAGGATCTGTTCAGCCTGGCCGAACCGGGCAACATCTACACCCGGATCATGAACCCGACGCAGGACGTGCTCGAGAAGCGGATCGCCGCGCTCGAGGGCGGCGTGGCCGCGCTGGCGTTCGCGTCCGGGTCGGCGGCCACCACGGCGGCGATCCTCAACGTCGCGAGCGCCGGCGACCACATCGTGTCCAGCCCCTCGCTGTACGGCGGCACCTACAACCTGTTCCACTACACGCTGCCGAAGCTCGGTGTCGAGGTCACCTTCATCGACGACCAGGACGACCTGGACGCGTGGCGCGCCGCCGCCCGCCCCAACACGAAGGCGTTCTTCGCTGAGACGCTGGCCAACCCGGGCGGCAACGTGTTGGACGTGCGGGCCGTGGCCGACGTCGCGCACGAGGTCGGCGTCCCGCTGATCGTGGACAACACGGTGCCGACGCCGTACCTGCTGCGGCCGATCGAGCACGGTGCCGACGTGGTAGTGCACTCGGCGACCAAGTTCCTCGGCGGGCACGGCACCACCATCGCGGGTGTGCTGGTCGACGGCGGGACGTTCGACTTCGGTGCCGACCCGGAGCGCTTCCCCGGCTTCAACGAGCCCGACCCCAGCTACCACGGCCTGAAGTACTGGGAGGCGCTGGGCCCCGGCGCGTACGCCGCCAAGGCCAGGGTGCAGCTGCTGCGGGACACCGGGCCTGCGATCGCCCCGCTGAACGCGTTCCTCATCCTGCAGGGCATCGAGACGCTGTCGCTGCGGATGGAGCGGCACGTGGCCAACGCCCAGGCTCTTGCCGAGTGGCTGGAGCAGCGCGACGAGGTGGAGCGGGTGTACTACGCGGGCCTGAAGTCCAGCCCGTTCTACGCGGCCGCGCAGAAGTACCTGCCCAAGGGCGCAGGCGCCGTGGTGTCGTTCGAGCTGCGCGGCGGCGCCGAGGCGGGCCGGGCCTTCGTGGACGGCACCGAGCTGCACAGCCAGCTGGTCAACATCGGTGACGTGCGCAGCCTGATCGTGCACCCGGCCAGCACCACACACAGCCAGCTGTCCCCGGAGGAGCAGCTGTCCAGCGGCGTGACGCCGGGCCTGGTGCGGCTGTCGGTCGGCCTGGAAGGCATCGAGGACCTCAAGGCGGACCTGGAGGCCGGTTTCCGGGCCGCCAAGGCGGCGCTGTGACGTCAGCGGACACCGATCCCCTGCCCGTCACCGGTGCGTGGCGGGCAGGGGATCCGCCCGGTCGCCGGTCGTTCTTCCGGCACGACAAGCCACTGCGTCTGGAGACGGGCCGTTGCCTGCCCGAGTACCAGCTCGCCTACGAGACGTGGGGCAAGCTCAACGCGGACGGCTCCAACGCCGTGCTGGTCGAGCACGCGCTGACCGGTGACAGCCATGTCGCCGGGCCAGCCGGGCCAGGCCACCCCACCCCAGGATGGTGGGACGGCCTGATCGGCCCGGGTCATGCCCTGGACACCGACGAGTACTTCGTCGTGGCCCCGAACGTGCTCGGCGGCTGCCAGGGGTCGACCGGGCCGGCCTCACCGGCTCCCGACGGGCGGCCGTGGGGATCCCGGTTCCCCCAGATCACCATTCGCGACCAGGTGAACGCCGAGACGGCGCTGGCCGACCACCTCGGCATCGAACGCTGGGCCGCGGTGATCGGCGGCTCGATGGGTGGCATGCGGGCGCTGGAGTGGGCGGTGAGCTACCCCGAGCGGGTGGCTTCTCTGTTGCTGCTGGCGTGCCCGGCCGCCGCGTCCGCCGAGCAGATCGCCTGGGCGAGCCCGCAGATCCACGCCATCCTGTCCGACCCACAGTGGCGGGGAGGCGACTACTACGACGCACCGCCGGGTGGCGGTCCGCACGCCGGGCTGGGCATCGCCCGGCGCATCGCGCATTTGTCCTACCGCAGCGAGCAGGAGCTGGCGGTGCGCTTCGGCCGCTCGCCCCAGGGCGACGAGGACCCGTTCGCCGGCGGCCGGTTCGCCGTGGAGTCCTATCTCGATCACCACGCGAACAAGCTCGTCCGGCGGTTCGACGCGGGCAGCTACGTGGTGCTGACGCGCGCCATGAACCTGCACGACGTGGGGCGTGACCGTGGTGGTGTCAAAGAGGCGCTGCAACGCGTCACGGCGCGAACCATCGTCGCGGGCTTCGACAGCGACCGGCTGTACCCGCTGTACCAGTCGCACGAGCTCGCCGACGGCATTCCGACCTCCGGCCCGGCCAGGGTGATCTCGTCGCCGTACGGGCACGACTCGTTCCTCATCGAGATCGACGAGGTCGCCACGTTGATCAAGGACCTGCTGGGCTGAGGCCGCGTCACGGCTCGATGAGCCCGGCCCGGATGGCGTACCTGGTCAGCTCGAGCCGGTCGCGCAGCCCGAGCTTCTGCAGCAGGTTCGCCCGGTGCCGCTCGACCGTCTTGACGCTGATGTGCAGCATCGCGGCGATGTCCCGCGACGAGTGGCCCTCCGCGACCAGCTTGAGCACTTCCTCCTCGCGTTCGGTGATCACCTTGGGCGGCTCGTCCTCCCCCACCCGTTCCAGGTAGCTGCGGATCAGCGTGGTGACCGCCCCGGGATACAGGAACGGCTCGCCCCGCATGGCCGCCCGGCAGGCTTCCACCAGGTCCCGGTCGGCGACCGACTTGAGCACGTACCCCGACGCCCCCGCCTTGAGCGCTTCGAACAGGTACTGCTCGTTGTCGTACATGGTCAGCATCAGGATGCGGATGTCCGGGAACTGCCGGGACAGCTCGCGCGCGGTCTGCAGGCCGGTCATCCGCGGCATCGCGATGTCCAGGATCGCCAGGTCCGGGGGCTCCTGCTTGGCTTTGGCCAGCGCCTCCGCGCCGTCGCCCGCTTCGGCGATCACCGTGAGATCCGGCTCGCCGTCCAGGATCAGCCGCACCCCGCGACGCACCAGCTGGTGGTCGTCGGCCAGCAGGATGCGAATCTTCGACATCGTGGTGATCACCTGCGCTCCGGTTCTCGGACAGGGACGCTCAGACACACCTCGGTGCCGCCGCCCGGCGGCGAGGCCAGCTGCAGCTGCGCGCCGATCAACAGCGCGCGTTCCCGCATGCCGCTGATGCCTGCTCCTTCGGCGCTGTCGCCGATCCCACGGCCGTTGTCGCGTACCCGCAGCACGACCGCGGAATTCTCCACGTGCAGGTGCAGTTCGGCGCGGGTGGCCCTGGCGTGCCGCGTGGTGTTGGTGAGCGCTTCCTGTGCGACGCGGTAGATCACCAGCTCGACCTGCGGGTCCAGCGGCGGGATGTCCGGGTCGATGCGGTGCCGCACGGTGAGTCCGGCCCGGTCGGACGACTCCGACGCCAAGGCCTTCAGTGCGCTGGTCAACCCCAGTTCCTCCAGCACGCCGGGGCGGAGCCGACGCGCGATGCGGCGAATCTCGTCCAGGCTCGCGCGGGTGGTCTCCTGCACCTGGTGCAGCTCTTTGCGCACCTCGTCGTCGGCGTGGTCGGCCACTCGTTTGAGTTCCAGCAGGACCGCGGTCAGCGTCTGGCCGACCTCGTCGTGCAGCTCCTGGGCGACCCGCCGCCGCTCGGCCTCCTGCGCCGACAGCGCCCGGGCGGCGCTGAACCCGCGCTCGGCCTCCAGCCGGTCCAGCATCGCGTTGAAGGTGCGGATCAGCTCGGCGACCTCACCGCGGCCACGGGCAGGCAACCGCGGCACCGGCTTGAGCAGGTCGGCGGTGCGCATCGCCCTGGTCAGCCGGTCCAGCGGCGCCAGGCCGAACTTGATCAGCAGCGCGTTCGCCACCAGCACCACGGCCACCCCGGTTCCGACGATCAGGACTTCCGTCAGCAGCACGGGTGTGGATACAGTGACGGGTCCGAGCAGGAGCGCGGCACCGGCCACCACCAGCACGATCGCGTTGAGCAGGAATATCCGCCCGAACAGGGACATGGGCGGCCCTCCTTGGTGTCAAGCCGAGCTTCGCCGGTGGCTCGGCGGCTGTCCATCCGGGGCGACACCCAGTTTGGCCGGCGCGCGACCCGCGTCCTGCGCTGGCCGGCGGCGCCCGATATACATGATTTACCCGAACGGGTATGGGTGCTCTCACCGATACACCTTTCGCCCAGCTAACGATTGAATGGGATCCCGGGCGGCACGCTGCCCCGGGATGCCCGTGACGAGCAACGGACGGAAGACCCCGCATGCAGGCTGGCGACATCGCCCAGAACGTACCCACCGTGACCGTGGACGACGTCGTTTCGCGTGCCGTCCGGCTGATGGCCGTGCGCAGGCTGCCCGGCCTGGTCGTGGTGGACGACAAGAAGCGCCCGTCGTTCGTGCTGCCCGGCACCCAGGTGCTGCGGCTGGCCGTGCCCGATGCGTTCCAGGAGGACCCGGCCCTGACCAGGACCATCGACGAGGAACACGCCGATCAGTTCTGGATGGAGCTCGGCGAGCGCACGGTCGGTGACTGCATCCCCAAGCCTGCGCCGAAACCGATCACCGTGCGCGCCGATGCCACCCTGCTGGAAGTCGCCGCGCTGATGGCGCGTGCGCACAGCCCGCTGGTCGCGGTCGTCGACTCGCACGGCAGGCTGACCGGCGGCATCACCTTGGAGCGGCTCATCACCAGCCTCGCCGTTTTCGGGCCGGACGAGGTCGGCGGAACGGGAGCGGCCCAATGAGTGCCGTCGCGGCACTCACCATTTTCGTCGTCGCCTATGTCTTCATCGCGACCGAGAAGATCAACAAGGTCAAGGTCGTCCTGATCGCGGCAGGCCTGATGGCCGTGCTCGGTCTCATCCCGGGCTCCGAGGTCTTCTTCTCCGAGCACGAAGGCGTCGACTGGAACGTCATCTTCCTGCTGTTCGGGATGATGGTCATCGTCGGGATCGTCAAGCAGACGGGTCTGTTCGACTACTTGGCGATCTGGGCGGCGAAGAAGTCCCGCGGCAAGCCGTACCGGCTGATGGTCATGCTGATGCTGATCACGGCCGTCGGCTCGCCGTTCCTGGACAACGTCACCACCATCATGCTGGTCGCGCCGGTGACCGTGGTGGTGTGCAACCGGCTGCGCATCTCGCCGCAGCCCTATCTGATCGCGGAGATCCTGGCCTCCAACATCGGCGGTGCGGCCACGCTGATCGGTGACCCGCCGAACATCATTATCGGCAGCCGAGCCGGGCTGACCTTCAACGACTTCCTGGTGCACATGGCGCCCATCGTGGTGGCCATCTTCGCCGCGTTCGTGCTACTCACCCGGGTGCTGTTCCGCAAGTCGTTCGAGTACCACCCGGAGCGGGTGGCGGCGGTGATGGCGCTGAACGAACGGCGGGCGATCACCGACATGGCCATGCTGCGCCGCTGCCTGGCGGTGTTCGCCCTGGTGGTGGTGGGCTTCTGCCTGCAGACGGTGATCGGCCTGGACCCGGCGATCGTGGCGCTCGTCGGCGCCGGCCTGATGCTGCTGGTGACCAACGCGGACGTCAACGACGTGCTCGAGGAGGTCGAGTGGCCCACACTGATCTTCTTCTTCGGGCTGTTCGTGATGGTGGCCGGCCTGGTGCACACCGGAGTCATCGGTGCCGTCGGCGAGTTCACCGCCACCGCCTTCGGTGACAACTATTTGCTGGCTGCCACAAGCCTGCTGTTCGGCTCGGCGGTGTTCGGCGCGTTCTTCGACAACATCCCGTACGTGGCGACGCTCGCACCGATCGTGCAGGGCATCACCGACGGCATCGCGGATCCGGCCATCAGCGACGCGTTGTGGTGGGCGTTCGCACTCGGGGCGGATTTCGGCGGCAACGGCACAGCGGTCGCGGCGAGCGCGAACGTGGTGGCTATCGGCATCGCCGCCCGAAGCGGTCATCCGATCAGCTTCTGGCAGTTCACCAAGTACGGGATCATCGTCACCATCTGGAGCACCGCGCTGGCGTGGCTGTACGTCTGGTTGCGGTACTTCGCGTAGTGCCGGGTGCCTGCCGTCAGCCGGGGCGCGGCGGTTCCAGCTTCTCCAGCCAGATGGTGAGCAGCCTTTCCAGCTGGGTGACCTGCTCGGGGGTGAGGTCCGCCAGCAGCCGCTGCTCGTTGCGGACGTGTTCGACGAACGCGCGGTCGATGAGGTCGCGGCCCGCCGGGGTCAGTGCCACGACGCGGCCCCGGCCGTCCTTGGCGCTGCGCCTGCGGGTCACCAGCCCGGCGCGCTCCAGGCGGTCGATGCGTTTGGTCACCGCGCTGGTGGTGACCATGGTGTGCGCGGCGATCTCACCGGGCGCGCGCTCGAACGGCTCCCCCGCCCGGCGGAGCGTGGCCAGCACGTCGAACTCCCCCTCGCTGAGCCCGAATCGCCGGTAGATCACCTTGAGCTGCTCGGTCAGCAGGATCCCGACCCGGTGCAAGCGGCCGATGACACCGATCGGGGTGACGTCCAGGTCCGGCCGGACGCGAGCCCAAGCCGCCTGGATACGCGCCACGTGGTCCATCGGACGAGAGGCGCCTGCGGGATAGTTTCCTTGGAAGCTACTCTGGTTTCCGTGGAAAATACCGTGCGCTGGAGCCTCGTCACCGCCATCGCCCCGATCGCGTGGGGCTCCACGTACTTCGTCGCCCACGAGTACATTCCTCCCAACCATCCGCTCCTCGGCGCGATGCTGCGCGCCCTCCCCGGTGGTCTCATCCTGCTCGCCCTGCGACCCGGGAGGCCACGCGGGTCGTGGTGGTGGAAATCGCTGGTGCTCGGCACGCTCAACGTCGGCGCGTTCATGGTGTTGATCTACATCGCGGCGCAGTCGCTGCCCAGCAGCCTCGCGTCGACCATCATGGCGCTCTCGCCCGCGGTTCTGTTGCTGCTGGCCTGGCCCCTTGCCGCGGAACGGCCGACGGCCAGGGCGCTGGCAGGGGCCGCGATCGGGATCAGCGGCGCGTGCCTGATGGTGTTCACCGCGGTCACCGACGTCGATCCGGCCGGGGTGGCGGCCTCGGCCGCGGCGATGCTGATGTCGTCGCTCGGCTACATCCTGGCCAAACGGTGGAACGGCGAAGTCGACGTGCTGACCTCGACGGCGTGGCAGTTGGTGGCGGGCGGACTGCTGCTGACGCCGGTGGCCGTCGCCGTCGAAGGATGGCTGCCGCCGCTCGACGGTGCGGCGATCGCCGGTTACGTCTACATCGCCGTGGTGGCCACCGCCATCGCCTATGCGGCGTGGTTCAGCGGTCTTGCGCACCTGCCTGCCTCGTCGGTGGGACTCATCGGCCTGCTCAATCCGGCGACCGGCGTGCTGCTGGGTACGGCGATCGCCGGGGAGATGCTCAGCGTGCGGCAGGTCGTGGGGTTGGTTCTCATCGTCGTGGGGCTGCTGTTCAGTCAGCGGATCGCCGGTCAGCGGCCGAGGCGGCCCCAGCGAGCGGATCGTCGCACCGCGGCCGAGCCGGCCACCGCCGGCTGACGTCCCCTGCTCCGCGATGGCCGGCCACTGCTCACGCCTGCGGCGCCCCGACGCGGATCGCCAGTCACCGACCGGGCCAGCCACCGCTGACTCACGGGTTCGCTGCCGACCGACCAGCCAGCTGCCCACCCCAGCGGCGCCCCGAGAGCGGGACACCGCTCAACGACGGCCGACCACAGCCACCGCATCGCGCCTCGCTGCTGACCAGCCGCTCGCTCCCCACCCGTGTCCAGACAACGGGCCGACCCTCAACGACGGCCGACCGCAGCCAGCACATTGCGCATCGCTTTCAGTCCACTAGCCAGCTGCTTGACCCCCGCCACAGGGGCACCTCCGACAAGGGATCACCCTTCGGCGGCAGGGCTACCACATCGCGCCCCACTGCCCGCAGACCAGCCGACTTCTCCCCAGCGGCGCCCCGACAATGGGCACCGCTCAACGACCGGGTCCACCACCGCCAGCTGACCGCTGCACTGCCCACCAACCAGCCAACCGCCCACCCCAGCAACGCCCCAACAACGGGCCACCGCTCAGCGACCGGGCCGACCACAGCCAGCACATCACACCCCACTACCCGCAAACCAGCTCGATGCTCTGCACCAGCGTCAAGGCTGTCCCTGCGAGCACGTCGTCACTCAGCCACCCAGTGCGCAGGTTGTACTCCCGGTGGGCGAGAAGCAGCCCCAGCCAGCTGATCACTCGTCGAAGGTCGCCTGCCCGGCCCACACCCGGTCAGGGAGATCCGTTCCGCGGCGCCGTGGGAGCCGTCCCCTTGTTCTGCACTTGTTCTGCTGCGGCATGCCCAGCCCGGCATACAGCGCCGTCGGAGCGTTCTCCCATGCAGCGCGATCGGACCAGGCCAGGCGTGTCAGTCCTGCCGCCAGTAACCGCAGAAGTACACCTGCTCCTTGCCGAAGCCACGCTCATTGACCAGATGCCTGCGCACGGAAGTGGCCAGACTCGACTCGCCGGCCACCCACGCGTAGCAGTGCCGCGGTTCCAGCCGGGCCGCGCGCAGTTCGGCGAGCACCAGGGCACCACGGGCGGCTCCGGCCGGCGCACGGTGCAGCCAGCGGATGTCGGCGCCGGGCGGGTGGGCAAGCTCGAGTTCTGCACCGGCATCCTCGACCTCGAGCAGCGCCAGTACTTCGATCGACGCGTCCAGCTGCTCGAGTGCGGCACTGATGGCGGGAAGCGCCGTCTCGTCGCCGACAAGCAGCATGCGTCGCGTGGTGGGCGGTGGATCGAACCGTGCCCCGTCGAAGAGGATGCCGATCTTGTCGCCAGGGACGGCGCGACGGGCCCAAGCCGACGCCGGGCCGTCGTCCCCGTGCAGCACGAAGTCGATGTCCAGCTCCCCGGCGGCCACGTCGACGGATCGCACTGTGTAGTTGCGCACGATCGGGCGGATGCTCTCCGGCATCGCGCACACCTCGGGCCACCAGCGGGCACTGATCGGCAGACGCAGCTCCGCATCGGGACGAGGCGGGAAGAACAGCCGCACCAGCTGGTCTGGCCCCGCGTAGTCGAACTTCTCGACGTCGTCGGCGTACAGCCTGATGCGGACCATGTGGTCGGTGAGCCAGGTGGTCGAGACCACAACGGCCGGCATGGCCAGCGCCTCCCGCTCCGCGGCTCGCCGGACCGTTTGTACCGTCACGTGACCTCCATCGATTAGCCTCACCTAACTTGGCTTAGCTGAGCCTTACCTTAGACGAAGACGCGCCACGTGTCGCGGTGGCCGTCATCACTTCGTGGGCACCTGGCGAGCCCTTGACCTTGCCGCCCATCACCGGTGACTTCCCCGCCACACGGCGGTTGACACACGTGCTACGGACGGGCCGCTGAGATGGCTTCCAGCAAGCCGTTCGCGCACAAGCCGCTCACACCAACCGCCGTCATGAAGCCCCTGGCAGAGGCCGTTGCCACAACACTGCTGGCGAAAGCCCCGGTGAGGGCGTGCCGAGTTGCCGTCGGGACCCCATGCTGCCACCGGAAGCCACTGCACGGGTCGCTGCCCGAAGCCACTGCAAGCCATCACCGAAGCCGCTGCCCGGCCGCTACCGAAGCCGCCGCAGAATCGGCGTCCGGCACCACTATGAAGGGTCACTGCCCGGCACTGCCGCAAAGGGCCTCAGCCCGGCGTCATCGCACGCAGCCACTGTTCAGCGCCATTGCACGCAGCCACTGTTCAGCGCCATTGCAAAGAGTCACCACTCGACGCAGCCGCAAAGAGTCGCTACCCGGCGCCACTGCACGTGCAGCCGGATGAGACCAGTGCAGGACCCGCTGCCCGAACAGTGGCGGTCGCCGGCACCCGGCCGTGGCGAACGGATCGCGGCAGGCGCTCTGCTCACAGCGAAGCAGCCCACAGCAGATCGAGCGGCGCGGGAAGGTCCCCTCCCCGGACGATCGAGGTATGAGCAACGACGAAAGCACGCGGATCTTCGACAAGCGCATGCGCGAAGACCTGCGGAGCCAGCGCGTGCTGGTCCTCGACGGCCCGCTGGACGACGACAACGGCACGGCGCTGATCACCCAGATACTGCTGCTCGCGGCCCAGGACCCGGGCAAGGACATCGCGTTGTGGATTCATTCGCCCGGCGGCTCGGTGCCGTCGATGCTCGCGATCCGGGACGTGATGAAGCTGGTGCCGTGCGATGTCACCACGGTGGCGCTCGGCCTGGCGTGCAGTGCGGGTCAGTTCCTGTTGTCGGCTGGGACCAAGGGCAAGCGGTACGCGCTGCCGCACGCCAGGATTCTGATGCACCAGGGTTCCGCAGGCATCGGAGGCTCAGCGGTCGAGGTGGAGGTGCAGGCGGACGACCTGCGTCACACGCGGGACACGGTACTCGGGCTCATCGCCGAGGACACCGGGCAGGACGTCGAGCGGATCTTCACCGACTCGCTGCACGACAGGTGGTTCACCGCGCAACAGGCGATCGAGTACGGGTTCATCGATCACATCGTCGACGATTTCGCCCAGCTCGAAGGCCCGCTGCGGCGCGCACGGTTCGGGATGGTGGCGGACTGATGAGCAGCTACCCGATCCCGAACGTCATCACCCGCAACGCGGGCACCGAACGCATCATGGATGTCTACTCGCACCTGCTGACCGAGCGGGTGGTGTATTTGGGGACGCCGATCGATTCCGGGGTGGCGAACACGTTGATCGCCCAGCTGCTGCACCTGGAGTCGGAGTCGCCGGAGGCGAGCATCGACCTCTACATCAACTGCGAGGGCGGCGATCCATCGGCCATGCTGGCGATCTACGACACCATGACCTACATCAAGGCGCCGGTCCACACGACCTGCGTCGGGCAGGCGGTCGCCGCCGGGGCGGTACTGCTGGCAGGCGGCGCTGCGGGACATCGGGCGGTCCTGCCCCACTCGCGGGTCGTGCTGCACCAGCCCGCGGTCCAGGGGCGCGGCTCCATACCGGACCTCATCCTGCAGGCCGACGAAGTGGTGCGGGTGCGCGCGCAGTTCGAGGCCATCCTGAGCGAGCACACCGGGCGCTCGGTGGAGCAGCTGAGGCACGACACCGATCGCGACCGGGTCTTCGACGCCGCCGGGGCCGTCGAGTACGGGCTGGCCGACGTGGTGCTGACCCACCGACCGTGACATGGCCACGAGGGCACCGGCTGGCCTCGGCTGCCGGCTCCTGCGACGCCGCATCCGGCGCGCCCAGCTCTGCGACGCCCCATCGGCGACGGCCTTGCAAGGGGCCCGTCGGCGGCCACTGGCGCCGCGGCATCACCCTCGGCAACCGCCGACTCTGCGGCGGCCCTGTCGGCGGCCACCCGCTCAGCGAGGATCCCGTCCACAGTCACATGGCTCTGTATGGCGGGCCCACCGGCAACCAGCTGCGCGTAACGGGATCCCCATCGGCGACAGCCCTGCGAGAGGTCCGTCAGCGACAGCCCTGCGAGAGGTCCGTCAGCGACAGCTCTGCGAGGGGCCCTGTCTGCGGCCCCCGACTCTGCGCGGCGGGCTCAGCAGCAGCCACCAGCTCCGCACACGGGTCCATCAGCAGCCACAAGGGCACGCAACGGGTCCATCAGCGGCCACCAGCCCTGCATGACGGACTCATCGGCGACCACCTAGTCCTGCGACGGCCCGTCGGCGACCACCGGCTCCTGCAACGCCACGTCGCTCCAACAGTGGCAGCCTTCGCTACGCCTCGACACCAGCTTCGATGGCGCGGTCCGCTGTACGGTCAGCAATCCCGGCGGCGTGACCTTCCGACACCGCTGGCCTCTGCCGACACCGTCGGCCACCGTCGACGGCCGCCCCTGCCGGCGCCGTCGGCCACAACCGACGGCGGCTGCTCGCTTGGAAACCGCGGTCACGGGACGGCGACGCCGCCGTGGGCAACGGCGGCTGCCCACGGCGGCCACTTGTTGCGCCGTTCCCGCCGCCGGTGGCATTTGCCCGCCCACTTCCACGCACGCGCCGGGCGCTGGCTTTCCCCTGACCTGGCTGCCCGGTCCCGCCGCCGTCGTCGTCCGCTCGACTCACGCGGCCATGGCCATGACCATCGGCCCGGCAGTACGCGTCATCGGCGGCGTCGTCATCGATGGCCGCGCACCCCCGAAGCGACCAGCTGGTCGCGCACGCACCGCCCGCCGCAGCACCGCCACCCGGCCGTCCTGCCCGGTTGCCGGGCGCCTCAACGCCTCGGCCCGGCTGTCCGATCGACTCCGTCGGCCGGCGCGCTCGAGCACGGCCTCGAGCACCTGATCCAAGTCCACCCCCAGGGCCCCGACCACAGCAGCGATCATTTCGCTCGAGGGCTCCTTCCGCCCCCGCTCGATCTCGGACAGGTATTGCGGTGAGATACCGGCACGCTCTGCGACGTCGACCAAGCGCGCCCGGCGGCCGATTCGCACAGCGCGCAGCGTCTCGCCGAGCCGCTCACGCCACAGCGCAGCGGACTCGCCATGTTCCGGCACCGGCGACAACGGAGGGTTGATGCGCGCTTCGGTCATGCGATCATCCTGACACTCCCCAGGACGGCCGAGACGCCGTTCTGCTGTCAGCAGAATCGATGCGGCCGCACCCTCAGCACTGACGTCACGAGCGGCCCAGTCGCGCCGCCACAGCACCGGCAAGAACTCCCCATGCCGACAGACGGGGCCCATGAGCCCTCCTGTCGACCGTGCCCCACTTGCCTCCACAGCCTCGAGTACGACGGAATGGGCTCCGTCGGGTACAGCGAGCACAGGGCTGTCGATCAACAGTGTGGGACCGCCCGCGTTCCGGACCCACGCCACAGCGCCGCTCTGCTGACCGGTTTCAGTTCTGCTCGGCAGCGAGCTGCCCGCAAGCCGCAGCGATCTCCTGGCCACGCGTGTCACGAACGGTGCAGTTCACGCCACCTGCGTTGACCCTGCGCACGAATTCCCGTTCGACTTCCTTGGGCGAAGCGTCCCACTTCGAGCCCGGCGTGGGATTGAGCGGGATGACGTTGACGTGCACCAGGTGGCCCAGATGCTCCCGCAGGCGCTTCGCCAGCAGGTCGGCCCGCCACGGCTGGTCGTTCACGCCCCGAATGAGCGCGTACTCGATGCTGACCCGCCGCGACGTGCGCTCGATGTAGTACCGCGCAGCCCGCAGCACCTCGTCGATCGGCCACCGATTGTTCACCGGGACGAGCGTGTCACGCAGCTCGTCATCGGGGGTGTGCAACGACACCGCCAGACGGACCTGCAGTCCCTCGTCGGCCAGATTGCGGATGGCCGGCGCCAACCCCACGGTCGAAACCGTCACCGACCGCTGGGAGATCCCCAGCCCCGACGGCGCCGGTTCAGTGATGCGCCGTACCGCGGCCACCACCCGGCGGTAGTTGGCCAACGGCTCCCCCATCCCCATGAACACGATGTTGGACAGCCTGCCGGGCGACGGCTTGCCGTCCGGCCCAGGAAGCAGCCCGTCCCGCATCACCGCCGCGGCCGAGCGAACCTGGTCGACGATCTCCGCGGTGGACAGGTTGCGCTGCAGTCCGCCCTGACCGGTGGCACAAAACGGGCACGCCATCCCGCACCCGGCCTGGCTGGAGATGCACAGGGTCGCCCGGTCCGGGTAGCGCATCAGCACGCTCTCGATCAGCGTCCCGTCGTGCGCTCGCCACAGCGTCTTGCGCGTCATGCCATGGTCACACGCCACCGACCGAACTTCGGTGAGCAGCTGCGGCATCAGCGCGGCGGTCAGGCGCTCCCGTGCGGAGGCCGGGATGTCGGTCATCTGCGCCGGATCGACGCTCAACCGCGCGAAGTAGTGGTGAGACAGCTGTTTGGCACGGAAAGCCTTCTCCCCCAGCGACACCACCGCCTCCTTGCGCTCGTCCAGCGACAAGTCGGCCAGATGGCGCGGCGGCAAACCGCGCTTGGGCGCGTCGAAAACCAGGGGCAGCGGAGAAGGCACGTCCCCCAGTGTCCCATGGGCGCGCTGACCAGCACAGACGGACCCCGCCCGCGGCCCACGACAGCTCGATGTTGCATCTCGATCTGTTCCGATATATCGTTAAGTATCGAACACAGGAAGGAGCAATCCCATGAGCGGACATCCTCATCACCACCACCGCCCACCGCATCGAGACCATCCGCTCGCCTGGCGGCTGAGGTCTTTCGGAGGGCCTTTCGGACCTGGCGGACCGTTTGGCGACCCTCTGGGCCCGCCCTTCCCCGGTAGGGGGCCCCGTCGTGGCCGCGGTGCGCGCGGCCGCGGCAGGCGTGGCGACGTGCGGGCGGCCATCCTGGCTCTGCTGGCGGAAGCCGAGTCCCCGATGCACGGCTACGAAATGATCAGTGAGATCGCCGAGCGCACCGGGGGGTTCTGGAAACCGAGCCCCGGATCGGTCTACCCGACGTTGCAGCTGCTCACCGACGAGGGCTTGATCGCCAATGTCGGCGGCGAGGGCGGCAAGCGCCTGTTCGAGCTGACCGAGGAGGGCAAGCAGGCTGCCGAGAACCTCGGCGAGCCGCCGTGGAAGCAGATCGCCGACGACGTGGAGCCCAACGAGGTCGCGCTGCGTCAAGCAGTTGCCGCCCTGCGCGGCGCGCTGTTCCAGATCACCACGGTCGGCACGCCGGAGCAGCAGTCCAAAGCCGTGACCATGATCAACAAGTTACGTAGCGAGCTGTACAACATGCTCGCCGAGGTGGACGACGACGTCTCCACCGAAGACGAGTGATCGCACCCCTTGGCCGCGCCCATCGGCCAAGGGGTGCTTCGTCATTGTGCGGGCAGGAACAACGCCAGCAGCGCCCACGCCACCACGGCGGACGGCAGCATAGAATCCAGCCGGTCCATCAGCCCACCGTGGCCGGGCAGCAGCGTGCCCATGTCCTTGATGCCCAGGTCCCGCTTCATCACCGATTCGACCAGGTCGCCGACCGTCGCGGTGAGCACCATCGCCGCGCCGAACAGCGCCCCCTGCCAGACGTGCCCGTCCAGCAGCAGGGGCATGGTCAGCATGCCGACCCCGACACCGGAGACGAGCGAGCCGGCGAATCCTTCCCAGCTCTTCTTCGGGCTGATCGACGGCGCCATCGGGTGCCTGCCCTTGAGGACACCGGCCGCGTAGCCGCCGACGTCGGAGGCCACCACCCCGAGCATGAAGGTGATGATGCGGTAGGCGCCGTCCTCCGGCAGCAGCAGGAGCACGGCGAATGCACCGCACAGCGGCAAGTACGCGACCGCCAGCACCGACGCACCGGCGTCACGCAGGTATCCGTCCGTGCCGCGCGGCAGTCGCCAGAGCAAGCACGCAAGCACGGTGAACACCAGGGACACCGCGATGCCAGTCGTCCCGAACGGCCAGGCGAGCCAGACGATGGCCTGACCACCGACGAGCACCGGCACGATCTGCACCCGCACGCCTGCTGCCGACCGCAGCGCCTGGCTGAACTCCCAGCTGCCGACCAGCATCGCCAGCGACACGATGCCGATGAACAGACGGCGTTCGACCAGCAGCGACACCAGGATCGCCGCGCCGAGCAGCACGCCGACGCCGATCGCGGCCGGCAGGTTCCGTCCGGCACGCGACGGCTTCGACCCACCTGACTCCTGTGCGGAGTCGTTCACGTCAGTCACGCGAGCCGAGCGCTCGGAATCCAACGGCTGTCGAGGCACCTCAGACCTCGAGCAGCTCGGCTTCCTTGTTCTTGACCAGGTCGTCGATCTGCTTGACGTACTGGTCGGTCAACGTCTGCAGCTGCTTCTCGGCTTGGTAGACGTCGTCCTCGCCGACCTCGCCGTCCTTCTTCAGCCGCTCCAGCTCTTCCTTGGCCTTACGCCGCAGATTACGCACGACGATCTTAGCGTCCTCCCCCTTGCTGCGGGCGACCTTCACCATCTCGCGCCTGCGCTCCTCGGTGAGCTGCGGGAACACCACGCGGATGATCGTGCCGTCATTGGTGGGGTTGACACCGAGATCGGATTCCCGGATGGCCTTCTCGATCGCTTCCAGCTGGGAAGCGTCGTACGGCTTGACCACCGCCATCCGAGCCTCGGGAACGGTGATGCTGGCCAACTGGTTCAGCGGCGTCGGCGCCCCGTAGTAGTCCACCGTGATGCGCGCGAACATGGATGGCGCGGCGCGCCCCGTGCGGACCGACGTCAAGTCTTCCTTGGCGACCTCTACGGCCTTTTCCATCTTCTCCTCTGCTTCGAGGAGGGTCTCGTCGATCACGGTGACTCCTTATTAGTCCAGCTGCTCGCGGCTGGCCGGGGTAGCGACCAGCGTGCCGATCCTCTCACCACGCACGGCGCGGGCGATGTTCCCCTCGACCAACAAGTTGAACACGATGATCGGCATGTTGTTGTCCATGCACAACGAGAAGGCCGTCGAGTCGGCCACCTTCAGGCCCTTCTCCAGCACTTCCGCGTGCGTGATGGTCGTGTACATGGTGGCATCGGGGTCCTTGCGCGGGTCGGACGAGTAGATGCCGTCGACGGCCTTGGCCATCAGCACCACCTCGCAGCCGATCTCCAGCGCCCGCTGCGCCGCCGTGGTGTCGGTGGAGAAGTACGGCAGGCCCGCACCACCACCGAAGATCACGACACGGCCCTTCTCCAGGTGCCGCTCGGCGCGCCGAGGAATGTACGGCTCGGCGACCTGGCCCATCGTGATGGCGGTCTGCACCCTGGTCGGGATGCCTTCCTTCTCCAGGAAGTCCTGCAGTGCCAGGCAGTTCATCACGGTGCCCAGCATGCCCATGTAGTCGGCTCGGTCGCGGTCCATGCCGCGCTGCTGCAGCTCGGCGCCGCGGAAGAAGTTCCCACCGCCGATCACCACGGCCACTTGGGTGCCGCTGCGCACCACCTCGGCGATCTGCCTGGCGACGGTGTGGACGACGTCGGGGTCCACGCCCACCTTGCCGCCGCCGAACATCTCGCCGCCGAGTTTGAGCAGCACCCGGCGGTAGCCTCGTGCGCTCGTGCCCCGTCCGTCAGTGCCCACACCGCCTCCTACCGCATTTGTGCCCCGCCCCGAGGAGTCGGGACGGGGCACAGGCGTCACTCACTTGCCTCGCAGCCCTGACGTCACGGCTGGCCGACCTCGAACCGGACGAACCGGTTGACGGTCACCCCCGCGGCGTCGAGCAGCTGCTTGACGGTCTTCTTGTTGTCGGTCACCGACGGCTGCTCCAGCAGCACGTTGTCCTTGTAGAAGGCGTTGACCTTGCCCTCGACGATCTTGGGCAGCGCCCGCTCGGGCTTGCCCTCCTCGATGGCGGTCTTCTCGGCGATCGCCTTCTCCTTCTCGACGATCTCCGCCGGAACGTCCTCACGGGTCAGGTACCGGGCCTTCAGCGCCGCCACCTGCATCGCAGCACCGCGCGCGGCCTCGGCGTCGTCGCCGGTGTACTCGACGAGCACACCGACGGCCGGCGGCAGGCCGGCACCGCGCCGGTGCAGGTACGTCTCGGTCTTGCCCTCGAAGAACGCCACCCGGCGCAGCTCGAGCTTCTCACCGATCTTGGCCGACAGCGCCTGGATGGCCGACTCGACCGTGCCGCCGTCCAGCTCGGCCGCCTTGACCGTCTCCACGTCGTTGGCCTTGGTGGCCTTGACGACCTCGACGATCTTGTCGGCGAGCGCGACGAACTCCTCGCTCTTGGCGACGAAGTCCGTCTCGGAGTTCAGTTCGATGAGCGCGCCGCCGTTGCCCGCGACCAGGCCCTCGGCGGTGGCGCGCTCGGCACGCTTGCCGACGTCCTTGGCGCCCTTGATGCGCAGGTACTCGACGGCCTTGTCGAAGTCGCCGTCGCTCTCCTCCAGCGCCTTCTTGCAGTTCATCATGCCGGCGCCGGTCAGCTCGCGGAGGCGCTTGACGTCCGCCGCGGTGTAGTTCGCCATGTGTCCGTGTGTCCCTCTCGTGGCTGTCGGTCAGTTGGTGCTGGCAGCGGTCTCGCTGGGCTTGTCGCTGGTGAGCAGCTCCTGCTCCCACTCCGCGAGCGGCTCGTCGCTTGCCACCTCGGGCTTGTCGTCACCTTCGGCCGCGCCGTTGCGCGCGCCCGCCCTGGCCAGCAGCCCTGCCGCAACCGCCTCGGCGATCACCTTGGTCAGCAGCGAAGCCGACCGGATCGCGTCGTCGTTGCCCGGAATCGGGTAGTCGACCTCGTCCGGGTCGCAGTTGGTGTCCAGGATCGCCACGACCGGGATGTTGAGCTTGCGTGCCTCGCTGACGGCGATGTGCTCCTTCTTGGTGTCGACGATCCACACCGCGCTCGGCACCTTGGACATGTCCCGGATACCGCCGAGCGTGCGCTCCAGCTTGTCCTTCTCCCGGGTCAGCATCAGGATCTCCTTCTTGGTCAGACCCTGGAAGCCGCCCGTCTGCTCCATGGACTCGAGCTCCTTGAGCCGCTGCAGCCGCTTGTGGACGGTCTGGAAGTTGGTGAGCATGCCACCCAGCCAGCGCTGGTTGACGTACGGCATGCCGACCCGCCGCGCCTCGTTGGCGATGGCCTCCTGCGCCTGCTTCTTGGTGCCGACGAACAGAATCGTCCCGCCACGCGCGACGGTCTGCTTGACGAACTCGAACGCCTTGTCGATGTAGGACAGCGTCTGCTGGAGGTCGATGATGTAGATGCCGTTGCGCTCCGTGAAGATGTAGCGCTTCATCTTCGGGTTCCAACGGCGGGTCTGGTGGCCGAAGTGGACACCAGAGTCCAGCAGCTGCTTCATGGTGACGACGGCCATGGCCGGAATGCACCTTCTTTTCGCTCGCGGGGCCGGCGAAGCACGCCCGGCCCTCTGGGTCGGTTGTCGCCGCCGCCCGGGTGGACGGCAGCCCTGGTGCGGTGCCGGCACCCTGACCCCACCGTCGGAGGCGGGGACCGCAGAGCACCGTTGCCATGTGCTGGCAGTGCACGCGCACGCGAAGTCAGCTCGCACAGCGAGCCGCCTGTTGCAGTGTACCGGGCGCCCCGGAAGCCGTCCGAGCTGGCCGAACGTCACGACCGCGCGCTCCCCACGCCGGGTGATCACCGGCACCAGCAACGCAGTCGACCAGCACTGACCGGGCTTCGGCTGCAGCTGACACGCGAGAGCGCGCCGCAGCCGACCGCACACCCCGAAACCGGCGCGCCAGGGCTCCGCCGACCGGCGAACGGCCAGCCGGACATCACCGTCCGGGCGGCCCGGCCCGGCCCGGACGGACGAGGAGATCAGGATGGCACGGAAGCGCCGCCGGATCCTGGCCGGACGGCCCCGGGGGGCTGGTCGGGAAGTTGTCCACAGCACGAAGTTGTCCACAGGGCAGCCGAGAACATCCTGATGTCGACAGCAGCATCAGGCGATCCTCGCTGCATGACGAACTCTTCCGCCTCTTTCGCGCGGCGTGGCGCCGCGGGATGCACCAGCCGGTGTGGCCGCCCGATGCTGCCCGCGTTCTTGCTCCTCGGCACAGCATTGGCGCTGGCCGGCCCCGCGACGCTGAGCTTCGCCGATGCCATCGGCCCGCCCGTGGCACTTGCCGAAACCGCACGGCCGGGCGCCGGATCCGTCGAAGCTGTTCGGCTACCCCTTGCCGTCGGCGAAACCACCCGATCGCCGACCGACCTCGGCGAGGGCGCGGGGCCCAGCGCCGAACGCCTCGCTGGAGAGGTGTCGTTCGCGGCTGGCGCAGCCAGTGCCTCGCCGGGGACGACCATGCTTGCAGCGGGCACCGCGGCGACCCCGGACGGTGGCGCAGGACCAGGCCATCCCGACCGCACCAACGATCCGCCCAGGTCGGCTGTCGTGAGCCCGCATGACCCGCGCAGGTCTGTCCGGTCTGCGGCCGAAGGACGATTCGTGTGGCCGCTGCATCCCCCACCACCGGTCGTTCGCGGTTTCGACCCGCCCGAATCGCCCTACGGTGCTGGTCATCGCGGGGTCGATCTTGGTGCGAGCATCGGTCAACCAGTGCTTGCAGCCGGCGCAGGAGTGGTGGTCTTCGCCGGTCAGGTGGCAGGCCGGGGCGTCATCTCCATCGACCACGACGCGATACGCACGACGTACGAACCCGTACGACCGGAGGTCAGCGCGGGCGATCAGGTGTACGCGGGTCAGCGCATCGGCACAGTGGTGGCCAGCCACCGAGGATGCCCCGGAGTATGCCTTCACTGGGGCGCTCGCCGGAACAAGCCTCCGGAATACCTCGATCCCCTCGAGTTGCTGAGATCGCAGTCGGTGATCCGCCTCAAACCCTGGCCACGCGACGCGGATGACTGAGGGGCAGTCCCGGGAAGGCGGCTAGACGGACGCCTGCTCGGTGAGCTTGGCGCGCAGCCGCAGGACCGCGCGGGTGTGCAGCTGGCTGACCCGTGATTCGGTGACGCCGAGCACCTTGCCGATCTCCGCCAACGTGAGGCTTTCGAAGTAGTAGAGGCTCACGATGGTGCGGTCGCGCTCGGGGAGTTGGGCGATCGCGTCGGCCAGCTGGCGCCGGTTGTCCCGGTCGACCAGTACGGACACCGGGTCCGGCGCGTCCTCGTCCTGCAGTGCCTCGACCAGGGAGGCCGATTCACGGCCGGGTGAGAGAAGTTCCTCGAGGGCGACCACGCTGGTCAGCCGCAGCTGCCCGTAGAGGTCGCGCAGCTCGTCGACGGTGATGTCCAGCTCGCGGGCAAGCTCCTCGTCGGTCGGCGTGCGGTTGAGCCTGGCATTGAGCCGTTCGATCGCTCGTTCCACTTCGCGGGCCCGGCTGCGCACCGCGCGCGGCACCCAGTCCTGGGACCGGAGGTCGTCGAGGATCGCACCGCGGATGCGCTGCATCGCGTAGGTCTCGAACTTCCAGCCACGGCTGGGGTCGAACTTCTCGATCGCGTCGACCAGCCCGAAGATCCCCGATCCGATGAGGTCACCGGTGTCGATGTGGGCAGGGAGCCCGGTGCCCACTTTGCCCGCCACGTATTTGACCAGGGGCGCGTAATGCAGCAGAAGGCGATCGCGCAGGCTCCGCGTCGGATTCTCGACGAACTGACGCCACAGCGCGTCGATGGCTTCCTCGGACTGGACTTCGCCGTCGTCCTGCGAGACAGCCGCGGCACGCACTTGCGCCGGAACGTCGTCGCGAAGCTGCCCGGGAACGTCGCGCGATTCGGGGTTCGGAGCGGCATCGGAATCCACGGCCGAGCGAGCCGCCGCGACGCGGGACCGCTCACCTGGCCCTGGGATGCGTTCGGTCATGTATCGCCTTCAGCCGGTCAACGGTGACATGGGTGTAGAGCTGGGTGGTCGCTAGCGTAGCGTGACCAAGTAACTCCTGAACGCTGCGAAGGTCCGCACCCCCATCCAACAGGTGAGTCGCCGCGGTGTGCCGCAGGCCGTGCGGCCCGATGTGTGCCGCGCCAGGGACCGCCGAGGTGGCTTCGCGCACGACCTTGCGCACCGTTCGCTGGTCGATCCGGCGACCGCGCACCCCGAGGAACACGGGAGCATCGTCGTGACTGGATTCGCTTGGCGCAAGTGCTGGGCGGCCACGGTCCAACCACGCGCGTAAGGCCTCGGCCGCCGGCTGCCCGAACGGCACGACTCGCTCCTTGTCGCCCTTGCCGATGACCCGCAGCAACCGGTTGGCGAAGTCGACCTGGCCGATGTTCAGGCTGCACAACTCGGCCACGCGGATACCGGTGGCGTACAGCAGCTCCAGCATCGCGTGATCACGCAGCGCGACCGGATCGTCTTGCTCGGCGCCCAGCGCCGATGCCCGCATCAGGTCGGCGGCCTGGTCCTGGCTCAGCACGGCCGGCAGCGTGCGGTGCGGTCGCGGTGCCTCGAGCCGTTCGCCCGGGTCGACGTCGAGATAACCCCGCCGAGTCGCCCATGCCGTGAATGCCCTGACCGAAGCGGCTTTCCTGGCCAAGGTGGTCCGCGCGGCCCCCGATGTGCGCAGGTGGGAGAGCCAGCCGCGCAGTTCGTGAATGTCGAGGCCTTCGATGCCGGCGTCGTCACCGGGCCGCGCCGACCCGATCTCGGACTCCGCCGACCTCCCGACGCCGGCGGGCTTGGCCGCGCGAGCCTCCGACCCGACACCGGCCCCCGCCAGCCCGACACCGGAGGGCTTGGCCGCGCGAGTCACCGACCCGGTGCCAGCCCCCGCAGACGTCGTCTCGGACCCCGTCGACCCGATACCGCCCCTTGTCGACCCGATACCGGATTCCGGCGACCCGCCATCGGAGCCCGCTGGCCCGACACGGGATTCCGGCGACCCTGTTTCGGTTCTCGCCGGCGTGATTCCGAATGGTGTCGCCCTGACCTCGGAATCCAACGATCTGATGTGCGGCTCCGCCGCGTTGCTCGTCGAGTTGGCAGATCCGACGTCGGACGCCGTCATCTCGGGACCAGGCGCATGTGCGCCGGGCGGAGAAGCCTGGCCTTCATTTTCTGCGCCGGGCGGGGAAGCCTGGCTTTCTCCGCGTGTCTCTTCGACGTCTCCGCGACCAGCACTGCTCGACTCCTGTTCGAAGCCGTCGTCCGTTGCCAACGCGGAAGAAAGGTCGATGCCGTGCAAATGAGCCACGAGCGACACGACGTCCCCGACGTACGCCCGGACCGTATGGCGCGACATCCCACGCTCGGCACGGAGATATTGCTCGAACTCGGCCACGATCCGGCCGCACGTGGCGGGCAGCGCATCACGCGCTTGCTTCAGGTGCGGCTTCGCAGCCGGGGACATGCTCCCCATGGGATCAACCTGAGGGAAGCACCGCCGGGCGTCAAGCATCGCGATCTTCGTGTCGCGCCCTGCCAGCCACGCCGCGACTGCCGACACCCAAACGAGTGATTGCCCGCAACCCGACCTATCGGCGCGAACGGGCACCAGATGGTCACCGCAGCCGCGCTGACCAACGCACCGTAGCTTCCCCCGCCCAGCTACGGCACACCGACCAACCCACCACAGCCTCCCCCGCCCAGCTCGCATGACGAGCGACGAAGCTCGTGCTCCCCGCACCCAGCACACCAACGACCGCAACTCAAACCAGCCCGCACCGAACCCGCCACAACCACCCGCACCCGGCACACCAACGACCGCGACGAAACCCAGCCGACGCCGGAGCGGCCACAACGATTCGCGACCGCAGCGCGGGCTGCCGCGGTGGGCGTCGGCGCGCACACCGTCAACACCAGGAGTGAACGCGGGTCCCGGCAGACGGTCCGGAAGTGCTCTCACGCCTCACCGGCTGGTCCTTGGGATCGCCCCGAGCGGTCGCCAGCCGCCAGCCGGACTCCGTCCGCTCGCAAAAACCGTCGATCTCCAGCTCGGGGAGTACAGCCCGGACCGTCCGCTCGGCGACGCCTGCGTCCACAGCGACCTGCTCCACGGACTTCGGTGTCCGGGACAGCGCTTCATGGACCCGGAGCGTGTCCCCGCTCAGCTGGTCCGTCGCCCTGCCAGGTGGCTCCGCTTGGTCGGCGAGGTCAGCTCCCAGCATCCCCACCACCTCCAGCACCTCCGCGGAGGACGTGACCAAGGTGGCGTGCTCGTGCCGGATCAGGTCGTGGCAGCCCGCCGAGGTGGCCGACGTGAGCGGGCCGGGCACGGCCATGACCGGCCGTCCGAGCAGCCGAGCCGTGTTGGCCGTGTTCCGCGCACCGCTGCGCAGCCCGGCTTCGACCACCACCGTCGCCGCGCTCAGCGCGGCCAGCAACCGGTTGCGGACCAGGAAGCGGTGCCGCGCGGGCGGCGTACCCGGCGGGTACTCACTGAGTACGAGACCGCGCTCGGCGATCTTCTCCAGAAGGCGGACCTGGCCTGCGGGATAGCCGACATCCAGCGCGCAGCCGAGCACGGCGACGGTCGTGCCCCCGCCGGCCAAAGCTCCGCGATGCGCCGCCGCGTCGATGCCGTAGGCCGCTCCGGAGAACACTGCGACACCCTCGCCAACCAGCTCGTAGGCCCATTCGGACGCGATGTGCTCCCCGTATCCGCTGGACGCGCGGGAACCGACCATGGTCACGGCACGACCGACGGCTTGATCGAGGCTTCCCCTGCCACGAGCCCACAACGCGATGGGCGCGCTCATTCCCCTGACCCCGCGGGAGCCGGCCACTGTGAGCGACAACAGCGGCCACTCGGGCCACTCGTCGTCCTCGGGCGTGATGAGCCGAGCGCCCTGCTCCGCGGCGGCTCGCTCGATGTCGGCCGAGCTGACCGTCAAGTGCGCCCGCGCTTCCGTCTCCCTGGCCACGGTCGAGGGCACGTCGCGTCGCCGCACGCGTTCGGCCGCTTCGACCGGACCGTGCGTGGCGGCGAACGCGGCCAGCGCCGGCGCAGGTGGCTCGGCGACACGCAGCAGGTAGGCCCGCGCCAGGCGCTCCTCCGTCACCCTCATGTCGGCACCCACAGTCGTCCTCACCCCGGCACCCTCTCGCGGAAATCCATCGCCATGGCGACTTCGGTGCTCGTCGGTACCTCCAGGCCGGCCAGATCAGCCAGCGTCCACGCCAATCGCAGGCACCGATCCGCACCCCGGGCGGTGAGCCGGCCCCTGGCGAGGGCCCGCCGCAACAGCTCGGTCGCTTCGCTTGGCAGAGCGAACTCCTTGCGCAGCTTGGGGCCGGGCACCTCGGCATTGGTGCGCCATCCGTAGGCCGACCAACGGACGCGAGCACGCTCACGCGCCGCGATCACCCGTTCCCGCACCTCCGCCGACGTCTCCCGGCGCTCGGAGCTGTAACACTCCGCAGCCGACACTGGCCGCAGCCGCACGCGGATGTCCACGCGGTCCAGCAACGGGCCGGACAGCCGCCCGAGGTAGCGCCGACGGGCGTGCGGCGAACACGTGCAATCCTCCTCACGCGCCGGGGCACACGGACACGGGTTGGTTGCCAGCACCAGCTGGAAACGGGCCGGATACACCACCACTCCCCGGGCACGCGCCAAGCGCACCTCGCCTTCCTCCAGCGTCGTCCGAAGCGCCTCCAGCCGGTGCGAGCCGAGCTCACAGGCTTCGTCGAGCAGGAGCACGCCGCGATGGGCCTTGCTCACCGCGCCGGGCATGGCCAGCCCGGATCCGCCACCGATCAGTCCTGCGAGCGAGGTCGACGGATGCGGCGCCACCAGTGGCGGCGTCCGCACCAGCGGCGCGGACGGATCGAGCGTGCCGTCGATGGACTGCACCGCGGCAACTTCCAGGGCCTCCTCGTCCGACAGCGGTGGCAGCAAGCCCGGCAACCGCCGCGCCAGCATCGTCTTGCCGACGCCTGGTGGGCCGATCAGCAACACGTGATGACCCCCTGCAGCGGCGACCTCCAGCGCCCACCGCGCGTCCGACTGCCCAGCGACGTCGGCGAGATCGGGCGGCGGCTGCTGCTGTCCAGGACTTGCCGCCGCGTCCGGAGGGGCGGACAGCGGCCGAAGATCGCGCAGCCATTCGACGACATCGACCAGGTCCGCGGCCCCACCCACCTCGATCCCGTCGACCAGCGCCGCTTCCGCCAACGAGGCTTCCGGCACGACTGCCGTCCGTATCCCTTGCGCGCGGGCAGCCAGCAAGATCGGCAGCACGCCGCGCACCGGGCGCACCCGCCCGTCCAAGGCCAGCTCACCGATCAGCACGGTGGCTGCGAGCTTCTCCCTGGGCACGACCCCGCACGCAGCCAGGACCGCGACGGCGATCCCCACGTCGTAGGCCGATCCCTCCTTGGGCAGGTTCGCGGGGGACAAGCCGAGGGTCAGCTGACTGGTCGGCCACGGCAAGCCCGAGTTGCGGATCGCCGAACGTACCCTGTCCTTCGCCTCGCGAACGCCTGCGTCGGGCAGCCCGACCACCTTCGTGCCGGGCAGGCCGGCTCCGATGTCCGCTTCGATCTCGACCAGCCTGCCCTCCAGCCCGACCACGGCCATCGACCAGGCACGCGCGATCGGCATCAGAACGCCCCCGGAATGTGCCGGATCCGCGGCCGTTGCCCCGGGGCGAGGATCACCGCCACCACGTCGAACCGCACCGGCACCGGCGGCACCCCGAACGTGCTCAACCACTTGCTGGCCGCGCGCCGGATGCGCGCGATCTTGCTCGACGTGACGGACTCGGCCGGAGCGCCGCACCGCAGGCCCGACCGCGTCTTGACCTCGCAGACGATCACGCTCGTGCCGTCGTATCCGACGATGTCCAGCTCGCCCTCACGGCACCGCCAATTGCGCGCGAGCAGGGTGCACCCGCGCCGCTCGAGATACTCCGCGGCCAGCCGCTCGCCCTGCCTGGCCAGCTCCCGCTGCCGCTCGACACGTTCGTGGACTGGACCCACCGCAACCCCCAGGTTCGCTGACATCGCCATCCACGATGCTTGTCAGCCCGCGGCGAGAACAGCACACCGAAGCGCAGCTGTGGACAACCGGACGCTTGTGGACAACTCACACGGTGTCCGCCGACCGGCGCCCCAACGCACGCAGACAACCGGACCCTTGCGAACCACCCGCACCGTGACCGCCGACCAGCACCCCAACGCACGCGGACAACCGGACGCTTGCGAACCACTCCGCGCGCGACGGGGCAGGCCGCTCACGACATGGCCGCCCGGCCACGGCCCAGAAGCCACGTTCTGCGCCGGCGACACCCATCTCGAGCCCCTAGGCGACACCCACCGCCGAGGCCCAAACGACGACGCCGGCGCTCGGGATGCGGTGAGCATCACGCGCGACGGTGAACAACGCCGACGGCGAGCGACATGGCCCATACAGTCCGCACGACGTAAACAAGACGCCGACGGCGAGCGACGCGGCCCGTACGGCCCGCGTTGCCGCCTATTCAGGAGGCAGAGGTCCCGCACCACAGAACTAGAACTTCTACGACGGGCACGAGGCCGGCGTCGGAAACATCGGAAATATCGGCCAACCACGATGCCGACGAAGCGGATCGCCAGCACGGGACAGGTGCAAGACGGTCGACGTGAACGTACAGCGTCCGAGCACTACGACCGGTACCGTGCAGCCGGAAGCACATGAACTGAGCGCTGCAGCGCACCCGGCCTCGAGCGCAATGATCCGAGTTCACCCACGACGGCGGTATTGAGCACGTGACGTCGTAACGGCGAGCCCGGCCCGATCACCGAAGAGAGACGCACTGGGTGCGAAAGAGCTCGCACTCGACGAAGCCGAGGACGGAGCCCAGCTGCTCCCGGAAAAGCCGCACCCGAGCGTCACCCGCGGCACGTCGCCGCTGCCCGGCGGCTCACGCCGGGAAGGCGCCGTCCTCCGGCAGCCGCAGGTCGGGCTTCTCCAGCTCCTCCACGTTGACGTCCTTGAACGTGATGACCCGGACGTTCTTGACGAACCTGGCCGGACGGTACATGTCCCATACCCAGGCGTCCGACATGCGTACCTCGAAGTAGACCTCTCCCGCGGCGTCGCGCACCTGCACGTCGACCGAGTTGGCCAGGTAGAACCGTCGCTCGGTCTCCACCACGTAGGTGAACTGACCGACGATGTCGCGATACTCGCGATAGAGCGACAGCTCCATCTCGGTCTCGTACTTCTCGAGGTCCTCCGCGCTCATCCGGTTGCGGCTCCTCCTAGCTGTTCGGCGAGCTCCAAGCTCCCATTCTCTCCCACCTCGAACATCGCGGCACCCAGCGGTTCGGAGGCGCACGCTGCGTTACGGATCGACGCCGCACTGCGCTGGATCCGCCGGGGCGGGACGATACCGTGCTGCATGCCCGCCATGGCCACGTTGGCGAACGACCACCGATGTTCCTCGCACGGCCCGTGGGCGGTCAGCGCGGCGCAGTGCTCCGTTGTGTTGTACCCCTTGTGCACGTCGAAGCCGTACTGCGGATACCGCTCGTGCAGCTCCATCATGATCCGGTCCCTGGTCACCTTGGCCAGCACCGACGCCGCGGCGACGCATGCCACGGCCCGATCCCCCTTGACCACCGGGACGCTGGGCGCCGTCAAGCCGGGCACCCGGAACCCGTCGATGAGCACATAGCCCGGGTGCGGGTTCAGCCGCGCGATGGCCCGGCGCATGCCTGCGATGTTCGCGGCGTGCACCCCGTCGCGGTCGACCTCGTGGGTGGGGACGACCACCACCTCGTAGGCGACCGCGCGCTCCTTCACCTGCTCGAACACCCGCTCCCTGGCCACCGGCGTCAGCAGCTTCGAGTCGGTGAGCTCGGGCAGCTTCCGCGCATCGGAGTGACGAAGCACGCAGGCGGCGACCACCAGCGGCCCGGCGCATGCCCCGCGGCCCGCCTCGTCCACCCCGGCGACCGGCCCGAGCCCGCGCCGGTCGAGGGCACGCTGCAGCGCCCACTTGCCGGAGTCCCGGCGGATCAACGCCCGGTCCGGCCACCACGGAGCCCTGCGGTGTCGCCCCATCACTCGCCACCTTGCGGGTTGTAGTCGCTCACGCCTCCCCATCGTCCCGGCGGCCATACGATGAACTGCGCCTTGCCGATCACGTTCTCCACCGGTACGGTGCCACGGACTCCGCCGCCGCCCTGGAAACGCGAGTCGCTCGAGTTGTTGCGATTGTCCCCCAGCACGAACAGGTGCCCCTCCGGCACCGTGAACTCTTCGAACGCCTGCTGCTTGGGCTGCATGCCCGGCGGGAAGTACAGGTAGGGCTCGTCGAGCGGCTTGCCGTCCACCACGATGCGGTTCTGCTCGTCGCAACACCGTACCCGCTGCCCGCCGACCGCGATGACGCGCTTGATGAAATCCCGGTCGTCCGGCGGCGCCAGCCCGATCATCGACCCCAGCTCCTGGAAGAAGCCGACGATGCCGTCGCTGCGATTGCTCTGCACGTTGTTGACCCACGCGGGCGGCCCGCGGAACACCACCACGTCGCCGGGCTCGGGATCGCCGAACCAGTACGCCATCTTGTTCACCAGCACCTTGTCCGGCGTGCACCCAGGGCAACCGTGCAGCGTCAGCTCCATCGACCCCGACGGGATCATGTACGGCCGCGCGATGAACTGCTGAATCAGGAAGGTCAGCACGATCGCGACCAGGATCAGGATCGGCAGTTCCTTCCAGAACGAGCGTTTCTTCTTCTCCTTGCGCTGCTCTTCCGGTTCCTCCGGAGACTGGCCGGGGAAGCCGGGGCCGTACCCGTGATAATCCACGACCGCCACATTACGGGAGTAGGACGGCACCCTCGCGTGCGACACCACGGCCACGATCGGTGATCGCGGGCAATCCCGCACCGGATGTGATCATGCTCATCCGGGGCGACGTTCCACCCCAGAAGGCCGGCGCGGAAGGTGCCGCTCGCCGGAAGCCAAAGTGCCACTCGCCGGGAGCCACAAGTGCCACTCGCCGGGAGTCACGAGCCGGGCACGATCGCTGCCCGCGCGGGCCGCGCGCTGCCGCTCATCCCGCACCCGACTGCGGGTTGTAGTCGCTGATACCTCCCCACCGCGCGGGCGGCCACACGATGACCTGGGCCTTGCCGATGATGTTCTCCACCGGCACCGTCCCGTTGACGCCACCGCCGCCCTGCACGCGGGAGTCGCTGGAGTTGTTCCGGTTGTCGCCCATGACGAACACCGAGCCTTCCGGCACGGTGATCTCGGGGAACTCCTGCTGGCGGTGACCGCGGCCCGGTTCGAAGTAGAGGTACGGCTCGTCCAACGGCTTGCCGTCGACCACCACGCGGTTCTTCGCGTCACAACAGCTGATGGTCTGGCCGCCGACCGCGACGATCCGCTTGACGAAGTCCCGCTCGTCCGGCGGGGCCAATCCGATCATCGACCCCAGCTCGCGCAGGAAACCGGCTACCCCGGTGCTCTCCTCCACCGGGTCGCCCTCCACCCACGGGTCCGGGCCCTTGAACACCACCACGTCGCCCGGCTGCGGATCGGTGAACCGGTAGGTGAGCTTGTCGACCAGCACCCGGTCCGGGGTGCAGCCAGGGCAGCCGTGCAGCGTCCGTTCCATCGACCCGGACGGAATCATGTACGGCCGGGCGATGAACGTCTGGATCAGAAACGTCAGCCCGAACGCGATCGCCACCAGCAGGGGCAGCTCTTTCCAGAACGACCGCTTGCGCGGCGGCCGGCGGATCCGGTGCGCGCCGCGCTTCGGCCGCGGCCCCCAGCTGGGGTCGTTGAACGTGTAGCTCTGGGCGCGGAGGATTTTCGTCTCGGCTCGAGCGTTGCGGCTCCCCCGACGCGCCAGATTGACCACGCACTCAGATTACGGGAGGAGCACACCCCGCGTCAGGAAGCCGACGGGGCCTCGCGCCGCTCCTTGATCTTGGCCGCCTTGCCGCGCAGGTTGCGCAGGTAGTACAGCTTCGCCCGGCGGACGTCACCGCGCTTGGCGACCTCGATCTTGGCGATGTTCGGCGAGTGCACCGGGAAGGTGCGCTCCACGCCGACACCGAAGGAGACCTTGCGCACCGTGAAGGTCTCGCGGATGCCACCACCGCGGCGAGCCAGCACGACGCCCTCGAAGACCTGCACGCGCTCGCGGTTTCCTTCGATGACGCGGACATGCACCTTGACCGTGTCTCCTGGCCGGAAGCTCGGGATGTCGTCCCGCAGCGACTCAGCCTCCAGCGCGTCCAGGGTGTTCATCGTCTCGTCCGTCCTCGTGCTCGGGTTCGTGCTCGGGCATGCCCAGCCTCGGCTGCCGCATGCCAGGAAGATTGATTCGGCAATGATTCCGCTCCGCGGCTGTCGACCGCGTGCAGCAACTTGCCAAGTATGGCAGACCTGCACGAGCGCGCCGCAGCCGGGTGGATGCAGCGTCACTCGCCCCTCGCTTCCTCCTCGGCCCTGCGTTCCCTGGCGAACTCGGCGAGCACCGCGCGATCGGTGTCGTCGAGCTGGTCGGCGATCTTGGCGATCAGCTCCGGCCGGCGGGCGGCCGTGCGGCGCAGCGCCTGGTCCCGCCGCCACCGCTCGATGCGCGCATGGTTGCCCGACCGCAGCACCTCCGGCACCGCCAGCCCACGCCACACCTCGGGGCGGGTGTAGCAAGGACCTTCAAGCAGGCCGTCGCTGAACGAGTCCTGTTCCGCCGAGGTCGGATTGCCCAGCACGCCGGGCAGCAGCCGCACGATGGCTTCCACCATCACCAGCACCGCCGCTTCGCCGCCGACCAGCACGTAATCACCGATCGACACCTCGTCGACCGGCATGCGGCGGGCAGCGTCCTCGACGACGCGCTGATCGATCCCCTCGTAACGGCCGCACGCGAACACCAAATGCTGCTCTTCGGTGTACTTGCGGGCCATCTGCTGGGTGAACGGCGTACCGGCGGGTGTCGGCACGATCAGCCGCGACTGCTCGGTGCACACCGCGTCCAGCGCCTCGCCCCACACCTGCGGCTTCATGACCATGCCGGGGCCGCCCCCATACGGCGCGTCGTCCACCGCACGGTGCACGTCGTAGGTCCAGTTCCGCAGATCGTGCACCCCGAGGCTGATCAGGCCACGGTCCAGCGCCCGACCCAGCAGCGCCGTACGCAGCGGCTGCAGGTACTCGGGGAAGATGGTCACCACGTCGATCCGCACGGTCAGAACAACCCCTCGGGCGGATCCACCACGACCTTGCCCTGACGCAGATCGACCGTCGGCACGATGGCGCGCACGAACGGCACCAGCACCTCACGCCCGTCGAAATCCACCGCGAGCAGCTCTCCACCCGGCGTGTGCACGACCTCTTTCACCGTGCCCCGGGGGGTACCGTCGGCGAGCTCGACCGCCAGCCCGCTGAGCTGGTGGTCGTAGAACTCGTCCTCGTCCTCGGTCGGCGGCAGCTCGTCGGTGTCGGCCAGCAGCAGCGCCCCGCGCAACCCCTCGGCGGCCGTCCGGTCGACGATCTCGGCGAAGCGCACCAGCAACCTGCTGCCGTGCGGGCGAGCCGAGGAGACGGTGAGCTGCCTGGTCCGCTTGTCGCGCAGCCGCGCGCGCACCACCGCATCCTCGGCGAACCGCACCTCCGGCACGTCGGTGCGGGGATCGACGGCCACTTCCCCGCTGATGCCGTGGGCCTTGGCGACCAGGCCGACGACGACCTCCACGCGCGACCTCCCCACCAGCGGGTGGACGGCTAGCCGTCGGTGTCGACGACGTCGACCCGCACGCCCCGGCCGCCAATCCCGCTCATCACCGTGCGCAGCGCGGTGGCGGTGCGGCCACCACGGCCGATGACCTTGCCCAGGTCGTCCGGGTTCACGTGCACCTCGAGGGTGCGCCCCCGCCGGGTGGTGATCAGCTCCACCCGGACGTCGTCGGGGTTGTCCACGATCCCCCGGACCAGGTGCTCGAGCGAATCGGCGAGGAAACTCACTCTTGGCCGGCCTTACCCTCGGCAGCGGCCTGCTCGCCGGCGTCGGCCTTGGCCTCGGCCGCCTCGTCGGCCTTCTTCGCCTCGGCCTTGCCGGACTTGGCGTCCTTGGCCTTCTTCTCGTCCTTGCCCTTGTCGCCGTCCTTGGCCTTCTTGCCCTCGGCCTTGTCCTTCTTGCCGGACTTCTTCTTGCCCTCGGTGGCGTCCGCCTCCGGGCGGCCGCCCGCCTCCTCGAGGGCCTTGGCGAAGATCTCCTCCTTGGACGGCTTGGGCGGGGCGACCTTCAGCTTGCCCTCGGCACCCGGCAAGCCCTTGAACTTCTGCCAGTCGCCGGTGATCTCCAGGATGCGCTGCACCGGCTGGGTCGGCTGCGCGCCGACCTTCAGCCAGTACTGGGCCCGCTCGGAGTCGACCTCGATGAAGCTCGGCTCCTGCTTCGGGTGGTACTTGCCGATCGTCTCGATGGCCTTGCCATCCCGACGGGTGCGCGCGTCGGCGACGACGATCCGGTAGTAGGGGTTACGGATCTTGCCAAGGCGCTGCAGTCTGATCTTGACGGCCACGTGTGTGGGACTCCTCGTTCGTTCGCACTTCGGTTGGTCGACCGCGCGCGATCCGAGTGGGGGCGGATGCTGCAGTCGCAGGATTCTCAGGCTCCGGGCGCGGTGAGAGGGTCCGGCCGAAGCAGCAAGCAAACATTCTGCCAGATGGCCCGATCGGGCATGACAGCCGTACCCACTACACCTGCATCGCGCCGAGCGCGGTGAGCAGGAGGGCCAGTGCGGGCAGGAAGTTGTTCACCTGGTGGGCGACGATGCTGCCGAGCAGCCTGCCCGTCACCAGCCTGGCCAGGCCGATCGGGATCGAGATGACGATCAGCAGGCTGGTGCGCAGCGGCTCCAGGTGGCTGGCCGCGAACACGCCGGTGGACAGCACGAACGCGGCCACCCTCCCCCAGCGTTCCTTGCCCCAGTGCAGCCGTTCCACCGCGCCCCACAGCAGCCCGCGGAAGATGATCTCCTCGCAGATGGGCCCGACCAGCCACAGGTAGAGGAACAGCACGACGGCGGCCTGCACCGACAGCCGGGTGTCCTGCACCAGGGTGCCGATCGCCGACGTGGCGTTCTCCTTGCCGACGATCTGGGTCCACACCGCCACGCCGATCGTGGTGACCACCAGGCCGATCAAGCCGAACCGCAGCCCGGTCCGCACGTCGTCCCAGCGGAACTGCAGGCGGAGGTCGGTGAGCGGGCCGTTACCGCGCAGCACGGTGATCAGCAACGCCACGCCGGCCGCCACCACGGTCGGCGTGATGGTGCCGATGAGGATGTCGCGCATCGGCACCGGCGCCCCCGGGGGGCGGCCCTCCCGCAGCAGCGCGGACACCATCGCGGCAGTGGCCAGCAGCACGGCTTCGACCAGCAGGAAAGCACCGAAGCCCCAGCGGTGGCTCGGCGGCCGTTCGGCGCCGGTCACCGGCGCGCCCGGCTCGGTGGTCACCGCACCACCGCGCCGCGCAACACGCCGCACACCGGACGGCGCAGCACGCCGATGTCCTCCCTCGGATCGGCATCGAACGCCAGCAGGTCCGCTTCGCCGCCGTCGACGATGCCGGAGTAGCCCAGCCACTCCCGCGCCCGCCAGGACGCGGCCCCGATCGCCTCGGTGGTGCTCAGGCCGGCGGCGTGCAGCAGCTCGATCTCGTCGACGATGCGGCCGTGCGCGACCACGCTGCCCGCGTCGGTCCCCGCGAACAGCTCCACGCCCGCGTCGATGCACGCCGCGATGACGTCCGGATTGCGGCGGTGCAGGTCCAGCATGTGCTGCGCGTACACCGGATACTTCACCGCCTGCGCCGCGATGTCCGGGAAGTTGGCGATGTTGGTCAGCGTCGGCACCAGCGGGATGCCGCGGCGCACCATTTCCGCGATCGTCTCGTCGGTCAGGCCGGTGCCGTGCTCGATGCAGTCGACGCCCGCGGCCAGCAGGCCGGGCAGGGCGGCTTCCCCGAAGACGTGCGCGGTCACCTTGCCGCCCGCCTCGTGCGCCACCTTCACCGCCTGGTCGAGCACGTCGTCCGGCCACAGCGGGGCGAGGTCGCCGATCTCCCGGTCGATCCAGTCGCCGACCAGCTTCACCCAGCCGTCGCCGTAGGCCACCTGCTCGGCGACCACCTCCGGCAGCCGCTCCGGCTCCTCGAGGTCGATGGCGAAGCCCCGCAGATAGCGCTTCGGCCTGGCCAGGTGCCGCCCGGCCCGGATGATCCTGGGCAGGTCGGCCCGGCCCTGCAACCCGCTGGTGTCGAGCGGGGCACCGCAGTCGCGGATGAGGAACACGCCGGCGTCGCGCTCCACGATCGCCTGCTGCTCCGCCTCGGCCAGGTCGGTGATCGGACCGCCCGGCCCGATGCCGATGTGGCAGTGCGCGTCGACCAAGCCGGGCAGGATCCACACGTCGGTGGCGATGGTGCGGGCCCCGGGCACCTCAGTGAACGAGATCCGGCCGTCGGCGACCCAGATGTCCCGCCGGACTCCGTCGGGCAGCACGACACCGGAGAGGTGCAAAGGCGGCAGCGACGACGTCATCGGCACGCCCCCTGGAAATCAACTCGGAAGGTCAGTTCTCGTCGGTCTTCTTCGGCAGCTTCAGCTTGCCCGGGTCGAACCCCGGGGGCAGGTCGTTCATGCCGCCGCCCAGCTTCGACAGGTCCGGCATCCCTCCCGGCATGCCACCGGGCAGTCCGCCCGGCATGGCGGGCAGTCCGCCCGGCATCCCGGGGAAGCCCCGCACCTTGGGCTGGGTTGGTCCCTTCTTCTTGCCCTTCTTGCCCTTCTTGCCCTTGCGGGTCTTGCTCACCCGCCTGACGCCGAGGCCGAATCCGCCCGCCATCTGCTGCATCATCTTGCGGGCCTCGAAGAACCGGTTGACCAGGTCGTTGACGTCCCGCACCTGCACACCGGATCCGCGCGCGATGCGCAGTCGCCGGGACGCGTTGATGATCTTGGGGTTGGCGCGTTCCTCCGGCGTCATGCCGCGGATGATGGCCTGCACCCGGTCCAGGTGTTTGTCGTCGATCGCGGCCAGCTGGTCCTTCATCTGCCCCGCCCCGGGCAGCATGCTGAGCAGGTTGGCGATCGGGCCCATCTTGCGCACCGCGAGCATCTGCTCGAGGAAGTCCTCCAGCGTCAGCTCACCCGCCGACATCTTGGCCGCGGCTTCTTCCGCCTTCTGCTGGTCGAACGCCTTCTCGGCCTGCTCGATCAGGGTGAGCACGTCGCCCATGCCCAGGATGCGCGACGCCATCCGGTCGGGGTGGAAGACGTCGAAGTCCTCGAGCTTCTCGCCGTTGGAGGCGAACAGGATCGGCTGGCCGGTGACCTCGCGCACGCTCAGCGCGGCACCGCCGCGGGCGTCACCGTCCAGCTTGGTGAGCACCACCCCGGTGAACCCGACGCCGTCGCGGAACGCTTCGGCCGTGGTGACCGCGTCCTGGCCGATCATCGCGTCGACCACGAACAGCGTCTCGTCCGGCTGCACCCGGTCCCGGATGTCCGCGGCCTGCTTCATCATCTCTTCGTCGATGCCGAGCCGGCCCGCGGTGTCCACGATCACCACGTCGTGCTGCCCGCGCCGCGCTTCGTCGATGCTGCGCGCCGCGACGTCGACCGGGTCGCCGACGCCGTTGCCCGGCTCCGGTGCGAAGACGGCCACGCCCGCGCGCTCGCCGACCACCTGCAGCTGGGTGACCGCGTTCGGCCGCTGCAGGTCGCAGGCCACCAGCAGCGGTGAGTGGCCCTGCTTGCGCAGCCACAGCGCCAGCTTGCCTGCCAGCGTGGTCTTACCGGAACCCTGCAGACCAGCGAGCATGATCACCGTCGGCGGGTTCTTGGCCAGGTTCAGCCTGCGGGTCTCGCCGCCGAGGATGGCGACCAGTTCCTCGTTGACGATCTTGATGACCTGCTGGGCAGGGTTGAGGGCCTCGTGCACCTCGGCGCCTTTGGCCCGTTCCTTGATGCGCGCGATGAACGTGCGCACCACCGGCAGCGCCACGTCGGCCTCGAGCAGCGCGATGCGGATCTCGCGGGCGGTCGCGTCGATGTCGGCATCGGTCAGCCTGCCCCGGCTGCGCAGGTTCTGCAGGACGGAGGTGAGCCGGTCGGAAAGGGTCTCGAACACGGGCATGTACTCCAGCGGTCGTCGGTGACGGGCATGATGGCCCACCCGCAACGGTATCAACACCGCAGCCGCGCCCACCTGCACACACGACGCTTCCCGGCACGGCGGGTGCGACGGTCACCGCGCGGCGGCCAGCACGGCCCGCTCGACGGCCCGGCGCCATGCCTCGTCGCGCGGATCGCCCGTCACGGCCCGCACCGCGAAGGCGTCCACGCATGACGAGCCGAAAGTGGCCACCCGTGCCCATTTGACCGTCGCCCTTGACCGGCCGAGCGCGGTCGCCACCCGGTGCAGCAGGCCGATGCGATTGGTGGCGCGCAGCTCGAGCAAGGCGACGTCGGCCCCTTCGGCCTCGTCGTCGAACCACAGCACCGTCGGCTCGACGCGACCGCCGTCGCCCGGGTCGTAGTCGCGCTCCTTGGCGGCCAGCTGCTCGGCGAGCGCAAGGCGCCCGGTCACCGCACGGACGACCTTCTCCCGGAGCAGTGCATCGTCCGGCGGACTGCCGAAACGCGGCGCGGCGTGCAACACGGCGACCGCCACGTCCCGGTCCTCGTGCTGGGTGGCCGCGGCGACTTCGAGCGACGACAGGGCCAGGGCACCGGCCACCGGCGCCAGCAGGGCGACGTCGCGTCGCGCGGCGACGGTGATCGTCGCCACGGCCCCGTCGGAGGTGACCAGCACCTCGGGACGACCGGACGCCCGGCACCGCGCGGCCAGCTCCTGCTGCTCGGCGGTCAGCGGATCGGGCGCGACCGGCTCCACTCCGCGGATGAGCTGCCTGCACCTGGCCACCAGCTCGGCGACCAGCTTGGCCTTCCACGGCGTCCACATCCCCGGCCCGGTGGCCAGCGAGTCGGCCTGGGTCAATGCGTGCAGCAGCTCGAGCAGCAGCGCATTGCCGTCGATGGTGTCGACGACCCGCCGCACCGTCTCGCGCTCGGTGATGTCGCGCCGAGTGGCCACGTGCGGCAGGAGCAGATGGTGCCGCACCATACCGGTGACGACGGCGACGTCCTCGTCGGGCAGCCCCAGCCGCTGGGTCACCTGCCGCGCGATGTCGGCACCGATCACCGAATGATCGGCGCCGCGTCCCTTGCCGATGTCGTGCAGCAGCGCGCCGATCAGCAGCAGATCCGGCCTGGCCACGCTGGTGGTCAGCTTCGCAGCTTCCACGCAGGTCTGCACCAGATGCCGGTCGACGCACCACCGGTGCACCGGCTCGGCGGGCGGCAGGTCGCGGACGGCACCCCACTCCGGCAGCAGGCGGCTCCACAGGCCGAGGGTGTCCAGTGCCTCGATCACCCCGATCAGGCCTTCGCCTGCCCCGAGCAGCGCGATCAGCTCGCTGCGCGCGTCCGCCGGCCACGGCTGCCGGAGTTCCGGTGCCGAATCGGCCAGAGTGCGAAGCGTGCCGTGCGCCACCGGCCTGCCGGTGTGCGCCGCGGCCGCGGCGACCCGCAACAGCAGCGCCGGGTCCTTGGCCGGGTTGGCGCCACGCGCCAACGCGACCTCGTCGCCGTGCAGTACGACCCCCTCGGCCAGCGGTCTACGGCGCAGCCGGCGAGTACCTCCGGTGGCCGACCGCAACGCCACCTCGAGCGCGTAGCGGACCGCGCGCGCACCCGAGTACAGCTGTTTGAGCAGTGCGAACCGATCACCGAAGCCCATGTCGGCGGCGATCTTGTCGGCCTGTTCCGCGCTCAGCACGTCCCGGTTGCGGCGCAGCTCGAGCCGCAGCTCGGTGCGAATGTCCAGCAGCAACCGCTTCACCTGCCGCAGCTCGTCGTCCAGCCGGTCGATCAGCTGAGCCGCGGCCAGCGCCTCCAGCACGGCGATGTCCCGCAGGCCCCCGCCCGCGTGCTTGAGGTCCGGCTCCGCCGACTGCGCGAGATGGCCGGTGCGCCGCCACCGCTGGCGCACCGCGTCAGCCAGCTCGGGCAGGCGCTTGCGTGCCGTGCGTCGCCACTGCTGCCTGGCCGCGGTGGCGAGCCGGGCGGCCAGTTCCTCGTCTCCGGCGATCGCCCGCACCTCGAGCAGGCCCATCGCGGTGCGCAGATCACTCCGCGCCACCGACAAGGCCTCGTCGCCGGTGCGCACGGCATGGTCGAGACCGACCTTGGCGTCCCACAGCGGGTACCAGAGCGCATTGGCCATCCGGTCCAGCACCGGCCGCGGCGTCGTGCCGTCGTGCAGCAGCACCAGGTCCAGGTCGGAGTACGGCACCAGCTCACGGCGGCCGAGGCCGCCGACCGCGACCAGCGCGACGCCGCCGGGCATGCCGGGGTCGCCGACACCGGCCGCCGCCGCGGCCTTGCTGAGCCAGAACTCGTACAGGTCGCACAGCGCGGCGCGCAGTTCACCCGCCGCCAGCCGACCGTGGCGGCGGCCAAGCAGTCGCTCGGCCGCCGCCACCAATTCACCGACGTCCACGAGTACGGGTTCGCCTCACAGCGCGTCGGCGCCACGTTCGCCAGTACGGACCCGGATCACCTGTTCCACCGGTGTCACCCAGACCTTGCCGTCACCGATCTTGCCGGTTTGCGCCGCTGTGACGATGGCCTCGACGACCTTGTCCGCACTCGCGTCGTCGGTGAGCACTTCGACCCGGAGCTTGGAGACGAAGTCCACCGCGTACTCGGCGCCCCGGTAGACCTCGGTGTGCCCCTTCTGCCTGCCGTAGCCCTGGGCCTCGGAGATCGTCATGCCCAGCACGCCGAGCTGTTCCAGCGCGGACTTGACGTCGTCCAGGGTGAACGGCTTGATGATGGCGGTGATCAGCTTCATGCCGTGCTCTCCTCCAGCTTCTTGCTCGCCGCAGCGATGGACGAGCCGCCCGACCGACCGCCCCTGCCGAACCCGAATTCGTAGCCGACCTCGGCGTGCTCGGCCTCGTCGATACCGGCGATCTCCACGTCCTCGTCCACCCGGAAACCGATGGTCTTCTTGATGACCAGGCCGATGACCAGCGCGGCGACGAACGAGTAGACGCTGACGCCGAGCGCACCGGCGACCTGCGGCCAGATCTGGCCGGCGCCACCGCCGTAGAACAGCGCGTCCACGCCGTCCGGGACGACCCGGGCGGTGGACAGGAAGCCGAGGCTCACGGTGCCGATCCAGCCACCGACGAAGTGGATGCCGACCACGTCGAGCGCGTCGTCGTAGCCGAGCTTGTACTTCAGCGCCACCGCCAGCGGGCAGATCAGGCCGGCCAGGAACCCGATGGCCAGCGCGCCCCAGGTGTCCACGAACGCGCACGACGGCGTGATCGCCACCAGGCCGGCCACGATGCCCGACGCGGCACCGAGGCTGGTCGGCTTGCCGTCGCGCACCCGCTCCACCAGCAGCCAGCCGAGCATCGCGGCGCAGGTGGCGGTGACCGTGTTGACGAACGCAACACCGGCGACGCCGTCCGCGGCGTAGGCGGAACCGGCGTTGAAGCCGAACCAGCCGAACCACAGCAGGCCGGCGCCCAGCATGACGAACGGCAGGTTGTGCGGCTTCATCGGCTCCTGCGGCCAGCCCTTGCGCTTGCCGAGCACGATGGCCAGCGCCAGCGCGGCGGCCCCGGAGTTGATGTGCACGGCGGTGCCACCGGCGAAGTCCAGCGCCCCCATCTCGCCGATCCAGCCGCCGTCGCCCCACACCCAGTGCGCGACCGGGAAGTAGACCAGGGTGGCCCACAGGCCGGCGAACAGCAGCCACGGGCCGAACCGGGCCCGGTCGGCGATCGCGCCCGCGATCAGCGCCACCGTGATGATGGCGAACATCGCTTGGAAGGCCACGTCCACCGTTCCGCCGGTCGGGTCGGCCTCCGGGTCGAAGTCGAGCAGACCGGTGATGCCCAGCAGGTCGTTCGACCACCCGAACAGCCCGCCGACGTCGTCACCGTAGGCGAGACCGTACCCGTACAGCACCCACAGCACACCGATCAGGCCGATGGCGCCGAAGCACATCATCATGATGTTCAGCACGCTCTTCGAGCGGACCATGCCGCCGTAGAAGAACGCCAGGCCTGGCGTCATCAGCAACACCAGCGCTGCGCTGGTGAGCAACCAGGCGGTGTTTCCTTCCATGGACTCTCCTCGCGACACTCGCGTACCGGACGATTGGCCGACAGCATGCGAGGTCGGTGTTGCGGGTAACGGCATCCTCGATTTCCCGCATGTGAACCACGCGGCCCGTGCTGTTACGACCACGTTTCATGCCTGCTCGCGCTACCGCCGAACGGCTGACGACGACCAGAAGGAGGCCCCGGTCAACGGATCACTCCCGGCCACCCCTCACCCGGCCACCGATGTGCTCGACCACGGCTGGCTGGCCGGCCAGCTGGAGCTGGCTCGGCGGTACTACGGGCAGGCGCCCGGCCGCGTCCTGGGCACCGTGTGGTGGTACTCGGCGTCCTCCGTGCTGGTGGGCCAGCCGCTGCACGGATTGCTGGCGGGATCCCCGGTGGATCCCTCGCTGGACGCAGTGATTCTGCGGATCCTGCCGGACGGACGTTTCCTCGACGCGTGGTCGAACCGCCCGCTCGACGGCGGCTTGCCGGAGTTCGGCCGCCGCCTGCACGACGCACTGGAGGCTGCCGTCCGGGCCGTTGCCGCGGTTTCCGGTGCCCGGCAGCCCGCCCTGTGGGCTGTCGCAACGGATTCCATCGCCAGCCGGTTGCTGCAAGCCGGGCAGGCCGACGGCGATGTCCAGCGTGCCGTGCAGCTCGCTGCCGAACTGGCCGAGGCCGTCGGAGGGGAACTGCCGACGCCGCGCTTCGCGCGCGTCGGGCCGCACCTGGTGGTCCGCCGGGCATCGTGCTGCCTGATCGACCGGACGCCGAGGGGAACGACGTGCGCGGCGTGCCCCGGCCAGCATCCCGAGGAACGCGAACGCCGGATCCGCGAGCTACTGGGTTGACAGGCGGATTCACACCACCGCACGGATGTGCGCCCCGATCTGCCGCATTCCCGCCAGCACGGCGTCTCGATGCGGATCGGCCGGCCCTTCCGGTGTCCAGTTCGCCACCACCGCGTAGGCCACGCGACGACGAGGCCCGTAAACAAGCCCCACGTCCGCACGCACTCCGGTGTCGGTTCCGGTCTTGTTGATCAGCCGCACACCACGGTCGGGCTCGGCATGTGCCAGCGGATCCAGGTTGAACGCCTGGCCGACCATCGACAGATCGGTGCCGAGCCGGAGCCAGCCGAGAACCCGGCGGGCCGCGCGCACCTCACCGGCATGGAGGGAGCGCATGACCTCGGCAAGCTCTGCGGCGGTGCCGGTGGACAACGCGGGCGGGTCGCTCGGCCGCCGGACGTCGCGCACCTTGTCGTGCAGGGCCGTCTCGGCCAGTCCGAGCCGTGCCGGCCACTGCTGCACCGCCGCCAGCCCGACCAGGTCGAGCAGGACGTTGGTGGCGAGGTTGTCGCTGACGGCGCCGACCAGAGCGGCCGCGTCGCCGACGGGCAGCACATCGGCCGCCAGGTGCTGCCACAGGCCGGAGTCGGCCACCGGCTCGACCGCGCGCCGATCGACGAGGTGCCCGGTGCGCAGCGCGCCGGACGCGAGCCGGTCGGCCACTTCCAGCAGCAGGAAGATCTTGCCCACGCTGGCGGTGGAGAGGCGACGGTCCGCCCCGTGATCGACAAGAACGTCGCCGCCGTCGAGGTCGACCACGCGGACTCCCCACCTTGCATCGCCGGCGGACGGCAAGCTCGCCTCGAGAGCGTCGGTCACGGCAGCCAGCGTGCCACTTTCGTACGTTCGGCCGCTGCTCGCAGCCCACGCACCATGCGAACATATGTTCGATGCCCGTTCGCACGACAGCGTCCATCCTGCACGCCGACCTCGACGCGTTCTTCGCGTCCGTCGAGCAGCGCGACGACCCGCGGCTGCGTGATCGTCCAGTGATCGTCGGCGGCGGCGTGGTGCTGGCCGCCAGCTACGAGGCGAAGGCGTGCGGGGTGCGCGGCGGTATGGGCGGCAGGCAGGCGAAACGGTTGTGCCCGGACGCGGTGGTGGTGCCACCCCGGATGCAGGCCTACGTGTCCGCCAGCAAGGCGGTCTTCGAGGTGTTCCGCGACATCACCCCGGTGGTCGAGGGCATCTCGATCGACGAGGCCTTCCTTGACGTCGGCGGGCTGGCCAGGCTGTCCGGGACGCCCAGGCAAATCGCCCAGCGGTTGCGGGCCGAGGTGCGCCGCAGGGTCGGTCTGCCCATCACCGTCGGCGTGGCGCGCACCAAGTCGCTGGCGAAGGTGGCCAGCGCCGAGGCCAAACCGGACGGCCTGCTCGTCGTCGAGCCCGACGAGGAGGAAGCATTCCTGCATCCGCTGCCGGTCGAACGGCTGTGGGGGGTCGGCCCGGTCACCGCGGAGAGGCTGCACGCCATCGGCATCACGACCATCGGGGACCTGCACCGCACCCCCCGGACCACGCTGACGCATCACGTCGGCGCGGCCGTGGGAAACAAGCTGCACGCGCTGGCCGGCCATCGCGACCCGCGTCCGGTGGTGACCCGGCGCAGGCGAAGGTCGATCGGCTCGCAGCGCGCACTCGGCCGCAGCATCCGGTCACCGGAGGAGCTGGACGCCGTCCTGGCCGGCCTGGTCGACCGAGTCGGCAGGCGGATGCGCGCCGCGGGGCGGACCGGACGCACGGTAGTCCTCCGGCTGCGCTTCGCCGACTTCGCCAGGGCGACGAGATCGCGCACGCTGCCGATCCCCACCGCGCGCGGAGCGACGTTGCTGAAGGTGTCGCGCGGGCTGCTGGCCGAGGCGATGCCGATGATCCGGGACCGGGGCATCTCGCTGCTGGGCGTCACCGTGGCCAACCTGGACGGCGACGCCGGCAGGCAACTGGAGCTCCCGCTGTTCGGTGACGCGGACGGCTCGCTGGACGCGGCGATGGACCAGGTGTGGGAAAAATTCGGCCGGGAAGCACTGACACGCGCAGGGCTCGTTCGCCGGGGTGGCGGCATCGAAATGCCTACGCTGCCGGAAGGGTGAACAGGCACGGCGCCGGATGATCGGTCATGAGATGGATCACATAAGGTGTCGGCGCATCTGTGCGGCGAAAAGAAAGGCAGTGACGTGAGCGATACGGCGGCAAGTGCCACGGAGCGAGGGCCGGGCGGCCAGCCTCCGCTCAAGCGGGTTATGGGCACCAAGTTGCTCCTGTTGTTCATCGTCGGTGACATCCTGGGCACCGGCGTGTACGCCCTCACCGGCCAAGTGGCGGGCGAGGTCGGCGGCGCGGCATGGGTCCCGTTCCTCGTGGCGTTCGTGGTGGCGACGCTGACCGCGTTCGCCTACATGGAACTGGTCACCAAGTACCCCCAGGCGGCGGGTGCCGCGCTGTACACCCACAAGGCCTTCGGTATCCACTTCGTCACGTTCCTGGTGGCCTTCGCGGTGATGTCGTCCGGTATCACGTCGGCCTCCACCGCGTCCCGCAGCTTCGCGGCGAACCTGGTCGAAGGCCTCGGCCTGGACTGGGGTGACACCGCCATCATGCTGCTGGCGCTGGGCTTCATGACCCTGATCGCGCTGATCAACCTGCGCGGCGTGGCCGAGAGCGTGAAGTTCAACGTCTTCCTGACCAGCGTCGAGCTGCTCGGCCTGATCGCGGTCATCGTCATCGGGTTCATCGCGATCTTCGGCGGTGAGGCCGACTTCAGCCGGGTCACGGTGTTCCACACCGCCGAGGACAAGTCGGCGTTCCTCGCCGTCACGGCGGCCACCACGCTGGCGTTCTTCGCCATGGTCGGCTTCGAGGACTCGGTCAACATGGCCGAGGAGACCAAGGACCCGGTGCGGATCTTCCCGAAGATCATGCTCGGCGGCCTGACCATCACCGGCGCCATCTACGTCCTGGTGTCGATCGCCGCGGTGGCGGTGGTGCCGGTTGGCGAGCTGGCCGACAGCGAGACCCCGCTCCTGGAAGTGGTCCGGGCGGGCGCACCGGACCTTCCGGTGGAGGACATCTTCCCGTTCATGACGATGTTCGCGGTGGCCAACTCGGCGCTGATCAACATGCTGATGGCCAGCCGCCTGCTGTACGGGATGGCGAAGAAGCGGGTGCTGCCCAGGCCGCTGGCCACCGTGCACCCGTTCCGCCGGACCCCGTGGATCAGCATCATCTTCACCACGCTGATCGCCTTCGCCCTGATCATCGTGGTGACCAGGGTGGTGGTGGACGACCCGGCCACCGAGGAGAACGAAGCCAGCCGGGTGGTCTCCCTGCTGGGCGGAACCACGTCCCTGCTGCTGTTGTGCGTGTTCACCGTGGTGAACATCGCGGTGCTGGTGCTGCGCCGCAAGCCGGTCAAGCACGAGCACTTCAAGGCGCCGACGCTCATCCCGGTGCTCGGCGCACTGGCCTGCGCTTTCCTCGCCGGGCCGTGGACCGGCCGCAACACCAACGAGTACGTGGTGGCCGCGGGCATGGTCGGCCTCGGCATCGTGTTGTGGGCGCTGACCTGGATCTTCGACCCGGAGTCGCGCGGCGGCCATGCTTTCGACGACGAGGAAGAGGAACTGCTCGCGGTGGAAGCCCGCGAGGACTAGCCGAAGACGGCCTGCCCTGCAGGCACACCCGACCGGACAGGCTCCCCCCCGCGCGGGCAACGGAGCCGCCCCGCCGAGTCTTCTTTCGTCGTCGGACCTGTCGTCCTCGGCCACCAGCTCCGCTGACCGGGATACGCGGGGAACGACCCAGCGCAAGCCGCGAAGGGAGGCGAGATCGCGATTCCGGCTGTGCTTGCAGCGGCGGGGATGCACCGGAAAGCGGGTGCTGCTCCACCCCGGGCAGCCGTCACGGCTGAAGGTCGTCCCGGGCAGCCGTCACGGTTTTCCGCGCGTCCGGGGCCTTCAGTTCAGCAGTGCGTCGACGAACGCGTCCGGCTCGAACGGTGCCAGGTCGTCCGGGCCCTCGCCCAGGCCGACCAGCTTCACCGGCACGCCGAGCTCGCGCTGCACCTGGAACACGATGCCGCCCTTGGCGGTGCCGTCCAGCTTGGTCAGCACGATACCGGTGACGTCCACGACCTCGCGGAACACCCGCGCCTGGGTCAGGCCGTTCTGGCCGGTGGTGGCGTCCAGCACCAGCAACACCTCGTCGACCTCGGCCTGCTTCTCCACCACGCGCTTGACCTTGCCGAGCTCGTCCATCAGCGTCGACTTGGTGTGCAGCCGGCCCGCGGTGTCGATCAGCACCGCGTCCACACCGCTGTCGATGCCGCGCTTGACCGCGTCGAACGCCACCGACGCCGGGTCGGCGCCTTCCTTGCCGCGGACGACCTCGGCGCCCACCCGCTCCGACCAGGTCTGCAGCTGGTCGGCGGCCGCGGCACGGAACGTGTCGGCCGCGCCGAGCAGCACCCGATGCCCCTGGGCGACCAGCACCCGGGCAAGCTTGCCGGTGGTCGTCGTCTTCCCGGTGCCGTTGACACCGGCGACCAGCACGACCGCCGGGCGCTTCTGGCCGTCGGCCTCGTGCGGCAGCGCACGCACCGCCCGGTCGAACCGTGGATTCAACGCGTCGATCAGCACCTCGCGCAGCAGCGCCCTGGCCTGGTCGGCGGTGCGGACCGCGCGGCTGACCAGCTCGGTGCGCAGCCGCTCGACGATCTCCGTCGTGGTCGCCGCGCCCAGGTCGGCCACCAGCAGGGTGTCCTCGACGTCCTGCCAGGAGTCCTCGTCCAGGTCGCCGGCACCGAGCAGGCCGAGCAGGCTCTGCCCGAACGCCGAACGCGACTTGGCCAGCCGGCCACGCAACCGCTCGATACGCCCGGCGGCGGGCGCGGGCTCCTCGGTGGACACCGGCGCGCGCTGCGGCTCGGCCGTCTTGGTCGCCGTCGCCGCTTGGGCCGCGCCGGCTTCCGGCTCCGGCGCCGTGGGCGTCGGAGTGGAGCCTGGCGTGGTGCCGGACTCGGAGGCAGGCGCCTCGCCGGTGGTCTCGGGCAGCGCGATGTCGACGATGTCGCGACGATGGCTGTCCCGCGGTACCGCCGCGTCCTCGCCCACCCCCGGCTCGCCGTCGGTCTCGGGACGCTCTCCGGCCGGGTGCTCCGGCGGTGCGTGTTCCCGCACCCCACCGGGGGCCAGAGCGATCCCGCCGCCTGCCGAGTATCCGCCGCCGCTGGGTCGCTCACCGGCACCCGGGCGCTCCCGGTCGAGGCGGATCCTGCGCCTGCGCGAGAGCGTGAACCCCACCACCAGCGCCACGGCCAGCAGCACGGCGACACCGACGATGACCAGAAGCCACACGTTGTCCGTCACGTCGTCATCCTCGCATCCGCGTCACCGCAGGCCGTCGCAGGGCAACCCTCACCGTCCCACGGACCCGCCTACGCCGAGGCGGGTTCGGCCGAACGCTCGCCGGCTCGCTCGTCCGCCCGATCGCGCGACCGCAGCCGCTGCGAGATCACCCTGGTGACCCCGTCGTTGGCCATGCTCACGCCGTAGAGCGCGTCGGCGATCTCCATGGTCGGCTTCTGATGCGTGATCACGATCAGCTGCGAGTTCTCCCTCAGCTGCTCCAGCAGGCCGATCAGCCTGCGCATATTGGTGTCGTCCAGCGCCGCCTCGACCTCGTCCAGGACGTAGAACGGCGACGGCCGGGCCCGGAAGATCGCCACCAGCATCGCCACCGCCACCAGGGACTTCTCGCCACCGGACAGCAGCGACAGCCGCTTGACCTTCTTGCCGGGCGGGCGGGCCTCGACGTCCACGCCGGTGGTCAGCATGTCGTCCGGGTCGGTGAGCACCATGCGCCCTTCGCCGCCGGGGAACAGCGTGGCGAACACCTTCTCGAACTCCCGCGCCACGTCGTGGAAGGCGGAGGTGAAGACCTCCAGGATCTTGTCGTCCACCTCCTGGATCACCGCCAGCAGGTCCCTCCTGGTGGCCTTGAGGTCCTCCAGCTGGGTGGACAGGAACTTGTACCGCTCCTCCAGCGCGGCGAATTCCTCCAGCGCCAGCGGGTTGACCTTGCCCAGCATGGCCAGCTCCCGCTCGGCCCGCTTGGCCCTGCGCTCCTCGGTGGCCCGGTCGAACGGCATCGGCTGCGGCTCGCTGACCGGCTCGCCCCGCTCCTTGGCCGCCTCGTACTCGGCCATCTCGGTCGGGCTCGGCGGCACCGGCTGGTCCGGACCGTACTCGGCCACCAGGTCGTCCAGCCCGATGCCGAACTCCTCGGCGATGCGGGACTCCAGCTGCTCCAGCCGCATCCGCTGCTCGGCGCGCAGCAGCTCGTCGCGGTGCACCGCGTCGGTCAGCTTCTCCAGCTGGCCGCTCAGCTCACGCACGCTGGCCCGGACACCGGACAGCATCACTTCCCGCTCTTCCCTGGCCTGCTGCAGCGCATCTCGCTCCGCCGCGGCACGCTGCAGTGACACCTCGATGCGCTCCAGGGCGATCTCACCGGCGTCCACCACGGCGGCGGCGATCTCCGCGCCACGCCTGCGGGCCTCCCGCGCCCGCGCCGCACGCTCACGGGCCTGCCGCTCGGCCTCCGCCGCCCGGCGCAGGCTCTCCGCCTTGCCCGCGATCCCACGGGCCCGCTCCTCGACCGTGCGCAGGGCCAGGCGGGCGTCGACCTCCTGTTGCCGCACCTCGGACAGCGCGGCCGCGATCTCGTCCCGCTCGGTGGTGTCCGGCTCCTCGTCGATCGGCTCCTCGCTGGCCGCGGTCAGCCGTTGCTCCAGCTCGGCCAGCTTCGCCACCGCCTCGGCCCGGCTGGCCTCCACCTTCGCCCGTTGGTTGCGCAGCCGCGCGGCCTCCGCCTCGGCGTTGCGTAGCGCCTGCTGCAGCCGGTTCAGCCGCTCGGTGAACCTGGCCCTGGCCACCTTGACCTCGCCGACGGCCTCCCTGGCCTTGGCCGCCTCGGCCTTCCGCTGCTGCTGCTCGGCGCGCGCCCCTTCCAGCTCCGCGGCGACGCGCTGCAGCTGCCGTTCCGCCGCGATCAGCTTCTCCCGCGCCGCGTCCACCGCGGCCTGGACCTCGATGACCGATTCGGTCGCGGCCTTCGAACCACCGCACGCCCAGTGAGCGGCGAAGACATCGCCTTCCGTGGTGACCGCACGCAGTCGCGGGTGCTCGCTGACGAGCGCTTTGGCGGCGTTGACGCTGTCCACGATCACGACGTCGTGCAATGCGACGCGCACGGCAGGACGCAGCTGCTCCGGCGCCTGCACGACGTCGACGGCCCACCGTGCGCCGGACGACAGCTGCGGGCGATCGGGCAGGGCGGAACCCTCGGCACCACCCAGCAGGCCGCCCAGCAGCATGCCTGCCCGGCCGGCGTCGTGCTTCTTCAAGTACTCCAGCGCGGAGACCGCGTCGTCGTCGGTCTGCACAGCGACCGCGTCGGCGACCGGGCCCAGCGCGGCGGCGATCGCCGCTTCGAAGCCGGATTCGACGTCCAGCAGCGCGGCGACCGACCCGAGCACACCGGGCACGTCGTCGCCGGCTTCCAGCAACGTGCCCGCGCCGTCCCTGCGCGCGAGCCCGCGCGAGAGCGCCTCCACGGTGGCGCGGTGCGTCGCGATCTCCTTCTCCGCGGCCCGTTCGGCCGCGACCAGCTCCTCGACGCGCTGTTTGGCGGCGTCGTTGGCGCGCATGCACTGTTCGAGTCGCTCGGCGGCCTGCGCGCTGTCCAGATCGGAGTCGCCGCCCTCGGCCTTGGCCTGCTCCAGCTCCTCCGCCGCCTGCTCGACCCTGGCCTCGGCCTCGGCGATGGCCGCGCTCAGCCGCTCGATCTCCTCGGCCGTGGCGCCCGTCTTGCTGCGCAGGGCTTCGACCTGCCCCTTGAGCTTGGCGATGCCTTCCCGGCGGTCCGCCACGGCCCGGACCGCGGCCATGTGCGCGCGCTCGGCGGCCTGCAGCGCCTGCTCGAGCTCTTCCCGGCGTGCGATGGCCTCCGCCAGCTCGGCCCGCGCCGCCTCGACCGCGGCGTCGAGCTCCTGCTCCTTCTCCTCGGCCTGCTCGGCCTCGGCGAGCAGTTCCTCGGGATCCCGGCCGGTCGAGGTGTCCTCGACGTCGGCGGACAGGTGCCGCTTGCGCTCCATGGCCAGCCGCACCGTGCCGCGCAGCCGTTCGGCCAGGGCGCTGAGCTTGTACCAGGTGTCCTTGGCCGCCGCCAGGCGTGGCTCGTCCTCGGCCAGCGCCTCGGCCAGTTCCGCTTCCCGCCTGGTCGCGATCTGCAGCTGCTGCTCCACCTCGGCGCGCTGCCGACGGATCCGCTCCTCGTCGGCTTCCTCCTTGGCCAGCGCCTCGCGCTGGGTGACCAGATCGTGCGCGTACAACCGCAGCCTGGCGTCCCGCAGCTCGGCCTGGATGGCCTGCGCCTTGCGGGCGATCTCGGCCTGCCTGCCCAGCGGCTTGAGCTGGCGGCGCAGCTCGGCGGTGAGGTCGGTCAGGCGGTTCATGTTCGCCTGCATCGCCTCGAGCTTGCGCAGCGCCTTCTCCTTGCGCTTGCGGTGCTTGAGCACGCCCGCGGCTTCCTCGATGAACGCGCGCCGCTCTTCCGGCTTGGCCTGCAGGATCTCACCGAGCTGCCCCTGGCCGACGATCACGTGCATCTCCCGGCCGATGCCGGAGTCGGACAGCAGCTCCTGCACGTCCAGCAGGCGGCAGCTCTCGCCGTTGATCTCGTACTCGCTGGCGCCGTCGCGGAACATCCGCCGGGTGATCGACACCTCGGTGTAGTCGATCGGCAGCGCACCGTCGGAGTTGTCGATGGTCAGCGTGACCTCGGCGCGGCCGAGCGGCGGCCTGCCTGCGGTGCCGGCGAAGATGACGTCCTCCATCTTGCCGCCGCGCAGGTCCTTGGCGCCCTGCGTGCCCATCACCCAGCGCAGGGCGTCCTGCACGTTCGACTTCCCCGATCCGTTCGGGCCGACCACACAGGTGATGCCCGGCTCGAAACGGAGCGTCGTCGTCGAAGCGAAAGACTTGAAGCCCTTCAGTGTCAGGCTTTTCAGGTGCACGAGCTATACGGCCCCTTCATCTGTGCCGGTTCACGGCTGATGTGTCATGCGGCCGGGCCGACCTCAACTGCGGAATGGTACCTGCGGGCCCTGGTACGCACCGAACCGCGCGGCGTGTCGGATGCGTGCGGGCGAACTCCGGCCGGACCGGACCGCCACCGTCCGCCCGGCTCAGCGCTCCACGAACCCGTGCAGCCCCCCGCGCGGCTCGGACCACTGCTCGACCACCGAGTCGACCCTGCCGGGGGTGGACCCGCCTCGCAGCGCGGCCAGCAACTCGGCGCACGCCTTCCGCGGGCCTTCCGCGACCACCTCCACGCGCCCGTCCGGCAGGTTGGTCGCCGTCCCGACCAGGCCCAGTTCCAGCGCCCGGCAGCGCGTCCACCACCGGAAACCGACACCTTGCACATGACCGCGCACCCACGCGGTCAGCCGCACGCGCTCGCCGGATTCGGCTGCGGATGGCGTCATCCGTCGCAACTCCCCAGTGGTGACGCTCCGGAACAAAACGAACACTATGGGGTAGGCACATCGTTCACTCGACAGTGATACAGTTCCCCCGCCCCAGCCTAGCCGCCACAAGGAGCAGCCTATGAGCCCGTCTGGGCCAACCGACGATACGCGAGTGTCGGTCGCGCCCCCGGCCGAGGCGACCCGGCCACGGCGCGCGAGCTACCTGGCGCTGCTGGCCAGCGGTGTGGTGACCGCGACCGCGTTCGCCGGGATCGCGGTGCTGGCCAGCCCGACTGCCCCGGTCGCCGAGAAGAACGTGCAGCAATTCCAGCGCGAGCCCAACGGGGGCGCCGGGGGTGGCTTGATCGCAGGCAACCCGACCCCGGAGGAGACCACGGTCAAGATCAGCGGGACGGCACACGGTGGCGACCTCGCCCCGAGCACCACCCCGACCACGACGAGCACGACCGAGGACGAGGACGCCCCGGGAACGCCGAAGCCGGACCGCCCGGCGGACACGTCCGAGGATCTGCCGACGACCTCCACGGGCGGCACCACGACCACGAAACCGTCGAAGCCGACCACGACGACCACCAAGACGCCCCCGGACGATCCACCCACCACGACGACCCCGGACGACCCGCCGAGCACCGGCCCGACGGATCCGCCGTGCGACGAACCGTGTGAGACGGAGGACCCGGAGCCGCCCGGCGGCGGTACGTCCACGGCGTCCAACACCGCGACGCCCTCGGGAAGCAGCAGCTCGCGCCGCTGATCCGGTTCGGCCGTCTGGCCGCCGGTTCAGCAAGCGCGTGTCAGTGCGCCGGGCGTGGCCGTGCGCTTCTCGTCCGGGCAGTCAGCGGCGTCGCGGTGGCCTACGCTGGCAGCGCGGGCAGGTGTAGGACGAGCGGTTCATGAACCGTTCCCGCCGGATCGGTGAGCCACAACGACGGCACGGCTCGCCTTCGCGGCCGTAGACGTTGAGCGACCGGTCGAAGTAGCCGGATTCACCGTTGACGTTGACGTAGAGAGCGTCGAACGACGTGCCGCCCGCCCGCAACGCGTCCATCAGCACCGCGGTGGCTTCCCGCAGCACCAGCTCGGCCTGCTTCTGGGTCAGCCGCTGGGTCGGCCGCGCCCAGTGCATCCGCGCCCGCCACAGCGCCTCGTCCGCATAGATGTTGCCGATCCCGCTGACCAGGGTCTGGTCCAGCAGCGCGCGCTTGACCTCGGTGCGCTTGGCGCGCATGGCCTTGGCCACGTGCGGCAGCCGGAATGCGGGGTCCATCGGATCGCGCGCGATGTGCGCGATGCTCGACGGCACCATGGTTCCGTCGACCTCGACCAGCTCGTCCAGCAGAAGGCCGCCGAACGTGCGCTGGTCGACGAAGCGCAGCTCGCGCGCCGCTCCGGGCCGGTCGTCCAGGTGCAGTCGCACACGCAGGTGCTTCTCGTCGGGGACGCCGGGCGAGCGCACCAGCATCTGCCCACTCATGCCGAGATGACCGACCACCGCCTCGCCGGAGGCCAGTTCCAGCCACAGATACTTGCCGCGCCTGCGCACCGCGTCGATGCGCTGGCCGGCCAGCCGTCCGGCGAAGTCGACCGCACCGAGCACGTGCCGCCGCACCGCTCGCTGGTGCAGCACGTCCACACTGCGGATGGTCCGGCCGCTGACGTGCTCGGCCAGCCCACGACGGACCGTCTCGACCTCGGGCAGCTCGGGCATGCCGAACCGCTACTGCCCGGTCGTGGCGCCGGGCTGCGCTTTGCCGCCGGCCTGCTCCTTGTCGCCGCCGGGGTTGCCGGCGTCCTCGCTGTCCTTGCCGGCCTCGAGCTCGGCGGTCAGCGAACGCCACGCCATCTCCGCGGCGTTCTGCTCGGCTTCCTTCTTCGTCGTGCCACGGCCCTCACCACGCGGCTCGCCGGCGATGAGCACCGTCGCCGAGAACTCCTTCTGGTGATCGGGCCCGGTGTCCACCACCCGGTACTCCGGCACGCCGAGCGAGGCGGACGCGGTCAGCTCCTGCAGGCTGGTCTTCCAGTCCAGCCCGGCACCGCGCAGCGGTGCCTCCGCCAGCAGGTCGTCGAACAGCCGGTGCACCAGCTTGCGCGCCACCTCGATGCCGTGCTCCAGGTAGACCGCGCCGATGATCGCCTCGAGCCCGTCGGCCAGGATGCTCGCCTTGTCCCGGCCACCGGTGAGCTCCTCACCCTTGCCCAGCAGCAGGTGCGCGCCGAGGCCGCCTTTGCCGAGCCCACGCGCGACACCGGCCAGCGCCTGCATGTTGACCACACTGGCGCGCAGCTTGGCCAGCTGCCCTTCCGGCAGGTCGGGGTGCTCGTTGTACAGGTGATCGGTAATCACCAGGCCCAGCACCGCGTCGCCGAGGAACTCCAGCCGCTCGTTCGGCGGCAGGCCACCGTTCTCGTAGGCGTACGAACGGTGCGTCAGGGCCAGGGTCAGCAGGTCCGGCTTGATCTCGACCCCCAGAGCGGCCAGCAGCTCAGCGGGGTCGGCCTTCGGGCCGCGCACACCATTCCCCGCCATGACCTACCCCGATCAGGCCGGCTCGACGACCTGTCGACCCGCGTACTGCCCGCACACCGGGCAGGCCACGTTACGCGGCTTGAGCTCCTTGCACGCACGGTTCGGGCACGGCACGAGGTGCACCGGCGCCGCCTTCCACTGCGAGCGGCGGGACCGCGTGTTCGAGCGCGACATCTTCCGCTTCGGGACGGCCACGGTTACTACTCCTCAAGTCTCACTCATGGGCACCCTGGGCACCACACCCTGGGACTGCGCGCTGATCGCGCCCCACGTCGTCACTTGCTGTCTGTTGGCGCGGACCCGTTGCTGTTCGATCCGGAAAACCGTTCGACAAGGGCCGCCCACCGAGGATCTATCTTCTCATGGCCGTGATCCGGCTCGAGATCGACCCACTTCAGACCGCAATCGGGGCACAGACCAGGGCAATCCGGGCGGCACAGCGGAACCTGCGGCATGGCCAGCACGACCGCGTCCCGGACCACCGGCTCCAGGTCCACCATGTCGTCCACCACGTGGCTGACCTCGTCCTCCTCCGTGGTGGCCTCGGTGGTGGAGTCCGGGTAGGCGAACAGCTCGGTCAGCTCGACCGCGATCTCCTCCTCGATCGGGTCCAGGCAGCGGGAGCACTGCCCGGCTGCCCGCACCGTGACCGATCCGCTGACCAGCACGCCCTCCACCACCGACTCCAACAGCAGGTCGAGCCGGTAGGGGGCGCCGACGGGGACCTCGATCACGTCGGGAAAGCCCACCGCGGTCTCGGCGGGCACGGTGCGCTCGAGGCGCTGGCTGGCTCCGGGGCTGCGGCCCAGCTCCTGGGTGTCGACCACCCACGGGTTCCTGGCGTCCGGAACCGGATTCCTGCGGGTGCTGCGTTCTTCGGACATTGACGCCAAGCGTACGCCTGCGTACCTGCCGCTGCGCTACCTGTGCGCACTTCGCGCGGCGTCCGGCCGCACCGGCGCCCCGAGGGCCCTCAGCGGTAGCCGCTGTGCTCCGAGTGGTAGCCGTTGTGGCCGAAGCTGGAGGCGAACGAGCCGCCGCGCAACTGGGACCGGCCCTGGTCCACCGAGCGCAGGGTCCGGTCCAGCAGGTCGGCGAACTCGGCCAGCTTGCCGTCGATGTAGGCGTCGCACTCCGAGCGCTGCCGCTCGGCTTCCGCGTGCGCCTCGTCCACCAGCCGCGCCGCCTCGGCGTGCGCGGCCTGCACCACCTCGGTCTCCGACACCAGGCGGGCCTGCTCCTCCATGCCCTGCTGCACGGACCGCTCGTAGGCTTCCCTGCCCGCCTGCAGCATCCGGTCGTGCTCGTCGCGGGCGCGGCTGGTCAGGCTGTCGTACTCGGCCTGTCCCGCGGCCACCGCACGGTCGGCTTCCGCGTCCGCCTCGGCCAGGATCTCGTTCGCCCTGTCCTGGGCCTCCGACACCAGGCGCTCGGCCTCCGCGCGGGCCTCGGCCACCAGCCGCTCGGCCTCTTCCCGAGCCGAGCTGAGCGTCTGCTCCGCCTCGGTGCGTGCCGACTCCAGGATCTCGTCGCGCTTGTCCAGCACGTCCTGGGCGTCGTCCAGCTCGGGCTGATAGGCCTCGCGGATGTCGTCGAGCAGTTCAAGGACTTCCCCGCGCGGCACGACGCAGCTGGACGTCATCGGTACCCCGCGAGCCTCCTCCACGATCGTCACGAGCTCGTCGAGGGCCTCGAACACCCGGTACACAGCAACTCCCTTGGCCGGCGACTTCAGCGGCTGTCACTGTGGTCAAGTTTGCCCGCTGCGCACACGAAATCCGTGCAGGTGGCGCCTCCTTGGGCGTGTCACGCTTGACCGAGCGAGCCGGGCGGGCGCCGGACGGGTCGAGCCGGGGGCGTACGAGTCGCGGCCGCGGCCGTCAGCACGCGGGCGCCCGGGACACACCCGCGGTGCGACCGAGGCCGTCGGCGAGCAGGCGAGGCCGGGCGCACCGTGCCCCCGGGTCCGGCCGCATCACGACGACTGCTCGGCGACCCGCTCCAGCAGCCAGCGCTTGGCCGCCTCGGGCAGCAGCCCGGTGACGTCGCCGCCGTGCGTGGCGACTTCCTTGATCAGCGAGCTGGACAGGAAGCTGTACTCCGGGCTGGTGGACACGAACACCGTGTCGACCCCGGACAGCCTGCGGTTCATCTGCGCCATCTGCAGCTCGTAGTCGAAGTCGCTGACCGCCCGCAGGCCCTTGGCGATGACCTGGATGTCGTTGGCCGTGCAGTAGTCGACCAGCAGCCCGTGCCACGAGTCGACCCGCACGTTGGGCAGGTGCGAGGTCACCTCGGCCAGCATCGCCAGCCGCTCGTCGATGTCGAACATGCCCTTCTTGTTGCGGTTGATCAGCACCGCCACCACGACCTCGTCGAACAGGGTCGCGGCTCGCTCGATGACGTCGAGATGGCCGTTGGTCACCGGGTCGTAGGAGCCGGGGCACACCGCACGTCGCATGGCGAGCAGCCTACCCAGCCCGCGGACGCCTTCGCCGCGATCCACGTCACGGCGCGCCTGCCCCCTCCGCCGCCAGCTCGGCCCAGTGCAGCTCGGTGTCGCCGTAGCGTTTGACGCGCACCGGACGGTACTGCGGCGGCCAGTCCACCGCCCCGTCCCGGCTGGCCCGTTCCACGACGACCAGGGCGTGTGCGGTCAACCAGCCGCCGGAGACCAACGCCGTCAGCACCGCACGCAGCTCGACGTCCGGCGTTCCGTACGGCGGGTCGGCCACCACCAGATCGAACGGCTCGGCCGCCGCCGCCTCGAGCACCTGCCGCACGGTGCCGTGCCGGACGGAACCGCCGAGGCCGAGGGCACGCACGTTCGCCCGCAACACCTCCACGGCACGGCGATCCGACTCGACGAAAACCGCGTCCGCGGCCCCTCGGGACAGCGCCTCCAGTCCGAGCGCGCCGGAACCGGCGTACAGGTCGAGCACGCGGGCCCCGGCGACCTCGCCGGCGGCTTCCAGCGCGTTGAACAGCGCCGCACGAATCCGCTCCGACGTGGGGCGGGTGCCGCGCGCGGGCACTCGCAGCCGCCTGCCACCCGCCCGTCCGGCAACGATCCGCGTCATGGTCGGTGAGTCTGGCGCAGCGCGGGCAGCGCGGCCAGGCCGGGTCCGCTCCCCGCAGGCGGCGATTACCCCCGGCACGTGCTCGCCGCCCCGCACCGACCGCGTATGCTCGTCTTTCTCCGTCCCACACACTGGCATCTCGAGGAGCGCGGTGTCCGAATCCCGGATCCGGAAGGCTGAAATCGCGCTCGAGCAGGCCCACGTCGACCGCGTGTACGAGCGGTTGGCCGAGCTGCGCGCCCAGGCGGAGGACATGCTGGCCAAGGGCTACCAGATGGGCCACGGGGCACAACGCGAAGCCGTCTTCGAGCAAGCGTCGATGCTCTTCGAGCGCGACATGATGGTCTACCACGCCAGCCAGACGTTGCAGCGGCTCGACGCCGAGTACGAGGGCTTGGTGTTCGGCAGGCTGGACCACGCAAGCAGCGGCGACGTGGTCTACGTCGGGCGGTTGGGCATCCGCGACGCGGAGTTCAACAACCTGGTCACCGACTGGCGCGCCCCCGCGGCGGCGCCGTTCTACCAGGCGACCGCCGAGGAGCCGATGGACGTCGTGCGCAGGCGGGCCATCCGCTGCTCCGGCCAGCGCGTGCTGGACATCGACGACGACGTGCTGATGCCGGAGGCGCTGCCGGAAGGCATGGCCGTGGTCGGTGAGGGCGCGCTGATGGCCGCGCTCGGCAGGGCCCGCGGCGAGCACATGCGGGACATCGTCGCGACCATCCAGAAGGAGCAGGACGAGGTCATCCGGGCGCCGTGGCAGGGCGTCACCGAGATCACCGGCGGTCCCGGCACCGGCAAGACGGCGGTGGCCCTGCACCGCGCGGCCTACCTGCTCTACCGGTACCGCAGGCGGATGGGCGGGGCCGGGGTGCTGGTGGTCGGCCCGTCGGACGTGTTCACCAACTACATCTCCCGGGTGCTGCCGTCCATGGGCGAGACCGACGCCGAGCTGCGCTCGCTCGGCACGCTGCTGGACGGTGTCAAGGCCGAGCGCTTCGACCCGGCGCCGGTCGCGGCCGTCAAGGGGTCGCTGCGCATGCGCAAGGTTCTGCAGCGAGCGGTGCGGGACACCCCGCCCGGCGTTCCCACGCACATGCGCATCACCTACCGCGGTGACGTGCTGCGGCTGGACACCGAGCAGCTGGAGAAGGTCCGCAAGCGGGTGCACGCGCGCGGCGGGCCACCGAACCGCTCGCGGGTGGTCGCGGCGGAAATGCTGCTGGAAGCGCTGGCGGACGTGGCGGCCAAGCACGCCGAGGACGACGGCGGCGAGCTGACCCCGGCCGCCCGGCACCAGCTGATCATGGAGCTGGGCGAGCGGATCGACTTCCACCGCTTCCTCGTGGTGTGGTGGCCCGAACTGCGGCCGACCGAGATCCTGCGCTGGCTGGCCGACGAGGAGCGGCTGGCACGTGCGGCCCGCAACGTGCTCACCGCGGACGAGGTGCGGATGCTCAGCCGCTCGTGGGCGGACTCCTCGGCGGGCTGGTCGGTGGCCGACGTGGCGTTGCTGGACGAACTGCGGGTTTTGGTCGGCAAGCCGAAGCGGCGGCGTTCCGCCGCGCCCGACGCCGAGCCCGAGCCCGGCAGGCGGCGGCCCGAGCACTACGACGAGTACGCGCACGTCGTGGTCGACGAGGCGCAGGACTTGTCCCCGATGCAGTGGCGGATGGTCGCCCGGCGCGGCCGGTACGCCAGCTGGACGGTCGTCGGCGACCCGTTGCAGAGCTCGTGGCCCGACCCGCGGGAGGCCGCACAAGCCGCGGCCGAGGCGTTCGGCAAGGCCACCCGGCGGCGCTACACGCTGCGCACCAACTACCGCAACGCAGCGGAGATCTTCGCGCTGGCCGCGCGGGTGGTCGCCGAGCACGCCGAGCCCGACGACCTGCCGCGTGCGGTGCGGCAGACCGGCATCGAGCCGCAGATCCGCCAGGTCGGCCCGGCCTCCCGGGCCGACGAGGTGCGGCACGCGGCCAAGGAGCTGCTGGACGCGGTGGAGGGCACGGTCGGGGTGATCAGCGCGATGGACCGGGTCGCCACGGTGCGGCAGTGGCTGGCCTCGATGGCCGACGACCGGCTGCGCGTGGTGGGCAGCCTGGACGCCAAGGGCCTGGAGTACGACGCGGTCGTCGTCATCGAGCCCCGCGAGCTGATCGACGAATCGGTCACCGGGCGGCGCGTGCTCTACGTGGCGCTCACCCGCGCCACCCAGCAGCTGATCGTGATCGCCTCCGACCCGTCGTGGCTGCCGGAGCGGTAGCCGCCGTCACCGGCGCGACCGCCGGGCGAGGATCGCCACCCTGGTGCGCTCGGTGCGGCCGCGCAGGGTGACCCGGCGATAGGTTCGCCAGAACCCCTTCTCGTCGTCGTCGGCGCCGTCGAGCACGCGGTGGGAGACCGCCACCCGGCCCGGCACCGACTTGGCCAGCTCGGTGAGCCGGGCCGCCTCGTTGACCGGATCGCCGATCACCGTGTACTCCAGGCGGCTCTCCGTGCCCACGTACCCGGCCACCGCCTGGCCCGCGGACACCCCGATGCCCGCCGCCACCTCGGGCACCTCCTCGCGCAGCCGGGCGATCATCCTGCGGGCGGCCTTCAGCGCCCGGCGGCCGGCGTCCGGCATCGGCGTGGGGGCGCCGAAGACGGCCAGCGCGGCGTCGCCGAGGAACTTGTTCACCAGGCCACCGTGGGCGTCGATCTCGTCCACCACCACGGCGAAGAACCGGTTCAGCACCTCGACCACCTCGGTCGGCGGGCGCGTCGCGGCGATCCGGGTGGACCCCACCACGTCGACGAACAACACCGCGACGTCGTGCAGCTCACCGCCGAGCTCCAGCGGCGAGGTCAGCGCCGCCTGGGCGACGTCCTCCCCCACATGCCTGCCGAACAGGTCCTTCACCCGTTCCCGTTCCCGCAGCCCGGCCACCATGGCGTTGAACCCGGCCTGCAGCCTGCCCAGCTCGGTGCCGTCGAAGACGACCACCTCGGCGTCCAGGTCGCCCTGCTCCACCCGCGCTTGCGCGGCACGCACCGTCATGATCGGGGCCATGGTGGCCCGCGCGGTCATCACCGTCAGGAACGCACCGGCGGACAGCACCACGCCGCCCAGCGCCAGCACGGTGATGATCAGCTGCCTGCGGGTGACGTCCGGCTCGTAGAGCGCCGAGACGGCGACGACCATCATGCCCAGCACCGGGGCGGCCGAGCCGATGCCCCAGAACAGCACGGAGCGCAGCGTCGCCCCGAGGAACGTCCGCCGCTCCGGCAGCCCGCCTGCCAGCGCCCTGGCGGCGATCGGCCGCAGCGCGAACTCGCTGATCAGGTACGAGTTCGCGCACGTCACCGTGCCGGACAGCAGGATGCTGAAGACCAGCTTCGGGATCAGCTCCGCGTCCACCAGCCCGTAGAGCACGGTGAACACCACCAGTCCCCCGGCCCAGCCGAGCGCCTGGATCACCGTCAGGTCCAGCGGGAGCCGGAGCGTGGCGCGCCGCCGCCGCTCGTCGAGCGCGGGCTCGGCGTCACTGTCCAGCACCCAGCGCAGCACCCGCAGCCCGGTCACCACACCGGTGACGGTCATGGCGACCCAGGCCAGGCCGACGTAGATCGGGACCGCGACGAAGTTCAACGGCGCCAGCTGGGCGGTGAACACCTCCGGGCCCGGCACCACCCAGGTGACCAACAGGACGGCCACGGCCAGCCCGATCAGGTTGGCCACGAACAGCGGGCCGATCAGCAGCAGGCGAACGCGCGCCCGCAGCCGGCCGACGTCGTCGTCGTCACCGAGCAGCCACGAGCCGAACGGATGGACGCGGGGCGCCCGCCCGGCGGCACCCGCCGGACCCGCCGAGCCCGATGAGCCCGTCACGCCCGAGGCGCCCGCCGAGCCGGAGGAGCCAGCCGAGCCCGGCATGCCTGGCGTGCCGGGCGGGTCCGGAGTGCCCACTGTGCCGGCCGTGTCCACCGTGTCGTCCACGGTGCACACTGTCTCACTTCAGCACGACCAGCAGATCCCCGCCTTCCACCTGTTGCACGGCGTTGATGGCCAGCCGCTCGACGGTGCCCGCCTTGGGCGCGGTGATGGCCGCCTCCATCTTCATCGCCTCGATGGTGGCCACGGTGTCGCCCTGCTCGACCTGGTCGCCCTCGGCGACGGCCAGCGTGACCACCCCGGCGAACGGCGCGGCGACGTGGTTCGGGTTGTTCCGGTCGGCCTTCTCGGCGGCCGGGACGTCCACCGCCACCGAGGTGTCCTTCACCGAGATCACCCTCAGCTGGCCATTCAGCGTGGCCATCACCGACCGCATGCCGCGGTCGTCCGCCTCGCCGATCGCCTCCAGCTCCATCAGCAGCCGCACCCCCGGCTCGAGGTCGACCGCGTACTCCTCGCCGGCCCGCAGCCCGTAGAAGAAGTCCAGGCTGCTCAGCACGCTGGTGTCGCCGAACTGCTCGCGGTGGGCCAGGAACTCCTTGGTCGGCCCGGGGAACAGCAACCGGTTGAGGGTGGCGCGGCGGTCGTGCTCGAGGCCGTGCCGGTCCTCGTCGGTCAGCTCCACCATGCGGCGCGGCTCGCCGCGGCCCTGCAACGCCTTGGTGCGGAACGGCTCCGGCCAGCCGCCCGGCGGGTCGCCCAGCTCGCCGCGCAGGAAGCCGATCACCGAATCCGGGATGTCGAACGCGGCCGGGTCGGCCTCGAACTTGGCCGGGTCGACCCCGGCGCCGACCAGGTGCAGCGCCAGGTCCCCGACCACCTTCGACGACGGGGTGACCTTGATCAGCCTGCCGAGGATGCGGTCGGCCGCGGCGTACATCGCCTCGATCTCCTCGAACTTCTCGCCCAGCCCGAGCGCGATGGCCTGCGTGCGCAGGTTGGACAGCTGACCGCCGGGAATCTCGTGGTGATAGACCCGGCCGGTGGGCGAGGCCAGCCCGGCCTCGAACGGCGCGTAGACCTTGCGCACCGCCTCCCAGTACGGCTCCAGGTCGGTCAGCGCCTGCAGGTCGAGGCCGGTCGCGTGCTCGGAGTGGTCCGTCGCCGCCACGATGGCCGACAGCGACGGCTGCGACGTGGTGCCGGACATCGAGGCGATCGCGCCGTCCACCGCGTCGGCCCCGGCCTGGATGGCCGCCAGGTAGGTGGCCAGCTGGCCGCCCGCGGTGTCGTGCGTGTGCACGTGGACCGGCAGGTCGAAGTTCGACCGCAGCGCGGACACCAGGCGGTGCGCGGCGGGGGCACGCAGCAGGCCCGCCATGTCCTTGATCGCCAGGACGTGCGCGCCGGCCTCGACGATCTTCTCGGCCAGCCGCAAGTAGTAGTCCAGCGTGTAGAGCTTCTCGGACGGATCGGACAGGTCACCGGTGTAGCAGAGCGCCACCTCGGCGACCGCGGAGGTCTCCCGCACCGCGTCGATGGCCGGACGCATCTGCTCGACGTCGTTGAGCGCGTCGAAGATGCGGAAGATGTCGATGCCGGTCGCGGCGGCCTCCTCCACGAAGGCCTTCGTCACCTCCAGCGGGTACGGCGTGTAGCCGACGGTGTTGCGCCCGCGCAGCAGCATCTGCAGGCAGATGTTGGGCACCGCCTCGCGCAGCTTCGCCAGCCGCTCCCAGGGGTCCTCGGCCAAGAAGCGCAGCGCCACGTCGTAGGTGGCGCCACCCCAGCACTCCAGCGACAACAGCTGCGGGCACGTCCTGGCCACGACCGGCGCGACGGTGAGCAGGTCCTTGGTCCGTACCCGGGTAGCCAGCAGCGACTGGTGCGCATCGCGGAACGTGGTGTCGGTGACCGCCAGCTGCGGTGACTGCCGCAGCCAGCGGGCGAACCCTTCCGGGCCGAGCTCGGCGAGCTTCTGCTTGGAGCCGGCGGGCGGCTCGCCGGAGCATTCCGGCAGCTTGGCGGCCGGGTCCATCAGCTTCGGACGCGGCCCGTGCGGCTTGTTCACCGTCACGTCGGCCAGGTAGGTCAGCAGGCGGGTGCCGCGGTCGGCGGATCCGCGGGCGGTGAGCAGGTGGGGCCGCTCCTCGATGAACGACGTGGTCACCCGGCCGGCGCGGAAGTCCGGGTCGTCCAGCACGGCCTGCAGGAACGGGATGTTGGTGGCCACGCCGCGGATGCGGAACTCGGCGACCGCGCGGCGGGCCCGGCGCACCGCGGTCTCGAAGTCCCTGCCCCGGCAGGTGAGCTTGACCAGCATCGAGTCGAAGTGCGCGCTGATCTCCGTGCCCGCGTGGGTGGTCCCGCCGTCCAGCCGGATGCCCGAACCGCCGGGCGACCGGTAGGCGCTGATCACGCCGACGTCGGGCCGGAACTCGTTGGCCGGGTCCTCGGTGGTGATCCGGCACTGCAGCGCGGCACCGCGCAGGTAGATCGCCTCCTGGCGCAGGCCGAGGTCGGCCAGCGTCTCCCCGGCAGCGATGCGCAGCTGCGCCTGGACCAGGTCGACGTCGGTGACCTCCTCGGTGACCGTGTGCTCGACCTGGATGCGCGGGTTCATCTCGATGAACACGTGCTTGCCGGTGCGGTCGAGCAGGAACTCCACGGTGCCCGCGTTGCGGTAGCCGATGTGCCTGGCGAACGCCACCGCGTCGGCGCAGATCCGTTCGCGCACCTGCGGGTCCAGGTTCGGGGCGGGTGCCAGCTCGACGACCTTCTGGTGCCTGCGCTGCACCGAGCAGTCCCGCTCGTAGAGGTGGATGACGTTGCCCTCGTTGTCGGCGAGGATCTGCACTTCGATGTGCCGTGGGTCCACCACGGCCTGCTCCAGGAAGACCGTCGGGTCACCGAACGCCGACTCCGCCTCGCGCGCGGCCGCTTCGATCGCCTCCCGCAGCCGCTTGGGGTCGTCCACCCGGCGCATGCCGCGGCCACCACCGCCCGCCACCGCCTTGACGAACAGCGGGAAGCCGATCTCCTCGGCCTTGTCCACCAGTTCGTCGACGTCCGACGACGGCTCCGACGAGGCGAGCACGGGCAGGCCGGCCTCCCGCGCGGCGGCCACCGCCCGCGCCTTGTTCCCGGTCAGTTCCAGGATCTCCGCGGACGGGCCGACGAAGGTGATGCCGTTGCGCTCGCATGCGCGAGCCAGCTCCGGGTTCTCCGACAAGAAGCCGTAGCCCGGGTAGATCGCGTCCGCGCCGGTCTCCCGCGCAGCGCGGACGATTTCGTCGACGGACAGGTAGGCGCGCACCGGGTGGCCGCGCTCCCCGATCTCCAGCGCCTGGTCCGCCTTCAGTCGGTGCAGCGAGTTGCGGTCTTCGTACGGGAAGACCGCAACCGTGTGGGCTCCGAGTTCATAGGCGGCGCGGAACGCCCTGATCGCGATCTCGCCCCGGTTGGCCACCAGCACCTTGTCGAACATGCATCATCCTTCACACCGAGTCGCGGCGGTCTCCGGGCACGCCCGCGCGCCGGGCGGCGCGCGGCTCGTGCAGCCCGTGACCGTCTTTCAGCTCGCCCTGTAACCGTAGTGCGTGAACGGCGGTTCAGACCTTCTCGAGATATTCCGCACGCTCGGGATCGACCAGTTCGCTCACCAGGTGGGACAGACCGGGGTGCCGGGCAAGCGTGGGGTCGTCGGCCACGATCAGCTGCGCTTCACGCCGGGCGCGCTCGATGAGGTCCTCGTCACGCAACAGCGACAACAGCTTCAGCGCCGACGGGCGGCCGGACTGGGCGGCGCCCAGGATGTCGCCCTCCCGCCGCAGTTCCAGGTCGTGGCGGGACAGTTCGAAGCCGTCCAGCGTCGACGCGACGATGTCCAGCCGTTGCCGCGCGACGGTCCCCTCCAGCGCATCGGTCACCAGCAGGCAGAGCCCGGGCACGTCGCCCCGGCCGACCCGGCCGCGGAGCTGATGCAGCTGGGAGATGCCGAACCGGTCGGCGTCCATGATCACCATCGCGGTGGCGTTCGGGACGTTCACCCCCACCTCGATCACGGTGGTGGACACCAGCACGTCGACATCGCCCGCCGAGAAAGCCCGCATCACGGCGTCCTTCTCGTCTGCGGGCATGCGCCCGTGCAGCACGCCGAGGCGTACCGACCGCAACGGGCCGGTACGCAGCTGCTCGGCCAGCTCGAGAACGGAAACCGGCTTCCTGCGGCCTTCTTCCTCCTCGGATTCCTCGTCGGCCACACCGACCGCGTCGACACCGTCGTCGCCGTCCTCGTCGTCCCCGATGCGGGAGCAGACCACGTAGCACTGGTGGCCCTTGGCAACTTCCTCGACCAGGCGCTCCCACACCCGCTTGACCCACGCGGGCTTCTCCCGGGCGGGCACGACGGTGGTGGAGATCGGCGAACGTCCCGCGGGCAACTGGCGCAGCATCGACACTTCCAGGTCCCCGTACACGGTCATGGCGACCGTGCGCGGGATCGGCGTTGCGGTCATGACCAGCACGTGCGGCGACGTCTCGCCCGTGCCGCGGCTGCGCAGCGCGTCACGCTGCTCCACCCCGAAGCGGTGCTGCTCGTCCACCACGACCAGTCCCAGATCGGCGAACGAGACCGACTCCTGGATCAACGCGTGGGTACCCACGACGATGCCCGCCGCCCCGCTGGCGGTGTCCAGCAGCGCCTGCTTGCGCTGCTTGGCCGTCATGGATCCGGTGAGCAGCACGACACGGGTGGCGTGCTCGGCGGCGCCGAGCTCACCGGCGATGCCCAGATCGCCCAGCATCTCGCGCAGCGACCGCGCGTGCTGGGCGGCCAGCACCTCGGTCGGCGCGAGCAGCGCCGCCTGCTTGCCCGCGTCGATGACCTGCGTCATCGCGCGCAACGCCACGACCGTCTTGCCGCTGCCGACCTCACCCTGCAACAGCCGGTTCATCGGATGATCGCGGGACAGGTCGGCCGAGATCACCTCGCCCACCTCGCGCTGGCCCTCGGTGAGCTCGAACGGCAGCCGGGCGTCGAACGCGTCCGCCAGCTTGCCCTTCACCGGCGGGCACGGCGGGGCGAGCCGGTGGCTCGCCGAGGCGCGGCGTTCGGCCAGCACCAGCTGCACCGCCATGGCCTCGTCCCACTTCAGGCGCTCGCGGGCCCGGTGGACGTCCTCCATCGCCTCCGGGCGGTGGATGCCGCGCAGCGCCTCGGCCAGCGTCGGCAGGCGGTACTTGCTGCGCAGCTGCTCGGGCAACGGGTCGTCGGCGATGTCCACCAGGTCCAGCACCTGCTGCACACAGCGGCCGATCACCCACGACGGCACGCCTTCGGCAGCCGGATACACCGGGATGATCTCGTTGACGAACTTGTCCACCGCTTCCGCGTCGGGGTCCTCCAGCAGCTGGTACTCGGGATGAGCCAGCTGCAGGTGCCTGCGGAACGCGCCGACCTTGCCTGCGAACAGCCCGATCGTGCCCGGCCGCAGCCTGCGCTCGTGGTAGGCGGTCTGGTTGAAGAACGCCAGCTGCAGCTGCCGGGTGCCGTCGGTGATGGTGACCTCGAGGATCTTGCCGCGCCGGTTGCGCATCGGCCGCTGGTGCGCCTTGATCACCCGGGCCATCACCGTGACGTGCTCGCCGATCTCCACGCCCGCGATGTCGGTCAGCTCGCCACGCTGGGCGTACCGGCGCGGGTAGTGCCGCAACAGCTCCCCCGCGGTGTGCAGGCCGAGCGCCTTGCCGAGCAGCTTGGCCGACTTGGCACCGACCAGCGTGGTCAGCGGCGTCCGCAGCGACTGCGTGGGGTCAGCGGTGGTCACTACTCCACTCCCAGGCTCAGCACGGAGTCGGTCTGCCCGCCGGGGTAGATGCTCAGCTCCACTTCCGGGTGCACCCGCGCCATGTGCTTGGTCACGGCTTCTGTCATACCCGCCGGGGCCGACGCTCCCAGCAGTACGGTGACCAGCTCCCCGCCGGAGGCGAGCAGCAGGTCCAGCAGCTCGGTGGCCGCCTCGGCCGGCGGCCGGTCCGCCGGGGCGATCAGCACCACCTCGTCGTCGGCGAAGCCGACGAGGTCGCCCGCGGCCACCCGCCCGACCCAGGTGATCGCGTCCTGCTCGGCGCGCTTGAGCTCACCGCGCCTGGTGGACGCCGCGGCCTCGGCCATGGCGACCACGTTGTCGCCGCTACGGCGTTCCGGGTCGTGCACCGCGATCGCGGCCAGCACCTGCACCGGGGAGGCGCACGGCACCACCACCACCTCGCCGCCGTGCTTCCTGGCCCGCTCGGCGGCGTCCTCGGCGAGGACGGTCAGCTCCCGGCTCGCGGCGAGCACCGTCACGTGGTCGGCGGCCAGCTCGTCGATGGCCTGCTCGACGACCTCCACGCTCACCGCGTGGCCGGCCCGCACGTCCAGCACCGTGACGCCTTCGTGCTGACACAGTTCGGCCAGCTCGGCTCCGCACACCACCGCCAGCACCGCGCTGCCGGATCGGTCCCGCGGCCGGGCGGCCCCGGTGAGCGACTCGACGCGCACCTGGTGCGGCTTGCCTGCACGCATTCCTGCTTCGATAGCTGCGCCGATGTCAGCGCAGTGGACGTGGACGGCGTACGTGCCCGCGCCGTTCGCAGCGATAGTCACGCTGTCGCCGATCGCGCTGAGATCCTCCTTCAGCGTCGTGACCGCGTCCTCGGTGGCCTCCTCGAGCAGGTACATGACCTCCCACGGCTGCTGGTCCTGCTCCGCCTCGGACGCGCGGGTGCCACCCCGGGGTGTGAACCGGAAGTCGCCGCGCGCCGGGCTCGGCCGCCCGCTCAGCACCGCGGCCAGCTCGTCGAGCACGGCCAGCAGTCCGCGGCCACCAGCGTCCACCACCCCGGCCTCGGCCAGCACGGCGAGCTGATCCGGGGTGCGGGCCAGCGCTTCGGCCGCTGCGTCGGCTGCTGCGGACGCGACGTCGGCGGGCACGGACGTGTCGGCTCGCCCGGCCGCTTCCGCGGCAGCGTGGAGCACGCTGAGCATCGTGCCCTCGACCGGGCGCACGACCGCCGAAGCCGCCGCACTGTCCGCGTTCTCGAACGCTTTCGCCAACCCGGACGCGTCGAGCTCCGGCCGGTCTCCGCAGGCCTCGGCGAGCCCGTGGACGAACTGGGAGAGGATCACCCCGGAGTTGCCCCGCGCGGCCGACACCGCCGCGTGCGCCATGGTCGCCAGCGCCGTGCCCACGCTCTCCCGGGCGCGATCGTCGGCGGCAAGCAGGGCGTCACGGGCCGCGGTGAAGGTGTGCAGCATGTTCGAACCGGTGTCGGAGTCGGCGACCGGGAAGACGTTCATCGCGTCGAGCTCCGCACACAGCCCCTGCAACGCGCGGACCGCGGCGTCCGCCCAGGCAGCGACGGCAGCGGCGGTGACCGCGGCTGGCCCACCCGTCGACACTCCGCGCTCCTTTCGGCCCCCGGTTCCGGCGACGTTCCTGCTACCAGCTACCCTATGTGAGCTGTCCGCGACCTGCGCGGATCATCCCCGTAGACGTAAGGAGTGTTCCGACGTGGCTGCCGTGTGCGACGTCTGTGGCAAGGGGCCGGGCTTCGGCAAGTCGGTCTCTCACTCTCACCGACGTCACAGCCGCCGGTGGAACCCGAACATCCAGACCGTGCACGCGCGCGTAGGCATCTCCCAGCGGAAGCGCCTCAACGTTTGCACGTCCTGCCTGAAGGCGGGCAAGGTCACCCGGTAGTTCGGGCCGCCAGGCTGACAAGATCTCGACAACGACAGATCCATCGGCGCCGCCGTCCTGACCCCAGGGCGGCGGCGTTGTCGTGTGGCACCCCAAAGCGGCGCGTGTGGCTCCCGGCTCCCTGCTGAAGCTGCGGCGCTCGCCTGAGCCGGCACGACGCCGGGGATCGAGGTCCGGCACTCGGTCAGCGGCCGGATCCCGCCCCGGCGCGCGGTTCCGCACGTACCGGACGGTCAGGGGAGCTTCCAGTCGATCGGCTCGGCCCCCTGCGCGACCAGCATCTCGTTGGCCCGGCTGAACGGCCGGGACCCGAAGAACCCGTTGTGCGCCGACAGCGGGCTCGGGTGCACCGACTCGATGCACCGCTCGGCGCCGATCAGCGGCTTGAGCTGGCGGGCGTTGCTGCCCCACAGGATGGCCACCAGCGGTTTCTGCCGGGCCGCCAGCGCCCGGATGGCCTGCTCGGTGATCTCCTCCCAGCCCTTGCCCTTGTGCGAGTTCGGAGCGTGCGGGCGCACCGTCAGCGCCCTGTTCAGCAGCAGCACGCCACGCTCGGCCCACGGTGTCAGGTCGCCGGTGGACGGCATCGGGTAGCCGAGGTCGTTGCAGTACTCGGTGAAGATGTTGATCAAGCTCTTGGGCAGCGGCTTGACGTCCGGGGCGACCGCGAAGCTCAGCCCGATCGGATGCCCCGGCGTCGGGTACGGGTCCTGCCCGACGATGAGCACCCGGACGTCGTCGAACGGCTGCTGGAAGGCACGCAGCACCTTGTCACCGGCGGGCAGGTAGGTACGCCCGGCGGCGATCTCCGCGCGCAGGAAGTCCCCCATCGCAGCGATGCGATCGGCCACCGGGGCCAGTGCCTTGGCCCACCCGGCTTCGACGATCTCGTGCAGCGGTCGTGGCGCCATGGTCCGACAGCCTAGCCAGCTCGCCGGGCCCGCCCGCACGGTCCCCGCCCCGGGTGATCGCAAGGCCGATCACGGCACGTGATGCCCTGCCCGCAGGCCGGGCAGCCGGGCAAGCGTGACCATCTGCCGTTGCCCGCTCACAGCAGCTTGCCGAAGCAGCGGGACCCCGGTTCACAGCGATAGATGCCGAACTTGGGAATCGGCCGGTACCCCAACGACGTGTACAGGCCGATCGCCTCCGGCTGCCGGGTCCCGGTCTCCAGCACCATGCGGCGCCGCCCGGCTTCTCTGGCGGACCGCTCGAGTTCGGCCACCATGGCACGAGCCAGTCCCCGGCCACGCGCCGCAGGCACGACGTACAGCCGCTTCATCTCGGCGTCGCCGGGCTGGAACTCCGGCTCCGGTCCGTCGTGCGCCCGCCACCCGCCGGACGCCACCGGAGCACCGTCCAGATAGCCGACCGCGAAATAGCCGCGCGGCGGGGCGAACTCGGCCGGATCCACCGGCGTGGCGTCCTCGTCGCCGTATCGCCGGACGTATTCCTGCTGGACCTCGGCGATCAGCTTCTGCGCATCCGGATGGTCGTAAGCCACGGCAACGATCTGCACACATCGAGCGTATCGGGCGGCACCGGTGCTCGGCGGAAGCGGAATCCGCCCGGTCACCGACGCCAGTGCTGCCAGCCAGGCTCGGCCACCTGGTACTCCTCGCCGTCCACGGTGACCGCGGGCTCGTCCTCGGCGGGTAGCACGGACCCGATCGCCCGCCATCCCTCGGGCAACGGGACGTCGGGCGGGAACGTCGCCGCCAGCGCGTGGTCCTCACCCCCGGTGAGCACCCAGTCCAGCGGCCTGACCCCGAGCGCGGCACCGACCTCGGCCAGCCGCCGGTCGATCTCCAGGCGGCCCGCTTCGACGTCGATCGACACCTCGGACGCTCGTGCGATGTGCGCGAGGTCGCCGAGCAGGCCGTCCGACACGTCGATCATCGCGGTGGCGCCTGCCGTGGCCGCCTTCGGTCCCTCCTGGTACGGCGGCTCCGGCCAGCGGTGCGCGTTGACCACGTTGACCGGGGAACGGAAGCCGCGCCCCAGCACCGCCAGGCCCGCCGCCGCCCAGCCCAGCCGTCCCGCCACGGCCAGCACGTCGCCCGGCTTGGCACCGGAACGGGTCACCGGGGCGCGGCCTTCCAGATCGCCGAGCGCCGTGACGCTGATGACGATCTGGTCCGCCGCGACCATGTCGCCGCCGACCAGCCCCGCCCCGGCCCGCTCGGCCTCTTCGCCCATCCCCTTGGCCAGGTCCATGGCGAACTGCGCGGGTGTCGACGCCGGGCAGGCGAGGCCGACCAGGACCGACGTCGGCCTCGCCCCCATCGCGGCCACGTCCGCCAGGTTCACCGCCACCGCCTTGCGGCCCACCTGTTCCGCCGTCGACCAGTCCAGCCGGAAGTGCACGCCCTGCACCAACACGTCCGTCGTGGCGACCACGCGGCCGTCCGCTGCCGTCACCACCGCCGCGTCGTCGCCGGGCCCGAGCTGCGTCGTCGCCGGTTGCCGACGGCCCGCGACCACGGCGCCGATCAGCGTGAATTCGCCCATGTCGGCGACCGTTCGTCCGCCCGGGCTGCGCTGCTGCACCGTAACCTCCTTGTATGACAAACAGTCGGACATCCGAGTGCCGGCTGCGGTAACTTTGCTGGGCCGGACGTCGTCGCTGACGTCGCCGGCCCTTATTGGACCTGAATCACAACGCAGGTGACGAAGGGGCGCGCCGTGGTCAACGCATACATCCTGATCCAGACCGAAGTCGGCAAGGCAGCGTCGGTGGCCGCCGAGATCGCCAAGATTCCCGGCGTGGCAAGCTCGGAGGACGTCACCGGCCCCTACGACGTCATCGTGCGGGCCGAAGCGGAGAACGTCGACGAACTGGGCAGGCTGGTGGTCGCTAAGGTGCAGAACGTCAACGGCATCACGCGGACGCTGACCTGCCCCGTGGTGCATCTGGAGAGCTGACCCTGGACCGGAAAGGCCGCGGTGAGTAGCCGAGCATCCTCCGACGAGCAACCGTCCCCTCCGGCATCGGCGACGGAATCGGCACTACCGCCGCGGCCGGTCCTCCTTGTCGCCGCGGGCCTGGCGATCGTGCTGGTCGCCGGGGTCGCGGTCGTCGGCCTGGTTTTCGGCGGCAGGCAGACACCCGCACGGCAGGCCGGCCCGCTGCCCGTGCCCGCGGTGAGCGCACCCGACGCCGGCAGGCCGGAGTGCGCCAGGCTGATGGCCGAGCTGCCGCCGACGGTGAAGTCGGCTGGGCGTCAGTTGCCGCGGCGAGAACTCGCCGACCCTGCTCCCCCGGCGACCGCCGCCTGGGGCACGTCGGAGCCGGTCGTGCTGCGCTGCGGCGTCGGCAAGCCGCGCGAGCTGAAGCCGACCTCGAAGCTGGTGGTGGTCGACGACGTGCAGTGGTTCCCGGTGGACAACACCGGCGCCACCACCTGGTACGTGGCAGGCAAGCCGGTGACGGTCGCCGTCACGGTGCCGGAGGGGGCAGGCACCGGAGTCGTGCAGGACCTCAGCAAAGCGGTCGCCGCGGCCATGCCGCGCTGACCCCGGCCGGCCTCAGCGCAGGCCGGTGCCGCGCGCCAACGCGGTTTCGATCAGCGTGGTCAGCAGGGTCGGGTAGTCCACGCCGGTGACTTCCCACATCTTCGGGTAAGCCGAGGTCGCGGTGAACCCGGGCATGGTGTTCAGCTCGTTGACCTTCACGTCGCCGTCCGGCCCGACGAAGAAGTCCACCCGGGCCAGGCCCGCGCAGTCCAGCGCCCGGAACGCACGCACGGCCATTGCCCGCACGCGCTCGATCACCTGGTCGTCCAGCTTCGCCGGGATGTCCAGCTCGGCGGTGTCCGTCAGGTACTTGGTCTCGAAGTCGTACCAGGCGTCCTTGTCGTCGGACACCACCCTGATCTCGGCGGGCAGCGACGCCTCGATGCGGCCGTCCGGGAACTCCAGAACGCCGCACTCCACCTCTCGTCCCACGATCGCCGCCTCGACCAGCACCTTCGGGTCGGTCCGGCGGGCCAGCGCGATCGCGTCGCCGAGCTGGTCCCAGTCGGTCACCTTGGTGATGCCCACCGACGACCCGGCGCGCGCGGGCTTGACGAACACCGGCAGCCCGAGCCGGTCGCGCTCGGCCTGCGGGAGCTTGTCCGCGTCCCTGGGCACCACGGCGTACTCGCCGATCGGCAGCCCCTCCGCGGCCAGCAGCTTCTTGGCGAACACCTTGTCCATGGACGCGGCGCTGGCCAGCACCCCGGAGCCGACGTAGGGCAGGTCGGCCATCTCCAGCAGCCCCTGGATGGTGCCGTCCTCACCGAACGCACCGTGCAGGACCGGGAACACCACGTCCACGCCGGCCAGCGCCTCGGTCTGCTTGCCGTGCAGCAGGACGAGCTCGCGCCGCCGCGCGTCGCCGGCCAGGATGATCTCCGCGCCGCTGGTCACCTCGGGCAGCTCGCGCCCCTTGATCCGCAGCGCCTCGGCGTCCGACGTGGTCAGCACCCAGCCACCGTCCGGTGTGATGCCGATCGGCACGACGTCGAACCGATCGCGATCCAGATTGCTCAGGATGCTGCCCGCGGACACGCAGGAGATGGTGTGCTCGGTGCTGCGGCCACCGAAGATCACGGCGACGCGGATCTTGCGCCCTCCCGTGGCGTCAAGCGGCCGGCTGGGTGGTTGTGCCATAGTCGCTGACCCTACCGCGCATCAACCGGACGCCGGTGGACCACCGGGGCTTCGCAACACGTCGATCACGGCCGGGATCGCCTCGTACAGCTCGGCGCGGGAGCAGCCCGCGTACCCGATCGCCACCCCGAACACCGTCGGCTCGGCGGCGAAGTGCCTGGCCAGGCCGTCCAGCAGGATCCCGCGCTCGGCCGCCGCGGCCAGCTTCTTCTGCTCCTCCTCCGGGGTGGCCATGGGCACCACCAGGTGCGCGCCCGCGTCGTCGCCGAGCACCGGGACACCGGCTTCGGTCAGCGCCGCCACCAGCCACTGCCGCCGCTCGGACAGTTCCCGCCGCACCCGGCGGAGATGTCTGCCCAGGTCGCCGTTGCGAGCGAAGGCCGTGAAGACACGCTGCCCGGCCGGGGAGGGACGGGTGCCGGTGCGTTCACGGTAGGCCAGCACCGCCTCGGCGACCGGAGGCGGCGCCACCATCCAGCCGACCCCGAGCGTCGGGGTGAGGATCTTGCTCGTGGTGCCCAGATGCACCACGACGTCCGGCGCCAGCGCGGCCAGCACCGGCAGCGGAGCCACGTCGAACCGCAGCTCGCCGTCGTAGTCGTCCTCGATGATCAGGAATCCGTCGGCGCGCGCCCTCTCCACCAGCGCCACTCGCCGGGCCGCGCTCATCCGCGTGCCCAGCGGGTACTGGTGGGCCGGGGAGCAGTACACCGCGGCGACGTCGCCGATTTCGTCCACCCGCACACCGTCGGAATCCACGCCGAGCGGCACCACCCGCACCCCGGCCGATCGCAACGCCTGCACCGCGCGCTGATAGCCGGGTTCCTCGACGGCGACGGTGTCCCCCGGCCGCAGCACCCCGAAGGCCAGCTCGGCCACCGCCGCGGTGGTGCCCGCCGTGGCCAGCACGGCGGACGGTGCGGCGTTGAGGCCGCGATGGCGCAGCAGCAGCTCGCTGATCGCCGCGCGGTAACCGGTCAGCCCGGCCCGATCGGTGCGCTGCGACGGCGGCTCGTCGGAGGCCGCCCGCCATGCGCGCCGCCATGCCGAGCGCTCGATCCCCTCCGCCCACGGCATGCCCGGCACCAGCTCCAGCAGGCCGGAGTCGACCGCGGCGTCCGGCGCGTTCTCGGCGTGCTGCGGCCGCCCGGACGGCGGCGTGGTGGTGACGTAGGTGCCCGAGCCGTGCCTGCCGACGATCCATCCCTCGGCGTGCAGCTGCTCGTAGGCGGCCGCGGTCACCGTTCTGCTGACCCCGAGGCGCTTGGCGAGCGCCCTGGTCGACGGCAGCCGGTCACCGCCGCGCAAGTGCCCCGAGGAGGCGGCGGTGCGCAGCGCGTCCGCGAGCTGTACGGCAAGCGGGGTGCGCGACTTTCGGTCCAGCGTCACCGGAAGTGTGGTCTCGCCCCGGCTGCCCAGTGCGGTCTCCGCCATCACCCCTCCCTAAGTGGACATCAGAAATTCTTGCAGATTGGACATTTCACCATGCCACTGCCTCGGCGAGGCTTTCCGGTATGAGCGCTGCACCGTTGTCGCCGACCCCACGGAGCACCCCGAATCGCACGAAGCATCGCACCGTGACCGACCGTGCCGCACTGTACGAAGTCCTCGACGCGGGCCTGGTCTGCCATCTCGGCATCGTGTTGGATTCCTCCCCGGTCGTCCTGCCCACCACCTACGGCCGGGAGGGCGACACGCTGTACCTGCACGGCTCCACCGGCGCGCGCAGCCTGCGTGCCGCGGCCAAGGGCGCCGACGTCTGCGTCGCGGTCACCCATGTCGACGGCATCGTCTACGCCCGCAGCCTGATGCACCACTCGATCAACTACCGCTCGGCCGTCATCCACGGCACGGCCACGCCGATCACCGAGCGTTCCGCCAAGCTGCACGCGCTGCGGGTGATCACCGACCACCTGGCTCCCGGCTCGTGGGGCTATGCCCGCGACGCGACCAACAAGGAGCTGGCCGCGGTCAGTGTCCTGGCCCTGCCGCTGGCCGAGGCGTCGGTGAAGATCCGGGCCACGTACCCGGGGGACGACCCGGAGGACGTCGAGGCCAACGCCGTGTGGGCGGGTGTCCTGCCGCTGGAGGTCGCCTTCGGCGCGCCGATACCGTCGCCGGACATGACCTCGCAGCTACCGGTGCCGCCGCACGTCACCGAGCGACGTCACCTGGAGAATCCACGGGCCTACGCCGCGGCCGTGCCTGCCGGGTGACGCAACGGGCCCGCTCAGCCTGCCGCTCCGTCGGCCCGGGCCGCGGCCGCATCCGCGGGGTAAGGGCGGATCGTCCGCCCGCCGTAGCGGTAGACGTGGATGCTCACCGCGGGGTCGACGCCTTTGTTACTGACCTGGTGGGCGTATCCGGGGCCGAACGCGCGGGTCTGGCCCGAGCGGAGCACGTTGATCTCCGGCGGGGCGTCCTGCACGGCGTTGCGCCGGAGCACGACCTCGGTCAGCTCGCCGTGCACCACGGTGAAGGCGCCGCTGGTGTCGCCGTGGTCGTGGCGTGGTGCGCCTTGCCCCGGCAGCCAGCTCATCAGCCAGATCTCGTCGGTGTCGGTGCGGTCGATCAGCACCGCGTACCGTTCGTCGGCGTCGTAGCGGAGCAGGTGGCGCCACCGGTCGCGGGACGCGGCGTAGGCCACGGCTACCCGGGCGGGGTGGCGGAGGGCGGACTTTTCCTGAGCGGCAACGGTATTGACAGGGACGGCGAACATCAGCTTCCTCACTCGGACTGCCTGGTGAACCGGAACGTTGCGGTCTACCGGCAGCAACAACACAGCGCGGCGCACACGCACATCGACATACGCGGCCAGGTCCTGCGCTGGTTCATGCCGCACACCCAATCAAGCCGCCGAAGAGCCGGTCAACCGGATCTCACGATGCGAGGCCGGAAGCCCCCGGAAGTGTTGACTTCGGTCCCCGCTGTCCCTACGACAGCAGGAGCAGTGCGTTGTGCAGCACGCCGCAACGGCGCAACGTGCGGCTCTGCCTGGCGGCGCCTGAGCCGAGGTGAGTGCTCGGGACGCGCATCTGGCGGCCCCGAGCCGGGTCTGTGGTACCGGCAGCCGATCCACGCGTGCGGCGCCTGATCCACAGCTCCGAGTCGTCCACAGGTGTGCTGACGAGCCGTTATCCGTCGGCTGCACAGGCACTAGACTCGAGCCGGGGTCGCCCCCCAGGGAGGGTGGGGGTTGCGATGGGGTTCGGTTACGAGCGGTTCGGCTGCCACCGGGCGCGATGATGCCGCGGCGACTGCCGGCCGTCGTCCATGCCCAGTCCCGACGTCGCGGTGCACCGTCGCGCTGAGGATTCAGTCCCACTCCGACTTGCGCGCCCTGCCCAGCAGCTCGGCGGCCAGTTCCGCCGGGTCCTTGCCGTCGTGGCACACCTGGTGCACGCCCTCGGTCAGCGGCATCTCCACGCCGTGCCTGCGCGCCAGGGCGAGGATCGACGAGCAGGACTTCACGCCCTCGGCCACCTGACCACCGGCGTGCCGCTGCGCTTCCTCCAGCGTCTCGCCCCTGGCCAGGCGTTCACCGAAGGTCCGGTTGCGCGACAGCGGAGACGTGCAGGTCGCCACCAGGTCGCCGAGGCCGGCCAGGCCGGCGAACGTCAGCGGATCCGCGCCGAGCTTCACGCCCAGCCGCACGATCTCGGCCAGGCCACGAGTGATCAGCGTGGCCATGGTGTTCGCGCCGTAGCCGAGCCCGGCCGCCATCCCGCAGCTGAGCGCGATGACGTTCTTGCCCGCACCGCCCAGTTCGCAGCCCACCACGTCGGTGTTGGTGTAGACCCGGAACGTGCCGCCCATGCAGGCCTTCTGGATCGCCACGGCCCGGTCGTGGTCGGCGCAGGCCACCACGGTCGCCGCGGGCTCGCCCTGGGCGATGGGCAGCGCCAAATTCGGCCCGGACACCACCACGACGTGGTCCTGCGGCACGCCGGTGACGTCCACGATCACTTCGCTCATCCGCTTGAGCGTGCCGAGCTCCACACCCTTGGCCAGGCTGACCAGCGGCACCCCGTCGGGCAGCAGCGTCCGCCAACGGGTCAGGTTCTCCCGTAGCGACTGGCTGGGCACCGCGAGCACCACCGCCTCGGCCCCGGCCAGCGCCTCGGCCGCGTCCGAGGTGGCGGTCAGCCGCTCGGGCAGCGTGATGTTCGGCAAGTACGCCGCGTTGGTGTGCTGCTCGGTGATCTCGTCGGCCACTTCCTTGCGCCGCGCCCACAGCACCACGTCCCGGCCCGCGTCGGCGAGCACTTTGGCGAACGTCGTGCCCCACGAGCCTGCACCGAGCACGGCGATGCGCTGCGGAACGGGCTCAGCCATGGGCGCCCTTGCCGTCGGCCTGGGTGTCCTCGCCGTGGGTGTCCTTGCCCGCGTGCGGGGGCGGCTGCTCCCCGCGCAGCTGACCGAGCAGCCGGGTGACCTCGGCCATGATGAACTCGGTCGCCTTCTGGTGCAGCTCCGGCGTGGGTTCCTGGCCCTTGAACGCCGACAGGTCGACCGGCTCGCCGACCAGGTACTTCACCGTCTTGCGCGGGAACGGCCGGATCTTCTTGTGGTACAGGTCGAGCAGGTCCCGGGTGCCCCACCTGGCGATCGGGACGACCGGCACGTCGTTGGCCAGGGCGAGCTTGGCCACGCCCGGGTAGGAGTTCTTCGGCCACCCGAGCGGGTCCTTGGTGATGGTCCCTTCCGGGTAGATCACGATCACCTTGCCGTCGCGCAGGGCCTGGTGGGCTTCCCGCAGCGCGTCCTTGGCCTGGGACGTGCCGCGGTAGACGGGAATGGAGCCGGCGCCACGCGCCATGCGGCCGAAGACCGGCGCGGTCATCACGCTGGCCTTGGCCAGAAAGCGCGGCACCCGGCCCTGCTTGTGGATGAACACCGCGTCGAAGACCGGGTCGGCGTGCGAGATGTGGTTCATCGCGATCACCGCCCCGCCGGTGCGCGGTATCCGCTCCGCGTGCTGCGCCTCGGTCCGGGCCAGGTAAGTCAGGGGATAGAACACCGACGCCAACGCGGCCACCCACGGGCCGCCCTTCTCCCGCTCTACCACCGCAGCCCCTCCTCGCGACTCGGTTGCCGACGCTATCAGCGAAGATAACTGCGTGGCAGTGGCTGTGAACCTGGTGGTCCCGCTGAAGCGGCTGACCGCGGCGAAATCCCGGCTCGCCGAGCGGGCCGGGAGCGGCGAGCTGCGGTCCGCCCTCGCCCTGGCCATGGCGATGGACACCGTCGCGGCCGCGCTGGCCACCCCCGCGGTCCGCCGGGTGCTGGTTGCCGCGGCCGACCCCACCGAGCTCGGCGCGCTGCGCGAACTCGGCGCGGAGGTGGTGTTCGACGGGGGCGAGTCGGGCCTCAACGCCGGCTTGCGTCATGTCGCACGCCAGGTGCGTGCGGAGGACCCGGACTGCGTCGTCGGCGCCCTGCAGGCCGATCTCCCCGCGCTGCGTCCCGACGACCTGGCCGCCGCCATCGCCGCCTCCGGTGCCCGCCGTGCGTTCTGCGCCGACCGGGCAGGCACCGGGACGACGTTGTTGCTGTCCGCCCCCGCCGGCGAGCTCGATCCGCACTTCGGGCCGGGCTCGGCCAGGGCGCACACCGAGTCCGGCGCGGCGCCGGTCGAACTGACGGTGCCGACATTGCGGGCGGACGTGGACACTCCGGATGATCTTGCTCACGTCCAGCTGCTGGGTGTCGGCGAGCACACGCGGGCGGCTCTGCAGACCCGCACCCGGGCGTGCTGACCCCCGGCATTCAGCGGATTCCCGGCCGCGACGCGGCCTCGCCCGGCACTGGCAGCCGAAGCGACCCCGTGGTGCGCGGAACAGCTCGTTCACCTGCTGTTCGCCCCAGGGCCGCCCGCGTTGCGGAACAATGACGGTGTGAGTGAAGTGACGCGAGCTCCGGCCGACGAGCAGGACCGCGCGCCCTCGCACGGCCTCGCGGCTCCCCCGGCGGTCACCCCGGCGCAGCGAGCGACCGAGCTGCCGGACGACCGGTACCTGAACCGGGAGATGTCCTGGCTGGACTTCAACGCCCGGGTGCTGGCGTTCGCCGAGGACGAGTCGCAGCCGCTGCTGGAACGGGCGAAATTCCTGGCCATCTTCGCCACCAACCTGGACGAGTTCTACATGGTGCGCGTCGCCGGGTTGAAGCGGCGCGACGAGACCGGGCTGAACGTGCGCAGCGCGGACGGGCTGTCGCCGAGGGAACAGCTCACCTACATCTCCAAGCGCAACCAGGAGTTGGTGGCGCGCCAGACCGCGGTGTTCAGGGAGCAAGTGCGTCCTGCACTGGAGAGCGCGGGCATCCGGTTCGTGCGCTGGGTCGATCTCACCGCCGACGACCGCGCCCGGCTGTCCCGGTACTTCAGCGACAACATCTTCCCGCTGCTGACGCCGCTGGCGGTGGACCCGGCGCACCCGTTCCCGTACATCTCCGGGTTGTCGCTCAACCTGGCCGTCACGGTCGCCGACCCGGAAAGCGGCATCGAACGGTTCGCTCGCGTCAAGGTGCCCAACAACGTGCCGCGGCTGATCCGGCTGGACCCCGACAACCGGCCGAACGCCACGTTCCTGCCGCTGGAAGAGCTCATCGCGGCGCACCTGGACGACCTGTTCACCGGCATGAAGGTGATCGAGCACCACGTCTTCCGGGTCACCCGCAACGCCGACTTCGAGGTGGAGGAGGACCGCGACGAGGACCTGCTGCAGGCGCTGGAGCGCGAGCTGGCCCAGCGCCGGTTCGGCCCGCCGGTGCGGCTGGAGATCGAGCAGGACATGAGCGATCACATGCTCGAGCTGCTGCTGCGCGAGCTGGAGGTGGATCCGCACGACGTGGTCTCGGTGCCCGGGCTGATCGACATGTCGTGCCTGTTCCAGCTGGCGGATCTGGACCGGCCGGACCTGAAGTACCCGCCGTTCGTGCCCGCCACCCACCCGGCGTTCGCCGAGCGGGAGACGCCGCGCAGCGTGTTCTCCACGCTGCGGGAGGGCGACGTGCTGGTGCACCACCCGTACGACTCGTTCTCCACCAGCGTGCAGCGATTCATCGAGCAGGCGGCCACCGACCCGAAGGTGCTGGCGATCAAGCAGACGCTGTATCGCACGTCGGGTGACTCGCCGATCGTCAACGCGCTGATCGACGCGGCCGAGGAAGGCAAGCAGGTGGTCGCGCTGGTGGAGATCAAAGCCCGGTTCGACGAGCAGGCCAACATCGCGTGGGCCCGCACGCTGGAGCGCGCCGGGGTGCACGTGGTCTACGGTCTGGTCGGGCTGAAGACGCACTGCAAGATCGCCATGGTGGTCCGGCAGGAGGGCAACCGGATCCGTCGCTACTGCCACATCGGCACCGGCAACTACAACCCCAAGACCGCGCGGTTCTACGAGGACATCGGGCTGCTGACCGCCGACGACGACGTCGGGTCCGATCTGACCGACCTGTTCAACGTGCTCACCGGCTACTCCCGGCAGGTCAGCTACCGCACCATCCTCACCGCGCCGCACGGCATCCGGCGCGGCATCCTGGAGCGGATCCGGCGGGAGATCGACCTGGCCGGGCAGGGCAAGCAGGCAGGTATCCGGCTCAAGCTCAACGCGCTGGTCGACGAGCAGATCATCGACGCGCTGTACCGGGCGTCGCAGGCCGGGGTGCCGGTGGACATCGTGGTGCGCGGGATCTGCGCGCTCAAGCCCGGCGTGCCGGGGTTGAGCGACAACATCCGGGTGCGCTCGATCCTCGGCCGGTTCCTGGAGCACTCGCGCATCATCAACTTCGTCGGCGCGGACGAGTACTGGATCGGCAGCGCGGACATGATGCACCGCAACCTCGACCGCCGGGTGGAGGTGCTGGTCAGGGTGCAGGACGCCCGGCTGACCGCGCAGCTGGACGACGTGCTCGAGTCCGCGCTGCACCCGGCCACCCGGTGCTGGGTGCTCGGACCGGACGGGGAATGGACCCCGTCGCCGGCGCCGGACGCCGAAGTGCGCGACCACCAGTTCGAACTGCTCGCCCAGCACCGAGGCGGCTGACCCGATGGGCGCACTGGTGGTGGCCTACCCGGAGCGGGCGGTCCAGGCTGCCGGGGCGGTGCTGTGGCGGCCGCGCGGCACGGATCGCGAGGTGGCGCTGGTGCACCGGCCGCGCTACGACGACTGGTCGCTCCCCAAGGGCAAGCTGGACGACGGCGAGACCGCTCCGGTGGCCGCAGCGCGCGAAGTCACCGAGGAGACCGGCAACGTGTGCACGCTCGGGCCGTTCGTGACCCAGGTCGGCTATCCGGTGGCCGGCGGGCACAAGGTGGTCGCCTACTACGCCGCGCGAGCGACAGCGGGCGAGTTCACCCCCAACGAGGAGGTCGACCGGCTGCGCTGGTGCACGCTGGAGCAGGCCCGCGAACTGGTGTCCTACGACGCCGACCGCGCGGTGCTAAACGCGTTCGGCAGCCTCGGCCCCGACGCGACCACGCTGCTGCTGGTCCGGCACGCGAAGGCGGGCAGCAGGGAGAACTGGAACGGCGACGACGACCTGCGCCCGCTGACCGCCGACGGTGAACGCCAGGCGAAGGCGCTGACCAGGCAGCTGTCGCTGTTCCGGCCGGACCGGGTGTATGCGGCTCCACGGCTGCGCTGCGTGCAGACCGTGCGCGCGGTGGCCGCCGAAGCCGACGTCGAGGTCGGCTACGAGCCGGCGCTGTCCGAGGACGCCTACCGGGAGTCCCCGCGAGAAGCCCTTGCCCGGCTGCGGCAGATCGCCGCCGCCAGCCGCACCCCCGTGGTGTGCAGCCAGGGCGGCGTGATCCCCGGCCTGCTGGCCGAGCTCGCCGGACAGGACGGCGTGGCATTCACCGACGTCCCGACCAAGAAGGGCTCGACATGGGTGATGACCTTCCGGCGCGCGACATCGCAGGACGGGACGGCGCCGCGGCTGGTGGCGGCGCACTACGTCCCACCGCCGCCGATCGACGGCTAGGCCGGGATGAGCCACATCCTGCCCGCGTCGGCGGCGGCTGCTGCCGGCCGAGCAGTGCACTGCCCGAGCCTTCGGCTGCGCCATCCACGCTCGCAGGCCCTCCACCGTGCTCCCGGCGCAGTACCCGAGCCACTGTCCGCGCCACCCGAGCCACTGTCCGCGCCAGCCGAGCCACGAGCCGCTCCAGCCGAAGCCCGAGCCGCGCTACCCGGGACCCGGACGCCAGGTCAGCGCGGCGTGGTGACCGGCATGTACGACGGCCGAGACGCCTCGAACTCGGCGATGGTGTCGGAGTGCCGGAGGGTGAGCGCGATGTCGTCCAGGCCCTCCAGCAGCCGCCAGCGGGTGTAGTCGTCGATGTCGAACGTGGTCAAAAAGTCCTTGCACTGGACGGTCTTCTCGTTCAGGTCGACCGTCACGTCGGTGCCCGGCTCGTTCTCCAGCAGCTTCCACAGCTGCTCGACGTCCGCCTGCTCGCACTGCGCGGTGAGCAGGCCCTGCTTGCCCGCGTTGCCGCGGAAGATGTCGGCGAACCGGGACGAGATCACCACCCGGAAGCCGTAGTCCATCAGGGCCCACACCGCGTGCTCGCGCGACGATCCTGTGCCGAAGTCCGGACCGGCGACCAGCACCGACCCGTTGCGGAACGGCTCCTGGTTGAGCACGAACGTCTCGTCGCTGCGCCATGCGGCGAACAGCCCGTCCTCGAAGCCGGTGCGGGTGACCCGCTTCAGGTAGACGGCCGGGATGATCTGGTCGGTGTCCACGTTGGACCGGCGCAGGGGAACCCCGACCCCGGTGTGCTTGCTGAACGGCTCCATGTCTGACTCTGCCTGCCTCTCCTGCTCGTGGTGGACCCGCGCGTCACAGGTCTTCCGGCGACGACAGCGTGCCGCGCACCGCGGTCGCCGCGGCGACCAGCGGCGACACCAGGTGGGTGCGGCCGCCCTTGCCCTGCCTGCCTTCGAAGTTGCGGTTCGACGTCGACGCGCTGCGCTCCCCCGGCTTGAGCTGGTCGGGGTTCATGCCGAGGCACATCGAGCAGCCCGCGGCGCGCCACTCCGCACCCGCCTCCTTGAAGACCTTGTCCAGGCCTTCTTCCTCGGCCGCCTTGCGCACCCGCATGGAGCCGGGGACGACCAGCATCCGTACCCCGTCGGCCACCTTGCGGCCGGCCAGCACCTCGGCGGCCGCGCGCAGGTCCTCCAGCCGCCCGTTGGTGCACGAGCCGAGGAACACCGTGTCCACCTTGATGTCGCGCAGCGGCGTTCCCGGCTTGAGGTCCATGTAGGCCAGTGCCTTCTCGGCGGCCAGCCGCTCGGTCTCGTCGGCGAAGTCCGCCGGGTCCGGCACCCGCTCGCTCAGCGGCAGGCCCTGGCCGGGGTTGGTGCCCCAGGTGACGTACGGGGTCAGCTCGTCGGCGTTCAGATCGACCTCGGCGTCGAACACCGCGTCGTCGTCGCTGCGCAGCTGGCGCCAGGCCGCCACCGCCTTGTCCCACTCGGCGCCCTGCGGGGCGTGCGGACGGCCCTTGAGGTAGGCGAACGTCGTCTCGTCCGGGGCGATCATGCCTGCCCGCGCGCCCGCCTCGATCGACATGTTGCAGATGGTCATGCGGGCTTCCATGGACAGCGCCTCGATGGCCTCGCCGCGGTACTCCAGCACGTAGCCCTGGCCGCCGCCGGTGCCGATCTTGGCGATGATGGCCAGGATGATGTCCTTGGCCGTCACGCCGGGGCGCAGCTTGCCGCTGACGTTGATGGCCATCGTCTTGAACCGGCGCAGCGGCAGCGTCTGGGTGGCCAGCACGTGCTCCACTTCGGAAGTCCCGATACCGAACGCCATCGCGCCGAACGCGCCGTGCGTCGAGGTGTGCGAGTCGCCGCACACCACGGTCATGCCGGGCTGGGTGAGGCCGAGCTGCGGGCCCATGACGTGCACGATGCCCTGCTCGTCGTCACCCATCGGGTGCAGCCGGATGCCGAACTCCGCGCAGTTCTTGCGCAACGTCTCCACCTGGGTACGGGAGACGGGGTCGGCGATCGGCAGCTCGATGCCGATCGTGGGCACGTTGTGGTCCTCGGTGGCGATGGTGAGGTCGGGCCGCCGAACCTTGCGGCCGGCCAGCCGCAGCCCGTCGAACGCCTGGGGGCTGGTCACCTCGTGCACCAGGTGCAAATCGATGTAGAGCAGGTCCGGTTCGGCGCCTTTGCCGCGACGCACCACGTGCGCGTCCCAGACCTTCTCCGCAAGTGTCTTACCCATGGCCGGACCCATTTCCCAGTATCTGGACTTCCCAATATTCGAGACGCTAGTATCGCGCTGTGGGACAGGATACCTCGACTGCACCGTCGTCCGGCATCGGCGTCCTCGACAAGGCGGTCGCCGTGCTCCAGGCCGTGGCGACCGAGCCGTGCGGCCTGGCCGATCTGTGTGCCCGCACCGGCCTGCCGCGGGCGACCGCGCACCGGCTGGCCGTCGGGCTGGAAACCCATCGCCTGCTGCGCCGCGGCCCGGACGGCCGGTGGCGCCCGGGCACCGCGCTGGCCGAGCTGGCGGGCGGGTCGACCGATCCGCTGCTGGACGCGGCGAGCTCGGTGCTGCCCAAGCTGCGCGACATCACCGGGGAAAGCGTTCAGCTCTACCGGCGCGACGGCATGCAGCGGGTCTGCATCGCCACCGCCGAACCGCCGAGCGGGCTGCGGGACACCGTCCCGGTCGGCTCCCGGCTGCCCATGACGGCCGGGTCCGGCGCCAAGGTGCTGGCGGCGTGGGCGGATCCGCAGACGCAGCGCGCCATCCTGGCGGACGCCGTGTTCGGGGAGCGCACGCTGCTGGAGGTGCGCCGCCGCGGTTGGGCGCAGAGCGTCGCCGAGCGCGAGCCCGGCGTCGCCAGCGTGTCCGCTCCGGTCAAGGACTCCACCGGCAACGTGGTCGCCGCGGTGTCGGTCTCCGGGCCGATCGAGCGGATCGGGCGCAAACCCGGCGTGCGGTGGGCCGCGGATCTGCTGGCCGCGGCGGATGCGTTGACCGAACGGCTGTGATCGTCGTGCCTGCGTGTCAGCGAGCGTGCGGTTGACTACGCTCGCCGGAATGGCGAGGTACTACGACGTGCACCCGGTCAACCCGCAGCCGAGGGCCATCGCCCAGGCGGTCGCCACGTTGCGGGACGGCGGCCTGATCGCCTATCCCACCGACTCGTGCTACGCGCTGGGGTGCGCGATCGGCAACCGGCAGGGACTGGAGCGCATCAAGGACATCCGCAAGCTCGACCATCGGCACCACTACACGCTGGTCTGCGCCGATTTCGCCCAGCTCGGGCAGTTCGTGGTGCTGGACAACCGGGTGTTCCGGGCCATCAAGGCGGCCACGCCCGGCCAGTACACGTTCATCCTGCCCGCCACCAAGGAAGTGCCGCGCCAGCTGATGAACGCCAAGAAACGCACCGTGGGCGTGCGCATCCCGCAGCACACCGTGGTACAGGCGCTGCTGGCGGAGCTGGGCGAGCCGATCCTGTCGAGCACGCTGCTGCTGCCGGACACGCCGGAGCCGATGACGCAGGGATGGGAGATCAAGGAACGGCTCGATCACCTGGTCGACGTGGTGATCGATTCCGGCGAGTGCGGCACCGAGCCGACCACGGTGGTCGACTTCTCCACCGGTGAGCCGGAGATCGTCCGCTACGGGGCGGGTGATCCGACCAGATTCGAGTGAGGAATGGGCTGGCAGTTCTGGGTCGATCGAGGCGGAACGTTCACCGACATCGTCGCGCGCACTCCCGGCGGCGACATCCGCACCCACAAGTTGCTGTCGCAGGATCCCCGGTACCCGGATGCCGCGGTCGAGGGCATCCGGCAGCTGCTGAGCGAGGCGGGCGCCACCAGCTCGGCGGGTACCGGCAGCACGGCGGACATCGACGCGGTGCGCATGGGCACCACGGTGGCCACCAACGCGCTGCTGGAGCGCACCGGTGCGCCGACGGTGCTGGTGATCACCAAGGGCTTCGCCGACGCCTTGCGCATCGCGTACCAGAACCGCCCGCGCATCTTCGACCGGCAGATCACCCTGCCCAGCGCGCTGTACTCGAGGGTGATCGAGGTCGACGAGCGCGTCACCGCCGGTGGAGAGGTGCTGCGCGAGCCGGACCTGACCGCGCTGGAACCCGAACTCCGCGACGCGTACCGGGCGGGCTTCCGCGCAGTGGCCGTGGCGTGCCTGCACAGCTACCAGTTCCCGGAGCACGAGCGCATGATCGGCGACCTGGCGCGCGAGATCGGGTTCACCCAGGTCTCGCTGTCCGCCGAGGCCAGTCCGCTGCTCAAGCTCGTGCCGCGCGGCGACACCGCGGTGGCCGACGCCTACCTCTCCCCCGTGCTGCGCCGCTACGTCGACCAGGTGGCCGCCCAGCTGCCGGACACCGACCTGCAGTTCATGCAGTCCAACGGCGGCCTGGCCGAGGCCGGGCACTTCCGCGGCAAGGACGCCGTGCTGTCCGGGCCGGCCGGAGGCATCGTCGGCATGGTGCGGATGTCGCAGGCCGCCGGGTTCGACCGGGTGATCGGTTTCGACATGGGCGGCACGTCCACCGACGTCTCGCACTACGCGGGCGAGTTCGAGCGGGTGTTCACCACCGTGGTGGGCGGGGTGCGGCTGCGCGCCCCGATGCTGGACATCCACACCGTCGCGGCAGGCGGTGGGTCGATCCTGCACTTCGACGGCAGCAGGTACCGGGTCGGCCCCGACTCGGCGGGTGCCGACCCCGGCCCGGCCTGCTACCGGCGCGGCGGGCCGTTGACGGTCACCGACGCCAACGTGATGCTCGGCCGGATCCAGCCGGACCACTTCCCGCACGTGTTCGGCGCCGACGGCACCGAGCCGCTCGACGCGGACGGAGTGCGGAAGCGGTTCGCCGAGCTGGCGGCCGAGATCCGCGCCGCCACCGGGGACGATCGCACTCCCGAGGAGGTCGCCGAAGGTTTCCGGCAGATCGCGGTCGCCAACATGGCCAACGCGGTCAAGAAGATCTCCGTGCAGAAGGGCCACGACGTGACCCGCTACGCGCTGACCACCTTCGGCGGCGCGGGAGGCCAGCACGCCTGTGCCGTGGCGGACGCCCTGGGCATCCGCACCGTCCTGGTGCCGCCGATGGCCGGCGTGTTGTCGGCGCTGGGCATCGGCCTGGCGGATCTGACCGCCATACGCCAGCGCTCCGTCGAGGTGGCGGTGACCGGCGAAGGCGTGGCCAGGGCGGCCGAAGTGGCCGAGGAGCTGGCCGAGAAGGCCATCGCCGAACTCGGCAAGCACCAGGGCGACGTCGACGTGACCCGCCGCGCGCACCTGCGTTACGACGGCACCGACACGACGGTGGCTGTCCAGCTGGGCTCGGCGGACGGCATGACGGCGGAGTTCGAACGCCTGCACAAGGCCCAGTTCTCCTTCCTGATGGACCGCCCGCTGATCATCGAGGCGGTGTCGGTCGAGGCCACCGCACGGTCGGCCGAGGCCACGCTTCCCACGGTGCAGCGCACCGAACCTGCGGCGCCGATCGGGACCGTGCGGCTGTATGCCGACGGTTGGCACGACGCACGGCTGTACCAGCGGGAATCACTGGCGGTGGATCAGGTCGTCGAAGGCCCGGCGATCATCACCGAGGCCAACAGCACCACGGTGGTCGATCCGGGCTGGCGTGCGCGCTGCATCGAGCAGGGCCACCTCGTCGTCGAGCGGGTCCGCACGCAGGAATCCGCCGAAGTCGGCACCGAGGCCGACCCGGTGCTGCTGGAGATCTTCAACAACCTGTTCATGTCGATCGCCGAGCAAATGGGCGTCGCGCTGGAGTCGACCGCGCAGTCGGTGAACATCAAGGAGCGGCTGGACTTCTCGTGCGCGCTGTTCGACCCGGACGGGCACTTGATCGCCAACGCCCCGCACATCCCGGTCCATCTCGGCTCGATGGGCACCAGCGTGCAGGAGGTCATCCGGCGCCGCGCGGGCGACATGCGGCCTGGTGACGTCTATGCGGTCAACGACCCGTACCACGGCGGGACGCATCTGCCGGACGTCACGGTCATCACCCCGGTGTTCGCCTCCGACGATCCGCACGATCCCGGGGAGATCCTCTTCTACGTCGCCTCCCGCGGGCATCACGCCGAGATCGGCGGACTGACCCCCGGGTCGATGCCCGCCAGCAGCACGCACATCGACCACGAAGGTGTGCTGTTCGACAACTGGCTGCTGGCCCGTGACGGCCGGTTCCGTGAGGAAGAGACCCGCAAGCTGCTGACGTCCGCCCGCTATCCGAGCCGCGACCCGGACACCAACCTGGCCGACCTGCGCGCGCAGATCGCGGCCAACGCCAAGGGCGTGGCCGAAGTCCGGGCCATGATCGACCACTTCGGGCTGGACGTGGTCCAGGCCTACATGCGGCACGTGCAGGACAACGCCGAGGAAGCCGTCCGCCGGGTGATCGACCGGCTGCACGACGGCGAGTACCGCTACGAGATGGACTCGGGCGCGGTCATCGCCGTGCGCGTCACCGTCGACCGGGCCAACCGATCGGCCGAGATCGACTTCACCGGCACCAGCCCGCAGCTGACGAGCAACTTCAACGCGCCGACGGCCGTGGTGAAGGCGGCGGTGCTGTACGTGTTCCGCACGCTGGTGGCCGACGACATCCCGCTCAACGACGGATGCCTGCGGCCGCTGCGGGTGATCGTCCCGCCCGGCAGCATGCTGGCCCCGGAGTATCCGGCAGCCGTGGTGGCGGGCAACGTGGAGACGTCCCAGGCCATCACCGGTGCGCTCTACGCGGCGCTGGGCGTGCAGGCCGAGGGATCCGGAACCATGAACAACGTGACGTTCGGCAACGACCGCCACCAGTACTACGAGACGCTGGCTTCCGGCTCAGGGGCAGGACCCGGCTACCACGGGGCCGACGCGGTGCAGACCCACATGACCAACTCCCGGCTGACCGACCCGGAGGTGCTGGAGCACCGGCTGCCGGTCCTGGTCGACGGCTTCGCGATCCGCCGTGGCTCCGGTGGTGCGGGCAAGTGGCGTGGCGGCAACGGCGTGATCCGCAGGCTGCGGTTCACCGAGCCGGTCACGGTCAGCACCCTGACCGGGCATCGCCGGGTGCCGCCGTACGGGATGGCAGGCGGCCGCCCCGGCGCCTTGGGCCGCAACTACGTCGTCCGGACCGACGGATCCGTGGACGAGCTGCCCGGCTGCGGCTCCGCCGACCTGGCACCCGGCGACGTGCTGGTGATCGAGACGCCGGGCGGTGGCGGGTACGGCCCACCTCAGGAAGCGGACACCGAGAAGTGACGCGGCACGGTGGCGTCGCCCGGCCCGTGGCACCGACATGAGTGAACCGCTCGACCCAGCCGACGGCAACGCCGCCTCACCCGGCCCCGGCACCGTCACCCGCCCGGACACCGGAGGCCACCAGCGGCTCAGTCGTCGACGGGCACCTCGAAGTGCTGGTAGTCGATCGGGCTGGTCCAGTGGCCGCCCCAGATGAACCCGGCCTTGGCGAACGAGCGCACCACGATGTCGCCGTCGACGATCATTCCCGGGTGCACGTCCTCCCGGTCCAGGTACTCCCGACCGGCTTCCGGCAGCACCAGGTCACCCTTGACGTACGGGTTCTCGATGGTGTTGATGTCGATCGCCTTGCCGTAGGAGTGCACCGAGAAGCCGCCACCGCCGGTGATCTCCCGGCAGTTGAACGCCGAGGTGTTGTCGGCTTCCATCGACGCGTCGTCGCTCCCGCCGTAGTGCTCGATGCGCTCCATCCGGCGGATCGGGAACTTGTGGTAGTAGAGCTTGCGGAAGACCTTCACCACGTTCTTGGCGACGTCCTTGTGCACCACCAGCTCGCCGTCGTGCGAGCGGCCGTCGAAGCCGTGGTGGTTCATGGTGATCAGCCGCAGGTCCTCGATCGGCACCGGGCAACCGGGATGCCACGACACCCCGATCATCTCCTCGGCCAGCTCCGGGCTGATCCGTTCGATCTTGGCGCGGAACGGCGGACGCCAGCCTGCCGCGTCGGCGCTGCCCGCGGACGCGGGCACGGCCGCGAGCGTGCCCGCCAGGATCGCGGACGCCACCATGGCCAAGCCGGACATCCACACACGTTTCCCCATCGTGGCTCCCCTCTCTGCCGTGCATCAGGCCGTGCACCGGATTGCGGCGGCCGATCGTAGCCAGGCGCCGGCCACGCCGCTAGCTCCACGCGGACGACATCTGCCACAGAGAAGGGGAGATTTCGGCAAAACCGTCACGAACTCCCCGGCCGCACTTTAGGATTTCCGCGCAATGATCACTGTGGGTTCGCATCCGGCGGGTCCGCAACCATGACGGAGGGGTACCTGTGCGTCGAACTCGTAGGCTGGTCGCCGCGTCCGCGGTGCTGGTCACCGCGCTGAGCGGCACGATCGCCGGCTCGGCGTGGGCCGAGCCCGCGGCCGAGACCAAGTCCGACACCACCGTGCGCGCCGTCGCCCCGGCGAAGGCGCAGACCGAGCAGGCCGAGGTCGTCGACCTGACGGCTGCCAAGGGGGACAAGGCCGGCGCGGCGAAGATCAAGACGAAGATCATCTGGACGCACCGCAGCACCTGGATCACCTACGGCGGGAAGGCCACGCTGGAGGGTCAGGTGGTGGTCGACGGCGGTGCGCTGCCCGGCGTCGAAGTGGTGCTGTTCGCCAGGAACAGCACGTCGAAGCCGTGGGTCCAGGTCGACAAGATGAAGACCAGCACGAAGACCGGGCTGTTCCGCTTCTACCGGAAGCCGCCGCGCAACTACTACTTCGGCGTGGCGTTCGCGGGGACCGGCAACTACGAGCCGTCCGCCGCCTACGCCAAGGTCGGGGTGCGCCGCAACTTGAGCGGCAGCAAGCTGGTGCGCACCTCCAGCACCAAGTTCAAGTACTACGGCAAGGTGCGCCCCGGCGGCCAGGGCACGCAGATCAAGCTGCAGTACAAGCAGTGCGCCAGCTGCGGCTGGAAGTACGCCAAGTACACCCGCGCCAACAGCAACGGCACCTGGAAGTTCGTCCTGGCGTCCCCGCCGAAGGGCAAGAAGTACTACTACCGCGCCTACTCACCGTCCTCGACCAGCTACATGGCCGGCTACGCCGAGGAGTGGTGGATCAGCCGCTGGTAGTGCCGGACGGCACGTCGTCTCGGGAAGGGCTCCGTCGGCCGCTGCGATCGGCGGAGCCTTCTTCTTGCCGGGTCTTGTCAGGGCCGCACGCTCGGTGGCCTGATTCCTGTCAGGCGCAAGCGGGCGTCAGCCGGCCGCGTCGACGATTTCCTGCACGGCGGGCCGGGCCCGTTCGGCGTCGGCCTGGACCAGCCCGATGCGCGTGCGGCGATCCATGACGTCGTCCACGTCGAGCGCTCCTTCGTGCCGAACCGCGTACTCCACTTCGGCCCGCGTCACGTCAAGCCCCTCGGCGATCGGCGCGAGCGGATCCGCCACGGTGGCCGAATCCACGACCGACGCCGCGGCGCCGCCGTGCCTGCGGATCAGCTCCTCGCGGACACCGGCGGGTGCCCGCTGCGACATCGGGTGCCCCGGCGCTCCGATCAGCGGCACGTAGGGAGTCCGGCAACGGCCTGCCGATCCGGGCCGAAGCCGCGCGACAGCGGCATCCACCGCATCTTCCGCCATGCGCCGGTAAGTCGTGAGCTTCCCGCCCACCACGGTGATCACCCCGGACGGGGCACGCAGCACGGCGTGCTTGCGGCTGAGGTCGGCCGTCGAGCCGTCGGCCGCGCCGTCGGTTTCGATCAGCGGACGCAGCCCGGCGAAGCTCCCCACCACGTCGTCGGCACCGAGCCGGCTCCCCAACGCCGCATTGACGGTGTCCAGCAGGAACGACACCTCCTCGGCCGTCGGCCGGGGAACGTCGGGGATCTCACCGGGCGCTTCGACGTCGGTCAGCCCGATCAGCACCCTGCTGTGCTGCTGCGGCAGCGCGAAGACGTAACGGCTCACCGAACCCGGCACCGGCACGGTCAACGCTCCTCGCGGATGACCGAGCGCCTCGGCAGGCACCACCAGGTGCGTACCCCGGCTGGGGCGCAACCGGACGCTCGGGTCCACCGTGCCCGCCCACACCCCCGTCGCGTTGATCACCGCCTCGGCGCGCACGGTCAGGGTCTCGCCGGTCAGCACGTCGGTCAGCTCTGCCGACTCACCGGTCACCCCGGACGCCCGCACCCGGGTCAGGATGGCGGCCCCGTGTTCGGCCGCCGTCCTGGCGATGGCCACCACCAGGCGCGCGTCGTCCACCAGCTGCCCGTCGTAGGCGAGCAGGCCGCCCCGCAACCCGGTGCGCCGTACCGCGGGCACCAGCCGTACCGTCTCGGCGGCGTCGATCCGGCGCGGGCGGGGCAGCACCGACGACGGTGTCCCGGCGACCGTGCGCAGCGCGTCGCCCGCGCGGAAGCCCAGGTGGACCAGCCACTCCTGCTTGCGGCTGATCTCCGGCAGCAGCGGCACGACCTGCGGCAACGGGCGGATCAAGTGCGGCGCGGTGCGCGTCATCAAGATGCCGCGCTCCACCGCGCTTTCCCGGGCGACGCCGACCCGCCCGGAGGCCAGGTAGCGCAGGCCACCGTGCGCGAGCTTGGAACTCCACCGGCTGGTGCCGAAGGCCAGATCCCGAGCCTCCACCAGCACCGTCCGCAGCCCGCGCGTGGCTGCGTCGAGTGCGACGCCGGTTCCCGTGACACCTCCCCCGATGACCAGCACGTCCACGTCCGGACGATCTCCGAGGGCGATCAGGTCGGCCCGGCGGCGGGCCGCGTTGAGCGACGAATCGGTCATGGCGCGAGATACCGGTTCAGTACGTGGGTCAGTTCGCGGCGCCAGGCGTCCTCCGGCACCAACGCGGTCACCGTGCGATAGGACTGCACGGTGGTCTCCGCGATCAACAACACCATCGCGGCCATCTGCTCGGGGTCGCCGTCGCGCACCGTGCCGTCGGCCTGGGCCGCAGCGAGCCGGCTCTGCAGCTCCCGGAGCAACCCTCGCTGGCTGGTGCCGAGCCGTTCGACGAAGTACCGGCGGTAGACCTCCGGGTCGGTGCGCAGCAGCAACCCGAGCACCGGGTGGTCGCGCACCCGCTCGGCGATCTCCACGACGCCTGCCACCAGCGCTTCCCGATCCTGCCCCGCCGGGACGACGGCGCGCGCGATCGCCCGTACCTCACGGGTCAGCAGAGCCGCGACGATGGCCCGCACGTCCGGCCAGCGCCGGTAGATGGTCGGCCGGGAGACACCGGCACGCCGGGCGATCTCGGCGATGTTGACGCGCGCCCCACCGGTGTGCTGGATGAGCTCCGCGGCCGCGTCGAGGATGACGTCCTCGGTGCTCCGCCGGACGGCGTTACATCTTGACATGATGTGTAAGACTGACACGCATGACGGCGGACCCGCAAGTGCCCGTCCCGCCCATGAAGTGGGACGCGTGGGGCGACGAAGCCAAGGCCAAGCCCCTGTCCGAGAACATCCGCGCGCTGCTGCGCCAAGCGCTCGGGGTCTCGACCGACGACGTCCGCGCGCCGGACAAGTCGGAGGTCGTCCTGCGACCCTCGACGCTGGCTGACGAAGACCTGGCAGCGCTGACCGACGTGGTCGGCGCGGAGCACGTGTCACGAGCCGACGCCGACCGGCTTCCCCGAGCCGGCGGCAAGTCCACCCTGGATCTGCTGCGCCGGAAGAGCCGGCGGCCGCAAGCTGCACCCGACGCGGTCGTGCTTCCGGGCAGCGACGACGAAGTGGCCGCGGTGCTCGACGTCTGCGGCCGACGGCGGATCGCCGTCGTTCCGTTCGGCGGCGGGACGAGCGTGGTCGGCGGACTCGACCCGGTGCGGGCAGGCTTCTCCGCGGTCATCAGCCTGGACCTCCGGCGGTTCGACCGCCTGGAATCGCTCGACACCACCTCCGGCGAAGCGGTGCTCGGCGCGGGCCTGCCGGGGCCACGGGCGGAGCAGCTGCTGGCCGAGCACGGGTTCGAGCTCGGCCATTACCCGCAGAGCTTCCAGTACGCGACCATCGGCGGGTTCGCCGCCACGCGCTCGTCCGGACAGGACTCGTCCGGCTACGGGCGCTTCGACGACATGGTGTGCGGACTGCGCGTGGTCACCCCAGCCGGGAAGCTCGAGCTGGGCCGGGCGCCCGCGTCGGCGGCCGGCCCAGACCTGCGCGAGCTGTTCCTCGGCTCGGAGGGCACCCTCGGGATCATCACCGCCGTCCGGCTCCGGGTGCACCGGCTCCCCGAGGTCAAGCGGTACGAAGCGTGGCGGTTCGACGACTTCGCCGCTGGGGCCGCGGCCTTGCGGGCGGTCGCCCAGCACGGCACCCAGCCGACCGTCATCCGGCTGTCCGACGAAGCGGAAACCGGCGTCAACCTGGCCATGACCGACCGTATCGGCGGCGAGCAGGTCACCGGTGGGTGCCTGGCGGTCACCGTGTTCGAGGGCACCGAACAGCAGGTGGCCATGCGGCATCAGCTGACCAGCGCGGTGCTCCGGGCCGCGGGAGGCACGTCGCTGGGGCCGGAACCGGCCGAATCCTGGGCACACGGGCGCTTCGACGCGCCGTATCTCCGTGACGCCCTCCTGGCCAACGGCGCCCTGTGCGAGACGTTGGAGACCGCCACGAGCTGGTCCAACGCGCCCGCGTTGAAGGCCGCGGTGACCTCGGCGCTGCAGTCGGCATTGGCCGAGACCGGCACGCAGTCGCTGGTCATGTGCCATATCTCGCACATCTATCCGACCGGGTGCTCGCTGTACTTCACCGTGGTGGCGGCCCAGCGCGGCGACACCGTCGAGGACGTCATCGAGCAATGGAAGCGCGCCAAGCGGGCGGCGTCCGACGCGATCATGGCCAACGGCGGCACCATTACCCACCACCATGCCGTCGGGGTCGATCACCGGCCGTGGCTGCCCGACGAGATCGGGGACGTCGGCGTGCGGATCCTGCGCGCGGTGAAGGCCGAGCTCGACCCGCACGGCATCCTCAATCCCGGGAAGCTCGTCCCATGAGCGACGTCCGGTCTGTCGTGGTGCTGACCAACCCGGCTGCCGGAGTGGGTCAGGCGGACAAGTCCGCCCGCCGCGCGGTCGGCCGGCTGCGAGAACGCGGCGTCGACGTGGTGGACGTGGCGGGCAACGATCCGCAGGACGCACGACGGATCGCCAAGGCGGTGCTCGACCAGGGCCCGGACGCCCTGGTCGTGGTCGGCGGGGACGGCATGATCCACCTGGCCGTCCAGGTGATGGCCGGCCGGGACATCCCGCTCGGCGTCATCCCCGCGGGCACCGGCAACGACGTGGCCAGGGAATTCGGCTTGCCGCGCGGCGCACCGGAGGCGGCCGCGGACGTGGTGGCCGACGGCCACCACCAGCCGATCGACCTCGCCCGCATCACGCGGCCCGACGGCGGGCACACCTACTTCGCCACCGTGATGGCCTGCGGCTTCGACTCCCTGGTCAACGACCGGGCGAACCGGATGCGCTGGCCGCGCGGAAGATCCCGGTACACCGTGGCGATGCTGGCCGAGCTGGCCGCGCTGCGGCCGCTGCCGTTCCGGATCGAACTGGCCGACGGCACCACGGTGGAGCGCGAGCTGATCCTGGCCGCGGTCGGCAACACCCGCAGCTACGGCGGCGGCATGCGTATCTGCCCCGGCGCCGACCCCGCCGACGGCCTACTCGACCTGACGCTGGTCGAGGCGATGCCGCGAGGACAGCTGGTGCGGTTCTTCCCCACCGTGTTCAGCGGCAAGCACGTCGAGCGGGAAGAGGTCGAGTGCCTGCGCGCCCGGAGCATCCGGGTGACCTGTCCCGGAATCACCGCCTACGCCGACGGGGACTTCGTCGCGGAGCTGCCCGTCGAGGTCGACGTGCTTCCCGCGAGCCTGAAGCTGCTGCGCCCGCGGCCGCGTGGTCGGTGACACCCGGCTGCACGGCGGTTGCGGGTGATGGCTGCCGGGACGCTCCCGCCGGCTACCGACCGCCGCTCCCGGCCGGTTCGTCCCCGGGGTGCGCGGATGCCGCAGCATGCCACGGCCCCGCCCACGTTCAGTTGTCCCGGCGCTCCGCCGACTACGGACCACCCCGCCCCGGCTACGCCAGCCACCGAGATACCACCACCCCGGCAGATCCCGAGCCCGCCCACACCCGGCTGTCCTGACGATCCAACCCACCACACCGCCCAGCCCTGACCGCCCACCGGCCTCGACCGTCCTGGCGCTCCAGCCGACTACGAAACCGCCCCACCCAGCCGCGCGACCACCGAGACACCACCACCCCGGCAGCTCCCGAGCCCGCCCCTAGCTGCGCGATGGCGCGCTCGATGTCGAGACGAACGTCACGAGGAATCAGCCTTTCGGGCAATTCCTGCTGCCCACCCGCGACACCGCGCATCACCCGCCAGCATCATGGTGCGAGGTGAACTGACGAGGTTGAACGACTCGGCGGGCTCGGCACCGGCCGAGCCCCGAAGTGAACCCTCCGCTGGCGTTTCGCCGTGTACTCAGCGCCGCGTACCCGGCACTGATGGAGGTCATCATGTGGTTGCACTGGGTGCCGCTGTTCGTGCTGATCGCACTGATCGTCGTGCGCGTGCTGGTGAACCTCGAGGACAGGCCGGGCGCCGCTGAGTCCACCGCGCTGTCCGCGACCCGCGGCGGCGCAGCCGTGGGCAAGCTCAAGTCGGCTCCGCCTGCCGCGATGAGCAAGCTCCGCTCCGCGGCGCGGGCCGTTCGCAACGGCTCCGGCGAACCGGGATCGACGGTGCTCCGCCGGTGCTCGGTGGCGTGCCGCGCCAGCACGTTTCTCAGCGCGCGGTGCACCGCGTCGAAGCGCTGCCCCGGCCCGGCTCGGTAACCGCCCGGGGGCGCACCGAAACCGTCCGACGTGCGCACCGAGGCTCGGCGAAGCGCCGGGCCGGACCGGTCGGCGAGCCTAGAATCGACCCATGTACGCGGTGCTGGCCGACGCGATCATGGTGGTGCACTTCGGTTTCCTGGTGTTCCTGGTGATCGGCGGCTTCCTGGCATGGCGCTGGCCCCGCGTGATCTACGCGCACGCCCTCATGGTCGCCTGGGGCGTGATCATCACCGTCTTCTCGCTGGAGTGCCCACTGACCGGCCCGGAGGACTACTTCCGGCGCAAGGCAGGGCAGGAAGGCCTGGGTGCGACTGGTTTCATCGACACCTACCTGACCGGCGTCATCTATCCCGAGGCGTACCTCGGCTTGGTCCGGGCGCTGGTGGCCGGGGTCGTCCTGGTCTCGTGGATCGGCTTCGCCGTGCTGCGCCACAGGCGGGCGCGGGCCGAGAAGGCGGCGGCTTCCCGGTGAGCACCCCTGCCCGGCCCCGGCCGTGGCAGCTCACCGTTGCGCCAGCTCGGCGAGATCCGCGGTACGCAGCTCGTCGGCGGTGACGGCCACCCGTTTGTCCACCATGGCCTGCAGCGCGTCGCCGTCGTCCCACTGGTTGACGTTCATCGCCGCCTCGACCCGGCCGTTGCGCAACCAGAACGCGGTGAAGTCCCTGGCGCCGAGATCACCCCGCACCACCAGCTCGTCGCTGTGCGGATCGGCCAGGCCGCGGTACTCGCAGCCCAGGTCGTACTGGTCGGTGAAGAAGTACGGCGTCGCCTCGTACGGCTGAGGTTCGCCGACCAGGTTCTTCCCGGCCTGCTCACCCTGCTCCTTGGCGTTGGCCCAGTGCTCGATGCGGATGCGGCGGCCGTAGCGCGGGTGGAAATGGGAGGCGATGTCACCGGCGGCGAAGACTCCGGGCGCGGCGGTACGCAGCCCCGCATCGACGGTGACGCCGCCGTCGTCGGCCATCTCCAGCCCGGCGGCGCGGGCGAGCTCGACCCGCGGTGCGGCGCCCACGGCGACCAGCACGAGATCCGCAGGAAGCTCGGTGCCGTCGGTCAGCCGCACCCCGGTGACGCTCTCCTCACCGGTGATCGCCGCGATTCCGGAACCCAGCCGCCACTGGACGCCGTGCTCGACGTGCAGCTGGTGGAAGACCCTGGCGATCTCTTCGCCGAGAGCGTCCAGCAGCGGCAAGGGCCGTACGTCCACGACGGCGACCTCGGCCCCCAGGCTTCGTGCGGCCGCGGCCGCTTCGCACCCGATCCAGCCCGCGCCGATGATCACCACGTGGCGCGCGGCTTCGATGCTCGCGCGAAGGTCGAGCGCGTCGTCCAACGTCCGCAACGTCCGGACACCGTCCAGGTCGGCGCCGGGGACGGAGACCGTGCGCGGGCGCGAACCGGTGGCCAGCAGCAGTCGGTCGAACCGGTGCTCGCCGCCGTGCGAGTCGGTGACCACGCGGGCACCCAGTTCGATCCGTACCGCCTCGACACCGCGGCGCAGGTCGATGCCGTTGCGCACGTAGAAGTTCTCGTCGTGGACCCAGTCGGGCTCGTCGCGCTCGGCCAGCAGGATGCCTTTGGACAGCGCAGGCAGCTCGTACGGGCGGTGCTGCTCGGCACCCAGGAGGAGAAGCTCGCCGTCGTATCCTTCCGCTCGCGCCGCGGCAGCCGCGGTGGCCCCAGCCAGGCCGGCCCCGACGATGACGATCCGCTGTGGCTCTGCCATGGCCGTCACACTATCCGCGCCGGGCCCAGGACGCAGCAGTTGTCCACGAGCCTTGCCCGGAAGTGGCCGAATCGTAGCTGCGAGGTGGCGGAACGGGGACCGCACGGACCGGCCATGCGGACGGGCTTCTTGATCCACTGGCCACATGAACCCTGCACAAGCGGATTTGCTCGCCCGTGATCCACTGCCCCTGCGGGGCAAGCACGTCGTGGTGACCGGGGTGAGCCGTCGCGCGGGACTCGGCTACACCACTGCGTGCGGGCCGGCCGCCTCCGGTGCCGGCGTCTTCTGCCATCGCTTCGCACCGCATGACGCCAGCCGGGAATAGGGCGCCTACGACTTCGAGGCGGTGCTCGCCGGGGTCCACGCGCGCCTGGCCGACGGCGCGCACCTGGCCGACGACAAACGGGTCGCCGACGGCGCACGGGTCGCTGGTCCACGCGCCGACCTCACCGAACCCGGCGTGCCGGAGCAGGTCACCGCAGCGGGCGTGCGGGAGTTCGGCTACCTCGGCGGCTTGATCTGCAATCAGGCGCTGGCCGGCGCCGACGGCGCCATCCCCGAACTGATCGTCGAGCATTTGGACCGGCACTGGGCGGTCGACGCCCGCGCGACGATCTTGCTGGCGCAAGCGTTCGCCGATCAGCACGAGGAGGGCCGCTCCGCATCGGTCGTCTTCCTGACCGTCCGGGCCGGGGCTCGGCCCGGTGCCCGGGCAAGTGAAGTACGCGGCGACGAAGGCGGCGATCGCCGGGTGCCACGACCATCGCGGATCAGCTGGCCGATCGCGGAATCCGGGTCGGCACCGTCCATCCGGACCCCGCAAGACACCCGTCCCGGCCCGGTCGACACCGGCTAGCTCACCCCCGGCCCGGTCGACACCGGCTAGCTCACCCCCGGCCCGGTCGACACCGGCTACCTCACCGACGACATGTGGCGGTCGAGCCGATGTTCCCGTTCGGTCGATTCGGGCAGCCCGACGGCGCGGCCCGGCTCCTGGCATGGCTGATGACCGACGAAGCCCGCTGGATCACCGGGCAGGTGATGCACAGCGAGGGCGGCTTCGGCCGGTGACGTCCGCGCGGCACCTGACCGGTTGCCCCGGCGGCGCGAGTTTCGCCAGCTCAGCACGGGTCCGGCGGTCCCGGCGATTGCCCCGACGGGTCGCGATTTGATCGCGCCGCGTGGTGTACCGGCACGCCGCCGGACCACTTCGGCTAATGTCCTCCGGGTGAACGACAGGCTGGTGTGGATCGATTGCGAGATGACCGGGCTCGATCTCTCCAAGGACGCCCTGATCGAGATCGCCGCCTTGGTCACCGATGCCGACCTCAACGTGCTGGGGGACGGTGTCGACGTGGTGATTCACGCCGATGAGGACAAGCTGGCAGGCATGCCGGACGTGGTGCGCGAGATGCACGACGCCTCCGGGCTGACCGAGGAGGTTCGGGCCTCCACCGTCTCGGTGGCTGACGCCGAGCGGATGGTGCTGGACTACGTGCGTCAGTACGCCCCTGAGCCGCGCACGACCCCGTTGGCGGGCAACTCCATCGCCACCGACCGCGCGTTCATCGCACGGGACATGCCAGCGCTCGACGCGCATCTGCACTACCGGATGGTCGACGTCTCGTCGGTGAAGGAACTGGTGCGGCGCTGGTACCCGCGGGTCTACTACGCCAAGCCGGAGAAGGGCATGGCGCACCGCGCGCTCGCCGACATCAAGGAGTCCATCGCCGAGCTCGCCTACTACCGTCGCACGGTGTTCGTCGGCCAGCCCGGGCCGAGCTCGGACGAGGCCAAGGCGGTGGCCGCGGACATCATGCGGGGTGCCGCGCAAGCCCAGCAGAGTGCCAACGGCTGAGCGCGACACCGCCGTTCACCGCTTGATTTCGCGGAATGTCGCCGCACCGGCCAGCATGAGCGTGCCGTCCCAGATGCGAAGCGCCTCCTCCAGGCCGGGGACCGCAGTGAGCACCGGCCCGAACAGCGCGTGTCGCTGACCGTCCGGCGTGGTGATGGCCAGCACCGGAGTGCCGACCTCGGCGTCGATGCGGTCGACCCCGGCACGATGCGAGGCGCGGAGCGCTGCGTCGTACTCCGTGGAAGTGCCCGCGTCTGCCAGTTCGGCGGGCAAGCCCGCGCGGACGAGGGCTTCGGACAGGTCGTCGATCCACTCCCGCTCGGCGCCTGTGGCGTCGGTCCACAACGCGTCGTAGAAGGCACCGAGGGCGGCATGCCCGTGTTCGGTCTGCACAGCGGCGGCGACGCGCGCCGGGATCCAGAGGAAGCCCTCGGTGTCGCCTTCCGGGTCGTCGTCGCGGTGTTCGTTGAGCACGGCCAGGCTCATCACACGCCACCGGATCTCCACCGGCCGGTGCTCGGCGACGAGCGTGAGCCACCGGGCGGTGTGCCGGGTGAGCGGGCATGCCGGGTCCAGCCAGAAATCCACGACCCACCGGGTCCGCGCACCGTCCACGGAGCTGGTGATGGGGGTGTGCACGCCGCTATGAAACCGGTCACGGTGGGGCGCGCGCCAGTCGTGGCCCGGCCCGATCACGAAAAACGGCCGGTCACTCGGACCGGCCGATGCCAGGACCCGCCCCTGACTGCGCCGGGTCATCGCCTTTCGTCGCGATGCGCTCTCCGGAGCTCACGGGCGGCCGTCGCTGCTGCCGCAGGCCGCTGACCTGCGGATTCCTGGGGTGGATAACGGGACTCGAACCCGCGCCCTCCTGGACCACAACCAGGCGCTCTACCAGCTGAGCTATACCCACCGTGCGGCGCTGCATGTCCGCGCCGGCCGCAACATCGTAGCGCGACCGGTCTCAGCGCCGGCGACCGGACCCCCTAGTCCGCGCTGCCCTTCTGCCACTGCTTCCACGGCATCTGCCAGAAGCTCCACCCGTCGGTGGGTTCCAGCTTCGGGCCACCCGAGTTCCGGACGATGAAGATGTCGCCCGGCTTGGTCTGGTTCATCAACCAGCGCGCGTTCTCGGTGGACAGGTTGATGCAGCCGTGGCTGACGTTCTGGCTGCCCTGCGCCCACACCGACCACGGGGCGGAGTGGTAGAAGATGCCGCTGTTGGACAGCCGGACGGCGATCTCCACCGTGGTCCGGTACCCCCCTGGGGAGTCCACGGGCACACCGTAGGTGCTGGAGTCCATGGTGTAGTTGGTGTGCTCGCTCATCACGGTGTAGATGCCCTCCGGGGTCTCGTTCCCCGGCTTGCCCATCGACTGCGGCACGTTCTTCACCCGCTTGCCGTCGATGTAGACGACCAGCCGGTGGGTCTTGCCGTCGGCCACCGCCACCAGCTTGCGGCCGATCTTCATCCACGACGACACGTCGGCCATGCCGTACATGCCGTCACCCAGGTGCTTGCCGTAGATGTTGGCCTTGACGGTGACCTTGGTGCCCGGCTCCCAGTACTCCTTCGGGCGCCACACCACCCAGCTGTCGTTGAACCAGTAGAAGCCGCCCTCGGTGTCGTTGCTGGTGGTGATCTTCAGTGCCCGTTCGGCCGCCTTGCGGTTGGGCACCGGCGCGGAGAACTGGAACGAGATGGGCATGCCGACCCCGACGGTCTGCCCCTCCGGCACCGACATCGAGACGCTGATCTGCCCCTTGGGCTGCACCGTGGTGAACGTCGACCGCTTGACGGTCTTCTCGCCGTCCTCGCCCACCCCGCGCGCGGTGAGCTTGTACTGCTTGCCGTAGCCGAGCGGCTCGGCAGACCGCCACGTGGTCTTGTCCGCCGACAGCTTGCCCTTGACCTTCTTGCCGTCCGGGTTGACCAGGCTGACGCTGGTGAGCGTGCCGTTGGTGGCCTTGACCGTCACCGGCTCGCCGGGCGCGACGTCGGTGGCCTTGTGCCGCGGCTTGAGCGTCAGCGAGATCGGTTGCGGTTCCGGTTTGGCCTCCGACGGCGCGCTTCCCCCGCCGGACGACCCGCCCTCCTGCGGGCTCGACGTACATCCGGCGAGCACCAGTCCCGCGGTCACCAGCACCGCCGTCGCCCGCCGGACGATCGCGCGCCCGCGCCCTGTGGCTGCACCACCCCTCATGAGCATCGAATACCGCCTGTCTGTATCCCCGCCATTACCCGGCAGGACAACGCTCGGTCTGACGCTCGGAAGACGCCTCGCCGGTACCCGAGGTTGCTTGCTGCCTGGGCGAACTCGTAAGTCGTAACTATTGCCGACATCGAGAATATCTTTGCCGGACCCCCCGTGCGTGGAGGTGATCCGGCCGTGCTACCTTTTCTGTCGTCGACGGCGAGGCCGGGTCACCGGCCCGGAAGACACCAGCGCCATTAGCTCAATTGGTAGAGCAGCTGGCTCTTAACCAGCGGGTTCGGGGTTCGAGTCCCTGATGGCGCACCAACACCCCAGGTCAGCGGGCCTGGGGTTCTTTTTTGCTGCCGCGGCCTGCGCCGCCGAGCCCGGCCGGCGCCGATCCCCGGCCGGTGCGCGCCCGGCCGCACGCAAAGTCCGGCCGTGTTCTGCAATACACGCGAATGGCCTAACTCCCCACAGGCGCCGGTGCGGCCCAGCCCACGAGGGGCAGCGGGTTGCGCTCGCCCCACACACAGGCGCCGGTGCGGCGGTGCGCGGCACGCAACACATCCGACGCCGACGCCCGAACGGGCCGGGGAGGCGGCAGGCTTGGAGCAGCCCCGAACGAGGCGACGGTGTCGTATCCGGCTGCGAAACCTCCGATGAATCCGGAGACCGCGCCCGGTCCAACCAGTGTCCACACCGCACCAGACCCCGCCGACCAGGCGGACCGGTACGGCCCGCACGAACGGATCGGAGACAGCCATGAGCAGCGTGCAGACCTTCCTCTGGTTCGCCAGCGGCGCGGAGGAAGCGGCGGAGTTCTACGTCTCACTCGTGCCCGACTCCCGCATCGTCGACGTGCAGCGCGGCCCCGACGGGCAAGTCGTGGCGGTGCGGATCGACCTCGACGGACAGCGGTTCGGCCTGCTCAACGGCAACCCGCACTACGCACCCAACGACTTCGCGTCGATCTACGTCGAGCGGCCGACCCAGGAAGACGTCGACCGGTTGTGGGATGCGCTGCTGGACGGCGGGGAACCGGCCGCGTGCGGCTGGCTGCGCGACCGCTACGGGGTGTCCTGGCAGGTCATCCCCGCCGAGCTGCCGGGCCTGCTGGCCGATCCCGACCCGGCCAAGGCCCGGGCCGCGACCGAAGCGATGCTGACGATGCAGAAGATCGAGATCGACAAGATCAAACAGGCGCACCCCGCCGCCTGAGCAGGACGAGGTTCCTCGTCGGCACCTCACCCGAACGTGTTGCCACGACGGCGGTGCTCGGTGCAACTGGCCACTGCTGAGCCGCCCGAACCGCACGGACGCCGGGGTGACCCCGGGTGTGACGCGACCGCGACCTCGTGAGCCGCCCGAACCGCACGGACGGCGGCTCGACACGCGTGCGCCACGGAAGCGCCTTACGCAAGGCTTCTGCCCTGTCGCCAGCGGGGCGCACAGCCAGGACGATGGATCCATCGGCGGCAGGCTCCCACCGGGCCGACAGTTCACCAGAGACGCCGGCGAAACTACGAACCGCGTTCCTACGCACACCGGCCCGCCAATGCCCCGGTCGGGCACGAGCACACCGCCCGCGGCGCGATACCGCACAACGCGGCAAGCACCGACGCGCTGGCATCGGTGTGGCGAACGGAGTGACGACGCGGCACGGCTCGCTCCCCGCTCGAAGACCGGTCTCGGCGTCGACCCGCTCACCACACGCGCGCGGCCGACGACAAGGCCTACGGCACCACCGAGGTGTCCGAGCGGCGCTGCACCACACGCGCGCGGCCGACGATCACGGTTGCCCACACACTGTCGGCAGCAGCACGCTGCTCCCGGTCAACCCCGGCACGCAGAGCCGGGTACATCGAACATCACGACATCAACATCACAATCCGGGCACATCCCGCGTGTCGGTTCGCCATACCCGTGCACACCCGCTCAACCGGCGCATGCGCGTGCTGCATATGCTGCTCGCCACCGGTGACGTGCCTGTCGCGCGGAACTGAGCGCGGAACCGAATCTGCGGGGATCCGAGGGATCCCACCGCGTCGGTCGCCCACCCAGCTCGCACAGGCGAGCAGCACACACCAAGGCCGCCGAACGCTCACGCGCACCACGCGTCAACCCTCGGTGGCACCGTGGGCGGAATCCGCGGCGACCGGACGGCCGACAGCACCACGCACGAACCGATCACCCGGCGGAGCCACAGTCGATGAGGATCAGCGAACTTTGTGACACATTGTCATCAGGCTTGTACTATGTGAAACCGCGCGACAACGAGACCATTTCTTCGGCGTCTCCGCTCGTCATACCTCGCGACAAGAAGGCCTCTCTCATGTGCACACCGAACGCGACCCAGCACCGAGGGGAGCATGGCGTCTGTGCGCAGGACTGAGCGCCAGGAGAGGAGCATCCCGCGGTTCCGCCGCGTCGTGGCGAATCGCGAGTTCCGCGGCCTGTGGCTGGCCGAGGCGTTGTCGATCGCGGGCGACCAGCTGGCCAAGGTGGCCTTGGCCATCCTGGTCTACCAGCGCACCTCGTCGCCGCTGTGGTCGGCGGTGGTCTACGCGATGACGTTCTTGCCCGCCCTGTTCGGCGGGGTCGGGCTGTCCCAGCTCGCCGACCGGCTCCCGCGGCGCACGCTGCTGGTCAGCTGCCTGCTGGTGCAAGCCGTGCTGGTGGGGATCATGGCCATCCCCGGCACTCCCCTTCCGGTGCTGTGCTGCCTGGTCTTCCTGGTCGCCATGCTGACCGCGCCGACCAACGCGGCGCAAAACGCCACGGCGCGCGAAGCGTTCGACGACGATGCCGAGTACTTGCGCAGCCAGGACCTGCGCGGCATCACCACCAACACCATGATGTTGCTCGGCCTGGCCGGCGGCGGGCTGCTGGTCACCGGAATCGGGGTCGCCTGGGCGCTGCTCATCGACGCCGCCACGTTCGTGCTGGCAGCCGCCGTCATCGCGGCCACCGTGCGCTGGCGGCCGGCCGCGGGCAGCCCGGAGGACGGCTGGTTCGCCGGGATCCGGATCACCGCGTCCGACCCGCACCTGCGGGTGCTGTTCGGCATGGCACTGCTGGTCGGCCTCACGGTCGTGCCGGAAGGCCTGGCCGCGCCGATCGCCGCGCAAATGAATGCGCCGGACGTCGCCGTCGGGTGGCTGCTCGCCGCCGACCCGCTCGGCTTCGTCATCGGCGCGTTCGTCTTCTCGCACTACGCCACGGCGGACACCCGGTTGCGGCTGATGGGCCCGCTCGCGGTGGTCTCGTCGGCAGCGCTGATCGGCTTCGCCGTGCAGCCGCCACTCCCGCTGGCACTGGTGCTGCTGGCGATGTCGGGCGCCAGCGGCGCGTACATCCTGACCGTCGGGGCGACGGTCAACAGCGCGGTGGCCAACAACGTCCGCGGGTCCGTGATGGGCCTGTTCCGCACGGCACTCCGCGTCACGCAGGGCATCGGGGTCGCGCTCGGTGGCGTGGTGGCCACCGCGATCGGTTCGGCAACCGGTACCGTCGCGCTCGCCGGCGCACTGGGGGTCATCGCGGCCTCGTACGTCGCCGTGCTGTGGGCCCGGCAGCGCACCCGGCCGGGGGCGGTCAACCGCACCGCACACGCCGGTTAGCAGGCACCGGATCAGAAGTCACGGTCGTTCACGGGGGGTCCTTTCCACACGAGTGGGTGGTATCGCTTGCAGGGGGTTACGGGTAATCAGAAGTCACGGTCGGACATGAAATCCTCCACAGCGCACAAAGGGGTTTTTCTTGATCATCCTCGGTGATCAGAAGTCGCGATCAGACAAGGTTGTCACCTCCGATCGACAACAACGCGTCGCGGCAAGCATCATGACAGAAAGCCACGGCCCTGTGAACTGCCGGTGCGGCCACAGTGAGATCATACTGACAACGGCCCGGCGGGAGTTTCTCGTACGGACCCACCGGGTTGCTCGCCGCTCGCCGGCCGGCGGGGGCTGGAGGTATGCGCGTGGCTGGACCGAAGCGTAGGCCGTATCCGCGACCGCCCGCCGCGGTGCCGGCGAACGGCGCTCGAGAGCGTGCTCCGGCGCCATCGGCCGGGCCGGCGCCGGTGGTGCCCGCCCAGCGCAGCGGCCACTCCCGCCGCCCCCGCGAGTGGCTGCTGTGGCAGCGACCGAAACGATTCATTGCGTTCTTGCTGGTCGGCGAAGCAATTGCGATCACGGTCCTGATCACGGCCACGGCGTATTCTCCACGGCCCGACCTGACCGACGTCGTGCGTTTTCTGATTCTGGCCGCGGGCGCAACAATTCATATTCAGCTGACCCGCCGCCAGGAAGCCCGCCGGAGAAACCGCGGACTGCGCGGCGTGCTGATCGATCTGACCGCGGTGTGGATCTTTCCCGCCGCACTCGTTCTGCCGATCCCGTTGATCATCGCGCTGGTCGCTTTGGTGCGCGCGCAAAGATGGTTTTCCGCCCGGCGCCCTGCGCACAACTTCCTGTTTTCCTCGATTTCCCACGCGCTGGCCGCGTCCACCGCTCACCTGGCGTACACGGCGCTGGGCCCGCGGGACTGGGGGTTGCTCGACGGCTGGCAGTTCGTCGTCGAGTTCGGCCTCATCGTGGTCGCGGCACTGGTGTACGAGGCGGTGCAGATCGTCTACGTCGGCAGCATCATCGCGCTGAACAGCGCGCGGCCCACCATGCAGAGCTCGCTGGGCACCAAGGCCGACAACGTGCTGGAGGCAGTCACCATCGGGCTAGGCGCGGTCACCGCCATCCTGCTGGTGATCATGCCGCCGACCGTGGCGATCATGGCCGTGGTCACCGTGGTGTTCAACCGGCTGGCCGAGCTCGACCAACTCCAGTCGGACGTCCGGACCGACCCCAAGACCGGGCTGCTGAACATGCGCGGGTGGACCGAGTCGGCACAGCGGACGTTCCGGCGTGCGGTGCGCTCGGAGGCCGGGCTGGCCGTGCTGATGATCGACTTCGACCACTTCAAGGAGATCAACGACACCTACGGCCACCCGGCGGGCGACGACGTGCTGCGCCGGGTCGCCGAGCTGCTCACCGAGGTCACGCGCCCCGGGGACGTGGTCGGCCGGTTCGGCGGCGAGGAGTTCCTGGTGCTGGTCAGCGACGTCGACGCACTGCAGGCCTATCACACCGCGGAACGGATTCGGCACCGCGTCTCCACTGCGGCCATCAGCACCCGCGGGAAACGCGGTGAACCGGTCACCATCACCGACCGTACGACGTCGATAGGTGTCGCCGTCTATCCTCAGCACGGCCGGAGTATCGACGAGTTGCTGCACGCCGCCGACGCCGCGGTTTATCTGGCCAAGGAACAAGGACGCGATCAAGTCCGGCTGGCGGGAGAAACGCCATTTCGGGCCCGGCACTGATAGTGACGTCGCACACCGTCCGGGCATATCAGTCGATCAAGAACGGTAGCGACATCACCGACATTTCCGGCGGGCCTGCGGCGCATTGTGTTTGCCACCGGGACGAACCCCGAAACACACCCCCGGGTCACCGGTCAGCAACCACCCACCCGTTACCGTGACCGCATCCGCGCGTCCCTGCGCCCTGGGGGCATGGGCGTATGCGACGCTGCGAGAGCGGGCAACCCACGTACGGCCCGGCGCGTCTAACGCACGGGACCCGGCAACGGGAAGGCGAAGGGAGCTGTTGTGGCGTATCGGCCGCGTTCGGACGGCGGGCGCCGACCGTCACCGTCGTGGGACAGCGACGCGACGCGCCCTGTCCCGCGTGCCGTGCCACCACGACCGCGCCCGTCGAGCAGGCCGACGAGCGGTCGCCCGGCCGGGCAGCCGCCACTTCGCCCGCCCAGCCGGCCGGCGCCCCGCCGCCCGACGAAGAAGCGCCGACCCAACGTACTCGCACTGGCCACGAAGATCCTCGTCGGGCTGGTGTCGGTGCTGCTGATCGCCGTCACCGGCTACGCATACGAAGGGCTGCAGGACTTCTCCGACATGGAGTCCTACGACGTCATCGCCGGCGAGGATCCCGGCCCGCTGCCCGCCGACGGCTCGCGCGACATCCTGCTGGTCGGCATGGACAGCCGTACCGACGCGCAGGGCAACTCGCTGCCGAAGAAGCTGCTCAAGAAGTTCAAGGCGGGCAAGGACGAAGGCGAGAACAACACCGACACGATGATCTTGCTGCACATTCCCAACGACGGCAGCAAGGCGGTGGCGATCTCGCTGCCCAGGGACTCCTACGTGGAGATCGCCGACGGCTACGGCATGCACAAGCTGAACTCCGCCTACGGCCGCGCCAAGGTGGTGAAGGCCAGAGAGCTGCGCGAAGCGGGCGAGACCGACGAGAAGGTGATCTACCGCAAGTCCAACCAGGCAGGCGCGAAGCTGCTGATCAAGACGGTGGAGGAGCTCACCGGCCGGAAGATCGACAACTACGCGTCGGTGAACCTGCTGGGTTTCTACGAGATCACCAAGGCCGTCGGCGGCGTCGAGGTGTGCTTGAAGCAGGCCACGCAGGACGACAAGTCGGGCGCCGACTTCCCGGCGGGCAGGCAGATCATCTCCGACGTCAAGGCGCTGGCCTTCGTGCGGCAACGGCACGGCCTGCCGCGGGGCGACCTGGACCGGGTGGTGCGCCAGCAAGTGTTCATGGCAGGCCTGGCCCGCAAGGTCATCTCGGCAGGCACGCTCAGCAACCCGGAGAAGCTGTCCAAGCTGGCCGAGGCGCTGAAGAAGTCGGTGGTGCTCAACGAGGGCTGGGACATCCTGGACTTCGCCAAGCAGATGAGCGGCCTCAGCGGCGGCCAGGTGCAGTTCACCACCATCCCGGTGCGCGGCGACATCACCACGCCGGAAGACGGCATGGCGCTCGAGGTCGACCCGCAGGAGGTGCAGGACTTCATCGCCAGCCTGTCCGGGGTCGGAAAGAAGAAGGTCAAGGACAAGCCGGATCCGGCGCACGCCCAGGTGACCGTCAGCGCCATGAACGGCGTCGGCGTCACCGGCCTGGCCGCCGGCGTGTTGGAGAAGCTGAGCAGCCTCGGCTTCAAGACCGGCACCACCGGGGACATCCCGCCGCAGGACGTCACCGTGGTCAAGCACGCGCCGGGCGAGCAGAAGTTCGGGCAGATGGTGGTGGACGCGCTGCCGGTGTCCGCTCGGCTGCAGGAGGACAAGGCGCTCGGTCCCGGCCAGGTGCACGTTCTGATCGGGGCGGACTACCCCACCGATGGCGGCGGCCACACGGTGGGCGGCGGCAGCCAGACGCAGGGCGCCGTGCAACAAGCCCAGCTGCGGCCGGCACAACAGCAGCAGGACGATGACGACAAGCCGATCACGGCCGACGGCATCCGCTGCGTGTACTGATCGGGCTCGCCTGCTTGGCCACCAGAAACCGCGCGCCTGTCGGCACCGCTCGCCGTCGATCGGCGAGGCCTCGGCGATCCTGACGAGCCAGCCGACCTCGCGGCCCCTGGTGGCAGCGGGACTGGCGCACCCCCTGCCCGCTCGCTTCCGATGTTCCGGCGGCGGCGCACTGGGCGAGTCGGCCGGTCTGCGGCGCCCATTAACCGAAAGACGAAAGATGCCGCATCCGACCGCCAGCCATGCCTCGGGCACCGCCGCGCCACGAACAGTCCAGCCCAACACCCGGCGCCTGAACGCACCGCGGCCCACCGGTCGGATCCGGCACCAATCGATCGCCCCCACCGCGCCCCGCCAGCCGGACGGTGCCACCACCCGGCTCCGAACAAGGCGCAGTGCATCAACCAGCCGCGTCCCCGGCCAGCCAGCCCCCACCAGCCGACCACCCCCGACACCCACGACCCAACCGGACACACCACACCAACCAGCGCGTCGCCAGCCAGGCACCGACATCTCAGGGACGGGCTCCGTAGCGTCTGATGACCGGCGGTAACCGGTGCCGCCGGGAACGGGGCCGGAGTCCGCGCGTCAGTGGATCGGCGCGATCGGCTGGCTCTACCGTCAGGCCTTGTTCTGCCCGCGCTGCGCAGGACACCTCACCGGTATGGCGGAACGCACACGATCCCCCGCCGTTTTCGCGTCATGCCTTTCCAGCGCCTGCATCTCACTGCCGTGCACGTCAATGGCGAGCTTTATCAGCAGACGTTGGGCAAGGAACTGCGCCTGCTACGGAAACGCCGTGGCTGGACCCGCAAGCAGCTCAACGAGCGCCTGCAGAGCGACATCTCGCTCCAGACGCTGGCGACGTACGAACTCGGCACCAGGCAGTGCTCGGTCGTCCGCTTGACGGAGATCTGCGTGGCGCTCGGCGAGCAGCCGCACGAACTGCTGGCGCGGGTGGACCGGGCGGTGTTCGCGCCCGGCGACGTGCAAGTCGACCTCGCCAAGGTGGCCGTCACCGACGAGCCGGAGCTGCTCCCGTTGCGCCGCTGGGCGGCCGACAGGCTGGCCCAGCCGCATGCGAACGCCCAGGTGCGCCTCAACCGGGCGGCGATCGAGCACATGGCCGCGTTGTGCGGCTTGTCCCCGGACGCACTGCTGGACCGCCTGAAGCTGTTCACGGTAGGCGACAGCCGGTAGGCACGGGCGCAGGCGCATGCGGCCCGCAAGCGCCTGCGACTCAGCGGACCGCCGCGGCCGCTGGCTGGACGAGCTCGAACTCGCTCGGGTCGACCGATCGGGTCTGCAGGTAGTAGCGCCAGGTGAAACCCGGCCAGATGGTGCGGTTCACCCCCTGCGCGTCCAGGTAATAGCTGGTGCAGCCGCCGGTGCTCCACACGCCCTTGGCCAGTCTCCGCTGGATGTCGCGCTGGAACGCCTCCTGGGCCTCCGGGCGCACCCGCAGCGCCAGCGCACCGTTCGACTCGACCAGCCGGATGGCGTCCAGCACGTAGCGGATCTGTGCCTCGATCATGAACACCACGGAGTTGTGCCCGAGGCCGGTGTTCGGACCGAGCAGGAAGAACAGGTTGGGGAACCCCTCGACACAGATGCCGCGATGGGTCTGCATGCCGTGGGTGGCCCACTGCTTGGCCAGGTCGCGGCCGTCCTCGCCGACGATGGACAGGTGGTCGAAGGCGTCGGTCACGTGGAAGCCGGTGCCGTAGACGATGGCGTCGGCATCGTGCTCGACGCCCGCCCCGTCGACGATGCTGTGCGCACGTACCTCGGCGATGCCGCTGTCGACCACCTCGACGTTGTCCCGTGCCAGCGCCGGGTAGTAGTCGTTGGACATCAGCACCCGCTTGCAGCCCATCACGTAGTCCGGTGTGAGCTTCGCCCGCAGCTGCGGGTCCTTGACGGCCTTCGCGATGTGCCGCTCGCCGATCTTGGACGCGAGCTTGAGCAGCCACGGGTGCCCGTTGAACCCCACCGCCCTGGCCTCCAGCATCCAGTACAGGCCGGCCCGCACCAGCCGCTGCACGCCCGGCACGGTGCGGAACATCGTCCGCATCCACTGCGGGACGGGGCGGTCCGGCTTCGGCAGCACCCATGGCGGCGTGCGCTGGAAGACCGTCAACTTGCCCACCAGTGACGCGATCTCGGGGACGAACTGCACCGCGCTGGCACCGGTGCCGATCACCGCGACGCGCTTGCCGCGGAGGTCGTAGTCGTGGTCCCAGTTCGCCGAGTGGAACGCCGTGCCCTGGAAGTGCTCGATCCCCGGCAGCCGCGGGATGTTCGGGATGTGCAGCGCCCCGACCCCGCTGACCAGGAAGCGACCCCGGTAGGTGCGGCCCGCGGTGTCCTGGACCGACCAGAGACCCTCGTCGGCGTCCCAGCGCGCGCTCACCATCTCCCGGCCGAAGCGGATGAACCGCCACAGGTCGTACTTGTCGGCCAGGCGCTTCAGGTAGGCCCAGATCTCCTGCTGGCCGGAGAACCACCGGGACCAGTCGGGGTTCTGCTCGAACGAGAACGAGTACATGTGCGACTGCACGTCGCACGCGCACCCCGGGTAAGTGTTGTCGCGCCACGTGCCGCCGATGTCGTCTGCCTTCTCGAGGATGACGAAGTCGTCCCGGCCCGCCTTGCGCAGCTGGATGGCCATTCCCAGGCCGGAGAACCCGGTGCCGACGATCACCACGGTGGCGCGTTCGGTCGCGCCTGCCTCCTCGATCGCGCCTGGTGCGGTCATTCCCGGCCTCCGTCCTCGATCCCATGCCAAAGGTGTTACCGACGGTTCACCTTACCGGAAGTAAGTTGTACCGGATAGAGTGCGGGAATGGTTTCCTCGTCCCAGCACGGCATGTCCTCGCAGGAGGGCAAACGCAAGCGCATGCCGCGCGCGGAGCGCGAGCAGCAGATGATCGCCGTCGCCGTGGAAGTGTTCGCCGAACACGGCTTCCTCGCCGCGTCGATGGACGACATCGCCGCACGGGTCGGCGTCTCCAAGCCGATGCTGTACGAGTACTTCGACTCGAAAGAAGGCTTGCTGGTGGCGGCGTTGCGCCACGCCAGGACCGAGCTGCACCGGACCGTCGAACAGGCGCTGGCCGACGCGTCCTCGGCCGAGGATGCACTGCGGCAGGGGCTGCTGGCCTACTTCACGTTCATGGCGCAGCGACGACAGGCCTGGTCGCTGCTCCGCCAGGAGCTTGGCGCCCTCGGTCCGGCGGCGGCAGAGGAGGTCGAAACGATCCGCCGCCAGCAAACTCAGCTGCACATGCGTTACCTCCGTCACTACGCTCCGTACACAACGGAGGACGAGATCGAGGTCGCGGCCGAGATCATCGTGGGCGGATGCGAACGCCTGGCTGCATGGTGTGATCGCCACCATGGCGTCTCACCCGAACGCGCGACACAATACGCATGGAACGTGATCTGGGGAGGACTATCCGCCCTGGGCGCTGGGGACACGGACAGTGATGGTGACCGTGCGTAGCGCTCAGGGGCCGCTACTTGGCGTAACCGGGTATCGGCCATCCGGGTTGTTTCTCGTTCCGCGTCATGAGTTCGGACGGCAGCTCTCTCGTCAGTGACCCACACTGCACGAGAAGGGGGTGGGGACATGGAGGCCATCACAGCGACATACGTCCAGGACGACGCCGACTGGACGATCACCGTGAGCGGGCGGGGGAAGACGCTCACCGCACACGCACCAGGCATCATCGCGGCCCGCGACATGGCCGATCAACTCGCCGAGCAGCTCGCCCCCGATGCCGAGAAGCGCACCGTCGTGCACTTGCTCAACGGCAGCGCCCTGCATTTCACCGCCGCCTATCTCGAGGCGCGCATGGGCCGGGCCAACGGCACCGCTGCGCAGGCCGACGATCAGGCGAGTGGCGCCACCGAGCAGAGCGCCTCGCCGGGCCAGGCGCCGGCGGCCGACGAGCGCGACGAGGCATCGGTCCCCCAGCAGCCTGCGAAGGTCACCGAGCGCAAGCCGCCTGCCGCGCAGGCGGGCCAGCGGGCATCCGCGGGGCGGCCAGGCGCCCGGACGCATGAGGAGGAGGCGCAGGCGAAGCCCGACTCCGGCGAACCGGAAGGCGCTGCGCCGGTGTCCGCCGCCGTCAACCACGCCTGAGGCGACGACAGAGCACCAGGGTCCGACAGGACCCCCGACAGCCAGGCCCGCCGAGCACCCGGCGTCGGCCGGCTGTCACACCGTGCGCGGGCAGCATGCCGGCACGGCGCCGCTCACCGCGCCGATGTCAGCCGCGGCGGAACAGCTTGCGCATGACGAGCAGCACCATCAGGGCGCCGGCCGCGATCAGCGAGTACTTCACCGCGGGCCGGTCCAGCGTGGCCCGCACGGAGGACTTGGCGTTCTCGGCGAGCCGCTTCGGGCTCGCCTTCGTGCCGAGCTGGTCCAGGGTCTCCGCGAGCGCTTCCCGCGCCCTCTCGATGTCTCGCTCGATCGCTTCCTGATCGCGGACCACGTAACCTCCTCAGCTCGTGCCGGCCTCCGGCCGTCGCCGGTCACCGACAGGCTAGATCACCGGCACCCCATTGCCTCGGCAGGGACGCACGTGTCGGCGGCGCGTCCACCGCACGACCGGTGATCTAGCATGAGGAGGGTACGCGGGAGTGGCGTAATTGGCAGCCGCGCGGCGTTTAGGTCGCCGTGTCCTTCGGACGTGTGGGTTCGAATCCCACCTCCCGCACTCGGTCAGCGAGTGCGCCGCAACCGGCGCGCTGTCCCGGCCCCTTCCCTTTCCCGGCACATCGTGGCCGATCCGCGCGGATGTTCGCGGCCGTGGCAGCTCCGTGCTCGCGGCATGCGGTTTGCCCGCCCGGTCACGGCGCTGGTGGATGCGGCCGGGTTGGGTGAGCCGGCCGCCTCACGGTGCAGCTCGCCGGACGGGCAACCGCGCGCGGAGGCCGAGGAGACAGCAACCGGGCATGCGTTGCCCTGGCTGCCGCAACCGGACATCGCGTTGCCCTGGCTGCCGTGACGGTCTCCAGCGGGTTGCTGCCACGGGCCACATGCCGCTCGTTCCCGGCAGGCTCGCGACCAGCGCCCGTGCACGCGGAAATTCGCTGTAGCTCACACCGAGATTTCGACGACACGAAGCTTCAGTTGCACTTGCTAAACTCTAAAACTACGTCTCGTCAAACAAACGAGTTCTACGGACCGAGAGGCGTCGCATGTCAGGGCGTTCCCGAGTCATCGCGGCACTTGTCGCGGTGGCCTGCGCCGTGCTGACGCTGACCGGGTGCGCGGCTTTCGCGGAGAGTGCGTACGGGCGCACCGGGCACGGCGGGCTCACGGTCTACGCGACAACGGGCTACCTCGCCGACGCGGTGGCGAACGTCGCCCCCCGCGCGCAGGTGGTGACCATGGTCGGCCCGGGCGGCGATCCGCACACCTACCAGCCGTCCACCAGGGACATCCAGCAGCTCCAGGACGCCGATCTGGTGCTGTGGAACGGGCTCGGCCTGGAAGCACACATGGCCGACCAGCTCCGCAGCCTCGGCGACAAGCAGCTGGCCGTGGCCGAGCTGCTGCCCGAGCGGCTGCTGCTGCGGCTGCCGGAAACCGACGCGCACGGCAATCCGCTGCACGATCCGCACGTCTGGAACAGCCCGGAGGCATGGTCGCTGGTCGTCGGCTACATCGCGGACAAGCTCGCCGAGATCGACCCGGCGAGGGCGGGCGAGTACCGGCGGAACGCCGCCGGATACCAGGCTGAGATCGCCGACGCGGCCGCCGAAGCCGAGAAGCTGCTCGCCGGCGTGCCCGAACCACGGATACTGGTGACCGCGCATGACGCGTTCAACTATTTCGGCAGGACCTACCGCCTGCGCGTCCACGCCACCGACTTCGTGTCCACCGCCGCCGTGCTCAGCGCCGAGGACTTGTCGCAGCTGGCCGAACTGATCGCCACGCACCGGGTTCCGGTGATCTTCCAGGACAACCAGGCCAACCCGCAGGCCATCACCAGCCTGCAGGAGGCCGTCCGGGCACTGGGCTGGCACACCACCATCTCCGGCGAAGAGCTCTATGCCGACTCGCTCGGCGTCGAGCCCGGCGTCGACACCTACCTGGGCGTGTTCCGCCACAACGCCCGCGCGATCGCGGACGCCCTGGCGAAGGGGGAGGCATGACCATCGCGTCGACGTCGCACGAAGACGTGCTCGCGCAGGGCCAGGCGGAGTACGCCTGCGTGACCAGGAACCTGTCTGTGGCCTACCGAGACGAGCTGATCCTGCGCAACGTCGACCTCCGGGTTCCGCGCGGCGTGGTGATGGGCGTCGTCGGCCCGAACGGAGCGGGCAAGTCGACGTTGATCAAGGCCATGCTGGGCCTGGTGAAGCCGCTGACCGGAACCACGGAATTCTTCGGCCGCCCGTTGGCCAAGGTCCGGCAGCGCGTCGGCTACATGCCGCAGTCGGCCACCGTGGACTGGGACTTCCCCACCACGGTCCAGGACGTGGTGCTGATGGGCACGTACGGCTCGCTCGGCTGGCTGCGCAGGCCGGGCAAGGCCGAACGGGCCAGGGCCATGGCGGCCATGGCCCAGACCGGCATCGCCGACCTCGCGTCCCGGCAGATCGGCGAGCTGTCCGGCGGGCAGCGCCAGCGGGTGTTCCTCGCCCGCGCGCTGGTGCAGTCCCCCGACTTGTTCTTCATGGACGAACCGTTCCAGGGCGTCGACGCCAAAAGCCAGCAAGCCATCGTCGGCGTCCTGCACACGCTCCGCGAACAGGGCAAGACGGTCGTCATCGTGCACCACGACCTTATGACGGTGCGCGACTACTGCGACCACGTCACGCTGCTCAACCGGCGCGTCGTCGCCTCCGGGCCGGCTGCGGACGCCTTCACCAAGGAGGCCATCCGCACCACCTACGACGTGACCGACGACGACGGCTTCCTGGACTCCCTGGCGTTCGTGTCATGACCGTGCTCGAGTTCTTCGCCGACCACACCTACCGGATGGTCCTGGCCGGAACGGTGACCATCGGGTTCGTCGCCGGTGCGCTCGGCAGCTTCGCCTATCTCCGCAAGCAATCGCTGATCAGCGACGTCATCGCACACGCCGCGCTGCCCGGCACGCTCGTGGCTTTCCTGGCCGCGGTGGCCGTGGCCGGCACCGGAGGGCGCAGCATGCTCGTGCTGATCACGGGCGCGGTGCTGGCCGGAACGATCGCCGTGGCGTTCGCCAACCACGTCGCGCGCACGTCCAAGGTCGGCATCGACACTGCGATGGCCGTGGCCCTGACCGTCTTCTTCGGGGCGGGCATGCTGCTGTTGCGGATCATCGCCAACGGCGAGTTCCCCGGCAAGGGCGGCATTCAGGACTACCTGTTCGGCAACGCCTCGGTCATCACCACCGCCGACTTCGTCACCAGCCTCGTGGTCGGCATGCTCGCGCTCGGGCTGATGGTGCTGTTCTGGAAGGAGTTCGCCCTTCGCACCTTCGACCCCGACCAGAGCACCGCGCTGGGATTCCGGGCAGGCGTGATCGACACGCTGATGTTCACCACGATCGTGATCGCCACCGTGATCGGGGTGAAGGCCGTGGGGCTGGTGCTGATGGTCGCCTTCGTGGTCACCCCGCCTGCCGCCGCTCGCCAGTGGACTCGCACCCTGCGCGGCATGGTGTGGTTGTCGGCGGCCTTCGGCGCGGTGGGCAGCGGGGTCGGCGCCTGGCTGTCCATCCTGCTCGGCACCGTGCCGACCGGCCCGTTGATCGTGCTCACCCTGTTCGCGATCTTCCTTGTCTCGCTGCTGGCCTCGCCGCGCCGCAGCATCGTCGTCACCGTGCTGTCCAGGCGGCGGGCACGGGCCGCACTGAAGCGGGAGCTGACCGGCGAAGGAGCGAACACATGACCTTCGTCGCAGGCACCGCCCTGCTCGCCGTGGTCACCGCGCTCGCCTGTGCGCTGCCCGGCGTGTTCGTCGTGCTGCGCAAGGACTCGATGCTCGTCGACGCGATCAGCCACGCGGTGCTCCCCGGCATCGTGGTCGGGTACTTCCTCACCCGTGACCTGGAGTCCCCCTTGCTGATCGTCGGTGCCGCACTCGCCGGGCTGCTGGTGGCCGTCGGCAGCGAATGGCTCTGCCGTACCGGCCTGCTCACCGGCGACGCCCCGCAAGGCCTGGTCTTCCCTGCCCTGTTCAGCGCAGGCGTCATCCTGGTGACGACCAACTTCGCCAACATCCACCTGGACACCCACGCAGTGCTGGTCGGCGATCTCAACCTGGCCGCGTGGGACCAGCTCACCGTCGGCGGAGTCTCGATCGGGCCCACGTACCTCTACGTGATGCTCGCCGTGCTGGGGTTCGACTGCGCGTTCCTGGCCGTGAGCTACTCGCGGCTGAAGGTCACCACGTTCGACCCGCAGTTCGCCGCCAGCGTGGGTGTCCGCACCGGGGTGGTGAACACGGCCTTCATGTTCGTCGTCTCGCTGACCGTGACCGCGGCCTTCCACGCTGCGGGCGCGATCCTGGTCATCGCGCTGATGATCGTCCCGCCGGCCACCGCGTATCTGCTCAGCAGGCGGCTGCCGACGATGATCATGTCGACCGCGGTGATCGCCGTGACCGGAGCACTGGCCGGATTCTGGCTGGCGTACTTGCTCGACGCCGCAACCAGCGCCGGGATGGCCGTCTTCTTCGGGCTGATCTTCGTCGCCGTGCACGTCGCGTCGCGCTTGGCGCGGCACCTGCGGCATCGCCGCCGCGCCGGGCGCACCCCGGCGCCGGTCAGCTGAGCTGGGAAACCCAGACGGCGTCGGTGGCCGAGCGGCCCAGCGGCAGGACGGCGCCGCTGGCTTCCACCTCGACCTCGACGGTGTCGGAGAACGGGGCGGCAGGCCGGGTGCGCAGGATCGTCCGATAGCCGATGCCGTTGTCGGCCAGGTACTGCAGCAGCTTGGGGTCGTCGTCGGCGATGCGTTCCACCCGGGCCCGCTTGTTGGGCCCGAAGTCGCTCAGGGACACCGCGTCCACTTTCTCCACCGTCCCGTCGGCACGCGGGATCGGGTCGCCGTGCGGATCGCGGGCCGGGTGCCCCAAGTGCTCGTCGATGCGCTCGATCAGGAAGTCGGACACCGCGTGTTCCAGCGTCTCGGCCTCGTCGTGCACCTGGTCCCACCGGTAGCCGAGCACTTCGACCAGGAAGGCTTCGATCAGCCGGTGCCTGCGCACCATGGCCACCGCGTGCGCCCGCCCCTCCGGGGTCAGGGCCACCGCGCCGTAGCGGGCGTGCTCGAGCAGGCCCTGCTCGGTGAGCTTGCGAATGGCGTCCGAGGCCGTCGACAGCTTGACACCGACACGCGCAGCCAGGGTCGATGCGGTGACGGGTTCGTCAGACCATTCCCCGAGGCTCCACACCGCTTTCAGGTAGTTCTGACTGCTCGCCGAAAGCGCGGACACCGACATGGGTTTCAGGCTATCAACAGCACATGACGACCAGGCGAACTCAGCACGTCCGGTCGACGGCACGCGACCGCCGCTCACCTCGCCATTCACCTCCTGAGCCGGCACACCGATCAGGCGCTCCGCGGCAGCAGCCGACAGCAACGCGGACCGGCCGGTGCAGCCGCGAATCCGGGCTCGTGACGGCCTCATCCGTCTGCGGCATGGCCGACGGCCGGTCCACGTCAGGCCATCGCGATCCCGTTTCACTGCGTGCGCGCCGGGATGACCGGGCCAGATGGACGTCCCGTGGTGCTCGGCCGACCGGGCCGCTACCCGCGTTACCGAGTCGCATGACGCGGTAGCAGCCTGGGTTTGGTGACCCAACCGATTGCCGCCCCACGCGATCGCTCCCGTTCGCACGGCAGCAGCACAGGTGCGCAAGGCCGGTGGACCTGCACGATTCGACGCCCCCGAACCATCGGGTCGTTCTACGGCACCCGACTGACTGCTGCCTCGGTAGTTGCACGGCACCCGGCTGATTGCGGCAGCGGTACCGCCTGCACACCGTGAGCGATCAGGCGGCGATCACATCCATTACCGGAAACCGTCGCCGGCTTCGAACTCCGACATCGTCATTCTGCGGGCAGACCGGGCCCAGGAAACAAAATTCATCACGCCGACCGGCGCACTCAGTCGCCACCCGATATCACTGTCGCTCGGTTACCGGTGAGTCAGGTCCGAAAGGGCACCATGTTTGCCCGAACTTCCCGGCACTTGGACCAGGTGTTTCCGGATCGTCAGCCGGTATTCAGGAAAGCCCGGAGACCATACCAACGAACGCACCAGCAACGAAGAGCAGGCGGGGCACTTCCGGCATCGCCGGGTACCCCGCCTGCTCACCCGCGGCATCATCCGCGGACGACCACAAGGCCGACGTCACACGATACGGATCGCTTCGATGCGCACGCCGCCCGGGTGGTTCGGCCACCGCATCGTGGTCCACTTGTTGATCGGCTGCGCGGGCTGCCACCTGCCGTCGCCGTACCACTGGACGCGGTTGTTGCCCGTCCAGATCTTGGTCACCCAATACCTGTCGGCGACTTCGTCGGGCGGGATCCAGTACGTCCCGCCGTTGGCGAAGCACCACTGGCTGTCCGGACGGCCCGTCGGGTGCATCCACACCCGAGTGAACTCTCCCTGCTGTCCCGGCGGGCACGGAACCGTGTTGATGGCGGCAGCAGAGCCGGCATTCAGCAACGTGGCAGCCACCACGGCGGCAACCACACCTGCCAATTTACGAAGAAAGTTCATGAAATCTCCGTGTCACAGACCAAAGAAGTAACGCCCACCCACACAGGAATCGGATGGTGAGCGACACGGCAAAGCGTAGCACGACCACTGAATGACCCGGCATCCTACGAACGTCGAATCCCATCGACCGGCGACAGCAAACGCGAACAGTCGTCAATTCTCGCTATCCGCAATCGCGATTCGACAAATGCCACTCGATCGACAACATAATAGCCAAAGCAGACATCGTGCCAGTCAAGCGACATGACACCGGACCCCACCGCCTGGCCGTGCCGTCGCTGCTCACCGGCTGCGGGAAGCCGCCATGCCCTGGGATGGCCCCGGCATGACGCGCAGAACATCGCGCACCGCGTCGACAGCAAACGAGTGCGCACCGAGTCATCGTCCCGGTGTCCAGTCGACGGACCCGGACCGAACACCGGGGCACCATGCCGTCGCTGCGCCCCGGCCGACGATCAGCACGGAGAAGTGCTCCGGATCGCACTCCGCATCCTGACGGTGGCGTGCGGCCACCGCCGGCCGTCGGCCGGCACCGCGCCGTCCGGCTCCGGATCTCGCCTCCCGCATCGAGCACCGTCAGCCCACCGGATCACCGACCGGATCCAAGGGGAAGGAACCGGGTGAAGTCCCCAGCCAATGCCGCGGGCTCACCCGGTCCGCCCGCCTCGGCCGCCTATCAGCGGGTCACACGATCCTGATGCCGTTGATGCGCACTCCGCCGGGGTGATTCGGCCACCGCATCGTGGTCCACTTGTTGATCGGTTGCGAGGGCTGCCAGCGACTGTCACCGAACCACTGAACGCGGTTGTTCCCGGTCCAGATCCGCGTCACCCACCAACGGCCATTCCAAATTTCTTCGCCGCCATTCGCGTAGCAGTAGTCCCTGTCCTTTTGGTTCTCATAGTGCATCCTGACACGAACGAACTCATCGCTGTTGCACGGCACTTGGTCGATTGCGGCAGCCGTCCCCGGATTCACCACCGTAGCCGTCACCGCCGCAGCCACCAACGCACCACAACGCCGAAGGAAAATTTTCACCCCGAACTCCATCACACAGTACCATGGACCGAACAGGTCCATCCGTCAGCCAAATTCACGCAATACTGAGAAAGGTCCCCGCGCCGGTCAGCCTTGCCGGCGAGAACCAGCCGGCCACGATCGAACCATCGACCCGGAACGCCAACCGCATCCGTTCACCGGCTGTCCCACCCGGTGCGGAGCGTCGGCGTGCCCTGACGAGTCCGGCGCGGGAGCGACGACCGGCGGCAAGGTGCGTCCACTCAGGGCCGGCGCTGCACCAGCTCTGCAGCCCGCGCTTCGCCACACTCGCGGACACGAGTCCGGCGCAGCATCGCCGCCCCTGGGTGCCGTCAGCAAGTCACATCGTCACACGATTCTGATGCCGTTGATGCGCACTCCGCCGGGATGATTCGGCCACCGCATCGTGGTCCACTTGTTGATCGGCTGCGCGGGCTGCCACCGCCCGTCGCCGAACCATTGAACACGATTGTTCCCGGTCCAGATCTGCGTCACCCACCATTGGGACGATGACCACGTCACCTCGCCACCATTGGCAAAACACCAGTAGGTTTCCCGGGGGGGCCACAGACTGTGATGTATCTCGATACGCACGAACTCGTTGTTGTTGCACGGCACTTGGTCGATCGCGGCGGCCGTACCCGGATTCACCACAGCCGCCGTCACCGCCGCAGCCACCAACGCTCCACAACGCCGAAAGAAGTTTTTCACCCACACTCCATCCACACAGCAGCATCGAATGCTGACATGAAGTAGCTTTTCGGCTACTCAAAGTACTGAGTCGAAGTCGCGTTACCGATCAGTCATGGCCGAACGGGAACCGAGCCCTCCCGAACGACCTCCATCTCACGAGAGGTCTGCACAGTCCTGACTGGTGCCGCTGTGCCCCCGCCACATCCGCCGCGAGGCGACGTGATCACGACATCGCCGGCGGCCCCGTGCCCTCACCCGGGCGACCTCAGCACGGCGGGTCGTAGTCCTGGTACGGCACGTACCGTGCCCAGGCCGCTTCCGTCAGCACCGAGCCCGTCTTCGCACAAATGCGCGCGACGCTGCGCGAAACCCGCAGATCCCACAGGCGCGCGGTCCCGTCGCTGCTCACGGAAACCGCTTCCCCGCTGCCGGTCATCGCGACGTCCTCGATGATGCCGCTGTGCCCGGGCAACGACATCGCGCCCCGGTTCGGCAACGTCCAGATCCGCACCGTCCGGTCGTAGCTTCCGGTGACCAGCCGCTGCCCGTCCGGCCCGAACGCCAGCGCCGTGACCCCGTCGGCATGACCGCGCAGCGGCGCGCCCATCGCCGTCGGACTGTCCGGGTTCCGGACGTCCCACAGCCGCACGGTGCGGTCACCGCTCGCCGTCGCCAGCACCGCACCGTCGGGACGGAACGCCACCGCCCACACCGGTCCGCTGTGCGCCCGCAACGGCTTGCCGATCCGGCGCGGGTTCGCCGGATCGCTGACGTCCCACAACATCACCGTCTTGTCGAACGCGGCGGTCGCCAGGATCGGCTTGCGCGGGCTGAACGCCGCCGACGTCACGTACGTCGCCTGCCCCGTGTCGAGCATGCTCACCGGCTGCGGGTCCGCCGGGTCGGTGATGTCGTAGAAACGCAGGACGCTGCCCCGCACCACGACGAGCACCTTGCCGTCGCGGCTGAAGTATCCGCTGCTGCCCTCCAGCGGCCTGCCGACCGGCTCCGGCGAGCCCGGGTCGGCGACCCGCCACAGCTGCAACTGCTCGTCGTCGCTGCCGACCGCCAGCAACGTGCCGCTCGGGTCGAACTGGAGGTGGCCGACCACGCCGCGCGGTCCGGCCAACGACGGCCCCACCGGCCGCGGGCGGCGGTCCGGCCCCACCCGCCACAGCTGGGCCGCTTGATCCGCGCCCCCGGTGGCCAGCAGCCCGCCGTCCGGGCTGACCGCGACCGAGGCCACCCCGTCGGCATGCGCCGGAAGCAGCCGTGGCGGCAGCGCCCACAGCCTGGTGATCCCGTCCTCGCTGGCGGTCAGCAGGTGCTCGCCGTCGGGACTGAACTCCACGGCGTAGACGATGCCGCTGGCCGCCGCCAGCGGGCGCCCGAGCGGCCCGGCGCGCTCCGGGCGGGCGACGTTCCACAACCGCGCGGTCCCGTCCGAGCTGGCCGAGGCGAGGATACGGCCGTCCGGGCTGAACGACAGCTCCCACACCAGGCCTTCGTGACCGGACAGCGGGCCGCCGATCGGTTCGGGCTTGCTCGGGTCGCGCACGTCCCACAGCTGCACCGTGCCGTCCTCGACGCCCACCGCAAGCGTCTCGCCGTCCGGACTGAACACCGTGGCGTGCACCTTGTCCGACGCGCCGCGCAACGGCCCGCCCAGCGCCGACAGCCTGCCGTCGCGCACCCGCCACAACCGTGCGTCGTGGTCGTCGCTCCCGCTGGCCAGCAGGCTTCCGTCGGCCGAGAACGCCACCGATCGCACCGCCCTGGTGTGCCCGGTGAGGTCCTGCCGCCAGCGCGGGTGCGCCGGGTCGGACACGTCCCAGATGCGCACCGAGCCGTCGCCGTGCGCGGACGCCATCAGCTTGCCGTCCGGGCTGAAGTGGATCATGTAGACGATGCCGTGGTGGCCGTCGAGCGGCTCACCGAGCTGCTTGGCGTGTTCCGGGTCGCGGACGTCCCACAGCCGGATCGTGCCGTCCTCGCCCGCGGTGGCCAGCGTGCGGCCGTCCGGGGTGAACAGCGCGACACCCACCCAGCCTCGATGGCCGGTCAACGGCTCGCCCAGGCGGACCGGGTCGCCGTCGTCGGGCAGCCGCCACAGTTGCACCGTCCGGTCCTCGCTGGCGGTGGCCAGCACCTTCCCGTCCGGCCGGAACTTGCCGAGGTAGACCGCCGCGCTGTGGCCACGAAGCGGGGTCGCCAGCGGTGCATGCTGCATGGCCAGCAAGCGACCGTTAACCACGGGGTCGTCCGGCCGCTCGCGGTGCGCGATCAGCGCCAGCTGAGCGGCCAGCGACGGGTCCGTGGTCAGCAGGTTGTCGGACGCGGACACAAGCTGCTGGTACTCGGCTTCGTTGCGCTGGTCGATCGCGATCGCCGCGGCGGTCGCCGCGATCAGCGCCAGCACGCAGACCAGGGCGACACCGCCGCGCCGGATCCACCTGCTGCGCCGCGCGGTGCGCGCCGACGCGGCCAGGAACGCCCTGGCGACCGGAGTGGGCTGGACCGCATGCTCGTCCTCGGACAACCGCATGGCCGACTCCAGCCGGGCCCCGCGGTAGAGCAGCGACGAATCACGTCCCTGGTCGTCCCAGGCCTGCGCGTCGGCCTCCAGCCGCTGCCGCAGCACGTTCTCGGCGCGGTTGTCGTCGATCCAGGTGCGCAGCCGTGGCCACGCCTCCAGCAACGCCTCGTGACTGATCTCCACCGCGTTCGCGTCCAGCGTCACCAGGCGGGCGGCCGCGAGCGACTCCAGCGCACGCTCGGTCGCGCGGGCGGTGCCGGTGTCGTCGATTCCGGCCAGCAGCTCGGCGCGGGTGGCCCGGCGGCGGACGTCACGCGTGGTCTCCCCGACCTGCACCAGGCGCAACAGGATGCGCCGCGCGGCGGCCTGCTCGGCGGCGTCCAGGGAATCCCAGGTCCGCTCCGCCGTCGCGGCGACCGCGCCGTGGATGCCACCCGCCGCCCGGTAGCCCGCGATGGTCAGCTTGCCCGCGCTGCGCCGCTGCCAGGTCGCCAGCAGCGCGTGGGACAGCAGCGGCAGCGCCCCGGCGTCGTAGCCCGCGGTGCGGCGCCCGGGGGTGGCCGGGGCGACCTGCGCGCCCAGATCGGCCAGCAGCAGCTCGACCAGGCCCCGTTCCAGCTGCAGGCCGACCGCTTTGGCCGGCCGTATCACCGCGTCCCGCAGCTCCTGCACGGTCATCGCGCCGAGCGCCAGCTGCCTGTCGTGGGTGGCTTCGACGATCGCCGGGTAACGCAGGCAGCGGTCGTAGAAGTCGGCGCGCACCCCGAGCACCACCAAGCCGGGCGCGGGCTCGGCGCGGAATCCCGGGCTCGGCGTGCACATCGCCTGCAGCACCCGCAGGAACAGCACCCGCTCGTCCTCGTCGTCGGTCAGCGTGAACAGCTCTTCAAGCTGGTCGACCACGAGCACGACGCCCGCGCCCTGGCCGCCCTTGCGCTCGGCGAACGCCCGCACCGCGCAGCGCACCTCGGCGGCGAACTGCTCGGTGGCCGGGTCGTCGCCGTCAGCCAGGGCCGAGTCGGCCTTCTTCAGCGGATCGGCCAGCTCGTCGACGACGTTCGCCAGTTCCTTCAGCGGGGCGCGTCCCGGCGTCACGGTCACCACCGGCCACGCCACGGTTTGCCCGTCGGAGAGGGTGCCCGGCGCGAGCTCGAGACCGAGTCCGGCACGCAGCAGCGACGACTTGCCCGCGCCGGACGCACCGACCACGACGACGAACCCGCCGTCGTCCGCGGCTCGCCGGAGCCTGCCGATCAGTTGCTTGGTACTGCGCTCGCGGCCGAAGAACCACTCGCTGTCGGACTGCCGAAACGGCGCCAAGCCTCGATAGGGGCATACTCCTTCGTCCGCAACCGCTTGCCCGGTCCCGTCGTCCTTGCGCTCGGCCGCCGCAGCGGCGCCGGTCGGGGTGGCCAGCGCGTCCCGCCACAGTTGCTGCCAGGCGGCGAGGTCGTAGAGACCGTCGAGGACCGGCTCGGCGCGGCGCTTGCGTGCTTCACCGATGAGCACCTGCAGCACCGCCGCCAGGCCGGCGAAGCGCGCGGGCACGTTGCGGCCACGACGCCAATCGCTGATGCGCTGCGCGGTCACTCGTACCGGACGCCCGCGTTCGTCCAGCCGCCGTGCTCGGTGCACCGATTCGGTCACCCGTTTCAACGGCGGGTTCCCGGCTTCGGCGTACAGCAGAGCGAACCGCTCGGCGAAGCGTGCGCGGGGCGTGGTGGCCAGTTCCGAACCTGTCACCTGCCCCTACCGTTCCGGACCGGAAAACGTTTCCAAGCTTGCAAGCAGGCATTTTACGCGTTCGGGCGGTTGGTGCACTTCAGCTGAAACCGCCCGCGCGCGAGGCTGCGTGCTGCGGCCGAGACGGGGGCCGCCGACCGGTCGTATGGGGAGCGCGACCGAGCGGCAGTGGCCGCGTGTCGGCCTGTGGTGCTGGGCAGGGTTGGGGGGCCTGCCCAGCACCACAGTCCTTGTTCCGGGTCTGATCTCGCACCAGCGCCGGGTGCAGCGTGACCGCACGACGAGCAAGACCACAGACACACTCGTGTGAAGCGCGATCGACGTCGCGACGGGTGGAGTTGTTCCCACAGCAGATCATGTCGGCCACACACCGAGGTCCCCTGCAGCCGGAAAGGTCCTCGTCTGTTGATCAGCTGGGGCGCCCATGCACTCCTCGGCGTAACTGACGACTGCCGCGCCAAGTCGGACGACATACTGCCCGTAGGCGTGCAGCACGTCAGCACTCGGCAGCGGACCAGTCTTCAGTTGACCTTCCAAGACCATGAACGTCGAGACCACTGGCCATGCACCGCCCGGCGGGCCGCAGCCGAGCATCAGGTCGTCGATGCCGCCTGGGTCAACGCTTGCGACCTCTCCGCACGCCTTCGTTCTTCGCCCGCCCGCTCGCCTGACTCGGAACAAGCATCCTGCTCATCCCTGCTCGTCTCTGTCGAGCAGTCATCGATCACGATGCGGCCATCGCTCTGGAGCTGCTGAATGTCGGCGGGCCTTCCGTGCGTTGTCCTGCACGATGGTCTGGCATCGCGGACGCATCGTTCTGCCCATGCATGCGCCGTGGGTGAATCCAACTGAACGAGGATCCGTGTGCAGTGATCAATCTGCTGGACGCGGAGCGCCTAGCACCCGAACTGGTGCGAAACAGCCCTGAGGTGAGATCCATGATCGTCGATCTGCTTGGGCGAGAACGGCGTCACGTCATGCCAGGCCACCGCGGCCTGGCATGACGTGCTGGAGCGGACAGGTGACCGACGATCGCTGCGTCTACCTGATTGCGACCGCCGCCCCGCCAGTACGTGAGCTCGCCCGGCCCATCACGGCTTTGCAGGAACGGGGATGGACCGTGGCCGTCATCCTGAGCCCGACGGCTGCGCAGTGGCTGGATCCGCCCGGCGGAGCCGGACCCGCTCGACAAGGCCGACGCCGTGCTCGCCGTACCGCTCACGTTTCAACTCACTGAACAAGTGGGCTGGCGGGTTCGCCGACACGGTTGCCGTCGGCGTCCTGTGCGCACTGCTCGGCGCGGGCGTCCCCATCGTCGCCGCTCCGTGTGTGAAGAGCGCCTTGCGCCGTCATCCGGCGTACCGGGAGAGCATCGAGCGGCTGGCCCGTGCCGGAGTGCGGTTCGTCGACCCCGACGCCGTGACTCACCGAGGCTCCGACGGGCTCGCTGCGTTCGACTGGCCCACGATCATCGACGAGTTGGGCGCCCACGAAAGCCCGTGCCGCGGCGCGCCGGTTTGAGTTGACGTTGGTCACAATTTCGTCTCGACACGTCGGCCATGTCGACCGAGCCCATGACGAGCCGGAACAAAACCGCAGCTCAGAGGTGTACACGCGATGCATCTCACAAGACAGACTGTCCGCACGCCCGTTTGCACATGCACCTGCTTGTGCGAAAAAACGGTGATCCTTGGCAGCATCCGCGGCCGGATCGGGTACCCTCTCGTGGTGCCGGTCGACCCCCAGGGCCGGTGCTTTCGCCCCCGGCGCCCCCTCCCCCCTCGGCGCCGGGGGCCTCTTTCTTTCCCGTTTCTTTCCCGCCCGGTCACAGCACGCTTTCGTCGGCTGCGTCCGTCTGGCCGCCGTCGGTACGCTACGCACCATGGCCAACCCGTTACGGTGGGTGCTCGATCTCATCGAATGGTTCGAGGACCGCGGCGTCTACGTACCCGGCGACGACAGCGGCGTCGTGCAGCCGTGGCGTGCGTTCGGCTGGATCTTCGTGGGGTGGATCTTCGCCCTCGGGCTGTTCATCCTGTTGTTCGCGCTCGCCGCGTGACCGCCGGACATGCCCGTTCCGGGGTGAGCGGTCTCACTTTTCGCGCATCGGCGATTACGGCTTGGCCACAGCAGCACACCAGGTCCGACTCGGTCAGCGGATCCGCTCGCGCGCGCAGCTGCACGTGCAGCAAAGTGGATCGGCGGGTGACGAGCCCGTCCGACCGACCCTTGCCGAGCCGCCCCGTGGCGGCTGCTGAAGGAGCGCCCTGTGACCACCCGGCGGAGACTCGCCGCAGCTTGGCTCGCACTGGCCGCGACGATTTCCCTCGCGGCATGCGGGCTGGACGCTGCGGGTGATCCGGCCAACGGCGGCAGCGCCTCGCCCACCGCTTCAGGCGACAGCGGCCGCCCCGCCGCACCGGCGACACAGACGCCGGTCTTCGGCCGTGCCTACACCTACCCGAACGGCGTCTCGGTGACGGTCTCCGCGCCGCAAGCGTTCACGCCGAGCGCCACGGCGAGCCCGCAGTTCGAGCACGCGGTGTCGTTCGAGCTCACCGTGCACAACGGCACCGACAAGCCCTACGACATGGCCCGTCTGCGGCTGGAGGCCTCGGTCAACGGCCATCCGGCCGGTGAGGAGATCATCGACTCCACCAAGGGCTACCCGGGCCTGCGCGGGGTCAGCACCCAGCTGCCGCCCGCGCGCTCCATCACCGTCCTGCTGGCCTACGGCAGCGACGAGTGGCCGTCCAGGGCGGGACTGCGGGTCCGCATCGGCCCGCAGCAGCGCGCCATCGTCGAGTTCTCCGGCCCGGTGGAGAGCTGACCCGGCCATCGTCCTGCCCGGTGGACAACCGGCGCCGTCGCGTTCCGCGGCCGCCTGGAACGGCTAGGGTGGGGCCGTGACCGACGCGAAACTCGCGGTGGGCGACAAGGCCCCCGACTTCACCCTGCCCGACAGCACCGGCAAGAACGTCAGCCTGTCCGACTACGCCGGCCAGCACGTGATCGTCTACTTCTACCCCCGCGCAGGCACGACGGGGTGCACGAAGCAGGCCTGCGACTTCCGCGACAACCTGTCGCTGCTCAACGACGCGGGCTACCAGGTGCTCGGCATCTCGCCGGACAGCCAGCAGGCACTGGCCACGTTCGCGGAGAAGGAAGGACTGACCTTCCCGCTGCTGTCCGACGCGGACAAGACCGTGATGCGCCAGTGGGGCGCCTACGGTGAGAAGAAGAACTACGGCAAGATCGTCCAGGGCGTCATCCGCTCCACGTTCGTCGTGGCGCCGGACGGAACGCTCGCCGAGGTCCGGTACAACGTGCGCGCCACCGGTCACGTGGCCTCGCTGCTGAAGAAGCTGGATCTGGCCGGCTGAGCCGCCATCCGCCGGGTGCCGTGGCCCCATCGGCGCAGGACGGCAGCCTCCCGGCGCTCAGGCCAGCAGCTCGCGCAACCGCGGCAGCAGGGCCCGCAGCGCCCGCCCGCGGTGCGACTGGGCGTCCTTGGCCGCCGGTGCCAGCTCGGCGGCCGTCGACGTCGATCCGGCGGGCACGAAGATCGGGTCGTAGCCGAAACCGTTGGCGCCCCGCGGCGCACGGGCGATCGTGCCCGGCCACTCACCGCGCACCACCGTCTCGTGGCCGTCGGGCGTGACCAGGGCCGCCGCACACACGAAGGCCGCGCCCCTGCGCTCGTCCGGCACATCGGACAGCTGGCCGAGCACCAGCTCGAGGTTGGCCCAATCGTCCCCGTGCCTGCCGCACCAGCGCGCGGACAGCACACCGGGCATGCCGTTGAGCGCGTCGACGCTCAATCCGGAGTCGTCGGCCACCGCGGGCAGGCCGCTCGCCCGTGCGGCGTCACGCGCCTTGATCAGCGCGTTGCCCTCGAACGTGGGCTCCGTCTCCGGCGACTCCGGATACTCCGGCACGTCGGCCAGGCCGAGCACGGTGACCCCGGAAAGCCCTTCGTCGGCCAGGATGCGCCGCAGCTCGGCGAGCTTGTGCGCGTTGCGGGTCGCCAGCACCAGCCGCGTCTGCTCGCTCACTTGTTCGCCTTCGCCGCCTTCTTCAACGCTTTGCCGGACTGCTTCGACGGCGGCTCGGGCAGCTCACCCGGGTAGGGCTCGGCCAGCGCCTCGGCCTGGATACGGCTCAACTCGGCGCACCCGGCCAGCGCCAGGTCCAGCATGCCGTCGAGCGTCGAGCGGGTGAACGTCGCGCCTTCCGCTGTGCCCTGCACCTCGATGAGCGTGCCGGAGTCGGTGGCCACCACGTTCATGTCCACCTCTGCGCGCGAGTCCTCCTCGTACGGCAGATCGAGCCTGATCCGGCCGTCCACCACGCCGACGCTGACCGCGGCGATGCCGCTGGCCAGCGGCTGCGGGTCGATCAGGCGCTCGGCAGCGGCCAGCCAGGTGATGGCGTCGTGCAGCGCCACGTAGGCCCCGGTGATCGCCGCGGTACGAGTCCCGCCGTCGGCCTGCAGCACGTCGCAGTCGATCACGATGGTGTTCTCGCCCAGCGCGTCGAGGTCGATGCACGCGCGCAGCGATCGGCCGATCAACCGGGAGATCTCGTGCGTGCGGCCGCCGAGCCTGCCCTTGACCGACTCCCGGTCGCTGCGCGTGGTGGTGGCCGACGGCAGCATCGAGTACTCGGCGGTGACCCAGCCGGAGCCGGATCCCGCACGCCACTTCGGCACGCCTTCGAGCACGCTCGCCGCGCACAGCACGCGTGTGTTGCCCATCTCGATCAACACCGACCCGGCTGGCCACTTCTGATAGCCGCGGGTGATGGTGACCGGGCGGAGTTCGTCGTCTGCCCTGCCATCTGCTCGTGCCACGTGTTGCACCCTAGCCGTGTGGCCGAAGGTCATAGCTCGCACCCTGCACGACGATGTCGGACGGTCCCGGGAACTCGCTTTTGACCTCGGCGTGGATCCGTGCCGGGTCGGTCCACGGGGCGATGTGCGTGATCAGCACCCGGCCGACCCCTGCACGCTGGGCCAGCCTGCCGACCTCGACCCCGGACAGGTGGATGCCCGGCGGACGGTCGTCGGCGTGCGTCCAGGTCGCCTCGGCCAGCAGCACGTCGGCACCTGCGGCCAGCTCGTCCAGCGCCGGGCACATGCCGGTGTCACCGGTGTAGGCGAACGTGGTTCCGCCGTGCCTGATCCGCACGCCGTATGCCGGAGTGGGATGAGCCACCTCGACGGCCCGCACCTCGAACGGGCCGATCATCGCCGGTTCGGTCGGCAGCGGTGCGAACGTGTAGACGTCGGACAGGTCGGTTTCGGCACGTTCCCGCTCGTCCGGCGCGTAGAGGTTGATCAGGCGCTGCTCGGTGCCCTCCGGCCCGTACACCGGCAGCCGCTGCGGCCGTCCCGCGGCCAGCCGCTCCGGGTGATAGCGCCGGATGACGGTCAGCGCCCCGAAGTCCGCGCAGTGGTCCGGGTGCAGGTGGGACAGCAGCAACGCGTCCAGTGCGAACGGATCACGTAGCTGCTGCAGGGCGGACACGGTGCCGTTACCCAGGTCGAGCGCGAGCAGGAACCCGTCGGCCTCGAGCAGGTAACCCGAAGCGTTGGTGCCGGGCCCCGGAACGCTCCCCGAGCATCCGAGGATGGTCAGCCGCATGCAGACACCATGCCACGGCCGGTACGGAAAGCGAACGCGCCGTCACGGTGACGGTGCGAACACCGCCTCGCCGGGCAGCCCGGCCGGAATACCGAGGAAGCGGCGGGCCAGGCGTTGGAACGGCTCCTGCGGACCGGTCGCGGTGAACTCGTGCACCGGCGGCGTGTCGCCGGGCGGCGCCAGCGCATCCTGCTCGGTGAGCACCCGCACGACGTCCTTGGCCGTCTCCTCCGCACTGGACACCAGCGTGACCTTCTCCCCCATCACGATCTGCAGCACACCGGTCAGGAACGGGTAGTGCGTGCAGCCGAGGACCAGCGTGTCGACGTCCGCGGAGATCAACGGTTCGAGATAGCCCTGGGCCAGCCCGAGCACCTGCCTGCCGGACGTCATGCCGCGCTCGACGAAGTCGACGAACCGGGGACAGGCCACGCTGGTCACCTGCACGTGGCTGACCGCGTGGAACGCGTCGTCGTAGGCGCGCGAGCGGATGGTCCCCTCGGTACCGATCACCCCGATCCGGCCGGTGTGGGTGACCGCCACGGCACGCCGCACCGCGGGCAGCACGACCTCCACCACCGGCACGTCGTAGCGCTCCCTGGCGTCGCGCAGACAGGCCGCCGACGCGGTGTTGCACGCGATGACCAGCGCCTTCACGCCGCTGTCCACCAGCTCGTCGAGCCTGCGCAGTGCCAGCTCACGGACCCGCGCGATGGGCAACGGGCCGTACGGGCTGTTGGCCGTGTCGCCGATGTAGCGCACCCGCTCGGCGGGCAGCTGATCCATCACCGCGCGGGCCACCGTCAGCCCGCCGACGCCGGAGTCGAAGATCCCGATCGGAGCGGCTCGGTTCACGCCGCCAGGTTACCCGGCGGCAACGGCGGCGCCGGCGGCGTCGACGCCCCGGCCGACGGGCCCGCCTTGCCCATGGACCGGTCGGCCTTGGCCACCAGCCAGGCGGCCAGCACGCCGGCGAGCGCGCCGAACAGGTGCCCCTGCCAGGAGATGTCCGCCGCACCGGGCAGGACGCCCCACAGCATCCCGCCGTAGACCAGGAACAGCACGACGGCCAGCACCAGCTGCCCGGGCGCCCGATTGAAGATGCCACGCACCAGCAGGAAGGCCAGCCAGCCGAAGGCCAGCCCGGACGCGCCGATGTGCACGGTGTCCGGCGGGCCGATCAGCCACACGCCCAACCCGCCGATCAGCCAGATGGTCGCCGACACGGCGATCCACTGCCCGATCCCGCCCGCCATGGTCAGGAAAGCGAACAACAGCACCGGGATCGAGTTGGCCGCCAGGTGCTCCCACGAGCCGTGCAGCAGCGGCGCGAACAGCACACCGAGCAGGCCGTCGGCCTCCCGCGGCTGGATGCCGCCCGCGTCCAGGTTGGCGGGCAGGACGACGTCGACCAGCTCGATCAGGTACAGCAGCACGGTGAAGCCGACCGCGACGAGCGCGGCGGCCTTCGGGTTCGGCGGAAGGACCCGACGCGACTTGTCGACCCGCTTCGCACCGGTCGTGGTGCTCGGTGTCCCTGGCAGCGGCGGTGTGCTCATGACTCCAGGCTACGAGCGCCCGTTGCGGCCCGCCTCGGGGAAAATCCCGGGTATCAGGCCCACAACTGGCCGTCGAGCTTGGCCGCCGCCTCGTCCAGCGCACCCACGTAAGCGCCGGTGGACAGGTACTTCCAGCCCGCGTCGGCGACCACGAACGCGATGTCCGCCCGCTGCTTGGCCCGCACCGCCTTCTCCGCCGCGGCCAGCGCGGCGTGCAGCACCGCACCGGTGGAGATGCCTGCGAAGATGCCTTCCAGCTCGAGCAGCTCCCTGGTGCGGCGCAGCGCGTCGTAGGCACCGACGGAGTACCGGCCGGTCAGCACCTGCTCGTCGTACAGCTCGGGCACGAACCCCTCGTCGAGGTTGCGCAGCCCGTACACCAGCTCGCCGTACCGGGGCTCGGCCGCGATGATCTGCACGTCCGGCTTGTGCTCGCGCAGGTACCTGCCGACGCCGACCAGCGTGCCGGTGGTGCCCAGCCCGGCGACGAAGTGGGTGATCTCCGGCAGGTCCTTCAACAGCTCGGGGCCGGTGCCCTCGTAGTGCGCCTGTACGTTGGCCGGGTTGCCGTACTGGTACAGCAGCACCCAGTCCGGGTTCTGCTCGGCCAGTTCCTTGGCCACCCGGACCGCTTCGTTGGAGCCGCCCGCGGCGGGCGAGTACACGATGCGCGCGCCGAACGCCCGCAGCAGCTGCTTGCGCTCCTCCGAGGTGTTCTCCGGCATCACGCACACCAGGCCGTAACCCTTCACCTTGGCGGCCATGGCCAGGGCGATCCCGGTGTTGCCGGACGTGGGTTCCAGGATGGTCGCGCCGCGGGTGAGCCTGCCGTCACGCTCGGCGGCCTCGATCATCGCCAGCGCAGGCCGGTCCTTGATCGACCCGGTCGGGTTGTACTCCTCCAGCTTCGCCCACAGCCGCACCGGCGGCCCGTCCCCCGTGTCCGGGGACAACTTGGGCAGCCCGACCAGGGGTGTCGAGCCGACGGTGTCGAGCAGGCTGGCGTAGCGGCCCACGATCAGCCGCCCGCCACCGCGGGCAGGATGGTGACCGTGTCGCCGTCGTTGACCTTGGCCTCCAGCCCGCCGGCGAACCGGACGTCCTCGTCGTTGACGTAGATGTTGATGAACCGGTGCAGCTTGTCGTCCTTGACCAGGCGGGCCTTGATGCCGCTGTGCCGCGACTCGATGTCGTCGATCACCTCGAGCACGGTGCTGCCGCTGGCCTCGACGGACTTCTGCCCCCCGGTGTGCGTTCGCAGGATGGTGGGGATGGACACGGTGACGGCCATGGGTTACCTCCGCTGTTGGTGCTCAAGTCGTTACGACTCGGGCTCGATGATCTTGACCGGCTCCTCGGTGACGACACCGTCGACGATGCGGAACGAACGGAATTCGTGCTCGTCGGGGTCCCTGGTCGACACCAGGACGTAGTGCGCGTTCGGCTCCGCGGCCAGCGCCACGTCGGTGCGTGACGGGTAGGCCTCGGTCGCGGTGTGCGAGTGGTAGATGACCACCGGCTCCTCGCCGCGCTCGTCCATCTCTCGGTAGAGCTTGAGCAGATCGCCGGAGTCGAACTCGTAGAACGTCGGCGACCGGGCGGCGTTGACCATCGGGATGAACCGTTGCGGATCGTCCGACCCGGCAGGCCCGGCGATCACCCCGCACGCTTCGTCGGGGTGATCCGCCCGCGCGTGCGCGACGATCTTGTCAACCAGCTCGCGGCGAATCTGCAACACAGCATCGATCCTAGGACGTGGAAAGCGAAAGTCCGCATGATGAGACGGCAAAGGTAGCCGGAGTCACGCGGTGCCCGGCGCAGGGCGATGCCCGCCGCCGCCGACCACACCAGGCCAAATGTCCCGGTAGGCAGGCATTCCGGCCACCGCGGTGGCCTGCAGCATGCCCCGGACGATCGATCGGGCGAACGTCCGGGCGGCGGCCGCGCAGAGCTCGTCGAGCGCGGCGGCCCGCATCGGCGCGGCGAACGGCCCCTGCGCCGTGGTCAGCTCGCGCTCCGCAGTCGCCAGCGCGAACACGGTGTCGCCGTCGAACATGGAATGCGCGGGCCGGATCGCACGGGCCAGCCCGTCCTGCGCGGACATGGCCAGCCTGCGGCACTCGGCCTTGGTCAGCGCCGCGTCGGTCGCCACCACCCCGATGGTGGTGTTCAACGGTGCGGCTGCGCCTGCGGGCCGCTCCCCCGGCCGGTCCGGCCAGGCCGCCACGCCGAACTCCCCGGCGAGCTGGTGATCGGCCGCCCATGGCCGGCCGGTGGCGAAATCGACCGCCTCTCCACTGGCGTTGACCACCGCGAGCGCGCCGACGGTGAACCCCGACGAGGTGACCTCGCTGGCCGTGCCGACGCCGCCGGACAACGACCCGACCTTGGCGCCGGTCCCGGCGCCCACGCAGCCCTCGGCGACCGGCCCGGTGGCCGCCGCGGCGCACGCCGCGTAGCCGAACTCGGCGTCCGGCCGGTTGCCCCACGCCGACCTGGGCAGGTCGAAGACGACCGCGGCGGGCACGATCGGGACCACTTCGTGCGGCTGCGCGCCGACCGGGAAGCCGTGCTGTCGCTCGCCCAGCCAGCGCATCACGCCGTCGGCGGCGGCCAGGCCGTAGGCGCTGCCGCCGGACAGGCACACCCCGTGCACCTGCTGCACGAGGTTCTGCGGCGCCAGCAGATCCGTTTCCCGCGAGCCGGGCGCGCCGCCGCGCGCATCCACGCCTCCGGTGGCGCCCGCGGGTGTCAGGACCACCGTCGTCCCGGTCGCCCAGCCGTCCGCCATCCGGTGGAAGTGGCCGACCAGCACCCCGGGCACGTCGGTGATCGCGTTGTGCGGGCCGGGCGCTGTCATGCCGCCATCGCCTGGACGAGGCTTTCCTGCATGTACGTCAGCCAGTGGTAGACAGCCAGGTGCGGCGCCCGCGGGTCGTCCTCGGGCAGCTCGTCCGGCATGTCCTCCTGGACGTCCAGCGCCGTGCCCAACGCCAGCCGCACGTCGTTGATCGCGCTCAGCCACGCATCGGCCTGCTCCAGCGACAAGCGCACTTCACCGCCCTGCGGCGACAGCGTCTCCAGCACCACGCCTGCCACGCCGATCTTGGCGTCGACCAGCTCGGGTTCGTGCAGCGAGCGCAAGGCGGCCATCTCGGCACGTTCCTGCGGGCCGGCCTGCTCGTCCAGCCGGTAGAAGTCCGGCAGCAGGCGTTTCAGCACCGGGTCGTCCGGCGCGCTGGACGGTCCGGTCCTGATCCCGGTCAGCTCGCTCAGCTCGTCCTTCGGGGCACTGTCCGCGCGGGCCCGCAACATGTCCTCCACCTGCCGGACCAGGCCGCGCAACACCGCGGCCTCCTGCTGGTCGAACCCGGCAATCACCCGGGCACCGCGCCGCTTCCATGGTTTCACCGCGTAGCTCGCACCTCGCTACGACGGCTTCTGCATCGTGGCCCACAGGCCGGCGGCGTGCAGCTTCTTGACGTCGCTTTCCACTTTGTCCTTCGACCCGGACGACACCACGGCCTTGCCCTTGTGGTGCACGTCCAGCATCAGCTTGGTCGCCTTCTCCCGGCTGTACCCGAACAGCTTCTGGAACACGTACGTCACATACGACATCAGGTTGACCGGGTCGTTCCACACGACGGTCTGCCACGGTTTGTCGGTCTTGCCGAGTTCATCGACCTCCTGGTCAACCTGCGGATCTACGGCCGCGGGCATTGGTGTGGACATACTTCTATGGTGGCACGCGCCACGCGAGAGGCAACACCGAGGCAAGGCCCGGCGATGATCATCGAGTGGTCATAGGGTGGTCCCATGACAGCCCCTGGCGCCAGCACCGCGCTGCTGACCGACCACTACGAACTGACCATGCTGGCCAGTGCGCTGCGAGACGGCAGCGCCGAGCGGGAATGCGTGTTCGAGGTGTTCGCACGCCGGCTGCCGGACGGGCGGCGGTACGGCGTGGTGGCCGGCACCGCCCGCGTGCTGGAAGCGGTGACCAGCTTCCGGTTCGACGAGACCGAGCTGGACCACCTCGCGGCCACCGGGATCGTTCCCGACGACGCATTGGAGTGGCTGGCCAACTACCGCTTCTCCGGTGACGTCGACGGCTACCCGGAGGGCGAGCTGTACTTCCCCGGCTCCCCGATCCTCACCGTGCGCGCCCCGTTCGCGCAGGCGGTGGTGCTGGAGACGGTGGTGCTGTCGATCCTCAACCACGACAGCGCGGTGGCGTCCGCGGCAGCCAGGATGGTCACCGCGGCAGGCAGCAGGCCGATCATCGAGATGGGCGGCAGGCGCACCCACGAGCAGGCCGCCGTCGCCGCCGCGCGGGCGGCGTACCTGGCGGGGTTCGCGGCCACGTCGAACCTCGAAGCGGGCAGGCAGTACGGCATCCCGACCCGTGGCACCGTGGCGCACGCGTTCATGCTGCTGCACGACAGCGAGGAAGAAGCGTTCCGCGCTCAGCTGGAGACGCAGGGCACCGACACCACCCTGCTGGTCGACACCTACGACATCACCCGGGGCGTGGAGACCGCCGTGCGCGTCGCCGGGACCGAACTCGGCGCGGTGCGCATCGACTCCGGTGACGTGGGTGTCCTGGCCAGGCAGGTGCGTGAGCAGCTGGACCGCCTCGGCGCCACCGACACCCGCATCGTGGTGTCCGGCGACCTGGACGAACACGCCATCGCGGCATTGCGGGCCGAGCCGGTGGACGCCTACGGCGTCGGAACGTCCGTGGTGACCGGGTCCGGCGCGCCGACCGCGCACATGGTCTACAAGCTGGTCGAGGTCGAAGGGCGGCCGGTGGCCAAGCGCAGCCTGAACAAGGAGACGCACGGCGGCCGCAAGTCCGCGCTGCGCCGGTACAAGGAGACCGGAACGGCCGTCGAGGAGGTCGTCTTCCCCGCGCAGGAGCCGCCCGAGCTCGGCCCGCACGACCGGACGCTGCCGATTCCGCTGATGCGCGGTGGTGTCCCGGTGCCCGATCTCCCTACGCTGGAGGACAGCAGACAGCACCTGCGCCGGGCGCTGGTCAGCCTGCCGTGGGAAGGCCTGACCCTGTCCCACGGCGAGCCGGCCATCCCGACGGTCGTGCTCCCGAGAAAGGCGGCGGGCGATGAGTTCGGCGTTGATCATCGTTGACGTGCAGAACGACTTCTGCGAGGGCGGCGCGCTCGCGGTGACCGGCGGCGCCGCGGTGGCCGAGGACATCTCGGCCAAGCTGGCCACCAAGGGCGAGTACGCGCACGTGGTGGCCACGCGCGACTACCACATCGATCCGGGCGAGCACTTCAGCGACAACCCGGACTACGTGCGCTCCTGGCCACCCCACTGCCGGGCAGGCACGGCTGGAGCGGCGTTCCACCCGGCGCTGCACGTCGGCCCGATCGAGGAAGTGTTCTCCAAGGGCCAGTACTCCCACGGCTACTCCGGGTTCGAAGGCGAGACCGGCTCCGGCGAGCGGCTGGCGGACTGGCTCCGGAAACGCGGCGTGGAACGCGTCGACGTCGTCGGGATCGCCACCGACCACTGTGTGCGGGCCACCTCGCTGGACGCGGCGAAGGCCGGTTTCGCCACGCGTGTCCTGCTCGACTACACGGCGGGTGTCTCCCGGGAGACGGTGGAGAAGGCGCTGGACGAACTGCGCCGGGCAGGGGTCGAGCTCACCGGCTCACCCCGGGTGGGCTGAGAAGACCGAAACGGCGGCACCGCCCGCCGCACCCCCGCCGTCCCGGCGGGATCGCCTTCGGCAGCCGTGCCCGACGCCGGACGGGCAGGCGCGTCAGCCGCCGAACGGGTCGCAGGCCACCGTGCCGACGGTGATGTCGCCACCGGCCTGCTCACCGCCCTCGGGGAACAGCACGATCCGCATGGCGGTCATGGTCATCGAGCCGTCCGGCGGCTCCGGGGTGACGAACTCGTTCAGCACCACCTTGGCGATGGGCGGGCCCTCCGGGTCGTCGCCGGCGATCTCCGCGGTGTAGTTCGGCGGCACCTCCTCGGGGACCTCGATGCCCCCGATGCCGCGCAGCTCGAACCACCCCGAGCTGCCGTTCTCGCTGGTCCGGCAGGACACGTCGTAGCCGCTGAGCCGGATCCGCGGGCCGCCCCACTGGCGCAGGACGTCGGTGACGAACCGATCCCCGCTCACCGTCACCTCGGCTTCTTCTCCCTCGCCGACGGCGCACGTGGTCTTCCCACCGTAGAACGTCGCGACATCGCCGACCGTGACCCTGCCGGACTCGCCGGTCTGCTCGCCGTCGACGTCGCACGGCGCGATCGGCAGCTGGTGCACCGGCTCGCCGCCGACGATCACGTCCACCGCGCCCAGCGAGCCGGAACCACTCGCCCCCGGCGCGACGGCGTGGGCGTTCGCACTGGTCAAGCCGGTCATCATGACCGCTGCTGCGGCAGCCGCAAGCAACGGGCGACGCTTCATGGACGACATGGTGCTCCCCCTCCTGATCGCTGTCATACCGAACATCGACCGCAACGGCGGGAAAAATGACCGCGGCGCGCCCGCACCACCCGGACGTGTGGCGGCCCCGGCGCGGGTACCGTCATCGCCGTGGCATCCGCGACCGACACCACCGCCACCGATCTGCCCGGCGTCAGCGACCTGCTCGCCGTGGCCGTCGAAGCGATCGGCGGCACCACCCGGCCGGGCCAGGTCCAAATGGCCGAAGCGGTCGACCAGGCGATCGCCACCGGCGAGCACCTGGCGGTCCAGGCGGGCACGGGGACCGGCAAGTCACTGGCTTACCTGGTCCCCGCCGTGCGCTACGCGGTGGCTTCCGGTCGCACGGTCGTGGTGTCCACCGCCACCATCGCGTTGCAGCGGCAGCTGGTCGACCGCGACCTGCCGCGGCTGGCCAAGGCATTGCAGGGCCCGCTGGGCCGCGCGCCGGAGTTCGCCATCCTCAAAGGCCGTGCCAACTACCTGTGCGTGCACCGGGTGTCCTCCGGCGCACCGGAGGAACCGGACGACGCCGGCCTGTTCGACCCGGCCGCACTGAGCCGGACCGGCAAGGAGGTCAAACGGCTGCACGAGTGGGCGTCGGAGACCGTCACCGGGGATCGCGACGAACTCGTGCCCGGGGTTTCGGACCGGGCATGGCGTCAGGTGTCGGTGACCGCCAAGGAGTGCCTGGGCGCCGCCAAGTGCCCGCTGGCGGGCGACTGCTTCGCCGAGCACGCCAGGGCCGAGGCCGGCCGGGCCGACGTCGTGGTGACCAACCACGCGCTGCTGGCCATCGACGCGCTGCAGGGCCGCCAGATCCTGCCCGAGCACGACCTGGTGATCGTGGACGAGGCGCACGACCTGGTGGACCGCGTCACCTCGTCGGCCACGGCCGAGCTCACCGCGGGCATGGTCGCCACGGCAGCGCGGCGCTGCGGACGGCTGATCGACGCCGAGCAGGCGGATCTGCTGATGGAGGCGTCCGAGGGGCTGAGCCTGGTGCTCGGCGAGCTGCCCGGTGGGCGGCTGGACAGCCTGCCACCGGCAGTGGCGGGTGCCCTGCGGACGGTCCGAGATGCCGCCCACGGCTGCATCACCGCCTTGGGTCCCGAGCGCCGGGAAGACGCAGGCGAAGCCATCGCCCGGAAGCTGGCCCGCACCGCGCTCGACGACGTGCACGACACGGCCGTCCGCATGCTCGAGGCCTTCGACGAGGAAGCCGGGGGACGCAGCGACGTGGTGTGGCGGTCGCAGGACCGGCAGGCGGAATCGGGTGGCAGTTCCCGGCCTCCTGCCCTGTACGTGGCTCCGCTGTCGGTGGCCGGGCTGTTGCGGGAGCGGCTGTTCGGCACCAGGACCACCGTGCTGACGTCGGCGACCTTGGCGCTTGGCGGCACGTTCGACACGCTGGCGATGCAATGGGGGCTCCCCCGCTCCGGCCACGAGCCGACGCCGCTGCCGGACGAGACCAAGGTGGCCGGATCGAGCGTCGCAGCGGTCGGCCCTGCGGACGACGAACCCGACCGAGCCGGAGAACCCGGTCCCGCCGACCCGCGTGACGACCGGGAGACGGCTTCGCCCAACCCCGCCACCGCGACGGCCAAGCCGCCGCCGAGTGACCGGAGCGGACTGCGCTGGCGCAGCCTCGACGTCGGTTCCCCGTTCGACTACGCCCGCAACGGCATTCTGTACGTCGCCCGGCGGCTGCCCCCGCCGGGACGTGACGGGTTGAGCGACGCCGTGCTCGACGAGCTGACCGGGCTGGTCGAGGCGGCGGGTGGCCGCACGCTTGGCCTGTTCTCCTCGATGCGAGCCGCCAAGCAGGCCGCGGACGAGCTTCGTCAGCGCGTCGGCTTCCCCATCCTGTGCCAGGGCGACGACGCCACCGGACTGCTGGTCAGGCAGTTCGCCGACGATCCCCGGACCTGCCTGTTCGGCACCCTCTCGCTGTGGCAGGGCGTCGACGTGCCGGGACCGTCGCTGCAACTGGTCGTCGTCGACCGCATCCCGTTCCCGCGCCCGGACGACCCGGTGCAATCGGCGCGGCAACGGGCGGTGGAAGCGCGCGGCGGCAACGGATTCCTCACCGTCGCGGCCGCGCACGCCGCCCTGCTGCTCGCCCAGGGCGTGGGCCGGCTGCACCGGTCGACGTCCGACCGCGGGGTCGTCGCCGTGCTCGACTCGCGGCTGGCCAACGCCCGCTACAGCCGTTTCCTGCGCGCGTCCTTGCCACCGTTCTGGCCGACCACCGACCCGGAGATCGCCAAGGCGGCACTGCGCCGCCTGGATGCCGCCGCCAAGGGCGCCGGGGCCCCGGAGCGGCCCCGATCGTGACGCGGCGTTACGGTGGAACATCTACGCGCATAAGGAGTTCTTGTTGGTTCACGATCCGCGCACCGCGCAGTCGCGGTCCATCACGGTCGACGACACCGGTGTCCGCAGGACGCTCGCCGATGGTTCGCAGGAAGCGGTCACCTGGGACGAGCTCACCGCCGTGGTGATCAGGGTGATCCCGGAAAGCCCGTGGAAGGAGGACGTCTTCCTGATGCTGGCCGGGGCTTCCGGCAACGGCACCGCGGTGCCGAGCGGCGATCCGGCGGCCGATGCGTTGATCGAGCGGCTGCAGATGCTGCCCGGGTTCGACAACGAACGCTTCATCGAGGCCATGACCACCGACGCCGACGAGGCGTACGTGGTGTGGGAAGCGCCGAAGGGGTAGGCGCTCACCCGCTCCGGCCGCCGGGATCGACGGCGAGCACGGTGATCGTTCCCGGGGCGATCTCGGTGTACCCGGCGTCCCGCACCGCCAGCACCCGCCGCCGCTCCCACGCACCCGCGGGATCGTCGCCCGGCAGCAGCTGGCGCCAGTGCTCGACCGACGGCGTGCGCACCACGCAGCGGAAGCCCGTGGCCGCCCACTCCGCCAGCCGCCGCGGACCGAGCGCGGACGCCAGCAGCATGCTGCCGTGGCCGACCTGGGCCGCCGCCTTCCCCACCGTCATGGGGACTTCGGGATTGATCCACAACACCGGCCCGTCACCCGGCTGCGGCGGCTCGGGATCGTCCGCCGGAAGTTCCGTGCCGGAGATCTGCAGCCGGGAGATCACCTTCGGCACGGCGGACACCAGCCCCGGCACCAGGGCGCGCACCTGCGCGGTTCCCACCGTCACGGTCAGTCCGGGGACGTCCTGCGCCGCTGCCCAGTGCGCGCCACGCGCTCGCCGTGCCACCTTCCGGATCCGTCCGGTGACCCAGGCGGCGACCTCGTCGTGCCACTCGCCGCCGGGACGGCTGCGCGGATCGAGGCACACCGCGACAGCGGCCGCTGCGGCAGCTTCCAGCACGTCCGTTCGCCGCGGTGGATCCTGCCGTTCGATCCGCATCACCAGCTGCATCGCCCGTACCGTGGCCGGATCCTCGTCCGAGGTGTCCGCCACCCGGTCCTCCGGCAGCGACAGCCACGAGGCGTAACGCGCGCGCAGCGGCGCGAGGACCGATGCCGATCCGGTCATGATCGCGACGGGGGCAGTGGATACGTCGGCGGCTTCCGCAGCTCGATGCCGTCCGCGATGTCGGCGGCCTCCACCTCGGCGCGGGTGACGCCCAGTATGAACAGCAGCGCATCCAGGTACGGGTAGTTCAGCGCCGCGTCGGCGACTTCCCGCAACGCGGGCTTGGCGTTGAACGCCACGCCCATGCCCGCGGTGGAGAGCATGTCGATGTCGTTGGCGCCGTCACCGACCGCCACGCACTGCTCCAGCGGGATGTCGTACTCGGCGGCGAACCGCTTCAGTGCCTCCGCCTTCCCGGCGCGATCGACGACGTCGCCGACCACTCTGCCGGTCAGCGTGCCGTCGACGATCTCGAGCTGGTTCGCCGCGCAGAAGTCCAGGCCCAGTTCTTCCGCGATCGGTGCGATCACCTGGGTGAACCCGCCGGAGACGACCCCGCAGCGGAAGCCGAGCCGCTTGAGCGTGCGCACCGTGGTGCGGGCACCGGGCGTGAGCTCGATCCGGCCGGCCACCTCGTCCAGCACCGAGGCGGGCAGGCCGGCCAGCAGGGCGACCCGCTGGTGCAGCGACTGCGTGAAGTCCAGCTCGCCCCGCATCGCCGCGTCGGTGATGGCCGCGACCTCCTGTTCCACCCCGGCGTGCGCGGCCAGCATCTCGATGACCTCGCCCTGCACCAGCGTGGAGTCGACGTCGAACACCACCAGGCGCTTGGCCCGGCGGGACAGGCCCTCCTGCTCCACAGCGATGTCCACGCCCGCCGAGCGGGCCACGTCGGCCAGTGCCCGGCGCAGCTCGTCGTCGGCGTCCGGCCCGTTCTCCTTCACCGACAGATGCAACTCGAAGCCGGTCACCGGGTAGTCGGCAATGCTGCGGATCGCGTCGATGTTGGCGCCGATGGCCGCCAGCCGCTCGGCGACCGCGGCGAACGCCCGCGCCGTCACCGGGTGGCCCAGGATCACCGCGGCGTGGCTGGAACCGCGCGACGACTGGGCGAACGGGTCGTCCCCGATGTCCTCGCCGATGCGGACGGCGACCTGCATGGCCACCGTCGCCATCGCCTGCTCGACGGCCTCCTGCAGGCCCTCCGGGTCCTTGTCGGTGGCGACCAGCACACCGAGCACCAGCTGCCCGCGGATCACCACCTGCTCGACGTCGAGCATGCGCACGCCGTGCTTGCTCAGGGCGGCGAACAGCACCGACGAGACACCGGGTTTGTCCGGACCGGTGACCGTGATGAGGACCGGAGTCTGGCCTGGTGCTGCCTCGGTCACCGGTCGTCAGGCTTGCCGTCGTCGCGCCGCTCCGGCTCGGCGTCCAGCGTCAACGTCGCTGTCCCGGCCGCAGTGGCCTCGGCGATCTGCTCGGACGGAGCCTGGTGGCGGTTGTGCAGCGGTTTGCCGGTGAAGGAGATTTCCTTCTCCGCGTGCATCCGCTCGGTCATGTGCGGGTAGTGCAGCTCGAACGCGGGCCGCTCGGACCGGATCCGCGGCAGCTCGGTGAAGTTGTGCCGCGGCGGCGGGCAGCTGGTGGCCCACTCCAGCGAGTTGCCGTAGCCCCACGGGTCGTCCACCGTCACCCGCTCACCGAACCGGTAGGACTTGAACACGTTCCACAGGAACGGCAGCGTCGAGGCACCCAGGATGTAGGCACCGATGGTGGAGATGGTGTTCAGCGTCGTGAAGCCGTCGGACTCCAGGTAGTCGACGTACCGGCGCGGCATGCCCTCGTTGCCCAGCCAGTGCTGCACCAGGAACGTGGTGTGGAACCCGATGAAGGTCAGCCAGAAGTGCCACTTGGCCAGCGACTCGTCCAGCATCCGGCCGGTGAACTTGGGGAACCAGAAGTAGATGCCGGCGAACGTGGCGAACACGATCGTGCCGTAGAGCACGTAGTGGAAGTGCGCCACCACGAAGTAGGTGTCCGACACGTGGAAGTTCAGCGCCGGGGCGGCGAGCAGGATGCCGGTCAGGCCGCCGAGCAGGAACGTCGCCATGAAGCCGATGGAGAACAGCATCGGCGACTCGAACGTCAGCCTGCCCTTCCACATCGTGCCGATCCAGTTGAAGAACTTCACGCCGGTCGGCACGGCGATCAGGAACGTCATGAAGCTGAAGAACGGCAGCAGCACCGCACCGGTGGCGTACATGTGGTGCGCCCAGACCGCGGTGGACAGCGCCGCGATGGCGATGGTGGCCAGCACCAGGCCCTTGTAGCCGAAGATCGGCTTGCGGCTGAACACCGGGAAGATCTCGCTGACGATGCCGAAGAACGGCAGCGCGATGATGTAGACCTCCGGGTGGCCGAAGAACCAGAACAGGTGCTGGTAGAGGATTACCCCGCCGTAGGCCGGGTCGAACACGTGCGCGTCCAGGTGGCGGTCGGCCAGCAGCCCGAACAGCGCCGCGGTGAGGATCGGGAACGCGATCAGCACCAGGATGCTGGTGATCAGGATGTTCCAGGTGAAGATCGGCATCCGCCACATGGTCATGCCCGGCGCGCGCATGCACACCACGGTGGTGATCATGTTGACCGCGCCGAGAATGGTGCCCAGGCCGGACAGGATCAGCCCGACGATCCACAGGTCGGCGCCCACACCCGGCGAGTGGATGGCGTTGGACAGCGGCGCGTAGGCGAACCAGCCGAAGTCCGCGGCCCCGCCAGGGGTGAGGAAGCCGGACAGCGCGACCAGGCTGCCGAACAGGAACAGCCAGAAGGAGAACGCGTTCAGCCGCGGGAACGCGACGTCCGGGGCGCCGATCTGCAGCGGCAGCACCAGGTTGGCGAAGCCGAACACGCTCGGCGTCGCGTACAGCAGCAGCATGACCGTGCCGTGCATGGTGAACAGCTGGTTGTACTGCTCAGACGACAGGAACTGCTGCCCGGGGACCGCCAGCTCGCTGCGGATCAGCATGGCCATCGCACCGCCGATCATGAAGAAGGCGAACGAGGCCACCAGGTACATGATGCCCAGCTGCTTCGGGTCCGTGGTCTTGAACATGCTGAGCATGAACGAACCCTTGAGCCGGGGGGTCGCCGGTTGGGGACGCGTCGCGATCGGCTGGGGCGCTACGGCCGTCACTGCCTGCCTCCTGCAGTCACTCGGGGACCTTCGGACTCCGGGTAACCCACCTACCCGGGGAACGAAGCTGCCGTGATCCTATCCGGGCGCCTTCTGTGATCCCGCACAACCTCGCTCCACATCACAGTTGGGCTCGTCACGCGGCGGTATCCGCAGGTCAGCGCCACAGGCTCGCGATGACCTCCGCCACCGCCTCCGGCGCCTCCACCGGAGCGAGGTGACCGGCGGCGCGGATGACCTCCAAGAGGGCGTTCGGCAGCGCCTCGGCCATCGCGCGGGCCTGGTCGGCGCGGGTCAGCTCGTCCTCCTCGCCCACCAGGACCAGGGCGGGGACGTCGGCCGACCGCAGCGTGTCGAACGAATCGGGGCGGTCCGCCATCGCCCGCTGCGCCCACGCCACACCGGCCGGCGGCTGGTCGAGGATCATGTCCCGCACGCGCTGCACCACTTCCGGCCGCCGCTCACGGGTGGTGCTGCCGAGCAGATTGGCCAACATCGCCTCGGGCAGGAACCCCACCCCTTCGGCCTCCACCCGGTCCGCCATCGCCAGCCGGCCGGCACGCGCTTCCGCGGTGTCGGCCGCGGCCTTGGTGTCGATCAGCACCAGGCCACCGACGCGCTCCGGCGCGATGCGCAGCAGGGCCATGGTGACGTAGCCGCCCATCGAGCAGCCTCCGACGACAGCCCGCTCGATGCCCAGCTTGTCCAGCAGAACGACGACGTCGCGGGCGGCGTCCTCCAGCGACGGCGCACGGTCGGTCAGCGGCATCGGGGAGCGGCCGAGCCCGCGCTGGTCGGGGGTGATCACCCGGGTGTGGGCGGCAAGCGGCGCACGCACGCCGTCCCACATCCGCGCGTCGACCGGGAACGCGTGCAACAAAACGAGTGGCAAATCCCTCACACCGGCCGTCATGGGCCCCATTGTGTCCGAACCGCGCCTACTGTCGTGCGGGTGAGTCCCGTCCTGCCGGAGGTCCGCACCGAGCGGCTGCTGCTGCGCCGGTTGTGGCCTGCCGACCGGGAGCAGGTCGTCGCGCTGTACCGGGACGCGGAGGCCAACCGCTGGGACCCGATGGCGCTGACGCCGGAGCAGGCGCGCGAGCGCTTCACCGGATGGCTGGCCGACTGGGACGAGTACGGGCTGTCGTACTGGATCGCGGTGGACCCGGCGTCCGGGGACGTCGTCGGCCTGGGCGGCATCCGCAGGCACGTCGAGGACGGCGAGCCGGTGCTGAACCTGGCGTACCGGCTGCACCGGAGGCACTGGGGCAAGGCATACGCCACCGAGATCGCCCGGCAGGCGGTGGAGTGGGCGGAGCGCGAGATGCCCGGCCGCCCGGTGTCCATCGTGACCACGCCGGAGTACGCGCCGTCGTTGCGGGTCGCCGAGAAACTCGGGTTCACGGTGTGGCGGGAGCGCACCCAGCACGGGTTCACCGAGGTGCTGTTGCGGCGACACGCCCACGGCTGAATTCGTCCCGTCGCCACCCCAGCAGCGGGGCCGACGAGCGTGGCGAGCTCAGCGGTAGGCCAGCACCAACGGCACCAGCTGCTCGGCGGTGGACAGCGACCCGTGCTGCCCGATCAGCCGGGATTCCAGTGGCTCGTACGACCGGCGCACCACCCCGGCCCGGCCGCGGGCGGCCGCAACGACGTCGCCGATCCGTTGCACCACGCGGTCTTCCACCCGCTCGCCGAACCAGCCGGCCGCGATCGCCTCGTCCTTGCTGACCACCCAGGCCCGGTCGCCGAGCGTTTCCCGCCACGCGGCCAGCACGTCCGCGGCGGCCCCGTCCTCGACGTAGACGTGGCGGGCCCTGGCCTCCCCGCCGATCTCCCGGACACCTTCGGTCAGTTCCGCGCATGCGTCGGCGTCCACGACCTCTTCCGGATCCACCGCGACCATCCCGTGGTCCGCCACGACGGCGAGCAGGCCACCCGGCGGGAGGGCTTCCACCAGCGACTCCACCAGCCGGTCGACCTGACGCAACTGCATCCGCCACGCCAACGAGCCCGGTCCGTGCAGATGCCCGAGCATGTCGAGCTGGCCGTGGTAGCCGTAGCACAACCCGCCGCCGCCGACGGCTTGCCGGACTTCCGCGGCCAGATCGCCCAGCGCGTGCACGCCGACGTACTGCCCGCCCCGCAGCACCGCCCTGGTCAGCCCGGAGCCACTGAACTCGGCGCCGGAGACGACCGTGACCGTCGTCCCCGCGGTCACGGCCCGCTGGAAGGCGGTCGGCTTGGGTTGCACCTGCTCCGGCGGGAACGCCAGCCGCAGGTCCCCCTCGTCCCGGCTGGCCGGGTGCGCGCGCCAGCGCAGGGCGTTGATCACCCCGGCCTCGGGCAGGCGGAACGTGTAGCCGACCATGCCGTGCTCGCCGGACCGGCATCCGGTGCCGATCGCGGCCAGCCCGGCGGCCGTGGTGGACGGGAAGCCGACGTGGATGTCCCTCCGGTCCCTTTCGCGCAGTTCGGTCAGCACCGGGGCGTCCTCGGCATGGGCGTCCAGCAGCTCGGTGCCGAGCCCGTCGATCAGCAGCACGCAGGCGCCGCTCCGATCGCCGGGCAGGTCGACGATCGCGTCGAACCCGGGCACCCGCATGGCGGCCAGCACCGACGGCACCACGTCGGCCAGATGGGGAAGGCTGTGATCGGGTCGTGGCAGCACGCTGCGAGCGTGCCACATCGGCGACCGGTCGTGGCACCCCGTGCGCCGAAGTTCGCCGAGGCGGCCGCCCCGTTTCGCACGCCGGGCCGCCGCCCGGCGTGGCGGGCCGGACCGTACCGAGATGCGCCGGTCACGGCACAGGCGGCGGGATAATGAGCCCATGCCGACCTACGCCTACCGCTGCCGGGTGTGCACCGAGACGTTCGAACTCAACCGGCCGATGAGTGAGTCCGGCGCGCCCGCGAAGTGCCCGGCGGGCCACACCGACACGGTCAAGCTGCTCACCACCGTGGCGCTGACCGGTACCGCGTCCCGTCCCTCGTCGCCGGCGCCGCCCCCGCCGTCCGGTGGAGGGTGCTGTGGCGGAGGGTGCTGCTGCAGCTGACCGAAAAGGCACCGGAACGCCTGCGGCCCACCGGGGCGTGCCCGGCAGGCCGTCGGCGCCGCACGCGTCAGTTGTACTCCCAGAAACCCTTTCCGGTCTTGCGGCCCAGGCGGCCGGCCGTGACCAGGTGTTCCAGCAGCGGCGCAGGCGCGAAGCCCGGCTCGCGGAACTCGTTGTACAGCGTTCGCTGAATAGCCAGCGCGACGTCCAGGCCGACCACGTCCAGCAGCTCGAACGGGCCCATCGGCAGGCTGCAGCCGACCTTCATCGCAGTGTCGATGTCCGCCGCCTCGGCGTAGTGCGCCTGCAGCATCTTCACTGCGTCGTTCAGGTACGGGAACAGCAGCGCGTTGACGATGAAGCCGGCCCGGTCGGCGCAGTTCACCGCCACCTTGCCGGTCTGGCGGCACACCGCGTTCACGGTGGCCACCACGTCCGGGGCGGTGTTGATGGTGTGCACCACCTCGACCAGCTTCATCACCGGCGCCGGGTTGAAGAAGTGCATGCCCACCACGTCCGCCGGGCGCTTGGTGGCGGCCGCGCACTCCACCACCGGCAGCGACGAGGTTGTCGTGGCCAGGATGGCGCCCTGCTTGACCACCGCGTCCAGCTCGGCGAACAGGCCGCGCTTGACCTCGAGGTCCTCGGCGACCGCCTCGACCACCAGGTCGGCATCGGCCAGCTCGGCCAGCTCGGCCACCGGCCTGATCCGCCCGGCCGCCGCGGCGGCCTCGTCCTCGGTCAGCTTGCCCTTGGCCACGGCGCGCTCCAGCGACTTGCGGACCTTGCCGAGCGCGGCCTCCGCCTTCTCCTGGGACCGCCCGCGCAGCACCACGTCGTAGCCGGACTTGGCGAACACCTCGGCGATGCCGGTCGCCATCGTCCCGGTGCCGACCACGCCGACCGTGCGCACCTGGCGGGTCGGCCCGTCCTCGCCCGCCTTGCTGCGCGGGGTCAGGTGGTCGTCGACCACGTTGGGCGAATCCGGCCGGTCGTAGGTGTAGAAGCCACGGCCGACCTTCCGGCCGAGCAGGCCGGCGGAGACCATCTGCTTCAGCAGCGGCGCCGGGGCGTGCAGCCGGTCGCGCGACTGCCGGTACATCGAGTCGAGGATCTCGTAGGCGGTGTCCAGGCCGATCAGGTCGAGCAGCTGCAACGGCCCCATCGGATAGCCGCAGCCGAAGCGCATGGCCGCGTCCAGGTCCTCACGGGTGGCGTAGTGCGATTCGAACATCCGCACCGCGTGGTTGAGGTAGCCGAACAGCAGCGCGTTGGCGATGAACCCGGCCCGGTCGCCGATCACCACCGGGGTCTTGCCGATCCGCTTGGCCAGCGCCACCACGTCGTCGATCACGTCCTGCTCGGTGACCACGGTGCGCACCACTTCGACCAGCTTGAGCACCGGCGCCGGGTTGAAGAAGTGCATGCCGACGACCTTGCCCGGCCGCTGGGTGTGCACGCCGATCTCGGTGATGGACAGCGACGAGGTGTTGGACGCCAGGATCACGTCCGGTTTGGTGACCTTGTCCAGCTTGGCGAACACGTCCGCTTTGGCGTCCAGGTGCTCCGGGATCGCCTCGACCACCAGGTCGACCTCGGCCAGGTCGTCCAGCTGGGTGGTGTAGCGGATCCGGCCGAGGATCTCCTGCCTGGTCGCCTCGTCGATCTTGCCGCGGGCCAGCGCGCGACCGGTGGAGTGCTCCATGTGCTCACGAGCCCGCTGGATGCCCGCGTCGTCGACCTCGACGCCGATCACCGCCAGCCCGCTGCGGGCGAACACCTCCGCGATGCCCGCGCCCATGGTGCCCAGCCCGATCACGCCCACCGATGAGAACTCACGCGCCACTGCATGCCTCCCGTGCTCCGGTTACTCCTGGGTATCGTCGCGGCGCGCCAGAGGGGACGCAACAACTCAGAGGCCCGCGTCACCCCGGCAGTTCGGCGCAACCGCTCCAGCTGCGCCGGGTCGGACTGCCGAGGCCCGCGTCACCCCGACAGTTCGCTCAACACCTGCTTGGCCACCTGGCGCGCCTTCCGGCACGCGTCCGGCGCGGTGCCGTCGCCGAGGTAGTTGGCGAACTCGACCCGGACGGTCTCGCCGTCCCTGGCCAGCGGCCCGCTGTACTTCTTGTGCTCCCACTCGACCTCGCAGCGCTCGATGCTCGGGGTGAGGTACTTCTGGACCCCCCGTACCGAGCCGGAGATGGTGATCCGCTTCCACTTGCCCGCCTCGACCGGCGGGCCGGAGAAGCGGAACTCGACCACGACCGAGCCCTTGGTCGGGTCGGTGGCCTGCGCGCTGCAGCCGTGCAGCGAGTCCTGCGACGCCGCCGCGTCGGCACCGAGCAGGTCGGCGACCTCCTGCTTCGGCAGCACCGAGCACGGGTCGACCTGGCGCAACGAGTTCGGCGGGACGTCGATGCGCGGCGGATCGGTCTTCAGCCGCTGGATGATCTTGGCCAACACCCGGCGCGCGGTCCCGCACGGCTCGCCCTGCTCGTAGGTGACGTCCAGGCCGATGCCCATCTTCGCCGACTCGTCGGTGAGCACCGTGTCGGAGCACTTGTCGCCGTCGCGCTGCTCGAACAGCGGCAGCCCGTCCAGCCCGCCTGCGGCCTGCTCCCGCGGTTGGAACACCCTCTGGTCCAGTCGGAGGTTCAGCTTCACTTGCTTGTCCGCCGGGTCGCGCACGTCCACCATGCAGGTTTCCTGATACAGCGGCAGCGGTTTGTCCGGCTTGCCGAGCTGGGTGACGGCTTCCCCGGTCAGCAGCTGGCACGCGTCGACCAGCCTGAGCTTGTCGACGGCCAGCTCCGGCACGTCGACCTGGCCCTGCGGCACCGGCCCGGCGCCGCCGCTGCCCGGCTGCGGTGGCACCGTCGTCCGCTGGTAGGTGACCTTGGCCAGGTCGTCTCCGCCGCACCCGGAGAGGATCACCGGCGCGGCGAGAGCCACCAGCACGGCGGCGGCACGGCGGGCCGTGAACATCGATCGCAAGTGAGGCACGCATGCACCGTAGCGCCACGGTGCATCGCACGGAGGTGGATCCCGGCAATCCGCGCGGCGGGCGCCCGCCGGGGCCACCGATCCGGGCGGGTGTCGGCGGGCCCCGGGTGAACGCCGACACGTCCGGCAGGCGACGTCAGAACAGCCGCAGATCGTCGCTCTCCGCGCCGCGCAAGGCGTCGTAGTCCAGCGTGACGCACCGGATGCCGCGGTCCTCGGCCAGCGTGCGCGCCTGCGGCTTGATCTGCTGGGCGGCCAGCACCCCGGTGACCGGGGCGAGCAACGGATCCCGGTTGAGCAGTTCCAGGTAGCGGGTCAGCTGCTCCACACCCTCCAGCTCGCCACGGCGCTTGACCTCCACGGCCACCGTCGTGCCGTCGGCGTCCTTGCACAGGATGTCCACCGGGCCGATCGCGGTGGGGTACTCGCGGCGGATCAGCGTGTAGCCCTCGCCCAGCGTGGTGATGTGCTCGGCGAGCAGCTGCTGCAGGTGCGCTTCCACCCCGTCCTTCACCAGCCCGGGCTCCGCGCCCAGCTCGTGCGACGAGTCGTGCAGCACCTCGTCCACGGTGATGACCAGTTCTTCGCCGTTCTTGTTGCGCACGGTCCAGGTGCCGTCGTCCTCGGTGAGCCAGCACGGCGGGCTCATCCAGTTCAGCGGCTTGTAGGCGCGGTCGTCGGAGTGGATGGACACCGAGCCGTCGGCCTTGATCAGCACCAGCCGGGTGGCCATCGGCAGATGCGCGGTCAGCCGTCCGTGGTAGTCGACCTGGCAGCGGGCGATGACAAGACGCACCGTGCGAGGCTAACCGCATGCGGACACTGGGTTCACGCGAGGTCTACGCCAACAGCTGGATGACGGTCCGGGAGGACGCCGTCCAGCGCCCGGACGGCTCCCGCGGCATCTACGGCGTGGTGGACAAGCCGGACTACGCGTTGATCATCCCGATGGCCGACGACGGCCGGATGCACCTGGTCGAGCAGTACCGGTATCCGCTCGGGCTGCGGCGGTGGGAGTTCCCGCAGGGCACCGCGCCGGACCGGGAAGACCTGGACCCGGCCGAGCTGGCCGCCCGCGAGCTGCGGGAGGAGACCGGGCTGCGGGCGGGCAGGCTGGTGGAGCTGGGCCTGCTGGACGTCGCCCCCGGTCTGTCCAGCCAACGCGGCAGGGCGTTCCTGGCCACCGAGCTGACCGCCGGGCCGCCCGAGCGCGAGCTGGAGGAACAGGACATGCGCGCCGCGTGGTTCGGTCGCGCGGAGTTCGAGGAGATGATCCGCACCGGCTTGGTGACCGACGCCCAGAGCATCGCCGCCTACGCGTTGTTGCTGCTGCACGAACGCGCCAAGGGGTGACAGCGGCGGCGCCGGTACCGCGCCGAACAGCACCTCCCGGGTGCGGCGAGCGCGCCCGCCATGCGCGACAGGGCCGAGCATGGAAAGGCGGTGCGGCGCACCGCCTCGCAGGCTGCGAGACCGTGACGCCGCACCGCCGGGGTGCAGAACCAGGCGGGAAGTCAGTGCTGAGTGGCCTTCTCCGCGCCCGCGCCGGTGAGCGCGCGCACCTCCATCTCGGCGAACTTCTCCGAGTCGTGCTCCTTGGACAGCATCGTGCCGAGCCAGCCGAGGAAGAACGACACCGGAATCGACACCAGCCCGGGGTTCTCCAGGGGGAACCAGGAGAAGTCCACACCGAGCGGCAGCATCGACGCCGAGACTTCCTCCCCGGTCTCCGGGTCGACCTTGACCTTGCCGGACACCGCCGGGGAGAACACGATCAGCGTGATCGTCACGATCAGGCCGCCGTAGATGCTGAACAGCGCGCCCCTGGTGTTGAACCGCCGCCAGAACAGCGAGTACACGATGGTCGGCAGGTTCGCCGACGCGGCCACCGCGAACGCCAGCGCGACCAGGAAGGCGACGTTCTGCTCACGGGCCAGGATGCCGCCGACGATGGCCAGCGCGCCGATCACCACGGCGGTGATCCTGGCGACCCGCACCTCGGACTCCTTCGAGTCGACCTCGCCCTTCTTGATCACGTTGGCGTAGATGTCGTGCGCGAACGACGCCGACGCGGTGATGGTCAGGCCGGCCACCACCGCGAGGATGGTGGCGAAGGCGATGGCGGCGATGATGCCCAGCAGCACCGGACCGCCGAGGGCCTGCGCCAGCATCGGGGCGGCAGCGTTCTCACCACCCGGCGCCGACGAGATCGCGTCCGCGCCCACCAGTGCCCCAGCACCGTAGCCCAGCACCAGCGTGAACAGGTAGAACAGGCCGATCAGCGCGATCGCCCACACCACCGACCGGCGCGCGTCCCTGGCCGTCGGCACGGTGTAGAAGCGCATCAGCACGTGCGGCAGGCCCGCGGTGCCCAGCACCAGCGCCAGGCTCAGCGAGATGAAGTCGATCTTGGACAGTTCGGTGGCGCCGTACTTGGCACCCGGGTGCAGCACCGCGTCACCGTTGCGGTCGGCCGACGCACCGAGCACGTCGGACAGGTTGAACCCGTGCTGGGCGAGCACCCAGAAGGTCATCACCGCGGCACCGGCGATCAGCAGCACCGCCTTGATGATCTGCACCCACGTGGTGCCCTTCATGCCGCCGACCAGGACGTAGATGATCATCACGACACCGACGATGCTGATCACCAGCGCCTGCCCGGCGTCGCTGGTGATGCCCAGCAGCAGCGCGACCAGGATGCCCGCACCGGCCATCTGGGCCAGCAGGTAGAAGAAGCTCACCGCCAGCGTCGACGTCGCCGCCGCGGCCCGGACCGGGCGTTGCTGCATGCGGAACGCCAGCACGTCACCGAGGGTGAACTTCCCCGTGTTCCGCAGCAGTTCGGCGACCAGCAGCAGCGCCACCAGCCAGGCGACCAGGAAGCCGATCGAGTAGAGGAACCCGTCGTATCCGTAGACCGCGATGGCGCCCGCGATGCCCAGGAAGGACGCCGCCGACAGGTAGTCGCCGGAGATGGCGATGCCGTTTTGCGGACCGGAGAACGCACGGCCCGCGGCGTAGTAGTCCGATGCGGTCCTGGTGCTGCGGCTGGCCCGCAGCACGATGACCAGCGTGACGGCGACGAACAGGCCGAAGATGGCCATGTTCAGCACCGGGTTGTTGCCCTCGAGCGTGTCCTGGGCCAGGAACAGTTCGGCGCTCATTTGGCGGCCACCTCCTCGAGCTCGTCACGCAGCTTGTCGGCCACCGGGTCCAGGTGCTTGTTGGCGTGCCGCACGTACAGCCCGGTGATGACGAACGTGGAGACGAACTGCCCGAGCCCGAACAGCAGCCCGACGTTGACGTGGCCTAAGACCTCGGTCGACATGAACTCCGGCGCGTAGTCCGCCAGCAGCACGTACAGCAGGTACCAGGCCAGGAACAGGCCGGTCATGGGAAAGACGAACGATCGGAGTTTGCGCCGTAACCGGGCGAAGTCCGCACTCTGATGGACCCGCTCCCAGTCCTCGGGAGCGAGCGTGCGTTCGGTGGTAGTCATCGTCGACCTCCGTACCGGGACTGTGTCGCACGCCACGTTAAAGAGGCCGACGGCGGCTGCGGAATGATCACCGGCCAGACCGTCGCAGCATGCGACGAACGGTCCACCAACGGCGCGACGACCACGCCGAACGGTTCCCCCGGCGGGGTTGGAACATCGGTTCGCGCGCTTCGTCGAGGTGCAGCCGCAGCATGGCGGTCATGGCCCAGGCGGGCGGACGGCCACGCAGCGAGACCAGCACCATGGTGACGGCCGCCAGCGGCACGGTCCACATCGCGGGCTGGGTGACGAGGATGGCCAGCACACCGGGCAGCGGCGGCCCGAACAGCGTCACGGCGATGGCCCCGGACGAGGACAGCAGGCCTGCCGCGACGCCGCAGATGGCGCCTGGTGCGGTCAGCCGCGGCCACCAGATGCCCAGCACCAGCAGGGGCGAGAACGTCGAGGCCGCCACGGTGAAGCCCCAGGTGACCAGCAGACCCGCGTCCAGGTGAGCGGCGAAGAGGGCGAGCACGACGACCACGGCGGCAGCCGCGAGCACGGTGACCCGCAGGCGTCCGAGCCCCCCAGGGGACAGGTCGTGGGCGATGGCGCCGGACACGGCGAGCAGCAACCCCAGCGAGGTGGCCAGGAACGCCGCGAATGCCCCGGCGGTGAGCAGCGTGGTGAACAGCGTCCCCCGCCACCCGGAGTCGACCTGCAGTGGCATCGCGACGACCGCCGTGTCGGTGGCGCCGGACAGGTACAGGTGCGGCACCAGGACCCTGCCGAGCACCCCGTAGATCCCCGGGAAGAGATAGAACACGCCGAGCAGGCCGACGGTGATGGCCGCGGTGCGCCGCGCGGCCCGCCCGTCCGGGCTGGTGTGGAAGCGCATGATCACGTGCGGCAGGCCCATCGTGCCCAGCGAGGTGGCCACCAGCACCGCCAGGGTGCCCAGCAGCGGGTAGCCGCTGTGACCGAAGTCCAGCAGCGGCAGCTGCCACTCCTCACCACCGGGCGGGGTGGACCCCACCACGTGCGGCACCTGCGCCCCCGCGGGGAACTCCATCCGGGTCCCGGCGGGCACGAACCCGCCCGGTTCCAACGTGGCGTCCACCCGGAACGTCACCGTGGTGTCCCGCTCGAAGTGGGTGAACTCCTCCGGGTTGAGCGCCCGGTGCCGGACGTCCTCGCCGACGGTGGCCAGCAGCCAGACCGCCGGGATGATGAACAGCAGCAGCTTCAGCACGAACTGGAACGCCTGCACGTAGGTCGCCGCGCGCATGCCGCCCAACGCCAGCGTGGCGGCCACCGCCGCGCCGGCGACCGTCACGCCGAACCAGTACGGCGTGCCGCTGACCACGGTCAGGACCAGCCCGGCGGTGCGGAACTGCGGTACCAGGTACAGCGCCCCGATGACCAGCACCACGACCGCGGCCAGCTTGCGCAGCGGCGGCGAGGCCAGCCGCGCTTCGGCGAAGTCCGGCACGGTCAGCGCCCCCGAGCGGCGCATCGGGGCGGCGACCAGCACGAGCATCAGGATGTAGCCTGCAGTGAAGCCGACCGGGTACCACAGCGCGCCCATGCCGTCCTTGAGCATCAGCCCGGCCACGCCGAGGAACGACGCGGCGGACAGGTACTCCCCGGAGACCGCCCCGGCGTTGAGCAGCGGCGTCACCCGGCGCGATGCCACCAGGAAGTCCGAGGTCGTGCGCATCGCCGCGACACCGCGCAAGCCGATGAACAGCGTCACGCCGATGACCGCGGCCACCGCGAGCGCAGGCACCATCAGCGTGCCCCGTCCCCGTGCCCGGTACCGTCCTCCACCCGCTCGGCCCTGCGCAACTGCCAGCCGGCCAGCCAGCTCATCAGCGGGTACGGCAGCACCGCCAGCACCAGCCAGGACACCGGGATGCCGAGCAACCGCACGTCGGTGAGCCCCGGCGCCACCCTCAGCAGCAGCGGCAGCCCGAGCAGCATGGCGAAGATCAGCACCAGCGCGGCGACACCGCGGCGCCGCTGCAGCCGGTAGTTGCGCAGCGCGCGCTCGGCGTCGTCCGGGTCCAGCCGGGGCATCCGCCAGCGCCCGCGCAGCCTGCGTCGCGATCGGGCCAGCCTGGTCTGCGGACTCATCACCGCGACGCGTTTGGCCATGGTCAGTCCCGTCCGCGTGGTTGATCCAGTTCGGCGGCCCGTGCCGCGTGCAGCAGCCGCTCGCGCAGTTCCCGCGCGTGCCGTCGGCTGACCGGCACGTCGCCCAGCTCGGTGTGCGCCAGCAAGCCGCCCACCGCGTCGCTGCGCAGCTCCTTGATCGCCTTCAACGCCACCAGGAAGCTGCGGTGGGTGCGCACGAAACCGGTGCCTTCCCAGTACTCCTCCAGCCGGGAGATCGGCATCCGCACCGCATGCACCCCGCTCGGGGTGTGCAGGCGGACGTGGTCGCCGTGCGCCTCCACGAACGCGACGTCGCTGCGCCGAACGTAGCGAGTGCGTCCGCCACTTTCCACCGGGATCGCGGCCAGCGCGTCGGGCTGCGGCGGCGGCTCCTCGGCCGAGGACGGCAGCATGCGCACGACCTTGGCCAGCGCCGCGGACAACCGCTCGGCCCGCACCGGCTTGAGCAGGTAGTCGACCGCGCCGATGCCGTAGGCGGTCACCGCATGCCCGTCGTAGGCGGTCACGAACACGATCACCGGCGGCTCGTTGAGCTTGGCCAGAAGCGAGGCCAGCTCCAGGCCGTCCAGGCCGGGCATGGAGATGTCCAGGAACACCGCGTCGAACTGCTCGCTCTGGATCATCTTCAGCGCGGTGATGGCGTCGCCCGCACCCTTGACCTCGCCGACTTCCGGCGCCTCCTGCAGCAGCTGCGAGATGTCCGCCAGCGCGGCGGGCACGTCGTCGACGGCCAGCACTTTCAGTGGCTTGCTGTAGGGCTTCATGACGGCAACACACCCGGTTGGAACAGCGGCACTCGCACGATCACCCGCGTGCCCTCCCCCGGCGCGGTCTCCACCACCAGCCCGTACCACGGTCCGTAGACCGTGCGCAGCCGGCGGTCCACGTTGGACAGGCCGACGCTGTCCGGTGATCCCTTCCCGGCGAGGATCTGCTCGGCCCGTTCCGGCTGCATCCCGACGCCGTCGTCCTCCACGCTGATGACACAGTCGTTGCCTTCCGCCTCGCCCTGCACCTGCACCGTGCCGGTCTCGCCGCTCGGCTCGATCCCGTGCCGGATGGCGTTCTCCACCAGCGGCTGCAGCACCAGGCACGGCAGCGGAACGGCCAGCACGTCCGGGGCCACCCGCACCTGCACCCGCAGCCGCTCCCCCAGCACCGCGCGCTGCAGCGTCAAATACGCCTCGATGGCGTGGAACTCGTCCGCCACCGTGGTGTATTCACCGTGCCTGGCCAGGCTGTAGCGGATGTAGTCGGCGAAGTCCAGCATCAGATCGCGGGCCCGGTCCGGATCGCTACGCACCAGTGACGCGATCACCGTCAAAGCGTTGTAGACGAAGTGCGGGGAGATCTCCGCGCGCAGCGCGCGCAGCTCGGACTGCAGCGCCTGTTCCGCCGACGCTTCCAGCCTGGCCCGCTCCAGCGCCTCCGAGACCAGCACCGCGACCTCGTGCACGTCGGCATTGCTCACGTCGCCTTCCACCACGATGGCACCGGCGATCTCGTCGGCCACGTCCAGCGGCAACACGGTCAGCTCGGCGTGTCCGCCGTGGGTCTCGTCGTGCAGCACGTCGTTGACCATGGCCTGGGCCTGCTCCTCGTGCCGCGGCGCACCGGACCAGACGATCGCCCCGTCCAGTCCGGCGAGGCCGACGGCGCGGGCGTGCAGCAGCTTCCTGGCCTGCCTGGCGGCGGTGAAGACGCCGTCGCCCCGCAGGCCGTCCCGCAACGCCCGCGACAGCTTGTGCGCGCGGCGCAGCGTGGCGGCGGTGTCGGAGCGTCCGCGCGACAGCATGCGACCTCCTCGTCGGTGCCCTCGGAACGCCGAACCGTCGGCGCGACCGCGCTCAGTCTGGCCACTGCGGGGGCCGTTTGGCCAGAAACGCCGCCATGCCCTCCTTCGCGCCGGGCAGCCCGGACGACTCCGCCATCACCCGCACGGCCAGCTCGTACGCCTCGTCCTCGGGCCGGTCGAGCTGCTGGTACAACGTTCGCTTGCCCAGCGCCTTGCTGGCCCGGCTGCCCCTGGTGGCCCGCGCCAGCAGGCCGGCCACCGCGTCGTCCAGCTCGTCGTCCGGGACGACCCGGTTGACCAGGCCCCATCGTTCGGCGGTGCGGGCGTCGATCGGGTCGCCGGTCAGCGCCATCTCCATCAGCCGCTTGCGGCCGATCGACCTGGCCACCGGCACCGCGGGGGTGTGGCAGAACCAGCCGCCCTTGCCGCCGGGGAGCGCGAACGCCGCCGATTCGGCCGCCACGGCAAGATCGCACGAGGCGACTAGCTGGCAGCCCGCCGCCGTCGCCAGCGCGTGGACGCGCGCGATGACCACCTGCGGGACGGTGTGCAGTGTGGTCATCAGCCGCGTGCACAGGTCGAGCAGCTGCCGTACCCCGTCGGTGTCCAGCGAGGCGACCTCGGCGAAATCGTGCCCGGCGGAGAAGACCGGGCCCTCGCCGGCCAGGATCACACCGGTCGCGTCGGTCTGCGCCGTCTCGGTGAACGCCCGCAGCAGCTCCTCCAGGTGGGGTGTGGACAGCGCGTTGCGTTTCGCCGGACGTCGCATGGTGATGGTCACCGTGGCGCCGGAGCGCTCGACGGTGAGGTGCTCGTAGCCCGCCATGCCCCTTACGTTAGTGGCTCGCCGGCACGTCGCCGAAGGTTCAGCGCGTCGCACCGGGAATGCCGGCGCCGCGATCTAGCATCGGGAGACGAACCGGTTCGTCTCGCCTCCCGGGTGGAAGATCGACGGACCCGCAGCCGCCGGCCGACGGCGGCGGAAGGGAAGTGCGATGGTCACCGACGACGATCGCCGCGAGCTGGCGCTGGCAGCCGAATTGCTCACGCACGTGATCGAACGGCACCGGGCCGAGGACCTGCGGGTGCTCAGCGCGCTGTGCGCCGCCCTGCAGGAAATCCGCACCGGCGAGCGCTACCTGACGGAGAGCCGGCCGGCCGCTCGGTAGGATCCGGCCCATGCAGGTGCGGATCGAACAGCGATTCCATGGACCGGACGCCTCGGGCAACGGCGGGTACACGTGCGGTGTCGCCGCCGCGGCCGTCGACGGCCCGGCGCAGGTGCGCCTGTTCCGGCCGCCGCCGCTGGACCGCACGCTGCACCTGGTGTCCACCGGTGACGGGGCCGAGCTGCGCGACGGCGAGACGGTGATCGCCCGGGCGCGGCCCGGCGAGCCGTCCGGCGATCTGCCCGAGCCGGTCTCGTACGACGAGGCAGTCGCCGCCGCCGAGGAGTTCGACGTCGAGGCCTACCGGGCCCAGCATCCCTTCCCCGGCTGCTTCACCTGCGGGCCTGCCCGCGCCGAGGGGGACGGGCTGCGGCTGTTCCCCGGCCGCACCTCCCGGGACCTGCTCGTCGCCTGGCCGTGGACACCGGAGGAATCGCTGGTCGGCTCCGCGGGCACACTCGACCCGCGGTACGTCTGGGCCGCGCTCGACTGCCCGAGCGGCCTGTGCTGGTACCACGACACCGAGCACCGAGCCGGGCCGCACGTGCTCGGCCAGCTGACCGCACGCATCCTGCGGCTGCCCAAGGCAGGAGAGCGCCTGGTGGCGGCGGGCTGGCTGCGCGCGGTGGACGGCCGCAAGCGCCACTCCGGCTCGGTGATCTGGGGCGCCGACGGCGAGGTGCTGGCGCACGCCGACGCCACCTGGGTCGGGCTGACCGAGGAGCAGTTCGAGCAGTTCCGGGTGGCCACCGCCTGACGCCCGCGCCCGGCGGCCGGTGCCCTGCTCACGCCCGGTCGAGCACCGCCTGCAGGAACTCGCGGGTGCGGTCGTTCTCCGGCGCGGTGAAGATCTTCTCCGGCGGGCCGTCCTCCACGATCTTGCCGCCGTCGAACATCATCACCCGGTCCGAGACGTCCCGCGCGAACTGCATCTCGTGGGTCACGCACAGGAACGTGATGTCGGTGGTCGTGGCGATGTCCTTCAGCAGGTGCAGCACGCCGGTGACCAGTTCGGGGTCCAGCGCCGAGGTCACCTCGTCCAGCAGCAGCACCTCCGGCTCCATGGCCAGGGCACGGGCGATGGCCACCCGCTGCTGCTGGCCGCCGGACAGCTGGGTCGGCCGCGCGTCGACCTTGTCCGACAGGCCGACCAGCTCGAGCAGCTCCCTGGCCCGCTTGTCCGCCTCGTCCCGCGACTTGCCCAGGCTGCGCACCGGGCCCTCGGTGACGTTGCGCAGCACGTTCATGTTCGGGAACAGGTTGAACTGCTGGAACACCATGCCGATCCGCTTGCGGGCCTGGCGCAGGTACTTCTCGTCGGCGGGCACCAGCTTGCCGCCCTTGGGCATGTGCGACAGCGGCTCGCCCGCCACGTAGATGGTGCCTTCGGTGACCCGTTCCAGCGTCATCACCAGGCGCAGGATGGTGGTCTTGCCGGAGCCGCTCGGCCCGATCAATGTGACGAACTCGCCGGGGGCGACGGTGAAGTTCAGATTTTCCAGAACCGTGTTCGAGCCGAAGCGTTTGACGACGTTCTCGAACCGGATCATCTCGGCGGGGGTCTCAGACGGTTCCGACACGGCGCTCCAACCTTCGAACCAGAATTGCACACGGATAACTCAAGGCCAGGAACGTCAGGCCCGCGGCGGCCCACGCCTCGGGGCCGGCACCGCCTTGGCTCGCGGCGTACTCGGTCTTGACCTGGTAGACGATGTCGAAGACCGAGATGGCCGACAGCAACGGCACTTCCTTGAACATGGCGATGGTGTAGTTGCCCAGCGCGGGAAGTACCCGGGGAATCGCCTGCGGCAGGACCACGCCGGTCCACACCCGGCTGCGCGGCAGGCTCAGCGCGGTGGCCGCCTCCCACTGGCCTTTCGGCACCGCTTCGATGCCCGCGCGGTAGACCTCCGACGTGTAGCACGCGTAGTGCACACCCAGCGCGAACGTGCCGACCAGGATCTTCTGGGTGTCCGAGTCGACCCCCTGCAGCACCTCCGGCCGGATCACCCAGTACAGGAAGAACACCTGCACCAGCAGTGGGGTGCTGCGGACGAACTCGATGAATCCCCACAGCACCTGGTCCACCACCGGGATGCGCAGCTGGCGGATGATCGCGAAGATCAGCCCGAGCACGTACGCGACGATCGAGCCGAGCACGGTGAACTGGATGGTCACCCACAGCCCGTCCAGCACGTACGGCCAGGCATCGAGGAAGCGGTCCCAGTTCCACTTGTCCATCAGGCCGCCGCCCCTCTGGCCAGCGCACGTTCCCTGCTCGGCACCGAACGCCCGACGCGGCGTGCGGCCAGCGTCTCCAGCCAGCGCATGACGACCGTGATGAGCACGGCCAGCACCATGTAGAAGACCAGCAGGATCAGATAGATCAGCCACAGGTCTCGGGAGAACGCGGGCACCGCGCGCAGCTCGTCGGCCTTCTGGAACATCTCCGGGACGGTGATGAAGCTGAGCAGCGCCGTGCCCTTCAGCAGCTGGATGAACAGGTTGTTGAACGGCGGCAGCATCTCCACCACCGCCTGCGGCAGGATGATCCGCCACATTCGCTGCACCGGCGTGAAGTTCAGCGCGACGGCACCTTCAAGCTGCTCCTTCGGCACCGACTGCACCGCGCCGCGGACGATCTCCGCGCCGTAGGCGCCGTGGTTCAGACCGAGCACGATGATGCCGATCAGCAGCAGGCCCTGGGCCGTCTGATTCCACGGCAGCCCGAAGAAGATGGCCAGCGCCACGGCGAAGAAGAACAGCTGGACGACTTCGGAGCTGCCGCGGAATCCCTCCACGTAGACCCGGACGAGGCCCCGCACGATCCGCGACGGCGACAGCAGGCCGAGGCCGGCGAGCAGCGAGATCACGATGGTGAGCGCGATACCGCCGCCCGTGGCCCACAGCGTCGCAGGCAGACCCTCGAGGATGCGCTCCAGATAGACGGAGAAGTTGTCCACCGCGAGTGTCCGATCTACTTACCGCAGTACTCGTCGACCTTCTCTTCGGTGGCCAGGTCCGGATACGTGTCGTTGGCCTCGGTCAGCCCGAACGGCCTGGCCAGCTCCAGCCAGCGCCCGGACTTGTGCAGCTCGAGCAGTTCCCGGTTGAAGGCCTCGCGGAACTCGTCGTCGTCCTTGCGGAAGTTGAACGTGCCCACCTCGGGCTTGTCCCCCGCCTGGAACGACTCGGTCACCTCGAGCCCGGCGTCCGGGTTGTTCTTGACCAGCCATCCCGCGGTCACGTCCAGCATCGCGCCGCCGTAGACGTCACCAGCACGCACCGCGCGCAGGATGTCGTCCTGCTTCGGCATGGGTTCGATCAGATTGTCCGGTACGCCGGCTTCCTTGGCGAAAGCGTTCTCCACCGCACCGCCCAGGGTGGCGATCTTCACCTTCGCCTTGGCGACGTCCTCGAAACGCCTGATGTTCTTCGGGTTGCCCTTCGGCACCAGAAACGCCGACCCGACCTGGTAGTCCGGGATGGCGAAGTCGGAGTTCTCGCACCGTTCCGGTTTGATGGACATGCCTGCGGCGACGAACGCATATTTCTTCGCCCGCGCGTTGTCGATCAAGCTGTCGAATTCGGTGACCTCGCCTTCGATGTGATCGATGCCGAGCTTCTTCAGCACTTCGCGCGCCACCGCGGGGGCGTAGCCGGTCAGCTCGCCCTTTTCGTCCATGAATGCCCACGGCGCCTCGTTGGCGAATCCGACCTTCATGTTCTTGGTCTTTTTCGCCTCTTCGAACGTCACCGCGGCAGCACCGACCCCTTCCGGCGCGCCGCCGTTACCCCCGACGCCGCATGCGGACAGCACGGCAGGGCCACCGAGAGCCACGACACCCACTGCCCCCGTACGTCGGAAGAAATCCCGTCTCGTCCAGCCTCCGGTCATCGTGTCGCTCCCTCGTCACAACCTGCTCCATGCGCGGGTGATCCACGCCACTGGTTCACCCAACCTAGGGGTAGCTCGATGCCGTCTCAACCATTCCTGAGCGATCCGGAACAACCACCAATTCACTCACCCGGGCTAGTACCTTTCGCGACCTGGGGAAAGAGGCGTGACGGTCCGGAAAATCACGATTGCGCAGCGTTCGTCTTTTCGGGGCATTGATCACGACAAGAAGCCCGATCGCGACAGGAAGCTCCGCTGCTGGTTTTCCCGTCCGCAGCCGGCGGATCGGACAGGTTCACGAACCTCGAAAAGACACCGCAACGACGCCGCGGGTCGCCGGGTAGGACCTTCGGACCCACCGGAGCTGCCGTTATACCCGAGTCGAACGGACATAACAGACAAGCGCGACATCGCGGGTGGATCATCCACAACGCGTGCCGGCCGTACCCAGCCGTCCGCAGCGTCCACGCGTCGCCGCGCACTCAGCCCGATCGGCTTGCTTCACGACCGGTCGTTTCCGTCCTCACGCGCGCCGCACACATGATCCTCACGCGCGCCGCACACATGATGTCAGTGCAGCCGGAGAAATTGCACGGGACCACCATGGCGGTACCGGCGTGCGATTTCCGCCGATTTTTCCGATCGTCACCGTGCCGCGGTTTCACAGGCCGCGGGATTCGCGAATGACCGTCACGATTTCGTCCATGATGGCGGTGAGCTCGTAGTCCTTCGGCGTGAAGACCCGGGCGACGCCCCGCTCGCGCAGCAGTGCCGCGTCGTCCGGCGGGATGATGCCGCCCACCACCACCGGGATGTCGTCGGCTCCTGCGGCGCGCAGCCCGTCGATGACCTCCGGCACGACCTCCAGATGCGAGCCGGACAGCACCGACAGCCCCACCACGTGCACGCCTTCCTGCACGGCGGCCGCCACGATCTGCTGCGGGGTCAGCCGGATGCCCTGGTAGATGACCTCGAACCCGGCGTCGCGTGCGCGCACGGCGACTTGCTCGGCCCCGTTGGAGTGACCGTCCAAGCCGGGCTTGCCGACCAGGATGCGCAGCCGCTCACCGAGCTCCTGCCCGGTCGCACGCACCCGCTCGCGCACCGCCGCCAGCTCGGCCAGGTCGCCGCCACCGCCAGCCCCGGTGGCCGACACTCCGGTCGGCGCCCGGTACTCGCCGAAGACCTCGCGCAACGCTCCTGCCCACTCCCCCGTCGTGACACCTACCCTGGCGCACTCCAGTGTCGCCTCGAACAGGTTCTCCGACGTCTGCGCGGTGGCCTTCAGCCTCTCCAGCGCGGCCTTGACCGCGGCGTCGTCGCGTTCCTCGCGCCACTTCTGCACCGCGGCGATCGCCTGCTTCTCCACCATCGGATCGACAGTCTCGATGGCCTGCGCACCCTCGGCCAGCAACGGGGACGGCTCGGTGCTGGTGAACTTGTTGACGCCGACCAGTACCTGCTCGCCGGACTCCATCCGGCGGCGGTGCTCGCCGAGCGAGGCGACCAGCTGGCTCTTCATGTAGCCGTTCTCCACCGCGGCCACGGCGCCGCCCATGTCCTGCACCCGCTGGATCTCCTCGCGCGCCCCGGCGACGATCTCGTCGACCCGCGCCTGGACGACCCGCGAGCCGTCGAAGATGTCCTCGTACTCCAGCAGGTCGGTCTCGTAGGCCAGCACCTGCTGCATGCGCAGCGCCCACTGCTGGTCCCACGGGCGGGGCAGGCCGAGCGCCTCGTTCCAGGCGGGCAGCTGCACCGCCCGGGCGCGGGCGTTGCGGGACAGCGTCACCGCCAGCATCTCCAGCACGATGCGCTGCACGTTGTTCTCCGGCTGCACCTCGGTCAGCCCGAGCGAGTTGACCTGCACGCCGTAGCGGAAGCGGCGCGCCTTGGGGTCGGTGATGCCGTACCGTTCGCGGGTCAGCTCGTCCCACAGCTGGACGAACGCCCGCATCTTGCACATCTCCTCGATGAACCGCACGCCCGCGTTGACGAAGAAGGAGATGCGCGAGACCACCCGGGTCATGTCCTCCTCGGACACCTGCCCGGAATCGCGCACCGCGTCCAGCACGGCGATGGCGGTGCACAGCGCGTAGGCGACCTCCTGGGTCGGGGTGGCTCCCGCCTCCTGCAGGTGGTAGCTGCAGATGTTGATCGGGTTCCACTTGGGGACGTTGTGCACCGTCCAGGTGATCACGTCGGTGATCAGTCGCAGGCTCGGACCCGGCGGGAAGATGTAGGTGCCGCGGGACAGGTACTCCTTGATGATGTCGTTCTGCGTCGTCCCGGCCAGCTTGGCGAGCACCGCATCCGGGTCCTGGCCTGCCGCCTCGGCCTGTTCCCTGGCCACCGTGACGTACAGCGCCAGCAGCCACATGGCGGGCGCGTTGATCGTCATCGAGGTGTTGGCCTCGGCCAGCGGGATGCCCTCGAACAGCTGCCGCATGTCGCCGATGTGCGCGATCGGCACGCCGACCTTGCCGACCTCGCCGCGGGCCAGCGGATGGTCCGGGTCGTAGCCGGTCTGGGTGGGCAGGTCGAACGCCACCGACAGCCCGGTCTGGCCCTTTTCCAGGTTCTTCCGGTACAGCGCGTTGGACGCGGCAGCCGAGGAATGACCGGCGTACGTCCGCATGACCCAGGGGCGGTCACGCTCACGGTCGGCAGGAAACGGCATCGTCAGACCTCCCGGATGTTCCGCTCAGCGTACTCAGCAGTAACCGTTTCCCGCAGTTGTGCTGGTCACTCTCCGGCCGCGGAACGATCCGTTCCGCGCACCCAACCTCGGCGCTGGAAGTCAACGGCAACGGTGACGTGTTCTTCAGCCAGCCGGGCCGAGCGCGGATCGGCATGATCGCCCGGCCCGGTGGTGACGACGGCTCCCGTGGCCGTGGTCACTGCGGCGTGTGGGATTGCCCTGGTCGCCGCCGGTGTCCGCTGTCTCTGGTCCCGCCGGTGGTCCGCGGCGACATCGCCCGGCCCAACCCATCCGGTCAGCTGAGGGTCCATGCGGGTGAGCGTCGCCCGCACGTTCTTGCGGGACCGCCGGGCGGCGCTCGCCGTCACCCACACATGCCGATCCGGGGAGCTGCCATGTCCACCAAGGCCGGGCGTCTTCTGCTTACCAGCCTCGTCGCTGCCGTCGTGCTCGCGAACACCACTACGTCCGCCGCAGCGCATCCGGAAACGCCCGGCCTCAGCGGCCACTACCGGATCGGGGACGATCACCAGGGCAGCTCGTGGTCCCCGGATGCGCATGCGGACGCGGGCACTGTCCGCACCGTGGCGGGCAACGGCACCGTCCGGTCCACCGATTCCAGTTGGAACTCACCCGCTGACGCGGTGGGCCTGGGCGATGTGGGACCGGATGGCTCGTACTACGTCGCTGAGCCGCAGAGACACGTCGTCAGCAAGATCTCGCCCGACGGCACGCGGACGGTCGTGGCGGGCACGGGCGAGGCGGGGTCTTCCGGCGATGGCGGCCCCGCCCGCGCAGCCCGGCTCGACGGGCCGAAGGCAGTTGCGGTCGGACACGACGGCACGCTCTACATCGCGGACGACAGGCGTGTCCGGCGCGTCGGCCCGGACGGCATCATCAGCACCTACGTCGGCAGCGTGGCGGAAAACGGCATTGGCAGTTCGCGGGCCAGCGACATCACACCGCTCGACGTGGCGGTCGATCGGCGAGGAAGCCTGTACATCGCCGATGCGAGCGGCAATCGGATCATCAAGGTGGCGCCGGACAGACGGGCGACCATCGTCGCCGACGAAGGCGCATCCGACAGCGAGCCGGCTGACGTGATCTCGTCCGAGCCCAGGGCGTTGGCGGTCGCCGACGACGGCTCCCTCTACTTCGTCGATCGCGACGCACGGGGGTTCCATGCAGTGCGCCGACTCGGCCCGCAAGGCCGGGCGTCCGTCGTCACCGGCACCGATGCGCGATCGGCAAGGCTCAGCGCCCCGACCGATGTCGCCGTGGCACCGGACGGCACCCTGTACGTCGCCGATGCGGGAAACCACCGGGTGCAGGCGATCGGTTCTCCCGGGCGCAACTCCATTGCAGCCACGCTTTCGGTCGCTGTGCGCGGACCGGGCAGTGTCGACGTGCGCCCCGACGGATCGCTGCTGGTCGGGACGAGCGATCGGGTGATCCGTTCCGTCGAAGGCGGCAAGATCACCACGTTCGCCGACTTGAGCCCGGACGACGCAGCTGCCCCGCGAGCGGCAGACTTCGCCGTCGGCCTGGTCACCAGCGCGGACGTCGACCCGATGACCGGCGAGCTGTACTTCGTCGATCTCGACAGCAAGCTGCGCCGGATCGACCGCGCGGGCCGGGTGCATACCGTCGACCTGGCACCACCCGAAGCGCCGTTCAGCGTCCAAGCCGTGGCTGTGGGCCTCGACGGGACGCCGTACGTCGCAAGCACCGACGCGGTGTGGAAGCTGCCGAAGAACTCCACACCAGTCCTCGTCGCCGGGCGCGGCGCAGCGCCGGTCACAACCGGAAAGCTCGCCCGGGCAGTGAGTTTGCGGCCGTACGCCATCGAGATGTCCCCGGACGGGGCGCTCTACATCGCCGATGCGGCCGGAGTCCTCCGCGTCGAGGAAGACGGGCGGCTCACCGTGGCCCTGAAGCAGGCGAACGCGCAGAGGTATCGCATCGCCCCGGCCCGCGACGGAGTCGTCTATGTCGCGGACACCGACAGGCACCGCGTGGATCGCTACGACCGGTATGGGAAGCGGACCCACGTAGCAGGCAACGGCGCCGACTCCTATGCCTACCACGGCGGCGACAGAGGCGACGGCAACGCCGCCACGAAAGCCCCGCTTCCGGATCCCGGAGACATCACCGTCGCCGAGGACGGCACGCTCTACGTGAGCACTGCGGAAGACATCCGGCGAGTCGACCCCGACGGCACGATCGACACGGTCTTCGTCAACGTCGACGACGAATCCACGAACGCCACGTTCGGCCCGGTGGTCATGCTCGAGATGAGCGGCAACGGCGATCTGTACTTCGGCCAGCTGGGCCGCATCGCAGTCATGGCCCGACCCGGCGAGATCAGCACCGCATCGTGGTATCCGCTCGCGTGGGCAGTCGGGGCTGGCCTGCTTGTTGCCTGCGGTCTCCTGCTGGTCCGGCGCCGCAGTGCCGCTGCTACCCGGACCTCGGGCGACTGACGCAGACGGACCCGGCGGCCGCGGCACGTGCTGGGCTCCCGGCGTGCCTTGCGACGATCCCAACCATCCGAGCCCGCGAACGGTCTCCCATGGCGGCGGCCCGGCACGGCGAACCTTTCCGGCCGGCGAAGCGTCGGCCCTCACGACGGCAGCCGACCCGTGACCGACTGGGTCGGTCACGGAGCCCGGCAACCGCACGGGACGCTCCGACGTCCACCGGCGCCGCACCACAGGCGAACTTCGGGAGGTGTCATGACCACAGTCGCACAGCGGCTTCTGATCGCGGGGGTCGCGGCCGCGATCACGCTCGGCGGAGCGAGTGTGCTCGTCATGCCGGACGACGAGCATGCGGCCCGCGACAAACCCGAACAGCAAACAAACGGCGGACCGGTGGTTGGTCAGACCGAGGTCGTCGCCACCCTGCCCAAGCCGGGGCACGACGGCAACGGGATCGCCGACGGGGAAGCTCAGTCCGGCAAGGGGCTGAGCATCGCCGCCGGTCCGGACGGGACGCTCTACGTCGCGGATGCCGACGGCAGGCGGATCCGCGAGTCGACCCCGACGGCACGATCAGGACGCTGTTCGATGCAGGCAAGTCCGACCAGTACGGCAAGGTCAGCCAGGCAATCGCCACATCCGGTGACGGAAAGGTCTACTTCGGCGCCGAACTTCACGGCCGGCAAGGCCTGTGCGTGGCCGATCGACACGGCAACGTGAAGCAGCTCGCCGACGCATTCCCCACCGACGCGTTTGCCTCCCGCATCGACGACATCGCGGTCGATCGCCACGGCACGGTGTACCTGGCCAGCTCGGATCGATTCGTCGGACGGCTCGACACACACGGCAAAGTCACCACGCTCGTCACCGCCGACGATCTGCCCACGGACCTCCCGGCGTCGACACCGGACGACGAACACTTCGACGACGAACCCGCCTTCGCGATCGCGACCGACAACGCGGGCAACGTGGTGGCCGCCGATTCCCGGGCGGCCAGCCTGTGGCGCATCACGCCCGACGGCACGGTCACCCGGCTGGTCGGCGCGCGCGGCACGGGCAACTCCGGCCACGGCGGCCCGGCGGACCAGGCACAGGTCAGCCAGCACCTGACCGACGTGGCCGTCGACGACGAGGGCACCATCTACTTCGTCGACGCGGGCAACTCCTCGATCAAGCGCATCGACGCCGACGGAACCATCACGTCGATCGCTCCGGCGATCCACCTGCACCGGCCGGTCAGGAACATCGCCATCGGGCCGGACGGCGACATCCTCGGCAGCACCCACACCCAGATCGTGCGGGTCGGCACCCGCCGCGCCCAGCCGGGCGCCGCACGCAACCGAGCACATGGTCCCCGGTGGCAGGCGCCGACACCGGCACGGTCCGCACCGTGGCAGGCGGCGGACACCAGGGGTCGCGGGACGACGAGACATTCGAGTCCTCCCCGCCACCGGTGGACACGATCCCGGAGCACGGACTCGCCCCGATCGGCAAGGGTGCCGTCGGACCGGACGGCTCGTACTACATCGCCGAGCCCGCCCGGCACGTCGTCAGCAAGATCGCACCCGACGGCACCCGCACCGTCGTCGCCGGGACCGGAAACATGGGCACCGAGTTCTCAGCGGCCGACGGCGAACCTGCCAGGGAAACCGACCTGTCGGCTCCGTCGTCGGTCGCCGTCGGAGACGACGGCGAGCTGTTCATCGCCGACCCCGGAGCGCAGCGGGTGTGGCGGGTCGGCCCCGACGGGACCATCGGCACCTACCTGAAGACCGTCGACGTGCAGGCGCCTGCCGGGAAGGGCGAGACCACCGACATCAGCCCGACGGACGTCGAGCTCGACCGGCACGGCCAGCTCTACGTCGCCGACGCGGGCAACGCGCACATCGTCAAGGTGTCTCCGGCTGGGAAGGTGACCACGGTCGCCGGTGGCGGCGGCAGCTACGCGGCTCGGCTCGCCCGTCAGGCTATCGTGGAGCAGCCGACAGCACTGGCCGTTGCCGACGACGGAACCGTCTACTTCGCCGAGAGATGGTCGTCCGGTCCCCTCCATGCCGTCCGAGGGGTCCGCCCCGACGGCCGGATCTTCACGGTTGCGGGCGGCTTCGACGATCTGGGCGGCTACGACGGGGACGGTGGCCAGGCGCCCTCGGCACGCCTCAACGCACCGGCGGACCTCGCGGTGGGGCCGGACGGCACGCTGTACATCGCCGACTCGAAGAACAACCGCGTCCGGGCCGTCGACCGATCGGGCCGCATCAGCACCGTGGCCGGAACCGGCGAACGCACCACCTCCGGCGACAAGGGCCCGGCGACCGCGGCCGCGCTGCACGAACCGATCACCGTCGACGTCGGCTCCGACGGCGCCCTCGTGGTGGGCACGAGCGACCGGCGGATCAGGGTGATCGACGACGGCACGATCAGCACGTTGATCGACTTGCGCGAAGCGGGCGACCAGCAGGCTCCCCGTGCGACGGACGTCCAGCTGAACGTCGTCAGCAGCGCCGCCGTCGATCCCACCACCGGTGAGCTGTACTTCGCCGACTCCGGCCGGTTCTACCGCGTCGACCGCGCCGGCCGGATGCACCCCGTCGACTCGCCTGCGTTGCTCAGCCTGTTCGACAACACCCCGCGGCCGCCGACGATGATGGCGATCGGTCCCGACGGCACCCTGTTCGTGGCAACCGACGAGGCGATCTGGCGGCTTCCGGACAGTGGTGGCCCCGTCCTCGTCGCCGGCTACGGCGCAGGCCGGCCGGAGGACGGCAAGATCGCCTGGGAAACAGCACTGAGCCAGGTCTACCAGGTGGCCGTGTCCCCGGACGGAGCCCTGTACTTCGTCGATCGTTGGGGTGTCTTCCGCGTGAACGACGACGGGCGGCTGACCGCGATCCTGGACCGGTCGAGCCAGCAGCACAGGTTCCGGATCGCCCCGGCCGCCGACGGAGTCGTGTACGTCGCCGACAGGGCCGAGCACCGCGTCTATCGGATCGGCCCGGACGGCAAGCGAACCGTGGTCGCGGGCAACGGCGAGGGCGACGTCACTACCGAGGACGACTACGGCGACGGCGGTGCAGCCACCGACGCGGTCCTGCCCTCCCCCTCGGACGTCGCGGTCGCCGACGACCACACCATCTACGTCGCCAGTTTCGGCGACATCCGGCGCATCGCCCCGAACGGTGAGATCACCACGATCCACCGAGGTTCCAGCGATTCCGACGGTACCGTCGGCCCGACGCAGCTGTGGGGCGTGAACGGCAACGGCGATCTGTACTTCAGCCAAGATGGACGCATCGCCGTCATCGCCAATCCGGCAGGCATCGGATTCTGGGCGGACATGCTGAGCACCCTCGCCTGGGCGGGCGCACTCGGCGTGCTCGCCGGTGCCGGCTACCTGGTGTTCCGTCATCGCGCGTTGGCGAAGGCGAAACCCAGCAGTCAGTACGACCCGTGGAGCCATTCCTGGTCGAACCCGTGATCCGGCGGCCGCCCACCTGCCGGTGGGCACCCGATCCACGGCGGGATCCCCTCGGCCTTGCAGGCCAGTGTCTCGACCGTGCCGGTGGGCACCCGATCCACGCGGGATGCCCACCGGCGGGCCGCCGCCGCGGTCGTCGGGACACGGTGTGACGCAGACGGCCGACAATCTCCAGCCACCGCCCCGTTTGCCCGGTTAACGTGGATCCATGACCTGGAGCGACTACACCACCTTCCTGGTGTTCGCGTTGCTCATCGCGCTGGCACCAGGACCGGACACCCTCGTCGTGCTCAAGAACGGCCTGGCCGGTGGCTTCCGCGCCGGGCTGACGACCATCTGCGGCATCACCACCGGCTGCCTCATCCAGGCCACGGCCGTCGGCTTCGGCCTCGGGGCGTTCGTGGTCCGCTATCAGGTGGTGTTCGAGGTCATCCGCTGGGCAGGCGTGGTCTACCTGTGCTACCTCGGCATCCAGGCGCTCCGCGCGGCCAAGCGCGGCGACTACGCCCAGGTCGGCATGCAGCGCCAGAACACTCGCCTCTGGCGGCGGTTCACCGAAGGGTTCCTCACCAACATCACCAACCCGAAGGTGCTGGTGTTCTTCCTGTCGGTGCTGCCGCAGTTCCTCGATCCGGCCACGGCCACCACGCTGGACGCGCTGGCGCTCGCCTACACGGTGGTGGCTGCCGGTGTGATCTGGCAGCTGGCCGTGCTGGTGGGCGTGCACAAGGTGCGCATGTGGATCTCCCGCACCGGAGTCCGTCGCGCCATCGACGCCCTCACCGGCACGGCGCTGGTCGGTTTCGGCGTCGCACTCGCCACCGAGTAGGCCGCTGCGCGAACCCGCGGGCCCGCCCCGCGCGCTCCTCTGGACGGAAGAACGCAGATCAACCCGCGAACCCGCGGACCTGCGCAGGCGCGGGCAGATCCTCGGCCTGCCCACAGGCCACCCGAGAACCTGCAGACCCGTGCTGGGACTGCGGCCACCCCCACAATGTCGTCCGCAAGGCCGGCACGACGCGTGACCTGCTCGGCCCGGCGGGCGGACGGCATCAGCCGCGATCGGGCGAGGTCGTGATCCGCTCCACCCGGGCGCCCAACCGGTTCAGGTTCTCCACGAAGTGCGGATAGCCGCGGTCGATGTGGAAGACGTCCCACACCTCGGTGACGCCGTCGGCGACCAGCCCGGCGAGCACCAGCCCGGCACCCGCCCTGATGTCGGAGGCCCACACCGGGGCGCTGGAAAGCCGTTCGACGCCGCGCACCACCGCGTGGTGGCCGTCGGTCCTGGCGTCCGCCCCGAGGCGCTTCATCTCGTCGATGAACCGGAACCGCGCCTCGTAGACGTTCTCGGTGATCATCGCCGTGCCCTCGGAGATCGCCGACAACGCCACGGCGAACGGCTGCAGGTCGGTGGCGAACCCGGGGTACGGCAGGGTCACGAAGTCGACCGCCTTCGGCCGGTCCGGCTGCACCACCCGGAAGCCGTTGTCGAACGTGGTCACGTCGGCACCGGCCAGCCGCAGCTTCTCCAGCACCAGGTCGAGGTGGTGCGGATCGACTCCGCGCACCGTCACGTCGCCGCGGGTGATCGCAGCGGCGAAACCCCACGTCGCACCGACGATCCGGTCCCCGACCACCCGGTGCGTCGTCGGGCGTAGCTCGTCGACGCCGTGCACGGTGAGGGTGGAGGTCCCCGCGCCCTCGATCTGCGCGCCCATCTGCTGCAGCATCCGGCACAGGTCGACGATCTCCGGCTCGCGCGCGGCGTTGTCGATCACCGTGGTGCCCTTGGCCAGCACGGCGGCCATCAGGATGTTCTCCGTGGCACCCACGCTGGGGAAGTCCAGCCAGATCTGGGCACCGTGCAGCCCTTCGGCTTCCGCCACCACGCACCCGTGCGCGATCTCGGTGGTGGCACCGAGCTTACGCAGCCCGTTCTGATGCATGTCCAGCGGCCGCGACCCGATCGCGTCGCCGCCCGGCAGGGCGACCACGGCCCGCTTGAGCCTTCCGACCAACGGCCCGAGCACGCACACCGACGCGCGCAGCTTGCCCATCGCCGGGGTGTCCGCACGGTACGACAGTTCCGCGGGCGTGGTGATGCGCACCGTGTCGCCTTGCAGATCGACCTCGCAGCCGACGCTGCGCAGGACGTCCGCCATCAGCGGGACGTCCAGGATCTCCGGGCAGTTGGTGATGGTCGTGGTGCCCTCGGCCAGCAATGCCGCGGCCATCAGCTTCAGCACGCTGTTCTTCGCACCGACGACCTCCACCTCGCCCTCGAGGCGAGCGCCGCCGTAGACGTCGAAGTGCTCACTCACGAGGCCATCATGCCGGGAGCGCACCGGTGACCGCGCAACGGGGCACGGTCAGTACGTGCACCCGCTGGTCGGCAGCTCGGCGATCGACGGCGGGGTCACGCCGTCGTAGATCGCCAGCAGCAGCGGCTGCGGGCACACCGACACCCCGTTGCGGCGGATGCCGACGTGCAGGTGCGGTCCGGTGGAGTTGCCTGTGTTGCCGGAGTACCCGATGTGCTGCCCGGTAGTGACCGCGCCGCTCACCAGGGCGGGCTGGCGGAAGTGGCAGTAGCTGTAGCGGCCGCCGTCGGTGGCCTGGATGACCACGCCGTAGCCGCAGCTGCTGTCGTTGACCGGGGTCGCTTCCCCGCCCCTGATCGCCAGAACCGGCGTGCCCTCGGCGACCGGCAGGTCGATCGCTGGGTAGTCGTGGTGCGGGTCGTCGTACTCGCTGCGCGGCAGCGTGTCCCTGGCGACCGGCAACGAGTAGTCGATCGAGGACGTCGACACCAAGGCCCGCCAGGTCGCGGTGTCGACGGTACCGGTGGCCGGCAAGCCGTGCTCGGACTGGAAGGAGCGCACCGCATCGGCCATCGCGGCGTCGAAGACACCGTCCAGAGCGAACTGGGCACCGTGCTTGTTCAGCTGCACCTTCGCCGCGTTGACCGCGGCAGGCGCGTTCGCGCCCTCGGCGACCTCGATCACCAGCGCGGGCCAGGTCTCGTCACCGACGATGCCGTCGACGCCGAGCCCCTTGGCTTGCTGGAACGCCCGCACCGCGGCCGCGGTGTTCGGCCCGAACACGCCGTCGGGATCGGTCGGATGCCCGTGCGCAGTCACCAGGTACTGCACCGTGGTGACGTTGGGGCCACGATGCCCCTCCCGCGCCAGCGGCCACTGCGCGGCCGAAGCGGACGGCAGCCAGGCAGCCACCGCGATCCCCGCGATCACGGCGACCGCGACCGTCAGGGCGGCGCACGTCGAAGCGATCTTACGGCGGACAGTCATGAGCAGCTCCCCCTCGCGTGGTCCAGCTCGACGCTGGTGACCTTCGCACAAGCTGCCGCCAATGCAAGGGCACGATTTTCCCACTATGCCGGTGACCTGCGCAGACGGCCGATCACTGGGAACGAATGCGCCGCAGTGTGTTATGTCGCAGCCCGGGTGTGCCGGGCCGCGATCCGGCTAGGGTCGATGCATGGCAGTGAGGATCAACCGGGTGTACACCCGCGTCGGCGACAACGGCACCACGGCACTCGGAGACGGCACCCGCGTGCCGAAATCGTCCCCGCGCATCGGCGCCTACGCCGACGTGGACGAAACGAACTCGGCCATCGGGGTCGCGCTGGCCATCGGCCGGCTGCCCGACGACGTCGTGGCCGTGCTCAAGCGCGTGCAGAACGATCTGTTCGACGTCGGCGCCGACCTGTGCACTCCGGTCGTGGCCAACCCCAAGCACCCGCCGCTGCGCATCACCGACAGCTACATCGAGCGGCTGGAGCGGTGGTGCGACGAGTTCAACGAACGGCTCGGCAAGCTCACCTCGTTCATCCTGCCCGGCGGGACCCCGGGCGCGGCGCTGCTGCACCAGGCCAGGACCACGGCACGCCGGGCGGAACGCTCGGCATGGCAGTTGTGGGAAGCCGAGCAGGACACCACCAACCCGCTGGCCATCCGCTACCTGAACCGGCTGTCCGACCTGCTGTTCATCCTGGCCAGGGTGGCCAACCCGGACGGCGACGTGCTCTGGCAGCCGGGCGGCAAGTAGCCCCAGGAAACACGACAGGCCCCGGCGCCGTCAGGAAGCGCGCGGGACCTGGTGCCCCGGGGGCGCCGACTCCAGCCAGGACAAGAAGCCGGTGAGCGCCCCCGGGTCCATCGCGATCTCGATGTCCGGGCCAGCGGACGACGTGCAGAGCAGCACCTTCGCGCCGACCGGCAGCGTGTACTGCTCCTCCCGCGACGGCTCGCGCCGTTCGGTGATGTGCAGATCGGCGCGACTGAGCACCCGGTCCGGGCCGTTGCGCAGGCTCAGCACCCGGAACCACAGGAACTGCTCGCCCCGGTACCGGCCGATACCCAGGTGCCAGCCCGCGATCTCACCGCCGCGCCGACCCGTGCGCCAGCGCAACGCCACCGTGATGCCACCGTTGCGGCGCACGTTGCGCCAGCGCCATGCACCCCAGCAGACGACGACGCCGATCAGGGCGAGGAGACCGATGACCACCGTTGTGATGCTCACGACCACCTCGCCCCGCTGTCCGCTCAGGCCTTCTGCCCAGCAGCGCGCAATCGCGCTTGGGCTTTGGCCCTTTCCGTTTCGTCCTCGGCAGAGCTGAGCTGCTGCCGCGCCTGCTCGACGTCGATCTCCTCACCCAGCTCGGCCGACTCCGCCAGCACGCGGACCGCGTCGGCGGTCACGGACAAGAAACCGCCGTGCACCGCGGCGCCCACGTGCTCGCCGTCGGTGGTGGTGATGGACACCACGCCGCCTTCCACCAGCTGGCCGAACATGGGCTGGTGGCCGGGCAGGATACCGATCTCGCCCTCCGTGGTCTGGGCCACGACGAAGTTCGCCTTGCCCGACCACAGCCGCCGCTCCACGGCGACCAGCTCGACGGTCATCTCCGCCACTGCAACTCCTCGCAACTCGTCCGGCCGGAGTGGCCGAGTGTACTTGGTGCGGCGTGAACCTCGAGCCTCACTTGGTCAGCTCGCGGTACTTCTTCTCCAGGTCGTCCAGACCACCGATGCCCAGGAACGCCTGCTCCGGGTAGTGGTCGTACTCGCCCTTGGTGATCTTGTCGAACGCCTCGATGGTCTCGCTCAGCGGCACCGTCGAACCGGGGATGCCGGTGAACGTCTCGGCCACCAGCATGTTCTGCGACAGGAACCGCTCGATCCGGCGCGCCCGGTGCACCGTGATCTTGTCCTCTTCGGACAGCTCGTCCATACCGAGGATGGCGATGATGTCCTGCAGCTCCTTGTACTTCTGCAGGATCCGGATGACCTCGGAGGCGACCCGGTAGTGCTCCTCACCGACGATGCCCGGCTCGAGGATGGTCGACGTGGACGCCAGCGGGTCGACCGCCGGGAAGATGCCCTTCTGGAACACCGCACGGGACAGCTCCGTGGTGGCGTCCAGGTGGGCGAACGTGGTCGCCGGGGCCGGGTCGGTGTAGTCGTCCGCCGGCACGTAGATGGCCTGCATCGAGGTGATCGACCGGCCGCGCACCGAGGTGATCCGCTCCTGCAGCACGCCCATCTCGTCGGCCAGCGTCGGCTGGTAACCCACCGCCGACGGCATACGGCCGAGCAGCGTGGACACCTCGGAACCGGCCTGGGTGAACCGGAAGATGTTGTCGATGAACAGCAGCACGTCCTGACCCTGCACGTCGCGGAAGTACTCCGCCATGGTCAGCGCGGACAGCGCCACCCGCATACGGGTGCCCGGCGGCTCGTCCATCTGACCGAACACCAGGGCGGTGTCGTTGATCGTGCCGTCCTCGCTCAGCTCGAGGAACAGGTCGGTGCCCTCACGGGTGCGCTCGCCGACGCCGGCGAACACCGAGGTACCACCGAAGTTCTTGGCCACACGGGTGATCATTTCCTTGATCAGCACCGTCTTGCCGACGCCCGCGCCGCCGAACAGACCGATCTTGCCACCCTGCACGTACGGGGTCAGCAGGTCGATGACCTTCAGGCCCGTCTCCAGGATCTTGGTGCTGCCCTCCAGCTGGTCGAACGCCGGCGGGTCACGGTGGATGCTCCACCGCTCCAGGTCCTCGCCGTAGCCCGGCTGGTCGAGGCAGTCACCGAGCGCGTTGTACACGTGGCCCTTGACCTTGTCACCCACCGGGACGGTGATCGGGCCGCCGGTGTCCCGCACCGGGGCGCCGCGCACCAGGCCGTCCTGCGGCTGCAGCGAAATGGTGCGCACCATGTTGTCACCCAGGTGCTGGGCCACCTCGAGCGTGACGGTCTTGCGCAGCTCCTCGAACTCGACCTCGACCTTCAGCGCGTTGTAGATGTTCGGGACCTGCCCGCGCGGGAACTCGACGTCGACGACGGGGCCGGTGACGGAGACGATCCGCCCGACGGCGCCTTCGGTCTTGGCTGCGGTGTCTGCAGTGGTGGTCATCTCACTCATCACTTCCTGCTGCGGCCAGCGCGTCCGCGCCGCCGACGATTTCGCTGATCTCCTGGGTGATCTGGGCCTGGCGAGCCTGGTTCATCTCCCTGGTCAGGGTCTGCACCAGCTCGTTGGCGTTGTCCGATGCCGCCTTCATCGCAGTCCGCCTGGCCGCGAGCTCGGAGGCCGCCGACTCCAGCAAGGCCGCATAGATCCTGGTGTTGATGTACTTGGGCAGCAGCGCGTCGAGCAGCGTGTCCGCGTCCGGTTCGAAATCGTAGACCGAACGCAGCTGGGGCGCCGACGTCGCTTCACCCTCCTCGACGTACTCGACCTCCAGCGGGGCGATCCGCTTGGCCTGCGGGGTCTGGGTGAGCATCGAGCGGAACTCGGTGTAGACGATGTGCAGCTCGTCCACCCCGACGATGCCGTCCGCCCCGCCGCTGTCGCCGACGTCGTCCGCGCCTGCGAGGAACAGCTTGACCATCGTCTCGCCTGCCTCGCGGGCGTGCACGTACTGCGGCTGGTCGCTGAACCCGGTCCAGCTGGCCGCGATCTCCCGGTTGCGGAACCGGTAGTAGTTCACGCCCTTGGCGCCGATGACGAACAGCACCGGCTCCTTGCCCTGCTCCCGCAGCAGCGCCAGCAGCTCCTCGGTGGTGCGCAGCACGTTGGCGTTGTACCCACCACAGAGGCCCTTGTCGCTGGTGACCACCAGCACGGCGGCCCGGCGCGGGTTCTCCCGTTCGGTCAGCAGCGGGTTGTCCAGCGTCGTGGCGGCCGTGGCCAGCTCGGACAGCGCCGTGGTGATCTCCGAGCTGTACGGCCGGGCCGCCTCGACTCGCGCCTGCGCCTTGGCGATGCGCGAGGTGGCGATCAGCTCCATCGCCTTGGTGATCTTGCCGATGGACTTGGTCGCCTTGACCCTGGCCCGAAGTTCGCGAAGTTGCGCGCCCATCTAGCTCACCGTCCTAACGCGCCGCACCGTCGATGCTCCGCACATCACCGTCATCACTTCGGGGCGGGCTTGGCGACCTTGACGGTCTCCTGCCCGACCTTCTCCTCGTCCATCGCCTCGGCCTCGGCCTCCACCAGCGGCGTGCCCTCCGAGGTCACGAAGCCCTTCTTGAACTCCTTGGTGACCTCGACCAGCCGGTTGGCGAGCTCGTCGGAGAAGTCGCCGGTGTCCCGGATCTCCGCCAGGATGCCCTCGTGCTTGTGCCGGATGTGCTCGATGATCTCGGCGTTGAACCGGCGCACGTCCTCCAGCGGCACGTCGTCGAAGTGCCCGTTGGTGCCCAGGTAGACGGTCACCACCTGCTCTTCGACCGGAATCGGCGAGTACTCGCGCTGCTTGAGCACCTCGTACAGCCGGGCACCGCGGTCCAGCTGGCGCTTGGAGGCCTCGTCCAGGTCGGAGGCGAACGCGGCGAACGCCTCCAGCTCGCGGTACTGCGACAGGTCGATACGCAGCGAGCCAGCGACCTTCTTCATCGCCTTGATCTGCGCGTCACCACCGACGCGGGACACCGAGATACCGACGTCGATGGCCGGCCGCTGACCCGAGTTGAACAGGTCGGACTGGAAGAAGCACTGCCCGTCGGTGATCGAGATGACGTTGGTCGGGATGTAGGCCGACACGTCGTTGGCCTTGGTCTCGATGACCGGCAGGCCGGTCAGCGAGCCGCCGCCCATCTCGTCGGACAGCTTCGCGCACCGCTCCAGCAACCGGGAGTGCAGGTAGAACACGTCACCCGGGAACGCCTCACGACCCGGCGGGCGGCGCAGCAGCAGCGAGATGGCCCGGTAGGCCTCCGCCTGCTTGGTCAGGTCGTCGAAGATGATCAGGACGTGCTTGCCCTCGTACATCCAGTGCTGGCCGAGCGCCGAGCCGGCGTACGGGGCGATCCACTTGAAGCCCGCGGAGTCGGACGCCGGGGCGGCCACGATGGTGGTGTACTCCATCGCGCCGTGGTCCTCCAGCGTCTTCTTCACGCTGGCGATGGTCGAGCCCTTCTGGCCGACGGCCACGTAGATGCAGCGCACCTGCTTCTTCGGGTCGCCGGTCTTCCAGTTGGACCGCTGGTTGATGATCGTGTCCACGCAGACCGAGGTCTTGCCGGTCTTGCGGTCACCGATGATCAGCTGGCGCTGACCGCGGCCGATCGGGGTCATCGCGTCGATCGCGGTGATGCCGGTCTGCAGCGGCTCGTGCACCGGCTTGCGCTGCACCACCGACGCCGCCTGCAGCTCGAGCGCACGGCGACCGGTGGCCTCGATCTCGCCGAGACCGTCGATCGGCTGCCCGAGCGGGTTGATCACACGGCCGAGGAACGCATCCCCCACCGGCACCGACAGGATCTGACCGGTGCGCTTGACCTGCTGGCCCTCCTCGATCGACTCGAAGTCACCGAGGATGGCGACACCGACTTCCCGGGGGTCCAGGTTCAGCGCGACGCCGAGCACGCCGCCGGGGAACTCCAGCAGCTCGTTGGCCATCGTCGAGGGCAGGCCCTCGACGTGCGCGATGCCGTCACCCGCGTCGACGACGACCCCGACCTCTTCCCGGCTGGTGTCCGGGGAGTAACTCGAGACGTAGTTCTCGATCGCACTGCGGATCTCGTCCGAGGAGATCGTCAGCTCCGCCATGAAAGTTTCCCGCTCTCACTATCTCGTATCCACTGACAAAGTTCGTGTTGCCGCTAGCCGGCCAGCTGACCGCGCAGCGCCGCGATGCGGCCCGCCGCGCTGCCGTCGATGACCTCGTCACCGACCTTGACCACGATGCCGCCCAGCACGTTCGGCTGGACCTCGACGTGCACCGCGATCGGGCGCCCGTAGATCCGTTCCAGCTTGTCCGCCAGCTGGTTGCGTTCGTCGTCGGTCAGCGGCACGGCCGTCGTGACGTGCGCCACCGACCGCTCGCGCCGCTTGGCGGCCAGTTCGGCGATGCCGTCCAGCCCGTGCGCCACGGAACGGCCGGCCGGGTCGGCCACGACCTGCTCGATCAGCGACAGCGTCAGCGGGGAGACCTTGCCGCCGAAGACGGAGTCGACGAGTTGCCGCTTGGCCTCGGCGGGCGCGGCGGGGTCGCCGAGTGCCTGCTCGAGCTCGGGGGTCCGGTCGAGCAGCCGGGCGGTGGCGAACAGCTCCGACTCGACGGTGTCGAGCTTGCCGTCGGCCTCGGCGGCCGCCAGCAGCGCATCGGCGGCCAGCGTGCGCACCCCGCCGGCCAGCTCACGCGGGTTGGACCAGCGGCTTTCCGCCACCGTCTCGAGCACCTGCACCGTCGCCGCGCTGAGCTTGGCGCCGACCAGGTTGCGCACCAGCCCGACGCGGGCCGCCTCTGCGGCCGACGGGTCGGCCAGCGCGCGGCGCAGCGACACCTCCCTGCGCAGCACCTGCGCGAAGGCGGCCAGCTCGGCGCCGACCGTCTTCGCGTCGGCATCGGATCCGCTCAGCACCCCGTCCAACCGGTGCTCGGCGGCGGCCAGCGCCTCGCGGCTGGCGGCGTGCATGGATGGTGCGGCAGTCACCTAGTTCCTCGCTCCCTGAGCATCCAGCTCCGCCAGGAACCGCTCGACGGTCCGGCGCCTGCGGGTTTCGTCCTCGAGCGCCTCACCGACGATGCGGCTCGCCAGCTCGACAGCGTTGCGGCCGTACTCGGCGCGCAGCTCGGCGATCACCTGCTGGCGCTGGGCCTCCAGCTGGGCCTTGCCTGCCGCGACGATGCGCTCCGCCTCGGCCTGGGCCTCGGCCCGCGCTTCCTCGCGGATCCGCTCCGCCTCCAGCCGGGCGTCGTCGCGGATCTTGGCGGCTTCGCTGTGCGCCTCGGCCAGCTGTGCGGTGTACTGCTGACGCGCCCGCTCGGCTTCCGCCTGCGCCTGCTCGGCCTTGCGGATCCCGCCCTCGATCTCCTCGGTCCGCTTGGCGTAGGCCTCTTCGAACTTCGGGACCGCGAACTTCCACAGGACGAACACCAGGATCCCGAACGCGATCAGGCCGAGCACGATCTCGGCGGGCTTCGGGAATACCGGGTTGTGCTCCTCGGCGGCGGCCAGGAGGATTGCCGTCGTCATCTACAACTCCAACGGGATCGAGTCGGCGACCGGGATCAACCGGCCATGAAGAACAGCACGAAGCCGATCAGCGCGAGAACCTCGACGAGGGCGAACGTCTGCCACGCGATACCCATCAGCTTGCCCTGGGCCTCCGGCTGACGCGCGGTGCCCGAGATGACGGACGACCAGATCAGACCCACACCGAGCGCTGAGCCGATCGCGGCGAGGCCGTAGCCGATCGCGGCGAGACCCGGGTTGATGTCGACAGCCTCCTGGGCACCCTGTGCCAGAACCATTGCGGTGCTCACTTGATGTTTCCCTTTCCAATCGGTCCGCGTGTCTGCGGATCGTCAGGCTTTGCGGTTGCTTACCTGGTCTCGGTGGTCGGTGTTCCTCAGTGCTCCTCGGCAAGTGCCTGGCCGACGTAGCTGGCCGCCAGCAGCGCGAAGATGTACGCCTGGATGACCTGGATCAGCGCCTCCAGGAAGGTCAGGGCGATCACCGCCGCCCATGACATCAGCGACACCGGCTTGAGCGCCGGAGCGGCTTCCAGCAACAGGTACTCGCCGCCGAGGGTGAACACCAACAGCAGCAAGTGGCCCGCGAACATCGCGGCGAACACACGGATCGCCAGCGTGAGCGGGTTCATGAAGAACTTGATGAACAGCTCGATGGGCACCAGCAGGAAGTAGACCAGCGTCGGCGCCCCTGGCGGCATCAGCTGGTGCTTGAAGTGCCCGACGAACCCGTGCTTGCGAATGCCGACGATGTTCCACATCGGGTAGACGATCAGCACGGAGATCGCCAGCGGGAAGGCGATGTGCGACATCGTCGGGAACTGGATGAAGGGGATGATCCCGTACAGGTTGTTCACCAGGATGAAGGTGAACAGCGCCACGAAGAACGGGATGAACGGGCGGAAGTGCTCCGACCCGAGCTGCTCACGCGCGATGTTGTTGCGCGGGAAGTTGTAGATCGACTCGGCGATGAACTGGAAGCGGCTCGGGACGACCTGCATGCGCCGGGCTGCCACCACGAAGAAGACCGAGATGATCAGCACCGACAGCACCAGCAGCACCATCGCCTTGTCCACGCCGCCGAAAATCGGCGGGAGGAAGAAGTCCGCCACACCCGGCGGGACGAAGTCTTCCTGTGCCAGTACCTGTGCGTCCAACGCACGGGCTCCTTCCGGTTCTCCCAGCCGGCTTCACGCCGACGGGGGAATCGTCGTGATCTGCGGTTAACGTACCTGACCTGTCCGGGTGGCCTTGACCGAGGGTGAACCGCACCTTGCCTGGCAACTCCGCCCGGTGAGCGCGACCTTATCAGCTGCGGTTTCGCCCGCCGTACGGGCGTACTCTTTTCCCGCCGCGTGACCCCGCGTCACACGATCAACGTGGGGATTTTCGTCCTCCGGAAGGCCACCACCTCGGCACCGGTCCACACCACCACGGCGGCGATCAGGGTCAGCGCGAGTGACGTCGGGTGCAGCCACGCAACACCCTTGAGGGTGATGGCCACGATCAGCAGTGCGACGAGCTTCACTACGTAACCGCCAAGTGCGACGGCCATCACAACCTGCGGCGGCAGCTCGGCGGACTGCTTCATCAGCACCAGGGTGAGCAGCGACGACGCGACCGCGATCGCTCCGCCGAGCAGCGCGCCCCACACGCCGGGCAGGCCGACGGCCAGCCAGGCCACGAGCGCGCCGGCGGCCACCACGCCCACCGACGGCCACACGGCGGTGCGCAGCATGGCGTCGGCCAGCTTCCGCACCGAATCGGCGTGCGTCTTGGGCACCTGCGCGGCCGCCTCGGTGATCTCGTCGGTGGCCTTGTCGGTCGCGCCGTCCTCGCTCACTCGCCCACTCCCTCGCTTCGGCTTCGCGGGTTGAGTCTAGGCACCGCCGAGACGATCACCGCCACCAGCAGGCCCGCCACGAACACCCACGCGACCAGCACCGGGTCGAACAACGTCAGCGCCACCGCGCCGAAGGCCAGCAACCCCGCCCACATGTAGATCAGCAGCACCGCCCTGCGGTGCGAGTGGCCCAGCTGCAGCAGCCGGTGGTGCAGGTGCATCTTGTCGGCGTGCATCAGGCTCAGCCCGCGCCGGGTACGGCGGATGATGGCCATGCCCAGATCCAGCAGGGGGATGAACAGCACGGCCAGCACCACGATGGCGGGCGACAGCAGCGCGACGACGTCGGTGCCCTGGTACTGCTCCGGGGAAAGCCTGCCGGAAGCCGACGTGCTGGCCGCGGCCAGCATCAGCCCGATGAGCATCGATCCGGAGTCGCCCATGAACAGCCGGGCGGGCTGGAAGTTGTGCGGTAGGAAGCCGAGGCAGGCGCCCGCCAGGGTGGCGGCGATGAGTGCGGGCGGGTAGCTGTCCACGTTGCTCTCCGGCTTGGCCAGCAGGCCGAGGGAGAACGCGCAGATGGCCGCGGCGGTGATGAAACCGAGGCCCGCCGCCAGCCCGTCCAGGCCGTCGACGAAGTTCATCGCGTTGACCATGGTGACGACCAGCAGCACCACCAGCAGGCTGCCCTGGTTCTCGTCCAGGATCAGGTAGCTGCCGAAGTCGCCCGCGGTGCCGCCCCACGGCACCCAGAACGCGTTCCACTGCACACCGAACAGCACCAGCAGTCCGGCGCAGGTGATCTGGCCGGCCAGCTTGGTCCACGCGTCCAGGTCGAAGCGGTCGTCCAGCGCGCCGATCAGCACGATCAGCCCGCCGCCGACCAGCACGCCGATCGGGTCGAGCGAGTACTCGAACGACGCCCGCAGCACCGGCAGCTGGTGAGCCAGGAACATGCCGCCCACCACGCCCGCGTACATGGCCAGGCCGCCCATGTACGGCATGGGCTTGGCGTGCACGTCCCGCGCGCGCGGATAGGCCATCGCGCCGACCCGCATGGCGAAGGCCCTGGCCACGCCGGTGAGCAGGAACGTCAGCGCGGCGGTGATCAAGCCCACGAGCACGTACTCGCGGATGGGAACGGTGACCGTCGTCATGGGCGTCAACCCGCGACCTGCACCTGGGTGCCGAGCGCTTCGGACACCGCGTCCACGCCGACCGATCCGGTGCGCAGCACCACCGGTTCGTCGCCGGTCAGGTCGACGATGGTGGACGGGACGGGATCGCCGGACGGGCCACCGTCGAGGTAGACCGAGACGTCGTCGCCGAACTGCTCGACGGCCTCCGTCGCGGTGGTGGCGGGCCGCTCACCGGACCGGTTGGCGCTGCTCACCGCCATCGGGCCGACCTCGCGCAGCAGCTCGAGCGCGACCGGGTGCAACGGCATCCGCAGCATCACCGTGCCGCGGGTGTTGCCCAGGTCCCACGACAGGCTCGGCGCGTGCGGCAGCACGATGGACAGATCGCCCGGCCAGAACGCCTCGATGAGCGTGTATGCCTGCTTCGGCACGCTGAGCACCAGGCCTTCGACGGTCTCCCAGGAGCCGACGAGCACACCGACGGGCATGTCCGGACCGCGCCGCTTGGCCGCCAGCAACGAGCGCACCGCGGCACCGTCGAAGGCGTCACAGCCGATCCCGTAGACCGTGTCGGTCGGCAGCACCACCAGCTGCGCGGACCGGACGGCGGCGGCCGCCGCCGCGATGCCGTCGGCGCGCTGCTGACGTATCGCGCAGTCGTACACCTGGCTCACTCCGGTGAGCCTAGACCGACCGCGATCCTGCTCACGCCAAGCCCCTCACGCCGCCGCCGCGCCCGGTGTGACGTCGCCGATCGCCCGGAAGACGGCGACGTCACACGGTGTTGCACCAGGTGTGAGCACTCAGCGCGACGGCTTCGGCCGGGGTGGCGGCACCGAGCTGGCCGGCCGTCAGGCAGGTGAACCGCTCGACCGGGCGATCCCGCCGGGCAGCAGGCAAGCAAGCGGACCGCTCGACCGGGCGACGGGCACGCCGGTGAACCCGGCGGCCGGCGGAGCGCAGCCGGGCACGCCGATCGACACCGTGGTGATCGGCGGCGGGCAGGCCGGGCTGTCCACCGCCTATTTCCTGCGCAAGTTCGGCATCGAGTACGTGGTGCTCGATCACTCCCCCGCCGCGGGCGGCGCCTGGCAGTTCCGCTGGCCGTCGCTGACCCTGTCCACCGCCCATCGGGTGCACGACCTGCCCGGCATGCCGCTCGGCGAGCAGGACACCTCGCGCCCCGCTGCCGAAGTGGTCTCCGAGTACTTCGCCCGCTACGAGCGGACCTTCCAGCTCAACGTGCGACGTCCGGTCCACGTCGCCGCGGTTCGCGACTCGGGCGACCGCCTCGTCGTCGAATCCTCCGCCGAGGTGTGGCTGGCCCACACCGTGGTGAACGCCACCGGCACATGGGACAAACCGTTCGTTCCTTACTACCCCGGCCGGGAGACGTTCCGCGGATGGCAGCTGCACAGCTCCGCCTACCCCGGTGCGGACGCCTTCGCGGGCAAGCATGTCGTCGTGGTCGGCGGCGGCGCGTCGGCCACCCAGCAGCTGGCGGAGATCTCCCAGGTCACGACCACCACGTGGGTGACAAGGCGGCCGCCGGAGTTCCGTGCCGCCGGGGCGTTCACCGAGGAGTGGGGCCGGCGGGTGGAGGCGGCCGTCGCGGCCAACACCGCTCGCGGCGGCCCACCGCGCAGCGTGGTCAGCTACACCGGGCTCGGCCTGACCCCCGAGGTGGAGGCGGCGCGGAAGCGCGGCGCTCTCGACCGGCTGCCGATGTTCGACCGGATCACCCCGGACGGCGTGGCGTGGGACGACGGGCGGTTCGTCCGTGCCGACGTGATCCTGTGGGCGACCGGCTTCCGGCCCGCCGTCGATCACCTGGCTCCGCTCAAGCTGCGCGAACCGGCGGGCGGGATCGCGGTGGTGAACACGCGAGCGGTGCGCGAGCCACGGCTGTTCCTCGTCGGCTACGGACCATCGGCCAGCACCATCGGAGCGGCACGGGCCGGCCGCGTCGCGGCCACCGGGGTGCGCGACCTGCTCACGGCGAAGGACCTGCAGGTGGCGTGACGCCTACTCGGTCGGCGCGCCGCGCACGGCCGTGGCGAAGCGCGGCCGCCCGGCCAGATCCTTGTGATCTCGCACGTCACCGAGCACACGGCGGCTGCGCAGCAACGCGGGCACCGCTTCGCCGTGACTGTCGTCGTGCTCGATCGCGACGCCGCCGCCGGGTACCAGCAGCCGGGCGGCGATGGCGACCACGTGACGGATGATGGCCAAGCCGCCGTCGTCGGCGAACACCGCTTGCGGCGGATCGTGCTCGGCCACCTCGGGTGGCAGCTGGGCGTTGCGCGGCACGTACGGCGGATTGCACACGACCAGGTCGACCACGCCGTCCAGCTCGCTGAACAGGTGCGGATCGGTCACGTCACCGGAGTACAGCTTGATCGGCGTGTCACCGGCCTCGGCGCGCCGGTTCGCGTTGTGCCGGGCCCACGCCAGCGCCTGCGGGTCGTTGTCGACCGCGTAGACCTGGGCGTCCGGGCGTTCGTGCTGGATCGCCAGGGCGAGCGCGCCGGACCCGGTGCACAGGTCCATCACCACCGGGCCTTCCCGGCCCTTCAGCAGCTCCAGGCCCCACTGCAGGATCAGCTCGGTCTCCGGCCTCGGCACGAACACCCCGGGACCGACCTCGACGTCGACGGGGCCCATGGTGGCCACGCCGGTCAGGTGCTGCAGCGGCACCCGCTTGGCGCGCTGTTCGACCAGCTCCCGCAGCGCCTCGATCACCGGGGGATCGACCAGCGGGATCAGCGGCAGCCTGCTGCGGTCGACCCCGAGCACGTGGGCCGCCAGCACTTCGGCGTCCACCCGCGGGGAGGGCACCCCCGCCTGCTCGAAAATCCGGATGGCCTCCAGGATGGCCAACCGCAACGGTTGCCGCTTCACGTCGTCAGCCTAACCGGGCAGACCGGCCCGAGCAGGGAAGAACCGCCGCGGGCGAGCAGGCTCACGCCCCGGTCCGCTCGGCCTGCGCCTTGGCGTGTTCGGCCAGCCGCTCGGCCCGGTCGGCGGCGGCCAGTGCGTCGAGCACCGCGTCCAGGTCGCCGTCCAGCACCTGGTCGAGGTTGTAGGCCTTGTAGTTGACCCGGTGGTCCGAGATGCGGTTCTCCGGGAAGTTGTAGGTGCGGATCCGCTCCGACCGGTCGACCGTGCGCACCTGCGAGCGACGGGCGTCGGCCGCCTTGGCCGCGGCCTCCTCCTCGGCCATGGCCTGCAGGCGGGCTTGCAGCACCTGGATCGCTCGCGCCCGGTTCTGGATCTGCGACTTCTCGTTCTGGCAGGTCACCACCAGCCCGGTGGGCAGGTGGGTGACCCGCACCGCGGAATCGGTGGTGTTCACGCTCTGCCCGCCCGGCCCGGACGACCGGAACACGTCGATCTTGAGGTCGTTCGGGTCGATCTCGACGGTGACCTCTTCCGGCTCCGGGTACACCAGCACACCGGCCGCGGAGGTGTGGATACGGCCCTGCGCCTCAGTGACCGGCACGCGCTGCACGCGGTGCACGCCGCCCTCGTACTTCAACCGGGCCCAGACCCCGTCCGGGCCGTCACCCTTGCCCTTGATGGACAGCGTGACGTCCTTGTAGCCGCCCAGCCCGGTGTCGGTGGCGTTGAGCACCGTGGCCTTCCAGCCCTGACGCTCGGCGTAGCGCAGATACATGCGCAGCAGGTCGCCCGCGAACAGCGCGGACTCCTCCCCGCCTTCGCCGGACTTGACCTCCAGGATCACGTCCGACGCGTCGTACGGGTCCCTGGGCAGCAGTAGCTCGGTGAGCCGGTTCTCCAGCTGCTCCACCCGCTTGGCCAGCTGTTCGGCCTCGTCGGCGAAGCTTTTGTCCTCGGCCGCCAGCTCGCGCGCGGCGGCCAGGTCGTCCTGGGCCGACGACAGCTCGGTGCAGGTGGTGACGATCGGCTTCAGTTCGGCGTATCGCCGACCCAGCTTGCGCGCACGCGCGGCGTCGGCGTGCACCGCTGGGTCAGCGAGTTGCCGTTCCAGCTCGGCGTACTCGTCGAGCAAGCCTTGCAGCGACGAGGCGTCCAATTACTTCTTGCGCTTGCCGTAACGGGCCTCGAACTTGGCCACCCGGCCACCGGTGTCCAGGATCTTCTGCTTGCCGGTGTAGAAGGGGTGGCAGTTGGAGCAAACCTCGACGTGGATGTGACCGGTGGACTTGGTGCTGCGGGTGACGAAGCTGTTGCCGCAGCTGCAGACCACCTGGGTCGGCACGTACTCGGGGTGAATACCGCTCTTCATGGTGTCCTCTCTTGATGGTCCCGGGTCCTCGACCGACAGGTGAGGTGAAGCGGGACCGGACTCGTGCTGCTCGATTCTGCCAGACGGGCAGCCATGCCTCTCAACGCGGCCCGCCCGGCGGGCATTCCCGGTCCGGCCCCGCTCAGTCGCCGCCGTTGACGCCGTTGCCGTCCGGCGCGGTCTTGGCCACCTGCATCAGGAACTCGGCGTTGTTCTTGGTCTTGCGCAGCCTGCTCAGCAGCAGGTCGATGGCCTGCTGCGAGTCCAGGGCGTGCAGCACCCGGTGCAGCTTGACCGTCACCGCCAGCTCGTCCGGCGACAGCAGCAGCTCCTCCTTGCGGGTACCGGACGGGTTGACGTCCACCGCGGGGAAGACCCGCCGCTCGGCGATCTTGCGGTCCAGCTTCAGCTCGGCGTTGCCGGTGCCCTTGAACTCCTCGAAGATCACCGTGTCCATGGTCGAGCCGGTCTCCACCATCGCCGTGGCGAAGATGGTCAGCGAACCGCCGTTCTCGATGTTGCGCGCGGCGCCGAGGAAGCGCTTCGGCGGGTACAGCGCGGTGGAGTCGACACCACCGGACAGGATGCGGCCGCTGGCCGGCGCGGCCAGGTTGTACGCCCGGCCGAGACGGGTGATCGAGTCCAGCAACACCACCACGTCGTGGCCCAGCTCGGTGAGCCGCTTGGCCCGCTCGATGGACAGCTCGGCCACCGAGGTGTGGTCCGACGGCGGGCGGTCGAACGTCGAGGCGATCACCTCGCCCTTGACGTTCCGCTGCATGTCGGTGACCTCTTCCGGCCGCTCGTCCACCAGCACCACCATCAGCCAGCACTCCGGGTTGTTGGTGGTGATGGCGTTGGCGATGTCCTGCAGGATCGTCGTCTTGCCCGCCTTGGGCGGGGACACGATCAGCGCCCGCTGGCCCTTGCCGACCGGCATGATCAGGTCGATCACCCTGGTGGTCAGCTTGTGCGGCTCGGTCTCCAGGCGCAGCCGCTCGTTCGGGTACAGCGGAGTCAGCTTGTGGAACTCCGGCCGGTTCTTGGCCTTCTCCGGGTCCAGACCGTTGATGGCGTCCACCCGCACCAGCGGGTTGAACTTCTGCCGCTGCTGCTCGCCCTCGCGCGGCTGCCGCACCACACCGGTGATGGCGTCCCCGCGCCGCAGGCCGTACTTGCGCACCAGCGACATGGACACGTACACGTCGTTCGGCCCCGGCAGGTAACCGGAGGTGCGCACGAACGCGTAGTTGTCCAGCAGGTCGACGATCCCGGCGACCGGCAGCAGCACGTCGTCCTCGCGGATCTCGGCGTCACCGCCGCTGCCCGAATCGCTGTTCCGGTTGCGGCGGCGCCGGTCGCGCGACCGGCGGCTGCGCCGGCTGCCACGGTCGTCGTCGCCCTGCCGGTTGTTCTGGTCGTTCTGGCGGTTGCCCTGCTCGCCGGACCTGACCGCCTGCTCCTGCTGCTGGCCCTGACCCTTGCCGCCTTGCTCGGCGCGCTCCGCCGTGCCTGCGCCTTGGTCGGCGCTGCCCTGGTCGCCGGATGCAGCCGCCTGCTGCTCCTGCTGGTCTGCCGCCGCCGGCTGCTGCGCCTCCTGCTGCTGCGGCTGGTCGGCGGACGCCTGCTGCCGCGACGAGCGGCGGCGGCGCGTCTGCTTCGCCTCCTGCTGCTTGGCCTCCTGCTGCTGCGCCTGCTCCTGCTGCGCAGCGCCCTGCTGCGCCGGATCGGCGGCGGCCTGCTGCTCGGGCTTGCGCTCCTGCTGCCCGCCCTCCTTCGCCGTGCCTTCCGGCTTTCCGTCGACACCGTCCAGTGGCAGCGTTTCGTCCTGCTTGGCGGTCTTGCGGGTGCGCGCCGGGGTGCCCTGCCGCTCGCGGATGGCGGCGATCAGCTCCCCTTTCCGCATACCCGAGATGCCGGTGATGCCCAGCTCTCCGGCGAGCTGTCGCAGTTCCGCGATCACCATGCTGGACAGCCCGCCAGAACGCTTCTTGGGCGCCGCGGGCGCCTCGCCACTGGCCTGCGGTGCGGTCTCGACCGTCACGTTGTCGCTCCCCGAAGATGAAGATTGCGAAGATGAAGTCTGATTCTCCGCGTCACCGCTGAGAAGATCGGTGTTGCTCACGCATGTCCTTCCTGACCGATGCCCGCGTGGTGGACACCGATGCAAACGCCACCCGCGCCGAAGGCGCCGAAAGCGATCTGTAACTCACGGGGCAAGCCCATGCACCCCCCGTGCGAACGGCCGGCAGAGATAAAACATCGCTGCGGCGGCGCACGCACTGGATGTGCCCGTCCCCCGCTGGGACGAGCCGAGAACGGCCACCGCGTGACGACATCCGCACCGGATGACTGTCACCGAGCCCGATATTCGAACGGACGCGGATGAAACAGATGATGTACTCCGGCAGAAAACCAGAGGCTTACACCTGGTGCGGCATGAGCGCGCACGGTGATCGAACGCCTCTGAGCCTAGACTGCCCCTTCACTCGGTGCAACAACCACCCCCCGGTGAGTTGTTCCCGACCTGGTGATGTTCCTGCCCGCGGTCACCGGTGAGCAACACGTCCGTCGGCCGTGCTCGGTGCCCGCTCGGGCCCCGCTCACGCCGCCGCGACGGTCACGCCGCCCATGTCCACCGGCAGCTCCTTGATCCGGAAGCCTTCGGTGTCCACGTCGTCCGGCAGCCTGCCGTCGCTGGTCAGCGCCAGCACCGACGGCCCGGCACCGCTCACCGCGGCGGCCACGCCCCGCTCTCGCAACCGCTGGACCAGCGCGGCCGTCCTGGGGTAGGCGGGCGCCCGGTACTGCTGGTGCAAGCGGTCCTCGGTGCCGGGCAGCAGCAGGCTCGGATCGGTGGTGAGCGCGTGCACCCCGAGCGCCGCCCGAGCCGCGGCGTGCGCGGCGTCGGCGTGCGGGACCGTCTCCGGCAGCAGGCCACGGGTGGCCGCGGTGGAGGACTTCTCCTCGGCGATGGCGATCACCGGCCGCACCTGCGGGTGCGGCTCCAGCCGGGCGGCCTGCCACCTGGCGCCCTCCATCCAGGTGATCACCACTCCGCCGAGCAGGCTGGCGCCCGCGTTGTCCGCATGTCCCTCGAACCCGGCGGCCAGCTGCAGCACCGCGTCCCGGTCCAGCGGCCTGCCCGCCAAGCCGTAGGCGGCCGCCGCACCGGCCACCACGGCCGCGGCGGACGAGCCGAGGCCGCGCGCGTGCGGGATGGCGTTGGCGCAGGTCAGCCGCAGCCCGGGGATCTTCAGCCCGATCCTGTCCGCGGTGTGCCGCACGGCACGGACCACCAGGTGGCTCTCGTCGCGCGGGAGCGCGTCCACCCCGCCGGCGCCGGTGTCGACGATGTCCACCGCCAGGCCGTCGTCGACGATCTCGGCCTCGACCACGTCGTAGAGCGCCAGCGCCATTCCCATCGTGTCGAAGCCCGATCCGAGGTTGGCGGTGGACGCGGGCACCCGCACCCTGACCGCGGTCACGACAGTCCCAGCGCTTCCGCGACGGCGTCGGCGTCCACCGGCAGCGCCTCGACGCGAGCCGCCCCGGTACCCGTCCAGCCGGTCAGCGCGGTGTCCGGGTCCTTCAGGCCGTGCCCGGTGACCGTGCACACCACCAGCGATCCGCGCGGGAGCCGCCCCTGCTCGGCCACCTTCAGCAATCCGGCCACACCGGTGGCCGACGCCGGCTCGACGAACACGCCTTCCTTGGTGGCCAGCATCCGGTAGGCGGCCAGGATCTCCTCGTCGGTGACCGCCTCGAACAGGCCGCCGGACTCGTCGCGCGCGGCCACCGCGCCCGCCCACGACGCCGGGCTGCCCACCCGGATGGCGGTCGCCACGGTGTCCGGGTTGGACACCGGCTCGCCGCGCACCAGCGGCGCGGCCCCGGCCGCCTGGAACCCGAACATCCGCGGGGTGCTGGTGACCACACCGTCCTTGGCGTACTCGGTGTAGCCTGCCCAGTAGGCGGTGATGTTCCCGGCGTTGCCGACCGGCAGGCAGTGCACATCCGGCGCCCGGCCGAGCACGTCGCAGATCTCCCACGCCGCGGTCTTCTGCCCGATCAGCCGCACCGGGTTGACCGAGTTCACCAGCATGATCGGGTGCTCGGCGGTGGTCTTCGCCGCCAGCTCCAGGCAGTCGTCGAAGTTGCCGTCGATCTGCAGGATCTTCGCCCCGTGCAGCACCGCCTGGGCCAGCTTGCCCATGGCGATCTTGCCCTGCGGCACCAGCACCGCACAGGTCAGGCCGGCGCGCGCGGCGTAGGCAGCGGCCGAGGCGGACGTGTTGCCGGTGGACGCGCACAGCACCGCCTGCGTGCCGCTGGCCAGCGCGTGCGTGATGGCCACGGTCATCCCGCGGTCCTTGAACGACCCGGTCGGGTTCAGGCCCTCGACCTTCAGGTACACCTCACACCCGGTCAGCTCGCTGACGTGCCGGGCGGGCACCAGCGGTGTGCCGCCCTCGCCAAGCGTGACGATCTCCGCGCCGTCCGGGACGGTGATCCGGTCCCGGTAGGCCGCGATGATGCCCAGCGCGCTCATGCATCCTCACCTTCGACCCGCATCACGCTGATCACCTCGTGCACCACGGGCAGCTGCTCGATGTCCCGCACCGTGGCCCGCAGCGCCGCGTCGGTGGCCGTGTGCGTGACGATCACCAGGCTCGCCGTGTCGTCGGCGTCCCGCTGCTGGACCGTGGCGATGCTGACGTCGTGTTCGGCGAACACCTGCGCCACCTGGGCCAGCACACCCGGCTTGTCCTGCACCGCCAGGCTGACGTGGTACCTGGTCGGCGTGTCGGCCATCGGCCGGATCGGCAGCTGGGCATGCGCCGACTCGCGCGGCCCGCGGCTGCCGAGCACCCGGTTGCGCGCCACCGCCACCAGGTCGCCGAGCACCGCCGACGCGGTCGGGGCACCGCCGGCGCCCTGACCGAAGAACATCAGCTCGCCCGCGGCGTCGGCCTCCACGTAGACCGCGTTGAACGCGTCGCCGACCCCGGCCAGCTGATGCGTGCGCGGGATCATCGCCGGGTACACCCGGGCGGACACCGACTCCGAGCCGTCCACCGGGTCGACCACCCGCTCGCAGATGGCCAGCAGTTTCACCGTGCGCCCCTGTGCTTTCGCGGCCGCGATGTCGGTGGCGGTGATGTCGGCGATGCCCTCGCGATGCACGTCCGCGGCGGTCACCCGGGTGTGGAAGGCCAGCGAGGCCAGGATGGCCGCCTTCGCCGCCGCGTCGTAGCCGTCCACGTCGGCCGTCGGGTCCGCTTCGGCGTAGCCGAGGCGGACGGCCTCCTCCAGCGTCTCGGCGTAGCTGGCGCCCGTGGCGTCCATCGCGGACAGGATGAAGTTGGTCGTGCCGTTGACGATGCCCATCACCCTGGTGATGCGGTCGCCTGCCAGCGACTCGCGCAGCGGCCGCAGCAGCGGGATCGCCCCGGCCACGGCCGCCTCGAAGTAGAGGTCCGCGCCGGTGGCGTCGGCCGCCTCGGCCAGGTCGGCCGAGCTGTCGGCCAGCAGCGCCTTGTTCGCCGTGACCACCGACTTGCCCTGCCGGAGCGCGGACAACAACCACGTGCGCACCGGCTCGATGCCGCCGATCAGCTCGACGACCACGTCGACGTCGGAGTCCACCAGCGCCTGCGCATCGTCGGTGAGCAGGTCCGCAGGTACTTCCGGGTGCTTGTCCGGCCTGCGCACCGCGATGCCCGCCAGTTCGATCGGCGCACCGACTCGGGCGGCCAGCTCGGCGGACTGCTCGTCGAGCAGCCGGGCCACTTCCCCGCCGACCGTGCCGCACCCGAGCAGGGCGACCCTGACCGGCTTGTTCGCACTCATGGCTGAGCCTCCAGGCGAAGCATGTCGTCCACCGTCTCTCGGCGCAGCAGCAGCCGCGCGCTGCCGTTGCGCACCGCCACCACCGCGGGCCTGGGCAGCCGGTTGTAGCTGCTGGCCATCGAGTAGCAGTACGCCCCGGTGGCGGCCACCGCCACCAGGTCACCCGGCGCCAGGTTGTCCGGCAGCCAGCAGTCCCGCACCACGATGTCACCCGATTCGCAGTGCTTGCCCACCACCCGGCACAGCACCGCCTCCGCCTCACCGTCCACGCCGTCGCCGCTGGACCGGGAGACCAGCCGACAGTCGTAGACCGCGTCGTAGAGCGCGGTGCGGATGTTGTCGCTCATGCCGCCGTCGACGCTGACGTACCGCCGGGTCTGGTTGTCGCCGATGACGACGTCCTTGATGGTGCCGACCTCGTAAAGCGTGACGGTGCCCGGCGCGGCGATGGCCCGGCCAGGTTCGCAGGCGATGCGCGGCACCGGCAGGCCCGCGTACTGGCACTCGCGCTCCACGATGGTGCGCAGCTGGGTGACCATCTGGGCGGCGGGCGGCGGGTTGTCCCGGTCGGTGTAGGCGACCCCGAAGCCGCCGCCGAGGTCGATCAACTCGAGCTGCTCGAGGATCTCGTCGCCGTGCTCCTTGCGCAGCTCGGCCATCAGCCCGACGACCCGCCTGGCGGCGACTTCGAACCCGTCGGTGTCGAAGATCTGCGAGCCGATGTGGCTGTGCAGGCCGCGCAGCCGCAGCGCATCGGCCGCCAGCACCCTGCGCACCGCCTCCGCGGCGTCACCGGCCTGCAGCGAGAAGCCGAACTTCTGGTCCTCGTGCGCGGTGGCGATGAACTCGTGGGTGTGCGCCTCCACGCCGACCGTGGCACGCACCAGCACGTCCTGCACCACGCCCGCTTCGGACGCGATGGCCTGCAGCCGGGCGATCTCGTGGAACGAGTCCAGCACGATCGTGCCGACCCCTGCCTGCACCGCGGCACGCAGCTCGTCGACCGACTTGTTGTTGCCGTGCATGGCGATGCGCTCCGGCGGGAAGCCCGCCCGCAACGCGATGGCCAGCTCGCCGCCGCTGCACACGTCCAGCGACAGCCCGCGTTCGGCGACCCACTTGGCCACCTCGATGCACAGGAACGCCTTGGCCGCGTAGTGCACCAACGCCGGGTCCTCGAACGCCTCGGCGTATTCGGCGCAGCGTGACTTGAAGTCGGCTTCGTCGACCACGAACAGCGGGGTGCCGTACTCCTTGGCGAGATCGCGCACGTCGACACCGGCGATGCGGACCACGCCGTCCGGCGCGCGGTAGGTGTTGCGCGGCCAGACCTTCGGATACAGCCGGTCCAGCTCGTCGGTGGTGGCCGGGCGTACGCCCGCCGTGTCGGCGTGCCGGTACACCTCGGCGTGCCGAGGTCCTGCGGGGTGTGCCATGACTTCCTTACATCCGTTCCGGGGCGCTGACGCCGAGCAAACCGAGGCCGTTGGCCAGCACCTGGCGCGCCGCGGCGCACAGGGCGAGCCGGGCGGCGGTCAGCGGGGTCGCCGGCTCGTCGCCCTGCGGGAGCACCCGGCACGCGTCGTAGAACTTGTGGTACGCGCTGGCCAGTTCTTCCAGGTAGCGGGCGATCCGGTGCGGTTCGCGCAGCTCGGCGGCCCGCCTCACCACGGTAGGGAATTCCCCGATGGTCCTGATGAGGTCACCCTCCCGCGGGTGATCCAGCAAACCCAGATCGACGCCTTCGGCGTGCTCGGCCAGCTCGATGCCCAGCTCGGCGGCGTTGCGCAGCAGCGACGCCAGCCGGGCGTGCGCGTACTGCACGTAATAGACCGGGTTCTCGTTGCTGTGCTTGCGCAGCAGGTCGAGGTCGATGTCGATGGGGGAATCGACCGAGTACCTGGTCAGCTCGTAGCGCGCGGCGTCCACCCCGACCGCACCGACCAGGTCGTCCATCGTCACCACGGTGCCCGCGCGCTTGCTCATCCGCACCGGCTGGCCCCCGGAGACCAGGTTGACCATCTGGCCGATCATCACCTCGACCACGTCCGGGTCGCTGCCCAGCGCGGACGCCGCCGCCTTCAGCCGCCCGACGTAGCCGTGGTGGTCCGCGCCCAGCATGTAGATGCACAGGTCGAATCCGCGGGACAGCTTGTTCTCCAGGTAGGCGATGTCGGCGGCGATGTAGGCGGGTGCTCCGTCGCTTTTGATCACCACCCGGTCCTTGTCGTCGCCGAACTCGCTGGACCGGATCCACCACGCCCCGTCGGCGTGGTACAGCAGGTTGGACGACTTCAGCCGGTCCACCACCGCGGCCACCGCGCCGGAGCGGTGCAGCGAGTCCTCGTGGAAGAACACGTCGAAGTCGGTGCCGAACTCGTGCAGGCTGCGCTTGATCTCGTCGAACATCAGCTGCACGCCGAGCCTGCGGAACGTCTCGTCCCGCTGCTCGTCCGGCAGGCTCAGCACGTCCGGCTCCTGGCGGAGCACCTCGGCGGCCAGCTCGGCGATGTAGGCGCCCGCGTAGCCGTCCTCCGGCGTCGGCTCGCCCTTGGCGGCGGCCACCAGCGACGCGACGAACCGGTCGATCTGCGCACCGGCGTCGTTGAAGTAGTACTCCCGCGTGACCTTGGCGCCCTGGGCGGCGAGCACCCGGCCGAGCACGTCACCGACGGCGGCCCAGCGCGTGCCGCCGAGGTGCAGCGGGCCGGTCGGGTTGGCGGAGACGAACTCCAGGTTGATCGACACCCCCGCGAACGCGTCGCCGTGCCCGTAGCGCTCGCCCGCGGTCAGCACCCGGCGCACCAGCTCGCCCTGCGCCGCGGCGGCCAGTCGGACGTTGAGGAAGCCGGGCCCGGCCACCTCGGCGGAGGCCACGCCGTCGGCTTCGGCGAGCCGGTCGGCGATCGCCTTGGCCAGGTCGCGGGGCGCCATGCCGACCCGCTTGCCGATCTGCAGCGCGAGGTTGGTCGCGTAGTCGCCGTGCTCGGGATGACGCGGGCGCTCCACGGTGACCCGCTCGGGCAGCACCGCGGTGTCCAGCCCGCGTTCGGTCAGAACCGCGGACGCGGTGGAACGAACCAGGTCGGCAAGTACTGCGGGAGTCACTCGCAGAGTGTATGCGGCCTGCGGGTGGCGACCGGCGCCTGGTCCGGCCACCTCACAGCGGGTGAACACCACCCGGCTACCCTGGCCGGTGAACCGACCTTATGCACGGCAGAACCAGCGAACGGGGACGCACCACCTATGGCCAGCGGCACCACGAAGAAGAACAAGCTCGACAAGGGCGCCTCCGCGCTCAAGGCCGCTCGCGGGAACGTCGTCAACCGCAGGCAGGTGCCGTGGGGAACGATCGTCGGGGTGGTCGTGGTCCTGGCGCTGGCCGCCGCGGTGTTCGGCTACTACCTGGTCAAGTCCGCCCCGAAGCGCGAGCAGGAGAGCCGCGAGGAAGCCGCCGCCGAGCAGTACACGCCGAGCAGGAACAACCAGGACCCGGCCAAGAAGATCCCGGGCGTGGTGATCAAGGAGTACAAGCACCGCGGCCACGTCAACTCGCCGCGGCGGGTGGCCTACGACGAGGAGATTCCGTTCGGCGGGCCGCACGACGTCATCTGGGCCACGTGCAACGGCACGATCTACGACGAGCCAGTCCGTACCGAGCACATGGTGCACGCCCTGGAGCACGGCGCGGTGTGGATCGCCTACAACCCGGACAAGATCGACGCCGAGGCCAAGGAAGCGCTCGAGCTGCGGGTGCGCAACAAGCCGTACATGCTCATGTCCCCCTATCCGAAGCTGAGCACGCCGATCTCGGTGCAGGCGTGGGGGCACCAGCTCAAGCTGTCCGACGCGAACGACCAGCGGATCGACAACTTCATCGCGGCGCTGCGGCAGAACCCGTACCTGACGCCGGAGCCGAACGGCTCGTGTGACACCGTGCCGGGCGAGTTCGACCCGGACGACCCGCCCAAGTTCGACCCGAGCAAGCCGGGCAAGGACGCCGCCCCGATGGACTTCGAAGGTCAGCAGGGTCAGATGCCGAGCGTTGCAGGCAACGCCGGCGGCGAGGAGAAGTGACGGTCGAGGTGCGCGACACCGGCGACGAGCGAGACGAGCAGCAAACCGGGCAAGGCACGTCCGAGACCGGCGACACGGGCAGGCACGCGGACGAGCAGGCGGCAGCCGAGCGGCGCGACGCGGGCAAGGACGCAGCGCCGGACACCGGCGACGGGAAGCAGTCCGACCTCGCCGCAGCCGATGCCGCCGAAGACGCGGACGGCGGCGGTGACGCGGCGAGCGAGCACGACGAGCTCGACGCGGTCGAAGACGACGAACCGGAGTTCGGGCGGCGGACACCCGCGTGGGCTCGCGCCCTGGTCTACGGCGCCGCGGCGCTGGCGTTGCTGCTTGTCGGCGCGACCGTGGGGCTGGTCATCGGCCGCTGGCAGAGCACCCCGGTGGCCGAGGAGGACAAGCCGAACGCGGTCGACATCGGCTTCTGCCAGGACATGTCGGTGCACCACCGGCAGGCCGTGGAAATGGGTGACATCGCCCGGCTGCGCGGCCACTCGCGCGAGGTCCGGGTGCTCGGCTACGACATCTCCAGCACCCAGAACGGGCAGATCGGGCGCATGCAGGGCTGGCTGACGCTGTGGGACGCCCCGGCGCAGGCCCCCGGCGAGCTGATGACCTGGATGAAGGGCGGTCACGGCGGGCACGGGACCGGTCAGCACGCCCAGTCGGACGACGTGCCGATGCCGGGCATGGCGACCGAGCAGGAGATGCGCAAGCTGCGCCGGCTCAGCGGCCGCGAGTTCGACGTCTTCTTCTTGCAGCTGATGCTGCGCCACCACCAAGGCGGCACGGCGATGGCGGAGTACGCCGTCGAACACGCCCGGATTCCCGCCGTCCGGGCGCTGGCACAGAGCATGCTCGACTCGCAGGGCTCGGAGATGAAGGTCATGCGGGCCATGCTGGAGCAGCTGGGCGCCGAGCCGCTGCCGTTCTGAGCCGGGGCAGCCTCCCCGCGATCCGGCCGGCGCTTCGCAACGCCGTCATTGCTGCTCGTCGACCGATGCGCACCCGGCGAGGCCTGCGGAAGCCAGGGCTCCGGCTGCGGTAGACGCAAGGTATTGGGCGGGCCGGGTAGCCGAGCAGGGGCGACGAGATGGGCATCAGCCGGCTGAACGACCGGGGACCACGAACAGGTGGCGGCGCTTGCTGCTGATCGTCCTGCCGCCTGCGGGGCCTTCCTTGTCGCCAACGAGCAGCAAGCCGCCTACGAGCACGATCGTCCCGCCGCCTGCGGGGTTTGCTTGCCGTCGGGCCGTCACCAACCCCCGGCGACGTCGATGAATGTCCCGGTGGTGAAGCTCGCTTCGTCCGACAGCAGCCACAGAATCGCCGCGGCGACTTCCCCCGCCCTGCCGGGCCTGCCCAGCGGCACCGCGTGGCCGAGCTGCGCCAGCCGCCCTGGCTCGTGGATCTCGGTGTCGATCAGGGCGGGACGGACCGCGTTCACCCGGATGCCGTCGTCGGCGAGTTCCCGCGCCAGACCCACGGTCAGGGCGTCGACACCCGCTTTCGCCGCCGCGTAGTCGACGTACTCGTTCGGGCTGCCCCGCACGGCCGCGCGCGACGACACGTTGACGATCGCCCCACCGTTGCCGCCGTGCCGCACCGACATCCGGCGAACCGCCTCGCGAGTGCACAGGAGCGTGCCGACGAGGTTGACCGACACCACCCGGGCGATCCGTTCGGTGGTGAAGTCCGCCAGCCTGCCCCGTGGCGCGACGATGCCCGCATTGTTCACCAGCCCGGTCGGCACACCGAGCTGATCGCACACGGTGTCCAGCAGCCGCCGGACGTCGTCCTCGGCCGACACGTCGGCCTGCACGGCGACGGCACGCACGCCCGCTTCCTGGCAACGCCGGACGACTTGCTCGGCGGCATCCCGCCGCTCGCGGAAACTCACCGCGACCTGCCACCCGCGTTCCGCGGCGAGCACGGCGGTGGCCGCACCGATCCCCCGGCTGCCGCCGGTGATCACCACCGTGCCCGTCACGTCAGGCCCGCATGTCGGCGATCAGCTGGTTGAGCATGCGCCTGGCCCGGCGGCGGGTCGATTCCCGTGACTCCACGTTTCCGCCCGCCATCAGGCCGATGCCACCCAGCAGGGCCAGGATCCGCTCGGCCTCGTGCACCACGTCCACCCCGGCAGGCAGCTCCCCCTGCTCGGCGGCCTGTTGCAGCAGCGTCGTCATCACCTGGCGGATCGCCTCGAAACCCAGGGAGGCGCCCTCCTGCTCCAGGAACCGCTGCGCGGCCGGGTGCCCCCAGAACGAGATGAGCACCGCCCAGCACTCGCGCATCTCGTCGTCCAGCGGCAGCAGCGCCTCGGCCACCGCCTCCACCGCACTCAGCCCGCGCTTGTCCTGCCTGGCCTCGTTGACCCTGCGGGCGATCCGCTTGGTATTGGCCCGGATCACCGCAGTCATCACGTCGGCCTTGTCGTCGAAGTAGTGCGTGACCGCTCCGGTGGACACCCCCGCCTCCAAGGCGATGGCGCGCATGGTCGCCCCGGAGACTCCGTTCGACGACACCAGCCGCAATGCTGCGTCGACGATGCGCTGTCGTGCTGCCGGATCCTTGAGCTGCCTGGTCACCTCCGGAATGGTATCGGCAGGTCAGCCTGTGCGGGGGCAGCCGTCCGCGGCCTCGGCCACCCGCGGGGCCTGCTCGGCTGCGCGGCCTGCGCGCCCGACCAGCCGGTCTTTCCTGCTGCGGTGGCCGACACCGCCGGACGGCACGGCATACGCCGGGCAATCTGGCCGCAAATCGCAAGCTGCCGTGGCGTGGTCCCGCTCATACTCGCTCTCGGCGGGTCGTCGGGAGAAGGAGAAGCCATGGGACAGCCGGTCTCACTAGCAGGCAAGGTGGTCGCGATCACCGGGGGTGCGCGTGGCATCGGGAAGGCCACCGCGACGGCGTTCCTCGACCGTGGAGCCGCCGTCGTCATCGGGGATCTGGACGACGAGCTGGCCGGGAAGACAGCCGTCGAGCTCAGCGCGCGCCCGGGGGCACGGGTCACCGGGCTGCCGCTGGACGTCACCGACCGGGATTCGTTCGCCAGATTCTTCGACGCCGCGGACGCGGCATTCGACGCGCCGGTCGACGTCCTGGTGAACAACGCCGGGATCATGCCGACCGGCCACTACGTGGACGAGGCCGACCGGATGACCGATCGGCAACTGGAAGTCAACGTGCAGGGCGTGCTCACCGGCAGCAAGCTGGCGGTGCGCCGGTTTCTGACCCGGGGGCGCGGGCATCTGGTCAACATCGCGTCCCTGGCCGGCCTCACCGGATATCCCGGGCTGGCCACCTACTGCGCCACCAAACACGCCGTCGTCGGGTTCACCGAAGCGCTGTGGGGTGAGCTGCGCGACACCCCGATCGGCGTCTCGGCGGTCATGCCGGCGGTGGTGCACACGGAGCTGTCTGCGGGCGCGAACATTCCCCGCTCGATGGAACGCCTCACCGTGGTGGACCCGGAGGACGTCGCCGAAGCGGTCGTGGATGCGGTGATCCACGACCGGCCGAAGGTCGTCGTGCCGAAGTCGGCGGGCGTCATGGTGGCGTCGCTGTCGCTGCTGCCTACGCGGGCGAAGTTCGCCGTCGGGCGCTGGCTGAAGCTCGACGTGATGTTCACCGAATCCGACCCACGCGCGCGTGCCCGTTACCACCAGCGCATCGCCGTCGAGGAGCAGCCGTCATGACCGCGACGTTCACGGTTCTGTCGCCCGCGGACGGCACCCCCGTCGCGGAAGTCCCCGAACACGGCCCCGAGGACGTCGCTGCGGCCGCCGAAGCCCTGCGCCAGGCGCAGCCGGAGTGGGAGGCCATGGGGTTCGCCGAGCGGGCGCGCTGGCTGCGGAAGTATCGCGACTGGCTGCTGGACAACGAGACGTCGCTGGCGAAGACACTGCAGTCGGAGACGGGCAAGCCGTGGTTCGAGGCCACCGTCGAGGTGCCGTACGTGGTCGAGGTGATCAACTACTACACCAAGCACGGCGCGCGCTTCCTCGCCGACGAGACACCGCGGCCGCACAACGCGATCACCATGACCAAGCGGACGCAGGTGCTACTGCGCCCGTATCCGCTGGTCGGGATCATCACGCCGTGGAACTTCCCGCTGGCACTGGCGTTGATGGACGGTGTGCCGGCATTGGCCGCAGGGGCCGCGGTCATGGTGAAGCCGAGTGAGTTCACCCCGCTGGTGACCGAGGCGGCGGTGGCGGGATGGGCCGAGATCGGCGCCCCGCCCGTGCTCGCGTGCCTGACCGGCCGCGGGCCGACCGGTGCGGTCGTGGTGGACGCGGTCGACTTCGTGCAGTTCACCGGCTCGACCAGGACCGGGCGGGTGATCGCCGCACGGGCGGCGGAACGGCTGGTGCCGGTCAGCCTGGAGCTCGGCGGCAAGGACGCCATGGTGGTCCTCGACGACGCGGACGTCGAGCGCGCTGCGAACGCCGCCGTGTGGGGCGGCATGTGCAATTCCGGGCAGATGTGCACGTCGGTCGAACGCGTCTACGTGCTCGAGCCGGTCTACGACGAGTTCGTCTCACGGGTCGTCGCCACCGTGCGCAAGCTGCGCCAGGGCCGGGACGACCAGAACTACCGCTACGACGTCGGCTCGCTGGCCAACGACAACCAGCTGTCGATCGTCGAGCGCCACGTGCAGGACGCAGTGGCCAAAGGCGCCACGGTGCTGGCCGGTGGCAAGCGCGGAGCGAGCGGCACGTTCTACGAGCCGACCGTGCTGGTGGACGTCCACCACGGCATGGCTTGCATGCGCGAGGAGACGTTCGGTCCCGTTCTGCCGATCATGAAGGTCGCCGACGTCGACGAGGCCGTGCGGCTGGCCAACGATTCCGGCTACGGGTTGTCGGCCAGCGTGTGGGGCAAGGACACGGCTCGCGCCGAGCAGGTCGCCCGGCGGCTGGAAGCGGGTTCGGTCAACGTCAACGACATGTTCGCCAACCTGTTCGCGCTCCCGGTTCCGCAGGCGGGCTGGAAGCAGTCCGGGCTGGGATACCGCAACTGGGGCGCGGCCGGCCTGCGCAAGTACTGCCGCCCGCAGGCGATCGTGACCGCCAGGGTGACGCCGGCCGCCGAGCCGATCTGGTACCCGTACTCGCCGGTCAAGAGCCGCCTAGTGCGGAAAGTGATGCGTTTCACGATGGCGCGCGGACTCCTCCGACGGCTCGGGCTGCGCTGAACCGCTCGGCCGGGACCGGGGAGAGCACCCCGGATCGACACCAGAAGACGATCTTGGTTGACGAAAGATCTCCTGTCGTCAGTGAAGATGACAGGAGATCTTTTCGCTACGCTCCGTTCGCACTCCCGTCACAGCCAAGATCAACCCATCCCGACGGAGGCAAGCACGGACAGTCACAACGACCTTGCGTAGAGAATTGTTGCCCAACCCTCTTCCCTCTCTCACCCAGACGGGTAGTATCGCCGCGGACGAGCTACGGAACGGTAACAGCCACTGGGCCGGCCCCCGACGGCCCGGAGAGAGGTTTCGACCGTGTCGGACACCCCGCCCGATATGCCCCGCCGCGAGTACATCACGGTTGCCGAGCTTCTCGAGCGTGAGCGCACCGCGACCGAGAACTACCCGTGGGCCGCGCAGGACCGCCGCCCGCAGGCACTCACCCCGGTCACCGATCTGTTGCGCCGTGAGGGAGTTCGCATCGACGGCCTGGACGACGCCGACGTCGTCGCGTCTCGTCCGCCGGCTTCCCCCGGGCCCGCGGACACCGAGGAGGAGCGGCGCCCGGACGGCAAACGCGGCAGCAAGCTCGCCGCGATGGCCGGTGCCGCCGCGTTGTCCGGGCTGACCATCGCCGGCCTGATCGCGTTGAGCCCGAGCGGTTCGGCCCCGACCTCGAACTCGGCCGCCCCCGGCAGCGACGCGCAGCCCGGCAGCACGGCCGCCGACGGCGGCAGCTCGGCTCCCAGCTCCACCCAGCTGAAGCGAGCCAGCAGCGAGAAGTCACCGTTGGCCTCCGACGGCCGGCGCCAGGGCGCCGACCAGGTCCAACGTGGTGGCGCCACCCCAGGCAGCGCCCAGCCCGGCCCCGGCGGCGTGTACCAGCCCGGCGGTGGCGGCCCGGCCGGGTCCGGCTCCGGCGGCTCGACGTACGACCCCGGGACACCGCAGCCGAAGCAGCAGCAGCCCGCCGACCGCAGCAGCGGCGGCGCCGGGACGTCCCAGCCGACGCCGGAAGCTCCCGCGCCGACCACCCCGCCGCAGGAGACCCAGCCGCAGCCCGAACAGCCCGCGCCGAGCAAGCCCAAGCAGAGCAAGCCCAAGCAGAGCAACCCGCTGGGCTCGGTCGTCGGGGGTGTGGTCGGTGGGGTCACCGACACCGTGGGCAAGACGGTCAAGGGCGTCACCGGTCTGCTCGGCGGTGTGCTCGGCACCACGTCGGCGACCAGCACTCCGGACGAGCCGGACCCGACGACCGGATCGAAGTCCGGGACGCTCGACCTGAACTGACAAGCACCAGCAGCATGCGCGGAGAGTTCTCCGCGCATGCCCCAAGGACCACCGTCCCGCACCACCCCCAACGGCCCGCCGCCTCTCCCCCACCCCAGCGGCGGGCCGTTGACCTGTCCTGACCGCGATCGGCGCGGCCGCCGTTGATATGTCCTGGCGGCGATCGCCACCGCGGCGATGCGAGCCGTTGACCTGTCCTGGCAGCGATCGCGGCCGCCGATGCGAGCCGGGGATTCGCGTCCTGGCGGTGAACCCGGCCCTGGGCACGAACCGTGTCAGGGATGAACACCCTCGAAACAACCGCCTCGGACGGCCCGCCGCCCCGACCCCCTACCCCTCCGGCGGCGGGCCGTCGCCTGTGCTCCGCCGGTACCGGCATCCCCTGCCGAACTCGCTTCCGCACTCCGACGGCGCCGGACCGTGGAAAGAAAGCTGCGACCGGGCGTGAACCCTTCCGATGGCGGTATCCGTGCATGGGACGTCCACACGCAACAACCACGCAACCACCACCCCATCGGCCCGCCGCTTTCGCTCTCCCAGCGGCGGGCCTTCACTTTGGTCCGTCGTTCCCTGCAGCGACCTCCGATTTCGCGCTTGAACCTTTCGCCTGCCCACATCCGTGTTGCTGGCGCACACCCTCCGAGCAATCGCGATCGACGGCCCGCCGCCTGCGGTGGCGGGCTTTCGCATGTCTCCGCCCTGCGACGGCATGCGCGCCGGCCGCCCGTGTGGCGACGTGCCGGATGCGACCGCAACGTGCGCCACGGCTCCGGCGAGACGCTGACCACGGTCGCCACCGTCGTTGCGCGCCGATCCACTCGACCGGCAATAGGCTGTGAGACATGACACACCTGCCACCGGGCACCCGGCGAACACACGGCATGGCGGGCTGCCCGTGACGGCCGGCCCGGACCCGGGGGCCGCCGCGGAGTCCGACGCCGGGCGGCAGGAAGCGGAGCACCGCCGAGCCCGCGCGGCGGACGAGCGCAAACGCGCCGACGTGGCGTGGGACCGTCCGCTGGATCTGGTCGACGTGGTGATGCTGCCTGCTGGCGATCTTCTCCGTCGGCCTGCTGATCTTCGTGCGATTCTTCGACCGGGAGAACGCCGGCGCGACGTGGGTGGTCGCCGTCGACACCACGATCTGCGGGATCTTCGCGGTGGAGTTCGCCTGGCGGTGGCGCAAGACCGGCTGGCAACGGCGCTATCCGCTGACCCACTGGTACGAGGTGATCGGCATGATCCCGGTCACCGAACCCGCGTTGCGCGGATTCCGGCTGCTCAGGGTGGTCGTCGTGCTGGTGCGGGTGGCGCGGGCGGGCTACCGGGTGTTCGGCGAGCGGATCACCCGGGCCATGATCGAAACCACACTGCGGGTCACGCTGGAGGTACTGGCGGACCCGCGGGTCGACGAGTTCGTCACCGACGTGGTCAGGCGCAACCAGGAGCGCATCCGCGCCACCGTGCTGGCGCACCTTGAGGGCGAGCGCGCATGACGGTCGCGAGCATGCCGAGGCGGAGGCGAGCGCACCTGACCGCGGCAGCCCAGGAGAGCCGCCGCCAGGCGACCACACAGCCCACGGAAGCCACCGCCTGACAAACCGCTCAAACCTCGGGCGACGGCACCGGACGCACGTCCTCGCGAAGCCGCCGCACGCACGATCCTCGCGCGAAGCCGCCGCACGCACGCACGATCCTCGCGCGAAGCCGCCGCACGCACGCACGATCCTCGCTCGAAGTCGCCGGGCGGCCGGAACGACGGTCAGCGCTCGGTGATCGGCGGCGGGTTGGTGACGCGGATTCCGGTGCGACCGAAGTGCCGCTGCACCGCCTCCCGCCAGGCGCCGCTGTCGATCATCTCCTGGAGCGCGGCGTTGACCGCACGCCTGCCGTCCTCGTCGTGCGGGGGCAGGCCGATGCCGTAGCGCGCGACGGTGAACTGCCCGCCGACCAGCTTCAGCAGCTCCGGGTGCTTGGCGACGTAGCCGGCCAGGATCGCCTCGTCGGTGGTGACCGCGTCGACCAGGTCGGCGAGCAACGCCGTCACGCAGTCCGGCTCACGCGGGTACTCGACCAGCTTCACCCGCTCGGCATACCGCTTCTTGACCTCTTCCGCCGCCGTGCTCCCGGTGACCGAGCACAGGCGCTTGCCGTCCAGCGAGTTCGGCCCGGTGATGTCCGTGGTGTCCTTGCGCACCAGGATCGACTGGCCGGTGACGAAGTAGGGCCCGGCGAACAGCACCTTCCGCTTGCCGCGCGCGGGGATGGTGAAGGCGCTGATCACCATGTCGACCGCGCCGGACAGCAGCACTTCCTCGCGCTCGGCCGCCACCACGTCGCGCCAGGTGATGTTTTCCGGTTCGACGCCGAGCTCAGCGGCGACGAACTCGCCGACGTCGATGTCGAAACCGACGAACCGGCCGTCCAGCGTGCGCTCGGACAGCCCCGGCTGGCTGAACCGGGTGCCGATGATCAGCTTTCCGGTCTCGTCGGCCTTGGTGACCAGGGAGTTCTCAGCCGCCGACGGAGCGCAGCCGGTCAGGCAGGCACTCGCCAGCAAGACGGTCACCGCCGCCAACGCCGCTGGACGCCACACCGTACCTCCCACACAAGCCACACACGCGGGCCCATAGCCTAGATGAGCCCGGGGGCGTTCACGTGCCGTCGCGGCACCAACTTCCCACCAGCGAGTGCCGGATCCGGTCGCGCCCGACGCGGGGCAGGTGGCGATCTCATCGACAGGAGCGCAGACGAGATGGGCGGAGCCGAACGAGCAGAACGCCGCAGGCGCCGGGAACTGGCCCAGCAGCGGGCCGCCATGGCCAGGCAGGCAGGCAAGACCGGCTCGGGATCGGCAGACGCACCCCGCCCTCCCGTCGACCGGGCGCGGCTGCGCAAGGTCGCCTTCACCGTCGGCGGGGCCGCGATCGTGGTGGCCCTGATCGTCGTCGCCGTGCTGTGGTTCGACGCGCGGAAGAACGCCACCGAAGGACGTGCCATCCCGGTGGTGCGATCAGCGGAACTTCCCGAGACCAGGGACGGCGCCGTGGTGGTGCTCGGCGACGACAAGGCCCCGGTCACCATCGACATCTACGCCGACTTCCTCTGCCCGGCGTGCGGTCAGTTCCACGAACGCGACGGCAAGGACATCGCGAACCGGATCCGCGAGGGCCAGCTGCGGGTGCGGCAGCACATGGTGCCGATGCTCGTCGAAGCGTCCGACCCACCCGGTTACTCCATGGACGCGGCCAACGCGGCGCTGTGCGCGGCCGACGAGAGGAAGTTCACCGCGTTCCACGACAGCCTGTTCGCCAGCCAGCCGGAAGAGGGGACGCGCGGCTGGGACAAGGCCCAGCTCACCGAGCTGGGCAGGAAGCTGGGCCTGGGCGAGACGTTCGCCGAGTGCGTGGCCAAGCGGACCTATCACCGCGAGCTGGACCAGGCGTTCCGGACCGCGCTGAAGCAGATCGACGACTTCGCCACGCCCGCGGTGATCGGGCCGGACGGCCGCATCGACGTAAGCAAGCCGGGCTGGCTGGATCGGCTGGGCTGACGCACGCCGGGCAGCCACCGGCCGGCGGTCCGACGGCAAGAGCATTTTCGGCCCCCCGGCGACAGCGGGGAAATCGGCGTGCTGTACGGTATGGACACCAGCAAGGGGCTGTGGCGCAGCTGGTAGCGCACCACACTGGCAGTGTGGGGGTCACGGGTTCGAGTCCCGTCAGCTCCACCCCAAGGGTCTTACTGGGGCACGGCATCCGGGTGACGCCGCGTCGTAGGACTTCAAGCTTCTTGGTAACACGAGGGCCGCTTCCGTCCGGGATGCGGCCTCGTGCTATTCCGGAGCCGGATCCTGCTGCCTGGCTCCGGCACGGTCGCACGAGCGCGCTCGGACAGCCGTTCCGGACCGCGTGCGGATCCGCGAAGGGCTCTCGGTGGACGAACACCGCAAGTGAAGGTCCACACACCCCGGCGTGCAGGACGACACGTCGGGCTACCCTCGGCCGATGCGGCGGTGGGGCTCGCCGCTCCGGTCTCCCCGGAACGCTCGCGGCGTGCATCGCCGCCAACAGTCCTTCCTTGACCAGTGACTTCGTCGGGCTCAAGCAGGAGGTGCGCGTGACCAGCGAGGTCGACCTGTCCGAGCCGGCCGATCCGGACGCCGATCTCCGGCTCCCCGCCCGGCGACGTGCACTGGCCAGCTCCCACGGCGCGGTCCTGGCCGTCATCGCCCTCGGTGGCGGGCTCGGCGCGCTCGCCCGCTACGGCCTGGCCGAACTCCTGCCCGCCCGGCCAGGGCATGTCCCGTGGGCCACCTTCGTCACCAACGTGGCCGGTTGCTTCCTCATCGGGATTCTCATGGTGCTGATCACCGAGGTGTGGTCGGCCCACCGCCTGGTCCGCCCCTTTCTCGGCGTCGGCATCCTCGGCGGCTTCACCACTTTCTCCACCTACGCCGTCGAGACCGGCGAACTGCTGCGATCCGGCACGATCGGCCTGGCCTTCGGCTACCTGGCAGGCACTGTGATCTGTGCCATGCTCGCCGTCGTCACCGGCGTCTGGCTCGCCCGCGCCGTCACCGGAGCCACCCGCGCCTCGGACAAGGCGGCGTGAAATGCAGCTGACCGGACCCGCCCTGCGCCTTGCGATCTTCATTGGCGAGAACGACACCTGGGACGACGAACCCCTCCACCACGAGATCGTCAGACGCGCCCGCGAAGCAGGCCTGGGCGACGCCACCGTCCTGCAAGGTCGTGACGGCTACGGCACCCACTCACCTCTCCGCACCGACCGTATCCTCGACGTCACCGAGGCCCTGCCGTGATCATCATGGACACTGAGGAGCGCATCCGCGCGTTCCTGCCCGAACTCGACGAACTCGCCGGCAACGGCACCGTCCTGATCGACGAGGCCGGGGTCTGCCGCTACCGAGGAATGCCGACCGCATGACCGTTGTACTCGTCTTCGTCGGCGCCATGATCGGCGCGCCCCTGCGCTACCTCACGGACCGCGTGGTGCAGGCCCGCCACGACACTGCCTTTCCCTGGGGCACCTTCGTCGTCAACGTCGTCGGCTGCCTCGTGCTCGGCGGCCTCGCCGGAGCCGGTCCCGCCCTGCCCGCCCCGGTACTCACGCTGCTCGGCACCGGCCTCTGCGGCGCACTGACCACCTACAGCACGTTCGGCTACGAAACCCTTCGGCTCCTCGAGCAGAAGAGCTACTTCTCCGCCGTCGCCAACATCGTCGTCAGCGTCGTCGGCGGTCTCGGTGCCGCCCTGCTCGGCTACACCACTGTCCACGCACTGGTCTGCTGACCGCTGTCCGGCGGCTTCTTCTCCCCGTCACCGCACGTGGGTGAGCACGGCCCTGAGCACCGCCACGCCCGCGGCACAGGCACCCTCTTGCGGCGCGTCCGGCTCCGGAATGGCCGTGACCTTGACGAGCCGGTCGGTGCTGTTCAGCCCGAAGAACAGGAAGCAGATGCGGTGGAACTCCGACTGCACCGCCATCCGGTGTTCGCCGCGAACCTGCCCGACGGACACCTGCGTCACGCGGCCGTTCCGGGTGAACGTCCGCGCGTCGGACAACGGCGTGCCGAATTGCAGGCTCACGTTCTGATCACCGGCCAGCCAGTGGCAGGAACGCCGTCCCTCATGCGTCTCCAGCTTGCCGTCGGCGGCGATGCCGAGTGCGGCACGATCGCGCTCGTCCAGCGCCCGGCACGGATGCTGCCGCAGCTCGGCTTCCGGATATGTCTTCAGTAGCGGCTCCGACGGTGTCGTGGCCGGCGTTCGGCTGGCGGACGCCGCCGAACCGGTCGCCGTCGGCTCCCCACTGCAGCCCGCCAGGACGACGGCCAGCACGGCGAACAGGATTCGTCGCATTGCGTCACGGTAAGTCCGTACTGAGCGACACGGTGGCCGATGGCGCCAAGGTGCAACGCAAGAAGGGCCGAGTCCTGCCACGCGCCGCCGGTGCCGACGACCGGCCACCGGGAGAGCAGACCACCCTCCGGAGATCGTGACCAATGGCGGCCGGGCCCGCAGGAGCCCTTCGAGGACACGATCAGCGCGTTGCCGTCCGTCAGTGCGGGCCCTGGCGGCGCCCAAGGACGTGGCCACCGTTCGTCGCCGAAGCCGACATCCGGCGCGGGCCAACACGTACACGGCCCTGCCCCACCGCCCGGTCACCACGAGGGCAGTTCCAGCCAACTCACCAGCGAACGCGACAGTATCGACATCCGGGCGCAGGACGACTCTGCAGCCCGCAGTCGCCGTCGACGTACGAGCCGCAGGGGCCGTCCTCGCCTGGAATCTTTCGGTTTGGCCATTGCGGGGCCCGCTGCTGCCTGCAAATCCACCGGACGGCTGTCCGCTCAAACTGTCCGCGCGAAAAATGACAGCTGGGGCACGAATGATTGCCCGAACGACTCTCCGGCTTGACAAAACCTGATTCGCGGAATAGACGAGGATTCCTCGCGGGAAGTTCCGCTTTTCGTGAGGGTGCCATCGATCAGGCGTTCGTGCGCCGCTCCGCCTGCGGAAACGGCATCTGCCTCGGCCGAGTCCGCACCCAGGCGGTAGCCGCGGCCGAAGCGTGCAGCGCGTGGCCGCGCCAGAAGCATGACCTTCCCCAAATTTCGCCTTCGACCGTGAACCGTTCACTCGTTCGCGCCCGTGTAGTCGACTGCCACGTCCGTTTACCCATTGCCAGTACGGCTATTGCCGCGCTGAGGGAGTTCACCATGCGAATGAAACGATCCTTGCTTGCTCTGGGCGGGATTGGCGCGTTGACCACGGCCGGTCTCGTCATGATGCCGTCGCCGGCTGCGCAAGCGCACGGTCATGTCGAATCCCCGCCGAGCAGGCAGGCCCAATGCCGTAACGGCACGGTCGAGTGCGGCCCGATCGTCTACGAGCCGCAGAGCGTCGAGGGACCGAAAGGCCAGCGCAACTGCAGCGCCGGGGATGCCCGCTGGGCGGAACTGGACGACGACAGCAAGGGCTGGGTGGCCACACCGGTCGGCGACCAGGTCACGTTCACGTGGCGGTTCACCGCCCCGCACAGCACGGCCAACTTCGAGTACTACATCGGTGGCGATCTGCTGGCGACCATCGAGATGCGTGGCGAGCGGCCGGCGGAAACGGTGTCGCACGTCATCGACCTGTCCCGCTACAGCGGCAGGCAGAAGGTCCTTGCGGTGTGGAACATCGGCGACACCTCGAACGCGTTCTACTCGTGCGTCGACCTGGACATCGGCGGCGACGGCGGCATCGGCGGGGACGCCGGATCCTACATCCCGTACCCGTCGCATCTCAGCGGCGCTGCCCACGGGCAGATGGACGAGCCGAGCGCGAACGACACCGGCGACGGCACGCCCACACTCCACGGCGAACACGGCGAGCACGCCGGGCACGACAGCCACGGAACGCCCGGTACCGACGGCAGCCCCGATCACCCCGAGGGCCACGACAACTCTGGTGGCGGTCCCAGCACCGGTGCACCGAGTGACGACACCTCTGGCGGGCCTTCCGACGGCTCGGCCGGCGGCACTCCTGCCGGCTTCCACGAACCGTGGCGGCCGATCTGGCCGGAGCCGACGAGCAGGTCGGTGAGCGCATGGCAGCCGGGTGTGTCGTACGCGGCCGGTGACCGGGTGACCCACCATGGCGTCACCTACCGGTGCTGGCAGGCACACACCTCGCAGGCCGACTGGGAGCCGCAGAACACCCCGGCCCTGTGGATCCGGGAGAGCTGACCACTCACCGGTCCGTCCGCTCCGGCAGCAGCCGGGCTCCTTCGACGAAACCGCCCGCGCGCGGCTCGCGCGGGCGGTTTCGTCATGAACGGGCGCTCACCGCCGTACGAAGCGCAGCCGCCACACCTCGGGACCGCGCTCCAGGTATTCCACCGCGAACGCGCCGGGGCTGCGTCGTTCCAGCTGAGCGAGCAACGGCACGGGATCGTGCGGGGCGAGCAGCACCAACGCCCCACCGGGTTCGACGGTGTCCAACGCCCCGAAGATCGTGGCGTGCCTGATCGCGTGCGGGATGGAGCGCGCATCGAGTTCGGGCTCGGCCCCGTCGTCCTGGTGACCGCACGAACACGCGTGCTTGCCGGGCTCCGCCGGAGAGTCCGCAAGCGCTTCGTGCATCTCGTCGAACAGCTTCGCCACCGAGTGCGCGCCGGAAGCCACCAGTGCCGGCAGCAGGGCCTCGTTCTCCTTGTCGACGTGCACCCGCACGACCTCGCGGAGCCCACCGGCCGCGGCCGCGATGGCGCCGGGCGAGTCGGCCTTCGACAACGTCCCGATCAGCTCGTCGATCACTCGATGCTCGGCGACCATCGCCGGGATCAGCACCTTCAACTCGGCCACCGCGCCACCTGCCCGGTACAGCGAGCGTTCCTCCGCCTCCGCGTGCGGCATCAGCTCGCTGCGCGCCCACGTCACCAGGCGATCGCGAGCGGCACGGGCCTCCTGCGCGGAAGAAGCCTGCGTCGCTGCGGTGACCAGCACCGTCAGCTTCCCCGTCAGCTCGGCGTGATGCGCCACGATCCTGTCGGCCGCGGCGGCGTCTTCCTGGTTCGTCGCGATGGCGACATCCGGCATCGTCGCTCTCCTTCGGTCGTCGTGCAGGTCACCTCGGCTGGACCCGTCGAGGCCGAATTTACTACAGTTTTCTCGTGAAAATTCATCGCCGGGTCGGCCCCCGTACCGCCGCGGAGCAGCCGCTGCCCGCGGGACAGGCGAAGCTGCTCAGCGCGTTGGACTCGCTGCCGGGACCGGCGACCCTGGCCGAGCTGGCCGAGGCGAGCGGGCTGCACCCGAACACCGTGCGCTTCCACTTGGAGCCGCTGCTGGAGTGCGGCGCCGTGGTCCGCACCACCGAACCCGGCCGCGGGCGTGGCCGGCCCGCCCACCGCTACGTGGCTTCGGGGGCGCGCCCCGGGCCTGCGGCCGAGATCACCGGCCTGGCCATCGCGCTGGCCGGCGCGGTCCGGCGGGCCAGCGACACCCCGGCCGAGGACGCCCGTCAAGCCGGCCGCGACTGGGGGCGGCGGCTCGCCGAGCAGCCGGCGCGCCGCAAGGACGTGTCGTCCGTGCTCGACCGCATGGGCTTCGGCCCCGAAGCGGACGAGGCCGACGAGGGCACGCTGCGGCTCACCCGCTGTCCCCTGCTCGCCGCGGCCCGGGAAGCACCGGACGTGGTGTGCGGGGTGCATCAAGGCCTGGTGGAAGGCCTGCTGCACCGCGCGGGCGCCGACACCGGCGTCGAGCTGGAACCGTTCGCCGAAGTCGGCGCCTGCCGTCTGCGGATCGGAGACCACCCATGACCGCGGAGACCGTCACGCCGCCACCGGGCACCGGGCTCGCCCGGCCAGCCAGGCGAGCGTTGTTCGCGATTCCTGCCGCAGCCGCCTTGTTCACCGGTCTCGACGGGGCGCTGTCCTTGCTCGGTGTGTGGTCTCCCATTCCGGGCGAAGGCACGGCCGAAGCGCACGGAGTGCTCATGACCGTGGGGTTCGTCGGCACCCTCATCGCGCTCGAACGCGCCGTCGCGGCCCGCAGACGTGCCGCGTTCTGCGCCCCTGCACTCCTGTCCACGGGTGCTCTGCTCATGCTCGCGCCGCACGCCCGAGACGCGGGTGCGCTCCTGCTCGTGCTCGGCGCAGCGGTGCTGGTCGCCGTCTACGTCGTGCTGTGGCAGCGCCGCCACGACCAAGCGGTCGAGGTGCAGGGCCTCGGCGCGGTGCTCGCGCTCGGCGCAGCGATCTGCTTGCTCGGCGGCGTACCCGTCGGGCAACTGGTGCCGTGGCTGGCCGGTTTCCTGGTGCTCACCATCGCCGGGGAACGGCTCGAGCTGGCCGCACTGCACATGCCGCCGCAGGCGGGCCGCATGCTGGTGCTCGGGGCCGCAGCCGTGGCCTGTGGTGCCCTGATCGCCCTGCTGTGGCCCGTCTTCACGTTCTGCTTCGGCATCGCCCTCGCCGGTGTGGCGGTGTGGCTGATCCGGCACGACGTCGCCCGCCGCACCGTGCGTGCCCGGGGACCGGCCCGTTTCATGGCCCTGGCCATGCTCGCCGGTCAGGCGTGGCTGGCGGTGGCCGCCGGGCTGTGGCTGGTGGCGGGCCGGTCCACGGTGTCCGACGCCCTGGCCGAAGCACTCCGTGACGCCACGGCACACGCCGTGTTCCTCGGGTTCGCCATGTCGATGGTGATGGCCCACGCGCCGGTCGTCCTGCCCGCGGTGGCGAGGATCCCGCTGCCGTTTCATCGCGGCATGTATCTGCCGTTGCTCCTTCTGCACGGCGGGCTGGTGGTGCGGCTGTGGCTCGGTGACGCCCTCGGGATCAGGCTCGCCTGGCAGGCCGGCGGGGTGGTCACCGTGCTGTCCTTGGTCGGCTTCCTCGCCGTGGTCGCGTGGTCGGTTCTTCGCGGCGGCACGAAACGAGGTGCGGCATGACGGTGCGTGGGTTCTGGCCGATGCGGGATCTGCCGACCGTCGGCTGGCTGGTCATGGCGGCGGTGGCCACCCTGGTGCACCCGTTCGTCCCGGAGCCGCGCTGGCTGATGATCCACCTGCTGGTGCTGGGTGCCGCGGGACACGCCGTTCTGGTGTGGAGCCGCTACTTCGCCGACACGCTGCTGCGCCGCCCGCCGACCCCGCGGCGCGAACAGACCGCCCGGCTGATTCTGTTCAACGGCGGTGTCGCGGTCCTTGTCGTCGGCATGCTCAGCGGCGTGTGGCCGCTCACCGCTGCCGGCGTGTCGCTGGTCGTGACCGCGGTGGTGTGGCACGCCGTTCTGCTCGCCCGCCAGATCCGCCGGGCGCTGGGCAATCGGTTCGCCCCGACCGTCCGGTACTACGTCGCCGCGGGACTGCTGCTGCCAGCCGGTGCCGTCCTCGGCACGTGGATGGCCTATGACGACGGAGGTGTCCTGCACGAGCGGCTGCGCCTGGCGCACATCGCGGTGAACGTACTCGGTTTCCTCGGGCTCACCGTGCTCGGCACCCTGGTCACCTTGTGGCCGACGGTCTTGCGCACCCGGATCGGCGCGGGCGCCGAGCAAGCGGCACGACGCGCGCTCCCGGTGCTGATCGCCGCCATCGGTGTTCTCGTCGGCGGCGCGCTAGCCGGCTGGCGTCCCGCAATCGTCGTGGGCCTGCTCGGCTACCTGTCCGGGATCACCGTGCTCGCGCTGCCTGCGATCCGGTCGGCACGGGTGAAGCCGCCATCGTCGTTCGCCGCGTGGTCCATCCTGTGCGCGGTCTGCTGGCTGGCGGGGTGCTTGGTGGTGGTGACGGTGGGAGCCGCCGCCACCGGGTTCGCCGAGCTGGACGCGCTCATCGGCGAGGTGACGCCGCTGCTGGCGGTCGGCTTCGTCGCGCAGATCCTGATCGGTGCGTTGTCGTATCTGGTCCCGGTCGTGCTCGGCGGCGGGCCTTCCCCGGTACGCGCCGCGAACCGGGTGGTCGACACGGGTGGCCCAGCGCGCCTGGCCATGACCAACGTGGGCACGATCGTCTGCGCGTTGCCGGTACCCAGCCTGATCCGCGTCGTGGTGTCCATGCTGGTGCTGGGCGCCTTGGTGAGTTTCGTCCCGATCCTGTTCGCCGCCATACGGGCTTCCCGCCTGGCCAGGGCGGCGGCGCGGGACGACGTGGTGCCTGCCCGGCCGGTCGAACCGGTTCGGGCATCCACCCGGCGGAGCGGGGTCGCCATCGCCGGGTTGGCCGCGGTGCTGGTCGCCGCCGCCACCGGTGTCGCGCTCGACCCGGCCGCGTTGGACGGCCCGGTCACGTCCGCCGCCAACGGCGTCCCGCCGACCGGCCACACGACCACCGTCGAAGTCAAGGCGGCCGGAATGCGCTTCACGCCGGACACGATCGAGGTCCCGGCGGGCGACCGCCTGGTCATCACCGTGCGGAACGCCTCGGCAGGCGACGTGCACGACTTGGTACTGGACACCGGGGCCAAGTCGGGGAGGCTGGCTCCCGGGGAAACGGCCGTCGTCGACGTCGGCGTGGCCGGCCGGGACATCGAGGGATGGTGCTCGGTGGCGGGGCACCGCCAGATGGGCATGGTGCTGACCATCCGGGTCACCGGCATGCAGCACGGCACGACGTCGCCCGGCGGTGCCCATGGCACCGGCAAGCACACCGGAAGCGGCAACGGCGGTCCGCGCGCCACGGTCGACCCGAGCGCGACGCCGCCGGAGGACTTCCGCGCGCGAGACGCACGCCTCCCGGCCTTGCCGCCTGGTCGCGTCCATCGGGTGCGGTTGGTGATCACCGAGACCGAGCGGGAAGTCGCGCCGGGGGTCCGGCAAACCGTCTGGACCTACAACGGCACCGTCCCGGGGCCGATCCTGCGCGGCCGGGTCGGCGACCGCTTCGAGATCACCCTGGTCAACGACGGGACGATCGGGCACTCGATCGACTTCCACGCCGGGGCACTCGCACCGGACCGCCCCATGCGCACCATTCCCCCCGGCGAGTCGCTGACCTACACGTTCACCGCCGAACGCGCCGGGGTGTGGATGTACCACTGCTCGACCGAACCCATGTCCACCCACATCGCGGCCGGGCTGTTCGGCGCGGTCGTCATCGAGCCACCGGACCTGCCACCCGTCGACCGCTCCTATGTGCTGGTGCAGTCGGAGATGTACTTCGGCCCGCAGGGCGGCACCCCGGACGTGGCTGCCATCCAGGAAGGCAAGCCGGACGCCGTGGTCTTCAACGGGTACCCGCACCAGTACGCCCACCGGCCCCTGACCGCGAAAGTCGGCGAGCGAGTGCGGCTGTGGGTGCTCGACGCAGGCCCCAACCGGCCGCTGTCCTTCCATGTCGTGGGCGGGCAGTTCGACCGGGTGTGGAGTGAGGGCCGGTGGCTGGTCGGTTCGCCGTCGGCACCGGCGACCGGCACCGGAGCCCAGGTTCTTCCCCTGCTGCCCGCCCAGGGCGGTTTCGTCGAGCTCACCTTCCCGGAAGCGGGCCACTACCCCGTCGTCGACCACGTCATGTCCGACGCGGAGCGTGGCGCGCGCGGGATCATCCGCGTCACCAAGTAGCCAGGCACCACCTCGGCCGTTCGCACCCTCTCGGCCCCGGCACATCCGGCTGGAAATACGTAGGCCGCTGGATGCCGCCGGCCCTCTGTATCGGCGGACGATGACCGAATGCCGGAGAAGAGCCGACCATGACCGCCCAGCACACTCGCCGTCACCTGCCGCTGGCCGAGGCGACCGATTCCGTCGTGGGGGGCCACAAGGCCACCACGCTGGCCGTATCGCACGAGCTGGTGCATTACGTGCTGAACGAACTGCCGCCGGAGGCCGGACGCCAGCGGGACAGCCACCGATGAATCACCACGAGACCGCCGGGAAGGCCCGCTGACTGCGAAAAATGCATGACGCATCCTCGTTTTCCGCGGCGGGTGGGGCGCGGCCGGTACGGTCTGCACTCATGGAGGAGGGCAGTCGAGCCGACAGCACGGACGAGAAGCCGGCCGCGGGGAGCAGCCGAACCGGGGAGGACGCTGCGCAGGACGTCACCGGGACGGACCAAGCGTCCGGCGATTCCCCGCAGGATGCGAGGCCCGACGCGCGTGAGCTCCTGCAGTTTCTGGCCGAGGAACAGGCGCGGTCGCCCGGCCCCGCGCTCACCATCCCGCCTCCACCCGAACCGGAAGGCTTGGCACCCCCACCTGACCGGGCGGACGGCGCGGCGGAGACATCCGACGACACCTCCGTCCTTGGTTCCGGGCAGGACCCACGGCCACCGTCGCAAAAGCACGAGGTTCCCCCACCGGGTCCCTCTCTTCAAGCTTCGGATCCGCCGCCTCCGGTCGGCCCCCGCACCACCCGTCCCCCGGCGCCCCGGGGGGTTCCGCCAGGGCCACCGCTCGGCGCTTCCGGCCTTGCTTCGCCGGACACACCGCCGATGCCCGGCGGTGTGTCCGGGCCGGCTTTCCGTGGGTCGGACCAGCAAGGTGGAGTCGACCGGCGTCCTGGGGACGGGGCCACCGACGTCCCGCCGGGACCGGCTCTGGCGACTCCGCGGGTACCGGACCAGTCTGAAGCCGACGGCGCAGTGCCCCCGCCGTCCGCACCACCGCCAGACCCACCCGCCTGGGTCGGAGACCAACCGCCCGGGCCGGCGCTGCGCATGGCCGGATCGGCGGAGGCGCATCCGCAGGGCGCACGTGGCGACGTTCCCCGCCCGTACCCCGATCTGCGCGAGCCGTGGTATCGCAGGCTGTTCCGCCGCAAGAGAGGGAACGTGAGGTAGCCGCGTGACCGGAATCCTGCAGGGAGCCCTCGGTGGCGGGCGCGCGCTGCTGGTCGGCTGGATCCTGCCCAGCCTGATCAACGTGCTGATCTTCGGTTTCGTCGCGGCGCCCGAGCTGACCGGGCTCGGTGTCGACGCCCCGAGGGCCGCGCTGTTCGTGCTGATCGCCACCGCCGTGCTCGGGCTGGTCCTGGCCGCGCTGCAGACGCCGCTGTACCGCGTGCTCGAGGGCTACCTGGGCTGGCCGGAGCGGCTGGCGCAAGCGGGCCGCCGTCGCCACTTGGCGGAAAAGCACCTGCTGCGCAACCGCCTCGACGCTGCATCACTCGTCGCCAAGGAACGCGCCGGGGTGCTGACCGACACGGAACGGTCCGCCCTGGCGGAATTCCGCGCGCACCCGGTCACCCGCCGCTATGTGGACACCGACATCCGCAAGGGCGCGGTGTGGCTCGCCCTGCTCGAAGAGCGGCTGTACCGCTACCCGGTCGACGACCAGCAGGTAGCCCCGACCAGGCTGGGCAACGCCATCCGGCGCTTCGAGGAATACGGCTACGACCGGTTCCGGCTGGATTCGCAGGTGTTGTGGCACGAATTGAACGCCGCCGTCGACGAGCCGGCTCGCAAGCAGACCGACGACGCCAGGATGAGCGTCGACTTCTTCGTCAGCCTGCTCTACGGGCACTTGCTGGTGACCGTGGCGATCGCCGTCTCACTGGCCGTCGGCGCCGTCGATCGCCCGTGGCTTGCGGTGCCCGCCCTGCTCGTCCTGCCGGTGCTCGCCGCGATCTGGTACCGGCTCGCCGTCGTCGCCACCGACGAATGGGCGGGCGCCGTGCGCGCCATGGTGAATCTTGGCCGCCTGCCGCTGGCCACTTCCCTCGGGCTGTCCCTGCCGACGAAGCTCGAGGACGAGCGGGCCATGTGGCAGCTGGTCAGCGAACTGGTCAGCACGCGATTCCGGCCGGGCCTGTCCGCATTGGACGCCTATCGAGCCACGCCCGACTCGAAGATGCTCCCGCCCACCACGGGCGACAGCGGCGACAGGCGCGGCAGCACCGCACCGGCGGACCAGTCCTAGCGTCGTGCGGGTGGCCCAGTGAGCATGGACCGGCGCCCCGTGGCAGTGACCAGAGCAGGCGGCTGCGCCGTGGGTGACGAGACTCTGCTCCCCCGGCGTCAGTCAGCAAGACGGCAGGGGCGAGCTGCTGCTCTACCGGGACACCGGCGACAGCGGAACGTGCACCGAACCGGAAGTGGCCAACCGCGACAGTCGACAAGACAGCAACAGCGAGCCACTGCTCCACCGGGACACCGGCGACAGCGGAACGTGCGCCAAGCCGGAAGTGGCCGACCGCGGCTGGGAGGCCATGACCGCGTTGGCCTGATTCACACGCACGAGCGCACTGCTTCGGAACAGCCACCGAATCGATGCGGGCCTTTCCCTTGGTGATCACGGAACGCAGTCAATACCGCCTCACGATTCGCCCGAACGGCCAGGTTCGTTCACGAGGAGGCGGTGTATCCGGCGCCACACCCGTCGGTAATCTATGGGCCCACCATTTCCGATTCCGTCTATGTGGGGGTTGCAACGCATGACCGACACATCGGCCGCCCGATCGCAGGTCGAGAAATTCATGCGCCTCGTCGACTCCGGACAATTCGACGAGGCGATGTCGTTCATGGCCGACGACATCAGATTCACCTTCGGCAACCAGGAGCCGATCACCGGCCGGGACACCGCGGCGGCGGCGCTCGGCTCGGTGCTGGCGCAGTGCGAGAAGATCGAGCACTCCGTCGTCACGTGGTTCGAATCCGCCAAGGACGACGGCGGTACGGACACCCTGGCCGAGGTGCGCGTGACCTACCACCTCAAGGGAGGTCGCGTGGTGAGCATCCCCGCGTGCCTGTTCACCTCCGTCACCTCCGACGGCCGGTTCACCGAGCAGCGGCTGTACGCGGACATGGCCCCGGTGCTCGCCGGGGGCGAGTGATCCGCAGGAGGACACACCACCACACCGGCACGGCTTGAACGACACGGGGATCGGACGACGACCGTTCGTCCGATCCCCGTGTCGCGTCCGGCCCACAACCACACGTCACCGGTCGGAGGAGTTCCGACGCTGCCGCGCCTTCGCTCGTGTTCCTGCCTCGGATCTGCCTGGCCGAACGCGTGCCGATCGCCACGGTGGCCGGCAAACCGCTGTACGACCACGCGATTTCCCGTTTACGCTTGTCGTTGCCCCAAACCGCGCGCAACGCCGATTCAGCCGTCTACGCGAGGATGACATGCCGAGGCACGTACTGAAACTGAGCGACCTGACCCCCGACGAGCTGCAGCACATCCTGCAGCTGGCGCGCCGGATCAAGGAGAATCCGGAGCAGTACCACTCGGCGGCCCACCGTCGCGGCTTGGTGTTGCTGTTCGAGAAGACCTCGACCCGGACGTCACTGTCGTACCAGGCAGCGATCGCGCGCATGGGCGGCTACTCGGTGGTGCTGGACTGGCACAAGACCAACTACGCGATCACCTCGGTCGAGTACGAGACCCAGTACGTCTCGCGCAACTGCGACATCATCATGGCCAGGGTGCGCTCGAACCGCACGTTGAAGGCCATGGCCGACAACAGCCAGGTGCCACTGATCAACGGCTGCGACGACCAGCACCACCCGTCGCAGGCGCTGGCCGACTTCCTTACCATCGCCGAGGTCAACGGCAAGCTCGAAGGCACCACGCTGTGCTATGTCGGGGTGCACAACAACGTGGCGAACAGCCTGATCGAAGGGTGCGCCGCGCTGGGTGTCCGGCTGCTGCTGGTGACCCCGATCGCCAACGAGCAGGCGATGGCGGCGGGCGTGCTGGAGCGCACGGCGGGCACCGGGCTGATCGAGGAACGGGCGAGTCTGGCCGAAGCCGCGGCCGAGGCCGACTTCGTCTACACCGACACCTGGGTGGACATGGAGTTCTTTTCCGACCCGGCCTACGAGGAGGAGAAGCGCCGGCGGATCGAAGTGATGACCCCGTACCAGCTCAACAGGCAGAACCTCGGCGGAGCCGACCCGTGGATCATGCACGACATGCCGATCCACGCCGGTTACGAGATCTCCGCCGACCTGGTGGACAGCGAGCGGTCGATCATCTACCAGCAGGCGGAGAACCGCCTGTACGCGCAGCAGGCGTTGCTGCTGCACCTGCTGGAACAGGGCAAGTAGGCCGGCCCGCGGCCGCCGACGGCGAGCCGGCATCGCCCCGGCCGCTGTGTCGTCGGCGCGCACGGCGATCAGCCCACGGACACGACCGCCGCACCATCGGTGCGCACGGTGCTCAGCAGCCGTCGGCTCAGCCGCGCTGCATCATCAGCGCACACTCGCGATCCGGCTGCCACATGTCAGCGCTGCGTCATCCGCGGGCACGGTGATCCCAGGCTCGCCGCCACCAACACACCGCGACCAGCCGCCACCGGCCCACCGCAACGCCACCAGCACACCGCAACCAGCACAACCAGCCCTCCCAGCACCGAACGGACCAGCCAGCCAAGCCGGTCACCACGACCGTCAACCGGCGCGCAAACGCCATCGCGCCGCAGCGACCGGCACCCCGGGCTTCGTCGCTGCGCAAAGCTGCGCACCACACGCCACAGGGGCGGACGGCCCCAGGCCATCCGCCCCAGCTGAGTGCGTTCTCACCTCACGGGCAGTGCGTCTTGCGCTGCAGCGTGGTGTGCCCCCAGTAGACCGGGTTGCCGTCCTTGAACGTCGCCCTGACCACGGTGCCGTTCACCTTCTGCTCGTAGTGCAGGTGCGGCCCGGTCGACCCACCGGTGCTGCCGACCCGGCCGATGAACGTCTTCTCGGTCACCTTGTCGCCGACCTTGACGTTCTGCGTCTTCAGGTGCGCGTACAGGGTCTGCCTGCCATTGCCGTGGTCGATCACGATGTACCGGCCGTAGGAGGTGTTGCCCAGGTTGGCCACCTTGCTGACTGTGCCCGGCGCCGACGCGTACACCTTCCAGCCGTCGTCCTGCGGGTAGTGGTTGAAGTCGATCGCGTTCTGCGGGTTGTGGCCGGTTCGCGTGCCCGCGTCCCACTTCTCCCCGCACGGGAACGGCAGCCAGTACGGGCTGCTGGAGCCGCCGATGCGGTGGCTGGCGTTGTTGTTCTTCAGCGTGGCGTTCAGGTTGACCTTCTGGCCCGGCTTGATGGTCTGGCTCGCCCCCGCGTAGTTGCTGTTGTAGAACACCGTCACCGGCTTGCCGGTGACGGTGTTCTACACCGACGCGGCGTTGTTCTTCATGCACCGGCCCTTGCCGTTGCCCTCGCCCTTGAACTCGTAGCAGGAGGGCTGCTTGTCGCCCAGGTTGGGCACCGAAGACTTGTGGTCGGAGACCGAACCCTTCTGGTCCGAGTTGTAGAAGTAGCAGAATTCGCCCGTCTCGCATTTGCCGTTCCGCTCCTGTGCAGCGGCGGCCGGCTGCGCGGCCATCACCAGGGTGACCGCGCTGGCGGCCACCGCGACCGCCCCCACCAGGGCCGCAGGCTTGCGGCGGGGGAATGTCGTCTGTCGTGTTGCCGGTGTCGTCATGGGTTTTCCTTTCTGCTCGGCGGAAGCTGGCGTCCGCCTGTTCGGGACGATTCACGGCTGCTGGCCGGCAGCTTTCCCGGCAGCGCATGCCCGGCTGTCGTTGCCGGCATTGAACCGGACGGCATTGCTTGCGGTTCCCGCACACCAGCCGCCGGTCGTCACCAGATTTCCGGCGCGACGACAACGAACGCGGTGATCGGCACCGGAGCCGTTGGCCCGGCTACCGCCCCTGTGGCACGCTCCCGTCATCACGCCGGCTTCCATCGGACCTCCCGCTTCCGGTGCCGGCCCGACGCTCCGGTCAGGCCCTTCCGCACCACCGCCGTGGTCGCGAGCAAGACTGGCGAATTTCTCCGCCGTCAGAAGCCCCCGCGCGGCGACTGTTGACTGTCAAACGGCGTCAACCGCGGCTGATCAGCGCGTTTCCCACGACTGTCAAGACCGCAGCCACCACCCGATCGGATGTATACAGTGCTTCGTCTGACGTGCCTGACGTGCGGCGAAATCCACGGGCACCGTGATCGACGTCGGAACACGGAAGGAAGCAGTCGGGCTCGCTCGGGAGGCAGCTACTCCGTCCGGTGCCCGCACAGGAAAAGCCCGGGCCGGCGACGGGCCCTGGCATGTTCGTCTGCCTCAGTTTTCTCGGGTCACCCTCACCCGGCGATACCGGCCGGAATACGCACTCGACGGCGGATTCGGCGCTGCCGGGTTCGATTCCGCCCGGCCTGCGAGTAGGTGACGACCCAAGCGGTGACGTCCGGTTGTTCGATCTCGACCCCGCGGGCATGCCTGGCCTGGCCGGGCACATGTCCCGCCTGCTCGAATTCGCCGGTCCGGGTCCTGGCGAAGGTCCATCGGCCGTTGCCGAAGATCTTGCCCAGCGGCGTCCACCGCGCCCGGTCTCCCGGCTTGCGCACCAGCCCCCATCGGCCGTTGCCGAAGATGTGCTCGGCAGGGGTCCACAGCGTTCGCTCGACCGGCCACGGCTCGCGCCCGTGCTCCCGCCTGGCCTGCCCGTACGGCCGCCCATCCTCGGCCGGAGCGGCCCGTTCGCTTGCCCCGCCCCGCCTGCGGTCCGATTGCGCAGTCTTCCTGCTCGCCTGTTCGCCCGACCCATGACCGGACTGCGCGCGCTGGGCCCGCTTGCGCTGGGCCTGTTCGAACAGCACCGTGGGCGTGATGTTGGCCAGCAGCGCGGGCGTGGGGCGAGCATGGTCAGCCGTCGGCCGGTCGGTGAACTCCGGCGCGCACGGCGCCTGCTGCCGGGTCGCCGCGTCCTCCGTGTGCTCGTCGTCTTGCCAACGTGACTTGTGGAGCTGGGCAGGATCGGCGTGCTCGTCCTCGTCGTCGAGACCGGGCAGCTCCCACCAGTCCTCCGGTCCATCTTCGGTGGTGGAGTTCTCGGCCGACCGCAGCTCGTCCTCGAGCTCCAGCAACCGCTTCCACCGCGGTTCGGTCCTGGTGTCCTCGTCGCGGATACGCAGGCGGGCGCGAGCCAGATCCCCGGGAGCGGGCGGGTCGTAGATCGAGTAGCTCTCCGGCTTCGGATGCACGATCCGGATCGAACGCCGCCGCCGGGGCTCTTCGTGCCTGCGCTGCTCGATCGTCGTCGTGACGACCTCGGACTCCACGACGTAACGCGTCTCGTATCGGGCACGCAGGCGCTTCAGCTTGCGACCGGCACCGAACGGCCGCATGCGCATCACCTTGTCGACGTAGTCGTCCACCTCCAGATCGCCGTGCGGGTGCCATGGGCACGCGCCGCGCCACGGGCAGCCGCGGACCGCACACGGCGGGAGGTCCGAGTCGGGTTCCGTCGTCGCGATGATGGTGTCCTCGATGACGCACGCTCCCTCGTCGCCGGAACGGTTGGCCACCACGAACACGTGCGGAACGCCCCCATCGGCTCACTTCGTCCGGAAAACGGTCCTTGTGCGCAGGTCGGCTGCGCCGGTAGCCGGCTTGCCCGGCGCAGCATCCTCCGCACCTGCCGGGGGGGAGGGAGAGAGAGCTCATCGCCCGGACTGTCATCGCCCCCAGGGCATCCTCCGCCCCGCAGGGGGAGACAAGGCGGCGGCCAAGCAGTGATCATGTGGAACGGCATCCTCCGCACCCGCAGGGGGAGACACTCGTCGACGTGCTCACCGGCGGGTTCCCCTGCGCATCCTCCGCCCCCGCAGGGGGAGACAGGCGAGCCACGGCCGGAGACCAGTCCGCGGATGGGCATCTCCGCACCTGCGGGGGCGGGGGCCACGATCCACACGTCGCCACCGTCGATCAGTGGGCATCTCCGCACCGGCGGGGACGGGGAGAGACAGCGGTCCAGCTGCTCGGTAACGATCCTGGCGCGTTCCGCATCCTCCGCACCTGCGGGGACCGGCTGCGTGCACTCTTCCCTACGCGGGCCGGCAGCCCGGCGGATGCGGCCGGTCACGGCGAAGCCGCGCCGCCACTGCCACGGAATGCCGACGCCGCTGGAGGATTGCCGCGCCCGCGCCGGTGGCGTCGACCGTCAGGTGTCGTCCGGGCAGCTCCCGCACCTGGGCGGCCACCGCATTCGGCGCCCGTCCGCGCCGCCGCCACGTTCAGCTCGGCAGCGATCTGGAACAGCCCCATCGCCCGGGAACCGCCCTGGACCAGCCGCTCGGTGGCCACCGCGGGCTCGGAACAGCCCCCTCGCCCCGGAGATCGCCCGCTCGGGCAGATGCTCGATCATGTCCTCGAGCTGAGCAGCCCCGCCGTCCGGGAATCGCCCCGCCGCCGAAGCGCGCGAGCCGATCTACATCACGGAGCGGCCCGCCGTCCGGGGATCGCCCTGGAAGCCGTAGTCGACGGCACAGTGGCCGTCGGAGCAGCCCCGCCGTCCGGGGATCGCCCGCTTCGTGCAGACCGTGACCGAAACCGGTCACCCCCACCTCCAACCGGCACGCTTGTACGGCCGATGGCAGGTCGGCACCGGTCCAGCGCGCTAAATTCAAATTCAAAAGTGTCGCTCGATCGAGAGACCACCACCACGTCGGCGGTGACGCTGACCACGAGGCGAGCGGTCGTTGCTGAACCAGCACTAGAATCGACTCCGTCAAGGAGGGGTGATGTCACGTCTGCTTCCGCAGCCGGAGGACTGGACCGAGCCCGGCGCGCACCCGGTCGTCCCCGGCGTGCATCGCGTGCCGTTACCCCTGCCGATGGAAGGCCTCACCACAGTCAACGCCTACGTGCTGGAAGGCCGTGACGGCCTGGTGCTGATCGACCCCGGCTGGGCCTCGCCGGAGACCGAGCGCGCGATGGCCGCGGCGCTGAGGCAGCTCGGCCACCGCATCTCCGACATCCGGTTGTGCCTGGCGACCCACCATCACTGGGACCACTACACGCAGGCGTACCAGTGGCGCGACGAGCTCGGATCCCGGCTGCTGCTCGGCTGGGAGGAGCGGCACAGCATCGAGTCCTACTTCGCCAGCACGAGCCGGTTCCCCAACCACGCGGAGTGGCTGGTGCGCTGCGGCGCCGGCGAGCTGGCCGAGCGAATCCGCGAACTGGACTTCCAGTCGGAGCGCGAAGCCGACATGCCCTACGGCCTCCCCGACGGATGGCTGTACGACGGGGACACCATCGAGCTGGCCGAGGGCACGTTGCACGCCGTGTACACGCCCGGCCACACCCGTGGTCACGTCGTCTTCCGTCACGCCGACGCCGGCGTGCTGTTCTCCGGCGACCACATCCTTCCGCACATCACGCCGTCGCTGGGGTTCGAGTGGGCCCCGGAGAAACGGCCGCTGCGGTCGTTCCTACGATCGCTGAAATTGACGCTCGCCCAGCCGGACGCGCTGCTGTTGCCCGCTCACGGGCCGGTCACGGAAAGCTCGCACCGGCGGGCCGCGGAACTGCTCGACCACCATCGAGAACGGCTCGACGTGGTGCTCAACGAGCTGCGGGCGGGTGCGCGCACCGCGTACGACGTCGCCAGGGCCATGCCGTGGACCCGCAAGGGCAGGCGGCTGGAGGAACTGGCGGCCGAGCATCAGATGTCCGCGGTCGTCGAGGTGGACGCGCACCTCGACGTGCTCACCCTGCTGGGCCGGGTGAAGGTCGACGACCGCGAACCGACCCGCCGGTACCTGCCGGTGTCCGCCTGACCGGGACAGGGTCCGTGCCAGCCGTGGCCCGGCGACAGCGCCGCCGCTCGCCGGGCAGCACCTGCAAACCGGCCGGTCAGCCGAAGCGTCCGGAGATGTAGTCCTCGGTGGCCTTGTTCGCGGGGGCGGAGAAGATCGTGGCAGTGTCGCCGATCTCCACCAGCTGCCCGGGCTGCCCGATGCCGCGCAAGTTGAAGAACGCCGTGGTGTCACTGACCCGCGCGGCCTGCTGCATGTTGTGCGTGACGATGACGATGGTGTAGTCGGCCTTCAGCTCGGTGATCAGATCCTCGATCTTCTGGGTGGAGATCGGGTCGAGCGCCGAGCACGGCTCGTCCATCAGCAGCACGTCCGGCCGCACCGCGATGGCGCGGGCGATGCACAGGCGCTGCTGTTGCCCGCCGGACAGGCCGGTGCCCGGCTTGTCCAGCCGGTCCTTGACCTCGTCCCACAGGTTGGCCTGCCGCAGCGACCGCTCCACGATCTCGTCCAGCTCGCTTGTGCGCATGCGTTTGGCGTTCAGCTTGATCCCCGCCGCCACGTTGTCGTAGATCGACATGGTGGGAAACGGGTTGGGCCGCTGGAACACCATCCCGATCTGACTGCGCACGGCGACCGGGTCCACGTCCGGCGCGTACAGGTCCTGACCGTCCACCATGACCTTGCCTGCCACCCTCGCCTTGGGGATCAGCTCATGCATGCGGTTGAGCGAACGCAAGAACGTCGACTTCCCGCAGCCGGACGGCCCGATCAGGGCGGTCACCGAGCGTGGCTCGATGGACATCGAGACGTCCTGCACCGCCAAGGTCTCGCCGTAGTAGATGTTCAGGTCGGCGACGTCGATTCGCTTAGCCACTTGTGCTTCCCGTCCTTCGTTCGTGTCTGATGCCGGTTTCCGTGCGCCGCCGACGGCCGCTTAGGCACGGGCCTTCGGGGCGAACAACCGTGAGATCAGCCGCGCGACCAGGTTGAGCAGCATGACGACGGCGACCAGCAGCAGCGCCGCGGTCCACGCACGGTCGATGGCGGGCTCCGGCGGGAGGCCCGGGCTCATGAACTGCCGGTAGGCGAACACCGGCAGGGTGGCCATGCGGTCGTCGAACGGGTTCATGTTCACCCCGGTGGTGATGCCGACGGTGACCAGCAGCGGCGCCGTCTCCCCCACCACCCTGGCGATCGCCAGCGTGACACCGGTGGCGATGCCCGCGCCCGCGGTTGGCAGCACGACCTTGACGATCGTGCGCCATTTCGGCACCGCCAGCGCGTAGGCGGCCTCGCGCAGCTCGGCAGGCACCAGTCGGAGCATCTCCTCGGTGGAGCGCACCACGATCGGAATCATCAGCACGCTCAACGCGACGGCACCCATCACGCCCATCCGCACCCCGGGCCCGAAGATCAGCGCGAACAGCGCGTAGGCGAACAGGCCGGCCACGATGGACGGGATGCCGGTCATCACGTCGACGAAGAACGTGATCGCCCGGCCGAGCTTGCCCTTGGCGTATTCGACCAGGTAGATCGCGCACAGCATGCCGACCGGCACCGAGATGACGGTGGCCAGCGCGGTGATCAGCAGCGTGCCCATGATCGCGTGGTAGACCCCGCCGCCTTCCCCGACGACGCCGTGCATCGAGTAGGTGAAGAACTCGACGTCCAGCCGGCCGACGCCGTTGCCGACCACCGTGATCACCACCGAGATCAACGGCAGCAGCGCCAGCAGGAACGCCGCCGTCACCACCGTGGTGACCACTCTGTTCTTGGCCTTGCGCGCCCCCTCCACGGCCAACGACCAGCCGTAGATCGCCACCGCGTACAGCACAACGACCGCCACGGCTGCCAGCCCGCTGGCTACGCCGGACAGGTGCAGGACGCCGCCGACGACGATCGCGGCGGCCAGCGTCACCCCCGGCGCATAGCGCGGCAACGAGCCTTGTGTGAACAGTCGCTCGGACAAGACGGCAGACAAATCGGACGGCTGAACACTGGTGCGCGGACTGTTCATCGGTCGGCTCCGGAGAAGTCGCGCCGCCGGTTGATCACGACCCGGGCGAGCATGTTGACCACGAACGTGACGGCGAACAGCACCAGCCCCGCTGCGATCAGGGTGTTCACCGCGATCCCCGTCGACTCCGGGAAGTCGAGCGCGATGGTGGCCGCGATGGTCGACGGGTTGCTCCGGCTGATCAGGTTGATGCTCACCCCGCCGGAGACGGACAGCACCATGGCCACTGCCATGGTCTCGCCGAGCGCCCTGCCCAGGCCGAGCATGGACGCGCCGATGATCGCCGACCGGCCGAACGGCAGCACGGTCATCTTGATCATTTCCCAGTGCGTGGCGCCCAGCGCCAGCGCCGCTTCCTCGTACAGGCGGGGTGTCTGCAGGAACGCCTCCCGCACCACCGCGGTGATGATCGGCAACACCATGACCGCCAGCACGAGCGCGGCGACCAGCATGGTGCGCCCTGTCGACGACGGTGGTCCGGCGAACAGCGGAATCCAGCCGAGGTTCTCGTACAGCCAGGCACCGGCGTCCACCGTGGCCGGCGCGAGCACCGCGATACCCCACAGGCCGTAGACGATGCTGGGCACGGCGGCGAGCAGGTCGACGACATAGCCCAGGCCGTGCGCCAGCCGCCGCGGCGCGTAGTGCGTGATGAACAGGGCGATCGCCACCGCCAGCGGGGCCGCGATCAGCAACGCCAGCGCGGCGGACAGCAGCGTGCCGAACAGCAGGGGCCAGATGTACACGGTGACGCCCGCCCCGCCCGGCACCTCGTCGGCCGGGGCGACGACCGCCGGCCACGCTTCGACCACCAAAAATGCGGCGACCCCTGCCAGGATCGCCAAGATCAGCACGCCGGAGCCGGTGGACAGCCCGGCGAAGATCTGATCGCCGGTGCGCATCCGGGCTCGTGGGCGCACCGATTGTTCGAGTGCGGACACCAATCAGTCCTTTCCATCGGACGGCGGCGGCGAAATGACCGGCGGAAGAACGGCGGATCGTCGTCCCGGCGGGCCGGGCGGAAACCGCAGCGGAAATCGTCGATTGGCCGGATCGGCAAACCTCGGCAGTTCCTCGACGGAGCCGCCGGGGAACCGCGACACCGACGGCCGGCCGGGCATCGACCGGCGCGTGGCCAGCGAATCATCGGGGCGGATCATCGGAAAGGCCCGGCCGAGGGCGGGGCGGCGACCTGGGAAAACCGCCCCGCCCGGGCAGCCGAGGTCACTCACCCTCAGCTGGCGGAGATACCGTCGATCGCGGACTGCAACTGCGACCGCAACTCGTCGGAGATCGGCGCCGACCCGGCGTTCTTCGCCGCCGTCTGCTGCCCCTCTTCGCTGATGACGTAGGACAGGTACGCCTTCACCAGCTCCGCCTTGGCCTTGTCGTCGTACTCGGCACACGCCACCAGGTAGGAGACCAGGACGATCGGGTACGTCCCCTCCTTGGTGGTGTCACGGGCGATATCGAACGCGAAGCTGGTGTCGTCACGACCCTTCACCCGCTCGGAGGCATCCAGGACTGCGGCCGCGGCCTCCGGCGAGTAGCCGACGAAGTCGTCGCCGACCCCCACCTTCACGGTCGCCAGATCTCCGACCTGGCTGGCGTCGGCGTAGCCGATGGTCCCGTTGCCGCTCTGCACGGCCTTGACCACGCCCGCGGTCTGGCCCGCGGCCTCGCCACCCGGCACCGGCCAGTCGCCGCTCGGCTCGTGCGGCCAGTCCTTGCCCGCCGCGGCGGCCAGATATTCCTGAAAGTTCTCCGTCGTCCCGGACTCGTCGGAGCGGTTCACCGGAGTGATGTCCAGCGCGGGCAGCTGCACACCGGGATTGTCCTCGGCGATCTCCGGGTCGTTCCACTTGGTGATCTTCTGGTCGAAGATCTTGGCGATCGTGCTCGGCCGCAGCTTCAGCTCGTCGACGCCCTCGATGTTGTAGATGATGGCCACCGGCGAGATGTAGGCGGGTATCTCGAGCACTTTGCCGCCGCAGCGCTGTTTCGCCTTGGCCAGCTCCTCGTCGTCCAGATAGGCGTCGGTGCCACCGAAGTCCGTGCCACCCGCGACGAACTGCTCACGACCACCACCGGACCCGACCGGGTCGTAGTTGACCGTGACGTCCGGGTGGGACGAGGTGAACCCGGCGATCCACGCCTGCTGCGCGGCTTCCTGCGAGCTGGCTCCCGCGCCGTTGATCGTTCCGGACAGGCTCGACTGCCCGCTGCCCTCGGCTGACGGCTCGTTGGCGGCACCGCACGCAGCGGCACCGGCGACGAGCGCGGTGACCGCGGGCAGCACCAGGGCGCGACCCAGGGTGGTGCGTTTCACGTTGACCTCTTTCGAAGGTTGGGTCCGATTGACCGGAACACTCGGCATGCCGGCACCGGACGCCGGCTGCTTGCCGATCGCACCGCCGACACTAAGCGCGATGAATGAAGCAGCAGGACCACGGAAATGAATGCAGGGTGAACGGAACGGGACAAAAGAGAACCACACTCCGGGGTACTCGACGCCGGGTGCCCGAATGCGGAAACAAGTGGTGAAAACAATTGTCAGCAGAGCCGGGATCAGGAATTCCCGGCTCCATCCCCAGGCACGGTTCCCGCTGCGGGTGCCGTCACGACCGCAATAGTTCACCGACGGTGGCGAAAGCGAGGTGCCTGCCCGGCCTGACGGCTCACCGTGAGCCGGGCACCGTGAACAGGTAACCGTGCCCGCGGATCGCGCGGATCCACTCCCCGTTCGCCGAGTCGGTCAGCCGCTTGCGCAGCCGCATGATGTGCACGGTGAGCGCATTGCTGCTGGGCGCCCGGTCGCCGCCCCACAGCGCCTCGACCAGTTCGGCGCGGGGCACCACCTGGCCTGACCGCTCGGCGAGGTAGCGCAGCAGCTCGTATTCCCGCTGCGGGAGCGCGATCTCCACCCCGTCCACCCACATCCGTGGCAACACGGCGTCGATGCGCAGCCTGCCCACCTCGACCGGCGGCTCGATGGCCACGCGGCGGGTCCGGGTCAGCCCGCCGAGCAGCGCCAGCAACTCCGCCGCCCGGTACGGCTGCCGGAGCACCACCGTCGCACCGGCCGCCGCGGCCGCTGCGGCGAATCCCGCCTCTCCCTCTGCGCCTGCCACCACCGGCAAGGCGGGATCGTCGGCGCGCACGATGCGCAGGAAATCGGTGGCGTCCAGCCTGCCGTCGACCGGACCCAGCAGTACCGCGTCCGGGCTCAGTCGCCCCAGCATGAGCAATGCCCTGGGCACGTCGTCACAGGTGGCCACGGTGATGGGCTGTCCGGCGAAGATGCCTGCGAGCTCGGCCCGCACCGCCGCGCGCTGTTCGACGACCAACACGACCAGCTGGTTCGCCGACCGGGCGCGCGGCAGCGGTGGCCGGGCAACCGTAGCTTCGGACATCGGCCCACCTCACTGGCTCGCATCGGGACGGACACCCCGCCACGGTGCGGGACCCTAGACAGGCGGAGTAGCCAGTGACCGGAGCGCAGGTGAACGGCAGGCGAATCCCGGCTGTGGGACGGGTCGCGGCGGTTGCCGGACGGCACCATCCGCCGGAACAGCGCCTGCAATTCCTGCTGTTCCGGTGCGGTCTACCCAGGCGCTCGGCGGTTCACCTGGAAGGGGTGAGCGCGGCGACGGCTGCGGGCCGGAATCCCCAGCCCAGCAGGTAGACACCCAGCGACAGCTCCCAGACGAAGATCGGCGCCACCGCCAGATCGGACAGGACCGTCCCCGGCCGGTTGACGCCCAGCACGGACAACGCGGCCGATGTCGCCAGCAGCGGGGCGCCGAGTAGTCCCAACGCGGGGATCATCCGAGGAATCAAGTTGGCGCGATAGAGCAGCCAACCCAGCAGCGCCGCGTTGAACGCCGGGATCAGCCCAGGACCGAGCAGCACGGTCCACTCGTGGACGGTGAGCAACATGCCGCCCATGCCGCGCGCGGCCGTCGGCCCCGTACGAAGGGCGACCAGGGACAGCAAGCTGACGACGCCGACGAAGATGATCGCTGCTTCGAGTACGCGAGCGGTGACGAATCCGAGCGCCAACGCCTCGCCGAAGCGCACGCGACACCGGCGCAGCACCGGGAACAGCACCACTGCCGTGCCCACGCAGGCGCAGGCGTTGACGACGTCGAGCAAGGCTCCCCATTGGATGCCGCCGTTCGCGCTCGCGGTGAGGGCATCGGCCCCGGCGACCACCACGTCCCGGTAGAGAAACAGCGCCGGTGGTATGCCCGCAAGGAATGTCACCAGGTACAGCGCACCCGCGATGCCGACTGCCTGACGCACATCGCGCGTCGACGGCCCACTACCGAGTCCCGTGTCCGCTCGGGCCATGAGCCTGCCCTCCGATCGGCCCACCGCATGGGAGCCTTGGGGGAAGTTCGCCGGAAGGGCCACGGGGATTACCTGCGCCGGGGCAAACACCGCAGGGGTGCCGGGCAGACACCGCAGGTCTAGCGGGGACGGCCGGGCACCCCGGGGCGGGTCTGCCACGGCCGCGGGCCGCCCATCGGCCGGTACTCCACGCCCAGTGCGTCCAGCCGGGGCAGGTGGTGCCGCGCCAGCCGCCGGGCGAACTCGGCGTAATCACGCTCCGGCGGCGACCACACCACCTCGGCGAACGCGGCCAGCCGCGGGAAGGCGGCGTAGTCGATCCGACGCGGGTTGTCCAGGTGCTCGGTCCAGACCTGGGCCTGCGCTCCCAGCACGCGCTGCCTGGCGGACCCGGGCAGGTCGGCCGGGACGGGTTCGTACCGGTAGACGTCCTCGAGCCGGACCAGGTAGCCGACCGGGATCGGCTCGTCCGGGTGGTCCGACTGCCGATGGTCCAGGTAGAGGTACTGCTCGGGGCACATCACGACGTCGTGCCCGGCCAGCGCGGCGGCGATCCCGCCTTGCTCTCCGCGCCAGGAAGCGATGATCACCCCGGGCGGCAACGTCCCGGCATCCAGCACGTCGTCCCAGGCCAGCGCCCGGCGCCCCAGGACGGACAGATGCTCGGCGATCTGGCGGACCCACCAGCCGTGCAGCTCGTCCGGCGACGACAGCCCCAGTTCGGCGGCCCGGGCGGCGGCGTGCGCACGCCACTGCACCGTCGGCACTTCGTCACCGCCCAGCGCGATCACCGGGCTGTCGAAGATGCTCGCCACGTGATCGAACACGCGGCGGTAGAACGCCACGGTGGATTCCTCGGCGTTCAGCACGTGGTCGGAGATGCCCCAGGCGGTGCGCACCGGAACCGGCTCGGCGGTGGTGCCGAGGTCGGGGTAGGCGGCGATCGCTGCCTGGCTGTGCCCCGGGATGTCCACTTCCGGCACCACCGTCACGCCGCGCTCGCGGGCGTACGCGACGATCTCGCGCAGGTCGTCGGTGGTGTAGTAGCCGCCGTGCGGACGGCCGTCGTGTTCGCGGGTGCCGTCCGGTGGCCTGCCCACCCACGAGCCTTCCCGCCACGCCCCCACCTCGGTCAGCCGCGGATAGTCCGGCACCTCCACGCGCCATCCCTGATCGTCGGTCAGATGCAGGTGCAGCACGTTGAGCTTGTGCACCGCCAGCAGGTCGACGAACCGCAGCACCGCCGCCTTGGGCTGGAAATGCCGCGCGACGTCCAGCAGGCACCCTCGCCAGGAGAAACGCGGATGGTCCTCGATCTCGCCGCACGGCAGCACCCACGGATCGGGGTGGATCCTCGCTGCCCGGAAGGCATCCGGGCCGGCGAGTTGCCGCACCGTCTGCTGCGCGTGCCGCTTCCCGGCTTCGTCGGCCGCCACGGCCCGCACCCCGCTCGGCGCGATGCTGAGCCGGTACCCCTCGGCAGGCAGGCCCGCCTGCGGGTCGATCACCACCGGGATGGTCAGGTCGTCGAGTTCGCACGCGCCCGGTGCCGGGTCGACCCGCACCGGTCGCGGTACCAACCCGTGCAGCCGCTCGTGTGCCGACGTCACCGGCTCACCCCTTCACCGCGCCTGCCAGCCCGCTGACCAGGTGCCGCTGCACCAGCACGAAGAAGATCAGCACCGGCACGGTCATCAGCGTCGATCCCGCCATGATCGCGCCCCAGTCCTGCTCGTCCGGCTGGTAGAACACCAGCAGCGCCTGCGGCAGCGTCCGGTTGTCCGTGCTGGAGTAGATCAGCGTCTTGGCGAACAGGAAGTCGTTCCACGAGTGGATGAACGACAGCACGCTCGTGGCCACCAAACCGGGCGCGACCAGGGGGAACAGCACCCGCCACACGTACTGGAAGCGGGTGGCGCCGTCCAGCGTCGCGGCTTCGTCGAGCTCCCGCGGCACGGCGGCGACGAAACCGCGCAGCATCCAGATGGCGAACGGCAGGCTGAACGCCAGGTTGATCAGCACCAGCGGGGCGAGCTGGTTGAGCCCGAACGCCGGGGCCACCTGGCCCGCCGACTGCACCATGAAGAACAGCGGGATGGTCAGCGCCTCCACCGGCACCATCTGGGCCACCAGCAGCATCACCAGCAGCACGGTCCGGCCGCGGAAGGCGAACCGGGTCAGCGCCACCGCGGACACGAACGACAGCACGATCGACCCGCCCACGACCAGCAGCGCCACGACCGCGCTGTTCAGGAAGTACCGGCCGAAGTTCTCCACGTCGAGCACCCGCCGGAACGCGTCCAGCGTCGGCGCGAACGTCCACGGGCGCGGCGAAGCCGACCGGATCTCGCCATCCGGCTTCACCGCGGACAGCACCATCCAGTACAGCGGAACAGCGACCAGGATCGCCGCCAGCACGCAGACGGCGTCGGAGATCCGGGATCTCACGGCGCCCACCCCGCCTTCCGCTGGGCCCGCAGGTAGAGCACGGTGATCATCAGCAACAGCACCGTCATCACCACGCCGATCGCGGCGCCCATGCCGTACTCCTCGCCGGCGAACGCCTTCTGATAGGCGTAGACGTTGAGTACCAGGTTGCGCCCGGCCACCCCGCCGCCGTTGGTCATCACGTAGATCTGGGTGAACACCTTGAAGTCCCAGATGATCGACTGGATGGTGGCGATCACGATGAGCGGGCGCAGCATCGGCAGGATGATCCGGGTCGCGATGCGCCACCACGAAGCGCCGTCGAGCTGGGCGGCGTCGACGACCTCGGCCGGGATGCCCTTGATCCCCGCGTACATGGTCACCATGACGAACGGGAACGAGCACCAGATGATCTCGGCGGCCACCACGGCGAACGTGGAGTACCTGTCGTACAGCCAGGCGTGGCCCTCCATGCCGGAGAAGCCGATGCCGCTGAGCACCTCGTTGACCAGGCCCAGATCGGCGTCGAACAGGAACAACCAAACGTAGGAGCCTGCCATCGCCGGGGTGGCCCACGCCCCGAGCGCGGCCAGGAACAGCAGCATGCGCGGCACCGGCCGCGCCCGGCTGGCCACCACCGCCAGCGCCGTGCCGACCACCAGGCTGCCGATCACGCACACCGCGGCGAAAACCACCGTGGCGGCCAGCACGTCCCAGAACTTCGGATCGGCCACCAGCTCGGCGTAGTTGTCCAGGCCGAGGAATCGCAGCGGCGCCGCCCCGCTGGCCTGCGGCTGGTTGTACTCGTACAGCGAGATCTGGACCAGCTGGTACAGCGGATACGCCAGCACGGCCAGCAGCAGCACCCCGGCGGGCAGCAGGTAGCGGAACGCCGCCCGGCCGTCGCCGAGGTGCACAGCCGTCTTGGGGCGCCGCACCGCCACGTCAGCGGCGCGGCGCCGCTCACCGACGAGCGTCATCGGCCGCCGAACGCCTCGTCCATCTCGGCCGCGGCGGCTTCGGCGGCCTGGTCGACGGTCAGCTCGCCGGTGGCGATCTGCTGGATCGCGGTCGGCAGCACGCCCTGCGCGTCGATCTTGGTCCACGCCGGGGTGGCCGGGACGAACTTCGTGCCCGCCTTCACCGAGGCGACGAACGGCTCGAGCTCGGTGTCGGACTTCACCAGCTTCGCCTGCACGTCGGCGAACGTGGGCAGGGTGCCCATCGCGTCGTACATCTTCCGCTGGTACTTCTTGCCGGCCAGCAGCTTGGCGAACTCCACGGCCAGGCCGGACTTCTTGCTCGCCCGGAACACGCCGATCAGGTTGCCGCCGGCGAACGGCGGCGCGATCGAACCGCGTTCGGCGCCGGGCAGCGGGATCACCTCGTACTTGCCCTGCACCGCCCCGGCGTCCACGGCGGGCAGGTTGAAGTCCCCGCCGATCACCATGCCCGCTTTCCCCGCGGCGAACGCGGCCACCGCGTCGCTCCCGGTCATCTGCGCACACGCCGAGGGCGGGCAGATGTCGTCGGAGATCAGTTCCGCGTAGCGGCGCAGCCCCTCCTTGGCCTCCGGGGTGGTCAGCGTGGCTTTCCACGTGCCGTCCCGCTGCTCGGCCACGTCACCGCCGTAGGCCCAGATGTAGGGCAGGGCGGAGTAGACCGACTTACCACCGGTGGCGATGCCGTACATGTCCGGCTTGGCCTTGCGGATGGCCCTGGCCACGTCGGTCAGCTCGGCCAGTGTCTCCGGCGGCTCCAGGTCCAGCTCGTCGAACACGTCGGTGCGGTAGAACAGCGCACGCGTACCGGTGAACCACGGGATGCCGTAGACCTTGCCGTCGACCTTGGCGGTCTCCAGCACGCTCGGCACCAGGTCCTCCGCCTCCGGCCATGTCGCCAGCTCGTCGGTCAGGTCGGCGAAGCCGTTGGAGGCCACGTATCCGGCCAGGTCGGTGTTGCCGAACTCGGCGACGTCCGGTGAGCTGGTGCTGTCGTTGAACGCACCGTTGAACCGGTTGGCCCTGCCGTCGACCGGCAGGTACTCGACCTTGACCGTCACGCCGTCGTGTGCCGCCTCGAACTCCTTCTTCGCCTCGGCGACCACCTGCCGTTTCGGCTCGTCGTTGGGCTCGGCGAACAGCCACACCTGCAGCTCGCCGGTGGTCTCGCCGGGGCCTTGCGGCTGGTTGTGGGAGGCCTGGGGCGGCGCGCAGCCAAGCGTCATGGCTCCGACGGTGGCCAGCACGAGCAGGGCCGCACGTCTCATCTCCAGCTCCTTTCGAACAGCACGAAACAGACGGAGTCGACGGCCGTGCTGCCCGCGGGCGCGGTGAGCCGGCCGGTCCGGGGATCACGCGGCAGCCACGCGACGGTGTGCTGCCGCTGGTTGGCGACGTAGACCCAGCGACCGGTGGGGTCGATGGTCAGGTGGCGGGGCCACGAGCCGCCGCACGGTGTGGTGCCGGCGAAGGCGAGATCGCCGTTCGCCGTGACGTCGAAGGTCGCGATGCTGTCGTGGCCACGGTTGGACGCGTACACGTAGCGACCGTCCGGCGAGACGACGATCTCGGCGGGGTAGTTCTCGGGCGGCTGGGCGTCACCCAACGTGGAGATCACTTGCCCGGCGGTGAACCTTCCGGTCGCGGGATGCCACTCGGCCACGGTGATCTCCGACCGCAGCTCGCCGAGGATGTAGGCGCGGCGGCCGTCGGGGTGGAACGCCAAGTGGCGCGGCCCGTACCCGCCGGGCATCCGCAGCCGATGGTGGGGATGCAGCTTCCCGGTCTTCTGGTTCAACCGGTAGACGTAGACCGCGTCCGCACCGAGATCCACCGCGACGACCCAGCGGCCGCTGGGATCGGGGAGCACCTGATGGGCGTGCGGCTCCGGCCCGTCGTGCGTCCGAACGTCGGTGACCTCGCCGATCAGCCCGTCCTCGCCCAGCCGGTGCACGACGACCGAGCCCGACCCGTAGTTTGCCGTGAGCAGGAACCGCCCGTGCACGCTGGTGTGCGTGGGGGCCGAGCCGTGGGTCGGCTGCCTGGTCAGGATGGTTCCGCGTGCCGCATCCACCGCCGTGACGGCACCCTCGGACAGCTCGTTGGTGACGTAGAGGATGCGGCGGTCGGCGGAGAAGGCGAACCACGACGCCTCCGGCACCTCTGGCACGGTGCCTGCCACCGCGAGCCGGCCGGTGGCCGGATCGGCCACCGCGCGCTGCATGCCCGCGCCGGGGCGGTCGCCGGAGGTGTAACTCCCCAGGTAGACGGTGAGCTCCCGGTGGTGGGCCGCCGCGGACCCCCCGGCCATCAGCGCCCCGGTACCGGCCGCCGCGAGTCCCAAGAACAGTCGTCTGGCCATGACGTGCACGCCGTCCCCCTCACACCACGGTGATCAGGATCGCGGCCACCGCGAACCCGACCACGGACAAGATCGTTTCCAGCACGGTCCAGGTCTTGAGCGTGTCCTTGACCGTCAGACCGAAGTACCGGGAGACGATCCAGAACCCGCCGTCGTTGACGTGCGAGGCGATGATCGATCCGGCGCAGATCGCCGCCACGACGAGTGCCAGCTGCGGCTGGGACATGCCCACCTCGGCCGCCGTCGGCCCGATGATGCCCGCGGTCGCCGCGATCGCCGCGGTGGCCGAGCCCTGGGCGATGCGCAGCCCGCAGCTGATCACGTACGCGGCGAAGATCACCGGCAGTCCGGCGTCGGCAAGCGACTCGGCCAGCGCGGTGCCGATGCCGGTGGCCTTGAGCACCGTGCCGTAGAACGCCCCGGCCCCGACGACCAGCAGGATCATCGCCACCGGTCGCAGCGCGACGGCGGCGATCTCGGCGATCTGCTCCCTGGTCATGCCCCGCCGGGACCCGAGCAGCCAGAAGGCCAGCAGCACCGCGACGGTCAGCGCGATGGCCGGGGTGCCGACGAAACCGGCCACACCCGCGGCCACCGACGTCTCGGGCAGCACGATGCTGCCGAACGTCCCGGCGAGGATCAGCACCAGCGGGATGGCGATGATGAACAGCACCAGGCCGAGGGCGGGTTCGGCATCGCCGGAGCCGCCGGGCTCGCCGGTGTCGTCGCCGTCCCCGGCCGTCCCGCCCGGCCGCACCTTGTCCCTGGCCAGCTGGGCGGCCGCCAGCATCTCCTCCGGCACCGCGACGTGGATGCGCCTGCCGATCCAGGACGAGAACAGCACCCCGCCGACGTACCAGGCGGGGATGGCGCAGGCGGCGCCCATCACGATCACCCACGCCAGCTCGACCTGCAGCAGGCCGGCCGCGGCGACCGGGCCGGGGTGGGGCGGCAGGAAGGCGTGCGTCACCGACAGCCCGGCAAGCAGCGGCAGACAGTACAGCAGGATCGACCTGCGGCCCTGTTCGGCCGCCACGTACACCAGCGGGGCCAGCACGAAGATGCCCACGTCGAAGAACACCGGGATGCCGAAGAGCAGCCCGGCCAGGCCCATCGCCAGCGGTGCGCGGTGCTCGCCGAGCAACCGCAGCAGCCGCCGGGTGAGCACCTGCGCCCCGCCGGAGGACTCCAGCATCGCGCCGAGGATCGTGCCCAGCCCGATGATCGCGGCGACGTGGCCGAGAATCCCGGCGAAGCCGGACTCCAGCAGCGAATCACCGGGGTTCTGGGCGGAGCCGGTCAGCTCGGCCACCGGCACGCCGGCGGCCAGCGCGGTGAGCATACCGACGATCAGCAACGCGATGAACGGTTCCAGCTTCAGCCGCACGATCAGCACCAGCAGCAGCGCGATACCGGCGGCGGCGAGCAGCAGCAAACCGCCCGTGGTGTCCTGCAGCCAGCTCACCACCCCGGTCACGACTCCGCTCCTTGCCCGGCAGGCTCCCCCGGCCCGGCCGCCCGCTTGACCGCCGCGACGAACTGCTCTGCTCGCGCGCGGATCCCCGCCACGTCGGACGGATCCCTGCCGACCACCGCCGAGCCCGCGGTCACCGCGAGCGCTCCCGCGGCGAGATAGTCGGCGGCGTTGCCCGCGTCGACCCCGCCGCTGGCCACCAGCGGCGTATCCGGGTACGGCCCGAGCAATTCGGTGAAGTAGGACGGGCCCATCCGGGAAGCGGGGAACACCTTCACCGCCGCCGCGCCGAAGTCGATGGCGTCGGCCACCTCGGTGGGGGTCAGTGCGCCGAGCACGGTGGGCACGCCGAGCCGGGCCGCTTCCTCCGAGACCCGCGGACGCAGCCCCGGGGTGACCAGGTACCGGGCGCCCGCAGCGACGGCATCGCGCGCCAGCTGGGGCGTCATCACCGTCCCGGCGCCGACCACCGCGCCGTCCACCGTGGACGCCTGCGCGATGACCCGCAGGGCCTCCTGGTTCATCAGCGCGAACTCGACCAGGGGCAAGCCCGCGTCCACCAGTGCGCGGGTGAACCCGGCCGGATCCGGAACATGGTCGGCGCGCACGATGCACAGCGCGCGGTGGGCGGCCAGCTGGGCGAGCAGGTCCATCAGTTCCTCCGGTTGCGCAGCGAATGACCGGGCAGGGCTCCGGTCGGCTTGCCGTCGTCGATCACCGGGACGCCGTTGACCAGCACGTACGGGATGCCGGTCGCGGGCTGGCGCGGTTCGTCGAACGTCGCGGTGTCGGCCACCGTGTCCGGGTCGAACAGCACCAGGTCGGCGGCGTAGCCGGCCCGCACGATGCCGCGGTCGGCCAGCCGCAGCCGCTTGGCCGCCCGCCCGGTCAGGTGCGCCACGCACTCCTCCAGCCCGAGCACGCCGAGTTCACGGACGTAGCGGGCCAGATAGCGCGGGAAAGTGCCCCAGGCGCGCGGGTGGGGCCGTTCACCGACCAGCAGGCCGTCGCTGCCGCCGGTGTGCGCGGGGTGCCGCATGATGGCCTGCACGTTGTCCTCGTGGCCGACGTGCATCAGGCACGAGGTGCCGAGGCGCTCGGCGATCAGGGTGTCGAAGTACAGGTCCGCGGGCGCCACGCCCGCGATGCGGGCGGACTCGGCGACGCTGCGGCCCACCAGGTGTGCGTTGGCCTCCTCGCGCACCCCGTTGATCTCGATGGATTCCCAGTCGACCGGCACGCCGTGACATCCGTCGGAGCCGGTCTCTTCGATGTCGCGGCGGATCCGCTCACGTGTCGCGGGATCGGACAGCCGGGCCAGGGTCGCCTCCAGCCCGCCCTCGGCCGCCCAGCTGGGCAGCAGCGCGGACAGGTAGGTGGCGCCCGGCAGGTAGGGGTAGGTGTCCAGCGTGACGTCCACCCCGTCGGCGATCGCGTCGTCCAGCAGCGCCAGCAACTCGCCCGCGCGGCCCGCGTTGACCGGGAAGTTCATCGTGGCATGTGCCAGGTGCAGCGGGCAGCCGGACCGCCGGGCGACCTCGACCATTTCCGCGTAGGCAGCCAGCGCGCCCGCGCCGTAGCTGCGGTGGTGCGGGCAGTAGTAGCCACCGCCTTCGGCGACCACTTCGCACAGCGCCACCAGCTCGTCGGTGTCGGCATAGCAGCCGGGCGTGTAGGTCAGGCCGGACGACATGCCCACGGCGCCCTCGGCCAGCCCGGTCGCCACGATCCGGCGCATCCGGTCCAGCTCCTCCGGGGTGGCCGGCCGGTCGTCCCAGCCGACCACCAGCATCCGCACCGTGCCCTGAGGCACCAGGTAGGCCGCGTTGACCGCCACGCCCTCGTCGAGCCGGTCCAGGTATTCCCCCACCGTGCGCCAGTTCCAGTCGAACCCGGGCGGATCGTCGTTCCAGCCGGCCAGCTGAGCCCGCAATGTGTCCAGCACGGTGTCGTCCACCGGCGCGTACGACAGCCCGTCCTGGCCGAGCACCTCGGTCGTCACGCCCTGCGACACCTTCGCCAGGTGGTCCGGGTTCGCCAGGATCTGCACGTCGGAGTGCGAGTGCATGTCGATGAAGCCCGGGGCGAGGACCAGCCCGTCGGCGTCGACCACTCGCCGCCCGGTGAGCCCGCCCTGTTCGATGGCGGCGATCTTGCCGTCGGAGACGCCGACGTCCGCCAGGTAACCCGGCTGACCGGTGCCGTCGACCACCCGGGCGTTGCGGAAAACGATGTCCATGACTGCCCCGCCTCGTCAGAAGTAGGTGCGGATCAGGTCGACGACCGTCTCGCCGTCGTCGCCGACCACCGGGATCAGCGGCCACTTGTCGAACGCGGTGCACGGGTGCGACAGCCCGAGGCCGATCCAGTCCCCGACGCGGACACCACCGGCCGGCCGGAGAAACGCGTGCTGATCGTTGACCTTCGCGACCGCGCAACCGTCCAGGCCGGACACCTCGCCGTCCCGGCGGAGCACCTGGGGTACCGGCAGTCCTTCGTCGAACGGCAGATCGCGCTTGCCCGCGGTGAGCAACGCCAGATCGTGCGAGGGGCGGGAGGTGACCTGAGCCCACAGGCGCATCGCCGGGCGCAAGCCGGGGAAGCCGGTGATGCGCGGCTGCTCGCCGAGCGGCGAGATGCCCCGGTAGAAGCCGTCGTCATGGGTGACGTAGGCGCCGGAGCGCAACACCGGCAGCACGTCCATCGGCTCCGGCCACGGCGCGGTGAGCGCGCGGGTGACCTGGTCGAAGTAGGCGCTGCCGCCCACCGTGACGATCACCTTCGGCCCCTGGAACCGGCCGGCCAGCGCGACGGCCAGCTCGCGGATGTCGTGCAGGTAGCTGTCGATTCTCGCGCGGGATTCCGGCGAGGCGTCATGCGCCAGTGCGCCCTCGTAGCCGCCGACCCCGGTCAACCGCAGCCGCGGGCTCCGGGCAGCGGCTTCGGCGACCTCGACGGCGGCGTCCAGGCCGCGTGCCCCGGTGCGTCCGTCGTCGGCGCCGAGCTCGACCAGAACGTCCACCTGGACGTCGTCGTCGAGCACGTCGGTCATCAGCTCGACCCCGGCCACCGTGTCCACCCAGCAGCAGAACTCCAGGGACGGGTCCCTGCGCAGCTCCGCCGCCAGCCAGCGCAGCGCGGCGGGATCGACGAGCTGGTTGGCCAGCAGGATCCGCTGCACGCCGAACGCCCGGTAGACCCGGGCTTGGCTGGCGTTGGCGGCGGTGATCCCCCACGCGCCGTGCCGCAGCTGCCTGGCGAACAACTGCGGGGCCATGGTCGTCTTGCCGTGCGGCGCCAACGCCACGCCGTGCTGGGCGCACCACTGCGCCATCGTGGCGAGGTTGTGCTCCAGCGCGTCGTCGGCGAGCACCAGCAACGGCCCCAGGAAGCCGTCCCGGAACACGTTCGGCCGCCGCCGCACCGCCTCGTCGATCGACAAGCCGGCCAGCGACTCCGGCATGCCCTTGAAACGCCAGTCGATCACCTCGTCCCGGATGGCCGCGACGCGACGGTGATCGATACCCACCGGGTGGTCCATGATCCGCCTCGTTGCATATTCTGCAATGTCCGTTGCACAATGTGGCGAGAAAGTGTGTACCATCCGCTCGACGGCAGGTCAACGGATCGGAGGGATATGGGTACCGAGGTGCTGTGCCTCGGCGAGTCGATGGCCCTGTTCGTGCCCGCCGAACCCGGCGCGATCGAGCGGGTGCGCACATGGACCCGGACGGTGGGCGGCGCGGAGTCCAACGTGGCCTGCCATCTGGCCGCCCTGGGCCTGCGGACCAGCTGGGTCAGCGCCGTCGGCGACGACGCGTTCGGCCGCGCGGTGACCGCGGAAATCGCCGCGGCGGGCGTGGACGTTTCGCAAGTGACGGTCGACCCGCACCGCCCGACCGGCCTGTACGTGAAGGAATGCCACGTCACCGGAAGCACCGTGCGCTACTACCGCTCCGGTTCGGCCGCCTCCGCCATGGGGCCGGACCTGGTGGGCTCGTTGCGGCTCGACGGCGTGCGGCTGGTGCACGTCACCGGCATCACCGCGGCCCTGTCCGACAACTGCCTGGAACTGATGCGCGCGCTGGTCGCCGTCCCACGGGCCACGCACCGCTTGTCGTTCGACGTGAACTGGCGGGCCGTGTTGTGGGCGGGCCGCGATGTCTCGGTGCTCGGCGAACTGGCGAACGCGGCGGACATCGTGCTGGTCGGCGACGACGAAGCCGCCGAAGTGTGGGGGGTGACGTCGCCGCGAGACATTCGCCGGCTGCTCCCCCGGCCGGACACGCTGGTCGTCAAGCACGGCGGGCGGGGAGCCACCCTGATCGAGCGCGACCCCGCCAGCGGCCGGGATCGCGCTCCGCTCTTCCAGCCCGCGCTCGCCGTCGACGTGGTGGAACCGGTCGGCGCGGGGGACGCCTTCGCGGCGGGCTTTCTCTCCGCCACCCTCCGGGGTGCCTCCCCGCAGCGGCGGCTGCGGGCCGGGCACCTCCGCGCCGCGGGCGCCCTGCGCTCCCCCAGCGACCTCGGCCTGCCCCTGCCCGACGACGTGGTCGCCTGCCTGCTGGAAGCCGACGAGAGCACCTGGACCCGGGCGCGGATCACCGAGCACGGGCTGGCGGTCCCGGACGAAGGGCCGAAGATGAGCTCATGAGCCAGAGCCTTGACCGCGCACTGACCTTGGTGGAGCAGCTGGCCGGCGGGCGCAAGACGCTGGACGAGCTGGCCGCCGCCGTCGGGGTGCACAAGTCGACCGTGCTGCGGCTGCTGCGCACGCTGGAAGCCCATCGCTTCGTGCAGCGCGAGGGGCCGCACCACTACCGGCTGGGCACGGCGCTGTTCGACCTGGCCCAGCGATCGCTGGAGGACCGGGACGTCCGGCGGTGCGCGGAAGCCGCCCTGCGCGAGCTCAACCAGCGGACCGGCCACACCGTGCACCTGGCCAGCTACGAGGACGGCGAGGCGATCTACATCGACAAGTTCGAAAGCAAGCACGCCGTGCGGATGTACTCGCGGATCGGCAAGCGCGCGCCGCTGCACTGCACCGCGGTGGGCAAGGTGCTGGTCGCGGCGCTGCCACCGCAGCGCCGGCGGGTGATCGCGGAGAGCCTGGACTACCCGAAACTGACCGAGAACACCATCACCTCGGCCGAGGAGTACCTGGCGGAGCTGGAGAAGGTCGCCGAGCGCGGCTACGCGGTCGACAACGGCGAACACGAGGACTTCATCAACTGCATCGCCGCCCCGATCAGCGGACCACGTGGCGTGGTGGCGGCGGCGTCGGTGTCCGTGCCCAAGGTCATCGCCGGCCTGGACGAGCTGATGTCGCTGCTGCCCGACCTGCTGGCCGCGGCGGAGAAGGCATCCATCGAGTGCGGCGCCCCGGCGCCGGGAAAGGAGCGTTGATGTCCCGCACCGCCTATTACCCGGAAGGCGCCAAGAAGCCGCCCGCGCCGTTGTCCCCGGCGGTCCGCAAGGGCGCCTTCGTGCAGGTCTCCGGGCAGATCGCGGCCGACCCTGCCACCGGGGAGGTGGTGGGATCGACCGTCGGCGAGCAGACCAGGCAGGCGATGCGCAACGTGCTGGCCACACTGGAAGCGGCCGGGGCGAGCGAGTCCGACGTGATCATGTTCCGGGTGTATCTGACCGACGTCGCGCACTTTGCCGAGATGAACGCCGTGTACGAGGAATTCCTGTCGGACCCTTACCCGGCGCGGACGACGGTCTACGTGGGGCTGCCCCCTGGCCTGCTGGTGGAGATCGACGCGCTCGCCGTGGTCGGCTGAGCGCGGTCGACAGCCGATCACCACAGGTCACCTCGGGCGGTGAATCGCGTCGTACGGCCTTGACATCGGGTGTCCAGGGCTACGGTTAGGGAATGCCCCGTGATGCGCCCGATGTGGACAACCGCGCTGAACAGCTCGCGGTGGTCGCCGATACCGCGCTGTCGCAGTTCGACTTGGAAAGCACGCTCGGCGCTTTGCTCGGCCGGGTGCGGGAGCTGCTGTCCGCGGACGCCGCCGTCATCCTGCTCTGGGACGACGACGCCGAGCACCTGCGGGCCGCGGCGGCCAACGGGCTGGAGGAAGAAGTCCAGCAGGGCGTGCGGGTGGAACTCGGGGCGGGCTTCGCCGGGCGAGTCGCCGCCGAACGGAAACCGATCCACCTGCGGCACGTCGATCCGACCACCGTGGCCAATCCGCTGCTGTGGGAAAAGGGCCTGCGATCCATGCTCGGCGTGCCGCTGCTGGCCGGCTCGAAGCTGATCGGCGTGCTGCACGTCGGGTCGTTGCGCGAGCGCACGTTCAGCGACAACGACGAGCACGTGCTGCAGCTGGCCGCCGACTGGATCGCGCTGACCACCAGGGCCCAGCTGATGGCCATCGACCGGGCGGCCGCCTTAGCGCTGCAACGCAGCCTGCTTCCGCCGCGGTTGCCGCACGTTCCCGGGTTCGAACTGGCAGCGCGGTACGTGCCGGGCTCACGCACCGGCGTCGGCGGGGACTGGTACGACGTGTTCGAGCTGCTGGACGGCCGCTGGGGGGTCGCCATCGGCGACGTCGCCGGGCACGGGCTGGGCGCCGCCACGGTGATGGGGCGGATCCGCAGCGCGCTGCGGGCGTACGCGATCGAAAGCAGCGCCCCCGCCGACACACTGATCCGGTTGAGCCGCAACATCTTCCACTTCGAGTCCAACGGCATGGCCACCGTCGGGTACGCGGTGCTGGATGCGGCAGGCGGCCGCGCATGGATGTCCAGCGCGGGACACCTGCGGCCGATCGTGGCCTCGGCGCATTCGCCTGCGGCACCGGCGGCGATCCCGGTGGACCCGCCGATGCACTCCGATCTCCGCCCGGTCCCCCGCCGCACCAACCCGGTGGATCTCGAGCCCGGCGCGGTGCTGGTGTGCTACACCGACGGGCTGGTGGAACGCCGGGGCGAGTCGATCGACGAAGGCATCCACCGGCTGTGCCAGCTGGTGACGCCGGACCATCCGGAAGGCGTGTGCGCGCGAATCATGGCTGACCTGGTGGGCAACAGCACCCCGGACGACGACGTGGCGCTGTTGGTGCTGCGCCGGACCGAGTAGCCGGGCCGCGCGGGCACGCACACCGCCGGATCGGTCTCTTCGCCCGGACACGCGGCCGCGTCACGAACCGCCGTCCGTGCCTGCCCGGCGGCTTCCGTTGCCGGATCCGGCCGAGCGTCGCGCGGAGATCGCTCCGTGCGACCGGGCATCCGTGTCCTTCCTGGTCTCCTTGCGCAGCACGTCGAACCCGGCGTCGCGGACCAGCTGCTCCAGCTCGTCGACCGGCCAGTAGTACGCCGTGGTCACCTGGTGGTCGAACGGCTCGACCTTGTCGCCGGTGAAGAAGCCGAGCAGCAGCCCGCCGTTCGGCTTGAGCGCCCGGGCAAACTCGGCGAGCACGTCCGGGATGCAGGGCGGTGGCAGGTGGATGAGCGAGTACCAGGCGAGAATCCCGGCCAGGCTGCCGTCGGCGTGATCCAGGTGCTCGGCGCGCCCGAGCCGGAAGTCGGCGTCCGGATAGTGCTGCCGCGCATGCGCGATGAACTCCTGGGCCGGGTCGATTCCCGCCACCTTCACGCCCTGCAGGCGCAGCCAGTGCGTCCAGTGGCCGGGGCCGCATCCGACGTCCAGGACCAGCCCCTTGGGGAGCCCGCGCGCCCAGGAGCGGACCAGGCGGCGATCGTCCTCCGCGGTCGCGTCGATGCTGCCCAGTCGCTCGATGTACTCCGCGGCCCGCTTGCGATACGCCTCCTGCACACTGTCCACACTCGGATCATCGCAGCAGCCGCAGCGGGCGGAGGAACGCCCCCGGCCGATGTTCCTCCGCCCGCTCCCCCGTCACCGGCTTCGGCGTCGGTCGTCCTGCTTCCGGTAGTAGTCGGCCACGGCGGTGAACGCGGCCTTCGGCTCCCACGCCATGTCCGGATACGTCTCGCCGCGCCCGTTCTCGAGCACCTTCACGATCCCGACGCCGGCCAGGTCCAGGTCCCGCTCCGGGTCGTCGGGACGATGCGGGTACGACTCCAGCGCGAACAGGAACGGGAACGTCCCCTCGACCCCTGCCTCGTCGTAGATCTCCAACAGCTCCCGCAGGTAGGTGGCCTGCCCTTCCTCGTCGCGGACGTAGTCGCCGTTGATCCTGAGCGGACGCCCGTGCTCGTCGCAGTCGACGATCTCCATGCTGCGCGGCGCGATGTCCGCGGAGCCCTTCCAGGTGGCCGTGCCGAAGCCGGTGATCACCACGGGCTTGGGCTGGGCGACGAGGTTCCGTACCGCGTCGACGAACCTGTCCTGCACCTCGGCGGTGCGCATGAGCTCGACCGCGACGTAGTCGAACTGCGACCAGTCGACCCGCTCGAACGGAATGCACGCGTAGGTGAGCGGCCCGGCGAAGTGCTCCCGGACCACCGCGACCGCTTCGGCCAGGAAGTCGTTGAGCCGGGCACTGACCCCGGCGAAGTTCTCCGCGCGCAGCTTCGGGTCGCTCACCAGTGCTGCGACGCGTTCGGCCGGATCGTTTCCCGGCACGAACCCCGGGTTCATCACGGTGAGCTCCACCCCGGTGACGAACACGACGTCCGCGCCCTGTCGCCGCAGCCGCTCGGCCCGCTGGGCACAGTCGGCGAACAGTTCGAGCATCTGGTGACGATCGAGCTCGAGCGGGTACGGCGAGAACCAGACGGCGAGGCCGAGCTCGGCGGCGCACTGCGCGGCGAGCTCGAGCCGGCCCGGGTCACCACCCACGATGTGCACGGCGTTGCAGTGCAGGTCGTCGCGGATGATGGTCAGTTCCCGGCGCACGGTGGCCGGGTCGAAGTGCTCTCGCGAGCAGTTGCCCGGCCGGATGAAGCCGGTGTCGTAGGTCATTCCCTTGATTCGCATCGCCCGATCCCTTCCAGTCCTGTGGGCGACGGCCACGGTACGGAAAAAGTTGCGTGCACGCAAGTTTGCGCACACGCAAGATTCGTGCGACACTGGCCACGTGCCGAGCCGAACCGGTGGTTTGCGGGAACGGAAGAAGGAGGCCACGCGCAAAGCCCTCCGCGAGGCCGCCCTGCGGCTGGCCTTGGAACGCGGCGTGGACCAGGTACGGGTGGAGGACATCGCCGACGCCGCCGGGGTCTCCCCGCGGACCTACAACAACTACTTCGCCAGCCGGGAGCAGGCCATCGTGGCCGCGGTGACGGCCGAACGCGAGCAGCGCGTCGCCGAAGCGCTGGCGAACCAGCCGGCGACGGCCGGCCTCGCCGAGGCGGTGATCAACGCCGTGGTCAGCGAATTCACCGAGCCGTCCGAGCGGCACCGGGACACCTTGCTCACCATCACCGGCCACCCCGGCGTGCGGCAGGCCTACCTGGAGTCGGCGACCGCGATCGAGGCGCCACTGGCCAACGCGATCGCGGCCAGGCTGGGCGGCGACGAGGACACGCGGCGCCTGAAGGCGGAAGTGCTGGCCGCCGGTGTCGCGTCCGCCGTGCGGGTGGCGCTCCGCAGATGGGTGCAGCCGGCCGCCACGAGCAGCGCGCTGATGGTGCCGTCCGGTTCGCTCGCCACGTTGCTCACCGAGGCACTGCGCCAGCTCGCTCCGGCACTCGAGGCCGCGGAAGACGCCTGTGCCGGGGGTTCTTCGGAGGGGTAGCCGGGCGTCACCGCGCCGGCCGCCTGAGCGGGCACCTTCGGTGTCTTTGCGGGCCCATCGAGCGAGTCCATGGGAAAACCCGTCCGTGTGACGGTACCGGGACTTCACCGGAACTGTGCACCCTGCTGTCGACGATGTCGGTGAGCGTGATTGGTCAGGAGTGAGGAAGACACATGCCCACCCAGTCGCCCCGCCGGCGGAGCCCGCTGGACGGCCCCCGCCGACCGTCGATCAACGTGATTCTCACCAGCGTGGTGGTCGTGCTCGCGCTGGTCGTCTTCGGCACGATCCTGCTTTTCGGCGGCGATGACGACAACGGCACGACCGCGGCCGCCCCGTCCGAGACGCTGGTACCCGAGGACGCCCACACGTTGAGCGAGGCGGACCCCGACGGTCCCCAGGTCACGCTGGTCGAGTTCCTGGACTACCAGTGCTCGGCGTGCGCGGCCTACTACCGCAACATCACCAGCAAGATCGAGAAGGACTACGCGGGCCGCATCACGTTCGTGCCACGCAACTTTCCGCTGGACATTCACCCGCTGGCCCCCCTGGCCGCACGCGCCGCCGAGGCCGCGGGCAAGCAGGACAAGTTCGCCGAGATGTACACGAAGCTGTACCAGAACTGGACGGACTGGGCCGTGCAAGGCGAGTCCCTGCGATCGGACCCGAAGGAAGCAGCGCGCCAGTTCGAGCGCTACGCCCGCGAGATCGGCCTGGACGTCGCACAGTTCCGCGCGGACATCGAGGCGGCCGATGTGAGCAAGAAGGTGCAGCGCGACATGGCCGACGGTGAGAAGCTCGGGGTGGAGGCGACGCCGACGTTCTTCATCAACGGGAAACGGTTCGAGCCGTCCGGGGAGACCTTCGCCGACGTCGAACGTCAGCTGCGCGCGGAACTGGACAAGGCGCTGGGATGAGCACACGAACTGAGACCGGCCGGCCTGCCGCGGAGGCTGCCGCCCCGTCCCGCGGGCTGGCGTGGCTGTACGTCATCGCGGGCGGCATCGGACTGCTGGCGTCGGGCGCGCTGACTCTGGAGAAGATCGCCAGGCTGCGCGATCCCGACTACATCCCGACCTGCTCGTTCAACCCCGTGTTGTCCTGCGGGTCGGTGATGGACAGCTCGCAGGCCGCGGTGCTCGGCTTCCCCAACCCGCTGCTCGGAATCGGCGGCTTCGCCGTGGTGGTCACCACCGGCGTCGCGATGCTCGCCGGATTCCGCCCGCCGCGGTGGTACCGCGCCGGCATGGTCGCGGGCAGCACCGTGGCGGTGGTGTTCATCCACTGGCTGATCGCGAGCAGTCTCTACGACATCGGCGCGCTCTGCCCCTACTGCATGGTCGTCTGGGCGGTCACGATCCCGATCTTCTGGTACTCGGCACTGGACGCCTGGCCGGCGCTGGCGCCGCTGCGCCGCGTACACAGCGCGATCCTCGCGTTGTGGTACGTGGTGATCATCGCGCTGGTGGTGCAGAGATTCTGGTCGTACTGGACCAGTCTGGTGTGAGTTGCGACCCCGCGCCCGCGGCCGCGTGATGCCCGGCGGCTCGCACCAGCTGAGCGCGGGCCCTGGCCACTCGCGAGCGGATCGTGGCCACCGAACAGCCCACGACCACGGCGGCTTCCCCATACGGCAGTGCGAGGGTCTGCGTCAGCACCACTGCTTCGCGGCAATCGTGATCGAGGGTGCCGAGCAGCAGGTTCGCCTCGACGAGATCGTCGGCCCCGGCTGGCGGCTGCTCTCCTGCCCCGCCCGGCCGCGGGGTGGCGGGCGCGGCCTGCGAACGCGTGCCGCCCCAGCGGAGGTGCTCGAGCACGACGCGGCGAGCGATGGCGAGCAGCCAGGTCCGCGCCGACAAGCGCCCGGAGTACCGAGGCAGGACGGCCATCGCCCGCTCGAAAGTCTCCACCGCGAGCTTCCCGGCGACCCCGACGTCTGCCAGCAGCGCCGCGAACCACCACACGTCGTGCTGGGTGGCGCGCACGAACCGGGCCAGCGCGCCGCGATCACCGGCGCGCGCATCCAGCGCCAGGCTGGTCACCCCGTCGAGATCGTCGTTCATTGCGTCGGATGGTATTGGGCACGGGCTGGAATTGCGTCGCCGTTCGACCCACCATGTCTTCGTGGACTGCGAAACTTCCCGTGAGGCTCTGTCGGCGCGTCTGGACGGCGAAGCCGAGCCCGCCCTGCGTGAGCATGTCGACCGGCACCTGGCGCAGTGCGGCGAGTGCAGGCAGTGGCACACCCAGGCGGTTCAGCTGACCAGGCGGCTGCGCGTCCGGCCGGTGGCCACCGGCCCCGACCTGGCCGCCGCGGTGCTGGCCCGCCACCGCCCGGCCAAGGCGGACGACACCGGAACCCGCGCGGCACTGGGGGTGCTCGCGCTGGTCATCGGCGGGCTGGGGATGGCCGAGCTGCTGGCGGAGCCCGGTCCCGTGCACCAGGCAGGCACGACCTCCAGCCGCCTGGTCCAGGAGACCGCGACGTGCACACTGGCGCTGGCCGTCGGGCTGTTCGTCGCCGCCGCGCGGCCGCGCTACGCGGCGGCCATGCTCCCGGTGATGGTGTGCTTCACCGGGGTATTGACGGTGCTTGCCGCGCTCGATCTCGCCGCAGGGCTGGTCACCGTGTCCGACGTGCTGGCCCACCTGCCTGTCCTGGTCGCATCCGGCCTGCTTTACGCGGTCTACCGGAGCCGGCGCTGCGCAGCGCCGGCGGCCGCTTTCGACGGCTTGCCCGGGCAACTGCCGGAGCCGGCGCCGTGACGGCGGCAAGCACGTCGTCATCCATGCAGCAGGTGGTGGAGCGGGCGAGCACCGGACAGATCGGCGCCCGCCCGCCGCACAAGACCGACCGCGCCGAGGTCAGCGACGGGCTCGGGCTGCCTGCACCAGATTCCGCAAGGCCGGTTCGACTTCGGCGTACGCGCGGGTCTTCAGCCCGCAGTCGGGATTGACCCACAGCCGTTCCCTGGGCACCACGCGCAACGCCGCGTCCAGCAGCTCCCCGACTTCTTCGACGCTAGGCACCCGCGGGGAGTGGATGTCGTACATACCCGGTCCGACACCGCGGGCGAAGCCGGCGTCCGCCAGGTCGTCGAGCACCTCCATACGGGAGCGCGCCGCCTCGATCGTGGTGACGTCGGCGTCGAGCGCGTCGATCGCGGTGATCACGTCGCCGAACTCGGAGTAGCAGAGGTGGGTGTGGATCTGCGTGCCCGGGCTCGCCCCGCCGGTCGCCAGCCGGAAGGCGCCGACCGCCCAGTCCAGATACGCCTTGCGGTCGCGCTCCCGCAGCGGTAGCAGCTCGCGCAGCGCGGGCTCGTCGACCTGGACGACGGACAACCCGGCGGCCTCCAGATCCGCGATCTCGTCGCGCAGCGCCAGGGCGACCTGGTCGGCGGTGGCGGCCAGCGGCTGGTCGTCCCGCACGAAGGACCACGCCAGGATGGTGACCGGGCCGGTCAGCATGCCCTTGACCGGACGGGAGGTCAGCGACTGCGCGTACTTGCTCCACTCCACGGTGATCGGCCCCGGCCTGCTGACGTCCCCGTGCAGGATCGGCGGACGAACACAGCGCGTGCCGTAGGACTGGACCCATCCGTGCTGGGTGGTCGCGAAGCCCTCCAGCCGCTCGGCGAAGTACTGCACCATGTCGTTGCGCTCGGGTTCACCGTGCACCAGCACGTCGAGCCCGATCTCCTCCTGCAGGCGCACGACCGACTCGATCTCGGCGCGCATCAGCTGCCGGTAGGTCTGCTGGTCGATGCGTCCCGCCCGCAGGTCGGCTCTGGCCTTGCGGACCCGCCGGGTCTGCGGGAAGGAACCGATCGTGGTGCACGCCAGCGGCGGCAGGTCCAGCCGCTGACGGTGCGCGGCCGCTCGTTCGTGGTACGGGGGCCTGGCACGGTCCGCTGGGGAAAGCTCGGCCAGGCGCCGGCGAACGGTCTCGTCCCGGCGTGCGGCGCTCCGCCCGCGCTCGACGGCCGCCGCGGCGTCTTCCACCTCCGCCGCCACGTCCTCGCCACGGAGCGCCCGGCCGAGCACCACGACCTCGGCGAGCTTCTGCCTGGCGAACGCCAGCCGCTCGCGCAACGCCGGATCCAGGTCGGTTTCCCTCGCCAGGTCGTAGGGAACGTGCAGCAGCGAACACGACGTGGACACCGCCAGGCCCGCCACTGCGTCGCGCATCGGCTCGACTTGCTCCAGCGCGGCACGCAGGTCCGTCCGCCAGATGTTGCGTCCGTCGACCAGCCCGGCCACCACGATCTTGCTCCGCAACCCGGGAATCGCCGGAATCCGTTCCGCCGCCCCTGGCCCCGCCACGAGATCGACCGCGATCGCTTCCACCGCGGTCGAGGCCAGCACCGGCAGCGCGTCGCCGAGGTCACCGTAGTAGCCGGTGACCAGCAGCTTGGGACGGTGCGGCAGGGACGCAAGCCGGTCGTAGGCGCGGCGCAGCGCGGCCAGTTCGGCGGCGGAACGGTCCGCCGCGAACGCCGGTTCGTCGAGCTGGACCCATTCCGCTCCCGCCGCGGCGAGCTGGGTCAGCAGGTCGGCGTAGGCCTCCACCAACGGCTCGAGCAAGCTCAACGTGGTGAACCCCGGCTCGGAACCCGGCGCCGGTTTGGCCAGCAGCAGGAACGTCACCGGTCCCAGCAGCACCGGGCGGGTGGTGATCCCGGCCTGCGCGGCCTGCCGGTAGTCCTGCACCGGGACGTCGTTGCGCAACCGGAACGAGGTGGCTGGACCGAGCTCGGGGACCAGGTAGTGGTAGTTGGTGTCGAACCACTTGGTCAGCTCGAGCGGCGCCACCTCGGTCGTGCCCCTGGCCATCGCGAAGTACGTGTCGAAATCGCCGAGGCCCAGGTCGCGATACCGCTGCGGGATGGCGTCGACCATCACCGCGGTGTCGAGCACGTGGTCGTAGTAGGAGAAGGTGTTGCCGGGAACGCTGTCCAGACCGGCATCGGACAGTTCCCGCCACGTCGCGTGGCGCAGCTCGGCGGCGACGGCTTGCAGTGCGGGCTCGTCCAGGTCGCCGGACCAGTAGCTTTCGACGGCGCGTTTGAGTTCCCGGTTCGGCCCGATCCGCGGGTACCCCAGCACGGTGGCGCCGATGGCGGTTTCGGTCATTCGCTCTCTCCTCGCGAGCTGGAATGGACGCGCCGGCGCCGCGCGGGCAGCAGGCAGGGCGCCCTTGGCTCACGAGGGCGTGTCCGCAAGCCCACCCGAGTGGCGCCGGACCAGCGCACGCCGGCGGCGTGCGCGCCGATGGCAGGTCTTCGGACTCACGAGCACCCACCGGGCGACCGGTGGACCTACTGGCCGTCGCTTCCCAGGCGATGCGCACGCCCAGTGCTTCGATGACGGTGGTCGTTCTCGTTCACCGCTGCGGGGCAGTCCCGGATTCGCACCGGGTTCCCTCTTGCCCCGCCTCCGCGCGGCGCGGAGGCGGACCATCGGCGACAGTCAGCCTAGTCCCGCCGGGCAAGCCCGGCCACGTCGTGGAAAGCCCGGCCCCCGAGCGGCGCATTCGCCACGACCCAGCCGCGCAGGCAGCACAGGACGGGCACGCAACCGACACCACGACCACCAGCCAGCACTCGCCACGGCCCAGCCACACAGACAACACAGGACAGGCACGCAACCGACACCACGGCCACCAGCGGCGCCCACCCACGGGCCGCGGCAGCCGTCACGCCGGGCGCACCGGCTGCCGCAGGATGGTGCGCAACTTGTCCGGCGCGGCCCGCCGCAGATCGGACAGGTAGATCTCGTGGTGCTTGCCGGTCAGCGCGAAACCCTGGGCCGGGATGACGTCGTGGTGCATCGTCGCCAGCGTCTCGGCCTCCTCGTCGAACGGCCCGATGTGCAGCGTCTGCACACACCGGCCCTCCTCCAGGGTCTCCAGACGCACCTCGTCGAGCCGGGGCGCCTGCCCGGCCGCGGCCACCTTCCGTTTCGCGGCCTGCAACATGTCGCCGGTGATCCACTCCGGCTGCATGATCATCACGGTGAAATGCCACTTGGACTTGTCCCGCGCGGTGGTGAAGCTGTCCATGTCGTCCGCCCACCACAAGCCCTCCAGCGGCATGACGACGTAGTCCAGGCCCAGCTCCTGCTTGCTGGCGAACTTCAGCTTGTAGGCCAGCGGGAACAGCGTCTCGACCGCTTCCCGGAAGGACGCGCTGGTGTTCGGATCGCCGTATCCGTCGATCATCAGGTACTGCAGCGGCGGAACGTCGACGACGCGGAACTCCCCGCTGCGGGCGCGGTAGCAGTCGAGCTTCTTGAAATCGGCCTTGGACACGCGCGCACCTTAGCCGGAACCACCGACACCGACGACGCGAACGAGGGTGCCGATCCCCCGGCGACGGCTCTGCTCGGCGCGGTGGGACGGCCGACAATGCCTTTGTGGCGCCTTGCGGCTTTTGCGGCACCGTCGGCCGTCGCGGGACCGCATCGCCCGTGCACCTGGGCTCGCTTGCAGACCGCGATGGTGGTGGCGCAGCTCATCGTGCATCGCCCGTGCGCCTGGGGCTCGCTTCAGCGACAGGCCGACGCGCGCCACCAGCCCGGATCATCGCCCGTGCGCCTGGGGCTCGCTTCCCGCGTCACTCCGTCAATGCGAAGACCTCCATCGCCTTCTCCCGCCGCCGCGGCACCCACTCGGTGGGAAGTTCGTCGGCGGGCGCGGAGTACTCCCGCAAGACATGCCGGGCGACGACCTGCCGGTGCACCTCGTCCGGACCGTCGTAGATCCGTGCCGCACGCGCCTTCCGGTACATCTGCTCCAGCGGCAGGTCCGACGAGTAGCCGAGGGAGCCATGGGCCTGCAGGGCCCGGTCGATGACGTCGTGCAGGACCTTGGCCCCCCAGTACTTGATGGAGCTGATGTGCACGCGTGCCGCCCGCACCCCCTGGGTGTCGATGATCCAGGCAGCCTGCAAGGTCATCAGGCGCAGCGCGTTCAACTCGGTCCAGGAGTCGGCGATCCAGTTCTGGATGGTCTGCTTGTCGGCGAGCAGCGAGCCGTGGGTGAACCGGTACTTGACCCGCTCGCACAGCATGTCCAGCGCCCGCTGCGCCTGCCCGACCCAGCGCATGCAGTGGTGGATCCGGCCGGGACCGAGCCTGCTCTGCGCGATGGCGAATCCCGCGCCACGCTCGCCGAGCATCGCCGACGCGGGCAACCGGACGTCGGTGAACGACACCTCCGCGTGGTTGTCCAGCCGGCCCGGCCGGGGCCGGGGATCCTCCATCGTGCCGAAATCCCGCTCGACCACCAGGCCGGGTGTGCCCGCGGGAACGATGAACTGCGAGGCCCGCTCCCGCGGCGGCGCGTCGGGGTCGGTGACCGCCATGACGATGAAGAAGTCGGCGACCGAGGCATTCGTGATGAACCACTTCCGGCCGTTGATCACCCAGTGGTCGCCGTCCAGTTCGGCGCGGGTGCTCAACAGGGTCGGGTCGGCTCCCGCGCCCGGCTCGGTCATCGCGTACGCCGATCGCAGCTTTCCGGCCAGCAGGGGCTCGAGGTACGTCCTGCGCTGCTCCTCGGTGCCGTAGCGCGCCAAGATCTCCGAGTTGCCCGAGTCCGGCGCCTGATTGCCGAACACGTAGGGGGCGACCCAGCTGCGGCCGATGATCTCGTGCATCAACCCCAGCTTGACCTGCCCGAACCCCTGTCCGCCCAGCTCCGGGTCGAGGTGGGCGGCCCACAGGCCGCGCCGTTTGACTTCCTCCTGCAGCGGCGCGATGGCGGCGCGGAAGGCGTCGTCGTCGAGGTCGACGGTCTCCAGCAGGGACACCCGCTCGTCGACGAACTCACGCATCCACTTCAGTTTCTCGGCGAATTCCGGCTCGGTGGCGAACTCCCACGTCATGACTGCAGCAACTCCTTGACACGGAACTTCTGAACCTTGCCGGACGTGGTGCGTGGCAACGGTTCGGTGGTCAGCGTGATGCGCTTGGGGATCTTGTAGTTGGCCAGCTCGGCGCGCATGTGCTCGAGCAGTTCGTCCTCCGTGACGGTCGCCCCCGGCCGGACGACCACCAGGGCGTCGCCGACCTCGCCCCACTTGTCGTCCGGTTTGCCGACCACGGCGGCCTCGATGACGTCGTCGTGCTGGGCCAGCACGCGTTCCACCTCGGCCGGGTACACGTTCAGCCCGCCGGAGATGATCATGTCCTTGGCCCGGCCGGAGATGAAGATGTATCCCTCCTCGTCGTAAGTGGCCAGGTCCCCGGTGTGCAGCCAGCCCCCGGCCAGCGCCGCCTTGGTGGCCTCCGGCCGGTTGTAGTAGCCGATCATGTTCGCCGGGGAGCGGCAGATGATCTCGCCGACCACACCGGGCGGCACGTCGTTGCCTTTGTCGTCGACGATCCGCAACTCGGCCGCGCTGCACGCCCGCCCGGCGGACCCGAGCTTGCGAACCGCGTCCTCCGCGGGCAGGTAGCTCATCATGGTCGGGAACTCGCTCATGCCGTAGACCTGCAGCACGGCACAGTTCGGCAGCTTCCGCTGCGCGTCCTCGATCGCCGTCACCGGCACCGGCTCACCACCGGACACGATCAGCCGCAGCGACGAGGTGTCGTAGTCGCCGAGCGTCGGCTCGGCCAGCACCCGCTTGAGCACGGTCGGCACCATCAGCGTCGCGGTGACCCGCTCGCGCTGCACGGTGGCCAGCAGACGGGTGGGTTCGAACCCGGTGCTCGGGCTCAGCACCACCCGCCCGCCCCGCCACAGCGTGGCGAGCGCGATGTCGTGCAGCCCGGCCGCCCAGCACAGCGCGGGCACGATCAGGTAGACGTCCTTGGCCGTGATCTCGTAGTCGACGATCTGGTGGAAGCTGTTCCACAGCACCGTGGAGTGCGTGTGCATGGCCCCCTTCGGGGTGCCGGTGGTGCCCGAGGTGTACTGCAGCAACACCAGGTCGTCGGCCTTCGCGGCGTCACGGGGAGCGTCGTCCGCATCGGCCGACAGCAGCTCCTGGTAGTCGATGCCGCCGTCGACGGAGGTGTCGATGGTGACGATGCGGCGTGATCCGTCCACCGGTGCCACGTCGGCCAGCGCCTTCTCGAACACCAGCCAGCGCGCTTGGCAGTCGTCGAGGATGAACTCGACTTCCTTGCGTTTCAGCAGGTAGTTGATCGGCACCACGACGCCGCCGAGCTTGGCGACGGCGAAGAACAGCTCCAGCCACTCCAACCGGTTGTACAGCAGCACCCCGACCCGGTCGCCGTGCGCGAACCCCCGGGCTCGCAACCCGGCGGCCACCCGGTCCGAGCGCGCGTCGAGCTCGTCGTAGGTCAGCGACGCCCCTTCGAACGTCACCGCGATCCGCTCGGCGTTCACACTGCCCGCCGTGCGGTGCTTGCGCAGCACCTCCGCCAACGTGTAGCGGTCCATCCCTCGCTCCGTTCCTCGTCACCGAGTTCGCTTCAACTGCAGCTCCAGGTCGGCGTGCAACACTCCGCGGATGTCCGGCAGCAGCGCGCTGTCCGCTTCCCCGTCCCAGATCCGCCTGATCAACTCCGTGATCGCGGCCAGCAACTGCCTGCGGTACTGGCGCGCGTCCGCCACCTCGTCGGGAACCTCCACCGGCCACCGCCGCACCCCGGCCGACAGCACCCGCACCGAGTCGGCCAGCCACGCGTCGTCCTCCCTGACCTGCAGGGCCAGCACGCCGAGGATGCCGACCGTCGCGATCACCGAGGAGCGCGCACGGTCGTCGGTGATGGCCGGCAGCACGGAGGTGGTCAGTTCCTTGCGGATCGCCAAGAGCATCTGTGCCGGGCTGATCATGTGTATGCGAGACAGTCGGCGACCATGGCGCGCATGGTCGGCATCGTGTAGTGCATTCGCGCGAGGCGAAGATCGTCGATCTGGCCGTCACGGACTTTCTTGCCCGCGTCCAGCCACATGACCGCGTGCCGGACCTGGTGGAACGTGATCCAGAAGTGCAGCGCGTCCCGGTCCACCCGGCATCCGGCGTGCCGCTCGTAGCGGGCCAGGAACTCCTCCTGGGGCAGGATCATGCACACCAGGTCGCTGTCGACGCGGTTGGACGGACAGCACACCCACCCGACGTCGTAGAGCGGGTCCCCCAACCGCGCGAACTCCCAGTCGATGACCGCGTTGACCCGGTCGTCGCCGAACAGCACGTTGCCGGTGCGGTAGTCGCCGTGCACCAGGCCGATCCGTTCGCTGGCAGGCACGTTGGCCCGGAGCCAGCCGAGGCCGTCGACGATGATCGGTTCCGGCTCGTCGGCGACCCGCCGCAGGTAGTCCTCCAGCTGGGCGATCTCCGCCTCGGCGAACGCCGTGCCTGCCGGCGGCACGCCGAGAAAGCCCACGTCCGCGGTGTGTTGGTCGATGGCGTGGATCTCGGCAAGGATCCGGCAGAAGTCCTCACCGATCGGCCCCCGGCCGACCTCGGCGAGGTACTTGCGCCCCTCCGGCGACCACGGCACCACGGCGATCCCCGGTACCCACGCCACGACCGAGTAGCTCTCGCCGAACAACGAACGATCCGCATCGAACCACAGCGGTTGCGGCACCGGGACCGGCGTGGCGGTCAGTGCCACCAGCAGCCGGTGCAGGCGCCGCGGATCGACCTCGTGCCGGGCCATCGCGCCGGGGCGGAACAGGCGCACGACCACCTTCCGCAGCTCGCCGTCGTCGTCCAGCACGAGCACACCGGTCTCGTCCGACAGGCCTTCCCCGGCCAGCTTGCGTTCCACCAGCCGTACCGGCCTGCCGAGCTGCCTGCCGAACCGTTCTTCGATCGCCTGTGGTGGCGCGTCCAGAATGCCCATGGCCCACCTTCAGAAGATCGCCGCGTACATGATCTTTTCCTGCGTGGCCTCTTCGGCGCTGAATTCCGCCACCGCCCGGCCGAACCGCGTGACCAGGATGCGATCCGACACGGCCAGGATCTCCGGCAGATAGGACGAGATCACGATCACCGCTTTTCCTTCGTCGGCCAGCTGACGGATCATTTGGTGGATTTCCTCGATGGCCCCGACGTCGACCCCGCGGGTCGGCTCGTCGAAAATCACCACTTCCGGGTCGGCGACCAGGGATTTCCCCACGACGACCTTCTGCTGGTTGCCGCCGGACAGTTCGACGATCTTGGCGTCGGAGTTGATCGCCTTGATCCGCAGCCGCTTGGTCCACTCCCGCGCGATCTCCGCCCGCCGCCTGCGGGACAGCAGCCATCGCTTGCGGCCGCGGCGCGACGCCAGGTAGCCGAGATACAGGTTCTCCGCGATGGTCATCGTCTCGAAGAACCCGTCGGCCTTGCGGTCTTCGGTGATGTAGACGATGCCGTCGTCGATGGCTTGCTTGGGCACCCGGTACCGCACCGGCTTGCCGTTCACCAGGACCCGTCCGCCGTGGATCCGGTTGCGTTTGAGCGCGCCCGCGATGATCTTGGCGGTCTCGGTCCTGCCGCTGCCGATCAGGCCCGCGATGCCCAGCACTTCCCCGGCGTAGGCGGAGAACGACATGTTCCGCACGACGTTGCCGAGGATGAGGTTTTCCACCTCGAGCACTTTCCGCCTGCGCTGCGGCTTGCCGTCGCCGCCGGACCGCCGCCGGGTCTGCGTCCCGGTCAGCGCCCTGCCGACCATGTGCTTGACCAGCTCGTCGCGCGTCGTCTTCTTGGCATCGAGGGTCACGATCCGCTCGCCGTCGCGCAGTACGGTGACCCGGTCGGCGATCTTGAGGGATTCCTCCAGCATGTGCGAGACGTAGATGATGCCCAGCCCCGCCTCGCGCAGCTTGTTGATGACGTCGAACAGGTGCAGCGTCTCTTCCGGCGTCAACGTCGCCGTGGGCTCGTCGAAGATGACGATGCGCGCGTTCGACCGCAACGCCCGCGCGATCTCCACCATTTGTTTCTGCGCCGCGCCCAGCGTCGACACGTAGGCCGTCGGGTTGACGTGGAAGTTCATCGACATCAGCAGCTGCTGGGCACCGATGTTCAGCGACCGGAACCGGGTCAGCAGCCGCTCGTGGCCGAGCTCGATGTTCTGCGCGGCCGTCATCGTCGGCACCAGGCTGGTCTCCTGGTAGACCATCGCCACGCCGTGCTCGAGCGCGTCGTGCGGCCGGCGGAACGACACCCGCTCGCCGGCGATGAACATCTCACCGGAGGTGGGCTGCACCGCGCCGGAAAGGATCTTGCACAACGTCGACTTGCCCGCACCGTTCTCGCCGACCAGGGCGTGCACCTCCCCCGCGTCGAGGGTGAAGTCGATGTCCTTGATGGCATGCACGCCCCGGTAGGTCTTGGTGACCTTGCGCAGATCGACCAGCCTGGTGTCCCGCTGGTCCGGGGAGATGTCGAGCAGGTCGACCATGGACTGGCTCATGGGTGACTCACCTCCACGACGCAGTCCCCGCCACGGGACGCGATCAGCACTCGCTGCCCGCACTGCCGCACCGACGTCACGCCGTGCCTGCTCCCTCCGCCTCTGCTGTGCAGGCTGCTCGCCGGATATCCGTCCGGGTCCAGCCGGACGGCCAGCCCGTAGGACCGCGGCGGGGCCCACGGCTTGACCACGCCGAGCTTGCGGATCTGGCCGCCTTGCAGCGGCTCCAGGCCGCTGTTGAGGCCGCGCAACGCGGGCCGGATCCACAGGTCCGGCTCGATCGTGCGCATCATCTCCTCGACGTAGTAGCGCTGCGTGAGCACGAACTCCACCAGCTGGGTACGCAGCGCGAACATCGCCAGCCAGTAACCGCCGCCCGCGGCGGGCTGCAGCCGTCCGGGATAACCGGGCAGGTTCTGCTTCAGCACGCTCGGCTGCCCGCCGTCGAGCGGGAACGTGCTGATCCGGTGCGTCCAAGCCTCACTGACCACCGCGGCGGCGCCGTCCTCGGTCAGCGTCACCCCGCTGGCGTAGCCGAGTTCGTCGGCGAGCAGGTCGGCCGAGCCGCTGTCCGGGTCGAAACGCACCAGCCTGCCCAGCCGGTTGCACTCCATCAGGTCGTGCACCCACTGCTGCCCGGCGTGCTTGCTCGACCCGTCGGTGACGAGCACCGAACCGTCGGCAGCCACCGCGAAGTCGGTCGGACACCGCAATGGCCGTCCGGCCACCTGGTCCAGCACCACCTCGGTGCGGCCGTCCGCGGTGACCGCGACGACCCCGACGCCGGCGACCGCCACCAGCAACCGGCCGTCCACCAGGCGCGCCAGCGCCCCTGCCTCCCCACCGAACTCGGCGACGGTGACCGGGTCACCGCCGTCGGCCGGCATGCGCAGCAGTGTGTTCCCGCTGGTGACGTACAGCTGATCGGCGTCGAGCAGCACGTCGTCCGGCTCGGGAAGCTCCACGACCAGCTTCGCTTCCTCCAGCGCGTCGTTGGGGGTCAGCCCGCCGTCGAGCGGCGGAATCGCCGTCCCACTGTGCCTGCCGGGGAACAGGAACTCCTTGATCAGCTGCAGAGCTTCGAATCGTGACACCGCCGGCTCCTTTCAGTTCGCCGCGGACCCGGCGACGGAACGCACCGCCCGGCCGGACGAGGAAGCCGTCGGCTCGGCCTCGTCCAGCTTGATCCGGCCGATGCGGTTGTTCTCCAGGCCGCCGATGTACAGATAGCCGCCGTGCTCGCGCATCGAGGTGATCGTGGCGTGCGCGGTACCGCCCGGGTCCCACCACGTGCCGAGCACTTCGCCCTGCTCGGACACCTTGACCACGCAGCCGTGATTCATGCTTGGGTACAGCCACTCGTCCCGCGGGATGCGCTTCATCATGCGGCGGCGGAACGTCGGCATCCGCATGGCGAGGTCGTAGGCGGGGGAACGCATGCCGTTGAGCGCCACCCAGTACGCGCCGTCCGACGCCCGGTTGATGTTGTCCAGGTAGCCGGGGAAGTTCTCCATGAACACTTCCAGCCGGCCCTTGTCCGGGCCGTCGATGTGGAACCGCAGGATGCGGCACAGCCAGGTCTGCGCGATGAGCAGCGACTTGCCGTCGTGGCTGACGCACACCCCGTTGGGGAACACCAGGTTGCGGATGACCGTCCTGGTCTTGCCGGTCGCCGGGTCGTAGCAGAGCAGCCGCCCGTTCGGCCGCCCTTCGATCCCGTCCAGGATCCAGTCGGCCATCTCGAACCGGGTGGTCGCCTCGCTGAAGTAGATCTTGCCGTCGGGCGCGATGTCCAAGTCGTCGGCCAGGCGCAGCCGGCTGTCGTCGCGCAGCTGCAACCAGTTGCGGTTGGTCTCGTCGGTGAGCTTGCGCACCTCACCCTGCGGCGTCACCGCGTACAAGCCCATGCCTGCGACGCAGACGACGAGGTTCTCCTCCGCATCGAACGCCAGCCCCAGCGGATGGCCGCCGATCCTGGCGAAGATCTCCCGGTGCTCGAAGTTCTCCCCGGAGAAGCGGAGAATCCACCCCTGCCGCGTGCCGCAGTACAGGCGGCCCTGCTTGTCCAGGATCACGTCCTCGGGACCCTCGACCTGCCCGAGGCCGATCGCCTCGGCGCCGACCAGCCGGTCGTTCTGCTCGAACGGCGTGCCGGATCCCGGCCGGGTGTCCTGCAGCTCGCCGTACTCGACGATGGTGGGGTTGACGTAGGTCTTCTGGATCGCCTTGCCGCGGTTCTTGCCCCACTTCAGGTCCAGGCCGACGGCGACGATCAGCACCGCGGCCAGCACGGTCTGGAACACCTCGCCGCCGACGTTCATCAGCAGCAGGCCCTTGCCGAGCAGGCTGATCGTGGCGGCGCCGATGAACGCCCGCCACACCGTGCCCTTGCCGCCGGACAGGCTGATGCCGCCCAGGATCACCGCGGTGAGCACGGTCAGCTCCATGCCCTCCCCGACCCGCGCGCTGGCGCTGGACAGGCGCGATGCGTAGAAGATCGCGGCGAGCGCGCACAGCAGCCCGGAGAACACGTAGCTGATCAACAGCACCCGCTCCACCCGGATGCCCGCGTGCCGCGCGGCCCGCCTGCTGGCGCCGACCGCGGTGATGTGCCAGCCGAGCCGGGAGCGGCTGAGCACGATGTGGCCCACGATCAGCACACCGATCAGCGTGACGAAGCTGAACGGGATGCCCGCCACCTTGCCGGTGCCGAACCACTCCCACACCGGATCGGTCACGAACACGGTGGCGGTCTGCGCGGAGTAATTCAGGTCGAGCAGGTTGAGCACGCCGCGGAAGATGATCAGCGTGACCAGCGTGGTGAGGAACGGCCGTGCCTTGAGGTAGGCGACGATGCTGCCGTTGACCGAGCCGAGCAGGGCGCCGATCAGCAGGCCGAGGGCGATCGCCACGGGCACCGGCAGGCCGCTGAGGGTGACCAGCAGGATCACTGCCATGTTGCACAGGCCGAACATGGAACCGACCGACAGGTCGATCCCGCCCGAGATGACCACCACCGCCATGCCGAGGCACACCAGCGACAGCTCGGCCAGCTCGGCGGAGGTGGACAGCAGGTTCTCCTGGCTGGCGAACCCAGGTGTGGTGGCCGAGAAGAACACGAACACGCCGATCAACAGCGCCAGCGGGATGGCCGGCTCCATCCAGCGCTTCTCGAACAACTCGGCGAAGACCTGTTGCAGGGCAATGCGCCTGCGCAGGTGTCGCAGCTTTATCACGAGGGTCTCGTTCGCCGGCACGTTCCGTTCCGGCGGCCGGGATCCGAGACGCAGCCGTGGCACGGTTGCGGTCATGGCAATTCTCGCTCTCTTCATGGCACCGAGCGCGGCGGCCTTGACAGACGAGGTGGCTAGCGGAAGGTGAGGAGCCCGGGGCGCCCGCGGGGGCATGCACGAGCGCCCCGGACCGCAGTCGCGGATTCGTGCCGGACGGCGATCAGGAGACGGTCAGGCCGTCGGTCTTGCCGTCGTAGCACATGTTCGGTTCGTCCCAGTTGGTGCGATCGATCTTCACCAGCGGGGTGTAGTCGGCGATGCGGGACGACCCCGGCGGACGCCCGGACTGCAGCAACTGCTTGGCGATCGCGACGATGTCCGCTCCCTGGGTCGGCACCGAGTAGCCGTAGGACTGGTAGAACAGCTTGTCCCTGAGCGCCTCGCAGGTGATCGAGCTGTGGTCGGAGGTGAACACCTTGACCTGGTCGATCTTGCCCGCTTCCTTGATCGCGGTCGCCGCGCCGTACTGCATCTGGTCCCAGAAGCCCCAGCTGGCGCACAGGTCCGGGTGCTGCTGGATGACCGTCGCGGTGATGTCGTGCGCCTTGGTCCGGTCCCAGTTCGCCGCCTGGGTGGACACGATCTTGATCTCCGGGTGCTTGTCGAACACCTCCTTGGCCCCGGCCATCACGTCGAGCGTGAAACCGGAGGTGGCGTCACCCTGCACGATCTGCACCTTGTGCGACGTGTCGGTGCCCTTGCCGCACACCTTGACGATGTCGGTGGCGATCCGCCTGCCCAGCTCGATGGTGTCCGCGCCGACGAACGCATCGGACTTGTAGTTGGACACCATGTTGATCTGGATGACGTAGATGCCCGCCTTCTCCGCCTGCTGGATCAGTTTGGCCAGCACCTGCACGTCGAAGTTGTGCACGACCAGCACGTCGGGCTTTTCGTTGATCAACGACTGCACCGCCTCGGCCTGGCGCGCGGTGTCCCAGTTCGGGTCGCGGACGACGAACTTCATGCCCGCGGCTTCGAACCCGCGTTTCATCTGGCGCGCCCATTCCTCGGTCAACGGTGTGCCGAGGCCCACCGGGACGAACGCCGCCGTCTTGCCTTTCAGGCTGTCGATGGCGTGCTGCCGCAATTTCGCCGAGGAAACGTCCGGCGGCAGGCCCTCGCCTCCGTCGTTCCCGCCCGCGTTCGAATCGCCGCCGGTCGAACATCCGGCCAGCGCTATCAGCGCCGCGGCGGCGAACGCGACCGACCGCCGCGCTTTTCGGTGGACCGTGCGCATGACGACCTCCTTGTCGCAATGACCTCCGGGGTGAGTGATGGGTGATCGAGGCTTTCAGTCGCCTTGCCGAACCGTTTCTTCGTCTCGGGGGTGCAGCCGGTTGTCCAGGACCAGTGCGGCCAGCAGGATCAGCCCTTTGACGATGTCCTTTTCGTGGGTGTTCATGTTCAAGATCGTCATTCCGTTGAGCATCACGCCGATCAGTGCGGTGCCCGCCAGTACGGACAGCACCCCGCCGCGGCCACCCACCAGGCTGATGCCGCCGACGACGACCACCAGCAGCACGTCGTAGATCAGCGACCCGTCGATGATCTGGGTGTTGAATCCGCCGACCGATCCGGCCATGACCAGCCCGCCGCAGAAGCCGATCGCACCGGCGATCATGTACTCGATCAAGGTGAGCGGGCGGACCGGAATGCCGGTCAGCGCCGCGGCGCCCGCATTGTCACCGTGCGCGTAGATGAATCGGCCGGTCCTGGTACGGCTGAGCAAGAAGTGCGCCACCAGGGCCACAACGGCGAAGATCACGATCGGCGCGGGAATGCCGAACACCACGCCCTGCCCCAGCCAGCGCACGAACTCCCGGTCCGGCGGCAGCTCGACGATCAAGCCGTCGAGTACCAGCGTGCGCGCCACGCCGTAGATCAACAATCCGGAAGCCAACGTGGCGAACAGCGCGGGAATCTCCACGAACGCGATCAGGAAACCGTTGATCGCACCGAGCAGCAGCACGATGCCCAGGCCGATCAGCAGGGCTTCCGGCGTGCTCAGTTCCGAGCGCATGAGCTGAATGGCGATCGCGGTGCTCACGCCCATCGACGCCACCAGAGACAAATCCATCCCCCGGGCGATCACCACGACCGCCATCGCCACGCTCAGGATGCCGAGTGAGGAAACGCTGCGGAGCAGGTTCAGCAGGTTGTCCGCGGTGAAGAACCCGTCCAGCAGGACGCTGAACACCACGAACAGCGACGCCACGACGATGAGAATGATCTGCTCCTGCGACAACCGGAACCGGCCGTCGGCCCGAGCTTTCGCCAGAACCGCTCCCATTCGCACTCCCAGGCGATCCGTGGAGAAGGTCGTTTCGGGTGACGTACTTTTGTACTGACCGAACGGTACACTAAGTCGGACGTGAGTCAAGACACCCTTTCACTCGATTCGGTAGTCCCCGACGAAGGAGGCCGCCATGTCGCGCTCCGCTGACCGCCCCGGACCCGCGGGCCCGCTACGCGGAGTCCGGGTGATCGAATTGGCCGGCTTGGGCCCGGCACCGTTCGGCGCCATGCTGTTGGCCGACCTGGGCGCAGACGTGATCCGGGTCGACCGGCCCGAGGGCCGCGCGGCGGGCAATCCGCTCGACCACCGGCACGATCTGCTGGCCAGGGGGCGCCGCTCGGTGGCACTCGACCTGAAACGCCCCGCCGCCCGGGACGCGGTGCTGCGCCTGGTCGACGGCGCCGACGTGCTCATCGAGGGGTTCCGGCCGGGAGTCACCGAACGCCTGGGACTCGGACCGGACGTGTGCCTGGAGCGGAACCCGCGGCTGGTCTACGGCCGGATGACCGGATGGGGACAGCACGGCCCGCTGGCATCGCGCGCCGGTCACGACATCAACTACATCGCGCTGGCAGGCGGCCTGGATCCGATCGGCCACCGCGACGGCCCGCCGGTGATCCCGCTCAACCTGGTCGGCGACTTCGGCGGGGGCGGCATGCTGCTGGCGTTCGGCGTCGTCGCGGCGCTGCTGAGGGCGCGGGAAACCGGAAAAGGCCAGGTCGTGGACGCTTCCATCGTCGACGGCACGGCACTGCTGACCACGATCCTGCACGGCCTGCGCGCACAGGGCAGCTGGGTCGACCGACGCGAATCCAACCTGCTCGACGGTGGCGCGCACTTCTACGCGGTCTACGAGTGCGCGGACGGCAAGTACCTCAGCGTGGGTGCGATCGAGCCGCAGTTCTACCACAGGCTGCTCGACCTGCTCGGGCTCGCCGACGACCCGGAGTTCCTCGCCGGCCACACCGACCGGGCGCACTGGCCGAAACTGCGCAAGCGCCTGGCGGACGTCTTCATCAGCCGGCCGCGCCAGTACTGGCTGGACCTGCTGGGCGGCACCGACACCTGCGTCGCCCCGGTGCTGCCCATCGGGGAAGCCGTGCAGCATCCGCACAACCGGGCCAGGGGGACCTTCGTCGACGTGGCGGGCATCGTCCAGCCCGCGCCCGCGCCGAGGTTCAGCGAGGATCAGCCGACAGCCCCCCAGCCGCCGCCGCGCCCGGGCGAGCACGGCAGGGCGATCCTGGCCGAGATCGGGCTGACCGAGGAGGAGATCGAGCGGGCACTGGCCACCGGCGACCGCGGCGCGTCCGGATAGCAGGCAACCACCGCCGAAAAAGCGTCCAAAGTGGGCAAGCTGACAGATCGATCGGTACACTTCGACGCGTGACGGCGCGCGGGAACGATCTTCGGACAGCCGTGGGCGGTTTGTGCGAACCGCGCAGGCAAACGCGGCATCGTCGGTACCGTGAAATCACGAGAGAGCATCGGCCAGGCGCCGCCACGAGCGGTGCCGAAAGCAAGAAGGTGAGGGGTCATGCCGAAGCAGCAGGGGGTACGCGCAGCCGGATCCACCTCCACGACCGAATCGTCGCAGGCTCCGGCCGAACTCCCGCACACCGCGATCGGCGACGACGTCCCCGCCGATTCCGACCCGGTACCGGGCAGACCGTCCGCAGAATCGACCGCCCAGCCTGACGGGCACGCACCGGAAGCAGGGGCGCAGGACCAGGCACCTGCGGAGGAATCCACGCACGAGCGCATTCTGCGCGTCGCGGCCGAAGTGTTCGCTCGCAAGGGCTACCACGGCACCGGGGTGGCCGAACTCGGGGATGCGGCGGGCCTCAAGCGCGGCGCGCTCTACTACCACATCGGGTCGAAGGAAGACCTGCTGTACAACTTGTCCAAGCGGCACGTCGAGGAAGCCTTGGCCAGGGGCAAGCGGGTGGTCGAGTCCGATCTGCACCCGATCGACAAGCTGCGTGCGCTCGCCCGCGAACACATCAAGACGATCGCCGCACGGCGCGACGAGGTCATCGTCGTGTTGCGGGAAATGCACGCCCTGACCGGCAAGCGGGCCAAGCAGTTGGCGGAATTGCGCCATCAGCACCAGGACCTGTTCGCCCAGGTGCTGCAGGAAGGCGTGGACGCCGGTGTTTTCCGGTCGGCCGATTCGGTCGCCGTGATGAGCGTGCTCGGCATGCTCAACTGGACCTACGTGTGGTTCGACGCCACGAAGGGCCCGCTGACCCCGGAGCAAGTGGCGGACAAGATCACCGACATCGCACTGTACGGGCAGCTGCTGCCCACACAGCGGCGGTCCGGAAAGCGCAAGCCGAATTCCGCCGAGGCGGATCAGGAATAGGTGATCACGACGCGCACCGAACCCGCTCGCTTGGCGCGGGTTTCCTCGAGCGCGGTGCCGAAGTCCTCGGGCCGGAAACGGCCGCTGACGCTGTGGGAAAGGTCGAGACGGCCGACGGCCACCAGTCCGGCAAGTTCCTCGATTTCCGCCCGGGTCGCTCCGAAACTGCCGATCAGCGACAGCTCGCGGGCGACGACGGTTTCCTGGCGCATGCGCAGATGCAGTCGGTCAGGAGTGATACCCACGACGACGCATCGCCCCTGCGGACGCAAGCAGCGCAACGCGGTGTCGATCAGGCCGGGCGAGCCCACCATGTCGAAAGCGGCGTCTGCGCCGTCGCGGCCGTCACGGGCCGATGCCGCCACGTCCGCCGCATCGGCGACGACGGCCTGAGCGCCCAGCTGGAGCGCCCGCCGACGCGCTTCCGGTCGCGGATCCACCCCGATGACCGCACAACCGACGATCTCGGTCAGCAGTTGCACCGTGTGCATGCCGAGGCCGCCCAATCCCAGCACGACGACCAGGTCCCCCGCCGCGACCCCACTCCTCCGGATCGCGTGCCACGGTGTGGCCACCGCGTCGGTGAGGATCGCGCCGATTTCGCTCGGTACGTCGTCGGGCAGGGGCACCAGGCACTCGGCAGGAACGACGACCAGCTCCGCCTGCGCACCGTCACGATCGACACCGAGAACGTCCCGCCGGGCACACGCCTGCGCCTGCCCCAGGGAGCAGAGCCGGCACGTGCCACAACCGACATAAGGCAGCACGGCGACCCGCACCCCCTCGGTGACGCCGTGGACGCCTGGCCCACACGACACCACCCGGCCCGCGGCTTCATGACCGAGCACCACGGGGTATCGGCCGACGGTGCTGCCATCCACCAGGTGCACGTCGGAGCCGCACACCCCGCACGCCTCGACCGCGACGAGGACTTCGCCCGGCCCTGGCCCTGGCTCCACCACGTCGGCGAGTTCGTAGTTGCCCGGTCCGCGTAAGACCACCGCGCGCATACCCGCCGCCTTTCGACACGTTGACAACGAAGTCTCGCGAGGGAAATGATTGTACCGATCAGTCAGTACCTGGAGGAGCTTTGTCGTCCGCACCGAGAACAGCGCTGGTCACCGGCGGTTCGCGGGGAATCGGCGCGGCGATCACACGGGCCCTGTCCGCTCGCCAGTTGCGCGTCGCCTGTACCTATCGGTCTAGCCGGGACGAGGCCGAGCGGATATGCACCGAACTACCGGTACAAGCTTTGGCGCTGCCGTTCCAGCTCGGCGACCCTGAATCGGCACACTCGGTCGTCGGCTCCGTCCTGCGCGAGTGGGGGCGACTGGACGCCCTGGTGCTCAACGCAGGCATGTGGCGAGGCGGCCGCGTCGACACGCTCGATCCGACGCAATGGTGGGGCGTGCTGGAAGCCAATGTGGGCGGTAACGCGCACCTGGTCCGCGCGGCCCTTCCCGCGCTCCGCGAAGGCACCAACCCCAGCATCACGTTCATCTCGTCGGTGGTGGGGTTGCGCGGCTTCGCTGGTGACACGGCTTACGGCAGCGCCAAGGCGGCACTCATCGGCTTCGCCAGGTCGTTGGCCAAGGAGCTGGGCCGCGACGGGATCCGCGTCAACGTCCTCGCTCCCGGCTACGTGGAGACCGACATGACCGCCGCAGTTCCCGACTCCTCGCGCCGGCGCATCGCCCAGCGCGTCGTCATGCGCCGGTTCGGCAGCGCCGACGAGATCGCCGCGGCGGCGGTCTTCTTGGCCGAGGACGCCACGTACTGCACGGGTACCGTGCTGGTCGTCGACGGCGGCTGGAGCCTGTGACTCCCCGTCGCCCGCCCGATCGGACGACTCCTGCCTGGCCGGTGGCCACTGGCCACGACCGGCGGCCGCGCGCCACGCGGCACGCGCCCATTCGGCCTACCGCAGGCGCCGACCCAGAGCAATGAGCGGCCCAGCCACGACGAGGCGCAATTCCGGCACGGCAGACCGCGAACCACAGGGGGAACGCCGTTGCCCGCACCCCGCGGGTGACGCGGAAGCCGGAGGATCCTCATGTCCAGCACGACCGCCTTCGACGAGATCAAGGCCAAGCAACAGAAGATCTGGAGCAGCGGCGACTACGGCAAGATCGCCTGGATCACCGTCCCGGTCGCCGAGACGCTGATCGAAGTCACCGAGCTGCGCCCCGGCGCGCGGGTCCTGGACGTCGCGACGGGCACCGGACACGTGGCGTTGTCCGCCGCGCGCAGGTTCTGCGCCGTGACCGGCATCGACTACGTCCCCGTGCTGGTCGAAGCCGCCCAGCGCCGTGCGGCGGCCGAAGACCTGGCGGTCGAGTTCCGGGAAGCCGACGCCGAGAACCTTCCGTTCGACGACGCCTCGTTCGACTACACGCTGTCGGCCATCGGCGTCATGTTCACCGCCGACCACCAGCGCACGGCCGACGAGCTGGTCCGGGTCACCAAACCCGGTGGGCGCATCGGCCTGGCCAACTGGACCGCGGCGGGATTCGTCGGCCGGTTGCTGCAGACAGTGGCCGCCCACGCCGCACCGCCCCCGGGCTCACTGCCGCCCGTGCGGTGGGGCGACGAAACGACCGTGGCGGAGATGCTCGGCGACCGCGTCTCGGACATCGGCTTCGCCAGGACCACGGTGACCCAGCGCTTCCCGAGCGCGGAGTTCTTCGCGGACTTCTTCCTCGCCCACTACGGCCCGACCCACATGGCCGCGGCCCGCCTGGACGAGGACGAGCGTGCGGCCTTCCGCACCGACATGATTGCGCTGGCCGACGAGGCGAACCGGGCCACAGACGGCACGCTGGCAGCCGACTGGGAGTACTTGATCACGATCGCCACCAAGAGCTGACACCCGGCCCGCCAGCGCCCGCCTCGGAGCGCGGGCGTTCTTCCGCCGCTGCTCACTCCCGGGCGCCCTCCCCCTGAGCCACCCCGGAAGCCTTCCACCCCCAGCAACCCCAGGCACCCTCCACCCCAGCAACCCCAGGCACCCTCCACCCCAGCCACCTCGGATGCGTTTCGCCCATGGTCACACCCGGGTAGGCGGGGACAGCCCTTTCCACCCGCTTCTCCACCCGCTTCGGGACGGAGTGACCATGTCAGCCTCCACCGGCGTCGAGCCGATCCACACCGAACTGCTGATCGACGGCGCAGAGATCCGGGCAGGCGGCCAAGAGCCGGTACGCAACCCGGCGGCCCCGGACGAAGTCGTCGGGTACATCTCCGCGGCGACGCGCGAGCACGCCACCGCCGCCGTCGACGCCGCGGTCGCCGCGTGGCCGATCTGGAGCGAGATGTCCGCAGCCAAGCGTGCCGGGATCCTCACTTCGGCACTGCAGGGCCTCGGCCAGGAGCAAGCACGCGCCGAGTTGCTGACGCGCGAGAACGGAAAAGTGCTCCAGGAAGCGCAGATCGAACTCGGCGTGTTCGTCGCACGGTGTCAGCTCGCCGCGTCACTGGCCGATCAGCTCGGCACCAGTCAGGATCTGCCGGTCCCCACCGACGACGCCGAGTCCGCGACAGCTCCGGCCCCGTCGCTGCCGCCGTTCCGCTCTCGGGTGGACGCCTTGCCGGTGGGAGTCACCACGATCGTCGTGCCGTACAACTGGCCGCTGGCGATCTTGGCGGCCAGCCTGCCCTACGCGCTGGTGGCCGGGAACCCGGTGATCGTCAAACCACCACCGACCAGCCCGCTTGCCGTGGTCGAGACACTGCGCCTGCTGGCGCGCGGGCTGCCGCCCGGCGTGCTGAACGTGGTCACCGGTGACAACGACGCCGTGGCGCCGCTGATCGAGGACCGGCGGGTCCAGAAGATCGTCTTCACCGGAAGCACGGCCGCCGGCCAGTACATGATGACCACCGCGGCCAAGAACCTCACCCGTGTCACGCTGGAACTGGGCGGCAACGACCCCGCCGTCGTGCTCGACGACGCCACTCTCGACGAAGCCGCCGTGCAACAGCTGGTCACCGGCGCGTTCCTGACCTCCGGGCAGGTGTGCATGGGCATCAAACGCCTCTACGTACATCGCAGCCGGTACCACGAGGTGCTCGACGGCATGTCGGACGTCCTCGGCGGATACCGCATCGGGAACGGGCTCGACCCCGGCACGTCCATGGGACCGCTCAACAACGCGCGGCAGCGCGACAAGGTGCGCGAGCTGTGCGACCAGGCGCGCGCCGCCGGGCACCCGGTACGGGAACTCGGCACGGTCGATCCCGCGGCGGAGTCCGCAGGCGGCTATTTCCTGCCCGCCATGCTGGTGCTCGATCCGCACGCCGACAGCGGCATCGTGACCACCGAGCAGTTCGGACCCGCGCTGCCGGTCATCCCGTTCGACGACGAAGACGCCCTGATCGACCGGCTCAACGACGAATGGGCCGGTTTGTGCTCGTCGGTGTGGACCGCGGACCCGGATCGGGCCGCCACGGCCGCGCACCGACTCCGCACCGGGACCGTGTGGGTCAACAACCACAACGCCGTGGCGCAGGACGACCGCGCTCCGTTCGGCGGCTTCCGGCACAGCGGTACCGGGCGCGAGCTCGGGGTGGAGGGCCTGCTCGACTTCACCGAGCCGCACACCGTGACCTACTCCGTGCCCGAGGACACCGGCGCGCGGTCCTGAGCCGGGCCGCCGGGGTTCACCTCAGCGGTGGGCACTCATTGGTGCGGGCGCGGGCTCCTCGGCGACGTCCACCCCGAGCGTCCGCCCGGCCAGCTCGATCAGCAACCGCTCCAACGCCCGGACGCCGAGCTTGCTGCGGTGGTAGGCGATGCAGTTCATGGTGCCGAACGCGGCCACCACCGTGGTGCGCGCTTCCGCGTCGGACACCTCGGGAACCACCTGCCGCAGCGTGTCGCACCACATCGCCAGGTAGTCGCGCAGCACCTGGCGGAACCGGCGCCGCTCCTGCGGCGGCAGGATCGACTCCTCGCGCTGGTAGATGGGGATCATGGCGGGCTCGCGCAGCGCCAGGCCGACGTGGAACCGCACCAGCGCGGCCAGCACCTGGCGCGGTGCCCCGGCCCGCGACGCATCCCGCATGCCCGCCGTGAGCTGGTCGCTCAACCGATCGAACAACCCGATGAGCAACGCTTCCTTACTCGGGAAGTGCCGGTAGATGCCGGTCGCGCTCAAGTTGCACGCGGCGGCGACGTCGCGCATGCCCACCGCGTCGTAACTGCGCCGGGCGAACAGGTCGAGCGCGGCGGACAGAATCGCCTCCCTGCGCACCGAGCCCGGCAGACGCTTGCGCGGGATCGTGTCGGTCATCAACCAGCCTCCTGCTGACAGCGCGACGAGCGCACGACACTGACCGTAGGCAATGATCGCCCCTTCCCCCCGCGCCGAACGGCCCGGGGTGGGCCGACAGCGCCGATCGCGCTGATCCGGATCGGCCGTGCGCTCGGGCCGACCACCCGCCACCGGCGGCACCGCCGATCGCCGGATCGGCACATCGATCGCACGAAGGCGATGTGACCAGGGAAAACTCCGGGCGTACCGGTGAGCTCGGCGGAACGCTCCTGGCACTGGCGACCTCCCGTTCCCCGCCGCCGTGCGGCCTAGACTGCGTCCATGTCGGCGACCACGGTGCGATACCTGCGTCGGCTACTTGCGGCCAGGGACCAGACCCAGGCGATGCAGGCGTGCGTCGATCACACGGCCGAGGTACTGGGCTGCGAGGTGTCCTGGACCGGCTTGGTCGACGGAGACCGGCTGGTCATGGGCGCCCACCGCGGGTTGGTGACCTCCGAAATGGCGTCGACCTGGCACCTGGGCGTCGGGGAAGGCATCGGCGGGAAGGCCGTCGCCGAACGCCGTCCGATCGCCAGCCGGGACTACCGGCACGACTCCCGCCGGGTGCCGCTGCTCAAACGGCTCATCGACGACGAAGGCATCCTCGCCACGCTCGCCGTCCCGCTCCTGGTCGCCGAGTCGGCCATCGGTGTCCTCTACGCGGCCAGGCGCCGCGTGCACTCCTGGACCGAGCGGGAGAAGGCGATCGCGCTGGAAGCCGCACACGACCTTGCCGTGCGGCTGCACCAGCTCCGCGGTCACGAGCAGGCCCTCGGCGCCCGCGACGATCTCCTGCGGGTGGCCGGAGAAGTCGCCGCGCTGGCCAAGAACCTCGACGTGTCCGCGCCGACCGCTGTCGTCGATTACCTGGCGCACCGCCTCGACGTACGCGTGGAGCTGCATGGCCCCCACGACCAGCTCATCCATGCCGCCGGGCAGGAACGGCCGGACGGCACGACGGCGTGGCGTGACCGGCTCAGCGACTCGCCCGCGACGACCCTGACGGTGGTCTCCGCCGGTGAGCTCGGCGAAAGCGGGCACGCCCTGGTCGAGCTGTGTGCGGCGCTGGCGCGGCTGCAGGCGCTTCGGGTCACCGAGCGCGAGCGCGTCGTGGAACGCATCACCGGTGACCTGGTCGACCGGCTGTTGTCCGGCCGGTTCACCGATCCCGCCGCGCTCGCCCGGCAGGCGGCCATGGCCGGGATCGACCTCGCACCGCCGTCCCACGTGATCGTCGTGCGCCGGCGCGACCGATCGGCGCTGGACCCGGCACAGGCCACCGCCGTGGCCAGGGCATTGCAGGCGGCCTTCCGTTCGTGCACGACGATCCTGCGGGACGACCGGCTGGCCGGCATCGTCGGCGAACCGACATCAGCCGACCTGACCAAGGCGCTCGCCGAGGCGTTGCGCGGGACCAAACCCCCCCTGGTGGCCGGCGTCGGCAGGCAGTGCCTGGAGATCGTCGACTACTCGATGTCCTACGACGAAGCGCGCGCGGCGGTCGAAATCGCCATCAACGACGGCAGCCCGGCCTCCGTGGTCTCCGCCTACGAGCTGGGCATCCTCGGGGTGGCCAGCCTGCCCGTCGACCACCTGCGCACCACCGTCCGGGATCTCCTCGGCCCCTTGGCGGACAGTGACAACGACCGGGGCACCGAGTACGTCGCCACGCTTCGGGCCTACCTGCAACACGATCGCCACCTCGCCCGCACCGCCGAAGCGCTGCACGTGCACTACAACACCGTGCGCTACCGCATCGCCAAGATCGAGCAGCTGCTCCGGGCGGACCTTCGTGACGTGGACGTTCGCTTCCGCCTGGAAACCGCGTTGCGCATGCACCGGCTGATCGAGGCCGTCGATACCGACGGGCCGTGAAACGTCATCGCAACAGTCACACCGCCCGGTTCGGGTGCGGCGTCGTCGTTGTTGTCATGGCGTGACAACGATCCACGGGAACGCTGGCGTGGCAAGCCGTCGCGGTGCGGCCGGCCCGACCGGCACGCTCGGTGCGTACCGATCGTCACTCCAGCGACCGAAGGGGTGCCATGACTCACCGGTGGATGTGGTCACGATGACCGTGTTGCGCGAATACCTCGTCGAAGCCGTGTCCCGGCACGGCGACCGGCCCGCCGTGGTGGACCGCGGCCGGACCTGGACGTACCGGGAGCTGCTGGCCGCCGCTGCGTCGGCGGCCAGGCATCTGCAGGACCTCGGCGCCGAGGCGGGCACGCCGGTGGCACTGCTGATGCACAACCGGGTCGAGTACCTGGTCGCCGACCTGGCCGTCGCGATGCTCGGCGCGGCCAAAGTCCCGCTCAACACCATGTTGTCCGCCCAGGAGCACGCCTACATGCTGCGCGACAGCGGCGCACGCATCTGCCTGGCCGAGCGCGAGCTGTGGACAGCGGCCGAGCAAGCGGCTGACGGCCCGCTCGATGCGACCGCGATCCTCGTCGAGGACGGCGCCTGGCAAGCGGTCGTCTCCGGGGCTCCGATCGACAAGCCCGGGCCGGTGGCGGACGACGACCACGGCGTGATCATGTACACGGGCGGCACGACCGGCCGCCCCAAGGGCGTGGTGCACACCCAGCGGTCCCTGGCCATGAACCTGCTGAGCCACCTGCTGGAAATGGACCTGCACGCCGACGACGTCCTGCTGCTCACCTCGCCGCTGCCGCACAGTGCCGGCTTCCTGGCCCAGGCGGCGCTGACCCGCGGCGCCACGGTGCACCTGGAGCAGCGCTTCGACCCCGCGGCGGTGGTGGACCGGATCGAGCGGGACCGGATCACCTACCTGTTCCTGGTGCCGACCATGATCTACCGGCTGCTCGACGAGATCTCCGGGCGCGCGAGCTTCGACGGGACGTCAGTCCGCACGATCCTCTACGGCGCAGCCCCCATCACCACCGAACGCCTGCGCCAGGGACTGGCCACGTTCGGCCCGGTGTTCGTCCAGCTGTACGGGCAGACGGAGGCGCCGAACTTCATCACCCGGCTCCGCCGCGACGACCACCGGGTCGATCCAGGCAGGGAACACCGCCTGCGCAGCTGCGGTCAGCCGGTGCTGATGACCCAGGTCCGGATCCACCGGGAAGACGGCTCGGAGTGCCCGGCCGGGGAGGTCGGGGAAGTGACCGCACGCACCCCGTACACGACCGTCGGCTATCTGAACCGGCCGAAGGAGACCGGCGAAGCGCTCCGCGACGGGTGGCTGCACACCGGAGACCTCGGCTACGTGGACGAGGACGGCTTCCTCTACCTCGTCGACCGGAAGAAGGACATGATCATCACCGGCGGACTGAACGTCTACACCGCCGAGGTCGAGCGCGGCCTGAGCCAGATCCCCGGGGTGCGCGAGGTTTGTGTGGTCGGAGTTCCGCATCCGGACTGGGGCGAGGCGGTCGTCGCGTACGTCGTCGCCGAGCCGGAAGCGGACCTGACTCCCGAGAAGGTCATGGCCGGGGCCCGCGACCGCCTCACCTCCTACAAGCGCCCGAAGGCCGTCGTCATGACCGACCGCCTGCCCACCACCGCGGTCGGCAAGATCGACAAGAAGGCGCTGCGGGACCGGTGGCCCGGCTGGTGACGCACGCCAGCGAGGTGGCGCCGGGGGCCCGGCGCCACCTCGCTGGAACGGTGATCAGGCAGCCGGCGAACCTTGCGGCAGCGGCTCGTCCGCCACTGCAGGCGCAACCGTCCTTCCGGCCCGGCGGAAGTGCCCGACCGCGACGGTCAGCGACAGCAGTGCCACCACCACGTTGATGACCACCACCCAGGTCACCGAGCCGGTGGCGGCCACGATCGACGTCGCCACCAGCGGCAGGAACCCGGCGATGACGTAGGCCAGCGAGTAGGCCATCGAGACGCCGGTGTAGGCCACCTTGGTCGGGAACAGCTCGGCGAGTACCGAGCCGGCGGTCGCCTGGTAGGCGGTGACGAACACGTAGGCGGTGATCATGCCGATCGACGCGCCGAACAAGCCGCCGATGGTCAGCAGCGGGAAGAACACGATCGCGGCCGGGATCATCATGATGGCGATCCACAGCAGCGCGTACCTCCGGTGCTTGCCGTCCAGGTTCAGGCCGGTCAGCACCATCACCACCAGGCCCACGGCGCTGCCGAACGCGGTGGCCAGCAGCATGGTGTCCTGCGAGTAGCCCTGGGTGCTCACCGCCCAGCCGACGGCGTAGGGGCTGAGCGTGTAGCCCAGCACCGCCACGGACAGCACGTAGACCACGCCGCGCAGCAACGCACCGGGGTGTTCCTTGATCAGCGTGGCCAGCGGCACCCGCGGCGGTTCCTGCTCCACGGCCTTGGTGAACAGCGGGCTCTCGGTCAGCCTACGGCGGGCGACGAAACCGAACACCACCAGCACCGCGCTGAAACCGAAGGCGAGGCGCCAGCCGTACTCGACGAACCCGGCCGGGCCGACGTAGCTGGCCGCCAGCATCACCAGCACCGCCAGGAGAATGCCCGAGTTGGTACCCAGAGCGGGCGCGATCCCGTACAGGCCGCGCTTGTTCCGCGGTGCGTGCTCGACCGCCATGAGCGCCGCCCCACCCCATTCGGCACCCGCGGCCAGGCCCTGGATCAGGCGCAGGACGAGCAGGATCGCCGGCGCGGCCAGGCCGATGCTGGCGTAGGTCGGGACGAGCGCCATCGCCACCGTGGCCAGGCCCATCGTCAGGAAGGTCGCGATCAGCACTCGTTTGCGGCCGAACCGGTCACCGAAGTGCCCGCCGACCACCGCGCCCAGCGGGCGCACGACGAAGCCGACGGCGAACGTGGCCAAGGCGCCGAGCTGGCCGGCCACCGGGTCGCTGGCCGGGAAGAACTGCGGCCCGAACACCAGCACCGCGGCGAACCCGTACAGCGTGAAGTCGTAGAACTCGATGGCGGTGCCGACGACGCTGGCGCGCATCACCCGTCGTGCTTCGGCAGGTGAGACGTCGGCCCCAGTGGGAGGGTGGGCAGTACGGTCGCTCATGGGGCTCCCTTCGTCGTTGAACCGGAGTGGTGAGCGAAAACCTTCAGGCTCCTTGCCTGTCCCGCGTCTGGCGGACGGGGCGCCGCTCGACGCCGCTGTTGCTCAGCCGGTGCTCGGCGGGCGTGCCCATCCACGACGGCATCTCCGGCCACAGCCCGCCCGCCTTCTCGGCCTCCTTGCGGATCCACGCGGCGGATTCGTCCAGCGCGGCGATCGCCTTGGCGCTCAGTTGGGGGTCGAGCCTGCCGTTCGTCTTCACCGGGCGGCCGCCCACCAACACCGTGTCGACGTCGGCCACGGTCACCTGCATGACGATCGCGTCGATCACGTGCGCCGCGGCCCGCAACCGTGGCGTGTCGGTGCGGATGAACACCAGGTCCGCGGCCTTGCCCACCTCGATGGATCCGCAGACGTCGCCCAGACCGAGACCACGGGCGCTGCCGAGGGTCGCGAAGTGCAGGACGTCCTCGGTACGCAGCGCGACGCCGTCCAGGCCGGAGGTTCCGGCGGTCTCGATCACCGGCTGGTGGTACCGGTGGCGTTCCGCGGACATCGCCAACCGCATGACGGCGAACAGGTCCGGACCGTTGTTGGACTGGATGTCCGATCCCAGGCCGGTGGTGACTCCGGCCCGGTCGGCGGCACGCACCACGATGTGCCCGATGCCCATGCCCAGCTCGGTTTCCGGTGTCGAGCTCACCGCGCAGCCGGCATCGGCCAGGATCTTCAGGTCCTCGGCGTCGCTGGTGTTGCAGTGCGAGTGCAGCTGGCCTTCCCAGATCAACCCGGCGTCGTGCCATCGCCGGATGTCCGACGGCTGCCCGCCGGCGTGATAGCGGGTGTTGGTGTGGGCGTGCACCAACGCGTTCAGCTCCCGGCCGGTCCGGAACTCGTCAGCCACCTGTTCCAGGGACGCACGGCCCATTTCGGTCAGCGCGACCCCGAACCGCACGTGGTCGTCGTCGGACGGGAAGTGCTGAGACCGCACACGCCGCGCGTCCGCGTACCGCTGCTCCGGTGTGGTGAACCATGGCTCGTCCAGCGGCGGGTCGTAGAAGCCGTAGCACCACACGCCGCGGATGCCCGACTCACGGAAGGCCTCGATGCCGGCGTCGGCGTGCTCCGGGGTGAGGATGCAGTGCGAGAAGTCGACGGTCGCGGTGATCCCGGCATCCAGCATGCCGGCCGCGCCGCCCAGCGTGCCGTTGTAGATGTCCACCGCGCGGTGCCGGAGCGAGTGGTTGCGGCGGATGGTCCAGAAGTACTCGTCGAGGGTGAAGTTCGCGGTCACCGCCCGCATGGTGGCCTGCCACAGGTGGTGGTGGCTGTCCACCATGCCCGGCATGATCCAGGCCCAGGAGACGTCCACCACGTCGGTACCGGGACCCGCCTCCAGGTCCGGCCCGATCCGGCTGATGATGCCGTCGCGCACCTCGATGTCGACCCGGCGCACGTCCCTGTCGCGCGGGTCGCCGAGCACGACCTCGGCACCTCGGTAGATGGTGCTGGAGCTGGTGCTGCTCATGCTTGCCTCCACTGCGCTCGCGTCGGGCTGGCCACCACCGGGCTGACGATCTCGCCGAGCGGCCCGGCATTCAGCCGCACCACGTCGCCGTCGGCGAGCCAGCCGCGGAAACCTTCGGTCGCGGAATGTTCCAGCAAGCATCCGGTGGGCACCGTGCCCGCCGCAACGACGTCGCCGGCGACCAGATCCGCCCCGATCGAGGCGAAGGCGACGATCTCCCCGTACGACCAGTCCATGCCGACGTAGCGAGTGCCCGGCGCCGTCACCCGCTCGCCGTTGACCGAGGCACTGACCGGGATGTCGAGGCCGCCCGGACGCCGGAACGCCGCCGCCTCGTCGGCGGAGAGAATCCACGGCCCGAGTGAGATCGCGGCGTCCTTGGCCTTGCCGAGGCCGATCTGCATGGCGCGTTCCTCGGCTTGGAAGTCCCGCGCGCTCCAGTCGCAGAACAGCACGTATCCGGCGATGAGCTGCTCGGCCTCCTCGGCGGTCAGGTCGCGTCCGCCTCCGCCGAGGACCGCGGCGATCTCCAGCTCGAAGTCGAACGCCTGGCAGCCGGGCGGGATCGTCACCGCAGCGGTGGCCGAGTGCACGGAGTTCGGGTTGGAGAAGTAGAAGCCGGGGCGCTGCTGCCACACCTCGCCGAGCGGTGCCAGATCACCACGGCTGCGCCGGGTGTTGCGGATGTGCTGGAGGAAACCGACGCAGTCGCGCATGCTCGCCGGCGTCGGAACCGGCGCCAGCAATTCCCACTCGTCCAGCGCGGACGCCGACGGCTCGGCGTCTTCCAGCCGGCCGGTGTGCAATGCGCGAACCGCGTCGGCGAAGCCCCAGTGCTCCGGAAGGCGATGCACCTTGTCGTCGACCACGAGGGCGAACCGAGCCGAAGGTGTGCCGGATGCGGATCGAGCTTGCTCGCGGACGCGGACCAGCTTCATCGCCACTCCAGATCTACACTCGAGCCTACATTTACACTGTGATGTAGATATTGCGCCTGCGTCTGCCGGGAGTCAAGAGGAAATACGTCCGTTTTGCCGCACGCGGGCGCCGGAACTCAAGACCGGTCGACGACCCAGCGGACGACACCGTCACGGCCGGTGCCCAAGTACTCCGACGCCGCCCACCTGGGCGACCGGTCCTTGTCGACCAGTACCGCGCGCACGCCTTCCAGAAAGTCGGGACTGGTCACCACGCGCCTGGCGGCCGCACGTTCGGCATCGAGGCATTCCCGCAGGCTGCGCTGCCTCCCCCACAGCAACAGGTCGAAGGTGAGGGCCAGGCTTTGCGGCGACATCGCTTCCAGCGTGGCCAGGGTCCGACGCGCCCACGCGCTCCCGTCGTGGCGCAGCCGCCGGAACACCTCGTCCAGGTCGGTGACGTCCCCGAACACCGCATCGATGGTGTCTCGGTGACGGGCCAGCCCGGACGGTTCAGGCCGCGAGACGTGCCGTCGCAAGACGGCGTCGACGGGGCCAGCCTCCTCCGCCAGTGCTTGGCGAACGGCATGGAGATCCGCGGCCTTCACGTAGTGGGTAGCCAGCCCCACGTCGAGGGCGTCCGCAGGGCTGAGCCGCGCGCCCGTCAGCCCCAGATAGAGGCCGAGGCCGCCGGGGAGCCGGGACAAGAAGTAGGACGCCCCGACATCGGGGAAGAAGCCGATGGCCGTCTCCGGCATGGCCAGCACTGCCCGTTCGGTCACCACCCGGAACGGCCCGTGCACCGACAAGCCCAGCCCGCCGCCCATGCACACGCCGTCGATCAGCGCGACGACGGGGATCGGGTAGGACGCCAGCATCTCGTTCACCCGGTACTCGGTGGCGAAGAACTCGTCGCTGGCGCGCGGATCGCCCTCCAGGGAGTTCTGCCGGACGCGCCGGATGTCCCCGCCCGCGCAGAAGACGCCGTCGACCGCGCTTTCCACGGTGATCACCCGCAGCGGCTCGTCCCGCCATTCCTCCAGGGCGCGGCGGATGGCCATGATCATGGGCAGGTTCACCGCGTTGCGAGCCTGCGGGCGGTGCAGCCGGATGCGCGCGACACCGCCGTCACGGGCGAACCGCACGCCGTCGATGTGCTCAGCCATGGTCCGGCCCTGCGAAGCCGGTGGACACCCGGGTTCGGTCGACGGCCGCGTACGGACCATCGGCACGCTCGCTCATCTCGGACGACCCTTCTCAGTAGATCTCGCTGTAGATGGCGGCCACGTCGTCGGGCGTGGGGACGCGTGGATTGTTGGCGGGCGAGCCGGAGGCGATGGCCTGCTCGACCATCGTCGGGATCTTCTGCCGCCATGCCCGCTCGTCGATGCCGTACGACCGGGGGGTCGGCACGGCCAGGTCGTTGCACAGCGCTTCGAGCTCGTCGACCAGCGCCTGGGCGGCCGTGGCGTCATCGTCGTCGGCCGCCGCGCAGCCCAGCGCCCGAGCGCAGTCGGCATAGCGGGCCTCGGCCGCCGGAACCGAGTACCGCGTCACCGTGGGCAGGAGCATGGCGTTCGCCAGGCCGTGCGCCACGTGGAAGTGCGCGCCGATGGGGCGGCTCATGCCGTGCACCAACGCGACGCTGGAGTTGGAGAAGGCAATGCCCGCTTGCGTGGCGGCCAGCATCATCGCCTCCCTGGCCTGCCGGTCCGAGCCGTCGGCATACACCCGACGCAGCGCCGATCCGATCGTCCGGATCGCCGTCAGGCTCATGCCGTCCGAGAAGCGGTTGGCCTTGCGGCTGACGTAGGCCTCGATGGCGTGGGTGAGCGCGTCGATGCCGGTGTCCGCGGTGAGCCGGGCAGGCATGGTCAGCGTCAGCTCGTAGTCGACGATCGCCGCGGCGGGCAGGAAAGCCGGGCCGATGCACAGCATCTTCTCGTCGGTACGGCTGTCGGTGATCACGGTGAACTGGGTGACCTCCGACCCGGTACCCGCCGTGGTCGGCACGGCGACGATCGGCAATGCGGGTCCGTCGTTGCTGCGCGACGCCTTGTACTCGGCCATCGCGCCGCCGCTGACGGCCAGGAGCGCGAGCGCTTTGGCCGTGTCGATCGGGCTGCCGCCGCCGAAGCCGACCAGCACGTCGGCGTCGTGCGCGGTCACCGCCGCCAGGCCGGCGGCCAGTGAGTCGGTGGTCGGGTCGGGAACAGTGCCGGACCACACCGCGGCGCTCAGGCCCGCGTCGGCGAACGTCTGCACCAGCTCGTCCGCGGCCCCGTTGCCCGCCAGGAAGGAGTCGGTGACCACGAGCGGGCGCCGCCCGCCCACCTCGGCCACCAGGGCGCCGGCCTTGTGGCGTGCGCCCGCTCCGATCAGGATCCGGCTCGGCTGGGCGACGGTGGAGATCATGCGACCATCTCCGCGGGAAAATCGGCAATCGCCAAGGAAGGAACAGCAAGCAGGGAAAGGACGAAGAAGCGAAAAGCCGCACCGCCGCCCGAGGGCCGATCAGGCGCCGTTCTGCTCGGTGTACAGGGTGTGGGTGAGCGGCCGGAACGACCGGACCGGTCCGATGCCGGCATAGCGCGGGCCCGCCACCCGTCCCAGGGGTTCCAGCTCGGCGGTGTCGATCTTGCCGTCGCGGACCAGCCCGCGCTTGGCGTGCACGACCTTCACCTCGCCGACGATCAGCTCGGTCCTGGACAGGCCGAACTCGATGGCCTGGTCGAAGACGCACTCCATGGCGACGGCCACATCGGCCAGCCGGGGCACGGACACCGCCTTGCTCGGCACCGTCGCCAGCCCGAGCACTTCGACCTCGCTCACCCCATGCGGCAGTTCTTCGGCGCTGAAATGCACCTGTTCGGCTTGCGACACGTGCGGCGCGTTCACCACGAATTCGCCGGTGCGTTTCATGTTGCGCGCGGTGTCCTTCACGTCGGCGCCGCGGCGGCCGACCGACACGCCGATCATCATCGGGTTGTTGGACAGGATGACGTAGGCGCTGAACGGGGCCAGGTTCACCCCGCCGTCCTCGCTGCACGTGGTGATCCAGGCGATCGGCCGGGGGACGACGATCCCGGTGAGCAGCTTGTATGCCTCCCGCTCGGTGAGGCCGTCGGTGAGGATCGTGTCGTACTCCCAGGTCATGACGATCACCCTGCCCGCAACACGGTGACGAAGTTGGCGATGCCGAGCCCGCCCATGTTGTGCACCGCGGCGACGCTCGCCTCCGGCAGCTGCATCGCCCCGGCGCTGCCGGTCAGCTGCATGGCCGCCAGCACGAGCTGGCTCACGCCGGTGGCGCCGACCGGATGGCCTTTGGACTTCAGCCCGCCGGACGGGTTCACCGGAAGACGGCCGTCCCGGTAGACCGTGCCGTCGTCCAGCAGCGTGCTTCCCTTGCCCGCGGGGGCGAGGCCGAACGTCTCGTACAGCACCAGCTCGGCGATGGTGAAGCAGTCGTGCACCTCCACGAACGACAAGTCCGCCACACCGACACCGGCCATGTCCATGGCTCGCTGCCACGCCGTGGCACTGGCGGCGAAAGCGAGCGGATCGCGCTTGGCCGCCGGGAAGTAGTCCGTGGCGTGCCCGACCCCGGCGACGCTCACCGCCCCGCCGGCGGTGGCGTGCGGCGCGGAGCCCGCACTGAGCACCAGCGCCGCCGCGCCGTCCGACACCGGAGAGCAGTCCGTGCGTCGCAACGGGTCGGCCACCAGCGGATTGGCATCCGAGACCGTGCGGCAGAACTCCTCGTCGAAGTCCTTGCGCAGATGCGCATACGGGTTGTCCAGCGCGTTGCGGTGGCTCTTGGCCGCGATCCTGGCCAAGGTGTCGCCGCAATCGCCGAACCGGCGGGAATACTCCTGCGCCACCAGCGCGAACCGTCCGGCGAAGCCCAACGGGTAGTCTGTCCCGGCCTTTTCGTAATCGGCGCCGATGAGGGCCTTGCGCACTCCGGCGGCGTCGGTCTCGGTCATCTTCTCCACGCCGACGACCAGCACGTGCCGTGCGACACCGGAGCGCAGCGCCAGCAGTCCTTGGTGCACCGCCGTCGCTCCTGATGCGCAGGCATTCTCCACTCGCGTCGCGGGCACACCCCACAGGGGGTCGTCCGCCTGCAGCGGCAGCGCGGAACCGAACGTCAGCGGGTGCATGCCCGCGTTGTACTGGGCGTAGTAGATCGCGTCGATCTCCGACGCCTCGAGTTCCGCCGACGCCAGGCCGCCTCGCGTCACCTCGACGACCAGCTCTTCCAACGTGGCTGACAGCTTCCCGAAGCGGGTGTGCGCCCATCCGGTGATGTGCGCGTTCAGCGACATGACCATCACACCTTCGTCCGGATCGGGGCCCCCAGCCAGGCCAGGACGTCCTCGAAGGCCGTCGTCCGGTCGGCCTTGCGACCGGCCGCCTCGGCGTAGGCGCTGTGCAGGTTGAGCACCAGCCGCTCCGGATCCAGCAGATCGGCGAAGTCGCCCAGGTCGGCCGTGCGCGCCACCTCCAGCGGGCTCAGCCCGGCCTCCAGGCCGCGCTTGGCTTCGGCCTGCACGAACTCGTAGTAGCGGCGGTGCTCGTCCAGCACCCGGTCGATCTCGGCACGCCACACCACGTCACCGTGACCGGGCACGATCGCCTCGGCGTCGAACTCCGCGATCCAGTCCAGCACGCGGATCGCCCCGGTCGGCGCCCCGGCCAGGATCATCGGCGTGTGCCCGGGAAAGAGCAGGTCGCCGGCGAACAGCACGCGCGCGTCCGGCACCCAGGCCACCAGATCACCGTCGGTGTGCGCGGCGTACCCGGGGTGGATCAACTCGATGTGCCGCCCGCCGAGGTGCACCGTGACGGCCGATTCCACGGTCAGGTCGGGCACCCGGCGGTGCAGGTTGCCGAAGTCCGGCTTGGGCGACCAGTACGGCGGGAAGGCCTCGAGGGTGCGGTCGGCCAGCAGTGCTTCGCGCATGGCGCGGTGACCGATCAACACGGTGTGCGGCGGCAGCAGCGAATTGCCGAACGTGTGGTCGCCGTGGTGGTGGGTGTTCACCGCGTACCGCAGCGGCTTGTCGTGACTGACCTGCGCGACCTCGTCGAGCAGCTCGCGCGTGCGGCGCTCCGTGGTGCACGTGTCGATCAGCACCGCCGCCGCGTCCCCGACGACGACGCCGGCGTTGTTGATCCACCACGATCCGTCCTGCTGCAGCCACGCGTGCACGCCGTCGGCAACTTCCACCAGCTCACCGGGGCCGAGCGACTCGGGCGCGTGGTCGTCTGTCATCGGCACTCCTTCACGGTCACCACGAGCGATAGATACACTCGAGACTATTTTTACACTCTGATGTAAATTTAGGGTCAGGGTCATGCCCTGTCAAGACGGCGAGCCTTCCGCGTACGCCGGACGCGCGTCCCGCATCCGGCTTATTTACACTCGGATGCAAATATGTGTAGCGTGGGCGCTGGGCGGTGTCAACCGGCCATGACCGGGCGGCCAGCGCCGGGGATGTCAACCGGCCATCACCGGGCGGCCAGCACGCCGGACAACGACCACCGGAGCGTCACCGCGTGACGGCAACCAAAACTGGCCGACACCACACAACCGGCACAGCGGGCACAAGCGCGCGGCCAGCGTCAGCGCATGCGCGGACGGTCTCGGATGTCGGAACCTGGACCAGCAACGCATGCTGCCGGTGTGAGCGCACGCGCGGACGATCTTCGTGCCGGACTTGCCCGCTGCGGTCCGGGGAACAGGCGACCTCCGGCCATGTAGCGGCGTTCACCGGGTTCGCCGCCGAGGCCGGAGCGAACCCGCTCAGCGCGAACGGCTGCCAGGCTAGAACGAGCGGATGCCGTCCAGCACGACGTCGATGAGGTGCATGAACGCGTCGTGCAGATCGAACGGCGGCTGGTCGTCCGGCCCCTCACACCAGTCGTACAGCAGGCCGAAGTAGCTGCTGTACAGGATCGTGGCCACATGCGAGGCGTTGACCTTGGACGAGATCTCGCCGCGCTCGATCGCGTCGGTGAGGAACCCGCGCAGCACGTCGACCAGCTGGTGGGGGTCGGCGTCGAACGGGCCGCCTGACTGCCGCCACCCGAGCGACATGCGGATGGTCAGCGCGCGTTCGGCCACGTTGATCGCGGCCAGCTCGGCGAAGTAGCGGCGGAGCACAGGCTCGAGCCTGGGGTCGTCGGCCAGCTCGGCGGAGATCGCGTCGATCACCCGCTGCCTGCGGCGGCGGCCCCACTCGGCGATGAAGTCGCGCTTGCGCGGGTAGTGGTTGAACGCGGTCTTGCGGGCGACGTCGGCACGTTCGGCGATGTCATCGACCGACGTGTTGGCGTAGCCGGATTCCAGGAACAGCTCGCAGGCCGCCTGGTACAGCCGGTCGTGGGCCTCGTGCCATCGCCGCTGACGTCGATCCTGCTTCGCCACCTCGGGGGTGGTCATCGCTCGCAATCCTTTCTCTCCCCTCGACAAGCGCTACAAGTGGGCCTTCATGACCAGCCCAGCACCAGCCGACCACGTAGTCCTCCGGCCTCGAGAAGCCTATGCGCTTTCGCCACTTCCTCGGGCGGGAAGACCTCGTTGACGCGAGCCGTGATCACACCCGCCTCGGCATGCTCCCGCAGCCGCTCGAGCAGATCCGTGCGTTCGGCGACCTCGAGCACCGAGATGGGCACCACCCGGATGCGCGACGTGCCGTCCCCGGTGTACCGGCGGAACGTGGTGACGGTGCCACCGTCGCGAACCGCGTCCAGCACCTCTGCGTTCTGGATCGCGGCATCCGCCAGCCCGTCCACGCCATGCGGAAACCGCTCCCGCACCGCTGCGGCGAATCCCGGGCCACGCGGCAAGATCACATCGGCACCCAGCGAAGCCACCAGCTCGCGGTCGTTCTCCGCCGCGTCCGCCACCACGCGCAACCCCGCGTGCTTGGCGAGCTGGACGACGTATCCGCCGACCGCGCCTGCCGCCCCGGTCACGGCGACCACGTCCCCGGCGGACAGGTTCATCGCGTCGAGCGCGTGCAGGGCGGTCAAGCCGTTCATCGGAATCGTGGCCGCTTCGACGTCGCTGAGGTTGGACGGCGAACGGACGACCGAGACGGCGGGCACCACCACGTCCGCGCGATGTCCGCCGTGCTCCCCCGCGGGTGCGACGATCGCCATCACCCTGTCGCCCACGCCGACCGACGTCACGCGCGCGCCGACTTCGGTAACGAGCCCGGCGACCTCCATGCCAGGAACATCCACCGTCTCCGGCCTGCCGCCGGTGGCTCGCTGCCCAGCGCGGCGGACCACGTCCGTCGGATTGACGGTGGATGCCGCGACCTGAATGCGCACGTCGTCCGCCCCCAGCGGCTCCGGTTCCAGGGAGACGACTGCCAGCACCTCGGGCCCACCGTAGGCACGGAAACCAACGGCCCGTACTCGCTTGCCCGCATCGGTCGACATCACACGCGTTTCGTCTCGCACACGCGCGATCTTACACTTCGATATAAATATTCTGGCGGCGGCTGGTGCGGCGGACGGCGGGGTCGGCGTGCGAGTCATGCACTTGTGCGAGGTCACCGGGCAGATGGTGGCACTGCGCGCACCTGGCCACCAGCACCGACGGGGCCGATCTCAGGCGACTCAGCGCGCGAGAGCTTCACCCGTGCGCAGTTTCACCCGTGTGGCGTTCACCCGTGCGGTGTTCACCGGTGCAGATGATCACCGTGCGGAGTGCATCGACCGGGAGGCGGCGGACGGGCGCAAGCGCCGATCGGAGCGGGTCGTCCGGCGGACGCCCGTCACTGTGACCGCCTGCACGGGGTGGCGGTCGTGCCGACCGCGTGCGCTACCGGCACGACTCCCACCACGTGCGCTAGCCGGCTGGTATCCCTGCCACATGCACGAGCCAGGCTCGCATCCCCACGACCCGCAGCGACCAACCCGCATCCCCACCGCGCCCACTGAATGACCGGCGCTCCCACTGCATGCCCAGCCGACGGGCGTTGGCCGACGGGCGTTCCGACCCATGCCACTGAGCGGCACGAGTCCCCGCCACATGCACGAGCCAGCCCGCATCGCCGTACCCCGCGCTGACCAGCGGGCGTTCCCACTGCGCGCTGACCAGCAAAGGTTCCGGCGTGCGCTAGTTGGCCGGCGCGAGTGCCGCGGCCACGTCGTCGAAGCACCGCTGCACGGTGCGCACGACATCTCCGCCCGGGTCGGCCAGCTCGGGCAAACCCGACCTGTCCACCAACAGGCTGCCCAGCACCAGATCCACGAACGTCGCCCCGATCTGCTCCGCGGTCAGCTGACCGTCCGGCCGGAACCACGTCCACGCCCAGTGGCTGGATCCGAAGATCAGCAAGCTGCGCACGTCGACGTGCCCGGGACGGAACACCCCCTCCCGCACCCCGCGACGCAGCACGTCCCGCACCAGCTCCAGGTACTCGTCCCGCAGCGGCTTGCCCGCCGTGCCCGCGATGCGCGCGACCTCCCGCTGGAACGCCACCGTCGCATCGCGCTCGTGCACCTGGTACATGATCGAGGCGAACAGCAGCCCGGCAAGCTGCCGCTGCGGCGTGCCCAGCCGGCGGCAGATCAGCCTGGCCTCGGCCAGTCTGGCCTGCATGTACTTCTCGTGCAGCGTGGCGAGCAGACGGTCCTTGGTGCCGTAGTGGTGCACGATCGTGCCTTTGGAGATGCCGAGTTCGGCACCGATCTCGCTGAAGTTCGCCGCGTCGTAGCCCCGCTGAGCCACCTTGCGGGTGAACGCGGCCAGGATGTCGGATGCTCGTCCCCGGCGCTTGGCGCCCCCAGCACTCACCACGCCTCCCTCAGTCGGCCGTCGACCGCACTCGATGCGGGCACTCCATTCTTGCCCGGTCGTCGTCGCGGGAACCGTCCGCCTCTTCCTGTTCCAGATCGTCCGTTCCGTGCCTCCCGGATCGTCTGCCGTTGCGTGTTCAGGACGAATCTCCCTTCGCCGCCGCCCGGCCTCCCCGGACGGCCTTCCGCACATCGGATGCCCGCCTCCCCGGCATCCGGGCGCTCGCCCTCCTCCCACGTGGAAGGTCCGGTGCGGCATCACGGACCGTCCGAAGCACAGGCATCCCGGACCGTCCACCTGGTGAACCCGAGCGGAGCGGTCAGTAGCCCCGACGGATCCACTCCTCGCGGTGCGGAGCCTCCTCCCCGACCGTGGTGCTCTCGCCGTGGCCGGGATGCACCACGGTTTCCGGCGGCAGGCTCAGCAGCCGCCTGGTGATCGACTCGATGATCGTGGGGAAGTCGCTGAACGAGCGGCCGGTCGCGCCAGGGCCGCCCTTGAACAGCGTGTCCCCGGTGAAGACCACACCGAGATCGGGCACCGCGAAGCAACACGCACCCGGCGCATGCCCGGGCGTGTGCAGCACCTCCACGGTCGTGCCGCCCAGCGCCAGCCTGGCCCCGTCCACCAGGTCGGCGTCCGGTTCCAGATCGGGATGCGTCAACCGCCACAACGGCAGGTCGTCGGGATGCAGCCACAGCTCGGCACCGGTGCGCTCGGCCAGCGCGGGAGCAACCCGCACGTGATCGTCGTGTGCGTGCGTCAGCAGGATCGCCTCCACCGTGCGGTCACCGACCACGCGCATGATCGCGTCGACGTCGTGCGGGGCGTCGATCACCACGCACCGCTCGTCGTCACCGAGCACCCAGATGTTGTTGTCGACGTCGAACGTCTGGCCGTCCAGGCTGAACGTCCCCGAGACGACGGCGTGATCGATACGCACGCTCACAGCATCACCACCGAACGCAGCACGGCACCGGAGTGCATCTTCTCGAAGGCCTGTTCGACTTCGTCCAGCTTGATCTTCTCGGTGACGAACGCGTCCAGGTCCAGCCTGCCCTGCAAGTACAGATCGATCAGCATCGGGAAGTCGCGCGACGGCAGGCAGTCGCCGTACCAGGACGACTTCGTCGCCCCGCCCCGGGAGAAGACGTCGATCAGCGGTAGCTCGATCTTCATGTCCGGCGTCGGAACGCCGACCAGCACGGCCGTGCCCGCCAGATCACGCGCATAGAAGGCCTGGCGGAACGTTTCCGGCGTGCCGACCGCGTCGATCACGACGTCGGCGCCGAAACCCCCGGTCAGCTCGCGGATGGCCTCGACCGGATCGGCCTGACGGGCGTCGACGGTGTGGGTGGCGCCGAATCCGCGCGCCCACTCCAGCTTGGTGTCGTCGATGTCCACGGCGATCACCGTGGTGGCACCGGCCAGCACCGACCCGGCGATCGCCGCGCTGCCGACCCCGCCACAGCCGATCACCGCGACGGAATCGCCGCGGCCGACCCCGCCGGTGTTGATCGCCGCACCGATCCCGGCCATCACCCCGCAGCCGAGCAGCCCGGCCGCGGCGGGCGAGGCCGCCGGGTCGACCTTGGTGCACTGCCCGCTGTGGACCAGCGTCTTCTCGACGAACGCGCCGATACCCAGCGCGGGCGTCAACGGGGTGCCGTCCGCCAGCGTCATCGGCTGGGCGGCGTTGTGGGTGTCGAAGCAGTAGTGCGGCTTGCCCTTGCGGCATGCCCGGCACTCACCACACACCGCGCGCCAGTTGAGAATGACGAAGTCGCCCTCGGCGATCGTGCTGACGCCCTCCCCGACCGCCTCGACCACGCCCGCGGCCTCGTGGCCGAGCAGGAACGGGAACTCGTCGTTGATCCCGCCTTCCCGGTAGTGCAGATCCGTATGGCACACCCCGCAGGACTGGACGCGCACCACGGCCTCGCCGGGGCCGGGGTCCGGCACCACGACGGTCTCCAACGTCACCGGCTCGCCCTTGCGGCGAGCGACGATGCCTCGAACCTGCTGCGACATGGGCGGCCCTCCTCGCGACGCTGCGGAAGTGTCGATCAACTCGGCTCGACCTTACGTCGTCGGCGGCCGCAACGGGATGCTCCGAACGAGTCGCGCTACCCCCGCGAGCTGGGCAAACGTCCATGACCGGCCGGCCGGATCACGCGAGCAGGTGACAGAGTGGTGTCGCGACCGGCGCACTCGCGTCGCACCGCTGGCCCAAGGGGCGGCGGGCAACGCGCCGACCGGACAGCGGTCACCCCGACGACCAGCCCGCCAATGTCGCGGGAGCCCCCGGCCGCGGCCGCAACGCCGCCGACGACGGCCGTGCCCGCAGGTATCCGGCCATGGCTCCGCCGCCGGAACGCCGATGCGCGAACCAACGGCATCACGGCCGAGGGGTGACCGTACGAATGACCGCGGGTGACATACGAACACGGTGCAGGCGTACCTGCCGCACCACCGGTGCGAGCGGAATGCGGCCAAAGCCGGTCCGGCAGACCAACCAGGCGAGCCCGGCCCGGCCAGCGACGGTCAGGTCCGCACGGTCACCTCGTCCACCGCCCGGCGCGGTGTCGGCGCGACCGGGTAGCCGTAGCCGACCCGCAGCAGGGTGTGGATCTGATGCGGCCGGAACAGCTCGGTCAACTGGGCGCGGGTCTGCGGCACCTCGAACGGCTGCGTCAGGAAGGACGTGCTCAGCCCGAGGTCGCTCGCGGTGAGCAAGACCCGTTGCATCGCCATGCCCGCGACGACGTCCGCCGCGATCCCCTTGCCGTAGGTCAGCACCGCGGCGACCAGTGGCTGTTGCTCGAACTCCCGGCGAGGCGGCGCTGTATCCCGCGGGAAGCTGCGCAGTCGCAGGACGCGGTCGTCGTCCGGCTCGGGACCGAACGCGGACACGGGCACACCGTCGGCCCGCTCCGGCCCCCCGCCGGACCAGCGTCGGGCTTCCCACTGGTACTCCGGGTCGTTCTGCTGCACCGAGTCGGCTTGCCGGACCAGCTCGGCGATGATCCGATAGCGCGGCGCGGTCTTGCCCTCCGGGTCCACCAGCTCCACCAGCGCACCTTCGGCACGGGCCGCCGCCACCAGGCCACTGCGCAGCGGCAGCTCCACCTGGCGGTTCAGAAACGGCCGCCGGTTGGTGTGCCTGCGCTCGATCGCCCTGGCCAGCCGGTCCTCGGTGAGCGTCTTGGCCTGCGGGCCGGAGATGCGGACCGACGCCAGCAGATCGGGCTGCTCGGGGTCCGGAACGAGGTCCACCACGACGGCTCGCCCGTGCACCCGGATGCCGAGCCGGAGGTTGAACAGCGCCGCACCACATGCCAGGCGGGCCTGGCGCCCGTCCGGGTCGGACACCCGCAGTACCCGCTCGGGGTCCAGGAACAGGTCGATCCGTTCCCCGTCGACGACGAACCGCCACGGCTGCGTGTTGTAGGGCGAGGGGGCCTGCACGGCCTTGCCCAACGCCTCGGTCACTTCCGGTGCCAGAGCACTCATGGTCGCCTCCACCCGCTGCACGTCACCGTCGGCCTAGCCGTCGGACACCAGGCTCAACGTCAGGCACCACTGCACCGTCGATGCTGCCGAGCCGCACCGGTCTCTCGGCACGGCTGGAGGTCACCGGTCGGAGGGACCTTCGGCCGCTTCCGGCTCCGTCTGCTGCGTCTGCCGCACCAGCGCGACCGGGCAGTTTGCCCGGTGCAGCAGGGCGTGTCCGACCGAGCCGAGGGTCAGCCCGGCCACCGCTCCCCTGCCGCGCGAGCCGACCACCACCAGCTGGGCACCGTTGCTCAAGTCGACCAGGACCGGCTCCGGCCGCCCGGTCTGCACCGCGATGCGCACGTCGACCGTCGGGTACTTGTCCAGCCACGGCCGAAGCTGTTCGGCGACCGCCGACCGCACGGTCTCCTCGGCCTGCTCGCGCTCCTGCGCCGAACGGTCTCCCCGGCCCGCGCGGACGTGCACCACCAGCAGATCGGCCGCGCGCACCGAAGCGGTGTCGAAGGCCAGGTCCACGGCGGGATCGGACAATGCCGTGCCGTCGACCCCGACGACGATCGGCCGGCCCTCCCATGCCGATTCGTCGTCGCCGCGCACCACGACGACGGGGCACCTGCTGTGTGCCGCGGTGCCGACGGCGACCGATCCGATGAACAATCCGGCCACGCCACCCAGCCCGCTGGAGCCCACCACGACCAACTGCGCCTGGTGCGAAGCCGTGATCAGCGCCGGGGCCGCGGCCGTGACTTGGAGGTCGTGATCGACGTGGAGGTTCGGCGCAACCGCGAGCGCTTCCTGCTCGGCTTCCCGCAACGTCTCCCGCGCCTGGTCCAACAGCGCATGACGGGCGTCCGGCGCCAGCATCGCCTCGAACCGGTTCGGGCGGGGCAGTGCCCTGGCGGTCAGCAGCCGTAACGGAACGTCCCGTAGCGATGCCTCGCGGGCGGCCCAGCGCACGGCGCGCATCGCCGCCGCCGAACCGTCGACCCCGACCACGATGGCTCGCTTGTCGTCCATGCCGCCTCCCCTTGCTGTAGTGCGTCCGCGCTGCGGACGCGTCAGCCTCGAGTCACCCCGGCTTCGTGTCCGGCGACGAAGCCGTTACCGATTCACCCACACGAAGTGGGACACGGCACAAACACACCGCCGGTACTGCTGGTGAACGCAACACCGGCGGTGTGTCGGATCCGGAGTCAGGCGGTGGTGTGCCCTCCCGCGTAGCGCGGACGCAGGGCCATCGCCAGGCCGATCATGCCCACTCCGAGCACCAGGTGCAGCCAGTTGTCGGCCGCGTTCAACGGCACGAAGTTGGCGGCGCTGTCCTCGCTGATGACCAGCCCGTAGACCACCAGGCCGAGGTAGATGATCCCGCCGACCAGCAGGAACGCATTCGCCCCCGCCGCGGTGCGTGCCAGGGCCAGGCCGACCACGCCGAAGGCCAGGTGCACCAGGTTGTGCAGCACCGACACGTTGAACAGGCCCAGCAGCATGGCGCCGGATTCGTGGCCGGCGAACGTCATGGTGTCGAAGTCGCTGGTGATTCCCGGAATGAACCCCAGGATGCCGACCAGGAGGAACACCGCGGCCACCACCATGGCCGCCATCCGTACGGGTTCTTGCTTGCTTCGTGGCGTGACGTTCTGAGGGGGGATGCGCTCAGCCATGGGAACCTCCACAAACACAAATAGGCGCGCAACAAGTACGTCGACGCGACGTGAACCGCGATTACCCACCCTCGAGAATTTCGACACGCGCGCGACCTGTCCGTGCTCTTCCCGTGGCATTCGCTGCACCCTGCCCGGGCGACGACCACACCGAGGTTCAGCGGTCCGGACGGATGGGTATCCGTGGCCTGACGTGAACCCACCCGCTGCCCGTCGGCAGCACCACGCATGCGAGTCGAAAGGACGACGATGACCTCGGGCACCCCGATCACCGGGCCACTCAACGACGCCGATCAGCAGATGACCGGCAAGTACCTGCAGCAGATCCTGGTCGACCTCATCCAGCTGCACCTGCTGGCCAAGCAAGCCCACTGGACCGTGGTCGGCCGGTTCTTCCACGACGTGCACCTGCACCTGGACGAGCTGGTGACCTTGGCCCGCGAGTACGCCGACCAGGTCGCCGAACGCGCCGCGACCATCGGCGTCGTGCCGGACGGCCGCGCCCGCACGGTGGCCGAGACGTCCGGCCTGGCGGACCTGGAAGCCGCCTGGACCACCGACAAGAAGGCCATCGAGGTCACCGTCTCCGCCCTGGCCACGGCCATCGGCCACGCCAGGGAAGCGATCGACCCGCTGGACAAGGCGGACCCGGTGACCCAGGACCTGGTCATCGAGATCGCCTCGAAGCTGGAGGAAGCCCACTGGATGTGGCAGGCGCAGCTGGCCACGGTGTGACCTGCCTGCCCGTCCGCGACGGGTGAGCCTTCGTCCAGCTTGCCGGTGGGCGCCAGCCAGCCCACACAAGGGCGCCGAACATGATCGAGACCCCGCTTGTCGTCTCTGCGCCCACCGGCAAGCTGGTCCGATGCCGTCCCGAGCACGACCGGCTCCGCCGATCGGCGGCCGGCACGTCCTGGCGACGCTGTGACCAGGGAACCCGGTCGTGTGACGCACCTGCCCCACGGCGGGTGTTTCGCTCCGCCGATTGCCGGACACCAGGTAGACAAACCTGTCTGTCCGCGCCTATGGTGGGTCCGCCGGTTGAGAAGACAGCCGCTCATGACGACTAGAGGCTGCACGGAACCCGGCGGCCTCCGGCTGGAGGGACGCCATGACTACCAGCGTCACCGCACCGAGCGCGGGCGTGGTCGGCCAGCTCGCGGGCTCACCGGCACGGCCCGATCCCACCGACGCGGAAAGCACTGCAGGCGAGACGGAAGCACGTCCGGCTCGCCACGGCGAATACGACGAGTACGAGCCGCTGTTCCGGCAGATGCAGGACATTCCCGCCGGAGATCCGCGCCGGGAGGAGCTGCGCGAGCGGTTGATCGCCGCGCACCTGCCGGTCGCCGAACACATCGCACAGGTCTACCGGCACCGCGGCGAGCCCAGCCAGGACCTGCGCCAGGTGGCCACCATCGGACTGATCAACGCGGTCGACCGCTACGAGCCGCAGTACGGCCGTGGCTTCCTGCCGTTCGCCATCCCGACCATCCGCGGGGAACTGCAGCGGCACTTCCGCGACTCGACGTGGACGCTGCGGGTGCCGCGGCGGCTGAAGGAGCTGCGGCAGACGCTCAACGAGGCCACCACCGAGCTCACCGAGCTGCTCGGCCGGTCACCCCGGCCGAGCGAGCTGGCCGAACACCTCGGGCTGAGCACCGAGGAGGTCTACGAGGGCCTGTCCGCGTCGGCGGCCTACCGCCCCGAGTCGCTGAACCGGTCGCTCGGCCAGGGCGACACCGACACCGAACTCGGCGAGCTGATCGGCGACGCCGACCACGAGTTCACCACGGTGGAGAACCACGCCGTGCTGCGCCGCGCGCTGAGCCAGCTCGCACCACGCGAACAGCGCATCGTCGCCCTGCGGTTCTTCCACGACATGACGCAGAGCCAGATCGCGCAGGCCGTTGGCGTGTCCCAGATGCACGTCAGCAGGCTACTCGCGGCGTCACTGGCCCGGCTGCGCGCGGCGCTCACCGAGCACCAGCCGAGCTGACCGAGCCGGCTGCCGCCGGCCTTTCCGTTCACCCACTGCCGTTGCTCCTGCCCGAGGACTGCCCATGACGACCGCCCCCATCCTTCCGACCGCAGGCGCGCCGGGCGACGAACCGACGCCGCACCAGACAGAACACGGGCTGCGCGCCTACGTGCGTCAGGTCGCCGCCGAGGTCGGCGCCGGGCCGGAAGCGCAATGGTGCGAATGGGCCGAGTCCGCCAACGCCTACATCGCGCTGGAGAACCGGCTGCCGGACAAGCCGACCCGCGACCTGGCGCTGATCTGGGACGACGAACGTGGGTGGGCGGTCGGTATGGAAACCGGCTCGGGCGAGGACCTGTTGATCCTGGCCTGGTACGTCGAGGATCTGCTGCCGCCGCCGAGGGCGGTGGCCACGTTCGTCCGCTGCGTGGTCCACGGCATCGCAGGCAGCAAGCACCCACCCAGCGGCGTTGCCGACCGCAGGAGTCTCGCCGGTCGCCTCGCCGCGTACGCGTAGCTCACGCCAGCCAGACCAGCGCCGCGATCAAGCAGCACAAGGTCATCGCGACGCCGGCGATCAACGCCGGGAGGCGGCCGTCGTCGAGCACGGCCAGCCCGTGCGGCGGCTTCGCGGACGGCCTCCGCCATGGCCGGCGGCGCATGGTCAGCCGGAGGACCAGCACTGCGACCGCGATGGTCGCCAGGCCCGCCACGCCGATCACCGGCTGGCCGGCGACCAGAGCCGTGCGGGTGATCAGCACGCTGATCACGACGAACCCCAGCGCGCAGCGCCGCCAGGCCAGGATGGTGCGCTCCTGCTGCAAGCCGTCCGGTCGGTAGACCACGCGCTACCCCCACACGCTCAACACGGCCAGCGCGGCGGCGATCAGCACGACGACCGTCACGACCACGATGCCGGTCCGGCTGGACGGCAACGGCCGCCGCTCGCGCAGGGCGCGTTCGGTCCTCGCCCATCCCCGCCATGCCTGCGCGGCGCAGAGCAGCCCGGTGACGGCCAGCAGCGCGGCGCCCGCCCTGGCAACGCCTTCGTAGCGGCCGAGATCGACCAGATGCACCGCCAGCGACCCGGCGAGCAGCCCGAGCGACGTGCGGATCCAGGCCAAGAACGTCCGTTCGTTGGCCAACGAGAAGCGCGGGTCGGGCTCGTCCCCGTGCCCGTACACCGAGCGTGGCCAGCGCCGATCGCCCGCCACCGGTTCGTCAGCACTCATCGCACAGCAGTATGCCTGCCGTCCCGCCGGCCCGCGGGGCGCGATCGTCGCGGCCGGTGACATGCCGGAACCTTGCGTACCGTGAGCCTATGGCGAGCAAAGGGAAGCCCCCGGCGGCCGAGCTGACGGTCGGCGAGCACACCGTGCGACTCTCCCATCCGGACCGGGTCTACTTCCCGAAGACCGGCGCGACCAAGCTCGACCTGGCGCGGTACTACCTCAGCGTCGGCGACGGCATCGTGCGCGCGCTGCGCGAACGGCCGTGCATGCTGCACCGGTATCCGGACGGGATCGAAGGCGAGAAGGTGCACCAGAAGCGGGTGCCGCGCGGCGCCCCGCCGTGGCTGGAGACCGTCCGGCTGTACTTCCCCCGGTTCGGCCGGCATGCCGACGAGCTGTGCGTGACGAAGCTCGCCGACGTGATCTGGGCGGTGCAGATGTCGACGGTGGAGTTCCACCCGTGGAACTCCCGGCGGTCCGACCCCGAGAAGCCGGACGAGTGGCGGATCGACCTGGATCCGATGCCCGAGTGCCCGTTCGACGTCGTGCGCCGGGTGGCCACCTCCGCCCACGAGGTGCTCGACGAGCTGGGCATCACCGGGTATCCGAAGACCTCGGGCGGCCACGGCCTGCACATCTACGTCCGTATCCGGCCCGAGTGGGAGTTCGGCCAGGTGCGGCGGGCCGCGCACGCCTTCGCCAAGGAACTCGAGCGGCGCAACCCCGACGTGGTCACCACCGCGTGGTGGCGGAAGGACCGCGACCCGAGTGCCCTGTTCGTCGACTTCAACCAGAACGCCCGCGACCACACCATGGCCAGCGCCTACTCGGTGCGTGGCACGCCGGAGGCCACCGTGTCCACGCCGATCAGGTGGGACGAGCTGGCGGCCGTCGACCCGAGGGACTGCACGATGGCGACGGTGCCGAAGCGGTTCGCCGAGTTCGGCGATCTGCACGCCGGGATCGACGACGAAGCCTTCTCGCTGGAGGCACTGCTGGAATGGGCGGACCGCGACGACGCCGAGGGCGCCGGGCTGCCCAGCTGACGACCGGCGCCGCCGTCGGCGACGGGTGCACGGCCGCAGGTACCTTCAACGGCAACGCGGCAACACTTTCGCCGGATGCCCGCGCGGTCACCGGGTGGTAGCTTCCGGCATCGTTTCCACAGGGCGGAACCCGATCACGGGAGGGGGCATCCGATGACTGCGTCGCAACGGGATGGTGGCAGGTCCGGTATTTCCCGAGCCACGCTGCTGCGGGGCACCGTGGCGGCCGGGGCCGCGATCGCGGGCGCAACCGTTGCCGGGAACGCGGCACCTGCTGCGGCGGTCGACCTCGGCGGCTCACCGGTGCAGAAGATCCGGCGCGTGTATCGGCGCGAGACACGCCGCGCGGGAGGCCGGTGGCTCTCCTACGTCACGCTGCACACGGGGGAAGCCGAGCCGGTCGTGGTGATCGACGAGGACCGCGACACCGAGATCCGCGCCGCGAGCGTCAACAAGCTCGCCATGGCGGTGGCCGTGATGGACAAGGTCGACCGGGGCGATCTCCGCCTGGATCAGCGCCTCGAGCTGACCCAGGCGGACATCGAAATCGACCCGGACACCAGCGGCATCTGGCATCTGCAGAAGGTGTACGGGGACCGGCTGACGCTGGCCAACGTGCTGGTCACGCTGCTGGTGGCGTCGGAGAACTCCGCGCTGCCGCTGATCGCCCGGGTGTGCCCGCGCGACGAGCTCAACGGCATCCTGGCCGCCAAGGGGTTCACCGTGACCCGGGTGTCCGAGCACGACCAGGACCCGGACCAGTTCTTCCACGGCAGCACCACGCCCGCGGAGATGCACCGCCTGCTCACCGGGCTCACCCAGCACACCCTGTTGTCCGCGGAGTCGTGCGACTTCCTGCTGTCGATCATGCGCTGGACCGAACCGGGGTACACCGACGGCATCCGGCGGCTGATGTCGTCGCAGGAGCGCATCCGAGTGGCCGCGAAATACGGGGCATACGAGGACCGGCGGCACGAGGTCGGAGTCATCTACGACCGGGACGGCGCACCCACGCTGATCTTCTCGTTGTTCGCTGCCGAGCTGTCCGACCAGGCCAACTACGGAGCCACCCACCCCGCGGTGGAAGCACGGTCGGTGATCGGCCGCGCCATGCTCGACGCCGTCGACGAGCTGTGATCCCGGCTAGCTCGTTTCGCTTGCGTGGTCACGGCCGCGTTGGGATGCACGGTAGACGGGACCGCGGAGGCGGTTGAGCCAGCCGACCGGCTGCAGGCCGGGTACGGAGTTGCGGACGACGTCGAAGTGGGGGTCCGCACCGGTCGCCACGGTCAGCGTGAGCAATCCGACCTCGACCCAGGGGCCGCGCAGCTGAGCTACGGCGATCCGGAACGTCACAGGCACGGCACGTGCCACCGCGCCGACGTCAGCTGGTACGTCCGGCGTTCCCGGCTCGGCCTCCGCGCCGATCACTACGTGTCGCTCGCTGGCGCGATACAGCAACAGAGACGAGTAGAAGGCACGCGTGAAGCTGCGGCTGGGCATCAGCACGTGGCGGGCGACTGGTCGCTTGCCCGCCGTGGCCAGCGCGACGTCCAGGGGCGTGTCGCCGACATCGTGGACGCGAAATGCCAGCCCGAGGACGTCCGGGAACCTGCCGGGCGTCGACGCGGCCTTGGACAGCCGGGCCTGCGCACGGTACTCGCCCGCGCTGAGCGCGTCGCCGATCGGACCGGGCCGCACCAGGTCGAATTCGGCCTCGAACGTGCACCCGGCGGGATGGAAAGCGCGCCCGTGGCGCAGCGATCCGACGCGCTTCGCGGCGTTCATGGCTGCCCGGGTGAGTGGCCCGTCGACCATCATCCGCCGTGGCTTGTCCAGCAGGTTGCGCCATTGCTGCGGTTGCGGGGACACGGTCACCAGCTCCTGTCGGTCGGCCGATGCTGTTGCCTACCCGCCCAGGGAGCGGCTCACACGCGCGCGAGTTGATTGTGTCCGTAGGCGGCGTCATGGTCGTCCGTCCAGAACGGATCACACGCGCGCGGGTTGATCACCTCACCCGCCGGGTATCCCCGTGCATGACTTCCGAGGACGACGACCGACCACGCACGCAAGCGGATGACGACCGACCACGCACGCGCGCCGATTACGAACGCGGCCTGCCCGATTACCACGACCCGACCGCCGGGTGGGCCGGAGCGGCGCCGACCTACAGCGCGCTGACGTTGCGCCTGTGGCTGGCAAGCATCGGCATCGTGCTCAGCATCGTGGTCGGCGTGCTGTGGATCGTCGTCGCCGACATGATATGGCCGGCGATCCTGCTGTTCGTCCTGGCCGCCGTGCTGGTCGTCGACCTGGCGTGGGTCGCGCACCGGAAACGGCGCGGCGAGCCCGGCTGACCGGTGCCCGGCGCCGCGATGCAGCGCTGGGCACCGATCCCCCCGGGGCACGGTCGGCTGGTGGCTGCGACATCGCAGCCGATCGGCGGCCGCCGGATCACTCACCGGACGAACCGGCCAGCAACGGCGCGCGCCGGGACCGTCATCGGCCGCCTCGGCACCCTCCGGCAATTCGTCGAGCCCGAGCAGCGGCTACCCGATCGAAGTGAGGGCGTCCTGTGACTGCGGCGTCGCCGTGTCACCGGAAACGGCCGCCGAGCCCACGCCACCTCCGAGGAGGATCATCACACCAGGGCCGCGGCCGCTCCAGCCGCCTCCGCCTGCCCCATGAATCCCGGCCGGGGCAGGCCCGGGCCGCTTCTTGCCGCCGTTTCCGGGAACTCCGGTGTGTTCCGCCGCTTGCCCGGGGCCCGACCTTGCCGCCGAACTTAGCGAAATGGCGAAAAGCATTGACGAAAACGGTTGAAGGCGGCCTGCCTGGCGAGCCGGAAGAATTGTCTTGTTTGGTCGAAGCGTCGGGCAATGTGGCGGCCGGGGCCGGGCGGTGGAAATCTTTCCCGTAATGTGGAATACATCTTTGACCATTGCGCCGAACGGAGCAACCATCTGCGCCCATGGTGGTGTGCGTGCTCCTGACGAGGCGGCTTCACATCGACCTCCAACGCAGCTCGAGTGCACCCCCCAGGCCCGAGGCCAACGTCGGCTGACCGGGCCGGCGCACCCTGCCGTTCGCCGACCGGACGCGCTTGCCTGCGCGTTTCGGTCAATCAGCCCTGCGCATTTTCGATGCGGATAAATGCGCGCGTTGGCCAGGCACATCCTTCCGTCAATGACCGGAGAAAAACATGGCGAAAAAGAAATGGCGCGGCCGGAAGCTGGGCAGTTGCCTGGCGGTGGCCGTGTTGTCCGCGGGGTTGCTCGGCGCCTCCGGAGCGACCACCGCGGCGTACGCGGACGTCCAGGTACTGGAAAGCGCCGTCACCGCCGTCGACGGCAAGCGGTACTGGGTGCGCAACCACCTGGTGCCGGACTTGGTCACCAAGTCCGACGGCGAGCGGAAGAAGTGGTTGCTGGTGTGGGCCGGTGACGAGAACATCGCCGACACCGTGGTCAAGGACGTCAAGAACCTCCCGGGCACGATCGCCGGCGGCCTGAACAAGGTGAAGAACGCCCTCCCCGGCCCCGACTTCCTGGCGGTCATCGACGCCACTGAGGGCTCACCGAGCTACGGCAAAGTGGTCAACACGGCCACCGTGGGGCCGCTGGTGGAGAACGAGCCGCACCACATGCAGTACGTGTGGCACAAGGGCGACACTGTCTACGCCGGGGCGCTGTTCGCCCCGTCACCTACGCGTTCGACGTGTCGGAGCTGCCGAAGATCAAGCTCAAGGGCGTCAGCTTGCCGACGCAGACCCTGGGCGGTTCGGTACCGGACGCGTACTGGACACTCAAGGACGGCACCACGTACGGCACCTACATGGGCGGCCCGGTAGTGCCCGGCCCCTACACCTACAAGAACGGCCAGACCGTCATCGGCAACGGCTTCGCGGGCAGCCCGGGCGCCCTGATCCGGTTCGACCGCAACGGCAAGGTGCTGTCGGAGACCTCAGCCGCCACGCCGCAGGGCGACAACGCCAAGATCTGCGAGAACCTGCCGACGCTCGGCAAGCCGACCTGCGCCAACCCGCACGGCATCCAGGCCCGCGAGGACCTGAACACGCTGGTGACCAGCGACTACGCCGAGCCGCGCAACATCATCCTCGACCCGGTCAAGCAGCCGTCGCCCTACCTGCGCCGACCGACCGTGCGCACGTGGGACATCTCCGACCGCAACAACCCGAAGCTGCGGGCGGTGTCCTACCTGCCGGAAGGCCCGCGGGCCAAGGACTACGACCCGTTGTTCTCCGAGAACCGCGCGGTCATGGAGGTCACCGTGACGAACCTGCCCGGCCACAAGGGCGCGTTCGCACAGACCATGCAGGGTGGCGCGGTGTTCTACACCCCGGACATCACGGCCAAGCGGCCGCGGTGGACGCAGGTGTTCGACGACGGCGCGGCCGCGGGCAAGATCTTCCCGGGCAACGATGCGATCGGCGCCAGCTCCAACGGCGGCTGGATCCAGACCAGCCCGGACGACCGGTTCCTGTACCGGGCGATCACCGGGCGCCAGCCCAAGACGCTCGGCCCGGACGACCCCGGCTCCACCGGCGGCGTCTACGTGCTGGACATCAGCAAGCTGGTCGCCGCGGGCACCGACTTCACGTGCAAGATCGACACCCGCTGGGAGTCGGAGAACGGCGGCAAGGAAGACGACTGCCCGACGGTGGCCGGTGCGGCGGCGATCAACCCCGGCGTCTCCGGCGCGGGACCGCACTGGGGTGCCTACGACAACTTCGTCCTCGACCCGTCCAGCGACAAGTACGTCGAGACCCAGTCGCCGACCCGGCTGGCGGTGTCGAACTACTTCGTCGCCCGCTCCGGGCTGGACGGTGACCACAAGGTGAACATCGTCAAGCTCGGCAAGGACGGCACGGCGACCGTCGACCGCACCTTCCGGGACGAGTTCACCGGCCAGGTCGGTGTCAACTTCAACCGCAAGTCCTGGCCGCACGGCGACTTCGGCAACACCAAGCCGCACTCCGAACTGTTCGTGATCGCCGAACGGGACCTCAGGTAGCGGCATCACCTTCGGGCGCGTGACCGGTGTCGCCCATGCGCGGCGGCACCGGTCACCGCGCCTGGTGACCAGGGAGAACGTCGATGGTTCACGATCACCTCGCCGACGTCGCGGCAAGCGTCGGGGCCGGCTGGCCGGAAATCGCCGCGCGGCTGGGGCTGTTGCTGCTGGCCGCTGTGGTCGCCGGGATCGGTTTGGTGGCGCCGTGGCTGCACCGCCACGCGCAAGCGGCAATGCCTCGCCGGCTCGTCCGGACGGTGTGGGCTGCCGGTGCGGGCTCGGCCGTGCTGGCCGTGGCGTCCGTCCTGATCTACGACGTCAGCGTCGTCGGCGGCGGGGTGCACGCCGCGCTGTCGCTGGCGGTGCCCGCCCTGTTGCGGTGGCCGGTGGCCGCCCGCTGGACGGCGGCGCCGCTGCTGCTGGTGCTGGTGGTGGAGTCCGCGGCGGGCCGGTCCGGACTGGAGTTGGCGCTGGACACCGGCTATGTGGTGGCCGCGACGGCGTGGTTCGGAATCGCCGCGCTGGTGCTCGGTGACCCAGCGGCGCGGCGGCGGCCGGTGCCTGCGCGCATCGGTCCGCTCGCGACGTCGCTCGCCGCGCTGCTGACCGGCGTCGGCGCGCTTCGGCTCGCGCTCTCCGGCATCGGGATCGACCGACGGCTGTTCTCGTCGGCCTACGGCCTGCTGCTGGTGGCCGTGGTCGTGCTGCCCGCCGCAGCCACGGTCGCCAACGTCCTGCGCGCCCGCGCCAAGCGCTCTCCCGGCGCGATCGTCACCACCTGTGCCGGCCTTGTCGCCGGGGCACTGCTGGCGTGGACGGCGCTGGTGGCCGTACCTACACCGCCGGACCTTCCGGTGCCGGGCAAACCGTTGCTCGGCACCGTGCACCTGGAAGGGAGGGACGTCCCGGTGCTGGTGACACCGCACCGCCCGGGGCCGAACCTGGTGCATCTGCCGGAGTCGGCGGGGACGAACGTCACGATCAGCGCCGGTGGCGAGCAGGTGGTTGCCACCAAACGGCCGGGTGCCCAGGGCTTGTGGGCCGAGGTCCAGCTGCCGCCCGGGCGTAGCGATGTGATCTTCGCCCGCGGTGCGAGCAGCGATGAACTCGGCGTCGACACCGGTGAACTGGCCCCGCGCCCGTTGCCTGCCGACGACGGGCCGGAATGCGCCGCCGCCGCGCTGGGCAGCCTGGTCGCCGAACGCCCGCTTCCCGTGGACCGCTGCCCGCCGGACGTGCTGACCTCGGCCGACGAGACGGCGCTGCGGGAACTGGTGAGATACCTGGACAGCCACGGCGTCCGGGCCATCACTCTCGTCGCGGACGCGACCCCGCGCGGGCGGGCAGCCGGCACCGTCGTCCGGTCCGAGGCAGCCCGTGCGGGCATCCGCGTCCTGTCCGGGCCGGCCCGGCAATCCGCCCTGGTGATCGTGTCCGGCTGGCGTACGGCGCACCAGACCGCGGTGCGCGCCGCCAAGGAACAACTCGAGGCACCGACCTACATCCGTGGCATCTATCTGGCGCCATGGCTGCTCAACGAACCGATCGCCACGTCGGTGGCCAGCGCGTCGGTGCCGTTGCGCTTCGACCCGCGGGAACCGGCCGCCATCGACTTCACCGTGCGGATCGGCGATGCCTTCGGCGGGCAGCGTCCGTCCGTCGGCGCTTACCGGGAGTACCTGCGCGCGAACGGCCTGCCCGAACAGGGGCCACTGCGGGTGTTCGCCGTCGCACAGGTCAGCGTCATGTCGATGCCGCCGGGCGCCGAACACGCCCCCGGCATGGCCCCTCCCGGCGAAGGCCCAGATCACTGGATCGCGCGCGCCACGGTCGTCCCCGTGTCGCTTCCGTTGGCGGATGCCGACGGCTGATCCGGCCGAACACAGAAAGGAGGTGAAACATGCGCAACGCTCTCCAGCGCGTCGCCGTGCTGACGGTGGCCATGCTCGGCCTGCTCGGGCTCTCGCACGGTGTCGCCGGAGCCGCCGAGCTGCCGGTGTGGGTGCTGCCCGGCGTGGACGTCGGCGGCGTCGTCGGTCCGATCTCCCAGCTGCCGACGCAGGCACTAGCCCCGGTCTACCAGGTCATCACGCTGATCGCCGGCTGACTCCGCCCGGCTGCACAGAAAGGTTGTCGTCATGAAGCGAGCACTCGCCCGCGGTGTCGTCACCGCGGTGATCGCCGCCGCCGCGTTCACCGCCGCGGCGGCGCCTGCCCTGGCCGACGAACCCGAGGTGGTCGATGAGCCGGACACGTCGAACTACCACGACAAGTACACGTTCGCCCCGCTAGGAATCCCGATCATCGGGTTGATCAATTCGGTGGTCGACGCGCCGGGCAGGATCAGGCGGCCGGCTCGACACACCGGCTCAGCACACGCTGTCCGACGGCTTGGGATTGCCGAGGCCGAACAGCGGCCGCAGCTTCACCCCGATCCACGTTCCGCCGAGCGCGGCGGCGCCCCACAGCCAGCCGTGCAGGCTGCCGGTGGAGATGCCGCCCAGGTAGGCACCGATGTTGCAGCCACCGGCCAGCCGGGCCCCGATCCCCATCAGGATGCCGCCCAGCACCGCGGCCAGCGCGGTCTTCCACGGGATCTCGGCGCGGAACGTCCACGCTCCGGCGGCCGAGGCAGCCACAGCCGCGCCGACGATGATGCCGATGTTCGTCAAGCTGGTGGAGTTGGTGAAGATCGACGCGTCCAGGGCCTGCGCGTTCTTGGCCTGCTGCCAGAACTCCCAGCTCTGCACGTCGACCCCGGCCAGCTGCAGCAGCTTGGCACCCCACAACGCGAACGCGAACGTGACGCCCCAGATGCCGCCGGAGACCAGGAACACCGCGGCGGCGAGCACGCCGAGCACCACGGCGCCGGTCAGCAGCGGCCACGAGCCCCGGACGATCCGCGCCACGCCGTGCGCGGTCGGCGGCGGAGCCACCGGCGGCGGGGTGCGGCGCGCCTGCACCGCCCTGGTGAGCAGGACGATCAGCAGCAAGGCGCCGATGGTCACCGCCCACGAGCCGAACCATCCGATGTGGTCGGACAGCAGCACTCCGGGAACCTCCGGCCAGCCGGTGAACACCGGGTAGGCCCAGGTGTAGAAGACCGAGCCGGCGATGAATCCGCCGAGCGTGAGCACGATGGTCGCCTGACCGGCGCCGACCGCGAACAGCGTGCCGGACGCGCATGCCCCGCCGAGCTGCATCCCGATGCCGAACAGCACCGCGCCGACGAACAGCGGCAGGCCGATCGACCCGGCGTTGAGCTGGATCTGCGCATCGAACAGGGTGAACTCCGATGCCGCGATCAAGGCGATGAGCGTCGCGGCCGTCCCCAGCAGCAGCGAGTGGGCTCGCAACCCGGTGCCGTTGCCGACGGCGATGAACTGGCGCCATGCCGAGGTGAAACCGAAGCGCGAGTGGAACAGCGCGATGCCGAGGCCGAGCCCGAGCACCAGCAGGACGGCGAACTTGGTGCCGTACTGCGTCCCGACGTAGATGCTCGCCCCGACGGCGAGCACAGCGGCCACGACCAGCGACGGCACCTCGACCGGTCCCTCTGGCTCGGGCCGCGGCGGAGCACCCGACGTGGGCGAACTGAGCAGGAAGGTCTTCACCTCGTCCGATGCGGCCTCGGACGTCGCCTCCGGCCGCGCGGCCGCGGGTTCGCCCGCGGACTTGGCACTGTCAGGTTGGGCAGTCACGGTGACACTCCGTCGAAGATGTGTGCGAACGGACCAGATCCCGGCCAGGCTAGCCAGCACGCCACAATCTGAGAAATTTTTCCACAGTGTGGAAGTATTTGGTCGAGGATCGACCCTTCGGCGCGCTACGGCGTCACCGCCCGCTCAAGCCAAGCGAACCTTCCGCTGGCCGGAACCCCGGCAGCACCAGCGAAGACGTCGCAATCAGCCGACGGGTTCCCGCTCCGCCGGACCCTGCGCGAACCTGCCCGAGCCCACTGCGGCCTCAGTCGCCGTCCACGGCCAGCGCGATGATCATCGCCCGGCGTTTGCGCGGATCGTTCAGCTCGAGCGTGGTCACCTCGGCCATCTTGCGCAGCCGGTTGCGCACTGTGTTCGGATGCACGCCGAGCTGCTTGGCCGTCCCCGGCAGGTCACCCCCGGTCTCCAGCCACGCCCGCAACGTGGCGACCAGGTGCGTGCCGTTCTCGGCGTCGTAGACCCGCAGGTCCCCGATCGGGCCACGCTCCGGGCGCCTGCCCGCCTGCGCGACCACGCGCAGCCGCTGCAGCAGGATGTCGTCCCAGGATTCGTCGTAGGCCACCGGCGGGGACCCCTTCGGCCGTGTGGCGTGCAACGCCAGGCATTCGTCGGCTTCCTGCCTGCTGGCGGGCAGTTCGGCCACCGACGCCACCCCGCCGATCCCCGCGGTGACCTCCGCGTGCTCGGGAAGCGAGCCGCGGAGGTCGTCGATCCAGGCACGGGCGGCCGGCAGGCTGTCGCCGGCGAAGATCGTGTACAGCGTGTTGCCGATCAGCGCGCTGCGGTTCGGCCGGGACCAGCCGAAACCGGTGGTGGCGCGCTCGAAGGTCAGCAACAGCGCGGCGTGCCGTTCCTGGAGCACGTGCGCCTGCATGGCGATCACCCTGGCCGGGGTGTGCTGCAGCCCCAGCTGGCTGGCCACCGCGGTGTCCGCGGTGCCCTCCAGCAGCCGGATCACCAGGTCCGACTCGATCTGCCGTTCCAGATCGGCGCTCGCCCGGGAACGCAGCAGGTGCAGCGCCACCGCACGGGATCCGTCGACCAGCGCCTGGTACCGGTCACCGGTGATCGGCCCCGAGCACTCCACCCACACCGACCCGAGCACCTGCCGTCCCGCGCGCACCGCGACCACCATGCGGCCGGTGAGCCCCAACGAAGGATCACCGTCCACGTAGAACGGTTCGTCGGAGGCCGCCAGATGCGCGAAGACGCCCTGGCGCTCGAACAACGCACGCACGTCGTCGGGCACCCGCCTGCCCAGGATGGTCTCCAGGCGCGCCCGATCGGCCCCTTGTTGCAGGTCCGAGTAGGCCAGCACTCGGGACATCTGGTCCTCGATGGTGACCGGGCCGCCGACCGCGTCCGCGATGCTGTCGGCCAGCGCGAACAGGTCGGTGGGGCCACGTCCCGACTCGGTTTCCCTGCCTTCCAGGATCAGCCCGTAGACCACACCGGTGATCTGGCTCCACGACACCTCCGACTCCAGGGCGAGGATCGCCACCCCGTACCGTTGCGCCAGCGCCGCGCTGTCGGCGTCCGGCCCGTCGGTTGCGTTTCCCTGGCCACGCACCAGCACGACCACCGAGTGCGCGGCTGCGGCGAGCTCGACCGCACGGGCCACCGGCTCCACCCCCACGGCGATGTAGACGTCACCGCTGGTCAACCGGGGATCGGTGTCGTCGTGCACCACGACGCTGCGCAGTTCGCTGTCCCGGGACGCCGACGACGGGAAGAACCGCACGCCGTACCGGCCGAGCACGTTGACCAGGCGATCCAGCCGAACCATGCCCGAAACCCCTCCCCGGCGTTGTGGCAAGACCACAAGTCAAGCTAGTGAAACTGTTGTAAACGAACAAGCCAGCGCGCTCTGTGACCGGCATCATGGGGTCGACACCTCAGCACCAATCACCCCGTAACGACACATCGCCGGCAAGGCGTGGAGGTTCCCATGGCAGGCGTCGAGCGCATCGACGGTGGCCCCCGTTCGGTGATCGTGGTGGGAGCAGGCATCGTCGGCCTGTCCACTGCCTGGTTCCTGCAGGAACGCGGTGTGGACGTCACCGTCCTCGACCGCAAGGGCGTTGCCGCGGGGTCGTCCTGGGGCAACGCGGGCTGGATCGCCCCCGGCCTGGCGATTCCGCTCAACGAGCCGTCCGTGCTGCGCTACGGGGTGAAGTCGCTGTTCAACCCCAAGGCTCCGCTGCACATCCCGGTCAAGGTCGACCCGGCCCTGTGGGCGTTCCTCACCCGGTTCGCCGCGAACTGCCACTGGGGTTCGTGGACCAGAGCGGTGCGCACCAACCTGCCGCTCAACGAGGAGTCCATCGAGGCCTACGACGTGCTGACCGCCAACGGCGTGGCCGCCACCACGAACCCGGCGCCCATCACCGCAGGCTTCACCTCCCCGCGGGCGGCCACCGGCCTGCTGCGGGAACTGCGCCGGATGGCCGAAGCCGGGCAGCAGGTCCCGCACGCCGCGGTGGAACGCGACCAGCTGCGTGAGCTCGTCCCGCTGACCTCGGACGCCCTCACCGCCGGTGTACGCATCGACGAGCAGCGGTTCGTCGACCCGGGCACCTTCGTGCACGCGCTGGCGGACTCGGTCACCGCGCGCGGCGGCGCGATCAGGATCGCCGAGGTCACCGACGTCGATGCCACCCCGTCCGGGGTCACCGTGCACGCCAGGGGCGGCCAGACCTTCCGCGCCGACGCCGCCGTGGTCGCGACCGGCGCGTGGCTGTCCCGCCTGGCCGCCGAGTGGGGCGTCCGGGTGCCGGTACGGGCCGGCCGCGGCTACTCGTTCACCGTGCCGGTGGACGGGGAGGTGCCGGGACCGATCTACCTGCCCGAGGTCCGCGTCGCGTGCACGCCGTACCAGGGGGCGCTGCGGGTCGCCGGGACCATGGAGTTCCGCGGGCCGGACGAGAAGTTCGTGCCCGCGCGCCTGGAGGCGATCATCGCGTCCACCAAGCCGCTGCTGAAGGGCGTGCGCTGGGAGGAACGCACCGACGAGTGGGTCGGTCCGCGCCCGGTGACTCCGGACGGCCGCCCGCTGATCGGTGCCACCCGCCTGCCCAACCTGTACGTCGCGGGCGGGCACGGCATGTGGGGGCTGGCGCAGGGCCCGGCCACCGGTCGCCTGCTGGCCGAGCAGATCACCACCGGCAAGCAGCCCGCGGCGCTGATCGACTGCGACCCGCTGCGCTGACCCGCGCCGGTAGCACACCACGGCTCGCGGTCGGCGCTCGCACATCGAACGCCGCGCCGAGCCCGCCTGCGCGTGCTCCGATCCGCCGGAGCCGCGAGGCCTGCCCAGCGACCGTTCGCCCGTCGTGCCGACGGCAGCCGAGCGCTCGGCATGAGCGGCGCGCCACGCCGGTTCCCCCCGAGAGAGCCGGCTGGCGCGCCGCTTGCCGGACTACCGTCCAGGCTTGGCGAGCAGTTCGACCTCGGCCACACGCGCGTCGCCGACGAACTCCAGCCGGTAGTAGGTGTACTTGCCCGGCTTGGCGACCTTGAACGGCCTGGTCTGCTGCCGCCAAGTGAACGTCTCGTCGGAGCGCTGGTCGAGCACCGTCCACTTCTTGCCGTCGCGCGAGCCGCGCAGCACCCACCTGCCCGGGTCGCTGCCGGCCGACTTGCCCGACGTGATCGTGTAGAACTCGACCAGCTCGCCCGGCCTCTTCGCCTCGAAGGTCACCTCGGTGACGGCCGCCTCGGTGTTCGAGTCGTCGTCGGTCGCCGCCGACGAGTTCGGCAGCACGTCGGCCAGTGGCTGCGGTACCTTGCTGCCCTTGGTCAGCGACGGCGGCAGGGCCGCGGCGCCGGTGCCCCACTTCGACGGCTTCGGCCCCATGGTGAACTCCAGCACGGCACCGTCGGCCAGCAGCGAGTGCGGCAGATAGGTCTTGTGGTACGGCTTGCCGTCGACCTTCAGGTCCTGCACGTAGACGTTCTGCGGGCTGTTGTTCCGCGCCTTGATCACCAGCTTCTTGCCGTTCTCCAGGTGCACCGTGGCCTTGGTGAACAGCGGCGAGCCGATCGCGTAGTTCGGGCTGCCCATCTGCAGCGGGTAGAAGCCCAGCGCGCTGAACACCCACCACGCCGAGTGCTCACCGTTGTCCTCGTCGCCCGGATAGCCCTGGCCGATCTCGCTGCCCAAGTACAGCCGCGAGGTGATCTCTCGGACCAGCTTCTGCGTCTTGGCCGGCTCACCGGCGTAGTTGTACATGTACGGGATGTGGTGCGACGGCTGGTTCGAGTGGCCGTACTGCCCCATCCGCACGTCACGGGCTTCCACCATCTCGTGGATGACGCCGCCGTAGGAGCCGGTGAACTTCGCCGTCTCCGGGGTGGCGAAGAACTCGTCCAGCTTCTTGGCCAGCTTGTCCCGCCCGCCGTAGAGGTTGGCCAGCCCCTGGCCGTCGTGCGGCACGGTGAAGGCCATGTTCCAGCCGTTGGTCTCGGTGTAGTCGTAGCCCCACACCCGCGGGTCGTACTCGTCCGGGGACAGCCGCCAGTTGCCGTCGTCGTCCCTGCCCTGGAAGAAGCCGACCCGCTCGTCGAACATGTGCACGTAGTTCAGCGCCCGGTTGCGCAGGTACTCGGCTTCCTCGGCGTACCTCTTCTTCTCCGCCGGGTCCTTCGCCCGGTCGGCCAGCAGCTGCGCCATGTTGGCCAGCCCGAAGTCGTTGAGGTAGCCCTCCAGGGCCCACGACATGCCCTCGTGGATCGAGGTCGGCGTGTAGCCGCGGAAGATCGACTTGCGCAGGCCCTTCCGCCCCACGTTGTCGTTGGGCGGAGTGACGGTGGCGTTGCGCATGCCCGCCTCGTAGGCGCCCTTGACGTCGAAGTTCTCGATGCCCTTGGTGTAGGCGTCGGCGAACGCCACGTCGGAGCTGGTGCCGGTCATCAGGTTCGCGTAGCCCGGTGACGACCAGCGCGCGATCCACCCGCCGTCCCGGTACTGCTGGACGAATCCGTCGATCATCTCCCCGGCCTGCTTCGGGGTGAGCAACGCATACGCCGGCCACGTCGTCCGGTAGGTGTCCCAGAAGCCGTTGTTCACGTACACCTTGCCGTCGACGATCTTCGAGCCGGTGTGGGTCGGGGTGTCGTTGCCCTCCTTGGGCACGAACGGACTGGCGTAGGCGTATTTCGGCTTGTCCTTGGTCCCGACGTTCTCGAACCCGGAGTTCGGGTACAGGAACAGCCGGTACAGGTTGGAGTACAGGGTGATCAGCTGGTCCTCGGTCGCGCCTTCGACCTCGACGACCTCCAGCTTCTCCTCCCAGGCCCGCTTGGCCCGGTCCCGCACCGTCTCCAGCGTGTCGGACGGCGCGATCTCCAGCTCCAGGTTCTTGCGCGCCTGCTCGACGCTGATCAGTGACGTGGCGATGCGCATGGTGACCGTGTCGGCGTCGCCGAACTTGAAGAACCCGGTCACGTCCTTGCCGCCACCGCCGGGCAGCATGCCGCTGTCGGTCACCGGCTTGTCGAACGTCGCGTAGACGAACATCCGGCCCGCACCCTCCGACAGTCCGCTCTTGACGTCGGAGTAGCCGGTGACGGTCCGGTTCTCCGGGTCCAGGGTCAGGCCGCCGTCGTTGTTGACGTTGTCGAAGATCAGGTTCGCCGCGCCCGGGAACCGGAACCGGAAGATCGCCGCGTGATCGGTCGGCGCGAACTCGGTGACGATGCCGTTGTCGAACTTCACCCGGTAGTAGTGCGCTTTGGCCACCTCGTCGTCGTGGCTGAACGCCAGCGCCCGCTTCTTCCGGTCGGCGTCCGGCGTGCCCTCCGCGGGCGACGGCATCACCTGGAACGTCTGCCGGTCACCCATCCACGGGCTCGGCTCGTGGCTGACCGTGAACGCCTCGATGTCCGGCTTGTTCTCGGCGTTGTTGTGCGCGTGGTAGCTGTACAGCCACGAGATCGAGCCCGCGTCGGTCATCGGGGACCAGAAGTTGAAGCCGTGCGGCACCGCTGTCGCGGGGAAGTTGTTGCCGCGGGAGAACGCGCCACTGGAGTGCGTCCCCCTGGTGGTGATGACGTAGTCGGCCACGCTGTCGTAGCGCTTCTCCGGCTGCTTGGCGGTCAGCCGGATGTCGTCGATCCAGCCGCGGAACCCGCCGTCGCCGGCGGCCGGGTTGTCGTAGCCGACGAGGATGCGGTCCACGGTCTTGCCCGCGGCGACCTTGCCGATGTCGGCCACGATGTTGTTCCACTGGTCGGCGTAGAGCGTCTTGGCCTCGCCCTGGCGCCGCGGGTGCACCGGCACGCCGCGGCGATCCTTGGCCGAAAGGTCCGACAGGTATGTCCCGTCGGTGAACGCCAGGTCCACCGCGACGTAGGTGCTCGGGTAGGTCAGGTCGCCCAGCAGCTCGGGGAAGATCACGTATGACAACGTTGTCTTCGGTGTCACCTTGACGTCGACGTCGAAGACCTTGTTGTAGGAGTAGGCGCGGCCTTTGCCGGAGTGGGAGCCGACGAAGCGCAGCGCATGCGTGCCGGTGAAACCGACTTTGGTCTTGGCCGCAGGCGCGCTGGTCGGGCCGTTGCCGACCGCCGTTCCCATGTGCGGCTTGCTCGGCTTGGCGTCCTTGCCGGCGAACTGCACCTCGGCCAGCTGCACGATGTCGCCGCTGCCGTTGCGGGTGATGTCCAGCCGGTAGTAGCGGTAGGCGGTGCCGGTGTCGACGGCGTACTCCTTGGTCTGGAACCGGTCGGAGAAGCTCTCACCCTGCCTGCTGTCGATCTCGGCCCAGTCCTCGCCGTCGACCGAGCCGAGCAGCGTCCAGTCCCGCGGATCACGCTCGGGGTGGTCGTTGGCCGAGGTCAGCGCGTAGCGGGTGATCGTGACCGGCTGGTCGAAGCGGAACTGCGCCCAGCCGGTCGGCTCGAACACCAGCCACTTGCTGCCCGGGTCGAAGTCGACCAGGTTCTCCGCCACCTCGCCTGCGCCGGTGTTCTCGCCGTTGGCGGTGACCTCGACGATCTGGTCGGAGATGTCACCGGCGATCCTGGTGGGGTCGGCCGAGGTGACGCCGCCCGTCTTGGGCTTGCCGGACGGTCCGGTCTCGACGGTGTCGGTCCACGTGGGGCGCGGATCGCCCGGTTCGAACGAGGAGAAGAACTCGGTGTTGCCGGCCGGCTCGGCGGTCGCGGTCGATGCGAGCGGGACGATCAGCGCCCCCGCCACCACCACACCGGTGGCCACCGCCGTCAGCCGAGCCGAGGAAGAACGGAACCAACCACGCGGACGCACCATCGCGTTGTCCTCCCCGACGAGAAGTACCGCAGTGTTCGGTGCTCAGTATGACAACGTTGTCAACCCCTACCGGGTGATCACCACGGCGGCCGGTCGAGTGGCAACCGGACACGACGATCGACGGATTCCCGCGTGGTGATGCGGCCCCTAGCGTGCCCCCGCGTCAGCGGTTTCCACCCCTGCTGAAGAAACCGATGCACGACACAAGCGAGGGACCCATGCTGTATCGACGCAGATCAGCCCTGTTCAGCACCGTCGCCGCGACCGTGACCGCCGCCGGAGCGGTCGCCGCGCTGACCGTCGCCCCTGCCGCGCAGGCGCAGCAGGCCGGCGACGGACCGGCACCGACGATCATCGACGGCGGCACGGCCGAGAGCGGTCCGTGGGCCGCGCGGTTGTTCACCAACGGCCGGGAGAACTGCTCGGCCACGATCATCGCGCCCACCTGGATCCTCACCGCACAGCACTGCGTGACCGGCGGGAACCTGACCTTCCGCATCGGTGACGTCGACCAGACCAAGGGCATCGAAGCCGCCCAAGTGCCCGGCGGCATCCACCAGCACCCGACCGCCGACCTGGCGCTGGTGAAGATCGACCGGCCGGTCGACACCGAGTACGCCGTGCTCGGCGGCCCGGGTTCGGTGCACCCAGGCGACACCGTGCGGGTCTACGGGTGGGGCGCCACGTGCACCGACCGGCCGGAGATCGAATGCCAGTCGCAGCTGCTCAAGGTGGCAGACGTGACCGTGACCCGGGTCGGCAACGGCTGCACCGACTACCGAGGCGGCGAGGCAGTGTGCGCGCGGCGCGGTGACGGCATCCCGGCCGGTGGCGATTCCGGTGGGCCGATGTTCGCCGGGAACGTGCAGGTAGGCGTGGCTTCCACCAGCGACCGGCAGACGGCTACCTCCTACACCCACGTCGCGCCTTACCTCGGCTGGATCAACCAGGTGATCAGCGGCTGACGCCGCCGGGTCGCTGCATGCCCCGAACAGATCGGAAGACATGCGCGGATCGCGGGTTCGGCAGGCGGACTTTGCTCGGTCGGCCGAACCCGCGATCGTCAGCACCGGCGGACGCCAGCCGTGGTGTCACCGTGGACGACAACGGGTAGCCGCCGGGATGGCTTCCGCACTGCAGACCATCAAGTCCTTCTTCCAGTCCCTGATGCCGTCCGGACGGCCGACACCCAAGCCGGAGAGCGACGCGCCAGGAGATTCCGCCGTGGCGGGCACCCGGGCAACCGGCGGTGACCCGGACCGCTCCGGCACCGATGCCAGCACGACCGGACCGGGCGAGAACGACACCTTCGTCGGCCGGGTCAGCGGGCAGGACGAGGGTTACGCCGGGGAGACGGGCGCCGAGCGGCGCAGCCGCGAGTAGCCGTACGGCGCTTCTGGTTCGCCTTCGGCCAGCACGAAACAGATCGAGTCGACGGCCATGCCGCTACGGCGATCGTCGCCGCGGTGTGCGTGGCCGCCGCCTGTGCCCGGCGCGGGAGCACGACACACCCGGCAGGCGTCGTTGACGATCGCTCGACCGAATGGCACATCATCCCTCATTGGTAGACATGCAGTGACAGACGCGCGTCACAAGAAGGTCGCTTCGCGTCTTGATTGCCGCCATCGGGTGGGTATAGGCAACGGATCGTGCATCGAAATCCCCTTCGGAGGAGAAGCAACATGCGCGCGCGTACCTTTCTGGCCCTGCTCGCCGTCCCGGTGGCGATGATCGGCGTGGTGGGCAGCAGTTCGGCCGCCCCGGGCGGCGGCAAGGGGAAGGCGCACCGCGACGAGCCCCTGGCCGAGGCCATCCGGCAGGTCGATCGGTCGACCGCATGGCGGCTGGTGGACCGGATCCCGCTGGCCTTCGAGACCCATCACCCGCAGGGGCTGGCCGCGGTCGGCGACAAGCTGTTCCTGTCCAGCGTGGAGATCATCGAGCGGCCGACACCGTACCCCGAGCCGGACGAGGACGGCTACGACCGTTCGCCGGGCAAGGGCGTGGGGCATGTCTTCGTGCTCACCCGCGACGGCAAGCTGATCCGCGACATCGAGGTGGGCGAAGGGCCCGAGGGCACGATCTACCACCCGGGCGGCATCGACTACGACGGCCGCCACGTGTGGGTGCCGGTCGCCGAGTACCGGCCGAACAGCAGCGCGATCATCTACCGGATCGACCCACGCACCTACCGCGTCACCGAGGAATTCGGCTACCGCGACCACGTCGGCGGTGTCGTCGTGGACCGGGTCACCGGTGACGTGCACGGGGTGACCTGGGGATCGCGGCGGATGGTGCATTGGAACCGGCACGGCCACCTGCGCAAGGTCGAGCAGAACGTCAGCCACTTCATCGACTACCAGGACTGTGCGTACGTCGGCAGCCGCAAGCAGCTGTGCACCGGGATCACCGAGCTGGCGACCGCGGACGGCGGCCGCTTCGAGCTGGGCGGTGCGGCGCTGCTCGACCTGCGTGACAACGCGATCCTGCACGAGGTGCCACTGCCCGGCTTCTCCACCGCCGGCCACACGATCACCCGCAACCCCGTGCTGTTCGAGGTCGACGGCGACACGCTCCGGATGATCGCGGCGCCGGACGACGGCGAGGAAGGCGCCGGGACCGAGCTGTTGGTCTACGAGACGGATCTGTCGTAGCGGCAGACCCGGACCAGGGCGGCCCGGCCGGTACCTCGCCCGGACTCCACCCGTACGGCGGACACCCGACGCACGCGCCGCCGGCGAGACGCGCTGAGCGCCGCCCTGGTCGCGGGCCAGCCCGCTACTGCCCTACCCGGCCGTCTATGCACTCGCGCAACAAGTCGACGTGCCCAAGGTGCCGTGAGTACTCCTCGATCATCCCCACCAGCACTTCCCGCAGCGAGATCGCACCACCGCCGCTGCCGTGTTTGTTGCCCGGGTCGGCCGCGGTGACGTCCAAGCTCGGCACCTGGGCGACGAACCGGGTGGCGAAGTCCACCTCGGACCGCCACACCGCCCACGCCTGGTCCACCAGCGACTGATCGGCGACCGCGCCGTCGAAGTCGCCGTCCGGATCGCCCGGCCCGCCGAACCAGCGCGGGGCCCGCTGCCCCGCCATGAGCTCGCGGAACGTCGCGCGCTCGACATCGGCCAGATGGCGGACCAGCCCGAGCAGCGACATGGTGGACGGGGGAACCGCCCGCCGCGCCATCTGCTCCGCGGTCAGCCCCGCGCACTTCATCTCCAGCGTCAGCCGGCACTTGCGCAGGGACTCGCTGAGTGTGGTGCGTTCGTCGGCCAATCTCGGCCCGTGCTCGCGCGGATCGTCGTCCGACGGCCTGCCGTCTTCGGTGAACATGTCGGCTCGGCGGCGTGTGCCCACCTGGTCATTGTCGACACAACTCCGACGACCGGCCACCGGAAGCGCCGGGAAGCACGCCGCCCGCGCCGGCCGCCGTCGCACCCGGCGGCGTGCGGTCGCGCGGTCATCCCGTCATGCTGACAGCCCGGGCACCAGTACCTCACCTGCGGCTCCGCCGAACCGAACCAAGCCCGCCGGACGGCCGTACCACAACGGCAGCAAGCACGCCCGCCACACCAACGAGCCGTCCGTGCCGCGCTACGGGCTGCGCAGACCCACAACGGACGCGCGGTCATCCGGCTGGCAGCCCGGACACCAATACGTCACCCGCGGCTCCGCCGAACCGAACCAAGCCCGCCGGACGGCCGTACCACAACGGCGACAAGCACGCCCGTCACGCCCGTAGACCCACAACGGACGCCGGTAGTCCCCCGTGGTGATCCTCCTGCCCGGCCGCCGATTGGCACGCAGCAGCGTCCGCGACCGTTCGGCCAGATCGTGCAGCCTCGCGAAGTCAAGCGTGGCGATCGGCTGCGCCGGATGCAGCCGCTCGAGGAACGCGACCTCGCACTTGTAGACATTCCCCACACCCGCCATGACGCGCTGGTCGAGCAGGAAATCCGCCACGGTCGTGGCCGGGTCGGCGCCCCGTGCCCGCTTGGCGAAGTCGTCCCAGTCGAACTCGTCGGCGATCAGGTCCGGCCCCAGCGGGCCGAGTACCCGCGCCTCGATCGCGGGGGTTCGATCCGCCTCGACGTCGCGGGTGCCGCTGACCGTGACCACACCCTGGGCGGTGGCGAGCAGCAGCCGCGCCGGACCGGGCCGCACCGGGCCGGCAGGCCGGACGCGCAGCGTGCCGTTCATGGCCAGGTGGACGTGCACGCTGTATCCGGATTCCAGATCGATCACCAGGTGCTTGCCGTGGGTGCGCACGGCGGTCACCGTGCTGCCCAGGATGCGGGCCGAATACCGGCGCACCGACGGCGCCGAGCCGGCCACGGTGAGGACTTGCTCGCCGAGGAGCACGGGCCGCGCCGCATGCGCGGCGTGCACGTAGGAATCACCCTCCGGCACGGGGGCTCCAGCGCATCCCTCGGGCGGTGGGGACGAAACCGTGCTCGCCGAGCACGGCCGCGAAGCCGGAACGGTGCACCGGCTCGCCGTCCACCGTCGCCACGACGAACCGGCGGGTCCGCCGCGCCAGGCCTGCCAGCGCCGCCGCGACCTTGCCGTCCAGGTCAGGGCTCGGATCGAGCCGACGCAGTGCGCGGCCACCGCCTTCGACGTAGGCCACCAGGCGGCCGTCAACCAGCACCACCGACGCTCCGGCGACCCTGGCCAGCCTGCCCATGGACACCGAAGGCCATTCCAGCGTCGCGCCGTACGGGTTGGCCGGGTCGGTGGCCGCCAGGACCTGCACGACGCTTTGGTCGCCGCCGTCGGCCGCCCGCAGCCGCCCGATCGCGCCGGGCAACGCGAACTGGGCACCGCCGAGCCCTTCGACGAAGTAGCCTCGCCGGGCCCGGCCGGTTTCCTCCAGCTGGGCCAGCACCGGATACAGGCCGCTGAAGCCGCCGGGGATTCCTTCCGCGGCCACCGCGGCGCGCGTGACCACGCCGTGCCGCTCCAGCAACTGCTCGGTCCACGCCGCGGCGAACTGCGTCGGGGACAGCTGCGGGTTCAGCAGGTCGGCCACGAGCGTCCACCGCCCGGCGGCACGCGGGGGCACGGCGCTGCGCCCACGCACCGTCCGCCCTCGGCCGACGAAGGCACGCACCGGCGCGAACGTGTCGTTGCTGACCACGCCCGCCCACACCAGGTCCCACAGCGCGCTCAGCGCCTCCTCCTGGTCGCACCCGGCGGCCCGCTGCAGCTGGGGGAAGAAGCTCGCGCCTCGCTCGCCGAGGTGCTGCACGATCGCCGCGTGCGGTTCGCCCTCCGGCGGCTCGCCGCCCGACCGGAGCAGCAGCTCGGCCTGGTCCCGCAGGTACAAGGCCACCTTGCCGTCCCGGGACCCCAGCGCGCCCGCACCCACCCAGACCACGGCACCTTCCGCCATGAGCGCGTCCAGCATCGGCGCGGGATCGGCGACCCGGGCGGCCAGCACGTCCGACTCGAGCACCGTGGCCGGGATCGGCACGCCCTGCAGCTTCTCGACGGCCGCCAGCAGTGCATCGCGGCCGGACGGGGGATCGTCGCTCACGCCGTGCCATGCAGGCAGGAACGTCCCGAGCCGTTCCGCAGGCACCGGCTCGATCTCACCACGCAGCTCGGCCAGCGATCCGCGCTTGATGCGCCGCAGCACGTCGGCTCCGGCCCATTCCGTTCCCTCGCCACGCGGGTCGAACGCGCCGTGAACCACCGAACCGCCTGCCGCCAGCCGCTCCAGGGTCGACTCCACCACCGCGACGGGCAGCCCGAGCGCTTCCGCCGCATCGGCCACCGCGAAGGGGCCGTGCGTGCGCGCATACCGAGCGACGACATCTCCCAGCGGATCTGCCACCGGCTCCAAGAAAGCGTCCGGTACTCCTTGTGGGGGCTGGATCCCCAGTGCATCGCGCAGGCGCGCGATGTCCTCGGCCGCGGCGACGTGCACCTCTCCGCGGATGCGCACCTGACAAGCCCGTCGCGCGTCCAGCAGCTCGGCGACGTACCCCTCCGCCGCCGAGGGCTCGACACAACGCACCGCGATCGCCGCAGGAGTCAGCGGCCCGAGGTGGCGGAGCATGTCCGCGACGTCCTCGGCCGAGCGGGCCTGCCGGTCCTCGGTCAGCCGTTGCAGATCGCGCTCGACGGCGGCGATGACCTCCGCCGACAGCATTTCCCGCAGTTCGGACTCGCCGAGCAGTTCCGCCAGCAGCTCACGATCCAACGTCAACGCCATGGCGCGCCGCTCGGCCAGCGGCGCGTCCGCCTCGTACAGGTAGGCGGCCACGAAGGCGAACAGCAGCGACGAGGCGAACGGGCTGGCCGACGGCAGCTCCACGTCGACCAGCCGGATGCCGCGGCGCTGGATCTCGCCGAGCACGTCCAGCAGGGCGGGCAGGTCGAAGTCGTCCTGCAGGATCTCCCGGTAGCACTCCAGCACGATCGGGAACGAGCCGAACTGACGGGCGACGGACAGCAGATCCGCGGCGCGCCGCCGCTGCAACCACAACGGGGTACGTGAGCCGGGCCTGCGCCGGGGCAGCAGCAGCGACCGCCCGGCGGCCTCCCGGAACCGGGCGGCGAACAACGCCGTGCCGGCGAGGTGGTCGACGACCAGCTGCTCGACCTCCTCCGGGTCCAGCTGCAGGTCCGCAAGCGACGGCACCTCGTCGGCATCCGGGAAGCGGAACGCGATGCCGTCGTCGGAGTAGATCATGTCGACGTCGTAGCCGAGCCGGGCGCGCAGCCGCTGGGTCAGCGCCATCGCCCACGGCGCGTGCACCTTGGCCCCCAGCGGGGACAGGATGACCACGCGCCAGTCGCCGATCTCGTCCCGGAACCGCTGCACCACGATCGTGCGGTCGTCCGGCAGCACCCCGGTGGCCGCTTTCTCCTCGGCCAGGTAGGTCAGCAAGTTGGCGGCGGCGAACTCGTCGAGGTGGTACTCCTCGCGCAGCAGCCGGGCGGCCTGCTCGGCGGGCAGCGAGGAGAGCCGCCGGACGAACCGGCCCACCGCGCGCCCGGCCTCGATCGGCCTGCCCGGCTGGTCGCCGTGCCAGTACGGCAGCTGGGCGGCGGGTTCACCGGGCGCCGGGGTGACCACGACGGTGTCCGGCGTGATGTCGACGATCCGCCAGCTGGTGGAGCCGAGGACGAACACGTCGCCCTCGCGCGACTCGTACACCATTTCCTCGTCGAGCTCGCCGACACGAGCCCCGTCCGGCAGGGCCACCCGGTACATGCCGCGATCGGGGATGGTGCCCGCGTTGGTGCTGGCCAGCACCCGGGCGCCGGGCCGGGCGGTGACGACCCCGGTGATCCTGTCCCACACCACGCGCGGCCGGAGCTCGGCGAACGCGTCGGACGGGTAACGGCCGGCCAGCATGTCCAGCGTGGCGTCGAACGCCGAGCGCGGCAGCTGTGCGTACGGGGCGGCACCACGCACCAGGTCGTAGAGCTCGTCGGCGGTGAACTCACCGGTGCACACGATGGCCACCAGCTGCTGGGCCAGTACGTCCAGCGGGTGCCGGGGCACGACCGTGCGCTCCACCTGTCCCTCGGCCATGAGCTTGCCGACCACGGTCGCCACCAGCAGGTCGCCGCGGTGCTTGGGCAGGATCTTGGCCCGCGAGACCTCGGCGACCTGGTGCCCGGCGCGGCCGACACGCTGCAGCCCGGACGCCACCGACGTCGGCGCCTCCACCTGCACCACCAGGTCGACGGCGCCCATGTCGATGCCCAGCTCCAGCGACGACGTCGCCACCACGGCCTTCAGCGCGCCCCGCTTGAGGGCCTCCTCGATCTGGATGCGCTGCTCGCGCGCGATCGAGCCGTGGTGGGCACGGCTGATCTCCTCCCCCGCCAGCTCGTTGAGCTCGTTGGACAGCCGCTCGGCCTGCCGCCGCGAGTTGACGAAGACGATCGTGGACCGATGCTCGTCGATCAGCTCCAGGATCCGGGGACGGATCGCGGTCCAGATGGTGGTGCGCGGCAGCGGCCGTGCCGCCTGCTGATCCTCTTCCGCGGGCGCGGCGGGGTCCACCGGTGCGGTCATGTCCGCCACCGGCACGGTCAGCTCCAGCTCCAGCGACGGCGCGCCACCGGCGTCCACCACGGTGACCGGACGCGGCCGCCATGCCCCGCCCGGCCCGCCCGGCTCGCCACCGGCCAGGAACTCGGCGATCGTCTCGATCGGCCGCTGGGTCGCGGACAGGCCGATGCGCTGCAATGGCTCGACGGGGCGGCCGGTGTCCCGGCGGCGGCGCTCCTCCAGCCGTTCCAGGCAGAGCGCCAGGTGAGCGCCGCGCTTGGTGCCCGCGACGGCGTGCACCTCGTCGACGATCACCCACCGCACCGACGCCAGCACCTCCGCGGCCTGGGACGTCAACAGCAGGTGCAGCGACTCCGGCGTGGTGATCAGGATGTCCGGCGGCTGCCTGCGCATCCGCCCGCGATCCGCGGCCGGGGTGTCCCCGGTGCGCACGAAGGTACGCAGCTCGGGCAGGGGGCCCGCGCCCATGCGCTCCGCGGCGTGCCGGATGCCGTGCAGCGGGGCGCGGAGGTTGCGGTCGATGTCGTGCGCCAGCGCCTTCAACGGCGACACGTAGAGCACCCGGCACCGTTGCTCGTCGGGCACGGACGGTTCGGTGTAGAGGCGGTCGATCGCCCACAGGAACGCGGCCAGGGTCTTGCCCGATCCGGTAGGCGCGTGAATGAGCGTGTCGACGCCGGAGCCGATGGCCGCCCAGCCTTCGGTCTGCGCCTTGGTGGGTGCGTCGAACGACGACCGGAACCAAGCCGCGGTCGGGGCAGTGAAGTGCTCGAGGACGTCCACCGACCCGAGCCTACGGCAGCACTCCGACACCGCACGGCCGCTCGAGGACGGCCGGCCGACGCTACGGGGCCGTCCCGAGGTCCAGCCGGCCCGCACGGTGCAGGATGAGCAGCGCCTGCACCGTGGCATGGCCGCGCCACTCCAGCGCGGCGGCGGGCGAGAAGCTGGCGAAGTCCACCGCCCACCCGCCGTCGGGAAGCTGCCGGGCGGCCAGGGCGTCCAGTTCGGCTTCGATCACGCCGTCGTCCAGCAACCGGCTCGCCGGCGAGCCCGGGACCGGTGCGAAGTCCAGCGCACGCATCGTCTCGCCTTCCGCTCCCCCGGCGACGGGGACCCGGCCGTCGCCCGGCACGAAGCGGCCGAGACGATCCAGCAGCCGCTCGGCTTGCGGGTAACGCGGAACGGCGGCGTCGAGGAAGCGCACGGCGAACGCCAGCTCGATGGCATGCGGCGCTTCGTCGATCGCTTCCACCGCCGCGAAGCAGTAGCGGCAGGCACGATCCAGCCACGGGTGCTCGGCCACCACGGGATCATGGGCGGCGACCCGCAGCGCGGCCCCTGCGGCGAAGGCGGTGCTTTGCAGCGCAGGCACTTCCGGGTCGGCGTCGACCCAGAACGTGGCGGAAGCGGACGGGTCACGCATCGGGAGCGCGAACGGCAGCCCACCGTCGGGCATCGTGACCGAGGCCAGCCAGTCGCACAGTTCGGCGGCCCGCGGCGAGGTGTGCGGCGCGATGTCCTCGAAGACCTCGAAGGCGTGTAGGGCCCCACCCGGCTGGCTTTCCGCCGCGCGCAGATCGGGTTCGAGACCCCAGCCGTATCCACCGTCCGGGTTGCGATACGCCTCGAGCGCGGCAAGGACGGCTTCCGGGCTGCCGCGACCGGTCAGCAGGTCGAACCGGCGCCGGTCGAGCAACCGGGCATGGGCAGCCAGAAACGACGCGGCGGCGGCGAGATCGACGCTCACCCCGCGGAGTATGCCACCGGCCTCCGGCATGCCGGTGCTCACTGCTGCCGCTGTGCTCGGCCTTCCGAAGCGTCCAGCCCGAGCATCTCCAGCAGCATCGCGCATTCCTGCGCGTCGGCCGACAGAGAGGCCACCGCACGGGTGGCGCGGCGCCGCTGCTCGGCTGTCATCGCTTCCTCGGCGCGCATCACCGCAGCGGGGAGGCGTGCCTTGGTCGCAGTCATGCCGCTCGGCTACCCAACCCCACCACGGTCCACACGTGCGGCCGTCCCCCATCCGGCACCCGGCGCCACCGTGGCCTTCGGCCGTGCGCACACCGGCCGCCGGTCAGTCGTCACTGACCGCGGAGTCGACGACCAGCGTGCCCGCTTCGGCGTCCATGGTCGCCCGCACGCCCAGCGGGATGGTGAGCTGGCCGGTGCCGTGCCCGAGCTTCAGCCCGCCGAGCACCGGCACCCCGAGTGCGCCGAGGCGGTCCTTGAGCACCCCCACCGCGTCCCACTCGCCCGCATCGTGCTTGCTGTCGGTGACCTGCCCGACGACCACCCCGGCCACTTTGCGCAGCCCGCCGGAGCGCATCAGCTGGGTGAGCATGCGGTCGATGCGGTAGTTCTCCTCGCCGACCTCCTCGAAGAAGAAGATCGCGCCCTCCAGGTCGAGCTCGTCCCGCGTGCCGATGGAGGACGCGACCAGCGTGAGGTTGCCGCCGAGCACCACCCCGGACGCCTTGCCCGGCACCATCACCTGCGCGGTCGGCTCGTTCGGGTCCCGCCGCAACCGCACTTTCTCGCTGGTCATCACCGCCGCGCGCAGCGCATCGGCCGACTCCTGGCCGACGCGGTCGGCGTTCCAGGTGACCATCGGCCCGTGGATGGTGGCCAGCCGGGTGGAGGCCCACAGTGAAGCCTGCAGGCTGGTGATGTCACTGAAACCGACCAGGACCTTCGGATCGTGCCGCAGCGCGGAGACGTCGATTCCGTCGGCGATGCGCTGGCACCCGTAGCCACCACGCGCGGTGAACACCCCGCGAACCTCGGGGTCGCCCAACGCCGCATTGAGGTCGGCCAGCCGGTCCTCGTCCTTGCCTGCCAGGTAGCCGTACTTGTCGAAGACGTGCTTGCCCAGCTCGACGGTCAGCCCCCAGCTGCGCAGGATGGCAATTCCGCGCTCGAGCGCGTCCTTGTCCGGGGTGCTGCCCGGCGCCACCACCCGTACCTTGTCACCCGGCCGCAGCTTGCGCGGCCGCAAGCTCTTCACCACTGGCTTGCGATTCTTTCCCACCGGCCTGCGCGCGGTGTGCTCGTCGGCCATGCTGCTCGACACGTCCTGGGCGGGCGGTGGCGTGCGGGGCCCCGCTTCCGGCCGTGCGGTCACCGCGGTCGCACACGAGGTCGCCATGGCTGCAGCTGCCGCCAGCGATGTGCCGAGCAAGCGCCTTCGGTCGAACGTGCCGTCTCGCGAACTGGTCATGTCGGGCCTCTCTAACGGCCCACCACCCCGAAGACAGCTGCACTCTATCGTCGGCCCAGGCCGGCACGTCACCCTGGTTCGTCGGAACGTGCGCTCCCGGCCTGCACGCTATTCGTCGTCCGACGGCGCGTAGACCAGGTGCACCACACCGGTGTCGAACGTGGCCGACGACAGCAGCTGCAACGGGACGGTCGGCCCGTCGTCGAACAGTCGCTGCCCCCTGCCCACCACGATCGGGTGCACCAGCAGGTGCAGCTCGTCCAGCAATCGCTGTTCCAGCAACCACCGCACCAACACCACGCTGCCGGTGACGCCCAGGTTCATTTCCTGCTTGAGCTTGCGCAGGTGGCCGGCCACGTCGGTGCTGATCAACGTGGTGTTCTGCCAGGTCGCCTCGGTCAGCGTGGACGACACGACGAACTTGCGTGCGTTGTTCATCTGCTGCGTCATCGGGTCGTCCGGATCGGCCTTGGGCCAGTACTCGGCGAATCCCTCGTAGGTGACGCGGCCCAGCAGCGTGGCATCCGCCTCGCTCATCAGCCTGCCGACCGCCGCCCCCATCTGGTCGTCGATGTAGGACATGTGCCATTCCTCCGGCGCTTCGACCACACCGTCGACCGACACGAACAGTCCTGACTTGATGGAACCCATGGCTTCTCCTCGATTGCCGGTGTCGATTGCTGGTTGCTGACGAGATTTCGGCGGTGTCCTCGACCGGTGGCCCGGCCGGCCGCGTCGCAGCGCTGCCGTGCCGGTAATTCGTTGGCCGGTTGCCGCACCCGGTGCTTACCGTGACTGCCATGCGTGCCGCTCTCCGTGCGGATCTCACCGCCGCCATGAAGGCCAAGGACCGGATCGCAGTGTCGGCGTTGCGTTCGGCGCTTGCCGCGATCGACGACGCCGAAACGGTGCCCGCCGCGCCGCAGCCCGGCGTCGAGGCCAGTGAGCACGTGGCAGGTGCCGCCGCCGGGATCGGCGCGGCCGACGTGGCGCGCAAGCAGCTGACGGAGGAGGAAATGCGAGCGGTCGTGGCTCGCGAACATCGGGAGCGGGTCGCCGCTGCCATGACCTACGCGGAACTCGGCAGGAACCAGGACGCCGGCCGGGCCCGGGCCGAGGCGGACGTCCTGGCCCGTTACCTCTGATCAGCCCTGCTGATCGTTCTTCGGCCGGTACGCCAGGTACATCACGCCGTTGTCGTAGACCTGGGCATCCTTTCGATCCCACGTGGCCGGAGCCATGCCTTCCGGCCACAGCCGGGGCCCTCCGCCCCGGGTGACCGGGTAGACGCACAAGTTCAGTTCGTCGACCAACCCGTCGGCCAGCATGGTGCGCACCAAGGTCGCCGAGCCGCTCACATACAGGTCGCCGATCTCTTCCTTGAGCTTGCGGATGCGCTCCGGGTCGTACGGCCCGAGCACCGTGCTGTTCTGCCACGCGCTGGTGTCGGTCAGCGTGCTGGTGACGACGTACTTCTGGGTGTCGTTGAAGAACGGGGCACCCTCGTCGTCCTCGACCGTCCTGACCGACCACGCGGGCGCGAACATCTCCCAGGTCTTCCGCCCGAGCAAGATGCCCTTGCAGTTGCTGGTCACCTCGCGCAGCGCGTCCGCCATGCGCGGGTCCCAGGGGTAGTCGAACGTCCAGGTCGGCGCGTCGATCACGCCGTCCAGGCTGACGAACTCGTGCACGTGGATCTCACCCATCACCGAACCTCCGTGATCGCCGGACTCGCCCATGCGGACCGGGCGCGATCTGCGAGCTCATCGCCACGACGACCCAATGTGAGACAGATCACATGAGCGGCTCTCGAGGCGCGCCGACGGAGCCCGGCCGACGGTGTGGCAGGCTGCGGGCATGGCCATCCCCACGGTGATCGTGACCGGCTTCCTCGGTTCGGGGAAGACCACACTGCTCAATCACCTGCTGCGCAACCGGCAAGGCATGCGCATCGGCGCGATCGTCAACGACTTCGGCGCCGTCGGGATCGACGCCATGCTGGTCTCCGGCCAGGTCGACGCCATGGTCTCGTTCGCCAACGGCTGCCTGTGCTGCGCGGTCGACGCCAGCGGGCTGGACGCCATGCTCGGCAAGCTGGCCGACAGCCAAGCGGTGGACATGATCGTGATCGAGGCCAGCGGCCTGGCCGAGCCGAAGGACCTCATCCGGTTGATGGCGGGCAGCCGGCACGACGGCGTGGCCTACCAGGGCCTGATCGAGGTGGTCGACGCAGCGGAGTTCACTGCCACCCGCGAGCGGCATCCGCAGCTGGACGAACACCTCAAGGCAGCGGATCTGGTGGTGCTCAACAAGATCGACCGCGCAGGCGACCCGGAGCGGATCACCTCCCTGGTGCGCGAGCTGGCCTCCGGCACCCCGGTGCTGGCCGTGGAGTACGGGCGGATCGATCCGCAGATGCTCGTCGACCTGCCGCGCAGGCAGGAACCCGCGGAACGGCAGCTGTCGTTCGCCGACCTGCTGGACGACGAGACCGACGAGCACGACCACCTGCACGCCGCGTACGAGGCGATCGACTTCACCACGGACACCCCGCTGGATCCCCGCGCCCTGCTGGCCTTCCTGGAGAACCAGCCCGCCGGGATCTACCGGATCAAGGGCTTCGTGCACTTCGCGGTGCCGGGGCACGAGCAGAAGTTCGTCCTGCACACCGTCGGCGGGTTCGTGCGCGTGGAACGCCGACGCTGGCGGTGCGACGAACGGCCGCACTCCTCGTTGGTGCTGATCGGTGCAGGCATGGACACGAGCGAGATCCAGCAGCGCCTCCGAGCGTGCGAACACCTCGGCACATGCGCCGTGGACGAACAAGCAATGCTGGGCATCCTGCGCTTTCTGTGACAGCACCCGGCGGTGTCACCACACCCGCACCGCCGGACACCGCGCAACCCGGTCGGGCACTGCTGCGCCGAGCCGCCGCGCCCGCTCCCGGAGAGCACCAGCCGCGCCAGCTAGCCGTCGCTGACCGCGGGCTCAACGGTCAGCGTTCCTGCCGCGGCGTCCATCGTCGCCATGGACCCCAGCGGCACCGTGAGCTGCCCGTCGCCGTGTCCCAGCTTCAGCCCGCCAAGGACGGGCACCCCGAGATCACTGAGCCGGTCGGTGAGCACACCGACCGTGTCCCACTCACCGGAGCCGTGCGAGCTGTCCGTGATCTGCCCGATCACCACGCCCGCCACCCGCGACAACGCGCCGCTGCGCCGCAGCTGGGTGAGCATGCGGTCGATGCGGTAGTTCGCCTCGCCGACGTCCTCGAAGAAGAAGATCGCGCCGCGCAGGTCGAGCTGGTCCCGGGCGCCGATCGAGGTGGTCACCAACGTCAGGTTCCCGCCGAGCAGCACCCCGCGCGCCTTGCCCGGCACCATCACCGCCGCGGTGCTCTCCGCCGGGTCGCGCTCGAGCACGATCGGCTCGGTGGTCATCACCGCCCTGCGCAGCGACTCGATCGACTCCGGGCCGGTGCGGCCGTCGTTCCAGCTCACCATCGGGCCGTGCACGGTGGCCAGCCGGGCGGACTGCCACAGCATCGCCTGCAGGCACGTCAGGTCGCTGAAGCCGACCAGCACCTTCGGGTCCCGCCGCACGGCGCGCAGGTCGATCCGGTCGGCGATGCGCTGGCAGCCGTAGCCGCCGCGCGAGGCGAACACGCCGCGGGCCTTCGGGTCGGCGAGCGCTGCGTTGAGGTCGGCCAGCCGATCCTCGTCCTTGCCCGCCAGGTAGCCGTACTTGTCGAACACGTGCTTGCCGAGCTCGACCTTCAGCCCCCAGCTCTCCAGGATCTCGATCCCGCGCTCCACCAGCCGCGGATCCGGGCTGCCCGCCGGTGAGACCACGCGGACGGTGTCTCCGGGTCGCAGTTTCGGCGGCCGCACGGTCTGCCCTCGGCGCAATCGCTCCAGCCGCCCCGGCAGCGGTGCCATGCCCGCGACCTCCGTGCCGCGCGCCTGCTCCGACGCCGCGGCCGTCCCGGTGGCCGCCACGGTCATGGCCGCGGCTGCCGCCGAAGCGCCGAGCAGTGCTCTCCGGTTGAGTGTTCCGACGTCCGGTCGTGCCATCGTGTGGCCTCCCTCGCCGCGTGGTGCCTGCCCTCGAGTCGGCTGACCCTAGTCGGCGTGATCCGGTGGCGACACCGCCTTTCGGGGTGGCACGTTCCCACTGCGGCCTGCGGCGACGGATCGAGCAGCCCTGGCCGACGCCCCTGGCCCCGGCGGCGGCAAGGCAGCGGACCGTGCCGGTAGCCCGCCGCAGCCAGGGCGGACACGCCTGCGGCCGACGTGATCGAGCCCATGATCGGCAGCCGGCGGCTGCCGTGTTGCGTACGGTCGTTCTCGATCGATCGGGAGGACACCATGACGCGACCAGGGCCGTTGCGCTGGCTGTGGTACGCGGCCGGCGGGCGATTGCCGGACCGCTACCGCGAATGGGTGCTCAAGGACGTCACCGGACCGGGCTGGATGTGGCGGCACTTCGCCAGGGCCAGCGTGATCATCTGGCCGCTGGCGGCGGTGTGGTGGCTCCTGCCCGCGGACACGCTGGTCCATGCCGGGATGTCGGTGCTGGCGCTGCTGATCAGCTACTTCTACTCGGGCGCCTACATGACCGAGAGCGCGGAGAACCGGCTGGCCAAGCACGGGTTCCCGCCGGGCACGTTCCGCAGCGTCCGGGATCGGCTCAACCAGCAGAAGTTCGCCGAGGCGCGAGCACGCTACGACGCGGTGTACCGACGCTGACCCGACGGGCGACCGCACGCCTGCCGCGGGTGCAAGCGAGTGTCATCGGATTCCCCGGCCTGAGAAGGGACCCGCCGCTCGGTCACCCGGCACGCGGGTATCCCAGCTCATGCCCCGCGACCAACGGGCGACGCCGAGCGCTCACGCCCGAGAAACCCGCCACCCCATCACCCCACACACAGACAACCCCGCCCCCACAACCAACCGGCGACACCGAGCACCCACGCCTACTGTGACCGCGCCCGGCAGCCCCGTTCCGGCCGCGTCAGGCGCGCCGCCGCGCCGAGCCACAGGCGTTCAGCCCCTTCTCCCTCGGCACCCACTGCCGCGCACGCTTCGTGGTCGGTTACGCCTGGCCGTTGTCGCTCTTCGGTGACTCCGTGCGCACCGCAACGGTGGTGTCGATGGTGGCTTGCAGGAAGCGCACAATGGTGGCTCGCTCGGCGGCGTCGAATCCCGCCCACGCCCGCGCGTAAGCCTCGCCGAGCGGACCGAACAGTTGCGCGCCGAGCCGCAGTGTGCGTTCCGGCATGACCAGGTGCACCCGGCGACGATCGTCCGCACTGCGATCCCGGCGCAGGTGACCGGCCTTTTCCAGCCGGTCCAACACCGCGGTCGTCGCCGATGCGCTCAGGTTCAGCGCCTTGGCCAGCCGGGTCGGGGTCATCGTCTCACCGCGGCGATTGGCGTCCATGATCACGACCAGCGCGCTCAGGTCGGTGCGATACAGGCCGTGCGCCTGGCCGAACATCTCGGCGAACCGGTCGAGCTCGACGTTGAGCTGCCGGATCAACTGCACCAGCAGCTCGTCGGAGGCCTCCGGTGCGGCCGGGCGAGCACGCCCGCGCCCGGACCGGTCAGACACCCGCGACACCACCATGTGCCGAGCCTACCGACGACAGGTAGTTTGAACATCGAAGTTTCTGGGCAGTCGCCACAGCGCGTCATCCCCAACACACCGGCAGGCGAGGCCGGTGGTCGTCGGCAAAGTCATCGAACACTGTGGGTGGAACCGTGGGTGGAACCGTAGGTGAACGGCAGAAGAAGCGGACGAGCACGGCACGGTGGCTGATCCCCGCCCTGCTGATCATCGGCTGGTTGCTCGTCGGCGGATTCGGTGGGCCGTACGCGGGCAAGCTGAGCGAGGTCGCGGAGAACGGCAACGAAGCGTTCCTGCCGGAATCGGCGGAGTCCACCGACGCCAACGCGCTGGCCAGGCAGTTCTCCGACAGCGACGCCGTGCCCGCCATCGTGGTCGCCGAACGCGACGGCAAGGTGACCGCCGCCGATCGCGCCTACCTGGCCGAGTTCGGCGAGCGGGCGGCCGGTGTCGAGGGCGTCGGGCGGACCTCGCCGCCGCTGCCGTCGGAGGACGGCGAAGCGCTGCAGCTCATCGTCCCGATCGAAGCGGACGCGGACATCGGCGTCGCCGTCGACGAGCTGCGGGAGCTGACCGAGCGGGACAAGCCGGCCGGGTTGACCGTGCTGGTCACCGGCCCCGCAGCGCTCGGGGCCGACCTCGGTGAGGCCTTCGCCGGCATCGACGGTCTGCTGCTGCTCGTGGCAGGCGGGGTGGTCGCGCTGATCCTCATCCTCGTCTACCGCAGCCCGCTGCTGCCGTTCCTGGTGCTGCTGTCCGGCGTGTTCGCGCTCAGCCTGTCCAGCCTCGCGGTCTACCTGCTCACCGACGCCGACGTCATCGACCTGAACGGCCAGAGCCAGGGCATCCTGTTCATCCTGGTGTTCGGCGCGGCCACCGACTACGCGCTGCTGCTGGTCTCCCGCTACCGGGAAGAACTGCGCGACACCCCGGACCGGCTCACCGCCATGCGCACCGCACTGCGGGCCACCATCGAACCGATCGCCGCGTCCGCGGGCACGGTCATCGCGGGCGTGCTGTGCCTGCTGATCAGCGACCTGCGCTCCAACTCCGGCCTGGGGCCGGTGGCGGCCATCGGCATCGCCGCCTCGCTGCTGGCGTCCACCACGTTCCTGCCCGCCCTGCTGGCCGTCTTCGGCCGGGTGGCCTTCTGGCCGTTCCGGCCGACGCTCGGCTCTCCGCACCCGGAGACGGGCAGCCTGTGGGGCCGGGTGGCCACGGGCGTGGACAAGCGGCCACGGCTGGTGTGGGTGGTCAGCACGCTGATCCTGGTGGCCGCCGCCGCGTTCCTGCCCCAGCTGAAGGCGTCCGGCACCGCCGAGACCGACTACTTCCTCGGCGAGGTCGACTCGGTGGCCGGCCAGGAAGTGCTGAACGAGCACTTCGTCGCCGGGGCGGGCAACCCGACGGTGATCATCGCCAAGGCCGGCTACCTCGACGAGGTCGCCGACGCCGCGCAGGTCGACGGGGTCGCCGAGGTCGAACCGGTGCAGCAAGGCGGCCGGCCGCGGGTGGAACAGGGCATGGTGATGCTCGAAGCCACCCTCTCCGACCCGCCGGACTCCACCCGGGCCGTCGACACCGTGGAGCGACTGCGGGCGGCCGTGCACGCCGTGGACGGCGCGGACGCCAAGGTCGGCGGGCGGACCGCGGTGCTGCTGGACACCCAGAACATCAGCAGCCACGACCGGACCGTGATCATCCCGCTGGTCCTGCTGGTGATCTTCGTGCTGCTGGCGGCCCTGCTGCGGGCGCTGCTGGCGCCGTTGCTGCTGATCGCCACGGTGGTGCTGTCGTTCGCCGCGACCATGGGGATCTCCGCCATCGTGTTCAACGAGATCCTCGGCTTCCCCGGCGCCGACCCGGTGGTGCCGCTGTTCGGCTTCGTGTTCCTGGTGGCGCTGGGCATCGACTACAACATCTTCCTGATGACCAGGGTGCGCGAGGAAGCGCTGCGCTCGGGCAACCGGGAAGGCGTGCGGCGCGGCCTCACCATCACCGGCGGCGTCATCACCTCCGCGGGTGTGGTGCTGGCCGCCACGTTCGCCGCGCTGTCGGTGATCCCGCTGCTGTTCTTGGCGCAGATCGCCTTCATCGTGGCGTTCGGCGTGCTGCTGGACACCTTCCTGGTGCGTTCGCTGCTGGTCCCGGCCCTGGCGCTGGACATCGGACCACGCATCTGGTGGCCGTCCCGGCTGGCCAAGGCCGGACAGCCCGCCCGGCCGCCCGCCACGGCGGAAGACCTGACCACGGGCTCCCGCTGACTTCAACCCTGTTTCCGGCCTCGAGGCCGGGCCTCCCGGTGCGGGAAGCCCGGCCTCACCTGCGACAGGAGAAGGATCCCGGCTCAGCGTCCGGTCCGGAACAACTCGGCCACTTCGCTGCCGGACAGCGCGCGGTCGAAGACCCGCACCTCGTCGATCGCGCCACGCCAGTGGTCGACCTGGTTGCCGCCGAACTTCGCCCGGCCGATCACCGTGTTGCCCTTGGCGTCGATGTCGGCGCACGAGGTCGCGGTGCCGACCAGTTGGCCGTCGACGTACAGCTTCAACTCGTCCGAGACGGTGTCACGGACGCCGACCAGGTGGTACCAGCGCCCGGCCTCCGGCTGCTCCCCGGCCAGCGCGCGCACCCCGACGAAACTGAACGCGAACCGGCGGTCCTCCCCGGAGTACTGCAGGAAGAAGGCGCTGTCCCGCTCGCCGTCCTGGCTGACCGCGGTCTGGAAGCCGTCCAGGCTGTCCAGCTTCACCCAGGCCGACACCGAGTAGTTGCCCGCAGTGTTCAGCAGCGCCCGGCCGGTGTCCACGTACGAGGCGCCGTCGAACTGCAGGCCGCTGCCTTCCTTGCCGGTGGTCCACGTCGGGCTGCCCACCAGCGTGGCGTCCGCCGGGTCGTCACCGCCCGCGCGGTCGGCCGTGGTCGTGCCCGAGCCCTCGCTGAACGGGTAGTAGTGGATGCCGGTCAGGCCGGGCGTGCCCGGCCCCGGCTGCTGGCCGGGGTCGCCGGTACCGTCCGCGCCGTCGATGATCTCCTTGTTGACCGCGCGCACCTGCGCGAAGTCCATCTTCTCCACCTGACGGTCGTAGGTGAAGAAGCCGTTCACCTCGTGTTCGACGTCGGTGATCTGCGTGTACACAGCACCGGAGATGCCGCACTGCTGCGCCGCGGCGAGCACGTCGCGCTGGTTCTCCACGTAGCGCCGGGTGAGCGTGGCCGAGTCCGGCGTCATCTCGTAGGCGTGCCCTTCGCCGAACCACATGTGGCCTTCCACCTCGAGCCCGAAGCCGCCGTGCTCGCCGTCGACGGCCACCCGGTTCGCCTCCGGGGCCACCCTGGCCGGGCCGACATAGGCGTGGTGGTCGATGATGTGGCCCCGCCCGGAGTCGCCCTTCGACCGGCAGCAGTTCACCCCGCTGTGCGCGTCGACCAGCCTGCTCGGGTCCTGTGCGGCGACCTCGTCGGCGATCCGCCCGGTCTCGGCCCGGTCCCATTCACCCCAGCCCTCGTTGAACGGCACCCACACGACCACCGAGGTCCACGCGTCGTGCTGGTCGATGATCCGGTGCAGCTGGCGTTCGAACTCCGCGCGCGCCTCGGGCGGCGGGAGCTGGTCGGTGTCCTTCATCGACGGCATGTCCTGCCATACCAGCAGGCCGAGCCGGTCGGCGTGGTAGAACCAGCGGTCCGGTTCGACCTTGATGTGCTTGCGCACCGTGTTGAAGCCGAGCTTCTTGTGCTGCACCAGGTCGAACGCCAGCGCCTCGTCGGTCGGCGCGGTGTAGATGCCGTCCGGCCAGTAGCCCTGGTCCAGCGTGGCCAGGTGGAACAGGATCTTGCCGTTGAGCGTCATGCGCAGCTTGCCGTCGGCGCCGCGCTTGGTTCCGATCTCCCGCATGCCGAAGTAGGAGCCGACCTCGTCGACCGTGCGCTTGCCGTCCAGCACCCGGATCTTCAGGTCGTACAGGAACGGCGAGTCCGGCGACCACAGCTTGGGGTCGGGCACCGGCAGCCGCAGCGGCTCGTTGGACGAACCGCGCACCTTGCCGACCTTCTTCTTGCCGTCGAAGGCGACAGCCTCCACGGTCGCCTTCGACGGCGTGTGCACGGTCAGCCGCAGGCTTTCGTCGGCCAGGTCCGGCGTCATGTCCAGCTCGGTGACGTGGTTGGCCGCCACCGGCTCCAGCCACACCGTCTGCCAGATGCCGGACGCACCGGTGTAGAAGATGCCGCGGTCGGGCACCCGGCGCTGCTTGCCGAGCGGCTGCCACGTGGCGTCCGCGCGGTCCTCCACCCCGACGATCAGCTCCTGCGGCCCGGACGTGGTCAGCGCGTCGGTGATGTCCACCGAGAACCGGTCGTAGCCACCGCGGTGGGTGGTGACCTTCTTGCCGTTGACCCACACCGTGGCGTCGTAGTCGACCGCGCCGAAGTTCAGCATCAGCCGCTGGCCTGCCCGGCCCACCCGCCACTTGGCGGGCACCTGGAACGTGCGGCGGTAGAACATCCGCTCCTCGCTGCGCTGGATGCCGGACAGCGCGGACTCCACCGGGAACGGCACGAGAATCCGCTCCTCGAGCGTCCGGCCGGTCGGCGGCTTGGACAAGTCGTCGGCCGCAGCGAATTCCCACACGCCGTTGAGGTTCTGCCAGTCCTTGCGCGTCAGCTGGGGGCGCGGGTACTCCGGCAGCGCGTTGTCCGGTCCGACCTGGTCGGTCCATGGCGTGGACAGCGGCGGGTCCTTCGGTTGCCACCCAGGATCGGCCCCGGCAGGCGTCACGGCCAACGCCGCCACGGTCACCGCCGCGCCGATCACCCCGAGAACTTTCCTTGCTCCAGCCACGGCCCGACCTCCTCGCGACACTGCGATCGAAATCGGTCGAATTCAGTCACGTTCGAACGAAAACTGTCAAGGACGGTCGGGGCGACCGGAGTCCTCGGTCCGGGCGGAACGGCCCTTCCGGGCAGAGTGCACTGCAGCGACGTGCACTTCGACCCCATGTTCGCGCAGCGCGTCGAGCTCGCCGGTCTCGGCCTTGTCGTCGGTGACCAGGTGCGTGATGTTCTCCGTGGCCACGGTCTGCAGCAGCGCGTCGGTGCCGACCTTGGTGTGGTCGGCCAGCACGACGACTTCCTCCGCCGCGGCCGCGATGGCCCGGTCGACCTCGGCGACCGCCAGGTTCGGCGTGGACAGCCCCCGCTCGGCGGTCAGCCCGTTGCCGGACAGGAAGGCCCGGGTGCCGCGCACCCGGCCGAGCGCTTCCTCGGTGGTGCTGCCCACCGTGGCGAAGATCGAGCCGCGCAGCAGCCCGCCGGTGAGCACGACGTCGACGCCGTTGGCCCCGGCCAGGCTCTCCGCGACCCGCAGCGAATTGGTCACCACGGTCAGTTCGGTGAACCGGGTCAGCCGGGCGGCGAACGCCCTGGTGGTGGTCCCGGCGCCCACCACGATCGCGTCGCCGTCGCTGACCAGCTCGGTGGCCAGCCGGGCGATGGCGGCTTTGGCGTCGGCGGCGACCAGGGCCTTCTCCGCGTACGGCTGCTCGTGCGCCAGACCGCCCGGCACGACCGCCCCGCCGTGCCTGCGGTCCAGCATGCCTTCCGCCTCGAGCGCCTTCAGGTCGCGCCGCACCGTGACGTCGGACGAGCCCACCTCACGGGCCAGCTCACGCAGCGAGATCGCTCCGTTGGAGCGCACCAGCTCGAGGATGCGTTGCCGTCGTTGTGCCGCGAACACGCACCGACAGTAACGCGGAACACCGGGGATGTGGGCTGTCGAGCACCTTGCTGCGGCCTGCGGGACCGCGGCGCAGCGGACCGCCCATCCCGGCCACGAAGGTGACCAATCGGACAGTGGTCTGTGTCACGATAGGGCCGTGACTGCACCGACGTACCCGAGCACGGTGGGCCGGATCCTGGAACGTACCGCCCGGCGCCTGCCGGACAAACTGGCCCTCACCTTCGCCGATCGCCACTGGACCTACGCCGAGCTGGATCGCGCGGTCAGCCGCGTCGCGGCCGGCCTGCGCGCGCAGGGGCTGTCACCCGGGGACCGGGTGATCGCCTTCGGCAAGAACTCCGACGCCTACTTGCTGTCCTACCTCGGCTGTGCCCGCGCCGGACTGGTGCACGTGCCGGTCAACTTCAACTCCAAGGGCGAAGAGCTGGCGTACTTGCTGACCCAGTCCGAGCCGTCGCTGGCCTTGGTGGACCCGGAGCTGGAGCCGCTGGTCGACGAGGTGGCCGACCAGATCGGATCGCTGCGCCGTGGTTCGCTGCGGGACAGCGACAACGAGATCGACGTGCTGCGCTGGGCGCTCGATCCCGAGGGCCCGGAGCACGAAGAGAGCGGCGTGGGCGACGAGGACCTGGTCCAGCTGCTGTACACCTCCGGTACGACGTCGCGACCGAAAGGCGCGATGCTCACCCATCGCGCCCTGGTGCACGAATACGCCTCGTGCATCGCCGCGCTCGACCTGCGCCAGGACGACGTGCCGCTGCATTCGATGCCGCTGTACCACTCGGCGCAGATGCACGTCTTCCTGATCCCCGGCCTGGCCGTCGGCGCCACCAACCACCTGGTGGCCGCGCCGAACCTGGACGAGATCCTGCAGCGGGTGCCGCAGGACGGGATCACGTCGCTGTTCTTCCCGCCGACGGTGTGGGTCGGGCTGGCCAACCACCCGGGCTTGGCCGACGCGAACCTGAGCAGCCTGCGCAAGGCCTACTACGGCGCGTCGATCATGCCGGTGCCGGTGCTGCAGAAACTCCAGCAGGCGCTGCCCGAGGTGGGCTTCTACAACTGCTTCGGCCAGTCCGAGATCGGCCCGCTGGCCACCGTGCTGCGCCCGGAGGAGCACGCCAAGCGGCCGGATTCGGTCGGCAGGCCGGTGCTGTTCGTCGAGGTCCGGGTGCTGGACGAGAACGGCAACGACGTCGAGCCGGGCGGCCGGGGCGAGGTCGTCTACCGGTCGCCGCAGCTGTGCCGGGGCTACTGGGGCAAGCCGGAGGAGACCGCGGAGGCGTTCACCCCCGACGGCTGGTTCCGCTCCGGTGACCTGGTCCGGATCGACGAAGAGGGCTATCTGTACGTGGTCGACCGGATCAAGGACGTGGTCAACACCGGTGGTGTGCTGGTGGCCTCGCGCGAAGTGGAGGAAGCGCTCTACGGCCACCCGGCGGTCGGCGAGGTGGCGGTGATCGGGCTGCCGCACGAGAAGTGGATCGAGGCCATCACCGCGGTGGTGGTGCCCAAGGCCGAGGTCACGCCCGACGAGCTGATCGCCTACGCCAAGGAGCACCTGGCGGCGCACAAGGTGCCGAAGCAGGTGTACCTGGTCGACGAGCTGCCCAAGAACCCGTCCGGCAAGCTGCTCAAGCGCGAGCTGCGGGCCCGCTACGGCGGCTCGCCGGACGCCGTCGGCTGACGCCGGCCTCCCACGCGCAGCTCAGGTGGCCGCGGCCGGGAGCGGAAAGGCCCAGGACGCCGGCGGGCCGGAAGCGGCAGGGCAGCGCGGCCACCTCGCTCCCAGCACCCGCTGCAGCACGCTGCGCTACCGCACACCGCGGGCCCGCGACAGGTCCATCGGAAGAAGTCGGCGTGAGCAGGTCGTCCTGGCACGGCGCCGTGGTACGAGCCGTGGGCTCGTCCCGGCGGCGTGCCGGGGACGGTCGGCCAGCCCGGCCACGACCAGGAAGTGCTGCGGCACCGCCCGCTCGAGAAGGCAGCAGTGCCACGACCGGAGGCGCCCCGAAGCGGTACGTTGACGCGGCGGCACTTTCCGCCGCGCCGGATCCGCCAGCCGTCCGCAGCGCGCCGCGTTACCGCTCCCGGGTCCACCGCGCCCCGGTCTGCGCCACTCCCCCGGTCCGCCTCACCACTTTCGGCCTGCGCACCACCCCCGGTCCGCCCCACCACTCCCGCCCTGCGCACCACCCCCGACGTGCGCACCACCCCCGGAGCACCCCGCCACTCCCGGCGTGCCCACCGCCACTTCCGAGTGCACACCGCTACCCCTCCGGGGCGCCCACGACCGGCGGCCGGCACGACAAAGCCCGCTCGCCGTGTGGCGGGCGGGCTTCGCTTCGCGCGCGATCAGGCCTGCTTGATCGCCGAGATCTCGAACTCCAGCGTCACCTTGTCGCTGACCAGCACGCCGCCGGTCTCCAGGGCGGCGTTCCAGGTGATGCCGAACTCCTTGCGGCTGATGGTGGTGCTGCCTTCGAAACCGATCCGCTGGTTGCCGAACGGGTCCAGGGCCGAACCCTCGAACGTCAGCGGAATGGTGACGGGCTTGGTGACGTCCTTGATCGTCAGGTCGCCGGTGACCTCGAAGGTGTCCTCGCCGGTCTGCTTGATCTCGGTGGACCGGAACGTGATCTCCGGGTACTTCTCGGTCTCCAGGAAGTCACCGCTGCGCAGATGCGCGTCACGATCGGCGTTGCGGGTGTCGATGCTGTCGGCCTTCATCGTCACCGACACGCTCGACTTGCTCGGGTCGCTGCCGTCGATCTGCGCGGTGCCGCTGAACTCGTTGAATGCACCGCGCACCTTGGTCACCATCGCGTGCCGGGCGACGAAGCCCAGCCGGGTGTGCGCCGGGTCCAGCTGATAGGTGCCGGTCAACGCGGCACGGTCGATCTGCGTGGCAGTCATCTACTCGGTTCCTCCAAATCGTTGATACATCATCTACCTTAGTCGATAATGGTGATACGTCAACTATCTGGGTAGACTGGATCGTGTGACAGCGGAGACCACAGCGGAGACACGGTGGCTGACGGCCGAGGAGCAGTGCATCTGGCGCACCTTCCTGGCCATGACCAAGCAGCTCAATTCGGCGTTGGCGCGGCAGATGCAGGCCGAGTCCGACCTGTCCATCGCCGACTTCGAGGTGCTGGTGGCGCTGACCGACACGCCGGACGGCACGGTCCGCTGTGCCGAGCTGGCCCGCTGCCTGGCCTGGGAGAAGAGCAGGCTGTCGCACCACATCACGCGGATGCAGAAGCGCGGCCTGGTCGACAAGCGGGCGTGCCCGACCGACGGCCGCGGCGCCCTGGTCGTCATCACCGACCGCGGCAGGCGGGCGATCGAGCAGGCGGCGCCGCGGCACGTCGAGACGGTGCGCCGGCTGGTGTTCGACAAGCTGACCGAGGACGAGCTCACGCAGCTGCGTACCATCTCCGCCCGCATCCTGGAGGGCTTGGACGGCGAACTGCCGGAGTGAGCCCGGTCAGTCGATGCGCTCGTAGGCAGGCAGCGTCAGGAAATCGACGAACTCGTCCGCGAGCGCGACCTGCTCGAACAGCTCCGCGGCCGGGCCAAGCAGCTCGGCGGGCACCTCGTCCGCCAGCTCGGCACGCACATCGGCGAGCACGTCCCGCACCAGCTTCGCGGTGACCTCGGTACCGTCCTCCAGCCGCACGCCGTTGTTCACCCACTGCCAGATCTGCGAGCGGGAGATCTCCGCCGTGGCGGCGTCCTCCATCAGGTTGTGGATGGCCGCCGCCCCGTTCCCGCCGAGCCACGAGGCGATGTAGCGCACACCGACGTCGACCGCGCCGCGCAGGCCTGCCGCGGTCGCCGCCCCCGGCGTCGACGCCACGTCGAGCAGCTGTTCGGCGGTGACCGCAACGTCCTCGCGTAGCCGGTCGAGCTGGTTCGGCCGGTCCCCCAGCACGCTGTCGAACACCTCCGCGCACACCGGAACCAGGTCGGGGTGCGCCACCCACGATCCGTCGAAGCCGTCGTTGGCCTCGCGCGTCTTGTCGTCGCGGACCTTTGCCAGCGCCCGCTCGGTGACCTCCGGATCCCGCCGGTTCGGGATGAACGCGGCCATGCCGCCGATCGCGTAGGCGCCGCGCTTGTGGCAGGTGCGCACCAGCAGCTCGGTGTAGGCACGCATGAACGGCGCCGTCATGGTCACCGCATTGCGGTCCGGCAGCACGAACTTCTCCCCCGCGTCCCGGAAGTACTTGATCACGCTGAACAGGTAGTCCCAGCGGCCCGCGTTCAGCCCGGAGGCGTGTTCGCGCAGCTCGTAGAGGATCTCCTCCATCTCGAACGCCGCCGGGATGGTTTCGATCAGCACCGTGGCGCGCACCGTGCCGTGCGGGATGCCGAGCTCACGCTGGGCGAACGTGAACACGTCGTTCCACAGCCGCGCCTCCAGATGCGACTCCATCTTCGGCAGGTAGTAGAACGGCCCCTCGCCGCGTTCGGCCAGGTGGACGGCGTTGTGGAAGAAGTGCAGGCCGAAGTCGACCAGCGCGCCGGCCGCCGGCTTGCCGTCGACGAGCAGGTGCCGCTCCGGCAGGTGCCAGCCACGCGGGCGCACCACCACCGTCGGCAGCTCGGCGTCGGTGCGCAGCTCGTATCGCTTCTGCGGCGTCTCCAGCGAGATCGTCCTGCGGGCCGCGTCGTATAGGTTGACCTGCCCGCTGACCACATTGCGCCAGTGCGGCGTGTTGGCGTCCTCCAGGTCCGCCAGCCACACCTTGGCCCCGGAGTTCAAGGCGTTGATGGTCATCTTGCGCTCGGTGGGGCCGGTGATCTCCACCCGGCGGTCGCGCAGCGCCTCGGGCGCCTCCGCCACCCGCCATTCGCCGTCGCGCACGTCGGCCGTGGACGGCAGGAAGTCCAGTCGCCCGGTGCGGGACGCCTCCAGCCGTCGCTGCACCCGAGCGGCCAGCAGCTCGTCGCGCCGCTTGGCGAACTGCTCGTGCAAATGGCCGACGAATCCCAGCGCTTCCTCGGTGAGGATCTCCTCGCCACGCTCGACCGGTGGTCCCACAACCTGAATCTCCGCCATGGCCTCCACTCCACCCCAGTTCGGCGGTGCAAGCAAGCGCCGGAAGACCCCGCATCCACCCGGCCGTCCGTGCGCTGCGGCGATCGGCTCCGCGTGTCCGGCGGACGTTCTCCGCAAGCCGGGCACCAAGAAGGGCGCAGTCGATCGGCTCCGCGTGTCCGGCGGGCGTTCGCCAGCACGGCCGTCGTGCCACCGGCAACCCGACGCGCGTCCTCGCGGCGCGCGGCATTGCCGAAATCACAGCGCAGAACAGGTCCCAGGTGTTGTCGCGCGGTCCGTCACTTGGCAGGGTGACACCGTTCTTTTCGCGGAGGTGGGCATGGCGGTGAACGACCAGAAGACCAGGACGTCCGAGGGCGGGCTGCTGGACCGCTATTTCCGGCTGTCCGAGCACGGCACCACGGTGGGGCGCGAACTGCTCGCCGGCCTGACCACCTTCCTGGCGATGGGGTACATCCTGTTCGTCAACCCGCAGATCCTGGGCGAGGCGGGCATGGACCGGGAGGCGGTGTTCGTCGCCACCGGGCTGGCGGCGGCGCTGAGCACGCTGGTGATGGGCCTGTGGGCGCGCTACCCGATCGCCCTGGCGCCGGGCATGGGCGTCAACGCCTTCTTCGCGTTCACCGTCGTGCAAGGCTTCGGCATCCCCTGGCAGACCGCGCTGGCCGGGACGCTGGTCAGCGGGTTCCTGATCTTCGTGCTGGTGCTGACCGGGCTGCGCGAAGCGATCATCAACGCCATCCCGATGCCGCTCAAGCTGGCCACCGGCGCGGGGATCGGCGCATTCATCGCCTTCATCGGGCTGCGCAACGCCGAGATCGTGGTGGCGGACGAGTCGACGTTCGTCGCCCTGGGCGACCTGGGCAAGCCGAGCACCGTGCTCGCCCTGTTCGGCCTGGTGGCCACCGCCGCCCTGCTGGTCAAGGGCGTGCGCGGAGCGGTGTTCTACGGCATGCTGCTCACCGGCGCGGTGGGCGTGATCTTCGGCGTGATCGAGCCGCCGTCCGGCATCGTGTCCGGCGTGCCCAGCCTGGCGCCGACCTTCGGCCAGGCGGTCACCAGCCTGCCCGACCTGTTCGTCGGCCAGATGCTGGTGGCCATCGCCACCATGATGTTCGTCGACTTCTTCGACACCTCCGGGACGCTGATCGCCATCGCCAACCAGGCGGGCTTGCTGCGGGACGGCAAGCTGCCGCGTGCGCGGGCTGCGTTCGTGTCGGACTCGGTCGCTGCGATGGGCGGCGCGGTCCTGGGCACCTCCACCACCACCGCCTACGTCGAATCGTCCGCGGGCGTGGCCGCGGGCGGCCGGACCGGGCTGACCTCGGTGGCCACCGCGGTGCTGTTCCTGCTCGCGTTGTTCTTCTCCCCGCTGCTGGGTGTCGTCACGCCTGCGGTGACCGCCCCGGCTTTGATCGTCGTCGGGGTGCTGATGGCGCGCGGGCTCGGCGAGGTCGACTGGACCAGGATCGAGTTCGCCATTCCGGTCTTCCTCGCCGTCATCACCATGCCGCTGACCTACTCGGTGGCCACCGGCATCGCCGTCGGTCTGTTCTTCTACCCGCTGACGATGGTCGCGCGCGGACGCTGGCGGGAGGTGCACCCCGTCGGCTACGTGCTGTTCGCCGTGGTCGTGGCGTTCTTCATCTGGCTTGCCTGAGCGGTGGGTGAGCACGGGCCACAATGAGCTTCATGTCTTCGGGTGATCACCACGCATCGTCCAGTGGCGACCGCGTGCTGGCCGTCGGTCCGTTGCCGCCGTGGCTGCAGGCGGTGGTCGACAAGCACGACCCGCTGGTGCTCCCCGGCGGAGCAGAACGCGAGGCGTTTCTCGCCGAGCACGCCGCCTCCGTGCACGTGGCTGTGACGACGTCGTTCACCGGCGTCGGCAGCGAGCTGATGGCGGCGCTGCCGAACCTGCGCGCAGTGATCAACTTCGGCACCGGCTGCGACTCCACCGACCTCGCCCAAGCCGAGCGCCGCGGCATCGGAGTCAGCAACACACCAGACGTGCTGACCGACTGCGTCGCCGACACGGCGGTGGCGCTGCTGCTCGACGCGCTGCGCGGCTTCGCCGCGGCGGACCGGTACGTACGGCAAGGCCGCTGGGAGACCGAGGGCCCGTTCCGCCTCACCCGCAAGGTCGGCGGGACCCGCGTCGGCATCCTCGGCCTGGGCCGGATCGGCCGCGCGGTCGCGGCGCGGCTGGAGCCGTTCGGCTGCCGGATCGCCTACCACAACCGGCGCCGCGTCGCCGACGTCGGCTACCCGTACTACGACTCTCCTGTTGCGCTGGCCGAGGCGGTGGACGTGCTGGTCGTGGCGGTCACGGGAGGCCCGGAAACCGCACGACTGGTCGACCGTTCGGTGCTCACCGCGCTCGGCCCCGACGGCTACCTGGTCAACGTCTCCCGCGGGAGCGTCATCGACGAGGAAGCACTGGTCGAGTTGCTGGCCACCGGCGGGCTGGCCGGCGCCGGGCTGGACGTCTACACCAACGAGCCCCATGTGCCGGAGCGCCTGCGCGAGCTGGACAACGTCATGCTGCTGCCGCACGTCGGCAGTGGGACGGTGGAGACCCGCAAGGCGATGTCCGACATCGCCGCAGCCAACCTCGAACAGTTCCTGAAGGACGGCACGCTGCTCAACCCGGTGGTCGAGCCCGCAGAGACGAACTGATCCGGGGCGGCGGCCGACACCGGATGTGCCGGTCTCCGCCCGGACCGGTCAGGGCGGCCGCCGGTGAGCCGAACCGGTCAGGGCGGTCACCGGTGAGCCGAACCGGTCCTGCGCCGCCCCGGGGTGGCCCGACCGTCATCCGGAACGGATCCGCGCCCGACAGGCCCCTCCGGATGGAGCCGGCCGGGATGCTCACCCGGCCAGGATGCGCACCTCACCATCGGGAAGCCGCCGCCACCAGTGGTGGTAACGCTGGAACATGGCGGGCTCCCGGTCACCGAGCAGCTGCATCAGCCGCTCGGCCTCGGCAGCCAGCCCTCGCCACGCCGACCTGGTCAACGGCCGGAAAGCGGTCGCCTCCACCGTTCCGTCCAGCACGCGCCAGACGCCCGCGACCTTGCCATCCACCAGCAGGGTCGGCAGCACGTCGCCGTTGACCCGGGTCACCACCTGGCGAAACTCCGGCGGGATCACCCGGCTGCGGTCGGCGTAGGCCAGCAGGAGGTTGTCCCACATCGGCAGCAGCCGCGGGGGCGCCGGCTCGTCCGGCGCGGGAATCCGCCCGCCGGGCACGTCGTACAGCACGACACCGTCCGGCCCGCGCAGGGTCACCAGCCGGTCCCCGAGCGCCCGCACGGCGTCCTTGACCCGGCTGCGCTGCACCAGGGCGAACTGCGCGATGTCGGCGACGCTTGCCGGGCCGAACGCGGCCAGATATCGGGGAACGACCTCCCGCAGGGCTGCCGCACACTGCTCCGCGGTCGCCCGCACCGGGCCTGCCGTGTCGGCCGCGGCGCGGTAGGCCGGACGCTGACCGAACGACCAGCCTCCTCCGGTCGGCTCGTGCACCAGCGGCGCGATCGCGCGCAGCGCCCGCCACACCCGCGAATGCCCTTCGCCGTCCAGCTGTTCGGCGAGCCATTTCTGCAGCTCCGTGCTCGTTCGCGGGCTCGACGCGAACTCCAGCAGCGCAGGCACCAACGCGTCCGTTTCCGCAGGGTCGCGCCCCGTCTCGAAGTACCGCTTGTCGAATGCGGCGCCCCGCAGGGTGGGCAGCGCCGCCACACGCAGCGTGGCATGGTCGTCTCGGTGCGCGGCGTGCAACGTGATGCGCACCAGCGTGGCTTTCACCAGCGTGCGCTGCTGGAACGCCCGGTCGACGGCCGCCGGGTCGAAGTCGCTGAGCCTGCTCGCCAATCCCACGTACACCGACTCCGGCTGCTGCGCCTGCACCGCGACCATCCGGCGCACGGCTTCCTCGACCGCGAGCGGCACGCGCTCGAGCAGGACCTGGCGGCTCAGCGAAGCGCGGGTCAGCTGTTCCGCCGAGACCTCGGCGGTGTCTTCGGCGGCGACGGTGTCGGACATGGGGCCGAGGGTACGGCCCACCCCCGACACGGTGGACGAAAAATTCCCACACGCTGGACGACGAACCGGGTACCGAGCACGCTATGGCAGAGCTTCCTTGTGCCGGATCACCCCGGCACCGCGAGCTACCCGGTCGAGCGCCGGCCCACCAGGCCGCGCCCGAGACGTCCGAGGAGAGAGAAGGATGAGACGTCGAAGCTTCCTGGCCGGAGCCGCTGGTGCGGCAGCCACCCCGCTCGTCACCAGTGCGAGCGCGGCGACCGCTGCCCCGGCGGGCCCACCAGGCCGCCCCCAGCACCGGGTGCTGCCCGGTGCCGACGTGCTGGCCGCCGAGGATTGGGCGGACCTGCGTGGCCAGAAGGTCGGGGTGATCACCAATCCGACCGGTGTCACCGGGACGCTGACCAGCATCGTCGACCAGATGCACGACTCGGGTTCGATCGACGTGGTGGCCGTGTTCGGCCCGGAACACGGATTCCGCGGCACCGGCCAGGCAGGTGACGGCGAGGGCGACCACGTCGACCCACGCACCGGGATCATGGTCTACGACGCCTACGGCGCCTCCGCGGCGAAGTTCACCGAGCTGTACCGCAAGTCCGGGGTGGAGACCGTGGTGTTCGACATCCAGGACGTGGGAGCGCGCTTCTACACCTACATTTGGCTGATGTACGAGGCGATGGCCGGCGCGGTCGGGTCGGACATCCGGTTCGTGGTGCTGGACCGCCCCAATCCGATCGGCGGAGACGTCCGCGGGCCGATGCTGCGCGAGGGCTTCCAGTCCGGGGTCGGCAAGCAGCCGATCCTCCAGCAGCACGGCATGACGGTCGGCGAGCTCGCCCGATTCTTCGACGCCGAGCTGCTGCCGGACACCGCCGGTGGCCGCCTCGGCAGGCTCGACGTGGTCCGCGTCCGCGGGTGGCGGCGCAGCATGCGATACGCCGACACCGGGTTGCCGTGGATCCTGCCCAGCCCGAACATGCCGACGCCGGACACCGCGCTGCTGTACCCGGGAACGTGCCTGTTCGAGGCGACCAACCTGTCCGAGGGCCGCGGCACGACCCGGCCGTTCGAGCTGATCGGCGCACCGTACGCGGACTACCGCTGGGCGCACGAGCTGGACCGGCTCGGGCTGCCCGGCGTCCGGTTCCGCGAGGCCTATTTCGCGCCGACGTTCAGCAAGTACGCCGGTGAGGTGTGCGCGGGTGTCCAGGTGCACATCGTCGACCCCAGGCGGGTCGAGGCGATCGCGGTGGCCACGCACATGATCGTCACTGCGAAGCGGCTCTACGATGCCTTCGACTGGCGAGCTGGCGACACCCCGCACGGGCGGTGGATCGACCTGCTCACCGGGTCGGACCGGTTCCGCACCATGGTCGACGGCGGAGCCACTGCGGAGGAGATCATCGCGGCCTGGCGCGACGAGCAAGCGGAGTTCGATCGTCGGCGCCGGCCCTATCTGCTGTACCGGGGATGACACGATGCGCAAGACACTCGCGCTGATGGTGGTGGCGGCGATGGCCTTGGGCGTGACGACGGCGCAAGCCGGGCCCGCCCCTGGGAACGCCGGCCGATACGACAGACCACTTCCGGGCTTCTCGCCCGCACACACCACGCTCACCGAAGCGCCACCGGAGGCCGTCGGGCTGGATCCGGAGCCGATCGAGAAGGCACTGGCCGCGGTCCGGGCCGCCACCGAAGCGCCCGGCGGCGAACTCCCGCTGCTGCCCGGCGCGGTGACGGTGCTCGGCCACCAGGGAAGGATCGTCGCCAAGGAGGCCACCGGCTGGGCGCTGCGTTACGCCGACGGCGAGGGCACCGAGCTGCCGGCGGACGAGCGGCTGCCGATGCGCACGGACACGATCTTCGACATGGCGTCGGTGTCCAAGCTGTTCACCTCGATCGTGGTGATGCAGCTGGTGGAGGCGGGCAAGGTCGAGCTGGACGCCCCGGTGGCCCGTTACGTGCCGGAGTTCGCCGAGAACGGCAAGGAAGCCGTGACCGTCCGGCAACTGCTGACCCACACCTCCGGCCTGCCCGCGTGGCTGCCGCTGTGGTCGCAGTACCCGGACGTCCCGTCCCGGCTGCGGGCCGCGCTGACCGCCGAGCCGGTCGCCGAGCCGGGCACCGCCTACGAGTACTCGGATCTGAACCTGATCGCGCTCGGCGTGCTGGCCGAGCGGGTCAGCGGCAAGCCGCTGGACGACCTGGTCGCCGACGGCATCACCGGCCCGCTCGGCATGCGCGACACCGGCTACAACCCGAGTCCCACGCTGCGCGACCGGATCGCCGCCACCGAGTACCAGTCGACGCCGCCGCGCGGCATGGTGCACGGCGAGGTCCACGACGAGAACGCCTGGTCGCTGGGCGGTGTCGCGGGACACGCCGGCATCTTCTCCACCGCCGGGGACATGGCGGTGCTGGCCCAGGCGCTGCTCAACGGGGGCAGCTACGGCGGCAAGCGGATCCTGTCCCGGCGCAGCGTGGAGCTGATGATCACCAACTTCACGCCGGAGTTCCCCGGCGACGACCACGGCCTCGGCTTCGAGCTGAACCAGCGCTGGTACATGTCCGGGCTGGCCAGCCCGCGCACCGCGGGCCACACCGGCTTCACCGGGACCTCGCTGGTGATCGACTTCCCGTCGCGCTCGTTCGCCATCCTGCTGACCAACCGGGTCCACCCGACCCGCACCAGGGGCAGCATCAACCAGGTCCGGCGCGACGTCGCACAAGGGCTGGCGGAGGCGCTGGCCGTGCGTCCCCGGCACGGCCGCGACGCGTGGTTCTCCGGTGTCGCTCCCGACACCACGGCCACGTTGGACGCACCGGTGACCGTCCCGGCCACCGGTGCCCGACTGGGTTTCGACCTGTTCATCGACCTGGAATCCACCGAGTCGCTGTTCCTGGAGACGTCCACCGACTCGGGCCGGACGTGGTCGCCCGTGCCGTTCACGGTGTACGACCGGGGCACGGCCACGCACACTGACGGGTCGTACACCGACAGCGGCAAGCGCCGGTGGATGCGAGTCCGCGCCCAGCTCGAGGGCGGCGACCGGATCGTTCGCTGGCGGTCGGTGACCGATGCGACGGAGGCGGGCCGAGGCGTCTTCGTGGACGGGATCCGGGTGACCGCCGGGCCGAAGGTCCTGCTCGACGCGGAGCGCCACCCCGAAGTGCTCACCGCGGACGGCTGGCGGGCCGTCGAGCGCTGATCCCGGCGGGTCTCGCGCCACGAGACGGCAGACCGCCGGGCGCTGACACGCGCCCGCCATGTGATCCGGCGGCAGGTCGTCGAGCAACGACACATCACCCGCCGGTCCAGCCAGGTCCGCCGGCACCGCAGCCGCACGTCGGCCCGGTGGGGGCCAGGTGGAGCTCAAGGGCACAATCGTGAACGTGCCGCACACGCCTGGCCTCGCCGCAGCGTGCTGCTTCGCGGTGTCGGCACGACGTGCTACCTCGTTGTGCGCGAGCGCACGTGACGCGCCCACGCAACGGCCGACACCCACTCGCGCACCAGCCCGCGCACACGACCCGCACCCAGGTCGCTGCCACGCGCACACAAACGACCGACACCCAGGTCGCCGCCACGCGCACGCAAACGGCCGACATCCACGTTGCCGCACGAGCCCACGCAACGACCGGCATCCACGTCGCGCACCAGCCCGCGCAATCGACCCGCACCCACGGACGCATCGCCCCATCTCGCTCGTGGCGCTCGTGCCCACGACAGGCCTGGCCACCCGCCCCGACCAGGCACTCCACCACACCAGAGACAGATTTGTCTCGCCATTGGACAAACCTGTCTGTCTCTGGAACGCTGGACCGCGCGGTTGAGTACCCAGCCGCCACGCGACACGCAACTGCACCCGAGAAGGCGGCAGGTGGAGGAACCGCGCATGAACTCCACGACGACAGCACCACCCCGCGTGCGCGCCCGGCATCCCGGGCGGCGGGAAGGCGAGTACGACCGGTTCGACCCGCTGTTCGAGCGGCTGACCACGCTGGCAGCAGGATCGGCGGAGCACACCCGGCTGCGGGAGCGCCTGATCGCCGAGCACTTGCCCGTGGCACGACACATCGCCCGCCGGTTCTCCGGCCGCGGGGAGCCGGAAAGCGACCTGGTGCAGGTCGCCACGATCGGCTTGATCAACGCGGTGGACCGCTACGACCCGCACTACGGGCGCGGATTCCTGCCGTTCGCGGTGCCCACCATCAAGGGCGAGGTCCAGCGCCATTTCCGTGACGCCACCTGGGCGATGCGGGTGCCGCGCCGGATGAAGGAACTGCACCTGCAGCTGGTCCGGGCGAGCGGCGACCTGGCCGACCGGCTGGGTCGCTCGCCGCGCCCCAGCGAGCTGGCCGAGCACCTGGGCATCAGCCGCGACGAGGTGCTGGACGGCTTGGCGGCCGCGGCCGCCTACCGACCCGCCTCGCTGGACCGGCCGCTGCGCAAGGACGACGACACTTCCGACGGCTACGGCGAACAGCTCGGCGAGACCGACGACGCGCTCGACATCGTGGACGACGCGGAATATCTCCGGCCCGCGCTGCGCAAGCTGCCCGAACGGGAGCGTCGGATCATCGCACTGCGGTTCTTCCGGCACATGACCCAGAGCCAGATCGCTCGCGCCGTCGGCATCTCCCAGATGCACGTCTCCCGGCTGCTGGCCCGGTCACTGGCCGCGTTGCGGCACGAGCTCGGCGGCCGGCCCGGCGGCTGACCCCGCTCCGAGCCGAAACGGCCGACCACGACCGAAATCGAGCGAAACCGACACTGGCCGCGAAGGGCTCCGACGGAGCACACTAGCGGACCATGAACAAGCTGGCCGACGAAGCGGAACGCCTCAGCCTCGACGAATTGCGGGCGCTGCAACTGCGGCGGCTGCAGTGGACCCTGCAGCACGCCTACGACAACGTGCCGTTCTACCGGAAGTCGTTCGACGCCACCGGAGTCCACCCCAAGGACTGCCGATCGCTGGAGGACCTGCGCCACTTCCCGTTCACCACCAAGCAGGACCTGCGGGAGAACTACCCGTTCGGCATGTTCGCCGTGCCGCAGGACCAGCTCGCCCGCGTGCACGCCTCCAGCGGAACCACGGGCAAGCCGACGGTGGTCGGATACACCAAGCGCGACATCGACACGTGGGCGGAGGTCGTCGCCCGGTCGATCCGGGCCGCGGGCGGCAGGCCCGGCGACAAGGTGCACGTCGCCTACGGCTACGGCCTGTTCACCGGCGGCCTCGGCGCGCACTACGGCGCCGAGCGGCTGGGCTGCCTGGTCATCCCGGCTTCCGGCGGGATGACCGCGCGGCAGGTGCAGCTGATCACCGACCTGCGGCCGGACGTGATCATGGTGACCCCCTCCTACATGCTCACGCTGCTGGAGGAGTTCGAGCGGCAAGGCATCGACCCGAGGACCAGCTCGTTGCGGGTGGGCATCTTCGGCGCCGAGCCGTGGACCGAGCAGATGCGCGCCGAGATCGAGAACCGCGCTGGACTGGACGCGGTGGACATCTACGGCCTGTCCGAGGTGATCGGCCCCGGCGTGTCCCAGGAGTGCGTGGAGACCAAGGACGGCCTGCACATCTGGGAGGACCACTTCTATCCCGAGATCATCGATCCGGTCACCGAGGAGGTGCTGCCCGACGGCGAGCACGGCGAGCTGGTCTTCACGTCGCTGACCAAGGAAGCCATGCCGCTGATCCGGTACCGCACCAGGGACTTGACCCGGCTGCTGCCGGGCACGGCCCGTCCCGCGATGCGCCGCATGGAGAAGGTCACCGGCCGCAGCGACGACATGATCATCGTGCGCGGCGTGAACGTCTTCCCCACCCAGATCGAGGAGATCATCCTGGGCATCGACGAGCTGGCCCCGCAGTTCCAGCTGGTCCTGACCAGCAAGAACCACCTGGACGAGCTCACCGTGAGGGTGGAGAGCAGGCCGGACGTGCCTGTCGGCAGGCGGGACGCGGCGGCCGAGACGCTGCGCACCCGGATCAAGGAGTCCGTCGGTGTGACGGTCCAGGCCGAGGTGATCGACCCGGACACGCTGGAACGGTCGATCGGCAAGGCGCGGCGGGTGGTGGACAAGCGCGACCGGTCGTGACGTGGCCCCTGCGGCCGGCCACCGGCTCGCACACCGGGCCTAGGACGCCCGCACGATCTGCAGGGCCTCGTTGAGTCCGGTCAAGCGCCGCGCGACGGCTTCGGTCGGGGCGACCACCACCACTCGCTCCCCGGCGCCGTCCGCGGCGTGTGCCACGGCCTGCAGCGCCTCGGTGATCCCGCCGTCAACCGACTCCAGCTCGGCCAGATCGACCACGAGCGGGACGACACCGCCGCAGGTGGCGGCCAGCAGCTGCCTGCGCAGGTGCGTGGCGGCCACCGGGTGCGCCGAACCGTGCAGCCGGGCCACCGTGGTCTGGCCGACAGTGCGGACGTCCAACCGGTGACGCTCGGCGTCCGGCTCCACCGTGTCGGTGATCTCGGGGACGTGCTGCGCGGAAGCGCGCAGGGTCACCGTCGTGCCGTGCGTGCCGCGGTCGATCCGTACGTCGTCCATGGACTCCTGCATGATCAGCACGCCACGGCCGCCGGGGCCCGCGCCCGGGCGGGCAGGCTTCCACGTGCCCTCGTCCGAGACCGTCACCACGACCGACCGGCCGTCGGCTTCCGCACGCAGCCGCACCGGCCCCGGTTCGGTGTCCCGGTAGGCGTGCACGATGGCGTTGGTCGCCGCCTCGTTGGCGGCCAGCACCACCCGGTCGGCCAGTTCCTCGGGGATGCCCCGGTCGGCCAGCCACCCGTTGAGCCGATTCCGTAGCTCGCCCAACCGCCTCGGATCGGCCACGACCCGGACGTCCAACGGGTCGCGCTGCGCTGTGACCATGGGCGGGGGCTCCAGTCAATGGGTCGTCGGACACGGCGATTGTAGAGGTCGATGAGACGTTTCCCAGCCGGCGAGAGTTTCAAACTCGCGCCCCGCATGACGCCTGGCCGGGACGTCGCCTTGAGCGGTGCGGCGAACCACGGCTAGTGTCGGGTTTCGGCAACCCTGGAGGTGGCATGAGCAAGCCCGAGCCGAACGCCGACGCCGACGTGGCCCGGCTGGTGTCCATCGCGCCGGCGGACAGCGGCCGCGACGGCGTCGTCGTCCTCACCGTGTCCGGCGAGCTCGACATGCTCAGCACGGACGCCCTCACCGAGCGGCTCGACGAGGCGCTGCAGCCACCGGCCGAGGCGGTCGTGCTGGACCTGACCGATGTACGTTTCCTCGGCTCCGCGGCACTGTCCGCCCTGCTGAAGAGCGCGGAAGAAGCCAAGGCCAACGGCATCCGGCTGATCCTGGTCGCCAGCAAGCACGCCACCCTGCGCCCGTTCGAGGTCACCGGGATCAGCGACAGCTTCACCATCCGCCCGACGGTGGACGACGCACTGGCCCTGCTCGATTGACCGATCCAGGCAAGGCGGTGGCGAGTTCAGGCGTCCGCCAGCGCCGCGTCCACCGAGTCGTAGCGCGGCAAGTCGAGATCGGCTCCGCTCAGCCTGAGCGAGCGCAGGACCGCGTTCCCCTTGACCACCACCGCGAACCGGGTGCGCTCTCCGACCGTGTCCCTGGCGGCGACCAGCGCGGAGACGCCTGCCGACGCAAAGAAGCGCACGCCCTGCAGGTCCACCACCACCACGCTGGGCTGGTCGCGCAACGCGTCGTCGAGCCCGGCGGTGAGCCGGTCCGCGGTGCTCATGTCGATCTCGCCGGTCACCCGCAGCACCGCGGCGGAATCCCGCCGGTCGACGCGCACGGTGACATCGCCCGCCGAGGACGCAGGCCCTGGCGTGGACGAGGAAACCGACATGGTAGCCCTTTCCGAACATCGAGCACCGACCCGGCAATCGCGTCGGCCGTCACGGTCAGCCTACGGACGGGGACCGGGCCGAGGCAATCAACCAGCCGCACCAGGGTGATGGCCCGCTTCGGTTGCTTCCGGCGGACACGGGGTACATCGTGGTGAACACGTCCGGCTCATCCGCAGGGTGGCTTGCGCGAGAGCCATGCGCGAGGGAAAGGAACCTGGTGGACGGAGCAGACCATCACGCACCGGCGATCGCCGCCCGCGACGACGTCGAGATCCGCTTGGGCGCCGAAGCGGTGCACCTGCCGGTGGTGCGCGCCGTGGCGGTCACCATCGCCATGCGCGCCGACCTCGATCTCGACGCCATTTCGGATCTGGAGCTCGCGGTCGACGAGGCCTGCTCGTCGCTCATCGTGCTCGCCCGCCCGGATTCGCTGCTGATCTGCCGGTTCACCGTGCGCGACGAGGAGATCGTGTTCCGCGCATCGGTCGCCTCCGACCGGGAGCCACCCAGCACGCAGACGTTCGGCTGGCGGGTGCTGACCACCCTGACGGACCGGGCCCGCGGCTGGGCGCGCGCGGGCCAGGTGCACATCGAGCTGGCCAAGGCCAAGCCGGTGTCCGCGCCGGAGGGCCGGGCCGAGGAGATTCATTGATCACGCATCGGGGTGTCCGCACCACGCCCGGCGACGGCACGGGCGGGCAGGCGCGACCGCCGACGAGGCCCGGTCGGCTGTGAACCACCCGACGCCTCCGGACCCGATTCCGCGGCCCGATCCCGATCCGGTCCCGCCGTTGCCGGAGCCGGACCCGGTGCCACCCGGCCCCGAGCCGCAACCGGAACCACCGATCCCCGATCCGCAGCCGCCGCTGCCGGAGCCGGATCCGCATCCCGAGCCACCCCGGCCGGATCCCGCACCGCGGCCACCGGGCCCCGGTCCGCGGCCACCCCTGCCGCATCGCGAACCACCGCCCACCCCTAGGCCGCAACCGCCAGCCAAGCCCGAGCCACCCGCACGCCCGGAACCACCGCCGCACCGGCCGCAGCCACCGGCGCTCCCGAACCACTCCGCCCCCGGCGCACCTCACGGTCGCTGACCGGCCGGCCGGGAACGCCGCTTCGGGGCGCGGCCGGCACACACCCACCCGATGCCGAGCCACCAGGTACCGAATCCGGTTTCGGGCAACCCGTCGGCCACCTGCCGCGGCCAGCCCCAGCACCGGTGCCGGACCCCATGCCGCCCACCTCGTAGCAGCCGCATTGGCCAACCCCAGCACCGGTGCCCCACGCGAGCCGCCACCTCGGATCAGCGGCTTTGGCCAACCCCTGCACACCACAGCCAGGGACCTCGGTCCGCGACTCCTAGACCGAGTCCGTGCGGCCCACCCGCACCGACACACGTGCGCCAACCACCCAGCGGACCGGCTCCGCACCGACGGCAAGGGGCAGCCCCGGCCTCCCTCGCGCACGACGAGCGAGTGCCGGGGCCGCCGCATGTCACGCTGACCCGTGCCGTCCGGCGTCAGCCCACCGGTGGCATGTCGGTTTCCGGCGAGTCCAGCCCTGGCCGGGACTTCTTCCACTGGCCACGGGTGAAGTCCGGCACCTTCACCGGGCGCCCGCCGCGCTGCAACGACATCACGCTCAGCGGCACCGGCGAGCACCACACCGCCGAGTCGTACACGTCGATGTCCGGCACCAGGCCCGCGCGCATCTGCTGCACGATCCGCCACTGCAGCACGTAGTCCATGCCGCCGTGGCCGCCGGGGTTGTCCGGGTTGTCTCCGACCTTCTTCCACAGCCAGTGGTCGAACCGGTCGCGGTAGCTGTCGAAGCTGCGCCAGGTGTGGCCGCTGTGGTCCGGCTCGAAGTAGGCGCGGGCGTTGGAGTTGCCGCCGCCCACGTAGTCCTCCACGATGCCGCGACTGCCCGCCAGCGAGTTGATCCTGCTGTACGGGCGGGGCGAGCTGACGTCGTGCTCGGCCCGCACGATCCGGCCCTGCTCGGTCTCCAGCAGGCAGGTCACCAGGTCGCCGTTGACGTAGGTCTCCTCCCAGATCGGGTCGTCCTTCGGGATGAACCGCTCCCGGTAGTCGTACAGCCCCTTCGGCTCGGTCGACGTGGCGCGCAGCGTGGTGAACCGGTCGCCGCGGTTGATGTCCATGCACGCCGCGATCGGGGCCAGGCCGTGCATCGGGTACAGGCTGCCGATGCTGCGCATGTGCCACTTCCGCCGCCAGGCGTCGGTGTAGTAGGTCGGGGAGAACAGCAGCTCGCGCAGGTCGTGCAGGTAGCCGCCGTGACCGTTGGTGATGTCCCCGAACAGGCCTTCGTGCGCCATGCGCAGCATCGCCATCTCGTTGCGCCCGTAGCAGCAGTTCTCCATCAGGAACAAGTGCTTGCGGGTCCGCTCGCTGGTGTCCACCAGGCTCCACAGCTCGTGCAGCTCGGTGGCGATGGGCAGCTCGACCCCGACGTGCTTGCCCGCCAACAGCGCCGCCCGGCCGTGCTCGTAGTGGAACTCCCACGGCGTCGCCACGTAGACAAAGTCCACGTCGCTGCTGGCCACCAGCTTCTTGTAGGACTCGGCGGAGCCGCCGAACTCCATCGGCCGGTCCTTGCCCAGCTCGACCAGGCGATCGGCCGCCCGCTTGGCCCGATCGGCCCGGATGTCGCACACCGCGGTGACCTGCGCGCCCGGCACCGCAGCCCATCCGGGCAGCATTCCCATCCCGCGGTTGCCGAGCCCGATGAGGCCGATGCGGACCACGTCGTGCTCTTCGAACGGCACCCCGATCATCGACTTCTGCCCCGGTTTGCGGGCCGGGACGACTTCGTCGGCACGGTCCGCGGCGGCCGCGGTACCGGAGCTGGTGGCGGCGAGCAGGCCGCCGGCCAGTGCTCCGCCGAGCACGGAACGACGTGAAGTGGTTGGCAGATCAGGCAGGTCAGGCATGGTGTCGCCACTCCTTGGTTCGCCAGCTCAGGACACGTAGCTCACAGCCGGGCCCGACTGTCCACCCAGAACGCCAGAAATGTCAATAGTTGCACGAAAAGGCGCGTAAATACGCAAAAATACGCATTTCGATTGATCATTTGGCGCACGCTGCGCAATCACCGATTGCATGGCGTAATCGCGCGCTGACGCTTGGCGGACATAGCCGGACCGCGTTGCACCTGCCTCTTCCGCTCGGCCGTACAGTGCGACATATTTGGCGAGGTTCAACGACCTTCGAGAGTCGGGAAAGGATGGCCATCACGGTGCAGCGGACAGCAGAGGACGTGTCCGCTCCGACGGCTTCGGCAACCCGGGTGTCGCCGTTGCAGCCACCTCGGGCGAGACGTCAGAACAGGCTCACTCGGGCATGGTCGCGCACGCCGGGCCGGTTGGCGCTCATCATGGCGGGGCTGCTCGCCCTGGTGGCGGTGCTCGCCGGGGTCACGGTGACCACGGCCAACACCAAGACGGACGCCACCTGGGAGCTGGCCGAGCGGCACGAGCCGACGGCGGCCGACGTGCAGCGGCTGTATCGCGCCCTGTCCGAGGCGGACGCGACGGCGGCGAGCACGTTCCTCGCCGCCCAGAACGCCTCGCTCGAGCTGCGGAAACGCTACGAGGACGACATCGCGCTGGCCGGGCAGACGATCGGCCTTGCCGCGGTGGACCGCGGCACCGACCCGCGGGTGGCGCGCGAGATCGACACGATCAGCAGGCAGCTGCCGGTGTACGCGGGCCTGGTGGAAGCCGCCAGGGCGAACAACCTGCAGGGCCTGCCCATCGGTGCGGCCTACCTGCGGGAGGCGTCGCACGTGATGCGGACCCAGATCCTGCCCGCCGCCGAGCGGCTGTACACCATCCAGGCCGACCGGGTCGCCGAGGAGCGCGCCGACGCGGTGCGGTTCCCCTACTTGGCCGCCGGTCTGCTGCTGGTCACCCTGATCGCACTCGTCGCCACCCAGGTCTACCTGTGGCGACACTTCGGACGACGGCTGAACCTCGGCATGGTGGTCGCCACGGCGGCGCTGATCGTCGGGCTGCTGTGGAGCTCGGTGGCGCTGACCCTGCACGCCACCAGCGCGGCCGATGCCCGGCCGGACCGGGTGACCGCGCTCGGGCAGGCCAGGATCGTCGCGCTGCAGGCCAGGGCCAACGAGCTGCTGACGCTGGTCGCGCGCGGCAACGGCGCCCAGTACGAGGAGCAGTTCGACGAGCTCGCCGACGAGCTGGTCGGCAAGGACGGCAAGTCCGGCCTGCTCGCCAAGGCCAGGCAGGACGCCGAAGGCGACGTGGCGGCCGCGCTGGCCAACACCGCAGGGGCCACCCGTAGCTGGCTGGAGGGCTACCGCGAGGTCCGCAAGCTGGACAACGGCGGCAGGCACGGCGAGGCCGTCGAGCGGGCCATCAACGAAGGCGCGGCCGGGGCAAGCGCTCCCGCGTTCGCCCAGCTGGATGCCGGGCTGGAGCGCGCGCTGCAAGCCAGCCGGGAGCAGTTCGTCGACGACATCGTGACGGCGGCTCGTTCGCTCACCCTGCTCACCCCCGGCTGGGCGGTGCTCAGCGTCGTCGCCGCCGGCGGGATCGCCTACGGTTTGCGCGAGCGGCTGCGGGAGTACCGATGATGCGAAGCAGATTCCTGGGTTTGTTGTCGGCTCTGCTCGCCGTGGCGACGGTGCTGGCCGGCTGCGGCGGGGACGTGGCGCCGCGTTCGCTGGTCAAGCCGCGGCCCGCCGACCGGCCGATGCCCGCCGGTGTGCACCTCGATCCGGAGGTGCCAGAGGCGGAATCCGGGTCGGACTGCGGTGACCCGACGGCCAGCCTGGCGCCCCGGGGGCTGACGATCCCGCCCGGATCGACGATGGAGAAGATCCGCAAGCGCGGCCGCCTGATCGCCGGCGTCGACCAGAACACCTACCTGTTCGGCTTCCGCAACCCGACCACCGGCGAGCTGGAAGGGTTCGACATCGACATCGTGCGGGAGATCGCCGAAAAACTGCTCGGCGACCGGAACAAGGTGCAGTTCAAGGCGCTGCCCACCAGCAAGCGGATGGACGCGCTCAAGGACGGGTCGGTGGACCTGGTCGCCTACACCATGACGGTCACCTGCGACCGGCGGAAGGAAGCGGAGTTCTCCAGCGTCTACTTCGAGTCCGGCCAGCGCATCCTGGTCCCGAAGGGATCCGACTACACCGAGGTGTCCGACCTGGGGAACAAGCCGGTGTGCGTGCCCGCCGGCTCGACGTCGCTGGTGAACCTGGCCAAGATGTCGCCCCCGCCGGATCTGGTCGCGGTGGACGACCTGGCGGACTGCCTGCTGCTGTTGCAGCAACGGCAGGTCGAAGCGGTGTCCACGGACGACTCGGTGCTGGCGGGCATGGCACGGCAGGACCCGAGCGTGCACGTGGTCGGCGAGCCGTTCAGCAAGGAGCCGTACGCGATCGGCATCCCGAAGAAGAACACCGACATGGTCCGCTACGTCAACGCCGTGCTGGAGGAGATCCGCAAGGATTCCTGGGACGACATCTACCACCGGTGGCTGGAACCGGCACTGGGTCCGGCGACTCCCCCGGCCGCCAAGTACAAGTGACGGCGCCCAGGGAAGGCCGGTCTGCCGTTGCGCGACCCGGAAGTGACGGCGCCGCGCGCCGACCGCACTCAAGGGAGCCGGTCTGCCGTTGCGCGACCCGGACGGACGGCGCCGCTCGGGCGGCGCTCAGTCCGGTTCAGGCAGCGTGACGATCCCGCTCATCGCGGCGGCGAGCTCCCCGGTGCGCTGCGCCGGCAGCCGTGAAATGATCATCGCCTTGCCGGGCAGGTCGCGAAGCAGCTCCGGCGGGCCCACGTGGATACGTGTCTTCCCACTGGTGGGGGCGGTGAGGCCTTCCTCGTTGCAGTAGATGTCGGCCTTTGTGGGCGCCATGGTGGCCACCTGCCGGTACAGCGTGGCGTCCTCGCGTGCCTCGGCCTCGTCGCCGACCAGGACGACCACGTCCACCCCGAGCATGTCGGCCCCGTAGAAGACCGGGACGACCGACACCAGTGACCGGTCACGCCGGGTCGGCAGCAGCCGGCTCAGCCTGGCGATCTCGGCAACCGACCTGCGCCTGCGCCTGCGATGGATCTGCTTGTGCAGGGCCAAGGCGGTCGCCAGCTGCACGTCGTTCAGCTCGACGCCGACCGAACGGCGGATGATCTCGGCCATCAACGCGACGACCTCGGGGCCGTTGACCCGCGGCATCGGCTCACCTCACTCCCTGCGACGCCCGCGCGCCGCTCGTGTCGATCCTGGCCAGGATCCCGGTGCCCCGACGCCCGTGGCAACAAGATGCCGCGCCGGGACGATCGCCGTGATCACCGTGTCGGCCGACCAGCACGTGCACCACGATGCCGCGCGCGGACGATCGTTCGGCCCGGGCCGCAGGTGACGTAATGCTTCCCCCACCGTTCCACACCGCGCGCTTAGGCTAGCCTAAGCTCACTGAACCTCGTACGCTCGCGAGTATGACCGCAGCCCTTCGCCAGATCGACCAGGCGCCGTTCTCGCAGCAGCTGCGGGAAGCCACCAGGGAAGCGCACGAGCGGGCCGAACGGTCCGCTTTCGTGGCCAAGCTCCTGGACGGGTCGGCCGGGTTGTCCGGGTACGCGGCGCTGGCCGCGCAGCATTTCCACATCTACTCCGCGCTGGAGGAGGCGGGACGGTCGCTGGCCGATCACCCGGTGGTGGGCCGTTTTCTGATCACCGGCCTGGATCGGGTGCCCGCGCTCACCGCCGATCTGGAGTTCCTGCTCGGACCGCGGTGGCGGGACGCGGCCGTCGCCCGCCCGGCCACCGTCGCGTACTGCGAGCGGATCGCCGAGGTGGCCAGGACCTGGCCGGACGGGTTCGTCGCCCATCACTACACCCGCTACCTGGGCGACATCTCCGGCGGGCAGGTCATCCGTTCGCGGCTGCGGACGAGATACGACATCGATGGTGCCGGGGCACGGTTCTACGACTTCAGCGCCCTGGGCAGCCCTGCGGCGTTCCGCCGCCGCTACCGGGAACTGCTCGACACCGCGGGGTGGGACCCGGCCGAGCGGGAGCGGATCATCGCCGAAGCCCGGGTCGCCTTCCGGCACAACGAAGCCGTCTTCGCCGAGCTCGACCGCGCTGCGTGAGTGTCGTTGCCGCGGCGGCGCGGGCCTCGCACCGCGCCGCCGCCGGGATTCGGGTCTACCCTGGCGGACTCCTGTCATTTGCGGACGCGAGGAGGCGGCCATGACGACCACGCTCAACCCCTACATCGGCTTCCAGGACACCGCGCAGCAGGCGATGGAGTTCTACCGGGACATCTTCGGCGGCGAGCTGACCATGAACACGTTCGGCGAGTTCGGGATGGAGGGACCGGGCGCGGACAAGATGATGCACGCGCACCTGAACACACCGGGCGGCATGACGTTGATGGCGTCGGACACCCCACCCGGCGGCGAACCCAGGTCCGGCTCGGCGATCACCATCTCGCTCAGCGGTGACGACGCCGCCGAGCTGCGCGGCTACTGGGAGAAGCTGTCCTACGGCGGCACGATCGAGGTCCCGTTGGAGAAGCAGATGTGGGGCGACGAATTCGGCCAGCTGGTGGACCGGTTCGGGGTCGGCTGGATGGTCAACATCGGCTCCTGAACGGCCTGACACAACCGTGCCGGCCGGGCGGCGCTCGGCTCACTGCACCACCGCACAGGCGGGACCCGCCTCACTGCACCACCGCACAGGCGAAACAAGGCGTCGCGCCGCGTCTCCCCCGGTCTCGTCCTCGGCGGTCGCGGCTTCCCCACCGGCCACGGATTCGGGGACGACACGCGTCGCCGCCCGGTGGGTTTCTGGACGCAGGGCCGCCTGCCAGGAGACCCGGTGGCCCCGGTTCGCACAGCTCATCAAGAGGCGATCGCCTTCGACCTCGCTGAGGCAAGCCGCCGACCGGCACTCGGGAGGCGCGGCAGGTGCGCCTGACGGACAACTACCTCGCCACGCAGGACGGCGGCCCGGTCGAGTTCGCGTGCACCATGCCGTCCGGCAAGACATGGCCGCATCACCGGGTGGAGAACCGGGGAGCGCGGCCCGGCGGCGCGCACTCCGGCCCCAGCCCCGGCGTCGGTGACTCGACCGGCGGGCTCGGTCAGCGGAACGCCTCGTGCCCGGTGAGCACCTTGCCGAGCACGAGCGTGTGCATCTCCTCGGTGCCCTCGTAGGTGAGCACGGACTCGAGGTTGTTCATGTGGCGGATGACCGGGTACTCCAGCGAGATGCCGTTCGCCCCGAGGATGCTGCGGGCCGTCCGGCAAATGTCCAGCGCGGCGCGCACGTTGTTGAGCTTGCCGATGCTCACCTGCTCGGGGCGCAACTTGCCGGCGTCCTTGCGGCGTCCGAGGTGCACGGCGAGCAAATAGCCCTTGATGTACTCCAGCGACATGGTCGCGAGCTTGTGCTGGGTGAGCTGGAAAGCCCCGATCGGGCGGTCGAACTGCACACGCTCGCGCGCGTAGGTGCGCGCGGCCTCCAGGCACGTGCGCGCAGCGCCGAGCGCACCCCACACGATGCCGAACCGGGCTTCGTTCAGACAGGACAGCGGGCCCTTCAGCCCCCTGGCTTCCGGCAGCATCGCCGAGTCCGGCAGCCGCACGTTGTCGAGCACGAGCTCACCCGTGGCGGAGGCGCGCAGCGACAGCTTGTGCTTGATCTCGTTCACGGCGAAGCCCGGCGTGCCGACCGGCACGACGAATCCGCGGATCCCGTCGTCCGTCCGCGCCCACACGATCGCGACGTCCGCGAACGGCGCGTTCGATATCCACATCTTGCGCCCGTCGAGGATCCAGTCGGAGCCGTCGCGGCGGGCACGCGTTTTCAGGGCGGCGGGATCCGAGCCGACGTCAGGTTCGGTGAGGCCGAAGCAGCCGATCTTCTCCCCGGCAGCCATCTGCGGCAGCCACTCCTGCTTCTGCTCCTCCGACCCCCACCGCCAGATCGCGAACATCGCCAGCGAGCCCTGCACCGACACGAGCGAACGCAGCCCCGAATCGGTCGCCTCGATCTCCAGGCACGCGAGGCCGTACTCGGTCGCCGACATCCCGGCGCATCCGTAGCCCTCCAGGTGCATGCCGAGCACGCCCAGGGCGCCCAGCTCCTTGGCCAGCTCACGAACATTGGGGATCTCGCCCTGCTCGAACCACTCGGCGACATACGGCTCGGCGGTCCGGTCGAGCATCTGGCGCACGGCCGCCCGCACGGCCTTCTCGTCCCCGGTCAGCAGGTCGTCCAGCCCGGCTGGATCCGAGGGGTCCGGGGCAGGCAGCTGCATGGGGTCGACAGTGCTCATCACTTCTCGTCCTCTCGTAGCCACTCGCGAACCTGGGAGCTGTGCTCACCGAGGCGAGGCGGTGGGGTGTATCGCACGACCGGGGTCTGGGAGTAGCTGATCGGGTGGCGGACCTGCGCCGGCCGCCCCGGTCCGACGTCGACAAGGGGATCCAGGCCAAGACGCTCCGCCAGCGCGAACCCGTCCGCCACCGTCCCCACCTTCCCGGCGGGAACCCCCGCGGCGTTGAGCCGTTCGGACCACTCCTCGGCAGTTCCGTCCGCGAGCAGCGCGGACAGCCGCTCGGCGAGTTCCGCACGATGGGCCAGCCGCGCAGGGTTGGTAGCGAAGCGCTCGTCGTCGGCGAGACCGGGGTCGGCAAGAGCTGCCGCCAGCCGGCGGAACTGCGTGTCGTTCCCGCAAGCGATGACGACGTCGCCGTCCGCGCACGGCAGCGCTTCGTACGGCGCGATGGAGGGGTGGGCGTTCCCCATCCGGCGCGGTGCGACCCCGGTCGTGAGGTAGCTCGACGCCTGGTTCACCAGCGACCCGAGCAGCGAGCTGAGGAGGCTGACCTCGACGAGCTGGCCCTGCCCGGTGGCCCGGCGGGCGTGCAGCGCGGCAAGGATGCCGATGACGGCGTCCTTGGCCGTGAGCACGTCCACCAGGGCGACACCGACCTTCACCGGCTTCCCGCCGCGGTCGGCAGGCTCGCCGGTGATCGACATCAGGCCGCCGACGGCCTGCACGATGAAGTCGTAGCCGGGACGGGTCGCTCCGTGCGTGCGGCCGAAGCCGGTAATCGAGCAGTAGACGACGCCCGGATTGGCCGCCCGCACGTCGTCGTACCCCAGGCCGTACCGGCGCATCGTTCCGGGCCGGAAGTTCTCGATGAGGACGTCGGCGCGCTCGGCGAGCCGGCGGGCCACCGCGAGATCGGCCGGGTCGGCCAGGTCGAGGACGACCGACTCCTTGTTCCGGTTGACGCTTTCGAAGTAGGCGGCGCTGTTGTCCGTCCACGGCGGACCCCAGGCACGGGTGTCGTCGCCGCCCTTCGGGTGCTCGACCTTGACGACGCGTGCGCCCAGGTCTCCGAGCAGCATCGCGGCATACGGGCCCGCGAGCACGCGGCTGAAGTCCGCGACGAGCAGTCCGTCCAGGGGGAGCGACATGTGATCAGTGTCGCCGAACCGAACGATGATGTGAATTACTTCTCTCGTACCCCAGCAATACCTGTTCGGTATCGCTCATCGATCACGCCCGGCCGCGCCGCCGTCGCGGGCCGGTGACGGGTGGCATGGCCTTGACGATCCTCACCAGCTCGGCGAGCGCGGGGTTCGCATCCGACGCCCGCCACGCGAGCCGGACCTCGACCGCGGCGAGTTCGGCCGCCAGCGGCCGGTAGACGACCGTCGGGAGGGGGATGTTCTCGCGCACGCCGGAGAACGTCAGCGCGATGCCGTTGCCCGCGTCGACCATGAGCAGCTGGGTCGCCGAGTCCGGCGCGGTCGCGACGATCTTCGGCACGAACCGGCCACGAATCGACAGCTCGTGCAGCCGTGTCGAGAGCGTGGCACCACCGCCGCCGGGCAGGACGATCCAGGACTCGTCGGCGAGGTCCGCCGCGGTGATGCGCTCGGCCGAGACGAGCCGGTGGTTGTCGGGAAGGGCGATGACCAGCTCCTCGTGAGCGACGACGTGGGATGCGACGTCCCGAGGCAGCACGTCCCAGCGACCGACGATCGCATCCAGCGCGTGCGAGCGCAGGCGTTCCATGCCAGGCGAGGACAGCTGGGACCCGTACAGCTCGATCCCGATGCCCGGGCGCCGAGCACGCACCGCACGCACGATCGCGCTCACGATCGAGTTCACCGACGCGCCCGAGAACCCCAGGCGCACCCGGCCGATCTCGCCGCGCTGCACGCGCTGGAGCAGGGGACGGATGCGCTCGGACTGCATGAGGAGTTCACGGGCCGGTTCGATGAGCGCTTCGCCGGCAGGCGTGAGGCTCACTTTGCGCGGGCTGCGCTCGAACAAGGTGACCCCGAGCTGCGCCTCGAGCGCGCGGATGAGGCGGCTCAGCGGCGGCTGGGCCATGTGCAGGCGGAGCGCCGCCCGGCCGAAGTGCAGCTCCTCTGCGACCGCGAGAAAAGCACGTGCCTGGTTCACGTCCACCGGCTTGAGCGTACGACCGGAATTCGGCAAAGCCGAGAAATCGACTGTTGACGAGGCCCCCGCCATGAGGCATCGTGTACGCGACCGACCAATCGGTCGGGTGGTGGTACGGAGGGGCAGACGGACCCTGACCTCCTCTCACTGGATGAGCAATCAGACGTAGCCGAGCGGAGTCGTCGCACCCGCGGGCGGGGTGCTCACTTCGGACCAGAGGGCGCCCAGACTTCCGTGGATGGAAGACCGAGTAGGGGCCATGAACGTGATACAGAAGTCGCGGACAGCGACGCCGAACCCGGTCAAAGTCGTCATCGAGCCTCGGGTCACCGACCGAGATCCCGACAAGTACGAACGGCGCCTGAAGAGGCAGAACACGATCCTGGCCGTCGCGACGCCCATTGTGCTGATCCTGCTGTGGGAGCTCGCGGCCCGGGGCGGGATCATCGACGTGCGCTTCTTCCCCCCGCCGAGCTCGATCGCCGTCACCGGCTGGGAGCTCGTGGAGAACGGCATGCTGCCGACCGCGCTGCTGGTCACCATCCGGACGCTGCTGATCGGCCTGGTAGTCGGCAATGTCGTCGGGACGGTCGTCGGCATGGCCATGGGGCTGGTCCGCCCGCTGCGCGCAGCCTTCGACCCGCTGCTGTCCGGGCTCTACACCGTTCCGAAGCTTGCCGTGCTGCCGCTGTTCATGCTGCTGCTCGGCCTCGGTGAACCCCCGCGCATCGTGGTCGTCGCGATCGGGTCCTTCTTCATCGCGTGGATCACGATGCTCGAGGCGACCATGGGCGTCGCGCACGGCTACCTGGAGACGGCCGAGTCGCTCGAGCTCACCCGAGGCCAGCGGTTGCGCCGCGTGCTCGTTCCCGCGGTGCTCCCCGAGTACTTCGTCGGCCTGCGCATCGCGGTCGGCAACGCCGTGCTGCTCATCGTCGGCGTCGAGTTCGTCATGAGCAGCGAAGGAATCGGCAGCCTGATCTGGCGGTCGTGGCAGATCTTCGCCACTGAGCGGATGTACGCCGGGATCGTCTGCGTCGGCTTGCTGGGTTACGTCCTGACCAAGCTCGTCACGATCGCGGCGCGAGTGGCCGTGCCCTGGGGTCCGAAGTCGATGAAGCGCCGCCGTTAGCCGCCCGTCCGCTCCCGCCGAGCGGGCCAGGCCGCAAGCGTGCGAATCCCTTGTCTCAATGGAGAGAAAGGAACCTGCGAGTGTACGCCAAGAGACTCAGTGCAGGACTCGTCGTCGGCGCGCTCCTGCTGACCACCGGATGCGCGGGGATGGGTGACGGCGACGACACTTCCGCCGCCGGCTCGGCGGAGCAGCTGATCGCCGACGGGGTCATGGACGAAGAAGGGGTGCTCGCCGAGCCCGCGACGATCACCATCGCCACGGCTGCTCCCACCGCCTTCACGATCCCGCTGTACATGGCCGCGGCCGGGCACGACGCGTTCAAGCGCCGGAACCTCACCGTGAAGATCGAGAACATGCCCGGCACGGACTCCTATCCGCTCATGTCCACCGGGCAGCTCGACGGGAACTACAGCGCACCCGACGTCGGCATGTTCAACGCGATCCACAACGGCGCCGACCTCGCCGTCGTCGCGCCGACCCAGATCCAGGCCGAGGACGCCAAGGACGGCCTGTACTGCCGGGTCGACGACATGGGCGGCAAGCCGTTCTCCTGGGACATGATCCGCGGCAAGAAGATCGGCTCCTCGCAGGCCAACCGCGGCGTGTCGATGATCCAGATCGTCAAGAACCTCAAGGAGAACGACATCCCGGTCACCGACGTCGAGGTGGTGCAGATGAGCACCGCCGACCAGGTCGCCGCCTTGGAAAAGGGTGGCCTGTTCTGCGGCCTCATCCAGGAGCCGATCACGGCCACGGTGGAGGAGGCGGGCCACGCCGTCTTCGTCGCGCGCCAGATGGAGTTCGGCTTCCCCAACGGATCGGTCGCCTTCGGCAAGTCGATCCTCCGCGACCACCCCGAGCGCGGGTACGCGTTCGTCGCTGCGCTGGCCGAGCTCTACCGCGACGAGCTGCAAGGCGAGTGGCTGCGCGGCCGCGAGGAGTACTTCGCCGAACTGCTCGGGCAGCCGGTCGACGCGCTGAAGAAGATGACGACGCCGATCTACAGCCTGCCGATGGAGTTCCCGGAGAACTACGCGCGGACCTTCGACCAGACCTGGCGCAGCTGGGACGACCTGCTCCAGTACGACGAGCCGCTGCCCGAGGACAAGGTCATCGACCAGCGGTTCATGGACTTCGCCAACAAGCTTCTCGCCCGCGACTGACCAGAGCGCACGAGAGGACCGAAATCCAGTGAAGAACGAGGCGGGATGCACCGTGCCCTCGATCGGAGACACCCGACGCTTGGACCCGCACGAGGTCAAGGAAAGCCTCCAGCACGCCCATCCGAACGTGCTGCGAGCGGTGACGTATCTGATGACGGGCAACCCCGAGCTGCTGGTGATGCGCACGATCGAAGTGGAGCGTCGTGGCGGCGCCTTCATCGAGCAGACGCTCAGCGAGAGCGACGCGCAAAGGGTGCGGGAGTTGGCGTTCGAGCTGCTGACCTCGCCCGACCTCGATCAGCGTCCGGAGTCGGCCATGGCTCCGGACTTCGACCAGGACCGCATCCGCGACGCGGTCGGGTTCCTGCTGGGAACCCGACCGCGGGAGGCGGAGTTCCGGCTGGCGATCCGCGAGCTCGGCCTCGAGGAGGCGTGCGGCGTGTCGACGCGAGCGAGGTGGTCCACCGACGTCGACCCGTCCGGCTGGCGTGTCCTCGTCGTCGGGGCCGGCTTCAGCGGCATCGGGATGGCGGTGCGGCTGCAAGAGCTCGGCATCCCCTACTTGGTCGTCGACAAGCAGCCGCGCATCGGCGGGACATGGGAGCGGAACCAGTTCCCCGAGGCGCGCGTGGACACGACGAGCTACGTCTACCAGTTCAGCTTCGTCGAAAAGTACCCGTGGAAGGAGCACTACGCGTCGCAGGAGGAGGTGCGGCAGTACCTCGAGTACGTGGCGAGCTCGTACGGCGTGACGCCGCACATTCGCCTCGAGACCGAGCTGGTCGAAGGCCGGTTCAACGCCGAGACCTCGATGTGGGAGCTCGTGCTGCGCGACAAGACCGGTGCGGAGTGGAAGGAGACGGCGAACTTCGTCGTCAGCGGTTCCGGTCTGTTCTCCACGCCGAAGATCCCCGCGTTCCCCGGCCTGGAGGAGTTCGAGGGACCGATCGTGCACAGCGCGCAGTGGGACCCGGGCTTCGATCCGACCGGGAAGCGGGTGGCGATCGCTGGCAACGGGTCGACCGGCGTGCAGATCCTGCCGTGGCTGGCGAACAAGGCGGACCACGTGACCGTCTTCCAGCGCACGCCGCAGTGGATCTCGCCGCTGGAGAAATACAAGGAGAAGGTCTCCGAGCAGATTCAGTGGCTGCACGACAACGTGCCCTTCTACTGGAAGTGGTCGTGCTTCAACGCCCGCCTCATCCGCGGCTCGCTCGGTGACGCCCAGGAGTACGACCGCGCATGGCAGGCGGCCGGGGGCCTGGTGAGCCGCAGGAACGACGGCCTCCGGGAGAACCTCAAGGCCTACATCGCGACGAAACTCGCCGACCGCCCGGACCTGCGGGAGGCGTGCACACCCGACTACGCGCCGCTGGCCCGGCGCCTGGTGGTCGACAACGGCTGGTACGACGCGATCGTCAAGCCGAACGTCACCCTGATCCCCCGAGGAGTGGCCGCGCTCGGACGCAACAGCGTGATCGCGGCGGACGGGACCGCTTACGAGTGCGACGCGCTCGTGCTGGCCACGGGATTCGAGGTCGAGAAGTACACGCTGCCTGCCAAGTACTACGGGCCGGACGGCCGGACCCTGGAAGACGTCTGGGCCAAGGACGGCCCGCGCGCCTACGCCGGAGTCGAGGTGCCGGGCTTCCCCAACTTCTTCATCATGTACGGGCCGAACGGACAGCCGCGCGGCGGCAGCTACGTGGCCGCGCTCGAGCTGTGGATCGACTTCGCAGCCGGCCTGATCGTGCAGACCATCGAGTCCGGCCACCGCCGGTGCGAGGTCACCGTCGAGGCGTTCGACAAGTACAACGCGCTGATGGACATCGAGATGGAGCGGCTCATCTGGGAAGGTGAGGCGCCCAAGGACCGCAACTACTACGTGAATTCGTTCGGTCGGCAGAACGTGAACATGCCGTGGCGCCTGCACGACTACGCGCAGATCCTGTGGAAGTCGGAGGACACGCATGTCTTCGCGTGACCGTGCACCGAGCACGCGGGAGCAGCGCTGGGCCGACCTCCCCGGCGGGAGCGCGCACGGGGTCTTCGGCGCCGACGACGTGTTCGGGACGCTGAACCGGCAGTCGGCCGAAACCGTCCTCGGGGCGGTGCGGTCCGTGCGCAGCGGCAAGGTGTTCTCCCTCAACCTGCCGCTGACCGAGCCGACCCCGCCGCTGTTCCAGCGCCAGCTGCCGCGGCACGACGTGTTCACCACGCCGAGGGGAAACCTCGACGACGTGCTGGACAACTTCTATCCGCAGTCCTCGTCCCAGTGGGACGGGTTCCTGCACGTGCCGGATCCCGAGCTCGGCTTCTACAACGGCCTGGGTCGAGAAGAGCACGGGGTGCATCACTGGGCGGCTCGGGGCATCGTGGGGCGCGGCGTCGTGCTGGACATCAGCGACGCCCTGTGGGCAGCGGGCGGGACGGACGCATTCGCGGCGTCGACGGCCGTCGGCATCGACGCGCTGGAGGCGGCGCGCGAAGCAGCCGGTGTGGAGTACCGCCGCGGCGACATCCTCCTGGTGCGTACCGGCTGGATCTCCTGGTACCGCAGCCAACCGCTCGAACGGCGGCAGGCCGTTCGCGACGCGCGCGTCGCGCCAGGGCTCGAAGCGTCGGCGGCGGTGGCCGAATACCTCTGGGACCACGGATTCCTGGCGATCGCCTCGGACGCTCCCGGCGTCGAGGCGCTGCCCAGCAAGCGGGAGGGGTCGCTCCACCACCGTCTGCTGGCCCGCCTCGGGATGCCGCTGGGCGAGCTGTGGTGGCTGGACGACCTGGCCGCCGAGTGTTCGGCCGACGGGTTCGCCGACTGCCTTGTCACCTCGAGCCCGCTCGGCATCGTCGGAGGTGTCGGGTCGCCCCCGAACGCCATCGCGATCAAGTGACGAGCCAACCCACCGAGATCGGAGGACAGCCAGGTGGTGGAGAACGCAGCCAGGCCGGTCAAGGCGGTCATTCGCAACGTCAGCAAGGTCTACCGGGGACGGACCGACGTTCCCGCGCTCGACACCGTCGACGCCGTCGTCTACGAGGGTGAGTTCCTGACGATCGTCGGGCCTTCCGGCTGCGGGAAGTCCACCCTGCTGCGGATGCTCGACGGGCTCCAGCGGCCGAGCGAGGGCGCCGTGGAGATCACGAAGGCGAGTAGCGATCGGCCGCTCACGTCCATGGTGTTCCAGGACTACAGCGTCTACCCGTGGATGAGCGTCTTCGACAACGTCGCGCTCGGGCTCGCGCGCAGCACGCTCAGCAAGGCGGAGAAGGCCGAGCGCGTGCGGGAATGGCTCGACCGGATGGATCTCGGCAAGTTCGAGTCGGCCTATCCGATGGAGCTGTCCGGCGGCATGCTGCAGCGGGTCGCCATCGCGCGCGCCCTCGTCGCCGAGCCGGAGATCCTCCTCATGGACGAGCCGTTCGCTGCGCTCGACGCCCAGCTGCGGCGCCGGCTGCAGGAGGAGCTGCTGGAGATCGTCGGCAACACCGGCAGGACGGTCGTGTTCGTGACCCACAGCTTGGAGGAGGCGATCCTCCTCGGCGACCGGATCTTGGTGATGTCGGCACGTCCCGGACGGATCGTCGACTCCGTCGACGTCCCCTTCCCCCGCCCGCGCGATCCGGAGCTGCGCACCTCGCCGGGCTTCCGCGACCTGGAGGAACGCCTCTGGACGATCCTCAAGGACCACGCCGACCACCGCGTCTGAGCCGAGCCGTCGCCAGTGCCACGCAATGAGGAGAGTGCAGCAGTAATGACGCCCGAGCAGATCTTCAGTGGGCAGACCGCGATCGTGACCGGCGGCGCGAGCGGCATCGGCGCCGCGACCGTCGAGCACATCGCCCGTCGCGGTGGGCGGGTGTTCAGCGTCGACCTCAGCTACGACTCGCCCGCGGGCGAGGTCGTCCCCGTCTCCGGAAACGGGTTCGGCTACGAGGCGGTGCGCTGCGACGTGTCGAACGAGGACGAGGTCGAGCGGACGGTGTCGAGCATCGTCGACGCCGCCGGGAGTCCGAGCATCCTCGTCAACAGCGCAGGCACCACCGGGCCGCAAGCGCCGCTGTGGGAGACGTCGTACGACTACTGGAAGATGATCTATCGCATCAACGTCGACGGCACCTTCCTCATGTGCCGGGCGGTGATCCCTCACCTGACCTCGAACGGGTACGGGCGCATCGTCAACATCGCGAGCATGGCCGGGAAGGAAGGCAACGCCGGCTCGTCCGCGTACTCGTCGGCGAAGGCCGCCGTCATCGGCATGACGAAGTGCCTCGGCAAGGAACTCGCGCGCACCGGGGTACTCGTCAACGCGGTCGCCCCGACGGTGTTCACCACACCGCTCAACAAGAAGGTCAACCCGGACTACCACGAATTCCTCATCTCCCGGATCCCGCTCGGCCGTCCCGGCGAGGTGCACGAAGCGGCGGAGATGATCGGGTTCCTCGTCTCGTCCCGATGCAGCTTCTCCACCGGCGCCGTGTTCGACCTCAGCGGTGGCCGGGCGGTCTATTGAGCCCGACGAGAGCGGAGATGGCCTCAAGATGCTGAACGCGCGAGAGTACGCGGCTTTCATGGCGCCGGAGTCGGTCGCCGTCATCGGCGCGTCGACCGACCCGCGCAAGCCGTCCGGCCGCACGCTGAGGTACCTGCGCAAGTACGGGTTCCACGGGCGGGCGTACGCGGTCAATCCGGTTCACCAGGAGGTTCAGGGTTTCCCGTCGTTCTCGTCGGTCCGGGACCTGCCGGAACGGGTGGACCTGGCCGTCGTCGTGGCGCCCGCCCGCCACGTCCTGGAAGGCCTGCGGGACTGCGTGGAGCACGAGATCCCCGCGGTGATCATCGTCTCGGCGGGCTTCGCGGAGACGGGCGAAGCCGGGCGGGCCATGCAGGACGAGCTGCGGGCCTGCGTCGCGGGGAGCGGCACGCGAGTGCTCGGGCCCAACTGTGTGGGGATCGTCTCCACGCGGGTGAACCTGGCCGCGACCATCAACACCGGGCTCGACCAGGACCGGTTCCGGTTCCGGCAGAGCGGCGTCGCCCTCATCTCGCAGAGCGGCGCGATGGGTGCGTTCATCTTCAACCTGTGCCAGGGGAAGGGCGTCGGCCTCGGATCGATGCTCAGCACCGGCAACGAGATGGACGTCTCGCTGACGGACATGATCAACGCGTCCATCGACGACCCCGCGGTCACGTCGATCGTCGGGTACATCGAAGGCATCCGCGACGGCAAGAGCTTCATCGAAACGCTCGAGCGCGCGCAGGACGCCGGCAAACCCATCGCGATGATGAAGGCAGGGCGCTCCGACAAGGGTCAGCGCGCGATCGCCTCGCACACCGGGGTGCTCGCCGGAAGCGACCGGGTCTACGACGCGGTCTTCGAGCACTACGGCGTGCACCGGCTGGACACCATTCGCGAGCTGGCCGACTACGTCGAGCTCGCGGCGGTAGAGCACGTCACCCGGGGCTCTCGCCTGAGCATCGCGACGACGTCCGGAGGCGCCGGGATCCTGGCCGCGGACTACTGCGAGCGGTTCGGGCTCACGCTCGCCGAATGGGACGCGGAATGGCGGAGCAAGCTCGCGGCGGCGCTGCCGAGCTACTCGGCCCTGGGCAATCCGATCGACATGACGGGGGCCGGGGGCCGCCCGGAAGTTCTCGCGCCGGTGCTCGACGCACTGCTCACGCACCCGGACACCGACGTCGCCGTGCTCATGCTCGGAAACCTGGAGAACAACGAGGCCGCCCTCGTCGACATCATCGCGGAGAAGGCGTCCGCATCGCAGACGCCGCTCGTGGTGGTCTGGGTCGGCGGAAGCGGCCGTCCGGAGACCGAGCTGAGCGCGCGTGGGGTGCCGTGCTACCGCGAACCGCTCGACGCGCTCCGCGCGATCGCCGCACGCCGGCCGGTTCCGCCCGGAAGCAGGCCGAAGCCGGTCGAGGTGAATCCCGCCCGCCGCGAGCAGGCCCGCGAGCTCATCGCGCGCGGCAACACCGGCGGTGTCCTCGACGAGGCCACCGGCAAGCGGCTGCTTGGTCTCTACGGCATCCCGACCGTGGCGGAGAAGGTGGCGGCGACGCCCGAGGATGCCGCAGCCGCCGCGGAAACCCTCGGCTTCCCGGTCGTCCTCAAGGCCTTGCACCCGCAGCTGCAGCACAAGTCGGAGCACGGCGGCGTGGTGCTGGGCCTTCGGTCGGCCGACGAGGTGGCCACCGCCGCGCGCACGATGGCGAAGCGGATCGAGGAAGAGCTCGCGCTCACCGTGGAGTTCACCGTCCAGCAGGCGGTACCGCCCGGTCGCGAGATCCTGCTCGGCGTCAAGCGCGACCCCGACTTCGGCCTCCTCGTCGTGCTTGGTTCGGGAGGCGTGCTCACCGAACTGCTCGACGACGTCGTCATCCGGCTGCCGGTCGCCGACCCGGAGCGGATCAGAACAGCACTGTCCAAGCTGCGGATCTCGGCGCTGCTGGACGGCTACCGCGGAGAGGAACCCGCGGACGTCGATGCCCTCGTCGACTGCGTGATGAGGGTCGTCGACCTCGTCGGGGAAGTCGGCGACTGCATCGAGGGGATCGACATCAACCCGGTCATCGTCGGACGACGCGGTGACGGGGTGTGCGCGGTGGACGCGCTGGTTTTCGTGACAGGGAAGGAGTCTGGCGCATGACGACGGAGACGGCGGCCGCGAAGGATCTAGCCGCGTGGCGCGCAGAGATCCGTCAGTGGCTGAGCGCCAACGTGCCACGCGACCTGGTGGGCGCACGCCCGCTCACGTCGCCGGAGGTACTCGAACGCAGGCGCGCGTGGGAGCGGGTGCTCTACGACAACGGCTACGCGGCGATCCACTGGCCGGTCGAGTATGGCGGCAAGGGCATGGGTGCGGCCCACCGGATGATCTTCCAGGAGGAGTACGAGCGTGCATCGGCCCCGCCGCGCCTGAACATCCAAGGCCTGATGCTGGTCGGGCCGACGCTCATGCAGCACGGCACCCCGGAGCAGCGAAGCCGCTGGCTGCAGCCGATCCTGCGGTGCGAAGAGGTCTGGTGCCAGGGCTTCAGCGAGCCGGAGGCAGGAAGCGACCTCGCCGCCCTGCGCACCAGCGCCCGCGTCGTCGGGGACCGGTACGTCATCAACGGCCAGAAGATCTGGACGTCGGGCGCGACGTACGCCGACTGGATGTTCGCCCTCGTGCGGACCGACCCCGACGCGCCCAAGCACCGGGGGATCACGGCCGTCCTCATCGACATGCGCAGCCCCGGCATCGAGGTCCGGCCGATCCGGCAGATCAACGGACGGCGCACCTTCGCCGAGGTGTTCCTCGACGACGTCGAAGTCCCGGTCGCGAACACCGTCGGCGAGATGGGCGACGGGTGGAACGTCGCCATGAGCGCGCTGGTGCTGGAGCGCGGCATCGGACGGCGCTCGTACGTGAAATACCTCCCCTTGTTGCAGGAGCTTCGCCACCTGGCGATCGCCTCGGGCGGCGCCGACGACTCAGCGACGCTGGAAGAACTCGGCTGGCACGTCATGCAGGTCTGCAGGTACCGGCACCACGTCGGACGCACGATCGCGGAAAGTTCCGACGGTCGCTTCGGCCCCGAGGCCAGCCTGAACAAGCTGTTCTGGTCGGAGATGGAGGCGGCGATCTACGAGACCGGCATGAGGCTGCATGCGCTGGCCACCGCGACGGGCACCGAGCCTGCCCTTTCGGAGCGGTATCCGCTGTGGGAGGCCGACTACTGGCATGCCCGCGCGACGCGCATCTTCGCTGGGTCGAACCAGATCCAGCGGAACATCATCGCCGAGCGTGTGCTCGGGATGCCGAAGGAGAAGCGATGACCCTTTCGTACGGATCCGACGCCACCTCCACCGAGCTCGCCGCCGGCCTGAGCGACGTCCTTTCGGCGAAGTGCGATCTGGACCACGTGCGGCGGGTGTGGTCCGAGGGTGAGTTCGACCGTTCGTTGTGGGACGAGGTCTCCTCCCTGTCGTTCTGGGGTGCCCTGATCCCGGAGGCCGACGGCGGGCTCGGGGTGCGCTCCGAGGACGTCGTGCGCAGCCTCGAGGAGTTCGGCTATTCCGGTGCATCGCTTCCGTTGACGGAGACGGTCGCGGTCGTGGTGCCGACCATTCACCGGTTCGCCGACGACGAGATGCGCGACCGCCTTCTCCCCGGGCTGCTCAGTGGAGCGTCGGTGAGCACCGCGGCGGTCATGCCAGGCGGAACCGTCGCCCTGTTCGCGGACGTCGCGGACGTTGCGCTCGTGGCCGCCGAGGACGGGCTGTACGTGCTGGAGCGCGATCAATTCACCGTCGAACCCGTCCACTCGCCCGATCCGACCAGTCGTCTCGGTCGCATCAAGCCACGCCCGGACGCGTTCACACCGCACGCCCGCCTCGGCGAGGGAGCGCTGGACGAAGCGCGGCTCCGCGCGGTGTGGGCGACCGCCGCGGTTCTCAACGGGGTGTCGCGACGCATGCTCGACCTGACCGTCGAGCACACCAAGCAGCGTGAGCAATTCGGCCGGGCGATCGGAACTTTCCAGGCGGTCAAGCATCTGGCGGCCGACGCGTGGGTCGCCGTCGAGAGCTCACGGCCGTGCAGCTGGTATGCGGCATATGCCCACCAGGAGGGTCTGCCGGACGCGGCGGTGGCGGCAAGCGTCGCCATGGCGTCCGCCAGCGACGCGGCGCGCCTTGTCGGGGACTCCGCGCTCCAGCTCCACGGCGGGATCGGCTTCACCTGGGAGCACCCGCTGCACTTCTGGCTGAAACGGGGAAAGCTGCTCGAGCACAGCTACGGCTCCCGTCAGTTCCACCTCCGGACTCTCGGCGTGGCCATCCGCGACGAGCAGGCCGGGTCCGAGGCGCTCTTCGCGGACGTCTGAGCGCCCTGCACGCCGAGAGACCACGAGAGGAGAAACGCACGTGCTGACGTCGACATCCACCCTTGCGGTCGACTACGAAGAGAACGGGGTCGCGGTCGTCACGCTCAACCGTCCGGAGCGGCTGAACGCGGTCAGCCCGGAGATGCACCACGAGCTCCAGGAGCTGTTCGGGCAGGTCGACTCCGACGACGACACCCGCGTCGTCGTCATCACCGGGGCGGGACGCGGCTTCTGCTCCGGAGGCGACACCAAGACGATGGCCGCCAGGCACCAAGCCAGCGGGGAGCCGCTGCGCGTGTACTCGCGCGGACGCCACCTCATCACGACCATGCTCTCCGTCGAGAAGCCGCTTGTCGCGATGGTCAACGGGCCGGCGGCCGGGCTCGGCGCCACGATCGCGCTGTTCTGCGACGCCGTGTTCATGTCGGACGCGGCTTCGATCGGGGACCGGCACGTCAACGTCGGGCTCGTCGCGGGCGACGGCGGCGCGGTGGTCTGGCCGCTGCTGGTCGGCCCGCTCCGCGCCAAGGAGCTGCTGATGACGGGACGGATGCTCAGCGGACAGGAGGCCTACGACCTCGGCCTGGTCAACCGCGTCGTCCCGGCCGCGCAGCTGTGCGAGCAGACGCTCGCGTTCGCCCAGGAGATCGCCGCTCAGCCGCCGTACGCCGTGCGCGCGACCAAGGCCTCGATCAACCGGTTCGTGCACCTGGTCAACAGCCACGTCCTCGACGCCTCGCTGGCGTGGGAACGGATCTCCATGAAGACACAGGACCACTTCGAGGCGCTGCGTGCACGCCAGGAGCGCCGTCCGGGTGTCTACCACGGGTATTGATCCGGACCGGGAGCGAGGGAGGACAGCGATGGAGCGGGTTGCGATCGTCACGGGCGGCGGCCGCGGGATCGGCGCCGCGATCGCGCAGCTGCTGGCCCGGGACGGGTTCAGCGTCGTCGCGTGGGATCTGCAGGACGTCCTCGGCTCGCAGGACGCAGCCTGGATCGGCGACACCCAGGGTGTCGATGCGATGGCCGTCGACGTGTCGTCGGAAGAGCAGGTGACGACGGCCGTCGAGTCGATCGTCGCGGAGCGCGGCGGCGTCGCGTGCCTGGTCAACAACGCTGCGATCTCGCCGAAGCGCCCGGACGGCTACCGGGTGCCGCCGATCGAGACCACCACACAGGAGTGGGACGCCGTCATGGCCGTCAATCTGCGCGGCCCGTTCCTGGTGACCCGTGCCGTGCTGCCCTCGATGATCCAGGCGGGATGGGGTCGCATCGTGAACATCTCGTCGACGGCGGGCAGGCAAGGGGCGCGTGTCGCCGGGCTGCCCTACGGTGTCGCCAAGGCCGGCATCAACGGGCTGACCAGAACGCTTGCTCTCGAGGTGGGAAAGCACGGGATCACCGTGAACTCCGTCGCGCCGGGACGCATCGCGACGCCGATGTCGGCACGCAGCGCGCCGGAAGTGCAGGCGGCCTCCCGGGCCCGGATCCCGGTCGGACGCGAAGGGACGCCGTGGGATGTCGCCGGCCTCGTCTCGTACCTGTGCAGCGACGAGGCGGGCTATGTCACCGGCACGACGATCGACATCAACGGCGGTTCCTTCATCGCGCCGTGAGAGCCGGGGACCGACCATGACGGTGCAGCTCGACCCGGCGACGCTCGACGCTGCGGCCTGCTACCGGCTGATGACCGGCGTCGTCGTGCCGCGGCCGATCGCGTGGGTGAGCACGCTGCACGAGGACGGCCGGGTGAACCTGGCGCCGTTCAGCTGTTATACGTTCGTGTCCTACGAACCGATCCTGGTAGGAATCTCGATCGGCCGCCGCGCGGGCGCGCCCAAGGACACCGCGGCGAACATCCAACGTGAGCGGGAGTTCGTGCTCCAGGTGGCCCACGAGTCCGAAGCGGCGCTCGTCCATGCGTCGGCGGAACCTTTCCCGCCGACGGTGAGCGAAGTGGAGCAGCTCGGCCTGCGGACCGAACCCTCCCGCCTCGTCCGGACACCGCGGCTGTCGACCGCGCCGGTCGCCCTGGAGTGTGCGCTCGAGCAGGTGATGACGTTCGGCAACGCCGGTTCCCAGTTCGTCGTCGGGCGCGTGGTACTCGCGCACGTCCGCGACGAGCTCTACCGCGACGGCAAGATCGAGACCGACCAGCTCCGGCCGCTCGCGCGCATCGCAGGCCCCAGCTACGCGACGATCGGACGGCTGTTCCGCTTCCGGCCGAACGGTCAGCGCGGCTGAGCGCGCCTGGACCGCAAACGCAGCGACTCGCCTGGGATGTATCGCGCGATCCCGTGGGCCAGGATCGCTGCGCCCGCGATCCCGATCACTCCGAGCGCGCCGACGGCGAAGGGCAGTGACACCGCCGTCGTCGCGGCGGAAACCGCGAGAGGAGCGCCGGCATTGCCGAGACTTCCGATGAACCGCCACGCGCCGAGGAACGGCGCCGGATCCTCCGGGTCGGCCAGGTCGGCACCGAGCGTGAGAACGATGCCGGTGCCCATCCCGTTGGCGACGGACATGGTCATCGTCAACACGACGAACCACACGGCCGGGTTCGCAAAGCCGGCGGTGAAGGCGAGGACCAGCAAGGACAGTGCCAGGCCCAGCGTGCTCGGCAGAGCGTTCCACATCCGTCCGAACCGGTCGCACAACCAGCCGCCGAGGTAGCAGAGCGCGAAGTCGACGCCTCCGGCGATGCCGACGACGAGGGCGACGGAGGAGTCGTCCATGCCGATGCTCACTCCCCACAGCGGCATGATGACGGTCCTGCCCGCGCGCAGCGCCATCACCACCGCCGCGCCGGTCCCCAGCCGCAGCAGCACGTCGCGGCGGTTCACCAGCGTACGGGCGATCCCTGCCGAGCGGGGTGCGGCTGCCACCGCGCGTGCCGTCGTCTTCTTCATGGCCGCGGTCTCGGGATCGCGCGTGAACAGCAGCACGACGGCGGCCGCGGTGCACGTCGCGACATGGATCCAGTACGCGGACTCCAGGCTGCCGAAAGTGCTGAGGACGTAGGCCGTGAGGAAAGGACCGACGAAATGCCCGAGCCGGAAGAGGCCGCCGACGGCGGCGAGCACCCGAGAGCGGTAGACCAGGGGGACGTAGGTGGTGATGAAGGCATGCCGGGCCAGTGAGAACAGCGCGGTGGCGAGGCCGACGAGGAACACTCCGACGCCGACCGCCCACGGCCCCGGCAGGAGCATGCAGACACCGATGCCGGCCAGCGACAGGCCTGCTGCGGCCAGCATGGCGTTGCGCTCGCCGAGCAGCGTCACGATCCGCCCGCTCGGCAGATACCCGATGAGCTCTCCGACCATCAGCATGGCCGCCACGACTCCGGAGACCGCCAGGATCGTCGAGCGGTCGTCGAACAGCGGCTCGCTGATGCGGGCGACGATCAGCGGAATGGCGGGCATGAGCGCGCCGACGCCCGTCGAGTACAGCACCAGGGGCAGCAGCGCCGAGAGGACGACGCTCCGCCAGAGCCGGTCACCGCCGGGCGTGGACATCGGCGGGCTCGCACGATCCGGGACGGCTGCTGCGACGCTTCGGCGAGAGGGTCGGAGGAGGGAATCTCCTTGGCCGGATCCGGCTTGACGCAGCGCTGTCCATGCGCGAGAGTGTACACGACCGACCAATCGGTCGGGAGTGGAAAACCCAAGGTGAGATGGCGGATGAACGACCCGACGGCGCCGGAATCAGCGGTCGAGAATATCGACTCAGGCGTCTGGTCGATCAGGGTTCCGATGCCACGGCATCCGCTGCGCGCTTCGCTGTGCTACGCGTACGTCGCCGAGGACGGCACCGCGACGGTCATCGACCCCGGCTGGCCCACCGAGGAGTCGTGGACAGCCCTCGTGGACGGGCTGCGGGCGATCGGCGCCGACCCCGCACGGGTCGACCAGATCCTGCTCACCCACGGCCATCGCGACCACAGCGGGCTGGCGGGCAGGCTCGCGAAGGTGTCGGGAGCACGCGTCCGGCTGCATCGCGAGGACCGCGAGATGCTCGTGCCCAAGGGCGCGGCGCACGGTGAACGGGTACGGCACTGGCTCGCCCTGGCGGGAGTGGACGACACCGACAGCCTGGCTGCGGCCTCGCTGCTGCCGGCGCTGCCGCCGTTTCCCGACCAGGTGAGCGCACCGGGCTTCGTCCACGACGGTGACGTCGTGTCCGTCCCCGGCGGTGAGCTGGTCGTGCACTGGACGCCAGGGCACACGCCGGGCCACGTCTGCTTCGAGGATGCCGGGCGCGGCCTGCTGTTCACCGGGGACCACGTGCTCCCGCGGATCTCCCCGAACGTCTCGACGATGGTGGGGCACCGCGCGAGCGCGCTCACCGACTACCTGGAATCACTCGGCAAGGTGGCGCGGCTGGCGGTGTCGCGGGTACTGCCTGGCCACGAACGCCACTTCACCGACATCGCCGCGCGGGTCGATGCACTGTTCGTCCACCACCGCCGTCGTCTCGACGAGATCCTGGTCGTCCTTGCCGACCGCTCGCCGCACACGACCCTGGAGCTGGCGCGTGAGCTGACGTGGTCGCGAAGGTGGGACGAGATCAAGGGCCTGCAGCAGCGGGCCGCGCTGGGCGAAGTGCTGTCGCACCTGCACTTCCTGCACGACGTCGGCGCCGTGGACATGGACGCCGAGAACATCCCGCTCACCTGGCGGATAATCCGCCCCGATGCGCTCGCCGAGGCATGGGGTGCGGCAGGGTACCCGGGCGCGGCGTGAGGCGGGCGCGTCCGTGGCGCTTGATCAGCGCCTGCGCGCAGAGCGGTCGAGGAACCGCGCGCGCAGCGCCTGCGACTCGCTGCTTTGCAGCAGCCTGACCTGTGCCCGTCCTTCGGCGGCAGCGGCCTCGGCGACCGTGCTGTGGCCCTGCGCGAGCAGCGCCGAGGTCGCCGCGACCATCGGCGCGGACAGCTCGGCCAGCCGCTTGGCCACCTGAATCGCACGAGGCAGGGCCTGGCCGTCGTCGACGACCTCGTCGACAAGTCCGGCAGCGTGCGCCTGGTCGGCGTCGTAGGCATCGAGGAGCAGCAACATCCGGCGTGCGCGGGCGTGGCCTATGCGGCGAGGGAGCGTCCAGGTCAAGCCCGTGTCCGGGGCGAGGCCGATCCGCCCGAACGACGCCTCGAAGCGTGCCGTCGCTCCGCTCACCACATATGTCGCCGCACTGACCAGCGACAGCCCGGCACCGTAGGCGCCGCCCTCGACGGCAGCGACCACGGGGACGGAGCTGTGCACCAGCTGGCCGGCGAGCGCAGCGAGAACGTCGAGCCGCCTGGCCGCTTCCGACGGATCGGCGGTCATGGCCCGTATGTCGCCTCCCGCGCAGAAGAATCCGCCCGCACCAGTGAGGACGACAGCTCGTGCCTCGTGTTCGGCGGCGCGAAGCGCTGCCAGCAGATCCGCCCTGGCGGGCAGGTCGAGCACGTTGCGGCGCTCGGGCCGGTTGAGGGTGATCAGGCGGACGCTCTGGCGGTCCTCGGTCAGGATCCGGGGTTCGGTGCCCGCTGCGCCGGCCCGCTCCTGGGTGCTGGGCATGCTGTCTCGCCTCCGTCCCAGACGCTCAGATCGCCGGCTCGCCGCGGCGCAGGTTCTCGTCGTAGTGGTAGAAGCCCCGCCGCGTCTTGCGCCCGAGGGTGCCTTGCTGGACGAGGCGCGTCACGGTTCGCGACGGCGCGTCGGCCGGGTCCCCGGTTTCGGCGAAGCGGGCCTTCTTCGTGGCGTAGCCGATGTCGATGCCGGTCAGGTCCATCAGCTCGAACGGACCCATCGGGTACCCCAGGGCGAGGCGGCAGGCCTGGTCGATCGTCTCGATGCCCGCGTAGCCGCCCTCGTAGAGGCGGAGCGCCTCGTCGCGCACGGCGTTCAGGATGCGGTTCGCTATGAACCCGGGAATCTCCTTCTTCAGCACGACGGGCACCTTGCCCAGGCTCTCGACAAGCGCGGTTGCGCGGGTCACCGCCGCGACGGCGGCGTCCGGCCCGCCGATGATCTCCACGGCCCGCATGGTGAGCACGGGGTTGAAGAAGTGGATGTTGAGGAAGCGCTCCTTGTGCACGATCCCCGTGGCCAGGGAGGAGGGAACGAAGCTCGAGGAGTTCGACGCAAGCAGCGCATCCGGCTCGAGGAGACGATCGAGGCCGGCCAGAAGGTCGCGCTTGAGGTCGCGCACCTCGGTGATCGCCTCGATGACGAGGCCGGCTCCGGCGACCGCGTCGAGGTCCGCGTGCACCTCGATCCGCGCACGAGCAGCCTCGGCTGCGTCATGGGAGATGCGCCCGCGCGACGCGTGGCGCGCGAGGCCGGCGTCGGCTCGCTCGAGGGCGCTACGCCGGGTGGACTCGTCGCGCTCGATGAGGGTGACGTCATGCTCGTGCAGTGCGAGCAGCAGCGCGATCTGGACCCCCATGGTGCCGGCTCCGATGACTGCCGTGTGGTTCATGAGCGTCGCTCCACCTTCCGTTGAACCGGGGCCGTCGGCACCCGAAGTGCACCTGACTGCCTTCGAGCTGGCCGTCGGCCGAATACGGCAACGCCTGGCACGGTCGCTCGGCGAGCAGGCCCGCGGTCTCGTCCACGTCGAACGCGACCCGGGCGACGAACTGGGCGAGGCGGCCGTGCAAGCCGTGCCCGGACGGGCTCGTTCCCAACAGCCCTGTTGTGCCCAGCAGCAGCTGCTCGGGCACGGTCACCTCGGCAAGCGGACCGGCGCACCGGGCCCCGCCGGAGGCGAGGAGGGCGCCCGCCGAGGTTGACCTCCACGGCACCTCCAAGCGCGACAACCACTACTGCCCGACCGCATCGGGCAGGTTGCCCAGACCAGCTCCAAGCGGATCCGGCTCGGCGTCCTCGACGGCGATGCGGATGTCGCATGCCCCAGCGAGGCCACCGCCGAGCGCGTGCCCGCCCATGGCGGCCGGGGTGGTCTTCCCGGAGATCCCGCGAGCTCCGTCGTCGAGCGCGTTCCTCGTCTCCGGCCGGTCCACGGCGGCCGTGCGGCCGCCACTTTCGACGTCGACGCGGGACGTCGAGCGGGTCGAATCCACACACCGTGTCCGCCGGGTGCTACGACATTCCTTGCCGAGAAGGACCATCCCGACCGATTGGTCGGTTGGCGCGGTAATATTGCCCCACGGGCTCGACCGACGTCAAGCAGGCGAAAGCCTCGACGAGAGGCGGGCTCGCGCCTGCGAGCTCTAGGGTCATGCGTGACCGGACAACGGGAGTTCTTGGCTGAGGACGGTATGAGCCCGACCGACAAGGAAGCAGGTCGACAGATGACGCCAATAAGGTCGACGCCGACGTCGTCGGCGTCGCACACGGCAGCTCAGGGACAGTCCCGGCGGGACGAGATCGTGCGGCTGGCAAGTCTGCTGTTCCGCGACATGGGCTACCACAGCGCGACGATGGACAAGATCGCGGAAGTGGCGGGCATCGCGAAGCCCACGCTCTACCACTACTTCCGCAGCAAAGAGGAGATCCTGTTCAACATCCACTTGCAGTACATCATGCCGCTGATCGAGTCGCAGCGGGCGCGCGTGGAGAAGGGCGTCTCCTCCACCAGGGTCGTGTACGAGGTGATCCTCGAGCATCTGCAGGTCATCGCCGACAGCCCCGGGACGCTGCAGGCCTTCATCGACCACCAGCGTGAGCTCAGCGACGCGCGTCGCAGGCAGATGAAGGAGAACCGCCGCACCTACCGGCGGCTGGTCGAGGCGTCCTTCGAGCGTGACATCAAGCTCGGCGTGATCGCCCCGTGCGACACCCGGACCGTCGCCTTCTCGCTGTTCGGCGTGTGCAACTGGGCGTCGCGCGCGCACCCGCGCCTGAGGGTCGAGGAGGTCGAAGACCTCGCGACTCAGCTGTGGCGGCTCTTCGTCTTCGGCACCGCCGGTCCCCAGCGCAACGACATGCACCCAGATGACTTCCGGTGACACATGCTCGACTCCCGCGCCGCATCGCGCCGCGTCCGATGCGGACCTAGGTCGTGCTGCGCACGAGCCCGTCGTCCGCACCCTGCTCGAGCCTCGCTCCGTCGCCGTCGTCGGCGCGTCGAACGACCTGCGTAAGCCGGGTGCACGCGTGCTCAGGAACATCGTCACCCACGGGTACGAGGGCGAGGTGTTCCCGGTCAGCCAAGGCTCGGAGATCGTTCAAGGGCTTCCCGCGTACACGTCGGTGACCGCGCTGCCGCGGACGCCCGACGTCGCGATCGTCGCGATCCCCATCGCGGGCGCCGTCGCAGTGACCGAGGAGTGCGCGCGCCGCGGCGTTCGTGCCGTCGTCCTCATCAGCGCGGACCCGCCAGGCTCGGACGACCATCACGACGCACTCGCTCGGGTGCGCGAGCGATACCCGGGCACGCGGATCCTCGGCGCCAGCAGCCTGGGCGTACACGGCGGGCATGCGCGGTTCGCCGGCAACTTCGGGACGGCAACGGAAGGCGAGTTCGACTTCGTCCCGTCCGACGTGTTCATCCTGAGCCAAAGCGGCGGCGTCGGCGGCTACGTGCTGAGCGCCGCGCACGCGTCCGGGCTGAAGATCGGGGGGTACATCAGCACCGGCCGCGAGGTGGATCTCACCTTCGCGGAGCTGCTGACCAAGACCGTGGACGAGTACGCGCCGAGACTTGTGCTCGGTTATCTGGAGGGGACGCAGGACCTCGCGGCGTTCTCTTCCGCACTGCAGTACGCGAGACAGCGGGATGTCGTCGTGGTGCTCCTCCGCGGCGGCGTGACGGGCGCAGGCCGGAGCGCAGCCCGCCGACACAGCGGGCTCGAGCCGTTCGACGACGAGAGCTGGCGTGCCGCCGTCGACGGCGCAGGGGCGCTCACGGCACGCTCCATCGAGGAAATGCTCGACATCGCGCGAGCAGCGGCAAGCAGGCGGTGCCGCAAGGACGCCCGGTTCTCGGTCGTCGCGGCATCGGGCGGTGCGACCGTGCTCATGGTCGACGCCCTGGCCCAAGAGGGCTTCGGCCTTGCCCGATGGCAGGACAGCGACAAAGCCGAGCTGCGCCGCCTGCTGCCGGAGCAGGCCGTCCTGGACAACCCGATCGACGCCACCGGGGCGATCTTCTCGCGACGGCACACCCTGCGAAGCGTCCTCGAGGTGTGCGTGCGCCACGACGGCACCGACGCCGTGATCCTCACCCTTGGGAACATGCCGCACCTCGACGAGCACGTCTTTGCCGAGATCTCGGCGATCGCCTCCGAGGCGGGCAAGCTCGTCGTGGTGGTGTGGGCGGGAGGCTCACCCGACGCGGTCCGCAGGCTCGCCGGGCTCGGGGTGCTGGCGTTCTCGGATGCGGCTCGCTGCGCGTACGCCCTGCGCCGGGCCGCTGACATCGGCCCGGCTTAGCGCCCCGCGCTTCCTCGCCCGGCGTCGTCCACGCACCTTGACGGTGCCTGGCGGCGCCGCAATAATCGCACCCGACCGACCAGCCGGTCGAGTCGGTGCGTGGCGCGCGGATCGGTGACCGACAGCCTCGGCGGCCGATGAGCACCAGCACCCGTGCGGCGAGAGGAAAGAGCAGGTGGGCGAGGCCTTTCTGGTTGGTGGCGTGCGAACGCCTTTCGGACGTTACGGCGGCGCGCTCGCCGAAGTGCGCCCCGACGACATGCTGGCGCACAGCCTGCGCTCGCTCATGGCCCGGCATCCTTCGCTCGGCGACGACGCGATCGACGAGGTGGTGGCCGGCTGCGCGAACCAGGCCGGCGAAGACAACCGCAACGTCGCGCGGATGGCCACACTGCTCGCCGGGCTCCCCGCGCACGTTCCGGCGATGACGGTGAACCGCCTGTGCGGCTCCGGCCTCGAGGCGGTGGCCTGCGCGGCAAGGCTGACGCTGTCCGGCGAGGCCGACCTCGTACTGGCGGGCGGCGTCGAGTCGATGACCCGCGCCCCGTACATCCTTCCGAAATCGGCAAGGCCGTGGGACCGGACCGTCCAGGCCGCCGACTCCACACTCGGCTGGCGCCTGGTCAACGAACGCATGGAGCGGCTGTACGGCACGGACTCGATGGCGGAGACCGCCCAGAACGTTGCGGTCGAGTACGGGATCGGCCGCAGCGATCAGGACGCGTTCGCGCTGCGTTCCCAGCAGCGGTATGCCGCCGCGGCCGCCCGCGGACACTTCGCTGACGAAATCGTCCCTGTCGAGGTCGAGTCCGGCACCGTCGAGCGCGACGAGCACCCACGTGACACGTCGCTGGAACGCCTGGCGAAGCTCCCGGCCGTGGTGGATGGCGGGAACATCACCGCGGGCAACTCGTCGGGGATCAACGACGGGGCCGCCGCCGTCCTGGTCGCCTCGGGTGAAGCGGTGGCGAAGCACGGTTTGCGCCCGCTCGCCAGGATCAGGGGCTACGCCACCGCCGGAGTGGAGCCGCGCGTCATGGGGATCGGGCCGGTACCTGCGACGCGGAAGCTCTTGGCAAGGACCGGCCTCACGCTCGACGACGTCGATCTGTTCGAGGTGAACGAGGCCTTCGCCGCGCAGGTGCTCGCCGTCGTCCGGCAGCTGGGGTTGCCGGACGACTCCGAGCGGGTCAACCCGAACGGCGGCGCGATCGCGATCGGCCACCCGCTGGGCGCTTCGGGAACGCGCCTGGCTCTCACGCTCGCCAGGGCGATGCGGGAGCAGGAGGCCCGCCGGGGGGTCGTGACGATGTGCGTCGGCGTCGGTCAGGGCGTGAGCCTCCTGCTGGAGGCGGCATGAGCGCGACCTCGGCAAGCCGGCCTGCGCAACGACAGGACGCTCCCGGGACGCTGGCCGACGAGCTGCGTCAGCGCTTCGGCGACATCGACCTGCCCCAGTATCCGGCGAGCGAGACGATCCGGGTGCAGCTGCGCCATCGGTCCGTTCGCGCGTTCCTGCCGGAGAAGATTCCGCAGGACGCCCTCGACCTCGTTCTCATGGCCGCCCAGGCGGCATCGCACTCCTCGAACCTCCAGGCGTGGTCGGTGGTGGTCGTCGAGGATGCGGACCGCAGGCGTCGCGTCTGCGAGGCGATCGGCGGCATGGACTTCATCAACCAGGCGTCGGTGCTGCTCGTCTGGGTGGTCGATCTCACCAGGGCCGAGGTGCTGCTCCGGCGGCGGGCGCAGGACATGGAGACGGCCAGGTATCTCGAGGGAACGCTCGTCCCGTTCGTCGACATCGGCATCGCCGCGCAGAACGCCCTGCTGGCCGCGGAGTCGCTCGGCTTCGGCGGGGTGTTCATCGGGGCTTTGCGGAACAACCCGCCTGCGCTCGTCGACGAGCTCGGGCTTCCTGCCCTGTCGTTCCCCGCGCTGGGGATGGCGCTCGGCGTTCCCGACCCGAGCGAGGCGGCAGGCATCAAACCGCGACTGGCACCGAAGGCCGTCGTGCACCGCGAACGGTATCGGGCAGACATCGCCGCGGACAGCGTCGACGAGTACGAGCCGCGTCTTACCCGGTATTACCGGCGCTTCGGCGTCGAGGGCCACAGCTGGGCGGGTCGCGTCGTCAGCCGCCTCGGGCCACGCGAGGGGCTGAAGGGGCGGCATCGCATGCGGAAGTGGCTCCGGCGGCAGGGCCTGCTTGCGGAGTGACGTCCGCCGACGACGCCGTGAGCACCGGCACGCCCGCGCCCCGAACAGCACACCGACTTCCGCCACGCCCGCGCAGGGAGGGCGACCGGTGCGCGACCCACCGCCACTGGCCGACGCTGACAGGCACGCCGGCATAAATAAGGCGACCGGTGCGCGACCCGCCACCGCTGGCTGACGCCGACAGGCACGCCCGCACAAGGGAAAGCGACTGGCCCCGCGGCACGGCGCATCCCCCGTGCCTCCCAGCCCGGCAACCGCCTCTCGGCGAGCCGCACGACGACGCCGTTGCCGACTCCGAGGGCGTGCGCGGCCAGCGCGCGCAACCATGGCCGGGATCACGCCGTTGGTCAAACGAGCATCGCGTTTCCCGGCCCGTTGGTTAGAGTAGCCTTACCTAATTTCGCGGGCGGCATTCGGTAGCGGAGGTACCACGTGCGGGTGACGGGGCGGTCCGTCCTGCGGTCCGCGATACGCGGCCAGCGACGCCACGTGGCAGGCGCCGCCGTGCTCGCCGCCGGGCATCAAGCGGGCGAGGTGCTGGTGCCGGTCGTCATCGGAGCGGCCATCGACACCGCGGTCGCCACTGGCTCGCTCCCCCGCTTGCTGCTGTGGCTGGGCGTGCTGGCCGCCGTGTTCGCCGTGCTGTCGACGTCGTACCGGTTCGCCGAGCGCAAGGCGCAGCGAGCCGGCGAGCAGGCCGCCCACGACCTGCGGCTGCGGCTCACCCGGCGGGTGTTGGACCCGCACGGCGGGGCCGACGGCCTGCCCGGGACGCTGGTCTCCATCGCCACCGGCGACGTCAAACGGGTCGGGCAGCTGGTCGCCGCAATCCCCTACGGTGTCGCCGGGCTCGCTGCCCTGATCGTCAGCTCGGCGGTGCTGCTGACCAGCTCGGTCACGCTCGGGCTGGTCATCCTGCTCGGCACCCCGCCGGTGCTGTGGCTGTCCCAGCTGGCCGGGCGGCCGCTGGAGCGGCGCAGCCACCACGAGCAGGAGCGGGCGGCCGAGGCATCGGGCCTGGCCGCCGACCTGGTGGCCGGCCTGCGCGTGCTGAAGGGCATCGGCGCGGAACAGGCTGCGGTGCAGCGCTACCGGCGGACCAGCCAACGGTCGCTGGCCGCCGCCGTCCGGGCCGCCCGGGCACACGGCATGCACAACGGCGCGGTGCTGGCCGCGACCGGGATCTTCCTGGCGCTCATCGCGCTGCTCGGGGCCCACCTGGCACTGGCGGGCAGCATCACCGTCGGCGAGCTGGTGGCCGCGGTCGGGATCGCCCAGTTCCTGCCCACGCCGTTCCACCTGCTGACCTACGTCAGCAGCGAACGAGCCAGGGCGCGCGCCTCGGCCGAGCGGGTGGCGCGCGTGCTCGACGCCGGGCCACAGGTACACCCTGGCACGGCGAAGCTGCCCGCCGAACCCGCCGGTGAGCTGCGCTTGGCCGGGGTGCGCCACGGGCCGCTGCGCGCGCTGGACCTGCACGTGGCCTCCGGAGAGATGGTCGGAATCGCCTGTGAGGACCCGGCGGCGGCGAGTGCCCTTCTCGAACTGGTGGGCCGGGACAGCGATCCGGAGGAAGGTGCCGTCACGCTGGACGGCATTCCACTCGCCGACTTGGAGCTCGACGAATTGCGTCGCGCGATCCTGGTGGCCGATCACGACGCCGATCTGTTCGAGGAAAGCGTCCTGGACAACGTCGCGGTGCACGGCAGCCGCGACGACGCGCAACGGGCCATCACGGCGGCGGCCGTGGACCTGGTCGCCGAGACGCTTCCGGACGGGTTGCAGACCGTCCTGGCCGAACGCGGCTCGTCGCTGTCCGGTGGGCAACGCCAGCGGGTCGCCTTGGCACGTGCCCTCGCGGCCGATCCGCCGGTGCTGGTCCTGCACGACCCCACGACCGCGGTCGACCCGGTGACCGAGGCCGCCATCGCCTCCGGGATCGCCCGCCTGCGCGCGTCGCGCACCACGATCCTGGTCACCACCAGCCCTGCCCTGCTGGCCGCGGCCGACCGGGTGGTCTTCCTGCGGGACGGCGCCGTGGCGGGCAGCGGCACGCATGACGAGCTGGCTGCCGATCCGGCCTACCGGGCGGTGGTGTTCGCGTGACCCGTGAACTGCTCCCGGTCGCACCGCCGTCCCGCACCGTCGCGGTGATCGGCGACCTGCTCCGCCAGCGGTGGAAGCTCGCGGCGACCGCGACCGTGACGTTGTTCGGTGCCGCGGCGGCCGGGCTGCTGCCTGCGCCGCTGCTCGGCCACATCGTCGACGTCGTCGCGCAGCGGCAGGGCGCCGATGCGTTGACCTGGCCCGTCGTGGTGCTCGTGCTGGTCGCGGTCGGGTACGGCGTGCTGACCGCGGCCGGTATCGCACTCGCCGGGCGGCTGGGCGAGCACGTCGTGGCCGCGCTGCGCGAGCGGTTCGTGGAGCGGGCGTTGCACCTGCCGCTGGAGGAGATCGAGCGAGCTGGATCCGGCGACCTCACCTCGCGCATCAGCAGCGACGTCACGCAGGTGACGACCGTGGTGCGGGAGGCGCTTCCCCAGCTGGCGCACGCCGTCTTGACCATCGTGCTGACCATGGCCGGCCTCGTGGTGCTGGACTGGCGCTTCCTGCTGGCCGCGCTGGCGGCCGCCCCGATCCAGGCCTTCGCCGTCCGCTGGTACCTGCGCAGGGCACGGCCCGTCTACACCGCGCACCGCACATCGCAGGGCGCGCTGCAGCATCGGCTGCTGGACACCGTCGGGGGCGCGAGAACGGTACGGGCTTTCCGGCTGCAGCCAGCGCACACCGCCAAGGTGGACGAGTCGTCCCGTACCACCGTCGACCTCGCACTGCGCGGGGTGCGGCTGCTGACACAGTTCTTCGGACGGCTGAACCTGGCCGAGTTCGTCGGTCTGGCCGCGGTGCTGGCCATGGGGTTCTGGCTGGTGTCGATCGACGCGGTGACCATCGGCGAGGCGACCGCAGCGGCACTGTACTTCCACGGGCTGTTCAATCCGATCGGCGTCGTGCTGTTCCTGGCCGACGACGCACTGTCGGCGGGGGCGAGCCTGAACCGCATCGTCGGCGTCGCCGATCTGCCCGCCGCTGCACCACAGGCACGGCTCGGGCAAGGTCGCGACAGTTCCGTGAAACTGGCCGGCGTCTCCCACCAGTACCAGCGCGGGCACGAGGTGCTGCACGACGTCGAGCTGCACATCGCCGAAGGAGAACGCGTGGCCCTGGTGGGTGCCAGCGGGGCGGGCAAGTCCACGCTGGCCAAGCTGGTCGCAGGCATCCACCGGCCGACCGGCGGATCGCTCACCGTGGGCAGCCTGGACGTCGCCGAACTGGGTTCGCCGACGGCGAGCGGGCTGGTCGCTCTGGTCAGCCAGGAAGTGCACGTGTTCGCCGGGCCGCTGGCCGACGACCTGCGGCTGGCTCGGCCGGACGCCACCGACGAGGATCTGCGGGCGGCGCTGGCCACGGTCGGCGCGTGGGAGTGGGTGGAGCGGCTGCCGGACGGGCTGCAGACGGTGGTGGGCAACGGCGGCCATCGGTTGAGCACCGCCCAGGCGCAGCAGGTGGCGCTGGCCCGGCTGGTGCTGGCCGACCCGGCGATCGCCATCCTCGACGAGGCCACCGCCGATGCGGGCAGCGCGGGCGCGCGGATGCTGGAGAAGGCGGCCGACGCGGCGCTGCGCGGCCGCACCGGGCTGATCGTCGCGCACCGGCTCACCCAGGCCGAGGCGGCCGACCGGGTGGTCGTGCTCGACGGCGGCCGGATCGTGGAGGTGGGCACGCACCGGGAGCTGATCGCCCGGGGCGGGCGTTACGCCGAACTGTGGCGGGCGTGGTCGCGCAGCCGGGAACAGTGACACCGCGGCCGATGCCGCACACAGCGACACCGCGGCCGATGCCGCGCCCAGCGACACCGCGGCCGATGCCGCGCCCAGCGACACCGCGGCCGATGCCGCCCACAGCGACACCGCGGCCGATGCCGCGCCCAGCGACACCGCGGCCGATGCCGCGCCCAGCGACACCGCGGCCGATGCCGCGCACAGCAACACCGCGGCCGGTGTCGCGCAGCCGTCCCCTACCGCGGTACGGCCGCGATCCGCGCCCGGTCAGTCGTCGGCCGCGATCAGGCTGGCCGGGCGCATGTCGGTCCAGTTCTTCTCCACGTACGCCAGGCACGCGTCCTTGGTGTCGGGCCCGAAGACCGATCGCCAGCCCGCTGGGATGTCGGCGAACGACGGCCACAGCGAGTGCTGGTTCTCGTCGTTGACCAGCACGTGGAACCGGCCGTCGGGGTCGTCGAACGGGTTCGTGCTCACTGTCGTGTCCCTTCCTCGGTCGCTTGGTCGCCGAACACGATCTCGTCGGCCAGCGCGGACAGCGGCAGCTCCGGCTGCGTGGCCGCACGGCGGAGAATTCCCAGCAGCTGGTCGATCAGCCGCCGTACGGTGGCCGGCCGGAACAGGTCGTCGGCGTAGGCCAGGTGACAGTCCACCGGTCCGTCGCCCTGCGGCTGGTAGAAGCTCAGCGTCAGGTCGGCAGGCAGGGCGCCGGTCGGCACCGCCTCGAGCGTGCCAATGGCGCCTTCCAGCGTCGTCATGTCCGGCTGCTCGTGCTGGACCACCAGCACCTGCAGGGCGGTCAGCCCCACCGCGTCGGCCACGTCGCCGAATGCGATCTCGGCGGCGTCCAGCGCGCTGAGCGTGACCTGCCTGACCCTGCCGACCAGCTCCGCGAAGCTGGGGTCCCCGCTGGTGTCGGTGCGCAGCAGCACGACGTCGGCGAAGCAGCCCACCAGGTCCGCCAGCCGGTCGTCCGTCCGCCCGGCGACCAGCGAACCGATCGGCAGGTCCGTGCCCGCGCCGTGCGCCGACAACAGGGCGGCCAGCGCGGCGTGCAGCACCATGTACATGCTGGCGCCGGTGTCGGCCGCCAGCCGCTCGATGTCCGCCCGCAACTGCTCGTCCAGCTCGAACGCTACGACAGCGGCTTCCCCGTGCGTTCCCGGCCTGCGGATCCGGTCGGCGGGCAGCCGGAGGCGGGCCGGCATGCCGAACAGCTCCTCGAGCCAGTACTCCACCAGTTCGGCGGCCCGGCTGTCCATGTCCTCGGGGTCGCCGAGCCGGTCGAGCCGCCATCGCGCGTAGTCGCTGTAGGTGGTGGACAGGGGCGCCCAGCCCGGCTCGACGCCCGCCGTCCTGGCCCGATAGGCGATGTTCAGATCGCGCAGCAGCGGCACCACCGACCATTCGTCGGCGCCGGTGTAGTGCAGGCACAGCAGCAGCGCCTGCGCATTGTCCGGGCCGGTCAGCAGGGTCGCCCGCAAAGGCGGTTCCCTGGTGAGGTCGACCGGCTCCGCGGCCAGCTCGCGCACCCGGGCGTCGATGTCGGCGCAGAACTCCTCGGCCAGCTCCGGGGGTTCGGCCGCCACCCTGGCGGTCCCGTCCTCGGTGAACCGGGTGCGCAACGGCTCGTGCCGCTGCACCACGTCCGCCAGCGCATCGGCCAGGGCGTCGGTGTCCAGCGGCCACGCCGACCGCAGCACCAGGGCGTGATCGAACCGCTGGTGCCGCTGGTGCGACCGCAGCGGCCACCGCTGCGCCGGGGCCACCGGCAGTGCCTCGCCGGAGCCGTCGGCCGTGCCACCGGTCGTGACGCCTGCCGAGCCGGGGCCGTACCGGTGCAGCTCGGGCTCGGCAGGCGCTGCGCGGTCGGCCAGCCTTTCCGCCAGCCGTTCCACCGTCGGCGCGTCGAACACGTCGCGGATGGTCAGCTCCGCCGACAACTCGCTGCGGATCCGGCCGAGCAGCCGCATGGCCGCCATGGAGTGGCCGCCGAGCAGGAAGAAGTTGTCGGTGATGCCGACCTCGTCCAGCCCGAGGACTTCGGCGAACAGCGCGGCGAGCGCGCGTTGCTCGGGAGTCACGGGCGCGACCGAGCCGGTCATCGCCGACCAGTCCGGGGCGGGCAGGGCGCGCCGGTCGAGCTTGCCGTTGGGGGTCAGCGGCAACGGACCGTCCAGCGGCACGACGAGCGCCGGCACCATGTACTCCGGCAGCTGCGCGGCGACGTGCGCCTGCAGCTGGGCGGGGTCGACCGGCCCGTGCACGTAGGCCACCAGGCGCACCAGGTCGCCGGTGCGGTCGGCCACGACGGCGGCCTGCCGCACCTCGGGGTGGCCGGTCAGCACCGCCTCGATCTCGCCGAGCTCGACCCGGAAGCCGCGCACCTTGATCTGCGTGTCGACCCGGCCGAGGAATTCCAGTGTGCCGTCCCGCCGCCAGCGGGCCAGGTCCCCGGTGCGATACATCCGCGCGCCGGGTGGCCCGAACGGGTCGGCGACGAACCGTTCGGCGGTCAGGCCCGGCCTGCCGAGGTAGCCGCGGGCCAGCCCGCGCCCGCCGACGTACAGCTCTCCCGCCACACCCGGCGGGACCGGCCGCAACGCGGCGTCCAGGACGTAGCAGCGGGTGTTGGGGTCGGGCACGCCGATCGGCACCGGCCCGGTGAACCCCGGTTCGGGATGCCACAGCGTGGAGTTCACCGTGGCCTCGGTCAGGCCGTAGGCGGCGATCAGGGTCGTCCGCGGGTGCCGGGCGAACAGTTCCGGGGGAACGGTCTCGGTGCCGACCAGGCAGGTGGCCCCCGCGGGCAGCTCGCACTCCGGCGGCAGTGCCGACACCAGCGACGGCGGCAGGATCATGTGCGTGATCGCGTGCTCGGCCAGGAACTCGGTCAGCTGCGGCCCTGCGACCCGCGCCTGATCGGTGATCAGCACCAGGCGGCCGCCGTAGCCGAGCGCCATGCACAGCTCGAACACCGCGACGTCGAACCCGATCGACGCGAACTGCAGCACGTGCGAGTCGCGTCGCAAGCCCATCCGGTCGAGCGCGGTGGCGATCAGGCTGCCGATCCCTTCGTGCGAGACGACGACGCCCTTGGGCTTGCCGGTGGAGCCGGACGTGTAGATGACGTAGGCGGCCTGGTGCGGATGCACCGGCAGCTGGATCGGATCGTCGTCGAGGACGGCCAGCTCGGCGGCGATGCGCGGTTCGTCGAGCACCACCCGCTGCACGCCGGGCACCGCGGGCAGTTTGCCTTCCGCTTGCTCGGTGGTCAGCACCACCGCGGCGGACGCGTCGCCGAGCATGTACGCCAAGCGGTCGGCCGGGTGCGCCAGGTCGAGCGGGAGGTAGGCGGCGCCGAGCTTGAGGGTGCCCAGGATCGCCGCGACCTGGTCCAGCGAGCGCGGCACCGCGATGCCGACGATGCTCTCCGCGCCGACGGACCGCGCCTGCAGCAGCCGGGCGATCCGGTTGGCGCGGGCGTCCAGCTCGGCGTAGGTGTACTCGTGCCCGGAGTCCACCACCGCGACCGCGTCCGGTTGCTCGGCGACCAGCCGCGCGAACAGCTCCGGCAAGGGCGCCTCGTCGACGTCCCGTGCGGTGTCGTTGAATGTCTCCAGCACCCGCTCGGCCTCGTCGTCGACCAGCACGTCCACCGCGTCGATCGGCTGGTCGGGGTCGGCGGCCAACGCAGTCAGCACGGCCTGCAGTCTGCGGCCGAGCAGCGCGACGGTGTCGGCGTCGAACAGTTCGGTGGCGAACTCCAGCGTGCAGCTCAGCCCGCTGCCGATCACTTCGGCGAAGCTGAACACCAGGTCGAACTTGGCGGTGCGCGCTTGCACCTCGACCGGCTCGGCGGTCAGCCCGGGCAGGCCGAACGCCTGACCGGTCTCGCGGGCGTGGTAGCCGACCATCACCTGGAACAGCGGGTTCCGTCCCGGGCTGCGCGGCGGGTTGAGGCGTTCCACCACCCATTCGAACGGCACGTCGGCGTGCGAGAAGGCGGCCAGGTCGGTGTCCTTGACCCGGGCGAGCAGTTCGCGGAACGTCGGCCTGCCGGAGGTGTCGGTACGCAGCACCAGGGTGTTGACGAAGAAGCCGACCAGATCCTCCAGCGCGTCGTCCGTTCGCCCAGCGATCGGCGCGCCGAGCGGGAGGTCATGGCCCGCACCCAGCCTGGTCAGCAGCGCCGCCACGGCCGTGTGGGCAAGCATGAACATGCTGGTGCCGGTTTCCCCGGCCAGCCGTTTCAGCCCCTGGTAGACCTGCGCATCGACCTCCACCGTGTGCTCGGCGCCGGCAAACGAAGGCCGGGCCGGGCGTGGCCGGTCGGCAGGCAGGTTCAGTTCATCGGGGGCGCCGTCGAGTGTGCGCTGCCAGAAGTCCAGCTGGCGGGCGGCCAGGCTGTCCGGGTCGGTGGGGTCGCCGAGCAGTTCCCGGTGCCAGAGCGTGTAGTCGCCGTACTGCACCGCCAGCGGCTCCCACTGCGGCTCCCGGCCCGCGCTGCGCGCGGCGTAGGCGGTGGCCAGGTCGGTCAGGAACGGCCGGTCGGACCACTCGTCGGTGGTGATGTGGTGCAGCACCAGGGCCAGCACGTGCTCGGTGCTGGACACGGCGAAGACGGTGGCGCGCAGCGGCACATCCCTGGCCAGGTCGAACGGCCGGTGCAGCTCGTCGGCGATCGCCTCCTGGGAAGCGCCCTCGACCACGCGCAGGTCGGGCCGCGCCTGGTCGGCGGGCAGGACGCGCTGATGAAGCACGCCCTCCCGCTCGACGAAGACGGTGCGCAGCGACTCGTGCCGCCGCACCACGTCGGCCAACGCCTCGCGCAGCGCCGCCACGTCGAGCGGGCCGTGCAGCCTGCTCAGCAGCGGGAAGTTGTAGGCAGCGGAGGACTGCTCCAGGTTCTGGATCAGCCAGAGCCGTTGCTGCGCCGCCGAGGCGGGCAGCTCGGCCGGGCGCTGCCGTGGTGTCAACGGCGGCCGCTCGTCACCGCCCCGGCCGAGCCGCCGCACCAGCTCGGCCACCGTCGGAGCCTCGAACAGGTCGCGGATGGCCAGCTGAGCTCCGAGCACCCTGCGGGCACGGGCGATCAGCCGGGTGGCCAGCAGCGAGTGGCCGCCCAAGTCGAAGAAGCTGTCGTCCAGTCCGACGCTGCCTGCGGGCAGGTCGAGCGTCTGCTCGAACAGCCCGCACAGTGTGCGCTCCTGCTCGGTGCGAGGCTCGCGCCGCTCGGCGGACGTGCGGGCGGCGGGCTCGGGCAGTGCGGCGACGTCGAGCTTGCCGTTGACCGTGAGCGGGATGGCCTCCACCGGGACCAGCGCCGCCGGGACCATGTAGTCCGGCAGCCGCTGCTTCAAGTACTCCCGCAGCGTGCCGAGGTCGGCGCTGTCGTCGGCGAGCACCACGTATCCGATGAGCCGCTTGGCGTGGCCGCTCCCCCGCGGCACGACGACCGCTTGCCCGACCTGCGGGTGCTCCGCGAGCACGCTGGCGATCTCGCCGGGCTCGACCCGGTACCCGCGCACCTTGACCTGGTCGTCGGTCCGGCCGAGGAAGTCGATCCCCCCGTCCGGGCGCACCCGCACCAGGTCGCCGGTGCGATACATGCGCGAACCCGGCTGTCCGAACGGGTCGGCGACGAATCGTTCCGCGGTCAGCCCCGGGCGGTTCAGGTAGCCGCGCGCCAGGCCCACCCCGGCAATGTAGAGCTCGCCCGGGCACCCCGGCGGGACGGGCCGCAGCGCCGCGTCGAGCACGTACGCGCGCGTGTTGAAGATCGGCCTGCCGACCGTGGGGGCCGGGCTGTCGGCGGTGGATGCGCCGAGAGTGTTGATGGTGTACTCGGTCGGCCCGTAGAGGTTGTAGCCGTAGGTGTGCTCGGTCTCCCGCAGCGCCGACCACACCGCGTCCGGCACCGCTTCGCCGCCCAGCAGCACCAGCGGCGGGCGGTGCGCCCGCGGCCCGGCTTCCAGCAGGCCCTCCTCGATCAGCAGCTGGGCGTAGGTGGGCGTCACGTTCACCACGTCGATGCGGTGCTCGTTGCAGTAGGCCACCAGCGCGTGGGCGTCGCGGCGAAGCTGTTCGTCGCAGATGTGCACCTCGTGCCCCTCGACCAGCCACAGCAGTTCTTCCCACGACATGTCGAAGGCGAACGAGACGGTGTGGGCGATCCGCATCCGGCGGCCGCCTGCCGCGGCGATGGCCGGCTCGAAGATCTCCACCTGGTGGTTGAGCTGCATGTTGGTCAGGCCCCGGTACGGCGTGACCACGCCCTTCGGGCGGCCGGTGGATCCCGAGGTGTAGATGACGTACGCCGGGTACTCGAGCCTGTTCGGCACGCCCGGTGCGAACGCGGGATTTTCGTCCCTGGTGAGCGGTGACGCCGGGTAGGAGTCCAGCAGGCCGGGTTCGTCGAGGCAGATCGCGTCTTCGACCAGTCCGACGTCCGACGTCGACAACACGCACAGCGGCTGCGCGTCGGCCAGCATCGCCCGCAGCCGATCGGCAGGGTGGTCGAGGTCCAGCGGCAGGTAGGCCGCGCCGGTCCGCAGCACGGCGAACAACGCCACGACCATGTCGAGCGAGCGGCCGAGGGCCAGGCCGACGATGCGCTCGGGCCCGGCACCCCGCGCCAGCAGCAGCCGAGCCAGCTGGTTGATGCGCGCGTCCAGCTCGCGGTAGGTCAGTCGCTGCTCGCCGAAGACCAGCGCGATCTCGTCCGGTGTGCGCTCGGCCTGGGCGGCGAGCAGGTCTGCGATCGTCGCATCCGGGAGCTTCCGGGTCGTCGAGGTCCAGTGCTCGCGAATCTGCTCGTCCTCGCCTGGCGCCGCCACCGGCAGCTGGGCAACCGGCGCGTCGGTGCTGTCCGCCATGCGTTCCAGGACGGCCAGGTAGCGCTGGACGATCCGCTCTGCTTCGTCCTGGGTGAACACGTCCGGGCGGTAGGACAGCGTGACCAGCGTCCGCTCGTCCGGCGTGATGATCATGGTCAGCGGATAGTGCGTGGCGTCGATGGCCGAGAACCCGTCGATGCCGTAGGCGTCGCGCAGTTCGCGTAGCTCCTGCTCACCGCCGCCGGGCCGGTGCACGAACACGGTGTCGAACAGCACCCGGTGACCGGATTCCGCCTGGATGGTGCCGAGCCCGAGGTATTCGTGCGGCATGACGGCCGTGCGCTCCCGCTGGTACCGCCGGAGCACGGCGGCCACGGTCTCCCCGGGGTGCAAGCGCACGCGGGCGGGCACCGTGTTGACGTACATGCCGATGGTGGACTCGACGTTCGGGATCGCCGCCGGGCGCCCGGCCGTGGCCATCCCGAACACCACGTCGGGGGAGCCGGTCATGGTCGACAGCACATGTCCCCAGGCGGTGGCGTAGAGGGCGTTGGCGGTGACCCCGACGGCTCGCGCCGCGGCGTGCACGCGTGCGGTCAGCTCCGCATCCAGCCGGACGTCGATGTTCTCCGGCAGGCACGACGTGCCGGTCTTGTCGCCCGCCACCAGGGTCGGCTCGGCCAACCCGGCCAGGGCGTCCCGCCATGCCGCCAGCGCGGCGTCGACGTCCTGGCGGCCCAGCCACTCCAGGTAGTCCCGGTAGCTGCCGGGGGTGTCGGTGAGCACCGAGGAGTCGCCGTCCGCCTGGTAGAGGGCGAACAGCTGGCGCATGAACAGCAGCGTGGACGGTCCGTCCCAGGCGATCATGTGCCCGGACAGCACCAGCTTGTCGCGCTCCGGCCCCAGCCTGAGCACGGTCAGCCGGCACAGCGGCGGCTGGTCCAGAGCGAACCGACGGGTCCGGTCTTCGGCCAGGAATTCCTCGACACGCCGCCGCTGCTCGGCCTCGTCCAGATCGCCGAGGTCCAGCAGGGTCAGCGGGATGGCCGGATCCTCGGCGACGAATTGCACCGGCCGGGAGATGCCGTGGCTGGTGAATCCGGCGCGGAGAGCCGGGTTGCGCTGCATCACCGCCGCGAAGGCGGTGCGCAGGCGGTCGATGTCGACCCGCCAGGCGAGGTCGAAGACCGACTGCGAGGTGTAGACGTCCAGCTCGGTGGTGTCGTAGCTGGCCAGGAAGAACAGGCCTTCCTGCAACGGGGCGAGCGGCAGGACGTCCGACACCGGCCGGTCGGCCGTGATGCGGTCGATCTCGGCCTGGTCCAGCTGGACCAACGGAAAGTCCGACGGCGTGAACCCGCGCCCCGGCTCCGGCGGCTGGTGGGTGGCCAGGTCCGTCAGGGCCTCCTGCCAGGCGCGGGCGAACTCCGCGATGTCGTCGTCGGTCAGCAGCCCACCGGGCCAGGACAGCAGCGCCTCCAGCCGGCCGTCGCGCACCGCGGCGTTGATCTCCAGTGCGTGGCCCAACGGAGTGCGCGGATCATTGCCGTGGCCGAGCGGTGCGCCGTCGGAGACCGGGGAGAAGTCGCCGCCCGTCTCGCCGTCCAGCGAGAAGCGGCCCATGAAGTTGAACAGGACCTGCGCGCCGCCGGTGCCGCCTGCCCGGTCACGGGTGGCCGCGCGGACGGCCTCCTTGACCCGCTTCACCGCGCTCGGCAGATCGTCCGCCCCCGGCTCGATCCGGACGGTGTGCAGGCTGGTGAACCACCCGACGGTGCGGGTGAGGTCGACGGTGGTCCCTGCCAGGCGCGCCAGGTCCTCCGCGCGGCCGTGCCCTTCGAGATCGATCAGCACCGGTTCGTCGGCCCAGCGCCACCGCTGCAGGGCGATCGCCAGCGCGGTGAGCAGCACGTCGTCGGCGGTTCCGTGGTACGCGGCCGGCACGTCGCCGAGCAACGGTTCGGTGAGCTCCGCAGGCAGCACCAGGCTGGTCGTGCGGACAGTGGCCGCGACGTCCCTCGCCGGATCCAGCCTGCCCAGCGGTCCTGCCACCGGAAGCTCGGCGGCGTGCCGCTCCCCCGGCAGGTCGGCCAGCACCTCGGCCCATCGCCGGAACGACGTGGGAACCGGGGGAAGATCGACCGGTCGGCCGGCACGCAGCTGGCGCCAACCAGCGGCAAGGTCGTCGCAGAGGATGCGCCACGAAACGGCGTCGACCGCCAGGTGGTGGGCGACGAGCATCAGCCGCCCCGGCCGCCACACGGCGCGCAGCATGACGCCTTCTTCCGGCCGGAGCCGACGGGCCACCACCACCGGGTCCCACTCCGCGTCGTCACCACGCTCGAGGACATCCCCGGCGCGGACTGTGCCGGGTCCGGGCACCTGCAACGTCCACTCGTCACCGCGGACGAGCCGTGCGCGGAGCAGATCGTGCCGGTCGAGCAGCGCCTGCACCAGCGTCTCGGCATCGGTCCACTCCAGCTCCCGGGGAATCCGCAGGGTGACGGATTGGAAGAAGCCGTCGATCGGGGCGTCGCCTGCCACGCGGGCCAGCCATCGGATGATCGGTGTGGCCGGCACTTCCCCGGTCCCGTCGTCACAGCGGACGGTTTCCGGGGCTTCGCTCCGGGCGATGGCGGCCAGTGCGGCCGCCGTGCGGTGCTGGAACACGTCGCGCGGGGTGAAGATGAGGTCGCGCTCGCGCGCACGCCGGGCCACGGTGATCGACTGGATGCTGTCTCCGCCGAGCGCGAAGAAGTCCTCGTCGGGGCCGACCTTGGCCAGCCCGAGCACGTCGGCGTAGATCTCGCAGATGGCCTGCACGCGCGGGTCGGCGGCTTCGGCGACGGCTTCCCTGGACAGCTCCGGCGCGGGCAGCGCCTTCCGGTCGACCTTGCCCGCCGGGGTGAGCGGGAGCTCGTCCAGCACCAGCACGTGGTGCGGGACCACGGCCGCGGGAAGGGACCGCGCCACGTGGGCGCGCAGCTCGGCGGGCTGCAGGTCGGCACCGACGACGTAAGCCACGAGTTGCACCACGCCCCGGTCGTCCGGCCGGGCCACGACCACCGCGTCCGACACCCCTTCGGCGGTGCGCAGCACGGCTTCGATCTCGCCGAGCTCGACCCGGTTGCCGCGGACTTTGACCTGGTGGTCGACGCGGCCCAGGTAGGTCAGCACGACGGTGCCGTCCTGCCGGTCCCAGCGCACCAGGTCTCCCGTGCGGTACATCCGGGAGCCGGGCGGACCGTACGGGTCGGCCACGAACCGTTCCGCCGTCAGCCCGGGCTGCCGGTGGTAGCCGCGCGCCAGCTGCACTCCGGCGACGTAGAGCTCACCGGGCTGGCCGGCCGGGACGGGGCGCAGCGCGGCGTCGAGCACCCGGAAGGCGGTGTTGTGCACAGGGGTCCCAATGGGGATGCCGTCGCGGTCGGTGCCGTCGTCGAGCTGCGGGACCCGCCAGGCCGACACCTGGACGGTGGCCTCGGTCGGGCCGTAGGTGTTGTGCAGCTCGACCCCGGTCAGTGCCTGCCAGCGGGCGGCCAGCTGGGCGGTGAGCTCTTCCCCACCCGACAACGCCACGCGCAGCGAATCCCACCAGGGTTCGTCGGCGGGGTGCTCGACGAGCGCCCGGTACAGCGACGGGACCAGGTCCATGACGGTGACCCCGGCCCGGCGGATCAGCGCGGTGAGGTAGTCCAGGTCGGTTTGGCCGCCGGGTCGTGCCACCACCACGGTCGCCCCGGCGATCAGCGTGGCCAGCACTTCCTCGATCGACGGGTCGAAGCTGGCCGAGCACTGGTGCAGCACGGCGTCGTCCGGCCCCAGGTCGAAGTGCTCCACCACCCAGGACAGCTGGCTGACCAGCGCGGCGTGGTCGATCACCACGCCCTTCGGGCGGCCGGTCGACCCCGAGGTGTACATCACGTAGGCCGCGTCGTGGCCACGCGGTGCAGTGGGCGCAACGGGGTCGACCGCCACCGTGCGCACGTCCTCGGGTGTCAACGTGACCTCGGCTCCCGAGTCGGCGAGCATGAACTGGCGGCGTTCCGCCGGGTAGTCCGGGTCCACCGGCAGGTACACGCCCCCGGCCATCAGCACGCCCAGCATCGCCACCACGGACTCGGCCGAGCGCGGAACGGACACCGCGACCACGCTCTCCGGACCGACCCCGCGGGAACGCAGTGATCCGGCTACTCGGGCGGCCCGATCCGCCAGTTCCGCATAGGTCAGCACGGCATCGTCGGCCTGCACCGCGGTCGCGTGCGGCCGGCGCTCGGCCTGCGCCAGGAACAGCTGCACGACGGTGGCATCGCCGTGGTCGCGCGGCTGCCCGCGCATGCCCGTGGCCAGCGCTCGCCTGCCGGGCTCGTCGACCAGGTCGAGCCTGCCCACCGGGCGATCGGGCGCCACCGCGAACTGGTGCAGCACCTGCTCCAGCGCGGTGGCGACGGCTTGTGCCCGCTGTCGGCCGATGCGGTGCGGGTCGTGGTTGATCTCCAGGCGCAGGGTCCGACCCGGAAGCACGGTCACGGTGAACGGGTAGTGGCCCGACTCGACGAACCGCACGTCGGTGATGCGGACCGTGCCCGCCGGGTCGCGGACCTGGTCCGGCATCGGATAGTTCTCCACCACCACGAGCGTGTCGAACAAGTCGCCGTCGGCGCCGGCCAGGCGCTGCAGCTCCCCGAGTCCCAGGTGCTGGTGCCCCAGCAGCTCGACGTGGGCGGACTGCACCTGCCCGGCCAGCCGGGCCAGGCCCACGTGGTGATCCGCCTGCACCCGCACCGGGACGGTGTTGACGAACAGCCCGACCATCGACTCGATGCCGGGCACGTCGGCGGCGCGGCCGGACACCGTGGTGCCGAACACCACGTCGGCACGGCCGGTGAGCCTGCTCAGCACCACGCCCCAAGCGGCTTGCGCGACCGAGCTGAGGGTGAGCCCGCGCTCGCGAGCACGAGCCGTCAGCTGCTGCGTGACGTCCGCGGGCAGGTCGATCACCAGGCGCCCGGTCGCGCCTTCGGTGGAGGCTTCGCCGCCCGGCGGCACCAGGAACGTCGGCCCGGCAAGCCCGTCGAGCGCTTTCCGCCAGGCTTGGCGCGCGGTCTCGTCGTCACGGTCATGCAGCCAGGCGTGGTAATCGCGGTACGACGGGGCCGGTGGCAGCGTGCGCGCCGCGCCATCGGGGGCATACGCGGCGAGCAGGTCGGACAGCATCAGCGGCACGGACCAGCCGTCGGCCACGATGTGATGCACCGTCAGGATCAAGTGCCCGCCGCCGTGGCCCGGCACGTAAGCCGCACGCAGCAACGGCGCCTGGCCCACGTCGAACCCGCGCCCGCGTTCGACTTCCGCGACGTCGTCGACAGGGCCGTCGCTCACTGTCCACGGCACGGTGACCGACTCGGCGATCACCTGCACCGGGCGGCCGCTGTCGAGTTGGCGGAACGCGGCGCGAAGCGGTGCATGCCGGTCCACCATCGCCTGCACGGCACGCCGCAGCGCGTCCGCGTCGACTTCGCCGCGCAGCTGCACGATCTGCTGCACCACGTAGGTGTCGTGGGCGTCGGCGTGCGCGTGGAAGTACAGGCCCTCCTGCAGGGGCGTCAGCGGCAGCAGATCCTGCACCGGCCCGTCGGCGGTGAGCTGGTCGACCTCGTGCTGCTCGAGATCGACCAGCGGGAAGTCGGACGGGGTGGGGCCCCCGACGGCACCGCTGTCGAGGGCAGCCAGCTCGGTCAGTACTTCCTGCCACAGCCGCGCGAACTCCCCGGCTTCGTCCTCACCGAGCAGCCGTCCCGGCCAGGACACCCGTGCTTCCAGCCGGCCGTCGCGCACCAGCGCGTTGATCTCCAGCAGGTGGGTCAGCGGCATGCGCGGGTCGCGGCCGTAACCGAGCGGCTGGCCGGACACCGGGCCGAACTCCCGGGCATCGGCGTCGAATCGCCCCAGGTAGTTGACCAGCACCTGCCCGCGGCCGGGGATGTCCAGCACTCCGTCGTGCGGGACCGCGCGGCGTGCCTCCTTGGCTCGCTTGACCGCGCCGACCACGTCGCCACCCGGATCCAGGCACACCGTGTGCATGCTGGTGAACCAGCCGACGGTCCGGGTCAGGTCGACCCGCTTCCCCCAGAACTGGTGCGCCACGTCCTCACGCCGCCCATGCCCTTCGCGGTCGATGTGCACCGGGCCTGCCACACCCCGCCACCGGTTCACCGCAGTGGCCACCGCGGCCAGCAGGACGTCGTCCACCGTCCCGCCGACGGCAGCAGGCAGGCGGGTCACCACCGCATCGGTGACCTCACGCGGCAGGCGCACCGTCGTCGATCGTTCGGTCTCCGCCACATCCCGTCGAGCGTCCAGCGTCCTGCCGTCCAGCAGCGGCGGCGCGCTCGCGTCCGGCTCCGCCGTCGCCGACGAGCTGAGCAGCCTCGCCCAGGTCCGGAACGACGTCGGCACCGGTGGCAGGTCGATCGGCTCGCCCGCGCTCAGCTGCTGCCAGCCCCGGGCGAGGTCGTCGCACATGATCCGCCACGACACCCCGTCGACGACCAGGTGGTTGATCACCAGCAACAGTTCGCCGGGCCGCCACCGCCCGCGCAGCATGACGCCGTCCTCGGGGCGGAGCCGGGCAGCGAGCGCCGCCGGGTCCCATTCCCCGGTTTCGTCGTGTTCGAGGACGTCCGCCGCCGAGATCGCACCCGGCTCCGGCACCTGCAACGTCCAGGTCTTTCCGCGCACCAGGCGGGCACGCAGCATGTCGTGCCGGTCGAGCAGGGCCTGCACCAGTCTTACGGTGTCGTCGAAGCCCAGCTGAGGCGGAAGCCGCAGCGACATCGACTGGAAGAACGCGTCCACAGTGGCGTCGCCCACGGTGCGCGCCAGCCAGCGAACGATCGCCGTCGCCGGGACCTGTCCCCATCCGTGGTCGTCCGCACCGCGCTCCGGCAGCTGCCCGGTCACCTCGGCGACCGCGGCCAGCGCGGCCACCGTCCGATGCTGGAACACGTCGCGCGGGGTGAACCGCACGCCGCGTTCGCGGGCCCGGTTGACCAGGGTGATCGCCACGATGCTGTCGCCGCCCAGCTCGAAGAAGCTGTCCTGCACCCCGACCGACGGCAGCCCGAGCACGTCGGCGAACAACTCGGCCAGCAGCGACTCCAGCGGGGTGCCGGGGGCGTCCGACCCGGTCACCGCGGTCCAGTCCGGGTCGGGCAGCGCCTTGGTGTCGAGTTTGCCGTTCGGGGTCAGCGGCAGCGGCCCGTCGAGCACCACGAACGCCGACGGCACCAGGTAGTCCGGCAGCTTCTCGGACAGCCTCTCCCGCACGTCGGCGACGTCGATCCGCTGCCCGGACAGGTGCGCCACCAGGCGCTTGACCCCGCGATGGTCGGTGCGCACGCCGACCGCCGCCTGCGCCACCCCCGGGCAGGCCAGCAAGGCACTCTCCACCTCGCCCGGCTCGATCCGGTGACCGCGGATCTTCACCTGCGCGTCGGTGCGGCCCAGGAACTCCAGCGTGCCGTCGGCGGCCCAGCGGACCCGGTCACCGGTCCGATACATCCGCGAACCCGGCGGACCGTACGGGTCGGCGACGAACCGTTCCGCGGTCATCCCCGGCCGGTTCAAGTAGCCGCGTGCCAGCCCGCGGCCGCCGACGTACAGCTCGCCTTCCACACCGGGCGGCACCGGCTGCAGCGCCGCGTCGAGCACGTAGCAGCGGGTGTTGGGGTCCGGGATCCCGATCGGCGGCGTTCCGGGGCGGCTGGGATCGGCGAGCCACAGGGTCGAGTTCACGCTCGCCTCGGTCAGCCCGTAGGCGACCACCACCCGCAACCGGTCCGCCCACCGCGCCACCAGCTCGGCGGGCACCGCTTCGGTGCCCACCACCAGCACCGCGCCCGCGGGCAGCTGGGCGTCCTCGGGCAGGGCGGCGACCAGCGACGGCGGCAGGATCATGTGGGTCGCCCGGTGCTGGTGCAGGTAGTCGGTGAGCGCCCGCCCGGCCACCCGCCGCTCGGCGGGCACGATGATCGCCGTGCCGCCGACGCAGAGGGACATGATCAGGTCCCACACGGCCACGTCGAATCCGATGGACGCGAACTGCACCACGCGCGATTCGGCGGTGACGCCGAGCCGTTCGGTGGCCGTGACGATCAGGCTGCCGACACCGTCGTGCGTGACCACGACACCCTTCGGGCGCCCGGTGGATCCGGACGTGTAGATGACGTACGCCGGATCCTGCAGCCGTACCGGCACGTTGGGGTTCTTGCCGTCGAAGGCCGCCAAGGCATCGGCGACCTGTTCGTCGTCGATGACCAGGCATGCCACCCCGCTGACGTCCGGCACGTACTCCACCAGATCCCGGTTCGTCAGCACGGTCCGCGCACCGGCGTCCTCCAGCACGTAGGCCAGCCGCTCGGCGGGATGGTCGGTGTCCAGCGGCAGGTACGCCGCACCCGCCTTCAGCACCGCGAGCAGCGCGACCACCAAGTCCGTCGAGCGCGGCAACGCCACGCCGACGACGTCCTCGCTGCCGATGCCGCGGGCGATCAGCAAACCGGCGAGCCGGTTGGCGGCGGTGTTCAGCTCCCGGTAGGTCAGCCGCTGGTCCTCGCACACCAGCGCTTCGGCGTCGGGGGTGCGGGCGGCTTGCGCTTCGAACGCGGCAGGCCAGGTGACATCCTCGGCCGGATGGTCGGCGACCCCCAGCGTGTCGATCAGGTGCCTGCGTTCGGCGTCGGTGACCAGCTTCAGCCGGGCGAGCTGCTGGTCCGGCGCGGCGGTCAACGCGTCGAGTGTGGCCAGCAGCCGGGTGCGGTGCTCGGCCATGTCGGCTTCGCCGGTGACCGCGGCGTCGGCGTCCAGGTCGATGCGCAACCCGGCTTCGTGCCGGTCGGTGACCGTGATCGTCACGTCGTTGAGCGGACCGAGCCACAGCGGGTCCCAGGCCAGCCGCAGATCACCGAAGACGGGTTCGACGAACGGCAGCACGTTGACCGTCGGCCCCACCAGGTCGGCCACCCCGTCCGCGCTGCCCAGTTCCTTGCCGAGCTCTTCACCTCGATAACGCACGTGCGGTCGCACCGCGCGCACGGCGGCGTCCGTGGCTTCGATCAGCTCCGCACCGGTCATCTCGGGCCGAACGGTCAGTCGCAGTGGCACCACGTTCGACGCCATGCCCGGGACGGCCCGCTGCACCTCGGTCAGCCGCGCGGTGACCGGCAGGCCGATCGTGACGTCGACGGCGCCGGTACGGCGATGCAGGTACGCGGCGACCGCGGCGATCATCACCCGCGAGGGGCGGACACCTGCCCGCTCGGCGGCCGACCGCACGGAAGCCGATCGCCGTTCGTCGAGCACGACGGAGGCGCGGATGCCGTCCCGCACCGCCCGCTCACCACGCGGCACCAGCCGCGCGGGTTCGCCGGCACCCGACAAGTACTGATGCCAGAAGCGCTGATCGGCGACGAAGTCCTCGGACGACCGATAACGGGCGTCGTCCTCGTACAGCCGGACCGCCTCCCACGCCGGGGCTGGACCCGCCGCCTCCGGATCGGTGTAGAGGGCGCCGGCACGCATGGTGAGCAGGCCCACGCCGTAGGCGTCGATGAGAATGTGGTGGTAGCGCTGATACCAGACCACCCAGTCGTCGGCCAGGCGCAGCAGGACGTGCCGGAACAACGGCGGCCGAGCCAGGTCCACCGGCTGTGTGCGGTCCTGCCGCATCAGCTCGTCGGCCACCGCCGCCGGATCGTCCGCATCCCGCACGTCGACCAGATCGACCTGGACCGGCAGCCGAGCGGGCACCAGCCTCGGCTCGCCGACCGTCCCGGTGACGCGGTAGTGCAGGCAGTCGGTCTCCGTGACGGCCTGCTCGGCCACCTGGCGCAGCCTGCCGACGTCCACCCGGCCGCGCAGGTCGAGCCGGAAGGCGATGTTGTACATCGGGTTGTCCGGCTCGAGCTGCTGAGCCAGCCAGATCCCGGTCTGCGCCCCGGTGAGAGGCACGCCGCCCTGACCCGGCCGAACATCGCACATCGGTGGTCTCCTGCCTTCTCGACACGTCCGGTGCGCCCGCGCGCTGCGGGCAGCATGCACCGTGGGGTCGTCCCCTCGGGTGACGGGTACGGGTCAGCGGACGCCCGCGACGCTGAGTTCACCCGGCCGCGAGGCCACTCGCCGCACCAACGACTCCACGATTTCACCAGCCCGCACCGCGCAGTTGGAGAGCAACGACGAAGTGATGCCGTGCGTGTGCTCGGTGCTTCCGCCCTGGAGATACACCGCCGGCCGCACGCGGTCGTCGGTCACCACGCGGTAATCGCGGGTGACGCGCAGCCTGCCGCAGTCGTCGCGGTGACAGCAACGGGCCAGCTCACCGAGCAGTGGCAGGGAGTCGTCGCAACGGTAGCCGGTGGCGAACACCGCCGCATCGGCGTCGAGCACCGTCCGCTCGCCGGTGGTCATCGACTCCACGGTGACCAGCGCGCCCCGCCCGGTGTCCACCACGTCGACCGTGCGGCTGACGTTGAACCATCGCAGCCGCTGGGTGCCGAGGACCTTCTCCCGGTAGGTCCGCCGGTACAGCTCCTCGATCAGGTCCAGGTCGACCACCGAGTAGTTGGTGTTGGCGTGGTAGTCCATCAGCTTGCGCTTCATCGGCTCCGGCGCGTGGTAGAACTCGTCCACCGTGGCCGGGTCGAAGATCCGGTTGGCCAGCGGGCTGTCGTCGGCGGGGCTCAGCCCGAACCGGGAGAACACCGCGCACACCTCGGCGCCCGGGAACTTGTCGTGCAGGAAGGCGACGACCTCCGCGGCGCTCTGCCCGGCGCCGACCACGACGAACCGCTTGGCTCCGGCGGGGTCGACCGCGTCGATGCGGTGCAGCAGGCTGCTGCTGTGCCAGATGCGTTCCGCTTCCGGAACCCCCGGCGGCATGCTCGGGATCAGCCCGGTGGCCAGCACCAGGTTGCGCGCCCGGTACACCTCGCCCGCGCTGGTGATCACGTCCAGGGAGACGACCTCGCCGTCGTGTTCCACCGGGCGCACGCCGGTGACCTCGCAGCCGTAGCTGACCTGGTCCCGGAACGCTTCGGCGCACCAGCGGAAGTAGTCGTCGAATTCGGCGCGCAGCGGGAACAGGGTCTTGTGGTTGATGAAGTCGACCAGCCGGTCCCTGGCGTGCAGGTACGACAGGAAACTGAACCGGCTGGCCGGATTGCGCAGCGTCACCAGGTCCTTCAGAAACGACACCTGCATGGTGGCGTCGTCGATCAGCATCCCGCTGTGCCAGGCGAACGATTCCTGCCGCTCCAGGAAACGGGCGGTCACCACCGGGTCGCCCGGCCCGCGTTGCTCCTCGTACTCGGCCAGCGCAATGGCCAGCGCGAGGTTGGACGGGCCGAAGCCCACCCCGACGACGTCGTACACAGGCGTTGGGTCTTCCACAGCAGGTGACATATCCCGTCCGCTCCGTAGCCGGTCGTGGAACGGAGGTTAGACTAACCTAAGTTAGGCTTGCCTTCATTACTGCCACAGGGGTGACGTTGATCTCGCCGTCTCGCCACCGGCGGTCGCGCGCCGACCAGCACGAAGGAGGAAGCCGATGCGAATAGTCATGTTCGGGTACCAGACCTGGGGTCACCGCACGCTGCGGGCCCTGCTGGACTCCGAGCACGAGGTGGCGCTGGCGGTCACCCACCCGCCGTCCGAGCACGCCTACGAGCGGATCTGGTCGGACTCGGTGGCGGATCTGGCGGCCGAGCACGGCGTGGAGGTGGTGATCCGCAACCGCCCGGACGACGACGAGCTGTTCGGCAAGCTCAAGGAGATCGACCCGGACCTGATCGTGGCCAACAACTGGCGCACCTGGATCCCGCCGCACGTCTTCGAGCTGCCCCGGTTCGGCACGCTGAACGTGCACGACTCCCTCCTGCCCGCCTACGCCGGCTTCTCCCCCATCGTGTGGGCGTTGATCAACGGGGAGAAGCAGGTCGGCGTGACCGCGCACATGATGAACGAGGAACTGGACGCCGGCGACATCGTGGTGCAGAAGGCGATCGACGTCGGCCCCAGGGACACCGCGACCGACCTGTTCCACCGCACCGTCGAGCTGATCGAGCCGGTGGTCCGCGAAGCGCTCGAGCTGATCGCGTCCGGCAAACGCGACTTCACGCCGCAGGATCCGGCCAAGGCGAGCTTCTTCCACAAGCGGTCGATCGAGGACAGCAGGATCGACTGGAACTGGCCGGCGGAGGACATCGAGCGGCTGGTGCGCGCGCAGTCCGACCCGTACCCGAACGCGTTCACCTACCACAACGGCAAGCGGCTGCGCATCGTGCGGGCGTCTGTATCGCAGCGCCGGTACGGCGGGACACCCGGCCGCATCTTCATCCGGGAAGGCGACGGCGTGGTGATCGTCGCGGGAGCCGACGCTCGCTACGGCCGTAACCGCGGACTGCGCATCGAACGGGTGCGTACCGAGGACGGCACCGAACTGGCCGCCACTGAGTACTTCCGCAGCATGGGTGGGTATTTGACGGCGCACCCGTGAAACTGGCCGAAAATCGTTGCTGCGCCCGGCCCGCCGCTGTGGTGACATGGGACACACCGACGGCGAGCTGTGAGGAGGCGTTCGACGTGCGTGCCCCCTTGACCATCGCGGACTTCCTCGACCGCGGCGAGTTCGGTTTCGGCCACCGGACCGCCGTAGTGGACGAAGCGCAGCAACCGGCCGACCCTGTGCCCGAGACCACCTACGCCGAGTTCGCCCGGCGGGTGCGGGCCTGGCAGGCCGGCTTCGACCAGCTGGGCATCGGCGAAGGCGAACGGGTGGCGGTGGTCAGCCACAACTCCGCGCGCCTGCTCGAGCTGCTGTTCGCGGTGCCGGGCAGCGGCCGGATCTGCGTACCGGTCAACTTCCGGCTCAAGCGCGACGAAGTCGACTTCATCCTGCAGCACTCCGGTGCCTCGGTGCTGCTGCTCGATCCCGATCTGGCCGAGACGCTGGACGGCATCGGTCCGAAGCATCGGTTCGTGCTCGGCGCGCAGACCGAGCAGGAGCTGATGCGGTTCGACACCGAGCCGCGCCCGTGGTCGGAGCCGGACGAGGACGCCACGGCGACGATCAACTACACCTCGGGGACGACGGCCAGCCCCAAGGGCGTCGAGCTGACCCACCGGAACATCTGGATCAACGCGGTGACCTTCGCCATGCACGTGCGCGCGTGGGAGCGCGACGTGTACATGCACACACTGCCGATGTTCCACTGCAACGGCTGGGGCATGCCGTTCGCGCTGGCCGGCCTCGGGGTCAAGCAGGTCGTGCTGCGCAAGGTCGACGGGACGGAGATCTTGCGCCGCGTCCAGGAGCACGAGGTGACGTTGATGTGCGGCGCCCCGGCGGTGTGGAACATGGTGCTGGACGCCGCTCGGGACTGGGAGGGCGAGATCCCCGGCCGCGACCGGGTGCGCATCGTATGCGCGGGCGCGCCTCCGCCGTCGCGGACCATTCAACGGCTGCAGGAGGAGCTGGGCTGGGAGTTCCTGCAGATCTACGGCCTGACCGAGACGGCACCGCTGTTGACGTTCAACCGCACCCGCCCGGACGACGACGACCTGTCCGCGGAGGAGAAGGCGCACAAGCTGTCCCGGGCCGGCCTGCCCGCGCTGGGCGTCCGGCTGAAGGTGTCCGACTCCGGCGAGGTGCTGGCCCGCGCCAACGTGGTGCTCAAGTCGTACTGGAACAACCCGCAGGCCACCGAGGAGGCACTGGCCGACGGCTGGTTCCACACCGGCGACGGCGGATCGTTCGACAAGGAGAACCACCTGGTCATCTCCGACCGGAAGAAGGACGTGATCATCACCGGCGGGGAGAACGTGTCGTCGATCGAGGTGGAGGACGTGCTGTTCAGCCACCCGGCGGTGGCCGAGGTGGCGGTGATCGGCGTGCCCGACGACAAGTGGGGCGAGACGATCAAGGCGCTGGTGGTCAAGGAGAAGGACGCCGAGGTCACCGAGGCCGAGCTGATCGCGCACTGCAAGCAGCGGCTGGCTGGGTACAAGGCGCCGACGTCGGTGGAGTTCCGGGAAAGCATCCCGCGCACCGCAACCGGCAAGGTGCAGAAGTTCAAGCTGCGCGAGCCGTACTGGCGCGGCCACCACCGCCGGGTGAACTGAACCCCGCGCGCCCCGACCGACGGGACCAGCCCACCGCCGACGCCAGGCACGGCCAGGACGCACGNCCCACCGGGAACAGGGAACCCGGCAGGCCGCCGAAGTGCAGAAGCTCAAGCTGCGCGAGCCCTATCGGCACGGCCACCACGCCGGGTGAACTGAACCCCGCGCGCCCCGACCGACGGGACCAGCCCACCGCCGACGCCAGGCACGGCCAGGACGCACGGCCCACCGGGNGCAGGGAGCCCGGCGGGCCGTGCTGGTCATGCACCCGCCGGGAGTGCCGAATCGGGCACCTCGGCGGGCTTCGCCTTGACGAGGTTGTCCCGGAACGTGGCGTCGGCGATGCCGAGCGTGGCAGCGCCGAAGTCGGCGGCGACCAGCTTGTCGCGGATGCCGTCGGGGAAGCCGTTCCAGCCGACCAGGGCCGGGTAGTGCCAGCGGCCGGAGTGGTTCTCCGGCTCCTCGTCGTGCCTGGCCAGCCGGAAGCAATGGGTGCTGAGCCCGTCCTTGTGGTAGACGATCTTGGCGTGGGTGCCCTCCCACGCCACCGCCGATGCCGGGTGCACGGCGTACTTGCCGTGCTCCGAGGTGGCCACGTAACGGGCCTGGTCGTCGAAAACCCAGATCACGACGTGCTCGATGTCGTGCCGGTGCCCGCAGCAGTCCCAGCCGGGAACGGCCTGGTCCTTCTCGAAGTACAGGTCGTACAGGTAAGCGCACCATCCACTGGAGTCGCAGTGGGCGCGGGCGTAGGCGTTGCTGTTGTCCAGGTCCCAGCTGTCCCGGCACTGGCCGTTGAGCGCGCCGGAGTTGTTCAGGCCGGGGTTGAGGGTGCCGTCCGGGCCGATCGCCGGCGTCGGGTAGCAGCCGTCCTTGTCGTAGTCGAATGCCGGCTGCCACTTGCCTTCGTCCGGGGTGTGGTTGGCGGGCAGCGCGGGAGGTGGGTCGGCGAGCGCGGCGGGCGCGGGCGCGACGAGCAGCGCGGCGGTCGCCGCCACCAGTACCGCCAATCCCCGCGTGATCATCGCGCGTTCCGACTCCTCCCGGTCGAAATGCGCTGACGGTACAACGCCTGGCGTGCGGGCACGACCTCCGGAAGTCGGGTCTTCCCCGGCGGACCGGCAGGTGTGCGCGGAGTTCCCCCCGCGCTGCGGGCGGTCTTCCCGCGGTCAGCCCGCGGCCGCCCGCAAGCCGTCGAACGCCACCTGGACCACCATGTCGGCCAGATCGTCGGCGGCCCACTCCCCCTCCGGCCGGTACCACTCGATCAGCGAGTTGACCAAGCCGAACAGCAGGCGCGCCGCCGTGCCCGGGTCGAGGTCCGACCGGATGTCGCCGTCTGCCTGCGCCTGCCGTACCAGGTCCGCAACGCGGCGGTCGAACTCGCGGCGCCGGTCGAGCGCGGCTCGCTCGACGGAGGTGTTCCCGCGCACCCGGAGCAGCACTGTGACGTACGGCAGGCGGTCGGACAGCACGTGCACACTGCCGCGGACCAGCCGCTCGAGCCGGCCGACGGCGGGTCCGTCGGCCGCCTGCACCTCGTCGGCGACGGCGAACAACCCGTCCAGAGCGCGGTCGACGATGAGCCGGAGCAACTCCTCCTTCCCTGCGACGTGGTGGTAGATCGCCGCCTTGGTCAGTCCGAGCCGCTTGCTCAGCTCTTCCATCGACGTGCCGTCGTAACCGCGCTCGTAGAACAGGTGCGCGGCGACTTCGAGAACCTGCTCCAGGTCGTAGCCGGGGCGACCGCGCCTGCCCGGCTTCCGCTGCGCCGTGCCGGTCACCGTCCGTTCACCTGCACGACTCGGCTGCGGCCGCGGAACTCCGCGACCACTTCACCGTCGACGCCGCCACGCCGCACGGTGACGTCGTAAATGCCGTTGCGGCCGTAACGGGTGCGCTCCTCCGCGACGGCGTACAACTCGTCGCCCTCATGCACCGGAGCCACGAAAGTGATGTCGGCTCCGGACGCCACCGTCGTCGGGCCATGGCTGTTGCAGGCACACGCGAACGCGGTGTCGGCCAGCATGAACACGTACCCGCCGTGCACGATCCCGTGGCCGTTGACCATCCGGCTGGTCAGCCGCATGCGTACCACCGCGTGGCCTACCCGCAAGTCGACCAATTCCATCCCCAGCGCCGTGGAGGCCACGTCCGCCTCCAGCATGCGCCGCGCGGCACTTTCCGAACCCATGCGGACACGCTATCATTAATTACTAAACGATCGGTAGGTAATTCACCGAGGAAACGGGAAGGTCTCGCGATGGCACCCTTGCGCAGCTATGTCGCCGGCACCTGGTTCACCCCCAGCGACGAAGGGGCGCCACTGCGCGACGCTGCGACCGGCGAGGAGGTCGCCAGGATCTCCACCACCGGCGTCGACATGGCCGCCGCACTGGAGTACGGCCGCACCGTCGGCGGGCCGGCGCTGCGCGAGCTCACCTTCCACCAGCGGGCGGCACTGCTCAAGGTGCTGGCGTCCCACCTGCGCGAGCATCGCGAGGAGCTGTACCAGCTGTCCTACCGCACCGGCGCCACGCTCGCGGACTCCAAGTTCGACATCGACGGGGGCATCGGCGTGCTGTTCTCCTACAGCAGCAAGGGCCGCCGCGAGATGCCGAACTCGCACGTCTACCTGGACGGCGCGCTCGAGCCGCTGAGCAAGGGCGGGACCTTCCACGGCCAGCACATCGCCACCCCGCTGCGCGGTGTCGTGGTGCAGATCAACGCGTTCAACTTCCCGGTCTGGGGACCGCTGGAGAAGTTCGCGCCCGCGTTCGTGGCCGGGGTACCGAGCCTGATCAAGCCGGCGAGTCAGACCGCGTACCTGACCCATCGCCTGGTGGAGCTGATCGTCGAGTCGGGCATCCTCCCCGAGGGGTCGATCCAGCTGGTGTGCGGCCCGGTCGGCGATCTGCTCGACCACGTCACCGAGCAGGACGTGGTGGCGTTCACCGGCTCGGCGTCCACCGCGCAGCGCCTGCGCACGCACCCGGCGATCGTGCGCAACAGCGTGCGGTTCAACGCCGAGGCCGACTCGCTGAACCTGTCCGTCCTCGGCCCGGATGCCAAGCCGGGAACCACCGAGTTCGATCTCTACGTCAAGCAGCTGGTCACCGAGATGACCGTCAAGGCGGGCCAGAAGTGCACGGCGATCCGCCGCGCCTTCGTGCCCGCCGAGCTGATGGACGCCGTGGCGGAAGCGGCAGCCGAGCGACTGGGCAAGGTGACGGTCGGCAACCCGGCGTCGGAGAACGTGCGCATGGGCGCGCTGGCCAGCCTGGAGCAGCGCGAGGAGGTGCGGCGCTCGCTGAAGGCGCTGACCTCGGTGGCCGACATCGTCTTCGGTGACCCGCAGCGTGTCGACGTGGTCGACGCCGACGCCGAGCGCGGCGCTTTCATGTCCCCGGTGCTGCTCAAGGTGACCGATCCCGAGCTGCGCGAGCCGCACCAGGTGGAGGCGTTCGGCCCGGTCTCCACGCTCATCCCCTACACGTCGGCCGAGCAGGTCGTCCGGCTGGGCGCGCTCGGCGAAGGCAGCCTGGCCGGCTCGGTGGTCACCGCCGACGAGGACTTCGCCCGGGAAGTAGTGCTCGGTGTGGCGCCGTGGCACGGCAGGCTGCTGGTGCTCGACGCCGACGACGCCAAGGAGTCCACCGGCCACGGTTCGCCGCTGCCCGCCCTGGTGCACGGCGGCCCGGGCCGGGCAGGCGGTGGCGAGGAAATGGGCGGGGTGCGCGGCATCCTGCACTACATGCAGCGCACCGCGGTGCAGGGCAGTCCGAAGATGCTCAGCGCCGTCACCGGTACCTGGGTGCCCGGCGCGCCGCGCAACGAGGACGTGCACCCGTTCCGCAAGTCGCTGGCCGAGCTGCGGGTCGGGGACTGTGTGGTGGCGGGCCCGCGCAAGGTCACACCGGAGGACATCGAGCACTTCGCCGAGTTCACCGGCGACACCTTCTACGCGCACACCGACGAGGCAGCGGCGGCGAAGAACCCGTTGTTCGGCGGCATCGTTGCGCACGGCTACCTGGTCGTGTCGTTCGCGGCCGGCTTGTTCGTCGACCCGGCACCGGGACCGGTGCTGGCCAACTACGGCCTGGAGAACCTGCGCTTCCTGACGCCGGTCAAGCCGGGCGACGAGCTGACCGTGACGCTGACCTGCAAGCAGATCACCCCGCGGGAGAACGCCGACCACGGCGAAGTCCGCTGGGACGCCGACGTCACCAACGCCGCAGGCGAGTCGGTCGCCAAGTACGACGTTCTGACGCTGGTCGCCAAGGAGTACCCCGCCGAGGACGCGGGAGGGAAGCGATGACGACGACGAACACCGCACCGGCCGCCGAGCCGGTCACCGAGCTGGAAGAGCACTTCAACCGGACCATCCAGCGCGATCAGCGCATCGAGCCGCGCGACTGGATGCCCGAGGGCTACCGCAAGACGCTGATCCGGCAGATCGCGCAGCACGCGCACTCGGAGATCATCGGCATGCAGCCGGAGGGCAACTGGATCACCCGCGCCCCGTCGCTGCGCCGCAAGGCGATCCTGCTGGCCAAGGTGCAGGACGAGGCGGGCCACGGGCTGTACCTGTACTCGGCCGCCGAGACGCTCGGCGCGGACCGGGGCGAGCTCACCGAGCGGCTCCTGGCGGGCAAGCAGAAGTACTCGTCGATCTTCAACTACCCCACGCTGACGTTCGCCGACGTCGGCGTGATCGGGTGGCTGGTGGACGGCGCGGCGATCTGCAACCAGGTCCCGCTGTGCCGAAGCTCCTACGGCCCGTACGCGCGGGCGATGATCCGCATCTGCAAGGAGGAATCGTTCCACCAGCGGCAGGGCTACGAGCTGCTGATGACGATGATGCGGGGCACCGAGGAACAGCGCCGGATGGTGCAGGACGCGGTGAACCGCTGGTGGTGGCCGTCGCTGATGATGTTCGGCCCGCCGGACGACCAGTCGAAGCACACCGCGCAGTCGATGGCGTGGAAGATCAAGCGGCACACCAACGACGAGCTGCGGCAGAAGTTCGTGGACATGACCGTGCCGCAGGCCGAGGCGCTCGGCGTCACCCTGCCCGACCCGGAGCTGAAGTGGAATCCCGAGCGCGGCCACTACGACTTCGGTCAGATCGACTGGGACGAGTTCCAGCGGGTCATCAGCGGCAACGGGCCGTGCAACGCGCAGCGCATCGCCGCCCGCAAGCGCGCCCACGAAGAAGGCGCGTGGGTGCGGGAGGCCGCCGCGGCCTACGCCCGCAAGCAGCGGGAGCGGCAGCAACGTCAGGAGGCGGCAGCATGAGCAGTGCCGGCAAGGCTTCCGAACAGGCGACCACCGAGAAGGTGCGCCACGAGTGGCCGCTGTACGAGGTGTTCGTGCGGTCCAAGCGCGGGCTCAACCACGTGCACGTCGGCTCACTGCACGCCGCCGACGATGAGATGGCGTTGCGGCACGCGCGTGACCTCTACACCCGGCGCAACGAGGGCGTGAGCATCTGGGTGGTGAAGGCGGAGCACATCGCCGCGTCCAGCCCGGACGAGAAGGACCCGTTCTTCGCACCGTCGGCGGACAAGGTCTACCGGCACCCCACCTTCTACGACATTCCCGAGAACGTCCCGCACATGTGAGCGGGGGTAGCGACGTGGCTTTCGACAACGCCTACGAGGCGATCACCGAGGAGAACGACGCCCGGTGGGCTTACGGCACCGGGTTCACCGACCCGCTGGCCGGTGTGGACACCACCGTGCCCGCGGACGTGGACGGCGGCGACCTGGCCACCTACTGCCTGATGCTCGGGGACGACGCGCTGATCCTGTCCCAGCGCATGCAGCAGTGGTGCACCCGTGCGCCGGAACTGGAAGACGAGATGGCGCTGGCCAACATCGGGCTCGACCTGCTCGGCCAGGCGCGCATGCTGCTGACCAGGGCGGGCAAGGCCGACGGCAGCGACCGCACCGAGGACGAACTGGCGTTCTTCCGGCCTGAGCACGAGTTCCGCAACGTGCGCCTGGTGGAGGCCCCCAACGGCGATTTCGCCTTCTCCATGGCGCGGCTGCTGGTGTTCGCCACCTGGCGGCTGGTGCAGTTCCAGCGGCTGGTCGACTCGATCGACCCGGTGCTGTCGGCGATCGCGGCGAAGGGCGTCAAGGAGGTCACCTACCACCGGGACTACGCCGCGCAGTGGGTCATCCGTCTCGGCGACGGCACCGAGGTGTCGCACGAGCGGATGCAGGCGGGGCTGGACGCGGTGTGGCCGCTGGTCGGCGAGCTGTTCGAGCCGCATCCGGTCGAGCTGCGGCTGGACCGGGTCGCGGTGGACGTCCGCGAGCTGCGAGCCGAGTTCGACGAGGTCATCGACGAGGTGCTGGCCACGGCCGGCTTGACCAAGCCGGAGGCGGCCCCGATGGCCAGGATCGGCGGCAAGGCGGGCCGGGACGGCGTGCACACCGAGGCCATGGGCTACCTGCTGGCGGAGATGCAGTCGGTGGCGCGAGCGCATCCGGGGGCGACATGGTGACCACCGAGGTGACCGAGCGGACCGGCCGCGCCTACCAGGTGGCGGCCCGGGTGACCGACCCCGAGCTGCCCATGCTGACGCTGGCCGACCTGGGCGTGCTCCGCGACGTGACCGAGGAGGACGGGGTGGTACGCGTGACGATCACCCCCACCTACAGCGGCTGCCCGGCCATGGACACCATGCGTGACGACCTGGTGCACGCGCTGCACGAGGCCGGGTACCGCGAGGTCGACGTGCGCATGGTGCTGCAGCCGCCGTGGAGCAGCGACTGGATCACCGAGGAAGGCAGGCGCAAGCTCGCCGAAGCGGGCATCGCCCCACCCGGCCCGGCGCCGCGCCGGTCCGGCCCGATCCCGTTGACGTTGACCCCGCCGTCGAGCCGGGCGGCGTGCCCGAAGTGCGGCTCGACGGACACCGAGGAAATCGCCCGGTTCTCGGCGACGGCATGCAAGGCGATGCGCCGCTGCCGGTCGTGCGCCGAGCCGTTCGAGCACTTCAAGGAGCTGTGACGTGACCGTTTCGGCCCCCGCCCCCGCCCGCACGCGGTTCCACACGCTGACCGTCGCCGACGTCACGCGGTTGTGCGAGGACGCGGTCGCGATCACCTTCGACGTGCCGGAGCACCTGGCGGCGGAGTACGCGTACCTGCCGGGCCAGTCGCTGATCGTGCGCCGGGTGATCGACGGCGTGGAGGAGCGGCGCAACTACTCGATTTGCGCGCCCGCGGGCGCCAAGCCGCGCATCGGGGTGCGCCAGATCCCGGATGGGCTGTTCTCCACCTGGCTGGTGCACCAGGTCCGGCCCGGCGATCGGATCGACGTCTCGACGCCGACCGGGTCGTTCACGCCGGACGTGGACGTGCCCGCGCACCACGTGCTGATCGTGGCGGGTTCGGGCATCACACCGGCGCTGTCCATCGCAGCGAGTGTGCTGGAGCATCCGGAGACGACCGTGACCATGCTCTACGGCAACCGCCGCACCAGCACGGTGATGTTCGCCGACGAGCTGGCCGACCTGAAGGACAGGTACCCGCAGCGGTTCACCTTGATCCACGTGCTGTCCCGTGAACCGCGCGACGTGGAGTTGTTCAGCGGACGGCTGGATGCCGACCGGGTGCGTGCCATCATGCCGCTGCTCGGCGGCACGGACCAGGCCGACCACTGGTGGCTGTGCGGGCCGTTCGGCATGGTCACCGACATCCAGCAGATGCTGCGGTCGGAGGGAGTGCCGCGGGAGCGGATTCACCAGGAGCTGTTCTACGTGGGCGACCTGCCGCCCGAGCCGGTTCGGCACCCGGAGCCGGAAGTGGAGGGCGCCAGCAGCGAGGTGGTGATCCGGCTGGACGGCCGCACCACCACCGTGGTCACCCCGCGCCACTCGTCGATCCTCGACGGCGCCCAGCGCGCACGCCCGGATCTGCCGTTCGCCTGCAAGGGCGGAGTGTGCGGGACGTGCCGGGCCCGGGTGACCGACGGCAAGGTCGACATGCGCCGCAACTTCGCCCTGGAAGACGACGAGGTCGACGCCGGGTTCGTGCTGACCTGCCAGTCCTACCCGGTCAGCGAGCGCGTCACGGTCGACTACGACGCCTAACCCGGGCGCCGGGCCAGCGGCGACGAGGCAAGCATGAAACGGGCTGCCACACCCACCCCAGACGACAGCCACCGAGGCAACGGCAAACCGCCAGCCCCCAGGATCGAAAGCACCCGGCGGCCCGTCCTCATGCTACGGACCCGGAAGCCCGCAGCCTTGATCAGGCTTCCGGAAGGCTGAACTCCCCGGCGCGCACACCCGCCTCGAACGCACGCCACTCATCGGCGGTGAAGCGCAGCACCCCACCCTCGGGGTTCTTGCTGTGCCGCACGAGCACCGCGCCCTCCACAGCGGTCATGTTCACCTCGACACAGCTCCCGGCGGAGCCGCTGAAGCTCGACTTGAACCAGCCAGGGTGATCGACAAACCCCGCATCCCGACGCTCGACGTCGCTCATGTCGCCTCTTCCAACTCCTGTCGAATCCGCTTGATCAAGTCTGTCGCATCCACCGCGACAGACTCCAGCTGGGCTCGCGCCTTGAGGTACGGCTTGGTCGCCTCGTCTTCGGTCAGCCACACCACCGAGGAGTCCTGTTCGAGTTGCACCAGGGCCTCGGCGTCGTCGCCGAACTCCAGCAACACGAAACCACCGACTTGGCCACGGTAGACCCGCGTTCCCATGGGGATCAGACGGATGCGCACATTCGGCCGCTGGGACAGGTCCAGCAGCTTGTTGAGCTGCTGGACGTGCACCTCGGGATCCCCCGGGGACGCTCGAAGAGCATGCTCGGTGATGAACGCGGTGTAGGGGATGCCGTCGTCCAACCGCTGCTGCCGGCGAGCCCGCATCGTCAAGCGCACCTCGACGGCATCCTCGGCGAGATCGTCCGCCGTCGTCATCCACGCCCGGGAATACGCCCGGGTCTGCGTCAGGCCGGGCAGGATGAGGGCGCCCCACTCGGTGATCGCCGTCGCCTGTTCCTCGAACTCGGCGAGAAGACCGATGTCATCGGGCAGCCCGGGCATGGTCCGCTGCCACCACACCGGCTGTGTCAGGGCGCGGACCTGCAGCTGGATCTGAGCACGCACCGTCGGGTCGGTTCCGTAGATGCCCAGGAGGGTGGCGATCTCCTCCGGGTCGTACGGTCCTCTCCCCTTCTCCATGTTGTGCAGCCGCTGGTGATGCTTCATGCCGAGCTTCCGGGCAGCTTCCCGCACATTGAGACCGGCCCTGTGCCGAGCACGGGCCAACGTCCGTCCCAGCCGGACAGCCTTGATGTTGGGCACCAATCCCTCCCCCGGGTGAACATGACGTTGTCGCACTTAGTGCGACTCGAAATCCTTGGCCACTCTGGCGACTCAGTCACAGCGACTATGCGGCAATTCGCTGTGACGGGTGATCTCAGACGGGCACTACCGGGAGGGTGACGTGAAGGCCGAGGACCTCGAAGTTCTCGCTACTGTCGCGAAGCTGAATCAGGACATAGGGGCGATCGTCCTCGCCCTGCTCGACGATCGACGTGCCGACGGCTCGCTGTCACCTGAGCGGCTTCGCGAGCTCGCAGGCATTTGCGACTCGATGTCCGCGTTGCTGGACAACCGCGCAGACGAACTCGACGAGCAACGCGTGGTCATCGGCACCTTCGATTCCCACAAGCTCCCGGACGGCGTCGTCAGCCCTGTATTTCCGCCTGCACAGCACCCGACCCGACCTGGCGGCGCCGACCGGGCTCCATCCTCCTCGGACAGCGGGCATGGCCGGGATGGCATCCGCCTCATCGAGACGGCCGGGGATCGTCCCCCGGAGCGTTAGCGAGGCCTTCTCCTCGGCTCTCCCGTCTCGGCCTACCGCCCCTTGAACACCGGGTCGCGCTTCTCGGCGAACGCCCGCACACCCTCGGTGGCGTCCTCCGACGCCAGCGCGGCCGCCGCGATGTCGGCCTGCTTGGCGAACGCCTCGGTGGTGGACCAGTCGCTCGACTCGTCGACGATGCGCTTGCTCACCTCCACGCTGATCGGCGCGTTCCCGGCGATCCGCTCGGCCAGCTTCAGCGCCGCATCCAGCACCGACCCGGCCGGGGCCAGCGCATTGATCAACCCCAGCTCGGCCAGCCGTTGCGCGGGCATGGGGTCGCCGGTCAGCGCCATTTCCATCGCGATGTTGCGCGGCAGCCGTTCCCGCAGCCGCATCACCCCGCCCGCGGCCGCGGCCAGCCCCCGCTTGGGCTCCGGGAGCCCGAACTGCGCGTCCTCGGCGGCGACGATGAGATCCGCGGCCAGCGCCAGCTCGCACCCACCGGCCAGGGCGTGCCCTTCCACAGCGGCGATCAACGGCTTCTTCGGCGGCACCGCGGTCAACCCGAGCGGGCCGCGCTTCTCGGTGACCGGGAACTGACCACGAGCGGCGGCCTTGAGGTCCATGCCGGCGCAGAACGAGCCCCCCGCTCCGGTGAGGATCGCGACCCGGGCGTGCGGATCGGCCTTGAACACGTCGATGGCCCGTTCCAGGGCGGCCGCCGTGGCCACGTCGATCGCGTTGCGGACCTCCGGCCGGTTCAGCGTGATGATCATGGTCGGCCCGCGCCGTTCGGTCAGCACCGGCGGCGGCGGGGGTTCGGGCAGTTCCACGCTCCCTTCGCCGAGCGTCACGGTGCCGTCCTCGGCGATGTCCACCGGACGCCCGACCGCGTCCGTGTCGAGCAACGTCTCGATCACCTCGGCCTGCGTGGTCCGCAGCAGCGCGCGGGCTCCGTCCGGGGCCAGCACGCTCAGAATGGCCGCCTCGGGCTCCCCTTCCCTGCTGTACGGCACGGTGTAGGCCTCCACCACGGCCGGTCCGTGGTAGTCGGTCCGCACCGGCCGGGCAGGCGGGTGCTCGATGACCGGTTGCAGGTGCCGGAACGGACGCTTCGGCGGTTTCGCCGAATAGACCCCCAGGGCGTGTTTGGTGAGATACCAGCCGAGCGAGGTGGCCAGGCCGTACGCCTCGGGCTCGGCGCGCAGCAACGGCACCAGCGAAGCCACCCCGTGGCTGCCGTAGTTGTTGCCCGGACCGCCGCCGAACGTCAGCCCCCCGGTGACGGTCAGCGGCCGGTCCGGATCGTCGGTGGGCAGGCCGAGCTCCTTGGCGGCGATCTGCACGGCGGACGGGAAGCACGAGTAGAGGTCGACGTGCTTGAGCTGGTCCGCGGTGACCTCGGCGTGCTCCATCACCGCCCTGCCCAGCGCGTTGATCGCCGGTGACGCGGCCAGCCAGGCACGGTTGGCGACGAACCACTCGTCGTGGCCGGAGGCGCCGGCGTGCACGAACACCCACTTCTTCTGCGGGATGCCCGCCGCCTCCGCGGCCGCCGCGCTGCACATGATCAACCCGGTGGCCAGGTCGACCTGCAGGTTCGCGCACATCAGCTTCGTGTAGGGGGCGGAGACCATCCGGTTGTCCTTGCTCGGCGTGACGATCTCCTCCGCGCTGAATTCCTGCGGCTGCCACGCGTACGGGTTCTTCGCCGCCACGGCGGAGAACCGTGACCACATCCGGCCGACCGCGTCCCGGTGTTCCTTCGGGTCACGCCCGGACTGTGCCCGCACCGCGGTCTCCAGCAGCGCGTACATGTAGATCGGCATGCCGAGCCCGACGGCGGTCTCCGCCTCGTGGTTACCGGGCCGGTCGATGCCCACCACCCTGGTGGGCCGGACGCTCGCGTCCTGCACCGGCCACTCCGGGGTGCCGTCGGTCGCGGCGAGCGTGGCCCCGGCTTCCGCGCCGCTGAGCAGTACCACCGACGCCGCACCGTCCGCGATGGCCTGCGCGGCATCGTTGATCAGCAGCTGTGCGCCGTCACCGCCGAGCGGAGTGGACTGCACCGTGCTCTTCGGCTTCGCGCCGACTCCTTCCGCCACGGCCGCGGCCTGATCGTTGTAGGTCCACGACGCGCTGGCCACCGCGTACACGGCATCGGCGCTGCGGAGCAGGTCCTCGCCCGCTCCCGCGTCTTCCGCCGCCCGGCGCAGCGCGACCACGGACAGGGCGGCGGGGTCCTTGGTGCCCCCTTCCCGCTGCACCACCTGACCGACACCGACCAGCACCGGGGTGTTGGGATCCAGCAGTTCGCCGGTGGCCTGATGCTTCACCGGCGCACGCCTGGCCCGGCCCGGCGAGTCCTCGTTGGCCAGCACCCCGGCCAGCTGCGCCAGCGACGCTTCCAGCTCGTCGGTCAGGCTGCGCAGCACGGACGCCCCCATGGGTCCCTTGATCGGCTGCCCGTCCAGCCCGGCGTCGAAGAAGACCTTGGCGCCGTCGGGATGTTCGGTCACCGTGATCCAGAAGGCGAACTTCACCCCCATCGGGCCGAGACCGTGCAGCTCCAGCCCGCTGTCGCCGACCGAAACGACCGTCCAGGTCACGTCGACCGGGATGCCCATCACTCTGGCCTGCTGGACGAACGTCTCCCCTTCGCGCGCACCCTGCGGTGCTTCCCCGCGCCATCCGGTGTGCGTGGTGAGCCATTCCGGGAAACGGCCGGGATCGGACACGAACGCCAGGGTGTCCGCCACGGAGGCCGAGACGACCTGCTCGGCGTGGGTGTGTGCGGCCCACTCGGCGAGCCCGGCAGGCGGCTGGTACCCGTCGGCCCCGTCGGCACCGGACGACCGCGCGGCACCGGGCTCGCCGCCGGGCCCGGCGGCCCGGTGGGCTCGGCGCGAACGGCCGAACAACCCGCGCAGAAGTTCCCGTCGCACGCGCTTGTCGGACGCTGCCGCCTTGGTCAGCTGCCGAGCGCCGCGCAGCTGAGCACGAACCTTGCGCAGTGCGTCGCTCATCGGCCCTCCACTTACCGTCCGTTCGGAATGTATGTTGGGGCATTGTGGCTCACCAGGGCGCAGCGCGACTGATTTCTTCGGCCAACTTCGCCGCGACCGCGCCCGCCACGGGCAACCGGCCGCACCCACCCGCAGGGGGCGGACGTGCTCGGACACCACGAACGAAACCGCAGGTCGGCCGGGCTGCGGCCGAGGCCACCGCGTTCAGGAAAAGGAGTCGCCGTGCGGCGCACCGTCTTCACCACCGAACACGAGGATTTCCGCAAGACCCTCCGCGCGTTCATCGAGTCGGAAGTCGTTCCGGTGTACCCGCAATGGCTGGAAGCCGGCATCGTCCCCCGGGAGTTCTACTACCGGCTCGGTGAACTCGGCGTGTTCAGCATCGGCGTGCCCGAGGAGTACGGCGGCGCGGGCGAGGGCGGCTACAAGTTCCAGGCGGTGATCACCGAGGAGGTGGCCAGGGCCGGGGTGTCGTTCGGCGGCAGCAGCGTGCACATCGGGCTGTGCCTGCCGTATCTGCTGGCCTACGCCACCGAGGAACAGAAGCGGCGGTGGCTGCCCGGCATGGTCACCGGCGAGATCATGTTCGCCATCGCGATGACCGAGCCGAACACCGGCTCCGACCTGGCCGGGATGCAGACCACCGCGAAGCTGTCCGACGACGGCACCCACTACGTCCTCAACGGCGCCAAGACGTTCATCACCGGCGGCGTGCACGCCGACCGGGTCATCGTGTGCGCGCGCACCGCCCCGCCCAAGCCGGACGACCGCCGCTACGGCATCTCGCTGCTGGTGGTCGACACCAAGTCCGAGGGCTACCGGGTGGGCCGCAAGCTGGACAAGATCGGTTTGCGGGTCTCGGACACCGCGGAGCTGTCGTTCACCGACGTGCGCGTGCCGGTCGAGGACCTCCTGGGCGAGGAGAACATGGGGTTCACCTACCTGGGCCAGAACCTGCCGCAGGAGCGGCTCGGCATCGCCGTGTCCGCCTACGCCCAGGCCGCGGCCGCGGTCCGGTTCACCAAGGAGTACGTGTTGGAACGCAAGGTGTTCGGCAAGCCGCTGGCGTCGTTCCAGAACACCAAGTTCGAGCTGGCCGCCTGCCAGGCCGACGTGGACGCCTGCCAAGCCGTGGTGGACCGGGCGCTGGACGCGCACGACGCCGGGGAGCTGACCGCGGCCGACGCGGCCTCGGCCAAGCTGTTCTGCACCGAGACGGCATCCAAGGTCATCGACCGATGCCTGCAGCTGCACGGCGGGTACGGCTACATCAACGAGTACCCGATCGCCCGGCTGTATGCGGACAACCGGGTCAGCCGGATCTACGGCGGGACGTCCGAGGTGATGAAGGTGATCATCGCCAAGAACATGGGTCTGTAGGGCGGCGGGGCGGCGACGCCCCGCGTCCGGGCCGGCCGGCGCGGCAAGCCGCCGACCAGCGCGCTCGGATGAGTGCCTAGATCACGGTCTCGCCCGAACGGGCAGCGGCAATCGCAGCGCCGGCTGGCCGGTACTGATCGCTGACATACAACAGTCACCGCGAGCGCACGCCTTCCACTGCCTACGACGGAGCTTGCGCGCTTGGCACGCGCGGCGGCGACCATCGTTCTCCAGCCGCAGCGACGGTCATCGCTTCGCACTGGATCTCGTGCCGCCGCTTCGGCACTCGGGATCGTCCTGCGCATTGATCCAGGACTGCCGCGACACCGTGTCCTCGGGACGTCCTCCAGGCCCCCTCGTGTGAGCCGAGGACGCCCACGGTCCCACCGCAGCGATCACCGACGGTGATATCGACGCACTCCGCGAAGCAGCTTCGATTCGTACCGCACCGCGGCCACACCCCGGCCGACCAGGCCCGTGCCGCGGTCGGTCAGCCGGCCGTGGCCAGGATCCCCGGCTCCAGGTCGTCCATGCTGAGCCCGGACAGCGCCATGGTCAGGTCGAACTCGGCCAGCAGACAGCGCAGCACGTGTTCCACCCCGGCCTGCCCACCCAGCGCCAGCCCGTAGGCGAACGGCCGCCCGATCAGCACGGCCTTCGCTCCGAGCGCGAGCGCCTTCACCACGTCACTTCCGGTGCGGATGCCGGAATCGAACAGCACGGTGAGCTCGTCGCCCACCGCCTCGGCGATCGGCCCGAGCGCGTCCAGCGCAGCGATCGCCCCGTCGACCTGCCGCCCGCCGTGGTTGGACACCACGATGCCGTCCATGCCGGCGTCAGCGGCCGCCTTGGCGTCCGCCACCGACTGGATGCCCTTGATCACGATCGGCCCGTCCCAGTGCTCGCGCAGCCACGGCAGCCGCTCCCAGCTCAGCCCGGCGTGCGGGAAGACCTGCGCGAACTGCAGCGCGGCGGCGGTCATGTCCTCCTCCGGCGGTTTGGCCAGCCTGCTGCGGAAGACCGGGTCGGTCAAGTAGTTGGCGATCCCGTCGCCGGCCAGGAACGGCAGGTAGCCGCGGTCCAGATCGGCCGGGCGGTAGCCGAGCAGCACGGTGTCCACGGTCAGCACCAGCACGCTGAACCCGTTCTCCTTGGCGCGCTGCAGGAAGCTCAGGCACAGCTCGTCGTCGGTCGGCCAGTACAGCTGGTACCAGCGCGGCGCGTCCCCCGCCGCCTCCGCGACCTCCTCGAAGCTGCGCGAGGCCTGTGTGGAGTGCACGTACGTCAGTCCGAGCGCGGCAGCTGCCCGCGCCGTGGCGAGCTCGCCGTCCGGGTGGGCGAGGTTCTGCACCCCCAGCGGCGCGATCATCACCGGCGCGGGCATGTCGGTGCCCAGCACCGTGGTCCGGTAGCTGCGCTCGGCGCGCCCGCGCAGCATGCGCGGGACGATGCGGTACCGGTCGAACGCCGCCCGGTTGGCCCGCGTCGTGGCGTTGTCCCCCGCGCTGGGCACGATGTAACCGAAAGCCTCCGGGCTCAGCTTCTGGCGCGCGTACTCCTCCAGCCGCGCCAGATTGGTCGTCCACGACGGCTTGCCACCGCCGAACATGCCCTGCGCGTAGATGGCCAGCTGGTGATCACTGAAGTTCCCCGGCTGCGTCATCGCCGTGTCAACGCCCCTCTTCCCGCTCCCGTTCGCGCTCTCGTTCGCGCTTGCGTCGTTTTCCTTCGTGCATCGCCACGACCCGTGCCACCGGGATCTCCATCCCCTCGGCCACCAGGTCGTCGGCCAGCTGTTGCGGCTCGGGCATCGCCTCCGCCCACGGATCGGCGTCGCCGAGCCGCTCGAGTGCTGTCCGCACGGTGAACTCGCGCGGATCGACGTCCTCCAACTCGTCCCAGCTCACCGGGAACGACACCGTCGTGCCAGGCCGGACCCGTGGGCTGTACGCGGCCACCACGGTCGCTCCGTACGCCCGGGTCGAATCGAGAAAGACCTTCCCGCCACGCTTGTCCTTGACGTACTCGGTGGTGCCCACCGAGGGGTCGACTCGCTCGGCACGCGCCGCGATGGCACGCGTGGCCGCGGCGGCGTCGTCGGCCGACGCTCCGGTCAACGGCACGAAGATGTGCGCGCCCTTCGAACCACTGGTTTTGACCGCACCCTGCAGTCCGACGTCGTCCAGCGCCTGCTGTACCAGCCTGGCGGCCCGCGCGACCGGGGCGAAACCCTCCCCGGCGGGCGGATCGAGGTCGAGCACCAGGTAGTCCGGATGCTCCCAGTCGTCCGCGCGCACCAACGTCGGGTGGTACTCCACGGCTCGCTGGTTGGCGAACCACAGCAGCGTCCGCCGGTCGTCACACAGCGCGTAGCTGACTTCGCGCTTGGACGACTGCGCCCACACATCCACCGTGCGGATCCATTCCGGGGCGTACTTCGGCACGTTCTTCTGCATGAACGGTTCCTGACCCGGCCGCACCCGCACCACGGACAACGGGCGTCCGGCTAGGCCCGGCAGGAGCCGATCGGCCACCGCGTCCAGGTAGTCGATCAGGTCGCGCTTCGTCGCATCGGCACCGTCGAACAGCCCGGAGTCCAAGCTGGACAGCTCGACACCGGCCCGGATCTCGTCCGGCTTGTGCGCCATGGCCGCCTCTCATCCGCACGGGTCGACGCCCGGCTTGCCCGGGCGCTCGATGCCGCGCTCGTCGAGGATCCGCTCGAGCAGCGCCGGGTAGGCGGGCATCAGTCCGTCGGCGCACGCGTCGATGATCCGGTTGTATGTCGCTTCGTCGTCCGGCGCCGTTCCGCTGAACCACACGTGCACCGCGTACCCGTCGCGGTGGGCCCGCCGGATGAACTCCGGCGTGGCGATCTCCAGCCCTTGGTAGCGCACCGGCACCTGCAGCGCGACCGTTCCGGGCATCGGCTTGACGCCGAGCAGGAAGTACGCCGCGATCCCGGCCATCCCCGGCGCGATGGGGATCTCTGGCGCCATGAGGTGGAATTTCGCCACCGCCAGGTCGTTGAACGACGTCACGATGAAATCCGTGCGCCCGGTCTTCTTCAGCAGGCGGGCAAGCAGCTTCGCGTTGTGCAGGAACGAGGCGACGTCGGTGTCGCTGGTGCCTTTGATCTCGATGTTGATCGGCGTGTCCGGAAATTCCTCGAGTACGTCGGCCAGCTTCGGAACGGCGAAATCCGACGGCCGGTAGCCCGCAGGCGGTTCCTTTTCTCCCGTCCGTACCCCGCGCAGCGGATACGCCTCGGGCGGCTGGCCGGGCACCGCATGCCTGCCCGGGATGAAGTTGTAGGCGGCGTCCAGCGCGTGCACCTGCTCGTACGTCATGTCGCGCACCCGGCCGGTGCCGTTGGTCGTCTGGTCGACGGTGGCGTTGTGAATGACCACCAACTGGTCGTCCTTGGTGGCGTGCACGTCCAGCTCGATCATGTCCGCGCCGAGCGCCACCGCTCGCTTGAACGCGTACATCGTGTTCGCCGGCGCTTCATTTTCTCCACCAGCATGCGCCATGTTGAGTACTCTGTCCTGGAGCCACGGGTTGTCCTTGGTCTTGCCCGCAGCCCCTGCGGCGGGCCCGGGAGAAATCAAGCACAGGGACAAGATCACGACCAACACGGCGGCTCTGCGCATGGAGTGCACTTTAGCCCGGGTGAGTCGGAAGTAGCACTACAAAGATCATTTACGACATCGAGTGCGGGACCAGACTTTCCGGCATTCACTGCGAGGGGTGGCCATGCCTACCGTCAGCCCGAAAATCGCCACGGTCATGATCGTCGTGGGCACCGCCCTCGCGTACTGGCTCGCTGGTCTCGCCGGCCTGTCCCTGACCTTGGCCGAAGGTCAGATCAGCCCGCTGTGGCCGTCCACCGGGGTCGCGCTGTTCTGCCTGGTCCAATGGGGGTGGCGGGCCACACCGGGAGTGTTCGCCGGTGCGCTGCTGACCACGATCGCGTTCGGCGGCCCGGCGCTGGTCGTCGTCCTGAACGCGCTGGGCAACACCGCCTCCTCCGTCGTCGCCTGGCGCTTGCTCAAGCTGGTCGGATTCCGCCCGCAGTTCGACCGCATCCGCGACGCGGTCGCCCTCATCGTGCTTGGCGGCATCGTGGCGGTGTCGCTCAGCGCCACGCTGGGAACGACGTCCATGCTGGTCGCCGACGCATTGCCGCCCGTGGGGTACTGGACGACATGGACCATCTGGCTGGCCGGCGACGCCATGGGTGTGCTGATGACGACCCCGGTACTGTTCGCGCTATGGCACTGGCGTCCGCGGCTGCTCGGCTCGCAGACCCGGCACACCGAGGCGGCGGTGCTGTTGACCTGCACCGTCGGCGCGGCCGTGCTCGGGACCGAGACGTCGATCGGCATTCTCTTCCCGACGGTGATCCCGCTGGTGTGGGCGGCAGTCCGGTTCGAGGTGCTCGGCGCAGCGACGTGCGCACTGCTCATCTCGGTGCTGGTCACGCTGGCCGCCATCGAGGGCGGCGGACCGTTCGCCGACAAGTCCGTGATGGCGACCATGATCACGCTGCAGGTCTACAACGGCTCGCTGGCGCTGATCGCCCTGCTGCTGTCCACCGCGATCACCGAACGCAACAAGGCACAGGAAGCGGTGGAGGAAACCTGCGAGGTGCTGGCCACCGCACTCACCCGCCTGAGTGAAGAAACCGGGCTCGGGAAACGTACCCTGGCAGCGATCCACCGTGCCACCACGGCGGCGCCGGACGCGGATCCGGGACTCGAGCAGGCCATCGCGTCGGCTTTGTCCGGCAACGGCCGGTCCGCGCCGGTGAACCCGGGGGCCTCGGCATCCGTTGTGCGGGTGGGAGTGATCGATGACCGACGACCGCGCCGCACTGCTGAGGACCCTCCACGACGAACACGCGCCTGATCTGTGGCGGTTCGTGCTGCGCCTGACCGGTGATCCCCAGTTGGCCAGCGACGTCGTGCAGGAGACCTTGCTGCGCGCCTTGCAGCGCCCGGGGGCGCTGGCCCGCAGGCACACCTCACCGCGGGCGTGGCTGTTCACCGTGGCACGCAACCTCGTGGTCGACAACCAGCGACGAGCGCAGACCCGGCGCGAGGTGCCGCACGACGAGCTGCCTGCGGCCCGGGACCATGGCGCCGAGTCGGCAGACGACACCGACGCTCTGCTGGATTCGTGGCTGGTGGCCGACGCGCTGGCGCAGTTGTCGCTCGAGCACCGGACCGTGATCGTCTACGCCTTCTACGGGCGCCGCTCGATCGCGGACATCGCAGCGGAACTCGACATTCCGGCCGGCACGGTGAAGTCGCGGCTGCACTACGGCCTGCGCGCACTCCGGCTCGCACTGCAAGAAAGAGGGGTGAGCCAGTGACAACCACGGACCGGTACCGGGAATGGGACGCCGCGTACGTGCTCGGGTCACTCTCGCCGAGCGAGCGCCGCGAGTACGAGCAGCACCTGGCGTCGTGCGACACGTGCGCGTCCGCGGTCACGGCGCTGACCGGGCTCGCCGGCCCGCTGTCCTCGCTGGCCCCGGAGAAGGCCTACGCTTTGCTCGACGAATCGGCTCAGCCACCCAGGCCACCGGATCTGCTGCCCCAGCTGCTCGACGTCGCCGAACGGCGGCAGCGGCGATCGCGACGGCGGGCGTGGTGGCGCACCGCGGGGATCGCGACCGCCGCCGCCGCGGCCGCGGCGATCGTCGCGCTGGCTGTGCCGTGGGGTGCGGACACCGGGACGGCGCCGCAGCTGCCGAGCATGACGGCGATGAGGAAGGTGGCGCCCAGCCCGATCAGCGCCGAGGCCCGGCTGGTCGGCGGGCCGTGGGGCACCCGCATCGAGGGCGTGTGCCGGTACTCCGGCAACTCCCGCGACAACGCTCAGCTGGTCGAGTACCTGATGTATGTGACCGACACCGACGGCAACAAGCATCAGGTGGGTAGCTGGCGAGCGGGGCCTGGGATGACCTACACGTTCACCGGCACGACCGCCGTGCCACGGACCGACATCGCCCAGGTGGAGATCTTCGGCGTCTACGGCGACCGGAAGATCAAGGTGCTCACGTTGCCGTAGCAGGGTCGGTTGCCGGGTGGCGGTGTCACCGCACGGCAGTCGGAACGGCACGGCCGAGGCGCCATGGTCAGCAGCCCGCAGCAGCCGGAGTCCGCTGGCCGCAGCCCGGTAGCCACAGCCCGGTAGCCGGGGCGCGGCAAGTCAGGTGCCAGGCGCAGTTGCCACGCAGCCGGAGCCACGGGACGGCAACCGGAACACCCCAGCCAAGATGCATCAGCCCACAACACGGAGCCCACGGTCGACCACCAGAAGGTGGCAGCCACCACACGGCCACCCAGCCAAGACGCATGGCCAGAGGGCTGCCCCGCGCGGCAACCACGGCGCGGCAGTCGAGCCTCAAGCGCGTTACCAGGACGCCGTAGCCACTGCACGGCTGCACAACGCCCCAGCCAAGACGCTGTGGCCAGCAAGCAGCCCACGATGTGGCAGCCAGCGTCCGGTAACCACAGCGCGGTGGCCAGGACGCAGCAGCCAGATGCCAGGGCGCGTGGCCACGCAGCCGGAGCCACGGGACGGCAACCGGAACACCCCAACCACGACGCACTAGCCCACAGCACGCTACGCACGGTCGATCCCCAGAGCACGCTACCCACGGTCGATCCCCAGCAAGCGGTAGCCACCGCACAGCAACCCAGCCAGGGCGCGTGGCCAGAGGTCGGCACCCAGCGCAATTGCCAGGGCGCTGTTGCCGGTAGGTGGTAGCCACAGCCGCCACACTCGGTAGCCGGAGCGCACAGCCGGGTGCGGCTGCCGGGCCGCCGTAGCACAGCGCGGCGGCGCGTGGCAGCCTTCTGGCCATGCACCGCAGAAAGCAGATCGCGATGACCGACGCCGAGGTCGCCGCGTTCCTCGACGAACAGCGCACCCTCACCTGTGCCACGATCGGCCCATCCGGCTGGCCCCACCTGGCGCCGCTGTGGTTCGTCGTGCGCGACGGCCAGATCTGGGCGTGGACGTACGGCAAGTCGCAGAAGGTGCGGAACCTGGAGCGTGACCCGCGAGCCACCCTGCAAGTCGAGGCCGGGGTGGACTACTCCGAGCTGCGCGGAGTGACGTTCGAGTGCGACGTGGTGATCCATCGCGACCTGGACACCGTCACCGGGATCGGTGTCGAGCTCGCCCACCGCTACACCGGTGGTGCCGGATTGGCTCCCGGAGCCGAGGAGATGATGCGCAGGCAGGCCGCCAAGCGGGTCGGCCTGCAGTTCGTCGAGCGCAAGCGCACCAGCTGGGACCACCGCAAGCTGGGCGGTGGGTACTAGCGGATCGCCTCACGCCTGCGGATGCGCGAAACGCGTCGCAGGACCACAGCGGCGGCACCGGTCGGTTCCCACCCGCCGGTGCTGCCGGGGAGATCGACGTGCCGCCGGGGAGATCGACCCGCACAGCGGGGCGGTGGCTGGGCACCTTCCCGCAGGCGTTCACCCACCTGGCATTGGTCGACGCGGTGACCGCGCCGACCGGCCCCGGCCGGAAGCAACCACCGTGGGCGCTCAGGTCCGCGCCTTGAGCCAGCCGACCAGGTCCGCCAGGACTTGCTCGCGCTCCGGCTCGTTGAAGATCTCGTGGTACAGGCCGTCGTAGACGGTGAACGTCAGGTCCGCGGTCGTCACCCGCTCGGTGAGCAGCTGCGACCCGGAGACCCGCACCACCTCGTCCGCACCCCCGTGCATCACCAGGCACGGCAGGTCGATCTTCGCCAGGCTGTCGCGGACCCGCTGCACGGTGGTCATGACCTCCGCACCGGTGCGGGCCTTGATCTTGCCCCGGTACACCAGCGGGTCGGCGTCGTAGTCGGCGACGACCTGCGGGTCGCGGCTGATCTTGCCCGACTCGAACGGAGCCACCTGCAGGTCGGGCACGATCTTCGACAACACCCTGGCAACGACCCGCTCCGCCGGGGAGCCGACGCCGATCTCCAGCGCCGGTGCGGACAGCACCACCCCGGCGAGGGGGTATCGGGTCAGCCCGCTCACCTCGCACACGTAGGCCGCGGCGATCAGCCCGCCCATGCTGTGGCCGAGCAGGAACACCGGCAGACCGTCATGGGCCGCCGCGGCTTTGCGGATCAGCCGGTCGGTGTCCACGAGAATCCCGGCGAACGAGCCGATGTTCGCCCGCGACCCCTCGGACCGGCCGTGGCCGTGGTGGTCGTGCGCATACACGGCATAACCGGCCGCGTTCAGCGCCTCCGCGACGTGCACGTACCGGCCGCTGTGCTCGGCGTAGCCGTGCAGCACGACCACCACGCCGACAGGTTGCCCGTCGGGGAGCCACGACTGCCAATAGATCCGTTTTCCTGCGGCGCCGGTGAACCAGCCGTCAGCGTGCACGCTCATGCCTCAGTCCTACCGGACGGCCGCCCCGTCGCGGCTACCAGGGTCGCACCACCCCGGCGGATCCACCACCGCGCCGCTCCGGCTCCGCCGCGGCCAGCAGCTTGCCACCGGGCAGGAACTCGATGCCGGTCGCCGCGCCGATCTCCCCGCCGTCGGTGAACTTGTGCCCGCGTTCCTGCAGGGCCTGGCCCTCCGGGCTGTCGATGAAGGCTGCCTCGGCCGAGGTGGTCTCACCGTTGCGCTGGGTGGCCCGCGGCGCCGCGATCGCCTCCGGCAGCGTGGCGCCCAGGTCGATGCGGTCGACCAGGATCTGCAGCACCGTGGTGATGATCGTGGAGCCGCCGGGCGAGCCGACGGCCAGCTTCGGCTTGCCGTGCTCCAGCACGATGGTCGGCGACATCGAGCTGCGCGGCCGCTTGCCGCCCTCGACCCGGTTGACGTGCGTGGTCGAGTCGTAGTTGAAGTCCGTCAGCTCGTTGTTGAGCAAGAAGCCCCAGCCCGGAACGGTGATGCCGTTGCCCCCGGTCGACTCGATGGTGAACGTGTAGGCCACCACGTTGCCGTGCTTGTCCGCGACCGTCAGGTGGGTCGTCGAGGTGCCCTTTTCCAGGGTCACCGACGGCGTGCCGCCGGAGCCACCGCCGTTGTGCGGCCACGGGTCGCCAGGCTCGACGACGCCCGCCGCCTTGCCGGTGATCAGCGCACGGCGCTCGGCCGCGAAGTCCTTGCTGAGCAGGCCCTTGAGCGGGACGTCGACGAAATCGGCGTCCGCGGCGTAGGCGTTGCGGTCGGCGAACGAATAGCGGGAGGCCTCCAGGAAGTAGTGCAGCGCTTCGTCCCGCTTGATCCAGCGCAGGCCGTAGCCCTCGAGGATGTTCAGCGCCTCACCGACCGTGGAGCCGCCGCTGGACGGCGGCGCCATGCCGTAGACGTCCAGGCCACGGTAGGTGACCTTGGTCGGCGTCCGCCACACCGCGCGGTAGTTCTTGATGTCCTCGGTGGTCATGAAGCCCTTACGCCAGACGTGGTTGGCGTCCTCGGCCACCGGCGGATTGCTGGCCGCCTCGGCCATGGCTTCGGCGATCGGCCCCTGGTAGAAGCCCTTGGCGCCGTAGCGGGCGATCCGCTCGTAGGCCTTGGCCAGATCCGGGTTACGGAACGTGCTGCCGACATCCGGTGCCGTGCCGTCCGGATCCAAGAACGTCGCGGCCGACGACGGGATGTCGTCGAAGTAGTCGCGGTTGTCCTCGGTCTGGTCGGCGAAGGTCTGGTCCACCACGAAGCCGTCGCGGGCGACCTTGATCGCCGGCTGCAGCACCGTGCGCAGTGACTTGGTGCCGAATCGCTTGAGCGCTTCCTCCCACCCGGCGACCGTGCCCGGCACGCCCGCCGACCGTCCGCTGTAGCGGGCGTCGTCGAACGGCAGCACCTTGCCGTTTTCGAAGAAGGCGTCCGGCTGCATCGCCGCCGGGGCCATTTCCCGGTGGTCGATCGCGTGCACCTTCTTGTCCTTGGCGGTGTAGATCAGCATGAAACCGCCACCGCCGATGCCGCACGAGTACGGCTCGGTCACCCCGAGCACCGCGGCCGCGGCGACCGCCGCATCGACCGCGTTCCCACCCTTGCGCAACACCGACAAGCCCGCCCGGGTGGCCTCGACGTCCACGGTGGCCACCGCACCGCCGGAGCCGACCGCCACCGGCTGTTTGGTCAGCGGCCAGTGCCTCGGCTCGGCGGCCGCAGGCTGGGCGACCAAGCCCAGCGTCAGCGCACCGATCGAGGCCAGTGCCGCGCCACGGGCGAACAGTCCGCGTGAACCCATCACGATCCCCTTCCGACTCCTCGGCCATTGGGGATCATGCTCCGTTCGGTGCCCGAGCACCACCCTCCGGCGCGAATGGGAAAATTTCCGTCAGCGCGTGCTGTCGCCACCGTCGGCGGCGTCTGCGCAGGTCACCACTCGGATTCTGGCAACTCCACGTCGTCGTCGGAACGTGCTCGACCGACAATGACGTGCCACTCGCGTCAGCAGCCGGCGCTCCGCCTCCGCCGCATCGAGGGTGAGCGCCACCAGTCCCTGACCGGGTCAGCTCCCGGCCGGATGGTTCGGCGGGCTTCCCGCAGCGGCAGGCGTGGTTCGTCCAGGGTCCATCGCCATGAGGCCCACCGGTACCTGGTCGGCCTCTCCGGCCAGGCAGGCTTCTCGGCTTCCTCCTGACGGGCTGCACCCCACAGGCGGCTGACACCACGGTCGTCACGGCCACGTCGGCCGCTGCCCGCATGCACACCGGGAAACATCAGCTCCGTCGGCACACCGTGGCTGCCGCTGTCCGCCGCCCGCATGCACACCGGGAAACATCTCACCGAAGACTTTCGCAGCCTTGCGAGGGGCGGCGCGTCAGGTGGACGGCGGCCAGCCGCGCGGTGCCGATCAGCGCGGACCGACACCCCGGCGACCGGCAGATTCCGTCATCCCTCCGGCGGCGGTGGTTGTTTGGCCGGATACCCGACCGGATCGAGATAGTGCTTCCGGAGTTTCTCCCAGGTGCCGTCGGAAATGACGTCCGCCATTGCCTGATCGGCCTTCTTCCGCAGCCCGGCCACGTTCGGGTTCACACCCATGGCGTAGTCGACGACACGCGTTTGCAGGGCCATCTCCTGCGCGATCGGCTTGCGCATGTCGAGCAGCTTCAGCTGCGGATCACGGCCGTAGGCGATTTCCGCCAGCTCGAGCGCATCGCCGTGGACACCGTCGACCTCGCCTGCTGCGAGCTTCTCGAGGCAGACGAACGTGTTGTGCTCCTTGACGATCTCGAACTGATCGTCCGGCAGATCTTCCGCGAGAGCCACCAGCATGTCGCACAGCTTCTTGCCGGACTTGTTCAGGTCGTCGTAGTCCTTCAGACCGCTTTGCGCCGTGACGAGGATCGCCGGACCGCTGACGTAGTAGGACCGCGTCAAGAGCATGCTGGTCCTGTGCTCGGCGTACGGCGCGGAGATCGAGGACATCAGATCGATCTCGCCGCTCGTCACCGCATCTTCCAGGTCGTACCTGGAGTTGAGGACCTTCCACTTCACGGTCACGTCGTCGCCGTGAATGCGCTTCGCCACCTCGCAAGCGACGGCGACCCGGAAGCCGTCCACCGCAACCCTGCCGTTCGCGTCCGGCGCCGGCGGTTCCAACGTCGGCCCGAGCCGGTTCCCCCAAGCCTCCTCGGGGGTGAGCCCGACGGTGACGGTCTCCTTCCCGCCACCAGGGCATCCGGCGAAGACCAGCTCGGACGGCCGATCCTCTTCGTCGCCGGTCCCGAAGCCGAGGACGTCACCGGCATCGCATCCGGCCAGCAGCACACTCGCCGCGAGCACGGCGAACGTCCTTCTCACCATCCTGTGGTCGGCAACGACGAAGAACATGACTGTCGGGGCATCAAGGGCGGGCAACCTATCCGTAACTGCATCACACGTCAATCCGGTTACACTTGCAGGATGCCTGCCACGCAATCCGCGGCAGCTCCCGGGCGGCTGGAGGTCGTCCGCCGGTTCGTGAACACCTGCGACATCGAAGCCGGCAACGACACGTTGGCGACCCCGGAGGCATGCCTGCGCTGGTTGCGTGGACAAGACCTGCTCGATCGGTCGGTCGACACCTTGGACCGTGCGGATCGCGACGAGGTTGTGGCGTTTCGCGAATCCTTGCGCGATGTCCTCGGCGTGCATCGGAACGGTCGGCTCGGCGACGCCGTGCTGGACCGGCTGAACGCGACGGCCGCGCGCGTCGGTCTGGCCGTCCGTTTCACCCCATCCGGCTCGTGGCAGGTGCACGCCCGCGGCGACGGGGTCCACCAGGCGGTGGGGCGGTTGCTGACCATCGTGATCGGCGCGATGGCGGACGGCACCTGGTCGCGCATGAAGGTCTGCGCCAACGACGCCTGCCGATGGGCCTTCTACGACCGTTCCAAGGCCCGCTCCCGCCGCTGGTGCTCGATGCGGATCTGCGGCAATCGCGCCAAACAGCACGCCTGGCGCTCCCGCGACGGAGGCAAGACCCGCTGATCGATCGGTGACATCGCCTCCGGCACGCGCCATAGTGGAGGCAACCACGCCAGCAGCGCCGCAGGTGGGGAGGTGGTCGGCCATGCGTGTCGGCGTTCCCAAGGAGCGGAAGAAGCGCGAGTACCGCGTGGCGCTGACCCCGGCTGGGGCACGCGAGCTGACCGAGCGCGGTCACGAGGTGTACGTGGAGGCCGAGGCCGGCCTCGGCGCAGGCATTCCCGACGAGGAGTACGTGGCCTCCGGTGCCAAGATCGTCTCCACCGCCGAGGACGTGTGGGGCGATGCCGAGCTCGTGCTCAAGGTCAAGGAGCCGATCGCGGACGAGTATCCGTTCTTGCGATCCGACCTGACGCTGTTCACCTACTTGCATCTGGCCGCCGACCGGCAGCTCACCGAAGCGTTGCTGGCCGCAGGGACGGCAGCGATCGCCTACGAGACGGTACAGCTGCCGTCCGGCGCTCTGCCGTTGCTGGCACCGATGTCCGAAGTAGCCGGACGGCTCGCACCGCAAGTCGGCGCCAACGCGCTGATGCGTCCCAACGGTGGCCGTGGCGTTCTCCCCGGCGGCATTCCCGGTGTGCACCCGGCGCGTGTCGTCGTCATCGGCGGAGGCGTGGCGGGCCTGAACGCGGCTCGCGTGGCGCTCGGCATGGGTGCGCACGTCGAGGTCCTGGACACCAACGTGGACCGGCTGCGCCAGATCGACGCGCAGTACCACGGCGCGATCGTGACACTGACGTCCAGCACCCTCGCGTTGGAGGAGGCCGTGCTGCAGGCCGACCTGGTGATCGGCGCGGTGCTGGTGCCCGGTGCGAAGGCCCCCAAGCTGGTGTCGAACGATCTGGTGGCGCAGATGAAGCCGGGCAGCGTCCTGGTGGACATCTCGGTCGACCAAGGCGGCTGCTTCGCCGACACCCGCCCGACCAGCCACGACGACCCGACGTTCGAGGTGCACGACTCGGTGTTCTACTGCGTGGCGAACATGCCGGGCGCCGTCCCCCGGACCTCCACCTACGGACTGACCAACGTCACGCTGCCGTACGTCGTCCAGATCGCCGAGCGCGGCTGGCGGGCCGCAGCCACGGCCGACGAAGCCCTCGCGCTCGGGCTCAACACGCACGCCGGGACGCTGACCAACGAGGCGGTGGCCAGCGCTCACGACCTTCCGGCCGTGGAACTGACGAGCGTGCTCGGCTCATGACACCACGCAAAACCGGACCGTTCCGGGGCGGTCAGGCACGGCCGGTGCAGCCAACTGCGCAGCGCTGACCGACACCTGCCGACGTACCCGGAACCGCGGGGGCCGTACCCGGAACCGTGGGGCCGTGCCCGGCGCCGCGGGTCAGCCTGGCGTCTGTGCAGTGGCACAAGGCCGCCATCACCAGGTCGCAGCCATCCCGGTACTCCCCGCCGCGAACGTCGCCTGCGCCCAGGCCGCTCTCCAGCAAGCAAAGAGCGCCGTGGTGTCGCAGGTCACCATGCTTCACTCGGCCGCGCGAAACTGTCGCGCGGAGCCGCACGTCACAGGATCGTGATCGGCACTACGGCGAGGGTTGCGCGGCCGCGCGCGCGGCAACCGATAGCCTGCCCGCTGTGCGGTTGCCGCGACAGATCTGCGACGGCCGTGCCCGCACATACCCGAGGAGACCGCGGATGGCCTGGCGGCGAAGCCCGCAGTCGGCAGGTGCCCAGGCACAAAAGGGCGGCCCGCTCGACCAGCCTGGGGGTCACTGGGAGCAGGCCGCCAATTACCACCATAGGGGAACACGGACGGTTGCGTGGCAACCTTCGGCAAATTCATCGGAACCAACGGCGGATGGACCGACGAGTACGGCAGGATGGCGCAGCACGAGCTGTGCGGATCGCCCGTGAAACGGACGGAGAGCTGTGATGCATGACGGCAGTGGCCGCATCGTCGTACAGCACCTGAGCAAGAACTTCGGTGCGGTACAGGCGGTGTCGAATCTGAGCTTCACCGTGGAGCCGGGGTCGGTCACCGGCTTCATCGGCCCGAACGGTGCAGGCAAGACCACCACCCTGCGGATGATCCTGGGCCTGGTACGGCCCTCCCAGGGCATGGCCACCATCAACGGGCTGCCGCACGACAAACTCGGCAACCCGGCCACCGTCGTCGGGTCGGTGCTGGAGAACGAGGGCTTTCACCCCAAGCGCACCGCGCGCAACCACCTGCGGGTCTACGCGGCGGCGATCGGTGTCCCGGACACCCGCGTGGCAGAGGTCCTCGGCCTGGTCGGCCTGTCCGAGGCGGGCAACCGGAAGGTCGGCGGCTTCTCGCTCGGTATGCGGCAGCGGCTGGCACTGGCCGCCGCGCTGCTGGGCAACCCGCAGGTGCTGATCCTGGACGAGCCGGCCAACGGCCTCGACCCGGAGGGCATCGCGTGGCTGCGGCAGTTCCTGCGCAACTTCGCCAGGGAAGGCCGCACCGTGCTGGTGTCGTCGCACCTGCTGGCCGAGCTCGAGCAGACCATCGACCAGGTGGTCATCGTCAGCCGAGGCCAGACGATGTACTACGGACCGCTGGACCAGCTGCGCAAGCAGCAGCAAACCAGGATCCTGGTGCACGCGTCGGACAACGACAAGCTGACCACCGCGCTGAAGGAGCAGGGCATCACCCGGGTGGAGACCATCGAGGGCGGCAGGCTCGCGGTGTACGACTCGACGGTGCAGCAGGTCGGTGACGTGGCGGCCAAAGCAGGCGTCGCACTGTACGGCGTCGAGGAAGAGCGCGCGGACCTGGAGAAGCTGTTCTTCCAGCTCACCAGCGGGCAGTACGCCGCGCCCGCGCAAACCCAGTACGGCCAGTTGCCGCCGCAGTTCGCACCGGGCGGCCAGCAGGGTTCCTGGACGCCGAGCGGTGGTGTCCCGCAGCAGAACCCGTACGCCCCGCAGCAAGGCCAGTGGCAGCAGCCGCAGCAGGGCGGCTGGCAGCAACCGCAGCAGACCTGGGGCGGCCAGCCGCAACAGACCTGGGGCGGCCAGCCACAACAGGGCTGGCAGGGCGGTCAGCCGCAGCAGGGCTGGCAGGGCGGCCCGCAACCGGGACAGCAACCGGGACACGGCCAGCAGGGCGGCACGAATTGGGGAGGCCAGGGCTGATGGGCAGGCTCATCAAGGCGGAGTTCCGCAAGATCGTCACCACCAAGCTGTGGCTGGGCTTGCTGCTCACCGCGCTCGTAGTCGCGCTGCTGTGGGCGTGGATGTGGTCGTCGGCGTTCGACGAAATCGCCCGGGACATCAACCGTGACCTGCGCCGGTACGCCGCCGTCGACCTCAACGACCTGTCGGTGAACGCCATCTTCCTGACCAGGGCGATCAACATCGCCACGATCTTCCCGATGATCTTCGGCGGTATGGCGCTGGCGGTGGAGATCGGCAGGAAGACCATCACCACCAGCTTCCTGACCGCCCCCAACCGCGGCACGCTGCTCGGCGCGAAGGCGATCACCTACGTGCTGTGGGGCGCGATCTTCGGCGTGGTGATCATCCTGGGCGCCTCGCTGGGGCTGCTGTTCGGCGTCGGCGGCGAAGGAATGGTCGACGGCGAGATGTGGATCACCATCGCCGCATCCGGGCTGCTGTCGTGCGTGCTGTGGACCCTGCTCGGCCTCGGCGTTGGAGCCCTGATCGGCTCGTCCGTCGGCACCGTGGTCGTGCTGCTCGTCTACGGGCTGCTGGTCGGTCCCGGCATGGACATGACGTTCGCGGCCATCTCCGCGAGCAATTCGGAGGAAATCGGCCCGACCGTCGCCGGGGCGTTCCCCAACGGCGCGGCGAACGGCATCACCGGCGCCGCGGCCGCGTCCAACATCGTCGGCGAGCTGGAGGACATGGCAGGCGGCACCTTGCCGGAGGAGATCGTCGACAGGGCGTCCTCGCTGCTGCGGTTCGGCGCGGGCGCACTCGGCTCGTTCGGCTGGGGCGCCAGCGTCGCGATCTTCCTCGGCTGGGTGCTCTTGTTCTTCGGCCTCGGCCTGGCGCGCACCTACCAGCGCGACATCACATGAGCCCGCCGCCCCGCCCCGGCGACGGCCGGTCGCCGGGGCGGCGGCACGGCCGCAGGATTCCGTAACCTGGCGGGGTGTCCGTACCGACCGAGATGCGCATCGAACGTCGGCAGCGGGCACCCCGCCCTTCTGTTTCCTCCCCGTCCGCCGGGTGGCTGCGGCGGCTGGTCTCCGCGTGCTGGCGGCACCCGTGGCTGGTGGTGCTGGCGTTCGGGGCCGCCGTGCTGGGCGTCGGGTCGCTCGCTGCCGGACCGCTGCTGGTCAAGCAGGCCATCGACGAGGCGATGGCGGGCAACACCGGACGGCTCGGTGTGCTCGCCATCGGGCTGATCGGCCTCGCCCTGCTCGGGTTCGCCACCGCGTTCGCGCGGCGCTACTTCGGCGGACGGCTCGCCCTCGACGTGCAGCACGACCTGCGCCAGCAGGTCTTCCACGCGGTCTCCCGGCTGGACGGCGGTGCGCAGGACTCGCTGCGCACCGGGCAGATCGCTTCCCGGGCGATCACCGATCTGCAGCTGATGGTCGGCCTGCTCATGCAAGGACCGCTCTCGGTGGGCTCGGCGGTGTACCTGCTGCTCGCCCTGGGGGCCATGCTGTGGATGTCGCCGCTGCTGACACTGATCGCCCTGATCGTCACCCCGGCCATCGGCCTGGCGGTCGCCGCCGCGCGCATGCGCGTGTTCCCGGCGATCTGGTCGTCGCAGCAGCGCGCCGCCGACCTGGCTCAGCACGTCGAGGAGACGGTCACCGGCGTGCGCGTGGTGAAGGGTTTCGGCCAGGAGGCCAGGGAAGTGGCCCGCCTCGAGCGCGCCGCACGCAAGCTGTTCGGCGAGAAGATGCGGGCCGCGCGGCTGACCGCGATCCCGATGGCTTCGGTGGCCGCACTGCCCGCCGCGGGCCAGGTGGCCGTGCTGGCGGTCGGCGGCTTGCTGGCCCTCCACGGCGACGTCTCGCTCGGCACGTTCGTCGCCTTCGCGTCCTACGTCGCGGGCCTGGTGTCGCCCGCGCGCATGGTCACCAGCCTGATCATCCAGGCGCAGATCGCCCGCGCAGGCGCCGAACGGGTCTACGAGCTGATCGACGCGCAGCCCGAGGTCACCGACCCGGACGAGCCGCGCGAGCTGCCCGCCGGGCCACTCTCGGTGCGGTTGACCGACGTCAGCTTCGGCTACACGCGCGAGGACAAGGTGCTCGACCGGCTGTCGCTGCATGTCGAGCCGGGGGAGACGGTCGCGCTCGTCGGCACGGCCGGGTCCGGCAAGTCGACGGTGTCCCTGCTGCTCCCCCGCTTCTACGACGTGCACGAAGGCCGTATCGAAGTCGGCGGTGTCGACGTCCGGGACGTGCGGCTGACCGACCTGCGCCGGGCGATCGGGGTGGTGTTCGAAGAAGCGTTCCTGTTCTCCACCTCGGTGCGCGACAACATCGCCTACGGCCGCCCCGACGCCACCGACGAAGAGATCGTCGCTGCGGCCAAGGCCGCACAGGCACACGAGTTCATCGAGAACCTGCCCGACGGTTACCACACCGTGGTCGGTGAGCGCGGCCTGACGCTGTCCGGAGGGCAGCGGCAGCGCCTGGCGCTGGCGCGGGCGCTGCTGACCGACCCGAGAATCCTGCTGCTGGACGACGCCACGTCCGCGGTCGACGCCGGCACCGAAGCGGCCATTCACGCCACGCTGCGCGCCGTCACCAAGGACCGGACCACGATCCTCATCGCCCACCGCCGGTCGTCACTGGCGCTGGCCGACCGGATCGCGGTACTGGACGCCGGGCGGGTGGTCGACATCGGCACGGAAGCCCAGCTGCGGGAGCGCTGTGCGCTGTTCCGGGAGCTGATCGCCGGGCCGGACGACGACGTGGAGAACCCCGCGGCGTTGCCGTCCTTGCCGGCAGACGGCAACGGTTCCGGCACCACCGCGCGGCTGTGGCCGCGCACCGAGCAGGACGACGTCGATCACCTCGCCGAGCTCGCGGCGAACCGCCCGCCACCGGAGCCCGCGATGGGCCGCGGCGGTCCCGGTGGTCCCGCCCGGTTCAACGTGCCGCCGACGCCGGAGCTGCTGGCGAAGGTGCGCGCTTTGCCGCCGGCGCGGGACACCCCGCACATCGCCGGCCAGGACCCGACGGCGGACGACCCGGACTTCCGGCTGTCCCGGCTGCTGCACCCGGTGCGCTGGCTGCTGCTTGCGGCGGTCGTCCTGGTCGCCGCGGACGCGCTGGCCACGGTGGCGATGCCGTCACTGTTCCGAGTCGGCGTCGACGACGGCGTGGTGGCGGGTTCGACGACGGTCGTGCTCGTCGTCGCCACGTGCGGCGCACTGATCGCGTTGCTGAACTGGGCGGTCATCGCCGCCCAGACGGTGGTCACCGCGCGGGCGGGCGAGAGCGTGCTGTACCTGCTGCGCGTCCGCTGCTACGCCCACCTGCAGCGGCTCGGGCTCGACTACTTCGAGCGCGAGCTGGCCGGCAAGATCATGACCCGGATGACCACCGACGTGGACGCGCTGTCCACGTTCCTGCAGACCGGTCTGGCCCGCGCCGTGGTCAGCGTGCTGACCCTGGTCGGCATCACCGGGGCCTTGCTGGTCACCGACGTCTCGCTGGCGCTGATCACGCTGGCCGTCATGCCCGTGCTCATCGTGGCGACGGTGATCTTCCGGCGGAAGTCGTCGCGTGCCTACACCGAAGCCCGGGAGCGGGTCAGCGTGGTCAACGCCGACATGCAGGAGAACGTCACCGGCCTGCGGGTGGCCCAGGCGTACACGCGCGAGCAACATTCGGCGCGGGCGTTCGCCGACCGCAGCGACGCCTACCGGCGGTCCAGGCTGCGCGCCCAGCGCTACATCGCCACGTACTTCCCGTTCGTCTCGCTGCTGTCCCAGGTGGTCGAGGCCGTGGTGCTGTACGTGGGCACCAACCGCGTCGCGGTCGACGACCTGACGCCGGGCGTGCTGATGGCGTTCCTGCTCTACCTGACGATGTTCTTCTCCCCCATCCAGGAGCTGTCCAGCATCTTCGACGGCTACCAGCAGGCCAAGGTCGGCCTGGTCAGGATCGGCGACCTGCTGGCCACCCGCAGCTCGGTCCCGCCACCCCCGGCACCCGTCGCGGTCGGTGAGCGGCTGCGGGGGGACGTGCGGTTCGAGAACGTGTCCTTCACCTACCCCGGCGCCGCCGAACCGGCGCTGCACGGGTTCGACCTGCACATCGCACCCGGGGAAACGGTCGCACTGGTGGGTGCCACCGGCGCGGGGAAGTCGACCGTGGTGAAGCTGCTCGCCCGGTTCTACGACACCAGCTCGGGCCGGGTCCTCATCGACGGGGTGGACGTCCGCGACTACGACCTGGCAGCTCTTCGCGGCCGAATGGGCATCGTCCCGCAGGAAGCGCACTTGTTCTCCGGAACGGTCGCGAACAATGTGCGGTATGCACGGCCGGAGGCCACCGACGCCGAAGTCGAAGCGGCAGTACGCGCGGTCGGCGCGCTGCCCGCTGTCGCGGCGCTGCCGCACGGCTTCCATCAGCAGGTCGGTGAGCGCGGGCAGAACCTCTCCTCCGGGCAGCGGCAGCTCGTCGCGCTGGCCCGCGCCGAACTGCTCGACCCGGACATCCTGTTGCTCGACGAGGCCACCGCGGCACTGGACCCGGCGACCGAGGCGGCGGTGCTGGCGGCGAGCGAGGCCGTGGCCCGGTCCAGGACCACCGTCGTGGTCGCGCACCGTTTGGCCACCGCGGCCCGCGCCGACCGCATCGTCGTGCTGGAACGAGGACGAATTGCGCAGGTCGGAACGCATGCCGAGCTGCTGTCCTCGGACGGCCCGTACGCCAGGTTCTGGCGCGCGGCCGAACGTGAATCCCTGCCCATGATCCCGGGCAACTAAGTGAGGAGTCACGGGTTAGCCTGGTAGTGGCGCAAGCTTCGCATTCCGGTTACTACGAGCTCACGAATAGAGGCGAATCTCAGTCGTGACCACCAGTCCAGCCTCCCAGTTCGGTCCCAACGAGTGGATGGTCGAGGAAATGTACGAGCGTTTCCTCGCCGACCCGCAATCGGTCGACGCCGCCTGGCATGACTTCTTCGCCGACTTCAAGCCGTCCCAGGGCAGTGACGGGGCGGCCACCGCCAAGCGCCAGGCGACCACCCGGACGGCACCAGCCCCGGCGGGTGCGCGCCAGGACGGCAGGCCGGGCACCAGCCAGGCCACCGCGCCGGGCACCACCGAGCCGGCGTGGCCGCAGGCGCCCGCGGAGCAGACGGCACCGAAGCCGCAGGCGGCGCCGCAGCCCGCGCCCGCGCGGCAGCAGGCGGCACCGGCCCCGGCGGCCAAGCAGGACGCGAAGCAGGAGAAGAAGGACCAGCCCGGCGTCAAGGAGGTCAAGCCGCTGCGCGGTGCGTCGGCGGCGATCGCCAAGAACATGGACGCCTCGCTGGAGGTGCCGACCGCCACCAGCGTGCGCGCCGTGCCCGCGAAGCTGATGGCGGACAACCGGATCGTCATCAACAACCACCTCAAGCGCACACGCGGCGGGAAGGTGTCGTTCACGCACCTGATCGGCTACGCTATGATCAGGGCGCTGAAGTACTTCCCGAACATGAACCGGCACTACGCCGAGATCGACGGCAAGCCGCACGTCGTCACGCCGGAGCACGTCAACCTGGGCCTGGCCATCGACCTGAAGGGCAAGGACGGCTCCCGCAACCTGGTGGTGGCCTCCATCAAGGCCGTCGAGGACATGTCGTTCTTCGAGTTCTGGCAGGCCTACGAAGAGGTCATCAGCAAGGCCCGCAATAACAAGCTGACCGCGGACGATTTCGCGGGCACCACGATCTCGCTGACCAACCCGGGCGGCATCGGGACCAACCACTCGGTGCCCAGGCTGCAGAAGGGCCAGGGCGCCATCATCGGCGTCGGGGCGCTGGAGTACCCGGCCCAGTTCGAGGGCACCAGCGAGAAGACGCTGACCGACCTGGGCATCTCCAAGATCATCACGCTGACGTCGACCTACGACCACCGGATCATCCAGGGCGCCGAGTCGGGCGAGTTCCTGAAGAAGATCCACCAGCTGCTGCTCGGCGAGGACAAGTTCTACGACGACATCTTCACCTCGCTGCGGCTGCCGTACGAGCCGGTGCGCTGGGTGGAGGACATCCCGGACGGCGACGTCGACAAGACCGCCCGGATCATCGAGCTGATCGACGCCTACCGGATGCGCGGCCACCTGATGGCCGACACCGACCCGCTGAACTACCGCCAGCGCAGGCACGAGGACCTGGACATCCTGTCCCACGGCCTGACGCTGTGGGACCTGGACCGCGAGTTCGCCGTCGGCGGTTTCGCGGGCAAGCAGCGGATGAAGCTGCGCGACGTGCTCGGCGTGCTGCGGGACGCCTACTGCCGCACGGTCGGCGTGGAGTACCAGCACATCATCAACCCGGAGGAGCGGCGCTGGCTGCAGGAGCGGATCGAGGTCCCGCACCCGAAGCCGTCGCCGGGTGAGCAGAAGTACATCCTGTCCAAGCTGAACGCGGCAGAGGCGTTCGAGACGTTCCTGCAGACCAAGTACGTCGGCCAGAAGCGGTTCTCGCTGGAGGGCGGCGAGACGGTCATCCCGCTGCTGGACACCATCCTGGACAAGGCGGCCGAGTACGAGCTGGACGAGGTCGTCATCGGCATGCCGCACCGGGGCAGGCTGAACGTGCTGGCCAACATCGTCGGCAAGCCGATCAGCCAGATCTTCCAGGAGTTCGAGGGCAACCTGGATCCCGGCCAGGCGCACGGCTCCGGCGACGTGAAGTACCACCTGGGTGCGGAGGGCAAGTACTTCCGCATGTTCGGCGACGGCGAGACCAAGGTGACGCTGACCGCCAACCCGTCGCACCTGGAGACGGTCGACCCGGTGCTGGAAGGCATCGTGCGCGCCAAGCAGGACCTGCTCAACAAGGGCGAGGACGGGTTCACCGTGCTGCCGGTCCTGCTGCACGGCGACGCCGCGTTCGCCGGCCAGGGCGTGGTGGCCGAGACGCTGAACCTGGCCATGCTGCGCGGGTACCGCACCGGCGGCACGGTGCACGTGGTGATCAACAACCAGGTCGGCTTCACCACCGCGCCGGAGCACGCCCGCTCGTCGCAGTACGCCACCGACGTGGCCAAGATCATCGAAGCGCCGGTGTTCCACGTCAACGGCGACGACCCGGAGGCGGCCTGCTGGGTGGCCAAGCTGGCGGTGGACTACCGCGAGCGGTTCCACAAGGACGTCGTCATCGACCTGATCTGCTACCGGCGCCGCGGCCACAACGAGGGCGACGACCCGTCGATCACGCAGCCGCTGATGTACGACGTGATCGACAAGAAGCGCAGCGTGCGCAAGACCTACACCGAGGCGCTGATCGGGCGGGGTGACATCTCGCTCGAGGAAGCCGAGACCGCGCTGCGGGACTTCTCCAGCCAGCTGGAGCACGTCTTCAACGAGGTGCGCGAGCTGGAGAAGCACCCGGTCAAGGCCAGCCCGTCGGTGGAGAGCAGGCAGCAGATCCCGGCCCAGGTGCCCACCGCGATCGACCGCAAGACGATCGAGAGGATCGGCGACGCGTTCGTCAACCTGCCGGAGGGTTTCACCCCGCACCCGCGGGTCAAGCCGGTGCTGGAGCGCCGGTACAAGATGTCCCGGGAGGGCAACGTCGACTGGGCGTTCGCCGAGCTGATCGCGTTCGGCTCGCTCGCCATGGACGGCAGGCTGGTGCGGCTGGCCGGGCAGGACTCGCGGCGCGGCACGTTCACCCAGCGCCACGCGGTGCTCATCGACCGCAAGACCGGCGAGGAGTACGCGCCACTGCAGCACCTGAGCCCCGACCAGGGCCGGGTGATGATCTACGACTCGGCGCTGTCCGAGTACGCCGCGGTCGGCTTCGAGTACGGCTACTCGGTGGCCAACTCCGAGGCGCTGGTGATGTGGGAGGCGCAGTTCGGCGACTTCGTCAACGGCGCGCAGACGGTCATCGACGAGTACATCTCGTCCGGTGAGGCGAAGTGGGGCCAGGTGTCCGACGTGGTGCTGCTGCTGCCGCACGGCCACGAGGGCCAGGGCCCGGACCACACCTCGGGCCGCATCGAGCGGTTCCTGCAGCTGTGCGCCGAGCACTCGATGACGGTCACCATGCCGTCCACCCCGGCGAACTACTTCCACCTGCTGCGCAGGCACGCGCTGGACGGGGTGAACCGGCCGCTGATCGTGTTCACGCCGAAGTCGATGCTGCGCAACAAGGCGGTGGTGTCGCAGCTGGAGGACTTCACCGGGGACTCGAAGTTCCTGTCGGTGATCGACGACGCCGAGGTGGACCCGGAGAAGGTCACCAAGGTGATCCTCACCTCCGGCAAGCTGTACTGGGAGCTGCGGGCCGAGCGGGCCAAGCGGGACCGGTTCGACGTCGCGCTGGTGCGCATCGAGCAGTACTACCCGCTGCCGAAGGACAAGCTGCGCGCGGCGATGGCCCGCTACACCAAGGCCGAGCGGGTCGTGTGGGCGCAGGAGGAGCCGGAGAACCAGGGCGCGTGGCCGTTCCTCGGGCTCAACCTGCCGCGGCGGCTGCCGGACGCGTTCCCCAAGCCGCTGGACCTGGTCGCGCGGCGGCCGATGGCGGCGCCCGCCACCGGATCCAGCAAGGTGCACGAGGTGGAGCAGAAGGCGCTCATCGCCAAGGCATTCGAGTGAGCCGCATGCGTTGGTGCCACTGGTGGCCGGTCACGCCGAGCGTGGCCGGCCACCGGCGTTCCGGGGTGGCAGCCGCTGGTTGCGGGCCGGTCGTCCCAAATGAGGACGGCCGTCCTTTCATCCGATGATCGTCTGGTCAAAATTGCTGACCGAACGGTAAGGTCGTGGCAGCCGGCCACCCCCCAGGGCTGGCAGCGCCCCGGTGTCCCCTCCCCCCTCGGCGCCGGGGCTTCTCTTTTGCCGGCTCATGGCGGCAGTCCCGGATGGCAGCGGCCGAGCGCCGGCGCGGTGGTCCCCGGCCCGGCTGCCCCGCCCGGCTGCGGCGACGACAAGCCGCTGGCCCCCCAGTCACCTGGGAGGCCAGCGGTGCAACAGGGAGGAGACCTCAGCTCAGGCCGTGATGCTCCAGCTGTCGATGTATCCAGTGTCGCCGCGGTAGACGTCCCGCACCCGCAGCTTCCAGCTGCCGTCCGCGCTGTAGGCGGACAGGTTCTTGGTGTAGGTCGTCACGACGTTGTCCGCGCCGTCCCAGATGCTCGCCGACTTCAGGTTGATCACCGCGCCAGTGGGCGAGATCAGGTCGATCACCAGGTCACCGCGGTAGGTGTGCTTGATGTCCACCGAGATCTTCGCCGACGACGACGCGTTCCGCCCACAGTTGGACAGGGTGATCGTGCTGGTCACCGCGCTCCCCGCGTCCGGGATGCTGACGTCGGTGGTGTTGCTACCGCTGCACGAGCCCGGCTCCGGCTCCGGGTCGGTGTTCCCGTCGCTGCCGGTGTACAGCAGCACGTTCGGCGAGCCCGAGCCTGGGTTGCCGACCTTGCCCTGGGTGCCCTGGGACACCAGGTGGTCACGGACCGCCTGAGGCGAAGCGGACGGGTTGTCGGCCAGGTACAGCGCGGCCGCGCCCGCGACGTGCGGCGTGGCCATCGAGGTGCCGCTGATGGTCCGCTCGTCGGTATCCGACCCCATCCAGGCCGACGTGATGTTCGAACCCGGCGCGAAGATGTCCAGGCACGGGCCGACGTTGGAGAAGTCGGACCGGGCGTCGCTGCTGGTGGTCGAGCCGACCGTGATGGCCTCCGTGGTGCGCGCGGGCGAGGTGTTGCACGCATTCGCCCCGTAGTCGTTGCCCGCGGCCAGCGCGTAGGTCACGCCATCGTTGATGGAGCGCCGCACCGCGTCGTCGACCGCCTGCGAAGCCGGGCCGCCGAGGCTCATGTTCGCCACCGCGGGCTGACCGGACTGGTGGTGGCTGGTCACCCAGTCGATGCCGGCGATCACTCCGTCGTAGGTGCCGCTCCCGGCGCAGTTGAGCACCTTGACCGCGATCAGCTTGACGTCCTTGGCCACGCCGTAGGTCTCACCGCCGACGGTGCCCGCGACGTGCGTGCCGTGACCGTTGCAGTCGGTGTTGTTGCTGTCCACGGTGTTGGTTCCCCACGTCGCCCGGCCTTCGAAGTCCCGGTGCGAGGTGCGGATACCGGTGTCGATGATGTACGCGGTGACGGTGCTCGCCGTGGTGGAGTAGCTGTACTTGTTGTCCAGCGGCAGGTCACGCTGGTCGATGCGATCCAAACCCCACGACGGCGGGTTCAGCTGGTCCGCCGCGACCGACACGCGCTGGTTCTGCTCGACGTACGCAACCGACGGATCGGCGGCGAGGCGCCGCGCCGCCGACTCGCTCATCTTGGCCGCGTACCCGCGCAAGGCGTGTTTGAACGTGCGGGTGACCTTGGCGCCGTACTGATCGGCATGCTCGGACGCCTCCGCGGCGGCCGAGACACCGTCCTTCAGCACCACGATGTAGCTGCCCTCGATGGCGTCCGGGCTGTTGGCGTTGAGGATGGCGCCTTGCTCGGCGGACGCGACCGCCGGGCCGCCCAGCGCGGCAAGGGCCGCGGCGGACGCCACCACCGCGGCCTTGGTCCCTTTCGACCGTCTCACTGTTCCTCCTAGGCAGGGCAAATGCGTGCCGTGCGGGCCCACATTTCCAGGGGGTGATCACGTTCGGTCGAACGTGGTGATCGAGACTAGGTCTGCGCCGTTGCGGCAAGACAGTCCTTGATATGCGGACTGTTCTGTGTACGCGGCTCGCCCGATTGGTCGTTTCCGCGCCGAACACGCGGACGGCGATCATTACCCAAGGTCACACGCGGGCTACGCGCCGTTCGTGCCGGCCGCCACGGGGGTTAAATGTGAAAATATTCCGCAGTCGCTGCGAGTGCGTCCCTCGGTGCTGGCGCCAGCGCCGTGGTGTGCTACTCCGAACGGAGTAGTGCAACAGGTCCAGACGGATCAATACCGAAGCTCTGACTTTCTCGCGATCGATCCCGAAGGAAGCCTGCGGACGTCGCCAGGGCGCTCAGCCATCATGCCGAAGGACCGGCTGCAGCTGGGACCTGCCGGGCAGACAGCGCAGCCGGCCAGCCGGAACCCACCGGGCGGACAGCGCGGCCGGTCAGCCGGACACAGCCGGCCGACCGCGAGCCGAAACCACAGCGGCGCTGGGAGAAACCACGGCGACACCCGGAGAAACCACCGCGACGCCCAGAGAAGCCATGGCGACGCCGGGGGCTGGACGCCCGGCGAGCGGCACGCTCGGCCTGCGCGCGTCCAGCCCCGGCCGATGCTCACGCCACGCCGGATTCCCTGGCTGCCTGGGCAACCGCCGCTGCGACGGCGGGGGCCACCCGCGGGTCGAGCGCGCTCGGCACGATCTTGTCGGGGGCGAGCTCGTCCGCCGCCACCGCGGCGATCGCGTCCGCGGCGGCCAGCTTCATCTCGTCGGTGATCGCCCGGGCGCCCGCGTCCAGCGCACCCCGGAACACGCCGGGGAACGCCAGCACGTTGTTGATCTGGTTCGGGAAATCGCTACGCCCGGTGGCCACGATCGACGCGTACTGCGCCGCTACCTCCGGATGCACCTCCGGGTCCGGATTGGACAGCGCAAACACGATCGGGTCGTCCGCCATCGTCTTCAGCAGCGTCTCGTCGATCGTCGCACCGGACAGCCCGATGAACACGTCCGCGCCGTCCAGCGCCTCGGGCAGCCCGCCGGTCAGGCCCGCCTTGTTGGTCGTCCAGGCCATCTCCTGCTTCACCGGGGTCAGACCGTCCCTGCCCACGTGGATGATCCCGCGGGAATCCAGCAGCGTGATGTCTCCCACACCCGCGGTGAGCAGGATCTTCGCGCAAGCGACCCCGGCAGCCCCCGCGCCGGAGATCACCACCCGCTGCTTGCCGAGATCGCGGCCGAGCACCCGGTTGGCTCCGCGCAGCGCGGCCAGCACCACGATGGCCGTGCCGTGCTGGTCGTCGTGCATCACCGGGCAGTCCAGCGCGTCGATCAGCTTCGCCTCCAGCTCGAAGCACCGCGGGGCGGCGATGTCCTCGAGGTTGACCGCGCCGAACGACGGCCGCAGCCGCACCAGGGTCTGCACGATCTCGTCGACGTCGGTGGTGTCCAGCACCAGCGGGATCGAGTCGAGCCCGCCGAACGTCTTGAACAGCACCGCCTTGCCCTCCATCACGGGCAGCGATGCGCTCGCGCCGATGTCTCCCAGACCGAGCACGGCGGTGCCGTCGCTGACCACGACCACCAGCCGGTGCGCCCACGTGTAGCGTGCGGCCAGCCGGGCGTCCTCCGCGATCGCCTTGCTGACCTGGGCCACGCCCGGCGTGTACGCGATGGAGAGGTCACGGGAGCTGGAGATCGGCCTGGTCGCCGCTACGCCCAGCTTGCCTCCCTGGTGGCCGGCGAAGATGTCCTCGCTGGTTACGGGCGCGCCGCCCGTAACGGGTCCAGGGGCAACGGCGGGGCTAGCAGTCTTCCAGCTGATCTCCATGACGAATTCCTGTCATCAGTACGACATCAGTACGACACGAACGCGACGACGCCGGAGTGGGTCCGGCGTACGGGATTGGCACTCGTGCGGTCAGAACGCGCGCGGCCCGGTGTGGTGACACCGCATGCCGCACGGCGCGGAAGATGTCCGGGGCTGCATCTCGGGTCCGTCGCAGCGCCACCGGACACAGTGGGTGCGGTCCATTGTGACAGGTGTGCCACGCTGCTGGAATGCAGGTACGTGAACTTGCTGTTCCAGGAGCGTTCGAATTCACCCCGCCCAGCTTTCCTGACCGGCGCGGGATGTTCGTGGCACCCTACCAGCGCAAAGCATTCGTCGACGCGGTGGGACACCCGCTGCGGATCGCGCAGACCAACCACAGCGTCTCCAAGCGAGGCGTGATCCGCGGTGTGCACTTCGCCGACACTCCACCCGGTCAGGCGAAGTACGTCTACTGCGCGCACGGCGAGGCGCTGGACGTGATCGTGGACCTTCGTGAGGGGTCCCCGACGTTCGGTGTGGTGGACACCGTGCGGCTCAGCAGCGAGCGGATCAGCGCGGTCTATCTCCCCGAGGGCCTTGGGCACGCCTTCGTGGCGCTGGCCGACCACACGGTGATCGCCTACTACTGCAGCACCGAGTACAACCCGCCCGCCGAGCACGGTGTGAATCCGCTCGACCCGGAGCTGAACCTGCCGTGGCCGCCGGAGATCGATCCGGTGCTCAGCGACAAGGACCGGTCCGCCCCCACCCTGGCCCAGGCCCGCGAGCAGGGGCTGCTGCCCAGCTACCAGGCCTGCATCGAGTGGTACGAACACTTGCGCGCTACCTCTTCCGCGGAGTGATCCAGAGGGTGATGACGGCCTCGGTGACCGGCCGCCCGTCGGTGCCGTAGACGGTCACCGGGACCGGCAGGTCGAACCCGGCAGGGCCGAACGCGGGCAGCTCGTCGAGCGTGGCGACCGCCCGCAGCCTGGAGCGCGCCTTGGCGACGTAGCGCACGGTCATGCTTTTCGGCAGCCATCGGTGACTGCTCGGCACGGTGGCCTCCGCCAGCATGCCCATGGCCACCTCGGCCAGATTGCACGTGGCGATGGCGTGGAACGTGCCGATGTGGTTGTGCACGCCGAACCACTTCGGCGCGGTCACCTCGGCCCTGCCAGGCTCCATCACCCGTACCGTCGGCAGCACGGTCGCGAAGTACGGTGCGCGAGCCATTACCGCGGCCGAGAACAACAGGCGGCCGCCGGGCAGCCGGCTGGCCGTGCGCCACAGGTCGAGGGTCCGCGGCATACCGGCCTCCTTGGTTACTCGCGGGTAGCTTACCGTTCTACGCGGCGCCGGGGCCGACGGCAAGACTGGAGGCCATGACCGTGATCCGATCGACAACCCCGGAAGACGTCCCCGTTGTCGTCGAGCTGGTGCACGAGCTCGCCGCGTACGAGAAGGCTCCGCACGAGTGCCTGCTGACCGCCGAGCAGCTGCATGCGGCGCTGTTCGCCGACAATCCCGCGTTGTTCGGCCACGTGGCCGAGGTCGACGGCCGCGTCGTCGGATTCACCCTGTGGTTTCTGAACTTCTCCACCTGGCGCGGCGTGCACGGCATCTATCTGGAGGACCTGTTCGTGCGCCCCGAGTACCGGGGCCGGGGCATCGGCAAGGCCTTGCTGGCCGAGCTGGCGGCCGAATGCGTGCGCCGCGGCTACGCGCGGCTGGAATGGTGGGTGCTCGACTGGAACCCGGCGACGAAGTTCTATCGCGCACTCGGCGCCCGTCCGATGGACGAATGGACGGTGTACCGGCTCACCGACGAGCCGCTGAAGGCGCTGGCCGCCGAGCGAGCGGGCGGCTAGTCCCGCCCCTGACTGACCCGCGCCGTGGTCAGCGCTCCGCGCCGTCCTGGGCCGCCCACTCCCGCGACGGGGCGCGGAACAGCAGCACGAGCAGCAGCACCCCCAGGACGACCACCGGGACACCCAGCTCCGGCCGGGCCGACGGGCCCGCGGCGTACCAGCCGATGCCCAGCATCAACACCGCGATGACCACGGCGGGCGAACGAGCCCACTGGTGACCGAGCAGCAAACCGGCGCCGCAAGCCAGCAACCCCACGCCGAGCAGGGCGTAGTAGGCGGCTTCACCGTAGATGTTGTTGCCGCCCATGGCGGCATCGCCGGACAGCGCGGCCACGACGAGCACGATCGCAAACACCAGTGACGCCAGGCCGGGCAGAGCGGCGATCACGCCCGCGGCCCGCACCGCGCGCGGAGCTGGTCGGAGAACATCGGCCAGTCGCACCCTGGGCCCCTTCCGGTATGTGACCGAGACCACCCCACTCGGCACACGGACGACACTCTGCGTGAGCGTCACCGATGGTATGCCACCCACTCGGCCGTTTCCTCACCGCGGCCGAGACGTCATGATCTGATCAACGTCGGTGGGTTCCTCCGCCCGCCGACGCGGCTGGTGACCGCCTTCTTGTGCTCCGCGGTCGTCTCGCGGTCGTCAGCCACCGGCGGGTCGGCGGTCGCCGGGTGCAACCCGTCGGCGGACAGGGAGGACGAGGACGAGCAGGCGGGTGCCACACCCGCCCGGAAAGGAGCTGGTGGCCCGGGAGTAGCTCGCGAACCGGTCGACTTCGTGAACGCGCCTGGGCAGGGCTCCAGGCACGTCGGTTGTGGGCTGCGTGCGCCTGGTGCGCACACCTGTCGGCTGTGCCCGCGAGTGCGGGCGCAGTGTGGGATAGGCCTCGCGGCCTGCGCGGAGGCGGCGGATGTCCTCTGTCGGGCCGTACGCTGCCGTCATGCGCGCAGTCCTGGTTGTGAACCCGCAGGCGACTGCCACGACGCCGGGCGGCCGAGACGTGCTCGCGCACGCGCTGGCCAGCGAGGTGAAGCTCGAGGTCGTCGAGACGGCCCACCGCGGGCATGCCACGGCCATCGCCGCCGCCGCCGTTGCCGACGGCGCCGGGCTGATCATCGCCCACGGCGGCGACGGCACGGTGAACGAAGTCGTCAACGGGCTGCTCGGCGGTGCCGAAGTGGCCGGTGAGCCGCGCACGGCGCCGTTGTTCGCGGTGGTTCCCGGTGGGTCCGCCAACGTGTTCGCGCGCGCCGTCGGCTATCCACGCGATCCCGTCGAGGCCACGCACGTCCTGCTCGACGCGCTGACGTCCGGGCGCAGGCGCACGATCGGGCTCGGCCGGGCCAACGCACGCTGGTTCACCTTCAGCGCCGGCATGGGCTGGGACGCCGACGTCGTGGAAGGTGTGGAAGGCAAGCGCGGCAAGCGGACCAGTCCGCTGCTGTACGCGCGGGTGGCTGCCGCGGTCTACCTGCGGCCGCCGCACGGCAGGCACACCCTCCGGCTCGAGCTGCCCGGCCGGGAGCCGGAGATCGTCCGCACCGCGTTCGTCTCCAACACCGACCCGTGGTCGTACTTCGGCCCCCGCCCCATCAGGCTGAACCCGGAGTGCTCGTTCGACACCGGACTCGGCGTCTTCGCGTTGCGCAAGCTCGGCTTCTTCGGGGTGCTCCACCACTTGCGGCAAGCGCTGAACGGCAAGGGACGTCAGCGTGGCCGTCATCTCATCCGCGCCGACGACGTCACGAAGGTGCGCATTCACGCGGAAAAACCAGTAAACTTGCAGGTTGACGGGGATCTGGTCGGTGAGCGTACCGACGTCGAGTTCGTCAGCGTTCCGCAAGCCTTGACAGTGGTCGTGTGACAGCGCGGCTGTCGCACGTCGTCGCGCGGAACGGCGAGCCGACCGTCGGCGAGTGATCGGTTCGGCGAACCGGTCCCTACCACTCGTCGCAAACTCGGCTCCGCTCACCGCACCGTTTTCCCGGCCTTCTCTCCCAGCGAGGAGAGAAACCGCAGGTCAGAGGGGTTGCCCTTAAGGGTGAGTTCGCTCACCGATGGTGAGAAAACTCTTGCCCGTCGCTGCGGTTCGTGAAAGCATTCACAAGCACCCGAAATACGACCGCCATTCGAGACGACCGTGGCGCGGCTGTTCCGCGTCGCCACGAAGGAGCACATCACCATGGACTGGCGCCACCGCGCGGCCTGCCGAGACGAGGACCCTGAGCTGTTCTTCCCCGTAGGGACGAGCGGTCCTGCGCTCACGCAGGTGGCCGCGGCCAAGGCCGTGTGCCACCGCTGCCCCGTCGCGTCCGACTGCCTGGCTTGGGCCCTGGCCACCGGGCAGGACGCTGGCGTGTGGGGTGGCATGAGCGAGGAAGAGCGGCGTGCGCTCAAGCGTCGCCGGGCTCGTATCGGCAGCACGAGCTTCTGACGGAAGCGACACAGGCTTCGACAAGCCTCCCGCAACGGAAAAGAGCCGGCACCTCCTCCCGGGTGCCGGCTCTTTCGTGTGCCCGCAGACCGGCCAGCGACGCCGCACGGGCACACTCCCGACTGCCCCAACGCCGGGTGCACCACCGGCGTCCGCTGCGCTACCCACCGACTAGCTTCGCCACGTCAGCGGTATCCGCAGCTCAGCCTCCGTTCCGGACGGCTCGCAGTTGCGCAGCGACAGCGACCCCCGCAATTCCGACTCGATCAGTGTGCGCACGATCTGCAGGCCCAGTCCTTCCGCCTGTTCAAGCGAGAAGCCGGGCGGCAACCCGCGCCCCTCGTCCACGATGGACACCTCGAGCCACCGGGCCGACCGGGCAGCCCGCACGGTCACCCTGCCCGGCTTGCCCCGTTCGAACGCGTGCTCGGCGGCGTTCTGCACCAGCTCGGCCAGCACCATCACCAACGGCGTCGCCAGGTCGGCGGCCACCACACCGAACGATCCCTCCCGGACCAGTTCCACCGGCGACTCTCCTGCCGTGGTGACCTCCGACAGCATCGGCAGCACCCGGTCCAGCAGCTGATCCAGGTCGACCCGCTCGTCCAGCGACATGGACAGCGTCTCGTGCACCATCGCGATCGACGACACCCGGCGCACCGAGTCCTCCAGCGCCCGCCGGGCCTGGTCGCTCTGCGTGCGGCGGGACTGCAGCCGCAGCAGGGCGGCCACCGTCTGCAAGTTGTTCTTGACCCGGTGGTGGATCTCCCGGATCGTGGCGTCCTTGCTCATCAGCGCCCGGTCCCGGCGCTTGACCTCGGTGACGTCCCGCACCAAGACCAGCGCCCCGGCCGGGGTGCCCGCCGGACGCAGCGGAAGCGCCCGGAACAGCACCACGGCACCACGCCGCGACTCCGCCTCGACCCGGGTGCCGGGCCGCCCTTCCAGCGCCTCCAGGATGCGGTGGGAGACCTCGGTGGCGTCGAACGGATCCGCCAGCAGCGACCGGGTCAAGGGCGCCAGCCGGGTCCCGACCAAGTCGGACTTGTGCCCCATGCGGTGATAGGCGGACAGGCCGTTGGGGCTGGCGAAGACCACCGTGCCGGACGGATCCAGCCGGATGAACCCGTCGCCCACCCGCGGGCTGCTGTGCACGTCGGTGTGCGAGCCCTCGTGCGGGAACGTCCCGTCCGCCACCATCTGGCACAGATCCGACGCGCCCGCCAGATAAGCGATCTCCAGCGAGCTGGGCACCCTGGGCACGCTCAGGTTCGACTCCCGGCTGAGCACCGCAATCACCTGGTCCCGGAACCGGACCGGGATCGCCTCCCGGCGCATCAGGATGTCCCCGTTGGACAACCGGGGCTCCTCCTCGCGCACGATGCGCCCGGTGCGCAGGGCGACCGCGAGCTGGGGGTGCTCGCGCTCGTCGACCCGGCTGCCGACGACGTCCTCGGGATGCGCCGTGGCACCGGTGGTCGGCCGGGCTTGCGCGACGCACGCGAACTGCGACTCGCTGCCCTCGATGGGCACCCACATGAGAAAGTCCGCGAACGACAAATCGGCGAGCAGCTGCCATTCGGCCACCACCATCTGCAGGTGGTCGGCGGCCTCCCCGGACAACCCGGTGTGCTCGGCCAGCAGCTCGGCAAGCGTACTCACGGCACTCCCCTGAATCGACGCACGACGACTCGTGTCAGACTAAGTCGTCCGAAAACCACGAGGAGTACATGGATGTCGAAGCGAGCTCGTAAGCGCCGTGGCCGCAAGAAGAAGAACGCCAACCACGGCAAGAAGCCGAACGCCTGAGTGAGCTAGTCCTCACGCACCTCGACGGTGCCCTCGCCGGCCGCGTCGGACTTCTCGGCGCCCGCCAGGTGCGCCTCGCGAATCTTCGCGCGCAGCCGCTCCTTGAGCTTCTGCGGGGCGTGGTCGCCGCCGCACTTGCGCGCCAGCAGCTGCTTGAGCCCCTCGGAGATGCCGTATTGCTCCAAGCAGTCCGGGCAACCGTCGAGGTGCCTGCGTAGTTCGGCGGCGTGTTCCTCGTGGCACTCCTTGTCCAGCAGCAGATAGACCTCGGCGAGCACGTCGGAGCAGTTGGGCCGGGCGTCAGCGCACTCGTCGCTCATCGCTTCGCCACCTCCACCCCCTGCTTGATGAAGCCCCTCTCACGAGCCACGTCGGCCAGCAGCTCGCGCAGCCGACCGCGGCCCCGGTGCAGCCTGGACATCACCGTACCGATCGGTGTGCCCATGATCTCGGCGATCTCCTTGTAGGAGAAGCCCTCGACGTCTGCCAAGTACACCGCCAGGCGAAAATCCTCCGGAAGGCGCTGCAACGCGTCCTTGACGTCGGCGTCCGGCAGCTGCTCCAACGCCTCCACCTCGGCCGACCGCAGCCCGCGCGACGTGTGGCTCTCGGCCTGCGCCAGCTGCCAGTCCGTGATGTCCTCGGCCGGCTGTTGCAGCGGCTGACGCTGCTTCTTCCGGTACGAGTTGATGTAGGTGTTGGTCAGGATCCGGTACAGCCAGGCCTTGAGGTTCGTGCCCTCCTTGAAGGACGCGAACGCGTTGTAGGCCTTCAGGTAGGTTTCCTGCACCAAGTCTTCGGCGTCGGCCGGATTGCGGGTCATCCGCAGCGCGGCCGAGTACAACTGGTCCAGCAGCGGTAACGCGTCCCGCTCGAATCGCTCGGCGAGCTCGATGCGTTCCGACTCGGTGATCTGACTGGGCAAACCGGTCCTTTCCGTTGCCGCTTCCGGCCCGCGGCGCGCCCTGCACTGGCACACCCCCGGACCCGTCCCCGGGCTCGCCGACGACGGTGCCGAGGATACGCGCGGTGTGGCCGGTCCGCGCCTCGAAGCACGACGTGATAGCCCACGGACTGGACCGGGCGACCGGGTTTCGGTGAACACGCCTGGTGCAACGGTTCACGGCCGCGCAGAATTCCCGCGTGCTCACGACCCGCGGGACACGTTCCGGCAGTGGCGCGACGCTGTCGTAGGCTGCGACGCCATGGCGGGCAAAGGCACTCCGGCCACCACGTTGCTGGCCAAACGCAAGATCAACCATTCGGTGCGCGCCTACCAGCACGATCCCGCAGCGGAGTCGTACGGCCTGGAAGCGGCCGAGGCACTGGGCGTCGAGCCCGACCGGGTGTTCAAGACGCTGGTCGCCGAGGTCGACGGCAAGCTGACCGTCGGCGTGGTTCCGGTCACCCGGAAGCTGAACCTCAAGGCGCTGGCCGCTGCCGTGGGCGGGAAGCGGGCCAAGATGGCCGATGCGGCCGCCGCGCAGCGGGCGACGGGGTACGTGGTCGGCGGGATCTCGCCGGTGGGCCAGCGCAGCCGACTGCCGCTGGTCGTGGACACGTCGGTGCACGACTGGCCGACGATCTATTGCTCGGCGGGCAGGCGTGGGCTGGAGATCGAACTCGCCCCGCACGACCTGATCGCAGTGACCGGAGCCTCAGTGGCGGCGATCGCCGACTGACCCCAGCAGGCACGAACACCTCGGCAAGGAACGCCAGAACCGGCGACCAGACTCACCCCGCACGACCCCATCACCGCGACCAGAGCCCCAGCAGCGGCAATCGCCAGCTAACCCCAGCAGGCACGAACACCTCGGCGAGGAGGGCGCGAGTTCGGTGCCGGTGCCGGACCGACGCCGGTCAGCTCGCCGGGTGCAGGACCGCAGGCAGCGACTCGACGCCGTAGACGATGGAAGCCTTGCGGAACTCCAGCTCTTCCTCCGGCGTGGCCAGCCGCATCTGCGGGAAGCGCTGCAGCAGCGCGGGGAAGGCGGCTCGCAGCTCCATCTTCGCCAGTTCGGCGCCGACACACCGGTGCGGTCCCCAGCCGAACGCCAGGTGCTGCGTCGGCTCCCGCGTGGCGTCGAACTTCTCCATGTCCTCGCCCAGCGACTCGTGCCGGTCGGCCCCGCTGAGCGAGACGACCACCATGTCCCCTGCCTTGATCAGCTTGTCGCCGACCTGGATGTCCTCGCGGGCGAAACGCGGGAAGGCGACCTGCACCACGGTCAGGTAGCGCAGCAGCTCCTCGACGAACCGGTGCACCGCCGGGTCGTCGGCGCTGCCGTTGCTGACGATCTCGCGCGCCTGCGGGTCGCGCAACACCACCATGGTGCCCAGCGCCAGCATGCTGGCCGTGGTCTCGAACCCGCCGGTCAGCACGCCGTCGGCCAGCCCGGCCAGCTCCCGGTCGTCGATGTCGTCGCCGTGCTCCCGGATGATCATGCCGAGCAGGTCGTCACCCGGGTTCTTGCGTTGCTCGCGCACCACGCCGAGCAGGAACTCCAGCGACTCGGAGATCGCGCCCAGCGTGCCCATCGTGCCGCCGATCAGGTCGAACCGCTGCATGGCCAGCCGCTGGAACTCGTCCCGCCTGCCGTAGTCGACGCCGAGCAGGTCGCAGATCACCAGCGACGGGATGGGCAGCGCGAAGTGCTCGACGAGGTCGACCGGCCGGCCGTCCTTGCCCGCGGCGTCCATCTCGTCCAGCTGCCGCTTGATGATCGCGTCGATGTTCGGGGTCAGCCGCTTGAGCCTGCGCGCGGTGAACTCCGGCTGCAGCATCTTGCGCAGCCGCGTGTGATGTGGCGGATCGGCGAATCCCAGGCCGCCGGGGTTCTGCTCGGCGGTGGCGCCCGGTGCCTTGCCGACCAGGTTGCCGAAGTCGTTGCTGAACGCCTTGGCGTCGCTGAGCACCGCTCTGGCCTCCGCGTAGCCGGTGACCAGCCAGATGGTCACGCCGAACGGCACCGGTAGCTTGCTCACCGGCTCGCGACGGCGGATCTCCCCCAGCTCGGCGACCGGGTCGAGGCCGTTGCGCCGCAGCGGCACCAGCGCCGCTTCGGGCAGCTTCTCCAGATCGAACCCGCGGCGGCTGGCCCTGGCCAGGTACAGCCGCGTCAACCACGAAGTCAGTTTCGACTTGATCCGCAACACACCTCGACCGTAGTCGCACGGGTCGTCGCCCTGCCAAGGGGATGTCACCTGAGCGTGCAACGTCACGATCGGCGTTCGCCGGCCTTCACTGCCGCACGCGAACCACCCGGCTCAGCCATTCGCCCACGTAGCGGGCGACGGCAGGCAGATCCGCGAACCGCGAATGATTGCCCCGGACCACGTGCACCTCGTGGTGCGGGCCCGACTCGGGGCACCCGAAGTGGTCCGCGTCGCCCTGCACCACCAGGGTGGGCACCTGCACGGCGTCCAGCTCGGGCTGCCTGGTCGCCTTCCGGTTCCACGGCGGAATCACCGGGAACGCCAGGCACAGCACGGCGATCGCGCCGCCCGCTTCCGCGGTACGGCACGCCACCCGGGCACCGGACGACCGGCCACCGAACACCAGCGGAGCGCCGCCGAACCGTTCGCCGACGACGGTCGCGACGGCCAGCCAGGCCTCGTCGAGCCGTTTCGCCGGAGGTGGGGTGCGGCGACCTGCCACCCGATACGGCTGTTCGACCAGCGCCACGTGTACCCCGGCCTGCTGCGCGGCTCGAGTCACCGCGACCAAGTCGTCAGCCGTGATGCTGCCGCCCGCACCGTGGCCGAGCAGCAGGCAGGCCGATCCTTCCTCGGCGACATGCAGTTCGGCGGCCGCCACACCGGACGGCGTGTCGATCTCGATGCGTGTCATGCCGAGTTGGGCGCGTCGAACAGCGCCGGTTCGTCCAGTTGCTGCGCCGGGTCGACACGTTCGATCAACTCGGGGCCGTTGTTGCGGACGCTGTTCACCCGGTTCGACACCGGCCGCAGCTCCAGCTCGTCCACCAGCTGCAGCGGCGGCGGCTTGAGCAGCTCGGCGACGTCGTCGACATCCGGGTCGAGCCAGTGTCCCCAGGCGTCCCTGGGCAGCACCAACGGCATCCGGTCGTGGATGTCGGTCAGCGGGCCGACCGCGTCGACGGTCAGCACCGAGCAGGTGACCAGCGGCGGAACGTCCCGTCCGGCCTGCGGATCCCGCCACGTCTCCCAGATGCCCGCGAAGGCCAGCGACGAGCCGTCCCTTGTGGTCATGTAGAAGGGCTGCTTGGCGTTCTTGCCGAGGCGCTGCCACTCGTACCAGCCGTCGGCGGGCACCAGGCAGCGGTGCCGCTTGAGCGCCTTGCGGAACGCGGGCTTGCTGGCCGCGGTCTCCGCCCGCGTGTTGATCATTTTGGCGCCGATGGACTTGTCCTTGGCCCAGAACGGGATCAGGCCCCACCGCATCATGCGCAGCTGTCGCTGCGGGGGCTCGTCTTCGAGCACCGTGCCGTCGGCGTCGCGCGGATGCCGCTCCACGACGGTGACGACGTTCTTGGTCGGCGCCACATTGTGGTCGGGACGCGCCTGGCCTTCGGTGTTGTCGGCCGCGTCGAACTCCTTGACCAGGGTCGCCGGATCCTTCGTGGCGGCATAGCGCCCGCACATCGCGGTCCTCCTCTGCTTGAGGTGGCCTTGGCCGCTTATCGTAACCACCGTGCGCGACTGGACCAGATTGGACGAATCCGACGTGCGGGTTCGTCCTGGACGTGGTTCCCGGCCGCGTAGCAAGCGGCGTCCCCGGCACGAGGACGCCGTCACCGCCATGGTGATCGCGGTGGACCGCGGTCGGTGGACGTGCGCGATCGACGGCGACCCCGGTCGACGGGTCGTCGCCATGCGTGCCAGGGAGCTGGGCAGGACCCCGATCGTGGTGGGCGACTCGGTCGCGCTGGTGGGCGACATCAGCGGCAAGCCGGGCACGCTGGCGCGCATCGTCCGGGTGCACGACCGGCGCAGCGTTCTCCGGCGCACCGCCGACGACACCGACCCGTACGAGCGCGTCGTGGTCGCCAATGCCGAGCAGCTGCTCATCGTGACCGCGCTGGCCGACCCGCCGCCCAGGACCGGCTTCATCGACCGTTGCCTCGTCGCCTGCTACACCGGCGGGCTGGAGCCGGTGCTGTGCCTGACCAAGGCGGACCTGGCGAGCCCGGACCAGGTGCTGGAGTACTACGCCGATCTGAACGTGCGCACGCTGGTGACCAGCGTCAATCAGCCGCTGGACGAACTGACCGAGCTGCTCGCAGGGCGTGTCACGGCGCTGGTCGGCCACTCGGGAGTCGGCAAGTCCACGCTGGTCAACCGGCTGGTCCCGGACGCCGATCTGGCCACCGGGGAAGTCAGTGCCGTCGGCAAGGGCAGGCACACGTCGGTGGCGGCGGTGGCCCTGCCGTTGCCGGGCGACGCAGGCGGGTGGGTCGTCGACACCCCCGGCGTCCGGTCGTTCGGGCTGGCCCACGTGACCGCCGACGACATCGTCCTGGCGTTCGAGGAGTTCGCCGAGGCGGCCGAGCACTGCCCGCCGAACTGCGGCCATCTCGGACCGCCCGCCGACCCGGACTGCGCGCTGGACGCGCTGGTCGGTGAAGGGGCCGTGCCCGCGGTACGACTCGGGTCGCTGCGCAGGCTGCTGGCGTCCCGCACCGGCTCTGATGCCGTGGCCGGACAGTGACAAACACGCCCAACTGACGCCGTCGGCAGGCATTTTGCGTAGTACCGGAAACCGACGCACCTTACTGCGCGTCACAGCAAGGACAAGCCACGGCGGACAGGGGGCGGTATGCGCAAGGCGCTGATCGCGGCAGGCGGGCTGACGCTGACGTTGACCATGGGCGCTTGCGGAGTCGGGGACGGCAAGTACCAGGACACGGCGAGCCTGGTGCGCGCCGCATCGGCGAGCACGGCCAAGGAGAAGTCGGTGGCCTTCACGGTGAGCATGCGGCTCGGGCCGATCGCGATGACCGGCGAAGGCGCCAACAGCTACGCCGACGGCGAAGATCCCCGCAGCTGGGTGACCATGACGTTCGACATGAGCAGCGTGGGCATGGGCCTGGGCACGATGGAGTTCGAGGGCAGGCAACTCGGCGACGACTTCTACCTGCGGATGCCCACGGATCTGCCCGGCCTTCCCAGCGATCCCGACAGGCCGTGGTACAAGACGAGCCTTCCCGAGCTGCTGTCCAGCACGGGTATCAAGGTCGACCAGTATCTGAAGTCCAGCGACCCCGGGACGATGCTCGACATGCTCAAGGAGTCCGGGGAGCTGGTGGACACCGAGACCGGGGTGTCGATCGGCGGCCGGACGACGACGAAGTACAGCTTCGAAGTCGACTTCGACGAGGTGATGAAGAACTTCGGCACCAGCATGCAGGACCTCCCCGCGTTGGCGGAAGTCGACCTGGACGCCGTCCCGGTCGATGTCTACCTGGACGAACGGGACCTGCCGGTACGCCTGAACGTCGACATGCGCGAGGTCGTCGACGCCATCATGGACAGCGCAGGCGGGCAGCAGAACCTGCCGCCTGGCATGAGCTTCGACGAGGCCTATGCCCGGACGGACTTCACCGAGTGGGGCGTCGAGGTCGACGTCGAGCCACCACCGGCCGACCAGATCTCCGACCAACCGCTGCCGGGAGCAGGAGGGTGATGGGCTGATCCCCCGACCGGGCCCGGAAGGTGACCCCGAGTCGCCGGAGGATTCCGGGCATGAAAACCTGACGGGAGCTCGGATTCGTCGGATGATGACCAGACACGAGCAACAGGAGAGGGAGACCAGATGCGGAAGGCACTTATCGCCGCCGGCGCGCTGACCCTGGCGTTGACGGTCAGCGCCTGCGGCGACAAGGAGGGGGGCACCCCGACCGGCGCGGACAATCAGCAGAACACCAGCCAGAGCGGTGTTTTCAACGACGCGCAGAGCTTGATCAACGCCGCCAAGGAAGGCACGGCCAAGGCCAAGACGTCGAAGTTCAGCATCGAGATGGACATGGGCGCGATGCTGAACCTGAAGGCGGAGGGTGAAGCCGAGTACGCCGGCGAGGACAGCAAGGTGGCCATGACGTCCACCATGGACCTGAAGCTGCCCGGCATGTCCGGTTCCGGCGAGCCGCTGAAGATGGAAACCATCATGGTCGGCAAGACCATGTACATGCGGTTCGCGGGCGGCATGCCTGGTGGCGGGCCCGACACGGACAAGTGGATGAAGATGTCCATCGACCAGGCGGGCGCGGGTCAGTTCGGCCAGGGCTCGGAGTTCTCCGATCCGGCCAACACGCTGGAGATGATCAAGGAGAACGGCAAGATCACGTCCACCGAGCAGACCCAGGTGGACGGGCAGCCGGTCACCAAGTACTCGGTGGAGCTGGACTTCGGCGAGCTCGCGAAGAAGATGGGCATGGGCCAGCAGCTGCCGGACGGCGTCACCATCGACTCGGTGCCGATGGACATCTACCTCAACAGCGACAACCTGCCGGTGCAGATCGAGGTCAACCTCGGGCCGGTGCTGGCGGACGTGGCCAAGCAGGCCAAGGAGGAGCTGCCGGAGGGCATGGAGTCGGCCAGGATGATCGCCAAGTACTCCAACTGGGGCGAGCCGGTGAACATCCAGGTCCCGTCGCCGGACCAGGTCACCGAGATGGAGCTGCCGGGCCTGGGCGGCACCGGCTCCACGCCGGGCATGCCGGGTGGCACGGGTTCCACCCCGCCGAGCGTGCCGGGCATGCCGAGCACGCCGAACTGATCGGCTTCTGATCGGCGACTGCACGACGAGGCGAAGGCCCCGCACCGGCCGGTGCGGGGCCTTTGTCGTGCGTCTGCTGTGCGCGGTCGGCACGGCGCGGGCCAGTGGCCGACGTGGCAGCTGAGCCGGGCGATCAGCTGAGCCGGGCGATCAGCACGGACATGGCTGGCTGCGGCGATGCCACCACAGCATCAGGCCGCTGGGGCAAGTATTTGCCGTCCCTGTAGCCGCGTCTGCGGCCGGCCGCGGTGTACTGGCGCTCACCGGACCGGGCACGCCACTCCGACGGCACGGTGGCAACCGGACAGTGGCAGCCAGGCCAACTACCGCTGCTGGCAGCTCACCACCCTGCTAGGAGCTCGCCACCCTGCTGGCAGCTCACCAGCCTGCTGGCAGCTCGCCACCGGCTCACCGCCGGGCGGTCACGGGCCCGTAGCACGACACCCGGGCCGCGGGCCAGCAGGCAAGAGCCAAGTCGGCCACCCTCGATTGCCGACAGCGCGCCCCGGGGTCGGAGCTGACCGGCCACCGTCAGCACTGACAGCGCCACCAGGACCGGCCACCCATCCGACAAGCCGACACCAGGGCCGACCGGCAGACCAGCAACGCAACGCCCAGGCAGGCCGACACGCAGCACGGGGCCGCGAGCCGGTAACGCGACACCAAGCCGCGAGTCAGCAACACGACCCCCGGCCCGGAGCCGAGCCGGCCACTGTGATGCCAGGCGCGACACCAGGCCGCGAGCCGACAGGGCGACGCCGGGCCGGAGCCGGCCCGCCACCGCACCAGTCGCCGGCGCGGCGTCGACCAGAGCCGGACATCGACCGGGGCCGGCGATCCCGATCCGGCTCATCGCCCGATCGCCCACCGGACCCGGCAGCCCGCCAGCAGCCCACGGCCGGGGCCGTCCACCGAAGTCCCCGGCGCAGGGCCGCCGCCGGCTTGACGGTCAGCTCATGTCTTGGCGCTCAGCCCATGTGCGGATAGGTGTGATCGGTCGGCGGGATCAGCGTCTCCTTGATCGAGCGCGGGCTGGTCCAGCGCAGCAGATTCCACATCGAGCCCGCCTTGTCGTTGGTGCCCGACGCCCGGGCGCCACCGAACGGCTGCTGCCCCACGATCGAGCCGGTGGGCTTGTCGTTGATGTAGAAGTTGCCCGCGGCGAACCGCAACGTCGTCAACGCTTCCTGAATCGCGGCCCGGTCGGTGGCGAACACCGCGCCGGTAAGCCCGTACGGGCTGGTGTTGTCGACCAGGCGCAGCACCTCGGAGTACTCGTCGTCCTCGTAGACGGTGACCGCCAGGATCGGGCCGAAGTACTCGGTGGCGAACACCTTGTGGTGCGGGTTGCTCGACACCAGCACCGTCGGTTCGACGAAGTAGCCGACCGAGTCGTCGCAGTTGCCGCCGACCAGCACCTCGATCTCGGCATCCGAGCGGACGTCGCTGAGCAGCTGCGCGTGCTTGGCGAACGCCCTGGCGTCGATCACCGCGCCGCCGAAGTTGCTGAAGTCGGTCACGTCGCCGAAGCGGATCGTCTTGGTCACGTCGGCCAGCTGGTCACGCAGCCCGCCTTCCCACAGCGACCTCGGCAGGTAGGCCCGCGAGGCCGCGGAACACTTCTGGCCCTGGTACTCGAACGCGCCGCGGATCAGCGCCGTGACCAGCGGGTCGATCTGCGCCGACGGGTGTGCCACGACGAAGTCCTTGCCGCCGGTCTCGCCGACGATCCGCGGGTAGTTGCGATAGCGGTCCAGATTCTGCGCGATCGTGGTCCACAGCAGCTTGAACGTGGCGGTCGAACCGGTGAAGTGCAGCCCGGCGAAGTCCGGGTCGGACAGCGCCACCGCGCTGACCGCCTTGCCGTCGCCGGTCACCATGTTGATGACCCCCGGCGGCAGCCCGGCTTCCTCGAACACGCGCATCGTGTAGTGCGCGGCCAGCTGCTGGGTCGGGGTCGGCTTCCACACCACCGTGTTGCCCATGATCGCCGGGGCGGTCGGCAGGTTGCCCGCGATCGCGGTGAAGTTGAACGGGGTGATGGCGGTGACGAAGCCTTCCAGCGACCGGTAGTCGGAGCGGTTCCACTGACCAGGCGGCGACACCGGCTGCTCGGCCAGGATGCGCCGCGCGAAGTGCACGTTGAACCGCAAGAAGTCGATCAGCTCGCACGCGGCGTCGATCTCCGCCTGCTGCACCGACTTGGACTGCCCGAGCATGGTGGCCGCGTTCAGCGTGTCCCGCCACGGCCCGGAGATGAGGTCGGCGGCCCGCAGGAAGATGGCCGCCCGCTCGTCGAACGGCATCTCCCGCCACTCCGGCGCTGCCTTCTTGGCCGCTTCCACCGCGTCGGCCACGTCCTGCTCGGTGGCCTGCGCACTGGTGCCCAGCACGTGTCTGTGATCGTGCGGCGCGACGACGGTGAACGGCTCACCGCCCGCCATGCGCTGCACACCGCCGATGGTCTGGGTCAGTTCGGCCTTGCTCTCCTTCAGCTCGGCCAGCTTCTTCTGCAACGACTCGCGCTCCGCACTGCCGGGCGCATAGCCGAGCACCGGCTCGTTGCGCGGCGGCGGGACGGACGTGATGGCATCCATGGCGCTCTCCTGAGGGGTTTCGCTGCCTTGTGGGCTTGCCCCCATCGTGGCACGCATGACCGCCCTGTGCGCTTGTTCGCTCGAACCACCCACCCCATGGCGCATTGTTCGACCGAACAAGCGCACGTCCCGCGCCACTCGCGCCACGCCGCCACGAGCATGGAGTCGTCGACGAACCGTCGACGCAGCTGGTGCAACCCGGTCCAGACCCGAGCCGACCGCCGTCAGCACCGACAGCGCCACCGGAACCAATCACCGATCCAACGACCCGACGCCAGCGACCGAGAATCACGGCACCACAAGTGCTGTGCACGGGCCAGCGGCCACCGCCGGTATCGACACGAACCCACAGTGCGGCATTGGGACGTGCGCAATGCCCGGCGACTGCGCGCGGGCAGGCTCAGATGCGCTCCCGTCTCGTACTGGGTCACCGTATGCCCGGCGACCGCGCGACCGCGCGCGGGCCGGCTAGAGCAATTCGAGCAGGAACGGCAGTTCCTGCGGCGCATACCAGGCGAGCTCGTGGTCCTCCGCCTCGCCCAGCGCGAACTCCGCGTCGTCGTCGCCGAGATCGGCCTCGTCGATCACTTCGGCAGCGGCGCGCACCGCCTCCTCGGCCTCCGGAGCGTCCACGTGCACGGCGGCCACCGCTTTCATCGGTACCGTGCCGGAGATACGCACCACGGCGGCGTCCAGATCCGGGCGCAGCTCCACGTCGTCGATGTCGGCCGCCACCACCGCTCGGCGCGGCGGATCGGAGCTACCTGCGTCGAGCTCCGCGGCCACCAGGCGCAACGAAGCCCTGGCCGCTTCCAGCAGCGCGACGTACTCCAACTCCTCTTCCGTGCCTCCGGTGTAGAACTCGCGCAACGTCGGGGTGAGCCCGAACGCCGTGCCGTCCACCGGGGCGAGCTCTCTTTTCTCGTTGAGCTCGCGCAGCATGCTCACGGTCGCGGGTAGGTAGACCCTCATGCGCCCGCTCCCTTCAGCTCGTCGAGCGACTGCCGGATGCCGGCAGCCACCACGTCGATGTCGTACACCGCCTTGCGATCGCCGTTGAGCCCAAAGTAGACCCCTCCGTCGTAGGACGTGACACCGATCGCCAGCGCCTGGTTCCGCATCAACGGGATGATCGGGATCATCTCCAGCAGCCTCGCCTGCGCGGCGAACATGGGCTGCTGCGGTCCGGGTGAGTTCGTCACGATCACGTTGAAGATGCGGTCGGACAGGCTGCCCGCCGTCCTGGCGCCCAGCGAGTGCAGTGTGGCAGGAGCGAAGCCGCTGAGCCGCAACAGGGAGCGGGCCGCCACGGCTCGCCCGGACGCGGTGTGCCTGGCCATCGCGTGCGCAATGTGCTGCAGGCGGATCACCGGGTCCGGTTCCCCGATGGGCAAGTCGACCAGGTGCGCATCGACCTGGTTGCCGACCAGCCCGGCAGGGGAATAGCCGGGCGTGGCCGGGTCCGTCACCGCGACCGGGACCAGCGCGCGCACGGTCGACTCCTGGCTCAGCTGCACGCCACGGGTCAGCATCCACTCCCGGATGGCTCCGGTAACCACGGTCAGCACGATGTCGTTCACCGTGCCGCCGCGGGCGGCACGGATGGTGCGGTAGTCGGTCAGGCGCGTGCGCACCGCGGCGAGAACCCGGCCGCCGGATACCGTGACGTTCAGCGGGCTCGCCGGGGCAGGGCGCACCACCGTGCGCAACGCCGAGGCTGCGCTCCCCAGCACCCCGGCGAGCTTGGAGATGGTCGCCACGGCATCGCCCGCAGCGTTGCGCGCGGACTCCACCAGCAGGCTCGGCTGCTGCACGGTCTCGGTGACCGCGTCGATCAGCAGCTCCCGCCGTGACGGGGTTTTCGCCGGCCGCCACGGGTCTGCGTCGCCTTTGGCGGACTCGTCCGGCTCGGTCGGCGTCGGCTCCAGGACGACCTGGCCGAGCTCGATCGTGCCGATGCCGTCCACCAAGGCCTGATGGGTCTTGGTCACCAACGCCACACGGTCGTCGGTGAGCCCTTCGACGAAGTAGGCCTCCCACAGGGGCCGGTCGTGATCGAGCGGCCGGGCCATGAGCCGGGCGACGAGCTCGAACAGTTGCTCGTCGGTCCCCGGCGACGGCAGCGCCGAGCGGCGCACGTGGTAGTTGATGTCGAAGTCGACGTCGTCGCCCCATACCGGGCGGGCCAGGTTCCCCGGCACGTGCATCACACGCTGGCGATACCGGGGCAGATAGCCGAGCCGATCACGGACGAGCGCCAGTGCCGTGTCGAAGTCGAAACCGGTGTGCCGTTCGAAGATCGCCACCGCGCCGACGTGCATCGGTGTCGCCTGACCGTCCAGATAGAGAAAGGACGCGTCGAGCGCGGACAGTCGATCCGGCATGCCCTCGATCCTGGCATACGCTGCACTCGTGGTCTCCCCCAAGGATCGCTTTGTCACCGTCTACGGCCGCAAGCCCGTCCTGGAAGCACTGGCCGACGAGAGCCTGACCATCGACAAGGTGGTGCTCGCCGAAGGCTCCCGTGGGCCGGTGGTGAGCCAGATCCGCAAGGCGGCCCGGGCGCGGGGCGTGCCGGTGACCACTGCCAGCGCCCACCGGGTGAAGGTCCTGGCGGGCAACGGCAAGCAGGATCAAGGCGTACTGGCGGATGTGGTGGCGCCGCGGATGCGACCCCTTGCCGACGCGCTGGACAAGGACGCGCCGCGACGCATGGTGCTGCTGGACGGCATCACCACCCCGGCGAACGTGGGCATGATCCTGCGCACGGCCACCGCCGCCGGCATCGACGGAGTGATCGTGCCGCGACGCGGGGTGGCGTCGATCGATCCGTTGGTGGTCAAGGCCTCCGCAGGCGTGGCTTTCCGCGCCCCGATGCTGCGATGCGCGACGGCGGTGGAGGCGGCCCGAGCGGTGGCCGACGCGGGCTACGCGCTGTATGCGCTGGCAGCGGATGCCGAGCACTCGGTGTTCACGGCCCCGCTGGCCGACCGGGCGGTGTTCGTGCTCGGCAGCGAGACCGCAGGGATCGGCCCGGACGTGCGCAAGATGGTGACCGCGGAGCTGTCCATTCCGATGCGGGGTGGCGTGGAGTCGCTGAACGTGGCCGCGGCCGCGGCAGTGCTGTGCTTCGAGCTTGTGCGCCGCGACTTGGCGTGACCCGCGTCGATCCCTGGTAGCGGCGGGCATCCCGAGGGACTGCCGGGGCTACGGCTGGACTCTCACGGCCACTCCCAGCCCGTTCCCCGGTGCTGACCCACCATCGGCGACTCGCCCAATCGAGTGAATCTTGTCCGGATCCAGGGGGTTGCTGTCTCTGTTCCAGTGAACGGCGGACGTGGGGCCGCCACCGAACTGGGGGAGGAACACGTGCGAGTTGCCCAGAACTCCACAGGCCTGTTGCGGCTTGCGGTGTCCACCGAGCCCTGCCCAGGGCGGCAAGCCGACCGGCTCCGGGCCGGACAGCTGAGCATCCCGGTCCGGCCCATCCGGTTGGCCGCGCCCGACCCCGGGCCGAGGCCCAGGAGTGCCGAGGTACCGCCCGAGCCCGATCACGCGCAGCTTCGCACCCTGCTCGCGGCGCTGCTCGAGGTCGTGACCGGACGACGGTCCGTCGCCAGCCTGCGCGGCAAGGTCAGCGTAGACCTGCTGAGCCGACTCCGCCGGTGGCGTGGGCTCGACGTCGGCGCGCGATTCCTCGTTCGGCGAGTGCACATCCGCCGCACGGGGACCGACGTGGTCGAGATGTGCGCGACGGTGCACCTTCCGGCCAGAGGGCGAGCAGTTGCCGTCACCGGCTTGCTTCGTGCTTCTTGGCACGGCTGGACCGTCACCGACTTCGACGTGATCCAGCCGCAGGCAGGCCGACGGCAGGCGACCGTCGCCTGACGGGGATCCGCGCCTGATCGGCGCCTGAGCGGAGAAATCGCACAAGACACGACGAAGCCCGCGGGGCCGCGCCCCGCGGGCTTCGTCAACGCCTGTCCTGCGGTACCGCTGTGCGGCCGGTCAGCGCCGCGCCTTCTTCGCCTTCTTGGCCTGCGCGCGCGCCGCTGCCCGCCGCTCACGCCTGCTCGCGCCCTGCTGCGCGGCCCGGTTGGGCTGGCTGTTGCCACCGCTGCGCGCGACTCCGCCGCCCTCGGCGGGCCCGGAGTAGGTCAAACCCGCTGCGCCCGCCGGCGGCCTGCGCAGTGCGGCCGGGACCGCCTGGCCTTCGATGACCGGCTGCGGCGGGACCGGCTTGGCGTGCCTGCCGCCGCCACCGCCCTGCCGTCGCGCGGGCCGCTCGGCCCGGCCGTTGCCGCGCGCGGCAGCCGGGACCTCGGTGGCCGCCTCCGCGGGCGCCTCCGGCTCCACCGGCTCGACCTGCGCGTTGAACAGGATGCCGACGACCTCTTCCTTCAGCGAGTCCAGCATGGCCTGGAACATGTCGTAGCCTTCGCGCTGGTACTCGATGACCGGGTCCTTCTGCGCGTACGCCCGCAGCGAGATGCCCTCCTTGAGGTAGTCCATCTCGTACAGGTGCTCGCGCCACTTGCGGTCCAGCACCATCAGCACGACGTGGCGCTCCAGCTCCCGCATCGCGCCTTCGCCGCGCTTGCTGTCGATCTCCGCCTCGCGGCGTTCGTAGGCCTTCCTGGCGTCTTCGACCAGGGCGTCGCGCAGCTGCTCCTTGGTGAGGTCCGGATGGCTGCTCTCGATCTCGTCCCAGGTCACCGACACCGGGTAGAGGGTGCGCAGGTTCGTCCACAGCTTCTCGTGGTCCCAGTCCTCCGCGTACCCCTCGGCGGCGACCTCCTCCACGTAGTCGGTGATGACGTCGTGGATCATGTGCAGGCACTGCTCGCGGAGATCCTCGCCCTCCAGCACCCGGCGGCGCTCGGCGTAGACCACCTTGCGCTGCTGGTTCATCACCTCGTCGTACTTGAGGACGTTCTTGCGGATCTCCATGTTCATCTGCTCGACCTGCGCCTGGGCCGACTTGATGGCGCGAGTGACCATCTTGGCCTCGATCGGCTGGTCGTCGGGCAGACGCATGGTCGTCATGACCCGCTCCACCATGGACGCGTTGAACCGCCGCATCAGTTCGTCCTGCAGCGACAGGTAGAAGCGGGACTCACCCGGGTCACCCTGACGTCCGGACCGGCCGCGCAGCTGGTTGTCGATCCGGCGCGACTCGTGCCGTTCGGTGCCCAGCACGTACAGGCCGCCGGCTTTGATGACCTCTTCGGCCTCGCGCTTGCTCTCCGCGATCGCCTTCTCGTGCTCGGCCGGGTAGGCGGCCTCGTACTCCTCGGGGGTCTCGACCGGGTCCAGGCCGCGCTCGCGCAGCGCCTGGTCGGCAAGGATCTCCGGGTTGCCGCCCAGCACGATGTCGGTGCCTCGGCCCGCCATGTTGGTGGCGACCGTGACCGCGCCCTTCTTCCCCGCCTTGGCGACGATCAACGCTTCCCGCTCGTGGTGCTTGGCGTTCAGCACCTCGTGCGGGATGCCGCGCTTGAGCAGCAGCTTCGACAAGTACTCCGAGCGCTCGACACTGGTCGTACCGACCAAGACCGGCTGGCCCTTGGCGTGCCGCTCGGCGATGTCGTCGGCAACCGCCTCGAACTTGGCCTCCTCGGTCTTGTAGATCAGATCCGGCATGTCCTTGCGGATCATCGGCTTGTTGGTCGGGATCGGGACCACGCCGAGCTTGTAGGTCTGCTGGAACTCCGCCGCCTCGGTTTCGGCGGTACCGGTCATGCCCGCCAGCTTCTCGTAGAGCCGGAAGTAGTTCTGCAGCGTGATGGTGGCCAGCGTCTGGTTCTCGGCCCTGATCTCGACGCCTTCCTTGGCCTCGATCGCCTGGTGCAGGCCTTCGTTGTACCGGCGGCCGGCCAGCACGCGGCCGGTGAACTCGTCGACGATGAGGACCTCGCCGTTGCGGACGATGTAGTCCTTGTCCCGCTTGAACAGCTCCTTGGCCTTCAGCGCGTTGTTCAGGTAGCCGATCAGCGGGGTGTTGGCCACCTCGTAGAGGTTGTCGATGCCCAGCTGGTCCTCGACGAACTCGACCCCCTTCTCGGTGACACCGATGGCGCGCTTGCGCTCATCCACCTCGTAGTGCACGTCCCGCTTCATCAGCGGCGCCAGGCGGGCGAACTCCTGGTACCAGCGCGAGGACTGGTCCGCGGGCCCGGAGATGATCAGCGGGGTCCTGGCCTCGTCGATGAGGATCGAGTCCACCTCGTCCACGATGGCGTAGTGGTGGCCACGCTGGACGCACTCGTCCAGGCTCCACGCCATGTTGTCGCGCAGGTAGTCGAAGCCGAACTCGTTGTTGGTGCCGTAGGTGATGTCGGCGTTGTAGGCGACCCGCCGCTCGTCCGGCGACATGTGCGCCAGGATCACGCCGACCTCCAGGCCGAGGAAGCGGTGCACCCGGCCCATCCACTCGGCGTCGCGCTTGGCCAGGTAGTCGTTGACCGTGACGACGTGCACGCCTTTGCCGGAGATCGCGTTCAGGTAGGCGGGCAGCACACAGGTCAGCGTCTTGCCTTCACCGGTCTTCATCTCGGCGACCTGACCGAGGTGCAACGCGGCGCCGCCCATCACCTGCACGTCGTAGTGCCGCTGGCCGAGCACGCGGGACGCGGCCTCCCGGGCGACCGCGAACGCCTCGGGGAGCAGGTCGTCCAGCGACTCCCCCTTGGCGTGGCGTTCCCGGAATTCGTCTGTCTTCGCCCGCAGCTGCGCATCGGACAGGGGCTTGACGTCGTCTTCGAGGGCGTTGACCGAGTCGGCGATGTACTTCAGGCGCTTGACCCGTTTACCCTCACCCGCTCGCAGCAGGCGGCTCAAAACCATTCCGGCTCGACCTCACTGAGTATTGCTGTCGTTCACGGTGCATGAAGCTGGTTGTCCATCGTAGTGGGCAACCAGTGAGAACAACGGTCGCCTCGAGGTGAATAGTTCCTCTTCGTACACCGACTTTCGTCGTCAACCTACCTTGCCGCCGCGTCGCACCGGCCGGAACGGCCCGATGCCCCGAGCCGGTTCACGGCATCGGGGCATCGGTGCATCAAGGGTTGCTGCCTGGCCTCAGCCCAGCCTGATCACCCCGTAGTCGAATCCTTTCCTGCGGTAGACCACGCTCGGTTTGCCGGTCTCCGAGCAGTTGAACAGGTAGAAGTCGTGTCCCACCAGTTCCATCTCGTAAAGGGCCTGGTCGACCGTCATCGGCGTGGCGGGATGGGTCTTCTCCCGCACGATGCGGCCCGGCTCGTGTACCTCGACTCCGTCGTCCCAGCGCTTCTGCTCGGGGACGGTGACCTCGTCCGTTTCCTGGTCCTCGACCGCGGCGCGTGGCGCCGGCGCCTCGAGTACCGCCGTGGATGCCCGGCGCTTGCCGTTTGCCGAACCACCTGCGGCTGCCGCCGCGGTGGCCTCCGCAACCGACTCGGGGCATCGCCTCCCGTAACTCACCCTCCTGCGGTCGTGCATCCGGCGCATGCGGTTCTCCAGCTTGTTCACCGCTGCGTCCAGTGCCGCGTAAAAGTCACCTGCCGTGGCCTCGGCGCGGACCGGCGAACCCTTGCCCATGCCGGTGATCTCGACGCGCTGGCAGTTCTTGAGCTGACGACGGTTCGGCTCGTGGAACAACTCGACGTCGAATCGGATGATCTTCCTGTCGTAGCGCGCGAGGCGGGCCAGCTTGTCGCTGACGTGGATCCGATAGTGGTCGGGTACCTCGACGTTGCGGCCCTTCACGACGATGTCCATTCACGACCTCCCTAGCTCGCGATGCGAGCTCTGTGATCAACGGGGCTCGGTACCAGTACGTCGATCAGCTCACCGGCACCGAAGGGACATGGACTGTTCACCTCCTCGTGCCTGGCAGGATTCGGGGGGAACCTGATAGCGCAGCACGTTAGCTGCTGACGTCCATGAACAACAGCCCCCGGTGCGGGGGATAGAAAGCCGTGGTGCATAATGCGCGATCCTCGCGCTGCGCGACCCGCAACCGGCGAAACCGACAGGTTGATCGGCCACTCGAGTGGCCTGGATCTCACCCGCACGGAGCAAAGTCACCGGAAACCAGCGGCTCCGGGTAACAATTTGGCCTCGAGGCCACGCGACGCCCACAGGGGTGAATTCCGACTGACGACCGCCTTGTGACCGAGGCCTCACACCCGGACAACGATGCACGAATGCCGGTAGTTCCCAGTCGGCACAGCCGATAGTTCCCACCCGGCGCAGCCGACTGTCCTCAACCGGTACAGCCGACCGCCCCCGGTCGACCCAGGCGGCAGTCCCCGGACGACACAGGCAATAGTTCCCAGTCGGCACAGCACGCGGTCTCCGGGTCGGCGCAGCGGGCACCCCCCGTCGGTGCGGTCGACGTTCCCCGGTCGGCACAGCCGACAGAATCCGTTCGCTCCGGCACTACCGGATCGCCACATCTGCGGGGGCGGGTCTCCCCTGGCCCCCGCGTCACCGCAGGACATCCACCAGATCGCCACCTCTGCGGGGGCGCGTCGCACCGCCCGAGCGTCGCCCCTCCTCTCTCCTTCTCGCCCTCTCGCACCGCCCCTCCCCGCGGCCTGCGACACCCGGCCCGCGCCGACGGAAGTCGGTCACTGCACCCACCGGAAAGCCTGCGGCGATGTCAGCGTCAGGACAGCAGCAACCACCACTTTCGCCGTGTCGAGCACCCGTACGGCCTCAGCGGCCGTGGCACCGGTCGTCAGCACGTCATCGAGCACGACGACCTCGGTGCCAGCGGCGGGACATCCATCGCGGACGACTCGCATCCGGCCGGCAAGGTTCGCAGCTCGCGCCACGGCATCCAGACCAACGGCGTCCCGCACTCCGGAGGCCAGGCGAAGCGCGGGCGCCACCGCGGTCGGTACGCCAGCTGATGCCAACTCCGCAGCGCACGCCTCGGCAAGCCGGAGAACATGCTGCCCGCCACGCATTCGCGCGGCTGCCTTCGTGGACGGGACCGGCACCAGAACGACCGCGTCCTCGGCCGGCTCGGTTCGCGGGCGGCTGTCCGGCGACCCACGATCCGCAGCGCCGGGACCGTCGCGAGCCCTGCCGGACGGACGACACCCCGTACCACTGTTCCGACCGCTATCGACTTGGATGCCCACTGCGGCCCGGTCTCGTTGCGATGTCCCGGCCCGGACCTCGCCATCGCCCTGGAAACTCCCGGTGCGCAGGCCGAGCACCCCATCGGCCAGCACGCGGCCCAGCACTCGCGCGAGGTCGCGGCGTCCCCGCTCTTTGTAGGCCAACACCAGCTGACGTGCCGGACCGCGGTAGCCGGCCATGGTGAAAGCGGGAACGCCGCACGGCAGCGGGCGCGGCACCGGCAATGGGCCGGTGAACTCGCTCAGGCACCGGTCGCAGCATGCAGAGCCGACCGCGCCACAGGCGGCACAGCGGACAGGGAAGATCAGATCGAGCAAGCGCATGCACCCAGGATCGGGCCGCTTCACCGCATTGACGAGACCTCGCACCGGATACCCGACGCGAGTGGACCAGTCGTCGGCGTTTCGGCGCGCGAATGGCGCCGTATGTGCGGTCAGCCGGGGAAGAAGGGTGACTCCATGCCCTCTTGCGTGTTCCGCTGGGAATCCCACGGCTCGCCGGTGGACGACACGGTCCACAGGCCGTTCTCGTCCGCGGCGAGCACCCGGCCGTTGGGCAGAGCGGTGATCCCCTTGACCGGCGGCTGGAGGTTCGCAGCGTTGTACACCGCGGAGGTGAAGCCATCAACCGACACCTGGATCACGGGCTGGGAGGAGGAGTCCGTGGCGACGACGAGCTCGTGCTGGGTCATCCAGTCCACGTCCTTGATGTCGGCCAGTATCGACTGCTGGAGGATGCGCGGCGTGGTCAACGAGACGGTGCTGGCGGTGCGCTTGACCGCGGCGATGACCAGCTTCCCGTCGGCGACCATGGCGGCCCTGGTGCCGTCCCTGGACAAGCGGAACGCGGTGATCCGGCCGAAATTCCGCAGCTCCTTCGAGTCGACCGTCCTGGGCACCCAGGCACCGTCCGGCGTCAGCTGCGCGCGCACGACCCGCTTGCCGTCCACCACGGTCCACACCTCGTAGCTCACCTTGTTCTCCGGGTAGGCCGGCTGCCAGGTCGGACGGGTCATGCTCTTGCCGCGGATGTTCACCGGCGCGAGCTGTTTGCCCAGCTCCCCCACCCGCAAGCGGAGGTCGTGGCCGACCCGCTCCACCAGCGCGAGCTGGCCGCCTTCCAGCGATTGCGCGGCGCTGACCACGTTGTACCCGCCCGCCCCCGCGGGGCCCGGCATCGGGTCGCCGTCCTTCAACGAGTAGATCCTGCCGTTCAGCACGGCGTAGCCGTCGCTGTCGGCGATCTTCGGTGTCGCAGGCTTCAAGTCGCTGCGTCGCCAGTCGGTACGGTCCGGAAGCAACGGCTTGCCGTCCGACTGCAAGCGCACCAGGTCGACGTTCTCCAGCGACATGACGACCTGGGTGACGATGCGCCTGCGCTCCTCGGTGCTCACGCCGACCAGGCCGGTCAGTGGCACCTCGACGGCGGTCCCCACCTCGCGCACGTTGGTCTCCATCGTCGCGGCCGACAGCGGGTCCTCCACCGCGCCGCGAATAGAGTACGACGGGCCGTGCATGAGCAGGTGCATGATGCGGCTGGTCAGGCCTTCAGCGGGTTGCGCCGCCACGTATCGCAGGTCGGGGACCAGCACGTCGCTGTTCGGCGCGTAGAAGTACAGCCGCGTGGTGAAGAAGTTCTTGCTGAACTGCTCGCGGTTGGTGATCACCAAGCTGGGCAGCTCGACGATCCGCCATTCGCCGGTGTCCGGCTGCCTGCGCAGCCGCAGCTTCTTCTCCAACGGCTCGTTCTGCGGGGTGAACGAGCGATCCGGCCCGAGCTTGCCGATCATGTTCCCGACCAGCGTGATGACGGTTTCGTTCTCGTCATCGGGCTGCTCGGCTTGCGGGGCCCGGATGGTGTTGAAGTTGTCGTCGAGGATGAGGATTTCGCTGCGCGGCTTCCACTGCTTGGCCACCTCTGGAGCGAGGTACTGGCGCGACGCCGCGTGCAGGTCGGCTTCCTGGGCGTTCGCCTCCACGAAGGCACGCACGACGTCCGCCGCAGGCAGGTTCTTCTCCGGCGGCTGCAAACCCTCGGTGACCTCCGGACCGGTCGGAGCCGCACGGATGGCCTGCGGCTTGGTCTCCAACGGCAGGTTCGCGCAACCGGCCGAAGCCAGTGCAACGACCACGGCGAGCACACCGAGCTTGCGCGACCTCATCGGCTCACCTCCGCACGATCTCCGCCCAGGCCGGCGTCGTCGCCGGCGGGCAGCGCCGCCCGGCCGTTCGGGGAGCTGCCCGGCGGATCCGGCGGCAGCGGGAGCGGGCTGCTGGTGATGTCCTTTCCTTGCTCACGGGGCAACGTCAGCCGGAAGCAGGCGCCCTTGCCGGGCTCACCCCATGCCACGAGTTCGCCACCGTGCAGCCGGGCGTCCTCCTGGCTGATGGACAGACCGAGGCCGGTGCCGCCGGTGTGCCGGTTCCGCGACGGGTCGGCGCGCCAGAACCGGTTGAACACCAGTTCTTCCTCTCCGGGCCGCAGTCCGACGCCGTAGTCGCGTACGGCGACGGCGACCGCGTCGTCGCTGACCCCCATGAACAACCGGATCGGCCGCCCCTCCCCGTGGTCGACCGCGTTGGCCAGCAGGTTGCGCAGGATGCGCTCCACCCGCCGCGCGTCGACTTCGGCCGTCGCCTCGGTGTCGGGCATCACCAGCTCGATCGGCGATCCGGCGTTGTCGGCGAGCACGCGCACCTGCTCCCGTACGCGTTCGACGATGGAGCGCAGGTCGATGTACTCGGCCGCCAGTTCCTCCACACCGGCGTCCAGCCGGCTGATCTCGAGCAGGTCGCCGAGCAGCTCCTCGAAGCGGTCCAGCTCGTCCACCAACAGTTCCGCGGAGCGGGCCAGGCCGGGTGGGAACTGTTCGCGCGACGCGTGCAGCACGTCCGCGGCCATCCGGACGGTGGTCAACGGCGTGCGCAGCTCGTGCGAGACGTCCGAGGTGAACCGCCGCTGCAGCTGCCCGAACTCCTCCAGCTGCTGGATCTGCTGCTGGATGCTCTCGGCCATCTCGTTGTAGGAGACGGCGAGCTTGGACAAATCGTCCGTGCCCGCCACGGGCAGCCGCTGGTCGAAATCACCCTCGGCGAAGCGGGCGGCCGCGGTCGCGGCGCGGCGCACCGGGATCACCACCTGCCTGGTCACCAGGTTGGCGATGCTGGCGACCAACAGCAGCAACACGAACCCGCCGACCAGGAACGTGTTCTGCACCGTGTTCACGGTGTTCTGCTCCGCGGTCAGCGGGAACAGCAGGTAGAGCTGGAGCGGACGGCCGGTCGCCGCGGTCATCGGCTCGCCGATGATCAGATACGTCTTGCCCTCGACGGTGTGGATCTGCTTGGCCTCCTGGCGTTGTTCCACGAAGCGGCGCAGGTCCTCGGGGACCTTCCAATAGTCCCCGGCGGCGATCGGCTCGTCACTGCCGGGCACGGTGCCGCCGACAAGCACCGGCTCGAAGATGCCCGCCGCCGAGCCTTCCGGGTCCTGCACCGACGGCGCCGAGAAGGTGATCTGCTTGCGCGCGTTGACCAAACGCTCGCCAAGCGTCTCCGGCGAGATGTCCACGCCCGCCAGCTCGCGGCGTGCCGTCTCCAGCACCGAGCGGGCCTGCGCCAGCGCCGCCTTCTCCTTGGCGTCCAGCAGCCGTTCGGCGATCTGGTACTGCAGCACCATGACCAGCACGAAAACCACCGCGGACGACAACGCCAGCGTCGACGCGGTGACCCGGAACTGCAGGGAACTACGCCACAGATCGCCGATGGCTGCCATGCGCGCGCGACCGAACGCCACAATTCGGCCGATGATCCGACCGAACCGACGACCGACGTCACTCACCTGCACGCATACAGCCTAGATCCGCAGGGTGGCGGCTTACGGCGGGCCGGCCTTGTAGCCGACGCCACGCACCGTCAGCACCACCTCGGGATGCTCCGGATCGCGCTCCACCTTGGACCGCAACCGCTGGACGTGCACGTTCACCAGTCGCGTGTCGGCCGCGTGCCGGTAGCCCCACACCTGCTCCAGCAGCACCTCGCGGGTGAACACCTGGCGCGGCTTGCGGGCCAGCGCGACCAGCAGGTCGAACTCCAACGGGGTGAGCTGGATCTGCTTGCCGTCCCTGGTCACCTCGTGACCGGGGACGTCGATGACCAGGTCGCCGATGGTGAGCTTTTCCGCGGGCTCGGACTCCAGCCGCCGCAACCGCGCGCGCACCCGCGCGACCAGCTCCTTCGGCTTGAACGGCTTGACCACGTAGTCGTCGGCGCCGGACTCCAGGCCGAGCACGACGTCCACGGTGTCGCTCTTCGCGGTCAGCATCACGATCGGCACACCGGACTCGGCACGGATCGCCTTGCACACGTCGATGCCGTTCATGCCCGGCAGCATCAGGTCGAGCAGCACCAGATCCGGCTTCAGCTCGCGTACCGCGGGCAATGCCCGGGAGCCGTCCGCCACCACAGCGGTGTCGAAACCCTCACCGCGCAGCACGATGGTGAGCATCTCGGCGAGGGCCGGATCGTCATCGACTACCAGTACGCGTGCCTTCATGACCCTATGTTCGCACTTTCGGTGTGATCTGTTCCGTCAGGCCCCAGTGGTGTCGCGCTCACCCCGGCGTCGAGCGGCATCGCTCTGGTCCGTTCGGGTGATCATGCGCCGAATCCCAGGTCGGCGGCGAGCCGTCGCACATCGACCGAATGCTCGGCGTCGACGACGTACCAACCGGACAGCCACGACGTTTCGGCGAGCTCATCGTAGACCGCTGCCACCCTGGCCTGGAGATCTCCGTCCGCTTCGTAGGTGTCCCTGCCCCTGGCCGCGTCGGCGGCGGCGCGGCTGCGAGCGCGTTCGCCGGCCACCTCGGGAGGCACCCGCAGCAAGATCTGCGCGTCGGGCACGGGGACACCGAACCGCTCGATCTCGAGCTGGTACACCCAGGAGACGAACTCGCCGTCGACACCTTGCCCCAGCCGGGCTGCCCCGTATGCGGCGTTGGACGCGACGTATCGATCGACGAGTACGACATCGTGGTGCTTGGCGGCCTCACGTAGTTCGTCGGCCGCCGCCCGCCGGTCGAGGGCGAACAGGAGCTGGAAGCCGTAGACCGAGTCGGTGAGGTCACCCAGGCGGCCGTGCAGGCCGTCACGGATGAGGTCGGCGTGCACGTCCACGCCGTAGCGTGGGAAGGCCACTGTGTGGACGGTCGCGTCGAGGGCCTCCAGATGCGCCTTCAGCGCAGTCGTCACGGTGTTCTTGCCCGCACCGTCCAGGCCCTCGATGACCAGCAGTTCTCCCACGGCCATGAGCCTACGACCCGAGCCGGTGCCTGCCGCACGCAGAGCGGGAGAGACCAACACGGTGCTTCGCCACGCAGGCAAACCGAGCACGGCGACTCCGCCAAGCCGGCGCCGAACACGGCCACGTCCACGCGAGCCCAGCCGCGATGACCCCGAGCCCAGCCGCGATGACGCCGAACAAAGACGGATTCCCAGGCTTGCCGACTGAGCTCGGAACCCACGCCGCACAGTGGGGTCGGCGCAAGCCCGTTACCACGACGCGCCGAGTAGCCGGCTGACCGCAGCGATTCCCGGCAAACAGACCGAGAACGAGGCACCCGTGTTGCGGACGGGCGAGCGGCATCGGGCCGGGCCGCACCCGGGACAAGCAACATCCGGCCGCAGCACACCCAGGACAAGCAGCATCGGACTGGGCGACACCGGCCGATGGGCAACCCCACCGGAGATCGGCAGGCTGCACGGCACGCGGGGCGCCGCTCGACCCCTCGCGCCAACGACGAGAACTGTGCCTGGACGCACGGCCACACCGCGCGGCCACAACCGGAACGGCACCCTGTCCCGCGCTCCAACGACGCAACTCGACACACCGCACACCGCGCGGCCACAACCGGAACGGCACCGGGGCGACAGCCGGAACGGCATCCCGCCTGGCGACACCGACAAACGGAACAGCGCGCGGCAGGCGCCAACCAGACAGGCGCGCGGCAGGCGCCAACCGGACAGGCGCGCGGCAGGCGCCAACCGGACGGGCGCCCGGCACACGCGACGCGACAGCCGAACCAGCGCCTGGGATGACACCGGACAGCGCCTGGAACGACACCGACAACCTTGGCGGCTGCCGGGACGGCGCCACGGTCATGACCGTGCCCCAGCGACACGGCCGCCACCTGCCGACAGCGAAACACCCCGGGCCGAACACCGCTCCGGCCCGCGAGGGCGCGCCGAACCCCGGTGCCGCTAGTGCCTCAGCCACACCGCCCGCGCGCATACCGGGCACCGGGCACGGCAGACCCATGTACCGGGCGAGCAGCGAACAGTCGCGCAGCAACAGCGGGCACACAGCACGGCACCGGCACGCTGACAGCAAACCCGCAGCACAGCACCTGTGCAGTCGCCGCGGACGCGCACGCCCCCACTCGCCGCCCCCGCTCGCCGCCGTCGCTCGCGGCGCCGAGCGGGCCTGCGGTGGCGCCGAAGCTCAGTACCGGTAATGCTCCGGCTTGAACGGGCCCTCGACGTCGACGTCGATGTACTCCGCCTGCTCCTTCGTCAGCTTGGTCAGCTCGCCGCCGAGCGCCTGCAGATGGATCCTCGCCACCTTCTCGTCCAGCTTCTTCGGCAGCCGGTACACCTCGTTGTCGTACTCCTCGTGCTTGGTGAACAGCTCGATCTGCGCGATCACCTGGTTGGAGAAGCTGTTCGACATCACGAAGCTCGGGTGCCCGGTCGCGTTGCCCAAGTTGAGCAGCCGACCCTCGCTCAACACGATGATCGACTTGCCGTCCGGGAACACCCACTCGTCGACCTGCGGCTTGATGTTGATCTTCCGGATGCCCGGGTAGCGGGCCAGGCCCGCCATGTCCAGCTCGTTGTCGAAGTGGCCGATGTTGCCCAGGATCGCCTTGTCCTTCATCCGGGACATGTGCTCGACCGTGACCACGTCCCGGTTTCCGGTCGCGGTGATCACGATGTCGGCGATGGACACCACCGACTCCAGCCGCTTGACCTCGTAACCGTCCATCGCGGCCTGCAGTGCGCAGATCGGGTCGATCTCGGTGACGATCACCCGCGCGCCCTGCCCGCGCAGCGATTCGGCAGCGCCCTTGCCCACGTCGCCGTAGCCGCAGACCACCGCCACCTTGCCGCCGATCAGCACGTCGGTGGCCCGGTTGATGCCGTCGATCAGCGAGTGCCGGATCCCGTACCGGTTGTCGAACTTCGACTTGGTCACCGAGTCGTTCACGTTGATCGCCGGGAACAGCAGCTCACCCTGCGAAGCCATCTGGGTCAGCCGCAGCACCCCGGTGGTGGTCTCCTCGGTGACACCGCGGATGCCCTGGGCGATCCGGGTCCACTTCTTCGGGTCGGCCGCCAGCGACGCCCGCAGCCGCTCCAGGACGATGTTCCACTCCTCCGAGTTCTCCTCGTCGGCAGGCGGAACGACCCCGGCATCCTCGAACTGCTTGCCCTTATGCACCAGCAGGGTGGCGTCGCCGCCGTCGTCCAGGATCATGTTCGGCCCGCCGTCCGGCCAGGTGAGCATCTTCTCGGTGCACCACCAGTAGTCCTGCAGCGTCTCGCCCTTCCACGCGAACACCGGAACGCCCTGCGGCTCGTCCACCGTTCCGTGCGGCCCGACGACGACCGCGGCCGCGGCGTGGTCCTGCGTGGAGAAGATGTTGCAGGACGCCCAGCGAACCTCCGCACCGAGCGCCACCAGGGTCTCGATGAGCACCGCGGTCTGCACCGTCATGTGCAGCGACCCGGAGATCCGCGCCCCACGCAGCGGGTAGACCTCGGAGTACTCCTCACGCAGCGCCATCAGGCCCGGCATCTCGTGCTCGGCCAGCCGGATCTCCTTCCGGCCGAACTCGGCGAGCTCCAGGTCGGCAACGGCGAACTCGATGCCGTTGCGCGTCTGCACCGGTACCGACGGCGTGTTTTCTACGGTCATAAGGCGTTTCCTCCATGCGTGGTCGTCCATCGAACACTACCGTGGGCCTGCCGGTGGAAGACCGGCGTGGTGCCGCCGCCCACCCGGCGCCGGCCAGCCAAACCGAGCCATCCGACCGACACCGAAGGACCGCTGGTCATCCATGTCCCCCAGGTCACTGCCCGGCCACGACACCCGAGTGGTCGAGCTGCGCGTCCCCGGCCTGGTCGGCGTCACCGGCGAGCAGCTGCTGGACTCGGTCGCGACGGTCACGGTCGACGGCGACGCGGCGGGCGAGCTGGTGCGCCCGGCGGACCGGATGCGCAGGCCGGCGCCCGGCCCCGTCCTGCAAGCGCTCGGCCGGTCGCTGCCCCGCACGCTGGAAGGCTACTTGTGGGGCAAGATGACCTCCGGCGGGGCGGTGAAGGCCACCTGGGCGCTGCTGTTCCCGTTCTCGCTGGCCAACGTCGCGCACGGCATGCTGCCCGCTCCCACCGGCCGGCCGGGCCGCGTTCTGCTCGGCGTCTGCCGAGCGCTGCTGCGGGTCGTCGGCCTGCTGCTGACCGCCCTGCTGATCACCCAGCTCGGCGTGATCAGCCTCGACCTCATCGCCGCGCAATGCCTCGGCGGCACCGAGGACTGCCTGCCATGGGTACCCGGATGGCTGCGCGAGAGCGAACAGCTGCGCATGGCCATGGGCATACTGCCTCCCCTGGCCGTCGTCGTGGCGATGCATCGCGTGTCGGTGGTCAGCTGGCGCCACGCCGGAGTCAGACCTTCCGCCGCTGTCCGGCCGGGAGGCGAACGCTCGGGAACGCCACGGCGGCTTGCCGGTGACGTCCTCCGGCCAGGGCCGAACGCGGCGATCCTGCGGACATTGCACACTGTCACGTCGCTGCTGTGCGTGGCTTTGTTGCCACTCGGTGGCCCGTTCACCCGCCAGGACGATCCCCTGGCGCAGGTGGTGTGGATCGTCGACCTGGTGCTGCTGGTGCTCGTCTTCGTGGCCGTGGCCGCGCTCGACGACGTGGCCGCCGACCTGCGGCGCGTGTTTCCCCGGCCCGCGCGTGCCGTGGCGGTCGGTGTCGCCGGGCTGCTCGTGCCCGCCGCCGGGTTCGCCGGCTCCCCGCTGGGGGCGGGCCGCGCCGGGCTGGACTCGATGACCGAAGGCATCCTCGCCGCCCTGGTGCTGGCCTGGCTCGGCTTCGCGTCGCTGCTCGTGCCGTTGGCGTTGACCGCCCGGCGGGGGTGGAAGGACCTGCCGCACCGGCTGCGGCCGTGGCTGGGCGGCTGGGCCGCCGCGCCCACCGTGCTGCTGGCCTGCCTGATCGGCGCGGGCTTCGGCGCCGGGCTGGCCATCTCCGTTCGCGAACTGCTCGACGCCTCCGCGCTGGCCCTGCCCGACAGCTACCAGGGGATCACGTTGCTGTGGGGAGCGGGCACCATCGCCGCACTGGTGCTGTGGACCGGATTCCGGACGATCGCGCTCCCGCTGCGCAGGCGCCGCCGGGGCATCCCGCCGATCGTGCGCCTGCTGCACGACGACCACGAGGACCAAAAGGAAGCCGCACGCGCCTGGGCCACCGCGATCCTCGAGCGCAAGCACATGCACCGGCTGGTCGCGGCCCTCGCCCTGTTCCTCGCCGGGATCGCCGCCGTGCTCATCACCCGCCGGATCGCCGGCTGGGAGGTGCCGGTCGAGCTGCGCTTGCTGGACGACCTCGGCGTGGTGGCGCTGGGCGTGCTGGCTGCCGGGCTGCTCCGGGTCGTCTACACCGCCGCCCGGCAGGCCGGCCGCAGCAGGCACCTCGGCGCACTGGCCGACCTGGTGTTCTTCTGGCCTCGGCGGGCGCATCCCATCGTGCCCCCGTCCTACGCCCTCAAGGTCGTCCCCGACCTCGTCGAGCGGGCCCAGCACCACCTGGCGGAACCGAACACCAGGGTGGTGCTCGCCGGCTACAGCCACGGCGGTTTGCTCGCCCTGATCGCGGCCGCACGGCTGACCGACGTCTGCCCGCCCGACCAGGTCGAGCGCCTCGGCCTGATCACGGCGGGCACCCCGGCCCAGTGGGGCTACCAGCGAGCCTTCCCCAGCCTGCTGCCGACCGCCGAGCTCGCCGAGCTGTTCGGGCGCCTGGCCGGCCGCTGGCGCGGCCTGTGCCGGGGCACCGACCCGTTCGGCGGCGGCGTCACCACGTGGCGGCACCAGGTGGTCGCGGGCAAACTGCTGGGCGTCGGCTACACCCCGGACGGCGACATCAGCCCGCTCGCCCCCGCGATCCGCGGCCCGTCGTCGGCGTTGATCATCGGCGGCGACCACTGGCTGGCCGACCCGGTCGCCCGCCAGCCCGACGTGGACCGGCGCTGGGCACCGGGCGTTCTCCGGCACAGCGACTACCTGGTCGACCCGGAATGGGATCACGCGGTCGCGATCGCCGCGGGCTTGGCACGGCCGGAGACAGCCGCCGCCAAACACGACGGCGAGCAGACGTCATGGCTCAGCGACCTGCCGCGCCTGCACTGAACCGCCGCTTGCGGGGCAGCACCCACGCGTCCCGGTGATCCGCCGGTTCAGCCCTGCTTCTCGCTGCCCGCCGCGTTCGCCGTGCCCTTGTCCGACGGCCCGGACAGCTGCCGGTCCAGGTCGGGCTCGAGATAGATCAGCCGGGCAGCAGGCACCTTGGCGCGCACCCTGGCCTCGGCTTCGTCGATGGCCCGCGCCACCTCGGGCAGCGACAACCGCGGAGTGAGCGCCAGCTTCGCGGCCACCAGCAACTCCTCCGGGCCCATGTACTGGGTCTTGATGTGGATGACCCGCTCGACGTTCTCCCCGGTTTCCAGCTCACCGACGATGGTCTTCAGCTCCTCCGGCGGCGAGCCCTCACCGATGAGCAGGCTCTTCATCTCGACCACCAGGATGATCGCGATGACGCCGAGCAGCACACCGATGCACACCGTGCCGACGCCGTCCCAGATCGGGTCCCCGGTCAGCACGGTCAGCCCGACACCGCCGAGCGCCAGCACCAGGCCGACCAGTGCGCCGGCGTCCTCCAGCAGCACCACCGGCAGCTCCGGCACCCTGGACTGCCGGATGAACTGCCACCACGAGGCGTCGCCCTTGAGCTTGGCCGACTCGACGATCGCGGTGCGGAAGCTGAACCCCTCCAGCGCGATCGCCACCACCAGGATGATCACCGCGACGATCGGCGAGTCCAGCTCGTGCGGCTCGGACAGCTTCTCGATGCCCTCGTAGAGCGCGAACAGCGAGCCCAGCGAGAACAGCATCAACGCGACGATGAACGACCAGAAGAACCGGTCCCGCCCGTAGCCGAACGGGTGCTGCAGGGTCGCCCGGCGCTTGGCGGTGCGCTGCCCGAGCAGCAGCAACCCCTGGTTGGTGGTGTCGGCGACCGAGTGAACCCCTTCGGCCAGCATCGACGACGACCCGGTGACCGCGGCACCGACGAACTTGGCCGTCGCGATACCCGCGTTGGCCAACAGCGCAGCGATGATGGCCCTGGTACTGCCCTCGGCGGCCACGCACGTCCTCCCTCACGTCCTTCGAAGTCGACGGGAGCTTATAGGACGTGCGAGTGGCCGCTTGCGTGATCTCCGCCCTGGTGTGGCGCGAGCGAGGCTTCAGCCGGTGGTCGCCCGGAAGATCTGCGCGCCGCCCGCCTCGGCAGGCCGCACCGCCACCGGCGGCTCGCCTGCGGGCAGCCACACCGAACGGCCGCGCGGGACGGTCAGCTCCCGCTCCCCGCGCAGCACCACCGAACCGCGGCTGCACAGCACGATCTGTGGCCGTCCGCCGGCCAGCACGATCTCCCCGTCGTCGCCGTCGGTCCACTCCACGCGGGACAGCTCGAACTCCGGCGCCGGGGTGTGGTAGACGCGGATGCGCGGCTCGTCCGGATCCGGATCCCCCGTGCTCACCGGCATCTCGCCGCAGGTGAAGTCCAGCACGCGCAGCAGCTCCGGCACGTCGACGTGCTTGGGGGTCAGGCCGCCCCGCAACACGTTGTCCGAGTTGCCCTGCAGCTCGATCGCCATACCGCGCAGGTACATGTGCAAATTGCCCGCGGGCAGGAAGATGCCCTCGCCCGGCTGCAGCGTCAGCCGGTTCATCAGCAAGGAAGCCAGCACGCCCGCGTCGCCGGGGTGGCGGTCCGCCAGCTCCAGCGCAGTGTGGCACTCCTGCTCGAACTCGCCGCCGGCGTCGACGTGCTCCGCGCACGCCTTCAGCACCGCGGGCAGCAGCTCGTCGAGGTGCTGCTGCGGCATCGTGATCCACGTGGTGAACAGCGCCCGCAGCCCGTCCCGGTCCGGCTGCCCGGCCAGCAGTCCCGCACTCTTGGACAGCTCCGCCGAATCCAGCGCGCGCAGCAGCGCCACGGTGCGCTCGGCGGGCGCGAACCCGGCCAGCGCGTGGAACTCGGTCAGTGCGCAGACCAGCTCGGGCTTCGGCGTCGGGTCCGGGTAGTTGCGGTGCGGCGCGTTCCGCGGAATGCCCAGCTTCTCCTCCCTGGCGAAGCCTTCCGCGGCCTGCTCGGCCGACGGATGGGCCTGCAGGGACAGCGGCTCGTCCGCCGCGAGCACCTTCAACAGGAACGGCAGACGATCGGAGAATCGCCTGGCCACCTCGGGCCCCAGCTGGCCGGAGGGGTCGGATTCGATCAGCTCGAGCAGGCTCTGCTCCCCGCCGTCGGGGGTGGCCACCCGCGAGGGGTCTTGCGGGTGGGCGCCCATCCACAACTCGGCCTCGGGATGCTCGGTGGGCGCAGGACGACCGGTGAATTCCGCCAGTGCCGTCCGCGATCCCCAGGCGTACGGACGCACCGCGTTGCGCAGCAATCGCATGTCAGGCCTGCACCGAGTGATAGCGTCCGCCGACCGTCCCCGAGGCGAGCCCCAGGTACAACGCCGCCATCTCCATGCGCAACGCCAGCACCGCGGCCAGCGCCGGCTCCGCCACACCCAGTTCATCGGCCATGTCGAGTACCTCCGCTTCTGGCAACACCTCGTGCGCCGACCGCCGCACCACGCTGGCCGCCGCGTCGGTGCGGATCGCCACCAGCAACAGCCGGATCCGCGGCACGACCCCGTCCTGCGCCTCCTCCTCGGGGTCGGCGAAGATGCTGGATCCAGTGTGCTCGTTGACCACCGCCCGGTGTAGCGCCACTCGAGTTACCGCGTGCCGGTATTCGGCCGCATCGGCCACCACCGCGGCGTCCGCGGCCAGGGCATGCGCACCGTAGCCCGCGACCGCGGCGGCCACCGGATCCAGTCCCCACAGCAGCGGCGTGCGCTCCGCCCAGCGCAGCGCCAGCGACTTCGCCGGATTGACGAACGACTCGTGGCCGAGATGGTTGCGCTCCGCCTCGGCGTCGAGCTGATCCGCCACCAGGTCGACGTCCACCGGCAGCAGGTTCAGCCCGGACACGGTGAGCAGCCCGGTGATCAACGCGCACGGGAAGCTCTCCGGGATCGCCCCGCGCAGCTGGGGAGAGATCAGCAGGCCCCGGCCGGCGACCGCGGCGGCTACCGGCCCTTCCGGCGGCGCGGTCAGCACCACGGTCGCGCCGTACCGCACCGCCCGGTCCAGGGAGACGGCCAGCTCGTCGTCCCCCGGGTCGGCGGTGAAGGCGTACACCACGTCCAACGCACCGACCCAGTTCGGGACCACGTCGGTGACCACCACCGGCACCGGACACCCCGGAGCCAGCAGGCTCGCGATCACCCGCATGGCGGCGCGGCCGGTGCCCTGCCTTCCGGCCAGCACCAGCGCCCGCGGCCGGTCGACGTCCAGATGCCTGGCCAGATCCTGCTCGCGTGCGATCTCCGCGGACGCCCGCACCTGCGCACCGGCCATGGCCGCCGCGCGCAGCCGCGCTTCGGTGTCCGCCTCGGCCAGCCGAACCGGATCGTCGAGCAGGGTGTCGTCGAAGCCGGTCATTGCTCGCCCGCGTCCTCCGCCGTGTCCTTGCCCGGCTGGATCGCCTCGTCCAGCAACAGCACCGGGATGCCGTCCCGCACCGGGAACTGCCGCCCGCACTCGGTGCAGGTCAGCACGTCGGCGTCGGGGTCGTCCGGCGTCCCGGCACGCAACGGAGCATGATCCTCCGACGGGCAGGCCAGAATCTCCAGCAGCTGCTCGTCCAGCTCTACGGCCACGCTTCCTCCCTACCAGGGTCCGCCGCTACCCGCGGATGATCGCCAGCACCTCGTCGGCCAGCGCCGCGACCGCGTCCGCGTCGGCCGCTTCCGCATTCAGCCGCAACAGCGGCTCGGTGTTCGACGGACGCACATTGAACCAGCTTCCGTCCGGCAGCTCGACCGTCAGGCCGTCCAGCTCGTCGATCCGCACGCCCGGCCGCTTGGCGAACGCCTCCTTGACCGCCATCATGCGCGCGACCTGGTCGTCCACCCGGGAGTTGATCTCGCCCGAGCCCGCGTAGCGCTGGTATTGCGCGGCGAGCTCGGACAACGGCCTGTCCTGCTCGCCGAGCGCGGCCAGCACGTGCAGCGCCGCCAGCATGCCGGTGTCGGCCCGCCAGAAGTCACGGAAGTAGTAGTGCGCCGAGTGCTCACCGCCGAAGATCGCGTTGGTCTCGGCCATCGTGGCCTTGATGAACGAGTGGCCGACCCGGGTGCGCACCGGCTTCCCGCCGTGCTCGCGGACCAGCTCGGGAACGGCCTTCGACGTGATGAGGTTGTGGATGATCGTGGCGCCCGGTTCCTTGGCCAGCTCCCGCACCGCCACCAGCGCGGTGACCGTGCTCGGCGGGACCGGCTCGCCGCGCTCGTCGACCACGAAGCACCGGTCGGCGTCGCCGTCGAAGGCCAGCCCGGCGTCGGCCCCCAGCTCGCGCACCTTGGCCTGCAGATCGCGCAGGTTCTCCGGCTCCAGCGGGTTGGCCTCGTGGTTGGGGAACGTGCCGTCCAGCTCGAAGTACAGCGGCTCGATCGTCACCGGCAGACCGTCGAACACGGTCGGCACCGTGTGCCCGCCCATGCCGTTGCCCGCGTCGACCACCACGCGCAGCGGTCGAATACCGCTGAGATCGACCAGTTTGCGCAGGTAGGCCGCATAGTCGGCGAGCACGTCCCGCTCGGTGCGCGTACCGCGCGGACCGTCGTAGCCGGGCACGCCCTGCTCGACCGCCTCGCGGATGTCGGCAAGGCCCGACTCCTGCCCGACCGGGCTGGCCCCTGCCCGGCACAGCTTGATGCCGTTGTAGGCGGCCGGATTGTGGCTGGCGGTGAACATCGCGCCGGGCAGATCCAGCGAACCCGAGGCGAAGTACAGCTGATCGGTGCTGGCCAGGCCGATCGACACCACGTCGACGCCCTGCGCGAGCACACCTTCGGAGAACGCCCGCGCCAGTCCGGGCGACGAGTCGCGCATGTCGTGGCCGATCACCACCGCCCGCGCGCCTTCGCCGCGCATCAGGCGCGCGAAAGCCGCGCCGAAGTCACCGACCAGTTCCTCGGTGAGCTGCTCGCCCACCACACCCCTGATGTCATACGCCTTGACGATGCCCGACAGGTCAGTCACACGGCCCCCGATTTCTTGACAAGCAGCAGCGGATACCGGTGCCGAGCCTACCGGGACCGGGCCCTACGTGACCGGGTCGGGCAGCACGCGCAGGTGGCCGCGACGGGTGCCGCCGCTCGGCGGCCGCTCGTCGGGCTGCTGCTGCGGCGGGGGTTCCTTCCTGCCCGCCTCGCGGACGGCTTCCGCCAGCGCGGTCAGCTCGTCGCTCGACGGCTCGTCGGAGAAGTCACCCTCGTGCCGGACGACCTCCCAGCCCCTCGGGGCGGTCAAACGCATCGCGTGTTCGGCGCACAAGTCGTAGGAGTGCGGCTCCGAGGCCGTGGCCAGCGGACCGACAACGGCCGTCGAATCGCTGTAGGCGTAGGTCAGCGTGGCGACCGCGGGAAGTCCACACCCCGACCGAGAGCACACACGCACGGTTCGCATGGCCGCAAACTGTAGCCGGAGTCGACCAGCACTGGGCGGAGGCGCACCGAGGGAAATCACATCGTCACCATCGGGCCACCCCGATGTCCGTCCGATGGTGCCCGCACGGGCAACGGCGACCGCCCGAATGCGCCTTTCACCCGCGCGGCGGGCGGCACCACCGGGCCGTCGGCACATGCCGGCGGGATGCGGACCGCCACGACGTAGGCTGCCAGCGTGGGTAGCAATCGCATCCGCCGACGGGATCGACGCGGCCGTGGCCTGCGCGGGCCGCTGCTGCCCGCGACGCTGCCGGCGGCGGCCACCCGGGCGGAGCAGTTCGACGCCTTGGTGGTCGAGGTGCTGGAGCCCATCGAGGCGCGCTGGGCGCACAAGCTGGCGGAGCTCGACGTGGCGGTGGACGAGGTCCCGGACGTCCGCGGAGAACCCGACGACGAAGGGCTGCTGCTGGACGGGCTGGTGCCGCTGTCCCGGCTGGTCCCGGTCGGGGTCGACCGCAACGGGGTGCCCACCAGGGCCAGGATCGTCGTCTACCGGCGTCCGCTGGAAGCGCGCGCCAAGGATCCGGAGGAGCTGGCCGACCTGGTGCGCGAAGTGTTGGTCGAACAGATCGCCACTTATCTCGGCGTCGATCCCGACGACGTCGAGTAGCACCCCGCTAGCCTTCGTCACCACCCGGCGACGTCTTCCTGCGCCTGCTGGGGATCGCGGTCAGCAGGGTGAACAACACCGCGCCGATCTGAGCCAGCAGCAGGATCTCCCGCACCGTGTCGTCGTGGCTCACCTCGACCTCGGCGGACCGGGTCGGCACCTCGACCGCGACCTGGTGGCCCCACGCCCGCACGATCGGCCGCTGCCTGCCGTCGACGGTGGCTTGCCAACCGGCTTCGTGCGTGGCGGCCAGCACCAGCAGGCGCCCCGCCGGGCCGTCGGAGACCCGCACCCGCACGTCCGGCGGGCTGGTCTCGACCACCGCGACACCTTCGCCTTCGATGTCCCCGGTCGGCGGCTCGCCGCTCACCGCCAGCTTGGTCACTTCCGGCGCGATCAACGTGACCGGTCCGCTGGGCGGGCGCAACCGGATCAGCTGCCGGCCGTCGGCAAGCGGCGGCGCCGTCGTCGCGATCTCCCCTGCGGTCGTGATCACACCCGCAGCGGGCACGCCCGGCGGGAGCGCGATGAAACGGACACCCGCTGCACCGGCCGCAGCCATGGTGTCCCGCACCGCCTCGGGGTCGCGCGAGGTGAGCAGCACCTGCTGCCATGCCGCGAGCCGTTCGGCCGCGCCGTCCGGCAGCTTGAGATCGTCGTCGCCGAACCGAGGCGTGCGGCCGGCGGACAGCCGTGGCGGATCACCGTCGGCACGCAGCTCGAGGATCGCCGTCGAGGTCCGGCGCAGTTCCGACGCGATCGCCGCGGTCGGCTCGATCCGGTCGGCCGGGCGCAGCGGGCCTTCGCGGCCTGCGACCACCGCGGCCGCGGCGAAGACGATCAGCCCGCCGAAGGACACCGCGACCGCCAGCCGCTGAGCCAGCCCGAGCGGGGCGCGCCGCAGATGCGCTCCCGTCTCGTACTGGGTCACCGCGAGCAACACGCACAGCAGGCCCAGCCCGATGATCAGCAGTGGCGCTCCGGCCCACCCCACCCGGGCCTCGCCGCCGCCGGGCGGAACCATCGGCACCAGCAGCACGACCGCGAGCGCGGCGCCACCCAGCGCCACGATCCCGCCGCCGACGACCGCGCTCAGGGCCGGCCGGACGATCACGCCGACCAGCGCGGCGACGATGAGCACCGCACCCAGCGGCACGGCGCCGACACCGCCGGGGTGCAGGGAGAACAGCTCGCCGCCGCCTGCCGTCACCTCCGGCAGGCGGGCTCCGACGCCATGCAGCAGCAGAGCCGGGTTGCGCACCCACTCGGTCGGCCACGGCAGCAGCAGGGCCAGGGGCAGCAAGGCCACCACGGCCATCCCGGCGATGCGCCGCGTCATCCGCACGGTCGACGGCGCCACCACGAACCCGGCCACCAGCCCGATGACGATCACCACGTGGGTGAGCGGGCTGAAAGCACCGATCAGCGCCACCCCGAGCGCCGTGGCCCCCGCGGTGGACAGCCAGCGCCGTCCGTCCCGGGCATCCGGCTTGGCCAGCACGTCCGGCCGGAGCACCGCACCGATGCCTGCCACGACGAGCGGCAGCAGGATGTGCGCGACCACGACGTCGAGTCGACCCTGCGCGACGGCAGCAGTGGCGGGCGGCAACACCGCGTAGACGGCGGCCAGCAGCGCACGCACCCAACGCCGGACCCTGAGCCTGCGCGTGGCGGCATATGCGCTCAGCGCTGCCAGCGGGATGTCGAACAACAGCAGGAGCGCCACCAGTGCGGCGGGCCCACCGACCGGCGCCAGCGGAGCACCGAGCGTGCCCAGCACTGCCAGCGCCGCAGGCGCGTGCGCCGACGTCCCACCCCCGACGGCGTGCCAGCCGGTCAGGTAGCTCGTCCAGATCTCCGCGAGCGAACCGACCGGCAGCAGCCGTCCGCCGGCCAGGTCGAGCCCCAGCCGATGCCAGTTCACCGCGAGCGCGAGAGCGACCGCTCCCACCGTCAGCAGCAGTCCGGGGGCGAGCAGGGTCGCGGTGAGGATGCGCTTGCGGTCGATCTCGACGAACACCAGGCCGGTGGACGCGGCGTGGGCGCCCGGGGACGGCCGCCACCGCTGTTCCTCCTCGCGTTCGTCCTCGGCGGGCAGCTGACGTGCCGCTTCCTGGCCGGCCAGCGGGACGGCCACCACGCCACGCGTCCGGCCACCGAAGGTGGCTGCCTTCAGCTGCTCCGGCGGCGTCCACGTCGTCCTGACCGCCTTCATCTCCGGCAGGCGGCCGAGCGCGACCTCCTGCGCCACGTTGCGCCGCACCAGCGCCAGCACGAGACGGCGGACGCCGCGGCGGACACGCGCGAACCGGCCGATGAGCAGGCCGCGTACCGGCGAACGCTTCCCACCTGGCGCGAGACGGCGCCACTCGGCGGCACGCCGGGCGCGATCCGCCCGGAGGCGCGCCAGTCCGCCGAACACCACCCCGGCGCCGGCGAACTCGGCACGCGCCCGCAACGAGCGTCCGATCAGCAGGAAGGCGATGCCGCGCAGCAGGCACAGCAACGCCAGCCGGGGCACCCCCACCAAGAACGACAACCGGGAGCAGTTGAGCAGGAACGTGCGCACCCCGGCGCGCCGCTCGGCGATGCGGAGCGCGGCCGGGTCGGTCGATTCCAACGCGGCCGTGTCCCGGTCACCGGCCTGCACCGCCCTGGCGTGCCGGATGTGCGCCTGCGGCACGCTGAGCACGGTCCTGCCGACCGCGTTGGCCCGCCACCCGAAGTCGAGGTCCTCCCCAAGCAGCGGAAACGACTCGTCGAACCCGCCGACGTCGTCCCACAGCGCCCGGTCGACCAGTGCGCCCGCGCTCGGCACGGCGAGCACTTCGGTGCTCTGCCCGGTCGGGTCGTCCAACGGGGTGCCCGAGGTCTTCAGCCCGCTGTCCTGGCGGCGGTGCCCCGACGCATCGGTGGACAGCCCGGCCTCGACCACCAGCCGGGGATCGGCCCAGTCCACCCCGAGCGGGCCGAGCACGGCCGCCGACGGCGCCGCCTCCGCGGCATTCAGCAGGGTGGCCAGGCAATCGGGTTCCGGAGCGCTGTCGTCGTGCAGCAGCCACAGCCACCGCACCTCGTCGTCGAACGTCTCGTCGGCCAGCTTCACGCCTGCCTTGACGGCGGCGGCGTAGCCACTTTCCCTCGGGACCGTCACCACCGCGTCGATCACCGACGCCGCGGATTCGGCGGCTTCGTTCAGCAAGGACGCCGTGCGGTCGGCCGAACCGGTGTCGACCGCGACGATGCGTGCAGGACGAACACTGCTGCGCTGGAGTGCTCGCAACACCGTCGGCAGCCACGCTTCGCCATCGTGGCACACCATCACCGCGAGCACGGGCGCCGTTTGCGGCGCTGCCTGGCCTTCCGACACGTGCAGAAGGTAACCGCCGCCGGGGCGCGCTCCCGTCATCACCCCGCGCAGCGGACGCGGCTACGCCGTGCGCTTCTTCAGCTTGCGCCGCTCCCGCTCCGACAACCCACCCCAGATGCCGAAGCGCTCGTCGTGCTGGAGCGCGTACTCCAGGCACTCACTGCGCACCTCGCACCCCTGGCAGATGCGCTTGGCCTCCCGGGTCGAGCCCCCCTTCTCCGGGAAGAACGCCTCCGGATCGGTCTGCGCGCACAACGCGCGCTCCTGCCAGTCCTGCTCCTCGGCCACGTCGAACAGCTCGGCCAGGATGTCGAGCTCGGGTGCGGAGTTCCCCACCCCACTCATGGCCTCCCCCTGACGCCTTGGTTCCGCGTTACCCACGTCCGCCTCCTTGCCTCCACGCAGCTTGCGGCGAACACATTCGTCCCCGGACAACCGCACCACGATTTCCGCTGTCTACCTGCGCAGCGACGCAAATGACATTACTGTGATTACACCCTTGTGATCCCACCCGGTCAAGCGAAGTCCCATAGTTGGGGGATACGAATTCCGCGACGCGCAAGCCGACACGCCGAGCAATTGGTTGGTTCCTCACGGTGCTGCCGGCTTGATACGGCCCACTGCGGGCGCGGGGTCGCTGGTAGTTCAGACTAAACGGGTGCCTCGATCAGCTGTGCGCCCCAGTCCGATCTTCCTCGCCCTGCTGGCCGTCGCCGTGGCCGGGGGCCTGCTCGCCGCGTTCTTCCCGCCGGTGGAGCTGGACGTCTCCGGCGAGGCGGGCACCAATCCGCTCGGCATCACCGGGATCGTGCTGCTCGTGCTGGGCGGCTGGGCGGTGTCGCTGACGCTGCACGAGTTCGGGCACGCCGTGGTGGCCTACCGGGGCGGGGACCGGGAGGTGGCGCACAAGGGCTACCTGACCATGGACATCCGCCGCTACACCGATCCGATCCTGTCGCTGGTGCTGCCGCTGCTGATCCTGGCCATCGGCGGCATTCCACTGCCGGGCGGCGCGGTGTGGATCAACCAGTGGGCGCTGCGCTCCCGGGCGGTCTCGTCGGCGGTGTCGCTGGCAGGCCCGCTGTCCAACCTGGCGCTCGGCGTGCTGCTCACCGGCGCCGTCGCCCTGTTCCCGGACATGCCGTTCGGCCTGCTGTGCGGGCTGTCGCTGCTGGCGATGTTCCAGATCCTGGCGTTCGTGCTGAACATCCTGCCGGTGCCCGGGCTGGACGGCTACGGCGCGATCGAGCCGTATCTGTCGCCGCAGGCGCGCGAGTTCGGCGCCAAGGCCAGGCCGTGGGCTCCGCTGGTGCTGTTCGCGCTGCTGATCGCGGTGGAGCCGGTGGCGCGGGTGTTCTTCGAGTTCTCCTACTTCGTGTTCGGCCTGGTCGGCGGGAACGAGCTGGCCGCGATCATCGGCCTGCAGCTGTTCCAGTTCTGGCGCTGACCGGGCCCGCCGCGCCCGGTGGCCCGGCATCGCCACACCGACGCACCGGCCTGGCAGGCGCGCACCGACGCACCGGCCTGGCGGGCTCACGCCTGCGTGCCGGCATGCTGTTGCATCCACCTCCTGGCCCGCTTGGCCGCCTTCTTCAGCGCCGACCGCTCGGACAAGTAGTCCGCGGGTGCCCCGATCACCGGGAACACCCCGAACATCCGATAGATCAAGCGGCCTTGCGGGCGCTTCTCCAGCTCGTCGCTGATCGCCAGCAGCGTCCGCCCGAGGCGCCACAACGTGACCGCCAACGCCTTCAGCGACATCTTGCCGCCGGGTTTGCCGGGCAGGTCCTCGGTGAGCTCGCCGATGCGCCGGCGTTCTTCTGGCTGCTCACCGGCCGCCAACGCCCGGTCGACGTCGCGGTCGAACAGCACCCATGCCAGCAGCCGCACCCGATCGGCCTTGTCCGTCACGCCGTGCTCGCCTGCGATCGCGCACAACAGCAGCCCCTGGGCGGCGGCGCCGACCGCGTCCTGCACCGGAAACCGGTCGGCCAGTGCACCGCCGAGGCCCGGAACGGCGGTGATCAGCGCCGTGATGCGGCCGACGCGGTGGATCCACCACGCCGTGCGTTCCTCGGCGTCCATCCGCTGCCAGCCCGCACTGCCTGGCACCCGTACCGCGGCGAGCCCGTCGATCAGCCGCCTGCGCAGGGTCGGTTCGACCTGCTCCAGCTCGGCAAGCGACTCACCGCGTTCCTCGGCCGCCGCCATCTTCGCCCGCAGCCCCAGCGGGTCGGCCTCGCGCAGAGCGTCGAGCACCGGTGCGGTGGCCGCCACGAACGGGCGCAGCACCGCCACCACTTGCTTGTCGCTGATCGGCTCCGCCACGACTCCCCCTGCTCACTCCGTTGTCCGTCGACTGTCGACCCAACCGCACACCGAGCATCAGCGCACCCGGAATCGAACCGGCGGCCAGCAGGCCGATGCCCCGCCAGTCCTGGATCAGCACCATGTCGCCGCCCGGGCCGCCCAGGCCGAGCACCAGCACCGTGGCCAGCCACAGCGCCAACGGCAGCGCGGCCAGCCCCACCGGGGCGTGCATGCGGACGGCCACCCGGGCAGTCTGCGACACCAGCCACGGTGTGCTGACCGCAGCCACCACCAGGCTGATCGGCAACGGGTACCAGCCCGCCAGCGGCAACACCGCTCCGTCCAGCCGCAGCGGCACGAAGAACACCTCGAGCACCGCCAGCAGTACGGCGTCGACCAGCAGCAGCGTGAGCAACAGCTGGTCGGCGACGTCCGCACGGCTGCCATGGCTTTCCGGACGACTCATGCCAGCCCGCCGAACAAGTCGTCGGAACATCCACCGGACGGCCCGTGCGCCAGCCGGAAGTACTCGGCGGTCAGGTCCGGCTGCACCCGGTTGTTGGACAGTGCCCAGCACACCGGCGGACCGTCCCACACGGCGATCTGTGTGGCATGCGCGCGCAGGGCGGCTTGCTTCGCGGCGGCCGCGCTCCGGGTGTCGACGACGGTCGTGACCACGTCGTCCGGGACGGTGGGCACGTCGTCGATCTCCGGCACCGTGAACGGCAACCCGGGTACCGACCGCAACCGGTCCAGCGATTCGGCCACCGGGGTACGCGGCGAGACCACGTGGAAGACCCGCCGCACCGGCTCGGCCCGCACCGCGGCGGCCATGGTGACCTGGTGGGCGCGGATGTGGTCCGGGTGCCCGTAGCCGCCGAACTCGTCGTAGGTGACCACCACCTGCGGCCGGAGCTCGTCGATGATCGCCGTCAGCTGGGCCGCCTGCTCGTCGAGGTCGCCCCGGACGAAGGCGCGGGGATGCTCGGCCGAGGGGGTGCCCGCCATCCCGGAATCCCGCCAGCGGCCGATGCCGCCCAGGTAGCGGTGCTCGGCGACACCCAGCGCCCGGCACGCGGCCATCAGCTCGCCGTGCCGGTATCCGCCCAGCTGATCGGCCGCCCATGCGCCCAGCTGCGCCAGCTCGGCCGGAATGATCTCGCCCTCCTCGCCCAGCGTGCACGTCACGACCACGACCCGTACGCCCTCCGCGGCGTAACGGGCAATGACGCCTCCGGTCGCGAGCGTTTCGTCGTCCGGGTGCGCGTGCACCAGCAGCAAAGTGCGATCACTCATACGCCTACCGCTGTCCGGTCGATCCTGGGCAGGCGGCCACGGCGCGCAACCGCGCCGCCCACCACGTCCGGCGGGGTCACCGGCCCCGGCGGCCTTTCGTTCCAGCCGACCCGGTCCTGCACGAACTGCTCGGCGGACGGAGGTTGCTGGCCACCCGGTCCCTGCACCGGTGCCGGCAGCACCCCGTCGAAGACCGGGATCCGGCCGGAGGTGACGAGCACCACGGTGCCGTCGTCGTGGCAGGCGTCCCGGGCCTCACCGCTGTGCAGATGCTTCATCCGCCGCTTCTTTCGTCCCTGACCCCCACGCGGACAGCCTAGGACCCGGCGAACCGCGACCCGCGCGGCGGCTCACTTCGGACACTGTCGGCGAGGACGATGCGGCTCTGCGTCAATGCCATACACATGGGGTAGTCGGCCGCATTCGCATTGTTACTGTCGGGTAAAAGGACCACTCGACGGACTGGACATTATTAGCCCAAAAGAGGTAGTAGTGTCCGATTGTGACGGCTTTGTGACGTCATTCGTGGCCAGTTCACGACAGCGGCGCATTAGCGTCCCAACGTCCGGGATGAGCGACGACTATTCCGACAAAGCCCGCGGCAACCCTGTGCCGCGCAACGCGAGACACCTCAAGGTATGAGCTCGGAGGAGACCCATGCGTAGACCACGCTGGATGGCGGCAGTGGCCTTGGTGCCCATCGTCGCCTTGACGTTGACCGCCTGCGGCGGCGACGACGGCGCCGGCGAGGCGGCAGACAGCAAGATCACGGTGAGCGGTACCGCGCCGGAGAACCCGCTCGTCCCGGGTAACACCAGCGAAGCAGGCGGCGGCAAGATCGTCGAGGTCCTCTACAGCGGCCTGATGCGCTACGACTCCGACACCGGTGAGCCGGTGCCGGAGCACGCCGAGAAGGTCGACGTCTCGGAGGACGGCAAGAAGATCACCTACACCCTGAAGAAGGGCTGGAAGTTCCACGACGGCACCGAGATCAAGGCGGAGCACTACGTCAAGGCGTGGAACTACACCGCCTACACGCCGAACGCCCAACAGCACTCCAGCTTCTTCGTCGGTGTCAAGGGCTACGAGGACGTCACCAGCGAAGACCCCGACGGCGACGGCCCGAAGAAGGCCCCGACGCCGAAGAAGAAGGAGATGTCCGGCGTCAAGGCGCTCGACGACTACACGCTGCAAGTCGAGTTCGACAAGCCGATGCCGGCGTTCCAGTACAAGGTCGGCTACAGCGCGTTCATGCCGCTGCCGGACGCCTTCTTCGAGAACAAGGAGGCGTTCGAGAAGAAGCCGATCGGCTCCGGCCCGTTCAAGTTCGTCAAGCAGACCGCGAACAGCATCGTGCTCGAGCGCTTCGAGGACTACCAGGGCCCGAAGAAGCCGAGCATCAAGACCGTCGAGTTCCGCTTCGGTACCCCGGAGGCGGACTACGACGCGGTTCGCGACAACAACCTCGACTTCTTGAACAACATGCCGCCGAAGGCGCTGGTCGACAACGTCTGGCAGCAGGACCTCAAGGGCCGCTCCGGCCCGTCGGGCAACCTGTCCATCCAGGAGCTGTCGTTCCCGCTGTACGACCCGAAGTTCAAGGACCCGAACCTGCGCAAGGCCATCTCGATGGCCATCGACCGCCAGCAGATCTCCGACAAGATCTACGGCGGTAGCCGCACCCCGGTGAAGGGCTACGGCGTGCCGAACCTGCCGCTGTGGGAGGACGGCGCCTGCGGCGAGCTGTGCGAGCACAACCCGGAGAAGGCCAAGGAGCTGTTCGACAAGACCGACTGGGGCAACAAGCCGATCGAGATCACCAGCAACGCCGACGGTGGCCACAAGGAGTGGATCGAGGCGGTCTGCGGTCAGATCGAGGACGCCCTGGGTGTCGAGTGCAAGTTCGTGCCGGTGCAGGAGTTCGGCGTCATCCGTGAGATGGTCAACAACCGGGAGATGACCCAGATCTACCGCGCCGGTTGGGGCGCCGACTACCCGCACGTGGAGAACTTCCTCAACCCGATCTTCCGCACGGGTGCCTCGTCGAACGACAACGGCTACTCGAACCCGAAGGTCGACGCCAAGCTGGCCGAGGCCGACGCGACCGTCGACGACGAAGAGGCCGCGCGGCTGTACCACGAGGCCGAGGAGCTGATCGCGCAGGACATGCCGGTCATCCCGCTGTGGAGCAACCCGTACATCGCGGGCTGGTCCGAACGGCTCGAGAACGTCAAGGTCGACAAGCTGACCGGCGAGCTCGACCTGCTCTCGGTCCGGATCAAGTCGGAAGACTGACCGCGCTCGGTCGCATGCACCGACGGCGGCTGGCCCACTGCTGGTGGGTCAGCCGCCGTCTGCCGACCGCCAACCGGTACCGTGCCCGGCGGGTTGATCCCCGTAGCGGCGGCACCGGTGGATAAGGAGAGCTCATGGGCCGTTACGTCATAAGACGCTTGTTGCAACTCATCCCGGTGTTCATCGGCACCACGTTCCTGGTGTACGTGCTGGTGTGGGCCCTGCCGGGCGACCCGTTCGCCGGCATGTGCAAGAGCACGTGTCCGCCGGAGTTCCGCCAGGCGATGATCGAGAAGTACAACCTGGACGAGAACATCTTCGTCCAGTACTTCACCTACCTGGGCAATCTGCTGCAGGGCGACTTCGGGACCACCTACTCCGACCGGGAGGTCGGCGAACTGATCGAGGCCGCCGCTCCGGTGTCGATCACCTTGGCCGCCATCGCGGTCGGCTTCGAGGCGCTGATCGGCGTCACCGCGGGCATCCTCACCGGCCTGCGGCGCGGCAGCTTCATCGACAACCTGGTGCTGGTGTCCACGCTGGTGGTGATCGCGTTCCCGGTGTTCGTGATCGCGTTCGTCGTCCAGCTGGTGCTGGGCAGTTGGCTGGACATCATCGACCTGACCGTGTCGTCGGATCCGAGCTTCACCGAACTGCTCGCCCCAGGCTTCGTGCTCGGCAGCTTGTCGATGGCCTACGTCGCCCGGTTGACCAGGACGTCGATCGCGGAGAACCGGCGCGCCGACTTCGTCCGCACCGCGGTGGCCAAGGGCCTGCCGCAGCGCCGCGTGGTCGGCGTGCACCTGCTGCGCAACTCGATGATCCCGGTGATCACCTTCCTGGGCACCGACCTGGGCAGCCTGATGGGCGGCGCCATCGTGACCGAGGGCATCTTCGGCATCAACGGCGTCGGCGGGCTGGTCTACTCGTCGATCCTGTCCAAGGAGGGCACCGTCGTCACCGGTGTCGTCGTGCTGCTGGTGATCGTCTTCCTGATCACCAACCTGATCATCGACCTGCTGTACGCCGTTCTCGACCCGAGGATCCGCTATGAGTGACCCCACGATGGCCGCCGAAGGCGTACCCGCCGGTCAGACCGGCGACTACATCACCGCGGCCGAGCACGCCACGGGCACCAAGGAGAAGACCCGCAGCCTGTGGTCGGACGCATGGCACGACCTGACCAGGCGGCCGCTGTTCGTCATCTCGATGGCCGTCATCGCGTTCTTGGTCGTGGTGGCGATCTTCCCGTCCTGGTTCGCCGAGGAGAACCCGCGGCTGCGGGACCTGGACCGCGCCAGGATCGGGCCGAACGTGCCGTACCTGGCCACCGTGCTGGCCATCATCGGGTCGGGCATCACCGTGATCGCCGCGATCCTGGCCACCGTGGGCAAGCTGCGGGACGGCGTCAGCAGGAAGATGGCGCCCTACGTGGCGGGCATCGGCGGCGTCCTGCTGCTTGCCGGCGGCTTGATCAACTCGGTTACGCTGTACCTGGTCATCGGGGCGCTCGTGTTCGCCTGCGGCGTGGTGTCCGGCGTGCCGAAGGTCAGCCGCTTGCTGCGCGGCAACGCCGGCACGTGGGGCGTGGTCGCCCTGCTCGCCGTGGCGGGTGGCGCTGGCCTGTTCATCGCGCTGGACGATTTGTCGACCGTCGAGGTCGGGGCGGCGTTCGGCTACGACCAGCAAGGCCGTGACATCTACGCGCGGGTGGTCTACGGCACTCGCTACACGCTCCTGGTCGGGTTCAGCGCGACCCTGCTGACCGTGCTGATCGGCAGCTTGGTCGGCATCCTGTCCGGCTACTTCGGTGGCTGGCTGGACAGCCTGCTGTCCCGCATCGGCGAGGTGTTCTTCGGCCTGCCGTTCGTGCTCGGCGCGATCGTCATCCTGAGCGCGTTCCGGTCGGCGGGGTTCGACAGCGCACCCGCCATCGTGGCCATGGTGGTCATGTCGATCTCGGTGCTGTCCTGGCCGGTGTCGATGCGCATCATGCGATCCGCCGTCATCGCTGCCAAGCAGCAGGACTACGTCAAGGCCGCCAGGGCGCTCGGCGCGTCGTCCGCCCGGATCATCTTCCGGCACCTGCTGCCGAACTGTCTCGCCCCGGTGCTGGTCTACGCCACGATCGCGCTCGGCGCGTTCATCGGCGCCGAGGCGACGCTGTCGTTCCTCGGCATCGGCCTACGTGACCCGGCCGTGTCGTGGGGCGTGATGATCGCCGACTCGCGCGACTACATCAGGGCCTCGCCGTTGCTGCTGATCTTCCCGGCGTCGTTCCTGACGCTCACCGTGCTGGTGTTCGTCACCATCGGCGACGCCGTCCGCGAGGCGCTCGACCCGAAGCTGAAGTAGGAGCCATGACTGCCAACACGTCAGAGTCGGTGTTGACCGACCCCACCACGAACGGGCAGGACGGACCCCTGCTCGAAGTGCGCGACCTGCACGTCGAGTTCCGCACCCGCGACGGTGTGGCGAAGGTGCTCAACGGCGTGAGTTACCACGTCGACGCCGGGGAGACGCTGGCGGTGCTGGGTGAATCCGGTTCCGGCAAGAGCGTCACCGCCCAGACCATCATGGGCATCCTCGACTCGCCCCCGGCGTTCGTCACCGGCGGCTCGATCAAGTTCCGCGGCCAGGAGCTGCTGAAGCTGTCGCCGGAGAAGCGGCGGCTGTTGCGCGGCGACGGGATCGCGATGATCTTCCAGGACGCGCTGTCGGCGCTGAACCCGGTGTTCACCGTCGGCTTCCAGATCGAGGAGCAGCTGCGCATCCGCAAGGGGATGAGCAAGGCGGAGGCCCGCAAGCGGGCCATCGAGCTGCTCGACCTGGTGCGCATCCCGAACGCCAAGGGTCGCGTACGGCAGTACCCGCACGAGTTCTCCGGCGGGATGCGGCAGCGCGCGATGATCGCCATGTCGCTGGCGCTCGACCCGCAGCTGCTCATCGCCGACGAGCCGACCACCGCGCTGGACGTCACCGTGCAGGCCCAGATCATGGACCTGCTGGCCGAGATCAAGAACGAGCGGCAGATGGGGCTGATCCTCATCACCCACGACCTGGGCGTGGTGGCGGAGACCGCCGACCGCATCGCGGTGATGTACGCGGGCCGGATCGTCGAGCACGGCGACGCCCGCTCGGTGTACAAGGCACCGGGCCACCCGTACACCATCGGGCTGCTCAACTCGCTGCCCCGGCTGGACCAGAAGGGCCAGACGCTGGAGACGATCAAGGGCTTGCCGCCGAGCTTGCTCAACATCCCCAGCGGCTGCCCGTTCCACCCGCGGTGCCCGCAGGCGGCCCCGGTGTGCAGCACGACGGTGCCGGGCAACCACGACCTCGGCAACGGCCGGTACAGCAAGTGCCACTTCGCCGAGGAGGTGGTCCGCAATGGCTGAGCCCATCCTGCAGGTGCGTGACCTGGTCAAGCACTTCCCGGTCAGGCAGGGCATCGTGTTCAAGAAGACGGTCGGCCACGTGCGGGCCGTCGACGGGGTCTCGTTCGACCTGCACAAGGGCGAGACGCTCGGCGTGGTCGGCGAGTCCGGCTGCGGCAAGTCGACGCTGGCTCAAGTGCTGATGTGCCTGGAGCCCCCGACCAGCGGCTCGGTGCTGTTCGAGGGCAGGGACATCTTCAAGCTGCGCGGCAACGAGCTGCGGGCGCTGCGCCGCGAGATCCAGATCGTGCTGCAGGACCCGTACACGTCGCTGAACCCGAGGATGACCGTCGGTGACATCGTCGGGGAGCCGTTCGAGATCCACCCCGAGGTCGCGCCGAAGGACTCCCGGCGGCGCAAGGTGCAGGAGCTGCTGGAGGTGGTCGGGCTCAACCCCGAGCACATCAACCGCTACCCGCACCAGTTCTCCGGCGGTCAGCGGCAGCGCATCGGCATCGCCAGGGCGCTGGCGCTGCGGCCGAAGGTGATCATCTGCGACGAGCCGGTGTCGGCGCTGGACGTGTCGATCCAGGCGCAGGTGATGAACCTGCTGGACTCGCTGCAGAAGGAATTCGGCCTGTCCTACATCTTCATCGCGCACGACCTGTCGGTGGTGCGTCACCTGTCCGACCGGGTCGCGGTGATGTACCTGGGCAAGATCGTGGAGATCGGCACCGAGGACGACATCTACGAGCGGCCCACCCACCCGTACACCCAGGCGTTGCTGTCCGCCGTCCCGGTGGCCGACCCGGACGTGCGGGGCACCAGGCAGGTGATCCGCCTGGAGGGTGACGTGCCGAGCCCGCTCAACCCGCCGTCGGGATGCCGGTTCCGCACCCGCTGCTGGAAGGCACAGGAACTGTGCGCCGAGAAGGTGCCGGAGCTGGTGGACCGGGTCGCCGGACACCCGAGCGCGTGTCACTTCGCCGAGGAGCGATCGGTGGTTCCGTGACACTCACTCCCTGCGCGAAAGGCCCCTGCCGGATGCGGCAGGGGCCTTTCGCTGTCGTCGGTCCGTGTCGTCACGAATCACCCGCTGCAGCGCGCCGCTGCCCGGCGGGCGCACACAGCGCGGAGCACCGGCTCCCGTCCCGGCGTCACTCGGTGATGCGCAGCCAGTTCACCGCCGAGCCGAACGGGCCGGCCAGCGGAGGCCCTTGGGTGACCCCGGAGACGTCCCGGCCGACCGCGAGCGTGTCGGCGAGCTGGAACAGCGGGATGGTCACGTTCTCCCGCCACAATCGGGGTTCGAGACTGCCCAGCTCGCTGCGCAGCGAGCGCTCCCCCGTCAGCACGTCGTCCACCCTGGACTGCAGGTACTGGTCGCACCAGCCGGCGACGTTGCCGGGCTCGAAGTCGGCGTCGGTGTCGTCCGAAGTGTCCGCCTTCCGGCAGGAGAAGCGGGAGGCGAAGTCCGTGGCAGGCTCCAGGCTCACCGCTCGCGGCCCGACCAGCACGTCGACGAACACCTCGTTGCCCGAGCCGTCGTCGATCGGCTCGGCGTCCGGGTCCGCCGGGTCCACCGCATACAGCTCACGCGGGTCCGGCTGCACCGCTTTGGCTTCGACGCCCGCCTCGGTCAGTTGCTCGGCGAGGCGCTCGGCGATCGATGCGTACGGCTCCTGCTCGCCGGGAGACGCCACCACCAGGCTCAGCGGTTCCCCGTCCGCGTCGGCCCAGCCCTCCGGGGTGAGCCGGTAGCCTGCCTGCCGCAGCAGCGACTCCGCGCGCTGCGGGTCGGGCTTGCCACGGTCGGCGGGCAACGTGGCTCGATAGGCGCGCTGCGAAGGGGCCAGGACCTGGGCGTCGGCGCGTAACTTCTCGGCCGGGCCACCACCGGTGCCGATCCGGATCAGCTCGTCACGGTCGATCAGTGCCGCGATCGCTTCCCGCACCTGCTCGTCGGCCAGCGGTTCGCGCACCGGGCGCAACGCGATCTCGGCCACCTGCGGGCGGTGCACGGTGTGCAGTTCGACCGCCTTGCCGAGCGCGCGCAGGTCGGCCATCCGGCCGGCATCGGTCGCGGTGAGCGAGAACTGCAGGTTGTTGTTCCGCAGCTCCTCGGCGGGCCCCTCGCTGTCCACCGCGCGCAGGATCAGCTGGTCCACCGCCGACGGCTTCTCCCAGTACCGCTCGTTGCGTTCGATCAGGATCTCGCCACGGCCGACGTCGATCGTCTTGATCGCATACGGCCCGCCGGAGGCGGGATAGCTGCTGATCATCGCCTCCTGCCATCCGCCAGGGATGTCCTTGAGCAGGTGCGACGGCAGCAGGTTCGCAAACAGCGACCGCCAGCCGGGAAAGCGCTTGGCGAAGGTCACCTCGACCCGTTTGCCGCCTTCCCTGGACTGCACGTCGGTGATCAGCCGGTAGCCGGCGGGCCCCACCGTGCCCGGCTGAGTGCGCATCTGGTCCGCCAGGTAGCGGAAGTCCTCCGCCGCGATCGGCGCCCCATCGGACCACGAGGCGTCCTGCCGCAGCGTGTACGCCACGGTGAACGGGTCCTCGTCGACGACCTCCACCGACCGCATCAGGGTCTTGTCCAGCTGGTACTTGCCGTCCGGACCCAGCCGGTAGACCGACGGCAGCAGCAACTGGGCCAGCGCCGTCGTGGTGGTGGACATGTCGGCCAGCTGGTGCGGGTTGTACCCGCCGGCGATCGAGTCGACCCCGATGACGATCTGATCGGGCGTGCTGCTCGCGGTCGGGCTCGGCGGCACCGACGTCGGGGGCGGTGGCGGCGGTGGGGTGCTGGTGCAGCCCACCACAGCCAGCAGAACCGCACCCAGTGCGGCCCCCACTCGCCATGTCCGACGACGGCTCATCAACATCTCCTCACTCGACCCTGTGCAGCGAACTTTGCCAGAGCGTTCGAGGGCGCGCCGCCGATTTGCGGGAAACGGCACCGTGATCTCGGCCGGTAGCCGGAATTCCTGGCTCAGCCGACCGCGGCCGCGTCGCGGGACCGGGCCCGGGACCGCTCCTTCGCGCGGGTCGATGCCTCGAGGACGACTTTACGGACACGGATCGCCTTGGGGGTGACCTCGACGCACTCGTCGGCCGCGCAGAACTCCAGCGCCTCCTCCAGGCCCAGCTTGCGCGGGCGGTTCAGCCGCTCCAGCTCCTCGCCGGTGGACGAGCGCATGTTGGTGAGCTTCTTCTCCTTGGTGATGTTGATGTCCAGGTCCTCGGCGCGCGGGTTCTCCCCGACCACCATGCCTTCGTAGACCTCGGCGCCCGGCTCGACGAAGAACGTGCCGCGGTCGGCCAGCTGCAGCAGGGCGTACGTGGTCACCGTGCCGCTGCGGTCGGCGACCAGCGAGCCGGAGTGCCGGGTGCGCAGCTCGCCCACCCACGGGAAATAGCCCTCGAAGACGTGGTTGGCGATGCCGGTGCCGCGGGTCTCGGTCAGGAAGTCGGTGCGGAAACCGATCAGCCCGCGCGCCGGGACGACGTACTCCAGCCTGATCCGGCCGGTGCCGTGGCCGGACATGTGCTCCATCCGGCCCTTGCGCGCGGCCAGCAGCTGGGTGATCGCGCCCAGGTACTCCTCCGGTGCGTCGATGGTCAGCCGCTCGAACGGCTCGTGCAGCTTCCCGTCGATCATCTTGGTCACCACGTCGGGCTTGCCGACGGTCAGCTCGAACCCTTCCCGGCGCATCTGCTCGACCAGCACGGCCAGCGCCAGCTCGCCGCGGCCCTGCACCTCCCAGGTGTCCGGGCGATCGGTGGGCAGCACCCGCATGCTCACGTTGCCCACCAGCTCGCTGTCCAGCCGTGCCTTGACCAGCCGGGCGGTGAGCTTGTCCCCGCCGCCGCGGCCGGCCAGCGGCGACGTGTTCACCCCGATGGTCATCGAGATGGCCGGCTCGTCGACGGTGATCCGCGGAAGGGCCACCGGATGATCGACGTCGGCCAGCGTGTCGCCGATGGTGATCTCCGGGATGCCGGCGATCGCCACCAGATCCCCGGCTGCCGCCTCGGTGGCGGGCACCCGTTCCAGGCCCTTGGTGACCAGCAGTTCGGAGATCCGGACGTGCTGCACGCTGCCGTCCTCGCGCAGCCACGCGACCGTCTGGCCCTTGCGCAGCCTGCCGGAATGGATGCGGACCAGCGCGATCCGGCCGAGGAAGCTCGACGCGTCCAGGTTCGTCACCAGTGCCTGCAACGGCTCGTCCGGGTCGCCGGTCGGCGGCGGGATGTGGTCGAGCAGCGTCTCGAACAGCGGGTCCAGCGTGGCGTCGTCCGGCTGACCGCCGTCGGCGGGCTGGTTCAGCGACGCCCGCCCGGTGCGGGCACACGCGTAGATCACCGGGAGGTCCAGCACCGCGTCGTGGTCGACGTCCTCGATGTCGGCGGCCAGCTCCAGCAGCAGGTCCTGGGTCTGCTCGACGACCTCGGAGATGCGCGCGTCGGAGCGGTCCACCTTGTTGACCACCAGCACCACGGGCAGCTTGGCTTCCAGCGTCTTGCGCAGCACGAACCGGGTCTGCGGCAGCGGCCCCTCGCTGGCGTCTACCAGCAACAGCACCCCGTCGACCATGGCCAGGCCGCGTTCCACCTCACCGCCGAAGTCGGCGTGGCCTGGGGTGTCGATGACATTGATGGTCACGTCCCCGCGGGTGATCGCGGTGTTCTTGGCCAGGATGGTGATGCCTTTCTCCCGCTCCAGCTCGCCGGAGTCCAGCACCCTGTCCACCGGCTCGGCGTGGTCCCCGAAGGCGCCTGCCTGCTTGAGCATGGCGTCGACCAACGTGGTCTTGCCGTGGTCGACGTGCGCCACGATGGCCACGTTGCGCAGGTCGGTGCGGACGCGGGCTTTGCCTGCGGATGCGGACACGAGTCGGCTCCTCCACGGAGTTTTCGGGGTGCATCGGGACGCCACCGCGATCCGCACGCGGGAAACGCGCTGCTCCTGGCGGCCATTTCAGGATACTTGCCCGTCCGGTGTGGCCATCCGCACACCGCCTTTCCCGACACGCCACCTAGCCTGGAAAGAGCGATTTCGGCGGCGAACGGACATTTCGGTGGGCAAGAAGGCCACGAAGGCCACGCAGGCGGCCACGGCGGATGCGATCAGGCAGCGGGCCAAGGCCAGGGTGCGCAAGCTGATCAAAAAGGGCAAGGTCAAAAAGAAGTGCTGCAAGTCCCAGCCGCGCTGCAAGAAATGCCCGGTGCGCGCGTTGAAAAAGACACAGAAGAAGCTGGCCCGCGCGGCCTGACTGCGGAGCCGGGTGAAGCGCGGCCTGACGCACCGGATGAAACAAGTTCCGGCGGGTGACACACGGCCCGGCCGGCGACCCACGACGACGACTGCCACCGCAACAGCCGGCACGCAGCCCGACGCGACAGCCGACACGCCGCCTGCCTGGTGGCCTGACGCGGCAGCCGACACACGATCCCGCGCGCGCCCCGCCCAACGACCCGCCACCGCAGCCCGACACCACGGCCGACACACAGCACCAGCGCGCCCCTGTCGACGACCTGCCGCGGCCCGATCGGCGCTCGACACAGCCCGACATGCACCCGCCCCGTACCCAAACACGGCAGCCGACACACGATCCCGCGCGCGCCCCGCCCAACGACCTGCCAGGCAACCCGACACCACGGCCGACACAGCCGAATCCGCAACCAGACACGGCAGCGGACACACAGCCCGGCGTGCCCCTGTCGCCGGCCTGTCACGCGGTCAGGAGCGCGCCCGGCCGAGGGCCGAAGCGCCGCGACGCCGCCTCAGTGCGCACTCAGTGCGCGGCCAGTGCCTCGTTCAGCTCGTTCAGTTCGCGCGCGGTCCGGGTGGCTTCGAACTCGATGACCTCGTAGTGCACCAGGTGGCGGTACGCCAGCGGATCGGTGGCCAGGATGGCGTCGAGCTTCCCCCGCGGCATCCGCCTGGCCAGGATCACCCCGCCGACGCGCGGCGTCCGCCAGCCGGAGAGCAGGAAGTCACCGGCCGCGTAATGCCGGGACAACCACTCGGCGTGGTCGGGAAGCACGAGGTCGATCTCTTCGATCGGCGCGGTGCAGGTGCTCAGTACGACGTACATGGTCGCCCCTCCTTCACCAGTGGTTGCGGGGCCCGACTACCACGGTAAGCCCGATCCGGCCGGATGCGACCGGTCGTCACCCGTCCAGCAGCGCTTGCAGGTCCGGCAGCACCGCGCGATCGGCGGGCAGCCAGTCCACCTCCGTCAGCTCGCGCGCCGACAGCCAGCGCAACGCGCGGTGCTGTAGCGCCTGCGGTTCCTGCCCGTCGGCCAGGTGCACCAGGAAGATGCGCAGGACCTTCCCGGCGGACAGCGGCAGGTCTGGCCCGATCCGTGCGCCGACGCCGACCTCGACCCCCAGTTCCTCGGCGAATTCCCGGCGGAGGGCCGCGGCCTCGTCCTCCCCCGGCTCGACCCTACCGCCGGGCAGCTCCCACTTGCCGGCGATCTCCGCCGGATGGGCGCGCTGCGCGGCGAGCAGCAGGCCGCGGCGCACCAGCGCGCCGCCCACCACCGTCACGTCGGTCATTCCGCCTCCATCGCACGCCAGGCCACCTGGAACCTGGCCCCGCCCTCGGGTGACTCCCCCACGGCGACACGGCCACCGCGCCGCCTGACCAGCTCGGCCACCAGCGCCAGGCCGAGACCGGCACCGCCGCTGTCCCTGGCTCGATCATCCGCCACCCGGTAGAAGCGGTCGAACACGCGTTGGCGATGTTCCGGAGCCACACCGGGGCCGTCGTCGTCGACGACGACACGCGCCACCGAGCGCGCCGTCAGCACGGACACCACCACCTGCGCACGTGCGTAGCGGACGGCGTTGCGCAGCAAGTTGTCCAGCACCAGCTCGACCTCGGCGTGATTGGCCTGTGCCCACACCTCGGGCGACGCCGCGTTGACCTTGACCACCGGCCCGTCCGCGGGAAGGCGGCCCACCGCGGCGCGGGCCTCGGTGACCAGCTCCACCGGGGTTGCCGGGGGAAGCTCACCGGCGTCCGAACGGGCCAGCGCCAGCAGGCCGTCCAGCAACGCCGACAGTCGCTCGGACTCGGCCAGCACGTCGCCGAGCACTTCCTGTGCCGTGTCCGGGTCCGGGTTGGCCACCGCCACCTCGGCCTGGACCCGGATGGACGCCACCGGCGAGCGCAGCTCGTGCGCCGCGTCGCCGGTGAACCGGCGGAGGCGATCTGCGGCCTGCTCCTGCCGGTCCAGCAGGTGGTTGAAGTCGCGCGCCAGCGCCTGCAGCTCGTCCCCGGTCCGCGGCACCGGCAACCGCTCCGACTCCGCCAGCCGCCGCACCGCCCGCCGCATCCGGCCGACCGGCCGCAACGCCGCCCCGACGGCCACCCACACCACGACGCCGGCGACCACCGCCGCGACGACCGCGGCCAGCAGCAAGCCGTTGGCACCACCGGCCAGCGCGGCGGTGAAGCCCACCAGGCCGGCCCCGGCCACCACCAGCCGCTGCGAGCCGTCCGGCGCGGTCGCCACGGTGCCCCGCCACCGCACCGGTGGGTTGCCCGCCGTCTGCACCGGCAGCCCTGCCTTGAGCTGACGCACCGCGGCGGCCGTCAACGGCCGGTCGCCGCGACCGTCCACCGGGTTCCCGGCGATGTCCAGCACGCGCACGGTGAGACCGGGTCGCTCGGCGGGTAGCTCGCCTGCGCGTACCACCCTGGCCGCCGGTTCCACCGTGTTCGCCAGGTCCTCGTCCAGCGAGTCCAGCAGCAACGACTCGAGCGACCGCCCGCCGAGCACGGCCAGCCCGAGCAGGCAGGCGGCGGTCACTGCCGTCGCCACCAGCGTGATGCGTCCGCGCAGCGTGCCGGTGAAGGGAAACCGGCGTCGGCGCCGAGCCGGGAGGGAGTCGACCGGGTGCATTCGCCGGTCCTGCATCAGACCGGCGGCAGGGCTTCGTCCAGCTGGTAACCGTGCCCCCGCACGGTGCGCACTAGCCCGTCCGCGCCCGCCGCCGCCAGCTTGCGCCGCACGTAGCCGACGTAGACCTCGACGTTGTTGCGCGTGGCCGCTTGTTCGTCACCCCAGATCTCGGCCAGCAGCTCGTCCTTGGTGACGACCGCGGGCGCCCGGCTGGCGAGCACCTCGAGCACGGCGTACTCGCGCGGGCTCAGCGGGACGGTGGTGCCGTCCCAGCGTGCGGTGCGGGCCGACCGGTCGACCTCCAGCCTGCCGATGCGCACCGTGCCGCGCATCGAACTCTCCGCCGCCCGCCGCAGCACGGCCCGCAGCTGCGCGAGCAGCACGACGAACGAGAAGGGTTTCACCACGTAGCCGTCCGCCCCCAGGTCCAGGCCGTCCGCCTGGTCGATCTCCCCGTCCTTGGCCGACACCAGCAGCACGGGTGTCCGCACCCCCTCGGCCCGCAGCTGCTGCAGCACGCGGTAGCCGCTCAGCCCGGGCAGCATGATGTCCAGCAGGACGGCGTCGAACGTCCCCGTGCGCGCGAACCGCAACGCGGTGGGCCCGTCGGCCGCGGTCACCACATCCATTCCCTCGGCACGCAGGCCCCGGTCGAGCGCCTTGCGCACCCCTGGTTCGTCGTCGACGACCAAAACGCGCGGTTGCATGTACCCACTATCCCCGAACCGGCAGACGAAGGCGCGCGGTCCTCTCAGCGCGGTCTCAGCTCCTCAGCCCGATCTCAGCCACCGGGGTGGAAGGTGGGTGGCAGGCCGGGAACACTGGTCGACGACGCAGGGAGAAGACATGCAACCACGAACGAAAGGGCTCGTCGCGGCGCTGACCGGGACGGCACTCGGCGTCGGGGGCCTGGTCATGCTGACCGTGCCCGCAGGCGCGGACGATGCGCCGGTGCTGCCCGAGATCAGCGCCCAGGAACTCGTCCGGACCGCGTTGCAGGCCGACCCGCCGGCGTTCGCCGGGAAGGTCGTGATGCAGCAGAACCTCGGTCTGCCGGTCCCGACCGGCGGCGACGGCTCGGGCGCCGCCAGCTTCGGCCTCGGGTTCGAATCCGCCCGGATCTTCCACGACGGCGACGAGGGCGTGCGCATCGCCATCCAGGACCTCAGCGCCGAGTTCACGCTGGTACGCAACGCCGACGAACTGTGGACCTACGACTCGGCGGAGAACACCGCCACCCGCCTGGACACCGACGACGTCGAGGCCGCCAGGGAGCAGGCAGGCAAGCCGGGCCCCCGGCGGATCCCCAGCAGGCAGCCTGCGGAGATGGCCGACCCGGCCAAGGTCGCCCAAGCCATCGTCGATCGGCTGTCCGAGACCAGCACGATCACGGTCGACGGCACGGCCATGGTGGCCGACCGCCCGGCCTACGAGCTGGTGCTGACCCCGAAGCCGACCGAGCGCACGGTGTTGCGCGAGGTGAAGGTGGCCGTCGACGCCGAGACCCGGCTGCCGCTGCGGTTCGAGGTGATGGGCAACGGGTCCACCGAGCCGATCTTCAGCCTCGGTTTCACGGAGTTCACCGTCGGCGCACAACCCGAGCGGCTGTTCGAGTTCACCCCGCCGAAGGACGCGAAGATCGTCGACGCGCAGAAGGCGCTGAAGGAACGCGCGGACATGGCCCCGTCGCCGCAGGAGCAGGAAGCCATGCAGCGCTTCGGCAGCGCGCTCGACGTCGTCGGTGACGGCTGGGACACCGTGCTGACCGGCAAGGTCCCCCAGGACGTGCCGGCGGAGCGAGCCCACCCGGACGGGGAGTCGGACCGGTGGGACGGCGACGCTGAATCGCCGCAGGACCTGCTGGACGGCTACGGCAAGCGGATCACCGGCGCGTTCGGTGCCGGCTACGTGATCACCAGCAATGCAGGTTCGGCGCTGATCACCGACGACGGCCGGTTCGCCGTCGGCGCGGTCCCGGTGCAGGTCCTCGAGCAAGCACTGGCGAAGTGAGGACGAGCATGGCACGTGACGAACTCGCCCGGACGGTCCCCGCGCCTGCCACGGCGGGCGCGGGGGCTCGCCCCGTGGTGGCGCGGACCAAAGGGGTGCGCAAGGTCTACCGCAGCACGATCGCCGTGGACGGGGTCGACCTGGAAGTGCCGGAAGGTGCCGTGGTCGGCATGCTCGGCCCGAACGGCTCGGGGAAGACGACGACGATCCGCATGCTGCTCGGCCTGGTACGGCCCACCGAGGGAGAGGTCGAGCTGTTCGGCCAGCCCATGCCGGAGTCCGCGGAGTCGACCCTGCCGCACGTGGGCGCGCTCGTCGAAGGCCCGGGCTTCCACCCGTTCTTGAGCGGAAGGGACAACTTGCTCCGGTTCGCCGCCGCCGAACCGTTGCTGCCCTCGGCCAAGATCACCGCGGCGGTGACGAACGCGCTCGAGCTGGTCGGGCTGACCGCCGCGGCCGACCGTCGCTACCGCGGCTACTCGCTGGGCATGAAGCAGCGGCTGGGACTGGCCGCGGCGCTGCTGGTGCCACGCAAGCTGGTCGTGCTCGACGAGCCGACCAACGGCCTGGACCCGGCAGGTACCAGGGAGGTCCGCAGGATCATCGCGGAACTGCACGCCAGGGGCACGACGGTGCTGGTGTCGTCCCACCTGCTGTCCGAGGTCGAGGCCACCTGCACGCACGTGATCGTGCTCAGCAAGGGCACCGTGGTGGCGCAGGGCGAGCTCAGCGAGCTGCTGGAAGCCGGCAACCCGACGCTCGAGGTGGTCACGCCGGACGCCACCCAGGCGGTCGAGGCGCTGCGCGCCAACCGCATTCCGGCCCGGCTGGCGCCGGACGGGATCCTGGTCGACCTGGTGACCACGCCTGCGCCGCGGGTGATCGAAACGCTGGTGCAAGCCGGGGTGTCGGTGTACGAGGCGCGCCGGAAGCGCACCGGCCTGGAGGACCTGTTCGCCCGGCTGACCGAGACGCAGTCCGACGACCTGCCCACCGATCTGCACCTGAACGACGTCGACCACGTGGGGGTGGCGTGATGACGGCCATTGCCTGGGACGAAACCCCGGAGGTCACCGATCGCCGCCACCGGGCTCCGCTGTCGCGGCTGGTGCTGGCCGAGGTGCGGTGGATCTTCCGCAGGCCGCGCACGCTGGTGGTGCTGGCGCTGCTGGCGATCTTCCCCCCGATCATCGGCATCTCGATCGTCCTGGCAGGTCCTGGCGAGGCCAGCGGCGAGGCGCCGTTGTTCGTCGCGGCCGCCACCAGCGCGCTGTCCATACCGCTGGGATCGTTCATGATGCTGATGAGTCTCTTCCTGCCGTTGGCGGTGGCCATGGCGGGAGCGGACGCGATCGCCGGTGAGCAGTCGGTCGGCGCACTGCGCGGATGGCTGGTCGCCCCGGTCTCGCGCGGGCGCCTGCTGGCCGTCAAGGTGTTCGGAGTGCTCGCGGTGGCGCTGGTGGCCGCCGGCCTGGTGGCGCTCACCGGGTTGACCACCGGTCTGATCCTCAACGGCATGGACGGCATCATCACGCTGTCCGGCACCACGCTGGGCTTCGCCGACGGGCTCGGCCGCATCGGCCTGGCCGTGGCGTGGGTGACCCTGCAGCTGCTCGCGGTCGGCGCGGTGGCGCTGGCGATCTCCACCACGACCGAGCATCCGATGCTGGTGGTGGCCCTGGTGCTCGGCGGGCTGATCGTGTCGCAGGTGCTCAGCGTGTTCGACTCGCTCAGCTGGTTGCACCCGTTCCTGCTGCCCGAAGGCTGGGTGGCCGCGATGCCGCAGCTGATGCGCGATCCGGTCAGCCTCGACCTGCTCGGCGAAGGTGCGTTGCGTGCGGCTTGCTACGTCGTCATCGGGTTGTCGCTGGCCTACGCCAGGATCGTCACGCGGGACGGCTGACCCCGGTCAGCCGCCCATCACCTGCTGCCATCGCGCCAGGACCTGCTTCCGGCCCGCGTCCGCCGCGCGGGCCGGAAGCGCGCCCGGCTCCTCCGGAGCGGGAACCTTGTCCGCCCACTCCTCCGGCAGCTCGACGCCCATCCGCACCGGATAGGTCCCGTACGCCTCCGGCACCGCCTGCTGGAACTGCTGGGTGAGCAGGAAGTCGACCAGTTTGCCCGCCCGCTCGTCGCTGTCCGCGCTGGCCAGCACCGCGGCGTAACGGACCTGCTCGTGGCAGGTGTCCTCCAGCACCGACGTCCGCCCGCCTTCGTCGCCGGACAATTGCCCGGGCAGCGTCGCCGACGCGATGACCAGCGGGTGTTCCCCTTTGCCGCCCGTGGCGGTGTACTGCTGGCGGACGTCGGCGTCAGTGGGCAGCACGGTCACCCCGTTGTTCTTCAGCCGCTTCCAGTAGCGCTGCCAGCCACCGCGGCCCTGCTGGGCGATCGAGCCCAGCAGGTAGGTCATGCCGTGCTGGGACGTCTTCGGGTCCGGCATGGCCAGCAGGCCACGATAGGCCGGGTCGGCCAGATCCTCGGCGCTCTCCGGTGGCGGCACGTCGTGCTCGGTGAACCAGGTTTCGTCGACGTTCACGCACACCACGAGCCGGTCGATCGCGGAAAGCCGCTGCTGCTCGTCCACCGAGAACCGCTGCTGGCCGCGATTGGCCTCCGGGCTGGTGTAGGGCGTGAGCACGTCGTCCCGCAAGGCCTGCTGGACGGTCGAGGTGTCCAGGCCGAGCACCACGTCACCGGCGGTGATCTTGCCGAGCGCCTCGACCAGCTCCGTCGGGGTGTCCCCGATGGTGCGGTGCTCCAGCTGCAGTTCGGTCTGCCGTTCGAACGCCGCGTGCAGCTCCTGCGGGATGGTCCAGGACGAATCGGTGACCAGGGTGACGGTGCGTTGCTCTTCCGGCCGCTGAGGCTCGTCGGTGCCGCATCCGGCCGCGACCATGCCAAGCGTCAACAGCAGCGCGGGGACCTTCGCGCGCCGAACTCGGTTGATCACGTTCCCTCCCGTAGCCCGGGCAAGCCTACCGATCGGCTGGCACGATGGAGCACATGGCGGAGGAATCCACAGCCAGGTCACCCGAGCTGCTCACCGACGACCAGATCAGCGAGGATCTGACGCGCAGGCCGCATTGGCGCGCGGAAGGCAACGCGCTGCGTCGGACCGTGGAGCTGCCGTCGTTTGCGGATGCCATCGAGGCGGTCGGCAGAGTCGGCGCGATCGCCGAGGAGCTGGATCATCACCCGGACATCGACATCCGGTGGCGCACGCTGCACTTCTCGCTGAGCACGCATTCGGCGGGCGGCATCACGGCCAAGGACATGCAGCTGGCGGACAAGATCGACGACGTGCTCGCCGGGTACTGAGGCAGTGTCGCGTCTCGTGGTCGTCTCGTCTCCGGCCACACGGTCGGCGACGGCGCAGGTCTGTTGCCTGGCGTGGCTGGCCGCGCCTGCAGCGCTGCGGAACGCGGCTGCGCCGGCGGTCAGCCGCGACGGTCCTTGCGCTGGCGCGCGTCTTCCTCCCGCACTTCTGCGGTGCGCAGCGCATCTTCGGCTTCCGCGACGACCTCGAGCGCTTGCATCTCGCGAGGCTGATCGATTTCCTCGCGGATGATCCGCTCGAACTTCTCGCGGGTTTTCCTGAAAAGTCTTATCCGGGCCAACAACTCATCCACATCGCCGCATCTCGCCGGAACGAACGTGTCCCGGTACCCGTCAGTCTACCCGCGAAAAGCCATTTCACTCGCGCTGAGTGACTGTTCGAGTACGCGAATGGCCTTGGGGCCGACCCCGTGCAGGGCGAGCAGTTCCGCCCTGGAATGCTCGGCGACCTGGGCCAGCGTGCGGATTCCGGCCGCGAGCAGCGCCCGCCTGGCCGGCGCCGGGATGGTGCGCGGCAAGTCGCTTCCGGCGACGTCGCCGGCGTAGGCAGCGTCCAGCGCGGCGACCAACTTCCTGGGCGCCTGATGCCGCCATGCCTGCCGGACCAGCTCGTTCAGCTGCTGCCCGTTGATCTTCGCGAGCGGGATCTTCAGGCCGATCGTCCTGTCCGCCCGGACGATCGGCTCACCGCCCACCCGCAGGCGCGTCTCGGCCACCTGCTCCGGCGACAGACGCAGCTGCACTTGCCCGTCGGAGGTGACCGAGACGAAGCCGCGGCCGTGCACCAGGAAGGACTGCAGCCCGAAGTGATTGCCTTCCTCGACTTCGGGGAGCGCCAGCGCGGCCTTGCGCAGCTGCGTCATCGACGTCATGAGCAGAGTTTAAGCGCGCGACCTACGGTGCGGGCCTTCGCGAGAACGCGGCACCGGATTTTGCCAGGAGCCCGCCCGATTTCCGCGTGATCGACGGCCATCCGGTCGATCAGCTGCCGAGTCCGGTACTGCGCAGCCTGAAGTCCACTTCGGCCATCAACTCGGTCACCCGGCGTCGTCCCGGAGACGGCGGCGGGTATCGGCGAAGCACGCCGACCACCGCGGGCGTTGCCCTGCTGCACGCTAGCTCGATCGCCTTCTCGGCCGCCACGGCATCCGCTTCGATTTCCGCGATCCGTGCCGCGTTGGCGGCGGCACGCAGGATGTGGGCGACTTGGTGCTCCTTGGAAATCGGATGCAGGTAGGCGGCCGAGGCGGCATCCCCGGCGGCTTGCGCGGCCAGGCGGGCGGGTTCGTCGGGCGCTGCGCCGGCCGCGCGATGGGCGTCCATCGAGGCCACGCGCAGCCGTTTGGAGCGAGGCGCCCCGTCGACGAAGTCCCAGGCCGCTGCCACGGCAGCGCGCGGCCGGTGGTCGCCGGGTTGCGCCCGTTCGAAGACCGGCAGGAGGTCTTCCGCCGTCTGGGCGACGAACCGCACAACGGCGCGCAGCTCGTCATGGCTGAGTTCGAAGTCGGCGGTCACAAGGCGTTTCTAGCCCGCGCGGATGGTCATCCGCGACAGCCGGTCACCGTCGATGTCGAAAACGAACATCGAGCGCCCGTTGGCGTAGCTGGAGCGCCAGTCGCCGACGACCGTGACGGTGTCCTGGGCCGCGTCGACTTCCTCCACGGTGAGGGTGCCGCGCGCACCGATGAATTCCTTGTCGCTCCAGGCTTTGATCTCGTCGCGCCCGGTGAAGACCCGGCCCCAATCGTCCACCGCCCCGCGGTCGGTGAACGCGTTCAGAAAGGCTTCCTCGTCGTGAGCGTTGACCGCGTCGATGAACGAGGCCACCGGCTCCGGGACGGTCGGCATGGCGTCCTCCTCGGAGTGTGTCGGCCGGTCGTCCGCCAGCCCGGCGGACAGGTGACTGCACGATCGACGGCGACGATGCGGTCTGCTGGACTCGTGGACGGGCCCGGCATCGGGTTCCGGTAGCAGCATGAACCACACCGGAGGGCCCGGCAACCGGAGCGCGAGCTGGTCAGTCGCGCTGTCCCAGCGCCGCTGCCAGCACCTTCTCCGAGTGCGTCCACAGCAGCGCACCCCCGGCGTCGGGAACGATCTGGCGGACCGCGTCCGGGATCCGGTCGGCCAGCGTCCGGCCGTGATCCGGGGAATGCGAGCGGTCCCGGGCGCCGAACAAGATCGTCACCGGACAGCGGACGTCACCCAGCCGGAGCGGCCAGGGTTGCATGGCGATGAGCGTGTCCCGGACGTAGCCGGCTCCGTCGTTGGCGAAGCCCTCAGCCAACGAGCGGCGATACAGCGGCAGGAACGTCTCGCTGGTGTAGAACCGGCGGTCGGCTTCGTCCGAGGACGACAGCACCATCTCGGCCATGGCGTCCGCCGTGAAGGCGCCCAGGATGCGCGCCGCTTCGTCCGGATCGTCCGCGGCGAGTTGCGCCAAACGCGCCGCATCCTCGGGCACCTGCGCCTGGACGTCCGGGTGCGCGACTTCGTCGGCGGGTGAGACCAGCACGAGCCGGGAGACCCAGCCCGCGGCGGCCGCGGCCAGCCCGAAGACGCTGCCCTGCGAGTTGGCCACCACCGGCAGCGTGACGCCCGCTCCGAGGACTCCCGTCACGAAGGCTCGGTAGTCCGCTGCCGTCGATGCCAGCGTTCGCTCCGGATGCACGTCGGAACCGCCCATGCCGGGACGGTCCATGGTGAGCAGGCGGACGTGCGCACGGTCCAGCATCTGCTCGCCGAACCGCATGCTCTTGCCGGTGCCCGCGCCGGCGACGAACAGCACCGGGTTCCCGTCCACCGGACCGAACGACTTCCCGGTCAAGGCCCGGCCATCCGCCGTCCGCACGACCAGGTCCGACCCGCCCGGCTGCTGACTGAGTGAACTCACTCGGCCCGCCCTGCCTCAGACGTTGAACCGGAACTCCACCACGTCGCCGTCGGCCATGACGTAGTCCTTGCCTTCCATACGGACCTTGCCCGCGGCGCGTGCGGCGGCCATGGATCCGGCCTCGATCAAGTCGTCGTAGGAGACGACCTCGGCCTTGATGAAGCCGCGCTCGAAGTCGGTGTGGATCACGCCTGCGGCCTGCGGCGCCGTCGCCCCCTGCGGGATGGTCCACGCGCGGGCCTCCTTCGGCCCCGCGGTCAGGAACGTCTGCAGGCCGAGCGTGCGGAACCCGGCGCGGGCCAGCGCGTGCAGGCCGGGCTCCTGCTGGCCGATCGACGCCAGCAGTTCCCGCACGTCGTCCGGGTCGTCCAGCTCCAGCAGCTCGGCCTCGACCTTGGCGTCCAGGAACACCGCCTCGGCCGGGGCGACCATCTCGGCCAGCTCCTTGCGCTTGGCCTCGTCGGTCAGCACCGACTCGTCGCTGTTGAACACGTACAGGAACGGCTTGGCGGTCAGCAGCGACAGCTGCCGCAGCGCGTCCAGGTCGACCTCGGACTTCGCGGAGAACAGCGTGCGGCCGCTGTCCAGGATCTCCTTGGCCTTCTGCACGTTCTCCAGCGCGGGGCGGGCTTCCTTGCGGGTGCGCGCCTCCTTCTCCATGCGCGGCAGCGCCTTCTCCAGCGTCTGCAGGTCGGCGAGGATCAGCTCGGTGTTGATCGTCTCCAAGTCGTCCGCCGGGCCGACCTGGCCCTCGACGTGCGCCACATCCGGGTCGTCGAACGCCCGGACGACCTGGCAGATCGCGTTCGCCTCCCGGATGTGGGCCAGGAACTTGTTGCCCAGCCCGGCGCCCTCGGACGCCCCCTTGACGATCCCCGCGATGTCGACGAACGACACCGTGGCGGGCACCGTCCGGGCGGAGTCGAACATCTCCGCCAGCTTGTCCAGCCGCTCGTCCGGCAGCGGCACCACACCGACGTTCGGCTCGATGGTGGCGAACGGGTAGTTCGCGGCCAGCACGTCGTTGCGGGTCAGGGCGTTGAACAGGGTGGACTTGCCGACGTTGGGCAGTCCGACGATGCCGAGGGTCAGACTCACGCCATCCGAGTCTACGGAGCACTCCCCCGTTCGCGCTGGCCGGGCCGACGCGGCTGGTCACGGCCGTCCTCAGGCGGCGGCAGCAGCTCCAGAGCCTGCCACTGGCGTACCGGTCGGCCGCCCGGGCCTGGTCCGGGTAGCGACGCGGCCCTGCCTTCGCCGGGACCTGCGGTGCGGGCCTAGCGGCGGGTTTCCTGCACCACCCACGCCAGGTACTCGGCCGAGCCGCCCTCGACCGGGGTCGCGATGATCTCCGGAACGTCGTAGGTGTGCTTCTGCTTCAGATGCTCGGTCAGGTCGGCGGCCCGGTCGGCGGCCGTTTTGATCTCGACGCGCCATTCCTGGTCCGTCCTGACCTCGCCCTCCCAGCGGTAGACGCTGGTGATGGGCACGATCTGTGCGCAGGCACCCAGCTTCGCCTCGATCACGCTCGCGGCCAGCTGACGCGCTCGGTCCTCGCTGTCCGTGGTGGTTGCCACGACGACGTGTTCGGCCATGTGTCGAGGGTACCGAGCGACCCCCACTCGGCCCTGGGCCCGCACGCCCCGCCATCATGTCCGATTTCCGCCAGTGCTGCCGCGTCGCCGGTGGCAGGATCGGCTCCATGACAGCCACCGCGAAAGCCGTCCGGTCCGCCATCTGGCGGGACTTCGACGCGTGCTACCGCGCCGTTGCCGCTCGGGATGCTCGCTTCGACGGCCAGTTCATCACTGCGGTGTCGACGACCCGGATCTACTGCCGCCCGTCCTGCCCGGCCGTCACGCCGAAGCCGGAGAACGTGCGCTTCTATCCGACCGCGGCCGCAGCGCAGGCGGCGGGTTACCGGGCCTGCCGACGGTGCCTGCCCGATGCGGTGCCCGGCTCCCCGGAATGGAACGTGCGCGCCGACCTGGCGGCCCGGGCCATGCGGCTGATCGCCGACGGGGTGGTGGAGCGCGAGGGCGTGCCGGGCCTGGCGCGCCGGCTGGGATATTCGGAGCGGCAGCTGAACCGCGCCCTGACCGCCGAGCTCGGCGCGGGACCGCTGGCGCTGGCTCGTGCGCATCGGGCTCATGCCGCCCGGCTGCTGATCGAGCTGACCGACCTGCCGTTCGGCGATGCGGCGTTCGCCGCCGGATTCTCCAGCATCCGCCAGTTCAACGACACCGTGCGCGAGGTGTTCGGCTGCACGCCGACGCAGCTGCGCGCTCGCCGCAAGCACCCCACCCCCGCTTCGTCGCACGGTGGGCGTGTCGAGCTGAACCTGCGCCTGCCGTTCCGCGAGCCGTTCGACGCCGCCGGCGTCTTCGAGTTCTTGGCCGCTCGCGCGGTTCCTGGCGTGGAGACCGCACACGAGGACGGCTACGGGCGGACCCTGCGCCTGCCCCATGGCACCGCGACCGCGTGGCTGTGGCCGCCGAAGGGTCCGTCGTCGCGCCACGTCCACTGCCTGCTGCGGCTGTCCGACATGCGCGATCTCAGCAGCGCGGTCTCCCGGCTGCGCCGCCTGCTGGATCTCGATGCCGACCCCGCAGCGATCGACGGCGTGCTCGCCGCCGAGCCTGCACTGGTCACCGGCGTCGCCGGCACACCAGGCATCCGGGTGCCCGGCGCCGTCGACGGGCCCGAGCTGCTGATCCGCGCGTTGCTCGGCCAACAGGTCAGCGTGGCGGCGGCACGGACCGCGGCCGGGCGCCTGGCGGCTGCCCTCGGTGACCGGCTCCCGGCCGCCGACGGCGAGCTGACCACGCTCTTCCCCACCCCGGAATCCATCGCCGAGCACGGCCTGGAAGTACTTGCGGGCCCACGACGCCGAATCGAGGCCATCGTCGACGCCGCGGACGCCATCGCTGCCGGAAAGCTCGACGTGCACATCGGTCGAGACCCGGACGAGCTGCGGGCCGAGCTGCTGGACCTGCCCGGTGTCGGGCCGTGGACCGCGGACTACGTGGTGATGCGAGTACTCGCCGCACCTGACGTGCTCCTCGTCGGCGACGTGGCCCTGCGCCAGGGCGCCGCCGCGCTCGGACTCCCCACCGACCCCGCCGACCTGAGCCGACGACTCGACGCCGTGCGGCCATGGCGCTCGTACGCCGGCATGCACCTCTGGCGCGCCGCGCCGAAGAAGACCTCCAGGAAAGGACGACCATGACCGCCACTTGGTCCACTGTGGACACTCCGATCGGGCCGTTCACCGCGATCGCGGCCGACGACGGCGCCGTGCTGGCCTCCGGCTGGACCGCGGGACCGGACACCCTGACCCCGTTGATCGCGGCGACGCTGCGCCCCGCCGGGCTGCGCAGGCTGCCCGACCTCGGGCCGATCACCCGCGCCGTGCAGCGATTCCACGACGGCAACCTCGCCGCCATCGACGACATTCCGGTGCGGCAGCGCTCCGGGGAATTCCTCACCCATGCCTGGGACGTCCTCCGTAAGGTGCCACCGGGCCAGCCAGTCACCTACAGCGAGTACGCGGCGCTGGCCGGACGCCCCTCGGCGGTGCGGGCAGCCGCCTCCGCCTGTGCCCGCAACGCTGCCGCCCTGTTCGTGCCTTGCCACCGGGTGGTGCGCATCGGCGGCGCGCTCGGCGGTTTCCGCTGGGGGCTCGACGTCAAGCGCTGGCTGCTGGCCCACGAAGCAGAGGCGGCCCGCTGAGCGGCCTCACACCTGCATGTGGAGCGTCGACCCGGTGCGCCCCTTGCGCACGAACAACTTGGTCGGAATCCGCTGCCGCATCTCCTCGACGTGGGACACCAGCCCGACGACCCGGCCGCCGGCGCGCAGCCCGTCCAAGGTGTCCATCACGACATCCAGCGTCTCGGCGTCGAGGGTGCCGAAGCCTTCGTCGATGAACAACGTGTCCAGCTGCACGCCACCGGCCTCCGCCGAGACGACGTCGGCCAACCCGAGCGCCAGCGCCAGCGATGCCAGGAACGACTCCCCACCGGAAAGGGTCTTCGTCGAGCGGACGGTGCCGGAGTAGTCGTCCAGCACGTCGAGCCCCAACCCGCCCCTGGTGCCGCGGGCGCCCGCCGCGTCGCTGTGGACGAACGCATAGCGGCCTTGGCTCATCACCCGCAGGCGGGCGGTGGCCGCGACCGCCACCTCCTCCAGCCTGGCCGCGAGCACGTACGAGCGCAGCGACATGCGTTTGGTGTTCTGGCCGCGGCCATTGAGCACGTCGGTCAACGCGTCCAGCTCGGCGAACTCCGCCTCCAGCGGCGCCAACCGGGCGCTGCGCTCCTGCAGCCGCTCGCCGAGTTCTTCCAGTTGCTCGACCCGGTCTTTTGCGGACTGCTCGGTCACCAGCGCCGCGTCCGCGGCCTTCCGGGCCTGCTCTGCTTCTGCCTTTGCGCCCGCGACGTCGACCTGCATGTCCGGCTCGATGCCCGCGAGTTTCGGATCGGCCAGGATGTCGCGCGCGCTGCGCTCCTGGACCTCGGCGTCGGTCACCTCCGCGTCAAGCCGCGCGATCACCTCCGGCTCGCGAGCCGCGGCCAGCGCGGCGTCGACCGACGGGAAGCCTGCCGAGCGCGCTGCCTCCGCCACGGTGGCCCGTTGCTCGGCCACGCGGGCTTGGCAGCTCGCCACGGTTGTCCTGGCGTCGGCAAGCACCTCGCACGCTTTCGCCCGGTCGAGCAGCGACAACCGGCGCTGCTCGACGGACGGGAACTCGCCGCGGGCGTCGGCCAGCCTCCGCTCCGCTTCGGCGATGGCCTCCCGCAGGCTGCGCGCTTCGGCCTGGGCGGCTGCCCGGGCCTGCTCGGCACCGGCCCGTGCCGTGGTGAGCTGGTCGATGCGCTCCTGGGTGCCGGCCACGGCGGCTTCCAGCTCTTCTGCTCGGGCAGCCGCCTTCTCCAGCCCGGCCAGCTCGCGCTCCGCCTCGGCCACCTCGTGCTGCAGCGTTTCCGCGGTACGGCCACGCAAGCGCGCTCGGAGTTCGGCGACCGCTGCCTGCGCTTCGTGCTTGGCTTGCTCAGCCTCGCTCCGCAGCCGGTGAGCGTCGTCCTCCGCCTCGACTGCCGCCCGGACGGCGTCTTCGCTGACCGCGCCTTCGCCTGCCCGGGTGGGTGCCGGGTGCTCCGTCGAGCCGCAGACCGGACACGGATCTCCGGCGGAGAGCTGTCCGGCCAGCTCGGCGGCCATGCCCGCCAGCCGCCGGTCGTACAGCCGCTGGCGTTCCTCCCTGGCGTTCTGGTGGGTATCGATCGCTTCGCGCAGGCGTTCCTCGGCCTGCTCGAGGGCCCGCTGCAGCTCCGGCAACCGCTGAGCGAGGGCCAGCGCCTCGCTCAGCTCCTGATGCACCGTGCGCGCGTGTTCCAGCTTCGTGGCCGCGGCCTGTGCCGCTGCCAGCTGCCCGCGCAACCCCTCCAGCCGGGCAGGCAGGCCGTGCAGCTCGGCGTCGACGTCGGCGATGCGACGCTCGGCGTCCTGTGCTTGCTCCGTGACCCGATCGAGGCGCTGCTGCCGCTCCCGCTGCCTGCTGGCTTCCTCGATCGCCCCGGCCAACTGGCCCGCCTGCTCCCGCAGCGCCCCGGCCCTGGCGCGCAGCTGCGCGGCCGGCTTGTCCGCGTCTGCTTCGTCCACCCCCTCGGCCGCCGCCGCCTCCGCGCGCAGGGCCTTGGCCAGCTCGTCCTGAGCCCGCTGCCACTCGCGATGCGCGGCCCGCACCGATTCCGCCCGGCGGGCTTGCGCCAGCTCGTCGCGGGCGCGCTGCAGTTCGTCCGCGCGCGCCCGAAGCTGCTCCAGTTTCGCGGTGTGCGTGGCGACGAGCTGGACACGGTCACGCAAGTCGCGCCGCTCGGCCAGTGTCGCTTCGGCCTGCTTGCTCGCCTGGAACGCCGCGGCGGCCTGCTTGGCGGCCAGCTCGTAGTCCTCGATCGCCCGTTGCGTGGTCTGCTTCGCCCACTCCAGGATGCCGGTCTCCGGCGGCTCCTGCCCGGCCGCTTGGGCGAACCGCGCGACCCACTCCCGGAAATCGGCCCGCGCCAGGTCAAGCTCCGCGCGGCGCTGCCGCCGATGCTCGACGAACCAGTCCTGCACCGCTTCGAAACGGTGCGTGCCGAACAGCTTGTCCAGCAATCGCTCCCGCTCGGCCGTGTCGGCGCGCAGGAACGTCGCGAACTCGCCCTGCGGCAGCAGCACCACCTGGAAGAACTGGTCCGCAGTCATGCCGAGCAGCCGCTGCACGGTGCGGGCCACCTCGTCGATCCGGGTCACCGGGTCCCCGTTGTGCCAGCCGGGCGGATCGCCGACCCAGGTCAGTGACGCCTTGGCCGGTTGCTTCGTGGTTCCTTCTCCGCGCTTCTTGGGCCGCTCGTACTCCGGGAAACGCTCGATGCGCATCCGGTGCGAGCCCACCGTCAGCTCCAGGGCGACGCGCGTCGGCGTGGCCGGATCGGCTTGGTCGCAGCGCAGCCGCTTGACCTCCCCGCGTGCCCCGGGCACCACGCCGAACAGCGCGAACGAGATGGCGTCCAGCAAAGTGGTCTTGCCCGCACCGGTGTGCCCGCAGAGCAGGAACAAGCCGTCCGCGCCGAGCGCGTCGAAGTCCACCGACTCGGTCCGCGGGAACGGGCCGAACGCGGTCAGTTCGAGCCGGTGCAGCCTCACGAGCCGACACCTGCCGACACGGGTGCTCCCTCCTCACGACGTCCTTCCCGTTCCGGATGGCTCGCCCGCAACGCGCGCTCCAGCAGCGCCCGCTCGGACGGCCTCGGGCCCGCGCCCCGGCAATCGGCCAGGAAACGCTCCACGATCTCGGCGTCCTTCCTGCCCCGCACGGCCTCGGCATACCGCAACGCGTGGCTCGCCCCGCCTCCTTGCGGCTGCCAGTCCAGGTGCACCGCATAGGGGAAGCGCTCGCGCAGCCTGCGCATGGCATCGAGCGGGCGCACCCGATCGGTCAGCGTCACCGCCAGGTAGCAGTCCCGGACGTCCTCGTGCGCCGGGTCGGCCAGGATCTGCTCCAGCTCGCCGGTGATCGTGGCCAGCGCCCGCGGCACGGGCAGCTCCAGGCGCTGGACCCGCTCGAGCCCGCCCGGCCCGAGATCGACCAGCCAGGCGGACTTGCGGTGGGCGGCCTCGGAGAACGAGTACGGCAGCAGGCTTCCCGAGTACCGCATGCGCTCGGTGAGCGTCTGCGGGCCGTGCAGGTGCCCGAGCGCGACGTAGTCGGGTCCGTCGAAGACCGCGCCACCGACCTGCTCGACCCCACCGACCGCGATCGAGCGCTCGGAATCGGATCCGGTGCCGCCGGTGACGAAGGCGTGCGCCATCACCACCGACCGGCTGCCGCGCCGCTCGCGATCGGCGTTGACCCGACGCATCGCTTCCGTGAGCACGCCGGTGTGCCCCTTGGCCTCGATCCCCATCGCCTGGCGGGCGGGCTCCGGTTCCAGGTAGGGGATGCCGTAGATCGCCACCTGGCCGTGCTCGTCGGACAGCACGACCGGGTCGTCGATGGTGTCGATGCTGGTCCGCAGGTGCAGGCCGCCCGCGGCGAGAAAGTCCGCGAAAGCACCGAGCCGCATGGCCGAGTCGTGGTTGCCCGAGGTCACCACGATCTGCGCGCCCGCTTCCCTGATGCGCGCCAGGCCGCGGGTGGCGACCTGAACCGTCTCGGCGGACGGCACCGCGCGGTCGTAGACGTCCCCGGAAACCAGCACGACGTCGACGCGCTCGGACCGCACCACGTCGGCCAGATGCGCCAACACGGCCTGTTGATCGGCAAGCAGATCGGCGCCGTGAAATGTCCGTCCCAGATGCCAGTCCGACGTGTGCAGCAGCCTCACGCCGACCGACTCTATGTTCGAACGCCGACGCCGTTGCGCAGACTCGCCGCGCGCTCGGTGAGCTCGTCGCGCCACCCGTCCGGGGGTAGGGGCAGGCGGCGGTGTCGCCGGTGATTTGTCGGTGATCTCTGCCAAAGTTGCGTCCATGGCGACAGTGCTCACAACGGCCGCGGTGGCCATCGCCGTGGCGCTGGCTATCGGCATGGTCATGCTGTGGCGGCTCTACACCGACAGTCAGCGCAGGGCGGACGAGGCAGCGCGCGAGCTGGCCAACGAGCGCAGGCGGGTGGACGAGCAGCAGACCGCACTGCGCCGGTACGAAGTGGCGTTCGCCTCCATCCACGGCCGTGGCGAGCTCGGTGAGCGAGTCCTGGTGGAAACGGCGAAGGCGCTCGGCCTCCGGGAAGGGCTGCACTACACGCTGCAGGCGGACGTGGCCGGCGGCGGCGCCGTCAAGCCGGACATGCTGCTGCACGTCGGCGGCGGCCGCAGCGTCCCGGTCGACGCGAAAGCCAGCATGGCCTGCTGGGCCGAAGCGGTGGAGACCGACGACGAGGCGGAACGGGCCGAGGCGCTGCGGGTGCACGTGCGCAACCTGCGGGCCCGCGCCGCCGAGTTGTCCAGCCGCGGCTACGAGCGCTACGCGGACGCCATCTACGGCACGATCATGTTCGTCCCGTCCGACGCGGCGGTGGTCGCGGCCATGGACACCGAACCGGAACTGCTCCGCTGGCTGCTGAACCGGCGGGTGTTCATGTGCGGGCCGACCGGGTTCGCCGTGCTGGCTTCGGCCGCCCTGTTCGCCAGCACCGAGCGAGCACTCGCCGACGACGTCGAGCGGGTCCGGGCCGCGGCGTCCGGGGCGCATCGCGCCGCGGGCAACGCCATCGAGGCGGTGAACCTTTCCAGCACCCACCTGCAGCGATTCCTGTCCGCGCGGCGGCGGGAACTGGACGCGCTGGAGGCGTTCCGGCGCACCGTGCAGCCGCTCAGCGAGGCCTCCGGTTCCACGACCGCTCTGTCCGATGTGCGAAGAGACGACGGGGAGCCGTTGTCGGCCTAGGTCTTCACGAACGCGTAACGCGTTCACGCTACCGTTGGCGAGTGCCTACCAGGACCGAACGCGAGGACGAACGCGCGCCGAGCGACGCCGACGTGGCGTCGTGGGACGAGCGTCCGATCCTGGGTCAGTCCCGCGGTCTGCCGTGGTGGAGCGCCATCCTGCTGGCGATCGGCGTCACCGCGCTCGGGGTGGCGGCCGACGGGCAGTTGAGCGACAAACCGCCGACGCTGATCACGCAGGCGGCCTACTTCGTCGGCTGTGTTGCCGCGGTGTGCTGGGTGCGCCGCCGCAACCTGTTCGGCCCGATCGTGCAGCCGCCGTTGGTACTGACCCTCGTGCTGCTCGGTGGCGAGATCGCCACCAACGGCATGCCCGAGAAGCTGGGCATGAAGGAGCTCCTGTTCGACTACGGCGTCCCGGTCATCAACACGTTCCCGGCCATGGCGCTGACCAGCGGGGCGACGCTGCTGATCGGCATCTTCCGGTTGCTGCGCGAGCGCGACCCCCAGCGGCGCGAGCGCGGCTCCGGCAAGGCCGATCCGGACGGCAAGCGTGGCTCGGCCGATGCCGACGACGAGGACGAACCGCGGCCCCGTTCCGCTCGCGCTCGTTCCTCGGCGGACGAGCGCCGCCCGTCTGCCGACGACCGTCGTCCCGGCCGGGGTGACGACGCGGCGCGCGGCGCTGCCGGTGTGACAGGCAGGCCCGGTAGCCGCGAGCGGAGCACCCCGCCAGCACGGCCCGCGGACCCGCGCCGCCGCGAGCCGGCAGCGCCGAACCGTGGCCGTGACGCTGGCCTGCGCGATTCCGGCCCGCACCCGCGGCGGGAGCCGCCTGCCCGGCGCATGCAGGACAGCGGGCCGCACCCGCGTCCGGATCGGGCCGCCCCGGTGGGCAGGCCCCCGGTGCGTGGCAGGCGCACTCCGCCCCCGACCAGGCCGTGGGAGGCGGAGGGCGGGCCATCGGGTGTGCCGCCGCGTCGTCGGGTGCCACCCCCGTCGGCGGGTGGCCCGGCGCGCAAACCGCCACCGCGTGGCGAAGGTCCGGAACCACCTCGCCCGCGTCGGCAACCGCCTCCGCCGCGGAGCCGACGGTGGGATCCCGACGAGTCCGGCTGACGGAGCTGCGCAATGCCTGACGTTCTGCCCGAGGCGCTGATCGGGGCCTCGCTGGTGACCGCTGCGCTGCTGCTGATCCCGCTGGTGCGCGGGCGGCGGCCGGGCGGTGTGCTGTTCAGCCTGTTCGGGTTGATCGAGCTCGGCCTGTTGGTGCTGCTGGTCTGGAGCATCGTGCTGGTGGCGTCGACGGAACGGGACGTGGACACCGCGACGTTCGTCGGCTATCTGCTGGGTGCCGCGGCCGTGCTGCCGCTGGCCGTGCTGTGGGCGCGCAACGAGACCAGCCGCTGGGGCAACACGGTGCTGATCGTGGGGCTGCTGGTGATCCCCGTACTCATCGTGCGGCTGAATCAGATCTGGGACGCTGCCCATGGCTGACGATCTGGCCACCACCACCCGTTCCGGCCCCGGACGGCTGCTGGTCGCCGTGTACGCGATCTTCGCGATCGCCGCCACGGCGCGGTCCGGGGTGCAGATCGCCACCAGGTTCGAGCAGGCACCGCTGGCCTACCTGCTGTCCGCGTTCGCCGCGCTGGTGTACGTGCTGGCCACGGTGTGTTTGGCCAAGGGGAACGCCGTGTCCCGCCGCATCGCCTTCGCCGCGTGCAGCGTCGAGCTCGCCGGTGTGCTGAGCATCGGCGCGCTCAGCCTGCTGCGCCCGGAATGGTTCCCCGACGCCACGGTCTGGTCGGTGTTCGGCCAGGGCTACCTGTTCATTCCGGTGGTCCTGCCGCTGCTCGGGCTGTACTGGCTGCGGCGCACGGCGCGGTGAACTGACGTGCCGCACCGGTTCGGCTGCACCATCCGGCTACCGGACGGGGTCCTCGAGCCGGCACGCGGGCTCCGGCCGCTGACGGGACCACGCGGTCAGCGCACCTGCGACCGCTGCTTGGCGTCGCGCAGCTCCCTGGGCAGTGCGAACGAGATCTTCTCGCTGGCGGTGGTGATCTCCTCGACGTCGCGCCAGCCGCGCTCGGACAGCCAGTCCAGCAGCTCCAGCACCAGCACGTCCGGAACGGACGCGCCACTGGTCACGCCGATCGTCTCGACGCCGTCCAGCCACTTCTCGTCGACCTCGTCGGCGTAGTCGATCAGATACGCGTCCTTGGCCCCGGCCTGCAGCGCGACCTCCACCAGGCGGTTGGAGTTCGACGAGTTCTTCGATCCGACGACCAGCACCAGGTCGCACTCGGGGGCCATGGCCTTGACCGCGGTCTGCCGGTTCGACGTGGCGTAGCAGATGTCGTCCGACGGCGGGTCCGCCAGCTTGGGGAAGCGCTTGCGCAGCTGTTCGACCCGCTCCATCGTCTCGTCCACCGACAGCGTTGTCTGGGACAGCCACACCACCTTCTCCGGGTTGCGCACGGTGACCTTGTCGACGTCGTCGGCGGTGTCGACCAGCTGGACCCGGTGCGGCGCCTCCCCCGCGGTGCCCTCGACCTCCTCGTGGCCCTCGTGGCCGATCAGCAGGATGTCGTAGTCCTCGCGGTCGAAGCGGTTGACCTCTTTGTGCACCTTGGTGACAAGCGGGCAGGTGGCGTCGATGGTACGGAGGTTGCGGGCGGCCGCCTCGGCGCGCACGGCAGGCGAGACACCGTGCGCGGAGAACACCACGAGCGCCCCTTCCGGGACCTCGGACAGCTCCTCGACGAAGATGACGCCGCGCTTGCGGAGGGTGTCGACGACGTGCCGGTTGTGCACGATCTCCTTGCGGACGTACACCGGCGGCCCGTACTTCTCCAGGGCCTTCTCCACGGTGACGACCGCCCGGTCGACCCCCGCGCAGTAGCCGCGCGGCTTGGCCAGCAACACCCGCTTGCCCATACTCATGCCCCCTACCCTACGGGCATCCACCCGGGTGAAGCTTCCGCAGGTGAGCCGTGGCACCGTCATGGTGCTGTCCACGTGCAACCGGACCGAGGAAGCCTCCGCAGGTGAGCCGTGGCACCCCTGGCGGCCACGAGCCCGCCACGGACACCTTCGTCCTTCGTCATCGCGTGGCCAGGGCATCGCGCCCGGCCACAGCCCGCACTGCTCCATGCGCATGACCAGCGGTGCGGTGTCGGCCCTCCGCCGGCTTGGGGCGGGGCAGTTCTCCACAGGGGTGGACTCATCCACAGTTCCGTCACCTCAGGGTTGGGTCCGCCACTCAGGTGAGAGAGACTGGGCGCATGAAGCCACTTCCCCTGCCGGTACGGGTCGCGGCCGGGTTGTTCGTCACCGCCCGCGAGCGCGCCAAGGATCTGCCCCGTCAGCTGATCGGCTTGCCGATCACCGTGGTCAGCCACGTGCTGCAGACGTCCATGCGCGTCCAGCAGCACATCACCGAGCTGGCGTTGAAGGGCGACGAGGCGCTGTCCGCGCTCCGGCCGGTGGAGGAAACCCCGAGCTGGGCGACGTTCGACGAGGACCTGGAGGAGACCGCCGAGGAATTCGCGAGCGTGGTCTCCGTCCCGGCGCCGCGGGCGGAGCGCAATGGCTCCGGCTCCGCGGCCAGCGCCCGCACCAGCCTGTTCGACCGCGCGGCCGCAAGCGAGCGGACGGCCGTCGAGGACAGCGAGGAGTCTCCGTGGGAGGCGGAAGCGCGCGAGGTGGCCGCCCGCGACGCCGACCCGAACGACGACCCGGAGCAGGGCGACGGCCCGCGGGCGCCGAGCTGGCTGCCGAACTACGACCAGCTGTCCCTGGCGCAGCTGCGCGCCAGGTTGCGCACGTTCGACGTCACGCAGCTGTCCGAACTGCTGGCCTACGAAAAGGCCAGCTCGAACCGGCCGTCCTACGCCGGGATGCTGCAGCGGCGGATCGAACGGTTGACCGGAGGTGACTCCGCGCCGTGACGGCCGAGCCCGCGCAGGTGGATCGCGAGCGCCCGACGCCGGACCGGCCGTGGCCGGTACGCACCGTCGCGCGCAAGATCGCCGACTGGATCCACCGGCTCGGGCACGTGTGGATGGAAGGCCAGATCACTCAGATCACCGCGCGGCCGGGCACCAGGACCGCGTTCCTGACCCTGCGTGACCCGGCCGCGGACGTCTCGCTGACGGTGACCTGCCCGGTCGGGCTGCTCGACGAGGTGCAGCCGCCGCTGCGGGACGGCGCGCGCATCGTGGTGCAGGCGCGCCCCAACTTCTTCGTCAACCGGGGCACCATCAGCATGCGGGCGACCGAGATCCGCACGGTCGGCATCGGCGAACTGCTGGCCCGCATCGAGCGGCTGCGCCGGCTGCTGGCCGCCGAGGGCCTGTTCGCCCCCGAACGCAAGCGCCCGCTGCCGTTCCTGCCCAAAGGCGTCGGGCTCATCACCGGCCGGGCGTCCGCCGCGGAACGGGACGTGCTGGCGAACGCACACGCCCGCTGGCCTGCGGTCCGGTTCACCGTCTACAACACCGCGGTCCAAGGGCCCATGGCCGTCCCGCAGATCGTCCGTGCCTTGCAGGAATTGGACGCCGACCCCGATGTCGACGTCATCGTCATCGCTCGTGGCGGCGGCAGCGTGGAGGATCTGCTGCCGTTCTCCGACGAACGCCTGTGCCGCGAGGTGGCGCGCACCCGCAAGCCGGTCGTGTCGGCCATCGGCCACGAGCCGGATTCCCCGTTGCTCGACCTGGTTGCCGACGTGCGCTGCTCGACGCCGACCGATGCGGGCAAGCGCATCGTGCCGGACGTCGCGGTGGAGGCGGAGCGCGTCGCCGAACTGCGTCAGCGGTGCCGCCGCGCCCTCCGCGGCTGGGTGGAGACCCAGTGCGAGTGGCTTGCGCAGATCCGCAGCCGCCCGGTGCTGGCCGATCCGTACGGCCCGCTGGATCGCCGCGCCGACGAGATACGGCTGGCCCGGGAGCGCGTCCGCCGTGCCGTGCTGACCGCGCTGTCCGCCGAACAGGCGAAGCTGGCCACCGCACGCGGCCGGCTCGCGGCGCTGGGACCGGCGGCGACGATGGCGCGTGGTTACGCCGTGGTGCAGGTGCGCCGGCCGGACGGATCGCTGACCGTGCTGCGCTCGGTGGAGGATGCCGCCGTCGGCGCCGAACTGCGCGTGCGGCTGGCCGACGGCGCGGTCCACGCGGTTGTCGACACCGTCACGCCCGATACCGGTGACAGCGAATCGTCTGCCAGGATCGAACCATGAGCGGCGAATCCAACGGCTATTCCGCGCTCGGCTACGAGCAGGCTCGCGACCAGCTCCTCGAGGTGGTGCGCGAGCTGGAAGCGGGTGGCCTGTCGCTGGAAGAGTCCCTCGAGCTGTGGGAGAAGGGCGAAGAACTCGCCCGGGTGTGCGAGCGGCACCTGGAAGGCGCCCGCAAACGCATCGACGACAAGCTGGCTTCCGTCGGCGAGGACCCCGACAAACCCGGCGAGGGCGAGTAACGCCGCACGACAGCCGACCAGACCTCGGCGATTCGCGAGTATCCACGAGCGTCACGACGGGAGGACACCATGAGCGCGACCGACCCGGCTCCGCAGACCTCGAGCCCCACCGCAGACCGGTCCGGCGCCCGTCGGGGCGAGGCCCCGGACCGCAACCTGGCCATGGAACTGGTCCGGGTCACCGAGGCAGCCGCCATGGCGGCCGGCCGTTGGGTCGGCCGCGGTGACAAGGAAGGCGGGGACCAAGCGGCGGTCGACGCCATGCGCCAGCTGATCAGCACCGTGTCCATGCGCGGCGTGGTGGTGATCGGCGAAGGCGAGAAGGACGAGGCCCCGATGCTGTACAACGGCGAGCTGGTCGGCAACGGCGACGGGCCGGAGTGCGACGTCGCGGTCGACCCGATCGACGGCACCACCCTGATGAGCAAGGGAATGCCGAACGCGCTCGCCGTGCTGGCGGTGGCCGAGCGCGGCGCGATGTTCGACCCGTCCGCGGTGTTCTACATGGAGAAGCTGGCCGTCGGCCCGGAAGCGGCGGACGTCGTCGACATCACCGCGCCGGTTGCGGAGAACATCCGGCGCGTGGCGAAAGCCAAGAACACCGACGTCAGCGACGTGACGGTGTGCATTCTCGACCGGCCACGGCACGCCAAGCTGGTGGAGGAGGTGCGCCAGGCGGGCGCTCGGATCCGGTTCATCACCGACGGCGACGTGGCCGGGGCGATCGCGACGGCGCGGCCCACCACCGGTGTGGACATGCTGGTAGGGATCGGCGGCACCCCGGAGGGCATCATCGCCGCGGCGGCGATGAAGTGCATGGGCGGCGCATTGCAGGGCCGGTTGTGGCCGAAGGACGACGCCGAGCGGGAGAAGGCGATCGCCGCGGGCCACGACCTCGACCGGGTGCTCACCACCGACGACCTGGTCAGCGGCGAGAACGTGTTCTTCTGCGCCACCGGCGTCACCGACGGCGACCTGCTTCGTGGCGTGCACTACCGGTCCGGCGGAGCGACGACGCACTCGATCGTGATGCGGTCGAAGTCGGGCACGGTGCGCATGATCGAGGGCTACCACCGGCTGACCAAGCTGCGCGCCTACTCCTCGGTCGACTTCGACCGGAAGGGCGACGAGCGGGCTGTGCCGCCACTGCCGTAGCCCGCCCTCCCAGCAGGCGGCGGGCACGCCGGCATTGCTGCCGGGGCTCCGGTGAGCACCGCGCCGCCCTCCCAGCAGGCGGCGGGCACGCGATCCGCTCCTCGAGCACGGCCCGGCCGCTCACTCGGTCCACCACGGCCCCGGCGATCCGACCCGGACGTCGGGGCTTTCCCATGCGCGAACGCCGCACAGGTCATCGAGAACATGGTTCACGACTTTTCGCGACCAAACGTAAACAGTTGACGGATCCCTACTTTCGCGGGTGTCACACGTTCGGTCATGACCCCTACCTTCCGTCACCAATGCACTCCGTCGGCGGATGCCGGCGACGACGGAAGGAGGAAGAGAACATGCGGAAACGTTCTCTGGTGGTGGGACTCCTGGCGGCGGCAGCCACGGCTGTGAGTGGTGTGGCGGCAACCGGCGCCCTCGCCGCACCCGCAGACACCAAGGACGACGTCCAGCCCTACATCGTCGGCGGGCACGAAGCCACCGAGGAATACTCGTTCATCGTTTCGCTGCAGCAGGGCGGCAGGCATTTCTGTGGCGGGTCGCTGGTCGCGGCCGAATGGGTGGTCACCGCTGCGCACTGCGTGGAAGGCACCAGCCCGTCGTCCATCCAGCTGCGCATCGGCAGCAACGACCGCACCTCCGGCGGCGAAGTGGCGCGGGCTGCCTCCATCACCATCCACCCGGACTACGACATCGCGAACGACATCGCGGTCATCAAGCTCGCCGCGCCGGTGCAGGCCACGCCGATCGCGCTGGGCACCTCGGCCGACGTCGGCACCACGTCACGCATCCTCGGCTGGGGCCAGACCACGCCGTTCCCCGGCGCCGACAACGGCGCGGACTACCTGCAGGAACTGGACGTGTCGGTGGTCGACCCGAGCGGATGCAGGGGCGGCTACATCGACCCGGCGACCGAGCTGTGCACCGACAACCCCGGCGGTGACTCGGGCGCGTGCTACGGCGACTCCGGCGGCCCGCAGATCGCCAAGGAAGGAGGCAACTGGGTGCTGATCGGCGCCACCAGCCGCTCCGGCGGCAGCTCCACGTGCGCGATCGAACCGTCGATCTACACCAGCACCGTCGCGCACGCCGACTGGATCAACGACGTCACCGGAGGCGCGGTCAGCGCAGCGAGCTGATTCTCACGCAGCACCAGCGAGGGGTCCGCCGGGTCACCGGTGGACCCTTCTTCATGCGCACGCAACTGGTACGGACGCGTCAGGCATCGCAAGGTTGCGTAAGGAGGCAAGAAATCACAGCACAACAATCCGCCGGGCGATTCTCGCCATTGCCCTACTTTCGCAGGTGTTTTTCCTCCGATCCCGCACTTACCTTCCGTGCCCGGGCGTTCAGGTGCGCTCGCGCACCGAGGAAGGAGAAACACCGCATGACGAAACGATTGCTGTGGGCAGGACTGGCGGCTGCGACAGTCGCGGTGCTCAGCAGCCTGATGGCGCCGATTGCTTTCGCGGACGGCAACTCCGACGTCAGACCGTTCATCCTCGGCGGGCATGACGCCACCGAGGATTACCCGTTCGCCGTCTCGATTCAGAACTCCGGCGATCACTTCTGCGGTGGCTCCCTGGTCGCTCCGGAGTGGGTGCTGACCGCCGCACACTGCGTCGCCGACGTCCAGCCCGCCCAGCTCACGTTGCGCGTCGGCAGTATCGACCGCACGTCAGGCGGTGAAGAGGCGCGGGCCGACACGATCGTCGTCCACCCGGGCTGGCACGACGGCTCCGACGACATCGCGCTGGTCAAGCTGGCGAAGCCGGTGACAGCCGAGCCGATCACGCTGGGCACCTCGGCCGACGTCGGCACCGACGGGCGCGTCCTCGGCTGGGGCCGGACCACGAACGATCCCGACGACTACGGTCCCGACATCCTGCAGGAGCTGGACGTGACCGTGATCGAGCCGCACGAGTGCCGGGACGCGTCGATCAGCCCGGACGACGAGCTGTGCGTCGCCGGGCCGACGGCCGGCTCCGGTCCCTGCTTCGGCGACTCCGGCACCGGAATGATCACCAAGGAAGGCAATGCCTGGGTGCTGGTAGGGGTCGCCAGCCGCTTGGGCGGGGACGCCGACGGGTGCGGGAAAACCCCAACGATCTACACCTTCGCACCTGCCCACAGCGAATGGATCGCGAACGCCACCGACGGTGCCGTGAGCGGACGGCCCTGACCGCGTCGAACGGGCGAAGACTTGCGACGCCGGACAGCACGCCGAGCACCCAGCCGGCCCAACACCTCGACAAGCGAAACCCCGCGCTGGTCCTCGGCCGTGCTCACCCTCGCAGCACATTGCTGCAAATGCCGACGAGCGGAGGAAAGCCGACCCGGGAGGAAACCCGGCCCATTGTCCGTGAATGCAAAACCGTTGGCCTCCGGGGAAACGGCAGGCCGCGCCCCTACTTTCGCAGGTGTCGTTGCGGAGCGGGCCGCACTTACCTTCCACTTGTCAGAGCTGTCGGCCGAGCCGGCTCCCTACGGAAGGAGAAATCACCGCATGCGGAAACGCTCTCTGGTCACCGGTCTGGTCGCGGCGGTGGCCACCGCGGTGAGCTGGCTGACGGCGCCGAGCGCTTTCGCAGACACCGCAGCCGACGTCAAGCCGTTGATCGTCGGCGGGACACAGGCCACCGAGGAATACTCGTTCGTCGCCTCGCTGCAGTACTCGGGCGAGCACTTCTGCGGCGGGTCGGTCATCGCCCCGGAGTGGGTGCTGACCGCCGCGCACTGCGTCGACGGATTCCGGCCCGCTCAGATCAGGCTGCGCATCGGCAGCAACGACCGCACCTCCGGCGGCGAGCTGGTGCAGCCGGACCGCTTCGTCGTCCATCCCGGCTGGCTGGGCACCAGCAACGACATCGCACTGATCAAGCTGGCCGAACCCGTGCAGGCCGAGCCCGTCTCGCTGGGCTCGGTGACCGAGGTCGGCACGGCAGGCCGGCTGCTCGGCTGGGGGCAGATCACGCCGCAGCAGGGCGCTGACGCGGGTTCCGACCTGCTGAAGGAGCTGGATGTCACCCTGGTCGGGCCGAACAACTGCCGCGCCGGCCTGATCGACCCGAAGACCGAGCTGTGCGTCGGCAGCACCACCGCGGCTTCCGGCCCCTGTTTCGGCGACTCCGGTGGTCCGATGATCACCAAGGAGGGTGGCGCCTGGCGGCTCATCGGCGTCACCAGCCGTCTCGGTGGGAGAAGCGTGCGGTGCGCGGACGACCCGTCCATCTACACCAACGCCGCAGCCTTCTCCGCTTGGATCGCCAAGTCGACCGGCGGAGCCGTCAAGACCACGCACTGATATCTCCCTCCCGGTGAGCGAAGGGCCCACGACCTCGTGGGCCCTTCGTTGTGCGCTCGGCGGGACAGCTGGGGCGGCGGGCAGCCGCGGCCGCGCGGCACGCAAGCCGTGGCAACTGCCGTGACCACGGGCGGTGCCAGGACAAGCCACCCACGGCGATACCGGGACAAGCCGCCCACGGCGATACCAGGGCGACCAGCGACTCGGGCGGCCCACAGATCAGCAAGGAGAACGGCACCTGAGTGCTGATCGGAGCCACCAACCGCGGCCCGTTCGGGTGCGGCACAAGGCCGTCGGTGGACGCCAACGTGGTGGCGGACGCGGAGTGGGTCAGCCAGACCACCGGAGGCGCGGCAGAAGCCTCGTGACAGTCACGCGGTGAACCCGTCTTCACACTCGTCAAGCGGGCCCGCCCGGGCGGGCCCGCATCGTCACTTGTCCGTCACATGTCAGAGGAATGCCCCGGGAACAGGTGCGCGTGCGGGTCCAGGGTCACCGCGATGTTGTTCACCGCCGTTGCGGCTTCTCCAAACCCGGTCGCGATCAACTTGACCTTCCCCGGATAGGTCGCCACGTCACCCGCCGCGAACACATTCGGCCGCGTGGTCGCCATCCGGGTGTCCACGACGATCTGCCGTCGCTCGATCTCCAAGCCCCACTGCTCGATCGGGCCCAAATCGGCCGTGAAGCCCAGCGCGGCGACGACCGTGTCCGCCGGCATGCGGACCGGATCGGCGCCCTTCCGCGTGATCTCCACCTCGCGTACCCGGTCGTCGCCGAACATCGCTGTCACCTCGGCGTCGGTGATGATCGGGATGCCCAGCTCCCGAGCTCGCGCCACCACCGACTCCGCGGCACGGAACCGGGCGCGGCGGTGCACCAGCGTCACGCTGGCCGCGATCGGATGCAACGCCAGCGCCCAGTCGAAAGCGGAGTCTCCCCCGCCGACCACGATGACGTGCTTGCCGCTGTGTTCCTGCAGCGACGGCACGAAATGCACCACCCCGCGCCCCATCCACTCCTGCCCGGCGGGCAGCGGGCGTGGGGTGAACTCCCCGATGCCCGCGGTGATCAACACGGCCCTGGTGCGCACCGGGTCCCCACCCTCGATGCCGACCTCGAGCTTGTCGCCGGCTTCGGTCAGCGTGGTCGCCTTGCAGCCCAGCAGGTAGTGCGGGTCGGCCTGCTCGGCCTGCTTGACCAGTGCCGCCACCAGGTCCCGGCCCAACACCGCGGGAAATCCGGCCACGTCGTAGATCTGCTTCTCCGGGTACATCGCGGTGATCTGCCCGCCCGGCTCGGGCAGCGAGTCGACCACGGCACAGCTCAGCCCGCGGAACCCGGCGTAGTAGGCGGCGAACAATCCGGTGGGCCCGGCGCCGACGATGAGCAGATCGACTTCGAGGCGGCTCATACCGGAAGGTTATCCCGGTCACACCAGTCGTGCGGTTCTTCGCGCGCGCCGCTCGGCAGACGAGACGTAACTCGCGATGAGTGGCCGCGCCGCGCGCGCCGGGCCAGACTCGAGGCATGGTCGACAACACTGGCGCACCGGACGGCTACCGCATCGAACGCGACACGATGGGCGAAGTGCGCGTGCCCGCCAATGCCCTCTACCGGGCGCAGACCCAGCGGGCGGTGGAGAACTTCCCCATCTCCGGACGTGGCCTGGAGCGATCCCAGATCAGGGCGCTCGGGTTGCTGAAAGCCGCCTGTGCCCGGGTCAACGGCCGGTTCGGTGTGCTCGACGACGAGCTGGCCAAGGCCATCGCCGACGCCGCCGACGAAGTCGCCGAGGGCAAGCACGACGAGCACTTCCCCATCGACGTGTTCCAGACCGGCTCAGGGACCTCGTCGAACATGAACGCCAACGAGGTCATCGCGACCCTGGCGAGCAGGCGGCTCGGCCGGGACGTGCACCCCAACGACCACGTCAACGCGTCGCAGTCGTCCAACGACACGTTCCCCACCACGCTGCACCTGGCCGCCACCGAAGCGGTCGTGCGCGAGGTCATCCCGGCTCTGTCGTACCTGACGGAGACCATCGAAGGCCGGGCCGCGGAGTGGGGCGACCTGGTGAAGTCCGGCCGGACGCACCTGATGGACGCGGTGCCGATCACCTTCCAGCAGGAAGCCGGCGCCTGGGCCGCCCAGCTGCGGTTCTCGGTCGAGCGACTGGAGGCGTCGGTGCCCCGGCTGGGCGAGCTGGCCATCGGCGGCACGGCTGTCGGCTCCGGCCTGAACGCGCCACCCGGATTCGGCGCCGCCGTGGCCGAGGAGCTGGCCAGGGTGACCGGGCTGCCGGTGACCGAGGCGCGCAACCACTTCGAAGCGCAGGCGTCGCAGGACTCCGTGGTGGAGGCGTCCGGTCAGCTGCGTGCCGCCGCGGTGGCGCTGCACAAGATCGCCAACGACGTGCGCTGGCTCGGTTCCGGCCCGCGTGCGGGCCTGGCCGAGCTGGCGCTGCCCGACCTGCAGCCGGGGTCGTCGATCATGCCCGGCAAGGTCAACCCGGTCATCTGCGAGGCCACGTTGCAGGTGGTCGCCCAGGTCGTCGGCAACGACGCGGCCGTGGCGTTCGCCGGGGCGCAAGGCAACTTCCAGCTCAACGTGAACCTGCCGGTGATCGCCAGGAACGTGCTGGAGTCGGCACGGCTGCTGTCCGCGGTGTCCCGGCTGCTCGCCGACAAGGTCTTCGCCGGCCTGCAGGTCAACGCCGAGCGCGCCCGGGCCTACGCGGAGGGCTCGCCGTCCATCGTCACCCCGCTGAACCGCTACCTCGGCTACGAGGAAGCCGCCGCGATCGCCAAGCAGGCGCTGGCCGAGAACAAGAGCATCCGCGATGTGGTGGTCGAGCGCGGCCATGTGGCCAACGGCAAGATCACCGAGGAACAGCTGGACGAAGCACTCGACGTGCTGCGGATGGCCCGCGGCAACGCAGGCTAGCCGCGGAGCGCAACGACCCGGCAGGCCGGTACCCCGGGCATGGCGTGCTGATCGATCAGCGACCGCGGGTCCCACCGCGGCTCGAGCCCCGCCGCGGCGGCCATCCGCGGGCGTTCACTCGACCCACGAGTACCGCACCGCCACCGAGTCCCGGTGGGGCGGAACGCGGATGGTCGTGGCACTCGCAGCCGGGGACTGCCGAGTAGGCGGCCGGACACGGCCGAGCGGACAGTCGGAAGTAAGCCGTGAGCCGGGCTGCGGCCGATGGGCTGCCGCACCGAACCACCCCACACGAACTCGCCAGAACCACCGGCTCACAAACCACGAGCGCAACCAGCCGCGACAGCCCTGGAGCGGCACCGGACCGGGCGCGTCGGCTGGGCGACCGCTCCCGGCTGACGCCGGCCGGGCATCCGCAACCAGCGAATTCGTCGTGGTCCGGCGGCATGATGGACACATGCTGCTGACCACCGTCGTCGCGGCCTCCGAAGCCGTCGCCGCCACTCGTTCGCGCAAAGCGAAGGTCGCCGAGCTGGCCGCGCTGCTGCGCCAGGCCGGGCCGGGCGAGCGCGCGGCGGTGGTCGCGTTCTTGTCCGGCCAGCTCACCCAGGGCAGGCTGGGCGTCGGCTGGCGCACCCTGTCCGCGCTGGAGGCCGAACCGACCGCCGAGCCGCAGCTGACCGTCACCGAGGTCGATCAGGCACTGACCGCGATCGCCGAGACCCCGCCGGGCCCCGGCTCCACCACCGCACGGCTGACCGTGCTGCAGCAGCTCTTCCGTCGGGCGACCGAGGCCGAGCAGCGGTTCCTGGTGCAGCTGATCCTGGGCGAACTGCGCCAGGGCGCGCTGGAGGGGGTGATGCTGGACGGCATCGCGGCCGCTTCGGGCGCGCCCGCCGAGTCGGTACGCCGAGCGTTCATGCTCAGCGGCCGCCTGCCGGAGACCGCGGCGGCGGCCCTCTCGGGTGATCCGGCCGCGCTGGATTCGTTCCGGTTGGAGCTGGGCCGCCCGGTGCGGCCGATGCTGGCATCCCCGGCCGGGTCGCTGTCCGAGGCGATGGAGGTCCACGACCGCTCCGTGGTGGAGTACAAGCTGGACGGTGCCCGGATCCAGGTGCACAAGTACGACGGGCGGGTGCGGATCTGGACCCGCACGCTGCGGGAGATCACCCCGCACGTCGGCGAGCTGGCCGAGCTGGTGCGCGCGTTGCCGTGCCGTTCGGTCGTGCTCGACGGCGAGACGCTTGCACTGACCGACGACGGCCGTCCGCGCCCCTTCCAGGAGACACAGGCACGGTTCGGTGCCACCAGCGAGGAGCAAGTGCGTGCCCTGCTGCTGCGGCCGTACTTCTTCGACTGCCTGCACGTGGACGGCGTGGACCTGCTGGATGCACCGCTGCACGAGCGGCGGGAAGCGCTGCACTCGGTCGCCGACGAGCACGTGATCCCGGGCGAGGTCGGGCCGGACGATCCGGACCAGGTGCTCTCGTCGGCGTTGACCGACGGGCACGAGGGCGTGGTGGTGAAGAACCTCGACTCCGCCTATGCCGCGGGCAGACGCGGCAAGGCGTGGCTGAAGGTCAAGCCGGTGCACACGCTGGACCTGGTGGTGCTGGGCGCCGAGTGGGGGCACGGACGGCGCACCGGCTACCTGTCGAACCTGCACCTGGGCGCGCGGGATCCGGACGGCGGACCGCCGATCATGGTCGGCAAGACGTTCAAGGGACTCACGGACGAGCTGCTGCGCTGGCAGACCGAGGTGTTCCCGCGGTACGCGGTGGAGTCGACGGACTGGCTGGTGCGGATGCGACCCGCGCTGGTCGTGGAGATCGCGCTGGACGGAGTGCAGCGGTCGACCAGGTACCCGGGCGGGGTCGCGTTGCGGTTCGCGCGGGTGGTCCGCTACCGCCCGGACAAGACCCCCGCCGAGGCCGACACCATCGACACTGTTCGCGCAATGCTGCGCTGACCCGTAGCGTGGTCTCGTGCAGTACCTCAACGGGCGTGAACCACAGTACGACCTGACTTACGACGACGCATTCCTGGTGCCGACGGCCTCGTCGGTGGAGTCGCGCTTCGACGTCGACCTGGCCACCGTCGACGGCACCGGCACCACGATCCCGATCGTGGTGGCCAACATGACCGCGGTGGCTGGGCGCCGCATGGCCGAGACGGTGGCCAGGCGCGGTGGCCTGGTGGTGTTGCCACAGGACGTCGACCCGCACGCGGTCGCCGACATCGTGTCCTGGGTCAAGCAGCGCGACACCACGTGGGACACCCCACTGACCCTGGCCCCGGACGACGCCGTGGTGGACGCGGTCAACCTCATGGGCAAGCGCGCGCACGGAGCGGTCGTGGTGGTGGATGCTGACGGCCGCCCGACGGGCATCGTGCCGGAGCGGGCGTGCTCCGGGGTGGACCGGTTCACCCGGCTCGGAGACATCGCGCAGCAAGCGCAGGTGCAGCTGCCGATGACGACACCGGCCCGTGAGGTGTTCGACGAGCTGCATGCGCACGGCGAACAGCTCGCCCTCGGGTTGGACGACGACGGACGCCTGGCCGGGGTGCTCACCCGGGTCGGGGCGCTGCGCGCGTCTATCTACCGTCCCGCGGTGGATGCGGCCGGGCGCTTGCGCGTCGCGGCGGCGATCGGAGTGAACGGCGATGTCGCGGCGAAGGCCAAGGCCCTGCTCGACGCCGAGATCGACGTGCTCGTCGTGGACACCGCGCACGGCCACCAGGAGAAGATGATCAAAGCGCTGCGCGCCGTGCGATCGCTCGACCCGCAGGTTCCTGTCGTGGCAGGCAATGTGGTGACCGCGGAAGGCACCCGAGACTTGATCGAGGCCGGAGCCGACATCGTCAAAGTCGGCGTCGGACCCGGTGCGATGTGCACGACGCGGATGGCGACCGGTGTGGGCAGGCCGCAGTTCTCCGCCGTGGTGGAGACCGCCGCGGCCGCGCGGGCGCTAGGCAAGCACGTATGGGCCGACGGCGGCATCCGGCACCCGCGGGACGTCGCGTTGGCGCTCGCAGCGGGCGCCTCCGCGGTGATGATCGGCTCGTGGTTCGCCGGCACCTACGAATCCCCCGGCGACCTGCACTACGACGAGCACGGGCGGCCGTACAAGGAGTCGTTCGGCATGGCGTCCAAGCGCGCGGTGGAGGCCCGCACCCGCTCCGAAAACCCCTACGAGAAGGCCCGCAAGGCGCTGTTCGAGGAAGGCATCTCGTCGTCGCGGATGGCGCTGGACCCGGCCCGGCCGAGCGTGGAGGACCTGCTGGACGCGATCTGCGCGGGCGTGCGGTCGGCGTGCACCTACACCGGTGCGGCGAACCTGGAGGAGTTCCACCGGCGGGCGGTCGTCGGCGTGCAGTCCGCCGCCGGGTTCAACGAGGGGCGGCCGCTGCCCAGCGGCTGGTGACGTCCCGCGCCCGCAGCGTGAGCGCCACGCCAGTGCCCGGGGCCCGCAGCCGGATCATCTGGGCGAACGAGTACCGGCATCGTGAGCGCCACGCCATGCCCGGGACCGGCAGCCGGATGTGCCACCGGACCCCGGGCAGGCGCCCGGCTTGGCGATCACATGCCGTAGTCCTCCAGCATCTCGGTGACCAGTGCGGCGATCGGCGAACGCTCCGAGCGGGTCAGCGTGATGTGCGCGAACAGCGGATGTCCCTTGAGCTTTTCGATGACCGCGGACACCCCGTCGTAGCGGCCGACGCGCAAGTTGTCCCGCTGGGCGACGTCGTGGGTGAGCACCACCCGTGACCCGCTGCCCAGCCGCGACAACACGGTCAGGAGCACGTTGCGCTCCAGCGACTGCGCTTCGTCAACGATGACGAACGAGTCGTGCAGCGAACGCCCCCGGATGTGGGTGAGCGGCAGGACCTCGAGCATTTCCCGGTCGAGGACCTCGTCCAGCACGTCCTGCGAGATCAGCGCACCGAGCGTGTCGAACACCGCCTGCGCCCACGGCTGCATCTTCTCGTTCTCGGTGCCGGGCAGATAGCCGAGGTCCTGGCCGCCGACGGCGTACACCGGGCGGAACACCACGACCTTGCGGTGTTGCCTGCGTTCCATCACCGCTTCCAGGCCGGCGCACAGCGCCAACGCGGACTTGCCGGTGCCCGCCCGGCCGCCCAGCGACACGATGCCCACGTCCGGGTCGAGCAGCAGGTCGAGCGCGATGCGCTGCTCGGCGGACCGGCCGTGCAACCCGAACGCCTCCCGGTCGCCGCGGACCAGCTGCACCCGCTTGTCCTCGGTGATCCGGCCCAAGGCCGACGACGAGCCGGACAGCAGCCGCAGCCCGGTGTGGCACGGCAGGTCACCGAGGCCGGTGAGCCCGAAGTCGGCCGGATCGACCACGCCGTTCTTGTAAAGGGCGTCCAACGACTCCTGCGGGACTTCCACGTCCTGCATGCCCGTCCAGCCGGACGGCACCACATCGTGGGCCCGGTACTCGTCGGCGCGCAGGCCGACCGCGCCTGCCTTCACCCGCAGCGGGATGTCCTTGGTCACCAGCGTGACGTGCTCCCGCTCCGCGCTCAGGTTCAACGCGCAGGCCAGGATCCGATGGTCGTTGGAGTCGGTGCGGAAGCCGGCAGGCAGCACCCCGGGGTCGGAGTGGTTCAGCTCCACCTGGACCGTACCGCCGTCCTCGCCGATCGGCACCGGGGCATCGAGCCTGCCGTGCTGCCTGCGCAGGTCGTCCAGCAAGCGCAGTGCTTCACGGGCGAACCACCCGAGCTCGGGGTGGTGCCGCTTGCCCTCCAGTTCGCTGATGACCACCAACGGGAGCACGACCGCGTGCTCGGCGAACCGGGTCAGCGCCCACGGGTCGGACAGCAGCACCGACGTGTCCAGCACGAATGTCCGGCGAGCTGATGTCGGGGGCGCGGCGTCCGGGGAATGCCCGATCCGGGCGGCACTGGCGCCGGATAGCGGAACCTCCGTCGCGGCCTTGCGGGACGAACGCTGCACAGTCACGGCTTCTCCCTCGAGGGCGCGGCACCCGCGCCCTGCTGTCGCGCGTCGGCCGGGCACCCCGCCGTCCGTGGCCACCCGCCGCCCGAGTCAGGCGGCGTCAGCACGAAGGCCGGGTGCCGGCCCTCGCGTGAGTCGGGTGAGCGATCGAACCGCTCGGCTGACTGTAGTCACGTCCCAGGGCCTCCCGGGACGACCCGTGCCTTCGTCCGGGCCGTCACTGGCAAGCTACCGCGCCGTACCGACAACGCGCAGGCTGCCACACAGGTGATTCACCAACATTTGACGTCACGTTCCGTCGGGCTGCTGACCCGATCGGCGGTTGACTCACGCGCCGAACCGGCGTTGCCGCCAGGAGAATTCACGCAACGCACGCAAGAAGTCCACGCGCCGGAAGGCCGGCCAGTACGTCTCGGTGAACCAGAACTCCGAATGGGCCGATTGCCACAGCAGGAAGCCGGACAGCCGCTGTTCGCCGGAGGTGCGGATGATGAGGTCCGGGTCGGGCTGGCCGGAGGTGTACAGGTGCTCGGAGATGTGGTCGACGTCGAGCATCTTGGCCAGCTCGGTGATCGACGTGCCCTCGCTGGCGTGCTGTAGCAGCATCTTGCGCACCGCGTCGGCGATCTCCTGGCGGCCGCCGTAGCCGACCGCCACGTTGACCACCATGCCGTTGCGTCCCTGGGTGCGCTCGGCCGCCGCGGTGAGCCGCTTGGTGAAGTCCTCCGGCAGCACCTCGAGCGCGCCCATGATGCGCAGCGTCCACGGGTGCTGCGGTTCGGCCAGGTCGTCGACCACGTCGCCGATGATTTCCAGCAGCGACTCGACCTCTTCCGGCGACCGCTTCAGGTTGTCGGTGGACAGCAGCCACAGCGTGACGTACTCGATGCTCATCTCCCGGCACCAGCCGAGGAAGTCGGCGATCTTGCGGGCGCCCGCCCGGTGACCTTGGCTGACGTTGGTGAAGCCTGCTTCCCTGGCCCAGCGGCGATTGCCGTCCAGCATGATGGCCACGTGCCGCGGCCGCTTGCCGGCGGTCTGCTGGATCAGCCGCTTCTCGTACAGGCCGTAGATGATCTTCGACGCCCATGACCGCAGACTCACAGGGGAACTCTACTGCTGTCCGCGCCGCGGCCGTCCGCGCACCTGGCGACGGCGGCGCCTAGTCCACGTGGGTGGTCCGGGCCGGGCTGCGGATGCGCGGGCAACCTACGGTGCCGTAGCCTGAAATCTCCAGCAGCCGGGAAGACCAGGAAGGCCGCCGCGTGAGCGTTACCTCTCCGCGCAGGAACGACGCCGAAGAGCTGCCTCCGCCGCATGTGCAGGCCGCTGCCCAGCGCCCGCGCCTGCGGGGGCACATCCACTACTGGTCGTTCCTGGCCACCCTGGTGGCCGGGACCGCGCTCATCTCGCTGTCCGCCGCCCAGGTCTCCGGGTTCGCCGCGCTGACATGCTCGGTGTACGTGGCGACGGTGCTGGGCATGTTCGGTGTCAGCGCCTTGTACCACCGGCGGATCTGGGTGAGCTACCGCGTCTACATGTGGATGAAGCGGCTCGACCACTCGATGATCTTCCTGTTCATCGCGGGCACCTACACCCCGTTCACGCTGCTGGCCATGCCGCAACCGACCGGCTGGATCGTGCTGGCGGTGGTGTGGACGGGCGCGCTCGCGGGCGTGATGCTCAAGCTGTTCTGGCCCGACGCGCCGCGCTGGCTGGGCGTGATCGCCTACAACGTGGTGGGCTGGGTGGCCGTCTTCGTGCTGCCGGAGCTGGCCGAGTCGGTGGGCATCGCCGCGCTGGTGCTGCTGCTGGCCGGTGGAGTTCTCTACACCACCGGCGCGCTGATGTACGCGATGAAGAAACCCACTCTGTGGCCGAAGGTCTTCGGCTACCACGAGATGTTCCACGCGTTCGTGACCGCGGCGGCGCTGTGCCACATGATCGCGATCTGGTTCTGCGTGTACTCCTACGCGGGGTAGCCGGCTTACAGCTGCGGGCCGCGCGCACGCAGGTCGTCCACCGCCTGCATGGCCCGGCGCAACTCGTCCAGCCACTCCTCGGCGTGCTCACCGACCAGGCGCACGCACCAGGCCAGCGCCTCGGAACGAGACCGCGCCACCCCGGCGTCGACCAGCGTGTCCAGCACCTTGCGCTCCGGCTGACGCAGCCGCGTCATGACCGGAACCGACAGCGTCGTGAAGACCTCCCGGGCGTCGCCCAGTCGCACACCCCAGGCCACTTTGCGCTGGTACCGGTGTTCCGCCTGACGGGCGATCTGCATGCGCGTCTCCCGCGTCTGCTCGCGGAAGCGGGCGATGCGGCCCGCGACGGCGGCGGCACGGTCGGCGTCGTCGGTGAACTCTTCCTCCAGCGGGGGAAGCTCGCCGATCACGATGATTTCCTCGCGGTCGACGCTGACCTCGGGCGGGCCGGTGAACCAGTCGTCCGGCAGGCGCCCGGCGAACCAGGCCGCCGCATCGTCGGCCGGCGGCACTTCCGCCTGGTGCCAGCCACCACGGCCACGCGCTTTCCACCCGTGCCCCATGAACCGCTCTCCCGTGAAGTGCCGATACATTGCCACTCCTGATTACAGAATTACAGTAGTAGCAAAGTTACGCTCCGACGGGAAGGCGCGGCGGCCGCGTTCACCGGCAGCTGAATTCGGCTGACATCGAGCAGACGGAGAGCGCGTCCACACGAGCGGGGGTCCCGTCCACGCAAGCAGAGGCTCGTCCGCGCGAGCAGGGAGCCCGGCCACGCGGGTGAGACGCCCGGCCACGCGAGGGACTCGCCCAGGCAAGCGGGGAGCCTGCCCACACGAGCGAGGGCTCGTCCACGCGAGCGAGGAGCCCGGTCTGCCACGGCCGAGTCCTGGTACGTGGAGTAATGGCTCGTCCGCGCGAGCAGGGAACCGGCCACGTGGGTGAGAAGCCCGGCCACGCCAGCGGCGAGCACATCCACGCGAGTAGGCAGCGCCCGCGCAAGCCGAGGCGGCCAACGCACACAAAAGCACCGCGCTGCGGTTGCTAGAGCACCCGCGCGCAAGCCGAGGACGCACCCACGCGAGCGGAAACCACCCTCACCCGCGAGCCGAGAACGCATCCCCGCCAGCGAAATCCGCAGCGCGCCGCGGCTCGACCAGCCGGGCGCCGAGACGCGCATTCAGGCACCGACGTGGTGGTCCTGCTCCGCCGCTTCTGTTCCTGGCTCGACGGCGAGCCGGCCGCATGCGCACGGCCGGCTAGGCGAGCCGGGCACCGGTCAAGGCCGTGGTCAGCTCAGCGGCGTCGGTCGTGGGCCGGTCGCACACGTAGCCCCGGCAGACGTAAGCAGCAGAGCTTCCCGACACCAACGGCCGGCCCGCGAGCAGCGGAACACCCGGCGCATCCGGTTGGCCGGAGACCACCACTGCCCCGCCGGGGACCGCGGCCACCGCCGCGGACTCCAGCTCCGTCCGGTCGTCCGCATCCTCGCCGACGACGGCGACCTGGACCGGGCCCGCCTGTGCCGCCTCGGCGACCGTCAGCCAGTGACCGGCGAACCGTGGCTGGTGGGTCAGCAGCATCCCGACGCGCTCCAGCGCCTCGTCGGCCCGCCGCCGGTACTCGCTCGCCTTCGTGCCGCCGACCAGCACGGACGCCGCAAGCAGCGCTTCGGCCAGCGCCGACGCCCCGCTCGGGCTGGCGTTGTCCGTCGGATCGGCCGGCCGCTGGACCAGGGCCTCGGCATCCTCGGCGGTGTCGAAGTACGCGCCAGGGTGCTGGGCGTCGGCGAACCGGTCCACCGCGGTGTCGAGCAGATCGGTCGCCGCGGACAGCCACTTCCCGTCACCGGTTGCCTGATGCAGCGCCAGCAGCCCATGAGCGAAGCATCCGTAATCCGCGAGTACTCCGGCGGCGTCGCCGACCACCCCGGCGCGGGAACTTCTGCGCAATCTGCCGTCGACCACGTGCTCGCCGAGCACGAACTCGGCGGCTGCTTCCGCCGCGCCGATCCACTCCGGCCTGCCGAACGCCCTGCCCGCCTCTGCCAGCGCGGTGATCGCCAAGCCGTTCCATTCGGCCAGCACCTTGTCGTCCCGTGCCGGTTGAGGACGCGCGCGCCGGGCGGCCAGCAAGTCCGCGCGCACCCGCCGCCAGCGTTCCGGATCGTCCGGATCCTTCAGCAACCGCAAGGTCGACGTGCCACGCTCGAACGTCCCCTCCGCCGTCACACCGAACAGTTCGGCCGCCCACGCGCCGTCCTCCTGCCCCAGCACCTCCACCAGCTGAGCCGGCGTCCAGACGTAGGTCTTGCCCTCCTCACCCTCGGTGTCGGCATCCAGCGACGCGGCGAATGCGCCTTCGGCGGTGCGCAGGTCGGTGAGCAGGAACTGCGCCGTTTCCTCGGTCACCCGGCGAGCGAGGGCACCGACGGCTTCGCCGGGAACCAGCCGAGCCAGGTGGGCGTACGCCCGCAGCAGCAGGGCGTTGTCGTAAAGCATCTTCTCGAAGTGCGGCACGACCCAGGCCGCGTCGACCGAGTAGCGCGCGAACCCGCCCGCGAGCTGATCGTAGATGCCGCCGCGGGCCATCGCCTCCGCGCAGCGAGCCGCGACGTCCAGCGGCTGCCGCCCACCGCCGTTCTCGTACCGACGGAGCAGGAACTCCAGCACCATCGAGGGCGGGAACTTCGGCGCGTCACCGAATCCGCCGTGCCGGACGTCCTCGTCCTCGGCCAGCCGATCGGCGGCGGCCACCAGCGCGTCCGCGTCGACCGGGGCGGCGCGCAGCGGGCCGGTGCGCTGCTCGATGTGCCGGACGACCTGCTTGCCCGCCTCGATCACCTCGGCACGCCGTTCCCGCCACGTCGCGGCCACCGCTTCCAGCAGGCGGCCGAACGGCTCCGGCGGGTAGTACGTTCCGCAGTGGAACGGTTCGCCGTCCGGCGTCAGGAAGCAGGTCATCGGCCAGCCGCCGTGCCCGGTCATGGCCTGGGTGGCGGTCATGTAGACCGCGTCGATGTCCGGCCGTTCCTCCCGGTCGACCTTGATGTTCACGAAGTTCGCGTTCATCACCTTGGCCAGCCGCTCGTCGGAGAACGACTCGTGGGCCATCACGTGGCACCAGTGGCACGCGGCATAGCCGACCGACAGCAGGATCGGCACGTCCCGGCGCTTCGCCTCGGCCAGCGCTTCCGGGCACCACGGCCACCAATCGACCGGGTTGTCCGCGTGCTGGCGCAGATACGGGCTGGAGGCGTCGGCAAGCCGATTCGTCATACCCCCAGCCTGGCAGACTCCGCCGCCGGACCGCCGTCGCGTATCAAGGAGTGAGCGTGCCTGCTCGTCCGGTCACAACGCCATCTTGAAGCCCACATGGGTGGGTTGGAAGCCGAGCCGCTGGTAGAACCGGTGCGCGCCTTCCCTGGTCACGTCGGAAGTCAGCTGCACGACGTCCGCGCCCCGTTCCCGTGCGGTGTCGATCAACCACCTCATCATGCGCTCACCGAGACCGGTGCCGCGCTGGTCGCTGCGCACCCGCACACCCTCGATCTGCGCGCGCAGCGCCCCGCGGCCAGCGCGGCCAGCGTGGCAACCGTGATCGACCCTCGATCTGCGCGCGCAGCGCCCCGCGGCGGGACAGCCCCGGTATGTAGCTGAGCTGCGCGGTGCCCACCACCGCGCCTTCGTGCTCGACGACCACCAGCAGCTGGTTCGGGTCGGCGTCGACGGCCTTGAAAGCAACCTGGTACGGCGTCAGGTCGTCCGGCGACTCACGCTTGGCGCCGAGCGAGTCGTCGGCCAGCAGTGCCACGATTTCCGGGACGTCGTCGGCGACGGCCCTCCGGATAGTCACTGTCATGGTGCGCTTGGCCCGCCTGGATCGTCGCGTCTCGCTGCGCCGGTCTGTTCCGCTGTCGACGACTCGGGTTTCTGGTCCGCCGGGTCAGGCGTCGGTTCGTCCGTCGCCTTCGCCTGCTCGCCCGCCGAGGAGCCGTCCTGGTCACGCCCGGTGTCCTGCTCGCCTGGCTCGTCGAAGCTTTCCGGGATCCGCTTCAGGTGCTTGGTCATCGACCGCACCAGCAGCGCCACCGCGATCAGGAACAGCAACAGCACGACCAGACCCAGCGGGGAGGACTTGCCGAACTCCTCCTTGCCGGGCGTGTCGTTGGTGCCCGGCTGCTGCGCCAGCACCAACGCGGCCGTGACGGCGGCCCCGGTCGCCGGGGGCGACACCAACGTCATGTGGTCTCCTTCGGAATGCCGGCGAACAGGTCGTCCTCCGGCAAGGTCGTGTCGACCAGGGAGTGCACCAGCTCGTACTCCTCGGTCGGCCACAGCTCCCGCTCCAGCTCGACCGGCACCGCGAACCAGCGGGAATCCGGGTCGATCTGCGTGGCGTGCGCCTTCAGCGCCTCGTCGCGCACCTTGAAGTAGTCCGCGCACTCGACCCGCGTGGTGACCCGTTCGATCACGTCCGGCCGGTCCGGATCCCATCGCTCGAGCCACTCCTGGTACGGCGATTCCATGCCGCGCTCCAGCAACGCCTCGTGGAACGTCACGATCTTGGAGCGGGAGAACCCGTGCGAGTAGTAGAGCTTCAACGGCTGCCACGGCTCACCGGCGTCCGGGAACCGGTTCGGGTCGGGCGCGGCCTGCCACGCCTCCATCGACACCTCGTGGGTGCGGATGTGGTCCGGGTGCGGGTAGCCGCCGTTCTCGTCGTAGGTGACGATCACGTGCGGCTTGAACTCGCGGATCTCGCGCACCAGCCGCTCGGCGGCCTCCTCCACCGGCACCAGCGCGAAGCACCCTTCCGGCAGCGGGGGCGGCGGGTCGCCTTCCGGCAACCCGGAGTCGACGAAGCCCAGCCAACGGTGGCTGATCCCGAGGATGGCCGCTGCCCTGGCCATTTCCTCGCGGCGGATCGCGGCGATGTTCTGCACCACTTCCGGACGATCCATCTTCGGGTTGAGCACGCTGCCCGCCTCACCCCCGGTGCAGGTGACCACCCGCACCTGGTGGCCTTCGGCCACGTAGCGGGCCATCGTGGCCGCTCCCTTGCTGGATTCGTCGTCCGGGTGCGCATGCACCGCCATCAAGCGCAACCCGCCCGGGCGTGTGGGGTGGTTGTCCTCGGTCAAGCCACGCCCCCTTCTCTGCCTCGTCGAACCGACCCCCGGTAGGGTCGGACTCCATTGTCCTGTCCTGTCGACGGCTACCGCCCGGAGGGGTTCGGATCGGCGTGAACGGAGAACCGACCGCGCGCCCGCTGCCGGAGGGCCGCTATGGCAGACAACGCACACCGATGATGAAACAATCCACCGGCCGGTGGATCGCCGGTGTGCTGGTCGCCGTCGCGTGCGTGCTGGTGGCCTACGTGGCGTACGTCAACCTGGGCAGCGAACCCATCACCGCGGAGACCATCGGCTACTCCGAACGGCCTGGTGACGCCATGGAGGTGACGTTCCGCGTCACGCGGGACGACCCCGGCAAGCCTGCCGTGTGCATCGTGCGCGTGCGCAACGCCACCGGCGAGGAGGGTGGCCGCAAGGAGGTTCTGGTGCCGCCCGGGGACGACGGCAGGCCACTACGCACGGTGATCAAGAGCGTCGGGCGGCCGGTCGCCGGAAACGTATTCGGATGCTCATATTCGGTTCCCGAATATCTGTCAAGAGGTGAGCGGCCAACGGGGTGAATCGCGCGCCGGACGCCCGGATCCCGTCGCCGCAACCGGCCGTCGTACCCGCTCAGCGTGCTATCATGACGGGCGTACGGCACGGCCCGGCGGGCCGTGTCTTTCCTTTATGAGCGTTTGTCGATTGAAGATGCGTGCGCCGTGACATCGGCGCTGGAGTTTCCCGGTACGTGGCGACGTACCGGACGCATGACAAGGAGTTGGTGACCGTGAGCGACGCCAAGGTGACCTGGCTGACCCAGGATGCCTACGACCGGCTCAAGAAAGAACTGGATGAGCTGATCGCGAATCGCCCGGTCATTGCCGCCAAGATCAACGCCTCCCGGGAGGAAGGCGACCTACGGGAGAACGGCGGCTACCACGCGGCCCGCGAGGAACAGGGCCAGGCCGAGGCTCGCATCCGTCACCTGCAGGAGCTGCTGCGCAACGCCAAGGTCGGCGAAGCGCCGCCGAACGACGGCATTGCCGAGCCGGGCATGGTGCTGACCGTTCGCTACGAAGGTGACGACGAGGTCGAGGAGTTCCTGCTGGCCACCCGCGAGGAGGGCGCCAACGGCGACCTCGAGGTGTACTCGCCCGAGTCGCCCCTCGGCAAGGCGCTGCTGGGGGCATCCGAGGGCGAGTCGCGCGAGTACGAACTCCCCAACGGCCGCAAGCAGAAGGTCACGCTGCTCAAGGCCGTGCCGTACTCCGGCTGAGTGGTAACAGCGTGCGCGCCTACCGCTGGTGGTACGTCGCCGCCGCCGTGATCATGGCCATCACGGTGGCGGCGTTTCACATCGCTGTCCAGGCCGGTCAGGGCGGCGCCGGTGGCACCGCCTGGCCGGGCCTGCTCGTCCCGGTGCTGTTGCTGGGCGGCGTGGTGTACCGGCTGCGCGTCACGGATTCCCCGATGGCCCGCGCCGAGCGGGCCGCACTCGCGACCGCTGCCGGGCTGAGCCTGCTGACCGTCGTCCTGCAGGCTTTCGTTCTCGCCGACGGGCTGTCGGTGCCGGCGGTAGCCGTGGCCGTCCTGCCTGCCGTGCCGTTCCTGCCGCTCGCCTGGCGGGCACATCGCGTGCTGCCCGCCGAGCCCGCCTGACACCTCGGCACTTCCCCATCACCCGGCCCCTGCCTCGGGTTTCGCCGCATCCGGCGACGGGTAGGCCGCCAGCAAAGCCCCGCAGGGAGGTGCCCGATGCCACAGCAGGCATGGTCCGACAAGCGCGAGCGGCAGTACGAGCACATCAAGTCCGGTGCCAAGAAGAAGGGCGCGAGTGAGGACAGGGCGGAGGAAATCGCCGCGCGCACGGCCAACAAGAACCGGGCGCAGTCCGGCGAGGCGCGGCAGAAGAGCCGGACCTCGGTCGAGGACGTCTCACCGCAGCACCGTGGCGGCAAGCGCTCCGGCAACCGGCAAGGACCCAAGGGACCGACGCGCGACCAGCTCTACAACGAGGCCAAGAAGCGCAACATCAAGGGCCGGTCCACGATGACCAAGAAGCAGCTGGCCGACGCCTTGGGCCGCTGAGCCCGCACCACGCCACCCGGCCACCGCCCGCCGACGCCGCGGCCACCCGCCCCTCGGGGTAGTGGGTGTCGGCCCGGTGACATGACGGCACCCTGCAACGGCCCGGCGCTCAGCGCTCGACGACGATCGTGTACCCGGCGCGCTGCAGAGCCTCGGTCACCTCGTGGCAGTGCTCCGGACCCCGCGTTTCCAGGTTGAGCTCGATCTCCACGTCACCGATGTCCAGCGACCCGGAGATGCGCGAGTGCTCGACGTCGATGACGTTCGCGCCCAGCTCCCCGACCCGGGTGAGCAGCTTCGCCAGCGACCCCGGCCGGTCGGCGACCCGCAGCCGCAGCGACAGGTAGCGTCCGGCCGCGGCCATCCCGCGCCGGATGATGTTCAGCAGCAACAGCGGATCGACGTTGCCGCCGGACAGCACCGCCACGATCGGCGGCTGGAAGACACCCTGATGCTCCAGCAGCGCGGCCACCGTGGCCGCGCCCGCGGGCTCGACGATCAGTTTGCGCCGCTCGAGGCAGAGCAGCACCGCCCGCGCCAGCGCCTGCTCGCTGACCGTCACCACGTCGTCGACGTACTCGCTGACGTGCGCGAACGTCACCGGTCCCGGTGAGCCGACCGCGATCCCGTCGGCAATGGTGCTGGGGTTGTCCAGCTGCACCGGCTTGCCCGCTTCCAGCGACGCCAGGACGGCGGCCGCGTCGGCGGCCTGCACACCGACGACGCGCGCCTGCGGCCTGAAGTGCTTGAGCACCGTGGCGATGCCCGCGATCAGCCCACCGCCACCGGTGGCGACCAGCACCGTGGCGACATCGGGCACCTGCTCCAGGATCTCCAGCCCGACCGTTCCCTGGCCTGCGATGATGTCCGGGTGGTCGAACGGGTGGATGAACACCGCGCCGGTTCGTTCCGCGAACTCCGTCGCCGCCGCCAGCGACTCCGCCAGGGTCTCCCCGTGCAGGTGCACGTCGGCCCCGTAGGCCCTGGTCGCCGCGAGTTTCGGCAGCGGGGCTCGCTGAGGCATGAACACGGTCGATCGCGTTCCCAGCAACGACGCGGCCAGCGCGACGCCCTGCGCGTGGTTGCCCGCGCTTGCCGCCACCACCCCACGCGCCCGCTCCTCGGCGGCCAGCCCGTGAATGCGGGTGTAGGCGCCGCGGATCTTGAACGACCCGGTGCGCTGCAGGTTTTCGCACTTCAGGTACACGTCGCCGCCGTGCATCCGCGTCAGGTCGCGGGCATGCTCCATCGGCGTCGTCCGCACCACCTCGGAGATCAGCTTCCGGGCGGCCTCGATCTGATCCAAGCGCACAAGGTCCATATGAGCTGCATCATGCCACCGGGTACGCTGGAATGACCGACGACCCGGGAGATTAAGGGCGAGAGATGACACGGGGGACCTCACCCACGCGGGCCACGCGCGTGGCCGGCGGGACGTCGCTGCTTGTCGCCGTGCTGTCGGCAGCGGCGCTCACCGGGGCCGCATTCGTCACCGTCGACCTGGCGACGTGCGGTCAGCCAGCCAGGTACGTGCACAACGAGCAGCAGATCGAGCTGGTCGGCGGGTGCATCGACACGGCGAAGCTGCCGACCGTCGCGCCCGGCCCCGAGCAGGCCAAGCCGACGCTGTCGGCGAACTGGCAGCAGCCGTGACCGGCGCCGCGATCCTCAGCCCAGCACGAACTGGCAGCAGCCACAACCAGCGCCGCGATCCTCAGCCCAGCGCTTTCCGCAAATCCACTTCCAGATCCCGCGGATCCTCGATCCCCACCGACAGCCGGACCAGATCGTCGGGCACCTGCAGCAACGACCCGGCCGTGCTGGCGTGCGTCATCTTCCCCGGGTGTTCGATCAGCGACTCGACGCCGCCGAGCGACTCGGCGAGGACGAACAGCTCGGTGCCCGCCACGACCTGCAGGGCGCGCTGCTCGCCGCCCCGCACGGTGAACGACACCATGCCGCCGAACCGACGCATCTGCTTGGCCGCGACGTCGTGGCCGGGATGCTCGGGCAGGCCCGGGTAGTACACCTTCGTCACTTCGGGATGGTCGGCCAGCATCGCCACGATCCGCTCGGCGTTGTCGCAGTGCCGTTCCATGCGCAAGGCCAGCGTCTTCATGCCGCGCATGGTCAGCCAGCTGTCGAACGGCCCCGGCACCGCGCCTGCCGCGTTGCGCAGGAAGAACAGCCGCTCGGCCATGTCGTCGGAGTTCGTGACGACCGCACCGCCCACGACGTCGGAGTGCCCACCCAGGTACTTGGTTGTGGAGTGCACGACGACGTCGGCGCCCAGCGCCAGCGGCTGCTGCAGGTACGGGGTCGCGAACGTGTTGTCCACGACCAGCTGAGCCTGCGCCTCGTGCGCAATCGTCGCCAGCCCCGCGATGTCCGCGATGCCCAGCAGCGGGTTCGACGGCGTCTCGCACCAGATCAGCTTGGTCCGCGACTGCACCGCTTCGCGCACCGCGTCCAGTGACGACAAGTCCGCGACGGTGTACTCCACACCCCACTCGGTCAGTACCTTGTCGATGAGCCGGAACGTGCCGCCATAGGCGTCGTTGCCCAGCACCAGGTGGTCGCCCGGCCGCAGCGCGGCACGGAGCACCGCGTCGCTGGCAGCCATCCCGGACGCGAACATCACGCATCGCCGGCCGTCCTCCAGCGCGGCCAGCGCCTCTTCGGCGGCCGTGCGGGTGGGATTCGCCGTGCGGGAGTACTCGTAGCCGCCTTCACGCAGGCCGCCTACGCCGTCCTGGGCGTAGGTCGACGTGGCGTAGATCGGCACGATGACCGCACCGGTGCGGGGATCGGGCCGCTGACCAGCGTGAATTGCCCGGGTCTCGAAGCCGTAGTGCCGGGTGTCGTCCATGCCGACCAGCCTATGCCCGCCGCCTCGGCCGGCCACCGGCGGCCCGCCCGCTATCCGGGCCTGCCGTCCGCTCGGGTCGAGCCGGCGGCGATCGCCAGCAGTGCCGTCAGCAGCCCGAGCGCCGAAGCCAGCACGATGGCCGTCGCGAACGAGTCCCGCAGCTCGACCATGAGCTCGACCCAGCCACCGACGTCCAGCCGCAGCACCAGCGGTTCGAGCACCAAGGTCGCGACGGCCAGCAACGCGACCACGACCAGCAGCCACGCACCGGCTACCCGGCGGGCCAGCGCCGCCACCCCGAGCCCGATCAGCAGGACCACCAGTGCGGCGCGCACCCCGACCACGACCCACAGCTGGTTCGGCATGGGCGTACCGGACTCGTCGAACGCGGTGTACCACTCGTAGACGACCCAGCCCATCGCGCCCGCGGCAAGCAGTGCCACCAGGCCGGCGACGATCCCGATGGCGCCCGTTCGCGGGCGGTCCTGCGGGTGGTACTCCGGTACCGAGCCGTAGTCGTCGAACTGCGGATCCATGCGCAGGCTCCTCACGCCGGGGGTCGACGTCGATTCGTCGTCGCCGGTCTCCGGCACGTTAGCGCATCACCACTCGTCCTGCGACGCGCCACGCGAACACCAGCGGCCGGTGGCCGGCAGCAAGGTGAGCACCAGCGTGACCACCACGACGACGAGCCACACCCCGACCAGCCACTGCAGCTGAGTCACCACGGCCGGATCGTCCTGCCAGCTCCACGCGGAATCCCGAGCGCGATCCGTGCCCGCGATGAGGACGTAGCCGAGCCCGGACAGCGCGGCCGCGGTCGCCGCGGCGACGGTGATCTGACCCGACTGCCTGCGCCGCAACAGCAGCACCGATCCGCTGAGCAGCGCGACGGTGATGCCGACCAGGATCAGATAGACGACCACCCCAGCAGGGTGCAGCTGGGCGTCGTCCCACACCGCCAGCAGGCCGAGCACGCTCAGCACCAGCCCGCCGCAGCCGAGCACGGCGGCCAGCACACCGGCGGTGATGCCGCTCCACCCGCTCACCGCTTCCGGTTCCGGCTCGCATCGCGGCGGCTCCGGCTGGATCGGTGGGCGCATCGCATCACCTCGCGTCATCCGTGCTCGCGGATCAGTCACTGTGTCCTACTCTCCCGCTTCGTCTGCAGAGCCATCTCACCCGCTGCGCTCCACGACCGGCCTCTCACGCCGTGCCGCCACCACGCACGTACCGGAGTGTGGGTGGCAGGCACGCCAGCACCGTAGGCATCGCCACCGGGCAAGACCCACCAGGCCCCCGGCGGTGAACGCTATGACCACATCGGCCACCACGGCAAGAACCAGCACCGCCCCACACCCCGCCACCAGGTATGGCCGGCCGGATTGCGGAGCTGGAGCAGAACACCGCCGACAGCCGTTCCGGACGCCACCACCAACCCGGCGATCACCAGCAGGCCGCTGGCGACACCGGTCCGAAACGCCGCGCCGAACGCAGGAGCATTGAGCACGGCCTGCAGGACACCGACGAACAGCGCGGATGCCGACGCGGCCGGAGCGAAGCGCCGGTCCGCCGCAGCACGGTCGACCGCTTTCGGCCACGTGTCGCCCGCAAAGGGATCCGGCAGCTGCGCGGACTAGGGCTCGACCTTTCCGATCACGCGCAACCAAGGCAGTCGTGCCGGAAAAACCAACCGACCGGGCCTCCCCGTGGGGAGCGCCCGGTCGGTTGGCAGGGATCGGATCGAGTCAGCTCGCCGTCAGCTCAGCCCTGGTACGGCTGCTGCGGGAATCCGCCGGACGGCGGGTTCTGCTGGCCGAATCCCGGCTGACCGTACCCCTGCTGCTGGCCGAAGCCACCCGGCTGCGGCGGGCCGAAGCCGCCCGGGCCACCGTAGCCGCCGGGGCCGCCGAAGCCACCGGGGCCGCCGAAGCCACCGGGACCGCCGACGCGTGGCAGGCCGAGGAGGTGCTGGATGGGCGGGATCAGACCGATCGCAGCGATGAGTCCCGCCACCAGGCCGAACACCAGCGTCAAGACGAGACGCGCAGGCGTAGGAAGTCCTGATGGGATGGCTGCTATGAAGAGGATGGCGCCGAGAGCAGCAAGCACTCCGCCGGTTACCGCAGAGAAGACGCCTGCCTTGGCCGCGTTCTGCAACGCGACGAGCACACCACCCACGGTGAGACCGATCGCGCCGAGGGTCATCAAGATCGTGTAGATCCACGGCTCGGTCGTGTCGTCCCCTGACGGAACATCGGCGATGTCGATGATCAATGTGAGCATCAGGATCAAGACCGTCAGGCCGAGCGCGCCGATCAGACCCCCGCCGACCCAAGCGAAGATCTTGCTCTGGTCAACCCTGCCCGGACCGCCGTAACCCGGCTGCCCCATGGGCTGGCCGTAGCCCTGCTGCGGGAAACCCTGCGGCGGCTGGCCGTAGCCCTGCTGCGGGAAACTCTGCGGCGGCTGGCCGTAGCCCTGCGGCGGCTGGCCGAAACCACCCTGCTGCGGCGGCTGGCCGAAGCCGCCCTGCTGCGGCGGCTGCTGGCTGAAACCGCCCTGCTGGCCCTGCTGCGGGTTCTGCTGCCCGCCCGGGTTGTCCTGCGCGCTCGGCGGCGGGGTGTACGGGATCGACGGGGGCTGCGTGCCGGGCGAGACCATCTGCGTGGCCTCGCTGCTCTGGTCCTGCCCGCCCGGTGGCGACGGCGGCTTCACCATCTGCGTGGCGTCGCCCGCGCCTGCCGGCTCGTCCGGCGTCTGACCGGGCTGCACCACCTCGGTGGGCTCTGGCGCGTCACCGAACGGCGCGTTCTGCTGCTCCGCCTGCGGCTCAGGGCCGCTCGGCGGACCCCCCTGGTTCTCCTGTTGCGGATTCGGTGGCTCGGGAGCACTCATGTGGGCTCAATCCCCTTATGAGAAACGACGGGTGAAAAGCACCAACGTCGTTGGTCAGTCAGTTGTCGTCCTTCGCTGCGCCACACGCTATCGGATCATCGTGCCGTCCGCTGGAAAGGCCCCCCCGGGGTGCCGGCCCTCAGCGCTGCTCGGAAGCGAAGAACGCGAGCATGTCGTGCCGCGTGATGACCCCGACCGGGCGACCGTCCTCCAGCACGAGTGCCCCGTCGGCGTCCGCCAGCGCGGTCATCGCCGCCTGGACCGGCTCGCCTGCGCCGATCGTCGGCAGCGGAGCCGACATGTGCCGGTCCAGCCGGTCGGACAGCTCCGCCTTGCCGGCGAACAGCGCCTGCAGCAGCTCCCGCTCGTTGACCGCACCGACCACCTCGGCGGCCATCACCGGGGGTTCGGCCGAGACCACCGGCATCTGGCTGACGCCGTACTCGCGCATGATCTGCACTGCCTCGGCCACCGTCTCGTTCGGATGGGTGTGCACCAGGTCGGGCAGCGACCCGTCCTTGCGGCGCAGCACGTCACCGACCGTGGCATGGCTGGACTCCGGCGGCAGGAACCCGTGCCTGGCCATCCAGGAGTCGGAGAACACCTTGGTCAGGTAGCCGCGGCCGCCGTCCGGCAGCAGCACCACGATCACCGCGTCGTTGCGGCCCTCGGCGGCCAGCCGTTCCGCCAACCGCACCGCTGCGGCCGTCGCCATGCCGCACGAGCCGCCGACCAGCAGCCCCTCTTCCCGCGCCAGCCGGCGCGTCATGGCGAACGACTCCGCATCGGAGACCGCGATGATCTCGTCCGGAACGGTCCGGTCGTAGGCGTCCGGCCAGAAGTCCTCGCCGACCCCTTCCACCAGGTACGGGCGGCCGGTGCCACCGGAGTACACCGAGCCCTCCGGATCGGCGCCGACGACCCGCACTGCGCCGTCGGAGACCTCCTTGAGGTACTTGCCGGTCCCGGAGATGGTCCCGCCGGTGCCCACGCCCGCCACGAAGTGCGTGATCTTGCCTTCGGTCTGCCGCCACAGTTCCGGGCCGGTGGTCTCGTAGTGGCTGCGCGGGTTGTTCGGGTTGGAGTACTGGTCGGGTTTCCACGCCCCCTCGATCTCCCGCACCAGGCGGTCGGAGACGCTGTAGTACGAGTCCGGGTGCTCCGGCGGCACCGCCGTCGGGCACACGACCACCTTGGCGCCGTACGCCTTGAGGACGTTCCGCTTGTCCTCGGACACCTTGTCCGGGCAGACGAACACACAGCTGTAGCCCTTGCGCTGGGCGACGAGGGCCAGCCCGACGCCGGTGTTGCCGGACGTCGGCTCCACGATGGTGCCGCCCGGCCGCAGCTCGCCGGATTCCTCGGCGGCCTCGACCATGCGCAGCGCGATGCGGTCCTTCACGCTGCCGCCCGGGTTGAAGTACTCGACCTTGGCCAGCACCAGCGGCCCGTTGTCGATGTGCGCGGTGACGGCGTTGAGTTTGACCAGCGGCGTGTTGCCGACGAGGTCGATGACGTGCTCGACGTAGTCCACGGGTCCTCTTCCTGACGTGAATGCCGACGCGAATCTGCCACTGCCGACGGCCCGGACGGCACCTAAGCCTATGCCGACCGCGGTGACCGGGCAGCTTGCCACCGGTACCGGTGCGTCGATCAGGCCACGACGAACGACGTGACCGGCGACACGTCCGGCCATCCGGCTGGCAACCGTTGTCCGTATCGCCCGAAAGTGCTTAGCTTCCCGTCGTTCCACCGGACGACCAAGGGGTGATCATGTCCGCACGATCTTCTCGCCGGAGCAGGCTGACCGCCGCTGCGGCGGCCGCGGCCCTCGTTGTCAGCGCAGGCGTGACCGGCAGCGCGAGCGCCGTCGCCGCACCGCAGAAACCCGCGTTCACCCTGCACGTGCTGTTCACCAACGACGCCGAGTCGGCGTTGCTCGGCGTGGACGGGGACGGCAGCACGGACGAAGGGCCGATCGTCGACGACGGGCCGAGGCCCTACGGCAGCGCCTCCCGCATGGTGGCGTTGGCGAAGAAGCTGCGCGCGGAAGCCACCCGGGGCAAGCCGCCCGCGGGCCAGGCGGCCAAGCGCGGCGTGCTCACCCTGTCCGGCGGGGACAACTTCCTTGCCGGGCCGGAGTTCGCCGCCAGCCTGGACAAGGGCGTGCCGTTCTACGACTCGCTGGCGCACAAGGCGATGGGCTACGACCTGTCGATCATCGGTAACCACGAGTTCGACTTCGGCCCCGAGGTGACCGCGCAGTTCATCGACGGCTTCCGCGGAACCGTGCCGTTCGTGAGCGCGAACCTCGACGTCAGCGGGGAGCCGGCGCTGCAGTCGCACGCCGACCGCGGCACGATCGTGGCCACCCACGTGGTGAAGATCCGCGGCGAGCGGGTCGGCGTGATCGGCCTGACCACGCCGGAACTGCCGTCGGTGTCCAGCCCGCGCAACGTCAAGGTCGACCCGGACCTCGCCGGGATCGCCAACTGGCACGCCGGCTACCTCGAGGCCAAGGGCGTGAACAAGATCCTGCTGGTCAGCCACCTGCAGGACATCGACAACGAGCTGGCCCTGGTGCCGAAGCTGCGCGGCGTGGACGCGGTGATCGGCGCGGGCGGGGGTGAGATCCTCGCCGACGAAGGCGACCGGCTGATCCCCGGCGACCAGGCCGAGCGCGGCTTCCCGCTGTGGGCGACCGACGCCCAGGGCAAGAAGGTCCCGGTGGTCACCACCACCGGCGACTACAAGTACCTGGGCCGCCTGGTGCTGAACTTCGACCGCAACGGCACTGTGATCGGCATCGACGAGGAGCAGACCCAGCCGGTGCGGGTGTCCGGTGTCGGACCGGACGCCATCAAGGGTGACCGCAAGGTGCGCGAGCAGGTGGAGAAGCCCGTCGCCGACTACATCGAGGGCCTGGCGGACAAGGTCGTCGCGGACAGCGCGGTGGCGCTGGACGGCGTGCGCAACAACGTCCGGTCCAAGGAGACCAACTTGGGCAACCTGATGGCCGACGCCCTGCTGTGGGCGGGCAAGCAGCAGGCGGCCGAGTACGGGGTTCCCGAGCCGCAGGTGTCGATCCAGAACGGCGGCGGCATCCGCAACGACTCGGTCATCCCGACCGGCCCGGTGACCGCTCTGAACACCTACGAGATCGCGCCGTTCGCCAACTTCGTGGCCGTGGTGCCCGACGTGCCGCGGGAAACGCTGAAGCAGCTGCTGGAGCGCGGAGTCGCCGCCGCGCCCGACGCATCCGGCGCGTTCATGCAGGTCGGCGGCCTGCGGTTCACCTACGACACCTCGAAGCAGGCGCAGGTAGTGGAGCCGGGCAGCGGCGGAACCATCGTGACACCCGGCGAGCGGGTGCAGGAGGTCGTGCTGGACGACGGCACGGTGATCGTCGAGAACGGCCAGGTGGTGGACGGTCCGCCGGTCACCATCGCGACCAACGACTTCTCCGCCCGCGGTGGCGACGACTACCCGTTCGGCGGCCTGCCGTTCACCCCGGTCGGCATCACCTACCAGGGCGCGCTCGAGCAGTACCTGACCGACGGCCTGTCCGGGAAGGTGACCGCCGAGGACTACCCCGAGGGCGGTGAGGGCCGCATCACACCGATCAACTGATCGATCGGCCTGGCCCTGCTGCGGGCAGGCGGGCACGATAAGGGGACTGGTTCGTGCCGTGGCCGGCCAAGGCCGTGTGCCGAGGGCACCGGGCCACGGCACGAACCGGGCACGAGCCACAGCCGTCTCACCGGTCCGAGGAGCCCGCCATGCCCGAAGCCGTCATCGTCGCCACCGCCCGCTCGCCGATCGGGCGCGCGAGCAAAGGATCGTTGGTGGACATGCGCCCCGACGATCTCACCGTGCAGATGGTGCGGGCCGCGCTGGCCAAGGTGCCGCAGCTCGACCCGGCCGACATCGACGACCTGATGCTCGGCTGCGGCCTGCCGGGCGGTGAGCAGGGATTCAACATGGCCAGGGTGGTGGCCGTCGCGTTGGGCTACGACCACTTGCCCGGCACCACGGTCACCCGCTACTGCGCGTCGTCCCTGCAGACCACGCGCATGGCCATGCACGCCATCCGGGCCGGCGAGGGCGACGTGTTCATCTCCGCGGGTGTGGAGACGGTGTCCCGCTACGCCAAGGGCAACTCCGACTCGCTGCCCGGCACCCACAACCCGTTGTTCGCCGAGGCGGAAGCGCGTACCGCCAAGGCGGCCGCCGAAGGAGCCGACGGCTGGACCGATCCGCGCGAGTTCGACCAGGTCCCGGACATCTACATCCCGATGGGGCAGACGGCGGAGAACGTCGCCCTGCTCAAGGGCATCAGCCGGGAGGAGATGGACGAGTTCGGAGTCCGCTCGCAGAACCTGGCGGAGAAGGCGATCGCCGACGGCTTCTGGGCCAAGGACATCACGCCGGTGACGCTGCCGGACGGCACCCAGGTGACCAAGGACGACAGCCCCCGCCCCGGCGTGACGATGGAGGGCGTCGCCGCGCTGAAGCCGGTGTTCCGGCCGGACGGCCGGGTGACCGCGGGCAACTGCTGCCCGCTCAACGACGGCGCCGCGGCGGTGATCGTCATGTCCGACACCAAGGCCCGCGACCTCGGCATCACCCCGCTGGCCCGGATCGTCTCCACCGGCGTCAGCGCGCTGTCGCCGGAGATCATGGGGCTCGGCCCGGTGGAGGCGACCCGGCAGGCGCTCGACCGGGCGGGCATGACCATCGACGACGTCGACCTGGTGGAGATCAACGAGGCGTTCGCCGCCCAGGTCATCCCCTGCTACCGGGAGCTGGGCATCGACATCGACAAGCTCAACGTCAACGGTGGTGCGATCGCGGTCGGCCACCCGTTCGGCATGACCGGCGCCCGGATCACCTCGACGCTGATCAGCTCGCTGCAGCACCACGACAAGCAGGTCGGCCTGGAGACCATGTGCGTCGGCGGCGGCCAGGGCATGGCCATGATCATCGAACGACTGTCGTAGGTCCCGGCACACGAAAGCGGGGCGCCTGACACCAGACGCCCCGCTTCGGCAGCTCGCTCACCGGCAGCCGGTCACTCGGAGTTGAAGATGGCCAGCAGCCGCACGATCTCGAAGTACAGCCAGACCAGCGCGGTCATCAGGCCGAACGCGGCGTACCAGGCGTACTTGGCCGGCATGCCCGCGCGGATCATGTTGTCGGCCATGTCGAAGTCCAGCAGCAACAGGAACGCGCCGAGCGCGACGAAGGCCAGGCCGACCAGCACGCCGAGGGTGCCGGTCCCGCGCACGCCCAGCTCGGCGTCGAACAGGCCGAGCAGCAAGTCGACGAGAACCAGGCCCATGGCCCCGAGCAGCGCACCGGTGACCCACTTGCGCATCCGCGGCGTGACCTTGACCGCGCCGCTGCGATAGACGAACAGCATCACGACGAACACCACCGCGGTGCCCATGACCGCCTGCAGCCCGACCCCGCTGGCGGCCGGCGGCAGGAGCGCCTCGAGCGTGCCGGTCATCGCACCCAGGAACACGCCCTCGACGGCCGAGTAGCCCAGGGTCAGCCCCGCGCTGGCCTTCACCGTGAACGAAATCGCGATCGCCAGCACGAACCCGGCCACCGCGGCCAGGGCGGTCACGATGAACACCGACAGCTGGGCACCGGCGGCCAGCTGACCGTGCGCCCACACCGCGGCGAAGATACCGGTGAGGATGGCCACGCCGACGCTCGCAGCCGTCTTCGTCACCACGTCGTCGACGGTCATAGGCCGCTCGATGGCCTCCGTCGCTCCGGGGTAGTGCGGCACCCCGGTCTGCGTGCCACCGAAACCCGCATAAGGCCCGCCGTCGATCACACCGCTCGGCAGCCTGCGGAATGCGGGGTTGCCACTTTGATGCACTACGTCCTCCTCGGGAGGTCACTGGAAGGTCTTTCCCGGCGCCTGCACCTGGTCAACGTCCGGTGTGGCGCACCAGTTCCACGGACACTCGACGATCTTCACCCTACTTGTGCTGCGCGCACGACAGCGAGATCCGCGACCGGACCGTGACCGTGAGTCGACAATCGGCAACGACGGCACGAGAATGCACGTCATGACCAACTACCTGGTGACCGGGGCGACCGGGCTGATCGGGCGCCATTTCATGAGGGAAGTCCTGGCCGACCCGGAGACCGAACGGGTGTGGGTCACCGTGCGGCCCGGCTCACGGGACAAACTGGACAGAATGGCCCGCGACTGGCCGAATCGCGACAAGCTCACGCCGGTGATCGGCGACGTCAGCGAGGAACGCCTGGGGCTGTCCGAGGACGTGGTGCAGCAGTTGCGCGGCCGCGTCGACCATCTGGTTCACCTGGCCGCGCTGTACGACATCGAAGCGGACGACGAGGCCAACGAGCGGATCAACATCGCCGGAACCGCCAACACCATCGCCCTGGCCGCCGAGATCCGGGCAGGCTGCCTGCACCAGGTGTCGTCGGTGGCGGTGGCGGGTGACTTCGCAGGCACCTTCACCGAGGACATGTTCGACCAGGGGCAGCGGTTCCCGACGCCGTACCACCGCACCAAGTTCGAGTCCGAGAAGCTGGTGCGGGACCAGCACGACGTGCCGTGGCGGGTGTACCGGCCGTCGATCGTGGTGGGCAACTCGCGCACCGGCGAGATGGACAAGATCGACGGGCCGTACTACCTGTTCCCGGCCATCCAGAAGCTGGCGACGCTGCCCGCCGTGCCGTTCGTCGCCCCGGATCTGGGGGACACCAACATCGTCCCGGTGGACTACGTGGCCCAGGCGCTGCACGAGCTGGTGAAGCGTCCCGGCCTGGACTACCGCACGTTCCACCTGGTCAACCCGGAACCGCAGCCGGTGCTGGCGGTGTTCAACGCGTTCGCCAGGGCGGCGGGCGCCCCGACCGTGGCGACCACCATCGGCGGCAAGTTCGGCCGCACCCTGGTCGACGTGGTGAAGTTCACCGAGCACCTGCCCGGGGTGACCATCGCCAGGGACGCGCTGCTGGAGCGCCTGGGCATCCCGGCGGTGCTGCTGGACAACATGAACTTCCCGTCGGTGTTCTCCTCCGCCGCCACCCGCAAGGAGCTGGCAGGCACCGGGATCGATCTGCCCCGGCTGGAGGACTACGCGGCCACGCTGTGGGCCTACTGGACCGAGCACCTCGACCCGTTCCGGGCGCGCAGGCACCGTGGGCCGCGCGGCAAGCTGGACGGCAGGCACGTGATCATCACCGGTGCGTCGTCCGGCATCGGCCGCGCCACCGCGTTGAAGGTCGCCGCGGCCGGCGGGGTTCCACTGCTTGTGGCGCGCCGCCAGGCGGAGCTGGAGCAGGTGCGCAAGGAGATCCTGGACGCGGGCGGCAAAGCGGCGATCTACCCGTGCGACCTGACCGACCACGAGGCGGTGCACAAGATGGTCGAGCAGATGCTCGACGAGCACGGCCACATCGACATGCTGGTCAACAACGCCGGCCGCTCCATCCGCCGGTCGATCCGGCTGTCGTACGACCGGATGCACGACTACGAGCGGGCGATGGCGATCAACTACTTCGCCGCCGTGCGGCTGATCCTCGCCGTGCTGCCGCACATGACGCAGCGCAAGTTCGGGCACATCGTCAACATCTCGTCCATCGGCGTGCAGGGCATCGCGCCCCGGTTCTCCGCCTACGTGGCGTCCAAGGCGGCACTGGACTACTTCTCCAAGATCGCCGCGGTGGAGATGCACGGCGACGGCATCACGTTCACCACGATCCACATGCCGCTGGTGCGCACGCCGATGATCCGGCCGACCAAGATCTACGACGCGTTCCCCACCAAGTCGCCGGACGAGGCGGCGGACATGGTCATGGACGCGTTGATCAACCGGCCCAAGCACATCGGCACGCCGACCGGACAGCTGATCAACGCCGCGTACAACGTCACGCCGGGGCTCACCGACGCGGTCGCCTACCAGGCCTTCCGCGTCTTCCCGGACTCCGCGGCGGCCGGCGGCGACGGCAAGCTGAAGATCGGCAAGGGCGAGCGGCACCTCGGCAGGGCGGCCAGCGCGCTGGTGCGGCTCACCAGGGGCTTCCACTGGTGACCATGATCGTCACTGTGGGTAACCGCGTCACCCGTTCGGGCAGCCCGACAGGCCGATGCCCGCTCCACCGGTGACATCGGGCCGTGCGAGAGTACCTTCGGAGTGGTCAGCGGCGTTCCCCGCGAGCCGTGGCCGATGAAGGAGGATCCTTGACTTCACCGACTCCGCCACCGCCTGTCCACCACGTCCCCGTGCCCGTCCAGCGGGAGTTCTCCACGCACTGGAACGGCTACGACCGCACCGAGGTGCGCACGCACCTGGCCCGTGTCGAGGAAGACATGCGCCAGCTGATGGCGGAGCGGGACAAGCTGACCGCGCAGCTGGGCTCCATGGCCAAGCAGCTGGAGGTGCTGCGCAAGGAGAACGCGAAGCTGAAGGAGCGGGTCGAGGAGCTGAAACAGCCGCCGAAGAACCTGGCGGACCTGGACGAGCGGATGCAGCGGGTGGGCAAGCTGGCGCACCTGCGGGCGGAGGAGATCACCACCAGGGCGCAGACCGCCGCGGAGGAGAACTGGAAGGCCACCGCCCAGGCGTCGATCGCGCTGCGGGAGCGGTACCGCAAGCTGCTCAAGGAGCTGGACGAGTACGCCGAGCAGCTGCACGCCGAGCACCGGGCGGCGCTGGAGGAGACCAGGGCGGAGGTGCAGGAGCTGGTGGTGGATTCGGTCCGCCGCCGGGAGGCGCTGGACGCGGAGGCGGAGCGCAAGCGCAGGGCCATCGAGCAGGAGTTCGACGCGACGATGGCGGCCAAGCGCAAGGAGCTGGAGAAGCACCTGGCCGATCAGCGCACGGCCGCCAAGCAGCAGGCCGAGCGTCGGATGGCGGAGGCGCAGGCGGAGGCGCGGCGCATCGTCGCGGAAGCCAATGCGGAGGCGCAGCGCCGCACCGACGAGGCCAGCCGGGTGGTCGACCGGCTGCTGGCGATCAGCAAGGCCGCGCACAGCCGGATGGCGGCCGCGAACCAGTACCTGGCGTCGGCGGAGGAGACGCTGAAGCCGACCGCCGAGGAACTGCAGCCGGTGCCGCGGGCCGAGGATGCCGTGCCGACTGTCCCGGAACCGCAGGCGAACGGGGCCAAGCCGGCGCTGGCCCAGGAGAAGGACGCGGACGGCAAGGCGGGCGGCGAGCAGGCCGCCGACGGGAAGACCGTCGCCGAGAAGGACTCGGCCGAGAAGGCCCCGGAGGCCGAGCCCGACGGCCGGCAGACGGCAGGCGGGAAGGCGGCCAACGGCAAGGCGCCCGACGACAAGGCCGCCGAGACCACCGTCGACGCCAAGGACGACACAGCGGACGAGCGCGAGCCGGAAGCCGCCAAGACCAGCTGAGGACCGGTCGGCCGAGCCGTCCCCGCACGGTCGTCGATTCGTGAGGTTTGCCCGTTCCGGCCCAGCCCGGCACGCGGGCGGCAGCACCGACCGCGCTGCCGGTGCGCTCAGCCCGCGTCCTGGATGCGCCGGAACGGCCGCTCCGCCTCCAGCTCGTAGGCCAGCTCCAGCAGCGTCCGCTCGTCCCCGTGGGTCGCGGCGAAGTGCACGCCAACCGGCATCCCGTCGGGTGTCTGTCCGAGCGGCAGCGACATGGCCGGACCGCCTGCCACGTTGTTCAGCGGCGTGAACGCCACGTATTTCGTCAGCCGGTCGAGCAGGTCGTCGAACGGGACGGTCGGGCTGAGATACCCCAGCTTGGGCGTGCTGTGCGCGAGCACCGGCGAGATGATCACGTGATAGCGCTCGAACATGCGCGCGTACTCGTGCTTGATCTGGTTCAGCCGGTACAACGCCTGCGGGAAGCGGTGCAACGATCGCTGGTAGCGGCGCCGCAGTCCCTTGGTGAAGCCGTCCAGCTTCTTGCTGTCGAAGGTCCGGTCCATCACGCGGCCGAACGCGCTGATGGTGAACGCGAGGAAGCCCCAGTAGACGATGAAGTCCTCGACGAACTGCGTGCTCAGCGGCAGCTCGACCGGCTCGACGGTGTGGCCGAGCTTTTCCAGCAGCACGACGGTGTCCTGCAGCGCGTCGGCGGTGGGCGCGTCGACCTCGGCGTCGGTGATCGAGCGGGTGACCAGCCCGATGTGCAGTCGCCGCTGCGCCGGCCCGCTGACCATGCCCAGCGCCGGGTAGCGCGGGTTGCGCCAGTACTGCTCGGCGGCCGCCCAGAACGCCGCGGTGTCCCGCACGGTCCTGGTCAGCACGCCTTCGGACACCAGGTTCAGCGGCATCGTCCTGGCCTGCTCGCCGTCGACGTGCCTGCCGCGGGTGGGCTTGAGCCCGACAAGGCCGTTGACCGCGGCGGGAATCCGGATGGACCCGCCGCCGTCGTTGGCGTGGGCGATCGGCACCGCCCCGGAGGCGACCAGCGCCGCGGCGCCGCCGGACGACGCACCCACCGAGAACTCGGTGTTCCACGGGTTGCGGGTGGGCTCGCGGCGGGCGTACTCGGTGCTGGCGTTGAGCCCGAACTCCGGCAGGGTGCTCTTGCCGAGTACGGTGAACCCCGCGCTGAGCAGCTGCTTGGCAACCCGCCCGTGCCGCGCAGCCGGCCGCGGCCGGTACGCGTCGGTGCCGTTTCCGGTGGGCATGCCCGCCACGTCGGTGTTGTCCTTGACGAAGAACGGCACGCCGGACAACAGCCCGGGCGCGGGGTTCGCCGCGGCCTCGACGGCCTGCTCGAACGCGGCGAACTCCACCGCGTTGAGCGCCGGATTCACCTTCTCCACCCGCGCGACGGCCGCCTCGGCGACCTCGACCGGGCTCAGTTCCCGGCGGCGGATCAGCTCGGCCAGCGCCACCGCGTCGTGCTCGCCAAGAGCATCGTCGGCGAACGCGTGCACCCTGGTGTCGGTCATCGGCGAGCTCCTTAGACGTCTGTATGAATCCGGACTCAGCGTAACCGATCCGCCAAGCGGGAATCCTGCATCGACCTACGGCGGCAAAAGGTGTCCTTGTGCCCTATTCGGACGCACACCTTACGCCGTAGCTTCAGCCATCGGACGCCGTCGCGCGAGTCGGCGTACGCGGTAGGACACGAGGAGCTTGGCCGATGGCGCGCAGATCCCCTGCTCAACGCCCACCTGCGCCGGTAACCGGCACCACCGGCAAGGCCACCGGCGACGACGGCATGACCGACGACTTCTGCCCGGAGGCGACAGCCCGCGAAGAGGGCTTGCACCAACTGCTGCACGGGCTGCGCGCGGTCCGCGACGGCGACTTCTCCACCCGGCTGCCGCGCGTGGACGACCCGCTGATGGACGAGATGGGCACCGTGTTCAACGGCATGGTGGACCAGCTGACCCGCTTCACCTCCGAGGTGACCAGGGTGGCCAGGGAGGTGGGCACCGAGGGCAAACTCGGCGGCCAGGCCGAGGTGCCCGGCGTCTCCGGCACCTGGAAGGACCTCACCGACTCGGTCAACGCCATGGCGGGCAACCTCACCGACCAGGTGCGCGACATCGCCCGGGTGGCCACCGCGGTGGCCAACGGCGACCTGACACAGAAGATCACCGTGGACGTCAAGGGCGAAGTGCTCGAGCTGAAGGACACCGTCAACACGATGGTCGACCAGCTCTCCTCGTTCGGTGTCGAGGTCACCAGGGTGGCGCGGGAAGTGGGCATCGAGGGCAGGCTGGGCGGCCTGGCGACCGTGCCCGGTGTGGCGGGCACCTGGCGCGACCTGACCACCTCGGTCAACTTCATGGCGGGCAACCTCACCGACCAGGTGCGCAACATCGCCCAGGTCACCACGGCGGTGGCCAAGGGCGACCTGACCCAGAAGATCACCGTCGACGCCCGCGGCGAGATCCTCGAGCTGAAGAACACCATCAACACGATGGTCGACCAGCTGTCGTCGTTCGCCGACGAAGTCACCCGCGTCGCCCGCGAAGTCGGCACCGAAGGCATCCTCGGCGGGCAGGCGCAAGTCCCCGGTGTGGCGGGCACCTGGCGCGACCTGACCACCTCGGTCAACTTCATGGCGGGCAACCTGACCAACCAGGTGCGGTCGATCGCCGAGGTGGCGACGGCGGTGGCCAAGGGCGACCTGACCCAGAAGATCACCGTCGACGCCCGCGGCGAGATCCTCGAGCTGAAGGAAACCATCAACACGATGGTCGACCAGCTGTCGGCGTTCGCCGACGAAGTCACCCGCGTCGCCCGCGAAGTCGGCACCGAGGGCCGGCTCGGCGGGCAGGCCGACGTCAAAGGCGTCTCCGGTACCTGGAAGGACCTCACCGAGTCGGTGAACGTCATGGCGGCCAACCTGACCGACCAGGTGCGGTCCATCGCCGAGGTGACCACCGCGGTGGCCAAGGGCGACCTGCCCCAGAAGATCCGGGTCGACGCGCGCGGCGAAATCCTGGAGCTGAAGGAAACCATCAACACGATGGTCGACCAGCTGTCGGCGTTCGCCGACGAAGTCACCCGCGTCGCCCGCGACGTCGGCACCGAGGGCATGCTGGGCGGTCAGGCGCAGGTCGAAGGCCTGGCGGGCACCTGGAAGCGGCTCACCGAGAACGTCAACGAGCTGGCGGGCAACCTCACCAGGCAGGTGCGGGCCATCGCCGAAGTGGCCAGCGCGGTCGCCCGTGGCGACCTGACCCGCTCCATCGACGTCGAGGCGCAGGGCGAGGTCGCCGACCTGAAGAACTACATCAACGCCATGGTGCGGTCGCTGCGCGAGACCACCAGGGCGAACGAAGAGCAGGCGTGGCTGAACACCAACCTGGCCCGCATCTCCCGGCTCATGCAAGGCCACCGCGACCTGCGCAGCGTCGGCGAGCTGATCATGGACGAGCTGGCCCCGCTGGTCGGCGCCCAGCACGGCACGTTCTTCCTCGCCGAGACCACCGACCACGGCAGGCGGCTGCGGCTGATCGCCAGCTACGGCCGGTACTACGACGACCTCAGCCCCCGGCAGATCGAGCTCGGGCAGACCCTGATCGGCCAGGTCGCGCAGAGCAACCGGCTCGTGGTCATCGACCAGACGCCGCAGGACTTCCTGACCATCTCCTCCAGCCTCGGCGAGGCCGCTCCGGTCAACGTCGTGGTGCTGCCGATCACGTTCGAGGACCAGCTCATCGGGGTGCTGGAGCTGGCGTCGTTCAACCGCTTCACCGACGTGCACGTCGAGTTCCTGCGGCAGCTGAGCGAGTCGATCGGCGTCATCGTCAACACGATCATCGCCAACGCCCGTACCGACGCGCTGCTGGAGGAATCCCAGCGGCTGGCCGCCGAGTTGCGCGTCCGCTCCGAGGAACTGCAGGAACAGCAGGCCGAGCTACGCCGCTCCAACGCCGAGCTGGAGGAGAAGGCCGCCCTGCTGGCCAGGCAGAACCGCGACATCGAGATGAAGAATTTCGAGATCGAGCAGGCCAGGCAGGAGCTGGAGGAGCGGGCCCGCCAGCTCGCGCTGGCCTCGAAGTACAAGTCGGAATTCCTCGCCAACATGTCGCACGAGCTGCGCACCCCGTTGACGTCGCTGCTCATCCTGGCCGGCGTGCTGGCCAAGAACCCGACCAAGAACCTCACCGCCAAGCAGGTGGAGTTCGCCAACGTCATCCACTCCGCGGGCAGCGATCTGCTGCAGCTGATCAACGACATCCTGGACCTGTCCAAGGTCGAAGCGGGCAAGATGTACATCCACCCGGAGCCGTTCCCGCTCGAGCAGCTGCTCAGCTACGTCCGCACCACCTTCGCCCCGCTCACCGCGGAGAAGGGGCTGGATTTCGAGGTCGTGGCGGACGACGACGTGCCGGACCAGCTGGTGACCGACGAGCAGCGGCTGCGTCAGGTGTTGCGCAACCTGCTGTCCAACGCGGTGAAGTTCACCGAGCGGGGCATGGTGAGCCTGCGGATCAGCATGGCCGATCCGGACTCGCTGGCCGAGACCCCCCGCCCGGTGATCGCGTTCTCGGTGTCGGACACCGGCATCGGCATCGCGGAAGCCAACCTGGAGGCGATCTTCGGGGCGTTCCAGCAGGCCGACGGCACCACCAGCAGGCGGTACGGCGGCACCGGACTGGGGCTGTCCATCAGCCGCGAGGTCGCCTATCTGCTCGGTGGGGAGATCCGCGCGAAGAGCAGGCTGGGCCGGGGCTCGACGTTCACGTTGCTGCTGCCCGTCGCCGCGACCGCCCCGGCGGACGGCGGTTCGCCGACGGGCGAGGAGCTGCACACCGGCCGTGGCACGGAGACGGCCGAGCCCGACCACCGTCGCGTGCTGGTGGTCGAACAGTCGGACGAGCAGCCGGGCCCGTTGCTGTCGCTGGCTCGTGGGGTGGCCAACGAGCTGGCCGCGGGCCAAGGGGACATCGGGTTGACCACGGTGGCCGACGCGGGGGCGGCGATCACCGCGCTGACCGCACGGCGCCATCGCTGCGCGGTGCTGGAGATCGCGCCGAACAAGCGGACCCTCGACGTGGTCAAGGCGCTGACGGAGAACCCGACGCTGCGCTCGCTGCCGATTTTGGCGGTGGTCACCGGCAAACTCACCGCGGCGCAGGACCGCATGCTGCGCAGCTACGCCCGCATCCAGCCGATGGAGCTGCTGTCGTCGTACGAGGAACTGCGCAACCGGATGCTGCTGTACTTCTCCGCGGGCGACCCCGGCGACCTGCTGCCGATGCTGCTGACCCAGCAGAAGGCCGGCGACGAGGCGGACGGTAAGGACGAACGGCCCGACGACTCACTCGACTACGGCGTGCTGCAGGGTCGCAAGATCCTGCTGGTCGACGACGACTTCCGCAACGTGCTGGCCATCGCGGGCATGCTCGAGTTCTACGGCATGACGGTGGTGCATGCCGCCAACGGCCGTCGAGGCATCGAGCAGCTGCTGGCCAACGACGACGTCGACGTCGTCCTGATGGACGTGATGATGCCGGAGATGGACGGCTACGCGACGACGACGGCGATCCGGCACATGCCGCGACATGCCGACTTGCCGATCATCGCGGTGACCGCCAAGGCCATGGAGGGTGACCGGGAGAAGTCGTTGGCCTCCGGGGCTTCGGACTACGTCACCAAGCCCGTGGACGCGGACGAACTGCTGTCGTGCATCCATCGGTGGATCACGCGGCGGGACGCGGCCAGGTCCCGGCCGGAACCGGAACCCGCCGTCGATCCCGCACCGCAGTGAGCCCTCTCCGGCACAGGCAGTGCCGATGACCAGGCCGAGGTGCCCGGCCAACCTCGAGAACGCAGGTCGCGGGCCATGCGAGCGTGCTCGCCGCCCCGGTCGGCACCGGCGGGTGTGCGCTACCTGCCCCGCGCGGCGCGCTGGCCCAGTACCCGGACGGCGTCGACCACTTCGTGGTTCGGCGCGCCTTTGACCAGGTAGTCCGACACCCCCAGGGACCGCATGGTGGCGATCGATTCATGGTCGCCGAGCGCCGAGAACGCCAGCAGCTTCGTGGCAGGCACCCTCCGGCGCAGCTCGCCCGCGGCACGCTCGCCCCCGCCACCGGGGAGCCGGATGTCCAGCACGATGACGTCCGGAGCCAGCTGCTCGGCCAGCGACACGGCCTCCTGCGCCGAACCGGCGACGCCGACCACCGCGATGTCCGGCTCGATCTCCAGCAGTGCGTGCAGCGCCGCCCGGATCGCCGGCTCGTCGTCCACGATCAGCACGCGTATCGGATCGTCCCCGATGGTCATGGTGTGGCTTCCAGCAGACGCAGTGGCAACCAGAATCGCACCGTGGTGCCCGTGGCGGACGCCTCGCTTTCCCACCACCCGCCGCCGGACAGCGCCCATTCCCGCATCACCCGGGAGCTCAGTTCGGCGCCTTCCGGCTGCCCGTCGTGCGGCCCGTTGTCCCCGACCTCGGTGAGCAGGCCGCCGTGGTCCGGCCTGACGGTGACCGTCAGCCGGGTGGCACTGCCGCGGCGCCGCACGTCCTCCACCGCGATCTGGGTGAGGCGGAAGGCCGTGAGGACGACGCGCGACTCGAGCTCGTCGGCCACCAGGTAGTCGACCTGCCCGTCCAGCGCCCACTCCTCGGCCGCGTGCAGCACGTAGGCGCGCAGCATCTCCTCGAGCGTGCCCAGTTCGAGCGCCCGCGGCCGCAGCGAGGTCACCAGCCCACGCAGCGTCGTCATCGCCGCCGAGACCGCCTCGGTCACCTCGTTCATGTGCTCGCGTCCGGCTTCCGGCAGCCGTGCGGCCAGCAGCTGCATGCGCAGCCCGACCGCGACCAGTGCCTGCATGGGGTCGTCGTGGATGCGTTCGGCGAGCCGCTGGCGGTCGAGCTCGTGCGCGTGCAGCAGGTGGTCGATCAGCCCGGCCGGGTCGGCGACGGGGCGTTGTCCGTCCAATGGCTCAGGCAGCACGCTGTCCACCCGCCGATTCGGCCAGCACGGCCATCGCGGCGTTGTGGCCGCCGATGCCGCTGACCCCGCCGCCCCGCAGCGCTCCGGCGCCGCAGAGCAGCACGCGCGGGTACTTGGTGGCCACTCCCCAGCTGCCCGGGTCGTGCTCGCCGTGTGCATACGGCCACTGCAGATCGCCGTGGAAGATGTGCCCACCCGGCATGCCCAGCTCGCCCTGCAAATCCAGCGGTGTCTTCGCTTCCAGACACGGCCTGCCCGCCGCGTCGGTGTGCAGGCAGCTCTCGATCGGCTCGCCGAGCACCGAGTCCAGCGACCGCAACGTGGCGCGCAGCGCTTCGGCTTTCGCCGCCTCGTGGTCGGCGGCGAACAGCCGTGCGGGCATGTGCAGGCCGAACAGCGTCAACGTCTGCATGCCCGCCTGGCCTTCCTCGGGCCCGAGAATCGAGTCGTCGGTCAGCGAGTGGCAGTAGATCTCGCACGGCGGCAGCTGCGGGATGCGCCCTTCGGCGGTGACCCGGTACGCCTCCTGCAGCTGCGCCAAGTCCTCGTTGACGTGCAGCGTGCCGCTGAACGCGTCGCGCGGATCCACCGCGGGGTCGGCCGGCTTCGGCAGCCGCCGCAGCACCATGTTGACCTTGAGCTGCGCGCCTTCCGGCGCCGACGCGGGGTCGCCGAGCAGTTCGCTCAGCACGCTCGGCGCCACGTTGGCCAGGATCCACCTGCCGTGCGCGGTGTGCTCGGCGTCGCGGCGGCGGAAGCGCACCTCGCCGTCGGGGTCGATGGCGGTGACCTCGGCCTCGGTCACGATGTCCGCGCCCGCCGACCGCGCGGCGTCGACCAAAGCAGCGGTGACCGCTCCCATGCCGCCGACCGGAACGTCCCAGTCGCCGGTGCCGCCCCCGATCACGTGGTACAGCCAGCACCTGTTCTGCCGCAGGTCCGTGCCGTCCAGGTCGGCGAACGTCCCGATCAGCCCGTCCGTGGCCACCACGCCGCGCACCGTGTCGTCAGTGAAGCGTTCCCGCAGCGTCTCGCCGAGCGGTTGCTCGAAGACCACCCGCCATGCCTCGTCGTCACCGACGGCCGCCCGTAGTTGCTCGCGGGTGGGCAAGGGCTCGGTCAGCGTGGGGAACACGCGCTGGGCGACACGACCGGTCAGCGCGGACAGTTCCTGCCACGCTTGGTAGTCGCGCGTCGATCCGGTCACACGGCGGAACGACTCGGCGGTCCGCTCGGCGTCCTCTCCGTCCACCAGCAGTCCGGTGGCCGCGTCGCCCCGCTTGACCGGCGTGTACGAGGAAATCCGGCGGCGCCGCAGCCGCACACGCAAGCCCAGGTCGTCGACGATTCGCTTGGGTAGCAGGCTCACCAGGTAGGCGTACCGCGACAGCCGCACGTTTACGCCTTCGAAGGCCGCATGGCTGACCGCGGCACCGCCGGGCGACGCTCCCCGTTCCAGGACCACCACGCGCAGGCCGGCTCGGGCCAGGTAGGCGGCGGCCACCAAGCCGTTGTGCCCGCCGCCGACGATCACCGCATCGTGTGAAGTCATCCCGCGAACCTACCTCCGTTCCGCGCCGCAGCGGAGCCCCCGCCCGGCCGGACGCCGGCCGCGTCAGACCTTCGAGCGGGCGCGGGCGGTTCGTTTCCGCACTTCACGCAGCATGAGCCGATGCAACTGGTGGCTCGCCTGCGGGGAGAGACGTTCCAGCCACCAGCCCAGGCGGGCGTAGAACGGGGTGATCACGAAGCGTCGCCCGCGCCGCACACCACGCAACAGCCTGCGCACCGCCTCCTCGGTGGGCAGTGGCCTGACCGGGACGATCGTCCTGGGGTTCGGCACGCTCATGCTGCCGTGCAGGGTGGCCGTGTCGAACATGCCGGATTCCACCCAGGCGGGGCAGAACACCGTGGTGCGAATGCCCGCCTCTTCCGCCTCCAGCGCCAGCGCCTTGTGCAAACCGACCACGGCGTGCTTGGTGGCGGTGTAGTGCACCTGCAGCGGGACCGGCACCAGGCCGGCCGCCGAAGCGGTGCTGACGATGTGGCCGGAGCGTTGGCGGAGCATCTGGCGGTAGGCGATCATCACCCCGTTGAGCACCCCGCGCAGGTTGACGTCGACCGTCGTGTCGGACTCGTCCAGGCTCACCGTTTCGACTTCGCCGAAGATGCCCACACCCGCGTTGTTGACCATGTAGTCCAGGCGGCCGAATTCGGCGACCACTTCGTCGACGGCGTCCTGCACGTCGGCCCGGTCCGCCACGTCCACCCGCATCGCCCGGGCCGAGCCGCCTGCACGCTTGATCTCGCCGATCACGGCGTGCAGCGGCTCCTCCGCCACGTCGGTGGCCAGCACGAATGCCCCTCCGGTGGCCATTTGCCTGGCGATCTCCGCGCCGATGCCGCTTGCCGCACCGGTGACGATGGCCGTCGCTCCCGCGAACGGACGCGTCATGCCGACCTCCTGGTGAATCGTGCGCTGACGGCCTGCACCACGCGGGCCAGACCGGTCGGCCGCCGTGGGGTGTCCGGCTGGATGCCGAGAGCGTTGATGGTCATCGCCACCATTTCGTAGTGCCCCACGAGCATGGGGAGTTCGATCAGCTGCCGCTCGTCGAGACAGCCGCGCAGCTGCTGCCACGTTCCGGACGTGATGGATCGGTCGTGGTGCAGCTCGTCGACGGCGGTCAGCAGCGAGCGATGCCGCGGTGTCCATGCCTGCGCCGACGGACCCACCGCGACCGCCTCGATCTCGGCGTTCGTGATCCCGGACTGCCGGGCGAGCTTCACGTGGTGCTGCCACTCGTACGCGCAGCCGCACAGGTGGGCGACGCGCAGGATGACCAGCTCGGTGTCGCGGCGCGGCAGTGTCCCGCCGGGCATGAGCGTGCCGGCGAACATCAGCCATGGGCGGAACATGCGGCGGTGGCGGGCCAACGTGGTGAACAGGTTGGGCGGCCCGGTGCCCGCCGCAGCGCCGAGCGCTCCGGTGATGGCCGTGTTCACCAGCCCCATGTCGCGCCGGGTGGCCGGTGGGATCCGCGGTTGGTCCACTACCGGACGGTAACATAAGTGAACACTTTTGTTCATAGAACCGAGCGTGGCCGCCGGACAGCCGACCGCCAGCCGGACGTCCACCACTGACGGCGGGGCGCGGGTCCGGTGGAGCCGGGAGGTTGTGCTGCGTAGTCGGCGCACCAGCGACCGGCCAGCGGCCGCACTGCGACAGCGCCTCCACCACGGGCGTCGTCGGCGCACGCAGGAACCGACCAGCCAGTGCCTGCCCTCGGCCACACGCCGGCTGGCCGGAGTCTGCCGTCCTCTCGCGTCGAGCCGGCGGCGATCGGCCAGGTCTGCCGTCAGCGGTCGGCAGCGCGCGAGCGGCCTGGCCGCCACGCGACCGCCGAACGTCCGCCCTCGTTACGGGCGACCATGCACAGCGGCGCCGGGTGGATCAGGTGGGGTTGCGCCTCGGTTTGATCACCACGTTCGGCAATGGCGGCGCAGGTAGGCGGCTGGGCTCGCCCCGATAACCGTCGACCCGGCCGAAGCGCTCGGACCCGGCTTCCCAGTCCGCCCGGTACTCGACGATTTCGTCGTGGCTGCGGGCGACGAAGTTCCACCACATGACGATCTCGTCCCCGAACGGAGGCCCGCCCAGGACCAGCATCCGCGCCGGAGCGTCGTCACCCGCGCGGAGCTCGACGCTTGCGCGCCGTGGCGCAAGGTAGGCGAGCTCCGCTTCTTTCACCGGGGTGCCCGCGACCGTGACGGCACCTTGGTCGAGCAGGACGCCGTGCTCGAAGGTCTCGTCCAGCGGCAGCTCGAACGTCGTGCCGGGATCCAGCACCAGTTCCGCGCCGAGCAGCGGAGTGAAGGTCCGCACCGGAGAGCTCGCCACCCCGGGCACCGATCCCAGGAACACGCGCGCGACGGCACCATTCGCCCGCACCGGCTCGGGCACGTGGAACTGCAGGTCACGCGGGGCATGGCGGGCGGAATCCGGCAGCGCCACCCACAGCTGGACACCGTGCAGGATCTCGCCGCTCCGCGTGGAGACCTCGGAGTGGCTGATGCCGTGTCCGCCCGTCATCAGGTTCAGCTCACCGGGCCGGACGAACTGATGGTGCCCGCCGCTGTCGCGATGCTCGATCTCCCCGTCGAACAGCCAGCTCACGGTCTGCAGCCCGGTGTGCGGGTGAGGCGGGACGATCATCGGCGTGGTGTCCGGCCCGTAGTGGTCGGCGAAGCACCAGGCGCCGATCAGCGTGCGAGCGCGTTGCGGGAGCGTGCGGCGCACCAGCAGCGCCCGCGGGCCACCGAGAGGAACCTCACGCGCGGTGAGGATCTGCACGCCTGCACCCTGGGCACCCTCTGCGCAGGTGACCTCGGGCGGGCGGCTCTCGGTGTTGCTCATCGTCATCCCATCGTAGGCTCGGCGCCATGGACTCCACGGCCGCGACGGTGACCGACAACCCGGACAAGCGTCGTTTCGAGCTGACCGCCGACGGCCGGCTCGCCGGGTTCGCCGAGTACCGCCTCGATGCGGACACCATCACGTTCATCCACACCGAAGTCGACCAGGCGTTCAGCGGCCGCGGACTGGGCAGCGTGCTGGCGCGCGGGGCGTTGGACGACGCACGCAGGCGGGGCCTGCGCGTGGTCGCCGAGTGCCCGTTCATCCGCGGGTGGATCGCCAAGCACCCGGACTACTCGGACCTGGTGTCCGGCTCGGCGCCGGAACCGGCCGCCGGCTCCGCGGACTCCGCCGATCCGGATCCGGCCTCCGGACGCTGATTCCGCTTGGCCACCCTAGGGTGCACCGGGGCCTCCGGGACGTGCGCGGGCCGCAGCGCGTCGAACTCCTTGCGCAGCACCGGGATGACCTCTTCGCCCAGGATGTCCAGCTGCTCCAACACGGTCTTCAACGGCAGGCCGGCGTGGTCGGCGAGGAACAACTGCCGCTGGTAGTCGCCGAAGTGCTCGCGGAAGGTCATCGTCCGGTCGATGACCTGCTGCGGGCTGCCCACGGTCAGCGGCGTGGTCTCCATGAACTCCTCCAGTGACGGCCCGCCGCCGTAGACCGGGGCGTGGTCGAAGTACGGGCGGAACTCCCGGATGGCGTCCTGGGAGTTCTTCCGGATGAACACCTGGCCGCCGAGGCCGACGATGGCTTGGTCGGCCGAGCCGTGGCCGTGGTGCTCGTACCGCTCCCGGTACAGCCCGACCAGCCGCTGGAAGTGCTCCTTCGGCCAGAAGATGTGGTTGGCGAAGAAACCGTCGCCGTAGTAGGCGGCCACCTCGGCGATCTCCGGACTGCGAATGGAGCCGTGCCAGACGAACGGTGGCACGCCGTCGAGCGGGCGCGGCGTGGAGGTGAACCCGTACAGCGGGGTGCGGAACTTGCCCTCCCAGTCCACGACGTCCTCGCGCCACAGCCGGTGCAGCAGCCCGTAGTTCTCGATCGCCAGCGGAATGCCCTGGCGGATGTCCTTGCCGAACCACGGGTAGACCGGGGCGGTGTTGCCGCGGCCCATCATCAGGTCGACCCGGCCGTCGGCCAGGTGCTGCAGCATCGCGTAGTCCTCGGCGATCTTCACCGGGTCGTTGGTGGTGATCAACGTGGTCGCGGTGGACAGGATCAGCCGCTCGGTGCGGGCCGCGATGTAACCGAGCATGGTGGTCGGCGACGACGGCACGAACGGCGGATTGTGGTGCTCTCCGGTCGCGAAGACGTCCAGGCCGACCTCCTCGGCCTTGAGCGCGATGGTGACCATCGCCTTGATCCGTTCCTCCTCGGTGGGCGTCCGCCCGGTGGTCGGATCCGGAGTCACATCGCCGACGCTGAAGATGCCGAACTGCATCGCGCCTCCCGTAGTCGCATGTTGCGTTGACGCAACCGGCGTACCGGCCACGATATTCCGCCCCGGCGGGGCAGGTCCGGCCACGCCGCCGAGTGGCCCGGCGAGCACGGCCCGGGATCCGGCCGCAGGCAGGGCGGGAACGGATCAGGCGGCCCGCCCGGCCTTCTTCTCCGCGCGGCGGATGGCCTTGCGCAGCTCGGCGGCCGTCATCGTGGACCGGCCGGCGATGCCGAGCTTCCTGGCCAGCTTCACCAGGTCGGTCTTCGACGCCTCGTCGAGATCGGGCTTCCTGCCACTCCCCTTACCGGATTTCGTGGCCTTGCCGGAGGCACCCTTGCCCTTGGCCTGCGCCACGCTGCGCTGCAGGACGTCCATCAGACTGGACACCTCGGCGGGCTCGGGCGCGGGCTCCGGCTTCTTGCCCGCCTTCTTGTCCGCCACCAGCTTCTCCACCCGCTCGGTGTAGGTGTCGCGGTAGTCCTGCGGCCGCCACGGCGCTTCCATCGCCTCGATCAGCGCCACCGCCATGTCCAGCTGCTTGCCCTTGCCCGGCCGTTTGCCGAGATCGACGTCCAGCACGTCCGCGGGATCACGGATCTCGTCCGCGAAGTACAAGGTGTCCAGGGCGAGGACACCCCGGTCGGCACGCACCGCGGTGAGGTACTGCTTGTTGCGCATCACGAACTGGGCGATGCCGACGCGGTTGGTGCGGGCCATGGCCGCGGCCAACAGCCGGTACGGGTTCACGCTGCCCTCGCCGCTCGGCCCGAGCCAATAGGTGGTGCGGAAGTGGACGGGATCGATCTCGTCCAGGGCGACGAACGACTCGATCTCGATGGAACGGGAGCGCCCGGGGGCGATGTCGGCCAGCTCGTCCGGCTCCACCACGACGTATTCACCGTCGCCGACCTCGCGTCCTTTGACGATGTCGTCGAAGCCGACGTCGTCGCCGGTGCGCTCGTTGACCCGCCGATACCGGATGCGGTCGTTGGTGCCGCGCTGGAGCTGATGGAAATGGACGGTGTGATCGTCGACGGCGCTGTAGAGCGCCACCGGGATGCTCACCAATCCGAAGGTGATCGATCCACGCCACACCGGCCGAGCCATGCTGCCTCCTCGCTGCTTGCGCAGCTGACTACCCCGCACGAGGCCACCCCACACGACGACCGGAAGCGCGCGAGTGGCCAGCACGCGACAACGCCGCCGACCGGAAGGGCTCGGCGGCGTTGTCGGCCGATGGCAAGGTCGGACGTTGCCCGGCTGTCACAGCCTGCGCACGCGGCTGGCCTGGGGGTCCTTGTGCCCTTGCGCCAGCTCGAATTCGACGCGCTGGTTCTCCTCCAGGCTGCGGTAGCCGTTGCCTTCGATGGCCGAGAAGTGCACGTACACGTCGCTGCCGTCTTCCGCGGCGATGAAGCCGAAACCCTTTTCGGCGTTGAACCACTGCACGGTTCCGCGGGGCATTCGCCATCCCTTCAGGGTCGCACTCGTTCCGCACCGTGACGGTGCGGCTACTGAACACTTTCCCTGCGAGGCGAACGACGTCGCCCACGGGGTGGGCCAACGGCGCAGGGGCCTGTTTACTTCCCATCCTGCCGTCGGCAGGCCCTACGTCGCACGTCTCAGTACCGTCAGGAGGAGCGTCGCACGGCTCAGCGCCGTCAGGAGGACTCGGACATCTCCGCGCGGCTGCGGAGCCGGTTGCCCCGCACCAGGGAACGCGGAGCTGGTCACCCCACGCCACCAGAGACAGAGGGCTGGACATCTCCACGCGGCTGCGAAGCTGGCGCGCGCGGTCAATGACCAACAGCACGAGGGCCACGGCACCCGCGACGATCGCCGCCATCACCGCCGATCGGGAGCGGGGAAATCGGCGGCGTCCACGGTGACCGGCGCGTCGGCCGCGCTCACCACGAAAACGATGCCGCCGACGCCGCAGTGGCCGTTGAGTTTCGCCTCCGCCTGCGGGCCATTCTGCGCCGCGGACGCCCCCGGTCCGCCGAACAGGTTCCCGGCCGAAATCGGCTCGAGTGCTTTCGTGCCCCCGACGGGACTCGAACCCGCACTCGATCGGTTTTAAGCCGACTGCCTCTGCCAATTGGGCTACGGGGGCGAAAAAAGCCTATCGCGCCGCAGCTGGCGGCTTCCGGTCCGCGGACGGCCCGTGCGGGCGCGCTTTCCCGTGGCGTCGGGCAGTCGCGCTGACCAACGCCGGCGTGCTCCCCAGTGACCGGCCGGAGCGGGGGTGACGATCGAGACACATCCGCCGTCTTATACAAGCGTGTAAAATCTGTCCGCATGGTGGCGCAGCACACAGACGTCCTCATCATCGGCGCGGGCCTGTCCGGGGTCGGAGCAGCCTGTCACTTGCGCCGGGAGCTGCCCGAGATCACGTTCACCATCCTGGAGCGGCGCGACTCGATCGGCGGCACCTGGGACCTGTTCCGTTATCCGGGGGTGCGGTCCGACTCGGACATGTACACCCTCGGCTACCGGTTCAAGCCGTGGCCGGGACAGAAGGCCATCGCCGACGGGCCGTCGATCCTGCGCTACGTCCGCAAGACCGCGTCGGAATACGGCATCGACCGGCACATCCGCTTCGGGCACCGGGTGGTGGCCGCCGAGTGGTCCAGCGACGACGCCGTCTGGCGGGTCACCGCCGAGCACGAGGGCGAGAAGGTGCAGTTCACCTGCAACTTCCTGTGGTCGTGCAGCGGCTATTACGACTACGACAGCGGCTACACGCCGCAGTTCGAGGGCGTCGAGGACTTCACCGGCACGGTGGTCCACCCGCAGCATTGGCCGGAGGACCTGGACTACGCGGGCAAGCGGGTCGTGGTGATCGGCAGCGGGGCCACGGCCGTGACGCTGGTGCCCGCCATGGCGCTCGGCGAGAACGCCGCCGAGCACGTCACGATGCTGCAGCGCTCACCGACCTACATCGTCACCGCACCGTCCCAGGACCCGCTGGCCACGCTGCTGCGCAGGTTCCTGCCCGACAAGGCGGCCTACGTCGTCAACCGCTGGCGCAACATCCTGGTGCAGACCGGTCTCTACCAGCTCAGCCGCCGCCGACCGCAGCTGGTGCGCAGACTGCTCAAGCGCATGGCCGCCCGCCAGCTCCCGCCGGGCTACGACGTCGACACGCACTTCTCGCCCAGCTACGACCCGTGGGATCAGCGCATGTGCCTGGTCCCCGACGGCGACCTGTTCAAGGCCATCCGGTCCGGCAAGGCGGACGTGGTCACCGACCACATCGACCGGTTCACCGAGAAGGGCATCCGGCTGCGGTCCGGTGTCGAGCTGCCCGCGGACATCATCGTCACCGCCACCGGGCTGAAGCTGCTGGCGTTCGGCGGCATGACGCTGACCGTGGACGGCAAACCGGTCGAGCTGTCCGACCGCATGGCCTACAAGGGCATCATGCTGTCCGGGGTGCCGAACTTCGCCTACATCATCGGCTACACCAACGCCTCGTGGACGCTGAAAGCCGACCTGGCCTGCGAATACGTCTGCCGGGTGCTGCGGCACATGCGCACCCGCGGCCACCAGCGGTGCGAACCGGTACCCGAGCCGGACGTTCACCCCGAGCCGTTCATCGACCTCAAGGCCGGCTACGTGCTGCGGTCGCTGCACGAGCTGCCCAAGCAGGGCGACCGGACGCCGTGGCGGCTGCGGCAGAACTACCTGCGGGACATCCCGGAGCTGCGGCACAGCCCGGTGGAGGACGGCGTGCTGACGTTCAGCCGCTGACCTCCGGCCGGCACGCCGCTCCCTCCACCGCTGACCTCCGGCCGGCACGCCGCTCCCTCCACGCCGCGGAGATCCGTCAATCGTTCCAGAGCGACGGCATGGCCAGTGGAGGCCTGCTCGCAGGTGGCGCGAACGGCACGCCCGGTCGACGCTCTCACGCGGCGTCGACGTCTGCCTCCGTAGCGGTGTCCCCGCTCTTCGTGACCGCCGCCTGCTCGCGAACTTCTAGATGTCCGGCTTGCTGGCCCGCTGGAACTCCGCGAGCGGGTCGTGCAGCTGGCCCAGCGACAGGATGTCCCGCCGGAACAGCCCGCCGAGCAGCCAGTCGAACGTGATCCGGACCTTCCGGTTGAACGTCGGCATGGCCTTGACGTGGTACGCCCGGTGCATGGCCCACGCCGGCCAGCCCTTGAGCTTGAAACCCAGCGTGTCGGCGACGCCCTTGCCCAGCCCGAGGCTGGCCACCGAGCCCAGGTTCTTGTGGCGGTAGTCCTTCAGCTCCTTGCCGCGCATCCACCGGATCACGTTCTTGGCCAGGTGCCGCGCCTGCCGCACCGCGTGCTGGGCGTTGGGCGGGCAGACCGCGTTCGAGTCCTCCTCGATCCTGGACAGATCGGGAACGCCCGCGCAGTCGCCTGCCGCCCACACCTCCGGCATGTCCACCACCTGCAGCGTGGCGTGCGTCCGCACCCGGCGCCGGTCGTCCAGCGGAAGGTCCGAGTTCTTCAGCACCGGGTTGGCCTTCACGCCCGCGGTCCACACGATGGTGTCCGACTCGAACTCGGTGCCGTCGGAGAGCACCACGCGGCCGTTCTCGAACGACTTGGCCAGCGTCGACAAGTACACCTCGACACCGCGCTTCTCCAGCGCCCGCACCGTGTAGGCGCCCAGCGTCGGGCGCACCTCGGGCAGGATCCGGTCGGCGGCGTCGACGAGCACCCACCGCAGGTCCTTCTCGTCGATCGTCTCGTAGAACCGGCAGGCGTAGCGGGCCATGTCCTCCAGCTCGCCGAGCGCCTCGACGCCCGCGAACCCGCCGCCGACGAACGTGAAGGTGAGCTTTCTCCGCCGCACCTCCGGGTCGGTCGTGCTGGCCGCCTGGTCCATGCGCGAGATCACATGATTGCGCAGCCAGATGGCCTCACCGATGCTCTTGAAGCCGATTCCCTCCTCGGCCAGGCCGGGAACCGGCAGCAGACGGGCGACCGAGCCGAGCGCCACGATCAAAATGTCGTAACCCAGCTTCTTGGTCTCGCCCGCCGCGGTTTCCACGGTGACCGCGCGATCGGCGTGCCGGATTTCCTGCACGCGCCCGTTGAGCACATGGCATCGCCGCAGCACCTGCCGCAGCGGGACCACCACGTGCCGCGGTTCGATCGATCCGGCGGCTGCCTCCGGCAGGAACGGCTGGTAGGTCATGTGCGGTTGCGGATCGACCACGGTCACCGACGCCTCGTTGGCGCGCAGCCTGCGCTGCAGACCCAGCGCGGCATACAGTCCGACGTAGCCTCCGCCCAGGATCAAAATGCGTTTCGGTCCAGCCTTCTTGGCAGCCATGCCACTATCGTCGCACTCCCCCTGTCCGCGCGCCGCCGGAACGGGGGCCGAATGATCGCGTGCGTCACAGTCGGGCAACCGATTTCGCCCGGCGTAACACGTCTTTGATCATTTCCGGCGTAAGTTTTCCGGTGAAAGTGTTCTGTTGCGAAACGTGATAGCAACCGAACAAACGTAGTCCGTCGATGTCGTATTCGACACCGTGTCCAAATCGTGGACGGGGACGGGGCACCTGCCAGCCCGCCGGCGCCAGCGCGCTCAGCGTGGCCTGCCAGCCGAACCCGCCCAGCACCACGATCGCCCGCAGGGTCGGGGCGAGCAGCTCCAACTCACGTACCAGCCACTGACGGCAGGTGTCCCGTTCCGCCGGGGTGGGTTTGTTGGCCGGCGGAGCGCACCGGACCGGGGCGGTGATGCGCACGCCGAACAACTCCAACCCGTCACCGGCGTGCGTGCTGGTCGGTTGGGAGGCCAGGCCGACGTCGTACAGGGCGGCATAGAGAACGTCACCGGAACGGTCCCCGGTGAACATCCGGCCGGTGCGGTTGGCACCGTGCGCCGCTGGTGCCAGACCGATGATGGCCAGCGCGGCGTCCGCGGGTCCGAAACCCGGCACCGGCCGTCCCCAGTACTCCTGGCAGGCGAACGCTGCCCGTTTGGTGCGCGCGACCTCCTCGCGCCACGCGACCAGGCGCGGACACGCCCTGCAGTGCGTCACCGCCTGGTCGAGCTCCCCGATGCTGGTCGCGTGCACGCCGAATTCGATCACTTCCCCAGTGTGGACGCTTTAGTGTTGCGGCATGACATCCCCTGCCGACGAAACCCGACCCGAGGAGACATCGACGACCGAGACCACCGGCCAGCCCGAGGAACCCGTCGACGAGCTGGTCACCACGCACCACACGCTCGAACTGCCCACCGGCCCGCTGCGGTACACCGCCCAAGCCGGGCGCGTGGTGCTGCGCAAAGAGGTGTTCACCGACGGCAAGTCCGAGGGGTTGAAGCCGGTCGCGGCGATCTTCCTCACCAGCTACACCGTGGACGACGCCGACCCGACCCGGCGGCCCGTCGTGTTCGCGTTCAACGGCGGGCCGGGCACCTCGAGCGCCTGGCTGCACCTCGGGCTGCTCGGACCGCGCCGGGTGGTCTCCGGTGACGTCGGCGCCATGGAACCTCCGCCGTACGGGCTCACCGACAACCTGGAGACCCTGCTGGCCCACGCCGACCTGGTGTTCGTCGACCCGGTGTCGACCGGCTACTCGCGCCCGGTGAAGGGCGAACCGGACAAGGACTTCCACGGCTTCACCGGCGACATCGAGTCGGTCGGCGAGCTGATCCGACTGTGGATCTCCCGCAACGGCCGCTGGCTGTCGCCGAAGTTCCTGGCCGGCGAGTCCTACGGCACACTGCGCGCCTCCGCGCTGGCCGAGCATCTGCAGACCCGCTTCGGCCTCTACCTCAACGGGCTGATCCTGATCTCGGCGGCGCTGGACCTCGGCACGCTGATCGCCGACGGCCACAACGACCGCCCGTACCCGCTGTTCGTCCCGACGTACGCGGCGATCGCCCACTACCACGGCCTGCACGGCGACCGCCCGCTGGCCGACGTGCTGCGCGAAGCCGAGGAATTCGCCTCCCGGGAGTACCCGTGGGCGCTGGCTCAAGGTGCCCGGCTGTCCGCCGAGGAACGCGCCGACATCGCCGCCAAGCTCGCCCGGCTGACCGGCCTGTCCGCCGATTACATCGACCGGGCCAACCTGCGCATCGAGCACATCCGGTTCTTCACCGAGCTGCTGCGCAGCCGGCGCAAGGTGGTCGGCAGGCTGGACGCCCGCTTCACCGGGCCGGAGGCCGACTACGCACGGGAGCGGTTCAGCTCCGACCCCACGATGGACGCGCTGCTCGGCCCGTATGCCGCGGCGTTGAATCACTACGTACGCGCGGAGCTGAACTACCACAGCGACCTGCCGTACGAGGTGATCAACCTGCGGGTCAATGCGAAGTGGTCGTACGCCGAGTTCGAGGGCAAGCACATCAGCGTGGTGGACCGGCTGTCCGCGGCCATGCGCGCCAATCCGCACCTGAAGCTGCACGTCTCGTTCGGCTACACCGACGGCGCCACCCCGTACTTCGCCGCCGAGCACAGCCTGGCCCAGCTGGCCATTCCCGACGAGCTGCACCAGAACATCGAGCGGGCGTACTACCCCGCCGGGCACATGATGTACGTACACGACGAGACCCGCGTCCAGCAGGCCGCCGATCTCGCCGCCTTCGTCCGGAGCGCGTCGAACCGGTAGCCCGATCACGCACAGCACACCCGAGGGCCGCGTTGCGAGCGTCAACGCGGCCCTCGGCATGCCCTATTCCCGCAGCTCATGAGGGCTTCCCCACATACCGTTAGCCAAGGTAATGAGCTAAACTAACTATGTCTCGTCACGCTACGCTGTCAGGAGGCGAATCCACCCCAGTGCGTCAGATGTTCCGCTCGCTGCGGCACCGTGACTACCGGCTCTACTGGTCGGGGATGTTCGTGTCCAACGCCGGAACGTGGATGCAACGGGTCGCCCAGGACTGGCTGGTGCTCGTCACCCTCGGCGGTGGCGCAACGGCCGTCGGCATCACCACCGGGCTGCAATTCCTTCCCTTCCTGCTGGCCGCGCCGTTCGGCGGGGTACTGGCCGACCGGCTGCCGAAGCGGCAGCTGCTGATCGCCACCAACGGCTTTCTCGGCCTGGTCGCCCTCGCCCTCGGTGTGCTGGTGGTGTCCGGCCAAGCCGAGATCTGGCACGTCTACGTGCTGGCTTTCCTGCTCGGCGTCGGGACGGCATTCGACAACCCCGCACGGCAAGCGTTCGTGTCCGAGCTCGTCGGCCAGGAGGACATCACCAACGCCGTCGCGCTCAACAGCGCTTCGTTCAACGGAGCCCGGCTGCTCGGGCCCGCGGTCGCCGGTGTGCTGATCGCGGTGCTCGGCCCCGGTCCGGTGTTCCTGCTCAACGGCCTGTCGTTCGCCGCCCCGATCATCGCGCTGCTGCTGATCAAGCCGTCGGACGTCCCGAGCGATGCCACTTCCGACGACCGCGACGGCCCGCTGGCCAGGATGGCCGCCGGTGTCCGCTACCTGCGCGGCCGCCGCGACTTGGTCATGGTCATGGTCGTGATGTTCGGTGTCGGCACGTTCGGCATGAACTTCCAGATGACGAACGCGCTGATGGCGGCCGACGTCTACCACCGCGGCCCCAGCGCGTACGGCCTGCTCGGCACCATCATGGCCATCGGAACGCTGTCCGGCGCGCTGCTGGCCGCCCGGCGCAAGGCGCCCCGCCTGCGGGTCGTCCTCACCGGCGCGGTGTCGTTCGGCGTGCTGGAGGCGGCATCCGGCCTGATGCCGTCGTACGAACTGTTCGCGGCCGCCCTCGTGCCCATCGGTGTGCTCACCATGACCGTGCTGACCTCGGCCAACGCCTACATCCAGACCACCGTGCCCGCGGCCATGCGCGGCCGGGTGCTGTCGCTGTACCTGATGCTGCTGATGGGCGGGACCCCGGTGGGCGCGCCGATCATCGGCTGGGTGGCCGGCGAGCTGGGCGCCCGCTGGTCGCTGCTGGGCGGTGGCGCGCTGACCGTGGCGTTCACCGTGGCGGCTTACCTGGCGTTGAACACGCGCCCGGAGCCCGGTGTGCGGGCTTTGCTCGTCCATGCCCACCTGCGTCCGCTGCACACCGCCGCGAGAACGCGGTCCGACGCTCCCAAGGTGGCCGCTTGACCGGCATCCGCGAACCGGCCGCCTGACACCCACGAAGCAAGGGCCCGAGCCGCCACGCTCGGGCCCTTGCGCATGCTCGAACCCCTGAGGCCACGTGGGCTCGTGCCCGGGCCGGGTCCGGTTCGCATCGGCGACGGCGCGCGAAGTCGCCGGACACCCATGGCCCGGCTCCGCTCAGCATTCGTCGCCCCGCGGCAGGACATCTCGACGCCGTGGCCTCCCAGCTCCTGCCGCACAGTTCCCGATTGGCGAACGGGAGGCCCCGCCCAGCGGCGGCGCCGCTGTGGCGGCAACAAAGCAGAGCCCTCCGGACGGGAAGTCCGAAGGGCTCTGCCCATGGGGTGGAGTGATGGGGGTCAGTTGTTCAGGTAGGACGCGCCGTGGCGGACCGCGCCGTAGGCGTCGACGACACCGTGGCCGTAGAAGCCGTTGAACTCCCAGCCACCCTCACAGGTCGCGGTCCAGGTCTCGTCGCGACCCTCGTTGATGTAGTCGACCGTGCGCGGAACCGGGCACGGAGTGGCGATCGCGGTGCCTTCCAGGACCGCACGCACCTTCTCCGGCTCCAGGCCGAAGTCGGCGCCCTCACCGGAGCCGTACTGCGACACGATCAGCGCGGCCACGCCCGCGGCATGCGGGGAAGCCATCGACGTGCCCTGCAGCGGCTGGTAGTAGGCGTACTCGCCGTCCTCGGTCTCGACACGCTGGACGCCCCACGCTTCGCCGAGCTCGGTGATGTTGCCGTCCTCGTCGATCGCGCCCTCGGCCAGCGCCACGTTCTTCGGGTACGCGGACAGAATCAGGTTGTCGTTCTGCGCGAAGTCGGGCGTGCCGTAGTAGTCACGGTAGTAACCACCGGGCGCGGACACCGAGATCCGCTCCAGGCCGTAGCTGGAGTAGTCCGCCTTCTTCTTCGACGGGCCGAGCGCCGACACGTTGATCACGTTCGGGCCCTCGGTGGGCATGCTCAGGCAGGTGTCGTTGTCGATCTCGCGCGTCTTGGCGACACCCGACGGGAAGTTCGGGCTCGAGGTGTCCGGAAGCGGGTTGCCGCTGTCCTCGTGCTGGTTGCCCAGCGCCGACACCAGGGTCACGCCCTTGCTGTGCGCGTACTCCAGCGCACGGGTGACCGCTTCCTTGATGGTGCGCTGCGCCGCCTGCTCCTCCGGCGAGTCCTCCGGGTGAGCGTCGCAGTTGTACAGCCACGGGTCGACGTAGAAGCTCATGTTCACCACGTCGATGCCGTGGTCGCCGGCGTAGGTCAGCGCGTCCACCACCGGCTGGACGAAGAAGTAGCCGGCGTCCATGCCTGCCCGCAGGTTGACCAGGGTGACGTCCGGAGCCACGCCGGAGATACCGAGGTCGTTGGCCGCGGCGGCGATGATGCCCGCGACATGCGTGCCGTGCCCGTTGTCGTCGTGGTCGGCCGGGTCGACACAGCCGCGGAACTCACACGGGCCGTCCACCGGCACGCCGTTCGGATCGGTCGGCATGTCCACGGTGAAGTTGCGCGACAGGTCCTTGTCGAAGTTCGGGGCGATGTCCGGGTGCGAGCCGTCCACACCGGTGTCGATCACGCCGACCAGGACCCGCTTGTCGCCGGAAGTGACGTCACGCGCCAGGTCCGCGCGCACCATCTTCAGGCCCCACAGCTGGTCGTCCAGCGGGTCCATGGTGGACCGCTTGCTGCCCTGCTTGGCGGCCCGGTTGGTGCCCTTCCGCTGCTTGGCCTTGCTGTTGCGGTGCTCGGTCTCGATGCTCTTGAGCTGCTTGGCCTTCTTCTGCAGCTTCGGCGCGACGCCGATCGCCCTGGCCTTGGTCGCGCCGTAGACCGCGTCGTCCTTGGTCACCGCGGCCGTGAAGCCCTTCTCCGGCGCCCGGACCGTCAGCAGCCCGACGGCCTTGTTGGCCTTGACCACGGTGCCGCCCGCCGCTTCCACCGCCTCGGCCACTTCGTCGAGGTCGGCGCCACGCTCGGCGAGCACGTTGAATTCGACGGTCTTTCCGGACACTGCCGGAGCCGCCATCGCGGGCACGGCCACCGCCGCGGTTCCCCCGGCGAGGGCCGCCGCCACCGCGGCGACGATCAACTTCCGTTTGTTCATCCGTTCCTCCGCCCTGTATGGGATGGGGTGAACTTAGTGCACTCTGCGCCGGAATGTGGGGACTTTGCCACGATCGACGTGAGCCATTCGGAGTAGTGGAAACCTGATCGTTAGCGCCGGCAAGCGAATGTCCAGGTCAGCCGACCGAGTGTCACTCACACGTGGCGGCGGGACGGCCCGTCGTCGAGCCGGACGTCTGAAGGGGAAGCGGATTTCGCCAGCCTGACTTCCCCGGAAACGGACCGGAGGGCACTCGCCAGGCAGCCGGGCGCGGCGGCTCGGCAGGGGCGGCCTAGGCCGGACCACCCCAGCCAACCGCGCCGCCACCACGACGGCGCAGCCCGACCGACTGCACCGGCCTAGCGCGGCTACGCCAACACGCCATCGACCCGGCTGGTCCAGGCAGGCGCACCGCCACGGCGCCAGCACATCCCCAGCGGAGCTACGCCACTCAGGCACCGCACCGCAGCCGTACCACCCCACGAGCCAGCACCACCACCCACGCACGCACCCCCACCACAACCGCACACCCCCAGCCGACCCACACCACTCACGAACGTGTCACGGCCACGACGCACTACCGACCTAGCTGCACAAACCAAGCGCGCCGCGACGGTGACAACCCCGGCCTAGCTGCCTGAGCCAGGCAGCCTGTGACGCAGCCGGTGATCAGTGCACGACACGGCCGCGTCTCACCCGCGTGACGGCCAATGAAAGCGGCGCGCCTGCAGACGTCCAGCGCAAAGCTGCGCAAGCCACGACATGTCCCGCGAAGAAGCCGAACGCTTCCCTCCCGGCCCCACTGCGCGGGACAGGCGTCAGTCGGCCAGGCTGAGAGCGATTCCGTCGAGGATGTCGTGCTCGCTGACGTGCAGGTCGACCGGCCCGCCGCGCTCGGCGAGCATTTGCCCGATCGTGTGCACCACCAGGGCACCCCCACCGATGACGTCCACCCGCCCGGCGTGGATCACCGGATTGGCCGCGCGCTCTTCGTGGCTTTGCGCAAGCAGCTCGTTGGTGACGCGCTCCAGCTCCCCGGGCGTCAGCGTGGACTGATGGATCCTGTCGCGGTCGTAGCTGGGCAGCCCCTGAGCCACACCGGAGAGCGTGGTGACCGTCCCCGCGACACCGATCCAGCGCCGGGCTCGCGACACGTCCATGGCGTCGAACGCTTCCGTCAGGACCTTGCGGGCGAACTCGCGACCTGCGGCGATCTCCTCGGCTGTCGGCGGGTCGGACTTCAGCACCCGCTCGGTGATCCGCACACACCCGACGTCGACCGATTTGGCCGCGAGGACCTTCGCCTCGCGCCCGTCCCACTCGCCGAGAACCAGCTCGGTCGAACCACCGCCCACGTCGACCACCAGGAACGGCCCGTCGTCCGGGTCCTGATCGGCGACCGCGCCGGTGAACGACAACCGCGCTTCCATGTCCCCGCTGATCACCTCGGCCCGGACGCCGAGGGTTTCCTCGGTCATGGCGAAGAAGTCCTCGCGGTTGCCGGCATCACGGGTGGCGGAGGTAGCCACCATGCGGATGCGCTCGACGCCCTTACGCCGCGCGGCGACGGTGTAGGCAGCAAGCGCCTGCCGGGTGCGCTCGATGGCCTCGGGCGCGAGCCGGCCGGTGGCATCCACGCCCTGGCCGAGCCGCACGATGCGCATCTCCCGGTGCAGGTCGCGCACGTACCAGGTGCCGTCGAAATTGGGCATGAGCTCCGCGACCAGCAAGCGGATGGAGTTCGTCCCACAGTCGATCGCGGCAACCCTGGTCATGGGCTCAGCCTAACGGTCGCCCGCGGCGCCACGGCGGCAGGGAACGAGCTTTCCCGGTGGACGTCGCGCCCGGACGCCACGACGCGTTCGCGAACCTACCGGCCCGGTGTGCGGCCGGTCATTCGGCGGCGCAGTCTCCTGCCGGCCAGTCCTTGCTGATCAGGTCGAACGTTTCGTCGCCGAACGGGTTCACGCCGGGCCCCACCGCCAGCCGGTGGGCCAGGTGAACGTGCAGGCACTTGACCCGCGTGGGCATGCCTCCCGCGGTGACCTGGTGGCCGAGCGGTTCGATCGCGTCCCGCTCCGCCAGGTACTGCTCGTGCGCCCGCCGGTACGCCGCGGCCAGCTCGTCGTCGGTCGCCAGCCGCGCGGTCATCTCCCGCATGATCCCGCTGGCCTCGAGCCTGCCGACCAGCGAGCACAGCCGCGGGCAGGTCAGGTAGTACAGCGTCGGGAACGGTGTGCCGTCCTCCAGCCGAGGGTTGGTCTGCACGACCGCGGGATGCCCGCTCGGGCAGCGCGCCGCGATGGCCCGCATCGCCCGCGGCGGCCGGCCCAGCTGCTGGCGGACCACCTCCCGGTCCGCGTCGGTCACCGGCTCGAATTCCCTGCGCATGGCCGTCGAGACTACTTGGTCGGCTGGGGTCACTTCGCCGGCACCGGGCGCGCCTGGTTCACTTCGCCACCCCGGCCCACAGCTTCTCGAACCACGCCTCGTCGACCTTGTCCCGCTTGCCCGGCTCGCTGGTGCCGTCCGTCCAGGCGTCCCCGGGCAGCTGCACGATGTAAGGCGTCTCACCGGGCATCACGTACCGCAACCGCCTGCGCGCCTCGGCCTCGATGTGTGCGGGATCGGACAGCTCCCGCTTCCTGCGCTCCAGCTCGGCCACCTTGCCGACCAGCTGCTGTTTGAGTTCTTCCTGTTCGGCGACCTCGGCCCGCTGCGCCAGATACGTGCGCAGCGGCACCGCCAGGGTGAACGCCAGCGCGCACACCACGAGGGCGGCGATCGCCGCACGACGGGTCGACGTCAACCCGAGCGCACGCGCCGCCCCGGCCAGCCGCTTGCTGCGCACGCCTTCGGCGACCCGGGCCCGCACGGTCGTCCTGGCGCGGGTCCGGGTCGCGGCGCTCGGGCCGGGCCGAGGCCGGCCGCGCGTGAGCTCCGGGCGACGCGACGTGCCCCGTGGGGCCCGCCGTTGGTCAGGTTTCGCCCGGGTCATCGTCCTGCCTTATCCGTTCGCACCGTCGGAGCCGTTCGACCCGCTCGCGGTGAAGCGGGGGAAGGCCAGGTCACCGGCATACCGCGCGGCGTCGGCCAGGTTCTCCTCGATGCGCAGCAGCTGGTTGTACTTCGCGGTGCGCTCGCCACGAGCCGGCGCCCCGGTCTTGATCTGCCCGGCACCGCTGGCCACCGCCAGGTCCGCGATCGTGGTGTCCTCGGTCTCGCCGGACCGGTGGCTGATCATCGACTTGTAGCCGTAGGAGGTGGCCAGCGCGATGGCGTCCAGCGTCTCCGACAGCGTGCCGATCTGGTTGACCTTCACCAGCAACGCGTTGGCGGCCCGGCGGGCGATGCCGTCCTCCAGCCGGTCCAGGTTGGTGACGAACAAGTCGTCGCCGACCAGCTGCACCCGGGAGCCGACGCGGGCGGTGAGCTCCACCCAGCCGTCCCAGTCGTCCTCGGCCAGCGGGTCCTCGATCGACACCAGCGGGTAGGAGTCGAGCAGCTCCTCGTAGTAGTCGCCCATCTGGGCCGCGGTGCGCTGGTTGCCCTCGAACTTGTACGAGCCGTCGGCGAAGAACTCGGTCGCGGCGACGTCCAGCGCCAGCGCCACGTCGCTGCCCGGGGTGAAGCCGGCCTTCTTGATCGACTCGACGATCAGGTCGAGCGCCGCCCGGTTGTTCGGCAAGTTCGGCGCGAAACCGCCCTCGTCGCCGAGTCCGGTGCTCAGCCCCTTGGCCTTCAGCACCGACTTGAGCGCGTGGTAGACCTCCACGCCCCAGCGCAGCGCCTCACGGAACGACTCGGCGCCGATCGGGGCGATCATGAACTCCTGCACGTCCACGTCGGTGTCGGCGTGTGCGCCGCCGTTGAGGATGTTCATCATCGGCACCGGCAGCACGTGCGCGTTCGGGCCGCCCAGGTACTGGTACAGCTCCAGGCCCGCCGAATCCGCGGCCGCCTTGGCCACCGCCAGCGACACGCCAAGGATGGCGTTGGCACCCAGCCGTGACTTGTCCGGCGTGCCGTCCAGGTCGACCAGCTTCTGGTCCACGATCCGCTGGTCGACCGCGTCGATACCGACCAGCTCGGGCGCGATCTCGTCCAGCACCGCGGCAACGGCCTTCTCGACCCCTTTGCCGTTGTAGCGCTGCGGATCGCCGTCGCGGAGCTCGACCGCTTCGTGCTCCCCTGTCGAGGCGCCGGAGGGAACCGCGGCCCTGGCCAGCGTCCCGTCGTCCAGCGCCACCTCGACCTCGACCGTAGGGTTGCCACGCGAGTCGAGAATCTCCCGCGCACCTACCTGATCGATTACCGCCACGCTCACTCCTCGCTACCTGCTCACGGTGAGCTCGTACCTGCCGATACGCGCTCTCACGACTGACGTCTCGCAGCGTAGCCGCCGCGCGGTGTCACCCGTTGGAGGCATGCGGTAGCTCACGTCGTCTCTGCCCGTCCGGGCCGGATGCGCGGTCCTAGACGCCGACCGCACCGTTCGCCCTCATCGGCCGGCGGCAGCGCTTGCCTTGGCATACCGCTCCGTCGCCAGGTACACCCGCTGCGCGAACTTCGTCGAGCCGCCGAATGCGGCCACCGCCTTCCACCAGGCACGCGCCCCGGTCAGGTCATTGCCCTGCGCGCACAGGACTCGGGCCGCCGTCACCGCCGCGTCGTCGATGTGCTGCGGATCGGGACGTTCGCGGTCCCGCGCCGCCCGGAAACGGTGCGCCTTCCACTTCGCGGGCGTGATGTGCAGCGGGCCGACCCGGCCGTCGCCGGCCACCACGGGCTCGCTCAGCTCACCGTTCGGCTCGACCTTGCCGCCCGCATGTTTGCTGGCCACCTCCCCGATGCCGGCCAGGGTCGACCAGGCAAGACGGCACTTGGGGGCGTCCGTGCGCATCCACATCTCCGCCAGGCCGTACGCCCGGACCGCCCGTACCGGGATCCCGGTCAGGCCGCCGACCTCCTTCGCCCACGCGGCCAGTTCCGCTTCGTCGGAGGCGTGCGGGCGGTCCACCGGCGCGGGGACGCCGCGCGGCGGCGCGGCTGCGTTGGGCGCGGGCAGCGATCCGGCATGTGCGGGCGCGGCTTCGTCGCTTTCGGCGGCCGGCCGGTTGACGCCGATGGTCAGCAACAGCGTCAGGCCCACGGCGATCACCAGCCCCGTGACCGCCAAGCGTGCGACAGGCGGCCGGAGCCGCAGTGGCAAGCCAACAGGCCGTGGCGGTTCGCTCACTCGATCAGGTTATCCCGTCTGTGTCGAACGTCCGGTCACGCCGACGCTGTGTCGGCTTCCTCCTCCGATCTCGGCCAGTATCGCCGCCAGCCGTCCGCGCCCATCGTCAGCGGATCGGCACCGTCGGCGCGCGCCGCCTGCTCGGCCCTGCGGACCAGGGCGGCGAACCGCTTGGCCGCGGCGCGCAGCTCCCCTTCCGGCTCACGCTCGGCCCGCATGGCCCGCGCCGCGTGCGCGAACAGCTCCGCTCCGGGACCGTCCACCGACAGCAGGTCCTCGGGCAGGTCCGCGCGCAGCACCCGTTCGACGATCTTGCCCGCCAAGGCCGCCGCAGGCTGCCCGAGGGCCACCCCGTCGAGCGTCGACGTGCGGCCCATTTGCTGCTGCTTGAGGCGGTGCCAGTTCTCTTCTTGTGCCTGCGCCGTAGGCGCAGCTTCCGCCCCCGCGAACAACTGCGGGTGACGGCGGATCAGCTTGTCGACCAGTTCGGTGGCCACGACGTCGATATCGAAGGGGTCGTCTGCGTGCTCGGCGGCGATCCGGGCATGGAACAGCACCTGCAACAGCACGTCACCGAGTTCTTCGCGCAGCGCCCGCCGATCGCCAGACTCGATCGCTTCGAGCAGTTCGTAGGCCTCTTCCAGCAGGTAACGCCGCAACGACTCGTGCGTCTGCTCGCCGTCCCACGGGCAACCGCCGGGCGACCTCAGCGTGTCCATCACCTCCACCGCGCGCTGCAACGGCGGCGTGGGCTGCTCGACGACCCTGGCGCCCGCGGCCACGAGCGCTTGCGCGGCCTGATCGGCACGATCGGCGGCGAGCAGCACGACGGACTTGCGTTCGGCGACGCCCAGCAGTTCGGACCGCTCCGGTGCCGGCTCGGCGCCGGGCACGGTCAGCCCCACGCCGGGCGCGCAGTAGACCACGTCCGCCGCCCGCACGGCACTCAATGCCTCGGCGGGGACGCCCGCCGCCGTGACGATCACGACGACCGGGCCCAGGGGCGAGCCCGGCACCGCTGCGGTCACTGCCGTTCGACTCCGTTCGCCTGGAACAGGTGGTTCTGCGCGTGCTCCTCGTCGTTCAGGATGACCATGCCTGCCTCGTCCCACACGCCGTAGCGCGGGCTGACCGTCACCCCGAGCCGTTCCGCGGCCGGCCGGAGCATCTGCAGACCGATCTGGGCCAGCACCTCGTCCGGGTAGGAACGGTCGCTGTCGCCCTGCGTCTCCGTCCTGTCCTCGACCAAGGCGACCAGCCACAGCGAGCCGTTCTGCGGGCTCGGCCGCATCACCACCACGGTGCCCGGTTCGACCGAGAACAGCGGGGTCTGCGCCAGGACTTCCCGGTCGGTGCCGATCAGCTCGGACAGCGTCAGCTCGTCCGGCAGCCGTTGGTCACCGCGCTCGGCCAGCTCGGCAGCCGCCCCCGGGGTGGCCGCCATGCGCTTGCCCAGCTCGACCGCACGCTGCCGCGCCGACGAGCCAGGCTCCTCCTGGCTGATCAACGTGCCGGTGACGCGCACGGACAGCCGGTCCACGTAGTGATCACCGATCGCCCGCAGCAGGAGCATGTCCTCGATGCGCTCCCTGGCCAGGCCCGGTGTGGTCAGCAGCCGCTTGGCCGCTTCGGTCTCCCCGCCGAGGCGGCCGAGCAACGTGTCGACCTCCCCCGGGTCGGCCCGCAGGCCGAGCCGGGCCGCGGTGTCGGTGATCAGCTCATGGCGGATACGCGCGGCCAGCGAGTTGCTGGTGATTCTGCCGAGCGCTTTCTCCGCCCTGAGCTGCTCGGCTTCCGGGACGTTCTTGAGCAACCAGTTGAACTCGCGCTGCAGCGAGTCCACCGAGATCTGGGTGTTCCCGACCACGGCGGCGGCCCCTGCCTGCCTGGGCCCGGTGTCACAGGCGCCAAGGGTCAACACACTTGTCACAGCGAGCAGCGCGAGCCAGCTACGGCGGATGAAGTGCCTCACAGCGCGATACCTTCTCATAACGCCCGGCCTCGGTGGGACGGCACCCGCCACCTCAAGTGGCCGCGGCAGCCGGATGCGCAGCGTGCGACCGGCGAGAACCGGTCAGCCGGTGATCGACTGGACGAACTTCACGCACCACTCCAGCAGCGCGTCGTCGCGCAGCGGCGGGGCGCCGATCCGGCCACCTGCGGGGCCTTCGGTGGGCCGCGGCACCGACACGGTGGACGTGGCCGCCTTGTAGATGGCCTTCGGGTGCAGCCGCTTGAGCCGCACCTGCTGGGAATCCGCCAGCTTCATCGGCGCGAACCGGATGTTGTTGCCCTGCAGCGAGACCTCGGTGACGCCCGCCGCCCGGCACACCTGCTTCAGCCCGGCGATCGCCAGCAGCCGCTCCACCGGGGCGGGCGGCTGCCCGTAGCGGTCGATCAGCTCCTCGCGGACCTCGGTGATCGCGTCGGCCTTGTCCTGCTGGCTGGCGGCGGCGATCTTCCGGTACGCCTCCAGACGCAGCCGCTCGCCGGTGACGTAGTCGTGCGGGATGTGCGCGTCGACCGGCAGGTCCACCCTGACCTCGACCGGCTCTTCGTCGGCGGGCTCCGCGCCCGCCGAGCGGCGGAACGCGTCCACGGCCTCGCCGACCAGCCGCACGTAGAGGTCGAAGCCGACACCGGCGATGTGCCCGGACTGCTCGGCGCCGAGCAGGTTGCCCGCTCCGCGGATCTCCAGGTCCTTCATCGCCACCGCCATGCCCGCGCCCAGCTCGGTGTTCTGCGCGATGGTGGCCAGCCGCTCGTGCGCGGTTTCGGTCAGCGGCACCTCCGGCGGGTAGAGGAAGTACGCGTAGCCGCGCTCACGACGACGCCCGACCCGGCCGCGCAGCTGGTGCAGCTGGGCCAGGCCGAGCAGGTCCGCCCGCTCCACGATCAACGTGTTGGCGCCCGCGATGTCCAGGCCGGTCTCCACGATCGTGGTACAGACCAGCACGTCGAACTCGTGCCGCCAGAAGCCCTCGATGATCTTCTCCAGGCGGTCCTCGTTCATCTGGCCGTGCGCCACCGCGATGCGCGCTTCCGGCACCAGCTCGCCGAGCCGCTTGGCCGCCTTGTCGATGCTGCGAACCCGGTTGTGCACGTAGAAGACCTGGCCGTCGCGCAGCAGCTCGCGCCGGATGGCCGCGGCGACCTGCTTGTCGTCGTACTCGCCGACGTAGGTCAGGATCGGGTGCCGCTCCTCCGGCGGGGTCAGGATCGTCGACATCTCCCGGATGCCGGCCAGCGACATCTCCAGGGTGCGCGGGATCGGGGTCGCCGACATGGTCAGCACGTCGACGTGGGTGCGCAGCGCCTTGATGTGTTCCTTGTGCTCGACGCCGAAGCGCTGCTCCTCGTCCACGATGACCAGGCCGAGGTCCTTGTAACGGACGCCGGTCTGCAACAGCCGGTGGGTGCCGATCACGATGTCCACTTCGCCGTCGGCAAGGCCGGCCAGGATCGCCTCCGCCTCGGTGTCGTCGGTGAACCGCGACAACGCCTTGATCGTCACCGGGAACGCGCTCATGCGCTCGGTGAACGTGGCCAGGTGCTGCTGCGCCAGCAGCGTGGTCGGCACCAGCACCGCGACCTGCTTGCCGTCCTGCACCGCCTTGAACGCCGCCCGCACGGCGATCTCCGTCTTGCCGTAGCCGACGTCGCCGCAGATCACCCGATCCATCGGCACGCCGCGCTCCATGTCGGCCTTGACTTCCTCGATCGCCGCCAGCTGATCCGGCGTCTCGGTGTACGGGAAGGCGTCCTCCAGCTCCCGCTGCCACGGCGTGTCCGGGCCGAACGCGTGCCCCGGCGACGCCTGCCGTGCGGCGTAGAGCTGGATCAGCTCGGCGGCGATCTCCCGCACCGCCTTGCGCGCCCTGGCCTTGGTGTTCTTCCAGTCCGAGCCACCCAGCTTGTTCAGCGTCGGCTGCTCACCGCCGACGTACCGGGAGATCGCGTCCAGCTGATCGGTCGGGACGTAGAGGCGGTCACCCGGGTGGCCGCGCTTGGAGCTGGCGTACTCCAGCACCAGGTACTCACGCGTGGCGCCGGCGACCGTGCGCTGCACCATCTCGACGTAGCGGCCGATGCCGTGCTGTTCGTGCACCACGTAGTCGCCGGGCTTGAGCGCCAGCGGATCGACCGCGTTGCGGCGCCGCGACGGCATCTTGACGGCGGCTTCCGTTTCCACTGCGCCGCGGCCGGTGATGTCCGACTCGGTGAGCACGGCCAGCGCTGCCGACGGCAGCGAGAAGCCTTCGGTGAGCGTGCCGCGGGTGACCGTGACGACCCCGGCAGGCGGCGGCTCACCGATGCTCTCGGCCAGCGCGGCGGGCACGTCCTCGGCGGACAGCTGCTCCACCGCACGCGCCGCTGTGCCCGCGCCCGCGACGACCACCACCGCTGCCCCGTCGGAGGCGGTGTGGGCCCGCAGGTCCTTCGCCGCCTTCGGAAAGTCACCGCGATATCCCGGGGCCGGTTGCACACCGGTGTCGATCACGTCGCCGACGTCGGTGGTCAGCTGGCTGAGCGTCCACCAGCATCGGCCTGTCGCCTTGGCGTGCTGCTCGATCTCGGCCAGGTCGCGATACGCCGACGCGCCGAGGTCGATCGGGGCCTGGCCACCGGCCGCGGCGCCGGACCAGGATGCCTCCAGGAACTCCTGGCCGGTGCGCACCAGGTCGTGCGCGCGGGCCACGATCCGCTCCGGGTCGGCCAGCACCACGTGCGTGCCCGCCGGGAACGCGTCGGTGAGCAACTCCAGCTCGCCGTCGAGCAGCACCGGGATGAGCGCTTCCATGCCCTCGACCGGGATGCCCTGCGACAGCTTCTCCAGCATTTCGCTGAGCGCCGCGTCGGCTTCGTGCTCGACGCGCAGCGCGGCCGCCCGCGCCTTGACCTCGGTGGTCAGCAGTAGCTCCCGGCACGGCGCCGCCACCACCCGATCCACCGGCTCGGGCAGCGAGCGCTGGTCGGCGACGGCGAACATGCGGATCTCGGAGACCTCGTCGCCCCAGAACTCCACCCGGTACGGGTGCGGCGCGGTGGGCGGGAAGACGTCCAGGATGCCGCCTCGCACGGCGAACTCGCCGCGCTTTTCCACCAGGTCCACGCGGGTGTAGGCGAGCTCGAGCAGCCGGTTGATCATGGCGTCGAACTCGTGCTCCTCGCCGGGCGCGAACTCGATCGGCTCCAGGTCGGCCAGCCCGGGAGCCATCGGCTGGATCAGGCTGCGCACACCGGCGACGACCACCCGCAGGGGCCCCTCCGGCCCCGGGTACTTCAGCCGCCGGAGCACCTGCAGACGCGTGCCGATGGTGTCGGCACGCGGCGACAGCCGCTCGTGCGGCAAGGTCTCCCAGGACGGGAAGGCGGCGACCCGGTCCGGCCCGAGCAGGTCGGCCAGCGCCGCGGACAAGGCGTCCACCTCGCGGCCGGTCGGCACCACCGCGAGCACCGGCCGCTCCGCTCCCCCTGCCGCCTGCTCCGCGGCCAGCGCGGCCACCACCAGCTGCCGCGCGGCCGCCGGACCCTGCAAAGCGAGCTCAGCGGCCCCCGCACGGTCGACGACTGCGCGCAGGCCGGGCGTGGACAGGGCGGCGGACAACAAGCCGGAGAGCACGATTCAACAGGGTACGTACCACCCCCGACACACCCGGGTGCGGGCGGCTTTCGACCCTTTTGACACACTCGCCCCATGAGACGCCTCCGCGTGACTGCAGCCGTACTCGCCGGCCTGTCCGTGCTGCTCGCCAGCTGCTCGGACGGCGCGTCGAGTCAGGAGCCTCCGCCTGGGGCGATCCCCGGCGACCAGCGCACGCACTCGCAGGGGAAGATCAAGGTCACCGAGGTGGCCGAGGGACTGAAGGTCGGCTGGGACATCGGGTTCCTGCCCAGCGGCAACCTGCTCGTCCCGCAGCGGCCGGGCACGTTGTCGGTCGTCGCGCCCAAGAAGAAGGGGCAGAAGATCTCCGACGTCACCGACCCCAGCCAGACCACGGTCACCGACGTCGAGATCGATCTGCCGGAACCGTACGTGAAGGCCGAGGGCGGCCTGCTGGGCATGGTGCTGCACCCCGACTTCGAGAAGTCCCGGAAGTTCACACTGTGCCAGACCACGCAGACGCCCGACGGCAAGCCGCAGGACATCCGGCTGATCACCTGGCGGCTGAGCGAGGACGAGAAGTCTGCGACGAAGGTCAAGGACCTGATCACCGGGTTGCCGCTCGGCCCGACCGGTCAGCACGTCGGCTGCCGGCCGACCGTGGGCCCGGACGGCGAGCTGCTGATCGGCACCGGTGACGGGTACGACCTCGACGCCGCACAGGACAAGGACAGCCTCGGCGGCAAGGTACTGCGGGTCGACTGGAACACCGGCAAGGCGCTGCCGGACAACCCGTTCGTGGCGGACGGTTCGGCCAAGACCGACAACGCCGAGCGCGTCATCAGCTACGGCCACCGCAACGTGCAGGGTGTCGCGGTGCGGCCGGGCACCAAGGAGATCTGGACCGCCGAGCACGGCACCACCCGGGACGACGAGATCAACCTGATCCAGCCGGGCAAGAACTACGGCTGGGACCCGTCGCAGGGCGGCGAGAAAACCGACGACAGCCAGTACGGCTCGCTGGAGCTCGAAGTCGACATGACCGACAAGGAACGCTTCCCGGACGCAGTGGACGCCAAGTGGTCCACCGGCGAGCCGACCGAAGCACTGTGTGCAGCGGTCTTCCTCGACGGCGAGCAGTGGGGCGAGCTCGAAGGCAAGCTCGCGGTCACTTCGCTGAAGGGTTCCAAGCTGTTCCTGATGACCGTCGAAGGTGAAGGCAAGGACAGCAAGATCACCGCTGTCGACGTGCCGAAGGAACTGGACTGGACCTACAAGCGGCTGCGTGCGGCTCGCATCGGCCCGGACGGCGCGTTGTACCTGACGACCGCGGGCGGCGAGAACGACTACGTGCTCCGGGTCGAGCCGGACAAGGTCGACGGCGGCAAGTAGTCCCAGCCTGCTGACCTCGGGCTGCTTCCCGGCGAGGTCACACGAACCGGACACCAGCGCGGGCATGATGGTCGGTATGACCAGGATCGTGCCCGCGCTGGTGTTTTCTGCGCTCGCCGTGCTGCCCGCAGCGTGCACCGGCGCGCCGGTGCAGCAGGCGCAGAGCCCACCGCCGCCGGAAGACGCGCAGCCCGTGGGCCTGCGGGTGCAGCGGGTCGCCGCGGGGTTCGAGCACCCATGGGACATCGGATTCCTGCCCGGCGGCGAGCTGCTGGTCACCGAGCGGCCCGGCCGGCTGACCCTGTTGTCCGGCGGCAAGCCGGGAGCGCAGCGGACCCAGGTCGAGGCCGACCTGTCCGATGTCTACGCGGTCGGCGAAGGCGGCTTGATGGGCCTGGTCGTCGACCCGGAGTTCGAGAAGACGCGCGAGTTCACCGTGTGTCACGCCTACCAGGAGGGCGGCGAGCCGGTCGACGTGCGCGTGGTGACGTGGAAGCTGGCCGAGGACGGCAGGTCGGCGTCGAAGGCGCGAACGCTGGTCACCGGGATCCCGCTCAACGACAGCGGGCGGCATTCCGGGTGCCGGCTGGAGTACGGGCCCGACGGGGAGCTGCTGATCGGCACGGGCGATGCGGCCGTGGGCACGAATCCGCAGGACAAGAAGGGCCTCGGCGGGAAGGTGCTGCGCGTCGACGCGAAGACCGGTGAGGGGTTGAAGGACAACCCGTTCGCCGACAGCTCCGACCCCAACACCCGCCGGATCGCCACGTACGGGCACCGCAACGTGCAGGGTGTGGCGCTACGGCCGGGCACCGACCAGGTGTTCACCGCCGAGCACGGGCCGGACGTCGACGACGAGGTCAACCGCATGAAGCTCGGCGGCAACTACGGCTGGGATCCGTCGCAGGGCGGCACCGTCGACAGCTACGACGAAAGCGTGTCGATGACCGACACCGAACGCTTCCCGGACGCCGTCCGCCCACTGTGGACCACCGGCGACCACACCGAGGCCCTGTGCGGGGCGGAATTCCTCGACGGCGAGCAGTGGGGCGAGCTCGAGGGGCTGCTTGCGGTGACGGCACTGAAGGCGCAGAAGATGTTCCTGCTGCGGCTCGACGACGCCGGGGAGAAAGTGGAATCGGTGTCGGTACCCGAGGAACTGGACGGCACGCACGGCAGGCTGCGGGCCGCCCGGCTCGGGCCGGACGGCGCCCTGTACGTGAGCACCGACGACGGCGAGGACGACGAAATCCTGCGGGTGACAGCGGGCTAGCCGGCGGACGGCCCGGTACGGGTGGCCCGCAGCCGGCTCTTGCCCCGTTCAGCGTTTCGGCGTCTTCGCACGGCTCGGCGGTGGGGCGTCGCGCACCGCTCGCCTGCGACCTGCGGCTGCACAGATGGTCAGGACGCCGACGACGAGCAGGGCCGCTCCGGTCAGTGCCGCTGCGGCGAAGCCCCCGGCCGTCGCGAGGCCGGCGATCTGCGGTCCGAGGCTCGTGCCGACGAACAGCGCCGCGCTGTAGAGGGCGATCGCTGTGCCGATCGCGTCGGGCGCGGCTGCGTGGATCAACTCGAGGATGGTGGGCGCTGCGACGGCGATTCCGCCGACGAGCAGCAGCAGCGCCAGGCCGAGGAGGATCACGTTCCCGCCGACCAGGCCCGCCGCGGCCGCGCCGAGCGTTGCCACCAGCAGAGCGAGCACCGCCTTGGTGCGGGGGCTGAGCCGGGTGGCCATACCGGTCAGGAAGGGCGCGACGACCACAGCGGGCAGCGAGCTGGCGCGGAGAACGAGGAGTGCCGTCGGGTTGTCCGCCACGGCGGGCGGACCGGCGATCTCGATCGCCGTGTAGACGATGACCAAACTTCCCAACAGTGTGCTTGTCGCGGCATACAGCGCGAGCAGCCGGGGACGGGCCAACAGCCTCGGCACGCTGAGCAACGCCGTCGTCATGGTGTTCGCGCGTTCCGCGGTGTCAGCGCGCAGGCGGATGAGCACGGCAGCGAACAGCAACAGCATGGCCGCCGACGAAGCGACGAAGATCGCACGCCAGCCCGCCGGAGCAAGAGCCTGGGCCGCGACCTGCATCACCACGGCCGCAGCCAGTCCGCTGCTGCTCATCGCGCCGAGCGCTACCGGTCGGCGACGCGGATCGGCGTGCTCCGCGAGGTAGGCCGTCGCGGTAGGGCCGATCGCGGCCACCGTCACGCCCTGCAGACAGCGGAACGCGACGGCGGCGGGCAGACTCTGGGCAAAGGTGACGAGCAGCGTCGAGAACGCGGCCCCCAGCAGGCCGACGAGGATCACCTTGCGCGGCCCGTACCGGTCCGCTGCCGGGCCCGCGAAGAGGAAACCGATCGCGAAGCTGAGGCTGAAGCCGGTCGCCAACCATGTCGTGGCCGACAGCGCGATTCCCCAGTCGCGCGCGATGGCCGGCATCAGCGGGATGACGGTGTAGGTCTGGCCGACGCCGACGACAGAGGTCCCCACGAAGATCGGCAGCATGCGCCCGAGGGGAACCCAGCGCTGCGTCTCCCGTTGCGGTGAGAACACGTCGTGAGGTGAACGCACGTCCCCCACGATGCCAACCAACTAGTTGGATGTCAACCGTCTGGTTGGTTGGCCGGCTATGCTGGCAGGCATGGCCACAACGAGGTCCCGCACCACCAGGGAGCGTCTCCTGGCCGCAGCGCGCGAGGAGTTCGCCGCGCACGGCATCGCCGGGGCGAGAGTCGACCGGATCGCGGCAGCCGCCGGAGTGAACAAGGAGCGCATCTACGCGAACTTCGGCAGCAAGGAAGCCTTGTTCCAGGCTGTGGTCACGCAAGCGATGGCCGAGCACGCCGACGGGATCGGCCTGCCCGAGGGCGATCTCGCCGAGTACGTCGGCCGGCTGTACGACTTCCATCGTCGGCACCCGACCCTGCTCCGGCTCATGCTGTGGGAGGCGCTGCACTACGGCGACCGACCGTTCGACAGCAGTTCGCGCCAGCCGAGCTACCGCAAGAAGGTCGAGGCACTGGCCGAGGCACTCGGCAGGCCCGCGGACCACCACACAGCGGCCACGCTGATGGTGCTCATCGGGCTCGCCTGCTGGGCGCACACCATGCCCCAGCTCGCACGCTTCCTCCTGGAGGGCGAAAGCGCCGAGACCCGCCACCAACTCATGCGCGCACAAGTGGTCGAGTTCGCACGCCGGACGTTGTCCACCGGCCAACCCGGGACGGCAAGCGTGGACCAGCGGGACTAGTCGTCGAGCTGAAGCCTGGGCTTCGGGTCGAGCCTCGACAGGCCGTTCCACGCCAGGTTGACCAGGTGCGCGGCGACCTCGTCCCGCTTGGGCTTGCGCGCATCCAGCCACCACTGCCCGGTCAGCGCCACCATCCCCACCAGCGCCTGCGCGTACAGCGGCGCCAGCTTGCGGTCGTACCCACGGGCGGAGAACTGCTGCCCGAGGATGTGCTCGACCTGGCTGGCGATGTCGTTGAGCAGCGTGGAGAACGTACCGGTCGAGGTGACCACGGGCGAATCCCGCACCAGGATGCGGAATCCGCCCTCGGACTCCTCGACATACGTCAGCAACGCCACCGCGGCCTGCTCCAGCATCGTCCGGGGATGGTCGGCGTCCAGGCTGCTGACCATCAGGTCGAGCAGTGTCTGCGTCTCCCGGTCGACCACCACGGCGTAGATCCCTTCCTTGCCGCCGAAGTGCTCGTACACCACCGGCTTCGACACGTCGGCACGCTGGGCGATCTCCTCCACCGACGTGCCGTCGAAGCCCTTCTCCGCGAACAACGCCTTGGCGACGTTGAGCAGCTGCTGCCGGCGTTCGGTGCCGGTCATGCGCACGCGAGGCACCGAAGCCGCCGATGATTGCCGCTGGGCCCCGCTCGTCCGCTTCGACCGCCGTGCCATGCCGCCAGGCTATCCGCCGAGCGGCCGTCCACCGTGATCAGCCCTTCACGGCCAGCCGGGCCAGCCGCTGCTTGGTCGGCCAGCGAACGTCGTACGCCCAGCCGAGCTTTTCGAACAGCCAGATGATCCGCGCCGAGATGTCGATCTGGCCCCGTTTCACGCCGTGCCGGGCGGACGTCGGGTCGGCGTGGTGCAGGTTGTGCCACGACTCGCCGAGCGACAGGATGGCCAGCGGCCAGAAGTTCGCCGACCGGTCCCTGGCCTTGAACGGGCGCTCACCGATCATGTGGCACACCGAGTTGATCGACCAGGTGACGTGGTGCAGTACGCAGATGCGCACCAGACCGGCCCAGAAGAACGCGGTGAGCGCGCCCCAGAGCGACCAGGTGATCAAGCCGCCGAGCAGCGCGGGCAGCGCCAGGCTCAGCAGCGTCCACAGCCAGAACAGCTTGTCCACCCGCACCAGGGTCTTGTCCTTGAGCAGGTCGGGCGCGAAACGGTCGATGTTGGTGACGTTGCGGTCGAACAGCCAGCCCATGTGGGCGTGCCAGAAACCCTTGGCGATGGCCAGCGGCGTCTCCCCGAACGCCCACGGCGAGTGCGGATCCCCCTCGCGGTCGGAGTAGGCGTGGTGGCGACGGTGGTCGGCCACCCAGATCAGCGGCGGGCCCTGCATCGCCGTGCTGCCCGCGATCGCCAGTGCCGCCCGCAACCACGGCTTGGCCTTGAACGACCCGTGGGTCAGATGGCGGTGGTACCCGACCGTGACACCGGCCGCTCCGATGAAGTAGAACGCCACGAACAATCCGACGTCCACCCAGGTCAGGCCCCATCCCCAGGCGAGGGGCACAGCGGCGACGAGCGCCAGCATCGGCGCGATCACGCCGATGTAGACGGCCACTTGCACCTTGACCGGACGCCGACCCGAGATGATCGGCTTCGGACCTTGCTTGAGCTTGTCGGTCGTCGAGGGCTCGGCGTTGGTCTTGCCGGCAGTAACCGTCATGAGCCCGCTCCTGATTCCTGCTACCTACGGTTCCGTAGGTTACGGTACCCCACGGCACCGGCGGGCAAACCAGATCGACATGACAAGCCCCTCAACAGACGAACACGCGGATGTGCTGGCCCTCGTCCCACCGGCCTTGAGCGGCCGTGCACAATGTCACCAGGAGGGGTAGACGGAAAACCCCTACCGATCCGCCGTGGTGTAATGGGCAGCACTTCAGATTTTGGTTCTGACGGTTCAGGTTCGAGTCCTGGCGGCGGAGCTTCCCTGCGCGTGAGCGCGCCCGAGGCGGCGCGCCCGAGACCGCGCCCGTCCGTGTCGACGATGTCCAACGCCTGGCTGGTCGGCCGGGCGCGGGAACTGCGCGCATCCGTGCAGACCAGCGAGCGCGCCGAGCAGCTGCGCATCATCGACGAGCTGGACGTCCTGCTGCAGGAGGCCAAGCGGCGGGGGGACCCGTTGATGATCGCCGACCTGCTGCGCAGCGCTGCCCTGGCACGGCTGGCCACCCGCGGCCGGTGCGCGACGTCCGAGCCGTTGCTGGACGAGCTGCTCGCGCACACCAGGCGCAACGGCATGCCGATCCATCGCGCCGGGGCGCACGCCCTGCAAGCCCGCCGGCTCATCCTGGCAGGCAAGCAGGACGCCGCGGTCACGGAAATCGCCCGTGCGCTGGCGGTGCTGGACGATCCCCCGGCCGACGACGCCCACGCCGGCGACCGCGACACGGAGCGGGCGCTGGTCCGTGCGCTGATCGACTGCTGGCAGGTGCTGTCCGAACTGAGCCTGTACGAGACCGCCGAGGAGGTCTCCGCACGTTCGCACAGCGCGCTGCTGCAGAGCGCGGGCCCGCACGAGATCACCATCCACCTGCTCAACTTCATCGAGATGCTGCTGGCCTGGGCGCTGCGGCTGGAGCGGGTGCGGAAGAAGGACCTCGCCAGGCAGAAGTTCCGCATGGCCGCCTCGGTGGCGCGCGAGGTCGAGAAGCCGTTCACCGATTCGCTGTTCCGCAAGCGGGACGAGCCGGCGATCGAGCAGGTGGGCCTGGTCGCCGCCGCCGTGGCGTTCGAAAAGCCAGGTCAGGAGCACGTGACCAGGTTGCGCAGGCTGCTCGCTCAGCCGTCGTCCGGCCAGGAAACCGTGCTGGTGGCCATCGCGCTGGCGCGCTGCCTGGAAGTCGACGGCTCGCGCGACGAAGCCATGAAAGTGCTGGTCGCGGCGCGCGAGGAAGCCCGGGCCATGAACGCACCGACCTCCACCCAGCTCAACATCGACCGGGAGCTGGCGCGTATCGAAACGGCAGGCCGGGTGGCCCAGACGGTCGTCAGCTACGTGCAGTCCCTCGAGGCCGAGTTGTGGGCGCTGCGGGAGTCCCAGGCTGCCGCCCTGGAAACCCGGCGCAAGCACGAGCGGCTCTCCGCGCAGCACGGCGCCATCGCCAAGGCGGCCTTGCAGGATCCGCTGACCGGCTTGCCCAACCGCCGTGCCCTCGACGAGCGGCTCCGCCAGCTGTCCGGTGATGCGTCCGCACAGCCGCTGGCGGTGGCCCTGATCGACCTGGACGGGTTCAAGGGCGTCAACGACAACAAGTCGCATCAGGAAGGTGATGACGTCCTGCGGGTCATCGCCAGCACTTTGCGGGACGCGCTGCGTGGTGGGGACTTCGTCGCCCGGTACGGCGGTGACGAGTTCGTCGTGCTCCTGCCCGGCGCGCCCGCATCGGCGGCGGCCAACGCGATGAACCGCTGCCGGTCGGCCGTGGCGGACCTGCCCGGCCACCTGTCCCACGGCGTCACGCTGTCCGTCGGGCTGGTCTCGATGGCGCCGACCGAGAACGTCGACGAAGTGCTGTCCCGGGCCGATGCCGCGATGTACGAGGCGAAGCGCAACGGCGGCAATCAGGTCGTCTCCGCCATGCAAGACGGCGCCGAAGCGGTCAGCTGACATGGCGCGGTCGACGCGGTTGACGCCATTCGGTGCGCTGGAGCGCAGCGAGTGCCGCAACCGTGACGGCGAACACGCTGTTCGGTGGCGTCGCACCGGAAAGCAGAGAGAATGACCAGGTGAAGACGTATAGCGATCCGCCTGGGTCCGGTCGGTGCGCCGAAGCCCCGTAGGATCGGCTGTCGCGACGAGCCCACCACGTATCGCACTGGGAGAACCGTGACCTCCAGCCTCACCACGTTGATCCTCGCCGCGGGCGAGGGCACACGGATGCGTTCCAGCATTCCCAAGGTGCTTCACCCGATCGCCGGACGGCCGCTGGTGGAGCACGCCGTCCGCGCCGCCGCCGGACTGAAGCCGGACAACCTCGTGGTCGTCGTCGGCCATGGCCGGGAAGCGGTGAGCGAACACCTCGAGTCGGTGTCCGACGCGCTCGGCATGACCATCGGCACCGCGGTGCAGGAAGAGCAGAACGGCACCGGCCACGCGGTGCAGTGCGCGCTGGATTCCCTGCCGTCCGGGCTGACCGGCACCGTGCTGGTCACCTATGGTGACGTCCCGCTGCTGGACACCGAGACGCTGGCCGCGCTGCTGTCGCAGCACGAGTCGACCGGCGCCGCGGTCACCATCCTGACCGCCGAGCTGGACGACCCGACCGGTTACGGCCGGGTGCTGCGGGACGAGAGCGGGGCGGTGCAGGCCATCGTCGAACACAAGGACGCCACCGCTGAGCAGCTGGCCATCAAGGAGATCAACTCCGGGGTCTACGCCTTCGACGCGGCGGTGCTTGCCGACGGCCTGCAGCGCCTGTCGACCGACAACGCGCAAGGCGAGCTGTACTTGACCGACGTGGTCGGCATCGCCCGCGCGGACGGCCGCCGGGTCTCCGCGATGGTGGTGGAGGACCCGTGGCTGACCGAAGGAGTCAACGACCGGGTCCAGCTGGCAGCGCTCGGCGCGGAACTCAACCGCCGCATCGTGCAGCGCTGGCAGCGTGCCGGGGTCACCATCGTGGATCCGGCGACGACGTGGCTGGACGTGGACGTCGAGCTGGGTCAGGACGTGGTCATCGAGCCGAATGTGCAGCTCAAGGCGGGCACCACGGTCGGGGCGGGAGCGATCATCGGCCCGGACACCACGCTGATCCGGGTCGAGGTGGGTGCCGGAGCGACCGTGGTCCGCACGCACGGCAGCGATTCGGTGATCGGCGCGGGCGCCAACGTCGGTCCGTTCACGTACTTGCGGCCCGGCACCAAGCTGGGCACCAAGGGCAAGCTCGGGGCGTTCGTGGAGACCAAGAACGCGGAGATCGGCACCGGCACGAAGGTGCCGCACCTGACGTACGTCGGTGACGCCACCATCGGCGAGTACAGCAACATCGGCTGCGGGACGGTGTTCGTCAACTACGACGGCGTGAACAAGCACCGCACCACCATCGGTTCCCATGTTCGTACCGGCGCGGACAACCAGTTCGTGGCGCCGGTGACGATCGGCGACGGCGCTTACAGCGGCGCGGGCACGGTCATCCGGCGGGACGTCCCACCGGGTGCCTTGGCCATCTCGGGCGCACCGCAGCGCAACATCGAAGGCTGGGTGTTCCGGAAGAGGCCGGGCACGCCCGCCGCTGAGGCCGCCGAACGCGCCCTCGCCGAGCAGAAGTCCGCCGACAACGACTCCGAGAACGGAGAGGCATCATGACCTCCAAGTCCGGCACCCCGAAGAAGAACATGATGCTCTTCGCCGGCGGGTCCCACCCGGAACTGGCGGAGGAGGTGGCCAAGCACCTCAACGTGGCGATCACTCCGCAGGTGGCCAGGACGTTCGCCAACGGTGAGATCTACGTGCGGTACGAGGAGTCGGTGCGCGGCGTCGACGCCTTCGTCATCCAGAGCTTCCCGCCGCCGATCAACGAGTGGATCATGGAACAACTGATCATGGTGGACGCGCTCAAGCGCGGCAGCGCCAAGCGCATCACCGTGGTCATGCCGTTCTACCCGTACGCGCGGCAGGACAAGAAACACAAGGGCAGGGAGCCGATCTCCGCCCGGTTGATCGCCGACCTGCTCAAGACCGCAGGCGCGGACCGCATCCTGACCGTGGACCTGCACACGGCGCAGATCCAGGGTTTCTTCGACGGCCCGGTGGACCACATGTTCGCGCAGAACGTGCTGATCAAGCACCTGCGCGAGCACTACGAGCCGGACGTCACGGTGGTCTCCCCGGACACCGGGCGGGTGCGGCTGGCCGAGAAGTGGGCGCAGCAGCTGGGTGACCGGCCGATCGCGTTCATCCACAAGACCCGCGACCCGGACCGGCCCAACGAGGCGATCGCCAAGCGCGTGGTGGGCAAGGTCAAGGGCCGCACCTGCGTGCTCATCGACGACATGATCGACACCGGCGGCACGATCGTGGGTGCGGTGCAGGCGCTGAAGGAGGAAGGCGCCAAGGAGGTCATCGTGGCGGCCACCCACGGGGTGCTGTCTCCGCCCGCCTCCGAGCGGCTGGCCAAGTGCGGGGCCACCGAGGTGATCTTCACCAACACCTTGCCGATCCCGGAGGAAAAGCGCTTCCCCGGCATGACGGTGCTGTCCATCGCGCCGCTGCTGGCCACGGCCATCCAGGAAGTGTTCGAAGACGGGTCGGTGACGAGTCTGTTCGACGGCAACGCCTGATTCGTCGGCGGAAGCGGGATTGCCCGGGCGGCCGCCGAAGGCGAGGGCTGCATCGGCAACCGCCGTGCGGGCTTGCACCTGTCAGAGCCGCAGAGGGATTGCACAGCCGTAGCCCCCAGCCGGGTTGGCACCGGCAGCAGTCACGGAGGGAGTGGTTCGCCTGCGGGCGCGCGGGCGCTACCGACCCGACGAGCGGCGGTGTGCGGGCGCCCGGGTTGTCCTGCCCAGGCGCGGGCTACTCGGCTCACCCACGCGTTCCGGCGCACGGTGGCTTCGGCGGCGGGGGCACGGGCGCTCACCGGCACCTGCCCAGCCGCGAGGCACTCCGGCTGCCACATGCACCGCACACTGGCTGCCATACGCAGCAGCGCACCGGCGACCACACGCAGCGACACCCTGAATGGCATCTGCGGGCACCGGCCTCCACCACGCGAACACTCCAAATGCCCTACGCACGATGCACCGGTGGGCACCGGAACTGGGGATGTTCAGCGGCGGCCGTCGAAGGCTTGCACGACCAGCTGCTTGTCGCGGCTGAGCCCCGTTGCCGCCGCCGTGGGCGGGCTTGCACGCCCCACGGCCCGTTGCCGCCAAAAGGCACCGCAGCCCCCGAACCGGAGCGCGGGAGCGGCTTGATCACCGACGGCCCGGAACCAGCCGCCGCGAGCTCGCACCCCGGGCCGATCGGTTCCGTGCCCGTTGCGTAGACTGAGCTGGTTGCCCCGGCGAGGCGGGTTTCGACCCCGCGTGATCGACGTGGCGGTAGAGGTTTCACTTGCCGCGCGCACGCGCGCTCCTCCCCGGGCCCGAGAGCACACACCGTCCGAGTGTCGAGGAGCATTCCGTGTCCGAAGAGATCAAGCTGGTCGTCCAGCAACGTACCGAGTTCGGCAAGGGTGCCGCCCGGCGTGCGCGCCGCGCAGGCAAGATTCCTGCGGTGCTGTACGGCCACGGCACCGAGCCGAAGCACCTGTCGCTGCCCGCCATCGAGTTCGCCCGGGTGATCCGCGAGCACGGCCGCAACGCGGTGCTGACCCTGGACATCGAAGGCGACAAGCCGCAGCTGGCGCTGACCAAGAGCATCCAGGTGCACCCGTTGAAGAACTACATCGAGCACGTCGACCTGCAGGTCCTGCAGCGCGGCGAGCGGGTCGAGGTGAACGTGCCGGTGGTGCTCACCGGCGACCCGGCGCCGGGCGGCCTGGTGCTGCAGGAGCTGGACGTGCTCAGCATCGAGGTCGACGCGCTGAACATCCCGGAAGAGCTCACGGTCGACCTGGAAGACGCGCCGGTCGGCACCACGATCACCGCCGCCGACGTCACGTTGCCCAAGGGTGCCCAGCTGGTCACCGACGCGGAGTCCGTCGTCGTGGTGGTCAACGAGGCCCCGACGGCCGAGGCCATGGAGGGCGAGACCGCCGCGGAGCAGCCCGCCGAGGAGGCCGGCGAGGCCAAGGAAGAAGCATCCGAGTAACCCTTCGGAACACCGACAGTGGCCACTCAGACCGATGTGCCGGGCGCCGGCGAGCGGATTCTGCTCGCCGGCCTCGGCAACCCCGGCCCGCGCTACGCGGCCACCAGGCACAACATCGGCTTCCTGGTGCTCGACGAACTCGCCGACCGGGTCGGCGGATCGTTCAAAGCGCACAAGTCAGGCGTCGAGCTGCTGCAGTGCCGCCTGGCGGGGGTCAGTGCCGCGCTGGTGAAGCCGCGCAGCTACATGAACCTCTCCGGTGGCCCGGTGAAGGCCGCCGCGCGCTATTTCGGTGTCGAGCCGCACGGCATCGTCGTGGTGCACGACGAGCTGGACCTGGAATTCGGCCAGGTGAAGCTGAAGTTCGGTGGCGGCGAGAACGGGCACAACGGCCTGCGCTCACTGTCGTCGTCGCTGGGCACCCGGGACTATTACCGGGTCCGGTTCGGGATCGGCAGGCCACCGGGCCGGATGGATCCTGCCGACTACGTGCTCAAGGACTTCTCCGCGGTGGAGCGCAAGGAACTGGCGTTCCACATCGACCGCTGCGCCGACGCGGTGGAAACCCTGGTCGCCAAGGGCCTGGCCGCGGCTCAGAACGCCTTCCACTGAATCAGGCGTGGCACGCCTGCTCGGACACGGCACGCCAACAAGCTTTTCGCTCCCGCACTTCAAGCCCAGGCGCACCCCGGGTCTCGATCCCGTCCGACGTATCGCTCCGGTTGACGCCGGAGATCAGGGCCGATGACCGCGCCACCCCACCCGGCATCACCAACATCTGCGCGCACCCGGCTGGTCATTGCCGCCGACCCCCGGCAGATCAGGCGATACCACCGCGTTCACCCGGCCACACCACGCCAAGGCCACCACCCACACAGCCGAAAGCCGACTGCTACCCCGCCAAGCCGTCGAAATCGGCTGCATCCGTCCCGCCCGTCGACGCCGATATCGGCACCTGACCCAGCCGGCAGGTACCGAAGGCACCACCCAGCCGGACACGACCGCACCCACCTCACCGGCAAGACCGACATCGGACCGGCAAGACCAACATCGGCATTTCCCAAGCCAGCCGACGTCGTTGGCAGCGGACTCAGCCAACCACCGCCACAGCTCGCCCACCCTTGGCGCGGGAAGGCACCTTTCTTTCGCCTAGCCGGCCAATGCCGACGCTTCGTTGATCTCCTTGGCGAACTCGCTGGCCGTGGCCGCCCGCTTGACCTTGCCCGACGGGGTCTTGGGCAGGCTGCCCGGCGGCAGGACCACGACCGCGTACGGCCGGACGCCCACCGCGTCCGTCACCCGGCTGGTCACCGCCCGCGCGATCTCCTTCTCCTGGTCGGTGCCTGCCAGCCGCGACTCCAGCACGACGGCGTAGCGTTCCCGCCGCGTTCCGGCGTCGATCCGCACCGCGATGGCGTTGCCTGCGCGCACGCCGTCCACCGACTGCGCGGCACGCTCGATGTCCGTCGGGTAGATGTTGCGGCCGCCCATGATGATGACGTCCTTCTTCCGGCCGCAGATGACGATCTGCCCGCCTGCCAAGTAGCCGAGGTCGCCGGTCGGGAACCAGCCGTCGGCGTCACGCAGGTCCAGCGGCCCGTCGACGGTCAGATACCCCGGGGTGATCGACTCGCCGCGCAGCTGAATTTCACCGACGTGCCGCTCCGGCAACGGCTTGCCGGACTCGTCCACGATCCGCGCCTCGAGCCCGGGCAGTGGCGTGCCCAGCAGCGCGAACTGCCGCACCTCGTCGGTGCCCCGCCGCGGATCGCCCTCGGGCACCGGCACGGCGCGGTTGTCGTTCTCCAGCGCGTCGGCTTCCACCACGTCCACCTGCAGGCCGGTGAACAACGGCGCGAACGACACCGCGAGGGTGGCTTCGGCCATCCCGTCGGCGGCGAACACGCATCGCGGGTCGAGGCCGAACCGGGCACCGGCGTCGGTGAACGTGCGAACCGCCGTGGGGTCGATCGGCTCGGCGCCGTTGAGCGCGATCCGCAAGCTGGACAGGTCGTACTTGCCGTCCTCGGTCTCCCGGGCCAGGCGCTTGCCGACCACCGCGTAGGCGAAGTTCGGTGCTGCGGTGACCGTCGCCTTGTACCGGGAGATCAAGTCGATCCACAGCAGCGGACCGGCGAGGAACTCCGCCGGGGTGACCTTGACCAGCCGCACCCCGAACGTCATCGGCAGCGTGAGGAAGCCGACCATGCCCATGTCGTGGAAGGTCGGCAGCCAGGACACCAACACGTCGGTCTCCGGGTCGAGCTCGGCCCGTTCGACCATCGCCGTCATGTTCGCGATCAGGTTGCCGTGGGTGATCTTGACCGCTTTCGGATCGGCGGTCGAGCCGCTGGTCAGCTGCAGCAGCGCGAGATCATCCTCGCTCATCGGCACCGGTTCGGCCAGCGGCTCGCCGTGTTCCAGCAGCTCGCTGATCAGCACGTAACGGATGCCGTTCTGCTCCAGCACCGGCGCCAGCTGATCGAACGGGTCACCCAGCAGCACCAGGTGGGACCCGATCATGCGCAGCACCCGCACGGTGTCCGACGCCCACTCGGCCAGGTCGGTCCGCGGGGTCGGCTGGTGCAGCATCGTCACGCTGCCGCCGGCCAGCCACACGGCCTGCACGGTCGGCGCGATGACCACCGGCGCGGCAGCCAGCACCCCGACCGACTGCCCTGGCTTGAGACCCGCGGCCACCAGTCCCGCAGCGAAGCGCCGGGCCTGCTGGTGAATCTCGGCCCATGTCTGGTGCTTCGGCTCGTGCGGCTCACCGGTGACGATTCCGCGGCGCGATCCACCAGCCGACGTCGCGCTGGCGATCATCGTGTCGACGAACCTGCTCATACCGGAAACCTTACTGGCGAGTCGGTTGGCCTGGCCCGCCAGTATGGTCATCGACACCCCGCGGCAACCGCCGCTCACCTCGGCTTTTCCGCCACACGACGGCCAGTTCGGTGATTTTTGGTCGCGCGCCGACCGCGTGCTCCGTCGCTTCCCGAACACGGGCAGTGAGCCGCGCGGCCGCCGCGTCCGCTGCCCACCGCCTGAGCACCCGCCGGGGTTCTGCCGCGTTGGCCAGCCGGGCCTGCCGAGACGGTGACGGTGCAGCCACCTGCTTCTCCATGTCCTCTTGTCCGGGCTTTCCGCGACGTCGACCTCCAGGCCGGAGGCGCCGTCGTCGGCCGAACTGTGCTCGGTCGAGGCATCCGGGCGGCAGCATGCTCGACGTCCACCACCGCTCGATCGGGCGGACGGGGTTTACATGCAAGTAACTACTTGCATATCATCGGCGGAGATGGGAGACGTCTACAAGGCGCTGGCCGACCCGACCAGGCGATTGATCCTGGACGAGCTGGCCGAGCGGGACGGACAAAGCCTGTTCGAGCTGTGTGCCCGCCTGGCCACGCGGCACAACGTGACGTCGAGCAGGCAGGCGATCTCTCAGCACATCGCGGTGCTGAAGGAGGCGGGCCTGGTCAGCTCGCACCGTTCCGGACGCACCCGTGTGCATCACTTGCACACCGAACCACTTCGCGAGATCGTCGACCGCTGGCTGGCCGACCGGGAGGACCCATGAGCATCCGCATCAACCTGACGAGCGTGCTCGTCGACGACCAGGCCAAGGCCCTCGAGTTCTACACCAAGCAGCTCGGTTTCGTGCAGAAGCACGACGTTCCGATGGGCGAGTACCGGTGGCTGACCGTGGTCAGCCCGGACGAGCCGGACGGCACCGAACTGCTGCTGGAACCGGACCAGCACCCGGCGGCGAAAGCGTACAAGGAGGCGCTGGTCACCGACGGGATCCCGGCGGCGTCGTTCGCGGTGGACGACGTGCGGGCCGCGCACGCGGAACTGCTGGCCAAAGGGGTCCGGTTCATCCAGGAGCCGACCGAGATGGGCCCGGTGGTCACCGCGGTGCTGGACGACACCTGCGGCAACCTGATCCAGCTCACCAGCCCCGCTGCCGGCTGACCAGGAGCTTCCGGCGCCAGCCGGGATCGTCGGCGGCCAAACCTGCCTTTGGGCGCGCTCTCGACCGCCGGTCAGCCGGCCCCGAGGCTTGGGCATGCACTCCGGCGCCATCCGGGCACGAACCCAAGCGCCTGCCAGCCGAGCCCCGGCACCAACCGAAACACGGGCCAACTCGATCGCCAGCCACCCGAGGCCGCACCGGACACAAACTCATCCCCTCATCACCGGGGGAGTCCATGAAACCCAGCCGCGCCCAACACCACCCAGAGCACCAGCCGGATCGCCGAGTGCACCACCGACAGCGGGCGCAGCGGCCACACCGAGCACTCGCCCCGACCACGCGAGCGCCCGCTGATCTTCACCACCCCATCACCTGCACCAAGTTCAATCGAAACCCGCACCGGCCCCACCCGGCCTCTGGTAACCGGAACCTTGGGTTCCGGCGGCATGCACATCGCTGAGCGCTGACCCACAGCGGTCGGCCCACCCTGCACCACGGTCAATTCCGTCCGTCGGCACACGGCTGCCGGCGCTGTCGCGCATTCTCAAAACCACGTCGCGGACTAGTCGCGGCGTCCCCCGGCGCCAACCGGATCAGCGGCAACCCAGGCACGCTGCCAACGCGTCTCCACCGCACGAGGGTGGTAGCGCGCCCGCACCCACGCGACAGCCTCCGCGGCGGGAACACCACTCAACGTGGCCAGGATCGCCAATGCCGCCCCGGTACGGCCGACCCCGGCGCCACAGGCGATCTCGACACGTTCCTCCGGAGCACGCGCATGTGCTTCACGGAGCGCGTCGACGGCATCGGCGCGGTCGCGGGGAAGCCGGAAGTCGCCCCACTGAACCCACCGGTTCGGCCAGGCGGTGATGCCCGGATCGCGCCCCAGCAGGTAGACCGCGAATTCCGGCGCCGGAACGTCGCCACGCGGCCGCTTGACGCCCGTCCCGCGCACCTTGCGTCCGTCCGGAAGCCGGATCACTCCCGGCTCGTCGTCCCAGTGACCCAGCTCCCCCTCCTCGTCCACCACCGGCGTGCAGCAGCGATCAGCAACGAGCCGAACTCGCCCGCACGACCCGTCCGGACTATTCAAGACCTTCGGCCAGCTCCAGCCAGCGCTGCTCCACCGACTCCTTCTCCGCCAGCACGCTCTTCAGTTCCGCGTCGAGCTCGAGCAGGCGATCCGGATCCGTAGCCGCTTCCGCCAGCGCGGCGTGCAGGCTCTTCTCCTTCTCCTGCAGGGTGTCGAGCTTGCGCTCCAGGCGCGCCAGCTCCTTGCGCGCCGCCCGCTCCTCGGCCGCTCGCGATGGCGTCTTGGCGGCCTCCCGCTGGGGCGGTTTCCGCTCCGCCAGCGCGTCACGCCGCCGCGCCAGGTACTGCTCGATCCCGCCCGGCACGTTGGTCACCGCGCCGTCCCCGTACAGCGCGACCACCGTGTCGCACACCCGCTCGATGAGATAGCGGTCGTGGGACACCACGATGAGGCTGCCCGCCCAGTCGTCGAGCAGATCCTCGAGCTGCTGCAGGGTGTCGATGTCCAGATCGTTGGTCGGCTCGTCGAGCAGCAACACGTTCGGCTCGGCCATCAACAACCGGCACAACTGCAACCGACGGCGCTCGCCGCCGGACAACTCCTCGACGGGCGTCCACTGCCGCGCCGGCGGGAACCCGAGCCGCTCGGCGAGCTGGGACGCGGTCAGCTCGCGCTTGCCCAGCACGATGCGGCGGGCGACCTCCTCCAGCGCTTCGATCACCCGCAACTGGCCCGGCAGGTCGTCCAGTTCCTGCCGCAGCCAGGCCAGTCGCACGGTCTTGCCGCGCACCACGCGGCCCGATTCCGGCAGCAGGTCCCCGGCAAGCACCCTGAGCACCGACGTCTTGCCCGACCCGTTCACCCCGACCAGGCCGATCCGGTCGCCCGGCCCGATCCGCCAGGTGACGTCGTCCAGCAGCCGCCGGGAGCCCAGCGTCAGCGACACGCCCTCCAGCTCCAGCACCGTCTTGCCGAGCCGGCGCTTGGCGAACGCCTGCAGCTCCACCGTGTCGCGCGGCGGCGGGACGTCCGCGATCAGCGCCTCGGCGGCCTCGATCCGGAACCGCGGCTTCGACGTGCGCGCCGGCGGTCCCCGGCGCAACCAGGCGAGTTCCTTCCGAACCAGGTTCAGCCGCTTCTCCTCCGCGGCAGCGGCCAGCCGCGCGCGTTCGGCCCGCGCGAAGATCCAGTCCGAATAGCCACCCTCGTACTGTTCGACCCGCCCGTCGACGACTTCCCAGGTGCGCTCGCACACGGTGTCCAAGAACCACCGGTCGTGCGTGACCACCACCAGGGCGACGCGGCGAGCCACCAGGTGATCGGCCAGCCACTGAATGCCCTCGACGTCCAGGTGGTTGGTCGGTTCGTCGAGGACGACCAGGTCCAGCTCGCCCACCAGCGCGGCTGCCAGCGCGACCCGCCGCCGCTGCCCACCGGACAGCGTGCCGGCCGGCGTGTCCCAGCCAAAGGCAGCGATGCCCAGCCCGTCGACGATGCTGCGCACCCGCGGATCGGCCGCCCACTCGTGATCGGCGGCGAAGTCCTTCAGCACGACGTCCCGGACCGTGGCGTCCGGATCCAGTTCGCTGCGCTGGGTCACCACCGCCATGCGCAGGTCGCGCGCCCGGCTGACCCGGCCGGCATCCGGCGGTTCGAGCCCGGCCATCACCTCCAGCAGCGTCGTCTTCCCGCTGCCGTTCAGGCCGACCACGCCGATGCGCTCCCCGGCGTGGACGCCGAGCGAGACGCCGTCCAGCAGCACACGCTCGCCGAACGCCTTGCTGACTGACTCCAGGTTGATCAGGTTGCTCACGCGCGAACCTCGGGCTCGGTCACCTGCTTCACGCATGCACCTCGGGCGGGGTCGGTTTGCTCGGCTCGCCGGCGCTGACCACGCGCGCACCCGGCACCGGGCCCTGTGCCACGCGCACCGTGCGGCAGACCCCGGCCCCGGCCAGCTCCGCCGCCACTTCCACCGCGGCATCGGCGTCGCTGCACAGGAATGCGCACGTCGGGCCGGACCCGGACACGATACCGGCCAGTGCCCCCGCGTCCACGCCGGCTCGCAACGTGCGCCGCAGCGACGGCCGCAACGACACCGCGGCCGCTTGCAAGTCGTTGCCCAGCAGCAACCCCACCTGCCGGGGGTCACCGGACGCCAGCGCCTCCAGCAACGGCTGGTGGGAGCCGATCCGTGGCGGGTCCCCTTCGGATCTGAGCCGGTCGAGTTCGTCGTAGACGCGCGGCGTGGACAGGCCGCGGTTGCCGAACGCCAGCACCCAGTGGTACGTGTGCCTGCCCAGGACCGGTACCAGCTGTTCGCCCCGGCCCGTGCCCAGCGCGGTACCGCCGGACAGCGCGAACGGCACGTCGCTGCCGATGCGCGCGCCGATCTTCATCAGCTCCTCGCGGCTGATCTCCAGCCGCCACAGCGCGGCCAAGCCCACCAGCGCCGCGGCGGCATCGGCGCTGCCGCCTGCCATGCCGCCCGCCACCGGGATGCCCTTGTTGATGAGCACCCGCACCTTGGTCTCGTCTTCGGACCGGCCGACGTGCGCAGCCAGCTCGCGCACCGCTCGCCAGGCGAGGTTGTTCGCGCCCCGTGGCACGTCGTCCGCGCCTTCGCCGGTGACGTCGATGCCCGGCTCCTCCCCCGCCGCGACGGTGACCTCGTCGGTCAGCGACAGCGCCTGGAAGACCGACGTCAGCTCGTGATACCCGTCGGGTCGCTTGTCGCCGACCGACAGGTGCAGGTTGATCTTCGCCGGCACTCGCACGGTGACCGGGGGAGGTACCACGGCAAGCACGAACCTCAGCCTACGCCTGCACCATCCGGCCGCCCCAGCGTGTGTCCTGCCCACGCGCCACGGGCGACAGTCGTGAGCATCCCGGGTTGTGCGGTGACCACGGTGTCCTGCCCACGCGCCACGGGCGACAGTGCCGTGCTGACCCGTGCCGTGCTGGCCACCGATCCGCATCGCCGCGCAGCAGACACAGGCCTGCCCGGCGAAGAACTCACGCGGCGGTCTGCAGCAGCTGCTCGACCACCTCGTGACGTGCCGGGGCCGCCGGGGCCGGAGCGGTCGTGTGCACGGCGACCAGGCCGCCGTGGTCGCGAATCCACGCCAGCGCCTGGTCCGCCCGGTCGCCTTGCACGCCGATGCGGTAGCGGGCCACCGGGGTCTCGACCACGCGCGTCATGCCACCGCTGATGGTGGCGATCTGCACGTCGTTGCGGTCTGCGGCCGCGGGCAGCAGCGTGTTCACCGTGGCGTGCCCGACCAGCAGCACGTCCGCCACGGCGTCGAACTCCCGCGCCACCTGCGGGGCCGACGTCACCTTCGGCAGCAAGGCGTGGGCCGTGTAGCTGGACTGGTCGGTCAGCAGCGACAGCACCGTGCCCGCCTCAAGCAGGCGCCCGTCGGCGAGCAGCGCGACACCGTCGCACAGCTTGCGCACCACGGCCGCCTGCCTCGTCGCCAGGACCACGGTGATGCCCAGTTCGGCACGCGCCCGGTCGATGGCGGCAAGCACACCCGCGGCCTGCTCGACGTCGAGGCCTGCCGTCGGCTCGTCGATCAGCAGCACCGACGGCTGCGCGGCCAGTGCGCGGGCCAGCACCACCCGGCGCCGCTGCCCCTCGTTGAGCTCGCTCGGCGCGCTGATCGCCGCGCGACTCAGCCCCACCAGGTCCAGCAGCTCGGCGACGCGAATCCGGCGGGCGGCACCGTCCAGGCCCAGCTGCTCCAGCGGCAGCGCCACATTGCCCGCCACGGTGCGCTCCGCGCGCAACGTGTAGTCGTCGACCAAGGTGAACTGGGTCCGCAGGTCACGCAGCTTGCGGCCGGTCAGCGCACCGGTGTCCAGGTCGTCGACCAGAATCCGGCCTGCCTCCGGCGCCTCGCGCAGCGCCAGCAGCCGCAGCAACGTGGTCTTGCCCGCGCCTGCCGGGCCGAGCAACCCGAAAATCGCGCCGGACGGGATCTCGAATGTCACGTCACGCAGGGCGGACGGCGGATGTTCGCGGGAAGGGATGGTCTTGGTGATCGTGTCGATGATGATCAAGTCGGTCTCCTGAAAGCCGCGCAACCCAACGCACACCGCTTCCGCGCATGCGAAACGGATTGCGAAAAGGGAATCGAGGACGAACGGGTGGCAGGGTCGTCAGCGGCAACAAGCACAGACCGTGCGCTTGCACTGATCGACGACGCGACGCTTGGTCAGCAACAGAGACCGAAACATGCCAAACTCCTCCATCGGTCCTGGCGTTAGCACCTGCCCACCGAGGTGGGTGGTTGCTGCGACGTCATCGAGCCAGGTCTCTCGGCCGCTCGGGATGGATGCCCTTGCATTACAGCCGATGGCGTTCGTCATTGGCAACACCGGCCGATCCGTTCTTGTTCCACATCACACGGATCGCCGCGTCAGCGGACGCCGATCTTGACGCAGCGTCGCCCGATTTCCGCGGCACAACGGCCAGGTGAGTGAAGTTCGACGAGGTGATCCGATTGCACCCGGTAACAGGACGATTTCGCCTGGTCAGCGCAAAAAGCGAGCTCCGTTTCGGCGGCCGCGCCGGTAATTCAACCGAAAGTATGAGCCGCGGGTGCCCGGCGACCGAGCGATCGGCCAGCTCGTGCGCGCCCGTTCCGCACCCGCCGGCGGCAACCCTGCCCCTGCGGTCCGCACCCGCTGCCCGTGTGACCGGCCACCGTCGATACCCGCTGTCGCTGACCGGCAGGCATGCCCGCGGCCGCTGACCGGCAGGGACCGGCCCCGCGCAGGGTCGGTGCTTGCTCCTGGCGCAGCCCGACCCCGCGTCCCGACCTACCGGCCCCGCGCAGGATCGGTGCCTGTCCCGGCTACCCACGCACCGCAACCAGGCGAGCAAAATCCGCCACGGCCAGCTGCTCCCCTCGAGCAGCCGGATCGATGTCCGCGGCCCGCAGCAGCTTCTCCGCCTGCTGTGCCGACCCCGCCCATCCGGCCAGCGCGGCACGAAGTGTCTTGCGCCGCTGCGCGAAAGCCGCATCCACCACGGCGAACACCTCGTCGGCAGGCACCTGCGCGGGCGGCTCGCCGCGCTGGAAGGCCACCAGCGCCGAGTCCACGTTGGGCACTGGCCAGAACACCGCTCGCGGCACCGCAGCCACCTTCTTCGCCGTGCCGTACCAGGCCAGCTTCACGCTGGGGACGCCGTAGCTGCGACTGCCTGGTCCTGCCGCCATGCGATCCGCCACCTCGGTCTGCACCATCACCAGCGCCGTCCGCAGCGAAGGAAGTTCGCCGAGCAGGTGCAGCACGACCGGCACCGCCACGTTGTAGGGCAGATTCGCCACCAACGCGTTCGGCGCCTCAGGGAGATCGCTCGCGGCAAGACGCAACGCGTCCGCGGTCAGCACATGCAGGCGGTCCGCTGCGCCACCGGCGCGCTCGGCGACCGTCGTGGGCAGGCGCTGCGCCAGTGCCGGGTCGACCTCCACGGCATGCACTCGCGCTCCGACTGCGAGCAGCCCAAGCGTCAGTGAACCGAGCCCCGGCCCGACCTCCAGCACCACGTCGCCGGAGCCGACGCCGGACAGCTGCACGATGCGCCGCACCGTGTTGGCGTCGTGCACGAAGTTCTGGCCGAGCTTCTTGGTCGGCCGCAGCCCGATCTCGTCGGCCAGCCTGCGGATGTCTGCCGGTCCGAGGAGCGCAACGGTCACCCGCGCAGCCTAATCGGCCGGAGGCAGCAGGCCTGCTGGGGCATCGGCACCGTACGCCGGAGAGCACGGCAGGACGCCCGGCATGCGGCCGGACGGTCAGCGCGGCAGGCCCAGCTTCGCCGAGCAGTGCGGCCAGGCGCCGTAACCACCGTTGGCGTCGCGCAGCTTGGTCGCCACCGCGATCTGCTGCTCCCGGGTGGCCTGGTGCGGGTACTCCGCGTAGGCACCGCCGCCGTAGGCGTCCCAGGTGCCCTTGTTGAACTGCAGGCCGCCGTAGTAGCCGTTGCCGGTGTTGATCGTCCAGTTGCCGCCGGATTCGCACTGGGCCAGCCGATCCCAGACGCTCGCGTCGTCGATCTTGGTGCCGACCCTGACCACCCGCTCCTTGGCTTCGCGCAGGATCTTCTTGTCGATCTCCTTGCGGGCGATCTCCACGTTGTTCTTCTTGGTCACCTTGTAGGTGACCAGGGCGAGGCCTGCCCTGCCCTCCTCGACGACCTTGGTCTTGCCCGCCTCGAGCGTGTTGTCCTTGATCTCCTTGACCGGCGGCTCGATCGGCTCCTTGACCTGGATGGTGAACGTGCCGGTGCGGGTGATGTAGACCGACGAGCCGTCTTTGAGCTTGCGGCTCAGGCCGTCCTCGACCTTGTCCTTCGGGCCGAGCTTGATGCCCTTGGCCTTGAGGAACTCCTCGACGGTGACCGCGTGCGTCTGCACGGTCTGCGGCTTCTCGCCACCGTCGACGAGCTTGATCTTCTTCAGGGTCTTGATCTCCAGGATCATGCCCTTCAACGGCACGTCGCCGTCCTGCGGCGCGGAGATCCACGCACCCTGCGCGACCAGGTTGCTCTTGCCCAGCTGCACCAGGGCGTCGCGCACCTTGGTGGCGCGCACCCAGGTCTGCTGCTGCTCACCGTCCTGGATGACCGTCAGCAGACGGCCCCGTTCCAGCTTGATGACCCCGTTGTCGCCGATCTCGGCGTGCGGGGCCAGCGACAGCGCGTCATGCGGGCCGACCTTGATGCCCGCGTCCTCCAGCACGTCGCCGACCGTGGTGCCGAACGTGCTGACGACGCGCTCTTTGCCGTCGATGTTGATCGTGACGCTCTTGTTCATCGCCAGCGCCACGCCACCGCCGGCCAGCGACATCAGCACCGCCATCACCGCGCCCTTGAGGAAGCGATGCTTCCACTTCTGGGCGGGGGTGACCTTTTGCTGCTCCGGCTGCTCGGCCGCCTGCTCCGCATCGGAAGCGGCGTCGACCTCCTCGATCGGCGGCAGCAGGGTGGTCTCGGCGTTGATCAGCCGGATCAGCTCGTCGACGTCGATGTCCAGGGTGCGCAGCATCTCGCCGGCCTGCGGGCCGAGCGTGGCGTACACGTCCTGCTCGGTGATCGACGGTTCCGGGGAGAACAGCGAGCTGTCCAGCTCACGCTCCAGCTCGGCCAGGCAAGCCGCCTCGTCGAAGCCGGCGAAGCCGGGCTTGCCGGGCTGGCTGCCGTAGTAACCGTGGCCGTACGGCTGCCCGGACTGGCCGGGCGACGGCCGCTCGGCGAGCGCTGTGCGCGACGCTACTGCGATGTTCGACGTACGCGGGCCGGGGCGCCACTCATCGTCGGTCACGGGGTACTGCCCTTTCGGGGTAAGGGTCTTGCTCAGCCGGTGCGAGCCACTCCGGGGGAAAAGCGACCCGCGCCGGTGGAGGTCACGTCGGCGTGTCCTCCGAGAGTCGTACGGTCACGGGACAATAACGGACGCAACCTCCGAGTGCAAACACCCCTCGGAGTAATAGGCGCTTTTCACACCCACTCGACTGGAGCAGTCTGCCCGAACCGACATCACACATTGTTCATCTGGCCGTGACCGAACGGAGTCGGAACACCCGCTCGGCCGCGTCCGTGGTCGCGGCGGCCAGCTCGGCCAGATCGTCCCCGCGCAGCTCGGCGAGGCCGCGCAGGGTGTAGGCGACGCAGTACGGTTCGTTGGGCCTACCTCGGAAAGGATGCGGCGTCAGGAACGGCGCGTCCGTCTCCACCACGAATTGGCCGAGCGGAGCCAGCTTCGCCGCGTCCCGGAGCGCTCCCGCGTTGCGGAAGGTCACCGGTCCGGCGAACGAGAGCACGTAGCCGGCGTCCAGACACCGGCGCGCGACATCTTCGTCACCGGAGAAGCAGTGGAAGATCACCGTTTCGGGTGGGCCTTCCTCGGCAAGGATCCGCAGCACGTCGTCGTGTGCCTCGCGGTCGTGGATCATCAGCGGCTTGCCGATCCGCTTGGCCAGGTCGATGTGCCAGCGGAACGCCTCCTGCTGGGCGCGCGGCGGCGAGAAGTCCCAGTAGTAGTCCAGGCCGGTCTCGCCGACGGCGACCACCCTCGGATGCTTGGCGAGGCGTTCGATCTCGGCCTGCTCCTTCTCCCCGAACGTGCTGGTGCGGGTCGGGTGGATGGCGACGGCCGCATACAGCCGGTCGTCCCAGGTGGCCGCCTCGACCGCCCACCGCGCCGAGGCCAGGTCGTCCGCGACGGTCACCGCGCGAGTCACCCCGGCCGCCTCGGCGCGGCCGAGCATGTCGGTCACGTCGTCGGCCGTCCTCGCCCCGCAGGCGTCCAGGTGGGTGTGTGCGTCCACGGCCGGAACGGGCAGCCGCTCCGGCAGCGGTGGGCGTTCGGTCCGGCTCACTTGATCGGCGCGAAGTCCGGCCCGGTCTCCGCCAGCTTCGGGTCGAGCTTGGCGAACAGCGGCTTGGGCTTGCTCAGCGGGCGGCCCACCTCGATCGGCCGGGACTCCCAGCGCGCCTGCTCGGCGCCGTAGTCACCGGTGATGATCGGGTTGATCTTGCCGGGCACGTCCAGGTCCTCCACCTCGCGGACCTCGGGCTGGGCCGCCCACACGCCGGTGCCGCCCAGCGCCTCGTGCACCTTCTGCGCCGCGTGCGGCAGGAACGGCGTGAGCAGGGTGTTGGCGTCCTGAACCACCTGCAGTGCGGTGTGCAGCACGGTGTCCCGTCGCTCCGGGTCGTCCCCGAGCTTCCACGGCTGCTGCTCGGACAGATACTTGTTGGCCGCCGAGACCACCCGCATCGCCTCGGAGATGCCCGCCCGGAAGCGCGAGCGGGCCAGCGCATCGCCCACGGTGTCGAACGCCGCGCGGGCCTGAGCCTTGAGCTGCTCGTCGGCCTCGGTCGGCGTGCCGGGGCGCGGGATGGCGCCGTTGTTCTTGTACGCCATGGACAGCGCCCGGTTGACCAGGTTGCCCCACTCGTTGGCCAGCTCGAAGTTCACCCGGCGGACGAACTCCTCCCAGGTGAAGTCCACGTCCTGGGTCTCCGGCCCGGCCGCGGAGATGAAGTACCGCAGCGTGTCCGGCCCGAACTCGGCGAGGAATTCGTGCAGGTAGATGACCGTGCCGCGGGAGGTGGAGAACTTCGACCCGCTCATCGTCAGGTACTCCGACGACGCGATCTCGGTGGGCAGGTTCAGCTCGCCGAACGGGCCGGGCGTGCCGCCCTTGTCGCCTGCGCCGTTGTGGCCGAGCAGCAGCGCGGGCCAGATCTGGGCGTGGAAGGTGATGTTGTCCTTGCCCATGAAGTACACGCACTGCGCGGCCGGGTCGTTCCACCAGGCCCGCCAGGCCTCCGGGTCGCCGCTGCGGCGTGCCCACTCCACCGAAGCGGAGAAGTACCCGATCACCGCGTCGAACCACACGTAGAAGCGCTTGAGGGGCTGGTCGCGCCACCCGTCCAGCGGGATCCGCACCCCCCAGTCCAGGTCGCGGGTGATCGGCCGGGGCCGCATGTCGTCGATCAGGTTGCGAGTGAAGTTGACGACGTTGGGCCGCCAGTCGGTCTTGCCTGCCAGCCACTTGCCCAGCGTCTCGGTGAACGCGGGCAGGTCCAGGAACAGGTGCTCGGTCTCGATGAACTCGGGCTTCTCACCGTTGATCCGGCTTCTCGGGTTGATCAGTTCCGCCGCGTCCAGCTGGTTGCCGCAGTTGTCGCACTGGTCGCCGCGCGCGCCGTCGTAACCGCAGATCGGGCAGGTGCCCTCGACGTAGCGGTCGGGCAGCGTGCGGCCGGTGGACGGGCTGATCGCCCCGCGCGTGCGCTGCGGGATGACGTAGCCGTTGCGGTGCATCGCCAGGAACAGCTCCTGCACCACCTTGGCGTGATTGCCCGTCGTGGTCCTGGTGTAGAGGTCGTAGGTCACGCCGAGGCCTTGCAGGTCGTCGACGATGATCCGGTGGTACTTGTCGACGGTCTGCTGCGGGGTGAGCCCTTCCTTTTCCGCCTGCACCAGGATGGGCGTGCCGTGCTCGTCGGAGCCGGAGACCATCAGCACCCGATTGCCCGCCATTCGCTGGTATCGCGCGAACACGTCGGAAGGAACGCCGATACCGGAGACATGGCCAATGTGGCGGGGGCCGTTGGCATAGGGCCAGGCCACCGCGGTCAGGATCGGGGTGCTCATGTTTGTCTAGCCTACGGGTCGGCGAGAAACGAGTTCGCACTGGTCAGCGTCCATCGCGCCGGGGGCCGCGCCGGGTGCAGGCGGGCCCGCCCGAGGCAATTCCGGTCTTCTCCGCCGACCGTGCCGCGCTGCAGTATGAGGCGGTGCGGCTGGATTGCGTTCGGCTCGATGTCTCCGCTTCCGTGGACCAGGTCGTGGCGTTGCTCGACGCCAGGGCCCGGCGCCGCGGCCTGCCCCCTCCGGCGGCGCTGACCGGCGTCTGGTTCGGTTCGCGGGCGGTGCTGGCTCCCTCGGTGCGGCTTGCACCAGCCGGTTCGCACGATGCGTACGAGGTCCCGGCCCGCGTCCCGCACGTCGCTCCGGCGAGGGAAAAAGGCGCGGTCGGCGGGGGCTGGCTCGGCTATCTTGGCTATGATCTCGCGGCCCCGCCGGGAGCTCGGGGAAGGCTCCCGGCGGCGGCCTGGGGGTGGGCCGACCACGTCCTGCGGCTGGACGCCGACGGCTGCTGGTGGCTGGAATCCCTCGGCCGAGACGACACGGCCGAACTCGCCGCGGAATTCACCGCCCTGCTCACCGGGCCGGCCCCGGCGCCGACCGGCTGGACCCCAGCCGTGCTGCGGCGCCCGGATGAAGCCACGCACGCCAAGGCGGTGCGCGCGTGCCTGGAAGCGATCAGCGCGGGCGAGCTGTATCAGGCGAACATTTGCACCCGGTTCACCGGCACGTTCGACGGACGGCCCGCGGAACTCTTCGCCGCCGGGGTGACCGCGCTGCGGCCACGGCGGGCCGCCCTGCTGTCCGGGGACTGGGGTGCGGTCGTCTCGCTGTCCCCGGAACTGTTCCTGTCCCGGCGCGGCCGCACCGTGCACTCGACCCCGATCAAGGGCACCTTGCCCAGGCGCGGCCCCGCCGACGACGCCAACGCCGGGAAGCTGCGCCGGTCGGTCAAGGACGTCGCGGAGAACGTGATGATCACCGACCTGGTGCGCAACGACCTGGGGCGGGTCGCCGTGGTCGGCTCGGTCACCGTGCCGGAGCTGCTGCGGGTCCGCCCGGCTCCCGGGGTCTGGCACCTCGAGTCGACCGTGCGTGCCACGGTGCGCGAGGGCTGCACCGACGCCGATCTGCTGCGTGCGGCGTTCCCGCCCGGATCGGTCACCGGGGCACCGAAGCTCCGCGCGCTCGAGGTGATCGCCGACCTCGAGATCGCCCCGCGCGGGGTCTACTGCGGCGCCGTCGGCATGGTCTCCCCGGTGGCCGGGCTCGAGCTCAACGTCGCCATCCGCACCTTCGAGCTGTGCTCGGGGGTGGTCGAGCTCGGCGTCGGCGGCGGTATCACCGCGTCGTCGGACCCGGAGCTGGAGTGGCAGGAGTGTCTGCACAAGGCCGCGCCGCTGGAGTCCGTTCTGGCCCGGGATGCCGGGAATTTCGGTTGCGGACCCGATGTTGGCTTCGGTTAGCGTTGCTAACCAAGGAGGGTCAGTGTCGACGACAACGCAACCGCAGCTCGGCTACCGGGCGCTGCCACGCGAAGTGTGGGTGCTGGTCTCCGCGAACGTGCTGATCGCCGCCGGGTTCGGATTGGTTGCGCCGGCCATCCCGGTCTTCGCCAAGAGCTTCGACGTCGGCATCTCGGCCGCTTCGCTGGTGGTCAGCGCCTTCGCGGGCGCGCGCCTGGTGTTCGCCCCGGCCACCGGCCCGCTCATCACCAAGCTGGGCGAGCGCAAGGTCTACCTGTGGGGCCTGATCATCGTGGCGGTCTCTACCGGCGCCGCCGGATTCGCCCAGACCTACACCCAGCTGGTCGTCTTCCGCGGGCTGGGCGGCATCGGGTCGACCATGTTCACCGTCTCCGCGGTCGCGCTGCTGATCCACCTGACCCCGCCGCCGCTGCGCGGCCGGGCATCGGGCCTGTTCGGGGCCGGTTTCCTCACCGGGAACGTGGTCGGGCCGCTGGGCGGCAGCGGGCTGATGACGATCTCGCTGCGTGCGCCGTTCCTGATCTACGCGGCGCTGTTGGTGGTGGCCACGTTCCTGGTCTGGCTGTTGCTGCGGAAGTCGACGCTGATCGGCAGGGTCGACGCGGAGACCGCCCCGGCGGTCACCATCGGCCAGGCCCTGCGCAACCACGCCTACCGGGCGTCCCTGCTGACCAACTTCGCGTTCGGCTGGTTCGTCTTCGGCGTCCGGGTGGCGCTGCTGCCGCTGTTCATCGTCCAGGTGCTGCACGAAAGGGAAGAGCTGTCCGGGATCGCCTTCGGCGTCTACGCGGCGGTGAACGTGCTCGCGCTGCTGCCCACCGGGCGGCTGGCCGACCGGATCGGGCGCAAGCCGCTGATCCTGGCCGGCCTGGTGGTCGCGAGCGCGGGCACCGTGTGGCTCGGGCTGACCACCTCGGTGGTGGAGATGCTGCTGGCCAGCGCGGTGGCCGGGATCGGAACCGGCGTGCTCACCCCGCCGAACCAGGCCGCGGTCGCCGACATCGTGGGCTCCAAGGGCCGCGGCGGGCCGGTGCTGGCCACGTTCCAGATGGCCGCCGACGTCGGCGCCATCATCGGGCCGTACGTGGCCGGGCTGATCGCCGAAGGCAGTACCTACGGGTGGGCGTTCGGGCTGACCGGCGCCCTGACGTTGCTGGCCGCCGTGGTGTGGTTGCCCGCGCCCGAGACGCTGCCACGTGATCCCGAAGAGCCGCACCACCCGACTCCCGAGCAGGCCTGCGAACTGGAGGCCCAGGAGGCGCGCTAGCCGCCCGCCCGCTTCCGTGCGGCGAGCACCGCGTTGTAGAGGTCACGTGCGGAGACACCGGCACGCTGGGCCACCGAGGCGACCACGTCCTTCAGCCGCTGTCCGCCCGCGGCCTCGGCCTCGACGCGGGACACCAGCTCCTCGACCGTGACGAGCGTCTTTTCGGCCGGCGCCAGCACCACGGTGATCTCGCCCTTGACGCCTTCCGCGGCCCATTCGGCCAGTTCGGCGAGCGTGCCGCGCCGGACCTCCTCGTATCGCTTGGTGAGCTCCCGGCACACCGCAGCGCGCCGGCCGCCGCCCAGCACCGCCACGGCTTCGGCCAGCGTGCGGGCAAGCCGGTGCGGGGCTTCGAAGAACACCGCCGTGCGGGGCTCGTCGGCCAGCGCCGTGAGGAAGGCCCGGCGGGCTCCTTCCTTGCGCGGCACGAAGCCTTCGAAGCAGAACCGGTCGGCGGGCAGACCGGACAGCGCCAGCGCCGTGGTCACCGCGGACGGCCCGGGCAGGCACGTCATCGGCAGTCCCGCCTGCACACAGGCGTCGACCAGGGAAAACCCGGGATCGGAGACGCTCGGCATGCCCGCGTCGGTGACCAGCAGGACCGTCTCGCCGGCGCGGACGGCATCCACCAGTGCGGGGACCTTCGCCTGCTCGACCGCGTCGTAGAAGCTGACCATGCGCCCGGACGGCCGGATGCCGAGCGCAGCGGCCAGCGCACGGGTGCGGCGGGTGTCCTCGGCGGCGATCACGTCGGCGGTGGCCAGCGCTTCCTTAAGACGGTCCGAGGCGTCCCGGCTGTCCCCGAGCGGGGTCGCGGCGAGCAGCAAGACTCCAGTCACCCGGCGATCCTAAATCGGCCGCGCCCGCCGAACCGGGGTGTCGGGCCGCCGCCAGCCGCTGTGGCGCCGATCCAACGGCACACGGCCCTCACGTTCCTGGACCTACCATGGTGCCCCGTGACCGCGGTTCTGCCGGACGACCTCCGAGCCAGCTACCCCGGCTTCGGTGGTGGCCGTCCTCCCTCCGACGTCGAGCTGGCGCTGCGCGGGCGTCCGCTGCCGGCGGACCGTGCCCGCTCGTGGATCGTCACCGCGGTCGTCACCGCGCTCGCGGCCGTGGTGCGCCTGTGGAACCTTGGCTGGCCCACCGACCACGGCACCCCGGTGTTCGACGAGAAGCACTACGTGCCACAGGCGTGGCAGATGCTGCGCAACGGCGGTTACGAGGACAACTACGGCTACGAACTCGTCGTGCACCCGCCGGTGGGCAAACAGCTGATCGCCATCGGCGAGTGGCTGTTCGGCTACAACGGCTGGGGATGGCGGTTCACCGCCGCGATCTCCGGCATCGTGCTGGTGCTGCTGGTCGTCCGCATCGCGCGCCGGCTGACCAGGTCCACGCTGCTCGGCGCGATCGCCGGGGTGTTGCTCATCTGCGACGGCGTGCTGCACGTCCAGTCGCGCATGGGGATGCTGGACATTTTCCTCACCGTGTTCGTGGTGGCCGCGTTCGGCTGCGTGGTGATGGACCGCGAACAGGTGCGCGAACGGCTCGCCGAAGCGGTCCGCAAGGGCTGGATCGGCGACGACTCGTACGGACCGCGGCTCGGCTACCGGTGGTGGCGAGTCGGCGCCGGCGTGCTGCTCGGCCTGGCCTGCGGGGTGAAGTGGTCCGGCCTGTACTTCGTGGTGGCCTTCGGGTTGCTCATCCTGGCGATGGACTGGAGCGCGCGACGCACCGCCGGGGTCGAGCGCCCGCTCCGCGGAGTGCTGCGCCGCGACCTGTTCCCCGCCGTGGCGACCGTCGGCGTGTTGGCCGTGGCGGTCTACGTCGCCACTTGGTGGGCGTGGTTCGCCAGCGAGACCGCCACCGACCGCCACTACGTCGAGATCACCGGGCAGGGCGGCGTGCTGGCCGGGCTGCTGCCCGACACGGTGCGGTCCTTCCTGGCGTATCACGTCAACGTGCTGGACTTCCACGCCGGGTTGCACACCCCGGAGGGTGACCCGCACCCGTGGGAATCCAAGCCGTGGACCTGGCCGATGGGGTTGCGGCCGATGCTCTACTACTGGAGCAACGGCCCGGAGGCCGCGGGCTGCGGCCGCGACGAGTGCGTCCGAGCGACCATGCTGATCGGCACCCCGGCCATGTGGTGGCTGGCCGTGCCGGTGCTGCTGTGGGGTCTGTGGCGCGCGGTCTTCCGGCTGGACTGGCGCTACGCGATGGTGCTCACCGGCTACTTCGCCGGTTACCTGCCCTGGTTCCGGGACGTGGACCGGCAGATGTACTTCTTCTACGCCACCCCGATGGCCCCGTTCCTGGTGCTGGCGCTGACGCTGGTGCTCGGCCAGGTGCTGGGCAGCGCCAGCGCCGGGCTGGAACGCCGGGGCACCGGGCTGCTGGCGGTGTCGCTGTACGTGGGGTTGGTGGTGGCGAACTTCGTCTGGCTGTGGCCGATCCTCAACGGCGAATCGATCACCCACGCGCACTGGGAAGCCGAGCTGTGGTTGCCGTCATGGAAGTAAGCTGCTGACGTGATCGAGGACGCGCCGGAGGATCCTCCTCCACGTCCGCTGACGCGGGCCGCGGCCGCGCGCCGAGCGTTGGGCACGTTGATGCCGGGCGGTGGTCACCCCACCCGCGCGGTACTGAGTCTTTTCGCTGGTTTCATCCTGTTCGGCACGCTGGTGCTGATGCTGCCCGTGGCCACCGCCAGCGGTGAGTCCACCGACTTCGTCACCGCGTTGTTCACCTCGACCTCGGCGGTCTGCGTGACCGGGCTGACCGTGGTGGACACCGAGTTCTACTGGTCGGAGTTCGGTCACGTGGTGCTGCTGGTGCTGATGCAGATCGGTGGCATCGGCATCGTGACCATCGCCTCGGTGCTCGGGCTGCTGGTGGCCCGCAGGTTCAGCCTGCGGATGCAGATGACCATGCAGGCGGAGATGCGCGGCATCGGCTTCGGCGACGTGCGGCTGATCGTGCGGCGGGTGGTGATCATCTGCGCGGTCATCGAGGCCGCACTGGCGGTGATCCTGACCGCGCGGCTAATGATCGGCTACCACGTGCCGTTCGGCAGGGCGCTGTACTCCGGTGTCTTCCACAGCGTCTCGACGTTCACCGGCGGCGGGTTCTCCCTGCACTCCGACAGCCTCACCAGGTACGCGGGCGACGCCTGGATGGGTATTCCGATCGCCGTGGTGGGAATCATCGCCGGGATCGGCTTCCCGGTGCTGTTCGAGCTGGGCAGGCGGGCTCGTCACCCGCGACGCTGGTCGCTGCACACCAAGATCACCCTGCTCACCTCGGCCATCCTGCTGGTGGTCGGGTTCGTGTTCCTGCTGATCGCCGAGTGGAACAACCCGCTCACGCTCGGCCCGATGGGGGTCGGCGAGAAGATCGTGACGGCGTTGTTCGGGTCCGTCGTCCCCCGCTCCATCGGGCTGACCACCGTCCATGTCAGCGACATGACCTCCGAGTCGCTGCTGCTGTACGACGTGCTGATGTTCATCGGCGGCGGCAGCGCCAGCACCGCGGGCGGCATCAAGGTCACCACGTTCGCGCTGCTGGCGTTCGTCATCTGGGCCGAGATCCGGGGCGAACCGACTGTGCACGTGATGGGGCGGCGGCTGTCGCCGATGGTGCAGCGGCAGGCCTTGACAGTGGCGCTGCTCGGTGTCGGACTGGTGATGACGACGACGATGGTCGTCCTGGCATTGACCGACCACCGGCTGGAGCAGGTGTTGTTCGAGGTGATTTCCGCGTTCGGGACCGTGGGACTGTCCACCGGGCTGACCCAGCACCTGCCGGTCGCCGGCGCGCTGATCTTCGCCGGGCTGATGTTCATCGGCAGGATCGGACCGATCACCACGGCCACCGCACTGGCGCTGCGCGAACGCAGGCGCCGCTACGAACTACCGGAGGAGCGACCGATCGTTGGCTAAGAAGGAACACTCGGACAATCGCGCGGTCGTCATCGGCCTCGGCCGGTTCGGCAGCTCGCTGGCGCTGGAGCTGGTGAGCGGCAACACCGAGGTGCTCGGCCTGGACCGCAACGAGAAGCTGGTGAACGCGTGGGCCGACGACCTGACGCACGTCGCCGTGGTGGACAGCACCGACGAGGAGGCGCTGCGCCAGCTGAACGTGCACGAGTACCCGCGCGCGGTGGTGGCGATCGGAGCCGACCTCGAGGCGAGCATCCTGACCACGTCGATCCTGTCGGACTTCGGAGTCAAGAAGATCTGGGCGAAAGCGCTGTCCCGCCAGCACGCCAAGATCCTGGAGCGGGTCGGGGCGCACCACGTGGTACTGCCCGAGCACGACATGGGCGAGCGGGTGGCCCACCTGGTGATGGGCCGGATGCTGGACTACATCGAGTTCGAGGACGACTACGCCATGGTCAAGACCCTGGCGCCGCGGGAAGCGGTCGGCCGCACGCTCGGTGAGTCGCAGCTGCGCAGCAAGTACGGCATCACGGTGGTGAGCATCAAGCGGCGCGGGGAAGGGTTCACCTACGCCACGGCGGAGACCATGGTGCGGCCGGGCGACCTGCTGATCGTGGCGGGCAAGGCGAAAGACACCGAACGCTTCGCCGAGCTGACCTGAGCGGCAGGCGCCGTAGGGCGACGTCGCGCTCCAGGATCTCGCGCGGCACCTGGTAGCCGTACCGGACCAGGTAGTACCGTCATGACGCACCGAGCCTGCGGGCAGCGGTCGGACTCGACTGTGCCGTGCCAGGCGAGCACAGCCCGCATGCGGCGACGGCCGGTCGTCCTGCGGGCACGGGCGCTTCCGGACTGTCACGGGGCCTGGCTCAGCGGCATCGGCCAGCCCGCGCGCGGCGCTCGTAGCTCGGTCGACCAGCAGCCTCACGACCTGCCTGACACGGCCGGGCCAACCAACGCACCAGCCGACCAACCAGCAACAGCCCACACACCGCGAGATCCGCCACCAGCACAGCACCGCCTCGACCAGCAAAACAGCACGCTTGCCCAGACCACCCACAAACCCGGCCGACCAGCCCCCGCAACCCACCCGACAAGACCAGGCCAACCAACGCACCAGCCGACCAACCAGCAACAGCCCACGCACCGCGAGATCCGCCACCAGCACGGCATCGTGTGGTTCAGCAGGCCCCGGCAGCACCTGCCTCGCCCGGCACGACCGGCAGCACGACCCCGCGTGAATTCCGAGCGCCAGCAGCATCCGCCCCCTGGCAGCAGCGCGACCAGCGTGGCTCAGGCCCGCGGCATCATCCGCGTCACCGGGCCCTCGCGGGACTCCCCGACCTTGGCCAGCCAGCCATTCACCTCGCGCACCACGGTCTGCAGCGTCGGGCGGTTGCGCGGCTGGGCGTCGAGCGAGGCGCGGAGCAACCGGATGTGCACGCTGCGCTCGGGCAGGTGGCTCGGCGGCTCAGCCCGGGATGCCGCGATCAGCGCGGCCATCGGGTTCTCCTTCACCCCGCGCGGTGGGTGGCCGGTCAGCGCGTAGCTGACTGTCGCGGCCAGCTGCCAGGCGTCCGACGCGGGCGTGGCCGGCGCACCGTTCGCCGTTTCCGGCGCGGTGTAGTCCGGGGTGCCGATCATCATCCCGGTGGCCGTCATCTTCGCGTCGTCCTTGCTGCGCGCGATGCCGAAGTCGATCAGGTGCGGCGTACCCGCGGGGTCGATGATCACGTTGGACGGCTTCACGTCCCGGTGCAACACGCCCCGCTCGTGCGCGGCCAGCAGCGCCGAGGCCATGGTCGACCAGAGCCGGGCGGCGGCGACGTCGTCGATCGGGCCGTTGCGGTCGACCGCGAACGCCAGCGCCTCGCCCTCCAGGTACTCCATCACCAGCGCCAGGCCGTCCTCTTCCTCCACCAGGTCGTAGACCTTGACGCAATTGGGGTGGTTGATCTGGGCCAGTGCCTTGGCCTCGCGCTGCATGCGCTGCTCGGTGTCCGGGTCCGGGGCGTGCGCGATCTTCAGCGCCACCCGGCGGTCCAGCTGGGTGTCGATCGCCTCCCAGACGGTGCCCATGCCGCCGTGGCCGAGCTTGCGCACCCTGCGGTACCTGCCGTGCTTCCTCGGCAACGGCGCGGCGGCCGCGGCCATCGCCGGGACCGGACCACCCGGGCTGCCCGGCTCCGGCTGGGGCGCGAGCGCGGTGGGCGCGTACTGCTTCGGCGGGGGTGGTGGCGGCGGTGGCGGAGGTGCGGGCTCCGGCCGGTAGGGCGGTGGGGAGGGCGGTGCCGCGGCCAAGGCGGCCTTCTGGTCAGCCCGGCGGATGGCCTGCCAGCTGGGCGGCCCGATCATCGCCAGCGGCACCAGGCCGAGCACCGAGATCGGCAGGAAACCGATCCACAGGTACATGGCGGTGTTGGCGCTGACCGGCATGCTCAGCAGCGCCAGGGCCACGAACGGCCCCCACAGCAGGCGGGCGGGCCAGTGCGGCCCGCGCCGCATCGCCATCCGCGCCTGCAGCATGACGAAGAACCCGACCAGCAGGGGCAGGCCCACCAGCGCGATCAGGTAGAGCCAGTACGACAGCGAGCTCTTCGGGTAGAAGACCACCTCGAAGACGTTCTGGCCGCCGCCGAGGTGCTTGCGCTGGTTGCCGACCAGCTCGCACTCCGTGGTGCGCAGCGACTCCAGGTCGGCGAACGTCAACCCGGTGCGCCCGGGACCGCCACCGGTGAACGCCGCGTGGTACACCTCCGAGGCGCCCATCATCAGCATCCACGGCAGGACCAGCACGAAGACACCGCCGACGGTGGCGAACGTGGCGATGGTCGCGGTGTTGTAGACGTTGCCGGTCACTTTGCGGACCAGCGCGACGATCACCGAGGCCAGCACCGGCAGCAGTGCGATGAGCGCCCCGGCGGTCATCGTGGCCCACACCCACTCGCCCGGGCAGATGCCGGGGCCGAACAGCTGTTTGGCGAACGACAGCAAGGAGCCGGCCAGGTCGGTGAACATCGGCCCTCCCTCCGTCGTCCGAGCGCGGAACTCCAGTATGTCGGGTACCGCGATCGCCACCCCGGCACACGGGGCGAATTGCTGTCGTGTTGTGCTGGACGGGTGCATCCTCGCGGCAAGCATTCTGTGCGTAGACGCCGGGCCCGAGCGCTAGGTTGCTCGCTGGTCGGAGCGGTTTTGCTCACCGCGTGTACCCCGACGAGCGAACCGCCCGCCCAGCCGACGCCGCCATCACCCGCGCCGCCTGCGATGACGTCGTCGCGGGCTCCTGCTCCCGTGACGTTGCCGAAAGGGAATCCCCAGTTGACTGACGTCATCCCCGCGCCGGTGCGGGTGGAACAGGCACCGCAGCAGAACTTCCCACTGGACGAAACCACCGCGATCGTCGCGCCGGAGGAGCCGCGGGCTGCTCGGGCGGCCTCCGACGCCGCCGGGCTGTTGCGCGAGACGCTGCGCCGATCCACCCGGTACGAGCTGCCGGACACCCCGCGCGGGCAGGTGATCGCGCTCGAACTCGCCGATTCGGGTGATCTTCCGCCGCAGGGGTACCGGCTCGAGGTGACTCGCACTCGCGTGACGCTGACCGGAGCGGACCGGGCGGGCCTGCTCAACGGTGTGCAGACGTTGCTGCAGCTGCTCCCGCCTGAAGTCGTCGCCGGGAAGCGTCCGCGTGGCGATCTGGTGATCGCAGGCGGAGTGATCACCGACTACCCGCGCTTCCGCTATCGCGGGACGATGCTCGACGTCGCCCGCCACTTCTTCGACGCCGAGACGGTGAAACGGCACATCGACCGGATCGCCCGCTACAAGATCAATCATCTGCACCTGCACCTGTCCGACGACCAAGGCTGGCGGCTGGAGATCCGCAAGTGGCCGAACCTGACCAGGGTGGGCGGCCGCACCCAGGTCGGCGGCGGGCGAGGCGGCTGGTTCAGCCAGCGCGACTACACGTCGATCGTCCGCTACGCCCAGCGGCGCGGGGTGACCATCGTGCCCGAGTTCGACATGCCCGGTCACACCCAGGCGGCGTTGGCGGCCTACCCGGAGCTGAGCTGCGACGGCAAGGCGCGCTCGCCGTACACCGGCACGCAGGTCGGGTTTTCCACGCTGTGCGTGGAGAAGCCGAAAACCTACGAGTTCGTGCGGGACGTCATCGAGGAGGTCGCCGAGCTGACTCCGGGTCCGTACCTGCACATCGGCGGGGACGAGGCGCAGTCGACCAAGCCGCAGGCCTACCGCCGGTTCATCGGCGAGGTCCTTCCGATGGTGCTGGAGGCGGGCAAGCGGCCCATCGGCTGGCACGAGTACGCCGAGGCGGACCTGCCGAAGGAGGCCGTGGTGCAGTACTGGCGGCTCGAGCGTGCCCACGCCGCCACGGCAGCCGCCGCCCGCTCCGGCAACCGGGTGGTGATGTCGCCCGCGGACAAGACCTACATCGACATGAAGTACTTCGAGTCGGATGCCCGGGGCAACAAGTGGGCCGGCCCGGTCAGCGTGCAGACCGCCTACGACTGGGATCCGGCCCGCTACCTGGCGGGCGTGGGCGAGCAGGCGATCCTCGGGGTGGAGGCGCCGCTGTGGACCGAGCTGGTGGAGACCGAGGCCGACATCGAGCGGCAGGCCTTCCCCCGGCTGGCGGCCATCGCCGAGGTCGGCTGGACGCCGCAGAAGGACCGCAACTGGCAGGACTTCCGCAAGCGGCTGGCCAAGCACGGCCCGCGGCTGGAGGCGCTGGGCATCGCCTTCCACCGCTCGCCGGACGTGCCCTGGTAAAGCCGGCATGGCGGCCATGCCGGGGCGCCGGGCCTGACGACGCTTCCTGGCACGGTCATCCCGGGCCCGATGCCCCGGCGCATCCCGGAAAGGTCACCCCGCGCCCGATGTCCCGGCGCATCCCGCGCACCCGCCACACATTCCCGACCCGCCCGCCCAGTCGCGCCGTGCCTCCCGCGCCCCCTGACCTCACGGGTACCCCCAGATACGACGGCACGGTCATCCCGCGCCCGCCCGCAGCGCACACCCCGTGCCGTCCGGCCGCACCGCGACTCTCGACCCCACCAACGGTCCTCCCCACCACCGATCGCATGGGCACCCTGCGCCGCCACACCACGCACTCCCGACTGGCACACAGCCGCCCACACCCGGTCGCACCGCACCCGCGCGCCCTGTCCTCACAGGGCACTCCCAGCCGACATGCTCATCCCACGCCCGGTCGCACCGCACCCGCGCGCTGCCCGGCCGCACCGCGACTCCCGACCCCACCAGCGGTCGTTCCCACCACCGATCGCATGCCGCACCCTGCGCCATCCACGCACACTCCGGTACCAGTCGGGCCGCCCACGCGCCCGGCCGCACTCCGAGCACGGCCTGGTCCCAGCGCGTGCCAGGGCAATACGGCCCGTCTCCCTGGCCTCACCGCGACACGGCGTCAAAGTGGGCCAGGCGGGTTTCCGGGCTGTTTGACACGTTCAGTCGCGGCGCGTTCCTGCTCTCGGCGGCGTCCGGTCGCTGCATCCAACACAGCCGGGCAGCCCGTCCGCACCGCGCCGTCGTGCCTGCGTCGCTGCGGTCCACGCGAAGCGCCCGCGCCGCGGCCTTCCGATCCCTACTCGCTCATCAGGTCGGGCAGGGAGCGGACCGTGGTGAAGTTGCGAACATCGCTCACCGGCCGGTCCTTCCGTGCCGGAGCCTGCACGCGCACCACTGCCCCATCCACGACGGCCTCGGCCCCGCGGAGCGCATCGAACTCCGGCCCGACCGCGTCCGGCAGCCTCTGCTCGAATGTCTTCCGCAGTTGCTCCGCGTTGCCGTCAGCCGGAGCCATGCACACGACCTCGGTGACGTCGTCCGGCGCGGCAACCTGTACCCCGACGGCGTAGACCACGTCCGGACCGTCCCCCGGCCGATACAACTCCGCCGCGACGACGTCACCCAGGCAGTTGGCGGCGGCCATCGTGACCGGATCGTCGGCCAGCGTCTCGCCCTGCGTAGCCGCCACCCACTCCATGGCCGCGGCACCTGAGGAGTAGGCGAACGAACCCGGGGCAGTCCGGGTGACGTTGAACTCGTTGGTGTGGACCACGTCGGAGAACGGGCCGTCGTAATCGATCCCCTGGGACGCGTCGACAACCCACGTGGTGGCCTCGCCGTCCTTCTTCGGCGTCGCTCCCCGCGCCGAGATCTTGGCCTCCACCGCGGTCACGTCGTAGTCACCGCGGATCACTCCGACCCAGTCGGGCGGCAGGCCCGCGACGAACGCTTCCTGCATCGCGTCGATGTCGAGGTCGATGCCCTTCTTGACGTTCTCCCGCTCGATCCACAGCGCATCCCATCCCCAGCCGCTCAGCGGCTCGAACCGGCTCCGATCCTGCTCGACGAGGTCGCGGATGGCTGCGATGTCGCCGTAAGTGAAGGCGACTCGGCTCTCCCGCGTCGACCGCACGGCACCCAGAGCGGCGATCAAGCCCTCGCTCTGCCCGGCGACCGGCTTCCCGGCGCTGGTCTCCTGGCTGCCCGCGGCGGCATCGCCCTGCACTGTGTTCGAGCAGCCCGCGGCAAGGAGCAGCCCGGCCGCTCCGAGCGCGAGTACGCGTCCCCTCCATGACATGATCGGCAGACTAGCCAGCTCACGCCCGCCGGAGAACGGTGACATGATCCGGCGGCTCGCAACCACCTGCCCGGAGCAGCGCCCGATCCGGGCCGCGGCCGGCGACAGCCGCAGCTCACGGCCGGGATCGGCCCCCTCGGTCCGGACGCTAGTACTTCAGGCCGTGCCCGAACGGATACAGCGTGACCTCCGGGTCCTCCGCGCTGGGGATCGACACCGGCAACTTCCCCTTTGGCGACACCTCGCCGAACAGCACGCGGGCCAGCGACGGCATCACCACGGGGCTGTAGGAGTAGGTGGCGACATACGTCGGCGCCTCGGGGAAGTAGGCGATGTCGTACGGGTTGCGCACCGCCACCACGATGACCGGCTTGCCGGTCGCCAGCAGCGCCTTGACCAGCTGCTCCTGCTTGCCCCCCGGGTCGGTCGCCTTTCGGTCGGAGGCGTTCATGGTCAGCACCACGACCAGGTCGTTGGCTTCCGCGGCCGCCACCGCCTCGGCGATCTGCGCATCGGTCGGCTGCGACCCCGTCTCCAGCGCCGTGGCCTTCGCGCGCCGCTTGGTGAACTCCTTCGCCAGGTTGGCCGTCGACTCCGCACCGAACCCGGTCACCAGCACGTTCCTGGACCTCTTGGCCAACGGGAGCGTCTTGGTCTCGTTGGTGATCACCGTGATCGTCCGGTCGGTGACCCGCTTGGCCGTCGCCTGGTGCGCCGGATTGCCGACGTACTTGCCGACCTTCCCCGGGTCGACGAACGGATCGTCGACCAGGCCCTTGGCGTACTTCAGCTCGAGGATGCGACGCACGCTCTGGTCGATGCGCTCCTCGGAGATCCGGCCGGAGGCCACCGCGTCCAGCACGGAGTTGTAGGCCAAGTCCATGTCGAAGGGCATCAGCAGCTGGTCGACGCCCGCTTCCAGGGCGCGCAGCGGGATCTCCTCGTCGCCGTACTTCTCCCGCACGCCGTCCATGCGCAGCGAGTCGGTGATCACCACGCCGTCGTAGCCCAGTTCCTCGCGCAGGATGCCGGTCAGGATCGGCTTGCTCAGCGTCGCCGGGTCCTCGCTCGGATCCAGCGCCGGCACGACGATGTGCGCAGTCATCATCGTGTCCACGCCTGCCTTGACCGCGGCCTCGAACGGCGGACGGTCCAGCTGCTCCCATTCCTCGCGGGTGTGGTCGATCACCGGGATGCCGGTGTGACTGTCGACCTCGGTGTCGCCGTGACCGGGGAAGTGCTTCGGAGTGGCCGAGATCTTCGCGTCGTGCTCGTAGCCCTGCACCGCGGCCTTGGTCAGCTCGGCGGTCAGCTGCGGGTCGGACGAGAACGACCGCACACCGATCACCGGGTTCAGCGGGTTGACGTTGACGTCGGCGACCGGGGCGTAGTTCTGGTTCACCCCGAGCGCCTTGAGCTCTTTGCCGATGACCTTGGCGGCGGCGCGCGTGGCCGACGCCTTCCGGCCCGCGCCGAGCGCCATGTTGCCCGGCATCGCGGTGAACGGCGGGCCCATGCGGCTGACCAGCCCGCCCTCCTGATCGGTGCCGATCAGCAGGGGCACCTCGGCCCCTGAGCCGACCGCGGCCCGCTGCAGCCCGTTGGACAGCTCGGCGATCTGCTTCAGGTCGTTGGTCGGGTTGCTCCACGCGAAGTAGATGACACCGCCCAGGTGGTACTTCTGCACCACTTCGGCCGGGGTCGCCACGCCGTAGGCGTCGACGTTCCGCTGGTCGGGGGTGTTCGCGTCGCCGCCGTAGACCTCGGTGACGAACAGCTGGCCGACCTTCTCCTCCAACGTCATCCCGGCCAGCGTGGCCTCGGCCCGCTGCGCGGGCGTCGGTTTCGGCGGACCAGCGGGTGCCGCCGTGGCACCGGTCGGCGCGGCGACCGCGAGCCCGGCCACCAACGCCGCGGACACGGCCAAGCCAAGGCGTCTCCGACGTCCGTGATGCGTCATGAATCCCCTCCCGAGCCGGTGGATACCCCGTGCATGGATCGCCACCGAAAGTTACGTAGGGCACACGATCAGGTCAAGACTTGACGCCTTGAACGGGTCACGAGTGGAAAATCTGCGGCATTTCCGCGATGCGAAGTCCGAATCTCGCGTCACGGCCGCGCCACCGCAACGGCGCGCGAAGGGCCAGGTCGGCGACCAGGCGACGAACGCGTGACGGAAGTTACACTCAAGCGGGCGGCGCAACAGGCCGCTATCGGCGTTACCGTCACCGAGGGCAATCGGCAGGCACTCGTGACGGCACTCGGTGTCCCTCTCGGAGTACTGCTGAGCGCTGTTGGGGCGACCTGCCACATCACGCAGGGTTGCTCTCCCCGGTAAGCCGGTACCACCCACAGCATCGCCGCTTCCGGCCGATCGCCGCAGCGGTCCGTCGACGAGGTGACACGCCCATGACGAAACAGCACGCAGCTCTGACCTACTCGTCCTACCTGGCACTGGACGAGGTGCTCAACGCGCAGCGACCACGCTCCGACGAGCACGACGAGATGTTGTTCATCGTCATCCACCAGGTCTACGAGCTGTGGTTCAAGCAGCTGCTGCACGAGCTGGACCACCTGCAGGTCAGGCTGGAGGCCGGGGACTCGTCGCACGCCATCCGGACGCTGCGCCGGATCCTGACCATCCTCAAGGTCACCGTGGCGCAGATCGACGTGCTGGAGACGATGACGCCGAGTCAGTTCACCAGCTTCCGCGACCGGCTGGAGGCGTCCAGCGGATTCCAGTCCGGCCAGTTCCGTGAGCTGGAGGCGGTGCTCGGCAGGCGGGACGACAGCGTGTTCCTGCACTACCCGGAGGGCACCGCGGCCAGGGAGAAGATCGCGGCCAGGATGTCCAGGCGCTCGCTGTACGACTCGTTCCTGCACTACCTGGTCAAGCACGGCTACCAGGTACCGCGCGAAATCCTGGAGCGCGACATCACGAAGCCGTACCAGCCGTCGCCCGAAGTGCAGGATCTGCTGCTGCAGGTCTATCGCGACGACGAGGTGCCTGCCAACGTGTGCGAGCACTTGGTGGACTTGGACGAAGGCGTCCAGGAGTGGCGCTACCGGCACGTGAAGATGGTCGAGCGCACCATCGGCGAGAAGAAGGGCACGGGCGGCTCCGCGGGCGCGGCCTACCTGCGCACCACCGTGCACAAGGCGCACTTCCCGGACCTGTGGGCCGTGAGGAACCGGCTGTGACGCTGCACGCTTCCACGAGTCTGCACCTGTCCGACATCCGCCGCACGCCGAATGCGCTGGCCCCGCACTACTCGGCCTTCCGGGTGGCCGATCGGCTGCTGCTCACCGGTCACTCGCACCAGGCATGGCCGGATGTCGCCGCGGAGGGGCAGGCAGAGGCGTTCGCCGACGCGGCCGAGTACGTCGACACCAAGTGGGACCGCGCACACGCCAAGGCCGAGGCGGTCGCGGCCCACTTCGCCGCATTGCTCGACGACGTCGGCGGAGACATCGCCCTCGGCGCCAACACGCACGAGCTGCTGATCCGCCTGCTGTCGGCCCTGGATCTGCGGAATCGGCCCCGCTTGGTCACCACGGACGGCGAGTTCCACACGGCTCGCCGGCAGTTCGGACGGCTGGCCGAGGCCGGGTTCGACGTCGTCCGTGTGCCCGCCACCCCGGTGGAATCGCTCGCCGACCGGCTGGCGGAAGCGGTGGACGACCACACTGCGGCGGTGCTGGTGTCGCTGGTGTTGTTCGAAACGGGCCGGATCGTGCCAGGCCTGGCCACCACCGCATCGGCCTGCCTGCGCCACGGCGCCGAGCTTGTCGTGGACGTCTACCACGCGCTCGGTGTCGTGCCGGTGTCATTGCCCGAGCTCGGACTGACCGACGCGTGGGTGGTCGGCGGCGGATACAAGTACCTGCAGCTGGGCGAGGGCAATTGCTTCCTGCGGCTGCCCGCGCATGCGCAGCTGCTGCGTCCGATGGTCACCGGCTGGTTCGCGGAGTTCGCCGACCTGGCGGCCGAGCCGAGCCCGGACCGCACCGCCTACCCCGCCGGCGGCGCCCGGTTCGCCGGCTCGACCTACGACCCGACCAGTCACTACCGCGCGGCCAGGGTGTTCCAGTTCCGCGAGGACCACGGTCTGCGGCATCCGTTCTTGCGCACGGTGGCTCAGCACCAGGTGGGCCTGCTGGCCGACGCGTTCGACGCACTCGATCTGCCGGACACCGTGATCACCCGCGACCGGTCGGTCGGCGTCGAGCAGATCGGCGGATTCCTGGCATTGCGCAGCCCGCACGCCAGCAGGATCCGGCGGGAGCTGGCCGTGCGCGGGGTGCTGACCGATTCGCGTGGCTCGTACTTGCGGTTCGGTCCGGCACCGTACTTGTCGGACGCGCAACTGCACGACGCCATGGCCGCCCTCGGCGAAGTGATCGCGGGCAACCGCTGGTCGTGACGCCGGTCAGCCTCTGACGTCACCGAGCGCTTCTGCGCAGGTGATCAAGTCGCGGAGGAGACGGCTCTGCTCGCTCTCGGGCAGCGAAGCCAGCATCTTCTTCTCCACCGCCCGCACGGCCGCGCTGGCCGCCCGCTGCCGTTCCCGTCCCGCCTCGGTGAGCTCGGTGGGCAGGGCGCGGCCGTGCGGAGCACTGTCCGCCCTGGTGACCAGGCCACGCTTTTCCAGCCCGCGCAGCACCAGGTTCATCGATTGCCGGGTGACGAAGACGGCCCGCGCGAGTTCGGCGTTCGACAACCCCGGGCGCTGCGCAAGCACCTCCAGGCACGCGTACTGCGGCACGGTCAGATCGAGCGGCCGAAGCGCGGCCTCCATGGCCGAGCGCAGCGCGGTGGCCGCCCGCTTCAACGCGTATCCCACCGCTTGATCCAACGGACCGACCAACTCGACTTGACTCATGTCAACATTCTGACATAACCTGAGCATGTCAACATGCTGACATAGAAGGGAGTCGCACCATGGCAGGCGCGCAGAGCACGATCGCGGTGACGGAGGACAGCGAGCAGGTCACCCTGGTGAACGTCTTCACCGTGGCGCCAGAGCGGCAGGAAGAACTGCTCGCCGCATTGGACAAGGCCACCGCAGACGTCTTCACCGGCGTGCCGGGCTTCATCTCGGCGAACCTGCACACCAGCCTCGACGGCAACCGCGTGATCAACTACGCGCAGTGGAGCAGCGAGCAGGCTTACCTCGAAGCGCTGCGCAGGCCGGATGTCCGGGAACACATCGGCCATGCCGCCGCCATCGCCGAGAGCTACGACCCGACGCTGGTGCGAGTCCGGTCAGTGCACCACGCCTAGCGCTCGTGCGGCGCGCGCGGCCGGGCCGGGTGGGGCCTCGTACCTTGCCGATTCCTCGGCGCAGCCCACCCGGCCCGTGGACACCGCCGACGCGAGCCGCCCACCGTCAGGGTTCCGCCAGCGGCCCGAGCGCAGTCCGGACGTCGAGCCCCGGATCCGCCAGCTCGTCGAGCGCGGCCGCCAGCACCTTCTCCTCGTAGCGGAAGTGGGACTCCATGACCGCCTCGATGCCGTCGAGGTGCATGGCGACCTCGGCAGGTGCGGAGCCGCGTTCGTCCAAGGCCTTCCGCAGATCGGCCAGCAAGCCGTCGATGGCCGTGTGGTCCCGCAGCAAAGCGGCGATGGCGTCGGCGAGCTCCGGCCGTTGCCGCTGCAAGCGCGGAAACAACGTCTCGGTCTCGCCGCGGTGGTGGCCGTCCAGAGCCGCGCAGAACGCTCTGCAGTACACCTGCAGGTCACGGGCGACGTCAGCGTGGACGCCGGGCGCCTCCGCGGCCCCGTCGAGTGCTCGCCGGACGACCTTCACGGCCTCGCGTAACCGGCCGTGTACCTCGGCCAGCTCGAGTCGCCATGCGATCAACCTGGTGCGCTCATCCATGGCGCACGCTCACCCGGCTGACCGCCCCAGGCGCGACTTCGGGCAATGGGCCGGCAACCTTTCGTTCGGCGCCTCCATGCCACCGGCATGTGGCGCAGGCGCCGACCCTACCCGGTCGGCCTGGCGAAAACCAACCGTCGCCGGGAACGGGCTCACGGCAGGTCAGCCGGGTGGCTGCGCCATGCCTTCCCGGGACGGGAACTTCGGCGGTCGGCGTTCCGCGAAAGCCGCCTGGCAGCTGGACGGGCTGGGCATCCGGACGGGCATCGATCTGAAATCCGGACGGGCATCGATCTGAAGAAGCTGGTGGAGACCAGCGTTCGGCTCGCCGGGCGGCTCGGTCGTCCGAGCCCTTCGGCGGTCGTGCGCGCGCTGCAGGCGCCCGTGTGACCCGTGGGTCGCGACGGCGCAGCCCGTGCGTCGAACGGGACCGATGGCTGGGACACTGAACACCGCGAAGGAGGAGTGTTCCAGTGGCCAACCACGACGTGTCGCCGCTGCTCGGCCGGGTCGCCGACAGCGTGTCGGAAGCCATCGCCCACGCCTACCCGGAGTTGTCCGGGGCCGATCCGTTGGTGCGCCGATCCGAGCACGCCGACTTCCAGTCGAACGCGGCGCTCGCGCTGGCCAAGCGCGCCCGCACCAAGCCGGTCGAGCTGGCCCAGGCGCTCACGTCGGCGGTCGCGGACGACGCGGGTATCGAACGCGTCGACGTGTCCGGTCCGGGCTTTCTGAACATCACCGTGCCGGATCGGCTCATCTGGGAGCAGGTGGCCGCCCGCCTGGCCGACCCCCGGCTCGGCGTCGGCACCCCGGCCGCGGGGCAGCGCGTCGTGATCGACTACTCCGCACCGAACATCGCCAAGGAGATGCACGTCGGTCACCTGCGCACCACGATCATCGGCGACAGTCTGGCGCGGGTGCTC
>NZ_KE386603.1:0-58077 GCF_000427905.1 Thermocrispum agreste DSM 44070 | reverse complement strand
ATCGTCGCCGAGTCCGAGAAGGCGTTCCGAGAGATCTACGACCGGCTGGGGGTGCTGCTCACCCCGGAGGACTCGGTCGGCGAGTCGTTCTACAAGCCGATGCTCGCGGACGTGGTCGCCGAGCTCACCGATGCCGGGATCGCGGTGGAGGACGACGGCGCGCTGGTGATCTTCTCCGAGGAGGTGACCGGGCCGGCTCACAGCGCTGGAGTGAACTGGACCGTCACCGCCTGGCGCCGAGGTGATCCAGAACCTGGCAGTCACCGCACAGCGCTGGGGTGAACCAGCCAGTCACCGCACAGCGCTGGGTGCGCGACGCGGTCGGGCGTGCCACGCCCGACCGCGGCCACCGCCCCGATGCCGGGCGGCCGGCGCCGTGGTGCGCTGCCGGAGCGTGCCGGATGCCACCTAGTCGGATTGTGCCCGCGACACCACCTGGTCCTTCACCGCGAGCCATGCCAGTGCCGCGCACCCGACCGCGACCGCGGCGAAGACCGCCGACTGCCCCAAGGAGTCCGACCGCGAGCCACCTATCACCGCGCCGACGACAGCACACGCGGATGCCGCCGCCACGGTGGCGGGACGAGCAGCGAACGTCGGCGCCACGGTGGGCCGCAGCCACAGCGCGAGCCGGTACGCGATGCACACCAGCAGGGTGGAGCCCACCACGTCGCTGGGCCGATGGTGGAGGGTGGCTTGCACGGCGCCGGCGACCATGGCCAGCCAAGCCGCCCCGACTACCAGAAGCCACGGCCGCAGTCGTTCCGGCACGGCGAACAAGGCCGCCACAACCAGCGCGGACGCCACCGCGGCATGACCGCTGGGGAAACTCGGCTCGACGAAGTAAACCGGTGCGTTCACCAGATCCGGCCGGGGCAGAACTTGTCCGAGCACTTCGGCGGCCCCGATCGCGGCACCCGCGACACAGACCGCGGCCGCTCCCTGCCACCAGCACCGCCGCACCAGGGTGAGCAGCACAAGCACGAGCAGCCCCACCGCCGCTGTCGGCAGCGCGAGCTCACCCAGCGGGGGAAGCGTCGGCCCGGTAGCGGAATAGGCACCCGAGAACTCGTGTATCCAGGCCGGCTTGCTCCCGTTCTCGCTCGACAACACGGCGTTCTCGATGCGCTGCCCGATCGGGGTGCAGACAGCCAGCAGATACAAGACGAGAAAACCGAGCAGGAAAAGCACGAACGGCACAGAGGCCCTGCCGGGTGCGCTGCGCGCCGGAAGCGCTACGTCGCGAGCACGGTCAGCTGATGGGTCGTGAGGCATTCCGTCTTCTTCTCTCGGATTCGGCGAGGACCGGCACGGCAGGCACCGATCATGGTGGGCTCGACGAGCAACCATGGTGGCACCGGCTGTGCCACCACAACCGGACGCGCCGGTTACCACCTGGTCGAGCTCTCGGGTGCAGCCGAAAGCGGCAGCGAGCGGCCGTCGCCCGCGGTCTCCCACCTTTGCCGGCGACAGCGGTCATTCCCCTCACGCGGGGAGCGGACCGGTGGGTTCAGCACGCCGCGCCGGCAAGCCGCGGCCGCTGCATTCGGCGTCTCGACGGGCACCGCGGTTCGGCGAGCACAACGGCGCCTGGGACACTGAAGGCCTCGAAGGAGGGCTTGATTCCGTGTCCCATCGCGAGTCGAACCACGAAGTCCGGCCGCTGCTCGGCCAGGTCGCCGACAGCGTGTCGCAAGCGATCGCGCATGCCTACCCCGAGCTGGCCGGGGCCGATCCGTTGGTGCGCCGAAGCGAGCACGCCGACTTCCAGTCGAACGCGGCGCTCGCGCTGGCCAAACGCGCCCGCAGCAAACCGACCGACCTCGCCCACACGCTCACCTCGGCGATGGCCGGGGAGCGGGTCGAGCGTGTCGAGGTCTCCGGTCCCGGCTTTCTCAACATCACGGTGCCCGACCAGCTGATCTGGGGCCAGGTCGCCGCTCGGCTGGCCAGTCCCCGCCTCGGCGTCGGCACGCCCACCGCGGGGCAGCGCATCGTGATCGACTACTCCGCACCGAACATCGCCAAGGAGATGCACGTCGGTCACCTGCGCACCACGATCATCGGCGACAGTCTGGCGCGGGGGCTCGGTTTCCTTCCTCTAGTACCTCGACGAGCACCCGGACGCCGCGTGGCACCACGACGAACTGGCGGCGGGCACCTCGGCTGTCTCCGCGCTCGACGAGCTGTATCGGGCCGCCCGGGCGGCTTTCGACGCCGACCCCGAGTTCGCCGAGCGGTCCCGCAAGCGGGTGGTCGCGCTGCAGTCCGGCGACCCGGACACGGTCGCGCGCTGGAAGGAGATCGTCGCCGAGTCCGAGAAGGCGTTCCGAGAGATCTACGACCGGCTGGGGGTGCTGCTCACCCCGGAGGACTCGGTCGGCGAGTCGTTCTACAACCCGATGCTCGCCGACGTGGTCGCCGAGCTCACCGATGCCGGGATCGCCGTGGAGGACGACGGCGCGCTGGTGATCTTCTCCGACGAGGTGACCGGGCCGGACGGCAAGCCCGCGCCGTTGATGGTGCGCAAGCGCGACGGCGGCTACGGCTACGACACCACGGACCTGGCGACCATCCGCTACCGGATCCAGCAGCTGAAGGCCGACCGGCTGCTGTACGTCACCGACTACCGGCAGGCGCTGCACTTCCAGCTGATTTTCGAAGCCGCGCGGCGCGCCGGGTGGCTGACCGACGACATCGAGGCCACCCACGTGCCGTACGGCACGGTGCTCGGCCGGGACGGCCGCCCGTTCAAGACGCGTTCCGGCGGCACGGTGCGGTTGATGGATCTGCTCGACGACGCGGTGGCCCGGGCGCGCCAGGTCGTGCACGAGAAGAATCCGGAGCTGCCCGCCGAGGAGCTGGACCGGATCGCCGAGCAGGCCGGGATCGGCGCGGTCAAGTACGCCGATTTGTCGACATCACGGATCAAGGACTACGTCTTCGACGTCGACCGCATGGTGTCGTTCACCGGCAACACCGGGGTCTACCTGCAGTACGCGCACACTCGCATCCGCTCGATTCTGCGGAAAGCAGGCGACCCCGAGACCACGATCGACCCGGCGGTGGAACTGCATCCGGCGGAGCGGGCGCTGGCGCTCGAGCTGGACGACTACGGGGCGACGCTTGCCGCGGTCGCCGAGAGCCTGGAACCGCACAAGCTGTGCGGCTACCTCTACGACCTGGCACGCGACTTCACCGCCTTCTACGAGGCCTGCCCGGTGCTCAACGCCGAGGAGCCGGTGCGGAGCAACCGGCTGGCGCTCTGCCGGCTGACCGCGCGGACGCTGCACCACGGGCTCGGTCTGCTCGGCATCAGCGCTCCCGAGCGCATGTGACGACCGCCGGCGCACTTGCGCCGACGGCTGCATGACAAGCGGCTTGGCAACTCGGGGCGTGGCCGCCCGGCCGGATGTCGTCCTGGCTCATCACGGCGTCGGCGCGTGGCGGCCACGGCCGCGGAAGCCTCAGCGTGGCGCGGTGGCCATCCGGGGCGTCCCTTGTTCACGCCACTGTCGTACCCCAGGGCCAAGCGGGCCGCGCCGATTCGAGACGGCCCCTGCTGCACACACCCGTCCGCCGTTCCTCTGGCTGGATGGTCGCTGAGCAGCGTGTTCGGCTGGCAGTGGTCGCTCCGCTCGCCATGGTCGCGGTGACGCGCAAAGGAGGACGAGAGGACGTGGCACCGCCGTCGCTGCCGAACCTGCCGAGAAACGACGAAAGCCGCTTCCGCTCGACCTGCGGAAACGGCTTCCTTCGGTTGGTGGAGCTGAGGGGAATCGAACCCCTGACCTCCTCGATGCGAACGAGGCGCGCTACCAACTGCGCTACAGCCCCTTGCGGCGCGATGAGCATAGCAAGCCGCTCGATCACCCCGTGCAGCAGGGGTTACTCTCCCACCGCACGGCGGTAGAACGGGCGCTCGTCCGGCTCGGCCAGCTCGTGGAACGCCGGGTCCTCGTCGTAGACGTCGACCACCACCGCGTTGCGCGGGATCTCGCGCGGCTCGGGGCGCGGCCGCCGCTGCGGACGTGCGGGCGCCACGTGCTCGTCCGCCACTTCGTAGTCGTCGGCGTAGTGGTCGTCGTAGTCCTCGTGGTACTCCGCGCTTTCCTCGTGGTACTCGGCCCGCAGGTCGCGCTCGAATCTGCGGTCGTAGATGCGGTCGAGCTCCTCTTCCCGCAGGCGACGGCGCTTCGCCGAGCGTTGCCCGGCCAGCCGGGCCATCCTGCGCTGCCGGATCTCGTTCTCGATCCGCACCTGCCTGCGCAGGTAGACCAGGTAGCCGGCCAGCAGCGTGCCGGAAGTGCCGGTCAGCCACCACAGCGGGGCGAACAGCACGGCCGCCACGATCGCCGACAGCGCGGTGATCAGCAGCAGGGTCAGCACGACCCGCTGCCGGAAGGCGTACTTCGCCCGCGCGGCCAGCTCCGCGGCGTGCGGGTCGAACCCGCCCCGGCCGGGCCGGTAGCGCCGCTGCGGGCGCGGCAGTGGCTCTTCGTAGTCGTCGACGGAGTAGTCGTGCGCCATGACATCCGCCCGAGTGAGACGCTCATCACCGAACTCGCCCCGGTCGTCGGCCTCGGAGCGACGGCCGTCGGCCTCGGCGTCCTCGTCGTGCTCTTCGTGGTGGTCCTCATCGCGCTCGGTGGGCTCGGTCGTGCCCTCCTCGTCGTGGTCGCTGCCGGCGCGCACCACGCGGGATGCCAGCGCGTCCTCGCCTGTCTCGGCGATTTCCTGGCGTTTGCGGACGACCATCGGTACGAGCACGACAAGCCACGCCACCGCAAGCGCGACGATGATCAACGAGCTGGGCATCTCGGCTCCCCGCTGCACTACTCCATGTTCTCGTCACGCTAGTCACACCAGTAACAGATCGCTTGGAGGCTCGCCGTAATCGGTCACGGAAAGTCGTCACCGGATCGGGGCATCTCGTGGGATCTTCGGATCAGGCGCGCTCGGCGCCGCCGGACGCCAGCAGGCGGGCGACCAAACCCTTACCCGTCTCCTCCGCGGTGAGCGCGAAGCACAGGTGGTCGCGCCAATCGCCGTCGACGTGCAAGTACCGCTCGAACATGCCCTCTTTGCGGAAGCCGTGCTTGGCCAGCACACGCAGGCTCGCGGCGTTGTCCGGACGCACCGTCGCCTCCAGACGGTGCAGACCGGCCTCGCCGAAGGCGTGGTCGACTGCGAGCGCTACGGCGGCAGTGGCGACGCCCTGCGACGCCTGCTCCGAGTCCACCCAGTAGCCGATCCATGCCGACTGCAACGCCCCTCGCACGATGTTGCCGATGGTCACCTGCCCGGCGAAGGCCCCGTCGACGGTGATCGCGAAGGGCAAACAGACGCCGCGCCGGGCCAGCGTGCGCAGTCCGGCCCACTGCGCATGCCAGGCCAATCCGCTGTGCCGTTCCGGCCATGTGCCGGGCGCCGAGGGCTCCCAGCGTTCCAGATAGTCACGGTCGCGGAGGCGGATCCGCCGCCATGCCCTGCCGTCCCGCAGCCGAACCGGGCGTAACGCGACGACCCCGGCGCGCACCCGCAGCGGCCCGAGCTGCGCCGGCCAGCCGGGGTGCTTCCCTTCCGGCTGCGCGACCACGCCGGTGAGCTGCTGCGGCCGAGACATGAGCCGCACGTTAGCCGCGCTGCGCCAGGAAGGCGACCTGCACTTCTTCGCCCGCGGTGATCTCGGTCTGCAATTCACCCACCGTGATCAAGCAATTCGCCTCGGCAAGCGACGACAGCAGGTTCGTGCCCGACAGGCCGAGCGGCTGCACCAGGTACTCGCCGTTGCTCTCGTCGCGCAGCAGTTGCCCGCGCAGGTAGCCGCGGCGGCCCTGGACGGACGTCACCGGCGACAACAGGCGAGCGGTGACCACCCGCCGGTGTGGGTAGCGGGAACCACGCGCAGCCTTGATCAACGGGCGCACGAACACCTCGAAGACCACCAGCGCGCTCATCGGGTTGCTGGGCAGCAGGAACGTCGGCACGGCGTCCGGCCCGAGCCTGCCGAATCCCTGGGTCGAGCCGGGGTGCATGGCCACGCGGGTCTGTTCGATGTGCCCGAAGTCGGACAGCGCGGCGCACACGTCCTCCCCGGCGCTGCCACCGGCACCGCCCGCGATGACCACGATCTCCGACATCAGCAGACGCCCCTCGACGATCTCGCGCAGCCTGCTCGGCTCGGTGGAGACGATGCCGACCCGGCTGACCTCCGCGCCTGCGTCCCGCGCGGCGGCGGCCAGGGCGTAGGAGTTCACGTCGTAGACCTGGCCCACCGTGGGGGTGCGGTCGACGTCGACCAGCTCGTCGCCGACGGAGATGATCGACACCCTGGGCCGGGGGTAGACCAGGACCTTGGAGCGTCCCACGGCGGCCAGCAGGCCGACCTGAGCGGCGCCGATGATGTCGCCCTTGCGGACGGCGACGTCGCCGATCTGCACGTCCTCACCCATCCGCCGCAGATAGGCCGCGGACGGCACGCTTCGGTGGATCTGCACCCGCGCCGGGTGGTTGTTGGTGTACTTCAGCGGGACGACCGCGTCCGCCAGCGTCGGCAGGGGTGCCCCGGCAGCCACGCGGACGGCCTGTCCGGGCTGGAGGCGGCGCGGCTGGAGCGAGCCGGCGTGGATCTCCCCGACCACCGGCATCTCGATCGGGTTCTCCTCCGTCGCTTCGCGCACGTCGACGCTGCGCACCGCGTAGCCGTCGACCGCGGCCTGGTCGAAGCCGGGGAGCGCCTGCTGGGCGACCACTTCCTCCGCGCACAGCAGACCCTGTGATTCCGAGATCGCCACCCGCACGGGGCGTGGCCGGACCGCGGCGGCCAGTACCCTGGCGAGCTGGTCGTCCACCGACCGGTAGTCGTCGTCCGGTGTGGGCTGCTCGACCGCGTCGGACACCGCCGTCGCCGCGATGTCGGCTCCGACGTGGTCGTCGTGCTGCTGCTCGGGTGTGGTCATGGTCGTGCGATTCTGTCCGTCAACCAGGCGCGCAGTTCCGGCCCATAGTCCGGATCCTGCAGGGCGAAGTCGACCGCGGCACGCAGGAAGCCGCCGGGGTTGCCCAAGTCGTGACGGTCACCGCGGTGCACCACCACGTGCACCGGATGCCCTTCCTGGATCAACAGCGCCACCGCGTCGGTGAGCTGGAGCTCGCCCCCGGCGCCCGGCTCGATCCGGCGCAGCGCGTCGAAGATCGCCCGGTCGAGCAGGTAACGGCCGGCCGCGGCGAACGTCGAGGGGGCTTGCTCGGCAGGCGGCTTCTCCACCATGCCGTGGACCCGCTTGACGTCGGCGTCGTCGGTGTCGCTGACGTCGAAGACTCCGTAGGCGGAGATTTCCTCCTTCGGGATGTCGAAAGCACACAGGACGCTGCCGCCGTGCTCGGCGCGTACCTTGGCCATCCGCTCCAGGATCCCGTGGGGCAGCACGAGGTCGTCCGGCAGCAGTACGGCCACCACGTCGTCCTCCGGCCCGAGGTTCGGCTCGGCGCACGCCACCGCGTGGCCGAGGCCGAGTGCCTGTTCCTGGATGGCGACTTCGACCTCGAGCAGTTCCGGGGCCCGGCGGATCTTGGCCAGTTGGCCGGTCTTGCCTTTCTCCTCCAGTGACCGTTCCAATTCCGGTGCGGGCCGGAAGTAGGCGGCGATGGACTGTTTCGCCGGGGAGGTGACGATGACCAGACGCTCGGCACCTGCTTGCCTGGCTTCGTCGGCGACCAGCTCGATCGCCGGGGTGTCCACGACCGGCAGCAGCTCTTTGGGGACCGATTTGGTCGTGGGGAGGAAGCGTGTGCCCAGGCCGGCTGCGGGCACGATGGCGGTGGTGAACGTCTGGTGCTCAGCGCTGGCCGTCATGGTCATGAGCCTAACGTGAGGTGGTGATCGTGTCCGGGAACGAACCGGCCCGTGGCGCGCAGCGCGCGTGGGGCAAGGACGACTGGCGCGCTCATGTGCTCTCCGCACGGAAAGCCCTGTCGGCCGAGGAACACCAACGCGAGGCCGAGCAACTGGCCACGGCCGTCGTCGACGTCGCGGCGGGGCACGGCACGGGCACGGTGGCCTGTTACGTGCCGTTCGACACCGAACCGGGCTCGCTCGATCTGGTCGACGGGCTGCGCGATCTCGGTGTACGGGTGCTGCTGCCAGTGGTGCCGAAGAAGCGTGCCCCCTTGTTGTGGACGGTGTACGAGGGGCACGACAGCCTGGCGGAGGGTCCGCTGCCCGGGTTGCTGGAACCTGCCGGCGACCGGTTGCCGCCGGAGACGATCGCCGAGGCGGGGGTGATCTTCGTGCCCGCGCTGGCCGTGGACAGCCGTGGCGTCCGCCTCGGGCGTGGAGCCGGGTACTACGACCGGAGCCTGCCGCTGGTGGACCCCGACGCGGATTTGGTCGGGGTGGTGCGGGACGACGAGTTCGTGCCGTATCTGCCTGACGAGCCGCACGACGCACGGTTGACATCGGTGCTTACGCCGCGTGCGGGCTATCGACGGCTGTGAGACTGGTACGACTGGTCGGGCTCGTCGTCCTCGCCGATCGTGGCGGCAGTGATCGGCTGGCACCGTGCGCCGTTGCCAAGTCCTGCGCGAGCACCGCGGCCGACAACTCGGCAAACCAGTGTTGAGGTCGCATCTCGCGCCGAGTACCCAGTCCAGACAGCAGACCGCGACCGACAGCGGCTGGGGGGTGCTGTCGGACATCCGCGACGTCGGCACGGTCGGGGTCCAGCGACCCACCGTTGACATCGGGTCTCGGCGCCGAGCAGTCCGGACAGGAGACTGCGGTGGACAGCTCCCGCGCCCGCAGTGACGGGCCCATGCGCCGGACACAAAGTCCCCGGCAGACACCGCCGCCCGCGGCTCCGAGACTCACCGATGACTGCGGCCTTCGCGCCGATCCCGTTGAGGACACCGTGATCCGCTGATCATGCGCGTCTGCGCCGACATCGGCCCTCTCCCAGCCCAGGCCTCGGCGTCGATGTCGACCTGCCGTCTGCCACGGCTTCTGCCCGGCAGCCGGCGGAGCCCGACGTGGCCCCTGTGCCGACGCAGGCATGGGCACCGGTGCCCCTGCTCGACTGCGTGTGAGCTAGACCTGTTTGCCAGCCGGAAAACGCATGCCGCACAATGGGATTGGCACTCGAGCCGCTCGAGTGCCAGAACTCTGCCGATGAGGAGTCTTCGGTGCCCACCTATCAGTACGCCTGCAAGGAATGTGACCACCGGTTCGAGGCGGTCCAGTCGTTCAGCGACGCGAGCTTGACCGAGTGCCCGGAGTGTTCCGGTCCGCTGCGCAAACTGTTCGGCTCGGTCGGCGTGATCTTCAAGGGCAGCGGCTTCTACCGCACCGACTCCCGCGCTGCGTCCAGCTCGAACGGCTCGTCCAGCTCCAACGGTTCCGGCGACAAGTCGAGTTCGTCGTCCAGCTCCTCGTCCAGCTCGAGCGCGACCGCCAAGGCGTCCTGAGCGCGCTCGGATCCACCCGGCCATTCGTGATCACCGTCGTCGGATCCGCCGAGACATCCTGACCATCGCACGCGAGTCCGACGATTTCGCCTGCCCACGTGCCCGGAGCGGCAAGTTGTCCACAAGGGCCGAGTTGTCCACAGGCGGCGTTGCGGCAGGTGGGAGGCGCACGCTGCGAACCGTAGCGTTCGAGGCATGCCTGACATCGCCCGTGTGCTTCGCTCCCTTGTTCCGTGGCTTTCCCGCCGTCCTCGGCCCCGCCGTCACATCGGCCGAGGAATCCTGACGGCCACCGGCGTCCGTCGCGTCCTCGCGGTGCTGCTGATGGCAGCGGCAGCGGTGCTGGCTGTCCGGCCTGCGTCCAGTGCGGGTGAGCCACGCTCCCCGGCCGTCGTGACAAGTCGCGACGTCGCCCCGTGGCGCAAGCTCGAGCCTCCCGACCTGCGTGTCGTGCGGCTGCCGCGCAGCGCACTTCCTGACGGCGTACTGACCAGGCCCGAAGCCGCCGTCGGCAGGATGCTGTCCGGCCCTGCCCGGCGCGGAGAACCACTGACCGACGCGCGGCTCGTCAGCCGGGTGCAGAGCACCACGTCCGGCGCCGGGGACACGGCGACTGTGCCGATTCGGCTTGCCGATGGCGCCGTCGCGGCGTTGTTGAGGCCAGGTGCCCTCGTCGACGTCGTCACGGTGACTGATTCCGAGGAGGGTGTCCGCACGCTCGCCAGCGGCGCGAGCGTCGTGGCTGTGACCGAAAGTGGAGATGCCGGGCCCGGCGAGCACGATGCGCGCCTGGTGCTCCTGGAATTGCCCACTGCGAGGGCGAACCGGGTGGCAGCCGTGTCGCTGAGTCGACCGGTGACCGTTACGCTTCGTTAGCCCCTGTCGCTGTGGCATCCATCACACGAACGAGTGACAGGCGGGACGGAAGGGCCGCTCGCAGGAGCAGTCAAGGAGGGCACGTCATGCTCAAGGGGTTCAAAGAGTTCATCATGCGGGGGAACATCGTTGAACTCGCGGTCGCGGTCGTCGTGGGAACCGCGTTCGTCGACCTCGTGACGATCTTCACCAACAGCATCATCAACCCGCTGATCGCCTCCTTCGGTGGCAGCAGCAACGTGGGCCTGGCGATTCAGCTGGTCGACGGAAACCCGAAGTCCGTGCTGGACTTCGGCGCAGTGATCAACGGTGCGGTGACGTTCCTGCTGACCGCGGCGGTGGTGTACTTCCTGGTCGTGCTGCCGTTCAACAAGATCCAGGCGCGGATCAAGGCACGCCGCGGCATCCCGCAGCAGGAGGAGCCGCCGAGCGACAACGAACTGCTGATCGAGATCAGGGACTTGCTGAAAGCTCAGGCCAACCACTGACAGAGCGAGGTGACGCCGGGGCGCCGAGCCTGTTGCGAGGCCGTGGTGCGGCGCCCCGGCTGAGGGTGACGCTGGACGGGCAGGGCATACCTGGGCGCTCGACCCCGCATGGCGCTCGGCGCGCAGGCAACTCCATGAGCTTGCCAACGGCTCACCGCGCCCGGATGGGTTCACGGGTGTCCTTCGCCGCCGCGGACGGCCGCCAGCGACCATCGACGGCCGGCACGCACGTCACGACGAGACACATTCCGGAGATCGGCCGACGTTTCGTCGATCCGGCGTCCGGGTGCTGAGCGAAACCACCAACTACTGAGCGAGGCAACCAACCCGTAAGCGAAGCGACTCCATTGCTGAACAGAGCGTCCGGATGCCGAGCGAAACCGCCGGTTACTGAGCGAAGTGGCCAGCTGCTGAGGGAAGCAGCCTGCTTCTGAACGAACGCGAGTGCCGAGGCCTCCCCGTGGGACATAGCCAATCTCGGCGAACACCTGCGAGAGGCGGCGTGCCCGGGAATGAGCGGCCTCGGCGCGCCCCTGGGCCAATGCCGGTGAGGCAATGGACGCCGCAGTGTGGCCATGCCCGAAGCTCAGTGACGCGGCGGGCGATTGGCTGGTGGTGCAGGGGCGATTGGTCAGTGGTGCGGTGGGCGATTGGCCAAATACCACTCGTCCCGGTCACCCTCCCGCGGCGAGAAATCCCGCTCGTCGGAGGTGGTCTCCGGGAGGACATCGCCGAACACCTCGTGGATCCGCCGAGCGGAGACGGCCGCCCGCCGAGCGCTCTGCTTGCGGGGTGGCTCCGCCGCGCCGGTACCGGACTGATCCGACTCAGGACCGGTGGCGGACTGATCCGACGCAGGAGCGATGCCGGACTGACCCGCCCCGGAACCGCTGCCGAGGTGATCCGCGGCAGGCCGCGCGGGATCGCGCTGCTCACCACCGGTGTCGCCGTGGTCCCGGTCGAGCTCGGACATGGTGCCATCATGGCACGCCCGGCCGACAGATCCGGCGGGGGAGCGTTGCCGCCGACCGGGAGCAGCATTACCCCAGCGCAGCCTGCCACCAGCCGAGATCAGCATTACCTCCAGCCGGGATCAGGGCTCGGGCTCGAGGGCGCCGGACAATTCGGAGATGACGTGCGGCACGAGCGAGGCCAGCGTGGCCATGCCGTCACGCACCGCAGCCCGGGAGCCCGCCAGGTTGACCACCAGCGTGCTGCCCGAGATACCGACCAGGCCCCGGGAGATGCCGGCATCCACCGCACCCGCCGACAGCCCGGAGGAACGCAGTGCCTCGGCGATGCCCGGGATGGTCTGGTCGAGCACGCCCTGGGTCGCCTCCGGCGTCACGTCGCGCGGCGACACACCGGTGCCACCGACCGTGATCACCAGGTCCGCCCCGCCGATCACCGCGGTGTTCAAGGCATTGCGGATGGAGACCGTGTCGCCGGGGACGCTGACCGTGCCGTCGACGATGAAGCCGACCTCCTTCAACAGCTCGGTGACCAGCGGACCCGTGGTGTCCTCGACCTCGCCGTTGGCGACTCGATCGTCGACGACGACGACCAACGCTCTCCCCAACCGTTGCGCCGCACTGCGTTCCATGGCCGTTACGTTAGTCGGTGGCCGAGCCGCCACGCGCAGTGAGGTTCTCCCGACGCGATCCGTGTCGGCCTCCGCCCGCCGCCCAGCACCGCCATCCGTGGCTCCCCGCGCTCGTTACCAGGGTTCGGCGGAAGGAAGGCGATCGGTGCAGGTCGCTTGCGTCCGGTACGCACTCTGGACGTTGCGTCCGGTGTCGTCAGTTGCCCGGCACGGGCTCGGCCCCCAGCGTGACCTCGACCGTGCGGCCGCTCTGCAAGGTCAGGACGACCTTCTCCCCTGGCGCCCGGGTCCGCACCGCGGCCACCAGCTCGTCGGCGTCCTCGACCCGGCGGTCACCGATCTTCACCACCACGTCGCCCTCCTTGAGCCCAGCCTTCGCCGCCGGGGAGTCCTGCAGCACGCGGACGATCTGCGCCCCGCCGTTCGGGGCGTCGCCGACCATCGTGCCGATGTAGGTCTGCGTCGCCTTACCGGTCTCGATGATCTCGTCCGCGGTGCGGCGCGCCTGGTCGATCGGGATGGCGAAGCCGATGCCGATGTTGCCGACCCGGCCCCCGTCGCTGGAGCTCGACGGGCTGTAGATGGCCGAGTTGATGCCGATCACCCGGCCGTTCATGTCCACCAGCGGGCCGCCGGAGTTCCCCGGGTTGATGGCCGCGTCGGTCTGGATCGCGTCCATCGCGGTCGCCTGGTCACCACGGCCTCCCGCGGTCACCGGACGGTTCAGCGCGCTGATGATGCCCGCCGTCACCGTTCCGGACAGATCGTACGGGGAGCCGATGGCCACCACGGTCTGGCCGACCCGCAGATCGTCCGACCTGCCCAGCTCGACCGGCTGCAACCCCTTCACACCCTCGGCTTTGACCACCGCGATGTCGGTGGTCGGGTTGCGCCCGACCACCGACGCCTTGGCGTCCTGGCCGTCGTGGAACACCACCCGGATATGACCCCGCCCTTCGGCGGCGGCCTCGACCACGTGGTTGTTGGTCATGATGTAGCCGTCGTCGGTCAGGATGAAACCGGAGCCCTCCCCGACCGACCCGGGACCGCTGACCTCCAGCTGCACCACGCTGGGCGAGACCTTCTCGGCGACCGCCTCGATACTGCCCTTGGGCGCGCTGCCCGTCTGCCGCGCCGGCCGCTCCTGCTCCAGCGCGTTGATCGTCGGCCCGGGGTCGACACGCTCGGCCGCGAGGTACCCGCTCACCCCGCCTGCCCCGGCGCCGACCAGCAACGACAGCACCGCCACCCCGGCGATCAACCCGCCGCGCCGCTTGCGCTCTCCGGACGGCGCCTGGGGGTATCCCATCGGTGGATACGTCGGTGTCCCGGCATGGTGGGCCGCCCGCTGCATTTCCTCGATCGACCACACCCGGTTCGCTGACGTCGGCTCGTCGTTGTGCTGCATGTCTCCACCGTGCGCTGCGGTCCTGAGAAGGGGCTGAGGCCACCCTGTGGGCTCACTTCAAGACTAGCCGGGCTCGCCCGGCAGCCGGATGGTGAGCAACGCGCCGCCACGAGCCGACCGGCCGGCGTACACGGTGCCGCCGTGCCGCAACGCGGCCTGCTTGACGATGGCCAGACCCAGGCCGGAACCGGGCAGCCCGCGGGCACTCACCGAGCGGTAGAACCGGTCGAAGACGTGGGGAATGTCCTCGTCAGCGATGCCCGGTCCTTCGTCGGCGACCTCCACCACCGCGGTGCCGTCGCCGAGCGGACGCAGCCGCACCTCGACCGTACCGCCCTCCGGCGAGAACTTCACCGCGTTGTCCAGCAGGTTCAACACCGCACGCTCCAGCTCGGTGGAGTCCCCGTACAGTGTCCACGGCTGCAGCGACACGTCGAATTCCACACTTCCGGCCCGCCGGCGAGCACGTTCCAGCGCACGCTCGACGACGTCGACCATGTCGACCTGATCCGGCTCCGGGGGCGGAGCGTCACCGCGAGCCAGCAGCGACAGATCGCCGATCAACTGCGTGATCTCGTCGAGCTGCCCGGTGATGTCACGCGCGATCTCCGCGCGGTCCTGGTCGGACAGCCGCCGGGCACCGGGCTTGTCGGCCGCCAGGAGCAGCTCCAAGTTGGTCCGCATGGACGTCAACGGGGTGCGCAGTTCGTGCCCGGCGTCGGCGACCAGTTGGCGCTGCTTTTCCTGGGCGTCGGCCACCGCGGCCAGCATCCGGTTGAAGCTGAACGTCAGACGGGCCAGCTCGTCGTCACCGGAAACCGGAATCGGCCGCAGGTCGCCGGTGGCCGACACCCGCTCGGTCGCCGCCGTCAGGTTCTCCACCGGCCGCAGGCTCCCCCTGGCCACCGCGGTGCCCGCACCGGCGGCGACCACGACACCCGCACCGCCGATGACGAACAACACGACGGCCAGCCTGCGCAGGATGTTCTGGGTCGGCTCGAGCGGCTGAGCCAGCACCATCGCCTCACCCGGGCCGGACGGCAGCGCGATCACGCGCGAGTTCGATTTCGGCTCGGTCCGCAGCGAGAACGAGCTGTCACCGGTGGCCACCCGCAGCTCCGGCTCTCCCCACGGCGGAGCGTGGCCGACCGGGTTGCGCATCTGCGCCACCCCGGTCGCGGACAACGACAGCACACCGATCTCGATGTCGGTCGAGGCCAGGAAAGCCGCGGGAATCTGCTCCACGCGGTTGGTCACCGGCGGCGCCTGCACGGCGTTCTGCGCGCGTTCGATCAGCTGCTCGTCCAGCGTCTCGTACAGATTCGCCCGCATGGTGAAGTAGGCGCCGAGCGAGACCAACGCGACCGTGACCGCCACACAGCTGGCGGCCAGCAGCGACACCCGCTTGCGCAGCGACATCCGCCAGCGCGCCGGACCGGGGTCGACGTCCCCTCCGCCACCGTCGGACTCGGTCACCCAGGTGCTCCCGGGAGCAGGTCGGGTCACGGAGGGGTCTCCCGCAGCACGTACCCGACACCGCGCACGGTGTGGATCAAGCGGGGCTCGCCACCGGCCTCCGTCTTACGTCGCAGGTATCCGATGTAGACCTCGAGGGCGTTGCCGGACGTCGGGAAGTCGTAGCCCCACACCTCTTCCAGGATCCGGCTCCGCGTCAGCACGTGCTTCGGGTATGTCATCAGCAGCTCGAGCAGCGCGAACTCGGTACGCGTGAGGCTGATGCTCCGCTCCCCGCGGGTCACCTCCCTGGTCGCCGGATTCAACGTGAGGTCGGCGAACTGCAGCACGGATGCCTGCCCACCACCCGCCGGCTCGGCAGACGCACGGCGCAACAGCGCGCGCAACCGGGCAAGCAGCTCCTCCAACGCGAACGGCTTGGGCAGGTAGTCGTCGGCTCCCGCGTCCAACCCGGCCACCCGGTCCGACACCGCGTCCCGCGCGGTCAGCACCAGGATCGGCAGGTCGTCTCCCCTGCTGCGCAGCCTGCGAGCCACTTCGAGCCCGTCCACGCGCGGCATCATCACGTCGAGCACCATGGCGTCCGGCCGGTTGGCCTCGATGGCCTCGAGTGCCTGGGCACCGTCGCTGGCCAGGTCGACGGAATAGCCGTTGAACTCCAGTGATCGGCGCAGCGACTCCCGCACCGCCCGGTCGTCGTCGACGACAAGAATGCGCATGCGCACAGTCTTACTCCCCAGGCTGAGCCTCCGCTGAGAACGGCGGGGTCAGTCGGGCTTCCGTGGTACCGGTGCGTGCCATTTCCGCCACAGCGCCAGCAGCCGGACTGCGATCACCAGCGCGGCGGCGACGACCGTGACCGGCCCTTGCGGAAGCTGCAGCGCGTGCCCCACGCCGACCACCACGGCGCCGACCAAGGCAGCGAGCGCGTAGATCTCCCGCCGCAGCACCACCGGGATCTCCCGCAACAACAAGTCGCGCGCCGCACCACCGCCGATCCCGGTGGTCATCCCGATCAAACACGCCGTGTAGACGGGGGCTTGGGCATCGAGGGCGATCGCCGTGCCCGACGTCGCGAAGACACCGAGCCCGACCGCGTCGGCGACCAGCACGGGCCGCCGGAGCCGGGCGACCTGCGGATGGAAGAAGAACACCACCAGCGCGGTCACCGCACAGACGGTCAGGAACTGCCACGTCCGCAACGTCATCGGCGGATGGATCCCGAGCAGCACGTCACGCATGATCCCGCCGCCGAGTCCGGTGGTCGTGGCCAGCACGGCGACACCGAACAAGTCGAGCCGGGCGTGGACGGCCGCAAGAGCGCCGGACGCGGCGAAGGCCACCACGCCGATCAGCTCGAGCGCCAGGAGCATCAGTCGTCGAGCAGGCCGCCCCGATAGGCCAGCAGCGCCGCCTGCACCCGGTTGGCTGCGCCGATCTTGGCCAGCACCGACGACACGTAGCCCTTCACCGTGGCCTCGGAGAGGAACAACGTCGACCCGATCTCGGAATTGGACATTCCCTTGGCGATCAGGGTGACCACTTCGCGTTCCCGCTCCGACAGCGACGCCAGCAGCTCACGCGCCGGGGCCGCGGCACGCTGCTCGTCACGCTGTGCACGGATGATCCGCGCCGCCACGCCGGGGTCGAGCACCGCACCGCCGCGCGCCAGGTCACGAACCGCCTGCGCCAGCTGGGCGGGGCGGATGTCCTTGAGCAGGAACCCTTGTGCCCCGGCGCTCAACGCACGGGAGACGTAGCTGTCGATGTCGAACGTAGTCAGCATGGCCACCGCGGGCGGCTCGGCCAGCGCGAGGATGCCGTGCAACGCCTCCAGGCCGTCTTCCTCGCCTGCCATCTTGATGTCCAGCAGCGCGACGTCCGGATGGTGCCGACGAGCGACCTCCACCGCCGATCGTCCATCGGCTGCCTCGCCGACGACCTCCATGTCCTCGGCACCGGACAGCATCGTGCGCAAACTCGAGCGGACGATTTCCTCGTCGTCCGCGAACATCACCCTGATCACTGGCGTCCTCCGACCTGGCCTTCGACATGGAGAGGCTACTCACCTAGGTAGACGCACGAGACCGGCACAGGTGTACGCGCGGGCAGAAGATTCACGCTGCGGGTTGACGATCGATCGCCAGCCGCGCATGCGCCCGGTCGTCGAACCGGAACAAGCCAGCTTGGGCAACGAGCCATGCGCGGCGGCTTCAGCTACCCCGGCGACCGGCCGTGCCACCTCGGAGCACGGCGCGGACGACCTGGCGCAGCCGCTCACGTCACCGGGTTGCGATGGCCGTGCCCGGCCAGCGGCGGGGGATGTACGCAGCGTCCTGTCGTCGAGTCGCTTGCTCACCCGTGCCGCACCGTCGCTCGGCAGGCCGGGCGACACACTGCTGCTCGACGACGGTTGCTCATGCCTGCGCGGTGGCCAGCGCCGATTTGATCGCACCCCAGCTGACCCGCATGGACGCCTTCGCCCCAGGGTTGAGCAGCAGGTCGATCCCGCTGTCCGGCATCGCCTCGATCAGCTCCTCGATCGTCACGTCCCGCCAGTTCGGCACGTCGATGGTGTCCCGGACGCGGTACGACGACGCGATCAGCACCGACGGCACACCGTCCGGGGCGCGCCGGACAACCGCGACACCGCTGTCGTCCACGGCGATACCGACCAGCGTGTTGGCCAAAGCTCTGACCAACTCGTCGGGGTTGGCTTCGCCTCGCTGCAGCCTGGTCAGCGCGTCGTCGACCGGGTCGAGCGGGGAATCCGGTGAGCAGGGCTGGTAGATCGGGTTGGGCTCGAACTTGCCGTACGGCTCTCCCCGCCGCACCCGCCAGGCGCCGACGACGGCGGTCAACGGCGGCTTGGGCTGTTCCTCGGTCGGTCTCCAGGCCTTGTCGATGAGGAACATGACCCCGTCGTCGGGGCCGAACTCCTGTCCGCCCTCGCCAGCGGTGGACTGCGCGGACGCGTTTCCACCGGGGGCGGGCGAGGCTTCACCCGGCTGCTCGGATCCGGCCGAAGGGGTGGCAGGCTGCTCGGCGCCAGAACCGGCGGCATCGGTCTGCAGCTGCTTCGTCGATTCGGCCTGGTGGTCCTCGGCCGCGACCGCAGCGGCCTTCTTCGCCTTGCTCGTCTTCCTGGTGGTGGCTTTCCTGGTGGTCGCGGGCCCCGCAGCCTTCTTCGTGGCGGCCGGCTTCTTCGCTGCCGACGTCTTCGTGGCCGAGGTGGCCACTTCGGCATCGGCCGGTTTCGCGGTGGTCGCCGCCTTCTTGGTCGCCGCCGACTTCCGGGACGTCGACGCCTTCTTCGTCGGAGCATCCGCCTGGGTCTCGGACGATTGCCTGGTACGCCGAGCGGCCGCCCTGCTCGATGTCTTCTTGGTCGCCTTGCCCGACGTCTTCCGGGTCTCGTCAGCGGGTGATGTGGTCATGACGCACGCCCTGTCTCAAGTCACTCCACACGAGGGAGAGCAATGGTGTCGATCATGCGGGACAACCACGGCAGCTCGGTTCCGTCGCCGGCATCCGGCCCGGAGGCCTCCGCGGCTTCCGGCGGAACGCTCGGTCGGGCCATGACGTCGGTCTGCACCGGCTCCTCGGCCAGCGGATGGCCTGGCCGTCCGTCGGCCAGCTCGGCGCTCGACACCAGCCGCGCCGCGGACCGGGTCGCCACGTCCAGCCGCTCGGCAAGCTGCTCGGCGACGGCGCGCAGCAGATGGGCCGGGCCGTCGTCGCTTTCCTGGTAGACCAGCAGGCAACGCTCGGGATTCAGGGGCACGGTGCGCACGCCCGCCGGGTCGGCCGCGAAGTTCTCCGGGCGGATCCACAGCCCGGCCTGGATCACTTCCACCACGGTTCCCGGCCCCAGCGAATACACCCCCGGTCCGGTCTGGACGGCCCCCATCAGCGGCGCGCGCCACTTCCTGACCAGCGGCGCGGACCCGTCGGGGCGATGGGTGACGACTTGGACGAAAGGACGCCAGCCGGGGGAGCCGTCGGGCCGGAGCGTGATCACGTCCAAGGCCACCGGCGACCCCGCGGGAATGCCGGTGTAACAGGTGATCTCCGTGCCCAACGCCTCGGCGAGGGTCCGCCCGAAGAATTCGTCGCCGACCTGGTCCACCGCCCCGCAGCGCACGAACCGCGCCGCGGTCGCGATCGGCCGCGGCAACGTGCTCCAGTAGCCGACGACGTCCGTCAGCTGGATACCGGGCAGGCCAGCGGCGCCGAGCATGATCGTCGGAGACTGCGGCAGGCACGGCACCATGCCGGTCAGCATCGCGCGTGACGCGGCCAGCAAACGCTCGTCGACGTCCGGCCGCACCCAGGCCCCGGCCGGCACCGGTTCCGCCACGCAGCGCGGACCGACCAGCCTGCCCTGGGCGAGTTCCATCGTGTCCCACACGGGCCGCGGAAACCGTTTGCCGTCCCACATCGGCTGTCCGCCGGGTGGGAAGGCGACCCAGCCGCTTCGCGCGTCGGCGTGCACGAACAGCCAGCCGCGGCCGTAGTGCACCTTCCCGCACGGCGCGATGACCACCCGGCCGACTTCGTTGGCCAGCCACGGCCAGAGCTCACCGGAAGCCTCGAACGGCTCCTGCCCAGGAACGATCCGCATCGGACGGGGGCTGCGGGGCACCGCGCTGGCGAACCGCCGCCACACCTGCGTCGGCGAGCGCAGCGGGATGTCCGCCACGACCACGTCGGCCGTCGGGTCCGGGGGCAGCGACTCGGCGAGCACCCGGACACCCGTGCTGACCTGCGCATCGGCGTGGACCACCAGCGTGTGCCCGATCCGGGTGGCGGCATACCCCTTGCGGAGGCTCTTGGTGAGCGACCTCGGCAGCGACATCGGCCTCCTCTCCGTCCTGGTCATCGGCCGCTGCGCCACTGCCCGGGCTCCGCTGCCGGGGCCGGACCGTGCGGCGGAGGGCACCGCCCACCCGGGTCGCCTTCACGCGGCCGTTTCGACCTTCGGTGCGCCTTCCGTCCGGTCCTGCGCCGTGTCCGTCTCGTTCTCGGCGTCCTGTCCTGCCTCGTTCGCGTCTTCCTGCTCGTTCTCGTCGGTCGGCGCCGGAAGGTCGAATCTGATTACATGCACGGCCAGCGGCTCCGGCTCGTTCATCGGTTCGCCGGTTTCGGCATCGAGCAGCAACGCCTCCCCGTCCTCGTCGACGAACCCGATGAACACGTTGCCCACGGTTTCCCGGTCGCGGTGATCCCGCCGCCGCGCCCACACCACCACGCGCTGTCCCGCCGGTAGCTCGGCAATCTCCTCGAGCACGTCGTCCCAGCTGTGGTGGGTGCTCGCCTCGTACGGGACGTCGAGGTCCATGGCCAGTTCTTCGAGCCAGTGCAGCTCCGCAGGGTCCGGTGGCGGCGGTTCCCGCAGGTTCTCCACACCGTGGTCCCACGCGTGCACCCAGCCCCACGGGTCGTCCAGCGGCAGGCCGAACGGCTCCTCACCGGGTTCCTTGGGGACCACCACCGCGGCGTGCAGCGTCTGGTGCCGCCAGTCGCCGCTGTCCAGGTACCGCTTCGTCGCGCAGGCGAACAACCAGCCCCGCTCCATCTCGTCGTCTTCGTGCGGATCGACCAGTTGCATCGCGTCGCCGTAGTGGACGGTGAGCCAGCTTTCCGCTTTCCGCACCGCCGACTCCAGGTCGGGCGCGGACACCAGGGTGGGCATCACCGGCTCCGCCCACAACGGTTCCTTGCCGGTGAAGCGGGCCAGCACCAGGCTGTCGACCACGTCGTCGTCGACCAGCGCGATGTCCCCGAGCTGCGGATCGAGCAGCATCGCCTCGCCGTTGTCGTAGCAGGCGTACAGCAGATGCCCAGTGAAGTCCATGCCGGCGAACCGCCTGCGCAGCCACACCACACCGCGGGTGTCCGGTCCGCCGTCCAGGACGGCGGACCGCACCTCGTCCCACGTCGCGCAGGTAGCGACTTCGGCGTCCGGGAAGTGCTGGTCGAGCAGCCGCTGCCACCAGCCGGGCGCCTCGTCCTCCGGGCGCCACCCCAGCGCAGAAGCCGGCCGGTTGCTCAGCTCCGCATGCGCGGCGACGAGGCTCCCGCGAGCGTTGAGCCCCCAGCGCCAGTTGACGACGTCGATGTCCTCGATGTCGCCGAACGGGCGAGCGTTCGGCAAGGGGAACGGCTCCGAGCCGTCCTTCGGGACCGCCAGCGTGACGGCAAGAAGCTTGTCGTCCGGCTTGGCATCGGCGTACGCACAGCTGAAGTACGTCGCCCAGGTGGACTCCACCGACGGCTGATCGCTCACCACGACAAGCCCGCCGTAGGTGCGGTCCAGCCATTCCCGGGCCCGCTTCACCGGTTCGTCGGCCATGCTCGCCCGCCTTTCTGCGATCTCGCTACGCACCTGGGTTCGCCGCGGCTGACGTCATGCACCTGGCCGGGCGGCCGTGTCGGACGATGCACCGTCGCCGCTCGTGCGCGGCTCCATCTCTCACCACGTCGAGCTGGCCCGTCGTGGTTCGTTCTCCCCGTCCGGGGCCGCCACGTGCCGGGTCCGGTGAAGCCCTTGCTCACTCGTGCGCCGTGGCACACGAAGCCGGCTGCGTCATCGGGCCCCGCCCTCGCTCGCCGGTGGCTGTTCGGCGATGGTGTCGGCGTACGAAGGTGGTGGCACGAGAAGCGCGCGGGGGATCTGGTTCCCTTCGGAGTCGACCGCGTACAGATAGAACCGGCCCGAGCCGAGATCGTGCGGGTTCGGCACCGGCTCGCCACGGGTCATGGTCAACACGTCGGCGCTGGCCGCCCATGGGTTGGTGGTGACGCGAGCGATCACCGCGAGAGCGAAACCGGTCCGCTGTTGGAAAGCCTCGTCGGCCAGGTGCTCCAGAACCTTGATCAGGGCGTAGCGATTGTTGGTGACGAAATCCAGCGTGTGATCGTCGTAGAAAGGTACCGCGTCCGGACCGTGAGAAATGCGGTTCAGAAGGTAGGTGGCCGTGTCGCCACCCGACGAACGGTCGAGCGCCCACGCGAGATCGATCGACGTCCCGATCCGCTGTAGCGATGCCGGATGGGCCGGCACCAGCGATCCGGCAAGGGTACGTCCGCCTCGTTCGGCGTACCAGTAGAGGTCGTTCGCATTGACGATCTCGGCGACGTCCGCTAGCTGCTGAACCTTGCGGGAGGTCCCGTGTGCGTCGCTGCCATCGGCGAAGAACACGTCGATGCCCCGGGAGAAGGGATGGCGCGTGAGGATCCACGCGCGGGTCTGACCGGTCACACTGAGCACGACGGCTCGGGTCGAGTGGAATTCCGGCAGGAACGACGAGCGTTCCCGACCGTTCAGCAGGAATTCGATCCGGTCCAGGTCGTACACCGGATCGAACCGGGCAGGCCACGACGACTGCTGCGCCCTCTCGGGCTCCTGCCACTGCCGTTTGACGAGCTCGAGATTGACGCGAGAGAACTCCCTCGGTGTGGTGGTCCGCTGCGCGGGGTCGAACTGCTTGTTGGCCGCATCCACCATCTCGGCGCTGATCGGGAACCGCCGCAACGGGACCGACCACGACCGCCCGTACGGCGGCGGATTCAGCAGTTCGATGGAAATGGGCTCCCCGCTGTGGTCTGCCGCGTACAGGTAGTACCCGCCCGGCCGGCTGAGATCGTGCAGCTGCGGCAATGTGCCCGAGGCGATGTCCTCCGACGTGACGGCCCACGCGTCGAGGTATCGGCGATTCCAATGGTCGATCCAATCGCGCACGACGACCGCGACAGCGGAGTCTTCCGCCAGGCCGCGTAAAACCTCGTGAACAGCGCTCGGGTCCACCGACACGAAGTCGGCTCGGAAGGCGTCGCTGTCCCGGATGGCCGAAAGATCCCCGTGCACGGCGGCCAGTGCCTCTTCGACCCTTTCCCGGTTGCTGCCGAACGCGAGCACATCGCGCAGCCCAAGCGAGAGACCGTCGCCATAGCGAGGTGGCGCATCCGGCGAATCGGGGTTGACGGTGAACAGATCAGGGCGCGGCTGCTGGGACTCGGCCCCACCCCAGCTGGTCTTGCCGCCGGTGTGCGCATACATGTAAAGCTGGTGCGGTTCCCCCATGTCGACTTCTGCCAGCGGGCGCGCGGTGCCGTCCGGGAAGTACACCTGCGGCTCCACCGTGTTGGCGTCGACCCGTGCGCCGACGAGCCACGCGCCGACGGTGTCCCCGTCGATGCTCACCACGATGGCGGTGGTCTCTTTCGCGACGCGCGGCCCTCCGCTCTCCAGGAAGCGGCTGATCGCCTCCTTGCCGTGGACCGGACCGAACTCCACCGGCCACGGCGCCCCGGTCAGCCGCCACCATGACTGGGCACGCTCCAGATTCCTGGCGCTGGCGGGGTTGGTGTCGGCCGCCCACTGCAGCATGTCGGCGGTGACCGGCCCCCGCATCACCACCTGCTGCTCATCGCCGCGCGCGCCGGCCACGGTTGCCGACGCACTGTGGTCCGCAGGCAACGTGAGGGCGTCGAGGGGTAACGGGTTCCCCCGGTCGTCGACCGCGAACGCGAAGAACGCGCCGTCCTCGGCGAGCTCTCGCAACCGCGGTCGATCCTGACCGGGTTCGATCAACCAGCTGTCGGCGAACCACCGGTTCCAATCGTCGACCCGCACCCGCGCGAGCAATGCGCCACCGAAGTCCTCCCGATCGACCAGATTCTGCAGCACAGCGTCGGCGTCGGCCCGCTCGGTGGCAAAGAGGTGTGCTTCGGTGGCCGCCAGGACCTCAGGCGTAGCGCGGTCGCCCAGCGTCCGGTGAATCCAGTGGGCCACCTCGGGGTGGGTGCCGTCATTGGCCACGGACATCACCCCCAGCGAGCGGATCGAGGGATGCCACGGTGGCAACCGATCATTCGCGCCGTGATTCATCGCCCCCACAGCGGTCACCCCGGCCACAGCTGCGTAAAGGTAGATCCCCTGTGGCTCACCGAAGTCGACCTCGCTGAGGCTCCGCTCGGTGCCGTCGGCGAAGATCACCGCCATCTCGAGGGAATCGCCGGCCGCCATGCCTTTGATCACCCACGTGCGCGTCACGCCGCCGCCGTAGACACCGACCGCGACTCCGGCAACCACCCCACCGGAGCTCTCGGTGAGCCCGGCGCGTATGGACCGTTCGATGGCCGTTCGGTCAACCGGCGAGGCGCCTTCACCCACTGGGGCGAATTCGCTGGGCCAGGGTCTGCCGCTAAGGGCCCAGACGCGCTGAGCTCGCTCAAGGCTCACCCGGCTGGCCTCGTCCGTGGTTGCGCGTTCGAGCGTCGCGTCGGTGATCGGCTCCCGCCAGCGAACCGGCGCCTGGCCGGTGGCGGTTGGTGCCGTTTCACCGTGGTCGATCTGCGCCGTGTAGTGCTCCATCGGGATGGATTCACCCGAGGAATCCAGCGCGAACACGTAGAACCACTCGGCTTCGCCACCGAGCTCGGTCGCCGTCGGCAGATCGTCGCCAGGCCGGATGGTCCAGGTGTCGACGAACGACCGGTCCCACACGTCGGTGCGCAACCCGGCGACCACAGCGACCTTGAAATCCCGTTCGTTCAGCTGGTGCAGGCTCGAGACCACGTCCGACGGAGCCACCGAAAGCAACGGCACCCGCTGTCCTTCCAGGGCGCGCACTGCGGATTCGCCGACGATCCGGGTCAACTGGCTGCGCAACGGACCACGGTTGTCCACGTCCTGATTCGTGCCGTAGTCGAGCACGTCCACCACACCGATGGAGTGATACTCCTCGCTCCACACGTCCGGCACCTGGTACGCATTCGCGTCACGTGAGCCGACAACGTCATCCCAATCGCGTACCACGTACGCGTAGAGGTCGCCGGGCCCCCCGAAATCGGGCCTGACGCCTTCAGGATGTGTCGTGATCTCCCCGAACGCGTTCTGGAACACCATCAACGCCCGCAGTTGGCCAGCCGGCTTGGCCGTCAGCACGATCGCTCCGCCGACTTTGTCCGGCTGCTGCCGCAGCACGCCGTAGACCTCCTCGATGTCACGGACCGGCGCGAACACCTGGGGTTCGGGGAACCTGACCAGCCGCCAGTCCGACATCACCCGGTTGAAGATCCGCGAGCTTTCCAGATCCCCCCATCGGATGCGCGCGTCCAGGATCTCGGACACGTCGTCCATCCACACGGGCAACCGGCGCCACGGCAGCTGAGGCGAGGTCTGCCCCACGGCCGGACCGTCTGCCGGATGCTGCGCGGGCGCAGCCTGCTCGGTGTCGTGCGCGCCGGCTGGCTCCTGGTTGCCGTGGTCGACTGCCGAGGCCCCGTCGCCCTGCTCCTCCGGCGACGGGTCGCCCGACCGCTCCCCACCAGAACCCGACCCGTCCGCCTCAGACCGATCCGCCGACGGCACCTCACCGGCCGAAGTGTTCTCGGCCGCTGAGGTGACGTCACCGGTCTGTGCGTCGACGACGTCGGCGGGCTGCGTGCCCGAGGTGTCTGCTCCGCCGCGGAGGTTGGGGGCGTCGACGGGATGCCCCGGTTGGCCGGTGGGTGGTGAAGGGTGCGTGGGTGGGGTGGCGGCATGCGGACCACCGAAGAAGTCGGGGTCGATGGGGGCATATCCGATGCGGCCGGACAACCAGTTCGCGGTGGTGTTGGCCGCGGTGTCGAGGGTGCCGATCTGCTGGTTGGCCACGTCCACGATCACCACCCGCCCCTGCGGGTCGCGGTGCGCCAGCACGAAATGCCCGACCTGGCCGGGATCGGCAGGCGCGTAGTAGGCGACCCCCATCGCCTGCTCACCCGGCTGGCGCTGCAGCTCGTCGACAATCACCCGAGCCGGGTCGTCACCCTCCACCCATCGCATCGTCTCGCCGAGCAGCTGATTGACGTCCCCCACCGCCTGGGCCACACCCTCACCACTGGCCAGATACGGCCTGCCCTCCCACAGCGCGAACGCCGCCTGCACCACCCTCTCCAGGCAGTCCTGCAGCGACTCGCCGACCCGCGACCGCAACCCAGCCAGCAGCTCGCCGTACACATCACTGAAGAACCGCTGCGCCGCCTCCCGCGAGGCAAACCGCTCCCACACCACCACCTCACCCGCACCCAGCCCACCTGCCCGCTCCGCCGACAGCACACCCGCCGGCTCCCCGTACTGCAACCCGGCGACCCCTCCCTGCAAACCGACACCGACCCCACCGCCCAAGCCCTGGGACGACGGCGCATCCGCACCGTCCCGGCCGGGCGCCTCGTCACCGGCTGCCGCGGACTCACCGAGATCCGGACGGACGCTGACGTCAGCGGTCTGCCCATCGGACGCTCGGCCGGAGACGCCCCCATGTCCGGCGCGGTCCTGCTCCACCTGCGTCGGCGTGCGAGCCAGGAATTCGACCCGCGAACTGAGGGGCAGCCGGCCGAAACCACCGGCCTCCGGGTCGATCACGTCGATGCGCCCGGAACGCTCTCGATGGAGGATCACGTAACCTTCGCCGTTCCGGACGATCACCGCACTCCGGGTGTCGGTCAAGTGCGGCCAGACGTCGGCCCACGGCCCATTGGTCATCGCCGCGAAACGGTCAGCGGCCAACGCCTCGTAGCGCTCGACCTCGCTCCTCTCCCGGAAGGCCGTGCGCCGGGCCAGCGAGTCCGCGATCCCCAACGCCCGCGCGGCACCTTCCAGCTGTGCGGCGGCATTCCCGTCGAACGCCCACCCGTAACGCAGATCGAAAGCCAACTCCGCGTGGCTGTCGCTCACGAACAAGTCCCTCGTCGTCAGCCAGCCGTCCACCGCACCCGACGCGGTCACCTGATGCGTGCTGAACCGCACGTTCTCCCCAGCAGGCAGCCGACCGAACCCAGGACCCTTCGGATCGATCACGTGAACCGGGCCACCGGCATCCTTGCGATGCAAGATCAGATAGTTCTTGCCCTGGGCGGCCACCACGGCGCGCGGTCCCGAACCACCCCGCAAGAACTCCCACACCTGGTCCCAAGTGCCCTCCCGCATGCGTTCCCGCCGCGCGTGGATCTCCGCCTTGCGGACCAGATGCGACAGCCCCTCCGGTGAGAGGGGCCGCTCCAGCAACAAGGAGTCCACGAGACCGAAGGCCCTGGCGACGTCCGGGTACAGCCTTGCGGCGACATTCGACTCTTCATCGAACGCCCACCCGTATCGCTCGTTGAACAGCTCCGCCCGGTCACCCTCCGGCACCGAATCCCACGACACCACCTCGATCCGCGGTGAGCCGCCTGCCGGCGAGGCATGCGCGTCTTCGACTCCCGAGCCGGGGACGGGGTCGGCCGCGTGGAACTGTTCGCCTCGTCGAACATCCAGGGCGGACGAGTCGGACGAGACCACCTCTGCGGGTGCCGGCCCACCGGTGTCCTCCGCCGACAACACGGCTGCGGGCTCAGCGTGCGTGGGCCCTCCAGCTCCACCCGGCAAGGACGCGCCGGGCCCACCACCGACACCTGATGCCCCGCGCTCGCCCCCGGCACTCGAACCCTCGGCCGCGGCGTACTTCGTCCAGCGCGAGAGGTCCGCTTGACGGTGCGGCCACTCGTGCTCAGGCGCAGACGCGAGTTCCCTCAGCAGCACGGCCGCCGACACATCCGTATCCGACATGATCATCGTGGTGATGTTCCTGGCCGCACGCCTGCCCGAAACGAAGTCCTCGAACGTGAACTCGACCGCACCGAACCTGAGCGCGGACGCTATTACTTTCGTGAGGCCTGCACGCCTCGGGTCGTCCTCAGGAATACGCGGAGCACCGCGCTCATCGATCGCCGCGGCAATTGCTTCTGAAGCTGGCCCCTCCACGATCCGCCGGGTCATTTCGCTGATCGCCTCGAGCTCGTCGACGGCGGCCTTCACCAGGAAGTCCCACGGAAGCACCGCAATAGGATCGGGCGCAATGTCGGGCCGGCGGGCCAGCTGGGCGGCCAACTCGACTGCTTCGTCACGTCCCTTCGACAGGTACTGATAAGCCACAAGATCGCGGAATTGCTGGAACTGCCACCAGGTGGCGACCGGGGCTGCGTATCCGATGCCCTCGAGGATACGCACAGCTTCTGCTTTCGCATCGGATACTTCCGGATGGGTCAGCTTCCCCGACCGGCCGTCCCGTCCTTGGTCGGCGTGGGAAGCGTCTTCGCCCCGGTACGCTTCGGCGTCGCTGTCGGAGTCGTATTCTCTCTTGCTCGCCCGCATTCGCCGGCCATGCCAGAAATCCGTGTGTTGCGCCTTCTCCAGCGCCTGCACCGTCTCACCGAGCGGCCGGCTACCGTCGAACAGTTCAACCAGGTCCTTCGCCGGCATCGGTCGGAAACCGTGCCCGACGAGCAACGCCGGCAGCATCAGGTGCAAGTTGAGCCGGCCGTTGGTGTCCTGGAAGGGATGAACGATGTGCGTGGCTCGCACCACCTGGGCGATCGCCCGCAACCGCTCGGAGTCCGATCGCGCGTCGTCGATCCCGCGGTTGAACTCGGCGAACAAGTCCTCGAGAATGGTTACGACCTCACGTTCGCCGTAGTTCACCTCGTACCAGATTTCTCCGGGCTGCTGCTCCCTTGCGACAACCAACGGAACCACGTTGGACGCGCCGCTTTTTTCCCACACCTCGGCGGGCAACACCAATGGCCGACCGGCAATGACTTCATCGAAGACGTCCGGCGCAATCTTCGTGCCGAAAACCGGGAATTCTCCACCAATCTCGTTCCACATCAATTGTTCGCCGGACTCACCGGTGACCAGACGGTGCGCATGCTTGTACCAGTCGACCGAGAGCTTGGTCACCCCGCCGGTGAGCAAGACCTCCTCGTAAGCGCGCTCCAACCGCGCTTGGAAACCACGCGACTTCTCGCGGTCGTACATCTCACCGGGGTTGTCGCGGTAATACCGCTCCGCATAGCGCACGTCGCGCGGCCACAGATACAGGCGATGCCACTTGTTCCGGTGTTCGGCGATCTCCTGGACGATCGCCGCAGTTCGTGACTCCCGACTGGTTGCCGAATCGCCGCCAAATTCGCTACGGAACCCGCGCTGCGGAGATGTCGCGGGCTGCGCAGCACGACTCGACGTGCCGGCAGGCGACTCTCCCCGGCTCCCGGCACCGGACCCTGCCGAGGTGCCGCCACCCCCGTGCGCAGAGTCGCGGCCGGTCGGGAGACCACCGGGTTCGTCGCCGGACGTGGTGCGGTAGCTGGTTCGATCGTGGTCGAACTGTGCCCGGTCACGGGTCAGGTAACGCACGCTCGGATCGACTGGCAAGCGGCCGAATGCGCCGGTTCCCGAGGGGTCGATCACGTTGATGTGTCCGGAACGGTCCTTGTGCAAGACCACGTATTGTTGACCGTTCTCGACGATCACCGCGCCCCGGTCGGTGCCCCGCAGGAAGTTCCAGACGTCACTCCACGGCCCATGGCTCATGCCCTGGAACCGGTGCTCGGCAGCGTCCTTGAGATAGCCGACGTCAGCCATCCCCGAGAACGACTTGCGTTGCACCAAGGAATCCGCGACCCCGAGGGCGCGCTGCTGCACATCCGAAATCCGAGTGATGGGGGTTTCGTCGAACACCCACTCGTAGCGGCTCGTGAATTCTTCCTTCGCGAATGCGGCGTCCAGGAACGAGTCCTGGGTCCTTATCAGGCCCTCCACGGCGCCCGACTCCGTCAGTTGCTGGGGCAGGAAGTGGACGGGCTCGCCTTCGGGCAGCCGGCCGAACCGGCGGCCGGTCGGATCGATCACATGGACCGGGTCACCAGCATCCTTACGATGCAAGAGCAGGAAGTCGTTCCGATCGGGAACCACCACGACACGTGGCCCGTGACCGCCCCGCAGGAAATCCCACACCTCGCCCCACGAACCTGTCCGCATGCGCTCGAACCGGGCGTCGTGTTCCACCGCTCGCAACAGATGCGCGACCGACTGCTCGGACGGGAATGGCCGGTTCAGCAGGAACGAGTCCACCAGACCCAAGATCCGTGCACGACCCAACGGCAAGTGCTTCGCCGCCGCGTTCGTCTCGGTATCGAACATCTGCTTGTAACGGGTGTCGAACACCGGCTTCCGCTCTTCCGGTGACAGCGAGTCCCACGCCACCAGCTCGACCGGCCCCTGATCACCGGTGGACCGCACCGGCTCGCCTGAGCCGGATCCAGCGGATTCCTGACCCGTCAGTGGTGTGGTCGTGTCGGTGTGCGTGACCGGCCCAGGGCGCGTCGTGCCGCCGGCCGACGCGGGCACTTCCGGCGCCGATCTCGCAACTGTCGCGTCGGCGCCGTCTCGGGCGGTGATGCCGCTACCGCCCGTTGGAGCCTCGCCGGGTGCACGCCCGGTACCCGGCTCCGTGGAGGTGGCGCCGTCGCCGTGCTCGGCGAGCTGTTCGCCCGTCATGACCCACACATCCGTGCGGTCAGGCAGGTTGCCCAACGTCCTGCCGGCCACATCGATGACGTCGATCATTCCGTTGCCGAGCCGGTGCAGGACGAGATGGGTTTCCTCCGCGCCCTCGCCATAACGGATGACGGCCAGCTCGTCGTTCCACTCGTTTCGGATGTCCTCCAATACCGAGGTCAACTGGCCCGGCCGCATGCGCGCGAACCACGCGTCGGCATTCGCCACCCGGCTCCGCACCCCGGACAGATCGACCCGGCTGCCGACCCCCGATCTCTGAGTCAGCAGCTCCGCCAGCGCGGCAACCTGAGTACGGCCGTCCCGGCTCCCAGCCACGACGTCCTCCAGCTGCTCCAACACCCGGCGGTAGCGGTCCTGGAAGTACGACGCCGCCTGCTGCGTCCCCAGCCGGTCCCGCGTGACGAACGGCGAATTCGCCAGCCCGGACTGGTCGTCGTCCGAGTCGGGCGATTCATCCGACGGCTCGCCCCGGCGCTCGCCCTCGGTCTCGGCCGTGGGAGCGTCCTGCCCCGCCGGGTCGGCCGGACGAGTGCCGGGCCTCGCGCCATCCTGAGCTTCCGCACCCGAGGGAGCAGCAGACGAACCGTCGGACTCCCATGCGATGCCGAGACCGGCCGCGGTGTCCTCCGGCTCTGGCGTGGGCTCGCCGGACGGTCCGGTACGGGTGTCGGTGCCCTGGCTCGCCGACGCCGGGGACAAGCGTTCCTGCGCGGGCGAAGCGGTGACGGGTTCCTCGGTGATGGCGGGTGTGCCGGTGAATGCCGACCGCAATCCGCGACGACCGCCCGTCGTACCCGCCTGCGCCGAGTCGGTCGAGAAGGACCGGCTCGGACTTCCGCTCACGCGCGGATCTTCGCCCGCGGCGGCGGGTTCCGGGAGGTCGAATCTCACGGCCTTCTTGGGACCGGCCGCCGGGCCCTGCCGCAGTGCCGGCCGGCGAGGCGCGGGGTCCTGAGCCCCGTGACCGGACGCGGGTTCGCGCGAACTCCCGGCGGCGCCCGCGCTTGACGATTCCTCCGGCCCGACCTGTGGACCAGCGACCTGACCGGAGCCCTCGTGCCCGTCACCGCCCGCTGAACGTGACCACACCGCCGCCGCTTCGAACGCCGATTCCGAGCCTTCCGGAGAACTCCACGAGTTCAGCGGCGTGGTTGTCGGCGCTTCCGTCGCCGCCTCCGAACCGCGGCTGCTGCCGACAGTGCCGGCCCGCCCCGACGCCGCCGATGTGGCATCGGACCGGCGCGCAGAACTGTCGAGAGGCTGCCGTGCCGATGCTTCTTCCGTCTCGGGTCCGACTGCCTCGCCCTGCTGACGAACGTCCTCGAATCCCTCGACGTCGGACACCGGGTCGAAGAGTTCGGTCCGGTGGGTGGTGCGCCCGTCGTGGGACATCGGCATGAACTTCACGACGCGGTCTCTCGGCACGGTGCCGAGCTCCCCGGTCACGACGTCGATGACGTTGATCAACCGGTCCTCGCCGTTGAAGTGTGCGATGACGTAGTTCTGACCGTCCTCGATGATCACGCCCGTGACGTCGTCCGAGTTTTCGTACAGGTACCCCAGGATGTCCTCCAGGGTCCCCGAGCTGAGATTGGCGAACTTCGCGTCCACATTCCCAGCCCATTGCCGGACGTGATCGGTGTCGACCCATTCCCACATCGGCCTTCGCTGGGTCAATGCGTCCGCCATCGCCAGCGCTTTCGCCCGCCGGTCCGCCACGTTCGTCACGTCGACGTCCGCGAACGGGCGGAACATGTTGCCGTAGTGGAGCTGGAAATGATCGCGCGCTTCTTCGGCCGAATCGAACCAGTCCCGCGTCACGAACACATCGGCCGCTTGCTCGAACTCGGGCACCAGCTGGTCATCGGACGCCGGGTGGCGGGCGTCGCTCTCGTTCGTGGCAGCGACCTCAGCGTCCGAGCGCGCTTCGGTCCGCGAAGCGGGCTCAGCGGGCGGCGTGGTCTCGGCCGGGGGCACCGGTTCGGTCTGCGGTAGGGCCTGGTGGGACTCGGCAGGCCGCGCCGCCCGGTCATGTTCGACCTGCGCCAGGTCGCGAACCATGTACTCGACGGTCCTGTCGGCCGCGTCCGCAGGCAGCCGGTCGTAGCCTCCTCGGATCGGATCGATCACGCTGACCTGTCCGGCCTCGGTACGGTCGAGGAAGAAGTAGCGCTGACCGTCGCGAACGATCGCCAGCCGTGGTTGCGAGCCGCCACGCAATTGCCCCAGCACCTCGCTCCACGTGCCGGAGAGCATGTTCGCGAAACGGTTCTCGCTCACTCGCGCCAGATAGGCGAGGTCTTCCTCAGCGCGATACGGCTCGCGACGCAGCACGGAATCCGCCAGCCCGAGAATCCGTGCCCGCTCGTCGGACAGCCTTGCCGCCGGGGTTTCGCCGAGGACGTTGCCGTAATGCTCCGCGAACGCCAGATCCGCATCCTCGTGCCAGGTGTCGACCGTGGTGAGCCATCCGTCGATCCCGCCGGACTCGGTCCGCTCGTGTGTCAGGAACCGAACGTTCTGCCCGGTGGGCAGATTGCCGAACGTTCGATTCGCCACGTCGATGACGTGCACCGGGGAATCAGGACCGTTCCGGTGCAAAATCAGGTGATTGCCGTCATGCGGAACGATCACTGCCCGCGGGCGCGGAGCGTCGCGCAGCTGGTCCCACACCTGCTTCCAGGTTCCCTCCCGCATGCGCTCGAACCGCGCATCCACCTCTGCCTGCTGCAAAAGATGGCTGACTTGCTTCCTGGACAAGAACGGTTCGTTCAGCAGCAGCGAGTCCACCACACCGAGCACGCGCTGACGCTCGGAGGGCAAGCCGGCCACACCCGCGTTCGCCCTCTCATCGAAGGCCCACGCATAGTGGGAATCGAAGAGCTCCGCGCTTTCCCCCGGTCGCAGCGAATCCCCGGTGACGACCGAAACGCCCTCAATCGATCGCGTGCCGGACGCCGCGCCGCCCCGGTCGTTCGTAGTACCTGCCGCGGCCCCGTCCGAGGCCTGCGTGGTCTCTCGGGCAGCCTCCGCACCAGGAACGGAGGCCCGCTCGCTCTGCTGGGTCGAGGATCGTTCCCCGCTCGGCCCCGAACCCCCGTTGTCCGGCGGCTCGGCCGACGTCGGACGAGCCGGCTGCGTCGAACTCCGGCCCGGACCGACCAGTTCCACCTCGGTGAAGCGAACCGTCTGATCGGGATGCAGTCGAGCGAGCTCTTGCCGGTGCACGTCGAAGACGGCGAACTGACGTGAACCGTTGCCCCTGTGCGCGATGATGTGCTCGGTGCCGCGCTCGACAATCACCGCTCCACCGCGCGGCCTGGCACGCAGGTAGCTCTCCACATCCCGCCACGTGCCCACACGCATCTGTTCGAAGTCCGCGTCCGCGCGCCTGGCGAAGTGCCGCAGGTATTCGACGCCACGCTCGCTCGGGAACGCCCTGTTCAGCAGCACCGAGTAGGCAGCAGCGATGGCCCGCGCCCGGCGATCCTGCAGGCTCTCCACCGAAAGGTCCGCCAGCGGCCGCAACAGATCTCCGTATCGGTTCTGGAAGTACGACCGGGCGTCCTCCTCGCTGGAGAACCGATCCTGGGTGACGAACCGGGTCTCGGTCGCCGCTGCTGCGGGCCGCAGCACCGTGAACGGATACCCCACCTCGTGGGTCAGATCGCCGATCCGCCCGTTCACCGGGTCGATCACGGTCAGCTGCCCGGCGCCCGGTTGCCAGTGGGCGACCCGCATCTCACCGTTCCGGTCGGGACCGAGCTGGATGACGGCTACCGCGTCCCCGGGTCTGCTCCGCAGGCGATCCCATATTTCTTCCAGGTTCCTTGCGCGACCGCTGAACCGTGCGTCGCCGTATCGATGCTGCAGTTGGCGCACATCGTCGATCTCGTTCGCAATCGGCCTTTCCTGCAACAGCGATTCGGCAGCCATGCGAGCCCACACCCTGCGGCCCCACGCACTTTCCGGCACCAGGCCCGGCCGAACGTCCAGCAATTGGCCGTAGCGGAACTGGGCGTGCGATCGCGCTTCGTCGTCCGACTCGAAGGCCGCACGCGTCAGGATCTTCCGGCCCGGGTCGGGCCAGACGAAGGGCACCATGCGATATTCATTGGCGGGGTGCAACTGGGCATAACGTTGTCCCACCGGATCGATGACATGCATCCGCCCGGAGTCGTCCAATTCCGCGACGAAATAGTCCGCACCCCGGCGGTAGCGGACCTCCACGATTCCTGCAGCCCGCTTCCCGTATTTGACGTTCAGCTGCAGAACGTCCCTCATGGTGTCCGGCTTGATGCGCGGCGCGTCGCGGAATTTCGCCAGCAGATTCTCGCGCCCGTTCCGGTTCCAGCTCAGGCTGGCCACGTTCTCCGACGGCCCGCGCGACAGAACCAGGTCGACAACCTGTCGCGCGATGTCCAGGCGGCTGGCGGAGGTGCGGCTCGAAGGGCCGGCAACCAATTCGAACAAGCTGCCGTAGCGCGCCTCGAAGCGCGACCGCGCATGGTCGTCCGATGCGAAAGAATCCCGGATGACAAGCCGCGAGTCCTGGCCACCTGCGGGTTCGGACCGCGACGCCCCGGCCTCGGCCGGCCCGGCCTGTGCCCCTTCGCCTTGAGGGGCAGCGGCATGCCCGGCGTGACCAGCCGGTCCCCCTCTCAGCTGCACCACGCCGAACTGCTCGAGAGACGGCGTCGGCCCGGTACGTGCAGCCGTGTCGATCAGCCCCACAGGGCTCCAGTAGTGCACGAAGCGCGGCCCGGGCGTCGCGACCATGAAGCGAACGGCCTGTCCGCGAGGCACGCGGCCGATCGTCCCGTTGGCCACGTCGATGACGTTGATCGGGAACGTGAGGGCGACATTTCTGACGCCGACCGGATAATTGAGTGCGGGGCCGGGGTCCGGATGCGCGATCAGATAGCTTTCCCGACCGTCCCGGACGACTTCGATGATCGCCATCGGGCGATTCATCATGCCGAGGACGGGATCCCATACCAGAACGTTCCGAAGATGGCCCCAGATCTCGTCCGGAGTCGCGGCGATCATCTTCTCGAATTCGCCGACTCCTGGCTCGAAGTAGCTGCGTAGGTAGCTGATGTCGACGCCCTGATGGGGCCACCAGTTCATCAGCAAACTGGTGGTGGCTGCCAGCGCCTGAACTCGCCGATCGGTCACGCTGTCGACAGGAATGCGCGCCAGTCCGCCGAGCTGCTGGCCGTAGCGGTGCTGGAACATCTGTTCCGCCGGCATGCGGCCACCGAGCATGTCTGCGGTGATGACGAGGTCGCGGAATCGGCCGCTCGCCGACTCGAGGATCCGAGGAATCCAGCTCCCGATCCGTTCGTCACGGCCTTCGGGGGAAAGCTCGGGCCTCGATTCGAAGGGCGGGGCCTCTGGAATGGTCGGTTGACGGTCAGGTCCGGCGCCTCGACCGGCCGGCGATTCACCAGCTCGAGGCACCGAGGAGGAGTCGGGCGAGGGGACATGAATGCCGAGGCCGACCGCGGCCGGATCGGCGCTCGGCTCGAAGGGGGCAGCTTCCTGGCGGGTGGCCGGTTGCCCGGATGTCCGTGCGACGGTCCTGGAGTCAGTGGTGGGCAGGGCAGTGCGCGCAGGCTGGCCGGGCTGTTCACCGTGCCGTGCGGTCCCACTGGTGTGGGTGTCGTGCGGGGCCCGGGCCCTGCTGGTCCGAGTGTCCTGAGGCGCGACAGTCTCGTCCTGCCGCCCCGTCCCACTGGTCCGAGCGTCGTGGGGTGCGGTGGTCCTGTCGTGCTGTCCGGTCCCACTGGTGTGGGTGTCGTGCGGGGCCCGGGCCCTGCTGGTCCGAGTGTCCTGAGGCGCGACAGTCTCGTCCTGCCGCCCCGTCCCACTGGTCCGAGCGTCGTGGGGTGCGGTGGTCTCGTCGTGCTGTCCGGTCCTACTGGTGTGGGTGTCTTGTGTGTGCTGGACCGGTGTCTGCTCGGTCCGCCGAGTCGTGTCGGTGGTGTGGGTGTCGTGTTGGCTGGTTCTGGTGGTGTGGGTGGTGGTGGGTGGGGTGGTGTGGTGGGTGTTTCTGGCTTGGTCGAGTTGGTGGGTGTAGGTGTGCCAGGAGTCGAGCCAGTTGTGGTAGGCGGTGTCGCGGTTGTGGATGAGTTGTTGGTGGGTGTGGTGGAGGGTTTCGGGGGTTTTGCCTTTCGGGTCGTGGGGCCGGAGTTGTTGGTGGTGGAGAAGTTCGAAAGCGGCGAGTTCTTTTTGGGCTTTGGTGAAGGCTTTGGCGGCTTCGGCTTCGGCGCGGGCAGCGTCGACGAGGCCGGCGGGCAGGGGCCGATAGGGGTCGGGGGTGTGCCGGATGTCGATGGCGTCGTGGACGGTGAAGGTGGTGTGGGCGGTGCTTTCGGGGCGGACGGTGTGTTGGTGGTGGACGACGATGCGCCAGTCGAGGTGGTGGCGGGAGACAGGGGTGATGTCGTGCGGAACCGGCCCCGCCGCGGGGGTGGGCTGGCCGTTGGAGGTGTGACCGTTGCCGGTGCCGGGCACGGGCTGCCCGTCGGTGGTGGGGGCGGGCTCGGGGGTGGGGAGGTTGTGGTAGGTGATGCGGGGCCTGGGCCGGTCACGCGGGACGCGGGACTCCAAAGACGCGTGCGTGGCGCGGACGTCGTCGGTTTTCGCATAGGGCATGTTCGCTTTGAAGAACGTGCGGGGATCGTCACCCACCGGAGGATGTTCAGTGCCCGCGCGAACGAACAAGTGGTTGATCGCCCTGGACCGCACGTGAGGTTCGACGGTGCGCATGTAGTCGTCGAAGACCCGCCGGTCGTACTCGGTGTCCAGCTTGACCCGGGCAGACGCGGACACCAGCTGCGGATCGTCGTGCAACCGGGCATGCAACTGAACCTGAATATTCTCCGGCAAATTGACCTTGAACTGACCGGCCAACGCCAACCCGAACCCACCCCGAATCGACGCCGGATTGATCTCCGCCTCCAGATACGGAAGGATCTTCGACAAATCCGCCGACTCACCCAGCAGCTGCTTGATCCCCTGCACCACCGCATTACGAATGTCCTCGACATTGCCGTGGTAATCATTGACCCCGATCTCATCCAAGAAATAACTCGGCCCCGCCGGACGCCGCACCGAAGACGACATCGCCCGCGGCGGCAAAACCGGCACGAACCCCGGCGCCATCCGCCACGCCGCCAACTCGTCCTCCATCGCCACCACAGCCAGAACCGACTTCCGCAACCTCCCCCCACCACCATCCCCCAACCCCTGACCAGCACCGGTACTGCTGCTGCTGGTGGTGGTGGTGGTGTTCTGCTGACCAGTGCTGGTGGTGGTGTTCTGCTGACCAGTGCTGGTGGTGGTGGTGTGTTGCTGGTGGGTGGTGTCGTGGGTGGTGGCTGGGTGGTGGGTGATGGTGGGGCCGTGGCGGGTGAGGAGGGGTTGGGCGGGGTCGGCTTGGCCGAGGCGGGTGCGGTTGTCGGTGGGTGTGAGGGGGAGGTCGTCGGGGAGTCGGTAGAAGGTGACGTCTTGGGGTGGTGGGGGGGTGAGGTGGATGGTGCTGGTGGTGGTGAGGTTTCCGTGCTGGTCGACGCCGTGGCCGCGTTCGAGGGTGATGTCGAAGGCGATGCGGGCCCGGTATTTGGCGACCGGGCCGTGGGTGGTCATGGTTTGGGTGAAGTTCTTTTTGTCGCCGCGCAGGATCTGGGTTTTGGTGTTGGCCAGGGAGATGTCCATCCCGCCACCGGAGGCGACCAGGCCTGAGGCGGGCTGGCTGCCGCCATCGGGGCCTGTGGCGCCGTCGGGGTGTTTGGGTTCGTGACCGATCCGGGCACCGTGGCTGGTGTGCAGGACCGCGTCCTCTTTGCCGGTGGTGATGTAGACGTCGGTTTCCACGTTGTTTTTCACGGTGAGTTCGTCGACGTGTTCGATGCCGACGAATTCGGGAGTGTCGATCAGGCGTGGTTTGACCACCAGATAGTGGGTCTGCCCGCTGAGCCGGCCGGCCTCCCACCGCAGCGGGGTGATCAGCTTGCCCTGCAGGAACGCGGTCACCCAGTCACGCACGTCCTGCAACACCATGTTGAAGGTGTCGAAGTTACCCAGCGGCGCATCATGCCGGGACGCCGGCAGCAGCTGCCCGGCCGCGTCCTGCGCACGCCTGCTCGCCGACTCCTGCGCACCCTCCCGCAGCCAGTGACCCAGCCCCTCGGGCATCACCTCACCGGCCTTGCCCTCCACCGTCCTGATCCGCCACGACCGCTCGTTGACCAGCCTGTCGATCTGCTCGGCCACGTCCTGCCGCCACTGCTGGAACTGCTGCTGCAACGCCTCGACCGGGCCGCGAGCGTCCACATTGGTCACCACCCCCAACCCCAGCGGCACCGTCCCCTCCTGCTGCCCGGTGACATCGATCGGCCGGAACCGGCCCGCCCACTGCTCAGACACCCCCACCTGCCGACGCTGATGCACCTGCATCAACTGCCGGGCCCACTCGGCCACCTGCTCCACCTGACCATCAACAGCCCGCCCCGACCCCGGATGCGGCTCCACCGGAATCGCCGCCGCCTGCCGCGGCGTCACCCACATCACCACCGAATCCGGATACCGCACCTGCAACGACGCACTCCGCACCCGCGGATCACGCCACTGCAACCGATTCGCCTCGTCCTTGGCCTCCGCCGCCACATCCGCCAACGCATCAGCCCGCACCAACATCACCGGATCCGGCTCGGCCATCTTCACCACCGTGCCGATCGTCCCGAACATGGCCACATAACGATCCCGCGACCACGTCCTCCGCCAAATCGGGCCATCAACCGAATACATCCACCGCCACTGATGCACAAACGCCTGATGCTGCTCAGCCACCGGCGTCTGCCAAATCGCCTGCGACACATCCACACCCGCCCACCTCGACCAACCACGCACCCCCTCCCCACCCAGCGACCCCTCCTTCACAAACCGCAACTCCACAAACTCATGCGGCACCACACCATCAGCCGTGACAAACGGACGCGGATTCACCGGCGTAATCACCACCGCCGTATCCACATCCATAATCGACACCCGCCGCCGCCACACCTCACTCCCCCGAACCGGATCCGCCACATGCGGATTACGCTCCACATAATCCGGCAACAACTGATCCAACTCCGCCCGACGACCACCCCGCGGCACCAACGGCCCCCCGTCCGGCCCCCGCCGGAACACCGGATCCCCACCCGTCACCTGCTCAACCAACTCATCCAACGCCCCCCGCACCGCATCAGAAACACCCCCTACAAACACCACCTGAACACCATCCAACTCCGGCGACGCCCGCCGCACCAACTCATTCGGCCGCCGCGGCAGCTCATCCCTCTGATAAAAAACCTGATCCACCCCCCGCGACGGCGGCGGCACCGTACTCGTCAACTTCTCCGGAACCCATATCCGCAACGGATACTCACGAGTCCACCCCGACCACCGATCCGGCTCCACCCACCGATCCTCAGCAAACCGCCCAAACCCCTCCACCCCACCCGGCATCACCGCAAACGTCCGCGGCGCCTGCCGACCCGGCAACCCCGGCAACATCCGACGACGAATCTGCGAATGCCGATGATACGACCGCACCTCCGGAGTAATCTCCAACCGCGCCACAAACGGCACCATCCGCCGCTTCCCCACCGCCCCCGACGACAACAAATCACCACGCCGATGATCAAACTGCTCCCGCGCCTCCACCAAAACCTTATGCCCCGACCGCCGAACACCACCCCCACTCACCCCCGCATTACCAAAATGCGCAGTAAACGGCCCCACCGGCCGCGCAAACATCACCGTCGCCCCAGAACCACCCCGCACCGCCCCCTCCCGACCCGCCATTACAGTCTCCTTCACCCTATCCGAATAAACAACAGAAAACTCCTCCACCCCCGCCCGCGACGGCTCCACACTCAACTTCCCCCGCAACCTCACCGACAACACGAACTCATGCAACGCCGCATCCGGCGGACGCACCCGAACCTCAATCCCACGCCCCGACAACAACCCATCCAAAAACTGCACCAAATGCTCATCAGACAAATCAACCCGCAACCCCTCCCGCGCCTCCAACTGCTCCCGCACCCGCGCATTCAACCCAGGCCCCCGCCACAACACCCCCACCCGCACACCCTCCCACTCCACCAACAACTTACGCCGCGTCGTCAAATGCCACCAACGCAACCCCGGAACATCCCGCAACGCCCCAAACAAATCCCGAAAAACCTGATCCCGCACCTCCAACACATCAACCACCACATCCCGACCCACACCCCGACCCTCCACCACCCACGACGGCGCAAAACGAACAACACCATCGGTGGCATCACTCGACCGGCCCACCGAATCCGTTGAATCAGAAATACTCCGGGTCCCGTCCTCCGACGCCGATCCGTCCCGATCCTCTCTCGCCGTCTCCCACTCCGAACGCGTCGAGCTCTCCCAGTCCTCCCGCGCGGTCTCCCAATCCTCCGACCGCGACGACGACTCCTCCGTCCTCGACATCGCCGCATCCCTCGAAACCGCCGAATCCTCCCTAGAAGAAGCAGCGACATCAGCAGACTGCCGAGACGACCCCACCGAATCCGGGGCAGTAGTGCCATCGCCGGCACCCCGCGACGAACCAGCCGGATCCCGCCCCTGCCGGGTGGCCGGGTCGGATGCCGTACGGGTAGTAGCAGGGTCGCTGGTGCTGCGCGACGAACCATCCTCGTCGCGCGCCGGCCGAGTGGCTAGGTCACGAGTCTGGGTAGCGGCCTGGTCGGTGGTGGTACGAGACGTGCCAGCGCGGTCGGTGATGGTGGGGTCGCTGGTGTTCCGGGAAGTGCCAGCCTGGTCTTGCGCCGACCGAGACGCCGGATCGCGGCCGGCGCTGGTCGCCCGATCCGTCGTGCGGCCCGTGGCTTGGTCTGTGGTGCGGCCGGTAGTGGCCGGGTCCGTGGCGGCCGGGTCCGTGGCGCGACCGGTAGTGGTGGCGGGCGGATCTGTGGCGCGGCCGGTGGTGGCTTGGTCAGTGGCGCGGGTGCCAGCCTGATCAGTGCTGGTGGCTTGGTCGATGGTGCGGCTGGTGCTGCTGGCCGGATCCGGCGTGGTGGTGGTGTTCCGGGAGGTGCCGGCCTGGCTGGTGCTGGTGGCCGGATCCGTGGTGGGGGCTTGGTCGGTGGTGCGGCCGGTGGTGGCTTGGTTTGTGGTGGCCGGGTCCGTGGTGGTGGCCTGATCGGTGGTGGTGGCTTGGTCTGTGGTGTGGGTGGTGGTGGCTTGGCTGCTGGTGGTGGTGGTGGTGTGGGTGGTGGTGGTGGGGTTGAGGTTGGTGGCCAGGTCGCGGGCCCAGTGGCCTTCGAGGGCGATGAGTTCGCCGTCGAGCCGGCGGGCGGGGTGGCCGAGCTTTTTGACTTCGATGTAGGCGTGGGCGCGTACGGGGTGGATGTCGGTGTCGGTGTTGAGGGTGCGGTGGGTCAGCTCACGCAGTTTGTAGCTGCTGCCGTGGCCTTCCCGGTAGCTGATGTCGAAGACAGGACCGGCACCCAGATACACCCCCGGCACCACGTCCGGCCCCCAGATGGACATGCCCTCGAGCTGGAATTCCCGGTCACTGCCCCGCATCTCCTGGGCGGTGAACTTGGTGAACTGATCGATCCCGAAACTGCCCGGAACCGCCTCGAACACCTCCCGCCGGGTGATCACCGCCCGCACATACAGCTTGTCCCCCTTGTTCCGCAACGCCGGCCCGTCACCCTTGGTCAAATCACCCGTGGCCACCCACCCCGCCTCCGGATTGGCCCTCGCCTCCTCCTCACTGACCGCCATCTCCGGCCACCGCTTCTGCAACTCCGCATCACTGAAGAACCGCTGCACCTCCCGGAAGGAAAACGACCGCACATCCCGCAACCCATGCCACAACCACCGCAACACCTGATCAGCGAAACTCCCCCGCCCCTCATCCGGCACTGAATACACCACCGCCGGTGCCGGCCGCGCCTCCGACAACCGCACCCCACCAGCACCCGCACCCGACTGCGGCTGCTCAGCCGCCCCCAACGCCCGCCCATCAAGCTCCGCCACCCGGCCCGGCAACCGCGGCGGAACATCGAACTCGACCTCACTACCCAGCACCCACGTCGCACCCGACCGCCGATCCGGCCACCCCGCACCAAACTTCGACCGCCCCCACCGGTGCAACCACGACTGCTCCCACCACCGAGCTACCGGATGCCGTCTCGGCGGCGGCTCCGTAATCAACCGCCCCGCCTCGTCATACAACGCAAACGCCACCCGCACCGGCGCCCGCACCGTCCGCATCTCCCCCATCTCCGCCGACGTCGTACTCGCCGACTTCCGCTGCCCCACCTTCTGCACCAACCACGTCGGCCTCACCGGAAAACGAGCCATAATCCTCGTCACCGTCGGCGGCTGCGACAACCACAAACCCCAAAAAGTAAACCGATGCGAACGACGATCAAGACCATTCTTGTCATTCGAAAACTTCTTCACATAACCCGACGCCTCCACCTTCCGCCCAGCACCCGACCCCTCACCCCCCACAAACCGCGCACCCTCCCAATCAACCTCCGTCCACACCTTCAACACAAAATGCCGACCATCATCCAACCGCAACGGCACCACAGGCTGCCGATCCCGCCCCACAAACTCCAACGGATTCACCATCACCTGACCCTGCACCACCTCCAAATCCCGATTCCCCACCAACTCCGGAACAAACCGCCCAACCCCACCCAACAAATCCACCGACCCCAACACCCGCCGAACAACCACCCCCGCACCCGAACGATTCTCCCCCAAAAAATCAACCACAAAACCACGCACACCAGAACCCACACCACCACCCCCAGAAACCGAACTCAGGTCACGCGGCACCCCGCTGGCATCCTCCGGCGTAGAGTCCTGAACGTCCCGCGAAAAACCTGACGATTCCGAATCCGAATCACGCGGCACCCCACGGGCATCACCAGGCGCCGATCCCTCACGACCCCTGCCGCTGTCCTGCGGCGGGACAGCCTCAGTAGCCCTGTCACCGTCCTGTGCAGAACCCTCGCGGCGCTGCCCGTTCTGCGCGGATTGACCGCCGGTGTCCTGCCGCCCCGTGCCAGTCGACCGCTCGCCTTCACCACCACCCCGCCGCTGCGCGACCGACTCACCACCGGAATCCCGACCCCCCGCATCAGACAACCGCTCACCATCACCACCACCCCGCCGCTGCGTTCCTTCGTGACCCGGCGTCGCGGTCGCCTGCGAACCATCACGTCCCTGCGGCGGTGTCTCTCCACTGCGTCCGGTGCCGGAGGCTTGCGTGCTGTCGGTGCGTGTTCCACCGGAATCCTCGGTGCCAGCCAGCCGGGAGCTACCATCCGGCGAGCGCGTTTGCTCGGAACTTGCGGCCGACGATGCATCTCGATGCGGCACGCCACCGGACACGTCGGCACCGGTCGACCTGGCCGGAACCGACCGTCTCTGGGACAACCCCTCCGGTGGTGGTTTCCGCAACTTGTTCGGCGTCCGGGCAGCCGCAGGCTCCGCGGCTCGGGCAGACCGCTCGCTGGGTGGCTCCCGCCGGAGCACGGTGTCGAAGAATTCGGCAATACGCGAGCGCCCCGGAGCCGGCCCCTCCGAGGGTTCCCGTCGCCGCGATCCCTCCACATCACGCGACCTGACATCCGGTCGTGGTTCCCGCGACTTGTTCGGGGTCCGGGTGACCGGCGCCTGCTCACCGGCCTGGGTTCGCGATCGCCCACCACCCTCCGCAGCGGCCTCACCCCGCTGCAGCACTCCACCAGAAGATCCGGCTTCCGTCGTCTTGGCCACCGACCTCCCGGCCTCCATGTCCACCGTCGGCCGTTTCCGCAACTTGTTCGGTCCCTGCCTGCCGACGTTCTGCGGTGAACCAGCAGGATGCCCAAGGGCCTCGCCCTGCAACATCCACGACGGAGCTTCTCCCTTTTTGCCGAACGACTCGACAAGCCGCAAAACACGGGGCGGCCTTTCCCCCGACCCTCCACGCCCGGAACTCTCACCGGACGACTGCGAAGACCGGGACGGGTCACCCTCCGATGACGGACCGTCTCCCCGCTGCAACGCCACGGGCTGCACATCTACCGGCGACGAACCCCCACCCTGGTGCGCCGGATCCTGCAGCCGCTCCCCACCCGGCTGCGATCCCCCACGCTGCCCAGCTGTCGAACCACCCTTCACCAACCGCTGGACTTCGTTGTCAGCGAAGATTTCCACGAACCGCGAAACACGGGCCGGCCCTTTCCGAAACTCACTCCGGCCCGAGTTCTCCCCCTGGTGCGCCGGCTCCTGCGGCGGCTGCCCGGTCGGCTGCAGATCGTCGGAACCAGTCCGCGGCCGGCCGCCCGTCTCTGTCGTCGAGTCCTCCCGGCCGAGCGTCTCACGGCCGCTTCGATCGGCCGCATCCTCTCGGCCCGTGCCTTGGCGACCACCTGTCTGCGCACCGTCACGCGGCAGGGACGTCGAATCCTCACCGCGCTGCGACGAGCCGGCGGGTGTCGGCTCCTCACGTTCCTCGCCCCGCCCGAACTCCGGCTCAGCCGACCTGGAGCCGGGCGATGCCAGGTCTCGGCCATCGACGCCCTGAGGCCCGGCCGAGTCGTCGCTGAGCGAATTGCGCCGGACGGCGACGAACTGGTCGGTGCCGTCCACGGTCGCCTTGGCGAGGTCGAAAGGCCCGAAGCGACCGTTCGTGTTCGTGTGCTCCTGCCAGGTCCCGTCCGGCTCCAGAATTCTCACCGTGGCCGAGAGCTGCTCGACGAACTCACCTATGTCGAAACGGGATGGCGTGCCGTTCTCGGCGAACTTGTCGAGCATGGAGCGGACCGTCGAGCTGATGGCAAGACGGGGCCCCTGCCTGCCCTCAGCCGCCTGCCGGACGGCGTCCAAGAAGTTCCACGCCGGATTCTCCGGCCGCTCGGCCAAGGTCACCCCGGCGCCGGGGTGTTGCCGCCGCAACTCATCGCGCTGAGCCGGACTGAGCACGTCGAGGGGAACAGGCAGCCCGGCCAATGGACGTGACTCGAGCCCGTCCAGGACCGTGGTGCGGTCGAGCAGTTCCCGCGACAAATGGTCGATGTGCCGAGGCTGGAAATCACGGTGCACCGACTCCATCACGCTGCCGCGGGCGACCTCCGGGTGCGGCCACACCCCGACGTCCCGGAACCCGACGAAGTGGAAGAATTCGTGCACCAGCGCCCTCGGGTCGGACCTGTCCCAGGTTCGCTGGTCCACCGGCGGCACGGCATCGGAGAAGATGCGCCAGTTGCTCCGGTCCCACACCTGGATGGGCACCGGATCCCGCATGTTGTTTCGCCAGTCCCGCGGTGGCTCGTCCGGGAACGCGGCGTCGATCCGGAAATGAAGCTGGCTCCCCTGGAACCGGGCCACGTCGCCGGTGTACTTCCACCGGAAGTTGAACCGTTCGTCCAGCTGCTGTTGGATGACCTCGGCGACTTCCCGTAGTTGTTCGCGGGACGGGTGCAGCGGCCCGGAATCCGCGGGCAGCAACGCCACCGGGACGCTGATCTCCAGCACCCACCCGCCGGGCACCTCGAAGTGCCGCGCATCGAAACGAATCAGCGTCCGTTCCAAGCCGCGGTCGCCGTGGTAGTCGATGCTGCCGTCGTATCGCACCGGCCGTGCGGCGTTCCGCGCCACATCCCACAAACCGGGGTTGCTCGGATCCCGGCGGATGCCCCCCTCGATGATCGGTACCTCGGCCGGCACCGCACCGTCCGCACCGGTGCGGTCCGCGGGGGCGCGCGGCGGCACCTCGGGCTTCTCACCATCGGGCTGGTCCGGACCCGCCAGCCGCGGCCGCTTGAACCTCGGCTCCTCCATCACGACGGGCACAGCGGTGATGTCGCCGTCATCGCCTCGGCGAGCGGTTTCCTCAGCTTGCGCAATGGAGCCGTCGGACAACGCGTCGGATGCGGATCGCTTCCCGTGCGACGACCCCGACGCTTCTGGCGACTCCACTCGTGGGAGGGGCCGGTCGGTACGTGATGGGGAAGCGCCATCGTTCGTCGAGTCCGGCGCGTGCGTGCGCGGGCCGGTGGACTGCGTGCGCGGGCCGGACGGATCCGTGCGCGGGGCGGACGACTCCGGACGATGCCCGGCCGATTCCGTGCGTGGTGTCGTTCCCTCACCACGTCCGGCCGATTGCGTCGTCCCGGAAGCGTCAGTGCGCGGCGTGCTCGAAGACTGCGTACCGGTCGACGAGGATGCGTCCCCGCGCACAGTCGACTGTGCGGGGGAGGACGTGGCGTCGCCTCGCGCTGCGCCCGGGGTTTGCGAGTTCGGGGTCGACGACGAGGCCGACGACGTCGAGGTCGACGAGCTGGCCGTGTTCGCCGAAGGCGTGCTGACGTCGGCCGGGATCACCAGCGGTGGTTCGGCATCGGACCGCGCGGGGGCGAGCGACTGCCAGCGGTCACGCAGGTCCGGTGAGGGTTCGTCGAGCAGCGAAGCACCGGCGCCGTCGCGCTCCGGAACCAACGGCTGCCACCGCTCGCCCAGATCCGGCGGCGGGCCGTCGAGCAACGACGGGCCGTCTCCTGCCCGCTCGGGTGCCAACGGCCGCCAGCGGTCGCCCAGGTCGGGTGACGGCTCGTCCAGCGGTGGCGGCGTCGGACCATCGTCCGGTCCAGGCCGCAAAGGCTCGCTCGACGTCGTTGCCGGCCGGCCGGTCGGCGGACCGCCTTGCGGTGGGGTCGAAGACGAACCGCTCTGCGGAGAAGGTGTCGACGGGCCGGCCTGCCCGGCCGTCGCGTGTGCGGTGCCAGTTCGACCGGTGGCCGGGGCACCTTGTTGCGAGCCACCCGCCGAAGACTGCTGCTGCGGACCGCTGGAGGTCGTCTGAGGCCCGGCCGCATCGGACCGGCCGGGCGCGGTGGATTGCGCGCTCTGGCCGCCGGCTTGGCTGGTCGTTCCTTGGCTGGTGGTGGACACCGGCCCGCCGGTCTGCCCAGCGCTGTGCGAAGAAGCCGGGCCGGAGGACGGCGTGGTGGCCGGGCCGGCGAAATGCGTGGTCGCAGGTCCGGAGGGTTGCGTCGTGGCCGGGCCGGAGGCGGTGGTCCCGGCCGGAGTCTGGGTTCCGATCGCACCACCCGGGGTCTGGGCCACGGCCGGACCGGCGGACTGGGTGGCCGGGGCTTCGCCCGGGGTGAACATCGTGCCGAAGGAGCCGAAGGACCGGCTGGTCGATGCGTCGCCGACGGCGCTGGGCTGGGAGGTTTCCCCGCCGTCCGGGATCTGCAGAGGAGCGCGAGCCGGTGTGTCACCCACCCGGTACTCGGTACCGCCACCCACGTCCCGACCGAATCCGCCGTCGACCAGGGTGGAACCGTCCAGGCCGTCTCCGCTGAGGAACGAGCCCAGATCGGTGCTGCTCGCGGCGGCACTTCCGTTGCCCGACGAGCCGAATCCGCCGCCTGCCGCGGAGCCGTTGCTGACACCTGCGCCGTTGCTGACGCCGTTGGTCGCCCCGATGCCGTTGCGTCCACCGACACCGGCTCCTGTGCCGTTCCCGGCGCCTGCACCGTTCCCGATCCCGTTGTAGGCACCTCCGGCCAACGGGGTTTTGCCGACGTCGCTGACGTCACTGTAGATCGAGTCCGTGTCCCGGACGGTCGCGGAATCGACCGAGAAACCGTCACCGCCTCGCGTGCCGCCGAGCAGCGGCGCAGTGGAACTGACGTCGCTGTACGAAGATTCGACGCTGGAGATCGAATCGGTGTCGCTGAACGAGTCCCTGCTCGAACCTGTGCTCGAGCCGGCATCCCGGCCGTATCCGGACAAGCCGACGACCTTGTCACCGCCGCCACCACCGCCACCGGATGCCGCGTCACTGCCGTGGGAGGGCCCCCCAGGGTCGACCTTCGGGGGCCCGTCGGGCCCGGCCCCGAGCAGTTCGTAGCGATCGGGCACGCGCAGGTCGATACCGATCTTGTCGAAGAACCTGAATGAGAAGTCGGCGACCTTCTGGTCGAAGCCCGGCATCATCGGCTTGGTGTAGGGCCCGAAAGCGGAGAACACGCCTTCCCAGAAGTCCCCCTTGTGCCCGGTCGCCGCAAAAATGAGCGGGTTGGACGCCATGACCAAACCGCTCTGGAAGCTGGCATACCCGAACTGACCCAGCCGCGTGAGATCCTTTCCGAAGAAGACACCTTGGTTGCGGAGTCCCCTGGCGGTGTCCACGACAGGTTTCGTGAAGGCCCGGCCAGCGCCGTAGAAGGCACCGCCGATGGCGGCCGCCCCGGCCATCATCCCGATCGACCCCCAGTCGATGTCCTGCCTGCCCGCCGTCACCGGCGGGCCGTTCCCGCGCCGACTGTTCGCGATCTTGTTGTGGGCCATCTGGCCGAGCTGAATCGTCAGATCCAGGCCACCCATGATGGCCGCGCCACCTGCCGCGTACTTGCCCGCCGTCCAGAGGAGAACTCCGATCTTCTGCAACATCAGCCGCGCCACGTCGGCCAGCTTCATCGCCATCAGCGACGCCAGCTTGGCCACCAAGGCCCTCAGCAGCGCCATCAAAGCACCACGGCCCGCCGCCAGCACCAGCGGCGCCAGAAAAGCTGTGAAAATCGACTTGAGCATCGCCAGGTACATGATCATGACCATGGTGGCCATGGCGACCAGCATGATCCTGCCCTTTTGAACGTCCGCTGCCGCGGTTTGACAGGCGCCGCCGAGATCGTTTGCCGCCGTCGCGGCGTCTTCCAGCGATTTGACGACCTCGTCCAGGTATTTCTTGGCCTCGTCCGCGGTTCGCCCGCGCATCGACCCCGACAATTCGTTGCGGGCCGCTTTCAATTTTTCCGCTATCGCCTGTGCCTTCTCGGCGTACGTGTAGTACGCACCGGCCATCTGCCGGAGCTGCGTCTCGTTTCCCTCCGGCCACTCCATGCCAACCATGACCTTCAAGAACTTCTGCAGGTCGTCCGGCAGCTCGGTGAGTTGCACCGCCGATCCCCGCACGCCCGCGGTGAATCCGCCGCCGTGCCGTGCACGCGATGCACCGGGAGGCATCTCGTCTCACCTCCTTTCCTGACTCGTCCGTTTTGTGCACTTGTGCCTGCGCCCTCCAACACGGCTGTGTCGGAGGGCGCAGTTCATGTCAGCTCGCGCTAGCCGCCGCGGACTGCCTCATCCTCGGAATCGCCGGCTGACCCTGCCGGATCATCGGCATCTGCCGCAGAGGTTCCCCGGCCACCGGGCGATCGCTTCCCGGCCCCGAAACCGCTCCTGCCTGCACCTGACGCCCCGACCGCGCCCTTCGGCATGCCGGAGCGACCGGAACCCCGTTCGTCCTCCTCGCCCTTGCCGTCGGCGTCGTCGGTGGACTCGCCGGTCTCGCCGCCGAACTCCGCGATGGCCGCCTCCTTGGCCTCCTGGAGGAGCTCGCGCACTTCCGGATCGGTGCTGTCGGCGATCAGCTTGTCCAGCTCTGCGCTCACCGCATCACGGGCATCGGCGAGTGCGTCGAGCGCGTCCGGACCGAGGTCTTGCCGATCAGCACCGTCCTGGAGCTGCTCCGGGTCGATCTCGGCCAGGGCTTCGTGCACCGCGGCCTTGGCTTCCTCGAGCGCCTGCTTGATCTCAGGATCTGTCGCGTGCGCAATCGCCTCGTCGAATGCCTTGTCCGCCGCCTCCTGCGCCGCCTGCAGCGTCTCCTGCGGTGTGGCTCCCTGCTCGACGGCATCGATGGCGTCCCTGATGGATTCCTTGACGTTGGCAAGCGCCTCGCGTACCTCCGGATCGGAGGCACTCTCGGCGAGGTCGTCGAGCTCGTCGGCCGCCACATCGCCTGCCCGGTCCACCAGGGCGTTCGCCGCATCGTCGCGGGCCGGACCCCAATCGGCGAGGTCGTCGATGGCGTCGCCGACGTCGTCCTTGACGTCCCGCAGCAACCGCTGAATCCCCGGGTCGTCGACACCGCCCGCCACCCGGTCGATAGCGTCGCTTGCGGCCTGCTTGGCGCGGTCGAGCGCATCGAGCTGGGCGGGAGACGCGTGCGAACCGGCTGGGTCGCTCGTCACCGGAACCGGCTCCCCGGAGCCGAAGCCACCGCCCGAGCCGGAGCCAGGCTGGGGTGAACCCACCAAGCCGGGCTCGCCGACGGAACTGCTGCCCGAACTCCCGACCGGCGCACCGGAGGCGCCGGAACCCGAGCCATTTGGCCCTGTCCCGGAGCCGAGATCGGGGCCGGGAACTCCGACGGGTCCACGGCCGGTGCCGTCGGCCGGGCCGACACCGGAGCCCGCGCCAGTGCCCGATCCGGTCAGTGAACCGAAACCGCCACCTGTCCCAGTGCCGCCGCCCGTCCCAGTGCCACCGCCTGTCCCAGTGCCGCCGCCTGTCCCGGTGCCACCGCCACCGCCCAGGCCGCCGAGGTCGGGTACGGGCACCCGGCCTCCCTCGGACCCAGCACTGCCCCCGCTGCCACCGTCGGGGCCAGCACCGCCGGACAACCCCAGCTGGTCGAAAAAGTCGGCGGCGTCCAGGTCGCCGTAGACCTCCGAGGGGTCGCGAATCTCAAGTTTGTGCTTGCCGCTCCCGTCGTACCCGCCCCCGCTGTCCGTCCAGACGACGACCGGACCGTCGCCGGTCGTGGAGCTGTCGTTGTTCCACCACGGCGGTGGTGCATCGTGCTTGTCGATGTACGCGGCCGACTGGCGATCCAGGTCGCCGAAGGACTCGATGCTTTTCCGCAGGCTCTTGCCCGCCTCGGCGATGTTCTCCCCGGCGTCCGATATGCTTTCCGCGAACGTGACGGCATTCGGCCCGAAGTTCTGCTCGAACGTCTGTCCCATCGAGTCGGTGCCCCAGCAGCCCCACAGGGCGTCGAGCACCTCCTTCAGTTTGTCCCACGCGTCGGTCAGCTCGTTGCCGGCGTCGACGATCTTCTTCGCCGCCCGGTCCGCCTCTTCCTCGGCCAGGTAGAAATCGCCGCTGTCAGCCACGACGACGCTCCTTTCCGTCGCCGTCGGTGATCGGGAAATCCAGGTCGAGGCCGAAGCTGTCGAACATCTCCTTCATCGGCGCCATGAGCGAGCCGATCACCTCGTCCGGCTTCACCTTGCCGGTCAGCAAGCCGTCGAAGTCGACGCCGGGGATCTCCGAGCCGGCCATGACCTTCGAGGCCTCCTGCATGGCCTTGGCCCGTCCCGCGCGGTAGGTCTCCAGGATCACCGAGGCGAGCTGAGCCGGCGGCAGCTTCCGGTACTTCGACGAGTTGAAGGTCAAGCCGGTCAGCTCGCCGCGGCCGTCGAACGTCATCTCCAGCGAGTGGTCCTTGGCCCGGACCGTCGTCTCGCCTTCCTGCCACAGCTTGGTCAGCTCGCCCAGCTTCTTGGCCTCCTGCTGGAACGACGCCAAGGCTTCGTCGAGTGCCTTGCTCGGGTCCTGCACCCCGCCCGGCTCGGCAGCCTTCCAGTCGGTCATGATTTCCTCCCGCTCCTGTCCCGGTCCTTGAGCGCCTCGCCGAGCTCGCTGAGCCGCTCGGCCATCCGACCGGCCAGCGCGTCTTCCGCGAGCCTGCGTTTGGCTTCCTGGTCCTTCTTGTCCGGCTTGCCGAGCGCGCCGGACTCGTCGTCAGCCTTGCCCGACCAGACCTCCGGCCGGTCGTTGTTCAACCCGCTCACTCGGCCGACGGGGTTCGAGCCGCCCATTCCGCCGAACCACATCGGAGCCATCGGCATGTGCCCGCCGGACGGCCCGTAGGCGTCGGGACGCGCCGGGACATGCGGAACCCCCGTGCCCGACGGGATGTGCGGCACCGGGCCCCAGGGGTCGGGAGGCACCCCGGGCCCGACCGGGCCGCGCGGGTCCTGGTGCGGGGTGAAAGCGTGCACCACCCGGCCCTTGTCTCCCTGGTTCACCGCGGGCACGAACGGGGAGCCGTCTCCCGGGCCGGACGGCGTGTTCGACGACTGCAGCGAATTCGGCTTCGGCCCGTCAGCCGGCGGCCTCGGCGAGGAGGCGGGCAGCCGTGTCTCCTCGTCTTCGTCCGGCTGCCAGACGACGTCCCCGGCCACCGCGAACGCACTGGTCTTGTGCTGCTCCCGGTCGAAAGGCGTGGGCCCGGGCGGGGGTGGCGGCGCGAACGACGACGGCGGCGTGACCGTCGTCTTGATGGTCCGCGGCGGGCCGGACGGCCCCTGTGTGCTCGAACCCTGCGGCAATCCGTTGCCGGTGTTCCGGAGTTCGCCGATCTGGTCGCGTACCTTGTCCCGCACCTGGGGGTCGAGAATTTCCGTCGGCACCCGTTTCGTCGTGCGGGTCTGATCGGACGAGTTCCCTGCACTCCCGCTGAGCAGATCGATCTGCTCGAGATCGTCCTGACCGAACTCGAACGTCTCCGGAGTCTCGGTGTCGCGTCGTTCGGAGCTGTGCACGTCGCCGCCGTTCGGCCGAGCTCCACCGGTCCCTGGTGCATGCTTGGTCGACGTGCGCAGGTCGTCGGGCAGCCGGTCCGACGGGCCGCAGCCCTGGTTGCGTCCGAGCGCGTCGGTGATCGCGTACAGGCCGTCGAGATCGAGCCAGTCCGACTTGCCGGGGTCGGTCTGCCGACGGTCGTTCGTGCCGTGACCGTTCCCTGCTCCCAACGGCCCGCAGAACGGGCCGATCACACCGTGGACGTCCGACGGGTCGCTCTTGCCGAGCACGCCCGGTAGGTCGATCCCGGTGGTGACGTCGAACGAGCTCTTCGATCCGATCCCGTTCCGGTCCCCGTCGAGGCCGTCGATGCCACCCACGAAGTTCTGCGCGGCCGTGACGGGACCACGGCCGCCGAGGCCGTCCGGGAACCGGGGCATGGGGGCGAAAAAACCCGCCGGAACGTTCACCCCGGTGTCGTCGGCTGCGCTGCGTCCGAGCACGTCGCCGCTGCCGTTGCCGGAACGGCCGGCCGCACCGGTGCCGCTTCCGGTGCCGTTGGCGTCCGGGCCGGATCGGTCACCGCTGCCGTTGCCCCGGCCGAGCGCGTCGAGGCCCGAGCCGTTGTCCCCACGGCCTGCTCCATTGCCACCGAAGCCGGTGCGGGATCGGTCGCCCCCGGACAGCTCGTACAGATTGGGCACGTGCGGGACGAAGCTCCTGTTGTCGACCCCGGTGCCGCTCCCGTTTCCGCCGCCGACCACCCCATGCACATCCCCGCTGCCGTCGGGCTGACTGCTCAGGCGTCCACTCAGTCCGTTCGTCGACAGGTTGTTCGCGCCGTTCGCCCCGGGGTCGACGATGGTGGGGTCGAAACCAGGGGGCAGCTTGTAGTCGAACCCCGGCAGCGCATTCCCGATTTGCCAATAGGTGGTGCGCAGGCCGTCCATGATCTGCCGCGCGGCCTGGTTGGCGAACTCCTCGATCTGCTTGGCCACCTTCTCGTTGGCCTGGCTCAGCATCTCCGTCCGCTGTCTGGCGAGGTGGTCGTAGATCCGCCGGTACTCCGCGAGCAGGTCGCCCGCCGCACGCAGCGCCGTTCCGTAGTTGGACGACATCGCGAGTACGTAGTCGACCTTGCCGGTGACCCCGGAGACGATGTCCGTGAAGTCGTCCGCGGACAGGCCTTTCCATTCCGAACGCAGCACATTCATCTGGGCTCGGACGTCGTCCAATGCATCCTGCAGCCCGCCCCGTGCCCGCTCGAACGCCTCGGCCTGCTGGTAGAACGTGTCCGGCTGGGCCTGCTGGATCAGCTGACCGACCTGCTCGAACGACAGGGACTGCACCCAGGGATCGCCGGTGCTCGGCTGCGGGTTGTCCGGGGAAGTGTTGACCGCCATCTGTTACGTCTCCACCGTCCTTCCCACGACCGAAGAGGCGTCGTCGTCGCCGTCGGCCCAGGCCTCCTTGTCCGCCTTGAGCCAGATCTGCGGCTCACGCTCGCCGTTCTGCTGGCCCATGCCCATGCCGCCCATGCCCATCGGCATGCCGCCCATGGGCATGCCTCCGACCGGCATGTTGCCTGCCATGGCGCCCATCATGGAGGGCAGCGTCGGCGAGGCCGGGGTCATGGCCGAAGGCACGCTGCTCACCGTCTGCGGCGGGATGTAGCCGCGCTGCTGAGCGACGTCGGTGTCGAACTGGGCACGGCGACGACCGTCGCCACCGACCGGGTCCCCACCGCCGGCACCACCGGGCGAGTCGCCCTCGAGGAATCTCGCCAGGTCGGACCCGGCCCCGGTGCGCGGCACCTCGACGTTGTCGATGGCGTCGACGACTGCCTTCTTGGCCTCTTGCAGGGCCTGCTTCGCCTCCGGGTCGTCGGTCTGCTCGATGAGGTCCTCGAGCGCTTTGCTGACCTGGTCCTTGGCGTTCCGCAGCGCTTCCTTCGCCTCGGGATCCTCCGCAGGCCCGTCGGAGGAGGTCTGCACCACGTCGTCGTTCTTCAGCTCGACGTCCTCCAGCGCCTCCTCGAGCCGATCCTTGGCGTCCTCCAGCGCCTTGTCGATCTTCGGGTCGTCGCTGTCCTTGATCGCGTCCGCCAGCGCCTGCTGCGCCGCCTCGCGCACGTTCTCCAGCGTCTCCTGCGGCGTGTTGCCCAGCTCGGCGTTCTCGATGGCCTTCTTGACCTGCTCCTTGGCGTCTTCCAGCGCCTCCCGGACCTTCGGGTCGTCGGCCTTCTCGGCGAGCTCGTCGAGCACGTCGAGCGCCTCTTGCTTCGCCGCGTCCCGCATCCCGGTGAGGTCGGGGTCGAACTGGTTGAGGGCGTCCTGGGCGGCCTTCTTGGCGTTCTCCAGCGCCTCCTTGATCGCCGGGTTGTCGGTGGCCTCGGAGATCTTGTCCAGCGCGTCCTGGGTCGCCCGCCGTGCCCGGTCGAGCGCCTCCTTCTGCTCCGCATCTCCGCTGCCACGGCTGTGCAGGTTGCCGGGATCGGTTCCGCCGGTGAGCCCGTCGATCGCGTCCTGGGCCGCCTGCTTGGCTTCCTCGAGTGCGCGCTTCGCCTCCGGATCCTCGGTGTTGTTCGCCAGGTCGTCGAGGACATCCTGCGTGGCCTTCTTCGCGTCTTCCAGGGCGCGCCGCTTCTCTTCCTCCGGGTCGAAGGCGCTGCCCGGGCCGCTCCGCCCCGACGGGGATCGCGAGCCGCTGTCACCGCCGAGCCCGCCGAGGCCACCGAGCCCGCCGGGAGCGCCGCCGGAGCCCGCACCGCCAAGCCCGGACAGGTCGGGGCCGCCGCCCGTGTTCTTGAGCTGGTCGATCGCGTCGCCGACCTTCTGCCTGGCTTCGTCGAGCGCTTGCTGTGCCTCCGGGTCCCCGGTGTTGTTCCTGATGCTGTCGATGGCGTCCTGGGCGGCCTTCTTCGCTTCGTCCAGCGCCCCGTTGACCCCGCCGGCACCTCCGCCGGAGTCGGCGCCGCCCGAGGGACTCCTGCCGCCTCCGCCGCCACCGCCCGAGCTACCGCCCAGGTCGGGCCCCCCGCCTCCGGCCAGGCCGCTCAGGTCGGGCACCTCGATGTTGCCACCGCTTTCTTCGTTGTTGCCGCCGGTGCCCTTGTTGTTGCCGCCGGTGCCCTTGTTGTTNCCGCCACCGCCGCCGGAGCCTTCGTTGGATCCTCCGCCCCTGGGCTGGTAGCCGCCGCTGCTGTCCTTGTTGTTGTCGTCGCTGCCCTTGTTGTTGCCGCCGGTGCCCTTGTTGTTGCCGCCGGTGCCCTTGTTGTTGCCGCCGCTGCCGCTGCCGATCTTGTCCGACCTCAAGATGTCGAACGGCACCATGTCCTGGCCGCGCTCGGTGTACTGCCTGCCCAGCTCGTTGACCAGTCCCTGCAACCGCTGGATGTACTTCCACTCCAGCTCCTTGTCGACGACTTCGATCTCTTCGAGAAAGCTCTTGACGGCGCTGTCGATGTCGTCCTGCGTCTGGGCGAGCTCGATTTGCGCCATGTACTTGACGGCGATCCTGCTGCGCGCATTCTTGTCCTCTTTGTCCCACTCGTCCAGGGCTTTCCACCATTCGTTGGCGAACCACTGCATGGCGTGACCGACGTTGCCGATGGTCAGCGGGTACTGGTTCTCCTTGAGCGTGGTGTGCACCTGCTGGCTTGACCGCAGGACATCCTTGGCCCATTCATGAAAGGCATCCGCGGACACCCCGGAGAACTGGTCGCGCAAGGATTTGATGGCCTTTTCGAAACCATCGTTCATGTCGTTGAGCGCGGAGACGGCCTTGTTCATCTCGCTCTCCAAGCGGTACCACTGCTCGGCGAGCTTGTGACTGGACAAGTCCGGGATGCTGCCGTCGTCCTGCAGCACGATCCGGGCGACGAGCCTGGTCAGTTCCTCGAACGTGTCGTTCTCCCCAGCCGTCAGCTGAGGAGGCACTTCGTTCAACGATCCTGGGTCTCGCGCCATCGTTCTACCTCGGTCAGTCGGTCACCTTGCGCTGCCTTCCCACCCAGGTCACCAAGGGCCAGGGTTCACAGGCAAACACGTGCACTCATCACGTTTGGTTCATTCCGGTGCGTTCTTCCGGACGTTCGGTGGGTCTTGCCGGCAAGATCCACCGACAGGGGTTGAGAAAGACAAGAAGGAGCGATCCTCAGCGCATGACAAAGCGGACATATCGAATCACTACTTCGCACATCGGCAGTGCGATCATCTTACGATCGCGACCATCGCAGGAAACGGCCGGTTCACCGATTTGACGACATGACTTCGGGCCGCCAGAATACGGGTACGATCCATGCGCCGGCCGTGTCATGTGTTGTCGAATTCAAGGCAGTCGCGCCTTTCTCGCCTCCACCTGCACATGGCGTCCCGGGGGCCACCACAACAACACTCGATCAGTCCCTGACCATCACTCTCCTCGTCTTCGTCGTCATCCTCGTCGTCGTCGCTGTCGTCCTTCTTGTCGTCATCGTCTTTCTCGTCGTCCTCGTCGTCCTTCTTCTCGTCGTCGTCCTTCTCGTCGTCCTCGTCGTCCTTCTAGTCGTCGTCCTTCTCGTCGTCTTCGTCGTCCTTCTTGTCGTCGTCCTTCTCGTCGTCAGGGTTTCTGACCAGGCTGGTCGGATACTTGTCCTCGGCCGTCGCCTTGATCTCGCCCAGCAGCTTGGCGACCTCCGCGGCATTCTCACCGTCGACCCGCTCGAACTCGTCGGCAATCAGACTCAGCCTGTCCGCCATCGCCGTCAGCGCCGCCTTGAACCGCTCCGCATGCAACGCACACCCGTCCGCCCGGTCAAGCACCCGCCGATCCAGCCAATTCGCCAGCGGAAAATCACCACACTCCGGAAACACCCGCTTCAAATTGTTGAACGGGCGCATCGCATCACCCTGAACCAACGCCCGGATCTCCTTCGCGACCTTCCGCAACCCCTCCGGGCTGTAAGACGTCTCCG